>CAVQAY010000004.1:392500-3042978 GCA_963710635.1 uncultured delta proteobacterium
TCTCAGGGTTAGTCGGTCCCTAAGCCGAGGGCGAGAGCCGTAGGTGATGGGAAACGGGTTAATATTCCCGTACCACCAGAAGAACGTTCGACCGAAGGGGGGACGGAGAAGGGTAGTCGGGCCGGGTGCTGGATGTCCCGGTTCAAGCCTGTAGGCGGGTGGCGTAGGCAAATCCGCGCCGCCATTCCAAACGCCGAGAGGTGACGTCGAGAGCCGCAAGGCTCACAAAGTCGATGATCCCATGCTTCCTAGAAAAGCCTCGTAGGGAGTTGTTCTGGTGACCGTACCGCAAACCGACTCAGGTAGGTGGGCAGAGCATGCCAAGGCGCTTGAGAGAACTCTGGTCAAGGAACTCGGCAAATTGACACCGTAACTTCGGGAGAAGGTGTGCCTCGGGACGTGAAGGGACTTGCTCCCAGAGCGTTCTCGAGGTTGCAGAGAGCAGGGGGTAGCGACTGTTTACTAAAAACACAGGACTCTGCGAACACGGAAGTGGACGTATAGGGTCTGACGCCTGCCCGGTGCTGGAAGGTTAAGGGGACTTGTCAGTGCCTTCGGGTACGAAGCGACGAACCGAAGCCCCAGTAAACGGCGGCCGTAACTATAACGGTGGATCGGCTACGGATCGGCCGTTAGAAAATCTGGCTATATGCTGGGACACCTGGAAACCCCGTCGTACCGAGAAGGTGAAAACCGATGGGCTCAGGCAATCAGCAGGAAAGACTGTCGAGTGAAGAGCAGAAGCGTTGGTTTCTCGCAGGTGTGATCGAGGGCGAGGGGAGTTGCTCGATTGCGATCAAGCAGCACCCCACGGCACGGTTCGGCTTCTACGTCGATCCGGAATTCTTCATCTATCAGCATGCGAGGAGGCGAGCGCTTCTCGAGTTGGCGCAGGAAGTGTTTCAGACAGGGAAGATCTTTCCCAAACACGGGAATCCCGACGTGCTCGTCTACGCGATCACGTCTCGGAGAAGTCTCGTGGAGAAGATCCTCCCCTTTCTGGAGCGCTACATGACCTACTCGGCGAGAACGGAAGACTATGCACGGTTCGGAGAGGCCATCCGGCTGTTCGAAGCCGGAACTCACCGAACCGCCGAAGGGCTCGCGAGAATTGTCCGCATTGCCTATGCGATGAATCACGAGGGCAAGCAGCGGAAGCGGAGCCTCGAGGTGGTTCTCGACAGAATCCTCAGAGGCCATATGCCAGACACTTCCGGCGGGAAGTGAAGATATGGTCCGATCTCCACGGCGACGTGGAGAGCCAGGCGGAACCGAAACGGCCTGGCCGGATCGAATCATTCGATCCAGTAACAAACATGCCTAAGGTAGCGAAATTCCTTGTCGGGTAAGTTCCGACCTGCACGAATGGCGTAACGACTTCCCCACTGTCTCGACCAGGGACTCAGCGAAACTGAAAAGCCGGTGAAGATGCCGGCGACCCGCGGCAAGACGGAAAGACCCCGTGCACCTTTACTACAGCTTCGCAGTGATCGTCGGTTCAACATGTGTAGGATAGGTGGGAGGCTTTGAAGCCGGGACGCTAGTCTCGGTGGAGCCAACCTTGAAATACCACCCTTGCTGTGCTGCCGATCTAACCCAGCCCCGTCATCCGGGGCGGAGACACTGCGTGGTGGGTAGTTTGACTGGGGCGGTCGCCTCCTAAAGAGTAACGGAGGCGCGCGAAGGTTCCCTCAGGCTGATTGGAAACCAGCCGCAGAGTGTAAAGGCATAAGGGAGCTTGACTGCGAGACCTACAAGTCGAGCAGGTGCGAAAGCAGGCCTTAGTGATCCGGTGGTTCCGAATGGAAGGGCCATCGCTCAACGGATAAAAGGTACGCCGGGGATAACAGGCTGATCTCCCCCAAGAGTCCACATCGACGGGGAGGTTTGGCACCTCGATGTCGGCTCGTCACATCCTGGGGCTGAAGCAGGTCCCAAGGGTTCGGCTGTTCGCCGATTAAAGTGGCACGCGAGCTGGGTTTAGAACGTCGTGAGACAGTTCGGTCCCTATCTGCCGTGGGCGTTGGAGATTTGAGGAGAGCTGTCCCTAGTACGAGAGGACCGGGATGGACGCACCTCTGGTGTATCGGTTGTCGCGCCAGCGGCACAGCCGGGTAGCCAAGTGCGGATGGGATAACCGCTGAAAGCATCTAAGTGGGAAGCCCACTCCAAGATGAGATCTCCCCGGGACTTCGGTCCCCTGAAGGGCCGTCCAAGACGAGGACGTCGATAGGCCGGAGGTGGAAGCGCAGCAATGCGTGGAGCTGACCGGTACTAATCGCCCGTGAGGCTTGACCACGAGCCCGTGTCAGCGCATTCATCGCTCTTGGCCCAGGAAGCTATTCGATTTCCGAAGCAAGCGCGCGTAGCGCGCGCGCGGCGAGCCGGAGGCGAGCGAAGGCCGCTTCCGGCGCGCGGAGCGCGCCGTGCGGCTGAGGACGTTCTTTGTCAGTCTTTTTTTCCCACCGTTCATAGAGCAGGGGCCACACCCGTTCCCATTCCGAACACGGAAGTTAAGCCCTGCTTCGGCGATGGTACTGCCGGGATTCCCCGGTGGGAGAGTAGCGCGACGGTGGGATCTCTTCGGCGGCGCCGCCGGATCGTGTTCCAACACGGCCCGGCGGCGCCGGACCGGCTACCTTCCTTCTCCGATGTCCAGCAAACGTGATGCCGTCCCCGTGCGCCCCGGCCTCCGGCGGGCGCCGGTTCCCGGGCTTCCGAACGTCCATCTGATCGTCCTACCGACTCCGTGGGAGGTGGGGCCCGTCCAGATCTACGTGATCGAGGGAGAGCCCCTCACGCTGATCGATACCGGGGTCGGCTACGCCCCGTCCTGGTCGGCCCTCGAGGCGGCGCTCGATCAGCTGGGTTACGGCGTCGAGGACGTCCGGCGGGTGATCCTCACCCACTACCACGCCGACCATCTCGGCCAGGCACAGAGGCTCCGAGCAGCCGGCGCGAGGCTCGAGGTGCTGTGCCACGAGCTCGAGGTGGCGAACGTCGAGAGCTTCGCCGAGGACCGGGAGGAGGACATCGTCGCGTCGGGAGCGCTCTTCCGGGAGCACGGCGTTCCCGAAGACCTGATCGAGCGCCAAGCGATGCTGCGCCGGCGCAGCATCGCCGACGACCCGGTGCTCTGCGAATCGACGCGCGTAGACCGGACCCTCCGCGAGGGCGAGCGGATCGCCTTCAAGGACCTCGAGCTCGAGGTGATCCACGCTCCGGGGCACACGGCAGGGCATCTGCTCTTGCACGAGCCTCGCAGCCGAACGCTGTTCACCGGCGACCATCTCATGGGAGAGGCCGTTCCGTTCACCGAGACCTACTACGAGGCGGGGGCTCCGGATCCGAGCGATCCGCTCGCCCGCAGGCCGCGCTTCCGCGGCCTGCCTTCCTATCTCGCGAGCCTTCGTTCGCTGCGCCAGCGCGCCTTCGATGTGATCCTCCCGGCGCACGGAGGCCTGGTCGATCGCCCCGCCCGCTGCATCGAGGACGCGATCCTCTTCTACGAAGTGCGGGTGCAGCGCGCGCTCCGCGCGCTCGAGAAGCTCGGCGCGGCCGGTCGCGACGTGACGGCCTGGGAGGTGTGGCAGGCGCTGTTCCCGAAGGCCGATCCGGTGACGCAGATGAACAAGCGGATGCTGATGGTGATCGGCGCGCTCGATGTGCTGGAGGGAGAAGGGAAGGTCGCCCCCTCGCGGCGGGACGGCGTCCTCGGCTTCCGGCTACATCAGGGGCGCGACCCCAGCAGGTAGACGGCGAGGTCGAAGCGCTCCTCGTCCGTCAGGGGAAAGACGGGCATGGGCGGAGTCGGCGCGGCGAGATACGCGGCGAGTTCCTCGATCGAGTAGCGCTGCGAGAGGTTGGCCAGCCGCGCCACGACGACGCCCGGCTGCGTCCGGCCCGTCACGTGGCAGCGCCAGCAGCCCGTCTCTTCGAAGAGGGTCTCGCCGTGCTCGCTGCGGCCCTTCGCCTCCCGCGCAGGGAGGGCCGCGAGCGGAAAGGGTTTCGCCGCACGCGTGCCGTCCGCTAGCTCACGCGACGCGGCAGGCGCGCCTCCCGTGGCGATGCGGTAGATCGATCCGGCGTAGTCGTCCGAGACGTAGAAAGCGCCGTCGGGGCCCTCCGCGACGTCGACGGGGCGCCCGATCACGTCCTCGTCGCGCTCGAATCCCGTCATGAAGTCACGCTGCTCGACGGTGCCATCGTCGCGCCAGTGCAGCGAAACGACCTTGTAGCCGTCCTTGCGCGTTCGATTCCAGGAGCCATGGAGCGCGACGAGGGCGGCACCGCGAAGCTCCGCCGGGGCGCTGGGGCCGCGGACGAACGCCATTCCCAGCGGCGCGTTGTGGGCTCCGAACGAGTGGACCGGGGGGATCGACACCGCGATCTCCGCCTCCCGGCCGGCGCCGAAATCGGGATCCGGGATCCGGTCGCCATTCGCGAAAGGCCAGCCGTAGAAGCCGCCGGGCCTGATCTCGTTCAGTTCGCAGGGGGGGAAGTCGTCGCCGAGCAGGTCGCGCCCGTTGTCGGTCGCATAGAGCGCGTTGGTCTCGGGCTGCCAGTCGAATCCCACGGAGTTCCGGAGCCCGGTCGCGAGGATCTCCTCGCCGGTGCCGTCGGGCCGGTAGCGGAGGATCGCCGCCCGGCGCGGATCCTTCTCGATGCAGACGTTGCAGCTAGACCCGACACTCAGATAGAGCATTCCATCGGGCCCGAACCGGAGCGTCCTCGTGAAGTGGTTCTCGCCGCTCGGGATCCCCGTCACGATCCGTTCGAAGCTGCCGGTGGTTGCTCGCGCCGACTCGTCGAAGCGCACGCGTCCGATGGCGCCGGTCTCGCCGACGTAGAGCCAGCCATCGCGCAGATCCATGCCGTGGGGCCGGTCGAGCCCCTCCAGCAGGACGCGGGTTCCGTCGCTCCGGCCGTCGCCGTCGTGGTCGGCTTCGAGGAGCATGATCCGCCCGGTTCGCGGCTGGCTCACGAGCAGGTCGCCGGCGCCGGTGAAGCGCAGCATCCGCGCATTGGAGATCCCTTCCGCGAAACGCGTGAAGTGGAATCCCGGAGGGACACGGAGCCGGTCGCCGAGCGTCGCTTCGGAAGGCGGCTCGATCCCGCGCCCCAGCAGGAGCTGGCGCAGGGGAGCGTTGACGGCGAATCGCTCGGGGAGGAGCAGTCGGCAGCAGCCAACGGCAAGCAGCGCACCAGCCGCCAGCGAGAGGGTGAGGGAGCGGCGCGACGCGCGCATGGGCCGAGCGTATCACGCTCCCCGGGGCCGGGAGGACAGGCAGCTTCCCCGCCAGGCCCCCGGCAACTGGGGCCTCCCGGGCGGGGGTTGACGGAACGCTCCGTCTGGCGCACTCCTTTCGGCCCACCGGAGGCAGCCATGGCGTCGAGGGTTCGCAAGGGCGACCTGGTCCAGGTCATCAGCGGGGCCGATCGCGGAAAGCAGGGCAGGGTTCTCGCCATCGACCGCGAGCGCGGGAAGGTCCGCGTCGAGCGGGTCCGCCTGCAGAAGCGGCACCTCAAGGCAGGGCGCGGTCCGAACCGCGCCGGCGGGATCGTCGAGCAGGAAGGCTACGTCGACGTGTCCAACGTGATGCTGGTGGACGCCCAAGCCGGCAAGCCCTCGCGCGTACGCATCACCGTCGATGACGGCGTGCGCCGGAGAACGTTCGCGAAGAGCGGCGGCGCCGTTCCCGAGGCGAGCGGCCGCTGAACGTAGGCGGTGCGGGCCCCGGGCCCGCTCCCCACCCCGCGACCGAGGCGGGGGTCGAAGGATCGAAGGGCTCCCGGCGAGGAGCGGGAAGGCGGGCATGGCCAAGAGCAAGCGAGAAAAGATCAAGCTCGAGTCGTCGGCAGGCACCGGCCACTTCTATACGACGGCCAAGAACAAGACGAACACGCCGAACAAGCTCGAGTTCAAGAAGTACGACCCCGTGGCGCGCAAGCACGTCGTCTACAAGGAGACGAAGCTCCGCTGATGGGCGCTTCTCCACGTCCACCCCAACCGGCAGAAGGACTCGCGATGGCCTGGGTAATCACTCACCTGTGTCGGGACTGCCTCGATCTGAGCTGCGTCGAGGTGTGTCCGGTCGACTGCATCTACGGCTACACCGGCGACGACGCCGCGACGTTCCCGAATCAGCTCTTCATCGACCCGGAAGAGTGCATCAACTGCGGCGTCTGCGAGCCGGAGTGCCCGTGGGAAGCGATCTTCGAGGACGAGCAGGTTCCGGGGGTCTTCCAGGACTCCATCGCCCTCAACGCGAAGATCACCGAGGACAAGGGCCATTTCGAGGTCCCGCCCAAGGAAGACAAGGCGCGTCCGAGCAGCGAGCAGGTGGCCGAGAACAAGGCGAAGTGGGGCTACAACGGCTGATCGTCCTCGCTGGGGCCGGGAGTCCAGCCAGGGCGTGAGGGTCAAGAGGGGGCCCCGGCGCGGTCGAAGGCGGCCGCCATCACGTCGACGGGCGCCTCGCGGCCGGTCCAGAGCCGCAGCTGCTCGGCGGCCTGGAGCACCAGCATCCATTTTCCCGTGATCGTCCGGGCGCCGCGGCTCTGTGCATCGCGGAGCAGCCGCGTCCTCTCCGGCTCGTAGACTGCGTCCATCACCAGCGATCCCGGAGGGATCGCGTCGGCCGGAACGGGCGACTCGTCGCTGCCGAGGCCGACGCGCGTGGTGTTGACGAGGATCTCGAATCCGATGTCCTTCGCGTCGCCGAGCGCGCCGCCGGACTCGGCGCCGAGTTCGCGCGCGAGAACGACGGCGCGGGCCGGAGTTCGGTTCAGCACCGTCACCCGCGCGCCGCGCTGGAGGAGGCCATGGACCACGCCCCGGGCGGCGCCGCCGGCGCCCAGCACCACGGCGCGGGTTCCGGCCAGCGTTCCTTCCCGCTCGAGCGCCTGCACCGCGCCCAGCCAGTCCGTGTTGTGACCCACGAGCCGGTCGCCCTCGCGAACGATGGTGTTGACGGCTCCGATCCGCCGCGCGGTCCCGTCGACGACGTCGAGGAGCGGTATCACGGCCTGCTTGTGCGGCAGCGAGATCGAGAGCTGTCGTGCGCCGAGGGCGCGCGCTCCACGGATCGCATCTCCGAGACGCTCGGGCGACACGTCGAAGGCGAGATAGACCGCGTCGATCCCGAGCGCCTGGTAGGCGGCCCGGTGCATCGCCGGAGACCGCGTATGGCCGGCCGGATGGAGGACGACGCCGCACAGCGCCGTCGCCGTCCCGTTGACGGCGCTCAGGGAGAGGTCTCCACAGCGCCTTCGCGCGAACGCGCGAGGGCGGCCTTCAGGTCTTCCCACACCAGGCGTCGGTTCTCGGGCGTGTACTGACGGAGGACGAAGGCCGGATGGAACGTCGGCATCACCGGGATCCCGCGGTACTCGTGCCAGGTGCCGCGAAGCTTCGTGATGGCGACGTCACGGCCGAGCAGCAGGCTCGCTGCGGGCTTACCGAGGGCGACGATCACGCGGGGACGTACGGCGTCGATCTGACCGTCGAGGAAAGGCCTGCACGCGGCCACTTCGTCGGGGAGCGGCGTCCGGTTCTCCGGCGGCCGGCACTTGACGATGTTGCAGATGTAGACCTCGCGACGCGCGATGCCGAGGCCCTTCTCGATCATGCTCGTGAGCAGCTCTCCTGCGCGGCCCACGAAGGGGACACCACGCAGGTCCTCCTGCTCGCCGGGCCCTTCGCCGACGAACATCAGGCCGGCATGAGGGTCGCCATCGCCGAACACGATCTGCGTCCGGCGTTCGCTGAGCCGGCAACGCGTGCAGTCTCCGAGGTCGGCTCGCACCGAGTCGAGGGTAGGCCGCGGCGATCGCGGCGCGGCCTCCCGCGGCTCCGGCCTCGGAACCGCCGGAGCTTCCGCGTTCCGTGTCGCTGCCGCGGGGACGACCCCGTCGATGCCTTCCTCGCCCAGCTCGAGCACCAGCGCCCGCGCCGATCGGAGGAGCGAGCGCACTTCGCCCTTCAGCGCGGCGTCCACTGGGGGCTCCTCTTCTCGAAGAAAGCGCGGATCCCCTCCTTGGCATCGTCACCGAGAGCGGCCAAGACGATCATCTCGCGCAGGTAGCGAAGGGCGGCGCCGTACTCCATCTCGCACATGGTGTACACCGCCTCCTTGCCGAGGCGCACCACCGACGGCGAGAGGGCTGCGAGCCGGTCCGCCAGCGCCTCGACCTCGGCGTCGAGGGATGCGTCGGGAACGACGCGGGTGACCAACCCCAGCGCGAGCGCCTCGGCAGCGCCGACCGGTCTCCCGGTGAGGACCAGATCGAGCACGGTCTTGCGGCTTCCCGTCGCGCGGTAGATCGGCGCGGACACGACCATCGGGAGCAGGCCGATCCCGATCTCCGGCAGCCCGAAGACGGCGCTCTCGGAGGCGATGGTGAAGTCGGCGGCGACGGCGAGGCCACAGCCCCCGGCGAGCGCATGGCCCTGGACCCGCGCCACCACGGGCGGGCCTGCCGCGTGCATCGCCTGGATCACCCGCGACACGCCATCGAAATGCCGGCGATGGGAGTCGACCGTCTCGTGGGAGAGCACCTCCGACAGATCGGCGCCCGCGCAGAAGGCGCGGTCTCCTGCGCCGCGCAGAACGATCACGCGCACCGCGGCGTCGCTGCCGGCCTCCCGGAAGGCCCCCTCCAGCTCGTCGAGGGTCACGCGGTCGAGGGCGTTGCGGCGCTCCGGGCGGTCGATGGTGATCGTGTGGACGCCGGCTCCGGTGGTCGTGGAGGCGACGTACGCCACGCTAGCGCCGGGAGTCGGCGAGCCGGAAGGCGCGCTCGAGGGCGCCCAGCACCGCGAGTGGCCCTGCCGCGGCACCGGCGTCGGCCTTCGGTCTGCCCGTTCCGGCCTCGAGGGTGCCGTGCTTCTGGGCCTCGATCTTGGCGTCGACCTCGAAGCGGAAGCCGGGATCGTTCGCGTCGTCGTGGCAGGTTCCGCAGACCTGGAGGATCGCGCAGCTCTTGCACTTGTCGCCGAGGGAGACGATGGTGCCGCGCTTGGGAGAATCAGGCGCCACGTGGGCGCTTCCCGGTCCGTGGCAGCTCTCGCAGCCCACCGTCGCGAGGTCCGCGTGCGCCGTGACGGCGCCCCCGCGCGGAAAGCCTCCAGGCCGCGAGAACCCGGTCGTGTGGCACGCGAGGCACGCGTCTTCGCCCGCCTTCTTCTTCACGTCGAGCGATTTCACGGCGCGAGCGTGTGCGCTCTTCTCCCAGGTGGCGAACTCGCTCGCATGACAGCCCTGGCAGGCCGCCGACCCGACGAACCGGGCGTCGGCGTTGCCGAGGATCGGCTCGCGCGGGCGGCCCTGCGCTGCGAGGATCGCCTGCTTCTCCTTCACCGGCAGGTCTGCCAGCTTCGCGATCGAGCGGCAGCCCACCTTGGGGACGAACGCGGCGTACGAGAAACCGAGCGAGTGCTTCGCGTCGTGGCACGTTCCGCAGGCCCTCGAGAAGTCGCCATCCTTCACGAAATCCGGAGACTGGTGCGGCCCGCCGCGGCCGTGGCAGCTCTCGCAGCCGACGTCCTCGAGGTGGGGCGCCGGCGGCGAAACCGTGTACCCGCCTGGCTTCTCCCAGCCGACGACGTGGCATCCGACGCACTCGGTGTCCCGCTCGGCACCGTGCTTGATGAGCGTCGAGAAGGCGCTCGCATGGGCGGTGAGCTGCCATGTTTCTGCAGGGCCCTCGTGGCAGACGGCGCAGAACGCGTTGCCGCTGTATCCGGTCGACGAGAGCAGCATCGGAACCGGCTGCCCGGCCAGCTTCGCGAGCCGCATCCGCAGCAGCGGTTCGTCCTGCGGGTTTCCCCAGCCCCGGATCCGCTCCACGACGCGTCCCTCGGCGTCGATCAAGAAGGTGTCCGGAACGCCGCCGAGCGCGCCGTAGGCCGTGCGGATGCGGTAGTCGGAGTCGAGCAGCACGGGAAAGAAGTCGAGGCCGTCCTCGGCCAGGGTCGCCTTGACGACCGTCACGTGGTCGAGCGCCGAAATGCCGATGAGCACCGGTCGCCGGTCGTCGGGGATCTTCGGAAGCTCCCGCTTCAGCATCTCGAGCTCGTGGTGGCAGTGCGGGCAGGTGTGGAGGAAGAAGATCAGGATCACGGGCTTGCCGCGCAGCGACGCGAGCGCGAGCGGCGCGCCTCCGTCGAGGCGCTCGGCCTGGAACAAAGGTGCCATTGGCCGCTCGCCGAGCGCCGTCGTCACGGGCTCTGCGAGCGGTGGGAGCCGGAGCGCCTGCCGGACGTATCCCTCGATCGCCGCAGCCGGATCCGGGCCGTCCTTCGGGAACTGCGCCATTCCGAAGATGACGTTGCCCTCGGCATCGGCGGCGATCAGCGCCACCGGCGCAGGGAGGCCGAGCTTGCGTGCGATGACTCCTTCCGGATCGTCGATCACCGGGTAGTCGATTCCCTGCCCCCGGACGAACGCCTCGAGGGTGCGACGGTCGCTGCCCGCGGCGATGCCGAGGATCTCGAAGTTCTCGGCTCCCTGGATCCGCGTCAGGCCCACTAGCGACTTCGCCACCACGGTGGCGTCGGTGACCTCGGGATTGAACAGGAAGAGCAGGGCGCGCTTGCCGAGGAGCGATGCGGCGGTGACGCGCTTGCCCTCGAGGGTCACGCCGTCGAACGCGGGAAGCGGTCGTTCCGTCCGTTTGGGTGCGGAAACCGAGGCCTGGCTGGGCGGAGCAGCAGGGCTCGCTGCCTGGCTGCCACTTTCCGTACATCCGAGAACGAGCGCTGCGGTCAGGAGGCGCGCGGTGGGCCAGGCTCGCACGGGCCGCAGGATAGGAAGGCGCCGAGGGGCGGGCAACCAGCGCCGGATCGCCTCCGTCCGGGTTTTCGGTAGGCTGGCCGTCCACTGCGAGCAGCGCGCATCACCGCCGAGGGAGCCGTTCGGTTGGCCGAGGATCGTCGTCTGGATCGCTTCGTCGTGGCAGGCGGAGGGCTGCTCAGCCGGCGCCGCCTTCTTGGCGGTGGTCTCGTTGCGGGGGCGGCGGCGGCGGTGGGAAGCCTCGGCGTCGTCGATGCGGTTCGTGCCGAGCCGGCGACCGCCGATTGGCGGAAGGCGCCGGGGCTCGAGGTCCGGCCCTACGGCCTTCCCGACCCGAACGAGGCCGATGTCCGGCGAGCGATCATCCAGGTCTACAAAGAGCTGGCGCCGGCGTACAGCTTCTCCGGGACGCCGCTGCAGCGGCTGCGGGGAACCGTCACGCCGAGCGGACTCCACTTCGAAGTGCACCACGGCGGCCGTCCGCAAATCGACCCTGCGCGACATCAGCTGATGGTCCACGGACTCGTCGAGCGGCCTCTCGCCTTCGATCTCGCTGCGCTCGACCGCTACCCCATGATCTCCCGCATCCATTTCATCGAATGCTCGGGAAACAGCTTCTTCAACGCGCTGTTCGATGATCCGCAGCCCCTGGGCTGCGACAGGCTCCACGGGCTGGTGTCGAACTCCGAATGGACGGGCATTCCGCTGCGAATCCTGCTCGATGAGGCGGGCGTGAAGCCCGAAGGCAAATGGCTGGTTGCGATCGGGAACGACGCGCCGGGCCTCGCACGCTCGATTCCCCTCGAGAAGGCGATGGGCGACGGCATGCTCGCCCTCTATCAGAACGGCGAGCGGGTTCGCCCGGAGCAGGGCTATCCCATGCGCCTCCTCCTGCCCGGCTACGAGGGCAACATGAACGTCAAGTGGGTGACGAGCCTGCAGGTGGTGAGCGGGCCGGCGCACACGAAGGACGAATCCGGCGAGTACACCGACCTGCTTCCGGACGGAAAGGCGCTGCAGTTCAGCTTCACGATGGGCGTGAAATCGGTGATCACGCATCCATCGGGGGGCATGTCCCTGTCGGGTCCGGGGCTCTACGAGGTCTCGGGGCTCGCCTGGTCGGGGACGGGTCCGGTGTCGAAGGTCGAGGTGTCGGCCGACGGCGGTTCTACGTGGGCCGATGCCGATCTCCAGGCGCCCGTGCTGAGCAAGGCGCTCACCCGCTTCACGATCCCATGGAGGTGGACAGGGGGGCCCGCGATGCTCATGAGCCGGGCGCACGATGCGGCGGGGTACGTGCAGCCGGCGCGAGCCGAGTGGAAGAAGCGATACGCCCCGGCGAACGCCAATCACTACAACGCGATCCAGCCTTGGCGCATCGGTGAGGCGGGAACGGTCGAGAATGTCCATGCGTAGGGCGTGGGTCGCGATCATCGCGGGAATCGCTCTGTGGGCCGGCCGGGCGACGGCCGAAGGACCGGGGCTCGGAACACCGCTCGCGGCGGCCGGGATCCCTGACTGGGCGCGTGTCGTGATGCCGGACGGAGACGGGTTGCCGGCGGGCAGCGGCACTGCGCGGACCGGAGCGGTCGTCTACCAGCGGCACTGCGCGAGCTGTCATGGTGAGACGGGTGTCGAGGGACCGATCCAGCCGTTGGTGGGCCCGACGAAGGTCTACGCGAAGCCGGCAGGCGCCCACTGGCCCCACGCTCCGTCCCTCTTCGGGTACGTGCAGCGAGCGATGCCGTTCGATGCGCCGAAGTCGCTCTCGAACGACGAGGTGTACGCCGTCACGGCCTGGATCCTGGTTCGCAACGGGATCATCGCCGAAGACGCGGTCGTCGATGCGGCCAGCCTGCCGAAGGTCCAGATGCCCAACCGGCAGAACTTCCTCGATCTCTGGGAACTCCAGCAAGAGAGGCCTTACTGAGACGTCCTGTCCGGCGAGGCGCGCAGCGCTCTTCGTTTGCGAGACGCGCTCCCTCTCCGAGGCGTCGCCGGGTGTCTCGCGACCGGAGCTCCCTCGACGCGATCCAAGTAGAACGATAGACATTTAATATATGCAATAGTTGATTGTAAATACTCGAAAAATATAGGTTTGACTAATACTATTATGATGATTATAATATTTTATATCGCGCCCCCAGCGGCTCTTGCCGCGGAAAGGAGCCTTCCGTGTACGAGAACGTCCGGCTCGACCGGGACGGCGCGTCTGCCGCCCGGCTCACCCTCGACCGCCCGGCCAAGCGCAATGCCCTGTCGGTGGCCCTTCGTGACGAGGTCAGCGACGCCCTCGCCGATCTCGCCCGGGACCCGGCGGTGAAGTGCGTCGTGGTGACCGGGGCGGGGGGCGTCTTCTCTGCGGGATTCGACCTCGGCGAGTTCCGCCGGGCGGCAGGCGACGAGGCCTTCGCGCGAACCCTCTGGGCATCGAGCGATCGCTTCCACCACGCGCTCCTCGGCTTTCCCCTCCCGCTGATCGCCGCCGTCAACGGCCCGGCGCTGGCGGGAGGCTTCGACCTCGCCGTGTGCTGCGACGTCCGGATCGCATCGGAGACGGCGCGCTTCGCGCATCCCGAGTTCACCTTCGGCGACGTCGTCTACTCTCCGCTCCGCGAGCTGGTGGGCGGAGCGGTTGCCCGGGATCTCTGTCTCACCGGACGGGAACTCGATGCCCGCGAGGCGCTCGCGCTCGGGCTCGCCTCCGAGGTGACATCGCACGAGGGTCTCGACGATGCGATCGCTCGCGTCACGAAGCGCATCGACGCCGCCCCGCGCGACCGGCTCCTCCGGACCAAGGCCAAGGTGATCGCCCGCGCGGCGATCCCTGCCTGCACGACCCTCGACCTGTGACGGGTCCTCGCGGCGGCGAAGCGCCCGGTGACGCCGAGCTCGGCGCCCTCTTCGGTGCGGCCGCGTTCCACCGGACGCTCGGCGCAACGATCCGCCGCGCCGCCGGCGGGGTCGAGATCGACGCGCGGCCAGGTGGCGCCTTCGAGAGCATCCCGGGGCGCCTTCACGGCGGTGTCGTCGCGAGCCTGCTCGACTCTGCGAGTACGTGGGCGCTGATCGCGCAGACGGGCGAGGTCTTCACGACGGTCGACCTGCGGATCGACTATCTGCGTCCCGCCCCGTCCGGGGAGCTGACTGCGACGGGAACCATCGTGGCATTGGGATCGAACGTGGCGCGCGCGACGGCTCGACTCACCGGTGCCGACGGCCGCTGCTACGCGACGGCGGCGGGGACCTTCGTTCGTGTCGGGTTGGACCGGACGCCCGCCTAGCGGGCGAAGGAGGGGACGTGCCGCGGACGAAGCAGGGGGGGCAGCGGGATGGCCCGGGAAGCCGGGACCGCATGGTGCACAGCATGGGGAGACTGCTTCGTCGCCAAGGGTATGCGGCGACGGGTCTGCAGCAGGTGGCTCGCGAGGCGAACGCGCCGATCGGATCGATGTACTTCCACTTCCCGAAGGGCAAGGAGCAGCTTGCCGCCGAGGCCGTCGCACGCTCGGGTGGGGATCTTGGAGAGCGCCTCGCGGCCCTGCTCGGCGCGGCCGGTGTGGCCCCTGCGGTTCGTGCCATCGCTGCCGCCATGGGCGAGGATCTCGCGCGATCGCGCTGGAGCAACGGCTGTCCGATCGCGACGGCGGCGCTCGAGCGCGCGGCGGATTCGGAGCCGATCCGCGGCGCCGCGTGCGCGGTCTTCGATCAGTGGGAGCTGCTCTTCTTCCAGCGCATGTGCGCCGACGGCGTCGCCCCGCAGCGGGCGCGGAGGATCGCGTCCCTCATCGTCGCCGCGCTCGAGGGCGCCCTCATCCTGGCGCGTACCCGGCGACGGGTCGATCCGCTGCACGAGGTCGCTGCCCAGGTTGCCGAGTGGATCGCCGAGGAGACTCGTCCCGCGTGACCCGGCCAACTCCTCTTCTCCACCCAGCGCGCGCCCTCGAAAGGATCTGACGTGATCCGTCTCTACGACAACCCGTTCAGTCCGTTCACGCGCAAGGTGCGCCTCGTCCTCGCCTTCAAGGGGGTTCCCTTCGAGAGCGTCGACGCGCTCGCGGCGGAGCATCACGCCGCGCTGCTGGGTGTGAACCCGCGCGGAGAGGTTCCGGTCCTCGACGACGACGGCTTCCGGGTGACGAACTCCTCGAACATCGTGGCGTATCTCGAGGACCGCTGGCCGGAGCCGTCGGTCCTGCCGGAGGGAGCCCAGTCACGGGCCGAGGCCCGGGCCTGGGAGCGCTTCTGCGACGTCGTCTTCGATGCGATCGTCCACGATGTCTCGATCTGGATCTGGCCGACCCATCGGCGAACGGATGGACCTCCGGCGGGGCTGGTCGAAGCGGGCCGGCGCGACCTCGCGGAGATCGCTGCCCAGATCGAGTCGTCGCTCGGCGAGAGATCCTTCCTCTGCGGGAGCCGGCCCTCCATCGCCGACTTCGCGCTCTTTCCGCACCTCTCGTCGCTGAGGCCGCTCGGGGTCGTCCTCGACGATGCGCGGCATGCGGCGCTCTTGGCATGGAACCGGCGGATGCGCGAGCTTCCGGTGGTCCGGGACGACCTGGCCGCCGTGAAGCGGATGGCCATCGAGCGCTTCGGAAGCGGCCGGCACCCGTACGAGTCGGTGAAGGTCGTCTGGCGGGGCGACCGGCTCGAGTGGCTCTTCGCGAACGGTTTCCACGACTGGTGGGCGGAGGAGCTGCGATCGGGTCGCGCGGTCGTCCCGGGCTGGCGGCCTGGGGTCCCGGCGTAGCGCCGCTCAGCGAGACCGTGCGCGAAGCTCGGCCAGCTTGGTCTTGAACACCGCGTTGTCGGGCTCGTAGGTGAGCGCCATCTGGAGGCTGCGGATCGCGGCAGGCAGGTCGCTTCGGCCGAGATCTGCCGCAGCCTGTGCGAAATGGCGGCGGCCTTGCGGCGTTCGCCCCTCGCGCTCGCCGCGGGAGCGCTGGCTCGCTGCCGCGGCGGATTCGACGAGCTGCAGGCGCCGAACACCGTCGCCCTGGGAGAGGATCTCGTCGTAGAGGCGCCGCCGGCGCGAATCGCGTAGCACCGAGTATGCCTCGGTGACGCGCTTGGCGATTCGTTCGACGACGCTCCGCAGCTCGGGATCGAGGTTCCGGTTCGCGTCGGGATGGAAGCGCCGCGAGGCGGCGTGGTAGGCGGCACGGAGCGCGCTCCCGGCAGCCCCTCGAGGCAGCTCGAGCACGTCGTAGTAGTCGAGCTCGTCCAGTACCCGCGACAGCGCGCGCAGCTCGGCGGAATCCAGCCCAGTCGTCATCTAGCTCAGCCCTCGCGGGGGCGTTCCGGCCCGCCGTCGCCTTCGGAGTCGAGGTCGCCGACGTCTGCCTCCGCCGTGAGCTCGGCGCCCCGTACGTCGAAGAGCTCGTTCACCGAGGGCCCGGGCACGAGATCCTCGGCGGTGGGATCGAGATCGACCTCGATTCCCGAGAGGTCGAGTGCTGCCAGGGAGCCGGGCGCGGCGGCCGGCGTTGCTCCCGGGAGCGCAGGGTCCGGCAACACCTCGATGTCCTCGTCTCCCGCAGCGGCGGGCGGCCCCACGGCCGCGACGCCCACAGGCGTCATCTGTGCGAGGGGCGCGAGAGTCGCGGGCTCGGTGCTCTTGCGAGCGAGGATCTGCTGGATCTCGTCTTCCGTGAGGCCCGACGAGAGGGTGATCTGGGTCGATGCCTTCTGGTTCGTCACCGGATCTCGCGCCGTCACGTTCACGATGCCGTCGCTGTTGATCTCGAAGGTGACCTCGATCTTCACCTCGCCCCGCCGGGCTCGCGCGAATCCGCCGAAGACGAACTCTCCGAGGAGCTCGTTGTCCGCCGCCTGCCGCGACTCGCCCTGGTAGACCCGGATCCGGACGCTCTCCTGGAAGTCCTTGAAGGTGGTGAACGTCCGGGTCTGGTCGATCGGGACCGGCGTATTGCGTTCGATCACGGTCTCGGCGAGTCCGCCGGCGACGCCGATCTTGAGCGAGAGCGGAGTCACGTCGAGCAAGAACGTCTGCTGCTCGGGGGCCATGAGCGATGCCGCGTGGAGGGCTGCACCCACCGCCACTACTTCGTCGGGGTTGACGTCGGTGTAAGGCGTCTGCTGGAAGTAGTCGCGCACCGCCTCCCGGATGAGCGGGAGCCGCGTCGGCCCCCCGACCAGGATCACTCCCTCCAAGTCGCGGGTCACGAGGCCGGCCTGCTGGAGAGCCTCGTCGCAGACCTTGAAGGTCCGCAGGATCAGATCGTTGACGAGGCTCGCGTACTCGGTCACTCCGATCCGGCGTTCGAGCGACAGGCTCTCGCCCCCCGGCGTCATCGCAACGTCCGGAATCCGGATCTCCACCTCGCTGTCGACCGAGAGGCCCTTCTTGGCGTTCTCGGCGGCCACCTTGAGCTTTTCGAGAGCGAAGGCGTCCGAGCGCAGATTGATGTCATGCTTCGCACTGAACTCGTCGGCGAGGAGATCGATCAGCCGATCGTCGAAATCGTCGCCACCGAGGAAGGTGTCGCCACAGGTCGAGAGCACCTCGAAGACGTCCTTCCCGATTTCGAGTACCGAGATGTCGAAAGTGCCGCCGCCGAGGTCGTAGACCGCGACCTTCTGCGAGAGCTCCTTCCCGAATCCATAGGCGAGCGCCGCGGCCGTGGGCTCGTTCAGGATCCGGAGCGCCTCGAGGCCCGCGATCCGGCAGGCGTCCTTGGTCGCTTGGCGCTGATTGTCGTTGAAGTAGGCAGGGACGGTCACGACCGCCTTCGTCACGGGCTGCCCCAGCCGCGACTCGGCGATGGATCTCATCTCCTTCAGGATCATCGCGGAGATCTCGGGCAGCGAGTACTCCGTGTCGCGGACCTTGATCCGTACGCTGTGGCTCGGTCCCTCGACGATCGCGTAGGAGCAGATTGCCTGCGCCTTCTTCACCTCTTCCGAGAAGAAGTACCGGCCGATGAGTCGCTTGGCCGAGTAGACGGTGGTTCGCGGCGCGTGGACGACGTTGGCCTTGGCGGCGTTGCCGACGACGATGCTGCCGTCGTCCTGGAAGGCGACCACGCTCGCGGTGACCCCCTCGCCGTAGGCGTTGGTGAGCACCTCGGCGCCTCCGGTCCGTGCCACCGCCACGCAGGAGGTGCTCGTCCCGAGGTCGATTCCGATGGCGACTTCGGCCATGGCTGTCGTCCGCCTCCCGCCCCGCCCGGCGTGGGCCCCCCCCGGTATCGGCGGAAACGCCGATTGCCTGAACCGCTTTCGGGGCGTCACGTTGACCCTGCGGGGTGGCCTCTGCTATCTCGGACCCGTCATGTCCGGTCACTCGAAATGGGCCACGATCAAGCGCAAGAAGGGCGCGGTGGACGCCAAGCGCGGGAAGATCTTCACCAAGTTGATCAAGGAGATCGCCACGGCAGCGCGTCTGGGCGGGGGGGACCCGGGAGGGAACCCGCGCCTGCGCCTCGTGGTCGACAAGGCTCGCGCCGCCAACATGCCCAAGGACAACATCGAGCGGGCGATCAAGAAGGGTACCGGCGAGGGCGCGACGGACCAGTATGAAGAGGTGATCTACGAGGGCTACGGGCCCGGCGGCGTCGCGATCCTGATCGAGACCCTCACCGACAACCGGAACCGGGCCGTGGGCGAGATCCGACACGCCCTCGGCAAGCACGGGGGAAACCTCGGGTCGTCCGGCTGCGTCGCCTTCCTGTTCGAGAAGAAGGGCTCGCTCGTCTTCGATCGGACGGGGATCGATGCCGATGCGCTCCTGGAGGAGGCCCTCGAGGCCGGGGCCGACGACGTCGTCGACGGCACCGACAGCGTCGAGGTGGTGACGTCCCCCGCGCGCTTCGAGGCGGTCCGCGACGCTCTCGCCGGGAAGGGCTTCGTGGCTGCGAGCGCCGAGATCGAGATGAAGCCGAGTACGACGGTCAAGCTCGAGGCGAAGGACGCGGAGGCCATGCTCCGGCTGTCCGATGCGCTGGAGGATCTGGACGACGTGCAGAACGTCTATGCCAACTTCGACATCTCCGACGAAGAGATGGCGCGTCTGGTCTAGGGTTCTCCCGCGAGGGCGGGGGCGCGGGCGCGCGAGTACCCGCGCAGCGGAGCGAAGCCGATCGCATGCGCCTGCCGCCGGGGACGCGGGCTGCGGGCGCCGGGTTGGGGGGCGCATTCGCATCCTGGGCATCGATCCGGGCTCGATGGCGACGGGCTTCGGCCTCGTCGAGCGGCGGGGAAGCCGCCTCATCCACCTCGCCCACGGCACGCTGCGGCCGCCGCGAAGCGCCGGCTTGCCCCAGCGCCTCGCCTTCCTGCACGCCTCGCTGGCGGCGCTGGTGTCCGAGCGCACGCCGGACTGCGTCGCTGTCGAGCGGGTGTTCGTCGCAGCCAGTCCGCGGGCCGCGCTCGTCCTCGGCCACGCGCGCGGCGTGGTCCTCGCTGCTGCGGCCGCCGCGGGCCTGGCGGTCAGTGAATACGCTGCCTCGGAGGTGAAGCTCGCGGTGACGGGCTCCGGGGCCGCCGGCAAGCCCCAGGTGCAGGCGATGGTCCGGCGCCTGTTGGCGCTCGCCGCATCCCCGCCTCGCGATGCGGCCGACGCGCTGGCGGTGGCCTTGTGCCATGCCCAGGCGGGGCCCCTGGCCGCATTGCTGCAGGGGCGCGCCAGCCGGCGGGGCGCGCGGCGAAGCGCGGCGGGAGGGTTGCCGTCTGCGGCGTCGCGGCCGGTCGGCGCCCGGGCGCTGCTTCGCAGCTCCCGCCTCGTCGTGAGGCGCGGACCGTGATCGCGTGGCTCGAGGGCACGCTGCGCGAAAAGGCTCCGGCGCGTGCGATCGTCGTCGCGGGTGGCGTCGGCTACGAGGCCCTGATCCCGCTCTCGACCTTCACGGAGCTTCCGGACGAGGGCAAGACGGTCGCCCTCCACGTCCACACCCACGTTCGCGAGGATGCGCTCCAGCTCTACGGCTTCTCGACGCGATTCGAGCGAACGTTGTTCGAGTTGCTGCTCCGGACCACCGGCGTCGGGCCAAGGCTCGCCCTCACGATCCTCTCGGGCCTCGAGGCGACGAGGCTGCTGGATGCGATCCGGCACGGTGCCGTCGCGACGCTCCGGGCGGTGCCCGGCGTCGGACCGAAGATGGCCGAGCGGATCGTCGTCGAGCTCCGCGAGCGTGCGGCGGAGCTGGCTGTGGCGCAGGCCGCGGAGGGCGAGCCGCAGGGCGCCGTTCCGGCTCGCCCCCCCACAGGCCCGGCGGCACGCGAAGAGGCGTTGTCGGCGCTGGTCAACCTCGGCTACCCGCGCGGACAGGCGCAGCAGCTCGTCGAGGACGCGAGCGCCGAGCTCGGCCCCGATGCGAGCCTCGAGGCCTGCCTCAAGGCCGCGCTGCGCCGGAGCTCGCGATGACGGGGGACGGGCTGCGCAGCGAGCCCCTCTCGGCCGAGGCGCTCGCCGGCGAAGGCGGCGTCGAGGAGAGCCTGCGGCCCCGGTCGCTCGCAGAGTTCGTTGGCCAGGCTCGCATCCGCGAGAACCTGGGCGTCTTCCTCGAGGCTGCGCGGGGACGGAGCGAGCCCGTCGATCACTTGCTCTTCTACGGTCCGCCTGGCCTCGGCAAGACCGCGCTCGCGGGAATCGTTGCCCACGAGATGGGGGCGCAGCTCCGTGCCACGAGTGGTCCGGTGATCGAGCGTCCCGCCGACCTGGCGGCCATGCTCTCGAACCTCGAGCGTGGCGACGTGCTGTTCATCGACGAGATCCATCGCCTGAGCGCAGCGGTCGAGGAGATCCTCTATCCCGCCATGGAGGACTTCCAGCTCGATCTGGTGATCGGCCAGGGGCCGAGCGCGAGGTCGGTGCGGCTCGACCTTCCGCGCTTCACGCTGGTCGGCGCCACGACCCGCGCAGGCCTGCTCTCCTCGCCGCTGCGAGACCGGTTCGGCTACGTCGCGCGCCTCGACTTCTATCCGCCGGCGGATCTGGTCCGGATCCTCGAGCGCTCGGCGCGCCTCCTCGGGATCGAGATCGCCGCGGAGGCCGCCCACGAGCTCGGTCGCCGCGCGCGGGGGACGCCGCGGATCGCAAACCGGCTGCTGCGCCGCGTCCGGGACTTCGCCGAGGTGCAGGGAGCGACGCGGGGAATCGAGACCGGCCATGCCCGGTTCGCCCTCGAGAAGCTCGACGTGGACGAGGCCGGCTTCGACGGAGTCGACCGGAGCCTGCTGCTGACCCTGCTCCAAAAGTTCGACGGAGGGCCCGTCGGCCTCGACACGCTGGCTGCCGCGCTCGGAGAAGACCGCGGAACCCTGGAGGATCTGGTCGAGCCCTTCTTGATCCAGGGCGGCTATCTCGACCGCACGCCCCGCGGCCGGGTCGCGACCCCCCTCGCATGGCAACACTTCGGGCTCTCGAGGCGCGTCCCGCAGCTGCTCTGACCCGTGGCCTCCGGGGAAACGGGTAGGCAGAAACCCGCGGCCGGGCTCAACACGGCCGTCGGTTCCGCCGATGAACCAGGCGCAAAGTGGGAGAGGCGCCGCTGCCGGGAACGGGCCGCGGGGATGCCGTCCTGCGTTGCGCCAGAACTGGTGGGGGAGACGTGCCCGCGCTCCGAGTTCCGCTGCGACCGATCGGAACGCTGATCGCAGCCCCCCTCGTACTGCTCGGGGCGGTTGGATGCGCATTCGCGTACGCACCGCCGGCGGCCGTGGACCTCATGCAGCGCGGTCTTCTCTCGCTGACGAACATCCTGGCCGGGTTCTCGAGTGAAGCGCTCGCCCTCCCGAGGTTGGTGGAGGGCCTCGCCGCAAGTTCGACCCCACTCGTACTGATCGGCGTCGGAGTCGTCGTACTCGTCGTTGCCTCGCGGCTTCCGGCGGAGATCTCGTTCGGCGCGGCCCCTGCGCAGGACGACTTCCGTGCCGACCCTCCCGCAGACCGGAAGACCCGCCGTCGCGCGGAGAAGGAGGCCGACGCGCTGATCAAGGCCGGACGGCTGCGCGAGGCTGGCGACGTGCTGATCGAGTGCGGACAGCCCGACCGCGCCGTGGAGACGTTCATCAAGGCCGACGATCTCGTTCGCGCAGCCGAGGTGCGCCACGACCAGAACCGATTCGCCGAGGCCGCGGAGCTGTTCGAGCGAGCCGGTCGCTTCGAGTCTGCAGGGACGCTCTTCGCGCAGCAAAGCGACTTCACGCGCGCGGCCGAGGCCTTCGTCAAGGCGGGCCGCTTCTCGGTGGCTGCGGAGATGTTCGAGAAGCTCGGCGAGCACCGGAAGGCGGCCGACGCCTACTCCCAGGTCGGATTCCAGCGTCACGCGGCCCAGGCCTACGTTCGCTGCCGGGAGTGGGAGCGGGCAGCGGCGGCACTCGAGGAGGTGATCGCCGAAGAGAGCCAGCGGCTCGGGGGTGGACAGGATCCTCAGCGCCAGCGCGAGCTGCGTACGCTCGTCCTGCAGGCGGGAAAGCTCTTCGAGCAGGCAGGCAAGCTCGATCGCGCAGAGACCGTGCTCGAGCGGGGCGGCTGCACCGTCGCGGCCGCCGAGATCGCGCTCCGGCTCGAGCATTTCGCCAAGGCGGCGACGCTGCTCCAGAGCGCCGGGCAGCCCCTGCGCGCGGCGGAGGCCCTCGATCGGATGGGCGAGCGCCGCGAGGCGGCCCGGCTGCGCGGCGAGCATCACCGGGACCGGGGAGAGGACGAGGAGGCCGCGCGCTGCCTGGAGGAGTCGGGAGACTACGTCGCTGCCGGCGACATCCTTCGCAAGCTCGAGCGGCACGCGGAAGCCGGCGCATGCTACGAGCGGCAGGGTGATGTCGCGACGGCCGCCGAGATGTTCCGGCTCGCCGGCGAGCCTCTCCGGGCTGCGGCTGCCTTCGAGAAGTCCGAGCAACTGCGCGAGGCGGCGGCGTGCTACGGCGAGGCGGGAGACTTCCGGCACCAGGCCGACCTGCTGGCGCGAGCCGGCGAGAACCTGGTGGCCGGCGAGATCTACCACCGCGAAGGTCTCGACGACGACGCGATCAAGGTGCTCCAGCGAGTCGAGCCCGGCACCCGAGGATTCGGCCAGGCGGCCGCTCTCCTCGGCTCGATCTTCCGCGCGAAGGGCATGCACTCGCTTTCGATCAAGAAGCTGCGACAGGCGATCGGCGACGCAAACATCTCCCGCGACAACGTCGATGCCTACTACGCCCTGGCGAGCGTCCACGAGCTCGCCGAGGACTGGGGCGACGCCGTCGAGATCTACGAGAAGATCCTGGCGTTCGACTACCACCACGCCGACGTCGAGACGCGGCTTGCGGCGGCTCGCGCCAAGGCCGTCGCGTCGGGCAGCGCGAGCGTCTCCCGTGCGGCCGTCCAAGGGGCACAGAAGCCGGGGCAACCAGGCCGCTACCAGGTCCTCGGCGAGCTGGGACGCGGCGGGATGGGGATCGTGTACCGGGCGCGGGACACCGTCCTCGACCGCACCGTCGCCTACAAGGTGCTGCCCGATGCCTTGAAGGAGAACCCGCAGGCTCTTCGCAACTTCCTTCGCGAGGCAAAGAGCGCCGCGCAGCTCAATCATCCGAACATCGTCACGGTGTACGACGCAGGCGAGCAGGACGGTCGCTACTACATCGCGATGGAGTACGTCGACGGAACCACGCTGAAGGAGATCCTGCGGAGGAAGCGCCAGATCTCCCCCAACGGTGTCCTGCACGTACTGGTGCAGATGTGCGAGGCGCTCGCCTACGCCCACGAGAAGAAGATCGTTCACCGCGACGTGAAGACGGCGAACACGATGTGGACGCGGGACAAGAAGGCGAAGATCATGGACTTCGGCTTGGCGAAGGTGGTCGAGGAGGTGCGCAACCACACCACCCTCGTCTCCGGGACGCCCTATTACATGAGCCCCGAGCAGACCCTGGGGCGCAACGTCGACCATCGGACGGACATCTACTCGCTCGGCGTCACGCTCTTCGAGCTCGCCACGGGGCAGCTGCCGTTCCGCGAGGGGAACGTGCCGTACCACCACGTCCACACGGCGCCGCCCGACCCGCGGTCGCTCGTCCCGGGTCTTCCGGAGGGGCTGTGCGGCATCATCCTCCGCTGCCTCCAGAAGGATCCCGACGCCCGGTACCAGAGTACCCGCGAGATCCTGGCAGAGGTCCGTGCGGTGACGACGGCGAGGTCGGCCGGCACCGCCTGACGCACGCGGTCGATCCGGCCGATGTGACGATCTGATCACGGCCGTAACCCATTCGTCACGATCCATCGCCTTCACCAACCCCGATGGACGCGAACCAGGGGCATTTTTGTGATCTACATCACGCTAACGGCTTGATCTGGCACCGGAAAGCAATCGACGTGAATTAGGCCCAGAT
This sequence comes from uncultured delta proteobacterium, assembly GCA_963710635.1. Taxonomy (GTDB): domain Bacteria; phylum Myxococcota_A; class UBA9160; order UBA9160; family UBA9160; genus MYXO. The sequence continues at coordinate 416,632 of CAVQAY010000004.1, forward strand.
TCCGGCTGCCAGACGGCACGCAAGTTGCTTGTTGATGCGCCGAGTCACGGGGGTGGCGAGGGTCCGGCACGGACCCGCTCGCCGGACCGAGGGGGGGGGTGCGGTGCGGCAACGCACGATCGCTGAGAAGATTTCTTGCACGGGGATCGGACTCCACAGCGGAGCGCCCGTACAGCTCACGCTCCATCCGGCGCGGGTGGGGGAGGGCATCGTCTTCGTCCGCAACGGTACGGAGATTCCGGCCCGGGCCGACCGGGTGGGTTCCACCCAGCTCGCCACCACCCTCGGGACCAACGGCACGGGTGTGGGGACGGTCGAGCACCTGCTGGCCGCCCTCCACGGGCTGGGCATCGACAACGTCCGTATCGAGCTCGATGGCCCCGAGGTCCCGGTGATGGACGGGAGCGCGGCCTCCTTCGTCTTCCTGATCCGTGCGGCGGGGATCTTCGAGCAGCGTGGGCTGCGACGCTCGCTGCGCGTCAAGCGCGCCGTCGAAGTGAGGGATGGCGAGCGCTTCGCGCGGATCGAGCCGGCCCGCGGCTTCCGGATCACCTACCAGATCGATTTCCAGCATCCCGCCATCGGACGCCAGACATTACCCGGATTCGAGTTGACCGACGGCAGCTTCGAGCGCGAGCTGTGCCGTGCGCGGACTTTCGGCTTTCTCCACGAGGTCGAGGCGCTGTGGCGCTCGGGACTCGGCCGCGGCGGTTCCCTCGACAATACGATCGTCCTGGACGAGCGCCGGGTGCTGAACCCCGAAGGTCTCCGGATGCCGGACGAGTTCGTCCGGCACAAGGCGCTCGACCTGATGGGTGACCTTGCGCTGCTGGGAATGCCGCTCGAGGGGCACGTTCGGGTGGTGCGGGGCGGACACGCGCTTCACCAGAAGCTGATGCGGGCACTGCTGGACACGCCCGGCGCCCTGGACGTCGTCGTGGCCCCAGGCCGCTCCGTTCCGGCGCCGATCGACGGCATTCACGCCCCCCTGTAGGAGGGCGTCTACGGCAGCGCTTCGAGATCCTTCATCACGCGAGCCGCAGCGGCCGCGTCGGTGAACTCGATTCCCATTCCCGCAACACGGCCGATTCCGCCGCCCGGTCCGGGCGCGTAGCTCCAGACCACGCGCCCCGCGACGCGATGGAGGGCGCCGCCCGGAGCGAGACGGAAGCAGACGACGATGGGAGCCTGGGGAGGGAGCGGCGCGGGGGTCTCGATGAAGAGTCCTCCGCCCCCAAGGGTCGTCGCCAGCGCGGTGTCCCGAGTGTCACCGGTCTCGAAATCGGTCTGGATCCGGACGGTCCGCCGCCGGAACCGCCGCTCCGGGTGAGGAGCCCCTTCACTCATGGCGCGCGCCCTCCCAGCAATGCGAGACCGCGCGGGCGAACTGCGCAACCGCCCGGCGCAGGAGTTCCTCGGCTGCAGGAGACCGGGTGATGCTGTCGTCGCTCGCCAGGGCCGAGAGGGCGGCTGCGAGGTTGCCGCCCATGGCATCCACCGCACTCGAGTAGGCGAGATCGCGCAGCGCCGCTCTCCAGCGCCGGAAGTCGATCTCGCGGATCTCCTCGGGCGAGACGTCACCGAGCACCGGGCGCAGGCGACGTCTCGCGCTGCGACCGATCTGGGCGGCGAGCGCATTGACGAGCCTCCCATCGCCCGAGACGACTTCGCGCCGGGCCGTCAGGGCCGCTACGGTGGCGATCAGCGAGCCGGCTTCTTCGTCCCGCAGGGGTACGAGCGCGGCTCCGGCCAGCTGGGCCTCGGCCGACACCGCGGCGAGCCGGAACGCCGTCACTTCGCTCTCCGACGCGGGCGGATCGACCACGAACGAGGCTCCGAGCGCCCGGGAGATCTCGGGCGCCGCGCCCCGCGCGAGCCGCCGCGCGCACTCCCAGATGGGATTCTCGAGCGCCGGCTCTGGGGCGAGCTTGAGCTGAAGCCGCGGATGCGGATTCGCCCACGCCGTCCGCGCCCTGACGGCCTCGAGGAGGCACCGTCCGTCGGCGGCGAGGTCATCCCGACCCGCCGACTCGGCCGCGCGGACGAGCGCGTGCAGTGATTCAACACGGGATGGTGTCGCCTCGAGCAGCACGCGGTGGTGCGCCACGGCCTCGCGGAGTCGCGCCGGATCCTTCGCGAGGAGGTCGGCCAAGAGCCCCCGCGCGTCGAGAAGCGCCGGCGAGAGCCGGAGCGCCTCCTCACACGCGCGTGCGGCGCCGGCCGGGTCGCAAAGCGGTCCCGCGCGCAGCTGCGCCAAGTCGACCCATGCCGCCGCGACGGATTCCGGAGGAGCCACGGATTCTCGCGCCAGGAAGCCCCCGAGTCCTGTTGCGGCGTCACGCCAGGCGCCCTGCGCGCGTTGCCACGCAGCTCGGGCTCGTGCGGCATCGATGGCGCCGGGATCGTCGCCGAGGACCGCGGCCCAGGCTTCGGCCGCGGGTCCGGGGCAGCCGAGGCCTTCGAGGGCACGTGCGCGAAGACGTCCGAGCGTCGCGCGCTGCGCGCCGTCCCGGCTGCGCGGCAGGGCTCCGGAGGCGACCTCGAGGCATTCCTCGAAGCGCGTCTCGGAGAGAAGCCGGGTCGCGAGGAGGTGCGCTGCGTCGACACAGTCCGGCGCCGCGCGGAGCAGGTCGCGAAGGCGGTGTTCTGCCGATCCATCCACGGCCAGCTCGGCGGCCCGCAGGCGGCACGCGAGCGCCGTCTCCCGCTGCGTGAGGCCCGCCCATGCGTCGAGAGCCTCGACGGCCCGGTCCGGCCGGCCGGAACGCTCATGCACCCGCGCGAGTCCGGCCCAAGCCGTCTCGAGTCCGGGGTCGATCCGGGTGGCCTCGTCGAAGCGCTCCGCCGCCTCGTCGAGGGCAGCCTCCTGCTCGAGCCCTTCCCCGTCGATTACGAGGAGCCGGGGGTCCTTGCGCGCGTCCTCGTAGCGAGAGAGCAGCGCGGCGGCCGCACGGCGTGCGCCGTGACGATCGCCGAGCTCGAAGAGCAGATCGGCGCGTGCGCGAAGGAGGCCGGGATCGTCCGGAGCGAGACACGAGGCGTCGTCGAGGAGCCTCGCCGCCACCTCCGCGGAGCGGGCTCGCCGGACCGACGCCGCGACGACGAGGGCCGTCTCCACCAGCGGGGCGGCATCGGTGGTAGGTCTGGCTGCGCGGGCGAGCGCAAGGGCGCACGCTGCGGCTTCCGCGGCCTCGTCGAGCTGCTCGATCGCAAGGGCGGTGCGTGCGCGCCGGTCGTGGGCCGACGGCGACCCGGCGTCCCGCCGGCAGGCCTCCCGGCACAAAGAATGGGCGCGCTCAGGATCGGATCCTTCGGCGATCGACGCGGCGCGAAGGAGCAGCGCTGCGGCGAGCGCCGGCGCCGCGTTCTCCGCCGCTCGCGCGAGGTACCGTGTCGCGGCGCGGGAGTCGCCCTCGGCGGCATGGACGTCGGCCAACAGTTCGTAGACACCCCCCAGTGTTGGATTCGCCAACAAGGCGCGCTCGGCACGGATGCGAGCCTCCTCGTGCCGGCCGAGGTCGTAGAGTGTCCGGGCGAGTCGGAGCTCTTCGGCCGCGTCGGTTCCGGTGGCGGGCTCGTCGAAGCCGAGGGTCGCCATCTCCGTGTAGCGCTCGAGGGCGCCGGTGCGGTGCAGCCAGTCGAGCAGTCGCTTTCGTGCCGGGCGATCCAGCGGTGCGATCGATGCTGCGGCATCGAGAGCGCGGATCGCGCGGTCGAGGTCTCCCACGCGGCCTGCGGCGATGTCCGCGGCACGCAGCCAGAGTGCGCGCCGAGCTTCCCGCGCGTCCGGAGGAAGCAGCTCGGCCTCGCTCTCGACGAGGTCGAGTGCGCCGCGCCAGTCTTCCATCGATGCCAGCAGCTGCTGGAGGGAACGGAGCGAGACGAGGTCCCGCGGATCGGCCTCGACGGCGGCCGCGAATGCGCGGCTCGCGCGGGTCGTGGCTCCGAGGCGCCGCCACGCGACCTCGCCGAGCTCGCGGAAGAGTGCGGCCCGGGCGCTGGTCGATGCGACTTCGCGGAGCTCCTGCTCGAGCGTCCACGCCACAGCAGGCCAGTCCCCGAGCGCCTTCGCCGCCCGGCGAAGCCCCTGGAGTGCCGGCGTTGCGGGAGCGCCGTGAGCCAGCGCCTCCCGGTACGCGTGCGCTGCGGCTGCCGGACCGGAGAGCCGGCTCTCCTGGAGCTCCGCCAGCTCGAGCCAGCCTGCGGCGTCCTGCGGACGCGATGCGAGGCGCGACGCGAGGCGCGACGCCAGCTCGATGTAGCTGCCCTCCTCGCGCAGCAGGTCGAGGAGCCGCCCCTCCGCCCAGAGGCGCGCGGGACCGACGGGGGCCAGGCGGTCCTCCGGGAGGTCGTGGGCGTCCGCCAGCGCACGGAGATGCGGGAGCGCGCGATCGGCGTCTTGCATCCGGTCAGCGTAGTGATGCGCGAGCGCGCACCGCAGTGCGAAGCGGCGCTCGGCGAAGACCGGCATCGACGGATCGAGGGAGGCGAGCTCCTGCTCGGCGCGGCATGCCTCGGTCAGGGACGCTGTGTCGGAGGGGAGCAGCCCGAGGGGCGGGCCGTGCGGCGCGGCGTCTCTCGGAGAGCATTCCCGCTTTCGCCGCATTCCGGCGGAGGGCGGCCGCTCACTCGCCATCGACGGTGCGGCGGCCTTCCTTCGCGTCGTGGCGGGACCCCTTGCGCGGTCGCCGTCCCGGTTCGGCGGCGCCCCGCCGGGGCTGCTTCGGGACGTGCTGACCGGCGGGCGGCGGATCGCGGCGATCCGTTCGAGAACGCCGGCGTCGGAGGGATCGTCGGCACGAAGCCGCTCGAGCCAAGGCAGCGCTGCCTGGTCGCCGAGGTGGGCGGCGGCGACTTCCGCCGCCCGCTCGAGGAGGTCTCGGCGCTGCGCGGCGCGTGTGCCGGCCACGGCTTCATGCAGGCCATCGAGGAAGCCAGCCCAGTCGCCCGTCCGCTCGAGGGCCGAGAGCAGACCCTCCCGGGCGCCCGGCGCCGCCGGGTCGGCACGGAGCGCCTCTCGCCAGCAGGGGATTGCTCGTGACGGGCTCTCGAGCGGGCCCGCGAGGAGCGTACCCTGCCGCGAGAGAAGGCGGGCGCGCTCGCGTCCGGTTGCTGGCTGCGCGAGAGCGATGTCGATCAGGCGCAGCTCCTCTGCCGCGTCGCCGAGGCGTCGTGCGATGGCCAGCGCCTGCGCGAGAGCCCTCCCATTGTCGGGCCGGAGGCCGAGAACGCGCTGCAGGTGGCGAAGCGCGTCGGCGCTGCGGCCGAGCGCGGTGTCGCACAGCCCCGCCAACTCGATCCGAAGCTCGACCTCATCGTCGCCCGCGCAGAGCGCGAGCTCTCCCTCGAGCGCACGCGCGAGGGAGGCGGCATCTCCGGAGGCGCGATGCAGCCGCGCCAAGGCGTGCAGCGCGGACGCGTCGCGGGGGCGCGCGGCGAGGGTCGCCATGTAGGCCGTGACGGCGGCCTCTGCATCGCCGAGGGCCTCGCAGGCGCGTGCCAGGCGGAGCTGCCAGGCCGCGGCCTCGCGCGCATCGGTGCATGCGTCGCCCGCCTCTCGGCACAGGCGCACGAGGGGTTCCCACCGCTCGAGCCCCTCGAGCGCGTCGGCGAGCGGAGCACAGAGCGCCGCCAGCGGGCCGAGGTCGGCGATGGCAGCCTCGAGCACTGCCGCAGCGCCCGCTGCGTCGCCGGCCGCGACGAGCTGCCGGGAATGCCGGAGCGCTCGGGAGGCGCGCCGGAGGGTCTCGGGCTCCTGACCTTCTCGCGGCCGGGCCTCGCTGTGCGTCGCCATGGGCCTCCCGCCCGCGTCCCCGGGCCCGTCCAGACCTGGTCGACCTTCCAGGCCGTTCGCTTGATCGGGAGCGGTTGCGGCAGTGCGGCCGTCTTTGTAGGTTTTTCGATGGGTTACGGGCCGGATGGCGTGCCGCTGCGCGGTGGCCGCGCCGGGGCCGGTCGCGGGCCGGCGCCAGGGCCGGGGAGGAGATGCCGCTGGGCGAGAGCCGCCGGACCGACGGGGCCATCGACCGGACCGACCCGGCCCGGGGCGGCGGGACGCCGGGCGATGTCCCGGCACCCGAGCTCCCGCTGGCCGAGCGCCGCCGCCGGCGGCGCGAGGCCGTCATCGCCGCCCTGGTGCTCGCGGCCATCGCCGCCGTGGTCGCGTTCGAGAGTCGTCTCTCGCGGCTCGGGACGTCGCTCCCCATCGGCGACGGCATGCTGTTCCTGTTCCTCAACGCCGTCACGGTCATCCTGATCGGCCTCCTCGTCTTCCTCATCACGCGGAACTTCGTCAAGCTCGTCTTCGAGCGTCGACGCGGGATCCTTGGCTCCCACCTCAACACGCGCTTCGTCCTGGCGTTCCTGTTGATCGCGACGGTCCCCACCGCAGTCCTGTTCGCCGTCTCTGCGTTCTTCATCACGTCGTCGATCGACACGTGGTTCAGCCTGCAGGTGGACGACGCGCTCGAGCAGAGCCGTGCGGTCGCGGACGAGTTCTACGAAAGTGCCAGCCGCGATGCTCTCTTCTACGGGCGGCGCATCGCTGAGCAGGTCCGCGCGGAGGATCTGCTGGCCGACGAGCAGCGGGCGCGGCTGGCAGAGCTCGTCCAGGCGAAGCAGCGCGAGTACAACCTCGGGGTCGTCGAGGTGTTCAGCTCCACAGGCGAAGAGCTCGTGGCGGCGAGCAACCCGGAGATTCCCGCGGCGAACTTCTCGCGGCCGGAGAGCGATCTCGTCCAGTCGGCGCTCGCCGGCAGCTCGCTCTCGACCATCTCCGCGCTCGGCGGCGCCGACGTCATCCGGGGTGCGGTGCCGATCCAGTCGGCCGCAATGGCCGAGAAGATCGTCGGCGCCGTGGTCGTGAATACCTTCGTTCCGCGCTCGCTCACGCGTCGCGTTGCCGAGATCCGCGCGGCGCTCGACGAGTACCGCCGCCTCCAGCCCAACGCCGGACACATCCGGACCGTCTACCTGCTCGAGCTGCTGCTCATCTTCCTCGTGGTGCTCCTGCTCGCGACCTGGTGGGGACTGCGGATGGCCAAGGGCGTGACGGGGCCGATCCGTGCCCTGGTGGAGGGCACCGACCAGGTGGCGCGCGGCAACCTCGACGTCGTCGTCGAGGCCACCTCCGAGGACGAGGTTGGATTCCTCGTCCGCTCCTTCAACCAGATGACCCATGACCTGCGCGACGCGCGAACCGGCCTCGAGCGCTCGACCGCCGAGATCGAGCAGCGGCGCCGCTACATGGAGGTGGTCCTCCGGAACATTGGCGCCGGGGTCGTGTCCGTCGATGCGGAAGGCCGCATCAGCACGATCAACCCCGCCGCGCAGCGCCTGCTCGGAGTCCTGCCCGGCGTGGGTCTCGCAGGCCGCAAGATCGCCGACGTGCTCACGCGGCCGGAGCACGTCGAGCTGGTGGGCGAACTCGCGGCGCAGCTGCGTCCCGGTCTCCGCGAGAGCATCCGGCGCCAGCTCCAGGTTCCGTCGGGGGACGAGGTGCTCACCCTGGTCGTGAGCCTCACGCTGCTCCAGGACGACGACGGGCGCAGGCTCGGCATGGTTCTGGTCTTCGACGACACGACGCAGCTCGTCAAGGTGCAGCGGATGGCGGCCTGGCGCGAGGTGGCCCGTCGCATTGCCCACGAGATCAAGAACCCGCTGACGCCGATCCAGCTCTCGGCGCAGCGCATCCGGAGGCGCTTTCGCGAGCGGCTGGCGCACGGCACCGAGGACGCGAGGGTCTTCGACGAGTGCGTCGAGACGATCACCACCCAGGTCGACAGCTTGAAGCTCCTGGTGAACGAGTTCTCGAACTTCGCGAGACTCCCGACGGCGAGCCCCAAGCCCGACGACCTGAACCGGTTGGTGGCGGACACCGTTGCGAGCTACGCGGGCACCGAGGGGGTCGAGCTGCGGACCCAGCTCGACCCCGCGCTCGTGACCGTCGAGCTCGATCGCGAGCAGATGCGGCGGGCGCTCTCGAACCTCATCGAGAACGCCATCGCTGCGATCCGTGAGCCGCAGGCCGAGGGGGGCGCGCCGGGGACCGGCGAGATCGAGCTGAGGACCGTCTACGACGAGGCCCTCGGGACCGCCCGGCTCGAGGTGGCCGACGACGGGCCGGGAATCCGACCCGACGACCGCCGGCGGATCTTCGAGCCGTACTTCTCGACCCGGCGGGGGCACGGGCCTCGGCCTCGCCATCGTCTCGCGGATCGTCGCGGACCATCGCGGCTACATTCGGGTCCACGACAACCGGCCTCGGGGAACCCGGTTCGTTGTCGAGTTGCCCGTGCGTGGAGGCTGAGCCAAGCGATGGCGGACCGCATCTTGATCGTCGACGACGAGGAGAGCATCCGCCGCTCGCTCGCCGGAATCCTGTCCGACGAAGGCTTCGAGCCGGTGACGGCGAGCGACGCGGACCATGCGCTGGTGGCGCTCCGGTCCGACCCGGCTCCGGCGCTCGTGCTGCTCGACATCGCGATGCCGGGGCGCGACGGCCTCGACCTGCTCGAGGAGATCCATGCCCTCGCCGCCGATCTCCCGATCGTGATGATGAGCGGCCACGGAACGATCGAGACCGCCGTCCGTGCCACGAAGCTCGGCGCCTACGACTTCATCGAGAAGCCACTGTCGGTCGACAAGCTGCTGCTCACGATCCAGCACGCCCTTCGGCACGCAGGGCTCGCCCGCGAGAACCGTACGCTGCGAGCCGAGGCGCTGCGGGCCCACGAGATCCTCGGGGAATCCGACGTGGTACGCCGCCTCAAGGAGCAGATCGCGCTGGCGGCGCCGACCAACGGCTGGGTACTGATCACCGGAGAGAACGGCACCGGCAAGGAGCTCGTCGCGCGGCAGATCCACCTCCAGAGCAAGCGGGCAGACCGGCCGTTCGTCGAGGTGAATTGCGCGGCGATTCCCGAGGAGCTGATCGAGTCGGAACTGTTCGGCCACGAGAAGGGAGCGTTCACTGGCGCGATCGTCCAGAAGCGGGGGAAATTCGAGGTCGCGCACACCGGAACGATCTTTCTCGACGAGATCGCGGACATGAGCCTCAAGACGCAGGCCAAGATCCTGCGCATCCTCCAGGAGCACAAGTTCGAGCGCGTAGGCGGCACCGAGCCGATGGACGTCGACGTTCGCGTGATCGCTGCCACCAACAAGTCGCTCGAAAAGGAGATCGCGGCCGGCCGCTTCCGCGAGGACCTCTACTATCGCCTGGCTGTGATTCCCTTTCACGTCGCGCCGCTGCGCGAGCGGCGTGAGGACATCCCGATCCTGGTGGCGGCGTTCGTCCGGGAGTTCTGCGCCGAGGCCGGGGTGCGCGAGAAGGCGATCGGCCCTCGCGCCATGAATCTGCTGCAGGGCTACGCGTGGCCCGGCAACGTTCGCGAGCTTCGCAATCTGGTCGAGCGGCTCGTCCTGATGACGCCAGGGACGCGGGTCGAGGCCAGCGATCTTCCCGAGTCGATCCGGAGCCAGGAGGCGCGGGAAGGCGCGGAGGGCGAAGGCCTCGAGGGCGCGCGGCGCGCCTTCGAGCGCGAGTACCTGGTGGCGCGGCTCCGCGACCACGGCTGGAACATCTCGCGAACGGCCGAGGCGATCGGCCTGGCTCGTGAGAGCCTCTCGCGGAAGATCCGGAGCTACAAGATCGAGATCCAGCGTGACTGACGCTGCGGGCGTCTCGATCGCTGCTGCGACGGGAGGCGACGTCGGCGCCGTCGCCGCACTGGCCGCCGAGGTCCTGCGCGAGGGGTGGAGCGAGTCGGGCTTCGCGGCAACACTCGCCGGGGAGGGGTCGGTGTGCCGCGTGGCGCGCGCGGAGGGCGAGCGCCTCGTCGGGTTCCTCGTGGGACACCGGGTGGGCGACGATCTCGAGGTGCTGGCGCTGGCGGTGAGGGCTGCGTGGCGCCGCCGGGGCATCGCGCGCGCGCTGCTGATGGCTGCACTCGGGGACCCGCCGGTACGGCGGGTCCTTCTCGAGGTTCGCAGCGAGAATGCCGGTGCCCTCGCGTTCTACCGCGAGCTGGGCTTCGAGATCGTCGGCTCGCGCCGGGGCTATTACGCAGACGGCGACGATGCGCTCCTGCTGACGTGGCGGGTGGGAGTGGGAGGCACTGCCCGTACCGGTGTCGAGGGCGAAGCCGCGTGAGCGCCACCGTGCTCCGCGTCGATGCGGCGGTGCGCGAGTGCCGCTCCGAGGGAGGAGCGAACCGGAGGCTTCGGCTCTTCGTTCCCGGATTCGAGGGCTTCCAGCCGGGGCAGTTCGCCATGCTCTCGCCGGGAGCGGTGGGCGCCAGCCTGCGCTTCGATCCGCTCTTGCCACGCCCCATGGCGCTCTATCGCTCCCAAACGGCCCCGGGCGGCGCCGAGGTGGAGGTCCTGTTCAAGGTGCATGGCCGCGGGACGGCGCTCCTCGCCGAGGTTCGCCCGGGAGAGCACGTCCGGTTCGTGGGGCCCCTCGGGCAGCCGTTCCCCGACGCGCCCCGCGGAAGCGTCGCCCTCCTGGTGGGCGGCGGCACCGGGGTGGCGTCGCTTCTCGACCTCGCCCGGCGCACCCTCGCAGCCGGCGAGGCTCGCGTGGTGGTGCTGCTCGGCGCGCGCAGCGCGGCCGATCTCATGGGCCGCGCGGACTTCGAGGCCCTCGGCGCCGACCTGGTGCTGGCGACCGAGGACGGCAGTCTCGGCGAGAAGGGCCTCGTCACCGCTCCTCTCGAGCGGCTGCTCGGCGAGGAGCCTCACCCGATCATCTACGCGTGCGGCCCGACGCCGATGATGCGTCGCGCGGCCGCCCTCGCCGCCGCGAAGGGCTGTCGCTGTCTGGTGTCGCTCGAGAACCCGATGGCGTGCGGTGTCGGCGTGTGCCTCGGGTGCGCCGCGCCTCGCGCGGGCGGCGGTGTCGTGTTGGTATGTCGCGACGGGCCGGTTTTCGAGGCGTCGACCGTCGACTGGGAACGGATCGCTGGATGAGCGGCACCGACCTCCGCGTGAACCTCGGCGGGATCGGTCTGCGCAACCCGGTGCTCACCGCGTCGGGCACCTTCGGCTACGGCGTCGAGCTCGCGCCGATGCTCGACCTGCTGCGCCTCGGCGGAATCGTCACCAAGAGCCTCACCCTCGAGCCTCGTACGGGGAACCTTCCGCAGCGGATCGCCGAGACCCGCGGCGGGATGCTGAACGCCATCGGTCTCGAGAACGTCGGCGTCGACGCCTTCCTGCGCGAGAAGCTCCCCGCGCTGCACCCCGGCGTAGTGGTCGTGGCGAGCATCTTCGGGACCGAGATCGATCACTATGCGGAGGCGGCGCGGCGCCTCGGCGATTCGCCGCGCGTCGCCGGCGTCGAGGTCAACGCTTCGTGCCCCCACGTCAAGAGCGGCGGGATCGAGTTCGGTCAGAACCCGGCGCTCCTCGCGGGTCTGGTCCGGGCGGTGCGCCGGGCGACCTCGGGTCCCGTCCTCGTGAAGCTCTCGCCGAACGTCACCAGCATCGCCGAGATGGCACGGGTGTGCGAAGCCGAGGGCGCCGACGCCCTCTCGCTCATCAACACGCTCCAAGCCCTCGACGTCGACGTCGAAACCCGTCGGCCTCGCTTGCGCAACGTCCTCGGCGGCCTCTCGGGGCCCGCGATCCTGCCAGTCGCGCTGCGCATGGTCTGGCAGGCATCGCGGGCCGTGAAGATCCCGATCTGCGGGATCGGGGGCATCATGACCGGTGAGGACGCGGTCAAGTTCCTGATCTGCGGCGCCACCGCGGTCCAGGTCGGGACGGCGACCTACCTCGACCCCCTCGCCGCGGGCGCCGTCGCCGATGGCATCGCCGACTATGCTCGTCGTCATGGCCTCGATCGCATCTCCGACCTGGTGGGCACCCTCGCGCTGCCGGAATGAGCGCACGTCCCCGGATCATTCCCCTAGGGGGCGATCCGGCCCGGCCGCTTGCTATCTCCGCGTCTTTCGGGTAGTTTGGCCTCGTCTTACGTAGGTAAGACCGGCTCGCATCGCCCCGCTCCGGGCTTCCGGAAGGGCGGAGCGGACCGGGCGCGCGAAGGAGAAGCGGACGCGTCGTCCGCTTTTTTGTTTCTGGAGACGGATTCACGGAATCGCGGATGGGTTCGCCGTGTATCGGGACATCCCTGCGGAGTTGGGGAGCCTGGTCGAGCCGGTGGTCGCCGACCATGGGCTCGAGCTGGTGGATCTGGATCTCATCCGGGGAAGGGGCCCCTGGCTGGTGCGGGTGATCGTGGACACATTGGACGGAGACGGTCGCGTGTCGATCGAGCGCTGTGCGGCGCTGTCGCGGGAGCTCGGCTCCCAGCTCGACGCCGTCGACGCCATCCCCGCCCGCTACACCCTCGAGGTGTCGTCGCCCGGCCTCGACCGGCGGCTCTCGCGAGAGAAGGACTTCCGGGCCGCCTGCGGGTCCGAGGTCTGGATCGAAACCCGCCAGCCGCTCGACGGCCGCCGCCGCTTCCGCGGCCAGCTGCTCGCGTTCGACGGCGGGACGGCCCAGGTCTCCGTCGACGGCCGCGAGGTCGCGATCCCGTTCGACGCCGTCTCGAAGGCGAACACCATCTACCAGTTCAGCCGGGCCGATTTTGCCCGGCCGGCCAAGGCCGGCGACCGCTCGGCGTGAGCCACGCGAGCGCGGGGATGAAACGAGCATGCTGACCGGACTCAAGCGCGAGATCGACCAGATCGCGAAGGACAAGAGCATCGACAAGCGCGTCATCGTCGGCGCCCTCGAAGAGGCCATGAAGCAGGCCGCCCACCGCAAGTATGGGCTCGAGAAGGAGATCGAGGCGCACTACAACGACGAGACCGGCGAGATCGAGGTCTTCGACTTCCGGACCGTCGTCGAAGACGTGACGGATCCCGAGGCCCAGGTGGGCCTCGAGGTGGCCCGCGCGCAGTACGACCCCGAGGCGGAGGTCGGTGACTCGATCGGCGTCAAGATCGATACCACCGGGTTCGGGCGCATCCTGGCGCAGACGGCCAAGCAGGTGATCTTGCAGAAGGTCCGCGACGCCGAGCGCGACAACGTCTTCGACGAATACAAGGACCGCCGGGGCGAGGTCGTCAACGGAATCGTCCGCCGCTTCGAGAAGGGATCGATCGTCGTCGACCTCGGCCGTGCGGAGGCGGTGCTCCCGCCCAAGGAGCAGGTGCCGCGCGAGAGCTACCGGCCCGGCGACCGCATCCGCGCGTACGTCCTCGACGTGACCAAGGCCACCAAGGGCCCGCAGATCATCCTCTCCCGTGCCTGCATGGAGATGCTGACCAAGCTCTTCGAGCAGGAGGTGCCGGAGATCTACGAGGGGATCGTCAGCATCGTCTCGTCGGCGCGGGAGCCTGGCGGGCGTTCGAAGGTCGCCGTCGCGTCGCGCGACAACGACGTCGATCCCGTGGGAGCGTGCGTCGGGATGAAGGGCAGCCGCGTGCAGGCGGTGGTGCAGGAGCTGCGGGGAGAGCGGATCGACATCGTTCCCTGGAGCCCGGATGCGGCTCGGTACGTGTGCAGCGCGTTGTCCCCTGCGCAGGTCTCCAAGGTGATCATCGACGAGTCGGCGAAGTCGATGGACGTGATCGTTCCCGACGACCAGCTCTCGCTGGCCATCGGTCGCAAGGGGCAGAACGTTCGCCTGGCGGTGCAGCTGACCGGCTGGCGCATCGACATCAAGAGCGAGTCGAAGATGCGCGAGATCGCGCGCTGGCTCTCCGAGGCGGTGTCGGTGGTTCCGAGCTGCGGCGATCCCGAGGCCGAGCTGCTGCTGCAGCAGGGAATCACGTCGCTCGAAGACCTCGCGGCGTGCCCCGCGGACCTGCTCTCGTCGCTTCCCGGCATCGACGATGCCGGGGCGCAGGCGATCAAGCAGCGCGCATCCGAACTCGCCGTCGAGAAGCGCGAGCAGGAGGCCCGTGAGGCAGCCGAGCGCGCAGCGGCCGAGGCGCAGAGCGCTCAGGCGGCGGAGGCCGGCGTCGAGCCCGCAGGCGATGCCACGAAGCCGGGAGAGCCGGGAGCCTAGCGGCGGCCCTCTCGAAGGAAGCGAACGGAGCGGATGGCAAAGATCAGGGCATACAAGCTCGCCGAAGAGCTCGGCATCGACCGCAACGAGCTGGTCGAGAAGGCGCACGCCGTCGGGGTCGAGCTCAAGAGCCCGATGGCGCAGCTCGAGGACGCCGAGGCCAATCTGCTGCGGCAGAAGCTCGGTGGCGTCCGGGCGGCAGGGGGGCAGGTGGTGGAGGAGCGCGTCGCGCTCTCTTCCGGCGCCGCCGTGATCCGCCGGCGCAAGCGCGCCGCCGCCGAGCCGCCGCCCGAGCCGTCGCCTGCCGAGCCGGCCGTGACGGAGTACGCCGAGGAGGCTGCGCCGCAGCCCGTCCTCGAGGTCGCTCCCGAGGGCGAGCCGGTGGCCGAGCCGGCCGCAGAGCTCGAGGAGATCGGGGTCGCCGAGCCTTCCGTGCCGTCTCCTGCCTCGCCGGCAGTCGCCCGTGCGGGCGCTCCGGAGCCAGCGGCAGGTGGTGCGACCCCGCCCTCCGAGGATGCCGGGGCTGCCGATCGCAAGGGCAAGGCGCGCAAGCGCGTCCGTGAGGTCGTGACCCTGCGGGAGCAGGAGCAGTTCGCGCGGCAGGTCACGGGCCGGGTGGTCGCCCGGCGTCCGGTGGTGACCGATTCTCGAACGCTCGCGTCGCCGCGCCGCAAGCGCCGGGACGCGCCGGCGCCCCGGCCGGTTGCGGCCGCTCCGGCGAAGCCCGCGCGCCGCGTGGTTCGCCTCGACGGCCCGATCTCGGTCAGCGATCTCGCGCACCAGGTCGGCGCCAAGGCGCGCGAGGTGCAGGCCAAGCTGATGGCCCTCGGTACGATGGTCGCCATCACCCAGAGCCTCGACGCAGAGACGGCGGGGAAGGTCGCCGCGAGCTTCGGCTTCGAGGTGCAGGACGTCGGCTTCCGAGAGGAATCCGTGCTCGGCGAGTCGGCGGCGCCGGCCGACGAGGCGCGCCTGCGGCCCCGCCCGCCCATCGTGACGGTCATGGGCCACGTCGACCACGGCAAGACCTCGCTCCTCGATTCGCTGCGCAAGACCAACGTGGTGGCCGGCGAGGCAGGCGGCATCACCCAGCACATCGGCGCCTATCAGGTGGCGGTGGGCGGCAACAAGGTCACGTTCATCGATACGCCGGGCCACGCCGCCTTCACGACCATGCGCGCACGCGGCGCGCAGGCGACCGATCTGGTGGTCCTCGTGGTCGCCGCCAACGACGGCATCATGCCCCAGACCGTCGAAGCGATCGATCACGCCAAGGCGGCCGGCGTGCCGATCATCGTCGCGGTCAACAAGATCGACCTCCCTGACTCGAATCCGCAGGTGGTCCGCCAGCGCCTCATGGAGCACGGCCTCGTTCCCGAGGACTTCGGCGGCGAGACGATCTGCGTCAACATCTCGGCGACCAAGGCGACGAACCTCGACCAGCTTCTCGAGATGATCTCGCTCCAGGCGGACGTGCTCGAGCTCAAAGCGGACCCCGACAAGCGGGCATCGGGAGTCGTCCTCGAGGCGGCCCTCGACCGCGGGAGAGGGCCCATCGCCACCGTGCTGGTGCAGGACGGCACGCTCCGGCGCGGGGACATCCTCGTCGTCGGCACCTGCTTTGGACGGGTTCGCCTCATGGAGAACGAGCACGGCCAGCGCGTCGACGAGGCGCCGCCCTCGATGCCGGTGCGAGTGGTGGGCCTGTCCGGAGTGCCGGACGCGGGGCAGGTCTTCCACGTGGTCGAGGCCGAGAGGGCGGGCCGCGATGTGGTCGAGCACCGCCTCGCGCAGCAGCGCGGCCGCACCACCGACGCGCGTCCGAAGCTCACGCTGGAGGACATCTTCGCCCAGAGCCAAGACGGCGGCGTCAAGAACCTCGCGATCGTCCTCAAGGCCGACGTCCAGGGCTCGCTCGAAGCAGTCCGCGACGCTCTGATCAAGCAGAGCACCGACGCCGTCAAGGTCGATGTGATCCATACGGGCGTCGGCGCCATCACCGAGAGCGACGTGATGTTGGCGAAGGCCAGCGGCGCGATCGTCGTCGGCTTCCACGTTCGTCCCGATCCGGCGGCACGCCGCGCGTCGGAAGGGCAGGGCGTCGACGTGCGCCTGTACCAGATCATCTACGAGGCTACCGACGACGTCCGCCGTGCGATGGTCGGGCTGCTGCCTCCGACCGTGAAGGAGGTCCAGCTCGGCCGCGCCGAGGTGCGCCGCACCTTCACGGTGCCGAAGGTCGGCACCATCGCCGGCAGCTACGTGCTCGACGGGCTGATCCGCCGCGGCGCTCAGTGCCGCCTCGTTCGCGACGGCGTCCAGGTGTGCGAAGGCCGAATCGGGTCGCTGAAGCGTTTCAAGGACGACGCCCGCGAAGTGCAGTCGGGCTTCGAGTGTGGCATCGGCATCGATGGCTACAACGATCTCAAGGTCGGTGACGTGATCGAGGCCTACGCGCGCGAGGAGCAGCCGGCGACGCTCGGATGATCGTCGGCGCCGCGCTCGTCGAGCTCCACGTCCATGGCTCGCACTCCCTCAAGGAGAAGCGCGGCGTGGTTCGGTCCATCGTGCAACGGGTCCGCAACCGGTTCAACGTCTCCGTTGCCGAGGTGGGCGGACAGGACACCTGGCAGCGTGCGGTGATCGGGATCGTGACGGTCGGACACGGCGCGACCGGGGTGCGGGCCGTTCTCGACCGCGTCGTCGAGTTCGTCGAAAATGTGGGGCTCGCCGAGGTCACGAACTCCGACGTCGAGATCCTCACCATCGACCACGTCGACTCGATGGCTGGTGACGACGAGGAGGCCGAAGGGTGACGAGGCGTACGGAGCGCGTTGGCGACGAGATCCGGGCCGAGATCGCGCGCGTACTGCGCGAGGAGGTCACCGATCCGCGGCTGCGGCTGGTGACGCTGACGCGCGTCGATGTCTCTCCGGACCTGTCGCGCGCGGACGTGTTCTGGAGCGTCGTCGAGCGCGCGGGAGGCCCAGCACGCTCCGAGGCCGAGCAGGCGTTCGAGAAGGCCGCGGGCTTCGTCCGGCGGCGGCTGGCCGAGGTGCTGCCGCTGCGCCGGATGCCGAGCCTCCACTTCCACCACGACCCGTCGCTCGCCCTCGGTAGCGAGACGCTCGCCTTGCTCGGCCAGCTGCGGCGGGACGAGGAGAAGTGACGGCGCGCTCGCGGTACGACGCGGGCCCGTCGGGCTTCCTGGTCGTCGACAAGCCCCCCGGCTGGACATCCCACGACGTGGTCGACGCGGCACGCCGCTGGATCGGCACCCGGCGGATCGGGCACCTTGGGACCCTCGATCCCCTCGCGACCGGCGTGCTGCCCCTCGCGGTGCGCAACGCGACGAAGCTCGTTCCGTTCGTCGAAGGAGGCCGCAAGCGCTACGACGCTCGGATCGCACTCGGCGCCGCCACCGACACCCTCGACGCCGACGGGCGGGTGACCGAGCGCTTCGAAGGGCCGCTTCCCGGGGAGGACGCCGTGCGCGCGGCGCTGGCGGGCTTCGAGGGCGAGATCCTGCAGGTTCCGCCCATGTACAGCGCGGTCAAGCGCGGTGGCATTCCGCTGCACCGGCTGGCGCGGCGAGGCGCCGAGGTCGAGCGGGAGGCTCGCCCGGTGACGATCTTCTCGCTGGCGCTCCGCGCCTACGCTCCGCCGACGATGGAGATCGACGTCGAGTGCTCCGCCGGTACCTACATTCGTGTCCTGGCCGCCGACCTGGGGCTCCGGCTCGGGTGTCTCGGCCACGTGCAGGCGCTGCGGCGAACGGCGAGCGGGCCCTTCCACCTCGGTCAGGCCCAACCCGGCGAGGCGCTCGAGCGCGCCGCTTCGGACGGCCGGATCGCCGACCTCCTGCTCGACTCCGCCCTGGTGCTGGGTCTGCCAGTGCTGCGGCTCGAGGCCGGCGAGGCGCGACGTGTGGGTCACGGAGGGGAGCTTCGGCTGGCGCCAGGGGCCGCGGGAAGCGACCGGCGGCCGGGAGAGCGACTTCTCGCCCTCGGCGGGGCCGGCGAGCTCCTGGCCGTCCTCGAGGTCGGGGCCGACCGGGTGCTCCGTCCGCTCCGGGTTCTCTCCGGTTCCTGACCGGGCCCAACTTGCCCCTGCCGCAGCTCTCTGGTACACCCCTGCGCGCAGGAAAGAGGAACCGCCTCGTCGGCGCCGGTGACCGGCGCCCCCAGGGACATGCGAAGGGACGATCGAAGTTGGCTTCCGCTCAGCGAAAAGAGACCGTCATCCAGGAGTACCGGACGCACCAGACCGACACGGGCTCGCCGGAAGTCCAGGTTGCGCTCCTGTCGGAGCGCATCACCGAGCTCTCCGAGCACTTCAAGACGCACACGAAGGACCACCACTCCCGCCGGGGGCTGCTCAAGATCGTGAGCCAGCGGCGGCGGCTTCTCGACTACCTGCGACGTTACGATCAGGCGCGTTACCAGGCCCTGATCCAGCGCCTCGGCCTGCGACGCTAGCCGGGGCCGGCCGCCCAAAGGATGAGCGGCCGACGAGTACGCTGGGTGGTGTGAGGAACGATCGGAGGCCGCTCGGTGCGGCCTTCCGAACAGAGCCGTTGGATCCCTCGGGTCGTCGGAATGTGGGAGTCATCCATTGGCGAAGCGGGCCGTCGCCTGCTTTGCCCATGGCTGATCCCGCATTCCCCCGCTCTGTGTCGTCCGTGCTGCACCACCCGCAAGATCCGCGCGCCAGAGTCGCGCGCGGTACGAGAGAGGTGTGTTCATGCCGAGCTGGTTCCAGCCGGAAACCGTGACATTCGAGATCGGCGGACGGCCGATCACCATCGAGACGGGACGTCTCGCCAAGCAGGCCGCAGGCGCCGCCCTGGTGACCCATGGCGAAACCGTGGTGCTCGTGACGGCGGTGTTCGCGAAGCCCAGGGAGGGCATCGACTTCTTCCCGCTGACGGTCGACTTCGTCGAGAAGACCTCCGCCGCGGGGAAGATCCCGGGCGGCTTCTTCAAGCGCGAGGGGCGCCTCGCCGACCGCGAGGTGCTGGTCTCGCGCTTCATCGACCGGGCGATCCGGCCGCTCTTCGCCGAAGGCTACCGCGACGACACGCAGATCACGGCCACCGTGCTCTCGGCCGACGGAGAGTACTGGCCGGACATCCCGGCGTTCGTCGGCGCGTCGGCGGCGCTCACCCTCTCGGAGATCCCGTTCCTCGGGCCCATCGGTGCGGTTCGCCTCGGCCGCATCGACGGCAAGCTGGTGTTGAACCCGCTCCATTCGCAGCTGCCGAGCAGCGATCTCGAGCTCGTCGTGGCTGGCAGCCGCAAGGCGCTGGTGATGGTCGAGGGCAGCGCCCAGGAGGTTCCCGAGGCCGAGATCCTCGAGGCTCTCCAGTTCGCGCATGCGGCGATCGCGCCGCAGCTCGACGCCCAAGAGGAGCTGCAGCGCCGCGTCGGCAAGCCCAAGCGACAGATCCAGGTTCCGTCGGACCAGACGGCGCTGGTGGCTCGCGTGCGCGAGAAGGCGAAGGAAGGTCTCGAGGCCGCACTCTCGATCCGCACCAAGGCCGAGCGCTATGGGGCGCTCAAGCAGGTCGACTCCGGCGTCGTCGAGGCCTTTGCCAACGAGTACCGTAGCGAGCGCGTTGCCCTCGATACCCTCGATGCGGTCGAGAAGCGCCGCGAGGGTTACCGGAGCCTCGTCGATACGGTGAAGAACGCGCTCCACGACCTCCGGTCGGAGCTGATGCGCGACCGGATCCTCTCGAAGGGGGAGCGCATCGACGGCCGGACGAGCACCGACATCCGGCCGATCGCCTGCGAGGTGCGCGTCGTTCCCAAGGCGCACGGAACGGGACTCTTCACGCGCGGAGAGACCCAGGCGCTCGTCTACTGCACGCTCGGAAGTTCCGACGATGCGCAGACGATCGACGCACTGACCGAGCGGTACGAGAAGCAGTTCCTGCTCCACTACAACTTCCCGTCGTTTTCGGTGGGTGAGGCGAGGCCGCTCCGGGGACCCGGCCGGCGCGAGGTGGGCCACGGAAACCTGGCTGAGCGAGCGCTCAAGGGAGTCCTGCCGCCCCACGAGAAGTTCCCGTACACGATCCGCATCGTCGCCGAGACGCTCGAATCGAACGGGTCGTCGTCGATGGCCGCGGTCTGCGGCGGAACGCTCGCCCTCATGGACGCCGGCGTCCCGGTGAGCGCCCCGGTCGCGGGAATCGCCATGGGGCTGATCCAGGAGGGCGACCGTGTGGCGGTGCTTTCCGACATCCTCGGCGACGAGGACCATCTCGGCGACATGGACTTCAAGGTGGCCGGGACGCGGAGCGGCATCACCGCGGTCCAGATGGACATCAAGATCGAGTCGGTCGACTGGGCCGTGATGGAGCGCGCGCTCCAGCAGGCGCGTGCGGGGCGGATCCACATCCTCGACTGCATGGAGTCGGAGACGCGGCCGGAGCTCCAGAACCTCTCGGCGCGGCCGGACCTCTCGCCCTCGGCGCCTCGCCTCGAGGTGATCTGGATCAAGCCCGACCGCATCCGCGACATCATCGGGCCAGGCGGCCGGGTGATCCGCGCGATCCAGGACACGACCGGCGTCAAGATCGACGTCGAAGACTCGGGCCGGGTGACGATCTTCTCGCCGGACCTGGACGCGCTCGAGCGCGGCCGGGCCATGGTGCAGGAGCTGACCCAGGAGGCCGAGATCGGCCGGATCTATCTGGGCAAGGTGAAGCGGATCACCGATTTCGGCGCGTTCGTCGAGATCTTCCCCGGGACGGACGGTCTGGTCCACGTCAGCCAGCTCGCCGAGGGCCGCGTCGAGCGGGTGACGGACGTGGTGGCCGAAGGCGACGAGGTGCTGGCCAAGTGCATCGACATCGACCCCACGGGCCGCATCCGTCTCTCGCGCAAGGAGGCGCTCGCCGACGTCGCGGCGCGGGAGTGAGCCGGCCGCCCGAGCGGCGGGGCCGGGCGTGACGAGGGAGGCGGGTCCCCTGCGCATCGCGATCCGGAGGCTCCCGGGAGCCTCCGGCTTGCCGCTTCCGGCGTACGCCACGCCGGGAGCTGCGGGCCTCGACGTGTGCGCAGCGGTGGACGCCGATCTGGTGCTCGCGCCCGGAGCGCGGGCGCTGGTCCCGACCGGGTTCGCCATCGCCGTCCCAGACGGCTACGAGGCGCAGGTGCGGCCGCGCAGCGGCCTCGCCCTCCGCCACGGGATCCTCCTCCCGAACGCCCCCGGAACGATAGACTCGGACTATCGTGGGGAGGTGAAGATCATCGTGCTCAATGCGGGAAGCGAGCCGGTGGCGATCCACCGTGGCGATCGCATCGCCCAGCTCGTCTTCGCTCCGGTGCTGCGGGTGGCCTTCGACGAGCAGACGACCCTTCCGGAGACGTCGCGCGGCTCCGGCGGCTTCGGGCACACCGGAACGCGAACGCCCGAGGGGGGCGCGGGATGAGCGCCGAGCCGATCCACCCGCGGCCGCCGACGCCGATCTCCGAGAAGGCTCCGCGCCGGGTGAGCAACCTCGCCCAGCGGCTGCTGACGGCGTCGCTGGTCATCCCTCCTATCCTCTGGCTCATCGTGGCCGGCGGCGTTCCCTTCCTGATCGCCGTCATCGTGATCACGCTGATGGGACTGCGGGAGTTCTACCGGCTGATCGAGGACAAGGGCGCGCACCCGCTCGTGGGCTTCGGCCTCGCCGCCGGGGCAGCGCTTCCGTGCGTCGCGTACCTCGGGAACGAGTATCACACGACGCTGCTCATGACTGCGGTGCTGCTCGGCGTGATGGTGGCGCAGGTCGGGAAGGCCGAGATCACCGAGGCGCTGGCGAGCATCTCCGGCACGTTCTTCGGAGTCTTCTACGTGGCGTGGCTGCTCTCCCACGTCGTCGTGCTGCGGCAGTTCCACGACGTCGTCGCCGCTCGCTTCGGCCCCATGGCGGCGCACCAGATCGCTCCCGATGCAGGCGCGTTCTACGTGATCTTCGCGCTGGCGGCGCTGGTCGGATGCGACGCCGGCGCCTACTTCGCCGGCCGCAAGTGGGGGCGGAGAAAGCTCGCTCCGCAGATCAGCCCCGGAAAGACCGTCGAAGGCGCCCTCGGCGGCGTCGCTGGGGGCACTGCGAATGCGCTGATCTTCAAGGGCATCTTCGACGTGTGGTGGCCGGACCTCTCGGCCTCCTTTCCGTGGAGCGCTGCGCTCCTGTTCGCAGTGGTCCTGACGGTGGTCGGGATCATCGGCGACCTCGTCGAGTCGCTGCTCAAGCGCGACGCCCAGCGCAAGGACGCGGGATCGCTGCTGCCCGGGATGGGCGGATTCCTCGACCGCATCGATTCCAGCCTGCTCGGGATCCCGGTGATGTACTATCTGCTTCTCAGCTACACGTACCTTCGACTGGGCTCTTCGTGATCGAACGCTACTCGCGACCCGAGATGAGCGCACTGTGGACCGACGCGGCCCGCTACGGCCGCTGGCTCGAGGTCGAGCTCGCGGTGTGTGACGTCCTTGCCGAGAGGTCTGTGATTCCTGCCGACGCCGCGAGGACGATCCGTTCCCGCGCCCGCTTCGACGCCGCACGTGTCGACGAGATCGAGCGGGAAGTGCGGCACGACGTGATCGCGTTCCTCACCAACGTTGCCGAGCACGTGGGGCCCGACGCGCGCTGGATCCACTTCGGAATGACGTCGAGCGACGTGCTCGACACGGCGCTCGCGCTGCAGCTACGCGCGGCGGGAAACCTCCTGCTGGCGGGGGTCGACCGCGTTGCGGCCGCCCTGCGTCGCCGCGCCATCGAGCACCGCAGCACGCTCTGCGTCGGCCGCACCCACGGTGTCCACGCCGAGCCGACGACCTTCGGCCTGAAGCTCCTGGTCTTCCAGCAGGAGATGCGCCGCAACCGCACGCGGCTCGAGGCAGCGCTGGAGGACGCCTGCGTCGGAAAGCTCTCCGGCGCCGTCGGGACCTTCGCTCACCTCGACCCGGGAGTGGAGGAGGCCGTGTGCGCGCGGCTCGGCATCGGGTTCGAACCCGTCGCGACCCAGGTGGTGCAGCGCGACCGCCACGCGCACCTGGTCTCGACGCTGGCGCTCGTTGCGACGAGCCTCGACAAGTTCGCCGTCGAGCTGCGCCATCTCGCCCGGACCGAGGTGCTCGAGGTCGAGGAGGAGTTCGGAAAGGGCCAGAAGGGCTCCTCCGCGATGCCGCACAAGCGCAACCCTTGGCGCCTCGAGAACGTCTCGGGCCTCGCGCGGGTGCTCCGTGGCCACGCAGTGGCGGCGCTCGAGAACACCGCCCTCTGGCACGAGCGCGACATCAGCAACTCGTCCGTCGAGCGGATCGTGCTCCCGGACGCCGCGATCCTCCTCGACTTCATGCTCCACCGCTTCGCCCACCTGGCGGAGACGCTGATCGTCCACCCGGAGCGCATGCGCCGAAACCTCGAGCTGACCCATGGCCTGGTCTACAGCGGGACGCTGCTGGTGGCGCTCGCCGAGAAGGGGATCTCGCGGGAGGACGCATACCGGCTCGTCCAGCGGCACGCCATGGAAACCTGGGAGCAGGGCGGCGACT
Source organism: uncultured delta proteobacterium (assembly GCA_963710635.1). Taxonomy (GTDB): domain Bacteria; phylum Myxococcota_A; class UBA9160; order UBA9160; family UBA9160; genus MYXO. The sequence goes on from CAVQAY010000004.1 coordinate 440,210, forward strand.
TCCGGACGCGAATCGAGGGCGACGCAGCCATCGCGAAGGCGCTCTCCCGCCAGGAGATCGAGCGGGTCTTCAGCGAGGAGGAGGCGCTTCGCAACGTCGACGCGATCTTCGCGCGCGCGCTGGGAACGGAGGGAGGGGCCGCATGAAGGCGACGATCTTCGTGACGCTCAAGGCGGATGTACTCGATCCCCAGGGCAAGGCGATCCAGCGGGCGGCGGACTCCCTCGGGTACGCCTCCGTGCGGCAGGTGCGGCAGGGAAAGCTGTTCGAGGTGACCCTCGACTCGCCGGACCGTGCGGCGGCAGAACGGCTGCTTCACGAGCTGGGCCAGAAGCTGCTATCGAATCCCGTGATCGAGGACTACCGGATCGACCGGATCGAAGGCTAGCGGCCGTGGGCGCGCAGGCCGCCTTCCAGATCCTCAACCTGGCGGTACTTCCCTGGTGGGTGCTGTTCCTGCTGGTGCCCCACTCGAAGATCGCCCTGCGAGCCGCCTCCCACGGAGGCGTGTTCATCGCGCTCGCGGCCGTCTACGCCGGCCTCCTGGCTGGTGCCATCGCGACATCGCCGGGGCAGGGGCTCGGGTACGAGGGTCTTCGCTCAGCCCTCGGAGCGCCGGTGGGCTTCCTCGCCGGGTGGGCCCATTACCTGGTCTTCGACCTCTTCGTCGGCGCCTGGGTTCTCCGGGAGTCGCGCCGGATCCGGGTGGAGCCTCGTCCGTACCTGCTCTTCACGCTGTTGGCCGGGCCCATCGGCCTCGGCACCTTTCTCGTGCGGCGCTGGCTGCGTCTTCGGAGCCTTGGCCAGATCGGCGACGTCGACCTGATCTAGCGAGCACGAACCATCTGTCTGCCCGGCGGCGGCACCGTTGTGGCGGTTGGACTCACTTGCTGCCGCGCTCCCAAGGGGCCGCATTCCGGAGTTCCCGGTTCCGGAAGGCGTTTTTCGAGTTGGATGCAGTGCGGCATGCAGCTTGCAGTCCGACGGTCGTGGCTTCAACCCAGGAGGACGGAGATGGCTGCGAGAAAGCGGACGACCAAGAAGACCGGACTGCGCAAGACGGCCGCGCGGGGCGCGAAGGGGGCGATGACCCGCGTCGACAGAGCGCTTGCCCGCGCGGAACACGAGCTGCCGGCGTCGCTGCGCGAGTTCTCTGCGCGCGTTCGCAAGCGGCTCGGGCAGCTCGAGCGGTCGGTGCTGCGCGCCGAGGAGCGCTATCAGAAGCAGGCGCTGCGCGTGCTGCGGAATGCGAGCCATCAGCTCGGGCGCTTCGAAGCCGAGGGCGAGCGGCGCTGGAAGAAGCTGACGGCGACGGCCCGGCGCGACGCCCTCGGCGTACTCCGGCGGATGGAGAAGGCCCTCGAGTCGGCGGCGGAGAGTCCGCGCCGACGCTCTCGTTCGCAGGGCAGGAAGGTGAAGGCGTCGGCGCGGGGAACCGCCCGCAGGAGCCGCGCCGCCGCGTAAGGACCCCGCGCGGCACGGTACGCACTCGTGTGGAGGTCCCCCTATGCGGCTTCCCGCCGCACGAGTGCGCTGCTGCGCCGCATCGAGGCGCTACCCCGCCCCTTCGGGGTGCCCGGGGAGTCGCGGCCGAGGTAGACTGCCCCCTCCCAGGATCGAGGAGGGCACGCGGTGGCGGACACGACCGGTGGCGGGATCATCGCCCGGATGCTCGAGCAGGAGGGTGTCGAGACTTTCTTCGGGATCGTCGACGGCACCTATACCCAGCTCTTCGCGCACTGCGTCGAGGTCGGCCTCACGATGATCTCGCCACGTCACGAGGCGGTGGCGGCGCACATGGCGGGCGCCTACGCGCGCCTCACCGGACGGCTCGGCGTGTGCATCGCCAGCAACGGCCCCGGCGTCGCCAACATGCTCGCAGGCGTCGCCGTCGAGAACGGCGAGGGCAACCGCGTGCTCCTGATCACGAGTTCGCGGCGGACCGGGATCGTCTACCCGGATCGCGGCGGCGCGTACCAGAGCTTCGATCAGGTGAAGACGATCGGCGCGATGTCGAAGTGGTCGGAGGTGGTTCCTTCGATCGAGCGGCTTCCCGAGCTGCTTCGCCGCGCGCTCCGCACCTGCTACACGGGGCGGCCGGGAGTCGTCCACCTCGACGTTCCCGAGAACCTCATCAATGGGCCGTGCGCCGAGGTGCCGATCCTTGCGCCGCACCAGTACCGCCGCGTCGTTCCCATCGAGCCGCCCCCCGCGCAGGTCGATCGCGCTGCCGAGATGCTCGTTGCCGCGCGCCTGCCCATGCTGCACGTGGGCAGTGGGGTCCTCCACGCCGGCGCCTTCGCAGAGCTGGCGAAGGTGGCGGAGCTGCTCCACGCGCCGGTGACTACATCGTGGAGCGCACGCGGCGTCTTCCCGGAGACGTCCCCGCTCGCTTGGCCCATGGTCCACATCGAGGCCTGTACGCACCTTCGCAACGAGGCGGACCTCGTGCTCTGCGTAGGTTCCGAGCTGGGAGAGACCGACTGGTGGGGCAAGTCTCCCTACTGGGCGCCACCGCGCAAGCAGCGCCTCGTGCAGGTGGACGTCGACGATGCTGCGCTCGGCCGCAATCGGCCGGCCGACCTGGTGATCCTGGGCGACGCTCGCGTCTTCCTCGCGGCGCTGGCCGACCGGCTCGCGCGCCGGATCGACCGTGCGACCGTCGACTCCCGGCGCGCAGCCGTGGCTGCGCTCGCAGCCGACAAGGCCAAGGATCGCGCCACTCTCGACGCGGTACTCGAGAACCGCAGCACCCCCATGATCACGGCCCACGTCCCTGCGGTGTGCCGTCGCGTCTTCGACGACGATGCGATCGTCGTCTTCGACGGAGGAAACTCCGCCGTCTGGGGGCAGTCGTTCACCGAGCTGCGGGTGCCGAATACGCAGCTCTCGACCGGGCACTTCGGGCACCTCGGGGCGGGAGTCGGGCAGGCCCTCGGCGCCGCGATCGCGCGCCCCGACAAGCAGGTCTACTGCATGATCGGAGACGGTGCGATGGGCTTCCAGATGCAGGAGATCGAGACCGCGGTCCGTCACGGCCTGCGGGTGGTCTTCCTCGTCTGCGCCGACCGGCAGTGGGGCATGGTGAAGATCAACCAGAAGTTCTCCCTCGAGCCGGTCAAGGAGACCTTCAAGCGCGCGCTCGGGCCGAACCACGACCAGACCATCAACACCGACCTCGGCGAGATCCGATGGGACCGTCTTGCCGAGGCCATGGGCGCACACGGCGAGCGCGTCTCCGATCCCGGAGACCTCGAGCCCGCGCTGCGCCGCGCGCTGGCCGCCGAACGCTGCGCAGTGATCCATTGCGACGTCAACGCGAACGCTCATCTGCTCGCGCCGGGGCTGCGCTGGTTCAAGGACATGCACCAGGAGCCGGCAGGAGAGTGAGCGCGGCGTCCTCGAACGCCCCCGAGGCGCCGTACCGGTCGGTCCTCGTGACGGGCGCCGGCGGCTACGTGGGTCGCCTGCTGGTCGAGGCCCTCGCCCGCGATCGCCGCGGCATCGGACGCATCGTGGCGACCGACATCCGGCTTCCTCCCGAATCCGAACGGCTCGGCGGTGTCGAATACGTCGTGGCGGACGTTCGAGAGGCCGGCCTCGGCGCCCTGCTGCGTTCGACCGGATCCGACCTCGTCGTCCACCTGGCAGCAATCGTCACGCCCGACCCACGGACCCCGCGCGAGGTCGAATACGCAGTCGACGTCCTCGGCACCGAGAACGTGCTGAAGGCGTGCCTCGAGGCCGGGGTCCGCAAGCTCATCTACACCAGCAGCGGGGCTGCCTACGGCTACCACGCCGACAACCCCGAGTGGATCGACGAGAACGATGCGCTTCGCGGAAATCCCGAGTTCGCCTACTCCGATCACAAGCGGCTGGTCGAGGAGATGCTCGCCCGCTGGCGGAGCGACCATCCCGAGCTGCTGCAGCTCGTGCTGCGGCCGGGAACGATCTTCGGCGCCCGTGCGCGCAACCAGATCACGGCTCTCTTCGATGGCCGCTTCGTGCTCGGCCTGCGGGGATCCGCGACTCCATTCGTTCTCATCTGGGACGAGGACGTGGTAGGCGCGATCCTGCGCGGCATCCACGAGGGCGGGACCGGCCGGTTCAATCTTGCCGGCGACGGCGCGATCGGACTCGAGGAGATGGCCCGCCGCCTCGGCAAGCCCTTCGTGGCGGCGCCGGTCGGGCTCGTGACCGCCGCCCTCTGGGCGGGAAAGAAGCTCGGACTCACGCGCTACGGACCCGAGCAGGTCGGGTTCCTGCGTTACCGGCCCGTTCTCGCCAACCGGCGGCTCAAGGAAGAGTTCGGCTACGTGCCGCGCAAGACCACCCGCGAGGTCTTCGAGGACTTCGCCCGGGCGAGGGGCGCATAGCCGGACAGACGCCGGCCGCGCGCGTTGCTCCTCGGGCGGGCCACCGATACACTCGGAGCCGTCCCCGGTTCTCCGGCATCCAGCTTCCGAAGACGAGACGCGATCGGCCGACCTTCGAGGCGAGGTACGCGTGTTCGCAGTGGTCCAGTTTCCCGGCTCCAACGACGACCGGGACATGCGTTTCGCCGTGAAGTCCGTGCTCGGCGCCGCCTGCGAGCTGGTCTGGCACAAGGCGTCAGAGCTCCCCGGCGACACCCGCGCGGTGCTGCTCCCGGGTGGCTTCTCGTATGGCGACTATCTGCGTTGCGGCGCCATGGCGCGCTTCTCGCCGGTCATGGCTGCGGTGCGCCGGTTCGCCGATGCCGGCGGACTCGTCCTCGGAACCTGCAATGGCTTCCAGGTGCTGTGCGAGGCGGGCTTGCTGCCGGGAGCGCTCCTTCGCAACCAGGATCTCCACTTCGTGTGCGACTTCGTCCACGTACGCGTCGAACGCAGCGACACGCGCTTCACGGGGCGCGCGCAGCCCGGAGCGGTGCTGCGGCTTCCGGTCAAGCACGGAGAGGGGGCGTACTACGTCCGTCCCGACGAGCTCGCTGGCCTCGAGGCGGCTGGACAGATCGTGCTCCGCTACTGCGATGCAGAGGGCAGGCGGACGCCTGGCGCCAATCCGAACGGCTCCGTCGGCGACGTCGCAGGCGTGTGCAACGCCGGCGGGAACGTCTTCGGCCTGATGCCCCATCCGGAGCACGCGGTCGAGTCCGCGATCGGAGGACTCGACGGGCTCGTGATCCTCGGCTCGCTGCTCGACGCCGTGAAGTCGGGCGCGCCGGCGCGGCGGGCGCGGGCGTGAGCCGTCCGTCCGAGCCCACGGTCGACCGCGCCCTCGCACGCGAGCACGGGCTCAGCGACGAGGAGTGGGACCGCCTGCTCGCGATCCTCGGCCGGACGCCGACCTTCCCGGAGCTCGGAATCTTCTCGGTGATGTGGTCGGAGCACTGCTCCTACAAGTCGAGCACGAATTACCTTCGCACGCTTCCAACCCGCGGCGAGCACGTCCTCCAGGGGCCCGGCGAGAATGCGGGTGCGGTCTCGATCGGCGACGGCCTCGCGGTGATCTTCAAGATCGAGAGCCACAACCACCCGTCCTACGTCGAGCCGAAGCAGGGCGCGGCGACGGGCGTGGGCGGAATCCTTCGCGACATCTTCACCATGGGGGCGCGGCCGGTCGCGTCGCTCGATTCCCTCCGCTTCGGCCCTCTCGACGATCCCAAGCAGCGCTACCTGCTGCGCGGCGTCGTCGACGGGATCGGCGGCTACGGCAACGCCGTGGGCGTCGCGACCGTGGGCGGGGAAGCGCAGTTCCATCCGTGCTACCGCGGCAACATTCTGGTGAATGCGTTCAATCTCGGCGTGGTCGACGCAGACCGCATCTTCCTCGCCAGCGCGGGCGGCGTCGGGAACCCGGTGGTCTACGTCGGGAGCAAGACCGGGCGCGACGGAATCCACGGCGCGAGCCTGCTCGCCTCTGCCGAGTTCGACGATACCACCGAGAGCAAGCGCCCGACCGTACAGGTCGGAGATCCCTTCACGGAGAAGTGCCTCATCGAGGCGTGCCTCGAGGCGATGCAGACCGACGCGATCATCGGCATCCAGGACATGGGAGCAGCAGGCCTCACGTGCTCGTCCTTCGAGATGGCGAGCCGTGCCGGGACGGGGATCGAGATGGACCTCGACCGCGTCCCCCAGCGCGAGGCCGGAATGACCCCCTACGAGCTGCTCCTCTCGGAGAGCCAGGAACGGATGCTGCTGGTGACCCGCTCCGGAGCAGAGGACCAGGTGCGCCAGATCTTCGAGCGCTGGGACCTCGACGTGGCCGTCGTCGGAAGGGTCACCGGCGACGGCCGCATGCGAGTGCGCTGGCACGGAGAGACCGTGGTCGACATCCCGGTGGATCCCGTCGCCGAATCGGCACCCGTCTACGATCGCCCGCGGCAGGAGCCTTCCGGGCTGCGCGCACGGCAGCAGCTCGACCTCGCGAAGCTCGCTCCCGAGACCGACCCGCCCGGCGCTCTCGAGGCCCTCCTCGACACGCCCAACCTCGGCTCGAAGGCGTGGATCTATCGGCAGTACGATCAGCTGGTGCAGGGCAACACGATCGTCGGCCCCGGCGGTGACGCCGCGCTGGTGCGAGTGAAGCGGGAGGACGGATCTCCTACGCAGAAGGCGCTGGCGCTGTCGGCCGATTGCAACCCCCGTTGGTGCTGGCTCGATCCGTACGGCGGCGCCGTCGCTGCCGTGGCCGAGGCGGCGCGCAACGTCGCGTGTACCGGTGCGCGACCGCTGGCGCTCACCAACTGCCTCAACTTCGGAAACCCCGAGAAGCCCGAGATCATGTGGCAGCTCGCCGAGGCGATCCGCGGCCTCGGCGATGCGGCGCGCGAGCTCGGAACACCCGTCATCTCGGGCAACGTGTCGCTCTACAACGAGACCGCCGGGCAGCCGATCCATCCCACGCCGACCATCGCGATGGTCGGACTGCTCGAGCCCTGGGAGCGATTCGCCGTGTCGCATTTTCCGGAGAGCGATCTCTCGATCGTGCTGCTCGGGGAAACCACCGAGGAGATCGGCGGCAGCGAGTGGCTCGCGCTGCGACGGGGCGTCGAGGCGGGCCTTCCGCCGAGGGTCGACCTCGCCCACGAGGCGCGCCTGCACCGCGTTTTGCAGGACGGCGTGTCGCAGGGCATCATCCGATCGGCCCACGACGTCGCAGACGGCGGCATCGCGGTGGCGCTGGCCGAGTGCTGCATGGCGGGACCCCGCGGGCTCCGGATCGGAGCGGAGGTTTCGCTGCCCGGAGCCCTTCGCACCGAGGCCCTGCTGTTCGGGGAGTCGACCGGCCGGGTGCTTGCAGCGACGTCCGACCCGGCAGGGCTGCTGGCGATCGCAGGCCGCGAAAGCGTTCCGGCACGCGCCATCGGTGCGACCGGCGGCGAGGAGCTGCGGATCGCACGGGATTGCGGAGAGGTCCTGATCGCGGCGAACGTCGCGCGGCTGCACGAGATCTGGAGCCGCGCGCTCCCGCGGCGCCTCGAGGAGAGCTGACATGTGCGGGGTCTTCGGCATCCACGGTCACGCCGAGGCGGCTCACATCACCTACCTCGGCCTCTACGCTCTCCAGCACCGGGGGCAGGAGTCCGCGGGAATCGTCGCGTCGAACGGCCGCGAGCAGCTCGTCCACCGTGGTATGGGGCTCGTCGCCGATGTCTTCTCCGAGCCGATCCTCGGCCGCCTTCCGGGCCGGCACGCCATCGGCCACGTCCGCTACTCGACGGCGGGAGAATCGAGCCTTCGCAATGCGCAGCCGTTCTGCGCCACCACCGACGGCGGGCCGGTGTCCATCGCCCACAACGGGAACCTGGTGAACGCCACGGCGATCCGCCGCGAGCTCGAGGGCCGCGGAGCGATCTTCAGCTCGACCGCCGACAGCGAGGTGATCGTTCACCTCCTGGCTCGCTCGCGGGAGGGGTCGCTCGAAGAGCGCCTCATCGACGCGCTCTCCCGTGTGAAGGGCGCCTTCAGCCTGGCGATGCTCACCGACGACGCGCTCATCGCCGCGCGGGACCCGTGGGGATTCCGGCCTCTGGTGCTCGGGCGGCTCGACGGGGCGTTCGTCGTCGCGAGCGAGACCTGCGCCCTCGACCTGATCGGCGCGAGCTTCGAGCGCGATCTCGACCCCGGCGAGGTCGTCGTGATCCGCCGCGGGCGGCTGCGCGCGCTCAGGCCCTTCGTCAAGGCGCCACGGCAGGCCTTCTGCATCTTCGAACACATCTACTTCGCACGTCCCGACTCGAACCTCTTGCGCCAGAACGTCTACGCGTTCCGCAAGGAGCTCGGTCGAATCCTGGCGCGCGAGCATCCCGTCGAGGCGGACATGGTCGTCCCGGTCCTCGATTCGGGGACTGCTGCGGCGCTCGGCTACGCCGAGGAGTCCGGCATCCCTTACGAGACGGCGCTGATCCGCAACCACTACGTCCGGCGGACGTTCATCGAGCCGTCCCAGTCGATCCGCCACTTCGGTGTCAAGGTCAAGCACAACGCCGTGAGAGGGATCCTCGAGGGCAAACGAGTGGTTCTGGTCGAGGACTCGATCGTGCGTGGGACGACCCTGCTGAAGCTGGTGTCGCTGGTGCGCCAGGCCGGGGCCCGCGCCGTTCACGTTCGCGTCTCGTCGCCGCCGACCACCGGACCGTGCCACTACGGAATCGATACGCCCTCGCGCGAGGAGTTGATCGCCCACCAGCACTCGATCGACGGGATCCGGGCGGCGATCGGCGCCGATACGCTCGGCTACCTCTCGCTCGAGGGGCTGCATCGGGTGAGCGCACAGCTCAAGTCTGGAATCTGTGACGCGTGTTTCTCGGACGACTATCCCGTGCGGCCGGGCGACGAGGAGGCGCAGCCGCAGCTCTCCCTCTTCCACGACGTCGAGGACGCCACCGGCGACGAGGGCAGGGCGGGGCCGGTGCGAGGCCCGCGCGGTTGAGCGCGCGCCGGCTGCGGATCGGCATCACCACCTATCCGAGGTCCGGCGAGGAGCGTCCGGCGTTCTCGCTGCCCACCGCCTATGTCGACTCTGTCCGTGCCGCCAGTGGACTTCCGCTGCTGCTGGCGCCGGGCTGCGAGTCGCCCGAGGAATACCTCGAGCACGTCGATGGGGTGGTCTTCGCGGGCGGGGGGGACATCCATCCGGACCACTTCGGGGCGGAGGAGCACCCGGCCCAGTACGGGCAGGACGACGAGCGCGACGCCTTCGAGCTGCGGCTCATGCGTGCGGCGCTCGAGCGCAAGACGCCTACGCTCGCCATCTGCCGCGGGTTGCAGATGCTCAACGTGGTGCTGGGCGGAGACCTCCACGTCCACCTTCCCGACGTCGTGGGCGAGGACGTGCTGCACCGCCACCCGGAGCGCAAGCCGGTGCTCCACGGCGTGCGCCTGGCCGAGGGGTCGGCGCTGGCGAGGATCTACGGTGCCAACCAGATCGAGACCGTCTCGTGGCACCACCAGGCGGTGAGCCGCCTCGGCAGGGGGCTCACCGCGACGGCGTGGGCCAAAGACGGGACGATCGAGGGTGTCTGCCTAGACGGTGCCGATTGGCTGCTGGCGGTGCAGTGGCATCCCGAGATGCAGGCCGCCGAGCTCCAGCTCTTCCGTGCGCTGGTGGCCCTCGCCCGGCAGAAGGCGCGCAGCGGCGCCCCCTGAGGGGCGCACGACCCCGATCCGATCATGGTCCTTGGTGGGTCCGCCGATACGGCCCGAGGAGGGCCCGCGCGCCGATGCCGGTCCGCGAAGAGATCCATTTCTCCACGCCGGGGGCGCCGCGTCCTCTCGACGCGCGCTTCGACGCGCGCGACGCGTTCTCCCGCGAGTACGCCGAGAATCTCTCCCAGGGCGGGATCTTCATCGCGACGGCCAGCGCCTTCGAGCTGCGCGAGCTGGTGTCGGTCCGGCTGGTGCTGGCCTTCTGCGCCGAGGTGGTCGAACTCGACGGCGAGGTGGTGAGCGTGCGGCGCGGCGGCATCGGTGGGGCCCCGGCGGGCGTGGCAGTCCAGCTCCTGGCGCCGGCCAGCGAGCTTCGCGCGCGACTCTCGGCGTGGGCCGATCCGCTGGACCCCGCCAGGCCCGATCCCGAGCTGCGACAGGCCCCGCGGACCCCGGCGCGGGTCGAGGTGCACGTCGAGGGCGCCGAGACCGCCGCGCACACCGTCAACCTCAGTACGGCGGGTGCGCTCTTGGAAGCCGACGACGATCTTCCGGCCATCGGACAACCCATCGAGTTCTCGGTGCAGCATCCCGTGACCGGGGAGGCTCGTACGATCGAGGGCACTGTCGTTCGCCATCACGAGCGCTCGGGGACCGTTCGAGGCGTCGGTGTTCGCTTCGAGGCAGACTCGGAGACGAAGCCCGGCGTCGAGCGCTTCGTCGAGGGCGTCGCTGCGGCGGCACACGCAAAGAGCCTTGCCGACATCCGCGGATCGATCGCTCCGCTGGGCCTCGCGAGCCTGCTCCAAATGTTCGGCGCATCGGCCCCTCGCGGAACCCTGCACATGCGGCGCGGTGAGATCGACGGCAGCATCGCCTTCGACGCAGGCGTGCTTCGACACGCGCGCCTCGGTGAAGTCGGCGGCCCGAAGGCGCTCGTTCGGCTGCTCGGCTGGCAGGAGGGCGCCTTCGAGTTCCACGCCGAGGTCGAAGCCGGCTCTCCGGAGGATCCGCCGCTGCCGCTCGATGCGGCGATCTTCGATGCCGTGCGCCAGCTCGACGAGCTCGCACGCGTCGCCCTTCCGAAGTCGATCGCGGAGGCGTCCCTCCGCATCGATCGCGCGCGTCTCGACGCGGACCCCGGGCCTCTCGAGAAGGTCGAAGAAGCCGTCGTCGACCTGGTCGCAGCGGGATTCTCCGTGCCACGGCTCCTCGACGTGATTCCCGTCTCCGATGCCGAGATCCATGCGGCGATCCGCGCGCTCCTCGAGCGCGGCATCGTCGTGGCAGCGGAGCCTGCTGCGCGCGGATAGCTACGGCGCCGCACCGGGGCGGGGCGAGAGCGGGTCGACGAGCCTCGGGTCGAGGATCTCGCGCCGCACCAGCTTCCCGTCGCGAAATTCGCTCCGTACGTCGACGCGGCCGTCCCCGTCGACGTCTTCTTCGCGGGCCGCGAGGTTCCCGTCGGCGTCGAAGCGCTCGAACCGGTCGAGGACGCCGTCGCCGTCGGTGTCCGGCTCGCCTCCGACGAGGACTCCCGCCTCGTAGTGGAACACGCGCTCGGGACGGCCCGCTCCTGCCATGTCGATCTCGATGCGCCGGACCGAGGCCCCGTCGTCGCCGAGGACGAGATGGGCGTTCACGTGGCCCGCCGTGCCCCGGTCCTCCCAGATCTCCTTCGGGCGCCCGCCGGCGTAGGACGTCCAGCGATCCGGAGCGCCGTCCTGGTTCGCATCCTCTTCGCGGAGCAGCGGTTCGGCGGCGCGGGGCACGAAGTAGAACCGGGCGATCGCCGTGCCGTCGGGCGCGCGGAGCTCGCGGGCCTCGATGGGCTGCCCTCCGGCGAGCGTTCGTGCGAGGCGAGGCCCGGTGTCGTCGGGCCGCTCGATGGGCGCTTCGCGGAGCGCACCGATCTCGTCGGCAGTGGGTGCGCGCTGCCTCAGTTCATCGACGCGGAGCGCAGCGAGCAGCTCGTCCCGGCGACGGCGCTCGGCCGCGACCTCGGCCTCGAGAGCCAGGGTCTCGAGGTCCTGCGGGGCGCGCCCTGCGACGAGGCGGCGGCGCGGTCGCGGGCCCGCTCCTCCTCCGCCCACGCGATGATGCGCGCGGAGTCGGGCGGCACGGGGGGCCGCTCGGCCGCCTCCGCCCGCCCGCGGGCGATCTCGCTGCCGGCGCGGATCTCGGGTGGAACCAGGGAGCGGGCGACGAGGCTCGCCCACGATGCCTGGACAGGGCCCGACGGCGCTGCGAGCGCGCTCTCGACGCCCGGGAGCGTGAGCGCCTCGTGGATCGCACGCGCGAGTGCGACGTCGATGCACGCCGGAGGGAGCGGCGGGTCGTCGTCGATCGCTCGAAGGGTCACCGGCTCGCCGGGCAGCGCGCCGGCGGATGCAGACACCACCGTGAGCGTGGCTCGCGCGAAGGCGCCGTCCTTGACCGTCTCGGCGCACACGGCCTGCTCCACCCGGACGCTGATCACGCCGCGCGGGCGGGTCTGGCGTAGCCGACTCCTCGGCGGCCGCCATCGATGCGGGGAGGCGATCCTCGTACGCTGGCGCCGGGCAGGCGCGCCCGCAGCAGCGCCGCCAGCGTCTCGCGGAGCCGGGGATCCTCCCACTCGCCTGGCGCGGCGCCGCTCCCGTGGTGCGCGGCTTCGGGCGGCGCCAGCAGCACCAGGATGCCGCTGGCGTCGGCGACGATCGGAGCCTGCGGTAGGGGAGGGGGTGCGGGAGAAAGGGCCTTCGCCCGGGCCGCGTGTTGCTGCGCCTCGCCCTCCCGGCCCAGATCGTGAAGCGTACGGGCGAGGAGCGCGTGGGCGCGAGGGTGGTCCGGGTCACCGGAGAGTGCGAGGCGTAGCTGGTGCTCCGCCGCCTCGAACCTCTTCTGTATGCGGAACGCCTGGGCGTCCTCGACGCGGCGCTTCACGTAGCGTTCGCGTGCGGCGGGAGAGCCGGGCTCGTCACCGGGCGTCGGGTCGATGCCCTGGCAGGCGATCACCAGGAACGCGGCGAGTCCGAAGCCCGCCCGGGCCCGCTGGGCGGCGCGCGCCCTCATCTCAGACCGCACTCCTGCGGAGCACCGTATCCCGCAGGTAGCGCTCGTCGGACTCCGGATGATCGAGGTTGTAATGGAGGCCGCGGCTCTCGTGTCGCTGCGACGCCGACTCGATCACCAGCTGGGCGACGAGTGCGAGGTTGCGAAGCTCGACCAGGTCCGGGGTCAGCGCGAAGTTCCAGTAGAACTCGGTGATCTCCTCCTGGAGCAGCTCGATCCGGCGCCTCGCACGGTACAGCCGCTGGTCGGTCCGGACGATTCCGACGTAGTTCCACATGAAGCGCCGGATCTCGTCCCAGTTCTGGGTGATGAGGATCGCCTCCGGGCTGTCGATCGCGGCGCCCGGGTCCCACGGCGGAACCTTCTCGAGGTTGGGCGGCGCCGCCCCCAGCCGCGCGAGCGCCTCGCGGGCGGCCGCGTCGGCGTAGACCAGGGCTTCGAGCAACGAGTTCGACGCGAGCCGGTTCGCGCCGTGGAGGCCCGTCGCGGCCACTTCCCCCGCGGCGAACAGGTTCGGCAGATCGGTCTCGCCGTGCCGGTCGGTTCGTACTCCTCCGCAGCAGTAGTGCGCGGCGGGAACCACCGGGATCGGCTGCCGGGTGATGTCGATGCCGAAGCCGAGGCAGCGCTCGTAGATCGTCGGGAATCTCTCCCTCACGAAGGCGGGGTCCTGATGGCTGATGTCGAGCAGGACCCAGTCGTCTCCAGACCGCTTCAGCTCGGTGTCGATCGCGCGAGCGACGATGTCACGGGGCGCGAGATCGGCCATCTGGGTGATAGCGCGGCATGAATGCGACACCCGATCGTGTACGAAGGATTCCTCCCTCTCCACGGACGGCCTCGGTGATGAGGAACGACTTCGCCTGCGGGTGATACAGGCACGTCGGGTGGAACTGCATGAACTCCATGTTCGCGACGCTCGCGCCGGCACGGTACGCCATGGCGACGCCGTCTCCCGACGCGATGTCGGGGTTGCTCGTGTAGAGGTAGACCTTGCCCGCGCCTCCCGATGCGAGGAGCGTCATTCGCGCCCGGAAGGCTTCGACGCTCCCGGTTCGCGCGTCGAGGACGTATGCACCGAGGGCGCAGTCGGCCCCTGGGAGCCCGGCCTTCGCCGACGTCAGCAGATCGACCGCGCAGTGGTCCTCGAGGAGGGTGATCCCCGGATGCGCCGCGGCGCGCTCGAGCAGGACCGTCTCGATGGCCCGGCCGGTGGCGTCCCGATGGTGCAGGATCCTGCGCTTGGTGTGCCCGCCCTCGCGGCCGAGGTCGAAGCCTTCGAGACCGCCGGCCGAGGCGCCGACGGTGCGGTCGAATGCGACGCCGAGTCCGACCAGCGCCTCGATCATCGCCGGGCCGCGCTCGATGACGAAGCGTACGACCTCCTCGTCGCACAGCCCGGCTCCTGCGACGAGCGTGTCGCGTACGTGGTCCTCGAAGGAATCTTCGCTGGCGAGGACTGCGGCGATGCCGCCCTGCGCCCAGTTGGTCGCCGTGTCGGCGGCCCGCTTCTTGGTGACGACCGCTACGCGGCCCGAATCGGCGACGCGGAGGGCGAAGAAGAGGCCCGCGATTCCGGAGCCGATGACGACGAAGTCGAAGTCCCGCCGTTCCAGCGTCTGCCCCCGCGGGTCTAAGGGTCGGATCCGCCGGCGCCGATGGATCCATGGGCGCAGCGCCACGCCGAGTCTATGGGCCGGGCGGCTGCGCGCCAGCGTTGGGAGGGGGGATGGGGGGACGCGCCCGTTGGGTGTGCCGGCCGCTCGCGCCGGTCTTGCTGGCCCTGGGCCTCGCTACACCGGCCGAGGCGGAGGGTCTGTACCGGTTCGTCGACGAGAGCGGCGGCGTCCACTTCACCGACGCTCCTGCCGACCCGCGATTCCGCAAGGTGAGCCTCCCGACGAATCGCGTGAGGTTCAATACCTACGCGTCGCCCTCCCGGCGCTCCTGGACGAGCGCTGCCCGGACTCCGGTCGTCCGAGGAGCGCACTACGACGATCTCATTGCCGAGGTCGCCCGCAAGCACGCCGTCCCCGCGGCGTTGGTCAAGGCCGTCATTGCCGCCGAGTCCCACTTCGACCCGCGAGCCGTGTCGACCAAGGGCGCCCAGGGGCTGATGCAGCTGATGCCGGCCACCGGCGAGATGCTCGGGGTCGAGGACCCCTTCGAGCCGCGGGACAACGTTGGAGGTGGGGTTCGCTACCTGCGCGAGCTCCTCGACCGCTTCGGGGACCCCGTCTGGGCGGTTGCCGCCTACAACGCCGGCCCCGAGGCAGTGAATCGTCATGGCGGCATCCCGCCCTATGCTGAAACCCAGGAGTACGTGCGCCGGGTGATGGCGTACTATCGGCAGTACGATGGTGACGTCCTCCAGTGAGGGAGCCGCGACGCCGCACCGGACACCCCGCGCGGAACGCTTCTGGAACCTGCCCAATACCATTACGGTTCTTCGAATCGGTATTGTTCCGGTCCTACTTCTTCTTCCGCTGACCCCCGGGCGTCTCGGGAGCCAGACCGTCGCGTGGCTCTTCATCGTGGCCGCCGTGAGCGACCTGGTCGACGGCTGGCTCGCCCGCCGGGGGCAGCAGGTGACGCGGATCGGAAAGCTTCTCGACCCGTTGGCCGATAAGCTGGTCGTGGCGACCGCCCTGATCGTCCTGCTCTCCATGGCGAGGATTCCGGCCTGGGCCACGTGGATGGTGGTGGTGATCATCGGCAGGGAGCTTGCGGTGACGGGCCTTCGGGGGCTCGCTTCGGCGGAGGGGCAGGTGATGGCGGCATCCGGGCTCGGCAAGGCCAAGGCCCTCACCCAGAACGTGGCGATCGGCACGCTGTTGTTCCCGGAGCCGACCCTCGGGCTCCCGGCGCATGCCATCGGCGTCGCCCTCCTGGCGATCGCGACGGCCCTCACCCTCTGGTCCGGTTACGCGTATTTCTCCGAATACTTCGGGGCGGTGGGCTCCGTGGCCAGCGAGGAGGATCGACCGCGATGAATCGGCTGCAGGAACTCGGACAGAAGATCGAGAGCCGCGAGGCCCGCATCGGCATCATCGGCCTCGGGTACGTGGGGCTGCCGCTCGCCATCGAGTTCGCCCGGGAAGGGTTCCGGGTGACGGGCTTCGACCTCGACTCCGAGAAGATCCGCCAGCTTCAGGGCGGCCGTTCGTACATCGAGGACGTTCCCTCGGCCCACGTCGCCGAGGCGCACGCCCAGGGCCGCTTCGACGCGACGAGCGATTTCGGGCGTCTCTCGCAGATGGACGTCATCAACGTCTGCGTGCCGACGCCGCTCACCAAGACGAAGGACCCGGACATGTCGTACATCGTCCGGGCCGTCGAGGAGATCCGGAAGCGCCTGCGCGGCGGGCAGCTCGTGATCCTCGGGTCCACCACCTACCCGGGAACGACCCACGAGCTCTTCGTTCCGATCCTCGAGCAGTCGGGACTGGTGTGCGGGACGGATTTCTCGGTGGCCTTCGCGCCCGAGCGGATCGACCCCGCCAACAAGCAGTTCAAGGTGAGGAACGTGCCGAAGGTGGTCGGCGGAGAGACGCCCCTGTGCACCGAGCTCGCGGTGAAGGCCTACCAGCCGATCTTCGACACCGTGGTGCCGGTCTCCAGCTCCCAGTCGGCCGAGCTCGTCAAGCTCCTCGAGAACACGTTCCGGGCGATCAACATCGGCCTCGCCAACGAGGTGGCGCTCATGTGCCACCGGCTCGGGCTCGACGTCTGGGAGGTGATCGAGGCCGCCGCCACCAAGCCCTACGGCTTCATGAAGTTCCTTCCCGGCCCGGGACTCGGCGGGCACTGCATTCCCGTCGATCCCACCTACCTGTCGTGGAAGATGAAGTCGCTGAACTTCAGCGCCCGATTCATCGAGCTGGCGACCGAGATCAACGGCCACATGCCCGACCACGTAGCCGAGCGGGTCGGAGACCTCCTCAACGAGGAGCGGCTGCCGGTGAACGGCTCGGGGATCCTCGTGCTCGGCGTCGCCTACAAGCCCGACGTCTCCGACATGCGGGAGTCGCCCGCCCTCGACGTGATCAAGCTGCTCCGCTCCAAGGGCGGCAACGTCAGCTTCCACGATCCCCACGTCCCCGAGCTCGACCTCGAGGGCGTGATGCTGAAGAGCGTCGATCTGACGGACGAGACGCTCTCGAGTGCGGACATCGTCGTGATCGTGACCGACCACTCGGGAATCGACTACGAGCGGGTCGTGGGCCTCTCCCAGCGCGTCTTCGACACGCGGAACGCCACGAAGAAGGTCACGGGAAACCGCGAGAAGATCCGGAAGCTGTGACCCGGGCCGCGCGCGCCGTGGCCGTCTCGCTTCTCGCCTCCGCCGCCGGCGGCCTGGAGGCGTGCGCGACGTGCCGCGGCAACTCCCCCGTCGTGGTCCAGCCGCAGCTCGGCGGCTCGGTCGGGAGCAGTGGCGCGAGTACCTGGAGCACCGGAGGCGTCGGCCTCGATCTCTCGGCGATCTTCTGCCGTCCCCCCGACCCGGCGACCCTGCCGCAGCCAGGGCCCGGGTCGCCGCCGATCGGCGAGCCGACTCCCGGCACCGCCTCTCCCCCGGAGCCGACCGGAGAAGGGGCCCCGGGAGAGCTTCCGCCCGGCGCCGTCCCGCTCTGATCGGGGGGCGCTTCCCGGGCGCCACGGCCTGCACGCGAGCCCGCTCCGGCCGCCGCGGCTTGACTGGCGGGGGCGCCTTGTCGATATTGAGGTCTCCGGGCACGAGTAGCTCAGTTGGTAGAGCACCACGTTGCCAACGTGGATGTCGCCGGTTCGAATCCGGTCTCGTGCTCCAGATTTCGCAAGTACGGCGGGGGGTTTTCGCGAAGGCGGCCCCCCGCCGTCTCGTTGGTTCCGCCGGTGAGGGGGTGTTGGGGGGACTCCCCAAGCCGCCGCCGCGCTCGGCATCGCCGACTCGGGGTAGGCGTGGCACGTGAACGCACCCGCACTCGCGGGCTTCCGCGTCGTTCTCGCCGGTCAGCCGGGAGGCGGTGTGAGCGGAAGGCCGAGGTGCGCTGCCGCCTGTCGCATCCGGACGTCGTTCGAGCAGAGCGGCCAGGCCTGGCAGCGCTCCGCCGACGCCAGGTGGATCGCATCGAGAGAGCGCAGCGCAATCTGTGGCTGGCACGCACCGAGGATGCCGTTCGCGCGGATGAGCACGTCGGTCGTGACGGGCACGAGATTCAGCCGGCACGCCGCGATGTCGGACTCGACCTGGGCCCAGGCGAGGCGGCGATGCTCTCCAGAGATCGCTCGCTCCCGCTGCTTTCTCAGCAGCGCCGAGAAGCACTCGGTTACGATGAGCTGTGAGGACCATACGATCTGCCCCTCGACCAGATCCGCGTAGTAGGGGCTGTCGGGCTCCGGGGCGATGAGCTTCACCAGGATGGCTGTATCCAGATACACGCCGTCAGTCGCGTTCGTCGCGCTCTTCGCGCACGAGGGTTTCGGAGCGACGCCCGGCAACGCGCCGCTTGCTCCGCAAGAGCGCACGATTCACGCGGAACGGGTGCACGGCAGGGCCAATGCCGACGAGTCGGGCCTTGGGTCTGCCGTCGGACGTGATCACGATCTCCTCGCCGGCGGCGGCACGGTCGAGGAGCTCGGACAGCCTGGCCTTGGCGGTGCGAACGGAAGCGATCATGCCGGCATTGTAGGCACCGGGGACTACACCTGCCATCCCGCCGGTTGCGGCTGCGCCATCGCCTGCTTCAGCCCCACGTCGATGGCGTCGGCGAAGCTTCTCCCTGGGGGAGGGCGTTGATTCGCTTCCTGCCGAGTGAGGATCGTCGCCTCACGAGACTTGCGACCCGACGGGGGGCGCAAACGAGGAGGGGACGATGGAACGCGACCTCGCCGGGCCCGAGCCAACGCAGATCCCTACGGGCGGCGCCGGTGGACGTGGCGGCCTGCGGGGAGGCTCGCGGTGCGTCCGTCGGCGTCGAGGTCGAACGGGATCGGGCTCTCGACCTCGATGCGGTCGGCGCTGGCGGCGACGCGCAGCAGGCCGCGAGGCGTCGGCACGGCGCCCCGCGCCCACGCGAGCGGACCGAGCCGCGGAGCGACCCGTGCCCGTACGAAGCCCGGCTCGGCCGGGGTCACGCCGAGGGTACGGACGACGAGGTCGCGGGTCGGCGTCGACCCCCAGCCGTGGGAGACGGTGCCGCCGTACCAGGTCTCCGACCACGACGTCTTGCAGCGCGCCAGCAGCGCCTCCCAGCGCCGGCACTGGACAGGAATCAGCTCCTCGCGGCCGGCTTCGGCGAGGGCGTCGTGGAGCACGTACGCGAAGAACGGCTGGGCGAGGACGATCTGCCGCTCGACGTCCCACCACGGCGGCGGGGGGCCCAGAAAAAGATACGGGCCGCCGACGCCGCGCTCGCCCGGCCGCGGCGTTCGTGCGTCGCCGCTCGCCCGCGACCAGGTCGCATGGACGTGGCGCGTCTCGTCGAGCATCACCTCGACGACGCGCGCCGTTCGCTCGGCAGGAACGAGCCCTGCGGCCAGCGGCGCCGCGAGAGCATGCTGGCTCACCGGCCGCCTCCGCTCGCGGCCGACGGCGCAGTCGACGTAGAGCGCGCGGTCCGGGTCCCAGAACAGCTCGAAGGCGTCCCGCAGGCGGGCGTAGCGGTCGCGGGCCCAGCGTGCCCTCCCGGCGTCGCCGAGCCACTGCGCCATCTCGGCGAAGTCGCGAAGCCCCCGCGCCCAGAGCGCGTTCAAGACCGACGACGTCCCGTCGACCGACACCGAGCTCCAGTCGATGATCACCCAGCCGGTGACGTCGCTGGCAAGGCCGTCCTCTCCGGCGTACGGCTCGAACCAGCGCAGGACTCCCTCGGCGACCGGCAGCAGGCGAGCCACCCGCTCCCGATCGCCCGCGTAGCGCCACAGGTTGTGGAGCGCGCGCACCCAGTGGAGCGCCCAGTCGGGGATGAACGCCGAGTCTCCGTACTCGGCGTCACCGGCAGCCGCCATCGGCAGCATCCCGTCGGGGCGGGGCGAAGCGCACAGCTCGACGTTCCAGGCTGCGAGCCGCCAGTCGGTGTGGCTCGCGAAGTCGACCATCTGGTGCACCACCGAGTCGCCGGTCCAGGCGCGCTGCTCGCGGGTCGGACAGTCGAGGTAGGCATCGTGGGAGTTGAGGTCGACGCTGCGGCGCCCGACTGTCCAGATCTCGTTCAGTACGGAGTCGCTGCACTCGAAGAAGGGGCCGGCCTCCCGCGGATGCAGGCGCTCGTTGACCTCGATCCGGCGCACCACCACGGGAGCGTCGGCGCGCACCGACAGGCCCAGCCAGCGGAGGCCGAAGGTCTGGAAGGTCTCGAAGCGGTCGTCGCCGCCCCGCGCCACGTAGCCGAAGCCGGCGCGCTCGTCGTCCGGTGCGAGCCGCGCGTCGTTGCCCGCGAACTCCGCGGTCGCGGCCGCGATGCGCGCGCCGGCGGGCGCGTCCACCTCGAATGCGACGGTTCCCGCCACCACCTCTCCGAAGTCCACCGTGACGACGGCGGCCTTGCCCGAAGACGTGTCGATGCGAAGCGGCAGCTCGGCGGAGCGGATCGACGCGGCGGATGCCGCCATGTCGGCGAGCACCTGCGCGACCGGGTCGTCCGATGCGGCGGCGACGACGCCTTCGGCTAGGCGAACGATCGTCCCCGTGCGCGGCACGCAGCCGAGGGGCGCGATGGGGCGCGGGAGGAGCGCTCCGTAGGGAGCGACCGGCGGCTCGTGGCGCCCGCCGAACCCCAGGTGGTTCGCGGCGAGGAGCCTCGCCGGGGGCCAGTCCCGGTCGTCGAAGTCGGCGTCACACCACGCAGAGGGCAGGGCGCGCGCGTCGAAGCACTCGATCGGCATCCCGCCGACGCCCTGCGCAGGCCGCAGCGCCCACGCGTCGGCGCGCTGTGCGCGCCAGGTCGCGTCGGTTGCGATCCACCCGCTTTCGCCGAGATCCGCCTCGAAGAGGAACCCTCCGCCGCCGAGCTCGTAGCCCGCCGGCACGGGAGCCCACCACGGGTTCTCGCGGCCGAAGAAGCGAACGACGGCGGCGATCACGTTGCGTCCCGGGCGCAGGTGCGGGGCCAGGTCGAGCAGGTCGTAGTGGAGACGGCGGCCGTTGGCGCGGACGGGTCCCCGCGCGATCTCGTGGCCGTTCACGAAGACTACGTAGCGCGAGTCAGCGGTCACTCGGGCAGGCGCGCGTCCGGGAACGGCCGGTAGATCGACACTGCGGCGCAGGCACGCCGTCACCGGCTCGGGGCGTGCCCGGCGCGAGAGGAGAGCGCCTCCCGTCGCATCGATCCGGGGCGCCTCGCACCACACGAAGCGGCCACGCCAGCGGCCGGAGGGGAAATCGCGTGCGGTGACCGGCATCACCCGCGGATCCTATCGCGTTTCGTGTTCCGAGAGCGGCGCTGCGTTCCGGCGTGCTGGTGTACGCTCCACCCTCCCGCATCCACCGGTCTTGGAGGTTGCCGTGGCCGATGACCTGCGCGCGTATCTGATGCCGACCCGGTTCGTCGACTGCGATGCGCCGGAGCTGCGCGCGTTTGCCGAACGCGCGGCCGCGGGTGAGTCCGAGCCGAGGGCCCGTGCCACGGCGCTCTTCTACGCCGTCCGCGACGGAATCCGCTATGACCCCTACTCGGTCTCGGCCGATCCCGACGCCTACCGCGCGAGTCGGGTGGCGCAGGCACCGGCAGGCTTCTGCGTTCCGAAGGCCGTGCTGCTCGCCGCCGCGGCGCGCGCAGTCGGGATCCCGGCGCGCCTCGGCTTCGCCGACGTTCGCAATCATCTCGCCAGCGAAAAGCTGCGGGCCCGGATGGGAACCGACCTGTTCGTCTTCCACGGCTACGCCGAGCTACACCTGGACGGTGCGTGGCGAAAGGCGACGCCCGCCTTCAACCGCGAGCTCTGCGCCCGCTTCGGCGTTCTCCCCCTCGAATTCGACGGAACGGCCGATGCGATGCTCCACGCCTTCGATGCCGAGGGCCGACTCCACATGGAGTACGTCCGAGATCGCGGGACCTTCGCCGACCTTCCGTTCGACGAGATGGTCCGGGTCTTCCGCGAGGTCTATCGCGGTGCACAGGCCGATCCGAACGAGCGGGACGCCGCCTTCCACGGCGAGTGACCGCATCTCCGGGGCGCAGCGAGCTACTGCACCGTGATGGTGATCGGCTCCGAATGGATGGGCGGGTCGTGGGGAACGTGGCGGTCGTCGCCGAGCAGGAGCTGGAGGGTGTGCGTTCCCGCAGGCAGCACGATCGTCGTCTCGGTGAGGCCGGTCCCGAAGTGGACGTGCTTCGCGTCGGCCGGGATCGGCCTGTCGAAGGCCGGGAGCGGCGAGTCGATGACGAGATGATGGTGTCCCGTGTTCGGAAACGCGATGGTCGCCGGCGCGACGCCCATCCCCGAGAGTCCAAAGCGGACGACGACCGGGCTCGAGACCCGGGCGCCGTCGGCCGGAGCGATGAAGTAGACGCGCGCGCCCGCGGGCGACGGCGTCCTCGCGGGCGGCTCGTCGGCGGATGCCAGAGGGGCGAGCCCCACCAGCAGGAGGGCGCCTGCGACGGTCCGTGCGGTCATGCGAAGCATCGAGCGCATCGTCGGTCCTCCTCTCGCCGGGATCCGATGTCGGAGTGTAACTGGGCGGAGCCACGCGCTAGGCGCCGCCGCGGGTTTCTGCGAAGCTGGCCCCATGGCAGCCATCGCCGCCCGCCTGCGTCGCACCGCCTCGGTCCTGCTGGTGGTCGCCGCTCCATCCGTGTGGGGGGCCGGGAGCGCGGTGGCCGAGCCGGCGTCGTCGGATCCCTTCGCGGGCCGCATCGAGACCGAGAACCTCGCCCGCTGGCAGCGCGGTGGTCCCGACGCCACGGGCGGTCTCGGAGACTGGGCCCTCTCCAACGGCGAGATCTGCGCGGTGGTGGGAGACCCCAGCCACGAGACCGACCTGTCGGAGCGAGGCGGAACCTTGGTGGACCTCGGCCGCTGCGGTATCGCCGACGACCAGTTCGTACTGCTCCAGCCGCTGCTGAACCTCTCCCGGGACGGGATCGTTCCGGTCGAGGAGATCCGCGCCGAGACGGGCCCGGGAGAGGCGAGGCTCGTGACGCGAGGCCAACGCGAGGGGCTCTCGCTCGAGACGACGTGGTCCGTCGACCGCGAGCGGCTGCGGCGGCTGCGCGTCGTGTCGCGCCTCGAGCGGGCAGGGAAGGGCCCGGCGCTCCGCGCCTTCGGCGACGTTGCGATCCAGAGCGACCGCGCGCTCCAGCCGTTCACCCTCTCGCTGGCCAACCCCGGTGTGAGCCGCGGCTTCTCGCACCCCGCGCTCGATCTCGCCAGCTCGCTGTCGATCGCCCGCGCAGCGCACGCCGGAGACCTCCACGTACTGGTGGGCGCCGAGGGCGTGGAGCCTGGCGTCAGCTACGGGCTCCGGGTCTCGGGAGCACGGGTCGAGACGAGATCGGGCGCCACCCGACCGGCTCCGCTGCTCGTCCTCGCTGCCGGATCGTTCTCCGGCTTCGCAGCGTTCCCGAAGCCGTTCTGGCTCGGCGATCCCGAAGGCCTCGGGCTCTTCCAGCTCGTGCAGCTCCCCCTCATGGACCTCGACGTGGGAGAGGCGTTGGTGGTCGAGCGGGAGCTCTGGGTTGGCGACCGCGCGGACGTCGCCTCGGTGACCGACCTGGTCCTCGCGGGCGCAGTGCCGGTTTCGGGACGCGTGAGCGACGCGGCAGCGCGCATCCACATCGACCTCGAGGACGGTGTTCCGTTCACCGAGCTTCGTCCCAACGCCGACGGCAGCTTCTCCCTCCGGCTGCCTCACGGCGCCTATCGCGCTCGTATCCTCGCTCCGGGCGGGCGGGAGCAGGCCGCGAGCTTCCACGTGACGGGTGCCGCAGGAGACATCGAGCCGTTCGAGCTGGCGCGGCCGGCGGAGCTGGCGCTGCCCCGGGGCTCGCCGATGCGCCTCGTCTTCCTGGGTGTCGACGGCGCTCCGGACCCTGCGTTCGGCGACCCGCTCCTCGGCCTGCGCTTCGGGGGGCGCGCGCCCGAGGCGAGCCGCGGAGGGCGTGACCTGCCTCTTGGAGGCGTTTTGTCGGATCCGCCGCGAGTCGACCTCCCGCCGGGACGTCATCAGGTGATCGCGACGCGCGGGCCCGAGTTCGGCCTCTCGCGCTCGGTCGTGACCCTCGCCTCCGGTGAGAACGCGGCCCTCGCGATCGATCCGCCGCCCCGGGTCCTCTCGACTCCGGGATGGATCTCGGCCGATCTCCACGTACACGCCGCGCCGAGCGACGACTCTGCGGTTCCCCTCGATCGCCGGGTAGCGAGCTTCCTTGCCGAAGGCGGCGAGGTGATGGTTGCAACCGATCACGATCACGCCACCGACTACGGGCCGTTGGTGCGCGACCTCGGCGTCTCGGATCGGATCGCGACCGTCGTCGGCCAGGAGGTGACGAGCGGCGTTCGCTCCGCAGCGGCGCCGTTCAGCTTCGGGCACGTGAACGTCTTCCCTCTTCCCTACCGGCCCGAGCGCTACCGCAAGGGAGCGCTTCCCAACGAAGGCAAGAGAATCCGGGACGTGGTGGCCGCCGTGCGTGCGCTGGGGGGTGAGCGCGTCGTCCAGCTCAACCACGCCCGCGAGGCCGACGGAAGGCTCGACCGTCAGGCGTTCTTCTCGCACCTCGGAAGTGGCGTCGCCTACGACCCCGACGCGGCGCTCGATGCCGGGCCGAACGCCGTCCTCCTGGAGAGCGACCCGGCGACGGGCCTCCGGGATCTCGACTTCGACGTCATGGAGCTCCAGAACGGCCCGTCCCTCGTGGCCTACCGCGCGCTGCGGGAGGACTGGTTCTCGCTCCTGCGTCAGGGCATCGTTCGCAGCGCCACTGCAAACAGCGACACCCACCATCTCGGGCAGGTGGCCTCGGCGCCTCGCAACTATGTCCGCGTCGCCCACGACGACCCGGCCCGCTTCGTCGAGGCCGAGCTGGTGCGCGCGGTCCGGGCTGGGCGCCTCTACGCGACGACGGGACCGCTCCTCGACGTGGCGCTCGGCGAAGCGAGTCTCGGCGATCTCTTTCGCGGCGCCGAAGGGACGCTCCGGATCCGCGTCGACGCGGCGGACTGGGTGCCGGTGTCGGCGCTGCGGGTATTCGTCGACGGACGGGTCGAGGCCGAGCGCACCGTGGCTCGCGGCGAGACGGTGAGCCTGCCGCTGCGGTTCGAGCGGGACGCGTTCGTGACCGTCGAGGTCGAGGGCGAGGCGGACGACACCTATGCGGCGGTGCTGCCGGGCTTCACGCCCTTTGCGTTCACCAACCCGATCTTCGTCGACGCCGATGGTGACGGCTCATGGACGGCGGCGGCGCCGCTCACGGAGAGCCGGCCGACCGCAGGAGGCCCTCCAGTGGCGCCGGGAGAGGGGTCCGGGGGAGGAAGGTGACGAGCGGCGGGTCGGGCCTTCTCGCGGAAGACGCCGCCCGAAATCCCCGGCTCGATGGGCTCCGCGGCGCCGCGATCCTTCCGGTGATGCTCTATCACCTCACTTTCTTCGGCTTCGCGACGAACCCCGTCGATCGCGCGCTCGCCTTTCTTCCGTCTCTCGGCTGGACCTCGGTCGATCTGTTCTTCGTCCTCTCGGGCTACCTCATCACGGGAATCCTGCGCCGAGCGGCGGGGTCGGATCGCTATTTCCGGAGCTTCTATGCGCGGCGCGCCCTGCGAATCTTCCCGCTCTACTACGGCGTACTGCTCTTCTTCTTCGTGATCGCGCCGCGGATCACGGCGTTCGGAGATCCGAGCGCGTTCTGGGTGGCGGGCGCCTCGCAGGACACGGTCTGGTACTGGGTCTACCTCCAGAACCTCCATGTCGCCTTCACGGGACGGTTCGACCACCACTTCCTCGGCATCGCCTGGACGCTGTGCATCGAGGAGCAGTTCTACCTCGTGTGGCCACTGGTGGTGCTGCTCGCGAGCCGCCGGTCGATGATCCGGATCTGCGCCGGGCTCATCGTGGGAGCGCTGGTGCTGCGGGTGGCCGGGGTTGCGTACGGCGCCTCGCCGGTCGCGCTCCTCACCTTCACCCTCTTCCGGATCGACACGCTCGCCGCCGGGGCGCTCCTTGCGGTGCTCTCGGAAGAGACCTCGACGCTGCAGCGGCTCGGCGTTCTGGCGCGGCGAGCGCTTCCGATCTCTGCGGTGCTCTGGCTCGCGGTGGTGCTGTGGGCGCGTCACCAGGCCGCCGCCGAGCTTCCCGTCGACGCGGGGGCGACGCCGGACGAGCGGGCTCTCCTCACGCTCGCCTTCAGCCGGAGCCCGTGGGTCCAGACGATCGGATACAGCTTCGATCTCGCCTTCTACGCGTCGCTCCTCGTCTGCGTCCTCTCGGCATCTCCCCGATCGGGCCTCGCTCGCGTGTTCGAGAACCCGCTCCTGCGTAGGTTCGGCATGTACAGCTATGCCATGTATCTCACGCACATCTTCGTGTCGGAGTTCGCTCGGGTCCTCTACGATCCGAACCGCACCGAATGGCCGTTCGTTGCCGAACAGATCGTCTGGTGGGGCGTTTCGCTGGCGCTCATCTACGCGGTCGCGGCAGCGAGCTGGGCCGGCTATGAGTCGCACTTCCTGCGGCTGAAGCGCTTCTTCCCGATGGGCGCGTCCGCGGCCGCGGGGGGCATGCCTGCGGTCTCGGAGGCGGTGCGACCGCGAAAGGGTTCCTGACACGCGGCTCCCGGAACGTCTATCCTGCCCTCCGAACGCGCGGTGAGCACGAGAGTTCCCGAGATCGAGGCGCGTGGCCCGCGCGAGGAGGCGCCGTGAACCCGCAGGTGAGGGTGACACCGGCGCAGATGCTGCTGCTCGGCGTCGGATGGTTTGGCGCCCAGGTCTTCTGGGCGTTTCACGGCGCGACGCTCCCGCTCTTCCTTGCGAGCCGCACGGATTCGAAGTTCGAAGCTTCGCTGGTCCTCGGCCTCGCGGGCGTCTCGGGCGTCGTGGTTCCGCCCCTCGTCGGGTACCTCAGCGACCGAACCCGCAGCCGCTTTGGCCGTCGCGCGCCGTGGGTCGCCGCGGGCATGTTCGGCGCCTCGCTTTGCATCCTCGGCCTGCCTCGCACCGAGAGCCTCGGGGGAGCGGCCGCGCTCGCAGGGCTGATGTACTTCTGCTTGCGGACCGCGGAGACGCCCTTCCTGTCGCTGCTCCCGGACGTTACGCCCCGCGAGCAGCGCAGCACGGCGAGCGGAGTCATGAACCTGCTGGGGAGCGTCGGTCTGATCTCGTGCTTCGCCGCAGGCTCGTTGATCTGGGAGAGCAACCCGTCGGCGATGTTCACCCTGGTGGCCATCGTCTCGTTCGGCGCCATGCTGGCGAGCGCCGCGCGGGTTCGCTCCCCCGCCATGCCGCCGGCGACGGGCTCGCCGGCGCACGGGATCCGGGAGCACCTCCGCGGTCTCACCGGCGAGCGCAACGCGATGCGCTTTCTCGCGGCGCAGTTCTTCTGGTGGACGGGCTTCTGGATGATCTCGACGTTCCTCGTGCTCTTCGGGGTCGAGGAGCTCGGCGTCGCCCAGGGACGCTCCTTCCTGATGCCGCTCGTCTTCTCCGTGGTGGCGACCGTCGCCATGCTGCCCCTCGGCATGCTGGGAGATCGATTCGGCCGCAAGACGATCCTGTCGCCGATGATCGTACTGTGGGCGGGTCTTGCCGTGGCGCTCGGGCTGACGCGGAACCTCCCCGAGGCCCTCGTGGCAGTCGGCCTCACGGCGATCCCGTTCGCTGCAGTGATGGCGATCGGCTACGCGCTGTTCTTGGATCTCATTCCCGAGGAGCGCACGGCGGAGTTCGTCGGGATCGGGGTCCTCACGGTCGCGAGCGCACAGTTCGTGGGGCCGCTCATCGCCGGCCAGCTGATCGACGGCTTCGGATACCGCGCAGTCTTCCCGGTGGCCGCGGTCTTCCAGCTCGTGGGCGTTGCCCTGCTCCAAAGCGTTCAGCCGCCGAGCGCGGCGTAGACGGCGGCGAGGAGCCGCTGGGTTCGCGGGGTCTGCCAGCGGGGGCCCGGCCGGTTCGTCAGGAAGGCGAACGCAAGGTCGGCTTCGGGATCGCACAGCCCGAGCGAGCCCCCGTAGCCGAAATGTCCGTGCGCGGAGCGCGACGGGCCAAAAGGGCCGTCCTCCCGCGGGAGCTGGAACCCGAGGCCGAAGCGCGAAGGGCGGCCGAGAACGAGATCCACGCCGTCGGAGACGGTCTGGCGGGCCTCGCTCCGCAGCCCGGCTCCCGGAAGACCACCGCCTCCGCGCAGGTAGGCGCCGTACAGGGCAGCGACCCCGCGCGCCGTGGCGTGGCCGTTGGTCGAGGGAATCACGGCCTCGCGCCACGCGGGCGTATTGACCGTCCCGAACCCGCTCAGTCCCGAGGGGTTGAAGTACGTGTGCCAGATCATCTGGTCGCGGGCGTCGTCCCCCGTCGGGGGGAACACGCGGGGCCAGTGATCCTCCTCGATCTTCACTTCCGGGACGAGTGTGCGCGCGACGCGGGCGTGCTCCGTAGCAGGAACGCCGAAGAAGAAGTCTGCGCGGAGGGGGCCGGTGAGCCGCTCCTCCAGGAGCCGGGCGACCGGAACGCCCGTCGCGCGCCGCAGCACCTCGCCGACGAGGAACCCGTGGGTGTTCACGTGATACCCGTGGCGTTCTCCCGGTGGCCAGTAGGGCGCCTGGGAGGCGAGGGCACGGCAGATACGATCCCAGTCGTAGAGCGCTTCGTCGGGCAGCCGTTCGCGGACAGCGGGCAGACCTGCGCGGTGTCCGAGAAGCTCCCGCACGAGCAGCGCGCCCTTGTCGCAGGCGGAAAATTCGGGCCAGACCGAGGCGACGGTTCCTTCGAGGGCGATCGCGCCCGATTCGGCGGCGCACAGCGCGAGCATCGCGAGCACGCCCTTGCCGACCGAGTAGACGTTCACGAGGGTGTCGCGCTGCCAGGGGTGCTGCGCCTCGGTGTCCGCATATCCGCCCCACAGGTCGACCACGGTCCTGTCGCCGACCCGTACGCAGACGCTGCAGCCCCACTCGCCTTCCTCCCGGAAGTTCGTTCGCAGCGCACCGCGGACTCCCTCGAACCGGCGGTCGCAGTGGCCGCCGATCGGGGCATCGGGAAGCGGATCGCCGGGGACAGGTCTCCTCACGCCGGCGTCGGCATGGTCTCGATCGAACGCCGGGGAGCCAGCGGGGCACGGTGCTCCTCGCCCATCCGCGCCCCGTGGCGAGCAGCCTCGCGACGCCAGGACCAGGGGGCGGCGCAGAGGACGAAGTGTACGGGGGAGACGAAGCCGACGGGGAGCAGCCAGAGGGTGGCCCCGCCGATGGCCAGCATCATCGCCGCGGATTGCTGCACGGGCAGTCCTCCCTGGGGCTGACCCGAGGGCACGATAGTCACGTCCTCGCGAGCGCGTCAACGAATCCGTGGGAGCGGCGGCGGCCCCGCGCGAGCTTCGCTGGGCGGCGCAGGAAGGAAGGCCCAGAGTCTGTAGAATCGGCGCGCGCAGTCGCCGTTCGAGCATCTCTCGAGCGACGTCGATCCTCGCGAGCGGCGGGGGGAAGGGCCATGCGAATCGGGAGAAGCGTATGAGCGGGAGCGGTCTTCTCGAGGGAAAGGCGATCGTCGTGACCGGCGGAGCGTCGGGGATCGGCCGAGCCGCGTGCTCGGCCTTCGTCCGGGAGGGAGCACGGGTGATGCTCGCCGACCTCGACGTGGCACGCGGCGAGGAGACCGCCGAGGCGCTTCGCAAGGCCGGTGGCGAGGCTCGCTTTCAGCGCGCGGACGTGACCGACGAGCGCCAGGTCGAGGCCCTTCTCGCTGCCGCGCTCGGCGCCTTCGGCCGGATCGACGGCGCGCTCAACAACGCCGGCGTCACCGGCGCCGTGGGTCCGCTCCACGAGATCGACCTCGAAGGCTTCGAGCGTACCCTGCGGTCCAACCTCACGAGCATCTTCCTGTGCATGAAGCACGAGATCCGGGCGATGCTGAAGCAGGGCGGCGGCGCGATCGTCAACACCGCGAGCGGCGCCGGGGTCGTGGCGACGCCCACCCTCTCGTCCTACTGCAGCTCGAAGCACGGGGTCCTTGGCCTCACGAAGACCGCGGCCGTCGAGAACGCGCGCACCGGGATCCGCGTCAACGCGCTCTGCCCCGGCAGCATCGATACGCCCATGCTCCAGCGCTACATGGGCAACAACCCGGGGATCGAGAAGCTGATCCGGGCGGGGCAGCCCGGGGGGAGGCTCGGCCGGCCCGAGGAGATCGCCGAGGCCGCCGTCTGGCTCCTCTCCGACCGGGCCTCGTTCGTCTCGGGGGCCTCCCTCTTCGTCGACGGGGGCGCCATCAGCCGGTGAAGGGAGCCCACCGTCCACCGGGCCCCCTCTCGAAGATCTTCACGGAAATTCGGGTTGACTTCCCCGCGCCCCAGGTGCGAGGATCGCAATAGATCGGTTTCGATCCGTGCGGGCCGCCTTGGGCGACCGCAGAGGGGGTTTCATCATGGCTACCCGCAAGACTTTTCTCGTCTCCTTCGGGCTGCTCGCTGCGCTCGCCCTTGCCGGACCGGCCGATGCAGCGGATTCCTGCGGCCGCGAAGCGCGGATCCTCTTCCGCGACTGCTCCGCGGCCTGCATCGAGGTGCACCAGGTCGACAAGGACGCGTGCCTCAACCGCGACCACGCGTGCGTCGAGACCTGCCGAGTCCAGCGAGCCGCGTGTTCCGATGATTCGGGGCTCCAGGAGGATCTCGCCGGCTGTGCAGCCGACCTCGACGAAGAGCGGCTCCGGTGCCGCAGCACCACCTCCCCGGACACTGTCGAGCGCGACGCGTGCATCGACGCGGCGCAGGTCGTGGCGTTCCAGTGCCGCGATGCGGCTCGGGAGGCGGGGATCCCGCTTCTCAAGCTCTGCCGGTCGGACTTCAGGGCGTGCGCGAAGGCCTGTGGACCGCCCGACCCGCTGGATCCGATCAACGTGCGACAGTGCCGCCTCGACGCTGCGCTCGCCCACAAGGCCTGCAAAGCGGTTTGCATCGAAGACTTCCAGCTCGGTAAGGACTGCTGCAAGAACCGGGACCACGCGTGCGTCGAGACCTGCCGCGGGACCCGTCGTGCCTGTGCGGAGCCGATCGTCTCGGTGCTCGAAGAGGCACTGGACGTCTGCAATGCAACGCGGGACGCCGGCGTCGCCGGCTGCAAGGCCCTCTACGCCGAGGAGACTCCCGAGCGAGACGCCTGCATCGATCCGATCCAGGTGGTGGCGTTCCAGTGCCGCGATGCCGCGCGCGAGGTGGCACGTCCGGGTCTCGTCGCGTGTCGCCAGGGCTTCCGCGACTGCGCCCAGGCCTGCCCGCCGCCGGCACCCTAGGCATCCCACGGCTCGCGGGAGGCCGGAGGCCCAGCCAGGGGCTCCGGCCTCCCTCCCCTGGGCGCCGCCGCTCGGTCAGCAGCAGCTCGGGCTTAGGGCGAGGAGGGTGAATGGGCGGAGCCAACACCGTGCTCACGGCGGTGGATGCGCGGCAGCTGCTCCGACGGACCGGCTTCGGAGCCAAGCCGGCCGACGTCGTCAAGTACACCGGCGTGACGAGAGGGGCGGCCGCAGACAAGCTCCTCGGATACCGCGCGTCGAAGAGCAAGCCCTTTGGCCGCTACATCCAGAACCTCCACGACGCGTGGGTCCGCAAGATGATCAACACGAGCCATCCTCTCCAGGAGAAGCTCGTCCTCTTCTGGCACGACCACTTCGCCACGAGCTTCGACAAGGTCGGAACCGTCAAGTTCATGGCCAACCAGAACAAGATCTTGCGCTTCCATTCCCGGGGAAACTTTCGGACGCTGCTCAATGCCATCCACATCGATGCCGCCATGCTCGAGTTCCTCGACACGACGCGAAACCGGGCGGCAGAGCCCAACGAGAACTATGCGCGGGAGCTGATGGAGCTGTTCAGCCTCGGCGTCTTCGACTTCGCGGGGCAGCCGAACTATCTGCAGAGCGACGTGGTGCAGATCGCGCGGGCCTTCAGCGGCTGGCGATACGACTGGCGCAGCGGCGCGCCCTACTTCGATTCGTCGCGACCACGACTACATCGCCGACTATCCGTCGCGCGGACCGAAGGTGATCTTCACGGAGCGCGGGGGCTTCGGCGCGTCGGGTCGCTCGTTCATTCCTGCCGGCGGAGAGGGGGAGGGTGAGATCGCCGAGGTGACCGAGATCCTTCTCGCCCACCGTGACTCGGAGGGGAAGGTCACGACAGCCCGTCGCATTGCCCGTCGCCTCCTCGAGTTCTTCTGCCACGGCGGCTACGCGACGGTGACCCCCGCGGTGAAGGACGTCGTCGACCAGCTGGTTGCGGCAAGCGGCTTCGACGTCACCTGGGAGCTGACGCCTCTCTTGCGCGAGATCTTCGTCCACGACGCCTTCTACGATCAGGCGGCGACGCCGTCGTCGGTCAAGTGGCCCATCGACTACGTCGTCGGAACCTTCCGGCTTCTCAAGGTGAAGCCCAAGGGCCGGTGGGCCTACATCGACGGCGGCGAGTACCGCGGTGTCTACGACACGCTGGCCGACATGGGGCAGGTGGTCTTCGAGCCGCCGTCCGTCTTCGGCTGGGACTGGGAGCTGTCGTGGGTCAACAGCGCGACGCTGCTCGCCCGGGCGGGATTCGCCCGTGACGTGACGTCCGCGCGTGGGCGCTCTGCGAACCACCTGCGCCCTGAAAAGCTGATGAGTCTTGCCCTCACGAGCCCGGACGAGATCCTCGACGCCGCGGCCGATGTGCTGGGCATCAAGGAGTCTCTCGGCGCGGCGGAGCGGGCGGCGCTGATCGCCTACCTCACCGATGGCGGAGCGGTCTCGAGCCTCGACCTCACGGATTGGGACGTCCGCAACCGGAAGCTCCACGGGCTCTTCGCGCTGCTGGTGCAGTCGCCCGTCTACCAGCTTCACTAGGGAGCGCTCGCATGCCGATCACCCGGCGACAGTTCCTGCAGCGAAGCAGCCTCCTGGCGGCAGGGTCCTTCCTCGGCCCCGGCCTGCTCGGCCGGCCGCTCGTCCAGGATGCTCTCGCCGACGTTCTCGGAGATCGATTTCTGGTGGTGGTCTTCCTGGCCGGTGGCAACGACGGCCTGAGCACGGTGGTCCCCGTCACCAACGGGGCAGGCTCGCTGCGGACCGACTACGAGCTGGCGAGGAGCGCCAGCTCGAGCGGCGGCCTCCGCATCACTCCGGATCAGCTCCAGGGGACTCTCTTCGGAACCGATCCAGCGACAGGGGCACAGCTCGGCCTCCATCCAGGGCTGGCGGGGCTGTGGCGCCTCCACGATCAGTACGGCCGTGTGGCCGTCGTCCAGGGCTGCGGGTACCCCGAGTGGAGCCTCTCGCACGACGAGAGCCAGAACGTCTTCGAGACGGGACAGCCCCTGGGCGCAACGGTGGCGACGGGCTGGCTTGGCCGCTTCCTCGCTACGCAGTACGGCGGCACCGACGTCCCGGCCGTGAACGTCCGCGACAGCATCGCCGGCGAGTTCGCACAGACGGCGACGAGCGTACTCGCGATCCGCCAGCTGGCGGACTTCAGCTTCCCCTACGATCCCTGGTTCCCCGACGATGTGACGCGCAAGCGCGCCGCCTTCGCCGATCTGTTCGCGCGGCCGCGGCGGGAGAGCGGAACGCTCCAGCGAGTCGGCAGCGTCGGCGCTTCGGCGCTCGCGAGCACCGAGAGCCATTCTCCGCTGCACGGGCTCTACCTCGCCGACCGCAGTACCTGGAACGATCAGTACACCGCCCTGGGAACGAGCTTCGCGGAGCGGCTGCGAGAGGTTTCGAAGGTGATCTATGGGGTCCACACCGGCCAGCCAGGAGTGGCGGCACGCTACTTCGAGGTCGTACGCGGCGGGTTCGACACCCATTCGGCGCAGGGAGGAGCGGACTCCGGCGGGCAGCACCACCGGCTCTTGTCGTCGGTGGGCGACGCCATCGAGGTGTTCTACGAGGAGCTGCGAAGCCTCGGCATCGAGAGCAAGGTTTGCATGCTGGTCTGGAGCGAGTTCTCGCGCCGCATCGAGCAGAACGAGAACGGCACCGATCACGGGTCCCAGGGGCCGATGTTCGTGATCGGAGGCGGCGTCCAGGGCGGTGTCTACGGGAGGCATCCGAACATCGCCCCTGCGGCGCTCCATGACGACGGCAACACCGTCTACTCCCAGAGCCCCGTCGATCCCTTCCGCTCGACCGACATCCGCGACGTCTACGGGACGCTGCTGAAGCACTGGATGAACGTTCCCTCCGGGTCGATCGTGCCGGCCCTGCTGACCCCCGACGGGGGCGACCCTGCCACCCACTGGACGGTCCCCGACTTCGATCTGCCCTTCCTCCCCTGAGGATCGGGGGGGGGCGGCCGAACCTTTTCGCCCTGTGCTGCGTAGGAGGGGCAGAGGGACCCAGCCCCGCGACGCGGCCCGATCGGGCCAGGATGCGGGACTCCGGGTTCTCGGAGGAGGAGGAGGAGGTTCGCGCCATGCACGAGAAAACCTGTCCCTGGTGCGCCGAGCCCGTGTCGGAAGAGGCCCGGCGCTGCCCCCACTGCGCGAGCCGCATCCAGGGCGGCCTGCGCGATCCGAGGGCCTGGCACCGTGACTATCCCGAGCGTCGGCTCGCGGGAGTCTCCTGTGCGCTGGCGGAGAACCTCGACGTCTCGGTCAGCCTGGTGCGGGCCGCCTTCGTGATCCTCTCCTTCTTTCACGGTCTGGGTGTTCTCCTCTACGCTGCGCTCTGGTTCGTGATCCCCGGAGAGCCGGGAGCCGATTCGGGCTTCGACCGCCTGGTCGAGGCGGTGCGTACACTCCTCGGTGAGGGTCCGCGGGAGCGCCGGGCGGCGTCGCGATCCGGCCGATCCGAAGGCGACGACGACGGAGCGTCCGATACATGGGGTCCGACGAGGAGCTGATGCAGGCAGTCGCCCGCGGAGACGAGGCGGCCCTGGGCGAGCTCCTCGCTCGCCACGGGACGCCGCTGCACGCCTACCTGGCGCGGCTGTGCGGAGACGCTGCCGAGGCGGAGGACCTCGCCCAGGAGAGCTGGCTCCGGATCGTCCGCTCGGCGATGGCCTTCGATCCGTCGCGGCGTTTCCGAGCGTGGGCCTATGGGATCGCGACCAACGTCGCCCGCGACCGGTTCCGCCGGGTGCGGGCGCGCGGCGGCTCCCACGTCCGGCTCGACGCGGCGAGGGTTGGGGCAGGCGCCCCGGAGGCCCGGAGCATCGCCCGGGTCGACCTGCGAGGGCGTCTCACCGAGCTTCCGGAGAGGCTCCGTCAGGCGCTGGTGCTCCGATACTACGACGGGATGACCGAGCCCGAGATCGCCGAGACGCTCGGAATCGCACGCGGGACGGTGAAGAGCCGACTCCATGCTGCGGTGGCCGCCCTGCGGCGCGGCCTCGGAGGTGTGCCGTGAGCTGCGAGCAGGTGCAGGAGCGGCTCGAGGAGGCGCTCCTTTCGCGCGTCCCGCCGGCGCCCGCGGACGCGGAGCACGCTGGCGCCTGCGCGGCGTGCGGCAGCGTGGCCCGCGACCTGCGGCTCCTCGCGGACCATCTGGCGTCGGTGCAGGTTCCTGCCGCGCGGCCCGCTGCGCAGGCGGCCTGCGTGGAGGGCGCGGTTCGCGCGCTGCGGGCGCAGCGCGTGGCTCGCGCTCCCGCGCCGCTGAAGGGCCTCGGCGCCGACTTCGCGCGGGCTGCGCTGCTCGGCCTGCTGGCGCTACCCGTCGCTGTCGGGCATGCGTGGGTCGTGGCCTGGGCCGGGCGGACCCTGCTCGCTCCGTGGCTCCCGGGGCCGGTCCTCGGCTGGCTGGGAGTGCTCTACTTCGCGCCCGTGGCGCTCGCGCTCGGAGCGCTCTACGGGGTGATCCCGCTGGCCGTCGTGGCCGGCCGGCGCATGCCGTTGGAGGATTCGTGAGTGACACCAAGAAGTGTCCGTACTGTGCGGAAACGATCCGCGCAGAAGCGCTGAAGTGCCGCTTCTGCGGCAGCCTCGTCGAGCCGGGGGCCGCGTCGCATTTGCTCTCGGCGGCGTGGGTGAGGCGGCGCCGCGATCGCGTCGTCGCGGGCGTGTGCATCGGCCTCGCCGAGCAGTTCGCGATCTCGGTCACCATCGTGAGGCTCGCCTTCGTGCTCGGTACGCTGCTGTCGGGCGGCGTCGCCGTACTGGTCTACGTCGCCCTGTGGCTCGCGATGCCCATGGAGCCGGAACCGTTCGACGGCGAAGACCCGTGGCTCGAAGAGAGTGCCGGAGGCCCGCGGCCGCCTCCATCGCACGGCGCCTGATCGGCGCCGTGGGCGCGAGCGCATCGCCGCGCCGGCGGCTCCACGCGATTGCTCTCGCCGCGGGCGCCATCGGGCTCGTCTGGCTCCTCGGCCACACCGGGCTCGGCCCTCTCTGGGTGCAGGCGAAGGCTCTCGGCGCCGGCGCGATCGTCTTCGTCCTGCTGGCCGGTGTCGAGCACGGCCTCCACGCGGAAGGCTGGGGGCGATGCATCGCTCCCGGCCACGCGCCCGGGTTCGGCCGGCTCTTCGAAGCGTACCTCGCCGGTTATTCGTTCTCGCTGCTCACCCCCACGGCGGCGCTCGGCGGCGACGTGCTGCGGGCGAGCCTGCTGCCGCGGTCGATTCCGGCCACCGAAGCGGCGGCATCGGTCACCGCCGACCGGCTGGCGTGCTCCGTGGCCGATGCGGGCCTCGGCGCGCTGGGTGTCGCGATCCTGCTCGGCTCGGGGCTCCTCGAGCCCTGGCACCGGGCCGGGCTCGTCGCGGCGACGATGCTCTTCGCGGTCGGGATCGGCGGCTTCTTCCTGGTGCAGCGGAGCGGGCGCCTCGCCGGCGCCATCGGCCGTCACCCGCTCGTGGCGCGCGCCGGCGGCGCGCGGCTCGCCGAGCGGCTCGTTCGCGCGAGCGCGGATCTCGACTTCCGCCTGCGCTCCCTCCATCTGGAGCGTCCCGCGGCGTTCCGGTCGTCACTTGCCTGGAATCTGGCCGCGTCCTGCGTCGGAGGCGTGCAGGTGGCCGTGTTGCTGGCGTTCACGGGCTCCGAAGCCGTCTGGTGGCCGGCCACACAGATCTTCCTGGTCGGTAGCGCACTCGACCTCTTCGCATTCTTCATCCCCGCTCGGCTGGGTGTGCAGGAGGGTGCGCGGGTGCTCGGGGCGTCGGTGGCAGGGATCGACCCGGCCGTCGGCCTCCTGCTCGGCCTGGTGTTGCGTGTCGAGCAGGTGCTGTGGGCCGCCGTCGGCCTGGGGCTCCAGTCGCGCCTTGCGCGCCGCTCGGGCGGGGCGGCCTGACCCCCAGGCTCGACGCGAGCGACGCTTGTGAGAGGACCGCCGCCAGCGAGACGAGCCGGTATAGTTGAAGCATGGCCAGGCCCCGCGCGGGCCTGGCCCGGAGGCGTGCGCCTATACGGGGCGCGGTCAGATCGGGGGGTATCCGTGCTGAGCCGCCGGAGCTTCTTTTCGCGAATCCTCGCCAACCCGCAGGCGCGCGAGCTCCTGCTCAACTCCCTCGCCGTCGGGGAGGCTGACAGCGCGGTCGACCTCGACCGCGTGGCCGCCCATGTGTCCGACCCCCCCCTTGCCCGCAAGATCTACCGGCACTTCGCCGAGGAGACGAAGCACGCGCGGCTCTTCCGCCGGCACCTCGAAGCCATGGGCTTCGAGGTCAGGCCGCTGCCGCCGGAGCTCGACTACGAGACCCTCGTGCAGCGCTTCGGAATGGGAACTCCGAAGGCCCGGCTCGACGATCCTCGCCCCTTCGACGCGAGCGACCTGGTGACGTTCTTCTGCGGCAGCAAGGCTGGCGAAGAGCGGGCCTGCGCCGAGATGGAGGGCCTGGTCGACGCCCTCGCCGAAGATCGCGCGACGGCCGACCTGCTGCGCGAGATCCATCAGGACGAGATCCGCCACGTATCCTACGCGACCGAGGAGCTGTGTCGGATCGCCGACGCCGGTGGGCAGGCGCTGGTTCGCAGGCGCCTTCGCGCTGCCCGCCGCGCCGAGGCGCGCGCACACCGGACCGTGAGCCGTGCCTTCTCGCGCCGCCTGATGGAGATCCTGGGGGCGCCTTCCCTCGTCCGCCTCTTCGCTGGCGTCGCCATCGACGCGAGCTTCGTCCTGCGATTCCTGTTTCCGGGAGGTCTCGACCGCCCGCTCGTGGCCGACGCGATGCACACCCCGGAGCGCCCCAAGAACCTCGCCGGCCGACCGGCTGCCGCGTTGCAGGAGTCCTCGTGAAGACCTTGTTCCTGAACCCGCCCTCCTACGAGGGATTCGACGGTGGTGCGGGGTCGCGCTATCAGGCGCGGCGCGAGGTGCGCTCGTTCTGGTACCCGACGTGGCTGGCCCAGGCGGCGGCGCTGGTGCCCGGCAGCGAGCTCATCGACGCACCGCCGCACGATCTCGACCTCGACGCCGTGCTGGAGCGGGCCGAAGGTTTCGATCTCGTCGTCCTCCATACATCGACGCCGTCGGTCGCCCAGGACGCCAAGACCGCTGCGTTGCTGAAGGAGCGCAACCCGCGCCTCTGTGTCGGCTTCGTCGGCGCGCACACGATGGTGCTCCCCGAAGAGACGCTGCGCATCGCTCCGGCGGCCGACTTCGTCACCACCGGCGAGTTCGACTACGCCGTCCGCGACATCGCTGCCGGAAGGCCCCTCGCCGAGGTGGCGGGGATCGTCCATCGCGGGCCCGACGGCGGGCTGCTGCGCACGGCGGAGCAGCCGCCGATCCACGACCTCGACTCGTTCCCCTTCGTGACCGACGTCTACGCCCGCAGCCTCGAGGTCGAGCGTTACTACATCGGCTACCTGCAGCACCCGTACGTGTCGCTCTACACCGGGCGCGGGTGCCGGGCACGCTGCACCTTCTGCCTCTGGCCCCAGACCATCGCCGGTCATGCGTACCGGACCCGTAGCGTCGAGCACGTCGTGGGCGAGATGGCCCACGCGAAGCGGCTCTTCCCGCAGGTACAGGAGTTCTTCTTCGACGACGACACCTTCACCGACGACAGGCCCCGCGCCGAGGCGATCGCTCGGGGCCTCGGGAAGCTCGGCATCACCTGGTCGTGCAACGCACGCGCCAATGTCCCCTACGAGACGCTGAAGGTCCTCAAGGAGAATGGCCTCCGGCTGCTCCTGGTGGGTTTCGAGAGCGGTAACCAGGAGATCCTGAACGCCATCCGCAAGGGGATCAAGCTCGACAAGGCGCGCCAGTTCGTGAAGGACTGCCACGCCCTCGGCATCCGGATCCACGGCACGTTCATCCTCGGGCTCCCGGGCGAGACGCAGCGGACCATCGAGAACACCATCGAGTTCGCCAAGGAGATCGACGTCTACAGCCTTCAGGTGTCGCTGGCCGCTCCCTACCCGGGAACCGAGCTCTACCGCCAGGCGCAAGAGAACGGCTGGCTGCCGGCGTCGCAGTCGTTGGTCGAAGGTCACGGCATCCAGGAGGCCGTCCTGTCCTACGAGAACCTCTCGAGCGCCGAGATCCACGACGCCCTCGAACGGATGTACCGCGAGTTCTACCTGCGGCCGAGGCCGATCCTGCGGATCGTCCGCGACATGCTGCGCGATCGCGAGGTGATGAAGCGCCGCCTGCGAGAGGGCTGGGAGTTCTTCTCCTTCATGGCCCAGCGCCGGCGCTCCGCCGAGACCTGACCGCGTGCAGCGCACGCTTCTCGTGACCGGCGACGACTTCGGCCTCTCCGCCGGGGTGAACGCCGCCATCGCCGCAGCCCACGAGGAAGGGATCCTCACCAGCGCGAGCCTCATGGTCACGGGCGCGGCGGTGGCCGAGGCGGTCGCCCTGGCGCAGGCGCTTCCCGAGCTGTCGACCGGGCTCCACCTGGTGCTCTCGGGCCACGAGGCGCCGGCGGCCAGCCGCCCCGGGACGATTCCCGACCTCGTCGACGCCTCGGGTCGGTTCGCGGCGACTGCGGCCCGGGCCGGCGTGTGCCACGGGCTGCTGTGGCGCCGGCGCCGCGCCCAGGTCGAGCGCGAAGTCCGGGCCCAGATCGAGCGCTACCTCGAGACGGGCCTTTCGCTCGATCACCTGGACGGCCACCATCACCTCCATCTGCACCCGTTCTTCTTCGAGGTAGTGGCCGGCTGCATGGAGGAGTACGGGATCCGCTGGGTTCGCCTCGCTGAAGAGGGCGATGCAGCGCGCCGGGGCTTCTGGTTGGCGCCGCGGGAGGTGCAGCCTGCCGTGCTGGGCGCGCTCTCGCGGCGGGCGCGCGGGCGGCTCCATCGCGGAGGGAAGGTGCGCTGCGGCGACGGGCTCTACGGCCTTCGCGCCACGGGGCGCATGTCGGAGGACGAGATGCTCTGGCTCCTTCCGCGGATCCCGGAGACGTGCGCCGAGATCTACGCCCACCCCGATCGGAGCAGCGCCCAGGGCCGCCGCGAGGAGGCGGCGTTTCGCGCCCCCGCGGTCCGTGAGGCGGTCCGGTCCGCCGGGTTCACACTCGTGAGCTCGCGTACCCTCGGCGGCTCCGAGGTCACGGCAGCGTGAGCGCGCTCCTCGCGTTCGTCCTCGGCTGGCTCGGTGTCTCGGTGGCGTACCGGATCGTCGCGTTCGGATCGCTGGCCCGGATGTGCGCGCCGGGCGACACGCCGCTGCAGCGTGACCTTCCCGATGGCGAGGTGGTGGCGCTCCGGCCCCTGCGCGGGGAGGGAGCGCAGCTCGAGAGCTGCCTCGACAGCCTCTGGCGCGCCGGGAAGTCGGGCCGGATGACGATCGTCGTGGCGATGGCCGATGCGAAGGATCCAGCGCTCGAGGTCGTCGCGCGCGTACGCGAGCGATGGCCCGAGACCTCCTGCCGCATCGCCGTCGGCGATGGGCCTCGCGGGATCAACCGCAAGGTTTCGAACCAGGTGCAGGCTGCGCGCGGCCAGAGCCCCGCCGTCTGGCTCCTGTCCGACGCCGACGTCCGGGTGCCCGACGACTACGCCGAGCGGCTGCTCGCGCCCTTCGCCGATGCGTCGGTGGGACTCGCCACGTGTCCGTACGTGAGCGTCCCGGTCGGCAGCGCCGTCAGCCGAGTCGACGCGCTGGTCACCAACTCCCACTTCTTGCCCAACGCATGCCTCGCGGCGCGGTTCGAGGGGCTCCACTTCGGCCTCGGCGCCACCATCGCCGTGCGAGGCCGGGCTCTCGACGAGATCGGGGGCTTCGCGTCGCTCCTCGATCTGGCGGCCGACGATTTCTGGCTGGCTCGGAAGGTCGAGGACGCCGGCTGGCGCCTCGTCTGGGTGCCGATGGTGGTCGAGCACGTACTCGAAGCGGAAGACTGGCGTAACGTCCTGTCGCGTCACGTCCGCTGGAGCCGCGTCACGCGGGCATCGCGTCCGGCCGGCTTCGTCGGCTCGATCGTCACCCAGGATCTTCCGCCGGCGCTGGCGTGTGCCGCAGTGCTGGCGGCCATCGGCGGACCCGCGTGGGCGCCGCTCGCCGGCTGGTGGCTGCTCCGAAGCGCAGCGCTCTGGCGCCGGCGCACGCTGGTGAGGTTCCGGGCCCGCGACTTCTGGCTGGTGCCGCTGGTGGACGCCGCCGCGCTCGGCATCTGGGCCGCGGGCCTCTTCGGGAGCGCCGAGCCGCCGAAGGGGCACGCGCCGTAGGTCAGGCGTAGCGCGCTCGGGTTCCCTCGGCGTGCTCGCCACTGGCGACGACTTCTTCGACGCTCTGGCGGAGGTCCGCCAGATATTCGTCTGCCACGCCGGCATGCGCGGGGGAGAGCATCAGGTGGATCGCGCGGGGCTCCGTGGTGAGTCCTGTGAACCAGCCGCGCTGGAGCATCCGCTTCCAGATCGCGAAGGGGTCGAAGCGCTCCGATCCGTAGGTGAACAGCCCGAGCTGGGGCTCGCCGTAGGTGCGCAGGCCGTCCATCTGGCGGATCGCCGCCATCAGCTTCTCTCGCGCACCGACGACCTGGCGCGCCTTTTCGCGATAACCGTCGACGCCGAGGTAGTGCATCACCGCCCACGCCGATGCGATCGCCCCGCCGGGCCGCGTGCCCGCGAGCGTCGGCGTCTGCATGCCGCCGGCGGGCCAGTCATCGAACTGGAACACCTGGTGCTGCCACTGTTCCTCGGTGCGGTGGAAGACCGTCGATGCACCTTTTGCCGCGTAGCCGTACTTGTGGAGATCGGCAGAGACGCTGCGAACGCCGGGAAGCTCGAAGTCGAAGGCTGGAACGGGGACGCCGTTCATCCGCGCGAACGGGGCGAAGTAGCCACCGACGCAGGCATCGACGTGGAGCCAGAGGTCGCGCTCGAGGGCGAGGGTCGAGAGATCGCCGATGGGGTCGATCATGCCGTAGGGAAAACACGGGGCGGAGCCGACGATCATGAGGGTCCGCTTCGTCGTCGCCGCCGCCATCGCGGGAACGTCGGCGCGCAGGTCGGCCGCCACCGGGACGCGGATCACGCGGAGTCCGAGGTAGTGCGCGGCCTTGTCGAAGGCGGGGTGGGCCGAGCGCGGCGCGACGATCTCGGCGCCCGCCGTGTCGACGCCGCGGGAGCGCGCGGCATCACGGCAGGCCTTCACTGCCATGAGGATGCTCTCGGTGCCACCCGACGTCATGCTCCCGCAGGCACCCTCGGGAGCGTGGAGCAGGGAGAGACCCATCCCGACGACATCGGCCTCCATCTGCCGGAGGCTCGGGAACGCCATGGGGCCGAGGGCGTTCTCCGACTGGTAGAGGCCGTAGGCCTCCTTGGCGACCTGCAGGACGTCGTCGCCTGCGTGGAACACGTAGACCGCGAGGCGGCCGGCACGCCAGTTCGCGTCGCGGGCGCCGAGATCGACGAGCCGCTCGCGTAGGGACGGCCAGTCGGATCCCTTCTGCGGCAGTTGGGTGCGGGGCTCGGTCATGGTTCCTCTCCTCGATCTCCGGGGGTCAGGGCGACGGGTCGCGGCCGACGCGCAGATAGAAACGCGCGCCGAGCAGGACGTCGGCATCGGGTGTGCTCCCCGGCGAAGGCGATCCCGCCACCAGGATCCCGCCGTCGCCGAGAGCATCGGCCGCTCTCGCCAGCTCTGCGGCGCTTGCCATCGCCGGCGCCAGGTCGATCTCCTCGATCCGCAGCGCGCGGTCCGCGTTCACCAGCGAGGCTCGCATCGAAGGGCAGGGCGCCTTCACGCAGCGGATTCCGGCATCCCGCACCAGGAAGAGCGATCCCCGGTCCTCGCCGGTCCCGGCGGGCTCCCAGGCCTCGATGACGCGGAGGACGCCGACTGCTGGGGCTCGATTGGCACGCCCGGCTTCGAGGGTGCCGCGCAGCAGTGCGCGCTCGCTGGCGGGAGCGAGCAGCAGCGCTTCGAGCGTCTCGCGATCCGGAGCGCCCTTGCCCTTCGGCTCGAGCGCCGCCACGCGGCACTCGTTGGCCGAGGTGCCGTCGGCGCAGCGGGTCTCGTCGAGGTTCACCGCACGGACGAGCCAGCCGTCGCAGGTCGACGCCTCGCACGTCTGGAAGTCCGGACGGATCTGGTAGACGAGGGCGCCGCCGGACGCGTCCTTCCTCTGTCGCGTCTCGGCGCCGGCGCCGTCCGGGAAGCCGGCAACGGCGACGCTGATCAGCGCGCGGATGAGTCTTCTTCGCACCGTCCCATGATGCCGGGCCTCCGGCATCGGCGCACGCATCGATCGACCGGGACGGGTGCCATCAGGCCTGTGAGACTGCTGCGGATTCCCGGCCGTCGCCGGGGAGGCTCCGCTGCTTCCAGATCAGGTAGAGAGCGGGGTAGACCAGCAGCTCGACACCGAAGGAGGTCACGAGCCCTCCGATCATTGGGGCAGCGATCCGCGTCATGACGTCGGCTCCCGTTCCGGTGCTCCACAGCAGCGGAGCGAGGCCGACGATCATGGTGAGTACGGTCATGAGCTTCGGCCGGATCCGGTCGGCGGCTCCCTCGACCACGCCCTCCGCGAGATCGGCGAAGGTCCGCATGCGTCCTTCGGCCGCTCTTCGCGCGTGGACGAGGCGCAGGTAGAGCATCATCACCACGCCGTTCTGCGCGTCGAGGCCGGCCAGCGCGATGATGCCGACCCAGACCGCGACGCTCAGGTTGTAGCCGAGCAGGAAGAGCAGCCAGACGGCGCCGATCAGCGAGAAGGGGACGAGGCCGAGGATGAGGGCCGTTTCGACGAGGGACCCGGTATTGACGTAGAGGAGCAAGGCCACCAGCGCCAGCGTGAAGGGGACCACCATCAGAAGCTGCGACCGCGCGCGCTCGAACGCCTCGTACTGGCCCGCCCACGCGAGCCGTACACCGGCCGGGAGCTCGGCGTCTCGCGCAACGGCAGCGCGGGCCTGGTCGACGTAATCGACGAGCGACGCCTCGCCGACGTCCACCGACACCAGGCCGAGAAGCTGGCCGTCCTCGCTTCGGATCATCGGCGCTCCCGTCGCGAAGCGGACGTCGGCCACTTGGGAGAGCGGCACCTGCGCTCCGCTCGGGGTAGCGACGAGGATCCGCGCCAGCGAGTCTGGATCCTGGCGGAAGTCGCGTGCGTAGCGCACCTGGATCGGGTACCGCTCGCGCCCTTCGACCGTCTCGCTGATGGCTTCGCCGCCGAGGGCCGTCTCCACTACCTGGGCGACGTCCGCCGACCGGACGCCGAGGCGCGCCGCCCGCTCGCGGTCGATGTGGATATCGAGGAAGAACCCGCCAGTGGTGCGCTCGGCGACGGCGCTGCGGGTCTCCGGGAGCCGAGAGAGCGCCCGTTCGACGGCGACCGCGGCCTGCTCGATGGCCGCCAGATTCGGTCCGAAGACCTTGACGCCGAGTTGGCTCCGGATTCCCGTGGCCTGCATCTCGGTGCGCGTCTGGATCGGCATCCAGAACAGGTTCGGCATTCCGGGATACCGGAGTGTTGCATCCATCTCGGCGATGAGGTC
The DNA here is from genome assembly GCA_963710635.1 of uncultured delta proteobacterium. Lineage (GTDB taxonomy): Bacteria > Myxococcota_A > UBA9160 > UBA9160 > UBA9160 > MYXO. Next base: position 484,884 of record CAVQAY010000004.1, read on the forward strand.
CCGGAAGATGAGCCCCGGACGCCACTGGTCTGGCGGGCGGAGGGTGACCGTCGTCTCGATCATCGAGAAGGGAGCCGGATCGGTCGCCGAGTCCGCGCGGCCGATCTTTCCGAACACGCGTTCGACCTCGGGAAACTCCATCAGCTCGCGGTCCATCCGCTGGAGCAGCTCGGCGGCCGCCGTGACCGAGGTGCCGGGGGTACCCGTTGGCATGTAGAGGAGCGTCCCTTCGCCGAGCGGCGGCATGAACTCGCTGCCGAGTCGCAGGAATGCAGGAATGGTGGCGAGGAGGGCGAAGACCGAGAGCGCGATGAGCCCATGGCGCCAACGCAGCGCGAAGCGGACCACCGGCTCGTAGGCGCGGATCAGCCAGCGATTGAGCGGGTTCTCCCGCTCGGGGCGGATCCGGCCCCGGATGAGCGTGGCTGCGATGGCGGGCGTCAAGGTGATCGAGAGCAGCGCAGCCGCCGCCATGGCGTAGGTCTTGGTGAAGGCGAGAGGCGAGAACAGTCGGCCCGATTGCCCGCCGAGCAGGAAGATCGGAAGGAACGAGACCGTCACGACCAGGAGCGAGAAGAAGACGCTGGGTCCGACCTCCTGCATCGCGTGGAGGACCACCCGGCTCCGCGGGTCGACGCGGTCGCCCGCTTCCCAGCCTTCGAGGCGGCGGTGGACGTTCTCCACCAGGATGATCGACGCGTCGACCATGGCGCCGATGGCGATGGCGATGCCGCCCAGGGACATGATGTTCGCCGTGAGGTGCTGCTGCTGCATCGGGATGAAGGCGATCGTGACTCCGACCGGGATCGTGAGGATCGGGATGAGCGCGCTCCGCAGGTGCAGGAGGAAGACGATGATCACCACCGCGACCACGAGCATCTCTTCCAGAAGGGTGCGACGAAGCGTGTCGATCGCGCGCAGGATCAGCTCGGAGCGATCGTAGGCGACGATCAGCTCGACACCGGCAGGGAGCCCGGGCCTCACCTCGTCGATCCTCGCCTTGACGCGATCGATCACCTCGAGGGCGTTCTGCCCGAGGCGCATCACGACGATCCCTCCGACGGTCTCTCCCTCGCCGTCGAGTTCGGCGATCCCCCGCTGCATCGCGGTGCCGACCACTACCTCGGCGACGTTTCCGACGGTCACCGGAGCGCCGCGCAGCGTGGTCCGCAGGGGGATGCGGCGAAGATCGTCGGCGCCGGTCACGTAGCCACGGCCGCGGATCACGACCTCGTGTCCGGCAAGATCGAGGAGGCGGCCACCGGAATCCTGATTCGAGTCGCGGACCGCGGCGATCACGTCGCCGACCGATACCTGGAATGCGAGCAGCTTCACCGGGTCGACCAGCACCTGGTACTCCCGGACGGCGCCGCCGACGGACGCCACCTCCGCGACTCCCGGAACGCTCGCCAGCGCGTAGCGCAGGGTCCAATCCTGGAGCGTCCGCAGATCGGCGAGGTCGCGCTCTCCGGTGCGGTCGACGAGCGCGTACTGGAACACCCATCCGACTCCCGTGGCGTCGGGTCCGATCTCGGGCGTGACCCCGGCCGGGAGGCTCGTCTGGGCTCCGCTCAGGTATTCGAGTACGCGGCTGCGTGCCCAGTAGAGGTCGGTCCCTTCGTCGAAGACGACGTAGAGGAACGAGACGCCGAAGTCCGACTGTCCGCGGACGTAGGCGACGTTCGGCGCGGAGAGCAGCCGCGACGAGAGTGGGTAGGTGATCTGGTCCTCGATCAGGTCCGGGCTGCGTCCGGGCCACTCGGTGGTCACGATCACCTGGACGTCGCCGAGGTCCGGAATCGCGTCGAGGGGCGCGGTCCGCATGGCGTGGACGCCCCACAGCGTCGCGGCCGCGACGGCCATGATCGTGAGCGCGCGGTGCCGCGCGCACACGCCGATGACGCGGGCGACGATCCCGCCGCCGTCGCCGGTCACCACTGCTCCAGCGCGCTGCCGAGGCGGCTCTCCGAGGCCACGAGGTAATTTCCCGAGACGACGATCTTCTGTCCGGCGTCGAGGCCCGAGATCACCTCGAGACGCTCGCCGTCGCGGAGGCCGGTCTCGACGGCCGCCGGACGGAGCCTCCCGGCGCCGAGGTCGACGAAGACGAAGCGGCGGTCGCCGGCGTAGAGCACCGACGAAGCAGGCACCACGAGCCGCTCTCCGAGGTCGCGCCGCAGCTCGACGCTGGCGTACATGCCGGGAAGGAGCGCGCTGCCCGGGTTCGCGAGGGCAACCCGGGCCCGGGCGGTCCGGGTGCTTCCGTCGAGGACCGGGGACACGAGCGACACCGTTCCTTCGAAGCGCTCGCCTGGAAGGTACGGGAGGCGGAGTCGCGCCGGTGTTCCGACCGCCACCAGCGCGAGGTCCGCCTCGTAGAGTTCCGCCTCGATCCACACCCGGTCGATGGCGGCAATCCGGAACGGGCGCTCGCCTGCCTGCACTGCGCTGCCGTCGACGACGTTCTTCTCGACGACGACACCGCTCGCGCCGGCCCGGACGGGGACGTACTCGAGCGGCGTTCCCGTCGTCATGATGCGTTCGACGTCGGCGGTCGCCATTCCCCAGAGGCGGAGCCGGCTTCGCGCCGCGTGGGTGACGGCGCCATTTCGCGATGCGGCCGACGGGCTTCCGGACCGCTCGCTGGCGACGGCCGTCAAGAGCTCCTTCTGCGCGGCGAGAAGATCCGGGCTGTAGAGGGTGAAGAGAAGATCTCCCACCCGCACCGTCTCGCCGACCGCGGGGACAGCCACCTGGCCGACGTAGCCGGAGACGCGGAGCGCCACGTCGTGGAGCGCTCCCTGGTCGTAGGCCACGAGTCCGACGGCACGAATCGTCACGCCGAACGGCTCGCGCTGTACGACGGCGGTTCGGATTCCGGTCTTCTGCCAGCGTGCCGTGTCGACGAAGATCTCTCCCGGCGATGCGCCGTCGTCGTCGCCAGGGTCGCCGGTGGCGTCCATCGCACCGTGGCCCTCATGTTCGTGGTGCTCCTGGTCGCCGCGGGGGTCGCCGCTCTCGGGCTCGCCGACCGGCGCACCGCGCACCGAGAGGCGCAGCCCTTCGCGGCCCGTGAGGAGCGAGCCATCGGCGCGAAGGGCAGGGCCCTCCGCAGTCCGTACGGATACGGCGACGCGCCAGGTTCCCTCCATCTCGAGCGGGAAGGTCGCCTCGTAGCGGCCGTCGCCGCGGGGTGTCACCCGCGCAGGGCCGCCCATCGCGGGCATCGCGCCCATGGCGGGCATGGTGACCGCCACCTCGACCTGGGCGCCGGAGATGGGCGCGGAGCCGGCGTCGACGAGCCGCAGGTGCATCCGGTTCTCACCGGTTCTCGGCGCCGACGGATCGAGACGCACCTCGAGCGTGAGGCCCTGGCCTTCTACACGCTCCGCGGGCCCTGTGCCGCAGCTGGAGGCGAGAGCAAGGCATGCGGTCATGAGTGCCGCCTTCGTCACGATGGTCATGGAATCTCCCTTCATCGAAGCCCCGGCGTGCGACCGAGCGCGCGCAGGAGCTCCGTGGTTCGGCGGCTCACGTCGGCCTTCGCGGTCTGGTGGTCGAGCTCCGCAGTTCGGAGGCCCCTCTCGGCTTCGATCAGGGTCTGGAACGTTCCGCCTCCGGTCTCGAACCCGATGCGCGCTGCCTCGACGAACTCGCGTGCGGCGGGGAGGATCTCGTCCTCCTGCAGGTGGAGGACGTGGCGCGTCTCGCGGAGCCGTTCGAGAGCGCTGTGGACCGAGAAGTGGACCTCGTCGGTGGCAGCCTGCTCGTCGCTTTGTGCGAGGGCGAGCTTGGCCTCGGCCTCGTCGACGGCGGCTGCTCGCCGCGCCCGGCGCAGGGGAATGTTGATCTGGAGGCCGACAGCCGGCTGGAGCGAACGCTCCTGCCAGAACGCGTCGTAGCGCGCGTTCACGGTGAAGTCGGGGAAGTACTCGCGCTCGGCGAGGTCGACGGCCGCTTGCCCCGCATCGACGTGCGCGCGCGCCGATCGCAGTTCGGGGCGGACGGTTTCTGCGTGGCTGGCGAGCGCCGCCGCGTCGCCGCCGGCTCCTTCGGGAAGGCTCTCTGGGACGAGGTCGCTGGGCGGAGGAGGGAGCGGAGCATCGGGAGGGCGACGCAGCAGCAGATTGATCTGCTGCGCGACCACCGTCCGCGTCGCGGCAATCCGGATCCGGTCGTGGCGCCGATGGGCGAGCTCCGCAGCCGCCTGGACGGGATCGAGGAGCGTCGCCTGGCCCGCCTCGAGCTGCGCGGTCGCCGACTGCATCAGCTCCTCGAGCAGCGCGACGTGATGCTCCTCGACATCGAGGGAGAGCTCGGCGAGGGTGTACTCGTCGAGCAGGAGGGACGCGAGGGTCGCCAGCTGCAGGCGCGCTGCTTCGAAGTCGCCCGCTGCTGCGTCGGCCTCGGCCAGTGCGACCGCGCCGCGCAGCGCGAGCTTGCCCGGAAACGGGATCTCCTGGCTGACGTCCGCCATCCAGCCTTCGCGTACGTCGCTCGCGCCGAAGGAACGGGGACCGACGGCGACGCCCAGCATGGGGTCTGCCAGCGACGTCTCCTGCGGGTACCGTGCGAGCGCGGCGCGCCACGCAGCCTGGGCCGATCGCAAGGTCGGATTGCGCTGGAGAACGGCGCGGACCAGCGCCTCGCGCTCGAGAGAGATGAATCCCCGGAAGGGGTCGTCAGCCGGCGGTATCGGATGTGTGTCGGTGCGCGCGAGCTCCGTGCGCAGAGTCTCGTAGCGTGCGGCGCTTCCCGCGCAGGCGGCAGCCGAGACTGCCGCAAGGGCGATGGCAACGGCACGCCGGTGTACGGCATGCATACGTGTGATCCCCATGGCTGTGGCCGGCCGTGCGGGTTCGCACGGCGGCCGGTGTCGGACGCACAGTCCGTGGGGGGATCAGATCTGGAGGACGACGGAGCGTTCTGGCAATGGATCGTAGGGCACGCGCAGCGCGGTGGCGGCGGCGCGGAGGAGCGGCGCGCTGGGCTGCAGGACGGCGTCTTGCGACCGGATCCAGAGCGCTGCGGGAGGCACGGGCCCCGTGTTCGCCGCATCGGCTGCTGCGGGCTGCTGGCAGCAGAAGAGCGGCAGGATCCACTGACACGGCAGGCCGGTGCCCGGCGCCGGTGCTCGGGAGGGGGTTCCGGCGTCTGCCGGCGCCGCCGCGTGGCACGGCGGAAGCGGCGTCGGGCTCGCCTCGCTGTGGCCGGCGCCGGCCGCGAAGATCGCCCCGACGCCCATCCAGGCCAGGAGGACGCGGGCGGCGTGGCGGCGGAGCCCCGACATGGCTTCCAACATCGTCCGAACGGGTCGTCCCGTCAAGCGGAACGTGTTCGACCCGGCGCGGAGCAGGACTCGCTAGACTCGCCGCCGGCGCGCCTGGCGCTGCCCCGAGGAGTCCGCATGCCCCCCCGGCTGAACCGCTACAGCGCGCGCATCACCCAGGAGAAGTCCCAAGGGGCTTCCCAGGCCATGCTCTACGCGATCGGGCTGCGCCCCGAAGACATGGTGAAGCCGCAGGTGGGCATCTCCAGCGTCTGGTACGAGGGCAACCCCTGCAACATGCACCTCGCCGACCTCGCGGCGAAGGTCAAGCAGGGCGTCGAGGCAGCCGGCCTCGTGGGGATGCGCTTCAACACCATCGGCGTCTCCGACGGCATCTCGATGGGCACCGAGGGAATGAGCTACTCGCTCCAGTCGCGGGATCTCATCGCGGATTCCATCGAGACCGTGATGGCGGCCCAGTGGTACGACGCCAACATCTCACTCCCGGGGTGCGACAAGAACATGCCGGGTTGCATCATGGCGATGGCGCGCCTCGACCGGCCGTCGCTCATGATCTACGGCGGAACGATCAAGCCCGGCCGCAGTCGAAGCGGCGATCCCCTCGACGTCGTCTCGGCGTTCCAGTGTTATGGCGAGCTGATCGCTGGCCGAATCGACGAGGCCCAGCGGGAGGACATCGTCCGGCATGCGTGCCCGGGAGCCGGAGCCTGCGGCGGCATGTACACCGCCAACACCATGGCCTCGGCAATCGAGGCGCTCGGAATGTCGCTTCCCTACAGCTCGTCGACGCCTGCGGAAGACGCCGGAAAGATCGACGAGTGCCTGGCGGCCGGCGGAGCGATCCGCCGGCTGCTCGAGCTCGACCTCAAGCCGCGCGACATCATGACGCGTCAGGCATTCGAGAACGCCATGGTGCTGGTGACGGTGCTCGGCGGATCGACCAACGCCGTACTGCACCTGATCGCCATGGCGCGCGCGGCGGGCGTCGCGCTCGGCCTCGACGACTTCCAGCGGGTGAGCGACCGGACTCCGCTCCTCGCAGATCTCAAGCCGAGCGGGCGCTACGTGATGGAGGATCTCCACCAAGTGGGCGGGACCCCGGCGGTTCTCAAGCTCCTGCTCGATCGCGGCGCGGTCGATGGCAGCTGCCTCACGGTGACGGGAGACACGCTCGCGGAGAACCTCGCGGCACTGCCCGGTCTGCGTCCCGGCCAGGACGTCGTGCGGCCGTGGGACGATCCGATCCAGCCGATGGGGCACATCCAGATCCTCCGCGGGAGCCTTGCTCCGGATGGTGCGGTCGGGAAGATCACCGGCAAGGAAGGGCTCTCGTTCAGCGGCCCGGCCCAGGTCTTCGATCGCGAGGAGGACATGCTCCACGCCGCCGAGCGAGGCGAGATCCGCAAGGGCAGCGTGATCGTGATCCGCTACGAAGGCCCGAAAGGAGGGCCTGGCATGCCCGAGATGCTGACGCCCACCTCGGTGATCATGGGCGCGGGCCTTGGTGCCGACGTGGCGCTCGTCACCGACGGGCGATTCTCGGGAGGCTCCCACGGCTTCATCCTCGGTCACGTGACCCCCGAGGCGCAGGAAGGCGGTCCGATCGCGCTCGTCCGCGACGGAGACCTGATCCGTATCGACGCCAAGAAGAACGCGGTCGACCTCGTGGTACCCGACGCCGAGCTCGCGAAGCGGCGGGCGGCGTGGACTCCGCCACCGCTCCAGGCCACCTGCGGAACGCTCTTCAAGTACATCAAGAACGTGAGGCCTGCGTCCGAGGGCTGCGTCACCGACGAGTAGGCGCGCGGGCGCCGAGGGGGCCGGAGCCGATGCCCACGTTGCCGGACGGACCCACGCGGACCGAGACCGATTCTCTCGGACCGGTCGAAGTCCCTGCCGACGCCTGGTTCGGCGCGCAGACCGTGCGCGCTGCCCGACACTTCGCCATCGGCCACTCGGCGATGCCGCGAGAGATGATCGTTGCGCTCGCCCAAGTGAAGAAGGCCGCCGCGCTCGCCAACCGCGAGCTCGGCGCACTGCCCGCCGAGAAGTGCGCATGGATCGCCTTGGCGGCCGACGAGGTGGTCGGAGGCCGCTTCGACGCCGAGTTCCCGGTGTCGGTCTTCCAGAGCGGGAGCGGAACGCAGACGAACATGAACGTCAACGAGGTGATCGCGAACCGCGCCAGCGTCCTGGGCGGCGGCGAGCGGGGCGCCGCGCGCCTGGTCCACCCCAACGACGACGTCAACCGCTCCCAGTCGTCGAACGACGTCTTTCCGACCGCCATGCACGTCGCCGCGCTGGGAGCGATCGAAGGGCGGCTCCTTCCCGCGGTGGAGGGGCTTCACGGCGCGCTCGCCCGCAAGGCAGCCGCCTTCAGCGACGTCGTCAAGATCGGCCGTACCCATCTCCAGGACGCGACGCCGCTCACCCTCGGCCAGGAGATCTCGGGCTGGGCTGCCCTCGTCGAGCGGGGGGGCGCGCGGGTGCGTGCCGCGTGCGCGGCGCTGTGCGAGGTCGCCCTCGGAGGAACCGCGGTAGGAACCGGCGTGAACAGCCCGCCGGGCTTCGCCGAGCGGGCCGTGGCGCTGCTGGCCGAGATCAGCGGGCATCCCCTCCGGCCGCATCCGAACAAGTTCGCCGCGCTCTCCGCCCACGACGAGATCGCCTCGGCGAGCGCGGCCCTGCGTACCCTCGCCGGTGCGCTCTACAAGGTGGCGAACGACGTGCGCTGGCTGGCATCGGGGCCGCGGAGCGGGCTCGGCGAGCTGCTGCTTCCGGCCAACGAGCCGGGGTCGTCGATCATGCCGGGCAAGGTGAACCCCACCCAGTGCGAGGCGCTCGCGATGGCGTGCGCCCAGGTACATGGCAACGACGCTGCGATCGCCTTCGCGGCGAGCCAGGGGCAGCTCGAGCTCAGTACGATGAAGCCGCTGATGATCGATCGGTTTCTCGACTCTGCGGGGCTTCTGGCCGACGCCTGCACGAGCTTCACGCGTTTCTGCATCGAGGGGCTCGAAGCGGACGCCGAACGCATCCGGCGCCACGTAGAGGGCTCGCTGATGCTGGTGACGGCGCTGGTCCCCGCCGTCGGATACGACCGCGCTGCGCAGATCGCGCGAAAGGCGCTTCACGACGGAACGACGCTGCGCGAGGCCGCGCTCGCCCTGGGCACCCTCGAAGCCGACGAGTTCGATCGGCTGGTGGTTCCCGAACGAATGGTCCGGCCGTGAAGGGCTGCATCGAGCTGCTGCGGGAATACGTAGCGACGCCGTCGGTGAACCCGATGGGCCGCAGCGACATCGGCGCCGACGTCGCAGGCGAGCGCCGTTATGCAGAGCTGGTCCAGGGACAGCTCCGCTCGATCGGGCTCGACGCGGTACTGCTGGGCGACGGCGAGCGGCGGAGCGTGGTGGCCGAGGCGCAGGTCGACGGCGCCCGGGAGACGCTGCTGGTGGCGTCACACCTCGACACGGTTCCCGTCGATGGCATGGAGATCCCGCCCTTCGATCCGGTCGTCAGCGGCGGTTGCGTGTTCGGACGCGGCACCTGCGACACCAAGGCCGGTATGGCGGCGCTCGTCGATGCGCTGGCCCGGGTGCTCGCTCGTGGATCGCTGCGCCGGAACGTGATCGTCGTTGGCGAGGCCGACGAGGAGCTCGCCAGCGCTGGCGTTCGCGACGTGCTCGGGCACCTCGGCGGCAGGCGCCCCGATTGGGCGCTCGCCACCGAGCCGACGGAGCTCCGCCTGGTGACCCACCACAAGGGCATCGCGGTGGCGCGGCTCGAGGCGACCGGCATCGCGTGCCACAGCTCCGATCCGGGAGCGGGAAGGAACGCCATCGGCGCGCTGGCCCGCGCCGTTCTCGCCGTCGAGACGCTCCACGACCACCTCGGCCGGAGGCGCGACCCGATGCTCGGCCCCGGGACCTGCTCGGTCGGGGTGATCGGTGGCGGCAAGGCCCCGAACGTGGTTCCGGACGCTGCGTGGCTGCTGATGGACCGGCGGCTCCTCCCGGGCGAGACCGCCGCACAGGTACGGAGCGAGATCGAGAAGGCTCTCGCGGAGGCCTCCCTCGCGGACGTCCGGGTCGCGGCCTGCGTCCTCGGCAAGCCGCCGCTCGGAACGGACGCCGGATCGCTCCCGGTACGCGCCTGCCAGGCGGCTCTCCGCGACTGCGGTCTCGATCCCGCTCCGGGGTGCGTCGCTTTTGGCACGGATGCGGCACTCTTTGCCGGCGCTGGGATCCCGGGGGTCGTGGTGGGGCCGGGCTCGGTGGCGCAGGCCCATACGGCGCGGGAATTCGTGGAGGTGACGCAGGTGGAAGCGATGACGCGGTTGTTGATCCGGCTCTTCGAGCACGCGACGTGACCCCGGAGGCCAACCCGCAGAGGCCGAAGCCTTTGCCGACGTGGGCCGTCGGCGTCGCCGCGTTGCTGGTCGTCGTCGCGTGCGGCCGCGGCGAGGCTCCCGGCCCCTCCGCTGCCACAGGAGTCACCGTGGCGCCCGCGGTGACGAAGGACCTCGAAGAACGCATCGAGGCCACCGGTGAGCTGCGGGCCAAGGACGCGGCGAAGATCGCTGCAGAGGTCGCAGGACGCGTCACCGAGACTCCCTACGAGGAGGGGAGCCGGGTCGACGTGGGTACGGTCGTGATGCGGATCGACCCCGAGCGTCATGCGCTCGAGCGTGATGCGGCCCGCGCGAACCTCGCCCAAGCCGAGGCCAACCTGCGCGAGCAGGAGCGGACGCTCCGTCGCATGCGCGAGCTGCACGCCGGCAAGGTGGCCTCCCAGGAGCGGCTCGATCAGGCCGGGACCGCTGCAACCCTGGCGCGAGCGCGGGTCGAAGCCGCCCGGGCACAGCTCTCGCAGGCGGAGCGCGCCCACCGCGACGCGAGCGTCACGGCTCCCTTCGCAGGCATCATCGGCCGCCGGCTGGTGAGCCGCGGCGAGTTCGTCCAGCCGGGACAGCCGCTCTTCGAGCTGGTCGCCCTCGACCCCATCGAAGTCGAGTTCCGGCTCGCCGAACGCGATGTCGCGCGGGTTCGGCCGGGGATCCCGGTCGACGTTCGCGTGGCGCCGTATCCCGACGAACGCTTCCGTGCGACGGTGACGGTGGTGGCGCCGACGGTGGACCCCCAGAGCCGGACGCTTCGCGTCCGCGGCGAGCTGCCCAACGCCGACGGCCGGCTCCGGCCGGGGCTCTTCGCGAGAGCAGACCTCGGCATCGCCGTTCGTCCGGGGGCTCTCCTGATCCCCGAGGAAGCCGTCCTCCAGCGCGCCGACGGATCGGTGGTGTTTCGCCTCGCAGGGCCCGACCGGGCCGAGCGGCGGGTGATCGAGACGGGAATGCACGAAGGTGGCGCCGTCGAGGTGCTGAGCGGCCTCGCGGCGGGAGACCGCGTCATCACCCGCGGCCACACGGCGCTGGTCGACGGCGCGGCGGTCGAGATCCGCGAGCGTGACGGAAGCGCGCCGAGCGGTACGGCGCGGTGACCCTCTCCGACGTCTCGATCCAGCGCCCGATCCTCACCTGGATGATGATGCTCTCGCTCATCGTCTTTGGCGTCCTCGGCTACTTCAACATGGGGGTCGACGCGTACCCGCGGATGGAGTTCCCCGTCGTCATGGTGACGGCGCAGCTCGAAGGGGCGAGCCCGGAGGTGATCGAGGAAGACGTCACCGACGTCCTCGAGGAACAGATCAACACCATCGCAGGTGTTCGCCAGCTCTCGTCGACGAGCACCCAAGGCATTTCGATCATCGTCGTCGAGTTCGACCTCGACCGCGATCTCGACAGCGCGGCGCAGGACGTCCGAGACAAGGTGGCGCGCGCGCGGGTCCATCTTCCCAAGGATGTCGAGCCTCCGGTCGTCGACAAGGTGAACCCCGCCAGCCAGCCGATCTTGTGGATCCCGCTCATGACCGACCGGAGCATCGTCGACACCAGCGAGTTCGTCCGCCTCCACATCAAGCCCGAGCTCGAGACGATCCCGGGCGTGGGCTCGGTGGTGCTCTTCGGCCGGCGCGACCGCAACATGCGGATCTGGCTCGACGGTGAGGCGCTCCGCGCCCGAGGGCTCGCCGCCAGCGACGTGATTGCCGCGCTCCGCCGCGAGCACGTCGAGGTGCCGGGCGGGCAGGTGATCAGCCAGCGCATCGAATACTCGGTCAAGACCGATGCCGAATTCCGCTCGCGAGAGGCGCTCGAGACACTGGTGGTTGCCGAGGTGGGCGGGGCTCCGGTGGTGCTGCGCGACGTGGCGCGCGTGGAAGACGGGAGCGAGGACGTCCGGACCCTCGCTCGCTTCGTGGGCCGGAACACCGTCGGGCTCGGCATCCGCAAGCAGGCCGACGCCAACACGGTCGCCATCGCCGACGAGGTCTATCGACGTCTCGACCGGCTGCGGCCGATCCTTCCGGCAGGCCTCGAGTTCAGCGAGCGCGGGACGATGATCGACTTCTCGACGGCGATCCGCGAGTCGGTCGACGAGACCCTCTTCGCGCTCGCCTTCGGTGCGCTGCTGGCGACGCTCACGGTCTGGCTCTTCCTGCGCCGTTGGAGGCCGACGATGATCGTCGGTCTCGCGATTCCGCTCTCGATCGTCGCGACCTTCGGCGTGATGTGGGCGCTCGGGTTCACGCTCAACATCATGACGCTGCTGGCCCTCACCCTCGCGGTGGGCGTCGTGGTCGACGACGCCATCGTGGTGCTCGAGAACATCGAACGGCACCGGGCGCTGGGAGAGCCACCGATCGAAGCGGCAACGCGAGGAACGCGCGAGGTTTCCTTCGCCGCAGCCGCCGCGACCTTTTCGATCGCAGCGGTCTTCCTCCCCGTGGTCTTCGTGACGGGGATCATCGGAAACTTCCTCCGGGAGTTCGGCATCACGACGGCTGTCGCCGTGTTGATCTCGCTGTTCGTCGCGCTCACCCTGACGCCCATGCTGGCGGCGCGCGTGCCCCACGCGGCGCCGGTGACGCCGGGCGGCATCTACGACCGGCTCGAGCGGGTCTTCCTCGCGCTCGAGTCCGGGTACCGGAGAGCCCTCGACTGGACCCTCCGGCACCGTGCCGCGACACTCTCGATCGCCGGACTCTCGCTGCTCGCTTCGGTGGGTCTCGCAGCGAACCTTCATCGCGAGTTCTTCCCGCCGGAGGACCAGGGCCGCTTCCTCGTGTTCCTCGAGACGCCGCCGGGGTCGACGTTCGAAGCGACGTTCGAACAATTGCGGCTCAACGAAGACTGGATCCTCGCCCAGCCCGAGGTGGCGGGCCTGTTCTCGGCGGTCGGGATCTCGGGGCCGCGAGGTCCGGGCAACGTCAACGAGGGAATCCTCTTCGCGACGCTGAAGCCCCGGTCCGAGCGCGAGCGGTCTGCGCAGGAGCTGATGCGCGAGGCGCGCGACGTGCTGGGCCGGATCCCCGGGCAGCAGATCAACGTCTTCGACTTCACGAGTCTCCAGACCGGGCAGGGGCGAGGGAACTTCGAGTTCGCGCTACGGGGGAACCTTGCGCTCGGCGACCTCGATCGGCTCGCCGATACGTTCATCCAGCGGCTCTCCCAAGAGGGAGGAATCGTCGAGCTCGACAAGAGCTTGAAGCTCGGGCTACCGGAGGTGCGCGTGGTGCCCGACCGGGAGAAGGCTTCGGCCCTCGGCGTGAGTGCCCAAGCCCTCGCCACCACCGTCCAGGCCATGATCGGTGGCCTCGACGTCGGAACCTTCAAGGAGGCGGGCAACCGCTTCGACATCCGCGTCCGCCTCGAGGAGAAGGACCGCGCCGAACCTGCGGCGATCGAGCGGCTGTACGTGCGAACGCAAGACGGTGGTGTCGTCGAGCTGCGGAATCTCGTGGACGTCGAGATCGGCGCGGCGCCGTCTGCGATCACGCGGACCGACCGCCAGCGGAGCGTTTCGATCTTCGGGAATCTCCAGGGCAAGGCCATGTCGGAGGCGGTCGCAGCCGTCCAGCGCATCGCTGCCGAGACGCTTCCCGAGGAGGTGAGCATCGAGTTCACCGGCGAGGCCGAGGCGCTGCGCGAGACCGGCAAGCAGTTCGCCCTGATGCTCGGCCTCTCGGTGCTGGTGATCTTCATGATCCTCGCCGCTCAGTTCGAGAGCCTGATGCACCCCCTGACGGTCATGCTGGCCCTGCCCCTGGCGCTGGTGGGCGGGCTCGGTGGTCTGTGGCTGGCGGGAATGAGCCTCAACCTCTTCAGCATGATCGGCATCATTCTCCTGCTCGGCCTCGTCACCAAGAACTCGATCCTGCTGGTCGATTACGCCAACCAGCTCCGGCGGGAGGGGATGGAAAAGGAGGCTGCCATGCGGACGGCGGCGCCGATCCGGATGCGCCCCGTACTCATGACGGGAATCTCCATGATCTTCGGGGTGTTGCCGGCCGCAACCGGTCTTGGCCCCGGCGCCGAGTCACGCCAGCCGATGGGCGTCGCCACGGGGGCCGGGATGCTCACCTCCATGAGCCTGACGCTCCTGGTGGTGCCGGCTTTCTACCTGGTTCTCGACGACCTGGCCGAGTGGGTGAAGCGCGTCCTGCGCCGGACGCTGAGACGCAGCCAGAGCGGATGAAGCCCCGCGGGGCGGAAAATCGAGGGATTTCCGCGCTGCGACGCATCGGAGCTGCGTCATTCGGTCGCGGGGAGTATGACCGAGATCAGCATTCCCCTCGGGCGTCCACACTACCGTCATCGCCGCAGCGCAGCATCGACACTGCGCTGCGATGGAGGTTCCCAGTGCGACTCTTCCTCTCTCCGGCCCTCGTCCTGATGACCGCGCTTCTCGCGTGCGGCAACGCTCCGAGCGACGGCGCGAAGTCCGCGCCTTCACCTGCGCAGCCGGCTTCTGCCGGGGCGCAGAAGACCGTGAGCTCCGCGGCGGGGCTTCCGGCCATCGACGAGGCGAAGCTGCCGGTCGTCGAGGCGCAGCTCGGCGTCGCGCCCGCCGCCGCGCCGCCGACGGGGCGAAGCGCTCCGGCGAAGGTGATCGTGCATCTCGAGGTGCGAGAGGTCGTCAAGGAGATCGCTGACGGGGCGCAGTACACGTTCTGGACCTTCGGCGGGAGCGTCCCGGGCCCGATGATCCGCGTGCGACGCGGCGATCTGGTGGAGCTGCACCTGAAGAACCACCCGGACAATTCGATGCCCCACAACATCGATCTGCACGCCGTCACCGGCCCGGGCGGAGGCGCTGCCAGCACCTTCACGGCTCCGGGCCACCAGACCCAGTTCACCTTCCGGGCGCTCAATGCCGGCACGTACATCTACCACTGCGCGACGGCCCCGGTGGGCATGCACATCGCGAACGGCATGTACGGCATGATCGTCGTCGAGCCCGAGCAGGGCTTCCCGAAAGTCGACCGCGAGTTCTACGTCGTGCAGGGCGATTTCTACACCAAGGGCGACTTCCGGAATCCGGGCCTCCAGCCCTTCGACATGAAGCGCGCCATCGACGAGAACCCGTCCTACGTCCTCTTCAACGGGCGCGACGGCGCGCTGGTGGGCGACCGCGCGCTCCAGGCGAAGGTCGGTGAGACGGTCCGCATGTTCGTCGGCAACGGCGGGCCCAACCTGGTGAGCAGCTTCCACGTGATCGGTGAGATCTTCGATCACGTCTATCCCGAAGGCGGGACGCCGACTCATGAGGACGTCCAGACGACCCTCATTCCCGCAGGCGGGTCGACGGTGGTGGACTTCAAGATGGAGGTGCCGGGCACCTACATCCTCGTCGATCACTCGATCTTCCGGACGTTCCACAAGGGGACGCTCGGCATGCTGAAGGCCGAAGGACCCGAGGACAAGGTCATCTACTCGGGCCAGGAGGTCGACGAGGTGTATCTCGCCGAGAAGTCGCAGGCCGCGCAGCAGGCCCTCGTAGGCGCCGGCACGGGCAACACGCTCAAGGATCGCATGCAGCGCGGCAAGGCCGTCTACATGGGAACGTGCTCGACGTGCCACCAGCTCGAAGGGCAGGGCCTCGCGACGATCTTTCCGCCGCTGGCGAAGTCCGACTACCTGATGGAGGACGTCGACCGGTCGATCAACATCGTGCTCAAGGGCCTCTCGGGTCCGGTCGTCGTGAACGGACAGCCCTACAACAACACGATGCCTCCCTTCGCGAACCTGACCGACCACGAGATCGCCGACGTACTCACCTACGTCCGCAACAGCTTCGGGAACAAGGGAGACGCGGTCGAGGACGCGCAGGTGGCGGCCGCCCGGGCGGCGATTCCGAAGCCCGCGAACGGAGGGCATCCCTGAGAAGGCGCTCGTCGTGGGCCGGGCTCGCGCTGGCGCTCGCCGCTGGCGCGGCCCGGGCGGCGGTGCCCGCGACGGAGCCGCCGCAAGGCATGGTCCGGGTGCCCGGAGGGAGCTACGAGCCTCTCTACCGGACACCCGGGGAGACCGGCATCGCGGTCGCAGCCTTCTGGCTCGACCGCCTGCCCGTCACGAGCGGCCAGTTCCTCGAGTTCGTCCGCGGGAATCCTCGCTGGCAGCGGTCCCAGGTGGCGCCCCTGTTTGCCGATGCCGCCTACCTCGGTCCGTGGGAGGGTGACCTCACGCTCGGACCGGCGGTGCTCCCGGAGCAGCCCGTTACCTTCGTGTCGTGGTTCGCCGCCATGGCGTACTGCCGGAGCCTCGGGAATCGCCTTCCCACCGAGGCCGAGTGGGAGATCGCTGCGGCTCCGCCCGCGGCCGATGTGGCGGCGCGGGAAGAGACGACACGGCGGATCCTCGCGTTCTACGGGCGACCGCGGACGCAGCTTCCTCGCGTCGGGAGTACGCCGGCGAACTCGCTCGGCGTGAGCGATCTTCACGGCGTGATCTGGGAATGGGTCGAGGATTTCAACGCAGGGTTCTCGAGCGTCGACAGCCGCAAGCAGGGCGACAAGCAGGCCGACCTGGTTTGCGGCGGCGCCGCTGCCGCGGCAGGAGACACCTCGGACTACGCCACGTTCATGCGCTTCGCGTTCCGGTCGAGTCTCTCGGCGACCCACGCGCTCCACCATCTGGGTTTCCGCTGCGCAAGGAGCCTTCCATGAGCTTCTCTCGCTTTCTCGCCGCCGTCGCCGTGGCGGCGCTTGCCGCAGGGCCGGTCGTCGCCGAGTCCCAGGAGAAGGCCGCCTCCGGTGCGGATGCCGCCGCCGGGAAGGGCCATGCGCACCATCACGGGCACGGTCATGAAGCGGCCCATGCCGGCCTTCCCGGCGACGCGCCGCTTCCCGGCCGGTCGATCTACCAGCTCGAAGGCCAGTGGTCGAAGCCGGGCGGCGAGCGCTTCGCCCTCGCCGACCTGCGCGGGCGCCCGGTGCTGGTGCTGCTCTTCTACGGCACCTGCCAGTCGGCGTGTCCGGTACTCGTTCGGGACCTGCAGCGCATCGACGCGCAGCTCTCCGCCGAAGAAAGGGCGGGTGTGAGATACCTCCTGGTGAGCTTCGACCCCGCCGTCGATACGCCCGAGCGCCTCGCGGCCTACGCCAAGGAGCACAGTCTCGCCAGCGATCGCTGGACGCTCGCGAGCGGCACGCCAGACCAGGTGCGTGAGATCGCGGCCGTACTGGGGGTCAACTATCGACCGACGGGCGACGGGCACTACAGCCATACCCAGCGGATCACGATCCTCGACCGCGACGGCGTCGTCGCCGAGAGCTTCGACGGAATGGACCGCCCGATCGAGCCCATCGCCGCGCGCGCGAAGCAAGAGATCGAAAAGGGCGAAGTCCGCCGCTGAGCGTCGCGCGACCCCGCAGCGGGTCAGACGTTCGCACGCCGAGCGGCGATGCGCTGGATCGCTGCAGGCCGGGGCTCGTCCACCGTGAGATCTTCGTAGGCGAGCACCCTCAGCCGGCCGCGGACGGCCTCCAGCAGCTCTCCCGGCCGGAGCAGGAACTCGGGCCGCGAGGGCCCGCCGAAGCGCTCGTTGCCCGCTGCGAACGTCTCGACCAGGAGCATGCCGCCGGGTGCTACGGCCTCCACCAGGTCGCCGAGGATCGGCCGGTGCAGGTAGCTCGTCACGACGACGGCGGCGAAGCGTCGGCCGGCGAGGGCGAAGGGCGCACCGGTCTCGAGGTCGAGGGCGAGCGCCTCGACGAGCGGGTGCTGCGCGAGGTCTCCCAGCCGCGAAAGGTCACGATCGACGGCCGTCACCCGGTGCCCCCGGGCAGCGAAGTAACGCGTGTGGCGTCCGCCGCCGCAGGCGAGATCGAGTACGGTGCCGCCGGCCTCGACGAGCGGCGCGAAGCGCTCGATCCACGGCGACGCAGCAGCGGCGATCGAGGGCCCCCCTTCACGCGGTCGTTCGGTCATCGTCCCTCCCGAAGTCGCGGCGATCATGCCGGCGCAGCGGCCGCCGGTAAACCCCGACCACTGCGGGAACGGCTACACTGCCGGCCGCCTCAAAGGGCAGTGCTCCGCCGCGCTCGTGCCGGGGGAAGATCGGACGAAGGGACGAGATGACGTCGCCGAGCGTGGAGCGTGCCGGGCTCGTCTTCGCCGGCCTCTGCGCTGCGAGCAGCGCATTCGTCCCGGGCGTGGCCAAGCTCACGACCGGCAAGGCCGACCCGCTGGCCGTGGCCGCCCTCACGACGCTGTTCGCCGCGGTGGCCGCCGCCGTGGTGATGGGGGTGCGCGGCGAGCTCGGGATCCTCGTTCGTCGCGGCCTCGCGCTGCGGCTCGTTGCGATCGGGTTCCTTGGAACGACCCTCGCGTTCTTCCTCTACTTCGAGGGGGTTCGCCGGACGAGCGCCATCGACGCGGTCCTGTGCCTCCAGATCGAGCCGGTCTACGCGATCCTGGTCTCGTGGGCCGTTCTCGGCCACCGGCCGACGCTCCGGCGCGTCGTCGCCGTCGTGGTCCTCCTGGCGGGGATCGCACTGGCCGTTCGCGGCGACGGTTTCCACGATCCGGCCGGCATCGCCCTCTTGCTGGCGACGCCCCTGTGCTGGCAGGCGTCGCACCTGGTGGTGCTGCGCGGGCTTCGCGGCGTTGCGCCGTCGGTGTTGACCGGCGCCCGGTACCTCTACGGCGGCATCCTGCTCTCGACCGGCTGGCTGGCGAGCGGAGGCATGGCGCGGCTGCCGAGCGGCGCCGAGCTGGCGAACCTGCTCCCGATCCTCGCGGTACAGGGCGTGGTGCTGAGCTACGTCGGCACGCTGCTTTGGTACCAGGCCATCACGCGACTCGACCTCGCGCGGGCGACGGCGATCGTCGTGCCGTCGGTGCCGCTGCTGTCGCTGGCGGTGACCTTCGTACTGGTGGGTGAGGTGCCGACTGCGGCGCAGTGGGTGGGAATGGCGCTCACCGTCACCGGGGTGCTCGCCTTCGTGACCGCGCCGCATGTCGCCGAGGAGCGGGAGCGGATTCCGTCGCAGACGGCGCCCCTTGCCGTGGACGCAGACCCTCAACGCGGCGCGCGCGACGCGTAGGAGCGGGAGCGCCGTGGACCGCCGGGGGCGTTGCCAGTACCGTCGGGCTCGCGAAGGAGACGGCCATGGCCTCGCTCACCCTCGTCATCGGCAACAAGAACTTCTCTTCCTGGTCGATGCGCCCCTGGCTCGCGCTGCGTGCAGGGGGGATTCCGTTCGAGGAAGTCAGGATTCCGCTCTACACGCCAAAGACGAGGGCCGAGATCCTGCGCTGGTCGCCGACCGGCAAGGTGCCCGCCCTGGTCGAGGGAGACACCGTCACGTGGGAGTCGCTCGCCATCTGCGAGCGGGTGGCGGAGCTGGCGCCCACGGCGGGGCTCTGGCCGGCCGGCGCGCCGGCGCGGGCGATGGCGCGGTCGGTGAGTGCCGAGATGCACGCGGGCTTCGCCGCGCTCCGAGGCCTGTGTCCGTGCAATCTCCGGATCCGCGAACAGCGCGATCTCACGCCGGAGGCCGCGGCCGACGTGGAGAGGATCGTCTCCCTCTGGCGCGAGTGCCGCGAACGATTCGGGTCCGGCGGTGATTTCCTGTTCGGCCGCTTCGGGATCGCCGATGCGATGTATGCGCCGGTCGTGACGCGCCTGCGAAGCTATGTCATCGCCGTTCCCGATCCGGTGGCGCGCCGCTACACCGACGCCGTGCTCGCCTGGCCGCACTTCCTCGAGTGGGAGGCCGCGGCCCTCGCCGAGGCCGACCCGGTCACGGCGTAGGCCGAGCGGGCAGATCCGCCGCGGTCACCGGCGCCCGGCGCGGGTCGGAAACCCGGCCTCGAGGCGAAGCGGCAAGGCGGCGTCGGCGTCGTGAAGCCCGGTGCCGTCGATCTGCAGCCGCGTGTCGAGGGGACCGAGCCAGAACAGCAGCCAGCTGGCGAGCGGCGTGAGCCGGAGGCGAGCGAGGGCCGTCTCGCCGCGGGCCACCTCGGCGACGCCGGCGCCGATCCGGGGGGCTCCCGGGAGCCCCCGGCCATCGGCGAGCGCGAGCAGCTCGAGGGACAGCTCCGCGCGGCAGTGCGGCGCCGAAGCCGAAGCGCGGCAATGGAGCGGGAGATCGACGCTGCGGGGCGCGGCCCGGGCCACGTCCGTTTCGAGATCGATTCTCGATCGGAACCCGAGGCCCCGGCCTTCGAGGATCTCCCGCATCCGGGTCGGGCGGGCGGTGATGATCCCGTCGACGCCGTCGGCGAGCAGCCGCTCGTACGTGGCTTCGTCCTCGATCGGGTCGTCGAGATACACGTAGACCGCGAGGCCGAGGGCGTGGGCATCCGCCGTGAACTGCGGCGAACTGATGACGAAGCCGAAGTAGTCGGGCGGGATCTGGAACGCCACGTGGCCCTGCGGAGGGACGCGGTTGAAGTAGAAGTCTGCCGCCTCTCGCAGCGCCGGCGTCGTGTGGATCGCCGGTGCGCGCTCCTTGAACGCCGTGATCAGCCCCTCGTCGAACGATGCGATCAGCACGTCGTCGATCCGGCCGAACTCGAGAAGGAGATCCGCGAGGGCAGTGGCATTCGGAAGGTCGCCCGGCGACGACCCCTTGATCTCGATGCTGAGAAGGGCCTCCGGAAACGCCTCGAGCACCTCGCGGATCGTGGCGACCCGGAAGTCGTTCGCTTCGAAGCCCGGCGGCGAAGGCCGCTGTCCGGTTGCGACGCCGCGGAGCGGATACCGCTCGTCCGGGTAGCGCGCGCAGTTCGTCGCGCAGCGGAAGTCGTAGGCGTTGTCGAGGCGCTTCACCTCCTCGAGGGTCATGTCGACCCAGCGTCCCGTCCCGTCGGTCACGCGGTCGGCGGTCTCGTCGTGGGTCATGATGAGGACGCCGTCCTGGGTCCTCCGTACGTCGAGCTCGAGTACGTCGGCGCCGGCTTCGAGGGCGAGCTTTTGAGCGAAGAGCGTGTCGGTGGGCGCTTCGTGCTCGCCGCCGGCGTGGGCCATGTCGAGGACGCGGCGCTCGACCCAGGGGTTGGGGTCGGTGGCGCGGGCGACCCCGGCCGATGCCAGCGAGAGTACGAGCAGTGCCAAGGCGGGAGCGAGCGGCAGCGGCATGGGGGGCCTCGGGATGGGAGGAGCCCCAGTCTACGCCGGTCTCAGGCCGATTTCGCGGGCTCGTATCCCAGGTTCGGCGCCAGCCAGCGCTCGACCTCCGCGACCGGCATCCCCTTGCGCCGGGCGTAGTCCTCGACCTGGTCGCGGTCGATGGCGCCCACCGTGAAGAAGCGCGCCTGGGGGTGCTGCAGGTAGATGCCGCTCACGCTCGCGCCCGGCTGCATGGCGCAGCTCTCGGTCAGGGTGATCCCGACGGCCGGCGCGTCCAGCAACGCGAAGAGCGTTCGCTTCTCCGTATGGTCGGGGCAGGCCGGGTAGCCGAAGGCCGGCCGGATCCCCCGGTAGCGCTCGGCGATGAGGTCGTCGGGGCCGAGGTGCTCGTCGGCGCCGTAGCCCCAGTCGTGCCGCGCACGCTGGTGGAGGGCCTCCGCAAAGGCCTCGGCCAGGCGGTCGCAGAGCACCTTCAGCAGGATCGCGTGGTAGTCGTCGTGCTGGCAGCGGAATCGCTCGGCGGCCTCGTCCTCGCCGAGGCCCGCCGTGACGGCGAAGGCGCCGACATGGTCGGCGAGGCCGCTCTCCCGCGGTGCGACGAAATCGGCGAGCGACCGGTGGGGCCGGCCGGGCTCGTTCCGTCGCTGCTGGCGAAGGCAGTGGAAGCGGGCGGCCTCGCGGCTACGGCTCTCGTCAGTGAAGAGGACGATCTCGTCGCCCTCCGAAGCGGCAGGCCAGAAGCCATAGACCCCGCTGGCGCGGACCAGGCGCTCCTCGATCATCCGCTCCAGCAGGGCCTGGCCGTTCTCGAAGAGCTCGCGGGCGGCCGATCCGATCTCGGGATGCTCGAGGATCTTCGGGTAGCGCCCCTTCAGCTCCCAGGCAGAGAAGAAGAACGTCCAGTCGATCAACGGGACGAGTTCGCGGAGCGGAAAGTCTTCGAGGACGCGGCGGCCGAGAAATGCCGGCTGCGGGACGTCCTCGGCGCGCCACGCGATGGGAACCCGGTTGGCGAGCGCCTCGGCATACGGCACGAGGATCCGCTCCTGCCGGGCGCCATGCAGGGCCCGGAGCTTCGCCTGGGCCTCGCGGTTCTCGCGGTCGAAGGCGGAGAGCCGGTCGGCGTCGAGAAGGCTCGACACCACTCCCACGGCACGCGAGGCGTCGAGGACGTGGACGGTCGGCGGGCCGTACTCCGGGGCGATCTTCACGGCGGTGTGCTGGCGGCTGGTGGTGGCGCCGCCGATCAGGAGCGGGAGCTTCATCCGCCGGCGCTCCATCTCGCGGCCCACGTGGACCATCTCGTCGAGGGAGGGCGTGATGAGGCCCGAGAGCCCGATCATGCTGGCGCCCTCGGAGGCGGCCGCGTCGAGGATCTTCTCGCACGGCACCATCACCCCGAGATCGATCACTGCGTAGCCGTTGCAGCCGAGCACGACGCCGACGATGTTCTTGCCGATGTCGTGAACGTCGCCCTTCACCGTGGCGAGAACGATCTTCGCCTGCGCCTGCCGTGGGTGCTGCGCCTTCTCGGCCTCCATGAACGGCTCGAGGTACGCGACCGCACGCTTCATGACGCGCGCGCTCTTCACGACCTGGGGAAGGAACATCTTCCCGGCGCCGAAGAGGTCGCCGACGACCTTCATCCCGTCCATGAGCGGGCCTTCGATGATCGCGAGCGGGCGGGCGAAGGCCTGACGGGCCTCCTCGACGTCGGCCTCGATGAACTCCACCAGCCCATGGACGAGAGCGTGGGAGAGCCGTTCGGCCACGGGGGCGCTGCGCCACGAGAGGTCGACCTCTCGCTTCTTCCCGCTGCCCTTCACGTGCTCGGCGAACTCGACCATGCGCTCGGTTGCGTCGGGCCGGCGATTGAAGACGAGGTCCTCGACGCGCTCGAGCAGGTCCTTCGGGATGTCCTCGTAGACGGCGAGCTGGCCGGCATTGACGATACCCATGTCGAGCCCGGCGTGGATGGCATGGAACAGGAATGCCGAGTGGATCGCCTCGCGCACCAAATCGTTGCCGCGGAAGGAGAAGGAGAGATTGCTGATTCCGCCGCTCACGCGGGCGCCCGGGCAGGTCGACTTGATCCGCCGCGTGGCCTCGATGAAGCTCCTGGCGAACTCGGCGTGCTCTTCGATTCCCGTACCGATGGCCAGGACGTTCGGATCGAAGACGATGTCCTCTGGGTCGAAGCCGATCCGCTCGGTGAGGAGCGCGTAGGCGCGCTGGCAGATCTCGACCTTGCGGTCGGTGGTCTCGGCCTGCCCCTGCTCGTCGAACGCCATCACCACCACCGCGGCGCCGTAGCGCCGGACCCGGCGCGCCTTGGCCAGGAAGTCCGCTTCGCCTTCCTTCAGGCTGAGCGAGTTGACGACGCCCTTGCCCTGGATGCAGCGAAGGCCCGCCTCGATGACGCTCCACTTCGAGCTGTCGACCATGATCGGGATCCGCGCGATCTCCGGCTCTCCGGCGACGAGCTGGAGGAACGTCGTCATGGCCTGCTCCGAGTCGAGCATGCCCTCGTCCATGTTGACGTCGAGGATGTTCGCGCCGCCGCGGACCTGTTCGAGGGCGACCTCGAGAGCCCGGCCGAAATCGCCGGCCTCGATGAGCTTCATGAAGCGCTTCGATCCCGTGACGTTGGTCCGCTCTCCGATCAGGGTGAAGTTGCTCTCGCGGCCGATGGTGAGGGTCTCGAGGCCCGAGAGGCGCAGGGTTCCGCTGCGTCTCTCGGGGATCCGGCGGGGAGGCAGTCCGCCGACCGCGTGAGCGATCGAACGGATGTGGTCGGGGGTCGTTCCACAGCATCCGCCGACGAGGTTGACGAACCCCTCCTCGGCGAACTCGCGCAGGAGCCGCGCGGTCGTCGCAGGGTCTTCGTCGTAGCCGCCGAAGGCGTTCGGCAGGCCGGCGTTCGGGTAGGCCGAGACGAAGCTGTCGGCGAGGCCGGAGAGTTCCTCGACGTAGGGGCGCATGTCGGCTGCGCCGAGCGCGCAGTTGATCCCGACGCACAGGGGCCTCGCGTGGGCGATGCTGGTCCAGAACGCGTCGAGGGTCTGTCCCGAGAGGGTGCGGCCACTCTTGTCGACGATCGTGACCGACACGAAGACCGGGAGCCGCAGTCCCTTTTCGTCGAAGACCTCTTCGATGGCGAAGAGGGCCGCCTTGGCGTTCAGGGTGTCGAAGATGGTCTCGACCAGCAGCACATCGGCGCCGCCGTCGATGAGGCCGCGTGCCTGCTCGGCGTAGGCCGCCCGCATCTGTTCGAAGGTCACCGCGCGGAAGGCCGGATCGTTCACGTCCGGCGAGAGGGAGAGCGTACGGTTGGTCGGACCGAGGGCGCCGGCGACGAAGCGGGGCCGGTCGGGGGTGCGCGCCGAGAACGCGTCGGCCGCCGCGCGGGCGATTCGCGCGCCCTCGAGGTTCAGCTCGTAGGCAAGGTCCCCGAGGCCGTAGTCGGCCTGGGAGATCCGGGTCGCGCTGAAGGTGCCGGTCTCGATGAGGTCGCTGCCGGCGGCCAGGTACGCATCGTGGATGTCCCGGATCACGTCGGGACGGGTGAGGATCAGCAGATCGTTGTTGCCGCGCAGGTCCGCGGCATGGTTCTTGAAACGCTCGCCGCGGAAGTCGTCTTCCGTTAGCTGGCGGCGCTGGATCATGGTGCCCATGGCGCCGTCGAGGACGAGGATCCGCCGCGCGAAGAGATCTCGGAGCTGGTCTTCCACCGCTGCCCGGGCCATGGCCTTCCTCTCGCTGGAATGAATTCGCGGGCGAGCCGAAGAGACTATCCGAGAAGGGGCAGTGCGCCCCCCCCCGGGGTCCGCCTTGAATGGCGCGCTTGACAGGCGGCCGCCGGGTGCGATCCGTCTAGCTGGAGGACATGGACGTGGCCAAGAGAATCTTCCTCTTCCTGCTCGTGAACCTGCTCGTGATGACCACCATCACGGTGGTTCTCCGCCTGCTCGGCGTCGAGCCCTTCCTCGAGCAGAACGGACTCAACCTCCCGTCTCTGGCCGTCTTCTGCCTGGTCTGGGGCATGGGCGGCGCATTCATCTCGCTCCTCATCTCCCGCTGGACCGCCAAGCGGATGATGGGCGTCCAGGTGATCCAGCCCGACACCCGGGAGCCCGGCGCCCAGGCGCTGGTGCAGACCGTACAGCGGCTGGCACAGGGCGCGGGGATTCCGATGCCCGAGGTCGGCGTCTACGAATCGGACGACATCAATGCCTTCGCCACCGGCCCGACCAAGTCGCGGTCGCTGGTGGCGGTTTCGACGGGCCTGCTCCGAAAGATGGACCGTCCCGAGGTCGAGGGTGTCCTCGGACACGAGATCAGCCACATCGCCAACGGCGACATGGTGACCATGACGCTCCTCCAGGGCGTCGTGAACGCCTTCGTCATGTTCCTCGCGAGGGTTCTGGCGTTCGCGGTCGCCCAGGCGCTCCGGAGCAGCGACCGTGATGGAGGCGGAATCTCCCAGGGCATCTACTTCGTGTGTGTCCTGGTCTTCCAGATCGTCTTCATGGTGCTGGGGTCGATGGTCGTGATGGCCTTCTCGCGCTGGCGCGAGTTCCGTGCCGACTCCGGCGGCGCTCGCCTGGCTGGACGCGAGAACATGATCCGCGCGCTCCAGGCCCTGCAGCGCGACCACGAGGCCGTCGCGCAGGCCCACACGCCGCAGGCGCTCACCACCATGCAGATCTCTTCCGGCGCCGGCCGGATGCGGCTGTTCCTGAGCCACCCGCCGCTGGACGAGCGGATCGAGCGCCTGCGCACCGCGATGGCATAGGCCCGGAGCCCGGATCCGCGGGCCCCGCCCGCAACGTCAGGAGGCTGCGCCCTTCAGGGCGCTGTGGTCGCGGAGCCACGTGAGGCCCCGCTCCACCTGGGAGCGCTCCTCTTCCAGGTGGTGCGCCACGGCGCGGGCGAGCCGCGGCTCGGCGAGGAAGTGGGCGCTGTAGGTGAGCTGCGCATCGAAGCCCCGCACCTGCTTGTAGTCGCCGCCGGCGCCTGGCTCGAATCGGGCAAGGCCCTCGGCGATGCAGTGCTCGACTGCCGTGTAGTAGCAGACGTCGAAGTGGAGATGTCGAACCGGACGCACCGCACCCCAGTAGCGCCCGTAGAGGGTGTCTCCCTTGCGGACGTTGAGGGCTCCGGCGATGGGCCGGCCTCCCTGGCGCGCCACGACGAAGCACAGCCGGTGGCAGAAGCGCTCCCGGAGCAGCTCGAAGAAGCGCTCGCCGAGGTACTGGCGGCCCCACGGGTTGCCTTCGATCGTCGACAGGTAGAACCGGTACATGTGCGGGAACAGCTCCTCGGGAATCTCGTCTCCCTCGTAGATGTCGATCGAGATGCCCGCGTCTCGCACCTCGCGCCGCTCGCGCAGGATCTGGTTGCGGCGCTTGCTGCGGAAGCGCTCGAGGAAGTCGTCGAAGCGCGCATAGCCGGGATTGCACCATTGGTATTGGATGCCGAGGCGCCGCGAGAAGCCGGCCTCCTCGAGGGGCGGCAGCTCGCCTGGCGTGCAAAAGTTCACGTGGACCGATGAGAAGCCGCCGCCGGAACACGCCTCGCGCAAGGTTTCGGCGAACCGCCCCGCCCACGCGGCGCGGTCTTCGTCCGGCGCCGCCAGGAGGCGCTGCCCGGCCACCGGAGTGAACGGCACCCCCACGAGCAGCTTCGGGTAGTAGCGGATCCCGGCGCGCTGGGCCGCGTCGGCCCAGGCGAAGTCGAAGACGAACTCGCCTTCGCTGTTGCCTTTCACGTAGAGCGGGCACGCCGCCACGAGCCTTCCATCGCGGCGTGCGACGAGCGGGCGGGACGTCCAGCCGGTTCCTCCGCCGACCGCGCCGGAGGCCTCGAGGGCCGCGAGCCAGTCCCACTCGAGGAAGGGAGAGCCCGCGCCGACCAGGGCATCCCACTCCGTACGCGGCAGCGCGCGGACGCCCTCTGCGATCTCGACCTCGGCCACTCCCCGAGCATAGATCGCCGGCGGGCGCAGTCGCGGCTCGCCTCCTATCCTTCCTCGGCGTGCAGCGGGTGTGCATGGCGCAGGATCCCGGCAGCCCGGGCGGTGGTTCCGGCGGGTCGGGCGAAGCCGACGTGGAGCGTCGCCGCGGCGTCGCCACGAAGACTCGCACCAAGACCGAGCGGCCGGCCCGGTTCAAGGTCGTGCTCTTCAACGACGACTACACCCCCATGGAGTTCGTGGTGGCGCTCCTCCAGCAGGTCTTCTCGAAGCCCCCGGCAGAGGCGACGCAGCTCATGCTCCAGATCCATCACCACGGTGCAGGAATCGCGGGCGTCTATGTACTCGAGGTGGCCGAGACGAAGGCCGCCACGGTCCACCGGATGGCGGAGGAGCGGGGCTATCCGCTCCGCGCCGGGGTGGAGCCCGAGTGAGCCGCCTGTCCCGGGACCTCCAGCTCACGCTGCAGGCTGCGCTGCAGGAAGCTGCCACCTACCGGCATCCCTACATCACGGTCGAGCACCTCTTGTATGCGCTCGTGCACGAGGAGCGCGGGGCCGAGTGCCTCCGGGGCTGCGGGGTGGACATCGAAGCGCTCAAACGGTCGCTGCGCCGCTTCTTCGAGGAAGACCTCGACCGTGAGCCCGGAGAAGCCCCGGTCGAGCACAGCCAGACCCTCGCGTTCCACCGGGTCCTGCAGCACGCGATCCACCACGTCGAGAGCGCGGAGAAGGACGAAGTCGATGCAGGCGACCTGCTCGCGGCCATCCTCCAGGAGCCCGACTCCCACGCCGTGTCGCTCCTGCGCGCCCAGGGTGTCTCGCGCCTCGATCTGCTCCGATTTCTCTCCCATGGCGTTAGCAAGGAGGGGGCTGCGGCTCCCGGACCGCTGCGGACGCCCGCAGACGCCGACGAAGGAGAGCTTCCGGCCGATCCGCTCGCAGCCTTCGCAACGAATCTCACCGAGCGCGCGGCCCGCGGCGAGATCGACCCGCTGGTCGGCCGCGAGGCCGAGCTCACCCGGGCGGTACACATCCTGGCGAGGCGTCGCAAGAACAACCCGCTCCTCGTCGGCGAGACGGGGGTCGGTAAGACCGCCATCGCCGAAGGCCTTGCGCTCAAGATCCACGGCGGCCAGATGCCCGAGGACCTGCGGGGTGCCGAGGTCTTCGCCCTCGACATCGGGGCGCTCCTGGCCGGCACCCGCTACCGGGGCGACTTCGAAGCTCGCTTCAAGGCGCTGGTGGCGGCGATCCGTGAGCGGACGCGGCCGATCCTGTTCATCGACGAGATCCACACGATCCTCGGGGCGGGAGCCGCGCAGGGCGGCACCGTCGATGCGTCGAACCTGCTGAAGCCGCTCCTCCAGTCGGGCGAGCTCCGCTGCATGGGTTCGACGACCTACACCGAGCTGCGACACTTCGAGAAGGACCGAGCGCTTTCGCGGCGGTTCCAGCGGATCGACGTCGCCGAACCGACCGTCGACGAGGCGGTGAAGATCCTCGAGGGCCTCGCACCTCGCTACGCAGAGCATCACGGCGTCCGCTACACGGCGGGAGCCCTGCGCGCGGCGGTCGAGCTCTCGGCGAAGCACCTCCACGATCGGTTCCTTCCCGACAAGGCCATCGACGTGATGGACGAGGCCGGGGCCGCCCAGCGGCTGCTGCCGTCGGCGAAGCGCAAGGCCACCGTCGGAGTTCGCGACGTCGAGGCCCTCGTCGCGCGAATGGCGCGAATCCCGCTGGCGACGGCGTCGACCAACGACCGCGAGCGCCTGCAGCAGCTCGAGCCGGACCTTCGCGGGGTCGTCTTCGGCCAGGACGCGGCGGTGGAGACCGTCGCGCGCGCGGTCCGCCGCTCGCGGGCGGGGCTCGGCGGCGGCAGTCGCCCGATGGGGTCGTTCCTGTTCATGGGCCCGACGGGAGTCGGCAAGACCGAGCTGGCGAAGCAGCTCGCAGCGACCCTCGGCGTCGCCTTCCTGCGCTTCGACATGAGCGAGTACATGGAGAAGCACGCGGTGGCGCGCCTGATCGGCGCGCCGCCCGGCTACGTAGGCTACGACCAGGGAGGGCTCCTGGTGGAGGGCGTTCGCAAGCAGCCCTACGCCGTGCTGCTCCTCGACGAGATCGAGAAGGCGCACCCGGACCTCTTCAACATCCTGCTGCAGGTGATGGATCACGCGACCCTCACCGACAACCAGGGCCGCGAGGCGAACTTCCGGCACGTGACGCTGATCATGACCTCCAACGTCGGCGCTCGCGAGATGACGGGGCGCGCGATCGGCTTCGCCGGCGGCGCCAAGGGCGACGGAAAGGGGGCCGTCGAACGGCTGTTCAGCCCCGAGTTCCGCAACCGCCTGGACGCCGTCGTCACCTTCGCCCAGCTGACGCCCGAGGTGATGGGGCAGGTCGTCGACAAGTTCGTCCGCGAGCTGGGCGGCGAGCTCGCGGCCAAGAAGGTCGTCCTCGAGCTCGCTCCCGAGGCGAGAGACTGGCTCGCGGCCAGGGGCTTCGACCCGCTGTTCGGCGCCCGCCCATTGGCGCGGGTGATGCGAACCGAGCTGGAGGATCCGCTCGCCGAGGCGCTGCTGTTCGGTCCCCTCGCCAAGGGAGGCCGCGTCCGGGTCGCCCTCGGCGACGACCGGCTCGTCCTGGAGACCGCCGGGGAATAGCGGCCGTCTCAGGCAGCCGGCGGAGCGAGGACGCAGCGCGTTCCGCCCCGGTAGCTCTCGACCATGCACAGGTTGCAGTGGACGCAGCGCGGCTCATGGCGATCGTCCTTCTGGTACTTCGCGAGCAGGTCGGGCTCACGGATCAGCGCGCGTGCCATGGCGACCCCGGCAAAGCCTTCCTCGACGGCGGCATCGATCGTCACGAGACGGTTCACGCCGCCGAGCAGGAGGATCGGCGTCCGGACCGCGTCGAGGAACTGGCGCGCGTAGGGCAGGAAGAACGCCTCCTCGAACGGGTGCTCCTTCACGAGTAGCGGTGCGTAGAGGCGGGTGCCGAGGCGCTGGTACCAGGTCGCCTGGACCGACGCGAGCTCCCGGCGCGGCGCCTCGCCGCGGAACAGATACATGGGAGACCGCGACGTGAAGCCCCCCGTCAGCTGCAGGGCGTCGAGGGTTCCGTCGGCGTCGAAGAGCCGCGCGACCTCGATCGACTCCGCGAGGCCCAGGCCGCCGGGAAAACCGTCGGTCATGTTGAGCTTGGCGTACACCGCGAGCCGGCCGCCCACTGCGTCGCGGACGGCGCGGACCACCTGGCGCGGCAGCCGCGAACGATTCTCGACGCTGCCGCCCCACCGGTCGGTGCGCCGGTTCGTGTAAGGACTCAGGAACTGGCTCAGCAGGTATCCGTGGCCGACGTGCACCTCGACCGCATCGAAGCCGCACTCGGCGGCGAGCCGCGCAGCCCGGGCGTAGTCGCCGGTGACGCGCTCCATGTCGGCCTCGGTCATCGCGCGCGGAAAGCACATGCCGTGGGCACTGAACATCCGGGACGGCCCCATGGACGGGAGCCCAGACGCCTTCGGGTTCGCGAACCACCCGGCGTGGCCGAGCTGCGCCGCCGCGGCGGCGTTCTCGGCGTGGATCGCGCCGGTGACGGCGCGCAGCCCGGGAGAGGCTTCTTCGCGCATCCAGATCTGGTCCCGAAAGGTTCGCCCCTCGCTCGACACGGCGCAGTAGGCGACGGTGCTCATGGCCACGCCTCCGGCCGCGAACTGCCGGTGGAAGGCTACGAGGCGGTCCGAGGGGAGCCCGCCGGGCGTCATCCCCTCGAACGTCGCCGCCTTCACGACACGGTTGCGCAGCGTGAGTGGGCCGAGCCGCAGCGGGGTGAAGGCCGGATGCATCATCGGCGCGTTCCTGGCGGAGCTCCGTCGGAGCCGTTCGGATCCTACTCCGGTCGCTCCGTGGGCGCACCCGGATCTAGCTCGTGGGTGCGACGGAGAGAGAGGCGGGCCAGCACTTGCTCGAGGCTCGCGAGGCTCACGGGCTTGGTCAGGTAGTCGTCCATGCCTTCGGCGAGGCACCGTTCGCGATCTCCCGCGAGGGCATGCGCAGTCACTGCGACGATCGGGACCTTCGCCGCGTCTCCCGCGAGGGCGCGGATCGCTCGGGTCGCGGCGAAGCCGTCGAGGACGGGCATCTGGCAGTCCATCAGCACCAGGTCCCATCCCCCGGCGCGAGCCTTCTCGAGCGCTTCCTGGCCGTCGGCGGCGATCTCGACCTGGCACCCCAGGCGCTCCAGCAACCGGGACAGCACCCGCTGGTTCACGGCGTTGTCCTCGGCGGCCAGGATCCTCAGTGGTGCGTCCCCCGGCGCCTGGCCCGCGCTGGATGCCGCCGGGATCTTCACGACCTCCGGGGCGCCGCAGATCGGAAGGCGCAGCACCAGCCAGAACGTCGAACCTTCGCCTTCGGCGCTCTCGACGCCGATTTCGCCGCCCATCAGATCGACGAGCTGCTTCGTGATTGCGAGCCCGAGCCCGGTGCCACCGAAGCGGCGGGTGGTCGAGCCGTCGGCCTGGGTGAAGGGGTCGAAGATGCGAGCGAGCGCGGCGTCCGGGATCCCGATCCCGGTGTCGCTCACACAGATCCACAGCCGAGCCATCCCCGGACCTTCGAGGTTCGATCGCACGCGGACGCACACGCGGCCGACCTTGGTGAACTTCACGGCATTGCTCATCAGGTTCAGCAGGATCTGCCGGACGCGGGACGCGTCGCCGCGAAGCCACCCGGGCAGGTCGGCCCCCGGGTCGATCTCGAGGGCGATTCCGGCCTGCCGCACCCGGGGAGCGAGGAGCCTGCGGGCCTCGTCGAGGACGCCGCCCAGCGAGAACGGCGCGTGGTCGATGCGGAGCTTTCCCGCCTCGATCTTCGAGAAGTCGAGAATGTCGTCGATGATCTGGACCAGGGCCCTCCCCGAGGCCAGGATGTCGTCGACGAGCTGCCGCTGGTCAACGTCCAGCGTGCGGTGCTGAAGGTCCTCGGCGAGACCGAGGACGCCGTTCATCGGCGTTCGGATCTCGTGGCTCATGTTGGCGAGAAACTGCGACTTGGCGACGGTGGCCGCCTGCGCTGCGGCCCGCGCACGCTCGTACTCGGTCACATCGCGTAGCACGACGAGGCGTCCGGAGAAGCCGACGCCCTCGGCATGGAGATCCGACACCCGGACGTCGAAGATGCGCAGGCCCTCGGGCGTCTCGATCTCGATCCCGCGGGAGTCGGCCGATCGCGTGCCGTCGAGACACGCGAGCAGCGGTCCATGATGGCGCAGGGCGTCGTGGGTGTGGCAGAGCCGCGCTGCGGTGGGCGAGGGTTGGAGGATCTGGCGCGCGGCCGCGTTGAAATCGAGCAGATGCCCAGTCGGGCCGACGACGAGCAGGGCATCTCCGAGGTCCTGGACCACGGTGCCCCGGATCAGCGGCGGCGGCTCGAGGATGCTCCCGCGAGCAAACCCCAGGGTGAAGAGCACGGCGCTCAGCGTAAAGGCGTACGGTGTCGGATCGAAGCCTGCGACCGGGACCCACCCCGACAGGTAGACGGCGTTGGAGACCCAGGGCGCGAGGATCCCACCGAGAACGAGGAACGCCTCGACGCCGCAGTGCCGCCGGTCGTGGCGATAGTGCGCGGCGAGGAGCCAGCTCGCGGTGGCGACCTGTGCGTAGGCGTAGGCTGCGTAGACCCAGAATCCGACCCCATGGTGATAGGTGTTCCACGGGGCAAGAGGGTCGTTGCTCGACGTGATGCGCTGCCAGATGAGTCCATGACGCTCGTTGGTGACGACCGCCAGTAGCGTGACGGCTGGAAGAATGCAGAGCGCTGCGATCGAGCGCGGTCCGACCCAGCCGTCGCGCTGCGAGGCGCGTGCGGCGACGAGCAGGAGCGCCAGCGGGATGATGACGATGCCGACGTACTCGATCTTGGCGAGGACGTTCTTGTCGTGCGGATCGACGAGCTGGTTCGAAACGGACTGGGCGAGGAGCCAGACTGCGAGCCCGACGAAGAGCAGGGCGCACGGCGCTGCCGCCGGAGATCGGAGCCGCCGATCGATCCAGATTGCGAGGCCGGCAGACCCGAGGCCCGTGATGAGGGGGACGAGGGTCAGGAGCGTGTCGTGTAACATCGATGGCTGGCCCTTGAGACCGACCCCCTCCCATCGGTTGCGCTCGGCCAGTTCTGGGGCCAGAGTCAGCACCCTTGGAGCAAGTCGATGCCGAACACCCAGGAAGGCCGGAGCGGCGCCGTCCAGTGTTCCACGAGGTGCGTGCCATGGGATCGGACCGATTCGCGACTTCCGCTGGGCACGGGTCTCCGATCGAAGGCACCGCGCTCGTGTTCTTTGCGTTCGACGTGGGGTTCCAGATCGACCTCGACGTGGCGGCCGCGCTGGGGATCGACGTATCTCGGCAGCGGGCGGTCCGTGCGCGGCGGCCGGCGCCGGAATGGTTCGACTACAGCCCGGCGCCGGTGCGGCTGACGCTCGAAGGCGAGCCCGTCGAGATCGCCGGGAGCAGGACGGAGCCGCTCGTCGAGGCGCTCGTCTACGACTTCGGTGCGGCGCTGCTGTGCTACCGGCTCCCGCTTCCGCCGGTGCTCGAGGAGCTGCCGGCGCTCGGTTCCGGTCTCCACGCGAGCCGGGCGCTCGAGGCCGACGCGCGGGCTCGGGTGCAGCGTCTCGTCGACGCGATCGGCCCGGCGATCGAGCGACCGCACCTGAGCGACGCCAGCGAGGACTACACGGTCTTCTCGATCGTACGCTGGGAGGATGGCGCCACTCCCGATGCGCTGCTCGATCGGCACCGGGCGGTCATCGCAGGAGCCATCGAGGGCGAGCCCGGGCCGCTCGCGCCCGAGCAGGCAGCTCGGTCGACCGAAGGCCGGATGTCCTACGCGACCAGCGACCTCGCGATCATCGACTGGAACGCCGCAGTCCTCTTCGATCCGCAGCCCGAGGACGTCATCGCAGTGCTCGAACATGCGAACGTCGAGCTGCTCGAGCTACGGATGCTCGACCTGGAGCTCGACGATCTCCTCGACCACGCCGACGAGACCCTCGCCGCG
Organism: uncultured delta proteobacterium; assembly: GCA_963710635.1. Lineage (GTDB taxonomy): Bacteria > Myxococcota_A > UBA9160 > UBA9160 > UBA9160 > MYXO. Next base: position 518,693 of record CAVQAY010000004.1, read on the forward strand.
CTCGTCCGCCGCCGGCTGTGGCCGGCGGCTGCCGCCGGCCGCCTCCTTCGCCAGTTCGCCTCGGCGCAGACCGATGCCGCGGTGATGTTCGAGGGCGTCGACAATGCGATCAAGCTGCTCGGCAACCAGTACCTCGCCCGGCTCTACCGCCTCGCTGCTGCGCGCCTCGACCTTCCTGCGTGGCAGCAGAGCGTACAGCGCAAGCTCGAGGCCACCGACAGCCTCTACCAGAAGATGTCCGACTCGGCGTCGACGCGCAGGCTCGAAACCCTCGAGTGGGTGATCATCGTCCTGATCGCTATCTCGGTCATGCTGCCCTTCGCGCCGTGGTACGGCCACTGAGACGGGTGGCGGCGCGTGGACCGGCGGCTACCGAGTCCGGGCGCCGACCTGCTTCCTCCAGCGCCCGCGGCGGAACGACGCGGTGAGCCAGACCGCACGCACGAAGTGGTCGGCGATGAGCGCGGCCCAGACCCAGGTGACGCTGAGGTCGAACCCCTGGGCGAAGACGTAGGAGAGCGGGACCCGGAACGCCCAGTTTCCGAGGAACGCGGCGATGAGAGGGGTCCAGGTGTCACCGGCGCCGCGGAGCGCGCCCCCGAGCGTGAAGTGGACGCCCATGGGCGGCTGCGCCAGGGCGAGCATCAGCATGAACGGGCCGAGCGCCTCGACCACCGTCTGGTCGTTGGTGAAGACCCGCGCGATGGGCTCGCGCAGCAGGGCGAAGCCGAGGCCGAGTACGCACGAAACGCCCAGCGCGAGCCTCGCCGCGCGCCAGCCCGAACGCTCGGCGGCGGTGGCGTCGCCACTGCCGAGGGATTGACCCACCAGCGTCGCTGCCGCCACCGAGAATCCGGTGCCAGGGATCCACGAGAAGGAGAGCAGCCGCGTCCCGATGGTGTACGCGGCAATGGCGACCGATCCGAAGTGCCCGAGGACGGCGAAGTAGGTCATGATCGCGACGTTCAGCACCACCCGCTCGCCGACCGCCGGGAGCGCGAGCCGGGTCACCTCGGGAAGCAGCGCAACCGCTTCCCGCAGGTCGCGGAGGCCGATCCGCAGCACCGCGGTGCGGCGCGCCGCCAGCACGAATCCGAGGATCGCCACTCCCTGGGAGAGCAGCGTGGCGAGGCCTGCGCCGACGAGCTCGAGCCGGGGAAAGCCGAGGTTGCCGAAGATCAGGAGGGTGTTGAGCCCCGTCTTCGCCACGGTGACGACCCCGGCGACGAGCATCGGTGTGCGGGTGTCGCGGACCGAGCGGAAGCCGCTCTCGACGGTGATCGACACCGCCAGCAGCAGCGTCGACCCAAGGCTGAGACGGAAGTAGGGAACCGCTGCCTCGCGAACCGCGGCCTCGGCGCCGAGCAGGTCGAGGAGTTGCCGAGGGAAGGCCAACACCACGGCGGTGAAGACTGCGGCGAGGGCACCGGAGATGAGGAGCGATGCCGCCAGCGCAGTCCGAGCCCTTCCGGGGTCGCGCGCGCCGATGGCGCGCGCCATGAGCGCAACGCACGCCGCGCCAACCGCGAACATCACCGACTGGGCGAGATTGAGGAACTGGGTCGTGTAGCCGACGGCGGCAACCGCATCGCGGCCAAGCCGCCCGACCATCGCGATGTCGATGAGGCTCACGATGCTGGCGAGTACCTGAGCCAGGATGACGGGCCACGCGAGACGCCAGATCTCCCGCTCGGGATGCTCTCTCGCGAGGGCCGGCGCGGGCGCGCCGACGGCGCCGGCGCGGCTCGCCAGCACCGCTGCGGGGATTGCCGGCGACGACTCGGGATCCTCGACGGATCCTTCGTCCTCGGCCTCCGACTCGTCGATGGGATCCTGCGCCAAGGTCTACGGCGCCTGGCGCAGCTCGGCCGGGAGCTGGAACACCATCCCTTCGTCGACCGGGGGCAGGGACTCGACGTCGATTCCGTCGGGCGAGAGCGCGCGAAGACGATCGAGCACCTCCTCGACGAGCACCTCGGGAGCCGACGCTCCGGCGGTGAGCCCGACGCTGCGGACGCCCTCGAGCCACGTCGGATCGATGTCTCCTGCGCACTCGACCAGGTAGGAGGGGATTCCCGAGCGTGCGGCGAGCTCCGCGAGGCGGTTGCTGTTGGACGAGGTCGGCGCACCGACGACGAGCACCAGATCGACCGTTCGGGTCAGCTCCCGCACCGCGTTCTGCCGGTTCTGCGTCGCGTAGCAGATGTCGTTGCGCTTCGGCAAGACGATCTCCGGGAAACGGCGCTGGAGCGCACCGAGAACGTCGCGGGTGTCGTCCACCGAGAGCGTCGTCTGGGTGAGCACCGCGAGGCGCGACGGGTCGCGTACGTCGAGCTTCTCGACGTCCTCCACCGTCTGCACCAGGTGCATGCGGCCAGGAGCGTGGCCGAGGGTTCCCTCGACCTCGACGTGTCCGGCGTGTCCGACGAGAACGATCTCTCGCGGCTCGCGGGCGAAGCGCTGGGCTTCCTTGTGTACCTTGGTGACGAGAGGGCAGGTGGCATCGAGGGTGCGGAGGCCGCGCTTCTCGGCCGCCTCGCGGACCGCCGGCGAAACGCCGTGGGCGCTGAAGATGAGCAGCGCGCCGGGCGGCGCATCGTCCGGCTCGTCGACGAACACGGCTCCCTTGGCGCGGAGCGACTCGACGACGTGGCGGTTGTGGACGATCTCGTGCCGGACGTAGACCGGGGGGCCGTAGAGAGCGAGAGCGCGTTCGACGATCTCGATGGCGCGGTCGACTCCGGCGCAGAATCCGCGGGGGCTCGCGAGCAGAACGCGCATGGCGCCGAGGCTAGCAGCCAGGCGCTGGCGCTGCGAAGGCCGAGCGGCACGGTACACTCGTGCGCCCGAGGCGAAGGAGACCGGAGATGGCCGATCTGGAGACGTTCCGGCGCGAGGTCGCCGACTGGCTTCGAGCGCATGCGCCGGCGTCGATCGCGGGAACGATGCTGTCGAACGACGAAGGAATCTGGGGCGGCCGGAAGGCGGTGTTCCCGAGCGCGGACGCGAAGCGCTGGCTCGAGATCATGGCCGAACGCGGCTGGACCGCGCCGGCGTGGCCGCGCGAGTTCGGAGGCGGAGGGCTCTCGGCGGCCGAGGCGAAGGTTCTCCACCAGGAGCTGGCGAAGCTCCGCCTGCCGCCGCCGCTGGTCGGCTTCGGTCTCACCATGATCGGTCCGACGCTGCTCCAGTACGGGACCGACGAGCAGAGGCGCGAGCACCTGCCGAAGATCTGCCGCGGCGAGATCCGCTGGTGCCAGGGCTATTCGGAGCCCGACGCAGGCTCCGATCTCGCGTCGCTGAAGACGCGCGCGGTGCTCGACGGCGACCACCTGGTGGTGACCGGCCAGAAGGTCTGGACCTCCTATGCCGACAAGTCCGACTGGATCTTCGCGCTGGTCCGGACCGACCCGAACGCGAAGAAGCAGGAGGGCATCACGTTCCTCCTGATCGACATGGCGTCGCCAGGGGTCTCGGTGCGTCCGATCCTGCTGATCTCGGGCGCTTCGCCGTTCTGCGAGACCTACTTCGATGGGGTTCGGGTCCCGCTGCGCAACGTCATCTCGAAGCTCAACGCCGGGTGGACCGTCGCAAAGGCGCTCCTCGGTCACGAGCGGAGCATGATCGCCGACGTCTTCGGCGGCGGCGGTCCGCGCAAGGGGAAGGGGAGCGCCCTGGCGGCCCTGGCGAGGGCGCACCTCGGCTCCGGAGATCGCATCGACGACTCCGTGCTGCGCGACCAGATCGCACAGACCGACATGGATACCCGCTGTTTCGCGCTCACCGTGCAGCGCGCGAGCGATGGCATGAAGGCCGGCCACAAGCCCGGGTCCGAGACGTCGATGTTCAAGTACTACGCCACCGAGCTCAACGAACGCCGGCACGAGCTGATGGTGCGCATCGCCGGGCCGAAGGCCCTCGGCTGGGAGGGGGAGGGCTTCGATTCCGAGGAGCTGGCGCTGACGCGGGCCTGGCTGCGCTCGCGTGGCAACTCCATCGAGGGCGGCACCTCCGAGATCCAGCTCAACGTGATCGCCAAGCGCGTCCTCGGCCTTCCGGACTGAGCGCGCAGGAGCCGGACGTGAATCTCTCACTCACAGAAGACCAGGAGCTGCTGGCGAAGACCTCGGCCGATTTCGTCGCCGAACGCTCGCCGGTGGCGCGCGTACGGCGGCTGCGCGACACGAAGGACGCCGTCGGATTCTCCCGGGAGCTGTGGCGCGAGATGGCCGACCTCGGCTGGGTCGGGATCCCGTTTCCCGAGTGGGCAGGTGGCGCAGGCATGGGCCTCGCCGAGCTCGCGGTCGTTCTCGAGGCGCTCGGCCGCAGCCTCGCGCCGGAGCCGTTCCTCTCGACGGTCCTCCTGGGTGGGCAGGCCGTCCTGCTCGGCGGGAACGAGGCGCAGCAGAAGTCCGTCCTGCCGGAGCTGTGCGCGGGGCGCCGGCTCGTCGCGCTGGCCTTCCAGGAGGAACGGAGCCGTTACGACCTGTGTCGGGTGGCGGTCCGCGCCGAGTCCGATGCGGACGGTTGGCGGATCAGCGGCCGCAAGGTCCAGGTGCTCGACGCGCCGTCGGCCGACGACGTCGTCGTGGCTGCCCGGACGCAGGGAGCGGAGGGCGACGCAGCGGGAATCACGCTGTTCCTGCTCTCCTCCCGGACGCCGGGGCTTCGCGTCGTGCCCCAGCACCGGATCGATTCGCGGAGCGCCGGGATCGTCGAGCTGGCCAACGTGTCAGCAACCCGCGCCGACCTGCTCGGCGAGGTCGGCAAAGGAGGAGACCTCGTCGAAGACGTCGTGGACCGGGCCACCGTCAGCCTGTGCGCCGAAATGCTCGGCCTTGCGGCGGAAGCCTTCGATCGCACCCTCGAGTACCTGAAGGCGCGGGTGCAGTTCGGAGTGCCGATCGGATCGTTCCAGGCGCTGAAGCACCGGGCGGCGCGGTGCTTCATCGAGATCGAGCTCTCGCGTTCGGCGGTGCGCGCCGCGGCGCGAGCCGTCGACGCGGGCGCGGCCGAAGCCCGCGCGCTCGTGAGCGTGGCCAAGGCCCGCTGCTCCGACACGGCGATCCTCGTGACCAACGAAGCCGTCCAGATGCACGGTGGGATCGGGATGACCGACGAGCACGACATCGGCTTCTTCCTCAAGCGGGCGCGTGTCGCCGAGCTGACGTTCGGCGACGCCGCGTGGCACCGCGACCGCTACGCGAGGCTCGAGGGCTTCTGAGCGTCGTCTCGACACCGGGGGGCCTCTCGCCCCGCGAACGCTTCCTGCGTGCGTGCCGCGGCGAACCGATCGATCGGCCGCCCGTCTGGCTGATGCGCCAGGCCGGCCGCTACCTGCCCGAGTACCGGCAGGTGCGCGAGGGCGTCTCGTTCCTCGAGATGTGCCGCGACGTCGAGCGGGCGGTGACGGTCTCGCTCCAGCCGGTCGAGCTGCTCGGTGTCGAGGCGGTGATCCTGTTCTCGGACATCTTCATCCCCGTCCTCGGGCTCGGTGTCGAGGTCGACTTCCGGCCCGGTCCGGTGATCGAGAAGCCCGTCCGCACCCGCGAGCAGGTGCGGGCCCTCCGACTCGACGATCCCCGCCGGACGATTCCCTACGTCTTCGAGATCCTCCGGCGGCTGCGGGCGGCTCTCGCCCGCCCCGGGATTCCGCTCCTCGGATTCGCCGGAGCGCCGTTCACGTTGGCTGCGTACCTGGTGGAGGGAGCTGGATCGCGCAGCTTCTCTGCCCTGAAGCGGATTCTCTACCGCGAGCCGGCGCTCCTGCGCGAGCTGCTCGACGTGCTGACGGAGATGACGGTCACCTATCTCGATGCCCAGATCGACGCGGGTGCCGAGGCCGTCCAGCTCTTCGATACCTGGGCCGGTCTCCTGGGTCCGGACGAGTATCGCGACTGGGCGCTCCCGACCCACCAGGCCATCGCGCGTCGGCTCGGCGGGCGGGTTCCGCTCATCCTCTACGTGAACGATGGCGCCCATGTCGTCGAATCCATGCTGGATTCCGGAGCCGACGTGGTCTCGCTCGACTGGCGGTGCGATCTCGCCGCCGCCGCCCGCCTGGCCGGCCGGCGGGCGAGCGTGCAGGGCAACCTCGACCCGTGCGCGCTGGCTGCTCCTCGTGACGAGATCTTCGCGCGGGTACGCCGGATGGCCGAGCAGGCGCGGGCCGCGCGGGGGCACATCCTGAACCTCGGCCACGGCTGCCTTCCCGACACCCCTGTCGAGGGCGTTCGCGCCTTCGTCGAGGCGGCGAAGAGCCTCGCCGCCTCGCCGGGCGGCGCATGACCGACGCGGTCGTCGTCGGCGCCGGCGCGGCCGGTCTCGCCGCCGCGCTCACGCTGCAGGCCCGGGGGCTGAGCGTCCGTGTGATCGACGCCGCCGCGCGGCTGGGAGGCGTCGCGCGGACCGAATCGATCGGCGGGTTCCTCGTCGAGCGCGGGCCGAACTCGCTGCAGGTGAAGGCGCCGGCGCTCGCGTTCCTGCGCGCGAACGGCCTCGAGGGATCGCTGGTCGCCGCGTCTCCGGCGAGCCGGCTTCGATTTCTCTGGCACGATGGCCGCCTCGAGCCCGTGCCCATGGGCCCGGGAGCCCTGCTTCGGACGCCGCTTCTCACCGGGCGCGGAAAGCTTCGCCTCCTCGCCGAGCCCTTGGTCCGCGGCGGCGACGGATCGGACGAGTCGGTGGCCGGGTTCATCGGCCGGCGTCTCGGCAGCGAGGCGGTCGAGCGGCTGGTGGCTCCGTTCCTCACGGGCGTGTACGCGGGAGACGAAGAGCAGCTCGGTGCAGCCGCGGTCTTCGGGCAGCTCGTCGCGCTCGAGCGGTCCCACGGCTCCATCGTCCGCGGCTTCGTCGCCCAGGCCCTACGGCGGCGGGGGGGGCCGCGCGGTCTTCGCGGAAGCTGGTCCGCCGCCGGGGGGCTCGGAGGCCTCGCGGCGAAGATGGCCGGGCTGCTCCGCGCCCCGGTGGAGGCGGGATCGCGCGCGGTCTCGCTGCGGCGCGAAGACGATGCGTGGCGCATCGAGACCGAAGGGGGGCGCGGCGATTCGCTGTGCGCGGCGCGGGTGTTGGTGGCGCTGCCGGCCCACGAGGCCGCGGCGCTGCTGCGGGGTCTCGACCCGGATGCGGCAGACCTCCTGGCCGGGATCGCCTACGCGCCGGTGGTGAGCCTTTCGGTCGGTGTTGCGCGCGGGGAAGCGACTCACCCGATCGAGGGCTTCGGCTTCCTCGTCCCCCGCGCCGCACGCCTCGGCATCCTCGGCTGCCTGTTCATGAGCCAGCTCTTTCCGGGACGCGCGCCGGAGGGCTTCGAACTCTTGACGTGCTTCGCCGGCGGCCAGCGTTCGCCCGGCGCAGTCGACGCCCCCGACGACGCCCTCCTGGCGCAGCTTCGCGACGACCTCGCGCAGACCCTCGGACTCCGTGGCGAGCCGCGCCTTCTCGCCGTGACGCGCTGGCCCCGCGCCATCGCCCAGCCGGGCCGCGACCACGTCGCGCGGATCGCGCGCGTTCGTACGCGAATCGCCGCTCATCCAGGCCTCGCACTCGCGGGTTCCTATCTCGACGGCGTTTCGCTGGCCGACACGCTGGCGTGTGGCGCTGCCACCGCGGGCGCGCTCGCGGACGCGTAGCGATGCGCCGGCAGATCCTCCGTTGCTGCCCGGTTGCGCACGTCTCCCGGTCCTACGCCTCGCTCGTGGCAGGGCTCCATGCCGACGTCGGAGCCTTTCTCGGCCTCGATGCCGGGGCCCTCGCCACGCGAATGGCGACGGCCCGGGACGAGCGGAACCTGCGCTGGATCGAGGCGAACCCGCAGAGCGAGGAAGACCGCAACCGGCTCTACGCGTCTCTCGGCGAGCTCGACCTCCTCAAGTACGCCGAGTGGCACGTGAAGGACGATGCGAAGCACCGCCTCCACGATGAGGCGGTCGAGCTGGCGCTGCGGCTCGGTGGGGACGTCCTCGACTGCGGCGGCGGCATCGGCGACACGACGCTCGCCTTCGCCGCCAACGGAGTCCCGGTGACGTACGTCGACTTCCCGGGCGTGTGCTCCGACTTCGCGAAGACTCGCTGGGAGCGCTTCGGCTGCAGCGGCCGGGTCCGGGCGCTCTCGCCCGTCGATTTCTGGACGGGGGAGAAGGGCCGCTTCTCGATGATCGCGAGCTTCGACGTGCTCGAGCACCTCGAGAATCCGGTGCGGCACGCCCGGCGCTACGCGGAGCTGCTGCGCCCCGGCGGGCGGCTCTTCCTCACCACGTGCTTCCGGCACAGCCGTCGCAACCCCGACCACCTTCCCGAGAACGACGCCTACCATCGCCTATTCGGGGGCGAGCCCCGGACGGCGCGGCGCTCAATACTCACGAATCTCGGCTTCCGCCGGCGGCGCTGGTACCACTACGAACGGCCGTAGCCGCGAACCAGCCTGGCCACGGCCTGCGCCCAGGCCGGGTGGGCGTTCAGCGACGGCACCAGCAGCAGGTCGTCGCCGCCGAGGCCGAGCCACTGGTCGCGGGCGCGAAGGCCGATCTCCTCGAGGGTCTCGAGGCAGTCGGCGACGAACGACGGACAGACCACCGCGAGGCGGCGAACGCCGCGTCCGGCCAGCTCCGGGAGCGCCTCGTCGGTGAAGGGCCGGATCCAGGGGGTCCGTCCGAGGCGCGACTGGAAGGCGGTCGAGTGCCGCGAGGCCTCGAGCGAGAGGTGCTTCGCCAGCGCGCGGGTCGTGGCGAAGCACTGGGCGCGGTAGCACCGGCGGTTCTCGGCGCCGAGGGCGTCGCAGCAGGCATCCGACACCAGACAGTGTCGCATGTCCGGATCTCCCCGGCGGATGTGACGTTCGGGAAGGCCGTGGTAGGAGAAGAGAACGTGGTCGGGAGAGAACGCCGCGAGGGAGGGGGCGGCGACGGCTTCCCAGGCTTCGAGGAAGCCCGGGTCGTCGTGGAACTCCCCGAGGACGGCGATTTCCGGGACGTTCCAGAGGCCTGCGGCAGCGCCGATCACCGCCTGCGCCGCAGAGCCCCCCGACGACGATGCGTACTGCGGGAAGAGCGGGAGCGCGACGATGCGCGCGACGTCGGCCGCGACGAGCCTGCCGAGCGCCTCCGAGATGCGGGGCTCGCCGTAGCGCATCCCGAGCTCGACGACGAAGCCGCTCCCGAGGGTGCTCCCCACGGCCTCCTGCAGGGCGCGCCCGTGGGTGAGTAGCGGAGAGCCTTCGGGGCCCCAGATCTTCGCGTAGGCTTCGGCGGAGCGGCGCGGGCGAAAGGGCAGGATCACCGCCCGCAGGAGCAGCCAGCGGGCCGGCGCCGCGATGTCGAGGACGCGGGGATCCGAGAGGAACTCGGCCAGGTAGCGCCGCACCGCCGCCGGTTCGGGCGCCGCAGGGGTGCCGAGGTTCACGAGCAGGACGCCAGTCCGGCGCGTCACAGCGGAACGCCGAGACCTGCGAGCCGTGCGCGAAGGGCGTCTACGTCGAGGTCGCGGGCGGCGCCGCCGCCTCGTGCGAGGAGGGCCGCAGCAGCGCCTGCTGCCTGCCCCCCCAGCATGCACGGCCCGATCACCCGGGCCGACGCGAAGCCGCCGCCGTCGGCCGAGAAGCAGCGGCCCGCGGCGAGCAGGTTCGAGAACCCGCGAACCACCAGCGACCGGAACGGCAGCGTGTACCAGGCGCCGGCATCGAGGAACTTCCACTCGGTCTCGCCGCCGTCGCGATGGCGCTCGACGGGCCACGCCGAGCGGCCGATTCCATCGTCGAACTTGCGGGCCGAGAGGACGTCGTCTTCGGTGAGCCGGTACTCGCCGTCGACGGTCCGGGTCTCGCGTACGCCGAGACGCATGGCGGTGTCGGAGACGAACGCCTCCTCGAAGCCGGGCATCCGCCGGACGAGGAAGTCGCCGAGGCGCATGGCCTGTACGCGGCCCTCGACCTCCCCCACCGTGATCTCGCGGGCGTCGGCGGCGTCGAGGGGCCGGCCCTCGAGCGAGACCCGCGAGAGCGCCACCAGGACCTCTCCCGGGCGTCCGGTGGGGATCAGGTTGCCTCCGCGCCGCGGAAGACCCTCGCTCGCGAATCCCTCCTCGACCAGCGCCACGAAGGCGCCGAGCGCGGGCATCGCCACGTCGAGCTTCACGTTCTGCATCGTGAACATCATCGACGGGTACTGGATCTCGCCGCCGCGGACGGTGCCAGCGCCCGCCTGGCGCGCCAGCTCCGCGTCGCCGGTCGCGTCGACGAACACCCGGGCGCGAAGCGCGACGCGGCCCGCCCGAGTGTGGATCAGCACGCCTTCGAGGCGTCCGTCGCGGGCGACGGTGTGGGTGAGCTTCGCATGGAGCCGGAGCCGAAGGGTTGGCTCCCGGGACGCCAGCTCCTCGAGCAGCAGCTTCACGCCGAGGGGCACGTAGGGCATGACCGCGGTCGTCTTGAAGGGGATCGGCCCGTAGGCGTGACGCCGCGCCTTCAGCGTCTCGGCGATCTCGAGGGGAAGGCCGCCTACCAGCGGAACGACGCCGCCGCCCGCGGCGCCGGTATAGAAGCCGCAGAACGTCCCGACCGAGCCCCCCGTACTCATCCCGCCGAGGAACGGCATCTCCTCGATGAGGGCGGTTTGCAGGCCGAGGCGCGCCCCGGTGAGGGCGGCGGCGCAGCCTGCGGCGCCGCCGCCGGCGACCAGGAGGTCGACCTCCTCGGCGACCTCGTGCTCCTCGGCGGGGACGCGCAGCGCGGCGCCGGTCACGATGCCGAGCGGTGGTAGCCGCCCATCCAGAACGAGAGGCCGAGGTAGAGGGCGGGGAAGGCGAGCGACACCTCGACCAAGGAGAGCCGCGAGGCGACGGCCGGCGCGACGCAGCCGATCACCATGGCGGCGAGCCACAGGCACGCGCCCACGACCACCGTCCGGCGAAGGCGCAGCATCTTGCTCGGGTACAGGTACTTGAGCGGAACGAAGACGAGGGCCGAGAAGATCACGACGGCCGCCGTTCCGAGCCACGCGGGCACCTCGAGCAGCCAGAGGTACAGCGCCACGACGTTCCAGTAGGACGGAAACCCCAGGAAGAAGTCGTCGTCGGTCTTGGCGTCCTCCTGGGAGAACCCGTAGGCGCTCGCCAGGATCGGAAGCGCCGCCCAGTGCCACGACGCAAGGCTGCCGGTCGCGACCAGGAACACCGCCGGAACGATCACGTAGTTGAGGAAGTCGACCATGTCGTCGAGGCGGCGGCCGTTGAACCGCGGGAGCACCTCGCTCACGCGGGCGGCACGGGCGAGCGTGCCGTCGACCGAGTCGATGGCGAGGGCCACCAGCATGAGAACCCCCGCGCGCCCGAAGGCGCCCTGGAGGATCGCCAGCAGGGCGACCATGCCGACGACGGCGCCGCTGGCGGTGAGCGCGTGTACGCCCCACGCCAAGGGGGCCTTGCCGGGCCTCTCGTCGCCGAGCGGTGCCTTGATCGTGTGGGCGCTCACCTCGATGCTCGCTCCGGGATCGTCCTCGGGACCGAGCATACCAGAGGCGCTATGGTCCCCGATCAGAGTGCCGATGAGAGCACCGATCGGCGCGCCGATGAGAGCACCGATCGGAACACCGATGGAGGCGGGCGTTGGGCGGACCGACGAGGGAGAGCGCGGGGGTCGATGCGAGGCTCGAGTCGCCGGAGGAGGCCGCCCGGCGGGAGCGCGAGCCCGGGCGGATGCTCGAGCTGCTGCGGGAAGGCAGCGACAGCTTCCTCACGACCCATCTCGACACGGCCCTCAACTGGGGCCGCAAGTACTCCATGTTCCTCTATCCCTTCGTGACCGCCTGCTGCGGGATGGAGTTCATGTCGCTGGCCGGCCCGCGCTACGACCTCGACCGCTTCGGCTGTGCGCTGCCGCGATTCTCTCCGCGACAGTCGGACCTGCTGATGGTGGTGGGCACCATCACCCACCGGCAGGCGCCGATCCTGAAGAAGGTCTACGACCAGATCGCCGAGCCCAAGTGGGTGATGGCTTTCGGCGCGTGTACCTGCTCGGGCGGTCCCTACAACAACTACGCCACGGTGCAGGGGATCGACACCATCATCCCCGTCGACATCTACGTCCCGGGGTGTCCGCCGAGGCCGGAGGCGGTGCTCGACGGCCTCATGAAGCTCCAGGCCCGCGTACAGGCCGAGAAGGTCCCCGGGACGGGTCGGCACCGTGAGATCCGCGAGCTGACGCCTGCACTGGTGGAGAAGCCGGTCGCCTGAGGCCGCCAGGGGAGGACGAAGGCGGTGAGCAGCACATCGGGCGCCTACGACCTCGCCGTGCTCGGGGCGGGCCCGGGAGGCTACGTCGCAGCCATCCGAGCGGCGCAGCTCGGACAGCGGGTGGCCGTGGTCGAGCGCGAGCGTCCGGGCGGCGTGTGCCTCAACTGGGGCTGCATCCCGTCGAAGGCCCTGCTGACCGGCGCGGAGCTCGTCGAGTCGCTGCGAGAGCACGGCGCCGCCTTCGGCGTCTGCGCGTCGGGCGTGACCCTCGACTACGCGAAGGCCATCGACCACAGCCGCAAGGTGTCCGATCGCCTGTGCCGCGGCGTCGAGTCGCTGCTCAAGAAGAACCAGATCACCCTCATCCCTGGGCGCGGGACGGTGGCCGGGCCCCGTACCCTTGCCGTCGCCGGCGAGCACGAGACGCGAATCGAGGCGGGCCATCTCCTGATCGCGACGGGATCAGGCGAGGTCGTTCCTGGCGGCGTCACGCTCGATCCGCCCCGGATCCTCACGTCGCGAGAGGCCCTCGAATCGCGCGTCGTTCCCCAGCGTCTCGTCGTGATCGGTGCGGGCGCCGTGGGGATCGAGTTCGCCTACGTCTATGCCATGTACGGCGCGAGCGTGACCGTGATCGAGATGGCGACCCAGGTGCTTCCGGGAGCCGACGCCGAGGTGGCGCAGGTGCTCCAGCGCGAGCTTCGCCGCAAGAAGATCGACGTACGGCTCGGGACCCGCTTCGAGGAGATCAAGACGGCGAACGGCGGGGTCCGGATCCAGGTTCGAAGCGGCGACACGACGGCGGAGCTGGAGGCAGACCAGGTGCTCCTGGCCATCGGCAGGCGCCCGCTCTCGCGAGAGATCGGCCTCGAGTCCGCGGGCGTCGCCCTCGACGAGCGCGGCTTCGTCACCGTCGACGGCGATCTGCGAACCAGCGTGGCGAGCATCTCTGCGATCGGAGACATCGCCGGGCCGCCGCTTCTCGCCCACAAGGCGAGCGAGGAGGGGATCCACTGCGTCGAGCGTCTGGCGGGCCTTCCGAGGCCGCCCCTCGACCACTGGAAGATCCCCGCCTGCATCTATGCCCAGCCCCAGGTGGCCTGGATCGGTCGGACCGAAGCCCAGGCGCGCGCCGAGTTCGGCGACGACCTGCTCGTCGGGCGCTTTCCCTTCCAGGCCTCGGGCAAGGCGGTCGCGACGGCCCACACGGCGGGCTTCGTCAAGATCCTGGCCGAGCCGCGCTATCGCGAGATCGTCGGCGCCCACGTCGTGGGAGCAGGGGCGACCGAGCTGATCGCCGAGATCGGCCTCGCCATGACGCTCGAGGCCACGACCGGCGAGATCGCCGGGACGAGCCACGCGCATCCGACGCTGTCCGAGGCGATCCTCGAAGCGGCGCTGGCTGCCGAGGGTCGGGCAATCCATTTCTAGGGATGGCGAGGGATCTCGGGATGGCGAGGTTCGACTCGCTACGAAGAATGCACGGGTCGGCACGAGCTGGGGGAATGAACATGGCCGTCGCGGTCGCGCTTCCGTCGCTGGGCGAGAGCGTCGTCGAGGGGACGATCTCTCGGTGGCTCGTGAAGGAGGGTGACCGCGTCGAGCGCGATCAGCCTCTCGTCGAGGTCACCACCGACAAGGTCGACGCCGAGATCCCGTCGCCGGTGGAAGGGATCGTCGAGAAGATCCTCGTCGCCGAGGGCGAGACGGTGGCCATCGGCGCCGAGCTGGCGCTGATCGCCGGCGCTGGCGAGGGCGCGACGACCGCTCCGGCCAAGCCTGCGGTGCAGGCGGCGGACGTCGCCCCGGCGCGAGCCGCCGCGCGGGGAGAGGCTCGCGCGACGCCAGTGGCCCGCAAGATGGCCGAGCATACGGCGACGCGGTTGGAGGACGTGCAGGGCACGGGAATCGCCGGCCGCGTGACCAAGCGCGATGTCCTCGAGCGATCGGCCCCGCCGGCGCAGCTGGCGCAGGAGGCGCCGCCGGAGCCCGAGGTGCCGCAGCGGGCGGCCCGTGGCAGGACCCCTTCGCCGCCCGAGAAGGGCAGACCCGCCTTCCTCACCTACCAGCTCCAGCCCGGCGACCGCGTGATCCCGATGACGCCGCTGCGAAGGCTCGTCGCCGAGCACATGGTGCTCTCCAAGCGAACGAGCCCCCACGTCGGGACCGTCGCCGAGATCGACATGCAGGGGGTGGTTCGCTTCCGCGACCAGCACAAGCGCGGCTTCCAGGAGAGCTCGGGGTTCGCGCTCACCTTCCTGCCGTTCATCGTGAACGCGACGGTGCGGGCGCTGCGGGAGTTTCCGCGACTCAACGCGTCGGTGCTCGAAGATTCGATCGTCGAGAAGAAGGACATCCACATCGGCATCGCCGTCGAGACCGACAAGGGTCTCGTCGTGCCCGTGGTGCGCAACGCCGACCGGCTCTCGCTGGTGGGCCTCGCGTCGGCGATCGAGGACGTGTCGACCCGCGCCCGCAGCAAGAAGCTCTCGGCCGACGAGCTCAAGGGAGGCACTTTCACCGTCTCGAACCCTGGCCGCAACGGCAACCTCTACGGCTTCGCCATCATCAACCAGCCCCAGGTCGGGATCCTGCGCATGGGCGAGATCGTGAAGCGCCCCGTGGTGCGGCCGCTCGACGGCGAGGACGCCATCGTGATCCGGCCGATCATGCACCTGGCCCTCTCCTACGACCACCGGGCCGTGGACGGTGCTCCGGCCAATGGCTTCCTGTTCCGGGTCAAGCAGCTGCTGGAGGAGGCCGAATTCGATCTTTAGGCTGCGACCCATGGGCGATCCATAGGCGATCCGGAGGGGGCTCGATGATCCCGGTGGCCGACCAGATCAAGATGTACCGCCTGATGCTCCTGATCCGGCGGCTCGAAGAGCGCGTCGCCGAGATGTACTCGGAGCAGCGGATCGGCGGCTTCACCCACCTCTACATCGGGCAGGAAGCCGTGGCCGTGGGCGGCATCACGGCGCTCAACCACGACGACCCGGTGATCGACACCTACCGCGATCACGGACACTTCCTGGCGCGGGGCGGAGATCCCGGACGCTTCCTGGCCGAGCTGTTCGGGAAGGAGACCGGGATCTGCCGCGGCAAGGGCGGCTCGATGCACCTGGCCGACGTCGAGCGCTACTTCTACGGCGGAACGGGAATCGTCGGCGGATCGATCCCCATCGCCGTTGGCCTCGCGCTGGCGTGCCAGTATCGCGGCGACGACCGCATCGTGATGTCGTTCTTCGGCGACGGCGCGACGAACCAGGGCGTTTGGCACGAGGGGCTCAACTTCGCGAAGCTGTGGAACCTGCCCGTCGTCTTCGTCTGCGAGAACAACTTCTACGGTATCGGCACCGATGTGCGGCTCGCGTCGTCGCTGACCGAGGTCCACAAGAAGGCCTCGGGATATGGCATGCCCGGCTTCCAGGTCGACGGCATGGACGTGCTCGCGGTGCGGCAGCTCTGCGACGAGGTGGTCCGGACGGTGCGGCAGGGCTCGGGCCCCGTGCTGATCGAGGCGGTCTGCTACCGCTACCAGGGCCACTCGATGACCGATCCCGGCCGCTACCGGGCGCGCGCCGAAGAAGAGCTCTGGAAGAAGCGCGATCCGATTCCGCGACTGGCGAAGAAGCTGGTCGCCGACGGCACGCTCACCGACGCGAGGCTCGCGGAGATCGAGCAGGAGACCGATCAGCTGACCGAGGCGGCGGTGGCGTTCGCCGAGGCAAGCCCCGATCCCCCGCTGCACGCGCTCTACGAACACGTCTTCGCCGAGGCGTTTCCGGGCGATCCCCATGCGTGAGATCCGCTACCAGGAGGCGCTCAACGAGGCGCTCGCCGAGGAGATGCGGCGCGACCCGGACGTCTTCGTGATGGGCGAGGACGTCGGGCCTGTTCGGCGGCACCTTCCGCGTGACCGAGCATCTGCTGGCCGAGTTCGGCACCAAACGTGTCCGCGACACGCCGATCGCCGAGGCCGGCATCGTCGGGCTCGCCATCGGCGCGGCCCTCGGAGGTCTTCGGCCGGTGCCCGAGTTGATGACCATGAACTTCGCGATCGTGGCGATGGACCAGATCATCAACCACGCGTCGAAGCTCCGGTACATGTTCGGCGGTCAGGTGAACCTGCCGATCACCATCCGTGCGGCGGGGGGCGGCGGAACCCAGAAGGGCGCGCAGCACTCCCACTCGATCGAGTCGTGGTTCGTGAACTCTCCCGGCCTGCGGGTCGTGATCCCGGGCACGCCCTACGACGCCAAGGGCCTGCTCAAGACGTCGATCCGCAGCGACGACGTCGTGCTCTTCATCGAGCACGAGATGCTCTACTCGCAGAAGGGGCCGGTGCCGGAGGATGAGTATCTCATCCCGTTCGGAGTGGCCGACGTGAAGCGACCGGGCTCGGACGTCACGATCGTCGCGTGGTCGAAGATGGTCCACGAGGCGCTCCGTGCGGCGACGATCCTCGCCGGCGAGGGCATCGAGGCCGAGGTGCTCGACCCGCGGACCCTCGATCCCTTCGATTGGGAGGCCGTCTACCGTTCGGTCGCCCGGACGCGACGCTGCGTCGTCGCAGAGGAGGGGTGGCGCACCCTCGGCGTGGGCGCCGAGATCGCTGCGCGGGTGCAGGAGCGACTCTTCCACGAGCTCGATGCCCCCGTGCAGCGGGTCGGCGCGGCCGACGTTCCCACGCCCTATGCACGGGGCCTCGAGCAGGCGGCGCTGCCCCATGCCGACGACATCGTTCGCGCCGTGCTCAAGATCAGCACCTAGCCACCTGGCGATCGTCCCCTGGACGCGGAGGTCCCGATGCCGCGCGAGATCAAGATGCCCAAGCTCTCCGACACCATGGAGGAGGGGACGCTCAACGTCTGGCGAAAGCGCGAGGGCGATCCGATCCAGAAGGGCGACGTCCTGCTGGAGGTCGAAACCGACAAGGCCGACATGGAGTTCGAGGCGTACATGTCGGGCACCCTGGAGAAGATCCTGGTGCAGGCCGGCGCGACGGTTCCGGTGGGGACGCCCATTGCCATCGTTCGGCTCGCTGCCGATACCGACGCCGACGTGGCGGCGTTCCTGGCGGAGCGCGGCGCCGCGGGAGCTGCTGCAGAGCGGCCGTCGCCTGCATCGCCCACAGGGGCGAAGGCGACACCCGCGCAGGGCACACCCGCGCAGGCTACGCCTGCACAGTCGCCCGCGCAGCCCGTGGCGGTCGCTGCTCCGGCGGCGCCGCTGGCTCCGTCGAGCTCGAAGCTCGCCTTCTTCCTTCCCGACCCCGACCGGGTCCGGGCGACCCCCCGGGCCCGGCTCGTCGCCCAGGAGCGCGGGGTCGATCTCTCGGAGATCGCGGGAAGCGGCCCGGAGGGCGCCGTCGTCGTCGCCGACGTCGAACGCTACCTGGACGCCCTCGAGGCCCAGGCCGAGCCGCTCCTGCACGGTGACGTACCCGTGACGCCGGTGGCGCTGCGGATGGCCGACGACCTGCGCATCGACCTGTCCCGCGTCAAGGGAACGGGCCCCGGCGGGCGAATCACCAAGCGTGATCTGCGATCGCACCTCGAGCGCGAGGAACGCGAGGGAACGGGGCGGGCGGCGGAGCTCTTTGGCGACGAGGTGAAGTTGTCCCAGAAGCGGAAGTTCCTCATCCGCAACATGGTCGAGAGCAAGCGCTCGGCGCCTCACTTCTACCTCTCGATGGAGCTCGACGCCGAGCCCCTCGGTGCGCTGCGAGAGCGGCTCCGGTCCGAGGGCAAGCGCATCACCTACACCCACATGATCGTGAAGGCGTGCGCCCTCGCCCTCGAGCGGATGCCCGAGGTGAACGCGACCTACCGGGACGACCGCATCGTCCGGTTCAACCCCATCAACATCGGCGTGGCGGTCGACGTACAGGACGAGCTGGTGGCGCCGGTCCTGAAGGACTGCCAGGGGCGTGACCTCGAAGGCCTCGCTGGGGCGCTCGATGCCCTGATCACGAAAGCGCGCGAGCGCAAGCTCACGCCAGACGACTACTCCGACGGCACCTTCACCGTGTCGAATCTCGGCATGTTCGGGGTCGACCGGTTCTACGCGATCCTGACGCCCCCCCAGAGCATGGTGCTCTCGGTGGGGGCGCTGCGGACCGAGCCCGTGGCCGACGGCGACCGGGTTCGCGTCGGGCGCAGGATCGGAGTCGGGCTCGGCGTCGACCATCGCGTCCTCGACGGCGTCAAGGCCGCCCAGTTCCTGGCGGAGGTGAAGCGCCTCGTCGAAGCACCCGAAGCGCTGCTGGCAGGCAGCGCAGACCATGGCGAGTGACGCGACGAGCGACGCCCGGAGCGAGGGCCTGCGCGTCGAGTGGCTCGGCCGCGTACCCTATCTCGAGGCGCTCGAGATCCAGGAGAAGCGGCAAGAGGCGCTGCGGGCCGGGGCGGGGCCCGAGACCCTGCTCCTCCTCGAGCATCCTCCGGTCGTCACCCTCGGACGCGGGGCAGACGCCGGCAACGTACTCGTGCCCGAACGCGAGCTCGCCGAGGCGGGCATCACGGTCCACCGGGTCTCGCGGGGAGGCGATGTCACCTATCACGGCCCGGGGCAGCTCGTCGGCTACCTGATCGTCGACCTGTGCCGGCGTGGAGATCCCGACGTCCGCCAATACTTGCGAGAGCTCGAAGCGGCCCTGGTGGAGGCGCTCGCCGCCCTCGGCCTTCCGGCCCACGTGCGGACCGGGATGACCGGGGTCTTCGCCGGACCCGGTCCGGTTCGGGGAGATGGGAAGGCCGGGAAGGCTGGCGAGGCTCCGGAGGCTGGCGAGGCTGCGGACGGCCCCCCGTCCACGCCCCGCAAGATCGCATCGATCGGCGTCGGCCTTCGCGGGTGGGTCACCTGGCACGGGTTCGCCCTCAACGTGACGACGGACCTCACGGCCTTCGGCGCCATCGTTCCCTGCGGCCTCCGTGGTGTCGCGATGACCTCCCTGGCCGCAGAGCTCGGGGTGGCGGCTCCAGAGCTGGGCCGGCTGGAGCTGCGAACGCGAGAGGCGGTCGCGGCCGCCGTCGGGCGCCGATTCACCGTCACCCGCTAGCTCGCCGCAGGCGCGTTTCCTATAGTCGCGCCCCGATGCCGGGCAGGGTCATCACCGTATCGCGCCGTGCGCGGCTCACCTGGGTGGAACGCCTCTATCTGCCCATGATCGTGAAGGGGCTCGTCGTCACGAGCCGCCGCTTCTTCCGGAACCTGTTCGGGTTCCTCTCCGGCAAGCGGACCGCCTTCGTGGTGCAGTTCCCCGAGGAGCGTGTCGACTATCCGGACGCCTTCCGCGGCATGCCGGTGCTGGTGCAGCTCGACAATGGCCAGCCCAAGTGCGTGGCGTGCGGCCTGTGCGAGTTCGCGTGCCCGACCGACTGCATCACGATCGTTCCCGGCGAGCTCGAGGGGGCCGGAATCGAGCGCTTCCCCGAGCAGTTCGACATCGACATGTCGCGCTGCATGTTCTGCGGCCTGTGCGAGGAGGCCTGCCCCGAGGAGGCCATCGTGATGAGCCGCGAGGTCGAGATCTCCACCTTCGACCGCGGCTCGCTGTACTTCCGCAAGAAGGATCTTCTCGTGCCCGAGACGTTCCTGGCGCGGCGCCTCGCCTTCATCCGTGGCGACTACGGCCGCGTGCACGCGCCGGCGACGCGGCGCAAGGGGTAGGGGAGGACGATGCCCGTCCTGGAAGACCACGGCTCGGACGTCCTGAAGCGGCTGATCGCCGGCCTTCCCGACGCCGTTCGTGACACCCACGCGCGGCTCGGCGATGCGACGGCGCTGGTCGATGCCAGCCGCATCGCCGAGGTGCTCCGATTCCTGCGCGACACGAAGGGGCTCGAGTTCGACATGCTCGTCGATCTCACGGCGGTCGACTACCTGGGCGAGACGCCCCGGTTCGAAGTCGTCTACCACTTGCTCTCCCTCGCGCACAACCAGCGGGTGCGCATCAAGGCGCGCGTCGAGGAGGCCTCACCCGAGATCGATTCCGTGATCCCGGTCTGGCCCGCAGCGAACTGGATGGAGCGCGAGGTCTGGGACCTCTACGGCATCCGCTTCCGCGGACACCCCGATCTTCGACGGATCCTGCTGTACGAGGAGTTCGAAGGGCATCCGCTGCGCAAGGACTATCCCAAGGAGAAGCGACAGCCCTTGGTCGGGCCGAGGAACTAGGCGAACGATGGCGAGCGATCCCCGCCTCTTGACCGAGCGCAAGCGAGACCTCCGCGAGGACGACTCCGCCGGAGACCTCCATACCGAGCACCAGATCCTCAACATGGGGCCGTCGCATCCGGCGAGCCACGGAACCGTCAAGTTCGTGATCGAGCTCGACGGCGAGAGCATCATCGATCTCGACGTGCAGGTCGGCTACCTGCACCGCGGCTTCGAGAAGGAGTGCGAGAGCGGAAGCTGGTACCAGGCGATCCCCTACACCGACCGCCTCAACTACAACTCGGCGATCCTCGCGAACCTCGGCTTCTGCATGACGGTGGAGAAGCTCCTCGACGTCGAGACCTCCGAACGCTGTCAGTACCTGCGGGTGCTGGCGGGCGAGCTGTCGCGGCTGGGAGACCACCTCACGCGGACGGGAGCCGCCTGCCTCGAGCTGGCGGCCATGACGCCGTTCCTGTTCGGGATCGAGGCGCGCGAGTTGACGTGGGATCTTCAGGAGATCCTGTGCGGCGCGCGGGTGACGTCGAACTACATCCGGATCGGCGGCGTCAAGCACGACATGCCCGCGCGGTTCCCTGCTCGCTGCCGTGAGAACGTGTCGCGGATCCGTGCGCTGCTGAAGGACTTCGATGCGGTCATCACCGAGAACCGGATCTTCGTCGACCGGATGCGCCACACGGGCCAGCTGTCGAAGGAAGACTGCATCCGCTACGCGGTGACCGGCCCACTGCTGCGCGCCGCGGGCGTGGCGCATGACCTTCGCAAGAGCCAGCCCTACCTGGTGTACGACCGGCTCGACTTCGACATTCCGGTCGGTGAGGTAGGCGACAACTACGATCGCTACCTCGTCGTCGTCGAAGAGATGCACCAGAGCTTGCGGATCATCGAGCAGTGCCTCGATTGGCTCGAGGGCAACCCCGGGCCCGTGAACGTCGACGACCCGCGGGTGCGGTGGCCGGCGAAGGGCCGCGTCTTCAACAAGATGGAAGAGCTGATCCAGCAGTTCAAATCGGTGACCGAGGGGCCGATGGTGCCGGCCGGTGAGGCGTACCAGGCCATCGAGTCGCCGAATGGCGAGCTGGGCTTCTACCTCGTATCGGATGGGACGGCGCGTCCCTACAAGGTCCGGTGTCGACCGCCGAGCTTGATCAACCTCCAGCCTCTGCCGCTGATGGTGCGGGGAGCGCTGTTGGCCGATCTCATCCCCACCTTCGACTTCATCAACATGATCGGCGGCGAGTGCGACCGGTGAGTGCTTCGGAGAAGCGGATCGACCGCGCTCGGGTCTGGAAGCTGCTCGGCGCGCCCACCGATCAGGTGGGGAGCGTGAACGACCCTCGGACCAGCGAGGAGCACGGCGTCCGCTGGAACGAGAAGTGGATCTATCGGGCGCCCGAGGGCCAAGCGATCGAGCGCGTCGTCCTGTGGAACCGCTACGACTTCCTCGGCGCCTTCCGCATGGGCCCGGGCGGTGAGGCCGAGCCGGAGTCTCTGCCCGAGGCCTGATCTCGCCGCTGCGTGTCCCCGTTCGCTCTGCCGTGGGGCCTGTGCTCACCCGCTCATGAGTACGTCTCCCGATGCGGCGACGAGGAGGGGCGGGCCCGCGGGACGAAGGCCGAGGGCGAAGACGAGCTCGCCGGGAGCCTTGCCGCGGCACGAGACGACTCCCGCGTGGATGCCGCGCAGGTGGTGGAAGGCGCACAGCGTGGTGCGGTTCCACGGCACGTCGGGGCCCCCCGCGCTGCGGAAGACGACGTGATGCGACTGGAGGTTTCGGCGCTGGGTACAGCCGGGCGCCGTGCAGCGGAAGCCGTCGCGGGTGAAGTCGGCGCTGTCGCGAAACTGCTCGCCCTCATGGGTCCAGGTGGAGATCGCGTGATCGAGGATCCACCCGAGCGCGGCCTCGGGCGCAGTGGTGGCTGCGGGAGGGCCCGGCGCGCGCGCCTTGCGGCCCTCGCCACCGCCACCGGGGCAGGCCGCGAGGTGCCGGGCCGCCGCCTCGAGGGCCAGGAGAAACACGTTGGCCGCCTCGCGGGGAGCCGAGAACGTGACGTGCGTGCGCGGGCGCAGCAGCTCGGCTGCGGCGAGGTCGTCCTCGAGGCGCCGGAGGGTCACCTGCTGGGCGTGCTCCACCAAGGCCTGCTGCTCGAACGGTGAAGCCGCCGCGGCCACGAGGGCGGCCTGCTTCGGCGTGAGGCGGGCCGTGCGAAGCGCCTCGGCGACGGCGCTTGCCGGGGGAGCGAGCCGGGCGAGCCAGACCCAGCGCCGGGCGGTTCGCGGCGAGACGTCGACCC
This sequence comes from uncultured delta proteobacterium, assembly GCA_963710635.1. Lineage (GTDB taxonomy): Bacteria > Myxococcota_A > UBA9160 > UBA9160 > UBA9160 > MYXO. Next base: position 541,393 of record CAVQAY010000004.1, read on the forward strand.
GCTCGGCGGCGTAGCGCTCGAAGCTCGGGAAGCCGAGCTCGCGGTAGAGCCTCCGGTCGGCCACCTGGCGCAGCACGTGGCCGAGGTCGTGGTCGAGGCCCTGGAGCCGCGCGAGGGCCTTTCGGAGGGCGCGGTCGAGGCCGTGAGGGGAGGCAGCCTGCGCCCAGCGCTGGATGGCCCTGAGATCGAGCCGCGGCGCACGGCGCCGCGCTTCGGGAGCACTCCAGCGAAGGGCGGGGAAGGCCACGTGGCGAAGGCCGTGCTCGGGCCCGGTGCCTCCTGCAATGCTTCGCCCGTCACCCGCGCGCGGGCCGCCGGCGACGCACGATGGCCGGTCCGCGTCCGCCCGCGCGGCCGTGACGGCGGGCTTCACGATGACGCCGGCGACGCACGATGGCCGCCGGCCGCTCCCAGCGCAGCCTGCCGGCGCGTGCGGCTCGGCTCGCTGTGCCCCCGCTCCCTCGCCGGTGCCGGCACGGCCGGCTTCGCCACCGGGGAGCCCGAGCGCCCGCGCGGCGTCGGCCACCTGGTGCGGAGGAATCGCCGAGAGCGCCTCGGCGGCGATCAGCTCGGCGCACTCCCAGACCGGGAGCGACGCGCCCGCCGAGCGCCGCGCGAGCTCGAGGGCCGCGAGCCAGCGCCCGTGGTGCGCCCGGGCAAGCGGCACGCGCAGCCGCACCCGGTCGTCGTCCTCTTCGCCGTCGCTCGCGGGGTCGGTCGGTGCGCCCGCGTGCGGGCTCACCTCGCCCGGTGCGCCGCTCGGCGCGCCCTGGCATCCGCAGCCACGGGTCTGGTTCTCCTGCGCATCGGTCGCCTCCGCCTTCTCCTGCTCGCCAGTACCCGCCTGCGCCGCGCTTCCGAAGGCAGCCCGCAGCATCGCGGCCGCCGCATGCACGGTCCTGCCATGCAGCGCCTGCGCAAAGGCCTCGTCGGTCTCGGGCGTGGCGAAGGCCACGGCGCGCCGCGCGACGGACCATGACACCGCGCCGCTCTCGACGGCCTCGCAACACCGCGGCAGCTCACACAGGGCCCGCGCCACCCGGGCCCACTCGCGCAGCGAGGTGGCCGAGACGCCCAGACGCTCGCGGGCGAAGTCGCCGAGGGTTCGGAAGCCGAGGGGCTCGAAGCGGCTGCGCGCGATCAGCTCCCCGGCGAGGGTGCCGAGCAGGAGACGCACGCCTCGCCGCTCGGCCACCAGCAGCCGGATGCGGCCATCGGCGTCGGCGCCCCGCAAGAAGGCGAGGCCCGCAACGCACACGCGCCGCCTCGCGGCCGCAGCCTCGCCCCTGGGGCCGGCGCCCTCGCCGCCGCCGTGATCGGGCGCCGCGCCGGGGCTCCGATCCGCCCTCGGGCTCGCTTCCGCGCCCTGGGCCGCCGCGCTCGCGGCGCGCTCCGGGTCTTTCGTCGGGCTCACGAACCGAGAATCAAGGAACGCAGGGTTCACGGACAGGCCACCGAGGCTGCCGGGGTGATGGAGCGAACGTTATACGAAACTATCAGCCCCGTCAAGGCCCTCTTTCGAAAAAAGAGCGAACCTACGCGAGCGCCCAGCGCGCCGCGCCGCGTGCCCGGACAGCGGGCCGGCGCGCAAGGGGCGGCGGGGCATGCAGAGAAGGAGCCGTCGACGGCTCCACGAGGATCTGAGCGCGCCGCACGGGTGCCGTGGCGATTCGGTTGCTCGGTGGCGCCGGCTGGCACCCCGCCTCCGGTGTTCGCGCGCCCGCAGCTCGCTCCGTGCCGATTCGGTTGCTCGGTGGCGCCTGCTGGCGCCTCAGGGCGTGAGCCCGCGCGCGAGAGCGAGCCCCGCGGCCACCAGGGCGAGCCCTCCCACCAGGCTCGCCGCGACGTACCCGAAGGCGCCGCTCGCATGTCCCTGACCGACGAGCGTCAGCGTCTCGATGCCGAAGGAGGAGAAGGTCGTGAAGCCGCCGAGGACTCCGGCGAAAAGGAAGATCCGCAGCGGCGAGCCGGGATGGAGGCCACGCGCTTCGAACATCCCCCACAGCAGGCCGATCAAGAGGCAGCCGATCCAGTTGACGGCGAGCGTGCCCCACGGAAACGCGCCGCCTGCGCGCGCCTGGACGAGCCCCCCGATCGCGTAGCGGAGCGCCGCCCCGACCCCTCCGCCCGCGAAGACCCACCACCACTTCACGGGCGCCACCCTACCACGCGCCGTGCGATGCCGGGCCGATTGACGCCGCCTCGGCCCCGCGGTACCCCCTCTGTTCCGCTTCGTCGGAGCGGCGGCGTAGCCAAGTGGTAAGGCATGGGACTGCAAATCCCTGATCCCCGGTTCGAATCCGGGCGCCGCCTCCAACGACCTCCCACGCAACCTGTTCCCAACGCTCGCGTTTTTCTGCGAATGACGCGCCGAATGTGCTCCGCGCGCGTTGCGGTTCTTCGCCCTGAGATGCTTCCGCGTGCTTACGGGTTGCTTACGCGAAAAGGGGAGGTCGAGCGCTCCGAGACGGCGCTCCCGCGCTTCTCCGTAGGGCTCCGTAGGGAATGGGCTCGGCTCGATGCGCGACGCGTCACACGGCAAAGCCGGGACGACCCCCCTGGAGCGAGCTCGAGGTCGTCGGCGAGATCTGCCTCCGGGTCGCGGTCGACGTCCCCTGGGCGCTCGCGGGAAGCGGCCTTCAGCGCGGGCTGAGAAGGACGACGGGGATCTCGCGCGGCGTCTTCTTCTGGTACGCGTCGTAGTCAGGCCACTGCGCGGTCATGAGCGGCCAGACGCGGGCCTTCTCGGCGGGCGTTGCGGTCCGAGCGCGCACCGGAGTCACGTCGCCCCAGACCTGGATCTCGACGTCGGGATGGGCGAGGAGGTTTCGGTACCAGCCGGGATGCTCTGGCGCGCCGCCCTTCGACGCGACGATCACGAAGTCGTTGCCGTCACGGGCGTAGATCAGCGGGAACTTTCGCACCTGCCCTGTCTTGCGACCGCGGGTACGGAGAACCAGACAGCTCGTTCCATTCCAGTCGTGGCCGACCTTTCCGCCGGTCGCTTCATATTGCCGAACGTGTTCGTCGCCGAAGAGGCTGAAGTCGGGCATGCCGAGAGGGTAACCGGCCGCGCCAGACCTGCGAGGGCACCGGCTCGAGCCGGAGGTGCCGGAGGGTCGCGGCTTGATACCAGAGCTGGTTGCCTTTCAGTCGATCAGCTCCAGCACACGTTCCGGCGGGCGTCCGATGACGGCACGGTCGCCCTTGATCGCGATCGGACGCTCGACCAGGATCGGATGCGCGGCCATCGCGTCGAGGATCTCGCCCTCGGTGCTCGCATCCGTGAGCCCGGCGCGGGCGTACTCGGCCTCTCCGGTACGTACCCAGCGCGACGCCGGGAGGCCGAGCTTCTCGCGCAGGCGCGCGAGCGCCGCGCCGTCGAGGGGGGTCTTCAGGTACTCGATGATCTCGACGCGGGCGCCGCGCGACTCGAGGAGTGCGAGCGCGGCGCGGCTCTTCGAGCAGCGCGGGTTGTGCAGGAGTACCAGCATCTCGTTTCCTCCCGTGTCGGTCTCGCTGATCTCGCTCCCGGTCCAGGGCGTGCGACGACCGCGAGCGCTTCTGGCGACCCGCGCTGCCGGCGGCTGCGTGAGGTCGGCTCCGTTTTCGATCGCGCTGCCTGCGCGGACCCGAGAGCATCGCGAGCCCGGCGAGGCCGAGCGCGACGAGCAGCGCCGACGCAGGCTCCGGGATCGACACGAGGAACAGCCCGCTGCTCCCGTCGGCGAAGCGCGCGGTGATCGCGTAGCGCGTCAGCCCTTCGCTCGAGTCCCAGTCGATGAGCGTCTGGAGCGTTCGGACGTCGCCGGCGCCGAAGTCGACCGGGAGACCCTCACCCGCGACGAGATGGAATGCGCCGCCGGGATCGCGGTAGACGAGCCGCGTCGTGCCGATCCCCGTGCTCGTCGAGAAGAAGATGCCACCGTCGCTGGCGATCGGGTCACCCCGCCCGGAGAAGCTTCCCCAGAGCTCGCCGGGTACGACTGCGCTCGCGTCGCCCTCACGCGCGATCAGGTGGAGACTCCCCGCCGCATCGGAACCGATGAGGACGTTGTCGTCAAATCCGGTGACGCCGCCTACGCGGCGCAGCGACGCGGTGAAGAGGATTCGGCCCGCGTCGCTCACGGCGGGCGTGTCGAACGAGCGAAAGACGAGGCCCTGCGCGCTGGGAACGCTTTGTCCCGAACGAGCGACGAGCGCCACGTGCGACGGGTCGTCGGCGATCCAGACCCCCCAATCGTCGAAGCTGGTGACGCCGCCCGGCCCGCTCGCCATCTGCCCTGCGAACGCGAGACGCCCGCCGCCGAAACCGAAGAAGCCGCCGCCGGGAATCCAGCCCAGGACCGATCCGGGCACGCCGGGCGCCTCGGCGCCAATCCGCGCGACCTGCGCGAGCGCACCGCCCGCGGTGGTCTCGAAGAGGCCGGTCTGCCCGAGGTCGCCTGGACTCGTGAAGACCCCCGTCGCGAACGCGATGCGCCCTTCGTCGTCGAGCCGGAAGATGATCGGGAGCGAGAGATGCTGGCCGGGGTCGCCGGGAGCCGCATCGCCGTACGCGAAGAGGGGCGCGAGGCCGGCAGCGGGATCGAAGCGGTAGAAGGCTCCCTGGTTCAGGGGAAAGGTAACCGTCGGAGGGATCGCGGCAGCCGAGAAGATCACCTGCCCCGCGCCGTTCCAGTCGGGGACCAGGTCGGCAGAGAGCCCGAGGAGCAGGCGGTGATCCGAGAAGCCCGGTGCGGGGTCTCCCGAGCGAGCGACCAGCGCGTGCCCTGCGCCGGGGTCCCACGAGAAGTACGCCTTTTGCGTGAGGGCGGTGACGCCTCCCACGCCCACCGCGAAGCTCGCCTCGTAGCCGATGCGGCCGCTCGCTGTGATCTCGCGCGCGAAAGCGCTGGCGATCTGCGCGGCGCCTGCGGGCACCGGTGGCGGGCCCGGCAGCACGAGTGGCGCCGGTGTTCCGCCGACCGCGGCGTCCCAGCGCCACAGCCCGGGCGACGTGGCGCCGCTGCCGAGCCGCGCGCTGATGGCGACGGAGCCGGCGTCGTTCACGAGGCCGAAGGTGCTGGAGGAGAAGGCCTCGCCGGCGCCGCCGGGCGCCGGGTCGCCCGCCCAGACGATCGGCGTGGCGGGAGCAGGCGGCGCCGCCGCAGCAGTCGCCGCGGCGAGGGCGTGCGCAGCTCCGAGCACGAGGGCTGCCGGTCGGCAGACGACGGGGCGACGCGTCACGTGGGTCTCCGCTTTCCCTTGTCGATCCTCCGAGCCACTATCATGCCGCCGGCTCGCGGGTCAAGCGGTGGCGCGGTGCATGCTGCGGTGCGGCGGCATCGGCCACACCCATGCAACTCCACCGTGTTCCGGCTGCGATCGTCGGGCTAGGACGCAGGATCTGCCGCCGCTCGCACTCGAGGTGAAACATGATGGGTCGGTCCGCGACGACGAGCTGCCGGCGCTGGAACGCGAGATAGAGGACGAGCTTCAAGAGCCCTTGAAGGCGCGGCAGGTGATCGCGTGGCTGCTCCGAACGCCCTGGAACCCGCGGTCGCGAAGACGCAGCTTTTCGACGAGCATTGCGAGTGATCGGCGGCGACGCGCGCGTCGCACGCCAGAGAAGGGATGCGATGGAGTATCTGGACTACGACCTGACGCTCACGGACGAGCAGTGCCAGGTGCGCGATGCGGCGCACGAGTTCGCGGCGCGGGTGCTGCGCCCGGCCGGAATCCAGATCGATGCCATGCCGCCCGAGCAGGCGGTCGCTCCGGGTTCGCCGCTCTTGGACGTGCTGCGTCAGGCAGCCGAGCTCGGCTACACCCGGCAGGGCGGGTCGCCCGAGATCGGCGGCATGGGGCTGTCGTCGCTCACCCGCTACCTCGTGCTCGAAGAGCTCGCGTGGGGAAACGTCGGCCTTGCCGCCGTGATCTTCTTCTCGACGGTCCCGGCCGACACGGCGCTGGCGCTGCACAGGCTCGGTCTGGTCGGCCGAGACCTCGTCGACGAGCTCGCGCTCCCCGCCTATGCCTGCGGCCACGGCTCGATTCGCGGCTGCTGGGCGATCACGGAGCCCGATCACGGCTCCGACAGCCTCAGCGTCGCCCGGCCGAGCCTCAGCCCGCGAACCGGCGGACAGCTCGTTGCGCGGCGCTCGGGTGACGAGTGGATCCTGCGCGGCCAGAAGGCGGCCTGGGTCTCGAACGCCCCCCTTGCGACGCATGCCATGCTCAATGCGCAGATCGATTCCGGAGGCGCGACCCCGGAGGACGGAATCTTCCTCCTCCCCCTCGACCTTCCGGGGATCACGCGCGGCCGCCCGCTCGACAAGCACGGCGTGCGGACGCTTCCGCAGGGCGAGCTCTTCTTCGACGCGGTGCGGGTGCCGGCGCGCTACATGGTCCTCGGCGGGGCGATGGTGTCGTTCTACATGGAGAACCACCTCGCCATGTTCAACGCCGGCGTCGGCTGCAGCGCTACCGGCCTCGCCCGGGCGGCGTACGAATCGGCGCTCCACTACTGCAAGGAGCGCGTCCAGGGAGGGCGACCGATCGCCGAGCACCAGTCGGTGCGCGCGCGGCTGTTCCGGATGTTCTCGCTCGTACAGGCGTGCCGCACGCTCTCCCGGGGCGTGTGGGTCTACAACCAGGGGCAGCTCGAGCGCGGCCAGCCCGCACGGCTCGAGCACTCGATCGCGTCGAAGGTGTTCACGACGCAGGCGGCGCTCGAGGTGGCGACGCTCGCCGTGCAGCTCCACGGCGGAAACGGGATGACGAAGGAATATCCGGTCGAGATGTTCCTTCGCGACGCCGCGGCCTTCACGATCGCCGACGGCGAGAACGCGTTCCTCACCCAGATTGGCGCGTCGTACCTCTGACCCCCCGGGTCTGCGAAGGGAGAGCCGCTTGAAGAGCTTCGAGCAACGACTACGAGCACTGGAAGACCGGAACGGCATCGAGGAGCTCACGGCGACGTACTGCTTCCTGGTCGACGATGGGAAGTTCGAAGAGCTCGTGGACCGCTGTTTCACGGACGATGCGCGCTGCGACTTCCGCGACGCCCGGGGAACGATCGCGCCGGTCGTGTCGACGGGCCGCGGCCAGATTCACGCCTTCCTCAGCCAGATCGTCGCGTCGCTGCTTCACGACATGTCGCACACCGTCCACAACCATCGCATCGCGATCGACGGCGACACGGCTCGGGGCGACTGCTACTTCGAACTCACGGCAACGAGCCCAGCGACGAACGAAGCGGTCGTCGGAGGGGGCCGCTATCTCGATCGTTACCGGCGCGTCGACGGCGTCTGGCGGTTCGCAGAGCGCATTGCGGTGATCGGCCACATGGCTCCGCTCGCCGAGGGCTGGGTTCGGCAACGATTGCTGCGTACGCTCACGGGGGCGTGAGGAGAGGGAGAACGAATCGCGTAGCTGCTCGAGGCGAGGTAGGGGAGGCGGACGATGCGCATGCGAGCGATGCTTGCCGGATTCGGGATGACTCCCTTCGGCAAGCAAGCGGAGCAGGGCGCGCGGCGAGTCGCGGCGCCTTGTCGACTGCGCCCCGCGCAGCCCGCGGCGCGGCGCCGGGTCAGAAGCGTAGGCGGAAGCCGCCGTGGACGAGGCGGGGGGCGCCGATGGTGACGATGCCGTCGGCGGTCTCGCCGACCTCGGTGGTCGCGTCGAAGAGGTTCTCGGCGGCCAGGAAGATCTCGGCAGTCGCCTTCGCCGGGAGGAAGCGCGGGAGCGGAATCGGTCGCCAGAGGACGAGGTCGACGACGAAGAGATCGCCGAGGGCGAGCGTGTTGAGGTCGTCCTCGAACTGGTGGGTGAGGTAGCGCGCCTGGATCGCGGCGTTGACCAGGGCTGGATTCGTGTAGCCGAGCTTCACGGTGAGCTGATGCTCGGGAACCTGGGCGATCCGCTTGCCCTCGAGCTCCGGGTGGCCCGGCGCGCTCACGACCTCGTTGGCATTGAAGAGATAGCTCGGCGAGAGCGACCAGTGCGGGAGGGGCCGGTATTCGAGGTCGGCTTCGATGCCGCGGATCCGGCTTCGGCCGAGGTTGTCACGCTGGCGACAGACGCCGCCCGCCGGAATGAATCCACAGGGAGCGACGAGGCCGGGCCCGCTGCCGAGGGTGACGTTCGCGATCGGGTCCTTCACCTCGTTCCAGAACGCGGTGACGTGGCCACTGACGTCATCCGTCGGGAAGGCGTCGAGCCCTACCTCGGCGCCGAACAGCCGCTCGGGGTCGAGCGCGTCGTTGGCCTCGGTCACGTCGTTGCGAACGCGAAAGGGCCGGAAGAGTTCGTTGAGGGTCGGTACGCGGAAGCCTTGGTAGAACGAGCTTCTCACGGTGAGGCGATCGGTGGCGCGGTAGAGGAGCGCCAGCTTCGGGCTGACGACGAGCTCGTGGCGGTCGTCGATCGCGTCGCTGCGACGCGCGAGGCCCGTCGCGCGAACGCCGGGAGCGTCCTCCTCGATGCGGAAGCCGTTCGACCCGAGCCACGCGTCGATCCTTGCGCCGGCGACGATCTGCCACTGCGGGGCGGGTGTGAAGATGTCCTCGACGTAGAGCCCCGTCAGGTGCTGCTCTCCTCCGGCCTTCCTGCGCCGGGTGAAGCGGCCCGACACCCAGCGGAAGTCCTCGTTCGTTTCGCCGTCGATCCAGCGATGATCGAGACCCGCGGTCAGCAGATGCTCCTCGTGGAGCTGCCGCGACCACTGGAGCGTGAGGCCGGCGTCCGCCGACGGGACGTCGTACTGATCGAGGGCAGGGGTCTCCGTGTTCCGGTTGGAAGCCGGCGAGCTGAAGGTGCTCTCGAACCCCTGGAGATGCGAGAAGAGCGTGAGCTGCCAGTCGCTGCCGCCAGGGGTTCGCAGCCGGCCTCCGGCGGAGAGCTGGCCCGCGTCGGTCGCGTTCTGCTGGAGCGGAGTGCCGTTGCCGCGGTCTTCGCCGAAGAAGCTGCCCGAGAGGAAGAGCGAAGAGTCCGGCGACGGCGCGTACTCGACGCGGCCGCCGGCCACCACGTGCTCGGAGTCGGCGTCGATGTCGATCGCGCCGCGCTGATCGGGCCGGACGATTCCATAGCCGCCGGTACGGAAGGCGCTCCCACCGGCCGACACGCCCCAGCGCTCCGTCGCGTGGCTCAGCAGCAGGTCGGCGTTGTAGGTGCCGTGAGTCCCGACGTCGATCACGGCGCGCGCTGAGCGCGCCTCGGGCCTGCGGCTCACCAGGTGGATGACGCCGCCGAGCGCCGAGCTGCCGTAGACGGCCGAGCCACCGCCGCGAACGACCTCGATGCGCTCGATGCTCTCGAGCGACACCTGGCTCCAGTTGACCCAGCCGCCGAACGGGTCGGCGAGCGGGATGCCGTCGAGGAGCACGAGGGCGCGGCTCGCTCCGCTCGGCCCGATTCCGCGCAGCGACGCTCCCTGCGTCGTCGGATGGGCGACCAGGCTGCTGCTTCGCCGGAAGAGGCTGAAACCCGGGATCTGCCGAAGCAGGTCGTCGACCGTCCGCGCCGCCGACTGGTCGATGTCCTCGCGCGTCAGGACGGTGACGCTCGCAGCGGCGTCCTCCAGACGCTGCTCGATGCGGGTCGCCGAGACGACGACCGCCTCCAGGCGGACCGGCTCGGCATCCGTGCCGCCGCCCGGCGGCACGTCGTCGGCTCCCCGTGCGACCCGAAGCGGCTGGATGAGAGCGATGAAGCCGAGGAGGCCGGCCGCGGCGATGAGCGATGAACGGGATCCGAACCCCACCCGGGGTGTCTGCATCGTGGTTCTCTCCGGAGGGTCCCCGGGGCTCGCGGAGCCCGCGCTTGGAGCCCCATCCCCGACTCAGGGCGGCCACCGTCGTTCGTAGTACAGCGCGTCGAACTCCGCCGGCAGGATGTCTCCGTGGGAACGCCATCTGTCCCCTCCATCCAGGGGATCCGCTGCATCCCGAGCCACTCTCTCATTCCTCCACCACCCCGGACCCCGTCGCGTTCCCGGCTGGCGCTAAGGAGGCTTCGAGGGCGCCGCGTACAGCCGGAACTCGAGCGGCAGGCTCCTCGGAAGGAGAACACTCGCTCGTGTCCCACAGGCGGTAGAATCCTCCCGTGAAAGACGACTCCCCGGCCGCAGCGCGCGCCCTCTTGGCGCGCAGCCCGCTCTTCGCGGCGCTGGATGCGACGGAGATCGACCGCATCGTGGCGCTGGCGCGGTCGCGGAGGCTCGCCGCCGAGGAGGTCCTCTTTCGACGCGGCGACGAGGCTGACTGCATCTACGTGATCGTGCGGGGACGGGTGCGGGTGGTGTCGTCCGATGAGAGCGGGCGAGAGGTGGCCATCCGGATCCTCCAGGCAGGCGAGATGTTCGGCGAGGTCGGTCTCTTCAGCGGCGGACGCCGTACCGCGACGATCGTGGCGGGCGAGCCGTGTGAGCTGCTCGCCATCACGCGGCGCTCGTTCTTCGGGCTCATCGAGGAGCACCCGCGTCTTGCGATCGGTCTCCTGAAGGCGCTCTCGGCGCGGATCGACGCGCTGACCGAACAGCTCTCGGACTTCGCGCTCAACGCGCTTCCCGTCCGGCTGGCGCGCCGGATTCTCGAGCTGGCCGAGATCTACGGCCAACCGACGCCGGAAGGTCTGCTCATCGACGCGGGCATCTCCCAGGAGGATCTGGGCGAGTGGGTCGGGACGACCCGGGAGGCGGTGAACAAGCACCTGCGGAGCTGGCATTCGGCTGGGGTGATCCGCCTCGATCGTGTGACATTGACGATCCTCCAGCGCTCGGAGCTGGAGCGGATCGCGGGCCCCGGGAAGCGGGAGCAGGTCCGGTGACGCCGGGCTGTGTGAACGTAGTCACAGACATCGTCGTGGGCGGACGTCTTGGGACTCACGCCACCTTCTCGATTTCTTCTGTGTGAACGTATTCACAGACATTGCCGTGGGCGCAGGGCATCCTTGAGGCTGAAGCCAGAGGAGTGGATGCAATGCTGTCGACGACGATCGAAGGAGGAGGGCAGGGGCTGAGGCTCCTGCCGGCGCGGGTAGGCCGGGCCGAGCGGCCGGCCCGCACGGCTCTCGCCGGGCCGGGCCTGCTTGCGATGCTGGTTCGGGACGCGCCGGTGGGGATGCTTCTCTTAGGCCCCTCGCTGCGCCTCGTCTACGCGAACCACAAGGGGCTCGAGATCCTCGAAGATGACGACGCCATCGGCCTCGATGGTGGGGTGTTATGCGAGCGCGGCGGGAACGTTCTCCAGCCGCGACTGCTGGCCGCCCTGCGCACCTGTGCCGGGCTCGGGGGAGAGGCGGAGGTGCCGTTCTACCTGCCCCGCCGTTCGGGCAGGCGCCCCTACGAGGTGACGCTTCGGGCCGCGTCGCGGCCGGGAAGCACCGGGCCCCTCTCCGGCATGCCTCACGTCATCGTCTACGTCCGCGATCCCGAGGCCGGAGTTTCCATCGAGGAGGACGCCATCCGGCACCGCTACCAGCTCTCGCCCGCCGAGGCGAGGACGGCAGCCGCCCTCGCCCGCGGCGGCAGCCTGTCGCAGCACCCCGAACTCGGGAGGCTACGGCCCATGACGATCCGCGGCTACCTGAAGAAGATCTTCGCCAAGACCGGCGCCCACTCGCAAGCCGATCTCGTCCGTCTGTTGCTCACGGGCGCCGCCTCCCTCGCCGGCCGGCGCTGAGGCGGCGAGAGACTGCTGGGCGTCCCGCTCACCCGCGCGGACTTGCCGGTGCGTTTTCCGGCCCGTATCGAGTCCGAACCGTGGTAGAAGTGGGAAGCCGCGAGTCCCGGGATACCCACCGCGGTAGCGGAAGGGGGGTGCCGGCGTCACGCGCAGACGAAAGCGCTGGTTGCCGCAGGGTGCGGCCGCGAGGCGTCAAGGGAGCGGAACCCAGGGGAGAGCCCCTCCGCGCCAACGTAAGGGAGAACACGCGGGGTAGAGCGGCGCTCCGGGGAGTGTCCCGGGCACGTCTTGGCCCCTTCGAACGCGCTCGCGGAGCACACAGGGAGAGATGGCGATGCGAAGGTACGAAGTCGAATCGAGGGTCCGAAACGTTTCGAGTCGGTGGCGAAGGCGCGTGGGCGCGGTGGCGGCGTGCGCCGCCCTGGCGCTGGTGGTGACGGGCGATGCCCGGGCCCTCGGCGGCGACGACGTCAACACGGGGACGAAGGTGAATGCCGCGACCCAGCTGTGTCAGGCCACGATCGCGAAGGGCGGGACGACCTATGCCCAGAAGGTGTCGCTGGCGATGAACGGGTGCCTCGATGCCTTGGTCAAGTGCGACGAGCAGGCCGACGCGGCGAAGGCCCTCACGTGTCGCCGGGCGCTTCTGGTGCCCATCACCGGCAAGTGCTCGGTGGGCAAGGTGGACGAGGGGGCGAGCCTCCTGTCGACGGGGGCCGCGGCGCACGCGGCGTCGCTGCCGCTGTCGAAGGCGGCGCTGATCCGGGAGATGAACAAGTACACGACGGCGATCCAGAAGAAGTGCTTCGACGTGGCGGGGGTCGATCTCGGGAGCGCCCTCCAGGGGCTCGGTTTCTCGCCGACGCCGGCCGACAAGCTCGCGGTGGCCGATGCCACGAACCAGGATCCCGGCGGCGTGCAGTGCCTGGCGAATGGCCTGGTGCTGCAGACGCACCCGTTGGCCGACGACATGACGGACCTTCTGGAGACGCTTCACGAGACGTGCGTCGTGGCCGACGTGCCGGGCGACCTCAGCATCGCGTGCTCGGTGAACGCGGACTGCGGGCCGACCAAGGGCCGCTGCGGGGCGCTGGCGAAGGTATTCCAGCAGGGGAGCATCAAGGAGTGCGCGAGCAGCGGGCCGGTGGTGGCGGTGTGCGGCAACGGGACGGCCGAGTCGCCCGAGCAGTGCGACGACGGGAATCTCTCGGCTGGCGATGGCTGCTCGGCGACGTGCGACCTCGAAGTGGCACGTCACTTCCCGGCGACCGGGCAGACCACGTGCTGGAGCCACTCGGGGAGCGTGATCTCCTGCCCGGGCACGGGCCACGACGGCGACATCCAGGCAGGGGCGACGCTCGCCTACGTCGACAACGGCGACGGGACGATCACGGACGTCAACACGGGCTCATGTGGGAGAAGCTGTCGGACGACGGGAGCGTCCACGACAAGGACGACACCTACACCTGGGGCACTGCGATTCGCGGTAAAGACGGTCACTCTCAACTGCGGGCGGCGGCTTCGCGGGCTACACCGACTGGCGGGTGCCGAACGTCAAGGAGCTGCAGAGCATCGTGAACTACGAGATCCCGTACCCGGGGCCGACCGTCGCGGCAGCCTTCAACACGGCGTGCTCAGTCTCCTGCACGGTGACGACGTGTAGCTGCACGCAGTCGGACAGCCATTGGTCTTCGTCGAGCTACGCGAACACCCCGAGCCTCGCCTGGCACGTGTACTTCTACAGTGGCAACGCCAACGCGAACAACAAGGCGACCTTTCTCTACGTTCGCGCAGTCCGCGGCGGCCCGTGATTGACGCTTTGATCATTTGATCGGTTGATCATTTTCCGGGATTCCTTCCGCGTGGCGGGCGGCAAGGCCGCCCGCCAGACGCGATTTCTCGAGCGTGAACCGTCGCCATGGCGCAGGCCGACCACCTTCCGATCTTCAAGGCCAGCTACGACCTCTGCCTCTACCTGGAGCAGGTCGTGGAGCGGTTCTCCCGTTCCCATCGCTTCGGGCTGGGGAGCGAGATCCGCGCCAGCGCGCGCCGCGCCCTCGGCCTCGTGGTGCGCGCCAACTCGCGGGAGGACAAAGTTCCGCTGCTGCTCGAGTCCTGCGCGAGGAGATCGAGAGCTTGAAGGTGCAGCTGCGTCTCTGTCACTATGTGAAGGCCTTCGGGAGCTTTCGCTCTTTCGAGCACGCCGTGATACAGGCGGTCGAGATCGCGAAGCAGAACGAAGGCTGGCTGAAGAGTCAGGGCCATGGCCGGAATCGGCAGGGGATGCCGCAGGAGCTACCCGCACCGAGCGAGCCGAGATCACGAGGTCCCTCTCCCGCCTGACCCCCCATGAGGAGGGCCTGGCGGCGAGCCGACGGCCTGGAATAGGGCCCGAGGCACAAGGGCGCCTTCCCCCGCTGCGGCGGGGCCAGGTGTCCAGGTCCGGTGTCGCCCCACGAGGGGAGCTGCCGGGAACAAGTGGAGAGGGTGCACGCAGTCGAACAACTATTGGTCTTCCTCGAGCTACGCGAACAACCCGAACAACGCCTGGAACGTGAACTTCAACGATGGCAACGACAACGCGAACAACAAGACGAACAATCTCTACGTTCGCGCAGTCCGCGGCGGATCGTGATCGGCCCTGACCTCTTCGCCCTCTCGGAGCTGTGGCGGCACTACCGCGTCTGCCGCCGGAACAAGCGGAACACGCGCAGTGCCCTCGCGTTCGAGATCGGTCTCGAAGGCAACCTGCTCGCACTCCAGGCCGAGCTTCGCGGCCGCAGCTACCGGCCGGGAAGGTCGATCTGCTTCTTGACGGAGGGCCCGAAGCCGCGGGAGGTCTTCGCCGCAGACTTCCGCGACCGCATCGTCCATCACCTCCTGGTCTCGCACCAGGAGCGCGTCTTCGAGCCGGGCTTCATCCACGACTCGTACGCGTGCAGGAGGGGCAAGGGGACCCTCGCGGCGAGTACGCGTGCCATGCAGTTCCTGCGGCAGGCGACGGCGAACGGCCATCGTGGCGCCTGGGCCATGAAGCTCGACGTCGCGAGCTTCTTCCCGTCGATCCACAAGCCGACGCTCTTCGAGCTGCTGGTGCGCCGGGTGCGGCACCCGGCGCTCGTCTGGCTGACCGAGGTCCTGCTCTTCCACGACCCGACCGAGGACTTCGACTTTCGGAGCAAGGGTAGGCGGGTTCCGGCCCCGCGGACGCCGGGCTACCCGATCGCGCCGCAGAAGAGCCTCTTCGAAGGGGCGGGCGAGCGCGGGCCTCCCGATCGGGAACCTCACCAGCCAGTTCTGGGCCAACGTGTATCTCGACGAGCTCGATCAGTTCGTGAAGCGAAGGCTCCGCGTACGGCATTACGTTCGCTACGTCGACGACATGTTGCTCCTCTCGACGAGCCGCGCGGAGCTGACCCGGTGGCGCGAAGAGATCGCAGAGTTCCTCGGCAGGCGCCTGCGGCTGCGGCTCCGGGCCGACATGGGGGAGCCCGAGCGGGCTGCCGGCGGCATCGACTTCGTCGGCTGGCGCACCTGGCCCACCCGCCGCGCCGTGCGCCGCCGCACGCTCGAGAGCTTCGACCGGCGCCTCGGCGAGTTCGAGGGGGAGCACGTGCAGCTCGCGCTCGGCGGCCTGGCCCGACGCATCGACCTCGATCGGCCGGGAACCCCGGCGGCCCTCCAGCGCCTCCGGTCTTCGCTGGCCTCGACGTCGGGGCACCTGCGCCAGGGATCAATGGCGGACTGGACGCGCGTCTTCGGAGGGCGCGGCTGGCTCGGGGCGCTCTTCGAGCGCTCCGGCTTCCGCATCGAGCCGCGCTGGGCTGCGCCGAGCCCGGCGGCGCCGCGAAGCTTCGCGGCGAGCTATGCAGGCCTCGTTCGGCGCGCGGGCCCGCGCGGCCTCGTCTTCCTGCGCGTCGGCCGCTTCATCGAGCTCTACGGGCTCCAGCGCCTCCTCGCCCTCCGCGTGCTCAGGCTGCGCCCCGTTCGCTTGCCGCGCGCCGGCTTTGCGCTGCTTGCGGGGTTTCCCTGGCGCCTCGCGTGGCGCGAGCGGCGTGCCGCGCTCTCGGCCGGCGTCTTCGTTCTCGAAGCCGAGCACCGGCGCGCCGGGCCACGGGGCGCGGCCGGGGCCGATCTTCGAGCGGTTCGCGTGTGGATTCCGAACGGTGGGTACGGCGGCGTGGCTTCGCGGTGGGCCACGATTCCCACGAGGCGCGGTCGGCGCGAGGCCGAGAACGTTCGTTCTTGGTCCCGTGACCGCGCGTGGTGCACGTGCGGCGGGGCCGGAAGGAGCGGCGCCTCGGGCGATGGTAGTCGGGAGAACGCTCCCGGAAGCCGCGGCGAACGCGCTGCGACACTCGTCGCGCGCCGCATGGCCGCACGCGAGCGGAGTACGAGCGCAGGACATCGGCTTTGCCACCCGCTCCGCCGTCGGCCCAGCGAAACGTCCGGCAGCAACGGACGAGTGAACGTGATCGACGGCGAGAGGGAGCGCACGATCTGAAGGCGTACACCGCGCCAGGGTGTGGCTCGGCTCTTGCAGGCCCCGCTATCCTATATGCGGGCCTAAAGGTGGTGCTCCGATGAAGTACAAGATCGCACTGCGCAAGTCGGACGAAGGGTTCAGCGTGTCGGTCCCTGGTCTCCCGGGGTGCTGGTCCCAGGGAGCGACGGAGCTGGAGGCCCTCCAGAACGTCCAAGACGCCATCAAGGAGTACCTCGCGACGATCGACGACCTGCTCGAGGGCGCCACGGTCCGCGAGATCGAAATCCAAGCCTGAATCCGTGAGCAAAGTTCCCGGGATTCCCCACCTCGAGGCGGTGCGCGCGCTCCAGAAGGCCGGCTTTC
This sequence comes from uncultured delta proteobacterium, assembly GCA_963710635.1. Classification (GTDB taxonomy): domain Bacteria; phylum Myxococcota_A; class UBA9160; order UBA9160; family UBA9160; genus MYXO. The sequence goes on from CAVQAY010000004.1 coordinate 557,911, forward strand.
GCGTGGTTCGGCAAGGTCGGCACGTCGTCATGACGAATGGGTTGCGCATCCTCGCCATCCCTCGCGCGAACCCGGTGAACGCCTTTACCATGGGCGGCATCGTTCGCGACGCAGGCCTCACCGTCGAAGAGTTCAAGAAATTGCTCTGACGAGCATCTCGTTCGGCGGCGCGCGGGGGGGTACGGTCAGGCTTGACATTCGCATTTCATTCGTCTATGCTCTTGATTGCTATCCCACCGGTCCCGAACGGTTTGCGGATGCTCTGTCCTGCGAGTTCCCGAGTCTCGAGCGCGGCGCGCCAGGCTGCTGAGTTCGGCCGAGCGGCGTCGGTCGAGGCGCTGGCCTGCCGGTGCAGCAGGGAAGCCGACGGCCGCCGCCGGGGCCTCATCGAGGAGCACATCGCCAGCGGCCAACGTGTTACGTGCCACTTCTCCCGCCCCAAGGCTGCCTTGCGGTGTACTTCGAGTTCGTCGCGGCCTCCCCCGAAGGCGGCCAGTGTGTTCCGCGCCAACCACGGCGAGGGTCGAGCGGGCCCGGGAGATCGAGCGGCGCGCGCGAGAGCGGAGCCTTTCGGCAGGCGGCCGGCGCGGTATCCGTCACGCCCGGAAGGCTCCCCCGGTGAGCGCTCCGAACCTCCTCCTCGCCCGGTCGCCGGCCGAGACGTATCCTAGGGGACGATGGGAGCAAGGAGACACCGATGCGCAGCATGAGCGTGGCAGAGGCCGAGAAGGCCTTCGGCGCGACGGTCGAGGCGGTCGAGAAGGAGCGCGATCGGGTGACGATTACGCGCAACGGCAAGGTCGTTGCGGCCCTGGTGACGGCCGAGGATCTCGCCTTCCTCGAAGACCTCGAAGAGCGGATCGACCTAGAAGAGGCGCGCAAGGCCCTGGCCGAGGGCGGAGACCCGATTCCGTTCGAGACCATTCGGCGGGAGCTGGGGCTCGACTGACGCCCTACCGGATCCAGTTCCTCCCTCGCGCCCGGCGGCAGTTCGAAGCTCTCCCGCACCGTGTTCTCCGACGTGTCGATGCGCGCATCCTGGCGCTTGCTGCGGATCCTCGCCCTCCCGGCGTCATGAAGATGCAGGGCTCCGACGGCTACTACCGCCTGCGCATCGGGCAGTACCGCGTGGTGTACGCCATCCGTGATGCCGTTCTGCTCGTGCTGGTGGTTCGCATCGGCCATCGGGGCGAGGTGTACCACTCGGACCGAGTAGGAGGGGCATCGTGGCGAGCGACACGACGACCGAGGCCGTCCCGGTGGGACGCACCGAGCTTGCACCGGGGCGGGCGCCATCGATCCGCGCTCGCCGCTACCTGCTTGAAATCATGGTGGCCCAGGGCGGAATCGAACCGCCGACACTGCGATTTTCAGTCGCATGCTCTACCAACTGAGCTACCGGGCCACGCGGTCGGGAAATCTAGCCCGACCGGGAGGGGCGGGCTACGGGGCCGGCGCCGGCGGGTCCGACCGGCGGACGCTCGAGACCACGACGTTCGCCCGCGGGCGGTCGGGCGGGCCGTAGCGGCCATAGGTGTCGACCTCGACGGCTCCGATCGCGTCGACTACGTCCATGCCGTCGATCACGCGGCCGAATGACGGTGTAGTGGCCGTCGAGGTCGGGGCGGTCGGCGAGCAGGATGAAGAACTGGCTGCCCGCGGTGCCGGGGCGCCCGCGATTGCGCCATCGAGACGACGCCGCGAAGGTGGGAGACGCCGCTCGCCTCGTCGGGGACCGAGTAGCCGGGCCCGCCCTGGCCGTCGTCGCGCGGATCGCGGTTCTTCGAGTTGGGGTCTCCTCCCTGGATCACGAAGCCGGGGACGACCCGGTGGAAGGTCGTGCCGTCGAAGAACCCCTTCGCAGCGAGGTCGAGGAAGTTCGAGACGGTCTTGGGCGCCTTCTCGGGAAAGAGCTCGAGGCGGATCCGCCCGTGGCCCTCGACATCGACGTCGACGACGGGATGGGACGCGCCTTCTGGCGAGGCTGCGGGCGCTTGGACCTGCGCGCCGCCGACCGGCGTCGGGATGGGCGCCGCAGGAGCCTCGCGCGCGGCTTCCGGCGCTGGCTCCGCGGGCGTTGCGGCGCGCTCCCCACACGCGACCCCCATCGCCGCAATCCCCATTGCCGCCATCCCCAATAGGAACGGCCCGATCCATTTCCCGGCCATGGTGCCCCCCGCCGGCCTCGTGTACGGAGCCCAGGACCCCGTGTCAACGGTGCCGCCGGCGCCGTGCCGGTGCTCGTCGCCAGCGGCGATCTGCCGGACGCACCTGCGAGGCGGCCCGCACCGCTGCCCCTCCCCCGTGTGATAGGGTGCCGGCGTGCAGCGCCGCGCCGGATCCGCCGCTCTCGCGATCGCCCTCGCGGGCGTCGTCGCAGTCGCGGTCTGGTTCGCGCCGGGGCCCTCCCGGGCGGCGGCTCCTGCACCCGCGGTGGCGCGGTCGGGAATGGTGGTCTCTGCCCAGGCCGACGCGACACGCGCGGGTGTCGCCATCCTCGAGGCAGGGGGCAACGCCGTCGATGCGGCCGTGGCGGTTTCCTTTGCGTTGGGAGTGACCGAGCCGTATCACTCGGGCATTGGCGGCGGAGGGCTCTTCCTGATCCGTCTGGCCGATGGCCGCTTGCTCGCCCTCGATGCCCGCGAGACGGCTCCTGCAGCGGCCACCCGCGACATGTTCGTCGCCTCCGGGGTCGCCAAGAACGCGTCGCGGGAGGGCGCTCTCGCAGTCGCGGTCCCGGGCCAGGTGGCTGGCCTCGCCGAGGCGCTGGCGTGCTGCGGAACGAAGAGCCTTGCGGAGGTGCTGGCGCCGGCGATCCGGCTCGCAGAAGAAGGCTTCTCCATCGGCTGGCGCCACGCGCAGGTGCTCCAGCTGCTCCGCACCGAAGGCTTCGCGGCGCGGTTCCCGGAAACCGCGCGCATCCAGCTTCCCCCCGACGGTGACTCCATCGCCGTCGGCTGGCGGCTTCGCCAGCCCGAACTGGCGCGCACCCTGCGGCTCCTGGCGGCCGGGGGCCCACGCGCCTTCTATGAGGGAGAGATCGCAGACGCCATCGTTGCCGAGGTACAGCGCCGGGGCGGCCTCATCACCCGTGACGATCTCGCCCGCTACCGGACGAAGCTCCGCGATCCGGTTCGCGGCGTCTATCGCGGCCTCGAGGTCGTCTCCTTCCCGCCGCCGTCGTCCGGCGGCGTGGCGCTGATCGAGGCGCTCCACATCCTCGAGGGCTTCGATCTGGCTGCGCGGGGAGCGGGGTCTTCGGCGAGTCTTCACCTCCTGGCGGAAGCGATGAAGCTCGCCTTCGCCGACCGCGCGGCGTATCTCGGCGATCCGGACTTCGTCCGGGTTCCCGTCGCCGAGCTCACGTCGAAGCGCTACGCGGCGACGCTGCGAGCGCGGATCAACCCGCCCTGGTGGCAGCGGCCGCCGTGGACGTGGGGCGAGGCGGAGCGGGCGATCCGGATCGCCGGCCCGGGCCTTGGCGATTCGCCGCTGGTGCTGATGCCGGAATCTCCGGCCGAGCCCGTCCCGGTTCCGGCTGGGAGCACGACACACATCTCGGTCAGCGACGCCGCCGGAAACGCGGTTGCCCTCACCCAGACCGTGAACCTTCTCTTCGGCTCCGGCCTCACCGCTGCGGGAATCGTCCTCAACAACGAGATGGACGACTTTTCCATGGCGCCGAACCTGCCCAACGCCTTCGGGCTGATCGACACGACGGGCGTCAACGCCGTGGCGCCGGGCAAGCGGCCGCTCTCGAGCATGACGCCTACCGTCGTCCTCGACGCCGGGCGGCCCTACCTGGTGACGGGCAGCCCCGGTGGCGCGCGCATCATCTCGTCGGTGCTCCAGACCATCGTGAACGTCGTCGACTACGGAATGGACATCTCCCAGGCGGTCGCCTTCCCGCGCGCCCACGCCCAGTGGCGCCCGGAGCCGGTCGTCCTCGAGCCGGCGATTCCCGAGGACGTCCGCGAGGGACTTCGACGCCGAGGCCACGCCGTCGAGATCTCGCCCCGCAACTGGTCGAGCGTCCAGTCGATCGTCATCGACTGGCAGGCGGGTCTGCACACCGGAGGCACCGATCCGCGGAGCGACGGTCTCGCCCTCGGCGTTTCGCCGACGCGGTAGCCGGCCTATGCGGTAGGCGGGCCGGGCAGGGTGGCGCCGCCGTGTGCAGTCACGAGAACGCCAGTTCCTCGGGCGGCAGCCTCCCGGGATCGCGCGGCGGCGCTCCCCCCCAGATGAGGACGTCCGGATCGAGATCCGCGCCACCGGGCCACGCCACGGTGCCCGCTTCGACGCGCACCGCCTCGAATGCCCGGCGGTCCGCTCGGACCGCGTCGAAGATCGGCCCCCAGATCAGCTTCTCGACGTCGCGTACGACCACCGAGCCGTCCGTCAAGGTGAGGCGGAGCCGGAAGCCAGCGAGCGGGGCGACGGCGGTGATGCGAAGGAGATCGACCTCTCGCCCCGTCATTCGAGCGGCTCGATCGGCCGTAGCGGCCGCTGGGCGCGAGCCAGCTCCCAGTTGGCTCGCAGTTCGGCGCGGTGTGCGATCGCCCATTCCAAAACGAGAGCGAGCGGGCGCCGCGGAAGCTCACCGCCCATGACTTCCAGTGTGTCGATCGCGAGCACGGCCTCGTGTTCGGCGTAGGCCGCATGGAAGTGGGGAGGTGCGTGGTCGCTGTAGAACATCCGGATCGCGATTCCGAAGAAGCGAGAGATCTCCGGCATCCAGCCGGCCTCCGCGGGACCGCGGGGGTCTTCGGCATCGTATCGCGGACCTGCGCGGCGGCTACCCGGTGGCCCTCGGGCTCCTTGGGTGTCTGGCCCGTTGCCCGCCGATGCTCCGCTCGCGCTGCCACCGGCGGGACGACCCTCAGGCCGGGTGCGTCCGCTCGGGTCGTGTGTACCACCACGCCCAGACGATGAACAGCAGCTGGAGCGGCAGCCGCGCATAGTTCGCAAGCGGGTTCCCCGTACCCGGCGCGAGATCCGGCATGCCGAGGTTCGCCGTGGCCATGTAGACGTTGGCCGGAAAGACGGCGATCAGCAGCGCGATGATGCCCCAAGCGGCCAGCACGCGGGTACGCGGCTCGAGCAGGAAGACGCCGAGCACGATCTCCGCGAGCCCCGACGCGACGTTCAGCCATTCGGGGCTCGGAAGGCCGGGAGGCATGATCGCTACGTAGAAGCGGGGATTCTGGAGATGGTTGAAGCCCGCGAAGGCGTAGAAGAGGGCCATCACCCAGAGCAGGCCGCGCTTGGTGCGTGTCATGCGTCACAGGATGGTGTGGCGCCGCGCGGGGCGCCAGGGTGCGCGCGAAACCGCACGCTACGTGCAGGTGGGTCAGCGATCGGCCCGGCAGACGAGATCTCCTTCGGGCTGAACGCGGGTCCAGACGGTCGTCCGTCCGAGCAGGCGAATTCCGAGGTAGCCGCGGACGTTCGCGCGGTCGGGCCCGTCGAGCGAGACCGCTGCGGAGTAGGTGCGGCCGCTGGTCGGATCGTAGATCCGACCGCCGCTCCAGCTCGCTCCCGAGTCGCTGGTCCGCAGACCTGTCAGGATCTGGATCCCGACCAGCGACCGCTCGCGCTCGCGCGAGTCCGGGTTGTGCACGTCGCGGACGGGGCAGCCATTCTCGTCGAAGGGGGACCGCAGCCAGGTGACGGTTCCGCACAGTCCGCCGTCGCACGCGGCGATCTCGACCTGTGCGGCACCGCCCTCCGCCCACCAGAGACCGGTGGGACCGTCTCGTCGATCGGCTTCCGCGGAGCCCGGCAGCGCGGCCATCAGGAGGAAGAGGACGCCCGGTCCGCGTCGCATCACGCCTTCGCCACCGGGAGCGAGGTGCGGATCGCGGGCAGTGCACGGGGTGCAGGCGGGAGCGGCCGCATGCCCAGGAGGAACCGGCTTGCCGGGTGGCGGCGGGCGGCGGCGTAGAGCGCCAGCGTCACACCGGTGGCCGTGACGAGCAGGAGCAGGAACTTCGCCGCAACCCCGAGCGGCAGCGTCACGATGCCGAATCCGAGGAGGACGATCACCGGCTGATGCAGCAGATAGACCGGGAGAGCCGACTCGGCGAGCGCGTCGAGGCGCGGCCCCCCGCGCGGGTTTCGCTGCCGAACGAAGCCGAGAAGCGCCACGACGGAGCACCATCCGGCAAGCGCTGCGGCCACGAGGAGGACGGCCGACATCTCGAAGTGCCCGAGCACGAGCACCAGGAGCAGGAGGAGCGCCGCCGCTGCGATGACGAGAGCGCGCCTTCGCTCGCCGTCGAGGGCGTCTTCGAAGGCCGGGTAGCGCGCCAGGAGGATTCCCGTCACGAGGAACGTCAGGAAGAAGCTGAAGTTGGCCCAGTCCGCCACCAGGTTGTAGGGCCCCGGCCAGCGCTCGCGCAGCAAGAGCTGGATCGCAACCAGCGGAATGACCGGCGCGTAGACCCAGACCCGAGACACGCGAGCCGCTTGCCGGACCGATCGCGTGAGCAGCCCGAGCAGAGGCAACACGAGGACGCTGAACGCGATCAGGTAGGCGATGAACCAGAGGTGGGACCACGTGAAGCGGTCGAGCTGTGTGTAGAACGTGGGCAGGAACTCGGCGAAGCCCTCGTCGAAGGGCGCGGCGACGGGCAGGCCCATCGGTATGACCGGCCGGAAGCTCTCCTGCAGGCTCTCCGCCACCCGCAGCCCGTAGAAGTTCAGGTCGAGGCCACTGCGCAGCTCCAGGTACTTGATGCCGGGAGCGAGCAGTACGCAGCCGGCCACGAGCGGAACGACGAGCCGGCGTACCCGCTCCCGTAGGAATGCGTCCCTGCCACGTGAGCGATAGGAGGCGAAGGCCGACCACCCGGCCAGCAGGAAGAGCAGGGGCATGTGCCAGAGCGAGACGAAGCCGCAGGCGATCATCAGCGCGGTACTGAGCTCGTCGTTTCTCACGTGATAGAAGGGCGCGGGGTTGAACACCATCGCCACGTGGAACGGGATCAGCAGGTAGCAGGCGAAGATCCGGAGGACGTCGAGATCGGTTCGTCGCTCGAGGGGCTGGGTCAAGGGGATCTCCTTGCGCGGCGGCGGGGCCGCCGGAGTCATGCCGGGGCGGAGGCAGGATATTTTGACTGACCAAGTCAGTCAAGTAGCAGGAGTCGCACCTCGGACCGGACCCCGGCGGTGCGCCCGCCGGCGGCTGGCTCGAGGGTCAGTCCGCCATCCGGGAGTCATCGCAGGGGGCCGCTGCCGGCAGCGTCACCTCGGCCCGAAGCCCTCCACGGGGCGACGGCGAAAGCCGCAGGCTCCCGCCGTAGGCGCTGGCGATGTCGGACACGATCGAGAGGCCGAGGCCGGCGCCGGGCGCGCGTTCGTCGAGCCGCACGCCGCGTACGGCTGCGCGGGCGGCCGCGTCTTCGTCCATGCCGGGGCCATCGTCGTCGACCCGAAGCAAGAGCGTGTCTCCTGCGCAGGCCTCGGCGTGGATCCTCACCTCGCTGCGGGCCCACTTGCAGGCGTTCTCGGCGAGGTTGCCGGCGATCTCCACCAGGTCCTCCCGGTCGCCGCGGAAGGCCAGGCGCTCCGGGACCTCGACCGCGATGGGGCGGTCGGGGTAGAGGCGCCGCAGCGTATCGGCGACGGCGTTCGCGACGTCGGCGAGCAGCGTACGCTCGCCGCGCACGGCGCCGGGGCCTGCGATCGCTGCGCGCGCGAGACGCTCGTCGATCTCCGCGCGAAGGGCAGCGACGCGGCGCCGCAGCCGCTCGCCCTCCTCGCCAGGAACGGCGTCCGCCTCGAGGGCCAGGAGCGAGAGCGGGGTGCGGAGCGCGTGGGCGAGGTTCCCGGCCTGCGCGCGTGCACGGCGCAGGCGCTCGGCCGCATCGTCGAGCAGTGCGTTGAGCGATCCGACCAGCGGCGCCAGCTCTCGCGGGCCGTCCTCGGGAAGCCGGTCGCGGTCTCCGGTGCGGACCGACTCGAGGGCGCGGGCAAGGCGCGAGAGCGGCCGGAGACCGACTCCCACCTGGAGAGCCACCGTCGCGGCGAGGCCTGCTGCGAGAAGGCCGAGCGCCGCGACGAGGAGCGCGTCCAGACGCGCAACGGCGCGCCGGGTCTCGGCGTCGTCGGCGGCGAGGGTGACGCGGAGCGGATCCGGGCGACCGGCTGCGGTGACGCGCTCGCTGGCGAACCGGAGCGGCTGGCCGCGCGGGCCAGCGATCACCCCGCGAAGGTGGCCCTCCGCGTCGGCGGTGCCGTCCGGCACTGCGAGGCGCTCGTCCCACAGCGAGCGCGATGCCGCGACGACGCCGTCGCCGGCTTCGATCTGCCAGTAGAGCCCGGAGAACACCTGCTCGAAGCGCGGATCTCCGAGACCTGCGCGCGAGGAGCACCTCACCGGAGGGTTCGGTGCGGACCGACGCCACCAGCGCGTGGAGCCACGCCTCGAGGCGCGCGTCGGCCGCGGCGCCGAGGGCGCTCCGGAACGCCAGCGAGAGCGCGACGCCGCCTGCGAGGACGCTGACCGCGATCCACGCGAGCGACACCGTCACCAAGCGGCGCGCCAGCGAGCCCCGGCCGAGCACGCGGCGCCTATCCGCCGGCGGCGACGAGGCGGTAGCCCCGGCCGCGGAGGGTCTCGATCCGGTCGGCGCCGATCTTTCGGCGAAGGCGCCCGATCACGACGTCGATGACGTTCGAGTCCGGGTCGACATCGCGCTCCCAGACGTGATCGCGGAGCTCGCTGCGCGAGACGACACGGCCGGCGTGATGGGCGAGGTAGCCGAGTACCCGCCACTCCTGGGCCGTCAGGTCGAGGGGTGTTCCGGCGAGAGACGCACGCCCGGCGTGGGTGTCGAGCCGGAGCGCGCCGCACACGATCTCGGGAGACGCGTGGCCGCGGCTGCGGCGAACGAGCGCCTGTACGCGCAGGACCACCTCACCGAGCTCGAAGGGTTTGGTCACGTAGTCGTCGGCGCCGGCGGCGAACCCCGCCTGCTTCTCGGCCCACCGCCCGCGGGCGGTGAGGATCAGCACCGGCAGCGCGAACCCGCTCTCGCGCCATCCGCGGAGCAGGGCAATGCCGTCGCGCCCCGGCAGGCCGAGATCGAGGACGACTGCGTCATACGGCTCGCTGCGGGCCAGCCGATCGGCGTGGGTGCCCTCGGCCGCGGTATCGACGGCGAAGCCTGCGCCGCGAAGCGCGTCTGCGACCCGTTCCGAGAGGTCTGGCTCGTCCTCGACGAGGAGTACCCTCATCGCCCGCGCCTTCTCCCGTCGTCTCGTTCGTCGCGCGGCGCGCCGGTCCGCGCATCGAACTCGAGCTCGAGGAGGCGCCCTTCGGGCGTACGCCACTCGATCTCGTAGACCCACTCTCCCGCGCTCGTCCTCCAGCTCGGCCTCGACGAAGCGCCCGTCGTAGCGCTCCTCGATCCACGCGAGGATCGACTCGAGGCGGACGATCTCCCCGGCCTCCGCCGCGGCGCGTGCCCTCGCCGCGCCGCCCTCCGCCGAGGCGCCTGCGGCGATGAGGGAGGCCGCGAGGAGAAGGCCCGCTGCGAGGAGGAAGCGGCTCGTCATGGCGAGAGGCTAGGAAACCGGCCGAGGATTACACCGTGAGGCCAGGGCGCGTCGGCGGCGTCGTCCCGGTACGGGTGGGCCTCCTCGAGCCGGGCCGTTCCGTGCGCCGCCGTGCGAGCGCTTCCCGGTCACTTCGGGATCACGACGGCATCCTCGCCGAAGTCGCCGCGCTCTGCGCCGGAATGGCACGCGCCGCAGTTGGCGATGCTCCGGATGGACGGCCGGGCGAGGACGGAGGGGCCGAGCTCCTCGTCGTGCTCATGGGCGATGAAGGGCACCTCGCTGACGCGCAGGGGCGCCCTGCCGCGAAGCGAGCGGAGCACCTTGCGCGAAAGCGGGTGGGTGCCGGCCTCGGCGGCGCTACCGGTGAGCCATGTCGTGAGCGCAGCCGCCGTCGCATCGTCGACCTCTGCGTTCTGATCGAAGTGCCGGTCGAGGCCGCCCATCACCGCGCGCCACGAGGCAGCGGGCAGGAGGCCGGGGGGATAGGCGAGGTGACACGATCCGCACTCGTCGCGGTAGAGGGCTTCGCCAGCGGGTGCGGAAGGGCCTGCGCCGGCCGAGGCCGGCAGGGCGGCGACCGCAGCCAGGACGGCAACCCCGAGAATGCGTAGGAGGGCGAGCCGCTGCCGGGTCATCGCACAGCTCCCGCCGCCAGTGCGAAGGCCACGAAGTCGGCCTTTTCGGCTGGCGTACACTCTCTTGCGAGGACCTGCTTGCAGTTGCGTCCGAACCACTTCTCGGCCTTCGCCAGCTCGGTGAAGCGCTTCGGGTTCACGGCGGGTGCGAGAGGCTCCACCACCTTTCCTGCAGGGCTGCGCCCGCGAAGGCGGGGGTCGTCGGTGTGGCACGTGGCGCAGGAAACCGCCTTCCCCTCCCGGACGTGCTCGGCGAAGTAGAGCGTCCTGCCGCGATCGGCGCTCGCCGCAAAGGCGGGATCGATCTGCCGGGCCTGGTCCTGGTAACCCGACAACAAGCCCGGGGGCTCGGCCGCCTCCGCGGCGCGGGGCAGGAGCGCTCCGGCGGCGATGGCGGCGGCGACCCCGAGCCCGACGGCTGCGGCCAGCCGCGCCGCCGGCAGCCACGCGCTCCGCCGGGCGAAGGCCGGCGCCCCTGCGGCTCGCTTGTTGCCCGTGACCATTGCGAGAGGAAGGTTCTGCTCCTCTAGCCACGACGAGACGAGTACGCCGGCGACGTGGGCGGCGATCATCCACGGGAGCAGCTCGGCGAGCCCTTCGTGCAGGTCCGCAACCAGCTCGGCGGCGCCCTTCGGCACCCACGCCGCGAGGACTCCCTCCCACTCGGGCCCGGCGTAGACGATGACGCCCGTGAGCGTCGTCGCGAGCAGTACCCCGAACATCGCCACCACCATGAGGGCGCCGATGGGGTTGTGGCCGAGGTGTGGCTCGGGCCGGCCGCGGAAGTAACCGTTCGCGTAGCGCAGCAGGCCCTTCGGCGACGGGACGAAGTCCGAGAAGCGCGCGGTGGTGCTGCCGAAGAATCCCCACGCGATCCGCGCCACCACCGCGCCGAGCAGCACCAACCCGATCCGCGCGTGCCAGAAGACGCGGTGCTCGTCGTCGCTCGTCAGGAAGAGCGCGACGAGCAGCACCGGAAGCGCTGCATGGAAGACCCGGACCGGCAGGTCCCAGACCTTGACGAGGTCGCCTTGCCGCCGGTCGATGACGTTCTCCGCCTTCTCCATCGATGTGCCTCCTGGCCCGGTATCGCCGGGCGCTCGTCGGAGGCTAGAGGCGGCAGATGACGCCAGGATGAACGGCGCCCAAGGGGCGTCAGGAACGCCGGGTACGCACGTGGCTCCGGGGGAGCCGGTTGATCTCGATGAGGAGCTGGATGAGGGGAAGGATGTGGACCGAGAGGATCGGCTTTCCGCTGGTGAGGATGGCGACGGAGAGCTGACGGTCGGGGTCGGCCCAGCCGAAGATGTTGGTGAACCCCAGGTGGCCGAAGGCGCGCGGCGTGTCGGGTCCGAAGATGCCGAAGGGCCGATCGCCCAGCATGAGGCCCATGCCGTAGCGGAGCGGAACGAAGAGGGTGAGATCGATCTCGTGGTAGCTCTGCTCGTTGACGGCGTGGCGAACCGTCCGCGGATCGAAGACGCGGACGCCGCCCAGCTCGCCTTCGCGGAGCAGGCACTCGTAGAAAAGGCACAGCTCCCAGGCGTTCGCGACCACGTTGGCCGACGGCACGATTCCGGTGAGGAAGCGTGGGTCGCGTGCGATGGCCACGACCTCGTTCATGCTCGCACCGAGGGCCCGCCGCAGCAGGGTCGAGAGCGGAGGGAGCACCGGAGGCCCGGTGACCGCGTCGTGGGCGACCCGGTGGAGCTCGTCGGGGCGAACGCCGTAGCGCAGCCAGCGAAGGCCGAGGGGCTTGCAGATCTCGCGCTCGAGGATGGTCCCGATGTCCTCGCCCGTGGCGCTACGCACGACCTCGGCGAGGACGAAGCCGCCGCTGACGGCGTGGTACTGCACCAGCGCTCCAGGCCGAGAGGAGCGCTGCGCGCGCGCCAGGACCTCGATCACCTTCTCCGGATGTCCCAGCAGCTCGAGGTCCATCACCTGCGGCGGCAGGTTCGGGATGCCTGCGCGATGCGTGAGGACGTGGCGGATCGTGATCCAGCGCTTGCCCTCCCGGTCGAAGGCCGGGACGTATTCGCAGATGCGGTCTTCGAGATGGAACGCGCGAAGCTCGTCGAGCTTGAGCACCACCATCGCCGTCACCGCCTTGGCGGCCGAGTAGAGCGTGAACGGCGTATCGAGGCCCACCGCCTGTCGTGCCGCCTCGGGCGGATCCTGCGGCGAGTTGCCCCAGCTGTGGCCGATGCCGCGGTGCAGGATCGGAACGCCGTGGCGCCGGATGCAGACCTGGATCGCCGGATGCGCTCCCGTCTGATAGAGCGATTCTACCGCCTGCCAGATGCGCTCGACGGCGCCGCGGGTCGTTCCGCCTTCGCGGGGGTCCTCCGCCGGGTCGATGGCCGTCACCGCGGCGAGGTCGTCGGGGACGCGGCAGCGGGCAACGAACGGAATCGGCAGGCGCGTCAGCAGGGGGAGGAGATCCATGGTCCTTGAATCGGCCGGATACGGCCGCCAGCTTGAAGGGTTGCCGCCGGGTTAGGGTCTTACCACTGCGGTCGTCGCCGCGCCGAGGTCGATCACCCGCCGGGCCACGCGCAGCACGTCGTCCTTGGTCACCGACTGGATCCGCTCTACGTAGAAGCGGTCTGCATCGGCGCCGAGGCCGTAGAGCGCGTCGAGGGAGAGGTGGGCGGCACGGACCGAGTTGCGTTGGAGGTCGATCTCGAAGTTGCCGGTGAGATACCGCTTGGCCCGGAGCAGCTCGTCTTCGCCCGGCGCCGCCTCGAGGAGGCGTTCGAGCTCGACCTGCATCGAACGCTCGGCGTCGGCGAGCTTCTCGGGCGCCGTTCCGATGTAGACGGCGAAGAAGCCCGGCGCGAAGGCCTCGACGTTTGCCGCATTCACCGCGTAGGCGAGCCCCTTGCGGTCGCGAAGCTCGAGGAAGAGCCGGCCGCCCTGGCCGGCGAGGATCTGCGAGATCACCTCCAAGGCGAAGCGATCGTCGTCACGCACCGTGAGGCCGCGGAACCCGATCACCAGGTGCGCCTGCTCGCGGGCCTTCTGGCGTTCGACGCGAACCGCCTCGCGCCGGGGCGCCTCGGCGGGTGGCGAAGGCATTTCGAAGGCGCCGCCGGGCAGCTCGGCGAGGAGCCCCGAGAGGCGCGCAGCGAGATCGTCGGGATCGACGTCGCCTGCGACGCCGATCACCAGGTTCTCGGCCTGCACCAGTCGCTGGTAGTGCGCGGCGAGCGACTCGACGCCGAAGCCCTGGACCGCCTCGGCGACCCCGCGCAGCGGGTGGCGGTAGGGATGCGTCGGATAGAGCGCTCCGAGGAACAGGTCGAAGACCTTCTCGCCGAGGCGATCCTCGCGCCGGGCGATGGCGGCGAGCGTCTCGCGTCGCTCGCGCTCGACCTCCTCCTCGTCGAAGCCCGGGCCGGAGCAGCACCTCGGCGAAGAGGTCGAGCGCAGGGGCGAGCTGATCGCTGGTGCAGTCGAGGGTGAGGCCGAGGCTGCTGCGCCCGGAGAAGCCGTCGATGTCGGCGGCGAGGCTCTCGATGCTACGCGCGAGGTCGAGGGCAGACCGGACCTCGGTGCCGCGCAGCCAAAGCGAGGCGAGGAAGCTCGAAATGCCGGCGGTCTGGTCGTCCTCGGCGAGGAGGCCCCCGAGACCCGCAGCGCGCAGCGACACCACCGGGACGTCGTGCCGCCGCACGACGTGCAGGCGTACGCCGCACGGGAGGTGATGGCTCACCAGGCCGGGAGCGAGGTCCGGGAGCCGCGCGGGGAGGGCGAAGATGCGATCGGCGGCCTCGAAGCCTCGCGCGACGGCGCCTTCGACGCTGCCCCGGTCGAAGGCTGCCGTCATCGTCTCCGGGAGCACCGCACCCACGGTGAGGGACTCCGGGGCGAGGTATTGACGGGCCACCCGGAGCAGGTCCTCGGGCGTCGTCCGGCGGATCGCGTCGAGGTATTGCACCTCGCCGAGGGGGTCTCCGGCGAGGTGCGCGAAGGTGCCGATCTTGCGCGCGATGCCGGAGACGCTCTGCCGCTCGAAGTGCTCGCTCGCCAGGAAGTTGACCCGCGCCCGCTCCAGCTCGTCCCGGGCCACGGGCCCGCGGCGCACGCGCTCGACCTCACGAACCACCGCTTCGAGAGCGGCCTCGGCCTGCTCGCCGGCCGTCTCGAAGCTCGCGGCGAAGAGCCCGGCATCGAGGGGAGTGTACGCCGAGGCGTCGATGCGATCGGCGAGGCCTGCGTGCTCCTTCACCTGCTGCACCAGCCGGCTCGATTCACCGCCTCCAAGGACGTAGCCGAGAAGGTCGAGGAGCGGTGCATCGGGGTGGGCGAATCCCGGAACGGGCCAGACGAGCTCGACGCTCGCCCGCTCGAAGGGCCGTCGCAACAGCGCGTCGCGAAGGCCCCGCTGCGGCGGTTCCGCCGGCCGCTCTCGCCGGGCTGCCGAAGGCGTGGCGTCGGCGAAGGCGGCGCGCACCGCATCGAGGGCGTCGTCCGCTCGGAAGTCGCCCACCAGGACGACGGTCAGATTGTCGACGCCGTACCAGCGGCGGAAGAAGTCGATCACCCGGCCGCGCTCGAACGCCGAGACGCTCTCGGGCGGTCCGAGGATCGGTGAGCGGTAGGGGTGGGCCCGGTAGGCCTCGGCGAAGATCGCGTCGGCGAGAACCGACGACGGCGAGTCGTTCCCGCGGCGGATCTCCTCGAGCACCACCTCGATCTCGCGTGAAATCTCGGCCGGATCGAAGGCCGGGAAGCGGACCATGTCCGACAGGACGTCGATCCCGGTGGCGAGCTCGCGAGAGGGAAGCGTCGCGTGGTAGACGGTGACGTCGTGGGACGTGTAGGCGTTGATGCGGCCGCCCGCGCCCTCCACCTCTCCGGCGACCTCGCCGACTCCGCGGCGGGCGGTTCCTTTGAAGAGCATGTGCTCGTAGAAGTGGGCGAGGCCGAGCTCTCCGGGCCGCTCGTCCGCCGACCCGACGCCGGCCCAGATCTGCACCTCGGCGACGGGCGCGACGTGCAGCTCCCGGAGCAACACGGTCAGGCCGTTTTCGAGGCGCTCGCGCTGGAGGGGAAGATCGGACAATCGGCCACGAGGGTACCATCGGGCCGTGGACGATCCCACCCTCGGCGTCTATCTGCACGTGCCCTTCTGCGAGCGCGTCTGCCCCTACTGCGACTTCACCGTCGTTCGCGCGCGGCCCCTCGATCCGGCTACCGAGGCCCGCTACGTGACGGCCCTCGTCGCCGAGCTCGGCCTGCGGCGCGAGCGCTTCGCGGGGCGCAGGCTCGAGAGCATCTACTTCGGCGGCGGAACGCCCTCGCTGCTCTCGGCGGCATCGATCGAGCGCCTGCTGGCGGCGGTGCAGGGCGCGTTCCCGGGACATGATCGCGCCGAGGTGACCCTCGAGGTGAATCCGAGCACCGTCGAGCGGGAGAGGCTCCCCGCGTTCCGGGCTGCCGGCGTGACGCGGCTCTCGATCGGCATCCAGTCCTTCGACGACACCGTTCTGCGTCGACTGGGCCGCGCCCACCGTGCAGACGAGGGGAGGCGCTCGCTGGCGGCGGCCCGCGACGCCGGCTTCGGGAACGTGTCCCTCGACCTGATCGTCGCCGCTCCGGGGCAGGACGAGGCGGCCGTTGCCCGCGACCTCGATGCCGTGATCGCCTTCGGCCCGGAGCACGTGTCGATCTACGCGCTCAGCGTCGAGTCCGGAACTCCCTTCGCGACGGCAGCGGCGCGCGGCCAGCTACGCGTTCCCGACGACGACACCGCTGCGCGGATGCTGGAGGCCGTCGCCGGAGCGCTCGAGGCCGCGGGCCTCGCTCGCTACGAGATCTCGAACTTCGCTCGGCGAGGGTTCGAATCGCGGCACAACCGCCGCTACTGGCAGCGGCGGGCCGTTCTGGGCCTCGGCGTCGGCGCGTGGTCGTGCGAGCCGCCGGACGAGGCCGCTCCCCACGGAGCGCGCCGAGCCAACGTCCGGGACCTCGGCGTCTACCTCGCCCGCGTCGGCGAAGAAGGGTTGCCGGCCGAGCCGCGCGAGGTCCTCGACCCGCGAACCGCCCGCGGCGAGGCGGCCTTCCTCGCGCTTCGCACGGCGGAGGGCCTTCGTGCCGGGGCGTTTTCCCGAGAGTTCGGCGCGCCGCCGCGTGCTTTCTGGGCCGAAGAGATCGAACGGCTGGTCGGCGCCGGCCTCGTTGCCGAGACGGAAGGCGGCGACCTGCGGCTCACGCCCCGGGGCATCCTCCTCTCCGACTCGGTGTTCGAGCGCCTCGTATGACGGCTCTGGTTGACGCTGCCTGCGGCGGGTGGTACCCACACAGTCATCGGATTTCACTGGGGATTTCCCGTGAGGGACGCGCCGGAACGCGAAGCCGAAGTCCTTCCGCCCGCACTCACCTCCCGCCAGGGGACGGTGCTGCGCGCGGTCGTCGCCGCGTACGTGGGCGACGCCGTCCCCGTCGGCTCGCACACGATCGCCCGTGCGCTTCCGGTGAACCTCTCGGCCGCGAGCATCCGCAACACGATGTTCGAGCTCACGCGTCTCGGGCTCCTCGACCAGCCCCACCCGTCGGCGGGCCGCATGCCGACCGAGCTCGGACTGCGGGTGTTCGTCGACGAGCTCCTGGCGGGAACCCCGTTCGTCGGCTCCGACGAGCGCGACCTGGCAGGGACCCTCGGCGAGACCGATCCCGACAACCTGATGCGCGCCGCCTGCACGCTCCTGTCGTCGAAGACGCGCCAGCTGGGCTTCGCCGTTCCGCCGCGGGTGGAGCGCGAGCCGCTGCGCCACGTGAGCCTCGTTCGGCTCTCGACGGAGCAGGTGCTCGTGGTGCTGGTGTCCCAGAGCGGGGTTGCCCACCAGCGGACCATCGACGAGCCGGGAAGCGGCGATCAGTCGGAGCTCGATCGCGTGGCGAGCGAGGTCAACCGGCGAGTCGCCGGCCGGACCCTCGCCGGCGTCCGGGAGGTGCTGGCCCGGGAGGCGAAGCAGCTCCGCTCGCAGGCCGACCGGCTCCGGACGCGGGCGATCCGGCTCGCGGAGCGTGCCCTCGAGCCCGCGGGCCTGGGCGGAACCGATCTCGTGATCGGAACACGGCTTGCTCTGCTGGATCAGCCCGAGTTCAGGGATCCCGACCGCGTACGGGCGCTGTTCGAGGCGCTCGAGACCAAGGAGCGGCTGGTGGAGATCCTCGACAAGATGCTTGCGGCTCGCGGCGTCCAGGTGGCCTTCGGCCGAGAGCTCGCCGAACCGGCGCTCCGTCACTGCGCGCTGGTCGCCGCGACCTACGGCGACGGGGACACCGCCCTCGGAGTGTTGGGGGTGGTTGGGCCCAGTCGAATGGACTTCGCCCGGGTGATCCCACTGGTCGGAGCCCTCTCTCGCCTCGTGACGCGAAGGCTCCACGCGTGAGCCGGAAGTGGCCCCATGGCAGGACGCCGGACGCCGGAGGGCGCTCGGCGGGGGAGGCGGGCCGCGAGGATCCCGAGGGTGGAGTACTCCCCCCGAGCGAGGAGCTCGAGCAGGCCCTGCGGGAAGCCACGGAGTCGATCGAAGCGCGCTCTGCGGGCCGCGGTGCCGAGTTGGAGGAAGAGGGGGAAAAACAACCCGGTGAGTCTGGAGGAGTCGAGGCCGACCCGATCCGGTCGGAGCTGGCGGAAACCCGCGAGCGCTGGATCCGGCTCAATGCCGACTTCGAGAACTTCCGGAAGCGAACCCTGAAGGAGCGGGAGGAGGCCTACCGGTTCGGTCACCAGGCGCTGGCTAAGGATCTGCTCCCCGCGGTCGATAACCTGGAACGCGCCATCGACGCCGCTCGGAAGAGCGGGGTCGGGGACTTGGACAGTCTTCTGCAGGGCCTCGAACTGGTGCAGCGGGATCTCGGCCTCGTGCTCGCCAAACACGGTGTGACCGAAGTCGAGGCGCTCGGAAAGCCATTCGACCCCTCCCTGCACGAAGCCATCGCCCAGGTTTCCGATCCATCGGTGCCGCCGAACACGGTCGTGCAGGTCTACCAGAAGGGCTATCGGCTGCTCGATCGGTTGCTTCGTCCGGCGCAGGTGGTGGTGGCGAAGTCGGGGGACGAAGGCGCCGCCTAGTCCCCTTCGAGCGGGGGACGGGCCATGAGCAAGGTGATCGGGATCGACCTCGGCACGACGAACTCGTGCGTGGCGATCATGGAAGGCGGCTCGCCGGTCGTCATCGCCAACGCCGAGGGAGCCCGGACGACGCCGTCGATGGTCGCCTTCACGGCGTCGGGCGAGCGGCTGGTGGGGCAGATCGCCAAGCGCCAGGCCGTCACCAACCCGTGCCGCACCATCTTCGCCGTGAAGCGCCTCATCGGTCGCAAGCTCGACAGCGAGGAGGTCTCCTGCTTCCGTGAGATCGCGCCGTTCCCGGTGGAGGCCGCCGAGAACGGCGACGCCTGGGTGAAGATCGAAGACCGCCTGCTCTCGCCCCAGGAGATCGCCGCCCACGTGCTGTCGAAGATGCGCGAGACGGCCGCGGACTTTCTCGGCGAGGACGTCACCGAGGCCGTGATCACGGTTCCGGCCTACTTCAACGACGCGCAGCGGCAGGCCACCAAGGAGGCCGGGCGGATCGCCGGCCTGAACGTCCTCCGCATCCTGAACGAGCCGACGTCGGCAGCGCTCGCCTACGGCCTCGGCGAGTCGAAGAGCCGGCGGATTGCGGTCTTCGACCTCGGCGGCGGTACGTTCGACATCTCGATCCTCGAGCTCGGCGACGGCGTATTCGAGGTCAAGAGCACCAACGGTGACACCTACCTCGGCGGCGAGGACTTCGACCAGCGGATCGTCGCGCACCTCATCGAGACGTTCCAGGCCGAGACGGGGATCGACCTGCGCGGCGATGCGATGGCGCTCCAGCGCCTCAAGGAGGGCGCGGAGCGTGCCAAGCACGAGCTCTCGTCATCGCTCAGCACCGACGTCAACCTGCCATTCATCGCCGCCGATGCATCGGGCCCGAAGCACCTCAACTGCTCTCTCGGCCGTGAGAAGCTCGAGGCGCTGGTGGCGGACCTGGTGGCGCGGCTCGAAGAGCCGTGCCGTACGGCTCTGGCCGATGCAGAGCTCACCCGCGAGCAGATCGACGAGGTCGTTCTGGTGGGCGGCATGACCCGGATGCCCCGTATCCAGGAGAAGGTCGCCGAGATCTTCGGAAAGAAGCCCCACAAGGGAGTGAACCCCGACGAGGTCGTCGCCATCGGCGCGGCGATCCAGGGGGGCGTGCTGACGGGCGAGGTCGGCAACGTGTTGCTGCTCGACGTCACTCCGTTGTCGCTCGGCGTGGAGACGCAAGGCGGCGTCTTCACCAAGATCATCGACAAGAACACCACGGTGCCTACGCGCCGCGGCCAGGTCTTCTCGACCAGCGAAGACAACCAGAACGTCGTCCGCATCCACGTGCTCCAGGGCGAGCGCGAGATGGCCGCCGACAACAAGACCCTCGGACGCTTCGAGCTCGTCGGAATCCCGCCGGCGCCGCGCGGAGTCCCGCAGATCGAGGTCAGCTTCGACATCGACACCGACGGGGTGGTGAAGGTCTCGGCCAAGGATCTCGGAACCGGACGGAGCCAGGCGATCCAGGTCACCGCGTCGAGCGGCCTCACCGAAGCCGAGGTGCAGCGCCTACTCGCGGAGGCGGAGCAGAACGCGGCGGAGGACCAGCAGCGCCGGCAGTTCGTCGACCTGAAGAACCAGGGTGACGGGCTGGTCTACTCGACGGAGCGGACGCTGACGGAGTTCGCCGAGCAGGTCGGGGCCGAGGACCGCGCCGCCCTCGAAGCGGCCATGGCTCGCGTTCGCACGGCGCTCGGGGCGAGCGACCTCGCGGGGCTCAAGAGCGCCGT
This sequence comes from uncultured delta proteobacterium, assembly GCA_963710635.1. GTDB lineage: Bacteria > Myxococcota_A > UBA9160 > UBA9160 > UBA9160 > MYXO. The sequence continues at coordinate 577,974 of CAVQAY010000004.1, forward strand.
TGACGACCTGTCGGCCCTTTCCTACAAGATGACCGAGCGACTCTATGCCACGCTCGGTGGGGAAGCGTCCAGCTAGCGCGGGGCTGGCCCGCGGACCCGCCTTCGACTGCGTTCGAGGCCCGCACGCCTTTGCCCAAGCGCGATTACTACGAAGTCCTGGGCGTTCCGCGCGACGTGGGCGAGGGAGACCTCAAGAAGGCCTACCGCAAGATCGCCCTCGAGTCGCACCCCGACCGCAACCCGGACGACCCTGCGGCGGAGGAGCGCTTCAAGGAGGCGTCGGAGGCCTATGCGGTGCTCTCCGACCCGGAGAAGCGCCGGGCCTACGACCGCTTCGGGTTCGCCGGCGTAGGAGCAGGCGCGCCCGGTGGGCCGGGGCCCGACTTCGGCGATCTCGGCAACTTCACCGACCTGTTCAACGACCTGTTCGGTGATCTCTTCGGCCAGCGCCAAGCGGGGGGGCGCCGGCGCGGCCGCGGTCAGCGCGGAGCCGACCTGCGGTACAACCTCGAGATCGAGCTGTCGGAAGTCCTCACCGGCGTCGACTCGAAGCTGCGCATCCCGAAGATGCGACCGTGCAAGACCTGCGACGGTTCGGGGCTCGCTCCCGGCACATCGCCCGAGCGCTGCGGCCGCTGCCGCGGCACGGGCCAGCTCATGTTCCAGCAGGGCTTCTTCCGCATCAGCAGGCCGTGCGACGAGTGCGGTGGCCTTGGCGAGGTGGTGCGGCACCGCTGCACCGAGTGCCGCGGCGCGGGCCGCGTCGAGGGCTCGCAGACGATCCAGGTGAACGTCCCGGCGGGGATCGAAGAAGGTCAGCGACTTCGGCTCCAGGGCGAAGGGGAGGCGGGAATCGCCGGCGGACCGCCGGGAGACCTGTTCGTCGTGATCTCGATCAAGCCGCACCCGCTCTTCGAACGCGATGGCATGGACCTCCACTGCGAGGTGCCCGTCCCGTTCGTCCACGCAGTCCTCGGCTCCGAGATCGAGGTGCCCACCCTCGAAGGCAGGGTGCCGCTCCGGATCGCGGAGGGAACGCAGTCGGGAACCGTCCACCGGCTTCGCGGCAAGGGCCTGCCTGCCCTCCGGTCGGGAGCGCGTGGCGACCAGCTCGTCCGGATCTTCGTCGAGGTGCCGACGCGGATCACCGACCGCCAGCGAGAGCTCCTCGAGCAGTTCGCTGCCGAGAGCGGCCAGGAAGTCTCTCCCCAGCACAAGGGCTTCCTCGAGAAGCTCCGGGACCTCTTCGATTAGGATCCGCACCCTCCAGAGGCTGATCGTCCCGGCGATCCTCGCGCTGGCCTGCGCCACCGAGGCTCCGCCGAAAGGCATCGGTCGCGGAGATCTCGACCAAGCGATGGCGGCGGCCGCAGCGAGCCCCGAGCGAGGCCTCGCACGCCTCGAAGCGCTCCGGCAGCAGGATCCGGAGGGCCCCTTCGCTGGCGAGATCGCCCTCGCGATTGCGCAGATCCACACGCGCGCAGGAAACGATGCGCTCGCGGCCGCCGCTCTCGAGCAGGGTCTCACGGCCCAGCCGAAGGGCAACCGCAGCGACGACATCCGGCTCGAGCTCGCCCGGATCGAGGCCGAGCGCGGCCGCCGCGAGACGGCCTATCGGGTGCTCGCACCCGTGCGGCTCAAGAACCTCACGCCGGCGCAGCGCAGGAGCGCCCTCGCGCTCCTCGCGAAGCTCGCCCGCGCCCGGCGGGACCACGTGGCGCAGATCGTCTGGCTCTCGAAGGCGCGTGCCGAGGCGCCCGATGAAGATGCAGTCGCGCTGCTCGACGTCGAGATCGACGAGAGGCTCTCGGACCTCTCGCGCCCGGAGCTCGAGCAGCTGGCGGAGAAGCTGCGCGGCGCCGTTCCCGCAGGCAGGGTGCGGATCCAGCAGGCCGAGCTGGCGATGCGGATGGGTCAGGTCGATGCCGCGAGCCAGGCGCTGGCGCAGGCGGCGAGCCTCGCTCTCACCCAGGACGACGCGGCTCGGCTGGCGCGCGCGGAGGCGCAGCTGGTGCGCAAGGGAGGCAAGCTGGCGCGCGGTGCTCCGCCGGCGCCCCCTGCGACACCGGCGCCCGAGGCCGCTCCCGAGGCGGGAGCTGCGACCGTCGGCGTCGCGCTGCCGCTGAGCGGACGCTTCGTGAAGTTCGGCGAGGAGAGTCTCTCGGGGATCCTTCTCGCGGCGGGGATCTTCGGAGATAGCCCGCCGCCGGGAGCGCCGCAGGTGCGGCTCGTGGTCCGCGACACAGCGGGCGACGCCGCCGCCGCCAGTGCCGCGGTCGCGGAGCTCGCAGCCGATCCTTCGGTGACCGCGATCCTCGGACCTTTGCTCGGCGACGAGTGCGAGAGCGCAGCGAGCGTTGCAGAGGGCGCTGGCCTTCCGCTGCTGATCCTGAGCGGCAAGGCGAGCACGGCGGCTGCGCCGGGAACGCATGTCTACCGCTTCGGGGCCACGGCGCACGCCGAGGTCGACGCGCTGGCGGAATACGCGGTGAAGGCCCAGGGGATGAAGCGGTTCGGCATCCTCTACCCCGAGGACGCCTACGGCCGGGGCCTGCGAGACCTTTTCCAGCAAGCCGCGCAGGCGCGCGGAGCCATCGCCACCGACTCCGCGGGGTACGAGCCGCGCGCGCGAGACCTTTCCGCCCCCGTCCGGCAGCTGATCGGTCAACCGGCGAAGCCCGGCGCGGCTGCGCGCCTCGATGCGATCTTCGTCCCCGATGCGCGCGACAAGGGCGTACAAGCGGCGCAGGCGCTCGCCGCGGCCGGTGCGGGCGGAGTCCGGCTGCTGGGGATGCGAGGCTGGCAGAGTCCGGAACTGCTTCGCCTTGGCGGCACTGCCATCGAGGGAGCGATCTTCTCCGAGCCGTTCGATTCCGGGAGCTCGTCACCCACGGTTGCCGACTTCGCGCGGCGTTATCACATGAGCCACGGCCGGACGCCCGACATCATGGCGGCCCAGGCGTACGACGCGACGCGGGTACTGATGGCAGCGCTCCCGCCCGGAGAGACGTCGAGGTCGGAGCTCGAAGCCCGGCTCCGTCGGATCCGCGGCTATCCGGGAGCGTCGGGAACGATCACCTTGCAGGAAGATGGCAGCGTGCAGAAGACACCCGCCCTGCGCGGCGTACGCAACGGACGAATCATCGAGCTTCAGTAACGCGCAGCTGCCGGAGTTGCCGCGGGGATTCACCCCGCGGCCTCAAGCTCGCGCCGCCCTCGGACGAAACGGCCTCCTGATGGGCGCCGTACTCCCCCCGCCTGAGCTCCCCGACGAGCTCCCGCTGCTTCCGCTGCGCGAGTTCGTCGTGTTTCCCTCGATGGTCGTTCCGCTCTTCATCGGCCGCGAGCGGTCGCTGGCGGCGCTGGAGATGGCGCTCGCGGGTGACCGGCTGCTGTGTCTCGTCGCACAGCGCGATCCCGACGTCGAGGACCCGGGGCCCGACGATCTGCACCGCGTCGGCACGGCCGCGCTCGTCATGCGGATGACGCGGCTCGCCGACGGGCGGGTGAAGGCGCTGGTGCAGGGGCTCTCGCGGGTCGAGGTGCGCAGCTTCGTCGATCACGAGCCCGCGCCCTGGGTGCGCCTGCGGCCCTGCGCCGCGTCGCCCGAGCCCGAATGGAGCGCCGAGTGCGAAGCGATGGTTCGTGGGCTGCGCGGTCGTGTCGAGGAGCTGCTGCCCCTCAAGCAGCTGCCGCCCGAGGTTCTCTCGGTGACGAGCCACGTCCGCGAGCCGGGGCGTCTGGCAGATCTGGTCGCCGCGCACCTGCGGCTCGGCCTCCCGGACGCGCAGGAGATTCTCGAGACGGAAGATCCCCTGGCGCGGCTGCGCCGGGTGGACGCCTGCGTCCGGCGTGAGCTCGATGTCACCGCGGTCCAGGCCGAGATCCAGACCCAGGCCAAGGAGGAGATGTCTCGTAGCCAACGCGAGCACTTCCTGCGCGAGCAGCTTCGCGCGATCCAATCGGAGCTGGGCGAGACGGACTCGCGGTGCGACGAGAACGAGGACTACCGCCTGAAGATCGAGGAGGCGGGCATGTCCGCCGAGGCTCAGGCGGAAGCGATCCGGCAGCTCCGGCGGCTCGAACGAATGCACCCCGACGGCCCCGAGGCGCAGGTGGTGCGGGGCTACCTCGACTGGCTCGTCGACCTGCCTTGGCACAACAGCTCTCCCGATTCGCTCGATCTCGTCCGTGCCCGCGAGATCCTCGATGCCGATCACGCGCACCTTGCGGGAATCAAGGACCGGATTCTCGAATTCCTGGGAGTCCGCAAGCTGCGCAACGACTCGCGCGGACCGATCCTGTGCTTCGCCGGGCCGCCGGGCGTCGGCAAGACGTCCCTCGGGCGGTCGATCGCGCGCGCCATGGGACGCGAGTTCGTCCGGATCTCGCTCGGCGGCATGCGCGACGAGGCCGAGGTGAGGGGCCACCGGCGCACCTACGTCGGCGCGCTCCCAGGACGGATCATCCAGGGAATGAAGCTCGCTGGGACCAACAACCCCGTCTTCATGCTCGACGAGATCGACAAGCTCGGCTCCGACTACCGCGGCGATCCGTCTGCGGCGCTCCTCGAGGTGCTGGACCCGGAGCAGAACTCCCGCTTCAGCGACCACTATCTGAGCGTTCCCTTCGACCTGTCGAAGGTCTTCTTCATCGCCACCGCGAACCTGATCGACGCGGTGCCGGGCCCCCTGCGCGACCGCATGGAGGTGATCCGGCTCTCGGGCTACACGCTCGAGGAGAAGGTCGAGATCGCGCGTTCGTTCCTGGTGCCTCGCAAGATGGACGAGTGCGGCCTTCCGAGCGACCGGATCCGGTGGTCGGGCGCGGCCCTCCGCAACATAGTCGCGGGCTACACCCGCGAGGCCGGCGTACGGAACCTCGACCGGCAGATCGCGGCGGTGTGCCGGAAGGTGGCGCGCCGCGCCGCGGAGGGGGCCACCGCGCGGATCGCGCTTTCGGCGCTGCGCCTTCCGCAGTATCTCGGCCCCGCACCGTACCTCGACGACGACCGGGCCACCGGGGGCGAGGTGGGTGTCGTGAACGGGCTGGCCTGGACCGAAGCGGGAGGCGAGGTGCTGCGCCTCGAAGCCGCGATGACGCAGGGCCGCGGGCTCGTTCTCACCGGACAGCTCGGTGACGTGATGCGTGAGTCGGGAGAGGCGGCGTTCACCTATGCCCGGCAGCGCGTCGCTGAAATGGGAATCGACGAGAAGCTGCTGTCTCGGCACGACGTCCACGTTCACGTTCCTGCCGGAGCGATTCCGAAGGACGGGCCCTCGGCGGGGATCACGATCGCCACGGCCATCGTCTCCCTGGCGACCCGGATCCCCGTCCGGGGAGACGTCGCCATGACGGGAGAGGTGACGCTGCGCGGCCGCGTGCTTCCCGTGGGCGGCGTTCGCGAGAAGGCGCTGGCCGCGCTGCGCGCCGGGTTCACGCGCGTGATCCTGCCTCGCCGGAACCTGCCCGAGCTCCGGGACCTGCCGCGGGAGCTGCGGCGCAAGGTCCGCTTCATCCCGGTGACCCACATGGACGAGGTGCTCGAGGCGGCCCTCGACGAGCTGCCGTCGCGGCCGTCCGCAGCGGCCCACGGGGCCCCGCCGCCCGCCGCCTGACTCCGCCGCCGGAGGGGAGGGCGCTGCTACGCTGTCCTCCGGTGAAGCTTCGTGACGTCGGCGAGTTCGGCCTCATCGCTCGCATCGCGCGGCGTGCCGCGCGTTCGAACGGCACTTCGGCGGAGGTCCGGATCGGGATCGGCGACGACGCGGCGGTCGTACGCCTGCGCGCAGGCGAGGAGCTGGTCGTCACCTCCGATGCAGCGGTAGAGGGAGTTCACTTCCGCTGGCGCACCGGATCGCCCCGCCGCGTCGGCCGGCGCGCGCTGCTGGCGGCCGTGTCGGACCTCTCCGCGATGGGCGCGCGACCGATCGGATTCACCCTCTCCCTCACGGCGCCGCCTTCGCTGGACCTGGCGACCCTCGAGGGCTGCGTCGCCGGCATGCTCGCAGAGGCAAAGCGCCTGCGATGCCCGCTCCTCGGCGGCAACGTCGCCCGCAGCCGGGAGGCGACGTTCACGATCACCGTCCTCGGCGCCGTCGCGCGGGGCCGAGCGCTGCTGCGAAGGCGGGCGAGGCCGGGTGACGCGATCTTCGTCACTGGGGTCCTCGGTGCCGCAGCGCTCGACGTGGCGCGCGCGGAGCGCGGGCTCGGTGCGGTGCGCCACGTCCCCACGGCGAGGGTATCCGCGGGCCGCGCCCTCGGGCGACTCGCCGGCGTCGGCGCCTGCATCGACCTGTCGGACGGCCTCCTCGCCGACCTGGGCCACGTTCTCGAGGCGTCCCACGTAGGGGCCGAGCTCGACCTCCCGCGGATGCCGCTGCCGCGCGGGTTCGCGAGAGCCTGCGCGAGGCTGCGGCTCGATCCGCTCTCCCTCGCGCTCATGGGAGGCGAGGACTACGAACTCCTGTTCACCGTGCGGCCCGGAGGGCCAGGGGAGGCGGTGCTGTCACGTCGTCTCGGCGCTCCGGTGCGGAAGATCGGGAGGATCGTCCGCGGGCGCGGCGTACGGGGCCTTCCGGCGGAGGGGTTCACGCACTTCTGAGCCCGAAGCCTCGCAGCTTCGAGGCGCAGCCGCTGCTCCGGGGAAACCCTGGCGCCGCGTCGGGGCTCGGCTGGTCTCACGCTTCAAGCGGGGTTTCTGCGGCGCCGATACGCAACGCGTGCGGGTGCCTCTCTCGCAGAAGTTCGTGCTCGGCTCGCTGGTGGTCGCAGGTGCGGCTGCGAGCTTCCCCGTACTCGTCGATGGCGTGGGAATCCCCGTCGCCCGCTGGGTGACACCCTTCGTCGCTCTCGGCGCCGGCGCCGTTCTCGGCTTCTTCCTCTCCCGCACGCTCGCCCGCAGCTTCACCGCCCTTCGCAACGCGACCGAGCGCATCAGCCAAGGAGACCTCACGACGCGGATCGACGTCGAGCCGGCGCCGCGATTCCCGGACGAAACCTCCGAGCTGGCGAGCAGCGTCTGCGGCATGCTGGAGAGCCTGCGCGAGCTGGTCCGACACGTCCAGCGAACGGCAGACCACGTGTCGAGCGCCGCGGGCGAGCTCGCCCGATCGGCGCAGTCGGTCGCAACGGCGAGCGCGCAGATCTCGATCACCGTCTCGGGGGTCGCCGAGGGTGTCGCGGGCCAGCAGGGCCTCATCGCCGGCGCGACCCGAAGCGTCCACGACCGTGCGGGCGCCATCGAGACGACCGCCGCGCGCGCCCGCGAAGCCTTCGGATTCTCCGCTGAGGCGAGCCAGAAGGCCAACGCCGGTGCCGACGTTTCGCGCCTCGCGCTCGAGAAGCTGAAGGGGGTCTTCGAGCGCGTCGAGCAGTCGGGCGCGTTGGTATTCCGTCTCGAGTCGAAGACCCGCCACGTCTACCAGGTGATCGAGACGCTGACGGGCCTTGCCCACCGGACGAACCTTCTCTCGCTCAACGCATCGATCGAGGCGGCTCGCGCCGGCGAGGCCGGCCGCGGCTTCGCCGTGGTGGCCGACGAGGTGCGAAAGCTCGCGGAGAGCTCCGGTCGCTCGGCCGCTGAAGTCTCCCAGGTGGTCGACGAGATCGCCGCCGAGACCCACGCCGTAGCGGACGCCATGCGCGAGTCGAGCCGGATGATCGGCGACGGACGCGAGGATGTGAACACCATCGCGGTCTCGCTCGAGCAGATCCGCTCCGCCGTCGGCGAAGCCGCGACCCGGTCCGAGGAGATCTTCCAGGACGCCGATGCGCAGGCCCGCGATGCAGAGCGCCTGGCGCGGTCGATGGACGAGATCTCCAAGATGGCGAGCGCTCACGCCGAGGCCGTCGAAGACGTCGCCGAACTGGCCGAGCGCCAGCGCGGTGGCATGGATGGCGTGGCGACGTCCTCGGAGGCGCTTGCAGCGCTGGCGGCCGAGCTGCGTGGCGTTCTCGGGCGCTTCCGCACGGGTCTCGAGTTCGATGACTGGGAGCCGCGGTCGTGAGCTCGGGAACTCCGAGCGCAGGGCCCGGGCAGCCGGAGGCCGATCGCGTGCTGGTCTTCGAGCTGGGCGGCGGGGCCTGGGCGCTTCCCTTGCGCGACGTTCGGGAGGTCGCCGATCCCGGTGAGCTTCGTGCCGTGCCGACCGTTCCGCGCTCGGTGGCGAGCGTGACGAATCATCGGGGCGAGCCGCTCGTGGTGATGGCGCTGGCGGCGCTGCTCGGGGTCCCGGCACGGCCCTCTGGCGCGGGCCGCCAACTCCTCGTGATCGGCGGCGACGGGGACGAGCCCGGGCGCCTCGGCCTTCTCGTGGATCGCGTTCTCGGGCTCGCGGAGCCACCCGCAGCAAGCGCCGGCGCCGACGGCGTCGTTCGAGCGCGCGGTGCCTACGAGGGGAGGATGCTCCAACTGCTCGATGCGGCGCGCGTCATGGCGCGATGCGAAGAGATCGTCACGGAGGCGCAGGGGCGGCCATGACCGGGAGACCACCAGCCCGTGGATCCGGCACGCTATCTCGCGCTGTTCGTCGAGGAGGCGAGCGAGCATCTCGAAGAGATGGAGGGCGCGCTGCTGCGTCTCGAAAAGGAGCCCGAATCGGCCGAGGCCCTCGAGATCTGCTTCCGCATGGCGCACTCGATCAAGGGCATGGCGGCGGCCATGCGCTTCACGCCGATCGTCGAGCGCGCCCACGCCCTGGAAGACCGCCTCTCGAGCATCCGGACCGCAGGGCGGATCGAGCCGACCTCCGAGCTGCCGTTCCTGCTCGCCGAACGGGACGGGATCGAGCGTCTGGTCTTCGCGGTGCGCGACACGGGCGTGTGTCCAGACCCGTCTGATACGGCAGTGCGTGGCGCGGACGTTCCGGGGCTCAAAAAAAAACTCCAGAGACCGGCGCCGGTGACCTGACGCAGGCCTTCTGCCCGCCGCCATCCCTCCGGGTACGGGCCGAGACCCTCGACCGTCTCCTGGCCGGCGTCGGCGAGGTGGCGCTGGCGTCGAGCCGGCTCCGGGCGGCGTCGCCGGTGGGGACCGTCCCGGACCCGGATCTCCTCGCGGCAGGTCTCGATCGCGTCGATCAGGTCCTCGGCGATCTCCAGCGTCGCGCACTCGAGCTGCGAACCGCCCCTCTCGGCAGGATCACCGACACGCTACCTCGCCTGGCGCGGGACCTCGGGATCTCGCTCGGCAAACGCGTGTCGCTCGTGGTGGAGGCTCCGTCGATCGAGCTCGACCGCTCGATCCTCGACCGCTTGGGGGATCCACTCCTGCATCTCGTACGCAACGCCGTCGCCCATGGGATCGAGACGGCTGCCGAGCGACGGGCGCGAGGCAAGTCCGAACCCGGTGTCATACGGATCGATGCGTGGCGCGATCACGATGCCATCGAGCTCTCGGTGATGGACGACGGTGCGGGCATCGACGTCGACGCGGTCCGGAGGCGGGCCGTCGAGACGGGCCTCGTCCCCGCCGATCTCGCCGAAGACCTGCCCGCCGCAGAGGTCGCGAGGCTCACTCTCCATCCCGGCCTCTCGACGGCCGGCGCGATCTCCGAGGTGGCCGGTCGCGGTGTCGGCCTCGACGCGGTCGCGAACGCGGTGCAGTCGCTGGGGGGCAGATCGATGTGCTCTCGGAGCCGGGGCGGGGAACCACCGTCCTGCTGCGGGTACCGCTCTCGGCCGCCGTGCAGCGCGTCCTGCTCGTCGGCGTCGGCGAAGAGTGCATTGCGATTCCCATCGGCCGGATCGAACGCATCGACGAGGTGGACAGCTCCACCATCGAACGGGCCGGGCCGGAGGCCTTCGTGCCGATCGACGGGCATCCGCTTCCGCTTCTCGAACTGTCGGAGCTCCTGGCGATCGCTCCGGGTGATCCCGGGCCCCGCACCCTGGTGCTCGTCACCGAGGCCGGCGGTCAAAGGATGGCTCTCCGCTTCGATCGGCTGTTCGCCCAGGAAGACGTGTTCGTGAAGCCGGTGCCGTCGCTGCTCTCGGGTCTGCGCGCGCTGTGCGGGACCACCTTCGGCGCCGATGGCCGTCCGGTGTTCGTGATCGAGCCCGCGCGCCTCGTCTAGCGTGTCTAGAGCGCGCCCAGCGACCGACCGACTGCGCGGCGCAGGACGAGCGTGATCGCGACGACGAGGAGCAGCTCGGAGGCGCCCTTCCAGACACGTCCCTCGCCGAAGCCGAGAGCAAAGGCTGCGCGGACCGGGATCGAGACGAGCGCGAAGATGCACGCCGTGAGGGCGCCTGCCGCGACGACACTTCCGAAGCCGGGCTCGGCATCCGCGGCGGGAGCCGGGGCCGGTGTCGCGAGGGCCTCGGCGTCCCCCGTCGGAGCGGGCGCGTCGGGCGGGCGGAGCGGCGCCGGCTCCCGAACCGGCTCTCCGAACCCGCCTCCGGGATCGTCCGCCAGCTCGAGTCGCCTGCGGAAGAGCGGCTCCTCGGCCGGCTGTTCCGTAGCGGCCGGCGCAGGCGCGGGATCGACCTCGAGCCTGCGGAAGCGTCTCCTAGACACGCCCTCGCCCTCGCGCGTCGGCGGCGAGGACCGCTCGACGAACGTTCGCGGGAGCCGGTGCCGCCGGGCGCCGGGGTGCGTCCGCGGGACGGGCACGCGAAGCGGCCCAGGCGCGCATGCGCTCGATCTCCTCGGCCGACGTCACCGAGAGCGGCGTCGTTTCGGCGATCGCGCGCGCGATGTCGTCGCTGGTGAGCGCGCGTCCGCGGTCGAACGCCTCGTAGAGGCCCTCGATCACGCAGTGCTCGATCTCTGCCCCCGAGAAGCCCTCGCACTTCTCGGCGAGCGCCGCTACGTCGAAGGCGGAAGCGTCGCGCCCGCGGCGCCGCAGGTGGATCGAAAGGATCTCCGCACGCGCGGCCGCGTCGGGAAGGTCGACGAAGAAGACCTCGTCGAAGCGTCCGCGCCGGAGCAGCTCGGGCGGCAGGCTCTCGATCCGGTTGGCGGTGGCCACGACGAAGACCCCGGCGGTCTGCTCCGACATCCAGGTGAGGAGCGATCCGAAGACGCGCTGGGCCGTGCCGCCGTCCATCTCGCCCGAGCGGCCGGTGCCGCCGGCGAGCCCCTTCTCGATCTCGTCGATCCAGAGCACCGCGGGTGCGACGCCTTCGGCCACCCGCAGCGCGCGGCGCATGTTCTCCTCCGAGCCTCCCAGGAGCCCCGAGAAGACGCGGCCGAGGTCGAGGTGCAGGAGCGGAAGCTGCCAACTGTGGGCGACGACCTTCGCGGTGAGGCTCTTGCCGCAGCCCGGAGCGCCGAGCAGCAGGACGCCGCGCGCGGGCGGCAGTCCGAACTCGCGGGCGCCGCTTTCGAGGGCCTTGCCGCGGCGGCGTAGCCACTCCTTGAGGAGCAGCAGTCCGCCGACGTCGGCGAGGGTGCTCTGCGTGGGGTGGAACTCGAGGATTCCGGACTTCCGGATGGCCTGACACTTCTCTGCGAGGACGAGGCTCACGTCGACGCCGCGCAGCGCGCCGTCGGTGACGGCGGCGCGCGAGAAGGCGTTCTCGGCGTCGGCGAGCGTCAGCCCCTGGGCGGCGCGCACCAGCGAATCGGCCTCGGATCGGTCGAGCTGTACGCGGCTCGGGTTGCCGTCGTGGAGCTGCTCGCACAGCGAACGCAGCAGCGCCCGCAGCTCCTCGGGCTCCGGAAGCGGCAGGTCGAGGACGGTGAGGTCCTTCTCGAGCTCGGGCGGTAGCGCGAGGCGCGGAGCGGAGATCACGACGGTCTTGTGCGTGTGCTTGAGCACGGCCGCGAGGTCACGCAGCCGCCGGACGACGAGCGGATCCTCGAAGAACGCGTGCAGGTCGTGGAGCAGGAAGAGACCCTTGCCGTCCTGGATCCGGATCCGGTCGAGGATCTCGGTCGCAGTGGTGAAGCGCTGGGCCTCGGGGCTGCGAGGCGCCGGCCGCGGGGCCAGCCCGCCCGTCGCCGTCCAGACGAAGAGAGGCTTGCCCTGGCGGCGCGCCATCTCGAGGAGCAGCGTTTCGAGCCGCTGCTCCTCGTGGGTCACGATGTAGAGGATCGGGTAGCGGGCGCGGACCAGGAGGTCCACTTCCTCGATGAAGCGGGTGGCGGCGCTCTGGGACATGGGGGCCTTTTCGGCCGAACCGGCCGTCCAGGTGAACTCGAAGGGCTTGGTCTCGCGACCTGCCGGGCGGCGGCCGAGGGGTCGGTGAGGGATACTCGCCGGGCGTGAGGGGGCCCGGGTGGATCGCGACCGGCTGCGGGATCTGATCGAGCGCGTCCGCGCTGGAGAGCTCGCGACCGAAGATGCCCTCGAGGCGCTCGCGCGGCTGCCGTTCGTCGATGTCGGCCACGCCCGGGTCGACACGCACCGTGCCCTGCGAAGTGGCCTGCCCGAGGTGGTCTACGCGCCCGGAAAGACCGCAGCGCAGATCGCCGGGATCGCACGAGTGATCCACGACGCCGGGCAATCGGTGCTGGCAACGCGGGTCGAGCCTGACGTTGGAGACCGGCTCTCTGCATCGCTGCCCGGTGGCGTCTACGAGCCCGATGCGCGCCTGTTCTGGCTCGGTCCCGACGAGGTGCCGGTCACGGGAAGGGGAACGGTTGCGGTCGTCTCTGCAGGCACCGCAGACCGACCGGTGGCCGCGGAGGCGGCTGGCGTCGCGCGCCGGTTCGGCAACCGCGTCGATCTGATCGAGGACGTGGGAGTGGCGGGTGTCCACCGGCTGCTCGCCGTTGCCGACCGGATCCGCGCGGCACGCGTCTTGATCGTCGTCGCCGGCATGGAGGGCGCTCTCCCGTCCGTCGTGGGCGGGCTCGTCGACAAGCCGGTGATCGCCGTTCCGACCAGCGTCGGCTACGGGGCCTCCTACGGAGGGCTCGCGGCGCTGCTCGGCATGCTGACCAGCTGCGCATCGAACGTGTCCGTCGTGAACATCGACAACGGATTCGGAGCCGCCCATGTCGCGACGATCGTCAACCGCCTCTAGACCGCGCCGCTCTGCCGTGGCGGCTCCGGGGGCGCCGGTCCTTCATCTGGACGCGTTCTCCGGGATCGCCGGCAACATGTTCCTCGGCGCGCTGCTCGACCTCGGCCTCTCGCGCGCCGCACTCGAACGCGATCTCGCCGGCCTCGGCGTCGGGTTCCGCCTGAAGGTCGCGACGGTGCGTCGCGGTGCACTGGGTGCGACGTACCTGGACGTCGGTCTGCCCGCGCGCCGCGGGCCGGCAGTGCGCGGGAGCGGGACCGCCCGCCGCGGCCATCACGGGCGGGGCTACGCGGAGATCCGCCGCACGATCACGGCTGCAAGGCTCGATGCGCCGGTCCGGTCGCGGGCCCTCGCGATCTTCGAGGCGCTCGCTCGCGCCGAGGCGCGAATCCACCGCGTTCCCGTCGAGAAGGTGCACTTCCACGAGCTCGGCGCGGTGGACGCCCTCGTCGACGTGACGGGAGCGGCCATCGGCTTGCACCGCCTCGGGATCGCTCGCATCACGTGCTCGCCGGTGGCCATCGGGCACGGCGAGGTCGAGACGTCCCACGGGAGGCTGCCCCTCCCGGCGCCGGCGACCCTCGAGTTGTTGAAGAACATTCCGACGGTTCCGGCCCACGTCGCCTGGGAGACCGTGACGCCCACCGGCGCAGCGCTCCTTCGGACCCTCGTCGACGAATACCGCGCGCTACCCGCGATGCGCGTCGAGGCGATCGGGTACGGCGCCGGAAACGACCGCCCCGGGCCGATGCCGAACGTGCTGCGCGCCGTGCTCGGCCGCGAGTCGGGAGTCGGCTCGGACCGCGTCGCGGTGCTGGAGACGAACCTCGACGACCTGGTTCCCGAGCACTTCGACTGGCTGATGGAGCGGCTCTTCGAGGCCGGCGCGCTCGACGTCTCGCTCCAGCACCTTCAGATGAAGAAGAACCGACCCGGTTTCGGCGTTCGCGTGATCGCGCGTCCGGCAGATCGTCTCGAGCTCGCGCAGGTGCTCTTCAGCGAGTCGACGGCGATCGGCGTGAGGACGACCGAAGCCGACCGCCTCGTCCTCTTCCGCGAGACGCGCCGCGTCTCGACGCCCCATGGTCGCATCGGCGTCAAGGTCATCCGGGACGGAGAAGGTCGAATCGGGTTCTCCGCCGAGTACGACGATTGCAAGCGTGCCGCGAAGGCGCGGCGGGTTGCGCTACGGGACGTGATTCGCGCCGCAGAGGCTGCCGCGCGAGAGGAGTGGGGCGATGACGGGAGCTGACGCGCAGGTCGAGACTGCGCCGTTCTCCCTGGGTCCGGAGCGGAGCGAGGTGGGCGTCCTGTGTCTGCACGGCCTCACGGGAACGCCGTACGAGGTGCGCTCGCTGGCCGAGGCATTCGCCGCGGAAGGGCTGCGGGCGGTGGGGCCGGCGCTTCCCGGCCACAACACCACGCCGGAGGCGCTCGCGGCGGTGCCCTCCTGGAACCACTGGGTGGATGCGGCGCGGGGTGAGCTCCGGGATCTCGCTGCTCGACACAGGAAGGTGTTCATCGCCGGGCTCTCGCTCGGAGGTCTGGTGTCGCTGCTCGTCGCATCCGAGCGGGCGGTGGACGCGCTCGTCGTCGTCGGAGTGCCGCTGCGGCTTCCCCTGCCGATCCCCTGGCTGGTGCCGTTCGCCAAGCGCGTGGTCCCCTTTTCCCGGAAGGACGGCGGCTCCGACATCCAGGACCCTGCCGCCCGGGCCCGGCATCCGAGCTACCCGCGCATGCCGCTCCGCTCCGTCCACGAGCTGACGAGGCTCCAGCCCGTGGTCAGGGGCCGGCTGCGGCAGATCACCGCGCCGATCCTCGTGGCGCACGGGGCGCTCGATCGGACGGCCGACCCGGCGGACGCCGGCCGGATCTATGAGGGTGTCGCGTCCCGGGAGCGCGAGCTGTTGCTGCTGCCGGCCTCGGGCCACGTGGTGCCGGTGGATCGGGATGGTCCCGAGCTCGCCCGAGCGGCGGCGGCCTTCCTGGTGCGCCATGCCGGAGCCGTTCGTTGACAGGCGGGCAGGGCTCCTCCTACGCTGAACGCCACACCAGGATGGGAGGGGACATGGGTGAGCTTCCGAACGCAGTGGTGAAGCGGCTACTCGTCAAGCACGGGGGAGGCCTCCGCGTCTCCGGAGATGCGATCGAGAAGGCCGCCTCGGCGGCCGAGGATTACGTGGCGCGTCTTGCCGCCGAGGCCCAGCGGACGGCCGAGGCAGACAAGCGCAAGACCATCATGGACAGCGACATCGACCGCGCGCGCGCCAAGCTGGCAGGCGGCCTCTAGAGCGATTCCTCGCGGCGCGCGAGGATCTCGCGGGTGGTGGTCTCCATCGACCGCAGGAACCGGATCAGGAGCGACTCGCTCCCGTCGTCGAACGAGCGGAAGCGCAGACCGAGGCCGCGCCGGGCCGAGCCTGGAACGGTCCGGACGTAGAGCACCTCGGCTCGGACGCCGACGGACGACGCGAGCTCCGGGATGGCGATCGACCAGTGGTCGACGTCGTGCAGCTCGGCGGGTCGCTCGGTCCACACGAGCATGCCGCCGCGACCGATGTCGGCCACGACGTCGGCGTCGCGTGCGCTCGCTGCCTGCGCCGTGAGCTGGCGGGAATAGCGGCGGAACCGCCGGCGCTTCGGACTCTGGACGAGGGATCGGAGGCCGGCGGCGATCTGCTCGACCTCGAACGGGCGCACCAGGTAGCCGGCAGCTCCGGCGCGCCGTGCCGCGTCGCGTCGCTCCGGCCGGAGCATCGAGTCGACCAGCACCACGGGGATCTCCTCGACTCCCGT
The DNA here is from genome assembly GCA_963710635.1 of uncultured delta proteobacterium. Lineage (GTDB taxonomy): Bacteria > Myxococcota_A > UBA9160 > UBA9160 > UBA9160 > MYXO. Next base: position 593,745 of record CAVQAY010000004.1, read on the forward strand.
CGTCGTGCGCAGCTCGGGAATCAGCTCGATGCCCTCGAAGCGTCCGAGCTGGGTCTCCGAGAGCACCAGCTCCGGGGAGGACGACTCGAGGGCTCGCAGGGCGTCTCGCTCGGAGCGGGCGAGCAGTGGAGAGTAGCCGCGGAGCCGCAGCGACTCGTGCAGTGATCGGTCGCCATAGAGGTTGGGGCCGACCAAGAGAACGCGCGGTCCCTCCTCCCGCTGGGGGATCGGCCGGAGGGTGGTGTCGTCGGCCGTCATCCGGGCGCGCTCGCGCTCGAGCCGCGCGTCGAGCCGCGCCAGCTCTTCGAGGCGCGTCGCGATGGCGAGTTCGACGTCGAGCCCCGATGCGAGGGATGCAGGCGGTACGAAGGTCCTGTCCTCGGCCCTGCGTAGCCGGACGCCGGAGAGGGGGCCGCGGCCGGGGAGGATCACCCGGCCGGGTTCGATCAGCCGCGCCTTCGCCTCCGCATCTTCGACGCCGATCGGGATGCACAAGACGGGCGCATCGTCCGCCTCCGGGTGCGCTGCCAGGCCGAGCTTGTCCAGCCAGTTGTGGGTTCGAAGCAGGTCGACGTTCCGGGCGCGCCAGGCGGCCCGGATCCGTGCCTCGAACTCCTCGGCGCTGGCGCAGCCGCCGACGCGGATCAGGGGGAGGAAGAAGAAGGGGAGGGGCTTGAGACACTTGATGCGATCTCCCCCCACTGTCGCAAAGCTCACGCTCTCGAAGCGCGCACTGTTCCCCCGGAGGAGCGGGAACCGCTCCGGCCCGAGGGGCAGGGTCACGGCGACGCCCCGGCCGTCGGGGAAGGGCCTTACGGCAAGGCCCAGCTCCGACAGGCGCCGCAGGAGGATCTCCTGCCGCTGGGTGCCTTCGGCCTCGCGCATGGTTTCTGGTTTCTCCCCCGGAGGAGCGCGCGGCGGCGCGCAGACACGGACGCTCCTCTGCTCTTTCGGCCGTTGCGGCTCGGCCTTGAAAAGCGGGGTGACGAGCCTCTCCCGCCTGCGCGCGGAGGAGTCGGCTACGCTCGCCGCCGTCGTGGACACGCCTCGCAGCGCGCTGCGCCGGACAGAACGGGACCGGAGGGTGCGGCGCTGGGGCGGTGCAGCGGCGCTTCGACTCGCCGCGGCGCTGCTCGGGGCGGCAGCGCCCGCCGGCGCTGGCGGCGTCGACGCCCCGGTGGTGCAAGGCATCGCGGTCACTACCCGCGAGGACTATACGCGGGTCACCGTGGATCTCTCGGGACCTGCGAAGCCCGACGTGATCCGCCTCGAGGCGGAGCCCGAGGCCGGGCGGCCCGAGCGGGTGGCGCTCGACTTCGCCCGCGCCGAGCTCGCGGTCGCCGGCCCGCCGCGGATCGAGGTGAACGATGGGCGGATCTCGGCGATCCGCTTCGGCCGCACCCAGGCCGGCGGGGTCCGCATCGTCCTCGACCTGACCCGGGCCGCCCGCCACCGGGGCTTGCGGCACACCCATCCGCCGCGCATCGACCTGGACGTCCTCGGGCCGCGGAGCGCCGGGGAGGCCGGCGCCGCCCGGTAGGTCTGGTCGGTCTGCTGCGGCGGCCCGAACGACGAGGCCCCGGAGCGTCGTCGCTCCGGGGCCTCTGGATTCCGCACGCTGCGGAGCAAGGCACGATGCGGGGGGCTACATGCCCATGCCGCCCATGCCTCCCATCCCGCCCATGCCGCCCGGCATGCCGCCGCCGTGGCCGTCCTTCTTCTCTTCGGGCTTCTCCGCCACCATGGCCTCGGTGGTCAGGAGCAGCGCAGCGACGCTCGCCGCGTTCTGCAGCGACGTGCGAACGACCTTCGTCGGGTCGATCACGCCCGCCTTCAGCAGGTCCTCGTAGACCTCCGTGGCCGCGTTGAAGCCGAAGGCGCCCTTGCCGTTCTTCACCTTGTCGACCACGATCGAGCCTTCGACGCCGGCGTTCTGCGGAGATCATGCGCAGCGGCTCCTCGATCGCCCGGCGGATGATGTTGATCCCCGCCTGCTGCTCGTCGTTGGCCTTCAGGTCGTCGAGCGCCCGCTGCGCGCGCAGCAGCGCCACGCCGCCGCCGGGGACGATGCCCTCCTCGACGGCCGCACGGGTTGCGTGGAGCGCGTCCTCGACGCGCGCCTTCTTCTCCTTCATCTCGGTCTCGGTGGCCGCGCCGACCTTGATCACCGCGACGCCGCCCACGAGCTTGGCGAGGCGCTCCTGGAGCTTCTCGCGGTCGTAGTCCGACGTGGTCTCCTCGACCTGCTTGCGGATCTCGTTGCAGCGGCCCTCGATGTCCTTCTTCGACGCCGGCGCCGTCGATGATCGTCGTGTTGTCCTTGTCGATCTGGACGCGCTTGGCCCGGCCGAGGTCCTTGAGCGTCACGTTCTCGAGCTTGAGGCCGAGCTCCTCGGCGATGACCTGGCCACCCGTGAGGATCGCGATGTCCTCGAGCATCGCCTTGCGGCGATCGCCGAAGCCCGGGGCCTTCACCGCCGCGCACGTTCAGCGTGCCGCGGATCTTGTTCACCACCAGCGTGGCGAGCGCCTCGCCCTCGATGTCCTCGGCGACGATCAGGAGCGGCTTGCCTCCGGCGCGCGACCTGCTCGAGCAGCGGCAGCAGGTCCTTCATGCTCGAGATCTTCTTCTCGTGGAGGAGGATCACGGCGTCGTCGAGGACGGCCTCCATCCGCTCGGGATCGGTCACGAAGTAGGGCGACAGATAGCCGCGGTCGAACTGCATGCCCTCGACCACGTCGAGGACCGTCTCCATCGACTTCGCCTCTTCGACGGTGATCACGCCTTCCTTGCCGACCTTCTCCATGGCCTGCGAGATGATCTTGCCGATCGTCTCGTCGCCGTTGGCGGAGATGGTGCCGACCTGGGCGATCTCGCCCGAGTCGCGCGTGGGCTTCGACATCTTCTTGAGCTCGTCGACCAGCGATGTGACGGCCTTGTCGATGCCGCGCTTGAGCTCCATCGGGTTCATGCCCGCCACCACCATCTTGCTGCCCTCGCGGAAGATCGCCTGGGCGAGAACGGTGGCGGTGGTCGTGCCGTCGCCCGCGACGTCGGAGGTCTTGCTGGCGACCTCGCGGACCATCTGGGCTCCCATGTTCTCGAACTTGTCCTCGAACTCGATCTCCTTGGCGACCGTGACGCCGTCCTTGGTCACCGTGGGCGAGCCGAAGCTCTTCTCGATCACGACGTTGCGGCCCTTCGGGCCGAGCGTCACGCGGACCGCGTTGGCGAGCTGGTTCACGCCGGAGAGCAGCTTCGCGCGCGCTTCCTGGTCGAACTTGATCTCTTTGGCCATGTTGGCTGTGACTCCGATCCGATGATGGGGTGTGGGTTACTCGAGGATGCCGAGGACATCATCCTCGCGGATGATGAGGTGCTCCTCGCCGTCGATGTTGATCTCGCTGCCGGAGTACTTGCTGAAGAGAACCCGGTCGCCCTTCTTGACCTCGGGGGTCTGGAGCTTGCCGTCCTCCGTGACCTTGCCCTTGCCGACGGCGATGACGCGACCCTCCTGGGGCTTCTCCTTGGCCGAGTCGGGGATGATGATCCCCCCCTTGGTCTTGGCCTCTTCCTCGACGCGCTTCACGATGATGCGGTCCTGAAGCGGACGGATCTTCATTGGCTCGACTCCTCCCTGCGGGCCCCTCGGGGGCTGCGATTGCGTTGGCTTCGCGGCGACCGGGGGCGAACCACTCCGGAGGGCCGCGTGGCACTCTCGGACGGAGAGTGCCAAGGCGCGCGGAATGTATGCACCGGCCCGGGGGGGTGCAAGGGCTCGCGCGTCGGCCGCCCCTTGACGCCGGCGGCTTCCTCGCCGATCGTCTGACGAAAAGAGGACGAAAATGGCGCTCACGCGACGTCAGCGGCAGGTCTTCGACGTGGTCCGGACCTTCATCACCCGCAAGGGCTACTCGCCGAGCCTCGAGGAGATCGGTGATGCCTTGGGGCTGTCCTCGGTCGCGACGGTCCACCGGCACGTCGCCCAGCTGACCGAGAAGGGCTTCCTCCGGAAGGACCCTCACCGATCCCGATCGGTGGAGGTCGTGGAGCCGGAGGCTCCTGCCTCCGTGGCGCTTCCGCTTCTCGGGGTCGTGGCCGCCGGCGCACCCCTCGAGGTCTTCGAGGATCCCGAGACCATTTCCGTGCCCCGAGAGCTGGTGGGCCGGCGCAAGGGAAGCTTCGTGCTGCGCGTGAGAGGCGACTCGATGATCGACGAGCAGATCCGCGATGGGGACTACGTCGTCGTCGAGAGCCGGCCCGACGCGCGCGACGGAGAGGTGGTGGTCGCACTCGTCCGCGGGCGCGAGGCCACCCTGAAAAGGCTGCGGCGAAAAGGGGACCGGGTCCAGCTCATTCCCGCCAACCCCGCTCTCCGGGCCATGGAGTTCCCTGCTGGGGACGTCGTCGTGCGGGGGGTCGTCCGTGGCCTCGTGCGGCAATACCCCCGGCCGGTGCAGCCCCGGGCCCGTTGACGAGGCCACCCCCGCAGCTAGCCTCGACCTTGTTCGCTTTTCATTTCAAGGGGTTGAGCCGTGGTGCGCCTCACGCGCGCGGTCGAGTTCTCGAGTTCCCTCCGCTACTGGAGGCCCGAGCTGCCCGCGCACGAGAACGTGCGCCTGTTCGGGCCGTGCGCCCGCCCGCACGGTCACAACTACCGACTCGAGGTCACCTTGCGGGGCGAGCCCGACCCGGTGAGCGGGATGGTGGTCGACCTCAAGGACGTGAAGGACCTGCTGGAGCGCGAGGTCGTCGAGCGCTTCGACCACCGGGACCTGGTGGCCGACACGCCGTACTTCGAGAAGGAGGTCCCGACTCCGGAGAACTTCGCGCTCGTGCTTCACCGGCTCCTGCGGGCGGCCCTGCCGGAGGGGATGCTCTGCAGGACCCGGCTCTACCAGGATCCAGACCACTGGGTCGACGTCCTGACCGACGAGGGGGGCGCGTGATCCGTGCGACGCGCCGCTACCGGTTCGCGGCGGCTCACGTCCTCGCGAGCCCGGCGCTTCGAGACGACGAGAACCGCAGGCTGTACGGGAAGTGCGCCAACCCCAACGGCCACGGCCACGACTATGGCGTCGAGGTCAGCGTCTGCGGCCCCGTCGACCCCGTCGCAGGATGGGTCGTTCCCCCGCACGCGCTCGATGCGCTGGTTCGCTCGAGGGTCCTCGATCGGCTCGGCCACCGGCTGCTCAACGACGATCCGCTCTTCGCCGGGCGGGTGCCTACGGCCGAGAACATCGCCGGTGTGATCCACGAGCAGCTGGCCGCTCCCGTCGCCGCGCTCGGCCCGGCGCGCCTCGCACGGGTGCGCGTCGTCGAGACGCCCCGCAACTGGTTCGATCACGGCGAGTTGGGAGGATGCGCATGAGTCGGGACGAGATCGATCCGATCGAGGCGCTGGTCGAGGCCCAGATCAAGGAGCTCGGCGAGGACCCGGGGCGAGACGGTCTTGCCCGTACGCCCCGCCGGGTCGCGAAGGCGCTCCGCTTCCTCACGTCCGGATACGCGCAGGATCCGATGGCGCTGCTCAACGGCGCGCTCTTCGACGTCTCCTACGACGAGATGGTGCTGGTGAAGGACATCGACTTCTTCAGCCTCTGCGAGCACCACATGCTGCCCTTCTTCGGGCGTGTCCACGTGGGTTACATCCCGAACGGCAAGATCGTCGGGCTCTCGAAGATCCCGCGCCTCGTCGAGATGTACTCGCGACGGCTCCAGGTCCAGGAGCGCCTCACGACGGAGCTGGCCGGCATCCTCGAGTGCGTCCTCATCCCGCGAGGCGTCGGCGTCGTCGTCGAGGCCATCCACCTGTGCATGAAGATGCGTGGCGTCGAGCAGCAGAACGCCTTCGCCGTCACGAGCTCCATGCGCGGAGCCTTCAACACCGATGCGAAGACTCGCACCGAGTTCATGGAGCTCATCCGGCATCGCAAGGAGAGCTTCGCGTGAGCGAAGCTCTCCGCGCAGCGCGCGGAGCGCGCGGAGGGCGCTGCCGGCCGCGTAGCGGCCGTGCGCCCCTTCCTACCGGGTCAGCGCCTCGAGGTCGACGTTCAGCTTGCCGGCGTCGGTGAGCGCCTGGCGCTGGGTCTGGAGCCACGCCGTCTGGATCGCGCTCCTCTCCTCCTGGAGCATCCGCTCTCGTGCGGCAGGCAGTTCCTTCGCCAGTTCTTCTTCGCTCGGCGTTCGATGGGCGAGCTGCTGGATGAGGACGAGCTTGTCACCCGCCTCGAAGATCCGGTCGGAGCTCGGCTTCTCGGCGGTGAGCGCGAAGGCTGCGCTCATCACGTCGGGGGCGGCGCCGAGCCCCGGGATGAAGCCGTCGGCGCGGCGGGAGAGGGGCGCCGTACGCTCGAGGGTCAGCGCGTCGGAACGGGCGGCCTGTTCGAGAGTCCGTCCCTCGCGAACCTTCCGGGCCAGCGCCTCGGCGCGCTCCCGCGCCGCGGTCCTTGCCGCGTCGGTGGCGATGATCTCCCGGGCGATCACGCGCCGAGCGTCCTCGAAGGTCCGGCTCTCGGCGGGCTTCTTCTCCTCGACCCGGATCACGTGAAATCCAAAGTCGGTCTTCACCACCTCGGAGAGCGCCCCCGGCTCGAGCGTAAAGGCGACCTCCTCGAAGGGCTTCACCATCTGGCCGCGCTGGAAGAAGCCGAGGTCGCCGCCGTCGGCCTTCGACCCCGGGTCGTCACTCGTCTCGCTGGCGACCCGGGCGAAGTCCTCTCCCCCCTCGATTCGCTTCCGGGCGGATTCTGCCCGCTCCCGTGCGGCATCGACTGCTTCCGTGGTCGCATCGGGCGGTACACGTACCAGGACGTGCCGGGCCCGCACCTTCTCGGGCGCATGGAACCGGTCTGGATGCTCGTCGTAGAATGCCTTCACGCGATCGGGTTCGGCCGCGAGCAGCGCATCGACCTGCGCGTCGTCGACCTGGCCGTCGGTGGCGGGCTTTGCCGCGTCGAGGGCGACGTAGGCGATCTCGACGGTCTCGAGCTGCCGCTCGAGGGCGTCACGGGCTTCGGCGTCGGAGACGAAGGCGCTCTCCGAGATCAGCCGCAGCGCCTTCTGGGCGAGGAGCTGCTGCCGCATGGTGTCGAGGAATCGTCGCTCGGTGCCGTACTCGTACTGGATGTAGTTCTTGATGGCGTCCGGGCGGAACTGCCCCTGCTCGTCGCGAAAGCTCGGGAGCTGCCGGACGAGGTCGGCAATTTCGTCGTCGCTGACGAGCATCCCCATCTGCTTGGCCTCGCGGGCGAGGATGCCAGTCTGTACCAGGGAGTTCGCGGCCATGACGTCGAGCTGGGTACCCATTGCGCGGGGATCGAAGGAGTCGCCGAGGATCCGCTTCGCCTCGTCCTCCTGCTGGGCGCGGGCACGCAGCAACTCTCGTGAACCGAACCGCTGGCCGTCGACCACCACCACCGCGTCGCCCGGCCTGCCCCGGAAGAGCGGGCCGCCGACCCCGACGAAGGCGGCGAAGACGCCGCCCACCACCAGGACGACGATGCCCATGATCCAGCGCTGGCCCTGCCGCAGGACCTTCAGCATGTCACCCCCAGGGCCCGCTCCGCCCGGTGGGGAGGGGTCGGACGAAAGACGGCTGCAGAGCCAACGAGCGTACGCACCGGCCGGGCCCTGGGCAAGCGGCGGCGCGCCCCCGGTCCGGCGTGTGGCTTGAAGGCAGGGGATGCGGCTGGTACGATGCGGCCGAGCGCCCTCCCGGTTCAAAGGCCTTTGAAAATCGCCGGCTTAGGCGGCGGCTTGCGGCCGATTCTCACCGCGTCCCGGAGGTCTTCCCATGATCCTCGATCCCATCCTCGGCTGGTTCTCGAGCGATCTCGCGATCGACCTCGGCACCGCCAACACGCTGGTGTATGCCCGTGGCCGCGGGATCGTCGTCTCGGAGCCCAGCGTCGTCGCCGTCGTCAAGGACGGACGCGGTCCGGACAAGGTCCGCGCGGTGGGCCGCGAGGCGAAGGAGATGCTCGGCCGCACGCCGGGCAACATCGTCGCCATCCGGCCGATGCGCGACGGCGTGATCGCCGACTTCGAGATCACCGAGGCGATGCTTCGCTACTTCATCGCGCGGGTACACAACCGATCGCGCCTGGTGCGGCCGCGGATCGTCATCGCCGTGCCGTCGGGGATCACCGAGGTCGAGAAACGCGCCGTCCGCGAGTCGGCCATGTCGGCCGGCGCCCGCGAGGTCTACCTGATCGAGGAGCCCATGGCGGCGGCCATCGGCGCCGGCCTTCCGGTGACGGAGCCGTCGGGAAACATGATCGTCGACATCGGCGGCGGAACGACCGAGGTCGCGGTGATCTCGCTGTCCGGCATCGTCTACTCCAACTCGACGCGCGTCGGCGGCGACAAGATGGACGAGGCGATCATCAACTACGTCAAGCGCAAGCACAACCTGCTGATCGGCGAGCGGACCGCCGAGCTGATCAAGATGAACATCGGCACCGCCTACCCGACCGAAGAGATCCGGAGCATGGAGATCAAGGGCCGGGATCTCGTCGGCGGCGTGCCCAAGACCCTCGAGATCAAGTCCGACGAGGTTCGCGAGGCACTCACCGAGCCGGTCACCGCGATGGTCGAGGCCGTGAAGATCGCGCTCGAGCGGACCGATCCGGAGCTGGCGGCCGACATCGTCGACAAGGGGATCGTCATGTCGGGCGGCGGCGCGCTCCTGGCCAACCTCGACATCCTGCTGCGCGAGGAAACCGGGCTGCCGGTGATGGTGGCGGAAGACGCCCTCACGGCCGTGTGCCTCGGAACCGGGCACTGTCTCGACGAGCTCCGGCTCCTCCGGGAAGTGGCGATCCGGTCGTAGACCCATCCACCCCCCTTCGGCCGGTCGTTCGGCGCGGAGGTCATGCGCGAGCTCCTCCACCGTCTCCGCGTGCCGCTCGTCTTCACCGGGCTCGCCGTGCTCGCGTCCCTCTCCCTCCTTGCCGACCAGCGGTCGCTCCGGACGGGAGGCCGGGATCTGTCGTGGTTCTCGGGAGCGCTGCTCGAGGCGGCTGCGCCGGTGCAGCGGGTGCTCACGGCTCCGATCCGCTTCTTCCGGAACGTCCACGGCCGCACCCTCGCGCTGCTCGATGTCCGTGAGGAGAACGAGAGGCTCCGCAGCCAGGTGATCGCCCTGCAGGAAGAGGCCCTCCAGCTCCGCGAGGCCCTCATCGCCAGCGGGAGCCTCGCCGAGGTGGCGGCGCTGCGCTCCCAGCTCGAGCTTCCGATGCTGCAGGCGGAGGTCGTTGGGCAGAGCGCCTCGCCGTGGTTTCGTAGCATCGTCCTCGACCGCGGGCGGAGTCACGGCCTGCGGGCAGGGATGCCCCTCCTCACCGAGCGCGGAGTCGTGGGGATCGTCACGATCACGACGCCACACGCAGCGCGGGGCATGCTGATCCTCGATCGACAGAGCGCCGTCGATGGTCTGGTCCAGCGCAGCCGTTCCCGCGGGATCGTCCGGGGCACCGGCGCATCGGAGCTCGACCTCGAGTTCACCGGCCCCGCCGAGGACGTGCAGGTAGGCGACCTGGTGATCACATCGGGCGACGGCGGCGTCTATCCCAAGGGGATCCGGATTGGAGAGGTGGCGTCGGTGGATCGCGAGGCCCCCTATCTGGTGCGGCGAGCGAAGCTCAGGCCCGCAGCCAGTCTCGAGCGGCTGGAACGGGTCTTCGCGGTGCTCTGGCGCAGCCCGACCCTCGAGCTGCTCTCCGGCGACGAGGCCTCGGAGCCTGGACCCGGCTCGCCGTGAGGGCGGCCGTGGCGCTGATCCTGGCTGCTGCCCTCGCGCTGGTGGTGGAGGGTGCCCTCGGCGTGATTCTCCCTGCCCTCGTACTGCCCGACGTGGCGCTCCTTGCCACCGTCGCCGCAGCGCTCTTCCTCGCCGCCGTGCCCGCGCTCGGCGTCCTGGCCGGGAGTGGCTTCGCGGCAGACCTGCTCGCAGGGTCTCCTCTCGGCCTTCACGTCGTGGTGTTGCTCGTTCCCTTCCTGGCGACCCAGCTCGCCCATCGCTCGCTCGAGCTGCGCCGCGGGGTTCCCGAGGCGGCGCTGGTCGCCGTGCTCACACCGGCCGCAGGCGTACTCACGGCGGCGGCGCTGGTGTTCTCGGGCGCTCCAGCGAGGGTGGGCCTCTCGTTCTGGGTCGCGCTGGCGGCGCAGACGGCGGTGAATGCACTGCTTGCACCGGTGGCATGTGCCCTGGCGGAGCGCATCTCTCTGGCGACGGGCGATGCAGACCCTACACGCCGAGGTGTCTCTTGGGCGGGCGCGCCCACCTTCGTGAGGAGCCGTCGCTGATGGGCTGCCGAGCGCCATGCGCGAGCGGCTGAGCCCTGGCAAGGAGCCGGTGGGTGATGGGGGGCTGTGGATCCTCGGGATCCTGATCGTCTGTGTGTTCCTCGTGTTCCTCGGACGGCTGGCGCATCTCCAGGTGATGGAGGGCGCGGAGCTGCGGCTCCAGTCGGAGCGCAACTCGATCCGGACCGTCCGCCTCGACGCACCCCGCGGACGGATCCTCGACCGGGAGGGTCGCGTACTCGCGACGACGCGGCCGTCCTTCGATCTGCAGGTCATGCCGAGCGAAGTGCGGGGATCCGACGCGGTGTTCCGCGCGCTCGGTCAGCTCCTCGAGGCTGAGATCGAAACGGTCCGCAGCAGGGTCGAGGCTCGCCGTGGCCGCGAACGCTTCCAGCCGCTCCCGGTCCAGGCGGATCTTTCCTACGAGCGCCTGGCCCGAATCGAGACCCACCGTTACGCGCTCCCCGGCGTCATCACCGAGGTTCGGCCGCGGCGCGAGTACGTCGGCGGCGATCTCGCAGCCCACGTCATGGGTAGCCTCGGCGAGGTGCAGGCCGATCAGCTCACGAGGCCCGAGTTCCAAGGCTACCGGCAGGGAGAGATCGTCGGCCAGACGGGACTCGAGGCCGCGCTCGAACCGTACCTTCGCGGATCCGCCGGCGGTCGGAACGTGATCGTCGACGCCGCCGGCCGCGAGGTGCAGCGCCTCGATGAGGTCGATCCCGTTCCGGGCGGAGACGTGACGCTGACGCTCGATCTCGACCTGCAGCGTACGGCGTCCGAAGCATTCCGGTCGCAGCCGCCGGGTGAGTCCGACCGGCTCGGCGCGTTGGTGGCCCTCGATCCGCGGACGGGAGACGTGCTCGCGATGGTCTCGCGGCCGTCCTTCGATCCGAATGCCTTCGCGGGCGGCGTACCCGCGCAGACCTGGCGCGCTCTCACGTCCGATCCGCACAAGCCACTGCAGGACCGCGTCGTGTCGGGTCAGTACCCGCCCGGATCGACGTACAAGGTCTTCGTCGCAGCGGCGGGGCTCGAGACCGGCCTCGTCACGCCCTCCACCCGCGTCGTGTGCCCGGGATCCTTCTGGTATGGCAACCGCAGCTTCCGCTGCTGGAAGAAGGAGGGGCACGGATCGGTCGACCTTCACACGTCGCTGGTGCGCTCGTGCGACGTCTACTACTACCAGCTCGGCGTCCGTCTCGGCGTCGATCGCCTGGCGACGTTCGCGAAGGCCTTCAATCTCGGCCGGCTCACGGGGATTCCACTTCCCCAGGAGAAGCCGGGACTGATCCCGACCAGCGAATGGAAGCAGCGCCGTTTCAAGACGCCGTGGTACCCGGGCGAAACCGTCTCGATCTCGATCGGACAGGGATACGACCTCACGACTCCCCTGCAGCTCGCGGTCGGCTATGCCGCCATCGCCAATGGGGGCACGCTCTTCGCCCCCCGTCTCGTCCTGGCGCGCAGGGGACCGGGCGGCGAGACGATCGAGACGGAGCCGAAGGTCACCGGCAGCGTTCCGGTGAAGCCGGAGACGCTCGCGCTGCTCCGCAAGGCGCTCGCCGGCGTCGTGCAGGAGCCGGGCGGAACGGGGAGCAAGGCGCGGGTGCCGGGGGTCGTCGTGGCCGGCAAGACGGGAACGGCGCAGGTGGTGAGGCTCGAGCACTTCGAAGGTGTGAAGGAGAGCAAGATCCCTCTCGAGTATCGCGATCACGCCTGGTTCGTCACCTTCGCACCGGCCGAGAACGCGGAGATCGTCGTGTCGGTGCTCTCCGAGCATGGTGGGCATGGAGGATCCGCGGCGGCGCCCCTGGCGCAGAAGGTGCTCGCCCGGTATTTCGAGAAGAAGGGCATCGCGCTCCCGCCGCAGGAAGCCCCGCGCGTCCGCGATCCGATCGACGAAGAGGAGGACGATGCGGTCGTGACGGCGGAGGAAGAGTCCGATGGCGATTGAGCGGCGGCTGATCCAGAACTTCGATTGGAGGCTGCTGCTCCTCACTGCCACGCTGGTGATGGTCGGCCTCGTGAACCTCGTGTCGGCGACCCACGCCGGAGCCCCTGGGGCCGTCGGTCCCGAGGTGCGCCGCCAGCTCGCCGCCCTCGGAATCGGCATGCTGGGCCTCGTCGGGGCGCTCTTGTTCGATCTCCGCCGACTCGAGCGGCTGGCGCTCCCGATCTATTTCGCCACCAGCGTGCTCCTTGCATCGACGCTCGTTCTCGCGCCGATGACCCGCGGCAACGCTTCGTGGCTCTCGTTTGGTCCTGTCCGGGTCCAGCCGTCCGAGTTCGCCAAGATCGGCCTCGTTCTCGCGCTCGCCTACACGTTCCATCGACATCCGGCCCACGAGATCCGGAGGCTGCGCGACCTGTGGCGGCCGGGGCTGGTGATCTCCCTCCCGGTGGGGCTCATCGTGCTCCAGAAGGACATGGGCGTCGCGCTGCTGACGCTGCTCGTGGGATCGACCTATCTGGCTTTCGTCCGGGTGCCGTGGAAGGCCTGGCTCGGCGTGGCGGCGGCCGCGGCCGCGGGTCTCGCCGGCCTCTGGTCGTTCGCCCTCGCCGATTATCAGCGCAAGCGCATCCTCGACTTCCTCGACCCGGGCCGCGATCCCCTCGCATCGGGGTATCAGGCCATCCAGTCGAAGATCGCAATCGGGTCGGGAGGGCTCTTCGGGAAGGGCTACCTCGAGGGCACCCAGACGCAGCTTCGTTTCCTCCCCACCCAGCACACCGACTTCATCTTCTCGGTGCTGGCCGAGGAGTGGGGATTCGTCGGCAGCGCCATCGTCCTCGGGCTGTATCTCGCGCTCCTGCTCTGGGGCCTCGTGATCGCCCGGCAGTCCAGCGACGGTTTCGGAGCCATGGTCGCGGTCGGCGCCGTCGGAGCGCTCTTCTGGCCGGCCTTCATCAACATCGCCATGGTGCTCGGGCTCGCTCCCGTGATCGGAGTGACCTTCCCGCTCTTCTCCTACGGCGGGTCCTCCCTGGTGGCGAGCCTCGTGTGCGTTGGCCTCCTGCTCAACGTCTCGATGCGACGATTCATGTTCTAGAGTCCCCCCCATGGCGAGCCCGTTCCCCGTCAGCCGTCGCGCCCGCCCCCGCGCCGGGGCCTTCTTCGACATGGACAAGACCCTGATCGCCGAGAACTCCGGCACCCTCTACATGAAGTACCGCTATCAGCGGGGAGAGATCTCGGGCTGGGAGGTACTGGCCGGGCTCGGCGCGTATCTCCAGTACAAGGCGGGCCTGCTCGACATCAGCGCATGGACGAGGAACATGATGGTCCAGTTCAAGGGCCAGTCGGAGCGCGCGCTCACCCGGGAGGCCAATCGCTGGTTTCGCGAGATGGTGGTGCAGACGATCTATCCCGAGGCCGAGGCGCTGGTGAAGGAGCACCAGGCGGCGGGGCATGTCGTCGCGATCGTCTCGGGCGCAACGCGCTTCGTGGTGAAGCCGCTCGCCGAGCGGCTCGGCATCAAGCACTACCTCTACACCCGGCTCGAGGTGGAGCAGGGCCGCTTCACGGGACGCGTGATCGAGCCGATCTGCTTCGAGGAGGGGAAGATCTACTGGCTCCAGCAGTTCATCGAGGAGCAGGGGATCGATCTGGCGCGGAGCTGGTTCTACACCGACTCGATCACCGACGTGCCGCTGCTCGACCTCGTCGGGCACCCGGTCGTGACGAATCCAGACCCGTTTCTCTACCGGGAGGCGGTGCGGCGCTGCTGGCCGGTGCGGTTCTTCACGCCGCCCGAGCGGGTACGTACGCCGCGCGACGCGTCGGCCGACTGAGGGCTACTTCAAGAGGCCCTGCAGCATCTCCTCGAAGAAGGCCTTCGGGCGGGCGCCCTGCACCTGCTGCACCACCGTGCCGTTCTTGAACGCGAGCAGGGTCGGGATCGCGCGAATCCCGTACTTCGTCATGGTCTGCGGGTTCTCGTCGACGTTGAGCTTCACGACCTTGACCTTGCCGTCGTATCGGACGGCCAGGTCCTCGAGGATCGGCTTGATCTGGCGGCAGGGCGCGCACCATTCGGCCCAGAAGTCGATGACCGTCGGAACCGCCGACTGGAGGACCTCCTTCTCGAAATCACCGTCCGTCACGTCCGCCACCTTGGACATGGATCCCCCGCTCCTCGTGGGGCGGCCGCGGGACGCGGCGCGCCAGTCTCGCAATGGTAGCAGCGCCGCCGGGCGTTGCGGCGCGTTGCGGGGCCCAGGCGCGCTGGGTAGACTCGAACCCGGCGCGCTATCCGCTTGTTTTTCCACCGCTTTCGTCTTTCGGCCACGTCCGTCGGCGAGGCCGAGCCACCGGGAGGGCCGTTGCAACAGGGTTCCGCGCGAGGGCAGGGCGCCGCACGCGAGACGGTGCGGCGGGTTCTCCTCGAGAGCGCCGACGTGAAGCGCGGCCTCGCCGAAGCGGCGGCCACCGAGATCGTCGCGGCGGGAGAGCTGCTCATCCGGACCTTCCGGAGCGGCGGGCGCGTGCTGCTCTTCGGCAACGGCGGCTCGGCAGCCGATGCGCAGCACATCGCCGGCGAGCTGACGGGCCGTTTCCGTCGCGAGCGCGACGCGCTTCCGGCGATTGCCCTCACGGCGAACACGTCGGACCTCACCGCTCTCGGAAATGACTACGGATTCGAGCACGTCTTCGCCCGGCTGGTCGGCGCCTACGGCCGCGAGGGAGACGCGGCAGTGGCGATCTCGACGTCTGGAAACTCGCCCAACGTGCTCGAGGCGGTCCGCGAGGCCCGTGCGCGGGGACTGCACACCATCGCCCTCGCGGGACGGGGAGGAGGCAAGCTGGCCCCCGCCGTCGACGTCGCGATCGTCGTCCCCTCCGACGACACCCAGCGTGTCCAGGAAGCGCACATCGCAGTGGGGCACGTCTTGTGCGAGCTGGTGGAGGAGGCGCTCTTCGGAACGCTCCCCTGAGCGCGACGAGGAGGGAATCGTGAGGGGCCGGATCGTGCTGCGGGAAGGTGACCTCGCCGCGGAGCGCGCCGACGCCATCGTCAACGCCGCCAACAGCGCGCTGGTGATGGGAGCAGGGGTCGCAGGCGCCCTCGCAGCGCGCGGTGGGCCCGCGATCCAGGCCGAGTGCGACCGGCACGGCCCGATCGCCATCGGCGAGGCCGCGATCACGGGAGCGGGCCGGCTCGATGCCCGGTTCGTGATCCACGCGGCCGGGATGGAGCCGGGCGGCCGCGCCAGCGACGAGAGCGTCCGCTCGGCATTCCGGAGCGCTCTCGAGCTCGCCCGTAGCCACGGGTGCCGCACCCTCGCAGCGCCGGCCATCGGCGCGGGAATCGCCGGCCTTCCCTTGCAGCGCTGCGCCGAGGTGCTCCTCGAAGAGGCTCGCTCGCATCTCGCGGGGGAGACCCCCCTGGAGGAGATCCGCTTCGTCCTCTTCGGAGAGCCGGCGTTCCGTGTCTTCGAGCAGGCGAGCGACGCCGTCCGCATCGCCGAGCAGATGGAACGGCTGTCGGCGCGGCAGCGCGAGGGGGCCCCGTGACGACGAACCTGTTGCTCGCGACGGCAGGGCTCTACCTGGCGGCCGGGCTCACCGCGTGGTGGGCGGTCTCCCTCACGTCCGAGCGCAGCATGCGTGTGGCGGTCGGGCTGCTGTCTGCGGGCGCGGTCGTGCACGTCGCGTCGTTCGTCGTGCTCCACCTCGTGCCTCAGCCGCCGCCGCTGACGGACCTGCCCGCGGCCGTGTCGCTGATGGCGCTCATCGCCGTGGTCTTCGTCCTCGCGCTCCTGCGCCGTGCGCGGCTCGCCGCGCTGGTGGGCCTCGTGGCGCCGGCTTCCTTCGTCGGAACCTTCTTCGCAGCCCTGCGGCTTCCCCACTCGGAGGCGGCCCCGCTGGTGGGCGCCGCGTCGTCGTGGCCTCATCTCCACGTCCTGCTGGCCAGCACGGGACTCGCGCTGCTCGGCGTCGCCTGCATCGCCGGCTTCCTCTACCTCGGGGTCGACCGCAGCCTCAAGCTCAGGAGGCATACGCGAGTCCGCCTGCCGTCCCTCGAGGCCCTCGACCGCGTGAACCGCGTCGCGCTGGCGCTCGGCTTCGTGCTGCTCACGGTGGGCGTTGCGACGGGGATCCTCTGGGTTTCCAGCGAGAGCGGCCGGCCCTGGACGGGAACCGCCCATGAGTCGTGGTCAGCCGTCGCGTGGGGAGTCTACGCGGCGCTCGTCGCGGCGCGCTTCGCCGGAAGGCAGCGCGGCAAGCGGGCGGCCGTCGCGGCCATCGCCGCCTTCGCGGTCCTGTTCGTCGCCGTGATCGGCGTGAGCCTCATCGAGTGAGAGTGCTGCTGCTCGGTCTCAGCCACCGCACGGCCTCCGTCGAGGTGCGAGAGCGATTCGCGACCAGCGAGCCGGGGCCCCTGCTGGCGAAGCTCGTGGCGCTCGAGGAGATCGACGAGGCCGCGCTGGTCTCCACCTGCAATCGTGTCGAGGTGATCGCGCTCACCCGGGAGCCGGACGCTGCGCGCGCCCGCCTCCGGTCGTTCTTCTTCCGCGATCTTGCCGGGTGCGCGGCGCCGGATGCCAGGGGCGACGCCGAAGGGCTCCTCTACGAGCTCGGAGACGGCGACGCCATCCGGCACGTGCTCCGGGTCGCCTCGTCGATCGATTCGTTGGTGGTCGGCGAGCCGCAGATCCTCGGTCAGATGAAGGAGGCGTACCGCGTCGCGTCGGAGGTCAGCGCCTGCGGCCCGATCCTCTCCCGGCTCTTCCAGTGCGCCTTTGCCACCGCCAAGCGCGTGCGCCGCGAGACGCGGATCGCCGAGCGGCCCGTCTCGGTCGCGCGGGTCGCCGTCGACCTCGCCCGGCAGATCTTCGAGGACCTCTCCGAGAAGTCCGCACTACTGATCGGCGCGGGCGACATGATCGAGATCGCCCTCGAAGCGCTGCGCAAGGACGGCCTTGCGGCGGTCCGTGTCGCCAACCGGACACGGGCCCGGGCCTCCGAGCTCGCCGAACGGTTCGGCGCCACGGCGCACGAGCTGGCCGAGCTCCCGGAGGTCCTTCCGATGTCCGACGTGGTGCTGTCGTGCATCGGAGGGAGCGAGCCCATCGTGACGGTCCCGATGGTCGAGGCAGCGCTTCGCGAGCGGACGAGCCCGATCTTCATCATCGACATCGGCGTTCCGCGCAACGTCGAACCGGCGGTGAACCTGGTCGACGGCGTCTACCTCTACGATCTCGACGATCTGGGAGGGGCTGCAGCGGCCAATGCGGAGGAGCGCCGGCGTGAGACCGTTCGCGCGGAGGCGATCGTCGTCGAGGAGCAGCAGCGCTTCGGCGGCTGGCTCGGTGCGCTCCGTGCGGTGCCGACGATCCGTGACCTGAAGCGCCGGGCCGAGAGGATCCGAACGCTGGAGGTCGAGAAGGCCGTGCAGCGACTCGGATTCGATCCGGAACAGAAGGAAGGCGTCGAAGCGCTGACGCGAGCGATCGTCAACAAGCTCCTCCATGCGCCGGTGTCGAGGCTTCGCAGACATGGGGAAGGCGAGGGCGATCTCTCGTCCGTCGAAGCGGCCCGCACCCTCTTCGACCTCGACGATGCGTTTCCGGAGGAGGACGAGTGACGCTCGTTCGTGTTGCAACACGGGGAAGCGACCTCGCGCTCGCCCAAGCGCGCCAGGTCGCGACCCGGATCGAGGTGGCCCTCGGTGTGCGCACCGAGCTCGTGGTCGTGACGACGAGCGGAGACCGGCTCCAGGACGTGAAGCTCGCCCTCGTGGGCGGAAAGGGCCTCTTCGTCAAGGAAATCGAGGAGGCGCTGCGCGAGGGACGCGCCGACGTGGCGGTCCACAGCGCGAAGGACCTTCCCGCAACCCTGGCGCCGGGGCTCGTGCTGGCGGCCTTCCCCGAGCGCGCCGATCCGCGTGACGCGCTGGTCACGCGAACGGGTAGAGGCTCTGTTGCCGAGCTGCGGACGGGTGCGCGGGTCGGGACGGGGAGCGCACGACGCAGCGCGCAGCTGCTCGCCGTGCGGCCGGACCTCGAGATCGTTCCGCTTCGCGGCAACGTTCCGACGCGGCTGCGAAAGCTCGAGAGCCAGGAGCTCGATGCGATCGTGCTGGCGTGCTCCGGGCTCGACCGGCTGGGGCTTGGCGGGCGAATCGCCGAGCGCATCGCGATCGACGTAGTCCTGCCGGCGGTCGGGCAGGGGACTCTCGCCGTGGAGGCGCGTGCAGGAGAGGCACTCGCGAGTGACCTCGCGGCGCTCGACGATCGGCGGGCGGCGGTGACACTTGCGGCCGAGCGCGCGTTTCTCGCGGGTCTCGAGGGCGACTGCAACGTGCCGCTGGCGGGTCTCGCGGAGCGGCTCGGCGGCAACCGCGTGGGCCTGCGCGGACTCGTCACCCTCGAGGACGGAAGCGCAGTGGCCCGCGGCGAAGCGGAAGCCTGCGAGTCCGACGCGGCGGCCGCCGGCGCGAACGCCGCCGCGCAGGTACTGGCGGCGGGAGGCGCCGAGATCCTGGCGTCCCTCCGAGCCGGGGCGGCGAGGCCGGGACGGTGACCCGACTCGGCAGGGTCTTCCTCGTTGGAGCCGGTCCAGGCGATCCTGGCCTCCTCACCCTACGCGGCGCCGAAGTGCTCCGGTCGGCGGACGTCGTCGTCTTCGATGCGCTGGCTTCGCCGGAGCTGCTGCTGCTGGCGCCCGCCGGCGCCGAGCGGATCGACGCCGGCCGCAGGGGCCACGAGCCGCGCGGCCGTTCCCAGGACGAGATCTCGGAGCTGATCGTCCGGCTGGCCCGCGAGGGCAAGACGGTCGTCCGGTTGAAGGGCGGGGATCCGTTCGTCTTCGGACGCGGTGGTGAGGAGGCGAGCGCCTGCGCCGCGGCGGGAGTCGAGTTCGAGATCGTTCCGGGGGTGAGCGCGGCGCTGGCTGCGGCGGCGTACGCAGGCATTCCCGTCACCGACCGGCGCCATGCCGCGTCCTTCGCAGTCGCAACGGGACACGCGGACCCGGAGGGAAGCCGCACGGTGGGCTGGCGCGGTCTCGCGTGCGCGGCCGACACGCTCGTGATCCTGATGGGGCTTCGCCGTCTCGGGCCACTCGTCGACGAGCTGCTGGCGGGGGGGCGGGCCGCGGATACGCCGGCCGCCATGATCTCGGACGCCACGACACCGCGGCAGCGCGTCGTCTCCGCTCCCCTCGCGGAGCTTCCGCAGCGGGTGCGCGATGCCGGCCTCTCGTCGCCCGCGACGCTCGTGGTCGGTGACGTGGTGACGCTTCGAGAGAGCCTCCGCTGGTACGAACGCAGGCCGCTCTTCGGGCGGCGCGTGCTGGTGACGCGGTCGGAGGAGCAGGCCGGCGAGCTGATGGAGCTGCTGCGGGCTGCGGGCGCCGAGCCCGTCGCGCTGCCGCTGATCCGGATCGTCCCGTGCGAGGAGACGGCACCCCTCGACCACGCCCTCGGACGGCTCGCGCAGTACGACGCGCTGCTCCTCACCAGCGCCAACGCCGTCCGGCTGCTGGCCACACGCGCGGCGGCCGTCGGAGCGGATTTCTCGCGAGCCGGGCTTCGTGTCGCGTGCGTCGGCCCTGCCACGGCGCGCGCCGCCGCGGCGGCCGGGATCCCCGTGCACCTGGTCCCCCGCGAGCGCTTCGACGCCGAGGGCCTGCTGGAGACCCTCGACGAGTGGCTCCCGGCGGCCGGCAGGCGCTTCCTCCTGCCGCGGTCGGCGTCGGCGCGCGACGCGCTTCCGGGCGGCCTTCGCGCCCGGGGCGCCGAGGTCGACGCGATCGACCTGTACCGGCCGGAGGCCACGCTGGTCGACGCCGGGTGGCTCCGGACCGAGTTGGCATCGGGAGGCCTCCACGCGCTGACTTTCACCAGTCCGTCCACGGTGCGACACTTCTGCGCGCACCTCGATGCGCAGACCCGGGAGGCACTGGCGAGCGTCGTCGTTGCGGCCGTCGGGCCGGTGACGGAGGCCGCTCTTCGTGCCGAGGGAATCGCACCGCAGGTGGTGGCGGTCCGTGCGGGCGGTGAGACGCTCGTGGCCGCCTTGGCGGCGTTCTTCGATCGTGAGAAGCGAGTCGCAGGAGGGACATCTTGAGCTTTCCGAGCGTGCGGATGCGGCGTATCCGGCGCAGCGAGGCGCTGCGGCGACTCGTTCGCGAGACGAGCCTCTCCCGGAGCGACCTGGTGCTGCCGCTGTTCGTCGTCGAGGGGGCCAGCGTTCGCGAGGCCGTCGCGTCGATGCCCGGCGTCTTCCGCCTCGGCGTGGATGCGCTGGTCTCCGAGGCCAAGGAGGCGTTCGATCTGGGGATTCCTGCGGTGATCCTGTTCGGGATTCCGGCTACCAAGGACGCCCGCGGCTCCGGAGCCGACGACCCGAACGGGATCGTCCAGCGTGCGATCGCCGCCGTGAAGCAGGCGCTTCCCGACCTGTGCATCATCACCGACGTGTGCCTGTGCGAGTACACGAATCACGGCCATTGTGGTCTGGTCGAAGGCGGCGAGGTCCGCAACGACCCGTCGCTCGGCCGCATCGCCGCCACGGCGCTCTCGCACGCGCGCGCCGGCGCCGACATCGTCGCACCATCAGACATGATGGACGGCAGGATCGGCGCCGTCCGCCGGGCCCTCGACGCCGGAGGCTTCGACGAGGTCCCGATCCTCTCGTACGCGGCCAAGTACGCCAGTGCATACTACGGCCCCTTCCGCGACGCCGCCGAGAGCGCACCGGCCTTCGGTGATCGACGCGGCTACCAGATGGACCCGCCGAACCGGCGCGAGGCCCTGCGCGAGATGCGGCTCGATCTCGCCGAAGGCGCAGACCTGCTGATGGTGAAGCCGGCGCTTCCGTATCTCGACGTGCTGTGCGACGCGCGGCGGGAGTTCGACGCGCCGCTGGCGGCGTACCACGTCTCGGGCGAATACGCGATGATCCAGGCCGCCGCCGAGCGCGGCTGGATCGACGGCCCGCGGGCGATGGACGAGGCGCTGCTCGCGATCAAGCGCGCCGGGGCGGATTTCATCCTCACCTACGCTGCGAAGGACGTCGCAGCCAGGCTGCGGCCGTAGGGGGCCTTCGTGCGATACAAGGTGGTGGAGACGAGCACCGTCACGGCGGAAGAGATCGAAACGCTCCTCAACGAGTGGACGCGCGAGGGCTGGCGCCTCGACGGCATCCAGTTCGCCATGCGCGAATCGTCGAAGCGCCCGAGCATGGCGTTCGTCGTCTTCACGCGCGAAGGCGAAGAGGGCGCCTAGCGCTACAGCTCGTCCTCCTCCTCGAGTGCCGCTACGTGGACGGGATGCGGCGCGTACTCGTGACCGTCGTCCCAGCCGGGGATCTGCTCCGCCTCCGTGATCCACGACTCGGCGACGCTCTCGTCGACGATCACCGAGCTGCCGTCGAAGCCTTCGGAGATCCCATCCCACAGGTCCTGTCCGCCGCTCTCCCACCACACGCGCGACGGGAACTCGAAGTCGATGCGAAGCTTCACCATGACGGACCCCGGCGCCGGCCCGGCGCGTCTCCAGGCTACAGCGGGAGCAGGATCCTGCCGAGGGCGGCGCTCGGCGCGCTACGCCAGCAGCGGAACGATCTCGCCGGCGAGCTGGGCGAGCGAATCCGCCATCTCCCCCGGCTGCGCCCCGGCGATCTCGGCGCGGACGATGAGCAGGTCCATCCCGAGCCGCTCCCGGTAGGCGGCGATGCGGTCGCGGACCTCCGACGCCGTTCCGACCAGTGCGCGCTGGGCGACGTCTCCCGCCGCGCCCCGTGCCATCGCAGGCGGCAGGCTCCTCCCCAGTCGACCGGCCTCCTCGGCAAGGGCGTCCCGAACGGCCCGCGCTCGGGCATCGCTCGGCGCAACGAAGACGCTGCGCATGACCGGCACCGGGATCCGCGCCGGATCGACCGTGGCGGGCAGCGCGGACCGGTGCAGGGCGACGTTTTCGGCGAGCACGTCGAGGGTCTCGATCGGCGACGCCAGGTACGGCAGCCCGTGGCGCGCGGCCTGGAGCAGGCCCTTGCGGCCGAATGCGGCGACGAGCAGGGGCGGGTGGGGGCGCTGGCACGGGCGCAGCGCAGGACACGGCCCCGGACCCGCCTGCTCCGCCGCCTCCCACGCTCCGAGGATGGCTGCCAGCGCCTCGTCGAACCGGTCGCGCTTGTCCCGTGCTTCGACGCCGAAGGTTCGCAGCACGGCAGGCGCGAAGCCCCGGCCGAGGCCCAGCTCGACCCGGCCTCCCGAGAGTACGTCGAGGGCGGCGACCTCCTCGGCGATGCGGAGCGGGTGATGGATGGGGAGCAGGAGCGACGTGGTGCCGAGGCGGATCCGCCGCGTACGGGACGCGATGGCCGACAGCGCCAGGAGCGGCGAGGCCATGGCTCCCGTGCGGAAGTGCCCCTCGGGCACCCACACCGAGTGCAGTCCGAGCGCCTCGGCTCGCTCGGCGCCGGCCAGGAGCTCCGACCAGCTCGCTGCGTCGCTCGCTCCGCCGAGGGCGAGTCCGAGACGGAGCATCAGCGCCGCAGCCCGCCGCTGCGAGCGCCGAGCGCATACGGGAGAAGCGTCCGTAGCAGGTCGACGCGCGAGCCGAGCGTGCGGCTCACGCCCGAGAGCAGGCCGAGTACGCGGCCGATCAGCAGGATGTGCCCCGGGACCGCGACGATCGGGTTTGCGCGGAGCATCTCCTGCATCTCCTCTCCGAGCTGCTCGAACATCCGAGGGTCGGCGAAAGGCTGCGAGCGGAACCGTGCGGCGAAATCGAGGAAGAATCGGGCGGCCTCGGCGAGGGCGTCGCGCTCTCCCGTCCGCGTCTCGAACCCCATGTCGAAGAGCGCCGTGGCGAGCGCGCCGGCGTCGTCCTGCAGCAGCGCGGCCGCGACCCGCACGACGGCCTCCCGGAAGCCCGGGGGGAGTTCCTTTGCGAGCCCGAAGTCGAGCATCACCAGTCGCGCGGTCGCCGGCTCGACGAGGAGATTCCCGGGATGGGGATCGGCGTGGAAGAAGCCGTGGACGAGCACCTGCTCGCAGTAGACCTCGACCAGCGTCTGCGCCACGCGCTGCAGGTCGACGCCCGCCCCGGTGAGCCGCGGAACGTCGGTGATCTTGATCCCGTCGAGGAACTCCATCACCAGGACCCGCCGCGTCGTGAGCCGGCGGTGGATACGGGGTACCCGGACGTCGGTGCGCCCCGAAAGCTGCCTCGCTGCGCGTTCGGCGTTGTCGGCCTCGTTCACGAAGTCGAGCTCGCGCGGGACGTGGCTTCCGAGCTCGTCGAGGAGCGGCATCAGATCGACGCCGCGTTCGAAGAATCCAACGGCGCGGAACAGCAGGCGCAGGTTCGCGAGGTCGCTCCGTACCAGTGAGGAGACCTCTGGATACTGCACCTTCACGGCGACGCGCTCGCCGCCCTGCAAGGTGGCGTCGTGGACCTGCGCCAGTGACGCGGCGGCGATCGGCTCCTCCGCGAAATGGGCGAAGACTTCTTCCAGGGAGCGGCCGAGCTCGGACTCGACGGTGCGGCGGACCACCGCGAAGGGCTTCGGCGGGACGCGGTCCTGGAGCTGCGAGAGGACCTCGACGTACTCGCGGGGGAGCACGTCGCTCCGCGATCCCATGAACTGGCAGCCCTTCAGGATCAGGCCCCGCAAGTCGACGGCCGTACCGTAGATCGATTCTGCGCTCTGCCGGTGGAACCGCGCCCAGCGTTCGCGCATGTCCGGCGGACGCCAGCGCGCAGCGAGGAGCTGGTTCGCCTTGATTCCGAGGTAGATCCGCCCGAACGTGGTTCCGATCCGCCGCGCGCGTTGGAGGCGCTCGCGAGCGGTCAGCAGCTCGGGAGCTACCAGAGTTCCGGCGGCTTCTGCGGACACGACCAGCTTCCGGTCCCGTCTTGCTCCGCATCTTCCGGGTCTGGCGATCCGGTCGGGGTGCCTTCTTCTTCGTCGGGATACGGGGGGTTGTAGGCGCACTGGACCCAGCGCGGCGCGGAGAACTCGAGCAGGTAGTTGGTTCCGAAGTTCTGGTAGACGAAGCCGGGTGTCTCGAGGACGCCGAATCCGATCTGGGGAGACGGGACCCGGTCGAGTTCCTTCGATGCGACCAGCTCGTCGAGCGCATCGGGGTAGGTGGATTCGCGCGCGTAAAAGCGGCCGAGCGCGTCGACGATCTGCTGCGCCCGCGCGTTGCGTGTGACGTCGTAGTCGTAGGCCACGAGAAGCTGGCCGCCGAGGATCGGCATCGCGACGAGGGCGGCGCCGAGCGTGGCGGAGTGCGCGGCGGGATGCAGGATCGAGGCGACGTCGTCCGGCCCTGCGATATCGCGAAGCGCCCAGAGCGCCGCGGCGGCCGTCGCCACTACCAGCGCGAGGGCGCCGGTTCCGAGACCGAGCCCGAGGCCGAAGATCGCGATGGGGATCGCCAGCGCGAGAGCAGCGCAGGTGATGGCCTCCGGAAGGCGGCGCCGCTGGGTCAGGACGACTGCGGCGAGGTCGAGGCCCGCCATCGCGAAGAGCGCGGCGACGCCGGTGCCGCCGGCTCTCGAGGCCGAACATCGTCACCACCGGCCACGGCGAGATGGCGAAGGGGAGCGAGGGGTCCGTCCCGGTGACGTCCCGGATCGCCACCATGACGACCGCTGCGATGGGCGCGTAGAGCAGGAGACGCGCGGGCCAGCCGAAGCCGAGCCAGCGGCGCGCGAGGAGGGGAGCGAGCACCGCCGCGGAGAGCGCCAGGGAGAACAGCGCCATCACTCCCGATCCACGCCAGCCGAAGAATCCCCAGACCGCGCGGCGTCCGTCGCCGAGGCCGTAGAAGCAGCACAGCAACACGAACAACCCGGCCGCGAGAGAGAGCGTGGCGGCGATGGCCGAGCGGGAGACGGCGGCCACGGCGACGACCAGCACGAACGCCGGGATCGCGAGGGCGAGGGTCGCGAGGGCGGGCTGCGCCAGCAGGGAATCGAAGGACTCCCAGGTGAAGAACAAGCTGCGCGGCTGCCACCAGTGGCGAATCGGACCGTTTCCGGGAGTACCAACACCGTGGTGGATCAGGCCCGCATAGGCCACCGAGACGACGACGAAGCCCCAGCCGAGCAGCGCGCGGAGCCAGCCGGGTCCCGGTGCGACGGGGGTCGTCATCGCCTCTTTGCCGCCCGGCCCATGCCCACCTCGAGCTCCCGGGTCTTCACCTTTCCCTCGCGCGGCAGCAGCTGGATCTGCGCCCGGATCTCGATGGCGCGGCCGTCCAGCAGCCGTTCGGCCATTTCGACCAGCTCGAGGCTCTCGAGGGTCCTCGCCAGCTCGCCCGCCAGCCGTTCGATGAACTCGGCCCGCGTTCGCTCGCTCTGGTCGACGGCGAAGTCGACCCACTCGCGTGGCATCGCGTCGCCCACGGCCCGGCGTACCACCTCGTTGGTCGTGAAGAGGCCCGAGAGGCCCGTGGTGATCAACCGGCGCAGCAGATCGGGAAGCCCCGGCGCCGCACCCCCCGGTACGGGGGCGTCCGCCGAGTCGGATCGGGACTCCGCCCCCCTCCGTCTTTCGCCGCGTTTCCCTTTCCCCTGGGCCGTCGTCATGAAGTAGACTCCGGTCATGCGCCGAACGCGGGTCCGCGACCTCATGCAGGAGAAGATCGTCACGATCGGCGTCGGTGATCGCCTGTCGACCGTAGAAGATATCATGACGCTCGGTCGCGTGCGCCACATGCCGGTGGTGCAGGGTGGAAAGCTCGTGGGAGTGGTTTCCGAGCGCGATCTGCTTCGCGCGTCGCTCTCGAATCTCACGGGCTTCGACTTCGACGAGCGGCGCGCGTTCTTGAACGCCGTCGAGATCGCGCGCGTCATGTCCGCGCCCCCGATCGTGATCGCGGCCGACGCACCGGTCGAAGAGGCGGCGCTGGTGATGGCCGAGAAACGGATCGGGTGTCTTCCGGTGATGGACGGCGAGGACCTGGTGGGCCTGCTCACCGAGACCGATCTGCTCCGCTTCTTCGCCGGCATTCCGCGCGACTAGCGCCGGAGGAGCGGCACCGGCCTCTCGTCAGGCGACGAGTTCCTTCCAGCGCGAGAGTACGTGATGCGCCGTGCGGTCGGCGAGCGCAGCGGTCGTGATCTGCGGCGGCGCGCCCAGAGAGGTCGGGAAGACGCTCATGTCGGCGACGAAGAGCCCCGGCACCTCGTGGCTCTCGCCGTAGGCGTTCACGACCGACGTCGACGGATCTCCTCCCATCCGCAGCGTCGACTGGGGGTGGGTCGAGGTGATCACCGTCTCGCCTTCGCGGACGCCGCGCCGAGTGATCTGGCCGAGGTCGTCGCCGGGCGAGAGGTCGAGGCCGTCGGGCAGGAAGGGCACGAGGCAGCGCCGCGCGCCGCCTGCGAAGAGCACCTCGGCGCAGTGTACGAGCCCCTCGGCGATCATGCGCCGGTCGTCCGGCAGGAGCGCGTATTCGATCTTCGGCCGGCCCGGAGACGACCCTGCCTCGACCCGTCCGGCGCTTCGGTCGTGCAGCAGCACCAGCAGGCCGCCGAGCTTCGCGAACTCGCGGAGCTGACGTGAGTGGGCTCGCCCGAAGCCGGGAAGGCTCACCGAGGTGAGGACGGGAAAGCCCGCGATCGGCATCAGCACGTATCCGGTGTACGGGTCCCGCGCGAGGTCGATGAACTCGTCGATGTAATAGCTCTGGGGAATGCCCCGGTAGGCGTCGATCGGCGTCTCGTAGAACCCCGCCACCATGCACGAGGGGTGGAGATGGAGGTTCCGGCCAACCTGGCCGCTCGCGTTCGGAAGGCCGCTCCGCAGCCAGATCTCCGGGGAGTTGATCGCCCCGGCAGCGAGCACCACCACGGGTGCCTCGACCTCGACGCGGCCGAGGGGGCGACCGGACGGATCGACGACGGAGCCACGGACGGTCTTGTTGCGGCCGCTCCCGATCTCGATCCGCTCGGCCCTCGCATCGGCATAGATGCGCGCCCCGGCGGCGTCTGCGCGCGGTACGTAGGTGACGAGCATCGACTGCTTCGCGTCGTAGGCGCAGCCGAGGATGCAGTAGCCCGACCGGACGCAGCCCTCGCGGTTGTGCCGGGTGACGAAGCCCGAGTAGCCGAGCTTCTCGGCGCCGGCGCGGATCCGCCGGTTGAGCTCGTTGATCTCCTCCTCGAGGATGGGCTTCACGGAGAGGTTGCGCTCGACTCGCTCGAAGCTCGGCGCAAGCGCGGCGGGATCGAGGCCTCGAAGCCCGTGCTCCCGCTCCCAGAGGCCGAGGATCGGGTCGGGGGTGCGAAACGCGTAGCAAAGGTTGTGGACCGACGAGCCTCCGACGTTCCGGCCTTGCAGGATCGTGATCGCGCCATCCGAGGTCTGGCGCATCCCCGCCTCCTCGAACAGCCGCGGCAGCATCTGGTCCTCGCGCTGGGTGAAGTGCGCCTTCGTCCAGTGATGGCCCTGCTCGAGGACGACTACATCGTGGCCAGCGCTCGCGATCTCGGCGGCGACCACGGCGCCGCCGCCCCCGCTGCCGATGACGCACACGTCGGCGTGTTCGCGGAGGTCTCCGCCTCGCTCGACGAGGGTGGTGATCACGCGCGCGCCGATCCGTGGCGCAGCAGGGGACCGGCGTAGCCGATGAGCGGCCAGGTCTCCGCCTGGCTGTAGTAGCCGAGGAACGCGAGATTGCGGAGCGCCAGGAAGGCCTGCCGCCGGAGGGCGAGGCGGCTCCGCATCCACCCCTCGAGCGAGACGTCCTGCTCCTCCGGGCGCATCCGCGTGAAGCGTGCGAAGCGGACCTCGAAGACGAACGGCGCCCAGTCGACGACGCGCAGCAGCGCCGGGAGCGGCTGGGTGATGGAGGGGTCGAGGGAGCCGCAGAGCGCGTCGATGGTCTCGACGGTGCGGGTCTCGCGGACGCGCGGCGCACCGGGATCGCCGCTGTCCACCATGCGCTCGACGATCTGGGTCAGGATCTCCCGCTCCGCCGGCGAGAAGAAGCCGGCGGCCGTGTCCTCGTGGCTCGCAGCGGCCCCCGGGACGGCGCGCAGCTGCGCCAGCGCCGTCAGCGACGCGCTCGCACCGGCCAGCCGCAGGAAGCCGCGTCGCGTCGTTTCGAGGAGTGCCGGACTGCTGGGGGGCATGGCGCAGCCCGGACGGTACCGGGCCCGCAACCGCGGCTCAACGCGCTGCGCGGGCGAGGGCGCGTCGGATGCCTGCAGGGAGATCGGCCTCGCTCGCCGAGCGCGGCGCCTGGGCCGCAACGTCGACGGCGTTGTAGGTGTCCCAGAACAGGACGGGGCCCGCGCCGAGCTCGCCGCGAGTCGAACGTGCGAGGATCTCCGCAAGCGTCTTGGCGGTGTAGGTGGTCTCGAGCCGGAGGCCGAGGTCCGCTGCGGTCGCGACCGCCCGCTCGGCGGCCGGTGTCGGAGCGCCGTAGCCGGCGCCGAGCTGGCCACGAAGGAGGGGGAAGTCCGCCGGCGTGAGTTCCGGTACTGGAATCGACGGGTCGGCACGGCGCAGCAGCCGCAGCGTCGCGCGAGCGGCCCGTGCGAGGCTGCGGGACGATGGAGGCAGGATGTCCGTCACGAGTACGCCGAGAACGCGGCTCCGGAGTCCGGCGAGCCGCAGGCCGACCGTGAGCCCGACGACCGAGCCCCCGGTCCCGACCGGGACGTAGATCGTCTCGGGCTCGGGGCACTCTCCCGCCCGTACCTGCTCGGCGAGTTCGAGCCCGGCCGACACGAAACCCACGTCGCCGAGGGGCGACGAGCCTCCGGTGGGGATGAGTTGCGGCCGCTCTCCGCGAAGCGCGCTCGTGGCGAGGACGCGCGCCGCGTGGAGAGCGGCGCCGGCGACGTTTCTCGCCGCGATCTGGGCTGCGCCGTAGGCCCACTGGAGCCGCAGCGTCTCCCGGACGCCGGCTGTTGCGGGCTGATCGACGAGGACGAGTACGGTGGAGATGCCGACCGAACGCGCCAAGATCGTGGTGGCGAGGCCGTGGTTGGTTCCGAGGCCGCCCGTCGTCACGAGCGTGCGGGCTCCGCGCTCGCGCGCGCGGCCGATCAGGAACTCCAGCTTCCGTGGTTTGTTGCCGCCATAGAGCGGGCAGGAGCGGTCGTCGCGCTTGACGAAGAGCGTGCCGTCCGGGACCCCGGGGACCGCGAGCCGCTCGACGGGCGTCGGAACGGACAGGAAGGGGGTGCGCGGGAGCGCGCGCTCCAGCGCCGGATACGCACGGAGGAGCGCGATCGCGGCGTCGGCCACGCCCCCCTATCGCACGGCGGACGGCGCGCCGCAACCCGGAGACCTCCCGCAGCGTTCCCGATTCGAGGCGAGGGCTTCCGGATTGATTGACACGTCCCGCGGGGGTTTCGTACCCTGCCCGGGACCTTGCCAGGTCGGAGGAGTCCATGGCCATCGTCGAGCCCGGCGCGCCGCGAGCGAGCGGGCGGAGAACCCTTCGCCTCGCGAACCCCGCGACCCTCGAGCCCATCGACGAGATCGAGGTCCAGACGCCGTCCGACGTCCGCGCGGCCGTCGAGCGGGCGCGCAAGGCGCAGCCGGAGTGGGCTGCGCTCAAGGTCGCCGAGCGCGGGAGGATCCTCGCGCGAACGATCCCGGTGCTGCTCGAGCGGCAAAACGATCTGCTCGACGTGATCGTCCGCGAAACCGGCAAGCCCCGCGCCGAGGCGTTCGCCACCGAGATCATGTCCGCGTGCGACGCGATCCAGTACTACACCAAGCGTGCGGCCAAGATCCTCGCAGACCGCACGGTGCCGATGCACCTGCTCAAGACCAAGAAGCTCCGCATCTGCTACCGCCCCCTCGGCGTCGTGGGAATCATCACGCCCTGGAACTTTCCGTTCGTACTGGCGCTCAATCCGACGGTGCAGGCCCTCATGGCGGGCAACGCGGTCGTGCTGAAGCCCTCGGAAGTGACTCCCTTCTCCGGCCTCCTGATCCAGGACCTGCTGCGCGCGGCGCGGCTCCCGGACGGACTGTTCCAGGTCGTGCTCGGGGACGGCGAGACGGGCGCTGCGCTCGTCGAAGCCGGAGTCAACAAGATCTCGTTTACCGGGAGCGTTCGCACGGGACGCAAGGTGGGAGAGGCCTGTGGCCGGAACCTGGTGCCGTGCACCCTCGAGCTCGGCGGCAAGGACCCGATGATCGTGTGCGCCGACGCCGATCTCGAGCGTGCGGCGAACGGCGCAGTCTTCGGCGCCTTCAGCAACGCGGGGCAGATCTGCGTGTCGACCGAACGCGTCTACGTCGTCGACGAGGTGGCGGACGCCTTCCTCCAAAAGGTGGTCGAGAAGACCGCGGCACTTCGTCAGGGAGCGACGGGCGAGTTCGACGTGGGCCCGATGATCTGGCCCTCGCAGCTCGAGACCGTCGAGCGGCACGTCGACGACGCCCGGAGCCGGGGAGCGAAGGTCCTCACCGGCGGGCGGCGCAACCCCGACCTGCCGGGACTGTTCTACGAGCCGACGGTCCTGACCGGCGTCACCCAGGACATGGCGGTGATGCGTGAGGAGACGTTCGGTCCCGTCCTTCCCGTTCTCCGGGTTCGCGACGAGGAAGAGGCGCTGCGCCTCGCGAACGATTCGCGATATGGGCTGAACGCCAACGTCTGGACCCGGGATCGGCGCAAGGGCGAGCGTCTCGCGAAGGCCATCCAGTCCGGCTGCGCGGTGGTCAACGACTGCATGGTCACCTATGGCGCGACGGAATCGCCATTCGGCGGGGTCAAGGAGAGCGGGATCGGTCAGGTCAACGGCGAGGCCGGCCTTCGCGGATTCAGCCACGCCCAGTCGATCATCATCGACCGCTTCGGCGCCAGCAGCGAGTTTCTCTGGTATCCCTATTCGGCCAGGAAGCTGGCCAGGCTCCAGCGCGTGATGCGCTGGGTCTGGGGAACGCCGCTCGGGCGACTGCTCTCTTGACCCATCGGGCCGATGACCGGCCCCGGACTGCGGGGACACGAATGATCGAGACGCTCCTGATCGCGACGGACGGCTCCGAGGGCGCCAGCGCCGCCGAGCGCTTCGGTCTCTCCCTGGCACGTTCTCTCGGGGCGAGGGCGCGTGGCGTCACGGTCGTCGAGACGTCGCGCGTGCAGAGCCTGCGCGCCGCCACCCTCGGCATCTCGCCGCCGCCGCTCGAGCCGATCGAGGGATATCTGAAGGCGCGAGCCGACGCGATCTCCCAGCGTCTCGTCGAGCGGGCGCGGACCGCAGAGCCTCGACATCGAGGTCGAGGCGGTGTCGGGCGCTCCCGACGACCGGATCGTCGAGCGGGGCGAGAGCGTCGATCTGATCGTCTTGGGGAGGGATGGCGAGAACCAGGCCTTCCGCACCGGACTGATCGGTCCGACGACCGACGCCGTGCTGCGCAAGACGACGCGTCCGTGCGTAGTGGTCCCTTCCTCCGGAGAGCTGGCGAGGCCCGCTCCTGCTCGCCTTCGACGGGTCGCCCGGCTCGATCCTCGCGGCCCGTCTCGCCGTCGAGATCGGAACGCGGCTCGGCACCAGCGTTCACGTCTTCGTCGATTCCAAGGACAAGGGACGAGCCGCGGCGCGCTTCGACGAGGTGCGCAAGATCCTCGGGAGTCTCGCCGTTCCGGGGCGCGAGACATCGTCGACCCTCGGGCGCCCGGACGTGAAGATCGTCGACGCGGCCCGATCGGTGCGCGCGGGCCTCGTCGTCATGGGCGCGTTCGCGCGCAACCGGATCCACGAGTACTTCCTCGGCAGCAACGCCGCCGCCGTGGTCCGGACCTCGCCGGTGGCGGTGCTGCTCGCGAGGTAGGGTGCCGCCTCGATCCATGCGCCTGCGCGAGCTGGCGGACAAGCTGGGCCGCGAAGTCCGCGGCGACGGGGAGGTCGAGCTCCGCGGAGTCGCTCCGCTGGAGACCGCGGGCCCGGGCGACCTGACCTTCGTCCGCTCGCTGGCCTGGGCGAAGCGGCTCTCCCAGACGAAGGCGGCTGCCGTGATCGTTCCCGGTATCGTCGAGACCGGCGGCCTTCCGGCGCTGGTTTCTCCGAACCCGGGCCTCGACTTCGCGAGGGCCGTGGGGCTGCTCCTGCCGGCGCTGCGGCCTGCCCCCGGCATCCACCCGAACGCCTTCGTCGCTGCGGGGGCCTCGGTGGAGCCGTCGGCGTCGGTGGGCCCGCTGTGCTCGGTGGGAGAGGGAGCGCGAATCGGCGCCCGCTCGGTGCTGCACGCCGGCGTCCACGTCTATCCGGGCGTCGTGGTCGGCGAGGACTGCGTGTTCCATGCCGGGAGCGTGCTGCGCGAGGGCACGGAGGTCGGTGACCGCGTCGCGCTGCAGCCGGGCGTCGTACTCGGTGGAGACGGCTTCGGGTACGCATTCGACGAGCAGGGACGCCTCGAGAAGGTTCCCCAGGTCGGCCGGGTCGTCATCGAGGACGACGTCGAGATCGGAGCGGGAACGACGATCGACCGGGCGTCTCTCGGCGAGACGCGGATCCGCGGCCGGAGCCAAGATCGACAACCTCGTGATGATCGCCCACAACTGTGACGTGGGAGAGAACGCGGTGATCATCGCCCAGGCGGGCCTCGCCGGGAGCACGACCGTCGGGCGGCACGCGATCCTGATGGCGCAGTCCGGGGCGGCGGGACATCTCACGGTGGGAGACCGCGCCTTCGTCGCGGCGCGCGCAGGCCTTCACAAGGACGTTCCGCAGGGGGCACGGGTCTACGGAGCGCCTGCCATGGAGGCGCGCCGCTGGCACCGGGTGATGGCGGCGCTCGCGCGGCTCCCCGAGGCGCTCCGGAGGCTTCGTGCGGTGGAGAAGAAGGTCGGGATCGGTGAGCCGCCGGAGGCGGAGGAGGGGCGATGAGCGCAGCCCGGCCTCTCGCACTCGTGGAGGTGCGGCGGAGGCTGCAGGACGCGGCCGATGAGGCGGGCCGCGCCCATTGGCTCGCCGTGCTCCGTGAAGACCCGCGGGCGGGGGCGCGCGCGCTGGTCCGCAGCTTCGAGCGGCGCCTGGATGCGGAGCGGAAGGATGCGGCGCGGGTCGACGCACTCCTCGCCCGGCGGCGCTTCCTGCGAGCTGCAGGTGCCCGCGTCGTCGCAGGCGTCGACGAGGTCGGTGTCGGGCCTCTCGCCGGTCCCGTCGTGGCGGCGGCCGTCGCGCTCCCCGACGCGGTCCGGCTCCCGGGGCTCGACGATTCGAAGCGGCTCGATGCGCGGAGGCGCGAAGCCCTCGCAGGCGAGATCCGCTCGCAGGCGGTCGCCGTCTGCGTCGCGGAGGCGTCGCCGGAAGAAGTCGATCGGCTCAACGTCTACCACGCCGCCCTCTGCGCCATGCGGCGCGCCGTCGACGGCCTCGCCGAGCGGCCCGACCACGTACTGGTCGACGCGCGGACGATCCCCGGAATCGACATCGCCCAGACGGCGCTCGTCCATGGAGACGCCATCGACGCTTCGATCGCTGCGGCCTCGATCGTGGCAAAGGTGTACCGTGACGACCTCATGCGCCGCCTCGATGCCGAGCATCCTGGTTACGGCTTCTCCCGCAATGCGGGCTACCCGACCCCCGAGCACCTCGACGCGCTGCGCCGGCTCGGCCCGTCCCCGGTACACCGGCGCTCCTTCGCTCCGGTTGCCGCGTGCGGAGCGCAGTCGTGATCGACCGCGTCGTGCGAACGACCTTCGCATCGGCCGTCGTCGCCGCCGACACCCTCGTCCTCGCGACGGCCGCCATGGCCGCAGGCGCAGCCCTCGGCCCGACCCACGACCTCGTGAGCCGGATCTATCGCGACTTCGCGCGGGTTGCGCTCCTCGGCTGTGGCGCGCGGTTGGTGTGCGTCGGTGAGGAGCAGCTCGAAGCCGAGCGGCCGTACGTACTGGTTTCGAACCACCAGAGCCACCTCGATTCGATGGCGATCCTGGCGTCGCTTCCGAGGCACGGCGTCCGCTTCGTGGCAAAGGAGGAGCTGGGACGGATCCCCCTCTTCGGCCATGCACTCCGGGCGACCGGGAGCGTGTTCGTTGCGCGAACGGACACGAGAGCCGACGTCGGCCGCCTCGACGAGCGGGGCGCCGCGCTGGTGAAGCGGGTCTGTGTCGTGTTCTTCGCCGAGGGGACGCGCAGCACCGACGGACGGCTCCATCCCTTCAAGAAGGGAGCCGCCGCGTTCGCTCTCAAGAACCGCATGCCCCTGGTTCCGATCGGCGTCCATGGCTCCTACGAGATCCTGCCTCCCGGCTGGGAGGTGAAGCGCTCCGGCACCGTCGCCGTTTCGATCGGCAAGCCGATCGAAACGGCGGGACGGAACCTCGACGAACGCGAGTCCCTCACCGAGACGCTCCGCTCCTGCGTCGCAGAGCGGATTGCCGAGGCGCGCGAGCTCGTGGAGAGCCGTTGACCGCTCCGGGGCCGATCCTTCGGAGCTGCCCCGAGGATTTCGTCGTCGAGGAGGTCGCGCTCTACGAGCCGGCGGGAGAAGGCGGACACACGTTCGTGTGGGTGGAGAAGCGCCTGCGCAACACCGAAGAAGTGGCCCGCGCCTTGGCGCGCGCTGCGAACGTTGCGCCGCGGGACGTCGGCTACGCCGGGCGCAAGGACCGGGTGGCGGTGGCCCGGCAGTGGTTCTCGGTGCCGGGATTCGATCCCGAGCAGGCGCTCGCGATGGATCTCCCGGGGCTGCGCGTACTCGACGCCCGGCGTCACCCGCACAAGCTGCGGACTGGACAGCTTCGCGGCAACCGCTTCGAGAT
Source organism: uncultured delta proteobacterium (assembly GCA_963710635.1). Taxonomy (GTDB): domain Bacteria; phylum Myxococcota_A; class UBA9160; order UBA9160; family UBA9160; genus MYXO. The sequence continues at coordinate 628,766 of CAVQAY010000004.1, forward strand.
CGCGGTGAGAGGAGTCGAGGCGGGCCTCGCCGAGCGCGCAGCGGCGGGGCTCGCCGAGGCCATGCGCCGGGGCCTGCCCAATCGCTTCGGCGACCAGCGCTTCGGCCGAGACGGAGCGAACGTCGCCGAAGGGCTCGCGCTGCTGCGGGGCGAAGAGAGGGGAGGCCGCAGGTCTCCCGACCGGCGGGCGATGCGCTTCGCGGTGTCCGCGCTCCAGGCCGCCGTCTTCAACGACGCGCTTCGTCTGCGCACGGCTCCCCTCGACGCCCTCGAGCCCGGCGACGTCGCGCTGATCCACGCGTCGGGCGGACTGTTCGTCGTGGAGGATGCCGCCGCCGAGGGCCCTCGCGCCCTTCGCGGCGAGGTGAGCGCGACCGGGCCCATCTTCGGGACGAAGACGCTCGTGCCGTCCGGAGCGCCGGCGGCCCGGGAGCGCGAGGCCATGGCGGCCGCGGGGCTCGACCCGGACGCCGGGCTTCCGCGCGTTCCTGGTCTGCGGCTCCGGGGAGGGCGGCGTCCGGTGCGCATGCTGCCGTCGGCAGCGAGCTCCGCGTGGGACGGCGGCGTCCTCTGGCTCCGGTTCACGCTGCCTGCGGGAAGCTACGCGACGGTGGTGGTCGAGGAGCTGCTCGGCACGCCGCCTGGCCTCGCATGACACCGGCCGGCCTGCCGCGCTAGCGTGGCCAGGAACGAGGAGGTCTCCATGAAGATCGCGAGCGACGTCACCGAGCTGATCGGCAACACGCCCCTGGTGCGGCTGCGCCGCGTGACGGCGGGAGTCGATGCGCAGATCGTCGCCAAACTGGAGGGCCAGAACCCGGCGAGCAGCGTCAAGGACCGCATCGGCCTCTCGATGATCGAGGCGGCCGAGCGCGAGGGGCAGATCCAGCCGGGCAGGACGGTGCTGATCGAGCCGACGAGCGGGAACACCGGCATCGCCATGGCGTTCGTCGCAGCGGTCCGCGGGTACAAGTGCATCCTCGTCATGCCCGAAACCATGAGCCCGGAACGCCGGGTCGTGCTGCGCGCCTTCGGCGCGAGACTGGTGCTGACCGAGGGCGCCAAGGGGATGCGCGGGGCCATCGAGAAGGCGAACCAGATCGCCGAGGAGACTCGGAACTCCTACATCCTGCAGCAGTTCCGCAATCCTGCGAATCCCGAGATCCATCGCAAGACCACCGCCGAGGAGATCTGGCGCGACACCGACGGAACGGTCGACGCAGTCATCTCGGGAGTGGGGACCGGCGGCACCATCACGGGCATCGCCCAGGTGATCAAGCCGCGCCGGGCGTCGTTCCAGGCCGTCGCAGTGGAGCCCGAGGCGAGCCCGGTGCTGTCGGGGGGGGCGCCGGGGCCCCACAAGATCCAGGGAATCGGCGCGGGCTTCGTTCCCGAGGTGCTCGACCGCGCGCTGGTCGACCAGGTGATCACGGTGTCGAACGATGCCGCGTTCGAGATGGCGCGAAGGCTCGCCAAGGAAGAGGGCCTGCTGTGCGGGATCTCGTCGGGCGCGGCGGTCGCTGCGGCGATCCAGTACGCGAAGCAGCCCGCGAACCGCGGCAAGCTGATCGTGACGATCCTTCCCAGCTTCGGCGAGCGGTACCTCGGTACGGATCTGTTCGCTCCGTACCGCTACGAAGGGAGCGACGAGGTCGGCGGCTGAGCCGCGGCCGGTCGCCGCGAGAACGAGCCCATGCGGCTGCGCTTCGAGGGGGTCTTCCCGTCCATCGACCCCGATGCCTGGGTGGCGCCCAGCGCGTCCGTGATCGGCGACGTCCACGTCGGTCCGCGGAGCAGCATCTGGTTCGGGACGGTGGTTCGCGGCGATGTCCACGAGATCCGCATCGGCTCCGGGACCAACCTCCAGGACCTGTGCGTCGTACACGTCACGCGGGAGCGCTTCCCGACGCGGATCGGCGATGATGTCACCGTGGGCCATCACGCGACGGTCCATGGCTGCAGGGTCGGCGACGGCGCGCTGATCGGGATCGGTGCGATCGTACTCGATGGGGCCGAGATCGGTGACGAGGCGCTCGTAGGCGCCGGTGCGTTGGTGCCGCCCGGGATGAAGGTTCCCGCGGGTGCGGTCGTCATGGGTACTCCGGCGCGGGTGGTCCGGATGCTCGATGCCGGCGAGCGTGCGCTCCAGCGAGAGCGCGCCCGCCACTACGTGTCGCTGGCGGCGAGCCACGCACGTTCGGAGCGGGAATGAGCCGCGCCGGGTCGGGAGGAGATGGCTCGCGGGCGCGCGTACGGCCCTCTGCTGCGCGACCGCGACGCTCCGAGAAGAAGGCGCTGTGCCGGGCTCGCATCCTCGAGGCGGCACGTACCGTGTTCTTCCGGGATGGATTCATGGCGGCGAACCTCGACGAGGTGGCCGAGGGAGCCGACGTCGCCAAGGGGACCCTCTACCGGTACTTCGAGAGCAAGGCCGAACTCTACGTAGCGGTGCTCTCGCGAGATGGCCGGCTCTTCGAGGAGCGGCTGCGTGCGACGGTTGTGGACGGCGCTGCTTCCGACGAGCAGGTGCGCCGTACCGCGCGCTTCTACTTCGAGCACTGGATCCGTAACCGGGAGTATTTCCCGATCTTCTGGGCGCTGGAAAACCAGGCCGTGATCGGAGAGATCCCTCACGGCGTCGTCGAAGAGGTGACGAAGCTCTGGGAGGCGTGCCTGCGGATCCTCGCCGACGTGATCGCCGGCGGTGTCCGGGACGGGTCGTTCCGGACCTGCGATCCGTGGGAGGTGGCGAACATCCTGTGGACCCTCGCCAACGGCCTGATCCAGACCGAGCACGCTCCGTCACGGCGGAGCCTGCGCCGGCGCAAGCTCGATCGCGTCTTCGACGACGCGATCGACATCGTGCTGCGAGGTCTCGCTGCCGCACGACCCGCGCCGGCTTGACAAGAATCCGCCTGTCGGGAATCATCCAGGGCGTTTCCTGACTCCTGGTCATTTTTCGTCTTCGGCATTGCGCGGCTCGCAGCCCGCCAGAGCGCTCAAGCGCTGCTGCGACGCAGCCGATGCAGTGCCCGCGGAGGCCCCCATGGCGTCGGACGTTCGTACGCAGGTCCACCGCATCCTCTTCCGTCATCTGGGTGTCGACGAGAGCGAGCTTCTTCCCGAGGCCGACCTCCAGGCCGACCTCGGCGCGGACTCGCTGGACGTCGTGGAGCTGGTGATGGCGTTCGAAGAAGCCTTCGATCTCCACGTTCCCGACGAAGACGTCGAGCGCATGCGTACGCTCGGCGACATCGAGCGCTACCTCGAGAAGCGCGTCGAGGCGGCGCGGCTCTAGCGGGACCGGCGCCGCTTCAGCCCCGGGAGTACCTGGAGCCAGACGCCGGCTGCCGTCGCCACGACGGCGAGAAGCACGGCGAGGCCGAGGCGCGGACGGAGCGCCTGGTGTGCCGTCTCCTTCGCGAGCCGCTCGATCTCGGGCCCGGGGGATGCGCTGCCGAGCAGCGGCCACAGGGCGGGGAGCACCAGGACGAAGGAGAAGAGGACGACCGCGCCGCAGAAGTAGGCGAGGATCAGCAGGGAGACCGGTCTCACGGGCAAAGACTAGCAAGGTCGGGTTGCCCGCCGCCTGCGGGGGCCGTAGTCTGCTCGGTGTCGCCGCCTACGCCCGCGCGCCCGGCTCGTTGTGGCCGCCGCCTGGTCATCATCGACGCAGCGAATACGCTGTACCGCGCGTTCTTCGGCATTCCTCCGCTGCGCAACTCGGCGGGTCGGCCGACCGGGTCGGTCTACGGCTTCGTGACCATGCTCCAGAAGGTGATCCGCGAGGAGTCGCCCGACCACCTGGTCGTGGTCTTCGACGCCCCGGGAGGGAGCTTCCGCGAGCGGATCTTCCCCGCATACAAGGCCACCCGGGAGGCACAGCCCGAGGACCTGACCGAGCAGATCCCGCTCGCCCACGAGGTGGCACACGCCTACCGCATCCCGGTGCTGCAGGTGCCGGGCGTCGAGGCCGACGACGTGATCGCGACGCTGGTGGCGAAAGCGCCGGCGAACCTGCCGGTGACCATCGTCTCGACGGACAAGGACCTCATGCAGCTCGTGAGCGACCGTGTCACGCTTCTCGACACCATGAAGGACCGGCGCTTCGGGCCCGCCGAGGTGGAGGAACGCTTCGGCGTTCCCCCCGACCGCGTCCTCGACGTCCGGGCCCTGGTGGGCGACGCCAGCGACAACATCCCCGGCGTGAAGGGAATCGGAGAGAAGGGAGCGGCCGAGCTGATCCGGACCTGGGGAAGCCTCGAGAGCCTGCTCGCCCACGCGGACCAGGTGACGACCAAGCGGGCGCGCGAGGCGCTGCTCGCGTACGCAGACGACGCGCGTCTGTCCAAGCGGCTCGCCACCCTCGAGCAGGACGTCGAGCTGCCCGTGACGATCGAGGACCTCACGCGGCGCGAGCCGGACGTCGAACGCCTGCGGGCGATCTTCGAGCGCCTCGAGTTCTCGCGGCTGCTGCAGGGCCTCGCGGCAGCTGCGCCGGAGGCCGCCCGGCCGCCGGCGGCCGCGATCCCGACGCAGACGGAGATCGTCGAAGGGGGCGCGCCCCTGCTGCGTCTCGCGGGAGAGCTCGCGCGACAGGAGCACGTCACACTGGTGGCGGTTGCAGCCGGAGAGGGCGTCTTCCGCGAGTCGCTGCTCGGCATCGCCGTGGCCCGGGACGAGGGCGGTGCGAGCTGGGCCCAGGCGCACCCGGGCGACGGTGAGGATTCGAACGTCGCCGGGGTACTGGCGTCGCTGCTGAGCGGGAAGGGCGCCCGGCCGTGGGCGTCGCCGGGGTCGAAGCGGGTCCAGAATCTGTTCGCAGCGGCGGGATTCGACCTGCCGCCTCCGGTGTTCGATGCGGAGCTGGCGGCCTACCTGCTCGACCCTGGGGCCGCCCGCGGCATCGAAGCGCTTTCGCTCCAGCTCCTCGGCCGGAGCCTGCGGTCCTGGGACGACCTGGTCGGACGGGGCGCGAAGGCCCTCGAGCCTGCCCTGCTTCCGGTACGCGCTCTCGCCGACTGGGCGGGGGAGCGTGTGGCAGCCGCACGAGCGCTCGCGCCGCTCCTCTCCGAGCGGATCGCCCGCGACGGTCTCGAGCCCCTGCTGCGCGAGGTCGAGCTGCCGCTCACCGCCGTTCTCTCGCGCATGGAGCGCGCCGGCGTCCGTGTCGACGAGGGCGTCCTGAAGGATCTCTCGCGAACGTACGAACGCGACCTCGAGCGGGTCGCGTCGGAGATCCATTCGCTCGCCGGAGAGCCCTTCCAGATCGGCTCGCCGAAGCAGCTTCAGCGGATCCTGTTCGAGAAGCTGAGACTCCCGGCGGGCAAGCGGACCAAGACCGGTTTCTCGACCGACGAGGCCGTCCTCGAGCAGCTCGCGCCGCATCACGAGCTTCCCGCGAAGGTGCTCGCCTACCGGCACCTGGCGAAGCTGAAGAGCACCTACATCGATGCGCTGCCGCCGCTGATCCATCCTGCCACCGGACGCATCCATCCGACCTTCGTGCAGACGGGCGCCGCCACGGGGCGTCTTTCCTGCGTGAATCCGAACGTGCAGAACATCCCGATCCGCAGCCCGGAAGGTGTTCGGATCCGGGAGGCCTTCGTTCCGGCGGAAGGCTGCCAGCTCGTTTCGGCCGATTACTCGCAGGTGGAGCTGCGGATCCTCGCGCACTACTCCGGGGACGAGAGCCTCATCGATGCCTTCCAGCGCGGGGAGGACATCCACCGGCGCACCTGGGCCGAGCTCTCGGGGAAGACCCCGGGCGACGTGACCGCCGAGGAGCGGGCCCGCGCCAAGGCCGTCAACTTCGGCATCATCTACGGCTCGAGCGCCTTCGGCCTCGCGAGCCAGCTCGGGATCGCCAGCGGCGAGGCGCAGGAAACCATCGACGCCTACTTCGCCCGCTACCGCGGCGTTCGCCGCTTCCTCGACGAGACCATCGACGGCGCGCGCCGCGACGGCTTCGTCCGGACCCTCCTCGGGCGCCGCCGCTACCTGCCCGACCTTCGCTCCCGCAACCGGACGCTCCGGAGCGCGGCAGAGCGGATGGCGGTGAACACGGTCATCCAGGGGACGGCGGCGGACCTGATCAAGAAGGCGATGGTCGACGTCGACGCCTGGATCCGGAGCGAGGGGCTCCGCGCCCGGATGATCCTCCAGGTCCACGACGAGCTGGTGCTGGAGGCCCCCGAGGCCGAGCTGGAGCGGGTGCGGGGCGAGGTGCCTCGCCGGATGCAGCAGGTGCTCTCCCTCCGGGTGCCCCTGCTGGTCGAGGCTGGCGCCGGGCGCTCCTGGCGAGAGGCCCACTGATGCAGCGCTCCGGCAGCCACCGGGCGAGCGAATCAGGCCGGGTCCCATGACGTCCAACTGGTACGGCGGAAAGGGCAGGCCGGGCGGTGGGTCTCGGGAGAACGAGGAGATGAGCGCTCCGTCGGGTCTGGCGGACGAGGAGACGATCGCCCGGGCTCGTGCCGGTGATCACGGGGCTTTCCGCGTACTCGTGGAACGTCATCAAGGCCGGCTCTTCCGACTCGCAGCGCGCGTGCTCGGGGACGAAGACCTGGCGCGCGACGCGGTGCAGGATGCATTTCTCAAGGCCTACGTCTCGCTGCGACGGTTCGAGGGCCGCTCGAGCCTCTACACCTGGCTCTACCGGCTCACACTCAACGTGTGCCTCGACATGCGCCGTCGCCGCAAATCCGACCGGACCGTCGAATGGCCCGAGGCCCAGCTCGCCGACGGCTCCTTTCCCGCCGACCTCGCTTCGGATGCCGCGAGCGACCTTCCGCCCGCAGGGCCCGAGGCCGATCTCGAGCGCGCGGAGATCCGCCAGCGAGTGGGACAAGCCATCGGGGAGCTGCCGGCCGAGGCGCGGGAGACGCTCATCCTGCGCGAGGTCGACGGCCTCAGCTACACGGAGATCGCCGACACGCTCGGCATTCCGAAGGGGACGGTGATGAGCCGATTACACTACGCACGAAAACGCGTCCAGAAGCTCCTCCGCGAGTCCGGAATCGTGGCGCACGGGGAGGACGCGCCGTGACCCCGTGCGACAAGTACGCCGATCGCCTCGAGGCCTTCCACGACGGAGAGCTCGCGCGGATGCCCCGCTGGCGGTTGGCGCGGCACGTGGCTCGCTGTGCGCACTGCCGGGCCGAGATCGATGCGCTGCGCGCCGTCGCGGGCTTCGTTCGAGAGAGCGAGGCGTCGGCGGCGCCTGCACCCGACCTGTGGGAGGGGATCGCAGCCCGCCTTCCGGCCCTCGACGACGAACTGGGACGGCGCGCGGGGGCGTCACTCCGTGCGGAGACCTGGAACCGGACGTGGACCGCCTGGCTGCGGCCGCTGCCGGTGGGCGTTGGCGGGCTCGCCGTCGCTGCCGCGGCGCTGCTGCTGTGGCTGCGCGTCCCGGTGCAGCCGGTGAACGACGAGGTGATCGAGGACCTCGACGCCATGGGCCGGCCGGTGGCGGTGCTCCCGTCCGATGACAAGTCCACCATCATCTGGGTACTCGATCCGCAGCCCGCGTCGGGTGCGGAGGAGGCGGACAGTGCGCTTCTCTAGAGCGTCGTGCCGGGGGCTCGTCTTGGGGATCGCGGGGCTGCTGCTCGCCTCTCCCTCCGTCGCCCAGGAACCGGGCCGCGCGGTGCAGCCGGTGAGGGTCGAGGTGCTGGTGGGCTACGTGTCGGCCCGGCCAGGGACCATCGATCCCGCGGGCGCCGACCTGGCCCGGATGCTCGGCCGCGAGTTCAACCTGCAGACCCTCCGGGTGATGCAGCTGCAGCACCTCTCGCTCGCGCTTCGCCAGATGGGGCAGGTGGCGCTGCCGACCGGCCATTGGGTGAGCGTCGAGCCCGAGGAGTTCACGCGCCGGGGCCTCCGGATGCAGGTGGAGGTGCAGGGAATGTTGAAGACGCACCTCAACGTTCCCAGCGGAAACCACGTCGTGATCGGGGCGTACAGCTACGAGGATGGGAGACTCGTCGTCCGCCTGGCGCCCACCTACGAGATCCCGCATGAGGTCTCGAACGGGCAGGAGTAGCCCCGCCCGAGGCCCCGCGCGCGGAGTCTTGACCGCGCCGGGAGAGTCGCCGACCGTGCCGCCTGTACGGGCCCCTTCCGGGTCCGGAGGAGGGTGCGTGAGCGAGTTCCGGCTGACGGAGCTGGCCCCCGGCGGCGGTTGAGCCCGCAAGCTCCCGGCGGCGGACCTGGTCCAGGTCCTCGGCAAGATCGCGCCTCTGTCACACGCCTGGGTGGATCCCGACGTCGGGCCGCTCGAGGACGCGGCACTGCTGCGTCCTCCGGGCGGGCCGCGCCTCGCGGTGACCGTCGATTTCATCACGCCCAACGTCGACGACCCCGAGGTCTTCGGCGCCATCGCCGCGACCAACGCGCTGTCCGACGTCTACGCCATGGGAGGAGACCCGCAGGTTGCCCTCGCGGTCTGCGGCTTTCCCCAGGGCCGGCTTCCGCTGGAGGTGCTGGAACGGATCTTCCGCGGAGGGCGCGACCAGTGCGCACGGGCCGGCTGCGCCGTGGTGGGTGGGCACACCCTCCAGTCGGCCGAGCTCCAGTACGGGCTGTGCGTGATCGGGAGCGTGCCCCCCGGTGCGGAGCTCCGGCAGACACACGGTCATGTCGGTGACCGGCTGGTCCTGACCAAGCCCCTCGGCATCGGCGTCGCGTGCGCCGCGTTCCGCGCGAGAAGGCTCGACGATGCGGACCTGGCGCGTGCGGTCGCGGTCATGACGGCCCTCAACCGCGATGCGAAGGACGCAGCGCTCGCGGCCGGGGTGCGCGCGGCGACCGACGTCACGGGCTTCGGGCTTCTCGGTCACCTGCGGAACCTGTGCCTCGCCTCGGGCGTCGCGGCGCGGGTCGAGGCCGACCGGGTGCCGATGCTGGCCTTCGCGCCGGCCCTTGCGGCCGAGGGCCTGGTGCCGGGTGGGAGCCGTCGCAACCTCGAGTACGTGGCATCCTCCACGCGCTTTTCCGACGGCGTCGATCCGCTCCAGCGTCTGCTGCTGGCAGACGCCCAGACCTCCGGAGGCCTGCTGCTCGCGGTGCCGCCCGACCGCGAGGCCGCCCTTCTCGCCGAGCTGCGCCGCCGGGGCACGCCGGCGGCGGCGTCCATCGGCGTCCTCACGGGCGGTGAGGCCGGTCGCCTCGAGGTCGAGGCCGGCTGACGCCTCGCGCCGCTCAGGGCCGGGCGGGGCTCGCGTCCGGCGGCGCGCCGGCGTCGTGCTCCCGCACCGGAGCGCCTCTCCCGGTGAGCCGCGCGCGGAGCGCGGCGGCCCAGCCTTCGACGGCCTGCTGCGCGTCGTCGACGAGCGTGTAGACCACCGGGACGATGAGCAACGTGAGGAACGTCGAGGTCAAGAGGCCACCGATGGCGAGGATGCCGATGGGGGAGCGCCACTCGGAGCCGTCCCCCTGGCCGAACGCCACCGGGAGCATGCCGAAGATCATCGCGATGGTCGTCATCAGCACCGGACGGAGCCTCGTTGGCCCCGCTTCGAGCACGGCAGCCCTCCGGTCGAGGCCCCGCTCGCGCAGCGTATTGGTGTAGTCGACGAGCAGGATCCCGTTCTTCATCACGAGGCCCATCAGCATGAGGAGGCCGATCTGGCCCATCATGTCGAGGTGCAAGCCTGCGACGTAGAGCCCCGCGAAGGCGCCGACGAACGACAGCGGTGCAGCGAACATGATCGTGAGGGGATGCGCGAATGAGTTGAACTGCGAAGCCAGGATCATGTAGAGAGCGGCCACGGCCATGAGGAATGCGAAGCGGATGGCTTCGATGTTCTCCGCCATGTGCTCGGTCTGCCCCGCAGCCCGGATCTCGTATTCACCCTCGATGCCGATCTCCTTCGCGAACCGGTCGACATCCTGGGTGGCCTCGCCCAGCGCTTTGCTCTCGACGTTGCCGAACAGGGTGACGACACGCGCGCGGTTCTCGCGGTCGATCTGGACCGGGCCGCTCGCGATCTGCGCCGAGACCAGATTCGGCAGCGGGACCAAGGCTCCGGTCGGTGCGCGCACCATGAGAAGGCCGAGCTTCAGCGGGTCGTCACGGTATTCGGGCAGGACCTGTATGCGGACGTCGTAGCGCTCGCCGCCCTCCTCGAGGCTCGCGACCTTCGGCCCGCCGAGCAGCGTCGCGATGGTGCTCCCGATCTGGAACGCCGGGACCCCCAGATCCGCTGCGCGCTCCCGGTTGATCTCGAGGGAGATCTCGGGCTTTCCCGTCTCGTAGGTCGACGAGAGATCGGCGTAGCCTCCGGATGTCCGCAGCTTCGCGATCAGCGCTTGAGAGAAGGCGTTCAGCCGGTCGATCTCGGGGCCCCGGATCGAGTACATGAGCGGCGTGAACCGGGATCCGGACATGCTGAACCAGGGGATCTGCTCGACGGCGAAGTTGTTCAGCCGAAGCCCGAGGCCCGCGATCGTCCGCCGGGTCTCCTCCATCATCTCTCCCTGGGTGCGGGTTCGGTCCTTCTTGTGCGAGAGCTGGACGAAGAGATTCGCCTCGTTGACGCGCTTCTGGACCCCTCCACCAACCGTCGAAAAGACCGACCGCACGTCGCGGTCCGTTTGGAGCGCCTCCTCGACGACGGCGACGCTGGCGAGGGTCTGCTGCAGCGTGCTGCCGAGCGGGAGCTTCAGGAAGACGCTGAACTCGCCGCGATCGGCCTCGACGATCAGATCGAAGGGTACGCCCCTGGCGATGAACCCGGCGGCGAGGATCGATGCGGCTGCGATGCCGACGACCACGAGCCGGTGTCCGAGGCCCCACCCGAGGAGCCCTTGGTACCAGCGCTCGAGTCCGGCGTACGCCCGCTCGAAGGCGTGGTAGACACGGCCGTGGGAGGCCGAGTGGCGCAGGTACCGCGACGAGAGCATGGGCGTGAGGGTCAGCGCCACGAGCATCGACACGAGCACGGCGACGGTCACCACGAGCCCGAACTCACGGAAGAAGCGGCCCATCATTCCGCCCATGAAGGCGATCGGGACGAAGACCGCACAGATCGAGAGCGTCGTGGCGACCACTGCGAGGCCGATTTCCCGGGTGGCGGTCGAGGCGGCCTCGCGAGGCGACGCGCCGAGCTCCATGTGCCGGTAGATGTTCTCGAGAACGACGATGGCGTCGTCGACCAGCAGCCCGATCGAAAGCGAGAGCGCCATCAGGCTGAGTACGTTCAGCGTGAAGCCGAAGAAATAGAAGAAGGTGAAGCTGGCGATCAGCGAGGCCGGGATCGCCGTGGCGGCGATCAGCGTCGACCGCCCGTTGCGCAGGAACGCGAACACCACCAGCACCGCCAGCAGCCCTCCCCAGGCCATGTCGACGAAGACGTCGTCGACCGAGCTCTGGATGAAGCGGGCGATGTCCTGGGTTTCGAGCATCTGCACTCCGGCCGGAAGCGTGTCGCGGACGCGCGCCAGCTCGGCCTTCACGGCATCCGAGACCGCGACGGTGTTCTCACCCGACTGGCGGCGGATCTGGAGGGACACGCCGCGGTCGCCGTCGAGCCGAGCGACCGTGCGCTCTTCGGCCATGCCGTCCTCGACGGTGGCGACGTCGGCGAGCCGGACGATCCGGCCATCGCGCTCGGCCACCACCAGCGCGCCGAACTGCTCGGGGCTCGTGACCTTGCCACGGGTCTTGACGATGAATTCCTGCCGCTCGGTCTCGACGCGGCCACCGGGCAGCTCGACGTGCTCGCGGCGTAGCGCTCCCAGGACGTCGTCGACCGCCAGCGCGTAGCCCGTGAGCCGGACCGGATCGATCCAGATCCGGACCTCGCGGGTGCGGCCGCCGACGAGCGTCACCGAGCCCACCCCCGGCACCCGCTCGAGCCTCGGCTTGATCTTCTTGTCGGCGAGCTCCGAGAGCGCGCGAATCGACTGGGGTCCGGAGAGGAGCACCGTGAGGATCGGGCTCGCGTCGGGATCGACCCGCGAGATGATCGGCGCCTCGGCGTCGACGGGCAGGTTTCCGCGGGCTTCTCCCACCTTGTCACGAACGTCCTGCGCTTTGCGATGGACGTCCTGCTCGAGGCCGAACTCGACGAAGATCTGCGAGAGCGAATCGCTCGAAGCGCTTCGCAGCTTCCGAACGCCTTCGATCGAGTTGATCGCCTCCTCGAGGGGCTGCGTCACGGAGCGCTCGACGGTGTCGGGGGACGCGCCTTCCAGGATCGTCGTGACGGCGACCATCGGGAACTCGACCCGGGGGAAGAGGTCGACGCCGAGGCGCGGGAGCGAGATCATCCCCAGGACCACGAGGCCGCCGATCACCATGACGGCGAAGACGGGGCGCCGGATCGAGACGTCGGCGATGTTCACGTCCGCGCCTCCGGAGCCGGCGCCTGGACGACCCTCACGCGCTGGCCGGCTGCCAGCGACGAGAGCGATTCGCCGACGATGACCTCGTCGCCGAGACCGACGCCCGAGACGATCTCCGCAGCGGACTCGGAGACGAGGCCGATGCGGACGGGAACGGGAACGGCGCGTCCGTCGCGGACCACGTAGACGCGGCTCTCTCCGTCCTCGCTTCGCACGGCCTCCCGGGGTACGAGCAGGACGTTCTCCGCGAGGCGCGGCGCAATCTCGACGTGGACGAAGACACCGGACTTGAGCCGGTGGTCCGGGTTGGGAACGTCGATCTTCACCAGGTAGGTCCTCGTCGCGGGATCGACGGCATCGCTCACGCTGGAGACATGGGCGCCGATCGGGTCCGGAAGTCCCTGGACCCGCAGCGTCGCGGGGTCGCCGGGCTGCACCAGATGGAGCTGGCTCTCGGGGATCGCCACGCGCGCCTCGAGGAGGCTCGCTTCCTGGAGGACGAGGACGACCGTCTGCGGCGCCGTTCGCGCAGTCGTCCCCTCGTCGGCGAGCCGCTGGGCGACCGATGCGGCATACGGGGCGCGGACCAGCGTCCGGCTGAGGTTCAGCCTCGCCAGCTCGACCGCCTGCGCCGCCTGGCGTTCGTGGGCCCGCGCCACTTCGAGGCCCGTCCGCAGCTTCTCCAGCTGCTGCTCCGCCATCACGTCCTGCTTGCGCAGCGCCAGCGCGCGCTCGAGGTCGGCTTCGACCTGGCCGCGCTCGGCCTTGGCAAGGTCCGCGCCTGCCTGGGCTTGGGCGAGATACGCCTCGTAGGACGCGGGGTCGATCTGGAACAGGGGAGCGCCCGCCTCGACCCGGTCTCCGACGTCGACGAAGACCCGTTCGATACGCCCCTGCGCCTCGGCGCCGATCTCGCTCTGCCGGCGCGACACGAGGCTGCCGGAAGCCGTGAGCCGCGGCTGGATGGCGCCGTGCTGCACCGGAGCCGTCGCGACCTCCACGGCCGGATCGGGTGCCGCGACGGGTGCCGGGGCGTTGGTGACCCCGGGCGCTCCGCAGGCAACGGCTGCCGTCGCCACGACGGCAGCGCGGCACAGCCTCTCCACTTCTCGCCTCATCGCTTCACCCCCAGGGCGCGGCGCAGCAGGCGCCGCAGCCCCTCCAAGCTGACGGCGAGCTCGCCTTCGTGCCCGCCTCGATCGATCCAGCGGACCAGGTGGCGATACAGGGCGCCGCCGATCAGATCCGCGCAAAGCTCCGGGTCTTCCTTCGGGATCTCCCGTGCCGCCACCGCGCGGCGGATCCGTGCCACGAGCGCCGCGTGCCCCTCGTCGCGCAGCCGGCGTGAGCCCTCGCCGAGCTGCGCCGTCGACCAGTCCCTTCCCTCGGTCATCCGGACGTAGAGGGCGAAGAAGGCACGATGATCGATGACGAAGCGCCTCATCACGTCGACGAACCGGTCGAGGGCGTCGCCGAGGGCGGCCGGAGCCGAGAGGGTCGTGAGCAGAGCTTCGTTCAGGACCTGGCTGCTGGCCGTGATGACCTCGCGGAACAGCGCCTCCTTGCCCTCGAACACGTTGTAGAGGTTGCCCGCCGAGTAGCCGGCTCGCGCCGCGATCTCGGCCATGGTGGCGCCCTCGAAGCCACGCTCGGCGAAGACCTGCTCCGCCGTCTCGAGCAGCGCCTGCCGGCGTGCGCTGCGGGCGCGCTCGCGGGGGGGCGATGCCTGGGTCGATGCCATCGTCGTCCTTTCGGGACGCCAGGAGGCGGCCTTGAAGGGATGGTCAGAAAAATGGATGAGACATCAGTTTACTGAATTTGCGTTCAGAGTCCAGTGCTGGCGCGGCTGGCCCGGGTCACGCACCCTCGACCGCCGGAGCCGACATGCACTTCCGCACCGACGATCTGCGCATCGAGAACCTGAAGCCACTGATTCCGCCGGCGATCCTGATGGAGGAGTTGCCGCTGGACGACGCCGGGTCGGCGACCGTGGCCCGGGGCCGTGAGCAGGTGGTCGACGTCCTCACGGGTCGCGACGACCGGCTCCTGGTGGTCGTGGGTCCCTGCTCGATCCACGACCCCGCCGCCGGTCTCGAGTACGCCGAGCGGCTTCGAGAGGTCGCCGACGCGCACCGGGCCGACCTGTTCGTCGTGATGCGGGTCTACTTCGAGAAGCCGCGCAGCACCGTCGGCTGGAAGGGCCTCATCAACGACCCGCATCTCGACGGCAGCTTCGCCATCAACCACGGCCTGCGAAGGGCCCGGCGCTTCCTGCTCGACGTGACGAGGCTCGGCCTTCCCTCGGGCTGCGAGTTCCTCGACCCGATCTCGCCCCAGTTCATCGCCGACGTGGTGTCGTGGGGAGCCATCGGCGCGCGCACCTCCGAGAGCCAGATCCACCGGGAGCTGGCGTCAGGCCTCTCGATGCCCGTCGGCTTCAAGAACGGGACCGACGGCAAGGTGCAGATCGCCATCGACGCCATTCTCGCCAGCGCCCACCCGCACCACTTCCTCTCGGTCACGAAGCAGGGGGTGGCGGCGATCTTCGAGACCCGTGGGAACCCCGACTGCCACCTGATCCTGCGCGGCGGGAGCGACGGGCCCAACTACGGGCCGGAGCACGTCGCACGCGCCGTCGACGCCTTGGCTCGCCTCGGGCTCCCGGCGCGGGTCATGGTCGATTGCAGTCATGGCAACAGCGCCAAGGACCCCCGGCGTCAGCCCGAGGTGGCCGAGGGGGTTGCCGAGCAGATCGCGGCCGGGAGCCGGCAGCTGTGCGGCATCATGCTCGAGAGCTTCCTGGTCGAGGGCCGCCAGGACCTCCAGGAAGGCAAGCTTCCCGTCTTCGGCCAGAGCATCACCGACGCCTGCATGGGCTGGGAGCGAACGCTTCCCGTCTTCGCCCTGCTCGCCGAGGCGGTCCGCAAGCGCCGGGCAGCGTCCTGACCCTCCGGCCCAGGGCGTAACGCTCCCGGCCCGTCCTGCCGAAAAGCTCCAGAGGCGGAAGGGCAGGAGAGCGAATGGCTGGAAGTGGATCCGTATTCGACCGGGAGGCGATGCTCGCCGAGCTGGGAGGCGACGAGGACCTGCTGGTGGAGCTCGTCGACACCATGAAGAGCGAGGCACCGAAGCTCCTGCGCGAGGTGCAGCTCGCCGTCGAAGCGGCAGACCCTGCGCTGGTGGCACGGGCCGCCCATACGCTGAAGGGGGCGATCTCGAACTTCGGCGCCCAAGCCGCCGCGGAGGCGGCGTTCCAACTCGAGCAGATGGGACGTGCCGGACAGCTCTCGGGCGTCGTCTCGGCTCTCGCGACGCTCGAAGCCGAGGTCGATGGCCTGATCCGGGAGCTCGAGCGGGCGTAGTGGAGCGCTAGGTCAGGAGCTGACCGCCGTCGACGACGACGGTCGTTCCGGTGATCCAGCTCGCGGCATCCGACGCCAGGAACACCACCGCATTCGCGACCTCGTCGGGGGTGCCGAGGCGCTTCCACGGGATCCGCCGCAACGTGCCCTCGTACATCTTCGGGTTGGCCTTCCGGATCATGTCCCAGGTTCCTCCCGGAAACTCGATGGCGCCGGGTGCGACCGCATTCACCCGGATCTTCTTCGGAGCGAGCGTCATCGCCAGCGACGTGGAGTGGCTGATCATCGCGGCCTTGGCAGCGCCGTACGCGACCGTCGCTCCGGCGCTGAGGCCCGAGATCGACGACACGTTCACGATGGCGCCGCCACCGGCGGCCTCGATCCACGGCACGGTCTTCCAGCAGGCGCGCACCGTCGCCATGATGTCGACCTCGAATCCTGCCGCCCATCCCTGCTCGTTGTCCATCACACCGAAGCCCGACGCGTTGTTCACCAGGACGTGGACGGCTCCGAGGGCCTCGCGGGCGCCGTCGAGGAAGCCCTCGAGGGACGCCTTGTCGGCGACGTTGCAGGGAGCCGCGTACACCTTCGTACCGAGCGTGCGGATCTCCGCCGCCGCCGCCTCGAGCACCTCCCCGCCGCGGGCGCAGATCGCGACCTGGGCGCCTTCCCGCGCGAAGCCGAGGGCGATCCGTCGGCCGATGCCGCGGCTCGCGCCCGTGACGATCACTCCCTTGCCGGCGAGTCCCAGATCCATGGCATCTCCTCCCGAGCGTGTCCTGCGGCCGGCCTGGTCCGGCGTCGCGAGCATGACGTGGCGATCCGTCCCCGCAAGGTGGGTCGCTGCACTCAGCGGAACAGGGCGCGCGCCAGCTCACTGCGATACCGCTGCGTGAGCGCGTGCTCGGCGCCGAGGAGCGCAAAGAGATCGAGCATGGCGCGGCGAGCGGCGTCGTCGCGATGATGGGGATCGCGGCGGACCGCGTCGAGCAGCGTCTCGAGTGCTTCGTCGTGGCGGCCGGCGGCTGCGAGGCCGAGGCCGAGATCGACGAGGGCATCGACGTCGGTGGGCCGCTCGGCGAGCCGCTGGCGCAGCCCACGCTCGTCGAAGTCCGCTGCCGCCTCCTGCGTACGAAGCTCCGCTGCCAGTCGCTCCGCGCCGGCCGATTCGGGCAGCCCCGGACCGATCTGCGCGAGGAGATCGAGCGCCGCGGGCGCGTCTCCGTTCTCGGCGAGCACCGCCGCGAGGCCGAGCTTCGCGGCGGCGTGACGCGGATCGGTTGCGATCGCCTCCCGGAACCGTTCCTCGGCGGCGTTGCGGTGCCCTGCCTCGGCGAGGCGGCGACCCTCGGCCGCGAGGGCATCGGCGCGGGTCGGGAGGATGGCCGACAAGAAGCGCCGCACCGACGCCTCGGGAAGCGCGCCCTCGAACTCGGAGACCAGCCGGCCGTCGCGGAGCCCGAGGACCTTCGGGATGCTGCGTACGCCGAAGGCGGATGCGGTGGCAGGGTTCTCGTCGACGTTCAGCTTCACGAGGACGAACGCGCCTGCATGCTCTTGCGCGAGGCGTTCGAGAAGGGGGCCGAGGGCCCGGCACGGTGCACACCACGGTGCCCAGAAGTCGACGACCACGGGCGTGTGCTTCGAACGCTCCAAGGCCTCGCGTTCGAACGTGGCATCGGTCACGTCGAGGACGAACTCTCCCGGCATGGGGGGAAGCGTTGGGTCGTTGGAGCCCTTCGGCAAGGGCTGCCGCGCTGGCGGCGTCCAGCGCCTCCGGGTAGGCTCGCCCTTCCCGGGGGGCCGCATGACCGTCGTTCGCAGGAGGGTCGAGGCGAGCCGGACTGGAGCGCTCCAGCGTCACGCAGCCTGGGCGATCCCGCTGGGGTTGGTGATCGCGGGCATCCTGCTGCTCCCTCTCGAGCTTGCGATCACTCGCTGGGCCACCGCCGGAACCCTTCCGGGGTCGGTCCAGAAGGCGATCCGGATCTCGGAGGCGTTCAGCCACGGCTTCGGCGCCGCGATGATCCTCCTCGCGGTCTTCGTCCTCGATCGTGATCGCCGCGCGCGGATGCCCCGGCTGGTGGCGGGCACCTTGCTCGGTGGAATCCTCGCCAACGGCTCCAAGCTCCTGGTCTCGCGGACACGGCCGAGGGCGTTCGATCTCCACGGAAGCATCCTCGACAGCTTCAGCGGATGGTTCGCCCTCGGACAGCTTCCGAGCGTGCAGGAGGGGTTTCCGTCGGCGCACGCTGCGACGGGGTTCGGGCTCGCGGTGATGCTGTCGTGGGCCTATCCGGCCGGGAGAACGTTCTTCTTCGTCCTCGCAGCGTTGTCGGGCTACCAGCGGGTACACTCGGCGGCGCACTTCCCGAGCGACGTTCTCTTCGGCGCCGCCCTCGGCTGTCTCGGCGCCTACGCGTGCCTGCCGGGACGGCTGCTCGGCCGCAGCCTCGACCGGATCGAGGAGCGACGCGCGCGCCAGCCGGAGGCGCCGGGCGAGGCGCTCGGCGCCTGACGGCGCCGTGATCCGACCTCGCGCCTCCCCCCCCGATCCGCTTTGCTCTTCCAGCGTGCAGGGATCTCGTTCGTGAAAGCCTTCCTCCTCTACCTCTCCCTCGTGGGCCTTCCTCTCGCCGGGGTCTTCGGCATCCTGCGGATCGGGAGCCAGATCGAAGCGCCGCCGCGCATCGGGGGCGTGTGGCAGGCGGCAGCCGCACCATCGATGCCCCTGGCTCCGCCGTGTGTGGATCTGCCCTCCCAGGTCGACGCATTCGAGTTGACACAGTCGGGTGTGTACGTCGAGGTGTCGCTGCGCGATCCCTCCCGCACCCGGCTCGATGCGCGCCTGCAAGGGATCCGGCTCTCCGGCTGGGCGGCGAGGCTCCCGCTTCTCGGCGCTGCCCGCTTGGCATGCCCCGACTCGCCCCTCGAGCTCGCCGCAGATCTCGTCTCGGATGGACACGTGTCGCAGCTCGTGGGAACGCTCTGGGCGGGGGGCTGCGCCGCGTGCGCGCCGGTGGCGTTCCGCGCCGAGCGGATCACCGGCGGGCGCTGAGGACCGAGCAGCGGCATGTCGTTCCTCACCCTCATGCTGCAGGTCGCCGTGATCCTCGCGGCGGCACGCTTCGTCGGCTTCCTGTTCCGGCGAATCGGCCAGCCCCAGGTGATGGGCGAGATGGCGGCGGGATTCCTGCTCGGTCCGTCTCTGCTCGGCTGGGTCTCTCCCGACATCTTTTCGCGCCTGTTTCCGGCCGGCAGCCTCGAGAGCCTCGGCCCGCTCAGCCAGATCGGCATCGTCCTGTTCATGTTCCTGGTCGGGCTCGAGCTCGATCCGCGGCTGCTCCGCAACCGCGGGAAGACCGCCGTCGTGACGAGCCACGCGAGCATCGTCGTTCCATTCCTGCTCGGGTCGCTGCTCGCCCTGCACTTGTATCCGAGGCTCTCCGACGACGGCGTCCGATTCGACGAGTTCGCCCTCTTCATGGGTGCCGCCATGTCGGTGACGGCCTTCCCTGTCCTCGCGCGGATCCTGGCCGAGCGCAATCTGCTCCGCACGCGGCTCGGTGCGACGACGATCGCGTGCGCGGCCGTCGACGACGTCACGGCCTGGGTGATCCTGGCCGCCGTGGTCGCGCTCGTCCGCGTCGATGCCGGGTATCAGCCCCTCGGATTCACGCTCGTCGGCTCCGCTGCCTACGTGGTCTTCATGCTCTACGGGGCGCGTCCGGCGCTGGAGCGTCTCGAAGCGTACTTCCACAGCCGGGGTCGGGTCACGCAGGACATCCTCGCCCTCGCCCTGCTGGCTCTCACCGCATCGGCCTACGCGACCGAGTGGCTCGGGATCCACGCGCTCTTCGGCGCCTTCGTGGCGGGCGTCGTGATGCCGAAGGATTCGGGGTTCGTTCACGAGCTGAGCGAGAAGCTCCAGGACGTGACCGTCGTCTTCCTGCTCCCGATCTTTTTTGCCGTGACGGGGCTCCGGACGAGCATCGGCCTCGTCAGCGGAACGGAGATGTGGCTCGACTGCGCCCTGATCGTGGTCGTCGCCGTCGTCGGGAAGGTCGGCGGCTCCGCGCTGGCGGCGCGCCTCACGGGCCTCGGCACCCGCGAGGCCCTCGCCCTCGGCGCGCTCATGAATACGCGCGGCCTGATCCAGCTCGTCTTCCTCACCGTAGGCCTCGAGATCGGCGTCATCTCTCCCGTGCTCTTCGCGATGATGGTCCTGATGGCCCTCGCCACGACGTTCATGACTGCGCCGCTCCTCGAGTGGATCTATCCCTCTCGGAGGATCCGCGAAGAGGCGCTCGGGACGCCGGAGGGCGCGAAGACGTTCACCGTGATCGTCTCGGTGGCCCTGCCGTCGGCAGGGCCCGAGCTGCTCCGGATGGCCGCGGCGCTCGCGCCCACGTCCCACGACCGGATCTACGCGCTCCACCTGGTGCCGGCGGCCGAGCAGTCGATGCTCGGACCTGGGCGGCTGACACACCCGCCCGACGCCGAGATCCTTCGTCCCCTGCTGGCGTCGGCCAATGAGCAGGGCTCGGCCGTCCGGCCGCTCACCTTCATGAGCCAGAACGTCGGCCGGGACATCGTCGAGGTGGCCTTCGCCAAGGGAGCCGATCTCATCCTCATGGGCTGGCACAAGCCCGTGCTGCGCCAGAGCATCCTCTCGGGAACGATCTACTCGGTGATGACCGAGGCGAGGGCGGACGTTGCGGTGTACGTGCCCCGGCATCTCCGGCCCTGGCGCCGCGTACTCGTCCCATACCTGGGGTCGCCGCACGACGCTGGTGCGATCGACCTCGCACGGCGCGTCGTGGCGCAGGGCGGAGTCGAGATGGTGGTGCTCCGCGTGACGAGGCCGGACCCGTCGGCTCCGCCCCCGCCCCTCGGGAGCAACCTCGCCGGGCTCGACCGGGCGCCGGGCGTGGAGGTGCGGACGGTCGCGAGCGAGAGCCCCCTCGACGTCGTCGTCGCCGAGGCCCGCCGCGACTACGACCTGGTGGTGATCGGTGTCTCCGAGGAGCTCGAGCTCCAGCCGACGTTCCTCGGGACGGGACACGAGCGGCTCGCCCGCGAGTGTCCGGCGTCGATGCTGATCGTCCACCGGCGGGCGGTCCGGTGACGGGGTGTCGTCGAGAGGCGTCCGGGTTCTTGCCGCGGGCACGCTGGCGACGCCAATCCGTGCGATAGTGCGTACGGCTGGCTCGGCTCGCGTTCGCATCGAGAGGCGTTTCGGGCGTGGTGCCCGATTCGCGATACACCGCGCTGATGGGAGACGAGATGCGCTTCTCGTTCGTTTCGATGATGCTCGTTCTCGCGGCGAGCACGGTCGCAGGCAGCGGGCTCGCCGCCGACCACAAGTACGTCGGCGCGAAGGGGTGCAAGAACTGCCACAGCAAGGAGCTCATCGGGGATCAGTACGGCGAGTGGAAGAAGGGCGACCATGCCAAGGCCTACGAGACCCTGAAAGGCGACAAGGCGGTCGACATCGCCAAGAAGAAAGGGATCGCCGGACCGCCGCACGAGGCCAAGGAATGCCTCGAATGCCACGTTACCGCCTTCGGGGCGGATGCCTCTGCCTTGCACAAGGGCCCCCTGCCGGTATCCGACGGCGTGCAGTGCGAGTCGTGCCATGGGCCCGGCAAGGACTACCGGAAGAAGAAGATCATGTCGGACGAGGCGAAGGCCGTCGCCGCCGGCCTCTGGAAGCCCGGCAAGGAGGAGTCGATCTGCACCACGTGTCACAACGAAAAGAGCCCGACGTGGGATCCCGCCAAAGGGTTCGACGTCGAGAAGGCAAGGGAGGAGATTGCCCACGTGATCCCGAAGGACGTGAAGGGCAGGTATCTCGAGATCGTGAAGCAGAAGAAGGCCGAGAAGGGCGGCGCTGGAAACGATGAAGAAGACGAGGACGAGGAGGAATAGCGGGTCTCGCGTGGCGGTTACTCGTAGACGCTCGCCCCTCCCGAATGACACTCCGTACAGTCCGTGAATTCGTCCATGATCTCCGAATCCTCCGGATGGACGAATGCCCGTCCGGTGCCGATCTCGGCGCCCGATTCGACCGCCTTCTCACCCTGCGCCAGGATCGTGTGACAACCCGCGCAGTCGGTGAGAATCTCCTCGCCCTCCTGATCGACCATCTCGTCGTTGTGGCAGCGGAAGCAGCCCGGTGAATCGAGGTGGCCGATGTTGTCCGGGTGTGCGGCCCAGTTCGCCTTCATCTCGGGGAAGATGGTTCGGCCGTAGATCGTGCGAAGCGCCGCCACGCTCTTCTCGATCTCCCCGGTCTGGTCTTCGAGAACCGCTGGCTGCTCTTCCTCGTAGAAGGCGCGAAGATTTCCGGCAATTCCCTCCATGGCGGCCGCCGGTCGTCTCGTAGCCGCCGTCGAGCGCCCGGATCCCCGCCTCCTTGATGCGCGGGATCTTCGCCGGGATGAGTCCCGCCTCGAGGGCCGCGTTCATGGAAGCCACGGGGCTCTCGAACCGGTGGGCCGGCCGGCTGTGGCAGTCGACGCACTCCATCGTCCGAACCCCGAGCGAGGCGCGCTCGTCGGCCGTGAGCGGTGAGTCCTTCCTTGCAAATTCCTTGACCTCGCCGCTCTGTCCGACGCTCCGCACCCACGCGATGTCCTGCCGCTTCTCGTCGCGGGCCACGTACTCGACCCGGTTCGCGATCAGCATGTGATAGTGGATTCCCGCCCGGCCATCCGTCCCGTCGGCGCGGCCGCCGCCAACCTTGGCGAGCATCAGGAGCTTCTGTGGCCGGGTCTCCTCTCCAGACACGTAGTAGGTGTGGGTCCTCGCCTCGTAGCCGATGAGGCGGTCCGGCGCGTGGCAGCGCTCGCACATCTCGCGGGACGGCCTGCGGTTGCGGATCGGCGTGTGGATCGGGCGCTCGATGCGTCCGGTCGCGACGGCCCAGAGCTGGCGAAGCCCGCCGATCTTCGCGCTGATGTAGGAGTCTCCGCCTTCTCCGACGTGGCAATCCACGCAGGCGACCCGGGAGTGAGCGGAGTCGGCGTGGGCGGTCGCCTCGGGGCTCATCACCGCGTGGCACGTCTGCCCACAGAACGCGTTGGATTCGCTGTACTCGACCAGCGAGAGCGACCCCGCGGCTGCGCTGAGCACCGCCAAGGTGCCCGCCACGACGCCGACGGTGGCGACGCCGAAGCCGGCGCTCTGGAGGAAGACGAACGGGCGCAGGACCCAGGTTCCGAGGAAGCGCGAGTGCCTCCCATGCCTCTGGCGCCAGCGCTCGCGGATCCAGCCCGTGAGGGCCAGGAACAACCCGAACACGGCCCCTGCCGCGGGGGGAAGCAGCATCAGGCCGCCGTAGCCGGAGTCGCGGAATACCAGCCCGACGAGAGCAAAGAAGGCCGCCGTCGTGCCACTGCAGGCGGCGAGGAGGAGCCCTGTGATGCTCAGCCAGTTGTAGATCGGAGCCGGACGGTCCCCGCTCTCCGACGGCTCAGGGCTCGCGTCGTCGGTCACGAGATCACCCTCCGTCGAAACACGCAATCAGTAGGTGAACTTCAGCACGAAGGTCAACACATGCGCGGTGTAGCTCTCGTAGTTTGCATCGAGGAAGATGAAGTAGTCGAGCCGGTTCCCCTGCGCGTCGGGCGGATTCCCATAGGGTACGACGGGATCGGTGAAGGCATCCGTCAGTTCGAAGTCCTCGTAGAGGTAGCGGATGCTGGTCGAGACGCTGTCCGTCCAGTGGTACGCGAGGTCAGCCGTCAGCTGCGTGGTATTGATGTCGGTATTCGGCCAGTCCCAGGCGGTGCCGCTGCTGCTGGTGACGCCGGGGACGAAGTTCACGTTGCGCGAGCGGAACCTCGACCGGGCGAAGGAGTAATCCGCGCCGAGCTCGAGGGTCAACTTCTCGGGGATCAGCCCGAGCGTCACGGAGCCTCCGACGGTGTTTGCCACGTCTCCGATCTTCGTGATCCAGTCGTTCTCGGGAACGGCGAAGTCGCCGCCGCCCGCTGCGCTCGACTTGGCGCGGAGCAGCATCCGGGTCGTAAAATCATCCCGGCTGTAGAATGCGGAGACGGTGGCGCGGTCGCAGATCGCCCAAGTGCCATCGACGCCGAGCGTCCACCCGTCGCGATCGTGCAGTCCGTAGTAGTCCTCGTCGTAGTCGTCGGCCCTGTAATTGAACGAGAGGCCGAACGACAGCCGGTCGATCGGATCGAATCCGAGGTAGACGTCCACGTCGTTTCGCATCCGGTCCGACTGGTCGAACATCCGGAGACGTTCCCACTCGTAGAACTGGTGGGCCGGCTCGGGGCGATACAGCCCGGAGATCGACCGCTCGCTCCAGTGGTAGCCGGCGCGCAGGTTTGCCCAGGACACCGGCTCGAAGTTCACCCGGCCTCCCACGATGTTCTCGCCGGTGTCGGCATTCCGGTCCGAATTGCGCCAGTAGACCTCGTACAGGTAGTCCGCGATCAAAGTCAGCCTCTCGTTGACTTCGTACGCGGCGTCCGCGCTCGACCGCAGGCGGCGCCACGACGGCACACGGTTGACGACTCCCGCGTTGTCGGGCTCGCTCCACTGGCTCTCCGCGACGCGAGCCCATCCGTCCGGGAACACGATGCGCCGGCTGTTGTTGTCGTAGTCGTAGTAGTTGACCTTCAGATTGAGAGACAGCGGGTCGATCGGCCGCGAACTCGCGAGCGCGTTCACGAGGATCGTGTCGACCTGCCCGTCGAGATGACTGGCGGGGAGGGGGAGCGTCGCCCCGAGCCGGCCTGCGTTGGGGCCGCCGACGACCGTGAGCGCATTGTTGACGGTGAATGCGGGGAACGGGTCGTCCTGACGGATCCGGCCCCAGGAGCCCGTCACGGTGAGGCGGCTGTCGAGCGGGAGGTCCCAGACTCCGGCGCTCGCGGTCGCGGTGTGGCTCCAGCTCGAAGGAGAGAGATCGAGGCGGTTCAGCGCGGCGCCACCCTGGAGGTTGTTTGCGCTGGTGAAGCGGAGCGGGTTGTCCCAGGTGACCGTGTCGTTGTCATTGCTGAAGTTGACGAAGCGGTAATCGACCGTCGTGCTCCAGTTCGTTCCGCGGTAGTCGAATCCGGCGCCGACCTCGTCGGTGTCGTTGTCGATCGGCTCGGGAAACTCGAGCCCATAGTTCGTGAAGTTTTCTCCGACTCCGCCGGCGAGCAGCGCTCCGTCCGAGTCTCGCCGGTAGCCCCCCGAGCTCAGCGCGCGGAGACCGTCCTGGTGCCGATGCAGGTAGCTCCCGCGCAGGACGAACCCGCTGAAGAGGGCGTATTCCAGATCGACGGTTCCGGTGCTGCGCTCGACCGCGAGATCGAGGCGCGGCGCGTTGAGCAACATACCGAGGAGGTCGGAGACGCCTGCGGCAGTCGGAGAGTTCGGGGGATTGCCGCCGAGCGGGAAGTTCGGCTGCAGGGCGAGACGGTTGGCGGTCGACACCAGCCAGGAGTCGCCCCCCCAGCGGTATCCGAGGAAGGGGACGTCCTCGGCGAAATGATGGATCATCTCGTCCCACGCCAGATCGAGCTCGAAGACGCCGTACTGGCCGACCTCGAGGGCCGCAGAGCGATCGTGGTCGCGGAAGAGATCGATCCCCGAAAGGCCGAGGAAGTAGGACTCCCATCCGGCCCGGAGCAGGACCTCCTCGATCGCAGGACGGGGATCCTCGTGCACGTTCCGGTACTGGTTGAACCGGGCATCGTCGCCGCGGACGTTCGCGTCCTGCATCCCGCCCCGGATGCTCGCGTCGAGCTCGAGGTCGTCGGATTCTCCGGAGGCAGAACCCGGCGGGGCGGCGAGTGCGATCGCGGCGGCGATTGCCCAGAGCACGCGTCCGACTCGGCTCGACGGAGCACCCGAGCACGTGAATGTCATGCGCGACGCCTCCGTCTCTATCGCTTGAGCTTCAGGCCCGACGGATGGTTCGACCCGTGAACCTGGGCGTGGCAGTTGTTGCAGCCGCGATTCAGTGCGACGAAGCTGAGATTCTGTCCGGCGACGGTCTGGTGGCGTCCTGCCTCGTGGCACGACTGGCACAGCCGCGTGCGATGTACGACGAGGAGGCTCGGATAGTTCGATCCGTGCGGCGCGTGGCAATTGAGGCAGCTCTCCTTGACGGGGGAGTGCTCCCAGAGGACCGGAGCCTGCATCTGGCGATGGCACTCGTAGCACTTGTCGTTGATCGTATTCGCGGCGATCAGCTTCTCGGACTGGGTCCCGTGCGCGTTGTGGCAGCTCGAGCAGGTCATGTCGCCCTGTCCGTCGAAGCGGGTCGAGTCGTTCAGCGGGTGCCGCGATCGCTTCATCTGCGAGAGACGCTGGTCGGGATGGCAGGTGAAGCACGTCTCGCCCTCGGAGGCGGTCCGGAGCATGTCCTGGAAGCCTGCGTGGGCGGAGTGGCACGAGACGCAGGAGACATCGGCCATCTGGTGGCTACTTCCGCGCCAGTAGAGCCGGGTGCGGTCGCCTTCGTGGCAGGAGAGACAGACGGCGTCCGCCTTCCTGGCAACGAGATCGGCCGGGGTGCCGATCTTGACCTCCCCCTCGTCGCTCTCGGAGTGCGCCCTGCCGGGCCCGTGGCAGTCCTCGCAGCCGACGGACTTCGGGTTCCAGTGGATGGACTTCGAGTGGATGTTCTTCGAGAACGGGCCTTCGAGCTTCTCGTGGCAGCCGATGCACTCGTCGGTGCCGACGAAATCGGAGGCCTCCTCGGCCTGCGTCGCCTGCGGGGCTGCGGCGAGCACGCACACGAGGGAGGCTGTGAACAGGAAGACCAGAGCCCGCACGGTCACGAGTCCCCCTGCGCGGAGCGATGGAAGGGTGAACGGCGCGGCCGGCTGCCGGCGTACACGGCGAGTGGCGGTGTCAGCCGCCGATCCGGCCGGACCGGAGTGCGGTGGCTCTGCACCGCCTGGGTATGCGGCATGTCGCCCCATGTGACACGCAGTCGCGTAGCGTCTCGTCTTCGCCGGCGAGGTAACCGATCATCTCCGGCATGCGCCAAGACGGGCTCAGGCACGCGCGCACAAGACCACGCCTGGCCGCGACGGTCAAGAGCTTTTTCGGTCCGGACTCCGGGAGCGGACTCCGGTCGCCGTTCTACGGCTCGTAGCTCTCGTCGAGCCACGCCATCATCATCTGCTCGATGGCGCTCGCAGGCATGGCGCCGCCGCCGTAGATCGCGCCGGTGCGGGCCGGCGTCTGGGGCGGGTTCTTCGCGTAGGCCACGGCGTCGCGCAGGTCGGCGACGAAGCGCTCGGCGACGCCCGGCCGGCCCTGGGGAAGCGTCACGCACAAGTGTACCCCCGGCGGCCGCTGCAGGCCGTTGAGCCGCCAGCCCTTCGCCGCGAGCGCATCGTTCACGTGGAAGATGTCGACGGCCTTCGACCGCAGGGCGATGCAGAACGTCGGGTTGCCGAAGATCTCGAGCTCGGGGATCGCCTCGATTCCGGCGCGGATCGTGTCGGCGGCCGTCATGATCTGGCGTGCGGCGTCGAGGTAGCCCTCCTCGCCGAGGGCGACCATGGCGGCCCACGTCGCGGCGGTGAGGCCGCCGGATCGGCTTCCCGCCATGGTGGGCGAGGCGTAGACGCCGCCGGGCCAGTCGGTCGCCGTGAAGTATTGGTGGCGCCGCAGGGCCCGCCCCCGGTAGAGGACGACCGAGGTGCCCTTCAGGCCGTAGCCCCACTTGTGGGTGTCGCACGACATCGAGGTGACGCCGGGCAGGCGAAAGTCGAACGGGGGAACGTCGTAGCCGAGGCGTTCGATCCACGGCAGGAGGAACCCTCCGAGGCAGCCGTCGACGTGGAAGCCGAGACCGTGGTCGAGGGCGAGGTCCGAGAGCTCGCGAAGCGGGTCGATGAGGCCGTGGGGATAGTTTCCCGCCGTCGCCGCGAGGGCGATCGTGTTCGGTGTGATGCGCGCGGCCATCGCGTCGACGTCTGCCAGGAAGTCCGGCCCCACTGGAACGCGCACCAGCTCGATCCCGAAGTAGTGCGCGCCCTTCGAGAACGCCGGGTGGATCGTGTCCGGAACCACCATCTCCGGCCGGGTGATGCTCCGCTCGGCGCGCGCCCGCTCGCGGTAGGCGAGCATCGGCAGCATGATGCTCTCGCTCCCGCCGCTCGTGACCGCGCCGCAGACCTCGGCGTCTCCGTGGAGCATGTGTGCGGTCATCGCGACGATCTCGCCCTCGAGCTTGGTGGCGCTCGGGCACATGTCGCGCTGGAGGAGGTTCACGTGGGAGAAGAGCGAGAAGACCTCGTTCAGGAACGCGTAGTGGTCCTTCCCCCCGTGGTAGTAGCTTCCCGAGACCTGTCCCGTCTCCCACCGCGCGTCCTCGCGGGCCGCGAAGCTGCGAAGCTCGGCGAGCACTTCGTCGCGGCTCCGGCCCTTCGCCGGAAGCGCGGTGAAGGTGGCCGCCTCGTCGCGATAGGGGTGCATGCTGGCAAAGACTCCGCCGGACTTCTTGGGCGCACTCTCCTGCGGCATCACCTGTCTCCTCGGGCCTTGGGCGGCCGGTTCATCCGACGGTAGATCGGTTTCATCCGACGATACAACGCCAGGAACTCGGCAAACTGTGCGTCGTAGAGCCGTACTCGGGCCGGGTCGGGGGAGTGGACGGCGGCGACCCGGACCCGCGCGGGGATGTCGGCGAGGGTCAGCTCGCCGAGAGCGACGAAGGCCGCCAGTGCCGTCCCGACCGCGTTGGCGTGGCGCGGGTGGGCGATCTGCCGGATCGGGCGGCCGAGGACGTCGGCGAGGATCTGGCACCAGGTGTCGGAGAGCGCACCGCCGCCGACGAAGCCGAACTGGTCGAAGCGGCGGCCGACGAAGCGCTCGACGGGGCGGGAGAGCCAGCGCAGGTTGAAGGCGACCCCTTCCATCACGGCCCGTACGTAGTGGCCGCGGGTCGTCCGCAGCGTCTGGTTGATGAAGGCGCTCCGCGTCGCCGGCTCGTCGTCCGGAGCGACGACGCCGCCGAGCCACGGCGTGAAGACCAGGCCGTGGCTGCCGGCCGGGATCTGGGCCGCTTCGGCGTCCATCAGCGCGTAGGCGTCTGCGGGGGCGGCGGGGCCCCCGGCCGATCGTGGGAAGAGGAGGTTGTCCTTCAGGAAGTCGAGACAGCGTCCGGCGACGCCCTGCTCGGCCATCACCACGTAGCGGCCCGGGAGAACCGCCGGCATGGTCGAGAGCCGGTGGAGGAGGTCGCTCTTCTTGGCCGGTACGTGGCACGAGATCCACGACGTGGTGCCGACCGAGAAGTAGCCGTCGTAGTCACGGACGCAGCCGGCGCCGACGGCCGACGACTGCCCGTCGGAGGCGCCCGCGAGGACCCGCGTCGACGCGGGAAGGCCCAGGTCGGCGGCGACCCGCGGCAGCAGCGTCCCGAGGACGGCGTCGACCGGAAGCAGATCCGGCAGCTTCTCCCGCTCGATTCCCGCGAGCCTCAGCAAAGCCGGGTGGTAGTCGATCCGCAGCGGGTCGCGGTTGTCGGTGAGCCAGTAGGGATACATGGTGCCGACCGATGCCGCGGCGCGGCCCGTGAGCCGCAGGTTCAGGTAATCCATCGGTTCGAGGAGCTGGTTCGTCTTCGCCCAGATCTCCGGCCGCTCGAAGCGCAGGAAGAGGGCGTGCCCGAGGCCATCGACACCCGACAGTGTCGGCGCCCCGCCGGTGAGCCGGATCCAGCGCCAGAGCTTCGTGACGTCGTAGCCCCCGAGCCGGACCGGGCCTCCGGCGACCCGTCGCGCGTAGGGCCCGCCGCGGGTATCCATCCACGAGATCGCGTTGCACAGCGCCTGGCCGCCGGCGTCGACCGGGACGGTGACGGCCCACTGGGTCGTACACTTCACCGCCAGGACGCGCTCGCGGGGCACCGCGGCGCGCTCGAGGGTTTCGCGCGCCGCCTCGCAGGTGGCCGACCACCACTGGTCCGGGTCCTGCTCGGCGCCTCCGCCGGGGAGGTGCAGCATTGCGATGTCCCGGCTCGCCGGCGCCACGACCTCGGCCTGCGACGAGACCAGCGCAGTCTTCACCGCCCCCGTCCCGAGGTCGATCGCCAGCACGTACCGCTCGCCGCTTCCGATCATGGACGCTCCTCGGGGCGGCATCCTACCGAAGCCGCACGCTGCTTCCCCGGCAGAGGGTCAGCCGTCGATCAGGAGGGGGAGGGCGCGTGCTGAGACCGCCTTCTGTGCCGAGCGGTCGCGGTGGCTGCCGTCCCAGATGGCGAAGGCGACCTGCGCCGGTGCGCCGGGCGAGAGCGCGGCGAAGCCGGCGCCGGGCGCGGCGAGGGGGCGCCGGAAGACGAGCGCCCAGCCGCGGCCGTCGTGATGTGCGCGGGCTTCGAGGCCGCTCGCCGCGGCGGGGCGGCGGCGACTCGTGGCGTAGCCTTCGGCGAAGACGTCGAAGGGAGCTGCGGCGTCGGCGCGCCAGAGCCAGGCGTTCACGGGATCTTCGGGCGACCCCATGCGGAAGGGATCGGCGGCCGGTGTGAGCGGGAACATCACCGCCGCGGCGTCGGCGAAGCGATCGAGGTCGGTGAGGCGGTCGTCGCGGGTCGTGTCGGGCCAGGCGAGGCGTAGCCACAGCGAGATCCCGTCGTGTGCCGCCCGCACCTCGAGGCGCGGCACGCGGCCATGGCCGCTGCTCGCGGCGACGTAGGGCGAGACGCCGGCCACCAGCGCGACGGGCGCGGGGGCGAGCGAGACGACCTCCGGCAGGCAGCGCGCCCAGCCGGGTGCCATCGGGTCGATGAGCCGTTCGGCGTCGGTGCCGGCGACACGCCGCGCTCGGAGGGGGCCGCTCACGCGCCGGGCCCCTGCGTCCCTTCGGGTGTCTCCCCGGGATCGCGAACGAAGCCGCCGAAGCGGTCGCGCCAGACGCGGCTGATGAGGAGGTCCATGAGGGCCGACGGCTCCTTGCGCATGCGCTTCGCCCGCTCGGCGCGGAGCGTCGCCAGCGCGCGGTGAACGTCGGGACCGAAATAGCCTTCGAGCACCTCGCCGGGTATCCGCATCGATTCGGTGAGCTTCCCCTCGGCGTCGTAGGCGAGCGGCGAGAGCGGCGGCACGTAGTAGACGTTCGGCTGGGTTCCGTACTCGGGGTGGAGCGGGAGCGCCACCTTCCAGACCGTCACGAGCTGATGGACCTGGCTCTTCTCGTCGTCGAGGAAGCCGTAGGCGCGCGTCCTGCCCGGACACTGGCGATGGCAGGCGGGAGCAATCCCTTCTTCGACGCGCGGGAAGCATCCGATGCACTTCTCGCTGGTCTGCGTCACCGGGTTGAAGGCGATCATCTTGTAGGGGCACGCCTCGACGCAGTGGCGGTGCCCCTCGCAGCGGTCCTGATCGATCACGACGAGCCCGTCGTCCCGCTTGTAGATCGCATGTCGCGTACACGCGTCGAGACAGGCGGGTGTCGTGCAGTGGTTGCAAAGGCGCGGCATGTAGAAGAAATACGGGTTCGGCCACTGCCCCGACGCCTGGTCCTCGTCCCAGTTGTAGCCCCACGCCGGAGGGCCCCCGTGCGCGCTCTCCGGCTCGAGGCGGCGGCTCTGTCCCGCGCCGGCGAAGAGCACCTCGTCGTGGTTGAACCGCAGCGCATCGCCGCAGTCGACGAGGGTCGTGAGTTCGCCCTTCACCGGAGTGCCGCCGGGGGCGAAGCCTCCCCCTTCTTCTCGAAGTCGCGCGGGTAGCCCCGGCCCGGGCAGGTGGCGACGCTCATCCAGCGCATGTGCTCGGTTCCGGGGCGCTGCGTCCAGAGGCTCTTGCACGCCACGACGCAGGTCTGGCAGCCCATGCACTTGCCGAGGTCGATCACCGCAGCGAGCTGGCGCTTCGATTCCCGGAGCTCCGCCTTGGTCGCGCCGCCCCTCATGCGCCGGCCTTCGGGTGGCGATCGTCTGCGCCGATCGTCTTCGGCCGCGGCGCATCGGCCACCTTGACGAAGTCGACGCGCAGGCCGCGGTCGCTTGCCGGGGTGGGCGTCCCGCTCGCGAAGACGTGGCGGAGCTGGCCGTAGCCGCCTGCCAGGTGGAGGCTCTTCGGCATCCCGACCAGCATCGCGTCGTGGGAACGCCAGCCCGCGAACTGGAACGACTCCCACATGTACACGACGACGTCGCCGGGACCGACGGCGGAGGAGGTCGAGACCATCAGCTCGGCGGCGTCGACGTCGTTGAACAGGCGAACCGTGTCGCCATCGGCGACCCCCCGCTCGGCGGCGACGCGATCGTTCACGAAGAGGACGGGCTGGCCGCGATGCAGGCGCAGGAACTCGGGCACGGCGATGTGCATCGAGTGGATGCTGCCGCGGATGTGTCCGCTCACCAGCCGGAACGGGTGGCGGCCGCCGATCGGCGGCGTCTCCTTGAAGGTCGGGAGGGCCTCGCCGGCCTCGAGATACCACGGGTGGTCGATGTAGAACTGCGCGCGGCGCGCGTAGGTTGCGTAGGGTTCCTGGCGCTCGAGGTGCCAGCGGAGGCTGACGTACGGCTTGCCGGGCTCGATGTCGGTGGAGGTCCGGCTGGCGAGGTTCTTGCCGAGGCCCGCGAAGCAGAGCTGGCCCTTTTCGACGAGGCGTTCGTACTCGGCGCCCTTGCCGAAGGTGCCCATTGCGCTCGTGATCGCCATGTACTCGCGCACGACGTCGGGGTGCGTCTCGAGGTGTCCGTGCATCGTGAAGCGGTCGCCCAGATCGGCGTAGCGTCGCTCGGCACCGCTGGCGTCGCGGTAGGTGTCGAGCCCGCGTTCCCGAGCCAGCTCGCGGACTTTTCGCGCCAGCGCGGCGAAGATCTCCCACTCGGGCTTCGCCTCTCCGCGCGGCGGCACCGCCTGCTGGATGAGCGCCATGGCACGGTTCATGCCGAAGGTGATGGTCGTGTCTTCTTTTTCGTAGTACCAGGCGGCCGGCAGCACGATGTCGGCAAAGGCCGCCGAAGACGACATGCGCGTCTCGACCGCGAAGATGAGGTCGAGCTTCGGGAACAGCTCCTCGACGTAGAGGCTCCGGCCGCTGCGCTCGCGCCGCAGCGGGTTGTGCGCCATCAGCATCAGAACCTTCGGCGGCTGATCCGGCCCGGGCCGCGCCTGCTGGGCATCCCACCAGCCCCGGGCGACCGACTCGCGCAGCGCGTCGCCGAAACTTCTCTTGGCGGAAGGGTCGTCCCACTCGGGCCGATCCCAGAGCTTCGCGTAGCCGGCGTGGTGGTAGAAGAAGAAGACGGGCGGTACGACACCGAGGCGCTTCGTCTCCCGGACCATCACCTCGGTATGGACGAGAGCATCGGGCATCTCGGGATCGTTCCACCACAGCTCCGCCCGGAGGCGCAGGTACTCGGGGAGCCTCGAGAGCAGGCCCCCGCGAGCGGCCGGGCGCTCGAGCGTCATCAGCGCCCCAACGTGCTCGATCGGCACCAGGAAGCAGTTGAAGCCCGTCCCTGGCTTGCCCCAGTTGCCGGTGAG
This sequence comes from uncultured delta proteobacterium, assembly GCA_963710635.1. Lineage (GTDB taxonomy): Bacteria > Myxococcota_A > UBA9160 > UBA9160 > UBA9160 > MYXO. The sequence goes on from CAVQAY010000004.1 coordinate 661,959, forward strand.
CGCCATGGCGAGGAGCAGGCTCCGCTCGTGGAGGTCGCCGTGGAACTGCTTCGCGGAGGTGAAGCCGATGTAGCAGCAGGTTCGCTTGCGGGCGATCTTGCGCGCGAGCGACCGGATCACCTCGGGTCCGACTCCGCAGGCGGCCGCCGCCTGCTCGGGCGTGTACTCGCGGTCGAGCTTCTCCCGCAAGAGCGAGAGCACCGGGCGCACCTCGACCTCGGTGCCGTCTTCGAGCCACGCGTGGTAGCGGCCGTCGAGCGCCTGCTGGCCATCGAAGCGGAGCGTGCCGCGCGGAGCGGGAGCGATCCGCCCGGCCGCTTCGTCGAAGAAGTAGAGCTGGTCTTCGCGTTTACCGTCGACGTCCTGGGCGCGCAGGTAGCGCCCCGTGTCGCTGCGGACGAGGAGCGCCAGGTCGGTCTGCTCGCGGACGAAGGCCGCGTCGACGAGCTCTTCGGCCAGGATCACCTGGCAGATCGCGAGCCAGAGCGCCGCGTCGGTTCCGGGCCGCAGCGGGACGTGGACGTCGGCGGTGAGCGCCGTCGGGTTGTAGTCGGGCGCGAGCAGGACGATCTCGCTGCCGTTGTACCGTGCCTCGGTGAGGAAGTGGTACATCGGCGGACCGGTGTACGAGAGGTTCGAGTTCGTGAGGACGATCAGCTCGGCGTCCTGGAAGTTGTCCGCCGAGTAGCCGAGCTGCATGGTGCCGAAGGTGTGGAAGATGCCCTTCAGGTCGTCGCCGATGGCGACGTTCAGGTCGGTCACCAGCGCGCCGAGCAGGTAGGCGAGGCGATGGATCCCTGAGAGCGCGACGGACCCCGCGTGGATGTGCGGGGCGTCGACGACGACGCTCTGGGGCCCTGCCTTTTCGTGGGCGTCGAGGATCGCGTCGGCGATCTGCGCGAGGGCCTCGTCCCACGAGATGCGCTGCCAGCGCCCCTCGCCGCGGGCGCCGGCGCGGCGCATGGGATGGAGCAAGCGGTCCGGGCTCACGAGGGCGTGGTGGAAGCCGCAGCCCTTCTGGCAGCCCTGGGGGTTGAAGTCGGGGTACGCCGGGGCTGCAGGCGTCGGTGCTGGCGGTCTGCTCCTCGCGCCAGACGACGCCGTCGCGCGAGAACACACGGAACGAGCAGCCTCCCGGGAAACACTGATTGGTGTGGGATCCCCAGCTGACGCGGTCCCAGCGCCACTGGCTCCGGTAGACGTCCTCCCAGGCGTCGTAGTCCTTGGGCGCCTTCGCGGCGGATCCGGCCGGCGGCGGGCCGCCGTCGGCGCCGAGCGCGGCGGGCGCGGCACCGAGCCGGAGCAGGGCGAGGGAGAGGCCGGCGCCGGCGCCGAGCCGGAGGAAGTCGCGGCGGCGGATCGCGAGGGGGAGGGCCGCGGGGCCGGGACCGGTCACGCTCCCGCCCCGGCCGTCTTACCGTGCGCCTGCGGTCCGGGCGTAGACTCCCGGGGCGCCAGGGGCGAACCGTTCGAGGAGGAAGCGCTCCTGGGGCTTCTCCGACGCGGTCTTCGGGATCTCGTCCACGACCTGGAGATACTGCGGCACCGAGGCCGGGTCGAGCGCGCGGCGGCAGGCGTCGAAGATCGCCGCCGGATCGAAGCTCGCCGGGCTCGCCGGAACGATCGCCGCGACGACGTCCTTCTCTCCCGGAGCGCCCGAGGCCGCGGGGACGCCGTAGACGAAGACGTCGGTCACGCCGGGCTGCTCGGCGATCACCTTCTCGACCTTGTCGGGCTGGACGAACTCTCCGTCGTGGCGGATGCCTCCGCCCTTCCGGTAGTCGAAGAAGAACCAGCCGTCGGCGTCGCGGTGCCCCATGTCGCCGCTGCGGAGCCAGCCGCCGGCCGCCTTCGCGCGGGACGCCTCCTCGTTCTTGAAGTACTCGACGCTGGCGCTTCCGCCGGCGGGGCGCGAGACGATCTCGCCGACGACGAAGGGCGGACACTCGCTTCCCTGCTCGTCGACGATCTTCATCTCGAGCCCCGGAGCGGGCTTGCCGAAGCTCCCGATCGGCCCCTGGCCGATGGGCTTCATGGCGAGGCCTCCTTCGACGGCGCCGTACCACTCGAAGACCTGGACGTCGAAGCGCTTCTCGAAGTCTTCCCAGATGGCGCGGGGCATTCCGGCGCTGATCACCATCCGCACCGGATTGTCGCGGTCGTTCTCCCGGCGCGGCTCTGCGTAGATCGCCGTCGCCATGCCGCCGAGCAGCGAGAACGTGGTGCAGCCGAAGTGGCGGCACACGTCCCACAGGCGCGACTTGGTGAACTTGCGGCTGAAGACGCCGCGAAGGCCCATGTGCAGCGAGGGCCCGAGCGTCACCGCCTGGGCGTTGCCGTGGGTGAGCGAGAGGCCGGTGTAGGGCCGGTCGGTCGCCCGGTAGCCGAGGATGAGACCGAGCATCGCGAAGGCGCCGAAGCGGGCGTTCTGGAAGACGACGCCCTTGGGGTCGCCGGTGGTTCCCGATGTGTAGAGGATCTGGAGCGGATCGGCTGGACCTGCGGTCCGGCCCTCGACGGGTGCTGCGCTCGCGGCGAGGACGTCGCCGAGAGAATCGACACCCTTCACGTCCGAGAGCTTCGGCGCGCCGGGCTCCTCGCCGGTATCGAGGCCGAGGATGAAGCCGAGGTCCGGGAGCGAGCCGCGGATCTCCTCCACCGCCGGCAGGCAGTAGTCGGCCGCGATGAGGCCGCGGGAGCCCGAGTGGCGCAGGAAGTGGACGAGCTTCTCGCCACGCGTCCGGGGATCGATGGGAACGAAGACGCAGCCCGTCATCGACGCCGCGATCATCGTCTCCACGAACTCCGGGTGGTTGCGCATCATGAGGCCGAAGCGCCCGCCGCGCTCGAGGCCGTGATCGACCAGCGCGGTGGCGATCCGGTTCGCGTTCCGCAGCAGATCGGCGTAGGTTCGCACCTCCGGGCTGTGCTATCGCCGCGCTCGAAGGTGAGCACGTCGAGGTCCGGCTTCTGCTCCGCCCGCGAAGCCACCAGCTCCGCGAGGATCGTCTCGTTCCGCTTCGTCATGCCGCGACCGCCTAGACCGTCAAGATCGTGATGCACATGGCGGCGGCGTCGGTGCCGATGTTGCCGCCGCCGTTGTGCGCGAGCGCGACGCGCGCGCCTTCGACCTGCCTCGGCGCCGAGCGGCCCTGGAGCTGCTCCGAGAGCTCGACGATCTGCGCGATTCCCGTCGCGCCCACCGGATGCCCCTTGCGCAGGAGGCCACCCGACGGGTTCACCGGCAGCCGCCCGCCGAGCCAGGTGTCGCCGGAGTTCGACGAGCTTTCCGCCGTCGCCCTTGGCGCACAGGCCGAGCGACTCGTAGGCCATCAGCTCGGCCGGCGCCGATGCGTCGTGGCACTCGATCACGTGGAGATCTTCGGGGCCGATGCCGGCCTGCTCGTAGGCTTCCTTCGAGCACAGCTCGACGGTTCCCGGCTCGTCGACGCCGTGGTCCCAGCCCGACCGCAGCACGCTCGCGGCGATGTGGACGGGCCTCCGGATGCCGAGCTCGCGCGCCTTTCGGGGGCTCACGATCACCGCAGCGGCGGCGCCGTCGCCGATGGGCGAGCACATGGGGCGCGTCAGGGGCTCGGCGATCATGGGCGCCGCCAGCACCTCCTCGATGCTGAGCGCCTCGCGGAACTGTGCGCGCGGGTTGAGGCTCCCGTGCTGCGAGTTCTTGGCGGCGATCGCCGCGAACTGCTCCTTCGTGGTGCCGTAGCGCGCCATGTGGTTGCGGGCGGCGGCGGCGTAGATGTCCATGAACATCGAGCGCTTCGGCGCCTCGGTCTCGCCCGACGACAGCTTCGGCTTGCTGGCCGCCTCGGGGCCCCGGAGCGCGGCGAGAATGCTCGCCATGGCCTCGACGTCGACGGCGCCCGAGAAGGCCGCGAAGCTCTTGGTCTTGTCCTGGTGGTAGAGCTTCTCGACACCGAGGGCGAGCACCACGTCGTAGCAGCCGGCCGTCACCATCGCGCACGCCTGCTGGAGCGCCGTCGACGCGCTCGCGCAGGCGTTCTCGACGTTCACGACGGGAATCTTGCCGAGGCCGATCGAGCGCAGGATCACCTGGCCGCGGATGCACTCCTGGCCGGTGAGCAGCCCCGCCACCGCGTTTCCGACGTACGCCGCTTCGACGTCGGCGACACCGAGGCCCGCGTCGGCGAGAGCGGCCTTCACGGCCTCCGCGCCGAGCGCCTTGAGGCCCGTCTCGAGGTGCTTGCCGAAGCGGGTCATCCCGACGCCGGCGACGATCGCATCCATTCGCATGAGGGTTGCTCCCTTGGTTCCGTCGTTGTTCGTGCCGCGCCTAGAGCAGGCCGTGTCCCTTGATTCCGAGTGCTGCCTTCATGAACTCGAGCTCCGCCTCGCGGTAGGGGTGCGGCGCGGGCGACTGGATCATCCGGTCGCGCTCGAGCTCCTTCACGACGTCCGGGCTCCGAGGGAACGGATTGCCGAAGCGGTTCATGTGGAACATCTCGCCGAAGGGCTGGCGAGGCCGCTGGCCGCCGGCCTCGGGGCTCTCGAGCGGATAGCCGACCGTCTGGATGAGGAGGATCCGGCAGGTCTCCGGCATCCCGAGCGCCTGGCGGATCCGGTCGACGTTCGGCGAGCTGAGGCAGCAGGTGCCGAGGCCCTGCTCGTAGGCCATGAGCGTCGATTGTGCGATCGCCTGGCCGCCGTCGACCTCGCCGAGCCCCGGCTCCTTCATCCTCTCGAGGATGCTCGTGAAGATCGGGATGAGCTGCTTCTCGAGGGCTTCCTTCTTTCCCTCGCCGACGCCGAGGGCGCCCGCGTCGAGGAGCTCGCGGAGCCGGTCGGCCTGATGATCGACGATCGTCGTGTCGAGGTACCAGACGATGATCACCGGCGCGTTTCGGATCTGGAAGCCGGCGATCGGCGCCGTGATGGCGTCGAGGGCCTCCTTGGGGGCGCTGTCGCGGAAGACCACCACCGCGCGGGTGCTGCCCACGTTGCCCCAGTGCGACGCCAGCCGCGCCGCCTCCAGCATGCGCTGGATCTTCTCCGGCTCGACCATACGGTAGGGCCGCATGAAGCGGATCGAGCGCCGGTTGCCGATTGCCTCGCGAAGTTGCATTTCGTCCTCTCTCGGCCTCGCCGGCGGGACGTACCCTCCGGCGGTGGTTCGGGTCAGAGCTTCGAAGCGCCCACGAGGCTCAGCAGGTCGTTGCAGCCGTCCTCGATCATCGACGCCCGCGCATCGCGAACGAGCTTCTCGATGGGGTACTCGCGGGAAAGGCCGTTTCCGCCGTAGATCTGGAGCGCGCCGCTCGCCGCCTCGAAGGCCGTGTTCGTGCAGAAGACCTTCGACGCGATCGAGTAGTGTACGAGCGGCGGGTGCGTCGAGTTGTAGACGTAGACGCGGCGGGCGAGGGCGCGTGCCGCCTCGACCTGCGAGAACATCTTGAACAGCCGCGCCTTCACGCTCTGGTGCTCGAAGATCGGCCTCCCTCCCTGGATGCGCTCCTTCGAGTAGGCGATGGCGTGCTCGACGGCCGCACGCCCGAGGCCGACGAAGATCGTCCCCATCGACGCGTTGGCGAGGGCCAGCACCATCTCGACCGCGGTCCTGTAGGCCGGGGCGCCGAAGACCGCGTATTCCTCGGGTATCCGGACGTCGTCGAAGAAGATCTCGCCCTGGTTGAGCGCGCGCTGGCCGAGCTTGTCGAGGGGTTTGCCGCGCGAAACGCCCGGGCAGGTCGAGGGGCACCAGGCAGATCGCTCCGCCCTCGAAGCCGTGGCTGGGGTCGATCGTGCAGAAGAGCGCAGCGACCGTGGCGATGGTGCCGTTCGAGACCCACGCCGCCTTCTGGCCCTTGATCACCCAGTGCTTGCCGTCCTTGCGGGCGATGCAGTTGGCGCGCAGCTTCGGGTCGGTGAACGAGCTCTCGGTCACGGCGAGGGTGTCGCTGCCGTGGTCGGGCTCGGTGATCGCCCAGCAGCCGATGTCGCGTGAGTCGGGCGCGCAGAAGCGCTCGACGAGCGCAGGGCGGCCGGAGAGCCGCGCGAACATCTTGTGGAAGTTCGAGACGCCGAGGCTGATCGCGAGGCCGGAGTCGCCCCAGCCCATCTCCTCGGCGATCATGGCGCGAAGGCGCGCCTTCTCGACCGGGCCGAGGCCGGAGTCCTCGTCCTCGAACAGGTCGAGGCCGAGCTCGCGGTGGCGGTCGAAGACGGGCCACAGCGGCGAGTCCTTGGCGATCACGTCGGCCGGGTCGGCCAGCTTGTCGAGAGCCTGCCCCGCCGGGCGCATCACTTCGCTCGCGAACTTGTGTACGGTGTCGCGCAGCTCGCGCTCGGTATCCGAGAGATCCGACTCGATGTCGACGAGGGTCATGGGGGCCTCCGGCGTAGGTCGGTAGCGTCGGGGAGAGGCCTTCTGCGAGGTATGACCTCGGTCATCCCGCGGTAGGAGACGGGCACATGGCGCAGCACGAGACGCAGGATACCGGCCTCCGACCGGCGCCGCGTAGCGTGCCCGTCGCGGCTCGTGTGCCGCTCCTGGCGCTCGGAATGATCTCGCTGCTCGTCGCGCTCTGGGGTGGGCTCGGGAGGCTCGGCTTTTCGTTTCCGCCGCCGGCGGCAGGGCCCATCGCGTTCCACGGCCCGCTCATGGTTTCTGCATTCCTCGGTACGGTGATCGGCCTCGAGCGCGCCGTCGGGATCGGCCGCCGCTGGGCCTTTGCCGGGCCCCTGGCTTCCGGGCTCGGCGCCGTGGCCCTGCTGGCGGCGCCAGGTCCCCTCGGCCCCGTACTCTTCGTGGTGGCGGGCCTCGTACTGCTGGAGGTGATGCTGGTGGCGTGGCGCCTCCAGCCGACCTGGGCGAGCGCCACCCTCGTCGTCGCAGCCGCGTGCTGGCCCGTCGGGACGGCGCTCTGGGCCCTCGGGCGTCCGGTCTCCGCGGTCGTCTCGTGGTGGATCGCGTTCCTCGGCCTCACCATCGCCGGCGAGCGTCTCGAGCTGACCCGCTTCCTCGCGCTCTCGGCGCGCGACCGCAGGCTCTTCACCGGGGCCGCTGCCGTCCTGCTCGGCGGTGCGCTGCTCTCGGCGGTGAGCCCGGATGCCGGTGTTCGCGTGCTCGGCGCGGGCTGCATCGCCTTGGCCGCCTGGCTCGGCGCGAAGGACATCGCGCGCCGCAACGTCCGGCGAACGGGGCTGCTGCGCTTCACTGCCGTGTGTCTCCTCTCGGGCTACGTCTGGCTCGCCGTGAGCGGCGCGCTCGCGGTCACCTTTGGCGCCGTCGCCGCCGGGCCAAGCTACGACGCGTGGCTCCACGCGTTCTTCGCCGGCTTCGTCTTCTCGATGATCTTCGGCCACGCGCCGATCATCTTCCCGGCCGTGCTCATGCGGCCGATGCCGTTCGGGGAGCGCTTCTACCTCCATCTGGCGCTCCTCCACGCGACGCTCCTCGTTCGCGTCGTGTCGGACCTCGTCGGGTTCGCCGAAGGCGTGCGCTGGGGCGGCCTCGGCAACGTAGTCGCCGTGCTCCTGTTCGTCGTGAACACCGTCTCGGCGGTGGTGGCGGGCCGGAAGGGCGCCAAGAGCCCCACCTGAGACTCCCATGGGCGCCGGCAACGCCAGGAGGCTCTCCCGGAGGCCGCCAAGCGGCGGCCGCGCGGGCAGCGCGTGCGTGGCGGCGCAGGACGTAACGAGCGCCCGACACGGTCTCACGAGCGCGCGCCGGATGGGTTCTCCCTCGAGATGCGCGTCAGCGCTCCGCGGAGTGAGGGCCTCCGCGCCGGGCGTTCGTGCGCCGATCCCGACCGAGCTCGCTCCCGGTGACGAGGATGATGCCGGTCGCAATCAGCATGAACGGTAGTGCCTTCGTGATCTGGTGGTATGGCGACAGCGCGAGCTCCATCGAGGCGACTCCCGAGAGTCCGATCGCATCGTTGCCGAGGCCGTGGACCATGATCGCCGGAACGATGCTGCCGCCGCAGCGGTTCACGAAGTAGGCGGCGATGATCGAGGTCGTGATGGTCCCGCCGAGGAAGCTCGGCAGGTAGAGGAACAAATACTGCGGTGCGCCGAGGCGGTCGATCACGCCGCCGGTGACGTCGCGGGGGACGTGCCAGAGGCCCCAAGCCATTCCCAGCAGCGACGGCCGCAGCGAGGGGGTTCGCGAGGCCGGCCTGGAGCTCCGGAAGTGCCCAGCCGCGCCAGCCGAGCTCTTCGAGCACGGCGCCCTGGTCGAGAAAGGCCGCAGCCAGCAGGGCGCCGACGAGGGCGGGGCCGAAGAGTCCGGCGGGCCTTGCGTACTCGGGCCCCGGGAGCAGCGATCGCAGCGCATACACCGTCGCGAGTCCCCCGACCATCAGCAGCACGACCACGCCGTACTCCCGAAGTGCATGACGCCAGGGCGTGCCGACCCGGAAGCGAGCGAGGAGAGCTCGCATCTGCGCTGGCTGCCGGGCGCAGACCAGCAGCGCGGCGAGGCTCGGAACCGCGGACCCGAACACGATCAGCCAGAGCGTCGGCTCGGCCAGGCACAGGCGAACCATCACCACCAGATTCGACGTCCAGGCGAGGCCGGTCTCCTCGGTGGCCCGGGCGCCCGCCGCGGCGAAATCCATCGGGCCACTCGAGGCGAGACCGTGGAGGATCGGGATCGCGCCGAGGAGCGCGAAGGTGAGCACGTAGAAGACGAGCAGCCGCTTCCAGCCTAGAGACATGTCCCATGAACCCCAGCGACGAACGGCCATGCAGGGACCGTAGCAAGGGCACTCGTCTTGCAGCCTCAGCGCGGCGCGAGGAGCGTCCATGCCTCGCGGCCGGTTCGCCTGCGGTAGGCGTCGGCGAGCGCCAGGCCGAGAAGGGCGCCGAAGAGCGCGAGGGCCATGTCCTTCTGTGCATCCCAGACGTCGCCCTGGGTTCCGAGATACGCGGTGCCGAGCTCCGGGCTCACGATCCGGGCCACCCAGGACTCGATGATCTCGTAGCCACTGCTCATGGCGAGCGTCGTGAAGAGCGGAACGAGGAAGGCCCAGAGGCGGTTCGCGCGGAGCCTGCGCAGCGCGATCTCGCGCATCGGGTAGCCGAGCAGGAAGCCGAAGGAGAAGTGGACGACGCGATCGTACGGGTTGCGCGGGAGGTCGAGGGTCCGCTGCAGGAGGTACCCGATCGGCGTCTCGCTGTAGGTGGAGTAGGCGCCGATGGCGTGTAGGGCCAGGAACGCCGCGATGAGGACGTAGGAGAAGTTCGAGAAGACGAAGCGGCGGTGCGTCGCGGCCAGGAGTGCGGCGAAGACAAAAACGAGCAGGTTCTCGAGGAGCCAGTCCGAGCGGTACTTCGGCGCGATCGCGAGCGCGACCCACAGCAGCCCATAGGCGGCGACGACCCCCTGTAGGACGCGATTGCGCGCGAGGGGGGCGATGACGGGAGCAGGGCGCGACATTGCGGCAGGTCAGACGGCCGTGATCGACCGTGTCGCCGGGAACGTCATGCGCGCGCCCTCCGCCACGCCGCGATCCGGATGCCGAGCGCGCCGAAGACGGCGAGGCTCGCGGGCAGGTAGCCCGGAGACGACAGGAAGGCGGGGCCGTAGTTGAGCAAGAGGATCCCGAACAGGTACCAGACCCCCACACGGTGCAGGAGCTTCCAGCGCGCTGCGCCCAAGTGGTGAACGGCAGCATCGCTCGATGTCACGGTGAGCGCGAGAATGAAGAGGAAGCCGAGGCCGCCCCCGAAGATCGTCACACCGTTGGTCGTCGACCAGAACGACTCGGGCCAACGCGTCGCGAGGGCGACGATCGCAGCCAGGTGAAGGGCGTGCGAGGCCGCGAACGAGACGCCGAGATAGCGGCGATTGCGGAGCAGCCACGCCGTCGTGCCGGAGCGCCACAGCCGCCGGGCGCTCGAGGCGACGAAAGCGGCCAGGAAGAGGGCGAGCGAGGTGCGCGCACTGGCGCGGATCAGCGTCCGGATGCCCTCCTCCTGGGTCCCGTAGAGGGCGGCGAGCACGCCGGTCATCGCCGTGAGCGCGGCTACGCTGACGCCGACGATGGGCCAGCCTTCGAGTCGACTGCGTTTCGCCACGCGGCTCCGTTGCGGCTGCGCCCGTTCTCGCACGCCCTGATTCTGAGCTGCAGGTCTCCGGCTGCGCCATACACGTAGCGCGTCGTGCCCGTATCGGGGGAGATCACCTCGACGAGGCCTCCGCAGTCGCCCGTCCGGTGGGCAGCTCGTACGCGTAGGCCGTCGGCCTGCCGGCGGTCGTCCTCGGTCGAGATCCTCCGAGGGTCGGTCATCACGCGCGAGGGGGCGATGACGGGAGCCGGTCGTGACACCGCGGCAGGCGAGGCCGCTTCCCGCCTGCGGCATCGACGACCACTGGATGCGGGGCTGGGGCCAGGGAAACTTCCGGCCCGAGGAGAGGGGGTTCGTTCGTGATGGGCTCGGGCGCGTGCCCGCGGGTACACTGCCACGACGTGCTAGAAGCCCTCCATAGCGTACTGGCCGGTGACCTCCGGATCGCATACGCGATCGTCTTCGGATCGCGCGCGCGGCACGGCTACGTCGCACTCGGATATCGACGTCGCCGTGGATCTCTCCGGGGGAGTGCGCCTCACGGTGCTGGAACTGGGCGAGCTCGCTGCGCGGCTCGAGGCTGCCGCCGGTCGGCCCGTCGATCTCGTCCTTCTCGGAGACGCGCCGCCCGGTCTGGCCTACCGGATCTTTCGCGACGGCGATGTGATCGTCGTGCACGATCCCCGGAGCCTGGCGCAGCGCCGCGCGGAGGCGATCCTCGAGTATCTCGACTTCAAGCCGATCGAGGAGCTGTGCGCGCGCGGCGTCCTCGCCGCAGCGGCACATGGTCGATAGCGCGGTCCTCGCCGAGAAGATCGCGTCGGTGCGCGATGCCGTCACCCGAATCCGCGAGGTGGTGCCGCCGACGTGCGACGCCTTCCGGGCCGATCGCACGGCCCGGGAGATCGTGATCCTGAACCTCTTCGTCGGGTTGCAGGAGTGTCTTGCCCTCGCGGCACATTGGCTGTCGGACGCGGGGCTGGGGGTTCCGCAGAGCTAAGGGCAGGTCTTCTCGAGGCTCGGCGAACAGGGCATCGTGGACCCCGCCCTCGCCGCGCGGCTGGCTGCCGCATCGGGGCTTCGCAACCTGGTCGCGCACCGCTATGGCGCCCTCGACCTCGACCGGATCCGCGAGATAGCCTCGACCCGGCTCGACGATCTCCTGGCGCTCTGCGAGACGCTGGCACGAAGGGCGAGCCTTCCGTAGCGACGGGCCGGGACCCCACGGATTGTGAAACTCCTGCGCTTTCCGGAGCGGGCGTGGGCCGGGGGGGAGGGTGGGTCCGATACGCTGCGGCTGGCGGAGCGCGCCCCGCTACAGCCTGACGGAAAGCTGCCGTTACGGGCAGGGTCCGATCGGCGCCCGAGAGCCGGGCAAGGGGGAGGGCCGCGATGCAGGCCGCCGCGTACGAGCGACTGTCCGTCCAGGACCGGTCGTTTCTCGTCTTCGAGCGGCCCGGGCTGCCGATGCACCTCGGCGGCGTCGCGATCCTCGAAGGAGGGCCGCTGGTCCGGGCCGATGGCCGGGTCGACCTCGCGGCCCTGCGCGCTCACGTACGCGCGCGGCTGCACCTGGCGCCGCGCTACCGGCAGCGTCTCGGCTTCGTTCCCGTCCTCCAGCGTCCGGTCTGGGTCGACGCGGCCGACTTCGACTTGCGGCGCCACGTGCGGCGGGCGCGGCTCCCGGCTCCGGGAGATGGCGAGGCGCTGCGGTGCGTCGCGGGGAAGCTGTTCTCCGCGCCGATCGACCGTGCGCACCCTCTGTGGGAGCTGTGGGCGATCGAGGGCCTTGGCGCTGGCCGCTTCGCCCTCGTCGTGAAGACCCACCATGCCATGGCCGATGGGGTCTCGGCGTTCGGCCTGTTCGCGGCGCTCCTCTCGCCGGGTCCCGATCTCTCGCGCGAGCGGCCCCGGCGCTGGCAGCCGCGGCCGGTGCCCCGGCCGCTGGCGCTGCTCCGCGACCAGGTCGCCCACGAAATGAGGGCCCCTGCCGGCATCGGGCGGGAGCTGGTCCATGCGCTCACCCGGCCCTCTGGGGTCTCCGAGGCCGTCACGCTCCGTGCGCGCGCCATGGCGGAGCTGCTGCGCTGCGGCTTCACCCCGGCCGCCGAGACTCCGCTCAACCAGCCGGTGGGCCCCGAGCGCCGCTTCGACTGGCTCGCCCTCGATCTCGCCGAGGTGAAGCGCGTGAAGGAGCGCCTCGGCGGAACCCTCAACGACGTCGTGCTCGCCACCGTCGCGGGGGCGCTTCGCCGCTTTCTCGACGTAGGCAAACGGCCTGGCGTCGGCTCCGACTACCGGGTCGTGGTGCCCGTGAGCGTCCGCTCTCAGACCGAGACGGCGCAGGCCGACAACCGGGTCTCGGCATGGCTCGCGAGCCTGCCGCTCGCTGAGCCCGATCCCCTGCGGCGATTCGAGCAGGTGCGGGCCACGACCGCGCGGCTCAAGGGCGAGGAGTCCGCCCATGGCCCGTCGATGCTGATGCGCGTGGCCGAAGGCGTGCCGGCGGGTCTGGTCGATCTCGGAGTCCGTCTCGCGGCCCGGCTACGCCCCTACAACCTCATCGTCACCAACATCCCGGGCCCGGCGACGCCGCTCTATCTGCACGGCGCCCGGCTGTGTGCGGCCTATCCGCAGGTGCCGCTCTTCGAGCGCCAGGGGCTCGGCATCGCGATCTTCAGCGTCGACACGAGCCTGTGTTGGGGCTTCCATGCCGACCCCGGGATCGTCCCCGACCTGCCGCTCCTCGTGGAAGCGGTGCGCGCGGCCTTCGCCGAGCTGCGTCAGGCGGCGGCGGGCGCCGGCCCGGCAAGGGCCAGCATCGCACGGCGGTCGTGGTCGAGGACGCGCGCGAGCAGCGCGAACAGCTCGTCGTAGAACCGGGGCGGCTTCGCGCGCCGCAGCTTCTGCAGGAGCTTCGGAACCCAGCGGCCGGGGTGGCGGGCCACGAAGTCGCGCGCCGCGCGCCGGTACGGGCCCGGATCTCCGCCGTCGTGGAGCGCCTCGGCCTCGCGGAAGGCGAGGAAGTGGAGGAACTCCAGCTCGGTGGCGAGATGGTCCGGGAGCTCGCGCGGGTCTTCCGACAGCGTCAAGCCGAAGTGGTTGTAGAAGCGGACCACCTCTTCCATGGTCTTCATCCGCGCGTCGTTGTAGAGGCCGCCGTAGAGCGCGCAGGGCGGGCCGGCTGCTCCGACCTCGAACAGCCGCGTGTGCTCGATGGCGAGGCCATCGTCCTCGTCGCCGGCCTGGGCCTCGGCCAGAGCGTCCCAGTCGGTGCCGTCGAGGAGGGCAGGGTCGACGCTCGCGAGGGCCGCGCGCAGCGCGCGGGAGAGCTCGCCTTCGCGAACCCAGGACCTCATCTCGTCGTCGGGATACCGGAGGGCCTCGCAGAAGAGCGCGTACATCCGGCTGCGTGCCGCCGCCAGCAGCTCCTCACCCTCGCGCAGCTCCTCGATGATCTCGGCCGTCATGTGCTCACCTCCCGCTCCGACTCCGCCGGTGCGTTCACGCGCTCGATCTCGATCGGCGCGCCACGCGGGCCGTGGCCTGGCGCCGCGTAGTACATACGGTAGTGGATCTGGCCGTAGCCGCCGGCCATGTGCAGCGCCTTCCAGGGAGCGACGACGGGCTCCTGCTGGCCCTTCCAGCCCCGGAACTGGTAGGGCTCCCAGGCGTGATAGACGACCACCTGCCCGGGCTGGGTCCCCGGCGTCACCTTGGCCATGGCTTCGAAGGCGCCGGAGTCGTTGCGTACGCGGATCATGTCGCCGTCGCCGATGCCCCGGGGGCGTGCGTCGGCCGGGCTGACGAAGGCCACGGGCTGCCCGCGCTGGAGGCGGAGCATCAGCGCGTGATCGCGCCAGATCGCGTGGATGCTCCAGCGCGTGTGGCCGCCGGTCAGCCGCAGCGGGTATCCCGCCCGTGCAGCCGGCGGGTCCTTGTGGACGGGAAGCACCTCGCCGAGTTCCTCGTACCAAGGGTGGTCGATGTAGAACTGCTGCCGTCCCGAGAGGGTCGGCCACGCCATCTTCTTGTCGACGAACCAGCCGTGGGGCGCGTAGGTGTCCTTCGGATCGTAGTCGCTCGACGTCTGGTGCAGCGGCTCGTAGGGGCCCTGCTTGGTGATCTTGACCGCGCCCACCTTCACGGCGGCATCGAATCCGATGTCGTCGATCATCGTCGTGTTGCGGAGCATCTTGTCCATCACTCCGCGGGAATCGGCCGGGTCGTACTCGCCGTCGAGGCTCCAGAGGTCGTACACCTTCGAGAGGTCGATCTCCTCGCCGTGAGCGGCCTTCACCTTCGAGACGCCGCGCTCCTTCGCGCGCTCCTGGATCCGCTTGGCCAGCAGTCCGAAGATCTCCCACTCGGGCTTCGACTCGCCGAGCGGCTGCGTCGCCTGCTCGCACACCACCAGGTACGAGACGTAGCTCTGGGCGTACTTGATCGAGTGCTTCTCGTAGTAGGCGGCTGCCGGCAGCACGTAGTCGGAAAAGAGCGTGCTGGTGCTCGTCCGGAAGTTCACCGACACCACGAGGTCGAGCTTCGGCCAGAGGCCCGCGAGGGCATTCTGCGGCGCAGGCCAGCGGCGAAGCGGATTGGAGCCGGTGAAGGTGAACGCCCGGGGAGGGCGGTCCGGCGGGGGATGGATCGGAATCCAGCCCTTGTCGATCGACTCCTGTACGTAGGCATCGAAGGGGCGCTTCAGGTACGGGTCGGTGTTCCCGATCGCATCCCACGCCTCCTTGTAGCCTCCGTGGACGTACAGGAACGGCATCAGCGGCGTGATGGTCCGCTTGTCGGTGAACATCGTGTAGAGGTCTTCGTAGTCGCGGGGCGTGAGCCCGCGTACGGCCTTCGAGAGGATCTTGAGCTTGTCGGTGACGGAGACGTGAGGCTCGGCCGCCGAGATCCTCGAGAAGCCCTCGACGGGCCACCAGGCGGCGACCCGAACGCCTCCGCCGTGCTTGCCCTGGTTCCCCGTGAGGGCCATCAGCAGGATCATGGTGCGCTGGAAGAGATCGCTGTGGTGGTGCTTGCAAGAGCCCCAGGAGGCGAAGATCATCGACCGGCGGCCGCCGCCGAGCTCGCGCGCCACGCGCTCGAACACGTCGGGCTTGACGCCCGTGATCGCCGAGGCCTTCTCCGGCGAGTAGTCTTCGAGGTGTTCGCGGAGGCGTTCGAAGACGGGCCGCACGCTCACCTTCGTTCCGCTCGCGAGCGAGACGTCGAAGCGGCCCTCGAGGGCGGGCTTCAGCGCTCCGAGCGCCAGCTCGCGCCCCCCCTCGCCCTGGCAGCCCGGCGCAATGACGGGCTTCGACGTGGCCTCGTCCCAGAGGTAGAGCGTGTCGTCGGTGCCGTCCTTCGTGAGGTCCGAGGCCCGCAGGAAGCGCCCGGTGTCGTCGCGCACCAGGAGCGGCAGGTCGGTCTGCTCGCGGACGTAGTCGGCATCGTAGAGGCGGTCGCGAAGGAGGACGTGAGCGAAGCCGAGGCCGAGGGCTGCGTCGGTCTCGAGCTTCGGGTTGATCCAGAGGTCTGCATGGACTGCCGACGCGTTGTAGTCGGGAGCGATCACGAAGACGTGGGCGCCCTTGTAGCGGGCCTCGTTCAGGAAGTGCGCTTCCGGGATCCGCGTGTAGACGGGGTTGCCGACCCAGATGAAGATGTTGTCCGCGCGGAACCAGTCGTCGGACGTCCCTTCGCAGTTGTACATGCCCCAGGTCTGCACCGGACCCATCGGCATGTCGCCGACGCCTGCCCACGAGTCGAGCACCGTCGCGCCGAGGATCGACGCCAGGCGCAGCTCCCCGGCCGTGTCGGGACCGAAGTCGATGTTCGTCGTCCCGTGGTCGTGGACGATCGTGTCGGCGCCGTGCTCGGACGCGATGTCGATCATCTTGTCGGCGATCTCGGAGAGCGCTTGGTCCCACGAGAGCCTCTCCCACTTGCCCGAGCCCCGAGGGCCGACGCGGCGGAGCGGGTAGAGGATGCGCGACGCCGACGCCTGGAGGTCGCTGTAGCAGGCGCCCTTCTGGCATCCGCGCGGGTTGAAGTCCGGGACGTCGGGACGCGGCGCCTCGTAGATCGCGTTCTGCTCCTCGCGCCAGACGATGCCGTCCTTGACGAAGAGGTTCCACGAGCAGGCCGAGATGCAGTTGGTGCGGTTGTGGCTGCCCTTGACGACGCGGTCCCACTTCCACTGCTCGCGCCAGACGTCGCCGACGCCGTGATACTCGACGGCTGCAACCTTCGGCGCGGGCGCGTTCGGCGCCTGCCGCGGGCGAAGCCGCCAGAGGCCGAGGGCCGCGCCGGCTCCCGCGAGGCCGCCGCCGACGAGGAGCGCACGCCGCGTGAGCTTCGGGTTCCAGGCGGTCACGCCGGCTGGACCTCGACCCGCGTGTCGCGATCGGTATGGCTCGGCTGCATGCAGATGGCCATCGGCCGCAGGTGGTACTGCCCGCCCGACAGCTCGACCGGATTGAGCGGGGTCGGGATCAGGTTCTGGAACCCCTTGCCACCGGCGAACTGGAAGTTCTCCCACGCGTGGTAGAGGATCAGCTGTCCGGGCCGGATGGCCGGCGAGAGCTTCGCCATCACCTCGAATGCGGCGAGGTCGTTGAACACCCGGACGGGTGCTCCGTCGACGATTCCGCGCGCGGCGGCATCCTCGTGGCTCATGTACATGACGGGCTGGCCGCGCTGCTGCTGGAGCATCAGCTTGTCGTCGCGCCATGCGGAGTGGATCGACCAGCGCGTGTGGCCGCCGGTGAGCTGCAGGGGATAGTTGCCCCCGGCCGTCGGCGGATCCTTGTGTACCGGAAGCTCCTCGCCCATCTCGAGGTAGAGCTCCTGGTCGAGATAGAACTGGATGCGCCGCGAGAGGGTGGGGTAGGGCATCTTGTCGATGACGTGGTGCGTGAGCGGCGTCACCGTGTCGTTGGGCGCGATGTCGGTGGCGTTGCCGATCGAGGCGATCGCAGTGCCGACGTTCGAGAACCGCTTCCATCCCTTCTTCTTGAGCTCTTCCCAGTCGAGGTTCTCGAAGGTCGTCGAACTCTTCAGGAGGGCGGCCGCCACCTTGTCGTCGTCGGTCGGGCCGTACTCCCCGTTCGACGTGAATCGCTGGTAGAGCCCCTCGAAGGTTCGATCGCGCCCTGCGCGGTCCTTGAATGCCTTGGCGCCCCGAGCGCTGGCGCGTTCGTCGACGGCTTTGGCCATCAGGGCGAAGATCTCCCAGTCGGACTTGGCCTCGAAGAACGTCGTCGCCTTCTCGCCGGCGTGAATGAACGGCATGAGCGGCGTTACCCACTTGTGCTCGGTGCGCTCGTACCAGCCCGCCGCAGGCAGGACGTAGTCCGAGTGCATCGCCGTCGAGGTCATCCGCCAGTCGATCGTGACGATGGTCTTCAGCTTCGGCCACAGGTGCTCGAGCAGTAGCGGATACGACCGGATGCGGCGCAGCGGGTTGCTGACCAGGCTGAAGAGAACGCGCGGATCGTTCCCCGGCCTCGGCCACACGTGCTGCCAGCCCTTGGCGAGCGACTCCTCGAGCACCTCGCGGACCGGGCGCTTCAAGTACGGATCCCACTCCTGGAGCTTCTCGCTGGCCTCGAGGAGGCCGCCGTGTACGTACCAGAAGAGAGCGCCTGATGCTTCCTGCCCCGACTCGAAGCCGCGGCGGCTGCGCTCGTAGATCACCATCTCCTCGGTGAACCCGGAGAGCCGGAGCCGCGCCTCGTTCGCGAGGCTCGAGGTCGTGATGAGCGCGCGGATCGGCAGGTCGAACATCGAGAGTACGAACTCGTCGAGACCGTCGTGCATGAGGAAGGGGAAGCCGACGAACCCGCTGCCCTTCTTCCCGAAGTTTCCCGTGAGGGCGAAGACCAGCGCCTGAGACCGCTCCATGAGGTTGCCGTGGTAGTACTTCCCCATGTTGCTGGTCGTGACCATCGACGCCGACTTGGCCCGCCCGAGGCGGCGCGCCAGCTCGCGGATCACGCTGGCGGGAGTTCCGCACAAGGCCGACGCCTTCTCCGGCGTGTAGTTCGCCAGGCGCTCGCGGAAGATCGAGAACACCGGGCGAACGCCGACCTTCTTACCGTCAGCGAGCGTCACTTCGAAGCGGCCCTCGAGGCTCGGCGCGAGACCGTCGAGCGCGAGGCTTCGCCTCGGCGCAGCGATGACGCCGCGCTTCGGGTCGTGGAGGTAGAGCTCGTCTTCGTCGCCACCGGCCGTGAGGTCGCTCCCGCGAAGGAACCGCCGCGTGTCGTCGCGAACCAGCGCCGGGAAGTCGGTCTGCTCGCGGAGGAACGCCTCGTCGTGGAGCTTCTCCTCGATCAGTACGTGCGCCATCCCGAGGGCGAGCGCTGCGTCGCCGCCCGGCTTCACGGGCACCCAGAGGTCGGCGTGCACCGAGGAGGGGCTGTGGTCGGGAGCGATGCAGACGAGCTGCGCTCCGTGGTAGCGGGCCTCGAGGATGAAGTGGGCGTTCGGGATCTGGGTTGCGACCGGGTTGCTGCCCCAGATCAGGATGAGGTCGGAGAAGAAGTAGTCGTCGCCCGAGCGCTCGAAGACGATCTTCCCGAAGGTCTCGCCGACGCCGCGGTGGCCGTCGCCGATCTCGGTGTTCATGTCGAGCGCCGTCGAGTCGAGGAGCACCCGTAGCCGGGCATGGCCAGCGGTCTGGGTGCCGAGAGAGATTCCCGGGCCGAGATCCCACACGACGCGATCCGTTCCCTCGTCGACGATCGTCTCGATCATCGAGTCGGCGATCTCGCCGAGGGCCTGGTCCCAGGAGATCCGCTCCCAACGGCCCGATCCGCGCTCGCCGACCCGCTTCAGCGGCCACTTGACGCGAGCGGGGTCGTACATGCGCTCGCTGAAGCAGGCGCCCTTCTGGCAGCCGCGCGGGTTGAAGTCGGGGACGTCGGGGCGGATCTGCGGGTAGTCGGCAGCCTGCTCTTCGCGCCAGACCAGCCCGTCCTTCACGTAGACGTTCCAGGCGCAGTGGGCCTGGTACCAGCAGTTCACCCAGTGGCTGCTGCGGACGACCTTGTCCCATGCCCATCGCTCGAGGTAGACGTCGCGCCAGTCACCGTAGGCAGCGGGCGCCGGGGTCGCCCCGGCGCCGGGTGATACCGCTGCGGGCGCGCCCCGCTCCACCGGACGCAGACGCCAATAGGCGAGCGCCACGGTGGCCGCGCCCGCAGCGGCACCGACGATGAATGTGCGACGGCTGACTCCCGTCGCCACCGATCAGCTCTTCGTCCACTCGATCGTCGCCGGGTCGCGATCGAGGCCGCCGAACATGGTCTTCCACTCGTAGGCGATCAGTACGTCCAGCACCTCGGACTTGCCGCCGGCCCGGGTCTTCGCCATCTCCGCTTTGAGGATGGCCAGCGTGTCGAGCACCTGCGGCCCGAAGATCGACACGAGGTACTCGTCCGGGATTCGCGGCTTCGATTCGTCGATGTTGCCCTCGGCGTCGAAGCGCGGAGGCGCGATCGGCGGAACGTAGAAGACGTTCGGCTCGGTTCCGAACTCCGGGTGGAGCGGGATCGCGACCTTGTACTTCTCGACGAGCTTCCAGATCGGACCGTTCTGGTCGTCCTTGTATCCGACGAAGCGTACGCGCCCCGGGCACATGCGCGAACACGCAGGGGCGACCCCCTGCTCGACGCGCGGGAAGCAGAAGATGCACTTCTGCGAGACCTTCTTCACGTGGTTGAAGTAGATCTTCTTGTAGGGGCACGCTTCCATGCAGAAGCGGTATCCGCGGCAGCGGTCCTCGTCGATGAGGACGATCCCGTCCTCCTCGCGCTTGACGATCGCCTTGCGCGGGCACGCTTCCATGCACGCCGGGTGGGTGCAGTGGTTGCAGATGCGCGGCAGGTAGAAGTAGTACGCGTTCGGGTACTCGCCCGCGCCCTGGTCCTCGTCCCAGTTCGGTCCCCAGTCCGGCTCGTCGCCCACGACCTTGAGGTGCGCCGACTGGCCCTTGCCCTCGAAGAAGACCTCTTCGTGGTTGAACTTCCAGGCCTCGCCGAAGTCCTTCCGGGTGGGGAGCTTGCCGGGCTGCGCCGTGCCGTCCTTGAACCCGCCGCCCGACTGCTCCCAGTCGCGCGGCGTTCCGCGGCCCGGCATGGTGTTGACCGTGGCCCACCACATGTAGTCCATGCCCTCGTCGCGGGTCCACAGACGCTTGCACGCGATCGTGCAGGTCTGGCAGCCGAGGCACTTGTTCAGATCGAACACCATCGCAAGCTGTCGCTTCGACATCAGGCCTTCCCTCCGTCCGTCGCGGGTGCGAGGACCAGATCGCGCCAATTCACGCTGAACGCCTTGACGCCTCCGCGCTCGGAGTTCGCGCCTTCCCAGACCGCGACGGCGAACTGCGTCTTCTGGCCAGGGCTGAGCTGCGCACAGGGCTCGCTGCCGGCGATCTTGAGCGCCCGGCTGATGACCACCTTCCAGCGGCCTCCCTTCCAGACGCCATGCCCGTGGACCGATGTGAGGTCGACCGTGCGGGTCGTCCCGATCCCTTCGGAGAGCACCTGACGGCCTTGGGTGTCGGCGTCCGCGCGCCAGTACCAGGTGTTGACCGCCTTGCCCGGCGCTCCCATGGTGACGAGCGGAGCGTCCGCGACGACCGGCACCATCACCGCCGCTGCGTCGGGGAATACGTTGGAGTCGTCGAGCTCGCGGTTCTCGGAGCCGTCCGCCCAGTCGAGCCGGAAGGCGATCACCTCGCCGTTGTGGACGGCGCTCACCAGCACGTCGCTCACGGCGCCGATCTTCTTGTTGGCCCAAGCGGCGCGGATCACCTCGGTGGGCTGCATGCCTACCGGCGTTCCGGCGAGCGCAACGCGCTCGGGCGCCACCTTCTGCCACGGTTCGGCCTCCGGGTCGAGTAGCCACTCGACGGGGGCGCCTCGGACGAAGTTCACGAGCATCTACTTCCCTCCGGCAGGCGCGCGGGGCGCCGGCTAGGCGCTGCCCCGCGTGGCTTCGCGCGCTGCGAGGCACTGCGGGGAGAGGGCGCCAGGGTCACGAAAACACTGCGTTCGTGCGGCTCGGCGGGGTATGACGCGGGTCATGCTCGGCGTAGCCACAGGCGGAGCGCACCGTCCGTCCCGGTCGGGAGCGGCTGGCGCGCGTGGTCCAGGATGTCGTCGGCGAGCGATTCGACGAAGCTGTCGGGAAGGCTTGGCTTGGTGTCGAGGGCCGGAGGCATGCGGACGATGGTCAGCACCTGGCCGCATTCGAGATGCTCGCTGCGCGGGGTCTCCTCGGGACCCACCAGTACGATGCGCGGAATGGGCTCCCACGCGAAGCCCTCGGCGAGCACCAGATCGAGAGAAGCGGGGAGTCCGGCGAGGGCATCCGCCAGCGAGGGCGGCTGTAGCGGCGAGCTCGCGAGACGGCGGAACACCGCCACCTGCTCGGAGGAGATCAGCGCGACAGCACGCGCGCCGGCCTCGTAGAGACGGTGGGAATCCTTGCCCGGGCGATCTGCGAGGAACCCGTGGGACGCGTGCTTGGCGGCGCCGACGGCGACGCCGCGCGCCTCGAGGGCCGGAACCAGCCGCTCCAGCAGGGTGGTCTTGCCGACTCCCGACGAGCCGACGATGCCGATGACACCGAGGGGGAAGCCTACTGCGATCTCCGACACGCCAGCCTCCTTCGTGAGTCGTTCGCGAGTCCTTCGCCTGTTCCTCGCGAGCCGCCGCGCCTTCTCGCCCCCCTCGGCCCCTGACGCCGATCAAGGCTAGGAGTCAGGCTGGAGACCAGGCATGACGATCGTCATATGCTTGGATCGGCACGAAGCCCTACAACGCACGGCCGGGAGGGGTTCGGTCATGCGGTGCACACGCAGCCGTCTTGCGCAGCGGGTCGCATCGAAGGGAGAACCATGAGTCCGGCCCATCTGCGCCGCCTCCTACACGCCGTCCACGCCGTCACGGTGCTGATCCTGCTCGCCACAGGGGTCCTGCTCTATTTTCCGGAGCTCCGAGGCGCGACCATCGGCGGCTACGGGCAGCGGATCCTCGACGTCCATCTCTGGGCAGGCGTCCTCTTCGCCGTGGCCCCCGTCGCGGTGTGGGCGCGGGCGGCGCGCCCCCTGACGGAGGACGTCCGGAGGCGGCTCGGCCCTCCTGACCCGTGGGGCTGGCGCAAGACCCACATCGTGCTGTCGCTCGTCGCGTGCGCGGGCCTCGTACTCTCGGGCTTCGTGGTGTGGTTCGAGCCGTCCCTTCCGCGCTCGTGGGGAGAGCCGTCCCACTGGGTACACGACGGGCTGACGGCTGTCCTCGCCGTCGCGCTCCCGGTGCACCTGGTCGCCTCTCGCCGCAAGATCGTCTCGCGGGTCCGTGAGTGGCTCGGCCTGGCTCCTCCGCCGGCCCTCTTCGACTTCGAAGACGAGGACGAGTAAAGGGCGCGCGAGAGCGCCCGCCACGCGCGCGCCCGGCGGGCGGGCGCCGATCCCGTGCGCCGGCAGAGGGCAACTTTCCCGTGCTGGCCAGGAGCGCTTCCTGCATAATCGCTGCTCCGGAGGCGCCGCGGGCGAGCCACGTGGGTCGCCCGAGGCAGGGCCGATGGCGCGTGGTGTTCCCGAGCGGCGCAGGGGGAGGCGAGGCATGACGGAGACGGCCAGCGGCGGATGGGACCACAGCGTCGATCTTCTCGTCGTGGGGTCGGGCGCAGGCGCCATGACGGCGGCGATCACCGCGCGGGACCGGGGCGCGGACGTCCTGCTGATCGAGAAGACCGATCGATACGGCGGGTCGTCGGCCATGTCGGGCGGGAGCCTCTGGATCCCGAACAATCACCTCATGCTCGACGCGGAGGTGAACGACACGGCGGCCGACGCGCTCATGTACCTCGAGGCAGCAACGGCGGGCCGGGTTTCGAAGGAAAAGCTTCACGCCTACGTCGATACGGCCCCGAAGATGCTGCGCTACCTCTGCGATCGAACGCACCTTCGCTGCCAGGCGCTGCCCCACTACTGCGACTACTACCCGACCCTGCCGGGCAGCAAGCCCGGAGCGCGCTCGATCGAGGCCGAGACCTTCGACGGGCGACTGCTGGGGGAGGATGTCCTCCGCCTGCGCGAGCCGGCGATCCAGACGCTCATCATGAGCCGGGTCTCGATGACCGCCGCCGAAGCGCGGATCCTCCTGGTCCGCTCGCGGGGCTGGATGGCGCTCACGCTCCGGCTCATGTTGCGGTACGCCCTCGACATCTCGTGGCGGCTGCGATCGAAGCGCGACCGGGCGCTCACCATGGGCAACGCCCTGGTGGGGCGCCTCCGGCTCTCGCTCCAGGATCGCGGTGTCCCCCTCTGGCTGGAGACGCCTGCCCGCGAACTGGTTGTCGAGGGCGGGCGCGTCGTGGGCGTGGTGGCCGAGCGCGGCGGCAAGACCATCCGGATCCAGGCCCGGCGAGGGGTGGTGCTGGCCGCCGGCGGCTTCGAGGGCAGCCAAGCGCTCCGCGAGAAGTACCTCCCCGGTCCGACCCGCGCGGAATGGTCGGCGGCCAACCGACACAACACCGGCGATGCCCTCCAGATGGGCCTGGCGGTGGGCGCCGCCACCGACTTCCTCGACGATGCGTGGTGGGGGCCGACCACCTGCGTTCCGGGCGAAGAGAATGCGCGCATGCTCGTGATCGAGAAGGGCCTTCCGGGGAGCATCCTCGTGAACAAGGCGGGGGAGCGTTTCGTGAACGAGGCCGCGCCCTACATCGACGTGGTGCGCGGCATGTACGAGAAGAGCCGGCCCGATGCGCCGAGCGTCCCGGCGTATCTCGTCTTCGATGCGCGCTTCCGCCGGAGCTACCCGTTCGGTCCGCTCCTCCAGGCGACCCAGCAGCCCGACTGGGCGATTCCCGCGAACCTCAAGAACGGATACCTGCGCAAGTCGGACACGCTACGCGGCCTTGCCGCCGAGATGGGAATCGATCCGGAAGGCCTCGAAGCCACCGTGCGCAAGGTGAACGAGTACGCACGCACGGGAGAGGATCTCGACTTCCACCGGGGCGAGAACCTTTTCGATCGCTACTACGGTGACAAGAACGTGCGGCCGAATCCGTGTCTCGCGCCCCTGGCCGAGCCTCCGTTCTACGCGATCGAGGCCTACGCGGGAGACCTCGGCACGAAGGGAGGGCTCCGCACCGATGCGCGGGCGAGGGTCCTGAAGGAATCGGGAGAAGCGTTCGCGGGGCTGTACGCCATCGGCAACTGCTCGGCCGCGGTCATGGGGCCGACCTACGCCGGCGCCGGCGCCACCCTCGGGCCTGCCATGACCTTCGGCTACCTGGCAGCCCACGATGCGATTCCCGGGTGAGCCGGAGCAGGACGGCCGGAGACGAGCGGCGCGGACGCTGCAGGAGGTGAGGGTGGGCGACGCAGTCAAGGATCACGTGCGCTTCGAGCTCGACGAGGGCGTGGGCATCGTGACCCTCAACCGCCCCGACCGCCTGAACGCCGTCCACTGGGACATGGCAGTCGACCTGGTGCAGCTCTTTCGCGAGCTTCGCCAGCGCGACGAGGTGCGTACCATCGTCCTCACGGGCGCCGGCCGCGGCTTCTGCTCGGGAGGCGACGCGGAGTGGCTCTCGGGGGCCGACGAGCGAGGGATGCCCGGCCTCTCCGATGCGCCCCTCGAGCGCTACCAGCGCAAGACGCCCGCCGGCCCGGTGGCAGAGTTCACGCGGATGATCGTCGACGTGGACAAGCCGGTGATCGCCGCGCTCTCGGGGCCGGTGATGGGCGCGGGGCTCGCGTTCGCGCTGGCCTGCGACCGCCGGATCGGCGACCGCACCACGCGGATGTGCGCCGCGATGGTCCGGCTCGGTTTCGCGCCCGACTGCGGCATCACCTACTTCCTGCCGCGCGTCACCCGGCTCTCGACCGCACTCATGATGGTGGAGACGGGCCGCATCCTCGAAGCCGACGAGTGCGCGCGGGAGGGGCTCATCGACGAGCTCGTCGAGCCCGGCGAAGCGCTCCCCCGAGCGCTCGCGTACGCCAAGGAGCTTGCACGCGGGCCGAGCGTCGCGGTCGACCTGGCGCGCCGGTTCATCCACAAGTCGCTGACATCGACCCTCGACGAGATGCTCGACTACGAGGCGGTGGCGGCGACGATGTCGGCCCACACCGAGGATGCCCGCGAGGGGACGAGCGCGTTCGTCGAGAAGCGAAAGCCCGTGTTCAAGGGGCGGTAGCGCCGCGGGCGCACGCCGGTTGCCGGTTGCGCTCCGGGCCACCTCAAGTGGTGCGCCGGGCTGACCGACCCACACACGACGGCTCGGACCGCACCCCACGGGCGAGCCCTCTCTCGCTCCCCGCTGCCGCCGCTCTCCGCATCTCCGCTTGGTCTCGCCCGAAGGGTGCGACACGCGAGACCGCACCATGCGGAGGGCTTCCGATGCGTATTTCCGAAGTCGCGAGGGCGTTCGCCCTGATCTTGGTCGCGGTCTCGCTCGGGGGCTGCGCCAGCACGGGCGGCCGCATCGACCCGAAGCCCATCGGCGCGGTCGTGGGCGGTGCCCTCGGCGGCGGTCTTTGCGCGGCTGCGGGGGGTGACGCCGTCGTCTGCACCGTCGCAGGCCTCGGCGGGGCGGCCGTCGGCTGGGGCGTCACTGCGGTGGTCGAGCAGGCGACGAAGCAATCGGAGAGCTACGGCACGGCGGTCACGCAGACGCGGTATCGCTCCGAGGAGGGTTTGCGTGTCGATCTCGACCGGAGCACGGTGACACCGGGGCGCGCCGCGCCGGGGCAGCAGCTCGACGTCGCCGCCCACTACTGGGTGCTCGCGCCCGATCCCGAGCGAGCGGTTCCGGTGACGCTCACCGCGTCGATCTGGCAGGATGGCGAGAAGCTGCGAGAAATCTTCGCCGAGACCCTGCAGCAGACGCCCGGTGGCTACGACCTGCGGCGCAGCTTCCCGGTTGCCGCTGACGCGCCTCCCGGGCAGTACGAGCTTCGCCTCGAGGTGACGAGTACGGGTGCTCGGGGCGAGCGAGCCCTCCCGCTCATCGTCGCCGCCCGCTGAGCTACGCATGCGCACCGCGGCGGGTTTGGCGTTTGTGGCGATGGTTGCGCTGGCTTCAGCGGCCGGTGCGGAGCTGCCCTTCGACCTGGACAGCGCGTCGAGCATCGAGTCCGCCCGAACGCGCCTCCTGAATCTGCGCAACGCCGGACAGATTTCCCACGACGAGATGATGAACCTCGCCCGCCAGCTCGAGCCGAAGCTGCGCGGAGCGCGGATGGACGAGTGGCGAGTTCGGAACGCCGGCAACGATCTGCTCGGAATCGAACGCGGCGGATCGAGCCCGTCTGCCGGCCGCGGGATCTTCGGCGACGAAGATCTCCAGACCAAGAACCATCACCAGTACGACGAGCTCCTCGAGAAGGCCCGGCAGCGCGGGTACACCATCGTCCAGGATCCCGAGACACCCTACCGCTTCAAGATCGCCGAGCTCGACACCGTCGTGTGGAAGCCCACCGGCGACACCTTCGACCAGATCGTCCAGAGCGCGGCGCGTGACCCGAATGCCGTGATCCGGGTACCGAAGGGGGTGGACGTTCCGGGAGTGGCCCTCGGGCCCTTCCGCCAGCTGCCGCCCGACCTCGATGCGCAGACGCGCCTTCGCATCCTGCAGGATCTCGCGGACCGGGGAGAGATCTTCGACGTCACCCTCGGAGACCGGACGATCTCGCCGACGCGCCCTCCGCCGGCGGAGGAAATTGCGCTGCGCCGGGACCAGGCACTCCGGCACGCCCACGATCCGGAGGTCGCCTTCACGGGCCGTCCGGGGACGCGGCTCCGGCCCTCGGATGGGCTCGAGACGTCGCTCGAGAACACCACCAAGGGTCGTCACGGCCTCTTCGAGCCGGTATCGAAGGTGCCGACTCCCGGTCAGGAGCTCGCGCTGATTGGCACCGCCAAGGATGTCTGGCGAAGCATGCAGGCCACGGGGCTGTGCGAGCGTGAGAACCTCGCGCTCTGCGAGAAGCTCGATCGCGTGAGACGCATGCAGGCACCGCTTTCCGAGCTCGGCCTCGGCGACGCCCAGCAGATCCAGGCCCGCCTCCAGGATCTCCAAGGCCAGGCGATCTTGCGGGGGAGGCAGATCTTCTCGAACGAGATCGACCAGCTCGCTCGGCTTCTCGCCGATCCCGAACGCGCCTCGGATCCGCTCCTCGCCCAGCGCCTGCGGGCCCTCGAGGCCCAGGCCGACCGGATGGCCGTCCGCTTCCAGGAGATCGCGGGGGCTCACCCCGACTTCGTGAAGCGCCTCGGGCTTGGCGCCGAGGATTTCTGGTCCGAGCAGATGCGGGGCGTCAAGAAGCTCCGCGCCCAGCACGCACGGACCACCCAGGATGCCGCCGAGAACGCAGCCGGCTTCCGCTCGGCAACGGTCGTGGTCAACACCCTCCAGCTCGCCGAGTGCTTGCAGCGCGAGACCCCGGAAGCGACTGGGAGCTACGACGAGGACGTCGTCGCACGAAGCAGCGCTCTCACGTCTTGCCTCGTCGAGTTCGCATCGGGAGAGATGATCGGCGAGATCGGCTCACGCCTCATGCTGCGCTTCACGAGTCCGACGGGCGTTCTCGTCGCGAGGGGGGTAGCGCACTTCGCGAGCGGAGTCGGCGTCGTGATGAGCTTGATCGAGATCGGCAAGGGAGGCTGGGAGGCGATCCGGCTCGCGGGTGCCTGGCGCGAGGAGTGGCTCGCCGAGGAGCGGGCCGAGGAGATGGCGCAGCGGTTGGCGGATCGCCGGCACGAAGAGACGGCACACTTTGCAACGGACCTCGATGCACTCGCGGGTGACGTCGAGCGTACCCGCGCCGAGCTCGAGAACGAGCGCGACGGGCAGAAGTCGGAGCTGACGGCGCTCTCGGCCCGGATTGAAAAGCTCCTGCAGGTCCGCGAGCACGATCGGGCACTGCGGGCGTTGCTGCAAGAGGTGGAGACGCGTGCGGGATGCAGCCGATCCTCGTCAGGGAGCGAGACTGCGCGCGAACTCGGCGCGACGCAGGGGGCTGCGTCGTCGGGCGTTCTCGCGGACCGGGTCGAGCAGCAGCTTCGAAGCGGCCTCGCTGCCGCGACCTCCTGCAAGAGTCCGGAAGACCTCGCACGCGGGCGGGCCGCTCTACACCAGGCCGAGCAGACCCTGGCGCGACTCGAGCTGGCGCCTGGCGGCCTGCGATCCGCACTCGAGGCCGGAGACCCAAAGCCGGCGACGCGAGACGATCTCGAACGCCTGCGCGCGGAAGAGGCGGTGGTTGCGAACACGCTCCGCGAGGCGGCCGAGGCGAGCGAACGCTTCCGGACGGTTCGGGAAGAGGCCGAGGCGTCTCGCGAGTCTGCGAAGGAGCGTTCGCGCGCGCTTCGCGAGCGCTACGACCGCTTCGTCTTCCGCTTCAGCCAGGATCTCCTGGCGATGGAGCGCGAGCAGGGCGACCGCGTCGGCGCCCTCGCCCGGGCCATCGATACGATTCCCGAGATTCCCCTCGGAGGCGCCTTCGTAGCGGACCTCGATCGCAGGCGCTTCGAGCTCGAGATGTCCGTCATCCCGCAGGTGCGGGATCAGCGCCTCGACGTCGAGCGCGGCCTTGCGGCTCTCGCACGCTGCCTGGATGGAAAGGGAGGCGAGACACCCGACGACGCCGACACGGCTCTCACCGTCGGACGCCTCGCCGACGCGACCCTCGGACGCGACCTGCGAGGCCGTCTCGAAGCGTGCGCTGCCCGCATCGGAGCGAACCCGGCGCAGACTGGGCGGTCTTCCGGCGACGCCGGCAACCGGCCGGACCCGGCGGTGCTGGCGCGCGACCTCGCCGAGTGCGAGAAGGCCTTGGCGTGTTTCGAGGAGGGCTCCCGCAAGTACCCGCGCGCGAGCCTCGACTGCAACGGCAACTACACGATGAGGACGCGGAGCACCGAGATCGAGGAGACCCGAAAGCGCTGCGCGTCGCTGCGCGCTCGGGCCGGTCTGCCTGCGGCCACGGCCCGTGCACCCGAGCTCCGCACCTTCGACGCGGATGCTCTCACGAGGGACATCGCGCGCTGGGAGCGGCAGATCGCCTGCCTCGAGCGAGCGAAGAGCGACCCGAACGAGTGGACCGGCGACTGCAACACCTTCCTCATGGGAACGCCCGACGAGCAGATCGCAATCCTCCGGCGGCAGATCGCCGACGCCCGCGAGCGGCTCGGCGAGCCGGTGGCGCAGGCGCCGGATCGGCCGAGCGGCGAGGAGTCGGTCGTCGCCGAGGATCCGGAGGATCAGAACCCATGGGAGCGCGCCGACGTGCAGCGCATGACCGACGAGTGGCTCTCCCAGGCCGTTGCCGGCCTGACCCGCGAGGGGCGAGAGGTCCGGTACAACGAGTGGGCCCAGCCGCTCGCCCCTGGTGCCCGGTCGACCGGCGCGCCGGAGCGTCCAGCGGGCTGGTCGCGGCACCGTTACCTGTGGGAGACGCGCGCGCGCTGGACCTCGACGAACCTCTGCTCTCTCGGCGACTATCTCGAGCGGCGGATGAACGGAGAGGGTGCCGAGAGCTGCACGGCCTCCGCGCAGGCCGCCACGGAGCCGCAGTCGCAGAGCGAGCCGCCGCCCGCCGCGTCGCCGCAGTCCGGCCGCGGCTGGCAGGCGCCGATGCCCGTCGCCGGCGAGACGACCCGTGCCGAAGTCTCCCCCGCCGGAGCTGGCCGCGGCTGGTCCGCGCCGATGGAGGTGACCGGCGGCGCGATTCGCCGCAGCGAGTCACCCACCGCGCACCCCGGCGCCCGCGCCTCCGCGGCGCCCTCGCAGAACCGCGCGAGCGCACCGCCGGCCGCGCCGGCCCCTGCGCCCCGGCAGAGGGCCGCGTCCGACCCGTTCATTGGCTCCTGGACGTGCGCCGTCGACGTCCAGGACGACGACTTCCTCTCGAACACAGCGACCGAGCGGATGCTCCTCACCATCGCCCGCAGCGGATCGGGCTATGCGGCCGAAGCCAACGGCGATCGTCTCTTCGGCGAGCAGGTCGCGCCCGGGCGCCTGCGATTCGAAGGCGGCGGACGCCAGAGCGGGCACACCTATGCCAGCGGCCTCGATCTTCAGGTCGCCGGCGGCGGCCTCGCTGGCGGGGGACGCATCGTCGTGAACGATCCAGACGGCGGCGCCGACTCGATTCCGTACCGGCTCACCTGCCGGCGCTGAAGGGAACCGGTCAGCGACGCCGGTGCGTTGACGCCGCCGCTTCATCTCCTATGCGTGTTCTTCACGGCGAGGGCATCGGCAACGCCACAGCGGCCGGCCACGCGGCCGCGGGCCACGCGCTCCCAGCCCGGGAGGTGCGCCTTCAGGAGGCTCCGGAAGAGTCTGCCATGGTTCCGGATTCGCAGGTGCAGCAGCTCGTGCACGATAACGACGTCCCGGAAGGCCAGGCTCTCGTGAAGTAGCTCGTCGCTGAGACAGATCCTTCCGCCGGCCGAGCAGGACGCCCACTTCTTCGTCATGCGCTGGATCTGTACGCGGGCAGGAGAGACTCCGATCCGCGTGGCCCAGAGCCGCACTTCGTTGCGAAGCGCCTCGCGCGTGCGGCCCGCCGTGGCGCGTGCGTGCGGCTCAGCAGCGCGGCGCGTCATCGCGGGTCGAGCTTCAGCATCTGCTCCACGAGCCCAACCATCTGCTCACGGCCGACCACGGGCAGAAGCAGGCGGTAGAGCTCTGCCTTCAGCTCCCTCCGCTTGCTCGCGTTGTAGGCGTGTCCGAGCCAGCGCTCGAAGGCCCCAGAGGTGGCCGTGGCGATCTCTCGCGCCGATGTAACGCCCGCCTGCCGCAGCAGCCGATAGTGGGTGAACGTCGGCAGATCGAAGCCGAGTTCCTCGCGCTCCGTCTCGGCGCGGCTGAACTCCTCGACCAGCTTCTTGATCTCCGCGAGAGCCTGCTCGGTCTCGATCTGCCGCTCGTCGAAGCGCTCGATCACCGCCTCGGCTCGCTCGGCGATCGGGATCAGGTAGGGCTCCTGGGCGCCCTTGTCCCGCGCGCTTCGCGCCAGGCTCCGGCCCAGGTTGAGGATCTTCGCCCGCGGCGGGCTCTTGCTCCCGGCCAGTGCGGCGAGGGTCTTCTCGTCGATCGGCACCACCTCGAGCGTGGACGAGAGGCCCTCGCTCTCGGCCAGCTCCCGGACGAGCATCTCGGTCTTGCGCGCGACGTCGCCCGACAGCGGGTCGCTGCCCGTCGCCATCTGGTTTCGCACGATCTGATGGAGGAAGGAGAGCCGGCCATACGCGGCAACGTAGGGCCGGAGGAAGGCGTCCGGCGACAGGATCTCGTACAGGTCCCGCAGCTCGTGAAAGACCTCGAAGAAGCGCTCCCGCTGCTCTCTCTCGGCGAGTGCCTCGAGCGCCGCCTCGAGCGCTTTGTCGTCCGAGCCTGCGGTTGCGAGGGCGAGATACGGCGGGGCGGCATCCCGCATCAACGTCTCGAACCGCTTCTTCAAGAGATCGAGATTCTCGATCACCCCGGATACGTCGTTCGAGTCGAAGGCCAGCGCCTTCTCCAGCCGCTCGAAGATCCCGACGAAATCGATGACGAGGCCCGCCGCCTTCTTCTCCTCCCCCTCGGGCTCGTAGGGACGATTCACGCGCGCCATGGCCTGGAGCAACGTGTGGTCGCGCATGGGCTTGTCGAGGTACATGCAATAGAGAATCGGCGCGTCGAAACCCGTGAGGAGCTTCTCCGTTACGATCAGGATCTGCGGATCGGTCCCGCGCCTTGCGAAGGCCTTCCGGATCTTCTTCTCGTCGTCCGCAGCGAGGTGAAACTCCGCGATGAGCGGCTCGTCGTTCTGAGCGGCGGTGTAGACGACCGCGGACGCCTCCGGGGCGAGGTGCTGGTCGAGAGCCTTCTTGTAGAGCGCACACGCCTCCCGGTCTACGGCCACGAGGAAGGCCTTCAGACCCAGCGGCGCGACGTTCTCCCGGAAGTGCTTCGCCACGAACGCCGCGACCTCTTGGACGCGATCCCTTGCCTTGAGAAATGCCTTGAGACCCACCGCGCGCGAGAGAATCCGGTCGAGCTCCTCGAAGTCGCTGATGCCCTCGGCCTCCGCCAGATCGAGGAACTCGGCGTCCAAACGATCGAGGGGTACGCGGATGTCGTTGGGAGCGAGCGTGTAGTGAAGGCGTAGGGTCGTCCCGTCCTCGATCGACTCTTTGATGGAGTACTTGTCGAGGTAGCCCTTCGGATCGTCGGCGCCGAAGACCTTGAAGGTGCCCTGGCCGTGAGCCGTCCGATCGATGGGCGTTCCGGTGAAGCCGAGGAGCGTCGCGTTGGGAAGAGCGCCCAGCAGGTACGTGCCGAGATCGCCTCCCGTGCTCCGATGGGCCTCGTCCACCAGGACGAAGACGTTCTCGCGCACGCAGAGGTCGGCGTCGGCGCGGTCGAACTTGTGGATCATCGAGACGATGAGGCCCCGATAGTCGCTCGAGAGCAGCTCCCGGAGCCGCTTCTTCGAGCTCGCGAGCTGGAAGGTGAGGCCGTACGACTCGAGGTTGCCCGTGAGCTGCCCCTCCAGGTCGATGCGATCGGCGATCATCAGCACGGTGGCCGCCTGGAAGGCCGGACTGCGCAGGATCTGCTCGGCCACCGCCATCATCGTGAGGGTCTTGCCCGAGCCCTGTGTGTGCCAGACGAGCCCGCGCCGCCGCTGCGGATCGAGAGTTCGATCGAGGGCCTTCTCCACGCCACGCGTCTGATGCTGGTGCAGCATCACCTTGCGCAGCTCGTCGTCACGCGTGAAAAAGACGATCCAGTCGCGCAGCATCTGGAGGAAGCGCTCCCGGGCAAAGAAGCGCTTTACCTTCCGCTCGTAGCTCCCTGGCTCCTCGTCCTTCCAGTTCGAGAGGCCCTTGCGCTCGAGGTTCCAGGTGACGCCGTAGTAGAAATCGAGGAGCTGGGTCACGTCGAAGACCTGGGCGGCCGTCACCAGCTCCGGCGTCTCGCGGTGGTAGCGGCGGAGCTGAACCACGCCCTTCTCGACCGCGTCCTTCCGGTGGGCCGCCTTCGTCTCCACCAGCGCCACCGGGACGCCGTTCACGAGGAACACGACGTCCGCCCGGTTCGTGTGCTGCCCGTTGGTGTAGGTCCACTCGTCCGTCACGTGGAAGCGGTTGCGCGAGGGCCGCTCGTAGTCGATCAGCGTGACGTTCCGGTCGCGCTTCTCGGACTCCACGTAGACCGTACGCTGCCCGCGCAGCCAGGCCAGCACCTCCGCGTTGCCCTCGATGCTCGGCCGGGCGCCCTCGATGGCGTTCACGACCGCGTCGGCGCTCTCGGGTGTCACGAGCCCGGGGTTCAGGTCGATCAGCTTCTCGCGCAGGACGTCGTAGAAGAGCGTTCCGCTCTCGCCGCGTCGGAGCGTGATCGCCTCGTCGCGCGTGAGGTAGGCCCACCCGATCTCGGAGGCGTAGCGGAGGAGGGGGAGCTGGACGGAGGAGCGCTCGGTGCCGAGGCTAGGAGGCATCGACTGTCTCCAGCTCGGCGGGCGCCGAAGGAACTCGGAGAACGCCCGTCATGAGCGCCGAGAGAACGGTCGCGAAGAGCGCCTCGAGCCGATCGAGTCGCTCCTTCGTGAGCGCGGTCTCCCGCATCACGAAATCCAGGTGATCTGCGATCTGTTGCTGTTCGTCCAGCGGGGGCACAGGGATCTGGAGGAGTCTCAGCTTGCTCGCGCTGATGTTCGATTGGCTGACGCCGCGGGTCGCGAAAGCCTTCAGCGCTTGCTGGGTCGAGGAGAGGTTGAGGTAGTAGTTCAGGAAACGAGGCGCGATCGCCTTGGAGTTCGTACGGAGACGGATGAGATAAGAAGCGAACACCGCCTCAACGTCGGAATCGAAGATTGCTGTCCGTCCTACGAGTTCGAAGCTGTTGGTGCGGTTGAAGAGCAGGTCTCCGCGCTCCAGCCGGAACCGTGCGAGAGTCTCGCGATCAAGATCGACGTACTGCAAATCATCGAGCCGAACGCGGGACTCGTCCTGGCAGTTCATCCGCAGGATCGGCACCCGGCCGGAGGGCCCGCCTCGAAGAGACAAGCCGTACTGCGCGATCTCCAGTAGATCCCCGAGAGGGCGACATGACCAGCTGTCCGGGATCGCGCCGGCCTCCGTCTCCCGCAGCGGCTCGTCTCGCAGCCCCTCCCGGAACAGCTTGGCCATCGTGGCGGCCTTGAGTGCTCGGAGCGATGCGAGCCGATCGGACTCTAATCGCCTGGCCGCGTCGAGGCGATCCATGACTTCCCCAATGCGCTGCTGCTCGGCCAACGGTGGGAGCAGGACTGGTAGGTCCTTCAACTTGCCGGCACTGATGTTCGATTGGCTCACGCCTCGCGTGGCAAGTGCCTTGAGCCTCACCTGCACTGCGTGTGAGTTGAGATAGAAGTTGAGGAACCGTGGATCGACTCGCTCGTCATCGACTCCCAGCCGAATCAGGTACGACGCGAACACAGCCTCCCGGTCGGAATCGAAGAGCGCAGTGCGACCGACAAGCTCGTAGCTGTTAGTCCGGTTGAAGAGCAGGTCGCCCTTCCGGAGTCGATATTGCTCGAGCGTTCGCGGGTCGAGGTTCACGAATTGAAGATCACGGAAGAGAACGCGCCCGTCTTGCTGGCAGTTCATACGGAGGATCGGGACGGCACCACTCCGCGCACCGCGGAGCGAAAGCCCGTATTGGCTACGGATGATGATGGCCCCGAGCGTCACGGTGTCCCAGCCGGAGGGAACGCCGTGCTCTGAGTCAGCGACCGATTCCACATTCGGGGCGGGTCCAGAAATCACGACTCCTCCCTCTCCCCGAACCCGATCCGCCTCTTCGGCTTCGCATCCGCCCGCATCAGCCCCCGGATCGCATCGAAGACCACCCGGAATCCTTCGTCGTACCTCTTCTCCATCGCGTCGAGCTTCCGCGCCAGATCCTCGTGCGTGGCGAGTGCTTGCCGGAGCTTCACGAAGGTGCGCATGATCTCGACGTTCACCTGCATGGCCTGGTGGCTGCGGAGCACGCTGGAGAGCATGGCGACGCCCTGCTCGGTGAACGCATAAGGGGGGCTCCTCCGCCCCCCGCGGGGGTTTGAGATCACAGTTTGTGATCTCAAACCGGAGAACTCCTCCGGCGTGAGCTGGAACATGAAGTCCTCCGGGAAGCGGCCCGAGTTCCGCTTCACCGCCTGGACCAGCGCCCTGGTCTCCACGCCGTAGAGCGAGGCGAGGTCCTGATCGAGAAGCACACGCTGGCTGCGGAGCAGGAGAATCGCCCGAATCACACGCTCGGCGGGCGGGAGAGGTGCTCGCGAGCTCAACGGATGCCTCCGGAGGCAGGGTGATCACAGCTTGTGATCACCCCCATGGGCGCCTCACGTCTTGAGAGCACAGATTGTGATCTCAAGATCCGCCTCCCCACCGGTACCCCATCCCCGCGAAGATCTTCGCGAGGTCCGCGTCGAGCCGGCTCGCCTCGCCGTCGATCCGGGCGAGGTCGTCGAGGATCTCCTGGATGTCGCGGTGCTCGGTCGGGAGAGCCGTCTCGATGTAGGCCGACGGCGAGAGGTTGTAGTCCTTGGCCGCGATCTCTGCGGTTGTGACGACTCGGACGAAGCGCTCGACGTCCTTCGCGGCGTGGAAAGCATCGCTGATCCGCTGGAGGGCGCCTTCGGGAAGGAAGTTCTTCGGCCGACCCTTCTCGAACGCTCCGCTGGCGTTCACGAGCACGACGCGCCCGCGGCGGCTGGGGGGCTTCTCCGGCCGCAGCAGCACGATCACGCCGGCGGCCGTGGTGTTGTAGAATAGGTTGTCCGGGAGCAGGATCACGCCGTCGATCACGTCCTCTTCGACGAACCAGCGGCGGATCGTCTTCTCCTTGTTCTCGCCCTGGTTGCCGCTTCCCCGGCTCACGGCGCCGGTGTCGAGCACGATGGCCGCACGCCCCTTCGGCGCCAGCGAGGCGAGAACGTGCTGGAGCCACGCCCAATCTGCCGTCGATCCGGGCGCGAAGCCGCCGCGCGGGGCGAAGCGCTCGAAGGGGTCGCTCTCGTAGCTGCGCGGGTCGATGTTGTCCTGGTTCCACATGGGATTGGTGACGACCACGTCGAAGCTCCGCAGACTCGATCCCGCCAGGAACTTCGGGTTGCTCATGGTGTTGCCGCGGACGATCTCTCCCTCCATGTCGTGGATCACCATGTTCATGCGCGCGATGGCGAAAGACGTGGCCGTCAGCTCCTGGCCGTGCAACTGGGGCGGGCGCTCGATGGGCTTCTCGCGCTGCGCGAGTTCGAGCTCGCACTTGATGAGAAGGCCCGCCGAACCGCAGCAGGGGTCGTAGACTGCCTCGCCCTGCCGCGGGGCCACGAGCCGGGCGATCAGCCAGCCGACCTCTCTCGGCGTGAAGAACTCGCCGGCGCTCTGCCCCTGGCCCTCGGCGAACTTGCGGAGCAGATACTCGTAGGCGCGGCCCAGAAAGTCTGGCTCGACGTCGCGCAGGCCCAGCCGATAGCGAGGGTCGGAGAGAGTCTCGATCAGCCCGTGGAGCGCGTTGTCGCTGATCTCGCGCTCGCCGTTTCGCGTCTCGTTGTAGTCGACGACGTCGATGACACCCTGAAGTGTTGGATTCACGCGCGCGATGGTGCGGACGGTCTGTGTGAGCTGCTCGCCGAGGGTCTTGGGCCGCTTGCCCTCGGGCCAGTCGAAGGCGTCGCGACCGCTCACGACGGCCCAGCGCGCCTCGGGCGGAATGAAGAAGCGTACGAGGCTCGGATCGGCCGCGAGCACCGAGCGCGCGGTCTCCTCGCTGCCGTAGGTCTCCGCGAGCCGTGCCAGCTCGTCGTCGAAGACGTCCGAGAGCCGCTTCACGAAGACCATCGGCAGGATGTAGTCCTTGAACTTGGGAGCATCCTTCTCACCGCGGATGGCGCACGCAGCGCGCCAGAGCAGGGTCTCCATGGACTTCACTTCGAGAGCGGGTGCTGTGGCGGCCCCCGGGCGCGTGGTCGCTGTGGCGCGGGCCCTGCCGCGGCCGCGTCGCGGGGCCGTGGCCGCCGTATCTGCGGCCCCGGGGAAGTGGGCCTCGAGCAGGTCTGCGCAGCGATCCTCGTGCGCGCGCAGGAGCTGCTCGAGCAGGTGAAGGGCCCGCTGGTCGGGCCGGGTGCGGCCCGTCTCCCAGCGGCTCACCGAGGGCAGGGAGACGCGCAGCGCGCGCGCGAGCTGCTCCTGGGTGAGGTCGAGGCGAGCGCGGGTGGCCTGGACGAGGGCTCGGGCGTCGAGGGGCGCGGGCATGGGGGCATCATACTTTTTTCGTGGACCCTCTTGCAACTGACTACTCATGTGATGTACGATTCTTTCACCCCGGTCCCAATGGGTGAGTCCGTTGAAGACGGAAGCTCCCGCCACTGCAGCTTCGAGCCGGCCCTTTCCCGAGGGGATCGGCGAGCGGCTCCCTGGCGACTCGAGGCTCAGCCCGTCCGCCCTCGTCTTCCTTCGCGGGGCCGATGCGGACGGCCGCGTTGCCGGTCTCGTCGGCGAGCGCAGGGCACTACGCCCCCGCCTCGGTGCCCTCGCAGCCGAGATCAACCGGCGCCGCGCGTTCGAGCAGTTGGGGTTTCGCTCTCTCGGGGATTACGCGCGGGAGAGGCTCGGCGTCACGAGTCGGGTGATGCGAGAGTGGGCCCGCGTTTCTGACCTCCTGGGCGGTCTGCCGTGTCTCCGTGCTGCAGTCCTGGCCGGGGAGGTGTCGTGGTCCGTTGCGCGGCGCGTGGTCGCTCATGTGCTGCCGGAGCACGACGGCGCGTGCACCGCATCGGTCCGGGGCCGGACGGTCGCCGCCGTCGAGGCGATGCTCCGTGCGGCGCTGGGCGACGACCAGGGCGCGATGCCCGACGAGAAAGAAGACCGCGTTCGCATCACGCTGGCCCTCTGCGCCGCCAACGCTCCGCGCTGGCATGGGGCCATCGAGCTGGCGCGCCGCATGGCGGGCGAGGCGCTCCCCGTCTGGGAGTGTGCCGAGGTGATCGCGGCCGAGGCTCTCTCGGCGCTCCCGCCCGACGTCGTGAGCCGCGCGGCGCCGGCCGAGCCGGCTGCGCCTCACGCTGCGCCGGAGCGGAAGCCTGCCGGGTCGGCATCATCGCCTGCAAATCGCGAGCACGGCCTGCGCCACGAGGCGTTTCCACTGCTGCGATGGCAGCAGGCCGGGAGGGCAGTGCATGCGCCGGGCGACGCCGCGGCGTCGCCCCGAGATACCTCGCCTCACGCGCTCGATGCTGCGATGCGCTCCGCGATCCGCAATCTCCAGCGCATCGATCACGATCTCGGGCTCATCCTGCGGCAGGTCTCCGAGCGCCGTCTGTATCGCGAGCTGGGCTTCCCGAGCTTCGATCGATACGTCCAGGAGCGGGTCGACGTCTCGCCGCGGACGGCCAGGCGCTGGGTGCGCCTGGCGCGCATTGGCGTTGCCGCGCCAGCCGTCGCGCGGGCGCTGCGGGGCGGCGAGATCACGGCCATGCAGGCCGTGCTCGTGGCGGAGACCGTCCGCCCGGAGACGGCAGCCACCTGGGTGACCCACGCCCGCGGTGTGACGCTGCGCCGTCTCGAGCAGGACGTTGCGGAGGCACGTCGAGCAGAGGTCGTCGTGACCTTCACCTCACCGCGCGACTCGGCCAACGTGTTCCTCCTGGCCGTCGCAGCCGCGAAGCTCCATCTCGCGGAGCACCAGCTCGCGGAGGGCCAGCTCGCGAAACGGGACGGCAAGGCCGTGCGGACGGCGGACGCGCTCTCGTGGATGCTCGGGCACGCGATCGCTGCCTGGCAGCAGCAGGGCACCCTGTTCCGCGACTACGCCGACTTCGAGCGCGACGGCTTCCGCTGCACCGTCCCCGGCTGTAGCGCTCGCCGCAGCCTCCAGTCGCACCATGTCGTCTTCAGGTCCGCCGGAGGGCCTGACGAGCCATGGAACCGCACGACGCTCTGCGCGTTCCACCATCACCGCGGCGTCCACGCGCGAACCATCTCGGTGAGGGGCCGCGCGCCGGATGGCCTCGTCTTTGCGCTCGGCATCCGCAACGACGGCTCCCCACTGATCGAGTTTGCATCAGGGGATCGCATTCTGGGGTGCCCGTCATGACTCACTGACTCCCTGCCGCGCCGGGTCGCAGCGACCCCTGCTGGCATCGCGGCCTCAGTGGTATTACCGTCATCGGTAAGAATTGGAGGAGGTCACGTGCGCATCACCAGCAAGGGGCAGGTCACCATTCCGATCGAGGTTCGCGAGAAGGCCGGACTGCTCCCGAACACGGAGGTGGAGTTCAAGCTGCGACGCGGCGTGGTCGTTCTCCGTAAGGTGCCCGCGGGGAAGCGTCGCAAGGCAGGCCGGAGACGCCCTACGCGCGGAGAGGCGCTCGTGGCGCGAATGGCAGGGAGGGTGACACGCGGCCTCACGACCGATGAGATCCTGGCGCTCACGCGAGCTCGGTGAGCCGCCTTCGTGGAGGTGCGCGCAGACAGCAATATCCTCCTCGACGTCCACACCTGCGATCCGCGGGGCCTGAAGGCCCGCTGCTCACTTCGCCCGCCTTTCCTCCACGAACAAGCTCCCAGCTTCACACCACACGGTGTCGGACGGATAGCCCGGAGGCTTCTTCTCGAGCTGGCCGAGCAGGTACCAGCGCCACGGCGGGTCGCCGTGGTCGACGAACTCGCCGGTGAGGACCCCGGTGAACTCCTCGCGGCCGGCGTAGCGCGTGCCGGGGATCGCAGACCCTCCGTCGCACTCGGCGCGTCTTCCGGCGAGGGCGGGATCGAAGCCGGGGCGGGTAGGAACGTCGGACATGGCCTTCCTCGCTGCTGCCTACGATGCTTCGCCGGTCAGCTCCTCGAAGGTGGCGAGGGCTTCCTCGACGAGGTCGAAGACGATCTGCCGCGCGGGCTTCATCTCCGTCACGAAGCCTACGCCCTGGCCTGCGGCCTCGGTCATGAGGTCTGCGCGCCGGTTGTCGTTGGCTCCCTGGATGTAGTCGGAGCTGAGCAGCATCTGGTAGGGGGCCGGCAGGACGGGAGGCGCCTCGGGCCGGTTCCACTCCTCGGTCCAGGGGCACTTGAGGACGCGCATCGTCATCCCCGAGATGCTGGTCGACCACGACGTGTCGTCGGACGACGCCTCGAGGAGCCGCTCCTTCACGATCATGTCTACGTCCGATTCGCGGCATGCGAGCCAGCGGGTGCCGGTCCAGACCCCCGATGCGCCGAGGCACAAGGCCGCTGCCAGGTGTCGCCCCGTCGTGACGCCGCCGGCTGCGATCACCGGTGTATCGCCGGCGATCGCAGCCACCTCGGCGACGATCGAAAAGGTTCCCACGGCGCCGGTGTGTCCCGCGGCGTCGAAGCCCTGGGCGATCACCGCGTCGACTCCGGCCTCGAGCTGGCGCTTCGCCTGCCTCGCCTTGCCGACGAGGCCGAAGACCTTCATCCCGAGCTGATGGGCGCGCTCGAGGATGAATACGGGGCTCCCGAGGCCCGAGGCGATCACCGGCACCCGCTCGGCGAGGAGAACGTCGAGTTGCGCGCGCGCCATCGCCTGGTTGAGGCCGCCCCATTGGTGGAGCGCGATCGGTCCCTTCGGATCAGGGACGTCGTACTTCTTCTTGATCATCGCCGCGAAATCGCGGTGCGCCGCGGGGATCTTCTCCATCAGCTGCTCGAGGGTGTCCGCCGGCGGCACCGACGCCGGGAGAACCAGGTCGATCCCGAAAGGGCGGCCCTCGACGCGGTCGCGGATCCACTTGACGTCTGCGGCGATCTCGTCGGGCGTGTGCATCGCCTCGCCGAGCACCGCGAACCCGCCGGCATTGATGACGGCGACCGCCACGTCCTTGCAGTGCGTGAAGGCGATGATGGGAAACTCGATTCCGAGGAGGTCGCACAGCTTCGTATGGAGCGGGTTCTTCACGAGGGTCTCTCCGCGAGCAGGGCGGGCGCTGGCCCTCGCGGCCCCTGCAGGGGCCGCGAACGACCGGGGTGGCCCGGATTTCGATACGGAGCGTGCCGCAAATACCCCCTGCCGGCCACCACCCCTCCCCGGGGTATGAACGCAGCCCCCGGCGAAGGAGCATCCCGCCTCCCGCTGCTAGGCCTCGATGGCGCCGTCGCGGATCGCGTCGCGGATCTCCTCGGGGCTCATTCCGAGCAGGCCGGCGAAGACCGCGTCGTTGTCCTCGCCGATGGTGGCGCCAGCGCGGCCGGTTCGTGCCGGTGTGCCCGTGAGGCCGAGCGGGATGCCGGGAGCGACGACGCGGCCCTTCACCAGGTGCTCCACGTTCTCGAAGAAGCCGCGGGAGGCGAGCTGCGCGTCGCGGGCGAGCTCGTCCTCTGCCGTCTGCGCGACACCGGCAGCGATGCCGGCTCGCTGGAGCGTCGCCATCAGCTCGTAGGCGTCGAAGGCGGCGGTCCACGACGCGATGGCGGCATCGAGGGCGGCCGCATGGGCGAGGCGATCGGCGTGGGTCGCGAAGCGAGGGTCATCACGCCACCCGGGCTGCCCGGCGACCTCGCACAGGCGCTCCCACGCGGCATCGTCTTCGACGGTGATCGCGCACCAGCGGTCGTCGCCGCGGCACGGGTAGCAGCCCTGCGGCGCTGCGCACGGTGACGCGTTGCCCCGGCGAGGCGGCTCGCCGCCGAGAGCGAGATGCTCGAGCAGGAGCGGCCCCAGCGCGCCGACCGTCGCTTCGAGCTGCGAGAGTGCGATGCGCTGCCCTTCGCCGGTGCGCGTCCGGTGGTCGAGGGCGCACAGCACCGCGAAGAGGCCGTGGAGCGCGGAGAGCCCGTCCGGGTAGGCGTACTGGGTGAGGGTACACTCGCGCTGCGGGAACCCCGAGAGCGTCGAGAGCCCCGACAGCGCCTCGATGTTCGGACCCCAGGTGACGTACTTCCGACACGGCCCGGTGTCTCCGTAGCCCGAGCTGCTGAAGTAGATGAGGTCCGGACGCTCCCGCGCGAGGGCTTCGTAGCCGAGTCCGAGCTTCTCCATCACACCGGTGGCCTGGTTCTCGACGACGACGTCGCAGCGCGCGGCGAGCCGCTTGGCGATCTCGACGGCCGCGGGGCGGGTGAGATCGAGCGAGACGAAGCGCTTGCCGGCGTCCCAGTCGGTGAGCCACGGAGAGAGCGCCGGCTGCGTTCCGAGGTCCGGCTCCCGGGGCGGGACGTACAAACGGACGACCGTCGGACGCTTCTTCGACTCGACCTTGATGACGTCGGCGCCGCAGCAGGCGAGGATCCGGCCGATCCACGGTCCCGCCATTCCGGCGGTGAACTCGAGGACGCGGAGGCCCTGCAGCGCCCCAACGGCCGGTGCGTCCTCAGACGACGCCATGGGCTTCCAGGCGACGGATCTGCTCCGGCGAGAGGCCGAGCTCGCCGCGATAGATCGCATCGTTGTGCTCGCCCGGAGCCGGTGCGGGCCACCGCAGGGCCCACGGTGTCCGGTCGTGGCGGTAGGGTGCGCCCGGATACCGCACAGTGGCGCCTCCGGGTTCCGTCACCGGGACGAAGTAGCCGCGCGCCGCGAGATGCGGGTCGCTCACCACCTGCGAGATCGTTCGGACCGGGGTGAAGGCGATGTGACGCCGCTGGCCCTCGTGATAGGCCTCGTCCACCGTGAGCCGCTCGGTCAAGTCGGTGACGAAGAGGTCGATCAGCTCGCGATGCTCCTGGCGCCGCGACGAGGGCCCCTCGAACATCGGGTCGAGGACCTCCTCGTT
This sequence comes from uncultured delta proteobacterium, assembly GCA_963710635.1. Taxonomy (GTDB): domain Bacteria; phylum Myxococcota_A; class UBA9160; order UBA9160; family UBA9160; genus MYXO. The sequence continues at coordinate 704,806 of CAVQAY010000004.1, forward strand.
GCCGGTCACCTCGTGGATCCACTCGGCGAGCGCCTTCCAGTGGTGCGGGCGATTGACCATCAGGTAGACGAGGCCGTCGCGGCACCGGTAGGCGCCGGAGGGCACCGATGCGAAGAGGCCGCTCCCCCTGCGCTTCGGAACGATCCCGTCGTCGAGGAACTTTCCTGCGCCGCAGATGTGGGTGATCGACGCGACGCACTCCTGCACCGAGATGTCGACGTGCTGGCCTTGGCCGGTGCGAGAGGCATGCAGCAACGCGATGAGCGAGCTCACGGCTGCGAAGGTCGATGCGGAGACGTGGGCCTGATCGCCTGCCAGCGTCACCGGCGGGTCGCACTGCTCGCCCGTCACGTAGAGCGCGCCGCCGAGAGCGCTGGCGACCAGGTCCGACGAGCGGTAGTCGCGATGCGGACCGGTCTGGCCGAAGCCGGTGATCGACGTGAGGACGAGCCGCGGACTCTCGGCGTGAAGCGCCTCCCAGCCGACGCCCGCGCTCGTCGAGATGACCAGGGCGGAAGGTCTCGACGACGAGGTCTGCAGTCCGTACGAGCGCGAGCAGGAGCGAACGGCCCTCGGGGTTCTCGAGATCGAGGGTGACGCTCCGCTTGCTGGTGTTGGCGTAGAGGAAGGCGAGCGAGGTCTCCGCGCCTCGTGCGCTGCGCGAGGTGGGCGGCCTTCGGCGCGAGGGGTCGCCGCCGGGCGGCTCGACCTTGATCACGTCGGCGCCCATGTCGGCGAGGAGCTTCCCGCAGTAGGCGCCCGCGGGACCTGCGAGGTCGATGACCCGCCGGCCCGCGAGGGCGCGGGGAGCCGCTGCGGTCACGGACGCGCTCGTCGCCGACCCGCGCGCGGAGGCATCCCCCGGCGCTCACCGGCTCTGTAGAATCGCACGTCGATGTGCGTCACGGCGAGAGAAGCTAACGACTCGCGACGGTCACCGCCCGGCGGCGCTGCGGCGCGAACCGTGCGGGCGATTGCCGTGTTGATCACCCGTGCGGAGGTCGGGGGTGGCCCCGTTCTCGACGTCCGCACGGCCGGCGAGAAGATCGCCGAGATGGCGCCGTCGCTCTCCCGGGAGAAGGGAGAGCCGGTGATCGATGCCGCGGGAGGTGCCCTCGTCCCGGGGCTCCACGACCACCATCTCCATCTCTTCGCGATGGCCGCGGCAAGCACGTCGGTCCGCTGCGGTCCGCCCGACGTGCGGGACGAGGAGACGCTGGCCCGGGCGATCAGCGCCGCGACGCCGGAGACGGACTGGATCCGCGGCATCGGCTACTTCGAGTCCGTGGCGGGAAGGCTCGGACGCGTTCAGCTCGATCGCATGGCCCCCGATCGGCCGCTCCGCATCCAGCACCGGAGCGGCTCGCTCTGGATGTTGAACTCGGCCGGCATCGAGCGGCTCGGCCTCGATCGCGGCGCCGATGCGCCGGGCGTCGAGCGGGACGCTGCCGGCAGGGCGACCGGCCGACTCTTCCACCTCGACGCCTGGCTGCGGGAGCGCCTGGGGCGCGAGGACACGCCATCCCTCCATGCGGTCGGACTGCGTCTGGCGCAGCTCGGCGTCACCGGTGTGACCGATGCTTCCGCGGGAAACGGGCCCGCGGACCTCGGCGCGCTGGTCGCTGCCGCCGATCGTGGTGAGCTCGTGCAGCGGGTCGTCGTCATGGGAGCGCCCGGCCTCCCCGACCTCATGCACCGGTCTGTCATTCGCGGCGCGGTGAAGGTCCGGCTCGCCGAGGACGATCTTCCGGGCTTCGAGTCGCTCGTCGAGCTCGTGGAGCGTACCCACCAGGAGGGCCGCAGCACGGCCTTCCACTGCGTGACGCGGACGGAGCTGGTGCTGGCGGTGGCGGTGCTCGAGGCCGCGGGCCCGTGCCCGGAGGATCGGATCGAGCATGCGGCCGTCGCGCCGCCCGACGTGATGCCGCTCCTGGCCCGGCTCGGCGTCTGCGTCGTGTGCAATCCGGGGTTCGTCCGCGAGCGGGGCGACGACTACCTGGCGGGCGTCGACGCGACGGATCTGCCCTGGCTCCACCGCTGCGGCGCCTTCGACGCTGCCGGCATTCCGCTCGGAGCCGGAACCGATGCGCCCTTTGGCGACGTGGACCCGTGGCGGGCCATGCGGGCCGCGGTCGATCGCCGTACCGGAACCGGGGCTCCTCTCGGGCCGGCAGAGGGGGTCACCCCCGAGCGGGCGCTCGCGCTCTTCACCTCACCGGCGAAGGCGCCGGGAGCTGCGCCTCGCCGGATCGTTCCGGGAGCGACGGCCGATCTGTGCCTGCTCGATCGGCCGTGGCGGGATGCGCGGGATCGGCTCTCGGCGGACGACGTCGCGGCGACCTTCGTGGGCGGCAGCGCCGTCTGGCAACGCGGGTGATGTGCGGGCCGCAGGAGCCCGCGGCCTGCGGCTGTGTTGTACTGGGAAGACGGGAGGCGAGATGACGGAAGACGTCGACGCGAGCCGGATCCTCGGCGGCACCGGGTGGGAGGCGTTCTGCGACGCGCTCGCGCGCGCCGGCGCGGTGCTGCGGCGGCCCGGGTCGCCGGCGGACGCGCTCGACCGGGCCGAGGGCTGCCGGTATCTCGGCCGCCTCACGCGGCTCGCCCTCGAGAAGTTCGTCGAGCATGCGGACCCCGCGGCGCCGAGCTTCTACCGGCTCAGCCACGAGACGGCGAAGATCGGCTGTGACAACCCGGACAGCGTGTATCTCAATGCAGCGATCAGCGGCGCCTACGAGTATCGCCTCACTGGAACACGCGGGTCCGTTGCCTACCTCGGCTTCGGGACGTACTACGGACACTACGGGTCGAAGGCGCGCTCGGGCTGCAGTGGCTACCTCGAGGCGGGAGATCTCGCACTCGGGCCCGGTGGCTCGTTCGAGATCTCGCTCAGCCGCGAGCGCCGGCCCGGGAACTGGCTTCCGCTCGAGCCCGACTCGTCGATGCTCATCGTCCGGCAGAACTTCCTCGACCGCGAACACGAGGAGCCGGCTGTGCTGCGCCTCGAGCGCGTAGGAGCCGTCGGCCCTCCGGCCGCGCTGTCGGCCGACGCGCTGGCGAAGGGCCTCGCCGATGCGGCGCGCTTCGTCGTTGGGACGGCGACCCTGTTTGCCGACTGGGCCGAGGGCTTCGCGCGGGAGCCGAACCGGTTGCTTCCCATGGATCCTGCCGTGACCGGCGGCGCTCACGGCGACCCGAACATCTTCTTCCACATGGGCTACTGGGAGCTCGGTCCGGGTGAGGCGCTTCTCGTCGACGCCGAGCCGCCGGCGTGCGACTTCTGGAACTTCCAGCTCAACAACCACTGGATGGAATCGCTCGACTACCGGCATCACCGGATCCATCTGAACAAGTACACGGCGGCCCTGCGTCCCGACGGATCGTTCCGGCTGGTGGTCGCCCATGAAGACCCGGGGATGCCGAACTGGATCACGACCGCAGGCCATTCCCGCGGCACCATGGGGCTGCGCTGGATCAAGGCGGCTGCGCATCCGTGTCCGCGAACCCGGGTCGTGAAGGTCTCCGAGGCCGCGCAGCGCCGCACGGCGCGCTGAACGGCCATCGGACCTGGCGGCAGAGAAGACGAGGGAGGAACGATGTCGGAAGGCGGGGCGGGTGGCGAGCTCGAGCGGATCGCGGCGGGGGAAGTCGGATTCTTGGCCTCGGAAGCCGCGCTCAACCGGGCGGCGATCCGAGACGTCGGGTCCAGCGACTTCGGAGACGCCGCGTATCTCGCGGGCCTGCGGGTGCTGCTCCGCGCCTACGACGAGGAGGCGAGGCTCACCGCGACCGGCAGGGCCATGGTCGCGCAGGAGCTGGTGGGCGTGCTCCGCAACCGGCTCTCGGTGCAGCGGGCGCTCTCCGCGCGGCCGGATGTGCTCGCAGCGGGAATCCGGCGGCCGGTCTTCGTCCTCGGCCTGCCGCGGACCGGGACGACCGCGCTCCACCATCTCCTCGCCCAGGACCCGGCGAACCAGGTGCTGGAGTTCTGGCTCGCAGCGTCTCCGCGGCCGAGGCCGCCGCGCGAGACGTGGGAGCGCGAGCCCGCGTTCCAGGAGGCCGAGCGTTTCCTGGCCGCGATGTACGAGGCCGATCCTGGCCTCAAGGCCATCCACTGGATGACGGCCGATGGTCCCGAGGAGTGCCGCCACCTGCTCCAGCAGACCTTCACGGACGACACGTTCGAGTGTAATGCGACGATCCCCGGCTACTCGGCGTGGTATGCGAGGCAGGACATGCGGCCGAGCTACGAGCGGCACCGCGACGTCCTCGGACTGATCGGCTCGACGTCTCCGGACCGTCGCTGGGTACTCAAGTATCCGGCCCACCTGCGCCACCTGCGGGCGCTACTCGCGGTCTATCCCGACGCCTGCATCGTGCAGACGCACCGCGACCCGGCGCGCGTCCTGCCGTCGCTTTCGAGCCTCATCGCAGGCTGGCGCGGTCTCTACGAGGACGGGGTCGACGGGCGCGCCATCGCGAGCTGGCAGCTCGAGCTGTGGGCGAGCACCCTCGAAGATGGGCTCGCCGTCCGGCGAAGCCACGACCCGGCCCGGTTCTTCGACCTTCACTTCCGCGAGATCGTGTCGGACCCCGTCGGCGCCGTGGGCCGCCTGTACGCCCACTTCGGGCTCGAGCTCGGCGACGAGGCGAAGCGCAGGATGCGGTCCTGGCACGCGGAGAACCCGCAGGGGAAGCACGGCGAGCACCGCTACGAAGCCGACGAGTTCGGTCTCACGCCCGGCCGCATGGCCGAGCGCTTCGAGGGCTACCTGCGCGCCTTCGACGTGGAGGCGGAGCCATCCGTTTGAGCGACGGTGGCGGGGCTTCGCCGCGGGCGGCGCGCGCCGTGCACTATTTCTTTGCGTGGAACGTGAGGAACTGCTCGGTCGTGTTGGTGTGGGGGAATGGCTCGGCGGGAACGGGGACGCCGAGTGCGCGGCACAGGGGTTCCCACCCGTCGGCCGCGCGCCACTCGACGAGCCGCTCCGCCGGGAGCGATCGGCGTACGCGGGTGTTGTGCGTTTCGAAGGCGGCGATGGTGGCTTCGCGGTCGTTGGTGTCCGGCGTGAAGCGCGCATCGAGAAGGGTCTGCATCATGACGAACCAGGGGGTTCCCGCCTCGGCGGCGCTGGTCGGGAAGATCGTCCGGCTCGCGCTCTTCCACCATCCGTCCGAGTCCCTCACCGAGAGCAGCACCGGTGCATCGGGGAACGCCGCGGAGATCTCTGGCCAGAACGACGCCGCGGGCCAGTCGACCGCGGCGGCGTAGCCGTCGAAGAGCGCGTTCCAGTCGATCGCCTCGCCCCGCGCCGCGGCGTGCCAGAGGGGAACGTGCTCGGGGTGCGCGAAGACCTCTGCCATGTGATAGCAGGGAGCCCCGAGGAGCTTCTCGAGCGCCACCTTGAGCGAGAGGGTTCCCGTACGTCCGAGCCCCGCGCCGACGATCCGCAATGCCATCGTTCCTCCTATTGTGCGACCGTCGCCGCAGCGACCGGCGTCGGCCACCGGCCCGGCTCGTTCCGGATCCCGGGTGTAGCCGGGGCACGTCGGGCCGCCGTGGCGTTCGCGCCGGGAGTATACTGGCGCGGCTCGGGGCGGCAGGGGCGCGGAGCTGCGGCGGCGAGTTCCTAGCGGCGAGTTCGATCGAATGAGGTGGCATGAGCGTCGGCGTGCGCTTCGAGAACCTGTTGTCACCGGGGCGGATCGGCCCGGTCGCGCTGCGCAATCGAATCCTGCTCTCGCCCATGGGGACGAACCTCGCGGAGGCCGATGGATGCGCCGGTGAGCGGATCCAGCGCTACTACGAGGAGCGGGCCCGAGGCGGCGCCGGGCTCGTCGTCGTTGGCGTCGCTGCTGTCGCATGGCCGGTGGGGACGTGCATCCCCCGCCAGCTCGGCGTGTCCAGCGACGCCTTCCTCCCGGGGCTCGGCGATCTCGCGCGACGCATCCATGCGCATGGTGCAAAGGCTGCGCTCCAGCTCCAGCACGCCGGGAAGGTCGCGACCCAGGACATCGCCGCGGGGCGGCCCCTGTGGGTGCCATCGGTGGTCACCGGGAAGATGGGCGACCTCATGAACGACCTCGCGCCACGGGAGGTTGCCGCGATTACCGGCGCCTTCTCCCGACCCGGCGCGCGGCTCGCGTTCCACGCGCTGTCGCAGGGCGACATGGCGACCGTCATCGGCTGGTTCGCCGATGCGGCCGATCGGGCCCGCCGAGCGGGCTTCGACGCCGTCGAGATCCATGGTGCCCACGGGTATCTGCTCTCGTCGTTCCTCTCACCGGCGTCGAATCGCCGGACGGACGAGTATGGAGGGGCGATCGAGAACCGCGCTCGGCTGCTGTGCGACGTAGTCCGCGCGGTGAAAGGCCGTGTCGGCGAGGACCTCGCCGTGTGGGTCCGTCTCGATGCCACCGAGTTCCGGGTCGAGGGCGGGATCTCGTTCGCCGATGCGGAGCGCACGGCGGAGCTCACCGAGGCCGCCGGCGCCGATGCGATCCACGTGAGCGCCTACGCCGATCCGACGTGCGGCGTCGCGTTCACCGACGCTCCGCTGGTGCACGCACCCTCGGGCTACGCGGGGTATGCCGCCGCCATCAAGCGGTGCGTCCAGGTGCCGGTGATCGCTGTGGGCAGGATCGGCGCTGCCGAGGCCGACGCGCTCATCGAGGAAGGCAAGGCTGATTTCGTCGCCATGGCGCGGGCGCTGCTCGCCGACCCGGAGCTTCCGAAGAAGCTCGCCGCAGGACGGCCCGACGACGTCCGGCCGTGCATCTACTGCTACACGTGCGTCGGCCGGATCTTCCTGAACGAGCCGGTGGGTTGCGCCGTGAACCCCGCCACGGGGCGCGAGGCCGAGGCGGAGACGAAGCCCGCAGCGCCGCCGCGCCGCATCCTCGTCGTAGGCGGCGGACCCGCCGGCATGGAGGCCGCGCGGATCGCAGCGCTGCGGGGCCACCGCGTGACGCTGTGCGAGCGGCAGCACCGGCTCGGGGGGACGCTCTCGTTCTCGTCTCTCGTCTACGAACCGAACGGGAGGCTCGTCCGCTACCTCGAAGGCCAGCTGCATCGAACGGGTGTCGATGTGCGTCTCGGCGCCGAGGTGACGCCGCAGCTCGCCCGCGAGCTGGCGCCCGACGCCGTGGTGGTGGCGACCGGAGCGCGCCGGGAGGCGCCGCAGCTTCCCGGGGCGCTACGCCCGAACGTGCTCTCCGGCGACGACCTCCGGAGCCTGCTCACCGGCGACGATCCCTCGGTGGCGCGCGAGAAGCTCTCGGCAGTAGGCCGGCTCCTCGTGGGAGCGGGGCGGCTGACCGGCGTGACCGGCGACATGGACCTCGCCCGCGAGCTGACGCGCCGCTGGCTGCCCCTCGGGCGCGCCGTGGTGATCGTCGGCGGCGGCCTGGTGGGCGTCGAGCTGGCGGAGTTCCTCTCCGAACGCGATCGCCGGGTGACCGTCCTCGAGGAGGGCGGCACGCTGGCGCCGGAGATGGCGCTTCCGCGGCGCTGGCGTGCGCTCTTCGAGGCGCGGGAGCGTGGAGTCCGGTTCGTGACCCGCGCCCGGCCCCTCGAGATCGACGACGCTGGGGTCTGGTACGAAGATGCATCCGGCAATCGGCAGGTGGCCGCCGCCGACCACGTGATCCTCGCCGTAGGTGCGCGGGAGGACCGCTCGCTCGCCGAATCGCTTCGCAGCCTCGGCGTCGAGCTCCACCTGGTCGGAGACTGCGACGGCGTCGGATGGGTCGAGGGTGCGATGCGGTCGGCGGCAGAAGTGGCCGCCCGCCTGTAGCGCTCCGTCCAGCCCTGGCCTCGGTGCAGGGCCTGGGTCAGTCTACGACATCACGCGAGGAGGACCCGCCGTTGCGATTCTCGTATGCGGAATCGATGTGCGACCCCGCCCACTACGCGCCGCTCGCCCAGGCCGCGGAGGCGGCGGGCTGGACGTCGATGATCGTTCCGGACAGCCTGTGCTATCCGAAGGAGTCCGACAGCCGCTATCCCTACACGCCGGACGGAGACAGGCACTTTCTCGAGGACAAGCCGTTCATCGAGCCCTTCTCGCTGATTCCGGCGCTCGGCGCGGTGACGACCCGGCTCCGCTTCACGACGTTCGTCGTGAAGCTTCCGATCCGCAGTCCCGTGCTCGTGGCCAAGCAGGTGATGTCGGTGGCCGTTCTCACCGGCGATCGTTTCGGCTTCGGCGTCGGCCTCTCGCCGTGGCCCGAGGACTTCGTCGTGACGGGGACCGATTGGAAGACCCGCGGGGCCCGCATGGACGAGATGATCGAGATCATCCGGGGCTCTCGACGGGCGCCTTCTTCGGCTACGAGGGCGCTCTCTACGAGATTCCCCCGATCAAGCTCTGTCCCGCGCCGAGGAGGCCGCCGCCGATCCTGGTCGGCGGGCACGCCGAGCCGGCGCTTCGCCGGGCGGCCCGGCTCGGCGACGGCTGGATGCACGCCGGCGGCGACGCCGCGGAGCTGGCTCGGCTGCTGGCGCGGCTGCGCGAGCTGAGGCGCGAATACGCTCGGGAGCGGAGCCCTTCGAGGTGCACGTGATCTCCTTCGACGCCTATACGCTCGACGGCGTCAAGCGGCTCGAGGACGACGGGCGTCACCGATGCGATCGTCGGCTTCCGGAACGCCTATGAGAAGGACACGCAGACGCTCCAGCAGAAGATCGATGCCCTCCAGCACTTCGCCGACGGCGTGATCGCGAAGGCGTAGGCCGTCCATGGCGGGGAACCGGGAAGGACACGCGCCGGGACGCGCCTCGGCAGCGCAACCCGGCCGCTGGGACGTCGAGGCCGACGTCGTCGTCGTCGGGCTGGGAGCCGCCGGCGCCTGCGCCGCCCTCGAGGCGCGGGAGTGCGGAGCGGACGTCGTCGTTCTCGAGCGGGCGGGCGCCGGCGGAGGGACCTCTGCTCTCTCGGGGGGGCTCCTCTATCTCGGGGGAGGTACGCCAATACAGAAGGCGTGCGGATTCGACGACACGCCCGGCGAGATGCAGCGTTTTCTCGCGGCGGCCTGCGGGCCGGGAGTCGATGAAGAGAAGGTCCGCGTCTACTGCGAGGAGAGTGTCGAGCACTTCCAGTGGCTCGTTCGTCACGGCGTTCCGTTCAAGGAGTCGTTCTGGCCGCAGCCGTCGATGGAGCCTCCCGGAGACGATTGCCTGGTCTACAGCGGCGGAGAGGATGCCTGGCCCTTCGATCGCATCGCGCGGCCGGCTCCGCGCGCCCACAAGCCCCGGCATCCCGGTGCGGCGGGCGGATTCCTCATGCAACGCCTCCTCGCCGCCGTTGCCCGCAGCGGCGCGAAAATCATCGAGGGCGCGCGCTGCGACGGCCTCGTCGCCGAGAGGGATGGGCGCGTCGCCGGGGCGCTGGTGCGCAAGGACAGCGCCGACTGGCAGGTACGGGCTCGCCGGGGCGTCGTGCTCGCCGCGGGCGGCTTCGCCAGCAACCCGGAGATGTTGTCCCGGAACGCTCCGCTCCTCGCACGCTGTAGCTGGAAGCTCGCGGGTGAGGGCGACGACGGGCGCGCGATCCGGATGGCGATGCGCGTGGGCGCCGACGTGTGTCGGATGGAGTCCGGCGAGGTGGCGCTTCCGCTCGCGTTCCCGAACCGCTTCGCCTGGGGGATCCTCGTCAACCGCCTTGGCCAGCGCTACGTCAACGAGGACACCTACGCCGGCCGTATCGCCCAGGAGACGCTCTTCCGGCAGGACGGCGCTGCATGGTTCGTCGCGGACGAGCCCGTCTACGAGAAGCACTTCGCCGGGATCCGCGCGACCCACGTAGAGGAGACCGTCGGCGATCTGGAGCGCGCGATGGGGCTTCCGGAGGGGGCCCTCGTCGCCACCGTCGCTCTCTACAACCGCTACGCCGCGCGCGGCGAGGATCCGCTGCTCCACAAGAAGGCGGTCCATCTGGCGCCGATCGAGCGGGGTCCCTTCGCAGCCGTCGACTGCAGGCCCGATGCCATGCAGTGGGCGACCTTCACCCTCGGTGGGCTGCGGACCAGCGCGGTTGGGGCGGTGCTCGACCCGGAGGGCGACGCGGTTCCGGGACTTTTTGCCGCGGGAAGGACGACGCTCGGCATCGCCGCCGCAGGTTATGCGAGCGGCATCTCACTCGGCGATGCGACGTTCTTCGGTCGCCGGGCGGGGGCCGCTAGCGCGACGGCCCGGTGAGGGACTTCATATCCTCGTGGAGGCCGTCGCGAATACGCTTGGCTACGTCGCCACGTTCGCGGAGCTTGGCATTGTGAAGTGCCGGGTGCGGGAGCGCAGAGAGGCGCTGCGCGTCGGCGAGGGCTTCGGCCTCGAGGGCGTCCGCCGGCACGACGCGATCGAGGAAGCCGGCGTCCCGTGCGCCTTCGGGAGAAAAGATCTCCGCCAGCGTAGTGGCGCGGGTGAAGTAGCGCCTCGAGAGCCGGTGTCCTGCGAGCTCGCCGAGGAAGAGCGGCGGTGTCATTCCGATCGCGACCTCGTTCAGACCGATCTTGAAAGCGCCCGCGGCGCCGATCCGAAGGTCGCAGGAGAGCAGCATCAACGCGCCGGCTGCGAGTGCATGGCCCGTACAAGCTGCGACCACGGGCCGAGGATAGGTGAACAGGCGCACCATCAGCTCGGCGCCGGCGGTGACGAGATCGCGTACCGCCGTCTGCCCCCTCGTCATCTCGGCGAGGTCGAATCCCGCGGAGAAGCGCCCGGCGCGCCCGACGATCAGCAGGGCCGCGGCCTCTCTCTCTGCCCGGTCGAGGCAGGCGCCGAGCTCGCCGATCAAAGCGTGGGAGACGGCATTGGCCTTGCCGTCGTCGAGTCGAAGGATCGCCACGTCTGCCTGCCGCTCGAATCGCACGGCCGTCATCCTGTCCTCCGGAGGGGCGCTGCGGCCAACGCCCAAGTGTCGGAACGCGGGTCCGGGTGCCCCCGCGGCACCCGAGTCTCGCCCGAACTCCGGCCGAGAGCCCGATCCGTCCGCGCTTCGAAGGCTCGAAGCTCCGAACGGACCACCGGGAAGTCACCCTTCCTTGCCGGCGCCGGGCGGCCGGAGGATACCGGCCCGCATCGAACGCGTCGCACGGCTACCGGCACTCGGCGAGCACCGCCGCGGTATCGGCGCCGAGCCGGCGGGCGGAGCCTGCGGGTCTGCGCGCCCGGGGCGGTGCGACGGGCGTCTTCGCATCGCCGAGGGCGACCGTCCAGCCGCTGGCGCTGCGGCAGACGCGCCCGCGATCGCTCGGCATCGGAAGGCCGAGGACGTGCGCCACGACCTCGCGCAGCGAGACGTCGAGCAGGACGCCGCCGCCGAGCTGCCACGCCTCGAAGGCGGCGCGCGCGGCGTAGACGCCGGTGACCGGGTCGGCGATCGCATCGCCGCAGAAGACCGGCGCGTCGCACGATCCGGTCGCTACGGAGAGACCTGCGGCGACGGCCGCGTCGTCGCCAAAGGCGACCCAGTCCGCTTCGGGTTCACGGCGACCGTGGCCCGTGAGGCTCAGCCAGACGACGCCCGGACGCGCAGCGACGAGGGCCTCGGCATCGATGCCGAGCTGCGCGAGCGCACGCGGTCGCGAGGCCTCGATCACGATGTCGGCGCGCTGGACGAGGCGCGCGAGCGACGCACGCCCCTCGGCCGTGCCGAAGTCGAGTGCAACGCTCTGCTTGCCTGCGTTCAGCAGATCGAAGAAGGCCGCCGGTCCGCTCCGCGCACCATCGGGCCGACGCGTACTCTCGACCTTCACGACGCGCGCCCCGGCGAGAAGCAGCAGATGCCCGCACAAGGGCCCCGCCCAGACGGACGAAAGATCGAGGACGAGCGGGGCTGCCTTGCGTCGCGGCGCCGGTACGCCCAGAGGCTCTACGCGGAGCGAAGCGGGCGCGACCGGAGCGCGGAGCGACCGCAACGGCCGCAGGAAGGCCGAGCAGACGCGCGCGTGCAACGATGCCCTCTGCCGAGCGCGCTGCGACGCGCTCCTCGACGAAGCGCCAGAGATCGCTCATGTCGCCGTCGCCCAGCCAAGCGGGGAGAAGGGACAGATCGTCGGGCCGGGCGAGGTGAACGGCGATCCATCCATCTGCGGCACGCAGCAGCCGGCATCTTCCGCCGGGCGAGACGAGCCCGCGCCGTACGTGTCCGAAGATCGCCGCGTGCTCGCCGAGCAGGCCGTCGGCGTCGAGCCCCGCGAGGGCGGAGGATGCGGAGAGATCCGCGAGGGCCAGGACGTTCTCGCGGACGAACGTCGCGAGGGGTGCGGGAGCCAGCAGCGGCGGACCGCCGGCGTGGCCCGTGAGGTCCATCGCTCCCGACCGTGCCCAGCACAGATCGGGGTGCGCGTCGCTCTCGCCCGGCGCAGCCTGCACCGCCGCAGCGGCGTCATGGCTCACGGCACGATCTCGTCGACGAGGCCCCAGCGCAGCGCGGTCGCGGCATCGATTCGCTCGCCCGAGAGAGCGAGCCACGCGGTCCGCTGTCTTCCGATCCGCGGCGGGAGGCTGACGGTCCCTCCGGCTCCCGGGATGAGTCCGAGCGTCAGCTCCGGGAGTTGGAAGAATGCGTCCTCCTTTGCGACTACGCGCTGCGCGAAGGCGGGAAGCTCGGCGCCTGCACCGACGCAGGCGCCGTGGACGATGGCGCGCGTTCGGCCTGCGCACGCCGCGAGCAGGCGTGCCACGTTCCGCGTCGATCTCACGAGATGTGCCGTGGCCGGGTCGGGCAGGCTGCCGAACTCGGCGAGGTCTCCGCCGCTCGAGAACGACGTTCCCGCGCCGGAGAGGATGATCTCGAGAATCGAGGGATCCGCGGTTGCGAGCAGGAGCGCCTCCGCCAGCGCGTCTCGCATCTCGGCCGAGAAGGCGTTGTGGCGTTCGGGCCGGTTCAGGACGAGGTGCAGCCGGTCATCGCGGCGGTCTGCGAGGACGGCGGGCCCGGAGCCCGGATGCGCCCGCTCGCGTACCGGCGCCGACTGCCGCCACGACGCGAACTCGGGGCCCGCCTGGAGCGTCGAGTAGACCAGCGACTCGGCGACGAGCCCGTCGGAAACGGTGAGCCGCGCGCCGAGCCGCAGCAGCTGGACGAGCGCCGTCGCAGCGATCGGTGCTCGGACCACCGCCGCGACCACCGGCGCCGCCTCGGCCTCGCTCGCAGCGACTACGTCGAAGTGGCCCTGCAGTTCCGCTGCGACGCCGGTCGGCTTGCGCCGCGCCACGGCGACCGTTGGACACGCGAGGCGGCCGAGCGTCTCGCAGGCCGCGGAGACGTGGAAGGGGGCGGGGCTTCCGGCGTCGGAGTCGAGGTCGACGACGAAGGCCGCCGCTCCGGTGAGGACGGAGTGGTCCTCCACGGCGTAGGGGGAAACGAGACGGCCGAGGGCCTCCGTGAGGGAGCGCAGGCCGGCGAGGCCGTCCGCTCTCATCAGGATCCTCCTGCGAGCTCCGCCTTCACCTGTCTGCGAAGGAGCTTTCCGGTCTCATTGTAGGGAAGCGCGTCGCGGAACCGGATCCGCTCGGGAGTGCGGGAGGAGCGGAGCCGGTCTCTCACCCACTGCTGGAGCGTCTCCACCGTCGTCGTCTTTCCCGGTGCGAGGACGACCGCGGCGGCGACCGCCTCACCCCACTGCTCGTCGGGGATCCCGACGACCGCGCAGTCGGTCACCGCCTCGTGGTCGAGGAGCACCTCTTCGATCTCGCCCGGCGAGAGGTTTTCCGCGCCGCGAACGATCACGTCGTCGATCCGGCCTTCGAGGAAGAGATAGCCGTCGGCATCGACGAAGCCGCCGTCCCGGGTCGGGAACCAGCCCGCCCGGTCGAGCGTCGACGCGCGGCCCAGGTACTCGCCGGACACCTGCTCCCCCCGTACGTAGACTTCGCCGTGCTCGCCCGGCGCGACCGGGCGGCCCTCCGCGTCGCGGATCTCGACCTCGACGCTCGGCAGCGGCCGCCCGACCGACGTGAGCCGCCGGCGCACCGCCGGATCGTCGCTGGCGAGGGCTGCGCGGTGGTCTTCGGGGCCGAGCACCGCGATGGTCGAGCTCGTCTCGGTGAGGCCGTAGGCGTTGGTGAAGCTCGCCGTGGGGAACAGCTTCATGGCGCGCTGGATCACCGGCAGCGGCATCTTGCCGCCGCCGTACGAGATCGCGCGCAGGTGTGACAGCCCTTCGTCGGGATCGCCGGCGAGAGCCTCGACGATCCGCCCCAGCATGGTCGGAACGACGAAGGCGTGGGTCACGCGCTCCCTTCGCGCAGCTTCGATCCACGCTTCGGCGGAAAAGCTCGGGAGCTGGACGATCCGGCGCCCCGCGTAGACCGAGCTCGCGATCGCCGCCATGCCCGCGATGTGATAGGGCGGGACGCTCACGAGTGCGGCCTCGTCGTCGCCCGCTGCGCCGAACTCGACGGAGCCGAGGACGTACGACACCAGGTGCTTGTGGCGGATCACGGCGGCCTTGGGAGCGCCGGTCGTGCCGCTGGTGAAGAGCAGGATCGCGATGGCGTCGGGATCCATCGGCCAGTCGGGCTCGCGCGCCGGTGCGCCGGCCGTCTTCGCGAGGAAGTCCTCGCGGGAACGGGACCGGATGCGCGGGAGCCGGGAGAGGGCAGCCACCCGCTCGGCCGACGTCACGAGGAGCGCGGGCGCGATCCGCTCGGCCAGCCCCTCGATCTCCGGGTCGGTCAGGCGGTAGCTCAGCGGGACGAACGGCCGTCCGGCCCATGCGCTGGCGAACAGGCCGACCGGGACGGCGAGGCTGTTGACGTCGAGGACCGCGACGTTCTCGACCTCCTCCGACGCCAGCGCCTCTGCCGCCGCGCCGGCCGCGGCGAAGAGCTGCTCGTAGGTGATCCGGTCCGAGCCGCTGCACACGGCGACCCGGTCGCCGAAGCCCGACGCGGCCATCTCGAGCAGCATCATGAGGTTCATGGCGTCAGTCCGACGAAGGGAGCGGCTTGGCTTCCTTGAGCACCAGCGCGGCGCCAGCGACGGCGAGGGAGCCTTCGCCCGGCTTGATGCACAGGAGCTCGAGGGTTCCTTCGGCGTTCACGTAGCGCTTGCCGAGCGTCGTTCCCTTGGATGCCTCGGGAGATACGGAGAGCCCGGCCGGCGGCGCCGCCGCCGCGTCGATCATCGGGTGCCCACCGCAGGTCAGCGCGACGTCCGCGTCCGGTGCGGCCACGATCATCACCTGGGTGTTGCACACGCTGCTCTTGAGTCGGGTTCCCGTCTTCAGCCGAGCCATGGTCTTGCCTCCAGCAGTTGGATCATATGCGAGCGCCCCGTACGGGGCGAAGCCGCCGGCGCGGCGGATCAGCGGGCCTCGCCTCCGCTCTCGGCCCAACCTGTGTCGAGCGGTACGAGGAAGTGCAGGGTCAGCCGGCGCGACGCGAACCGCCACACGCCCGTTTCGCAGACGTAGCGGTCGTCGTAGGTGCCCGAGCCGATGAGGCTGCGGCCGTCGCGGCTGGCGCGCAGGTCGAGGTGGCAGCTCCCCGTCGCCCGTTCGCCGTCGAGATCGATCACGTGGTCGTGGACGAAGGGCTGGAAGTGAGAAGCGGGAAGGATCATCCGATACGCATCGCGGATCGCCTCGCGGCCCACCAGCGGCGGACGGTCGCCGGTGTCCATGACACCGGCCTCGGCGAACAGGGCCGCCGCGGCGTCGGCGTCCTTCCGCCAGATGGCGTGGGCGTAGCGGCGGGCGAGGTCGCGGATCGCCTCGAGATCGACGAGCCTGCGCAGCTCGTCCGGGAGGGTGGTGGTCACGGCGATTCCTCCAGCGCGTCGGCGACGATCTCCGCGATGTCGAGCGCCCGCGTCTCCTGGCCGGGATCGACCGCCGCGAGAGCGTCCTCGAACATCTGCATGCAGAACGGGCACGAGACCGCAGCCACCTTCGCGCCGGAGGCCTTCACCTCGTCGATCCGCATCCGGTTGATCCGGGTCGTCGGGGCGTCGTCCATCCAGGCATGGCCGCCGCCCGATCCGCAGCACAGCGCCCGCGAGCGGCTGCGCGGCAGCTCGCGGATCCTGCCTTCTGCCGAGGCGGCGATCAGCACCTCGCGCGGCGCGTCGTAGACCTCGTTGTGCCGGCCGAGGTAGCAGGGATCGTGGTACGTGAGCGACTCGATCTGCTGCGAGAGCCGGAGCCGGCCGCTGCGAACCAGCTCCGCGATCAGCTCGCTGTGGTGCACCACCTCGAAGCGGGCGCCGAAGTCGACGTACTCGTTGCGCAGGGTGTTGAAGCAATGGGGGCAGGCCGTCACGATCTTCCGGATGCCGTAACGCTCGAGGGTCTCGAGGTTGGTCTTGGCGCAGACCTGGAACGTGACCTCGCCTCCGAGACGGCGGGCAGGGTCGCCGGTACACGACTCCTCGGCGCCGAGGACGGCGAAGTCGACGTTCCCGGCGCGGAGCACCCGGGCAACGGCTCTCGTGACCTTCACGTTGCGCTCGATCATGGCGCCGGTGCAGCCTACCCAGAACAGCCATTCGGCACGGTCGCCCCGGCCGAAGACCTTGACGTCGAGGTCGGAGAACCACTCCTCCCGGTCGCGCGCCGACCCGACCCAGGGATGCATGCGGTCGTCGAGGCTCCGGAGCACCTGCTGGGCGTCCTCGCCCATCCGTGAATCGGTCATGACGAGGGCGCGCCGCATGTCGACGATCTTGGGAACGTGCTCGATGAATACGGGGCACTCGCGCTGGCACGCGCCGCAGGTGCGGCAGCCCCAGAGCTCCACGTCGAGCACGGCCGGAGCGGGGCCGGGCGCGCCGCCGGGCCCGTAGAGCGGCGGGATCTCCAGCCCGCTTCCGCCGTCACGCGCTTCCAGCAGGGCGGGTCCTGCCGCGGTGAGATGATCCTTCAGATCGCGGATCAGCTTGCGCGGCGAGAGCGGAACCCCGCTCAGGTGCGCAGGGCACACGGCCTCGCAGCGGCCGCAGTTCATGCAGGCGTCGAGGTCCGCCAGCGCTTTCCACGTGAAGCCGTCGATTCGCGTCGTCCCGAGCCGCTCGAGGGCGTCCGGATCGGATTCAGCCAAGGCCTCGACGTCGGCGTGGACGAGCCGTCCACTCGGCTCGAGGCTACGCAGCAGTACGTTCGCCGCTGCGGTAAAGACGTGGGCGAGCTTTCCGTAGACGAAGTAGGCCAGGAACGCGAAGGCCGTCACGGCATGGAACCACCAGAAGAGGCGGTGCAGCGAGCGGAGCGCCGGCTCGCCGAGCCCGCCGAAGGCGACGGCGACCGCGAGGCCTCCCGGGGACCAGCGCGCCAGGTCGGGCTGCTGGGCGAGCTCGGTCGTCGCAATCCGCAGCCCTTCGACGACGAAGCCCTGGACGAAGACGAGGAGCAGGAGACCGAGCGCGATCCAGTCGTCGAGGACCGAGTGGAGGCGGGGCGGGCGCACGACGGCGCGGCGCCACAGCAGCACCAGGAGCCCGGCAATCGCGAGGAGCCCGAAGACGTCGGAGAGCAGCGAGTACCAGAGGTAGTAGGTGCCGCGGAGGAAGTGGATCCCCGTCCACTCCTGGACGGCGATGTGAAGCGTCGCGATGAACTCGGCGAGGAAGCCGTAGAACAGCAGCAGGTGCGCGACGCCGGGGACCGGGTCGCGGAGCAGTCGGACGTGACCGAAGACCTCGGCCAGGAGTCCGCGCAGTCGCCGGGTAGGCTGGTCCCAGCGCGGCTCCGCGCGGCCGAGTCGCCACAGCCGGATGCGCTTCCACGCGCCCCAGACGAGGAGGCCCGCCGCGAGGGCGGCGAGCGCGTAGATCCACCCGCCACCGACGATGTTCCAGTAGATCTCGCGGGTGGGCACCGTGATCGGCCTTCCGTCCTTGAAAATATACGATACGTCGCGTATAGAAATAGGTCCAGCGACCACGACCTTCGCCACGGGCCGGCCCCGCCGGGGGGAGCGCGGCGCCTCGAGGATCACACCGGAGCGGCGGCCATGGCCATTGAAATCCGGGAGACGTTTCGGGTCGCGGCGCCCGTGGATCGCGTCTGGGCGCTCCTCATGGATCCGGAGCGGGTCGCGGGCTGCATGCCCGGCGCGTCCCTCGACGAGGTGGTCGACGACCGGACGTTCCTCGGCAGCGTACGGGTTCGGATCGGGGCGATCTCGGCGACCTACAAGGGCCGCGTACGCTTCGAGGAGATCGACGAGACCAGCCGGACGGTCCGCGCCGTCGCCGAGGGACGCGAGACGGGCGGGGGGACGGCGAGGGGGGCCCTCACGAGTCGTCTCTCGGCGCTTCCCGGTGGTGAAGTCGAGGTGACCGTCGAGGCCAGCGTCGATCTCACGGGGAAGGTCGTCCAGGTCGGGCGCGGGATGATCCAGGCGGTTTCGTCACAGCTCTTCAAGGAGTTCGCGGGGCGCGTCCGGTCGACCGTCGAGCAGGCGGAGACCGAGCAGGCGGAGGCGGGCAGAGCCATGCCGGCCCCGCCGCCACCGGGCGAGCCCCTTCGGCTCCTGCCGCTGCTCCTCGCCGCGGCCTGGGCGGCGATCGTCCGGTGGCTACGGCGGCTGCGCGGCCGGGAGGCAGTCTGAGCGCCCGCGGGCGCCCGGGCGTGGGACAATCACCGAATCGGCGTACGGAGGCCCTGTCCATGGCGCGTTACCTCGTAGCCTGCGATGCCGGCGGAACCATGACCGACGTGATCGTCGTCGACGAGCGCGGGCGGTTCGTGATCGGCAAGGCGCCGACGACGCGCCATGACGAGAGCGTCGGCTTCATGGAGTCGCTCGACGAGGCGCTCGCCTACCTGCGGATCGGCGACCGGGAGCGCCCCGCGTTCTTCCGGAGCATCGAGACCGCCATCTACACCGGCACGTCGATGCTGAACGCCCTCATCAACCTCGACGGGCTCCGGACGGGCCTCCTCGTCACGCGCGGCTTCGAGGACATGATCGCCCAGGGGCGCGGGTCGCAGAGCTTCATCGACTTCCAGTGGTCGGAAGTCACCCACATGCAGTACCGCAAGCACCGGGTGCCCCTGGTGCCCCGGCGGCTCACCCGCGGCGTGACCGAGCGCATCGACCTGTTCGGTCAGGCGGTGATCCCCCTCTACGAGCACGAGGTGGAGCAGGGCGTTCGCGATCTCCTCGGCGAAGGGATCGAGGCGCTGGCGATCGTGTTCCTGCAGTCGTTCACGAACGGTGCCCACGAGCAGCGCGCCGCACAGATCGCGCGCCGCGTCATCCAGGACGCCGGCCGCAGCGTGCCGGTCGTGGTTTCGTGCGAGGTGGCTCCGACCTTGCGAGAGATCTCGCGAGCCAATGCGACGGTGATCCAGGCCTACGCGTCGGAGCCCGCCCGCAAGCAGCTCGTCCAGGTCGAGGAAAAGCTCGTCGCCGCCGGCTACGGACACTCGCTGAAGACGGTGCTGTGCTACGGCGGCGTCACCAGCATCCGCTACCCGCGGCTGTTCGAGACCGTCATGTCGGGCCCCGTCGGCGGGATGATGGGCGCCGCCTACGTGGCGAAGGTCATCGGCGAGCAGAACGTCGTCTGCTCCGACGTGGGGGGACGAGCTTCGACGCCGGCGCCATCACCGCCGGCATCCTGCCCATCGACCGCGAGCCGCCGTTCCAGCAGATGTACGTCAACGTTCCGATGCTCGACATCCGGTCGATCGGCGCCGGCACCGGCACCTACATCCGACTCGACCCGGAGACCCGGAGGATCAAGCTCGGCCCGGACAGCGCGGGAGGCACCCCCGGCCCGGTGTTCCAGGAGAGCGGGAACGACGACGTTCCGACGGTGAACGACTGCAACCTGCTGCTCGGGATCCTGAACGAGCACTACTACCTCGGCGGCCGGGTGAAGGTGAACCCCGAGAAGTCTATGAAGGTGTTCCGCGAGAAGATCGCGGACCCTCTCGGGCTCGATCCCTTCGTGGCCGCCGAGCAGTGCGTCGATCTCGTGAACGTCATCATGCGCGAGCACCTGGTTCGCAGTCTCATGGTCGGCCACGACCTGCGCGACTACGTGCTGCTCGGCTACGGAGGAGGAGGGCCGCTCCACCTGCTCGGATACGCCGGAGACGCTCCGTGGAAGGCCGTCGTCACCGTTCCCCATGCGGGGGCCTTCAGCGCCTGGGGCGGGGCGTGCATGGACTACGCCCACCGCCGGCACAAGAGCGTCTCGGCCGTGTTCGCGGCCCGCGAGGGCTGGAGGCCCGCTGCGGCCGCGGTCACGGCGGCGTGGCAGGAGCTCGAGGCGGAGCTGCTGAAGGAGCTGCTGCAGGAGGGGTTCTCTCGCGACCAGATCGGCCTCGAGCAGATCGCCTACATGCGCTACTTCGGCCAGCTGAGCGACGTGGAGGTCTCGTCTCCCGTCGCCCGCCTCCACGACGACGCCGACGTCGACCGGCTGATCGCGCGGTTCGAGGAGGTCTTCACCAAGATGTTCACGCTGGCGGGCAAGCCGCCGGCGCCGACGTACCACGTCGCCGAGGTGAGCGTCGTCGCGCGTGTAGACACGGTGAAGCCGAAGCTGGCGCGGCACGCCCTCGAGGGCAAGCGGCCACCGAAGGCGGCATCGAAGGGGACGCGCCGCGTGTTCCAGAAGGGTCGCTGGCACGTCGCCCAGATCTTCGAGATGAGTGAGCTGCGGGCGGGGAACCAGGTCGATGGCCTGGCGGTGATCGAGGCGCCGAACACGACGCTCTTCGTCCCGAATGGCTGGGGTGTCCGGATCGACGAGCACCTCATCTACTGGCTGACGCGAAAGGCCGCACCGAAGGCCGGGGGGCGCAGGCCCGCCGTCCGCAAGGGCGCGAGGAAGGGTGGCAAGCGATGACCGCACGGGCGAAGGCGACCTCACGCAAGAAGACCGTGCGGCGGAGCAGGCCCGGAAGCTCCGTGCAGGGAGCGCGTCGTCGCCGCGGCGGCTCGCTCCGAGACGAGCTCGAGCGCAACGACAGACTCCTGCAGGAGACCGGTCACCTGTTCGGACTCGAGAAGATGCGTCGCAAGGATGCCGACCCGGGAACCTACGAAGCCGTGTGGCAGATCCTTCTCAACATCTGCAACACGGCGCACGCCGTGGGATGCCGTGTCTCGAGCTCGCCGATCGCCGCCGAGGGTGGCGACGCCCTCTGGAGCCTCCACCTCCCGACCGGCGAGGCCATCTGCACCTCGCGCGGGATCGTGTCCCACCCCGGGCTGATCTCGCTGCTCCTGCGGTCGTACATCGAGTCGGGCTACGAGGACGATCCCGGCTTCCGGCCGGGTGACATCTTCGAGAACAACGACCCGCACTTCGGCGGCATCCACTCGGCCGACTTCCAGACCACCGTCCCGATCTTCCACGAGGGGAAGCTCATCGCCTGGGCCGGGTCGGTCACTCACGTGATGGATGCGGGATTCGTTCTTCCCGGGTCGATCGGCTTCATGAACCCGGACTGTTTTTCCGACGGCGTTCCCGTCGTGGCCGAGCGCATCGGCGAGAGCGACCGGTTCTACCCGTGGTACGAGAAGCGGATGCGGTCGCGTACCCGCGTCCCCGACTGGACGATGGGAGACGCCCGCGGCCGCCTCGCAGGCTGCCTCACGGTCCGCGACCGCGTGATCGCGCTGATCCAGAAGTACGGGCTCGACTTCTTCGAGGATGTCGTACGCGAGTACATCGAGGACAGCCGCCGCTATGCCGTCTCGAGGGTGCGAACCCAGGCGGTCCCCGGGAGGATCCGCAAGTCGAACTTCAAGGATCTCGCGATGGCGGGCAAGCGCGTCCTGCTTCCGCAGCAGGACATCGATTGCCTGTTCAATCTCCCGCTCGAGATCACCATCGACCGGAGCGCGAAGGTCGCGATCTCCATGCGTGGTGCGAGCGGATGGGTGCCGTTCGGAGAGAACATCACGCCGAACGCGCTCGTCTCGGGCATGCTCAACGCCTATTCCCACGTCGTAGGCTTCGACATGTTCAACTGGGGCGCGGTCGCCGCCTGGAACCTCGAGGAGCCGCCGGCAGGGTCGTGGGCCAACCCGTATCCGGTGAACTACTTCGCGGCATCGGGGGTCGCGTGGGCGCCGGCCGTCGTCTGGATGAGCTCGCTGTACGAGGCCTTCGGCCGGCTCTACTGGTCGAGAGGCTTCGTCGAGGAGGTGGCGGCGGGAGCGGCCACCACCATGACGGCGGAGTTCTCCGGGACCAACCAGTACGGGCTCTACACGGCAGGTCTCACCCTCGAGCAGGCGTGCAACGGGGGGCCGGCACGCGGGATCGCCGACGGCGAGACGAGCGCCTGGTGCATCTACACGCCCAACGCCGACTTCGGGAACGCCGAGGTGAGCGAGCTCTACTACCCGATCCTGTACCTCGGACGGAACCTCGAGCCCGACTCAGGAGGGTACGGCAGATTCCGGGGCGGTCTTGGCCACACGGCGGTCTGGCTGGTGAAGAACACCCCCGGGATCGAGTATCAGTGCGGCTGCGCGGGGATCCGCAGCAAGATCTGCGGGAACCACGGCATGTTCGGCGCCTACCCGACGTGGCCGGATCGCCCGTCGTATGCGAGCCACACGAACGTCGAGGCGCTGGTCGAGGCGCGCCGGCCGCTCGTCCATGAACGGGGCGACCCGGAGCGGCCGAACCTGGTGAAGGACATCCAGGCCGAGGTGGTCGAGTCCAACGTGATCGCGCCCTTCGTGACCCCCGGGAACCTCCAGGAGTGGGACATCATCGTCCACCCGGTGTCTGGATCGCAGGCCCTCGGCGATCCCATCGAGCGCGATCTCGAGAGTGTCCGGCAGGATCTGGACGATGGCCGGACGCGGGACTGGGTCGCTTCCGGTGTCCACGGCGTCGTCGCCCGCTACCGAGAGGGCGATCGGCGCTGGGACGTCGACGAGGGGGCGACCCGCGCGCGGCGCCAGGAGATCCGGGAACAAAGGAAGCAGCGCGGAGTTCCCTTCCGCGAGTGGTGGGCGCAGGAACGCCAGAAGGTGCTGGCACGCGAGAACATGGCCGAGGCGGTGCGGACCATGTGGCGGACGTCGATGGAGCTGTCGCCGGACCATGCCCGGGAGATTCGCGGCTTCTGGAAGCTGCCCGACGACTTCACGTTCTAGGAGAGGTGCCGTGTCGCAGTACGACGTGTCGGAGATCGAGCGGCTGGTCGACGGCGAGCTGCCGTGGCCTCGCGTCCAGGAGATCATGAAGGATGCGAAGGACGCCGACCGCTTCGAGAAGTGGGTGGCGATCCTGCAGCGCCGCGTTCCGTGGAAGGAGGCGATCCTGCTACCACTGACGACGGCGCTGTTCATCGTCCGCAAGGGCAAGCAGCGGATCGTGAAGTGCCGGTGCGGCCACGAGTTCGGCGACTACCGCGTCAACTGGAAGCTTGGCGCGCTGATCTACGTCCGCGAGACCGAGGCGCAGCTCCGCGAGGTCTATCGCGGCACCGAGCAGCCCGACCCGTCGTGGATCCAGATCCGCGAGTACACCTGTCCGGGCTGCGGTACCCAGCTCGAGGTCGAAGCGGTGCCGCGGGGCTGCCCGCCGGACTTCGAGTTCCTTCCGGACCTCGACACCTTCTACCGCGAGTGGCTCGGCCGACCGCTCCCCGACGAAGTCGAGCTCGAAGACAAGACGCTCGAGACGATCCGCGGCTGGAGGACCAATCCCCGATGAGCCGAGCGCTGGGTGGCGTCGTCGTACTCGACCTGACGGAGTCGTTCTGGGCGGGTCTCGGGGTGGCGTTGCTCGGAGACTTCGGCGCCGAGGTCGTGAGGATCGAGGCGCCCTCGGCCCGGACGGAGCGCGGTGAAGAGGCGCGCCGGGACGGACAGGGTGCGCGGGGCCCCCTCGACTGGGAGCGGGAGCTCGCGAATCGCAACAAGCGCAGCGTCGCCGTCGACGACCTCCTCCCCCCGGGCCGCGAGATCTTCGAGAAGCTCGTGGCGCGCGCCGACGTCGTCGTCGTCGATCGGCCGCTGCGCGCCGTCGCGGAACGCCGCTGGGATTACGAGACACTCTCGGCGCTTCGCTCCGGCCTGATCTATGCCCGCGCGACGGGGTTCGGACCGAAGGGCCCCGACTGCGATCTGCCGGCGATCGACGAGCTGGCGGCCGCTCGCACGGGCATGATGCCGATCCTCCCGCAGCCGGGGCAGCCTCCCGTCTACCCCGGGCATGGCTCGCTCTACACCGCCGTCATGCTGGGCTTCGGCGTCCTCACGGCGCTCCAGCATCGGGAGGAGACGGGAGAAGGGCAGGTGGTCGACGTGTCGCTGCTCGCGGGCAACCTGTACGGCGCCAGCCTCGACCTGCAGGCTTATCTCGCGATCGGAGGCGAGCGGATGCTCTCACCGGTCTCGCGCCTCGACATGGGCAATCCGATGAGCGGAACGCAGTACCCGGCGGCGGATGGCAAATGGGTGACCCTCACCATGCCCGACACCGATCGCTGGTGGCCCGGCTTCGCGCCGCTGGTCGGGATCGATCCCGCAGATCCGCGCTTCGACAGCCACGAGAAGCGCTGCGAGGTGAACCGACTCGAGCTGATGCAGGTGCTCGAGCGTGCATTCGGGCAGCGTCCATCCGCACACTGGCGGGATGCCTTCGACCACCATCAGCTCTCGGCCGACGTGATCGAGGACTATACGTACCCCGAGAACGACGCGTCGGCCTACCGCAACCGCTACCTGCTCGATCTCGATCGTCCGAGCCTCGGCCGCGTCAAGATGCTGGGCTTCCCGGTCTTCCTCTCCGACGGCACCCCGCAGCTCGACCGGATCGCGCCGTGTACGGGCCAGCACACGGGAGAGGTGCTGCACGACTGGCTCGGCATCGACGAGGACCGCATCACCGATCTGCGCGACCAGGGCGTAGTGGGGTAGGGGAGACCGGTGCGCGCCGCACTCGAAGGCATCCGGGTCATCGATCTCACGGTCTGGTTCCAGGGCCCGGTGGCCGCCCAGCACCTGGCCGATTTCGGCGCCGAGGTGATCCACGTCGAGCGGCCGAAGGGAGGCGATCAGGGACGCGGGGTCCGCAGCATCAAGGCGCTGCCCGTAGGAGACTGGAACCAGTACTTCCTCGTGATCAATCGGAACAAGAAGAGCCTCGCCGTCGACCTGAAGCAGCCCAAGGGCCGCGAGATCCTCTACCGCCTCGCCGAGAAGTCGGACGTCTTCCTCTCGAACCTTGCGGCCGACAACCTCGCCGCCTGGGGGCTCACCTACGAGGAGCTCGCGCGGGTGAATCCGCGGCTCGTGTATGCGATCACGAGCGGCTACGGGCGGTCCGCCACGACGACCAAGCCCGCGTTCGACATGACGGTCCAGGCGCTCACCGGGCTGATGAGCCGCCTCGGCGAGCCTGGGCAGCCGCCGATCTACCTCGGAATGGGGTCGGGAGACGCCTACGGCGGCCTGCTCGGCGCGCTCGGCATCCTCGTGGCGTTGCAGCAGCGGCGGCGGACGGGGAGGGGACAGGTCGTCGACGCGTCGCTCTACGGCGCGCAGCTCCTGCTCGCGGCGCCGACGCTCCAGGCGTACCTCGCGACCAAGGACCCACGCCATTCCCGGCAGCGGTCGAGAAGGGCACCCGACGATCCGCTGTGGAACACCTATCCGGCGAAGGATCGCTGGCTCTTCGTGTGCGCACCGGGAGACGACGACGGCTTCGCACGGCTGCGCCGGGTGCTGGGAGATCCTGCGCTGGCTGGCGACCCGCGCTTCGCGAGTCAACCGCTGCGACGTGAGAACGCGGCGGCACTGGTCGATGGGCTGGACGGCGTGTTCCGGACGCGGACGGCGGCCGACTGGTCGGCGCGACTTCGTGCCGAGGGCCTTCCCGCGAGCCCGATCGGTACCCTGCGAGATCTCGCCGAGGATCCGCAAGCCTGGGCCAACGACTATCTCCTCGAGACCTTCTGCGAGGAGGTGAAGCGGACCGTCAAGATCCGAGGCCTGCCGATCGGTCTCTCGAAGACCCCCGGCCGGGTCGAGAGCCTCGGCCCCGAGCTCGGTCAGGACTCCGAGCTTCTGCTCGCAGACCTTCTCGGCTACTCGTGGGACGAGATCGGCGCGCTGAAGACGGAGAAGGTGATTCCGTGAGCGGATCCCAGGGCCGCTTCCCTTTCGGGCCGCTGTCCGGCATCCGGGTCCTCGACCTCTCGACCATGCTCGCCGGCCCGTACGGGGCGACGCTGCTCGGCGACCTCGGCGCCGACGTCGTGAAGATCGAGTCGCAGCAGGGCGACGAGAGCCGGCACCTCGGCGCGGAGAAGCAGGGTGAGCACGCGCCCTTCCTCGCGCTCAATCGGAACAAGCGCGCCATCGTTCTCGATCTGGCCGAGGCGGACGCGCAAGAGGTGTTCGCGCGGCTCGCGGCAACGGCCGACGTCGTCGTCACCAACGTCCGCGAGCCGGCGCTCTCGCGGCTCGGGATCGACTACGCCAGCGTCCGCCGGCACCGGCCGGACGTCGTCTGGGTCGGCGTGACCGCGTTCGGTCCCGACGGGCCCTACGCCGGACGGCCCGGGATCGACTTCCTCGCCCAGGGGTACGCGGGTCTCATCGCCGGCAACGGCGACCCGAGCGCTCCTGCGGTGCGCGTCACCGCACCGCTGGTCGACGTCATGACCTCGATGTGCGTTGCGACGGGCGTCCTCTCGGCGCTGCGGGTCCGCGACGCGACGGGGCAGGGGCAGCGCATCGACGTCTCGCTCCTCGACGTACTGACGCACGCCCAGGCCACCGTGCTACAGAGCTATCTGCTCGTGAAGGAGGTGGTGCCGCGGACCGGGAACCGCAGCCATTTCTTCGCGCCGTCCGGGGTCTACGAGTGCGGCGACGGCCGGAGCCTGTGCCTCACCTGCCCGTCGGAGAAGTTCTTCCGGAACCTGTGCCGGGCGCTCGACGTGGCCTGGGCCGGCGATCCGCGTTTCGCGCGCATCGGCAGCCGGCTCGAAAATCAGGACGACCTCGACCGGCTGATCGCGGACCGCTGCAAGGAGTTCTCGCGAGACGAGCTGCTCGAGCGACTCATCGAGGCCGACGTACTGGCTGCGCCGGTGAGCGAGATCCCGGACGTGGTGAGCGATCCGCAGATCCGGCACAACGACATGCTCGTCAGGACCGACCACGCGACGCTCGGGCCGCTCGAGGTCACCGGGGTTCCGATCAAGCTGCGCGGCACGCCGGGGAGCGTACGCAGGGCGCCTCCGGCGCTGGGGCAGCACACCCGCGAGCTGCTCGAAGAGCTGGGTTACGCCGAGGAGGAGATCGAGCGCCTCCTGGAGGCTGGCGTGGTCGGGGCGGCGCGCCAATCGTCCTCGCCGGCCTGAGCCGAGCGGACGCCGTCTCCGCGTAGCCAGTCGGCCTCCTCGGCCTACGAAACCTGCGCCGGACTCGCTACGCTCGCCCGCCGGCCAGCCCGGGCCGAGGGTGGCTACCCGTCCGCCCCTGTGAACCGGAAATCCGAAGAGGGTCCGAGAAGCGATGAACGTGACATTGGTCTACCCGCGATGGGATTATCCGACCTTCGGGCAGCTCCAGGAGCCGCTCGGACTCTTGCACATCGGCGCCGTGCTCGAGGGCGCGCGGCCATGCGGTCGAGTTCTTCGACCTGGCGGTGGACGGCATCGACCGCGTCGACGAATCCGTGGCCAAGGCCGACCTCGTCGGGATCAGCTCGAGCACCGTGCTCTTCGGCCGGGCTTGTCTGGTGCTCCGCCGCATCAAGGAGAGGCGTCCCGATCTTCCGGTCATCGTCGGAGGCCCTCACGCCACGTTGAAGACGGAAGACGCCGTGATGCGAGGCTTCGACGCCGCCGTCATCGGCGAGGGCGAATACACGACCGTCGATCTCGTCGAGGCGATCCGGAAAGGGACGCCTCTTCATGAAGTCGCCGGAGCGGCCGCGAAGAACGGTGATCGACGTCGTCTTCGGACCGAGCCGGGGCTTCGAGCCCGATCTCGATGCATTCCCGGACCCCGACCGCTCGCTGGTCGACTACAGCAAGTACTTCGCCGACGACATCGAATGCGTCGGCATGATGGCCTCACGTGGCTGCCCCTACAACTGCCTGTTCTGCAAGCCGATGCTCGACAAGATGCACGGGCCGAAGGTGAGAAGAAGGAGTCCCGAGCGCATCGCGCAGGAGATGGCGAACATCGCGAACTCCCTCGGCTACAAGCGATTCCTCTTCAAGGACGACACCATGGTTCTGGGCGGTCTCGAGTTCTTCGTCGACTTCGAGCGCGAGCTCGCCGCGGCAGGCCTTCGCGACTCCCACTGGGTGTGCCAGGCGCGCGTCGATCAGGTGTCCGCTCCCTTGCTCGAGCAGATGAAGCGATGCGGCGCCGAGGCGATCGCCTTCGGCGTCGAGAGCGGATCCCAGAAGGTCCTGGATTTCTTCCGCAAGGGAATCAAGATCGAGCAGACGATCAATGCGTTCGACCTCTGCCACGAACATCGGCATCGGAACCCTCGCCTTCGTGATGCTCGGGCGCACCCGTCGAGACCCGTGAAGACCTGGAGGCCACGGTGCGGCTGATCGAACGCATCCGCCCCGACAGCCTTTCCTTCTCCATCGCGACCCCGGGGCCGGGCAACGCGCTCCACGACTACGCGGTCGAGAACAAGATTCGAAACGTGGCGGCCATCGAAGAGAACGACTACCAGTACAACACGAATCCCATCAAGCTCTCCCAGGTCACCGCCGCGGACGTGTCGTGGGCGGCAAACGCGATTCTCGACGCCGTTCCGACCACCTTCTACAAGGACGAGATGCGAGCCAGGGCGAATCGCCTGGCCGGGGACGCCTGAAGCGCGCCTGCGAGGGAGGCTGCGAGACCCCGAGCCAGCCGCGGCTGTCGTGCGGCGCGGACGAGCCGCCTCAAGCGAAGCGCCGGGGCTGTCGAGACGTGTGGCCGTATGAACGGGCCAGCGTTCCGCCTGTCCGGGAGAGCCCCCCGATGGTGACGATGCTCCGCGGAGGCTCGCTACCCACGGCCGAGACCCTGCTGGCCACGCTGGGTCGGCACGTCATCGTCTCGATCACCGATGCCACGGGTCGGATCGTCTTTGCGAACGATCCGTTCTGCCAGCTCAGCGGCTATGCGCCCGAGGAGCTCTGCGGAGAGGATCACCGGATCGTGAACTCGGGACATCACCCGAGGACCTTCTGGAGCGAGATGTGGCAACGGCTCCGTTCGGGCCACGCCTGGCGCGGTACCATCTGCAACCGGGCCAGGGATGGATCGCTGTACTGGGTGGACAGCACCATCGCACCGGTGACGGATGCCCACGGCCGGATCACCCACTTCGTCTCGGCTCGTCACGACGTCACGAATGCGCGGCAGGTAGAGTCGAGGGCGGCCCAGGTCGGGCGCCTCCTGCAGACCTCCTTCGATGAGATCTACGTGTTCGGCGCCGAGACCCTGCGATTCGTCCAGGTGAGCGAGGGCGCCAAGCAGAACCTGGGGTACTCCAGCGAGGAGCTGATGGAGCTCACGCCCCTCGATCTCAAGCCGCGCTTCACGCGGGAAGAGTTCGATCGGCGGATCGATCCCCTGCGGCGAGGAGACCAGCAGCTCCTGGTCTTCGAGACCGCTCATCGGCGCAAGGACGGCACTGAATACCCGGTGGAGGTTCGCCTCCAGTTCATGGGTGGCGATCCTCCTGCCTTCATGGCCATCATCCAGGACATCACCGAGCGGAAGCTCGCGACGGATACGCTGGCGCGACACGCCAGCGAGTTGGAGCGACTCCGGGATCTCGCCGACGCAGCGAATGCGGCGAAGAGCGAGTTCCTCGCCAACATGAGCCACGAGATCCGGACGCCGCTCACCGCGATCCTCGGCTACGCCGAACTGTTGCGCGAGGACGGCGATCGCTCGAAGGCTCCGGAGCGGCGTCTCCAGACGGTCGAGACGATCGTCGACGCCGGCCAGCATCTGCTCACGATCATCAATGACGTTCTCGACCTCTCGAAGATCGAGGCCGGAAAGCTGTTGATCGAGAGCGTCGAGACGCCTCTGGTGCAGCTCGTGGAAGACGTTGCGAAGCCTGCTGCGCCCGCGCGCCTTCGAGAAAGGGATCGGTCTCGACCTTCGCTTCACCGACCTCGCTACCTGAGTACGCGATCCTGGACCCGACGCGGCTGCGCCAGATCCTGGTGAATCTGCTTGGAAATGCCGTGAAGTTCACGTCGAAGGGCGGTGTCACCCTGCGCGCGGGTCGCGAGCAGGGGCAAGGTGTCACGACGCTGGTGATCGACGTGGAGGACTACGGGCGTCGGTGTAGGCCCCGGACAGGCAGACCGGATCTTCGCTCCCTTCGGCCAGGCGGATTCGACCGTGACTCGCGAGCACGGAGGTACCGGCCTCGGCCTCACCATCACTCGCCGCCTCGCTCGGCGCATGGGAGGGGACGTCGAGCTCGTGAGGAGTGAGCCGGGCGAGGGCTCGCAGTTCCGCGTCTGGCTGCCCATCGTGCCGGTGGCCGGTTCGGCCGAGATCCTTCGTCTGGAACCGCAGATCGAACGACCGCGGGTGAGGCGCCCACCTTCTGGGCCGACGCTCTCCGGTCGCATCCTCCTGGCGGAAGACAACGCGGTGAACCAGCGACTCGTCGTTCTGTTTCTCGAGAAGGCCGGCGCCGAGGTGGACGTCGCTGCGAACGGGCTCGTCGCGCTCGAATTGATCGAGGAAGCTGCTGCGAACGGGCGGCCGTACCAGCTGCTCCTCACGGACATGCAGATGCCGGTGATGGATGGCTACGTTCTGGCGCGAACACTTCGGGAGCGAGGGAATGCCCTTCCCATCGTCGCGCTCACGGCCCACGCCATGGAAGAAGACCGGCGACGGTGCTGTGAGGCGGGCTGCGACGACTATGCGACCAAGCCCATCGAGAGGGCGGTCCTGCTGCAGACCTGCGAGAAATGGATCGCGAAGGCCGCAGCGGGCCCCTCGGAGTGAGCCGGGCTCCTACTTCTTCCGGTCCCACTCTTCGGCGAGCCGCTTGCGCATTCGCGCGCCCTGTTCGCGGATCTCCCAGAAGCGGGGCGTTCGCTTCTCGACGAAGGCAGCGCCGCCCTCCTTGCCCTCGGGTTCGTCGAACCAGTCCGGATACATCGCGCTCGAGATGACGCCCATGTCGGCGTAGCCGTCCATCATCTGGTCGAAGCTGGCCTTCAGGATCTCGAGGCAGCCCGGCGAGAGGCGGAGCATCTCCTCGCACCAGCGGTCCACCGCCATTTCGAGCTCCGCTCTCGGAACCACCTGGTTGACGAGCCCCATCTCGAGCGCCTGGGCGGCGGGATAGCGACGGCAGAGCATCCACATCTCTCGAGCCTTCTTGGCGCCGACGACGTTGGCGAGATACGGGACGAAGAATCCGTCGGCGGGGCTCGAGACCTTGGGCCCCGCCTGGCCGAAGGCCGCATCGTCGGATGCAATCGTGAAATCGCAGCAGTAGGCCATGTGGTTGTGGCCCCCGAGGCAGTAGCCCTGGACCTGTGCGATCACGGGCTTTCGCGAGGCGCGGATCAGCCGGTTGTGCGGGTAGCGGAAGTAGAACGCCTCTCGCGAAGCCCCCAGCGCTCCCACTCGACGTCGCCTCCCACCCCGAAGTGCTTGCCGGCGCCTGCGATGACGATGGCGCCTAGGGAGGTGTCGTGGTTGGCGTCATAGAACGCGCGGAACATCTGGTCGACGGTCCGGAGCGTCATGGCGTTCATCTTCTCAGGCTTCGAGATCGTGATGCGCCCGATCCCGCCGCCGAGCTCCTCGTGGCGCTTCTTCTCGTAGACGATCTCGTCGAAGTCGAGACCCTCGCCGGCCACGCGCTCCCAAACGGTCCATCCCATGGCGCCTCCCTTTCGATGCGCTCCGCTGAGCCGCGCTATCGCTTGAGTACCACCGCGGTGGCGTTTCCGCCGAGGCCGATGGTTTGCCCGAGCCCGGCCTTGGCCCCGGGGACCTGGCGCCCTCCGGCCTCGCCGCGCAGCTGCCAGGTGAGCTCTGCCACCTGGAAGACGCCCATGGCGGTGGTCGCCTCGCCGAACGACTGGAACCCGCCGCTCGGGTTGATCGGTAGCCTCCCGGTGGGGGCGGTCTCGCCCTGCTCGACGAGGCTCTCCGCTTCGCCCGGCGCGCACAGGCCCCACTCTTCGGGAAACGCCAGCTCGTAGTAGACGGTGTTGTCCTGGAGCTCGACGAGGCTCATGTCGCGCGGGCCGAGGCCGGCGCGATCGAACGCCTTCTCGACCGCGAGCTTCGCCTCACTGTGGAGCGTGGGCCCAGGGGGGCTCACGGCCGCCACGTGGCGCGTGATGCCGTCGTCGAAGCGGGCGGTTGCGACCGTGCTCGACGCCACCCAGACGGGCCGGGTCGTCTTCGTCCGTGCGAAGCGGGCCGAGCAGATCACCGTGGCGGCAGCGCCGTCGCTGACCGGACAGATCTCGTAGAGCCGGAGGGGGAAGCAGACCATCGGAGACTGCAGAACCGACTCGAGACTGAACGGCTTGCGGAACCGGGCATACGGGTTGTGGACCGAGTTGGCGTGCGCCTTGACCGCGATCTTCGCGAGGTGTTCCTCGGTGGTGCCGTGATCCTCCATGCGGCGGCGGCAGAGCATCGCCCAGAAGGCCGGGCCCGAGACGCCGACGCAGCGTTGTCGAAGGAACTCGGGATCGGTCGTCTCCTCGACTCCGGAGGTCTGGATGAAGCCCTTGGGCATCTTCTCGCCGCCGACGACCAGCACCACGTCGTGCACACCGCTGGCCACGAGCATGCAGCCGACGTTGAAGGCGTTGCCGCCTGCGGAGCATCCGGCGGAGAGGTTGTAGACGGGGATCCCCGTCGACCCCATGTCTTCGACGACGTCGTTGCCGTTGAGTCCCCACCCCTTGCCGCCGGAGAACCGCGAGCTGGCTGCGGCGACCGCGTCGATCTCCCGCCAGGAGACGCCGGCATCGGCGAGTGCTGCCGCGACGGCCGTCCGGCAGAGGTCGGTCACCGACTTGCCCTCGAACTTCCCGAACGGGTGCATCCCTACCCCGAGCACTGCGACTTCGTTCACGGCTTCGCTCTCCTCTGGTGCGCGTACGTTTCGACGGGGTGTGTCCTGCTCTCGCCGCTCCTCAGCGCGGTCGGAACTGCCACGTCACGATCTCGTTGCCGTCGGCGTCGCCGCACAGGCGGCCCACGACGAGCTCGACGGGAAGGCCGCCCCGGAGCGCCGAGACGTCGTCGGCTGCGATCCTGCCGAGGACGCGAAGCCCTTCGGCGAGGTCGATCATTCCCATGGCATACGGAACGTAGGGCTCGTCGTACTTCGCCGGCGGTGGCGGCGGGTAGTTCTGGACGGCGAAACTGAAGAGGACACCGTGGGGGCCGAAGGCGGCGTCCTCGATCTGGCTCGCGTCGCAATCGGGGTTGTGGCAGACGGGCGACCTCGGAAAGTACGGCGTCGCGCACGTGGCGCAGCGGGAGCCCAGGAGCCGCGGGCCTTCCGGCAGCTCGGCGAAGAGCCCCTCGATGACGGGAATCCGCTGGGTCATGGTTGGTCCCTCCGGGAGTCGGGTTCGGGATTTGCAGCCGCCGTGGCCGGGCTCTTCGAACGCGCGCGCGCCGCCCGGATCAGCTCGGGGACGATCTCGCGACAGTCGCCGACGATTCCGAACCGCGCGTACTGGAAGATCGCCGCGTCGCGGTCCTTGTTGATCGCGACGATGGTCTTTGCGGCCGAGCACCCCGCCATGTGCTGGCTCGCACCGGAGATTCCGACCGCGACGTAGAGCGCGGGCCGGGTGATGCGCCCCGTGAGACCTACCTGGCGAGATGCATCGACCCAGCCGTCGTCGACGAGCGGACGGGACGCTCCGGCCATTCCGCCGAGGGCGTCGGCCAGCTCCTCGATGAGGCGGTAGTGCTCTCGGGCGCCGAGGCCGCGGCCTCCCGCGACGATGATCTGGGCGTCTTCGAGACGCGGACCCTGCGCCCGAGCGCGCTCGACGACGCGGATGCGCGGGACCACCCCGCCGAGATCGACGGCGAGGTCGCTCACGGCCGGCGAGGTCGCCTCGGTCGCGGGTTCGGCGCGGACCGCAGTCGTCGACACGCCGAGGATCGCGGGGCCGCCGGCGGCCACGTCATAGACCGCGCGGGTGTCTCCGCCGTACGCCGACGCAGTGACCCGGAGCCGATCGCCCTCGATACTCACGTCGACGGCGTTCATCACGATCGGTGCCCGGATCCGGCCGGCGAGACGCGGAGCGACGACGCGGGCGTCGAAGGTCTGCGGGAAGAGGACCGCCCGGGGTGCGCGTTCGGCGATCGCCTTCGCAAAGGCTTCCACCAGCGCGTCGGCTTCTCCCTCGCCGAGGCCCGGGCCGGTGAGACGTCCGAGCGCCGTCACCCCGAATCGTCCCGCAAGCGCCACCGTTTCCGCCGGAACCTCTCCGGCGACCAGGAGGCCGAGGGGCTCGGCGGCCGCAGCGGCGAGCCGGCGACCAACGGTGAGCGTCTCCTCGGTCCCTCGCGGCAGTCTCGCACCACCTCCGGCCCAGGTCGCGACCAGGATTCCCGACATCAGATCCCACCCTCCTCGGCGAGGCGTACGACGAGGGCGGCCGCCGCGTCGGCGGGAGGCCCCCCGATCAGCTCGCAGTGGCCCTGTACGCGCGGGACGAACTGACGGACCAGCGAGATCTTCGGCGAGAGGTCCGTTTCCGCCATGCCGAGGGAGGCCGAGGCGACGACCTCGGGCTTCACCCGCCGGGCCTGGATCTTCCGCGCCGCCGTCGGATAGCGCGGGGTTCCGAGCTCGTTGCTGACGGTCACCACCGCCGGAAGCGAGGTTTCGACGATCTCGTCGCCATCGGGAGTGACACGGGTCACGCGGACAGCCGACCCGCCCGGGACGAGTGCGACGGCGCGCGCGATGGTGACGAGGGGTATGCCGAGGCGCTCGGCAACGAGCGCGGGGACGACGCCCTGATCGTCGTCCGATGCCTGCCTTCCGCAGAGCACCAGGTCCGCGCCTCCCGATCTCCCGATCCAGGCTGCGAGAAGTGCGGCGGTCACGTGTCCGTCGAGCAACGCCGGATCGGCCTCGATCTGGACCACGGTGTCGGCACCAAGGGCTGCCGCATGCCGGAGGACGTTCGACGGATCGCTGCCGATCGACACCACCGTGATGGTCGCGCTCGCACCGGCGTCGCGAAGCCGCAGCGCCGCCTCGATGGCCTGCTCGTCGAACCCGTTCAGGAGGCGAGGGATCGCGCTCTGGGTCAGCGTCTTCCCGTCGTCTCCGATCACGAGCCTTCCTGCCACCGCAAAGCTGTTCACGGCGTCGGGGTCGAGGACCTCCTTGATACAGACTACGATTCGCATCGCGCTTCCCACCGCTCCCTTGCTCCTTTCTTCACACCGCAGCCGAAGCCCGTGGTAGGATCGACCGGACATGATACGCGCACTCGAAGGCATCCGGGTCGTCGAAATCGGCGAAGGTGTGTCTGCGGCGTACTGCGCGAGGCTCCTCTCGGACTTCGGCGCCGATGTCGTGAAGGTCGAGGCGCCGGACGGCGACGTGACGCGTCGCTGGGGTCCCTTTCCGGGCGACCGGGTCGATCCGGAGAAGAGCGGCCTCTTCGAGTTCCTGAACACGAACAAGAGGGGGATCGTCCTCGACTTGAAGAGCCCGGAGGGGAGGGAGACCTTCGTCCGGCTGGTTGCCGAGGCCGACGCGGTGATCGAGAACCTTCCGGCGGGCCAGGCCCGAGAGCTCGGCATCGAATGGGACGCGCTCGCCCGCATCAACCCGGACCTGGTGCTGATCTCGATCACTCCATTCGGGCGCAGCGGGCCCTACGCGAGCTGGAACGCGTACGATCTCAACGCCTATCACCTGACGGCCGCTGGGCACCGTTACTGCGGGCGCCCCGGCGAGGCGCCCCTCGAGCACGGGACCTTCTCCGCAGAGTTCTTCGGCGCGGCGACCGGCGCGGCGTGGGGCCTCGCAGCGATCCTGGGACGGGACCGCGTAGGCGGAGGACAACACCTCGACGTGTCGTGCGCCGAGGCGATCGCTGCGGTGTTCGTCGGCGGGCAGAACATCGGTGCTCTCGCCCAGGACGGAAGCTGGGCACATCGGACCGGCGTCGGGATGCCCCTCGGAGCTCCGGCGACGATCCTTCCGTGCAAGGACGGCCACGTCTGGATGCTCGCTCTCGAGCCGGGGCAGTGGAACGGCATTCGCCGCGTGATGGGAGACCCCGACTGGGCCCAGGCCGAGATGTTCCAGGACATGTTCGCCCGCGCCCAGAACGCGGACGTGATCTACCCGCTCATCGAGGAGTGGACCCTCCAGCACGGCAAATGGGAGATCATGGAGCAGTGTCAGGCGGCGGGCGCGCCAGTGACTGCGGTCTTCTCGGTCAAGGAGGCGGCAGAGCAGCCGCACCTGCAGGCGAGGCGACATCTGGTCGAGATCGATCACCCGCGTCTGGGCCGCGTGCGGCACCTCGGCGCACCGTTCCGGCTCCCGGAGTGCCCCGGGGGCCCGGAGCGTCCGGCGCCGCTGCTGGGCGAGCACACACGGGAGGTCGTCGGCGCTCCCGCGGCGGCGCCGCGCGTGCGAGTCGAGACCCGGTCGCCGGCAGGCCGCTCGCTTCCGCTCGAAGGAATCCGCGTCGCGAACTTCGGATGGGTCTGGGCCGGGCCCGTGGTAGGGCAGACGCTCGCCTTCCTCGGCGCGGAGGTCTACAAGATCGAGTCTCGGACGCGGATCGATTTGACTCGAACGCTCCCGCCCTTCGGCGGCGGAGTCCGGGATCCCGACCGCAGCCTCTCGAACCACGCTTGCTGGGCGGGAAACGGCAGCGTGACCCTCGACCTCAAGAAGCCCGACGGGCAGCGCCTCGCACGGCAGCTCGTCTCGAAGTGCGACGTCGTGATCGAGAACTTCGGTCCTGGCGTGATGGACGGCCTCCACCTGGGGTGGGACGACTTGCGCGCCGTTCGCCCGGATCTGGTGATGTTCTCCATGCCGGCGGCCGGCCTCGACGGCCCGTTCAAGGACATCCGGACGTACGGTCTCTCGCTCACGAGTACGACGGGCCTCGACAGCCTGACCGGCTACCTGGGCGGCCCTCCGATCCCCGTCGAGAACGCCTTCTCCGATCCGTACAACGGCATCCTCGGCGCCTACGCCATTCTCGTCGCGCTCGCCCACCGGGAGCGGACGGGGAAGGGACAGCACGTCGACTACAGCCAGCAGGAGGCCGTGATGCAGCTCATCGCGCCGGCCTTCATGGATTACGTGCTGAATGGCCGGGTGGCGGGTCCCATCGGCAACCGGCATCCCCTGGCGGCCGGAGCGCCGCACGGTGTCTTTCCGTGCTCTGGAGACGATCGCTGGATCTCGATCGCCGTGCTGCGGGACGACGAATGGAGCGGGCTGGTTCGGGCCATGGGCGAACCCGAGTGGGCGGTTCGCGCCGATCTCTCGACCACGAGGGGACGGCTCCTGCACATCGACGAGATCCACGAGCGTCTGGCCGAGTGGACCCGCGGGCATGAAGTCCGCGCCCTCACCGCAGCACTCCAGGGGCACGGCGTTGCTGCGGCTCCGGTGCTTCGCGTCGCAGATCTCCTCGACGATCCCCACTGGCGCGCTCGCAAGACGTTCATCGAGGTGGCGCATCCGCTCGGCTTCAACGAGACGATCTACGGCGCCTACGTGAAGATGAACCGCAGCGAGGCCGGCGTGCGCCCGGGCCCGCAGATCGGACAAGACAACGACCATGTCTTCCGCGAGCTGCTGGGAATCGGCGACGACGAGTACAGCAGGCTGCTCGACTCGAAGGTCATCTACTGATCGCATGGGCATCGAGGAGGCCGGCTCCGTTCCCGCGTCTCAGCGGCCGGTGAACCGCGGGGGGCGCTTCTCCGCGAAGGCGCGCGGACCCTCCTGGGCATCCGCCGAGGCGAAGACCTTCGCGGCGAGGGCCTTCTCCAGAACGAAGCCGCGCTCGAGGCCGAGTGCGCGGACGGCGATCTCCTTGGCCGTTCGCACCGCCAGAGGCCCATTCTTGCAGATCTTCTCCGCCCAGTGCAGCGCCCGGGGCAGGAGGTCCTGTACCGCCACGACCTCGTTCACGAGGCCCGCTTCGTAGGCGCGTCGCGCATCGATGGTCTCCCCGGTGAGCAGCAGCTGCATGGCGATCGCATAGGGCACCTGCTGGGGAAGCCGCACGTGGGAGCCGCCGGCCGGAACCAGCCCCCAGCGGACCTCGCCGAGCCCGAATCTCGCGTGCTCGGCGGCGATCCGCAGATCGGTATGGAGAAGCGTCTCGAGCCCGCCGGCGATGCACAGTCCGTTCACCGCAGCGATGATCGGCTTGAAGACGTCCGTGAACTGGCGCTTGGTCGGGTCGTCGTAGCCGAGGCTGTCACCCGCCGTCAGCGCGGGGATCGCTTCCTTGAGGTCCATTCCGCAGCAGAAGGCCTTGTCGCCTGCGGCAGTGAGGATCGAGACCCACAGGTCGGGGTCCTTCTCGATCACCGCGAACGCGCGGTCGATGCCGAGGAGCATCTCTTTCGTGAGGGCGTTCATGGCGTCGGGGCGGTTGATCGTCACGATGGCGACGTGGTCGCGCTTCTCGAAGAGGATCGTCGGAGGAAGTTCCACGGTGGGGGTCTCCATCAGCTCGGGAAATCGGCGCCGCTCAGCCGGTCCGGCGGAAGCGGGGGAGCGTCACCTCGTCGGTCACGTCGTCGAAGACCACCTCGACCGGCATTCCGAGGGTGAGATCCTGGGGTGCGCAGTCGACGATCTCGGTGACGAGCCGCACCCCTTCGTCGGTCTCGACGACGACGGGCGCTGCAGGCGGCTCCGACGGGAAGGCAGGATGCATCGATCGCGTGGCGACGACCCAGGTGAAGACGCGCCCGCGGCCGTTCGACGGCTCCCAACGCCAGCGACCGGATCCGCACTCGCTGCAGCGCTCGCGGGGAACGTGACGCCACGCCGAGCAGTCGGAGCAGCGCTGGAAGCGCAGCTCCTTCGCCTTGCAGAAGCCGTAGAACTCGCCTGCCAGCCCCGAGAGCTGCGGCAGCGGCCGGCCTGTCATCGACGCGCTCCTCCTTCGCCAGAATCGGAATCGATCGTCGCGTGGCTCGTCATCCCGTGTCTTCCGCCTAGCGGGCCAGCACGGCGATGCTGCCGTCGCCGAAGTCGCCGAAGCCCGTGACGATCCCGAGCTCGGCTCCCTGTACCTGGCGCTCGCCGGCGTCTCCGCGAAGCTGCTTCACCGCCTCGACGATGTGGCTCATTCCGGCGACGTGGGCTTCCGAGAGCAAACCGCCATGGGTATTCACCGGTAGCTCACCGCCGAGCTCGATCCTACCGCCTTCGACGAAAGCGCCGCCCTCGCCGCGCTTGCAGAAGCCTGCCTCCTCGAGCTGCTGGATCACCTCGAAGGTGAAGCAGTCGTAGACCTGCGCGAAGTCGGCGTCAGACGCTCGGATTCCCGCCTCGCCGAGGGCGCGCGGGGCGGCCGTCGTGAGACCGATCCGGAAGAGATCCTTCCGGTTCACGATCTCGTCGGCGGGGTGGGGCTGGCCCGTCGCAACGCCGAGGATCCGGATCGGTCTTCGCGCGAGATCGCGCGCGCGCTCCTCGCTGGTGACGACCACCGCTGCGCCGCCGTCGGTCTCGATGCAGCAGTCGAGGAGGCGATAGGGATCGGCAATCATG
Source organism: uncultured delta proteobacterium (assembly GCA_963710635.1). Classification (GTDB taxonomy): domain Bacteria; phylum Myxococcota_A; class UBA9160; order UBA9160; family UBA9160; genus MYXO. Next base: position 744,534 of record CAVQAY010000004.1, read on the forward strand.
GGCGATGCGAGATAGTCGGCGAGGGTCATGCCGCGGCCGCGCATCACGGCGTTGGGGTTCGCCTGGGCGTGCCTGCGCATGGCGATGGCGACGGCGCCGAGCTGCTCGGGCCGGGTGCCGAACTCCGCCATGTGGCGACGCGCCAGAAGGGCGTACCACTGGGGCGGCGCCGTGAGGCCATAGGGTATGTAGAAGTCGCGAGCGATCCCGCCGCCGGGCATCGATGCGGCGTCCATGGCCACCGTCTGCCGGGCGCGGGCTCCGGAGTAGCCGGCCCAGCCCGCAGGCAGCAGCACGTGCTGCGCGGCTCCCGCCGCGACTGCCAGCGAGGCATGGAGGAGCGACGCGACGGGGCTCGCGCCTCCCATGTGGACCGTCGATGCGAACGAGAGGCGGTCGAGTCCCAGATTGGCTGCGATCTCCTCGGCGTTCGACAGGCCGGGGAAGGGCATCAGCCCGTCGATGTCGCGGATGCGCAGGCCGGCATCCTCGATCGCGCGGGTCGCAGCGTCGAGATTGAGCGTGAGGTTCGTCGGCGACCAGGTCTTGTCGCGCGCGTAGCGCGTCTCGCCGATCCCGACGATGCAGGCCCGGCCGATCACGGGCGTGCGCCTTCCTGACGTTGCACCCAGGGCTCCCTACTTGCGTGCCGGAGCACGCTTGGTGGGCTCGAGACCCGTCAGCTTCGCGAGATTCAGTCCGAGGATCTTGGCGCGGGTCTGGTCGGTGATCTCCGGGTATCCCCAGCCCTCGCGGACGTCCTTCGGAATGTCGAAGCGCCGGACGTAGTCGACGACCTTCGGCATGTCGTCGAAGGGCAGGTCGAAGCCGAGGACGATCTTGTCTTCGGTGGCCCACTCGAGGGCCTCTCCGATCATGTGCCAGCCCTTCTGGGGGGCGCGCGCGAACCAGCCGACGATTCCCGAGATGCTGATGTAGAGGTTCGGGTGCTTCGCGGCCAGACCGAACAGCTCCTCGTGGTACGGCCAGCCCATGTGGTACGCGATGATCTTGAGGCCGGGGAAGTCGAGCAGGATGTCGTCGAGCTGCGCAGGATGCGTGTGCTTGCCGGGCTGCGGCGGCACGTACGCCATGCCGGTGTGGATGGTGAGCGGGACGCCGAGATCCTGGGCCTTCTCGTAGAAGGGCCACATGCGCGGGTCGTTGAGCGGTCCGTCGTCCTCGGGCTGGTAGACCTTGCACAGCCGCGCCTGACCGCTCTTCACGAGGTGCTCGAGCTCCCAGATGGCGTTCTTGACGCCGCGCCGGATCACCGGGCCGCAGTTGGCCTCGAGATACATGCGATCGGGGTAGGGGGCGATCTCGGTCAGGATGAAGCCGTTGGTCGACATGCAGGTCGAGTGGCCCGAGACGTCCATCATCGACTCCCGAAGGGCGAAGCAGACGTCGACTCCGGCTTTGTCCATCCACTCGATGAGCGCGTGGGCCCGCGGGTGCGGCATGTCGCCGCCGCCGGCGAGGCTGCGGCCGGCCCAGACGCGCATGATCCCGTCGACGCTCCCCCACCAGCGCTGGAATTGGGGGTAGTACGACATCTCCGCCATGCTCTGCTCGTTCATGAAGTGGCACTCGGTCATCGCGACGAACGGATCGGCGTTGGCCATGGTCGGTCCTCCTAGCGTGTGGCCTGGCGGTTGGCTCGCGCCTGCTGGAGCAACGTCCAGAGGCGCTGGGGGCTGGCCGGGGTTTCGGTTGCGCGTACCCCGAGCGGGGCGAGCGCGTCGTTGATCGCGCACAGGACTGCGGCCGGTGTGGTGTGGATCGCTCCCTCGCCGACTCCCTTGGCGCCGAGGGGAGTGAACGGCGATGGCGTCACGAGGGCGGCCATCTGCATCGCCGGCACGTCGTGGATCGTCGGGAGGAGATAGTCCATGAAGGTCGACGTCAGCGCCTGACCGTCGGCATCGTAGACGTACTCCTCGAGGAGCGCCGCGCCGATGCCCTGGGCGACTCCGCCCTGGATCATCCCTTCGACGTTGGCCGGGTTGAGCCGCGTCCCGCAGTCGTCGGCGATCCAGTAGCCATCGATTTCGACCTGGGCTGTATCGCGGTCGATCTCGACGCGGACGACGTGGCAGGCGTTCGCGGCGGTGAGGTAGCTCTTGGCGCGGCCGTTCTCGTCGGCGGGAGTACGGCCCGGGGCGGTCCAGACATAGGTCGCCTCGGTGCTGGGCTCGATCCCGGGGGGTAGCAGGTCGCTCCGTGTCAGCATCACGGCCGCCACCTGGGCGACGGGCATCTCGGCGCCGGGAACGCCCCGGATACGGAGCGTGCCGTCCATCAGCTCGACGGCGGCCGGGTCGGCTTGCATGAGGTGCGCAGCGACGCGTACCAGCTTGTCCTTCACCCGTGCGGCGGCGCCGAGGAGGGCGCCGGTCAGCGCGACTCCGAGCCGCGACCCGCCCGGCCCGAAGTGGGGCGGGGCGGCGAGCGAGTCCTGGGGAACGACGCGGACGTCGCTCATCTCGACGCCGAAGTAGTCGGCGAGCACCTGGGCCGCGACGGTGTACTGCCCCTGGCCCTCGAGGGAGAAGCCGACCTTCGCGACGACCTTGCCGAAGAGATCGATGCTGACGGTGGCCCCTTCCGGGACACCCGTCATCGGGACACCGACGATCGCGTAGGCGTTCCAGTCGAAGACCCCGGGCTCGATGGTGCTCACGACGCCGATCCCGACGAGGCGGCCCTCGGCTCGCGCACGGGCCTGGTCTTCGCGGAGGCGGCGGTAGTCGGACATCTCGAGTACCCGATCGAGGGCCGCCTCGTAGTCTCCCGAGTCGTACTCGTTTCCGGTCACGATCTCGTAGGGGAATCGATCCTTGGGGATGAAGTTCTTGCGGCGGATCGCGGCCGGGTCGATCCGAAGCTCCCGCGCCGCGACGTCGACCAGGTGTTCGAGCACCCAGTTGTGCGGCGGTGGGCCCATCCCGCGATAGGGCCCCGTGGGAAGCTTGTTGGTGAGGACGAGCGTCAGGTCGTACTCGGCCGCGCGGATGGTGTAGCAGCCCGTGAACGACGCCAGTGGCTTGGCTGCGCTGATGGCGCCCGCTCCCTCGGGAGTTCCGCCGAGGTCATCGACGAGCTTCACGCGAAGGCCCGTGATCGAGCCGTCGCTGCGCACCGCGAGTGACGCTTCGTAGTGTCGATCCCAGGCCTGCCCGGCGCCGCCGAGGAGATACTCCGTCCGGTCCTCGATCCACTTGACCGGACGGCCGCCGGCCTTGCGCGAGAGGAGCGCCGTGATGCAGGTGCCGCGAGTTCCCCCCTTGCCTCCGAAGCTCCCACCGTGCGGATGGCTGATGATGCGGACTTTGTGGGCGGGAAGTCCCAGCACGCCGGACACCGCGAGCGCCATGTAGCCCTGGGTCTGGTAGCTCCCGCGGCAGGTGAGGCTTCCTTCGGCGGGGTCCCACTGGGAGATGACGCCGAACGTCTCCATGGGGTTCGCCCCGAGCCGGTTCCAGCGGAACTGTTCCGAGACGACGCGGTCGGCGCCGCGAAACGCGGCGTCGATGTCGCCCCACCGGAAGACCCGGTGGGAGACGACGTTGGTTCCCTTCTCCTCGAGGAGCAGCGGGGCGCCGGGCTGCATCGCGGCGAACGCGTCGACGACCGGCGGAAGCGGATCGTACTCGACGTCGATCGCCTCGATGGCGTCCTCGGCGACGTAGCGGCTCGTGGCGGCCACCGCCGCCACCGGCTCTCCGACGAACCGCACCTTGCTCGCGGCGAGGCAGTGGACGCCCCAGCCGTCGGGGATGGTCGCAAGCGGCGCGGTCCACCGCAGCGCGTCCTCCCCGGTCACGACGGCGTAGACGCCGGGGAGCGCCTCGGCGCGGCGGGTGTCGATGCGCGCGATCCGTGCGTGCGCCAAGGGGCTTCGCAGGATCGCGCAGTGGAGCATTCCGGGAAGCGCTGCGTTGTCGATGAACTCCGCACGGCCCGACACGAGGACGGGATCCTCGACCCGCGGCGTCGCCATTCCGACGTAGCGCGCCTTGCTGGTGGGGAGCCCGGCGATGGTCTTCGGGATCTCGCCGGCCATCAGGCCTCCTTCGCCTCGCGGAGCCTTCGCGCGGCGAGCTTCACCGAGCGGAGGATGGTCTGGTAGCCGGTGCAGCGGCAGAGGTTTCCACCCAGGTGATCGAGGATCTCCTCGTCGCTCGGGTCGGGGTGGAGCGAGAGGAGCTCGTGGATCGTCATCACGAAGCCGGGAGTACAGAAGCCGCACTGGAGCCCGCGCTCGTCGACGAGCGCCTGCTGGATCGGGTGCAGCGCTCCCTCGCTCCCGAGCCCCTCGACGGTCGTCACGCTGCGTCCGTCGGTCTGGACTGCGAGGACGAGACACGCCCGCGCAGTGCTTCCATCGAGAAGGATCGTGCACGCTCCGCAGACGCCCTGCTCGCATCCGACGTGCGTCCCCCCGAGGCCGAGCTCGGCTCGGAGGAAATCGGCGAGGGTGAGACGGGGTTCGACGAAGCGCTCGTGACGCACGCCGTTCACGACGACGCGGATCCTGTGCGGCGCGGCTACGGACGTTTCTTCGGGAGTGGACGCCGTCACGGGCTTCCTCCTGCGCGGCCTGCGGCCTCGGCGAGCGCGCGCTCGACGAGAACCCCGGCCAGGTGGCGCCGATAGTCCGCCGAGGCGTGTGCGTCGGAGAGCGGCTCCTCGACGGCGCCGCGGGCGGCGGTGGCGGCGGCCTGGTATGCCGCCGCGGCCGGCTGCTGCCCAATCAGTTCGCCTTCCGCACGCGTGGCGCGCAGGGGGACTCCGCCGACGCCGAACAGGACGATCCGGGCACCGGCGATCTTCCCGCCGGCGATCGAAACGGTTGCGGCTACGCCTGCCATCGCAAAGTCTCCGTGGCGTCGCGCCACTTCGAGGAGCGACCAGCCCGTTCGCGGCGGGAGCACCGGGACGCGTACCCCGGTCAGGATCTCGCGGGCTCCGAGGGCCGTGACGAGCGGGGCGAGAAAGAAGTCGGCCGCGTCGATGCTGCGCGGGCCGCTCTCTCCCGCGATCTGCATCCGCGCGCCGAGCGCCAGCGCCGCCGCCGGGTACTCCGCGGCAGGGTCTGCATGGGCCATGGAGCCGCCCACCGTTCCGCGGTTGCGGATCTGCGGGTGGCCGATCCGCATGGTCGCCTCATGGAGAAGCGGCTGCCGCGCTCGCACCAACGCCGATCGCTCGACCGCCGTCTTCGTCGTCATGGCGCCGATGGCGAGCCAGCCGTCGTCCTCGTGGATCGCGTCGAGGCCCTCGATCCGCCCGAGGTCGATGAGGAGCGTCGGCCGAGCGAGCCGCATGGCGAGGAGCGGGACGAGGCTCTGGCCGCCGGCCAGGACCTTTGCGTCGCCGTCGTGGGTACGCAGGAGCGCCAGGGCCTCGTCGACCGAGCGGGGCGACGCGTACTCGAACGCAGGGGGCTTCATCCGAGGCCTCTCATGACTCGTGCAGGGACCTGACGATCTCCCGCACCCGGGCCTCGTCGCGGCGCAGCGCCGGCGGAAGGTCGAGGAGGACGGTTCCGGCGAATCCGCGGCAGCGGTCGGCGACGGCCTTCGCAAGCTGGTCCCAGGTTGCGATCACCGCCCACTCCTCGAGCATGTCGTCCCGGATGACCGCCGCCATCTCCGGCCACTTGCCTTCGCGTGAGAGCCGGTGGAGCCGCTCGGCGACGTCCATCCAGCCGTGGAACGCGAGCACGGGATGATACGCTGGCGTCGAGCCATAGAACGCGATGCGTTGCTTGACCGCCTGCTTCGCCGCCTCGACCTCTGCTTCGTCCTTGCCGATCGCGAGGAAGGGCGCGGCGATGAGCTCGATCTCCGACGGCGGGCGCCCCGTGCGTCGTGCGCCCTCGGCGATCGCAGGGACGATCACCTCGCGGGTGTGCCGGAAGGTCGAGATCGGATGTAGCCGGAGGCCGTCGCACAGCTCGCCGGCGAGGCGGGCCATGGTGGGGTTGACCGCCGCAAGGTCGATCGGGACGTGGGGATGCTCGCTCGGTCCCGGGTTGAAGAATGGGGACATGAGCGTGAACTGGTAATGCTCGCCCTTGAAGTACGTCGGGCTCTTCCCGTCCTGGAAGGTCTTCCACATGGCGCGAAGGCACTGGACGTACTCGCGCATCCGGGGCGCCGGGGCGGCGGTCCAGGGGGTGGCGTAGCGCCGCTCGTTGTGGGCCTTCACCTGGGTTCCCAGGCCGAGGCGGAACCTGCCGTCCGAGAGACGCTGAAGGTCCCACGCCACCTGCGCCGTCGCCATCGGGCTCCTCGGGAAGGCGATGGCCACGTTGGTGCCGAGGGTGACGCGCCGGGTGTGCTCGGCCGCGATGGCGAGCGGAAGGAACGGGTCGTGTCCGGCCTCGGGGGCGGTGAGCCCGTCGAAGCCGAGGGTCTCCGCCGAGCGCGCCGCCGTAGCGATCGTCACCGCGTCGAAGCGCGCCTGCGCCGCTCCGGCATACTGCTCGGTGTCGGGGCCCAGCATCACGGTCTCGACGCGTAGCGCCACGGTCTCCTCCCAGCGCGGGCGCCGAGGCGTCCGCGCCGCTGGCTCTAGCCTGCGGCCGAAGCGGCCCCCTTCGACCCTTCTCGCAGGACGAACTTCATGATCTTGCCCGATGCGTTCATCGGGAGCGCGCCGACGATCTCGACCCGCCTCGGCACCTTGTAGTTGGCCATGTGCTCCCGGCACCACCCGATCACCGACTCGGGGGTGAGATTCGCTCCCGCCGCGGGAACGACGTACGCCATGCCGACCTCTCCGAGACGCTCGTCGGGGATTCCCACCACCGCCACCTGCGCTACGCCTTCGGAGCCCGTAGAGAAGGTTCTCGATCTCGGCCGGGTAGCAGTTGAAGCCCCCGACGATGAACATGTCCTTGATCCGATCGGTGATGCGAAGGTAGCCGCGTGCGTCCATCACGCCGACGTCGCCCGTGTGGAGCCAGCCGTCCGGGTCGATGGCTTCGAGGGTGGCGCCGTCGTCATCGAAGTAGCCCTTCATGACGTTGTACCCACGGACCGTCACCTCGCCGGGCTCTCCTCGCGCGACCTCACTGCCGTCCTCCCCGACACAGCGCACCTCTACGTCGGGGATCGCTCGCCCGGAGGTGGTGGCGATGGTCTCGGGATCGTCGTCGGGCCGGCACATGCTGACGACGCCGCAGCTCTCGGTGAGTCCGTATCCCGTGACCACCGTCTGGAAGCCGAGGTCGTCGCGCATGCGGCGCACCAGCTCGACCGGGACCACGGCCGCACCGGTCGCGGCGAGGCGAAGGCTCGAGAGATCGCGCTTCGAACGGTCGGGGTGCGCGAGGATCGACTGATACAGGGTGGGCGGGCCGGGGAGGAAGCTCACGCGCTCCTTCTCGATCCGCTCCAGCACGGCGGGAACGTCGAAGACGGCGTGGGGAAGGACGGTCGCGCCACGGAGCAGCGACGCCAACCAGCCCGCCTTGTAGCCGAAGGCGTGGAAGAAGGGGTTCACGACGAGATACCGGTCGCCCTCGCGCAGGCCGATGATCCCGCTCCACGACGCGAACACGCGAAGATTCTGCGCGTGGGTCGTCATCACTCCCTTGGGCTTGCCGGTGGTGCCCGACGTGAACAGGAGATCCGAGAGGTCGGAAGGCGCGACGGCGTCGCCCCGGGCGCGGGCGACGTCCTCGCTCGTGGCGCTGCCGAGGGAGAGGAACTCCTCCCAGGGCGTCGCGCCCGTCGCCGTGCCCTGGAGCGTGACGACCCGGAGCAGCGCCGGGAGGGCCTCGCCGGCGAGCAGCTCGACGTAGCGGGCGCCGAGGAACTCACCGACGGTGAACAGGAAGCGCGCCCCGCTCTTGCGCAGGACGAACCCGGCTTCGGCGCCCTTGAAGCGGGTGTTGAGAGGAACCAGGACGCCGCCGGCGCCGTGGATGCCGATGGCAGCGACGATCCACTCGGCGACGTTCGGCGCCCAGATGGCCGCACGATCGCCCGGCTTCGCCCCGGCGGCGATGAGTGCGCGTGCCGCGCGAAGCCCCTCGCTGGCGAGCGCGGCGAAGGTGAGTCGGGTGGGCCCATCCTCGACCGCTGAGGCTCCCGCGAAGCGCTCGGCGGCGGCCTGCACCAGGCGCGGGAGCGTGGGGGCCGCCAGGGGGTCCGACCGTCCTTGCATACGAGCCGTATCGTATCATAATCTCGACCCGGGCAACGAAGCCGGGGGCCCGAGCCCGATGCACCTTTGCTTCAGCGACGAGGACGAGTCGTTTCGTCGCGAGGCCGCGGCGTGGCTCGAAGAGAAGCTGTCCGGCGAATTTGCGGCGGTTCGCGGCCGGGGCGGATCGGGCGATGCCCACGCGCTCATCGACGAGCGAAGGGCCTGGGAGCGTGCGCTCGGTGCCGCCGGCTGGAGCTGCCTCGGGTGGCCGCCTGCGGACGGAGGGCGGGGCGAGACCCTCGCCCGGCAGGTGATCTTCCACGAGGAGTACGCCCGCGCGGGAGGCCCCGGACGCCTCGGGCACATCGGAGAGGGGCTGCTCGGTCCGACGCTGATCGCCTTCGGGAGCGAGGCCCAGCGCCGCCGCTTCCTGCCTCCCATCGTGAAGGGCGACGAGATCTGGTGCCAGGGCTACTCGGAGCCGGGCGCCGGCTCGGACCTGGCCAACGTCCAGACCCGGGCGCGGCTCGAAGGCGGCGAGTGGATCGTCGACGGGCAGAAGGTCTGGACCAGCTGGGCCCAGTGGTCCGACTGGTGCTTCGTGCTGTGTCGGACGGACCCGGAGAGCCGGCGTCACCGGGGGCTGTCGTATCTGCTGGTGCCGATGCGGCAGCCGGGAGTCGACATCCGGCCCATCGTCCAGCTCACCGGCGACTCGGAGTTCAGCGAGGTCTTCTTCGACGGCGCGCGGACGGCGGCCGACAACGTCGTCGGGGCGCCAGGGGACGGCTGGCGCGTGGCGATGGGGACGCTCGGCTTCGAGCGCGGGGTCTCGACCCTCGGGCAGCAGCTGGCGTTCCGGAGCGAGCTGGCCGCCGTGGTGCAGGCGGCCCGGTCGAGCGGCGCGGCCGAGGATCCCACGATCCGCCAGCGGCTGGCGGATGCGTGGATCGGACTCGAGATCATGCGCTACAACGCACTGCGCGGGCTCAGCCACGGCGAGAAGGGAGAGCTCGATCGTACGGGAATGATCGCGAAGCTCTACTGGGCGTCGTGGCACCGTGCGTTGGGAGAGCTCGCGATGGACGTGCTCGGCGATGATGCGAACCGGCTGGCAGGCGATCCCTACGAGCTGACCGATCTGCAGAGGCTCTTCCTCTTCACGCGGTCCGACACCATCTACGCGGGCTCCAACGAGATCCAGCGCAACCTGATCGCCGAGCGGGCTCTCGGGCTCCCGCGCGGCCCGCGGGCCACGTGACCACGCCGCCTGCTCCTCCCCCGTATCCGGGCGGGCACGGCCTGCTCGCGGGACGCTGCGTCCTCGTGACGGCCGCCGCCGGAACGGGAATCGGCTTCGCCACCGCGCGCCGCTGTGCGGAGGAGGGGGCCACCGTGATGCTCTCCGATGCCCACGAGCGGCGGGCGGGAGAGGCGGCCGAGCGCCTCGGCGCGCTCACTGGAGCGCCGGTGCCGTTCCGCGCCTGCGACGTGACGCGAGAAGATCACGTCCGTGGCCTCGTCGAGGCGGCTCTCTCCGAAATGGGTCGCATAGACGTGCTGGTCAACAACGCGGGGCTCGGCGGCTTCGCGCGCGTCGACGAGATGAGCGATGAGCAGTGGCACCGGGTGATCGACGTGACGCTCCACGGCACGTTCCGGATGCTCCGGGCCGTGCTTCCGCACATGACCGGGCGGCGGAGCGGCGTCATCGTGAACAATGCCTCGGTTCTCGGCTGGCGAGCCCAGGAGGGCCAGGCGCACTACGCAGCAGCCAAGGCGGGGGTGATGGCGCTCACCCGCTGCGCCGCGATGGAGGTCGCATCGGCGGGCGTTCGCATCAACGCGGTGGCGCCGAGCCTCGCCCTCCACGAGCACCTCTCGAAGGTGACTCCGCCCGGGCTCCTCGAGCAGCTCACGGCGCGCGAGGCCTTCGGCCGCGGCGCCGAGCCCTGGGAGGTCGCGAACGTGATCGTCTTCCTCGCGAGCGACTACTCGTCCTACATGACGGGCGAGGTGGTCGCCGTCAGCTCGCAGCATCCCTGAGAGGAACCATGGCGACCGTCTTCCAGACGCCTTCGGAGCTGCTCTCTTCGGTGGGGCAGAAGCTGGGAACGAGCGACTGGGTGCAGATCACCCAGGAACGCGTGAACGGCTTTGCGGACGCGACGGGCGACCACCAGTGGATCCACGTCGATCCCGAGCGAGCCCGGAGCGGCCCGTTCGGCGGCACGATCGCCCACGGGTATCTGACGCTCTCGCTGGTGAACCACTTCCTCCCGCAGATCGTCGAGGTGCGCGGCATCTCCATGGGAGTGAACTACGGCGCCGATCGTCTCCGGTTCCCCGCCCCCGTGAAGGTCGGCGCGAGGGTGCGCGGCTCCGCGGAGCTCCTCCAGGCCGAGGAGACGAAGGACGGTGGAGTGCAGGCCACGGTGCGGGTCACCGTCGAGATCGAGGGCGGAGATCGGCCCGCGTGCGTCGTGGACACGATCAGCCGTTACTACCCCGAGGCGCGATCGCGAACGTGACCCGCCCGGATCCCACGGCCGCGTGTAGCAGGAGGCGACGATGAAGATCTGGCAGTCCCTGGCCTTCGTGGAGCCCGATCAGCTGGTGGATCTCGCCCGCTGCGCCGAGGAATGCGGCTTCCACGGCGTACTCCTCTCCGATCATCTGGTCTTCCCCGAGACGCTGTCGTCGAAGTATCCGTATCGGGAGGATGGAAAGCCCCTGTTCGACGGCACGGTTCCGTTTCCCGACCCGTGGGTGACGATCGGCGCCATGGCGGTGGCGACGGCCACGCTCCGGTTCGCGACGCTCGTCTACGTGCTGCCGCTGCGAGATCCGTTCGACGTGGCGAAGTCGGTCGGAACCGCGGCGCTGCTCTCGAAGGACCGTGTCGTCCTCGGAGCCGGTGCCGGCTGGATGCGCGAGGAATACGACGCGGTCGGGATCGACTTCTCCCGGCGTGGGAAGCGGTTCGACGAGATGATCGAAGTGATGCGCGCGCTCTGGACGGGAAGGGCCGTCGAATATCACGGCAAGGAGTTCGAGTTTCCTCCCGTGCAGATGAGCCCGGTGCCGGAACGGTCGGTCCCGATCTACATCGGTGGGGTCTCCGACGCGGCGCTTCGCCGCGCGGCGCGCCTCGGCGACGGCTGGATGGGATCGGGGAACGTTCCCGAGGAGGTTCCGGGGATCCTCGATCGGCTACGCGCGCTTCGCCGCGAGTACGGCCGCGAGGCGGAGCCGTTCACCCCGATCGTTCCGCTGAATGCCCGGATCGACGTCGATCTGCTGCGCCGGATGGAGCAGGAGCACGGCCTCACCGAGACCGTGAGCTTTCCGTTCCAGTTCGCGCTCGGGCCGACCTCGACGCTCCAGCAGAAGCGCGACTTCCTGAGGCGGATGGCCGACGAGCTGGTGGCGAAGGTGTAGCGGCGACGCCCCCGGATCAGTGGGCGGCGCGCGCCAGGCGGAACAGGGCCGGCGCGATCGCAGTGGCGTAGAGCGCGACCAGCAGCATCTGCACCGAGGTCGCGGCGGCCTTGCCGAGGCCCACCGCAGAGAGGCCCCGTTCGAGGGGGCCGAGCCCTGCGAAGAGCAGCGCGATTCCGACGGCCGCTGCGCAGGCGGCGATTCGCCAGCTCGGATGCCGCCGGAAGTCCATCCGGTGCCGGTCGTAGAGGACGCCGGCCCACCATCCGAAGAGGAACGCGACGATCGCATGGGCGCTTCCCGCGCCGTCTTCGCTCGGCCACAGCAGCCAGAGCACCGGCTGTAGCGAGAGGATCACGACGAGCTGCGCGGCAGGGTGGAGCGTGTGCCAGCGCTGGAGAGAGTCGGAGAGCAGGACTCGGAAGATCCCGATGCACGCGAGGCCGGCCCCCACCCCGACGACCACGTCCTCGACGTCGTGGACTCCCAGGTAGATCCGGCTCAGCGACGTTCCTGCGACGATCACGATGGCGGCGGCCCAGGCCCAGCCCCGGCGCAGCTCGATCGCGAGCCAGAGCCAGAGGGCGGTTGCGACCTGGGCGTGTCCGCTCGGCATCCCGTAGGAGTCGCCCACCCGGGGATCGAGCGCGTAGAGCAGATCTGGACGGGGGTCCTGGAACGCGTCCTTGAGGAAGGCGTTCACGAGGGCCGTCAGCATGGTCAGTACGGCGAGCCGGGTGAAGAGATCCTTGTCCCAGAGCCAGTAGCCGAGCGGAAGGCTCGCCAGGTAGAACGGGAAGTAGCCGAGGGCGGTGAAGACGTTCATCACGGCGGTCAGCTCGCCGGAGCGGAGCGGCAGCACCCACTGCAGATCGTGCCAGAAGCCGGGCATCGGGCGGATGGGAGCGCGGTCGCGTCCGTCGTGCAAGCTCGCGAGGGGGGCGGACTCGCCCGAACGGGAGGCTGCGGGGAGAGACCGCGGTTGCGGATCAGACCGCCCGACGAATCCGTCGCCGCCGTCGGTAGAGGTGGACGAGACCCACCAGCACCAGGGGCTCGATCCCGAGCAGCCCGCAGGTCGACCCTCCCCACGACGGGTGGAGCACCGTCAGGCTGACCACGTCGAAGGACCGGCAGCCCTCCGGGTTCACGATCGCCACCGGGTGGAGGCCGGCCTGCAATGCGGGCACGGTGGCCCGAAGCTCACCGTTCGAAAGCGTCAGAGGAATCCGGCGGCCACCCACGTCGAGCAGGGCGCTCGGCGAGATCCCCGTGCCCGTCACGACGATCGACTGGCCGATGTACGCGCTTGCCGGCACGACGCTCGTGAGCGTGGTCGCCGTTCCGAGACACAGGCCGTCGCATTCGTCGCCGAGCCCGTCCGCATCGGTATCCGCCTGCGTGGCGTTCGCCGTCGAAACGCAGTTGTCACAGGCGTCACCCGACCCATCTGCATCGAGGTCCGTCTGCGCGCCATTGGACGCCGCTTCGCAGTTGTCGAGCCCGTCGGAGACGCCGTCCTCGTCCCGGTCGATCCCGGCCCGGATCCCCGACGCCGCCGCCGTGGACCCCGGCGGAACGCAGGTGTAGGTGAGCTCCTGGCCCACCTTCTTGGCGAGCGTTCGAAGCCCCGCCTCGGTGTAGACCGTGTTGCGGTCCGACAGGAAGGTTCCATCCGCTCGCCGGACCCATCCGCGGGCGCCCGCGTCCGCTCCTGCCAATACGTTGCCCTTCACGACGAGCTCGCACTCGCGCGCCCCCGCGACGGCGCTGCCCGACGTGTCGACCAGCGGCCAGCTCGTTGCGGCACGGGAGACGAGGAAGGCGATTCTCGGGTTCGCGACGCTCGCGTTCTTGGACGTCGCGGTGACCTGCTGTCCGACGACCGGCGCGAGATTGGTGTCGAACGCGTGCATGAACGCCGCGAGGTCCTCCTCCTCCTGTGCCGAGAGCGTGAAGACGTTGACCGAGAGGAAGGTGGTCACGGCGTCGATCGATCCGTCGTGGAGGAGCCCGAAGCCCCGGATCTGGTTCCCCCTGTGGATCGACGAGCTGCGTCCGATGCCGGGCGTACTGGCCATCCCGAACATGCCGACCTTGGTGTAGACGTTCCGGAGGTGCGCGATCTTGAAGTGCTGCGGCTCCGCCTCGAAACTGGAGCGTCCGTCCGTTCCGAACGCGCCCGCCGACGGATCCAGCACGTGACAGAAGTTGCAGTTGACTCCGCCATCCGTGGCAGCGCCAAAATAGCGGTTCCTTCCCGCCAGCTGGGACGGCGTCAGCGACCCGTCGAGCGCGCGGATCGGGTTCGGCGGCAGGGTGATCTGCAGGGCGAAGTCAGCGAACTGCTGCATCAGTGACGGAGCGAGGGTGGCCTCCTTTCCGAGCAGCCCTTCGAAGGCGACGATGAACTTGTTGAAGGCAGCATTCTCGTCGAGGGCGTTGCCGCCCGGGTCGTTGCCCCCGGTGCGATCGCCGCGCCAGTGCATCGGCCCGTCGTTCGCCATCCCGCGCAGGGTCTGCGTCGTCATCGGCCCCTTCATGCCATGGAAGTCGACGAAGCCCGATCCGGTGGCCGTCCGGAACGGGTTGGGATTGTTCAGGACCGAGTCGTGCGGGTTGCCGAGATCCCAGGCGAGATCGTCGAGATCCCCGAAGACGTGGCAGCTCCCGCAGGATGCCTCGCCGTTGCTCGACGACAGCCGCGCGTCGTACAGGATCGGCCGTCCTGCGACGACCGCGGACGGCTCGGGGTTGTGGAGGTCGCGGTGGGCGATCTCGGTCCGGGTTGCGAGATCCACGACGGAGATCGAGTTGTCGAAGCGGGTGAGGACGTAGAGCCGGTTGCGGGCTTCGTCGAGGGCGAGGCCGCTCGGGCCGCCTCCCGTCACCGGGATGTGGGTCGCGCTGCTGGGCGTGAAGGTGTCACTCTCGAGTGCCGCCGTGTCGAAGACGCCGACCTTGCTCGAGCCGAATGCAGCCACGTAGAGCGTCGACCCGTCGCTTCGGAGTGCGAGCGAGGTGGGGGTCGCGAGGCTGTGATCGGCGATGCCAGCAGGCGCGGGGCGCTGGTCGTAGTCGATGTGCTTGTTGAGATGCCGCGGCACGACGGTGGCGCCGTTGAGGATGGTGATGCGCGCCTCGTGGAGATGGCCCTGGACCGTCGTCGTGGCGAAGGAAGGCGGGGTGAACCCCGGCCCTTCGAACCGCACCTCGTTTCTTGCCTCGGTGTTCGAGACGTAGACCTTCCCCGTCGGGCCAACGGCCATGTTGAAAAGGATGGTCCCGACGCCGCTCCAGCGGCTCGTCTCGGCCGGGACTGGGGCGAAGGCGTCGATCGCAAAGACGTCGTAGTCGGGCAGGTCGAACCGGACGGCGTTGTTCCAGTTTCGACCGAGCTCGTCTCTCCACTGGCCCGAGGCGGTGTCGAAGCGGACGATCAATCCTGCGGCAGGGCGTCCGACGCCGTCCGCGTCGCGCTCGGGAAGGGGGAGGCCGCCCGGCATCTGCACACCGCTCACGAGGCACGGGCCCGGAACCTGGTCGTCGCCGAGGTTGGCGTCGTTGCACACGAGGCCGGCATTGACGGTCGTGGTGCGATTGCCCGAGTGGAATGCGGCGGCGAAGACGGTGCTGCCGTCCGGCGAGACGGCGAGGGCCCGCGGGGTGTCGGCGAAGAGCGCGATCCGCTGGAGGGGCGTTCCTTCGAGGGTGTTTCCGAGATTATTGGCGTCGAACACCCAGACGTCGGCGCGGCCGACACCGGCGGTGGTCAACTCGGGCTCCACGAGGGCCGGGGTCGCAGCGTTCGGCCGCGCATGTCCCCGGTGCGCTGCCGTGATGAAAGCCCGGCTCCGGGCTCCGGAGACGAGCGGGCCGGCGAAGACGATGTCCCGAGGCTCGTCTCCTACGAGGAGCGTCCGGACGACGCGCGGCGGCACCGATCCGACGTCGACGATGCTCACGCTGTCCGAGAGGTGGTTCACGACCCAGACCTCGGTGGCGGTGCGCGCGGCGACCGAGACGGGTTCGAGGCCGACGGGAACGGAAGCCTCGGGTGCGATTCCGGCCGGACCGATCCGGAAGATCTCGAGCCTGGCGTCGGGGGTGTTGACGGCGAACAGGCGGCTGCCGTCCTGGGCGAGGGCGAGGGGGCGGACCTGACCGGACTCGAAGGTGGTGAAGGCTTGCTGCGCCCGTGCCGAGCCGGGGATGCCCCCGAGGGCGGCGAGGGTCGCGAGCGTGAGGATGGTGTAACGGGTCTGGTGCATGAGAGTTCCCTCGGGGAAGCAGCCGGCGCGTCATCCTCGCACGCGTATGGGCTGTGCGACAAGCCGTAGCTTGCGATCCCGTAGAGATCTCGCAGGGATAGGGCCGAAACCGGCACGAGGGATGCGGCAGCGCGACGTGCTGCGAGGCCCAGGCGTCGCCCGGAAGGTCTGGGATCTGTGACCCCGGTCCGCACCGCCGCGTGAGTCCCGTCACAAGGGGGTAAAGGGACCCGTAGCGTCCGGCCGATGAGGTGTCATGCCCACACATTCGTGGGCGGAGGACAGGCCGTGGCGAAGCGGCAAGGCGACCGGGCGGAGAAGACCGAGAGCAAGGCGACGACCAAGGCCGGAGGGAGCCCGCCCCGGCGCCGCCGGCGGCTTCAGGTGGAATCCCTCGAGCCGAGGATCCTGATGTCAGCGGCCTGGGTCGACGCCGAGACCGGGATGGCCGCCGAGGAAGCGGCCCATGTGGACTCGGACGCCGCCGCGGCCCTCACCTCCGCTGCCAACAACACCGTTCGGGCCGGTGGGGCAGACGACGTGATCGCGGGCCAGGCCGGAAACGACTCCCTCTACGGCCGGGGCGGAGACGACATCCTCTTTGGTGGCGTCGGCAACGACCGGCTCTACGGCGAGGACGGCAACGACCGGCTCTTCGGCGGTGCCGGAACGGACACCGTCGACGGCGGGAATGGCAACGATCTGCTCGCCGGCGGCGACGGCAACGACACGCTCTACGGGCGTGCGGGGACCGATGTTCTCCACGGTGAGGCGGGCGACGACCGGCTCTACGGCGGCACCGAGAACGACGAGCTCCACGGCGGAGACGGTGCCGACCGCCTCTACGGCGAGAACGGCGACGACGTGCTCCGCGGAGGGGAGGGCAACGATACCCTCGATGGCGGCGCCGGGAACGATCTCCTGCACGGTGGCGCGGGCAACGACGTCCTGAAGGGCAATACCGGCGTCGATACGGTCACCTACCACGACGCCTCCTCGGCGGTGCGGGTCGACCTCACGGTGACCACGGCGCAGAACACCGGTGGCGGCGGCACCGATACGATCTCGACCGTCGAGGGCGTCGTCGGGAGCGACCATGACGACACCTTCGCCTTCTCGAAGGCGGCCAATGGCAAGGTCTACACCGTCGACGGCGGCGACGGCAACGACACCCTCGACCTCTCGAAGTTCGCGCGGAGCAAGGTCTCCTTCTCGTCGATGCACGGCGGGCAGCCGGACGACGCCGGAACCGCGACGGTGGATCTCGGCAGCGGGCGGTCGTTCCGGGTCGACTACTCGCACCTCGAGTCGATCCGCTTCTCCGACGGCGTCGTCGCGACGGCCGACATCGCCCACGCACCGACGCTCAGCCTGGACCCGGCGGCGAGCGGGATCGAAGACGGGTCCGTCACTCTCGACATCCGCGCGGGGCTCACGAACCCCGACGAGCGCCTCCAGGTCCAGATCTCGGGCGTCCCCGAGGGCGCATCGCTTTCGGCGGGCGTCCGGCTCGTGGATGGAACCTGGTCCCTCACCTCGGATCAGCTGAGCGGCCTGAGCCTCACTCCGGCGCCCGACAGCGACGCCGACTTCGACCTCCGGGTAACGGCGACCAGCACCACCGCGCGTGGTGCCAGCGCCGTGACCGAGAGCACGATCCACGTCGACGTGAGCGCCGTGGCCGACGCGCCGATGCTGACGCTCTCGGATGCGTCCGGCAGCGAGGACGCAGCGATCCCGCTCGAAATCAGTGCGGCGCTGCGCGATGCCGACGGCAGCGAGTCGCTGCAGATCCGGATCGCGGGAGTCCCGGAAGGCGCGAGCCTCTCGGCGGGTGCGCAGCTCGAGGATGGCACCTGGCTCCTCTCGCAGCGCGACCTCGCAGGCCTCACCCTCACTCCGGCCGCGAACATGTCCGGCGAGTTCGACCTCACGGTGGTCGCGTCGAGCACCGAGGCGTCGAACGCCGCGGCGGCGAGCACCGCGAGCCATCTGCACGTGGTGGTCGGCGGTGTTGCCGACGACCCGACCCTCGAAGTGGGCGGCATCACGGCTCGCGCGGGCGAGGCGGTGGCGCTTCCGATCCGTGCAGCCCTTGCAGACCTCGATGGCAGCGAGAGCCTCACGATCGTCGTACGCGGCCTGCCCGAGGGTGCGGTCCTCTCGGCGGGCGCGCTGCAGCCCGATGGATCGTGGCTGCTCCGCGCCGGCGATCTCGACGGTCTGCGGCTGACGCCGCCCGAGAACACCGCCGAGGACTTCGCGATCACCGTCACCGCGACGGCGGGCGAGGCCGGCGGGAGCACGCGCTCGGTCACTGCGATGCTGGACGTGACGGTCATGTCGGCGGGCTTGCCGCCCGATGCGGCGGTCGCTGCCTGGCTCGACGGAAGCCTCGGCCAGGGCGCCTCGGCGCCCGCGGTCCCGGTGCAGCCGTCGAGCGAGCCGTTCGCCTCCGCCCCGGCCCAGGAGCTCCGCGAAAGCGCGGTGCTGGACCCGGTGCAGGGCATCGTCGAGGCGAGTCTCTCCTCGGAGTTCATCCCCGGTCTCGAACCGGGGCAGCTCGAGCTGGTGGCGAGCGATCTCGGGGCCCAGGCTCCGGCGGGCGCCATCATGGCCGAGCGGACGGCCGAGCTGATGCGGTCGGGCGCTGCGGGGCGGTCCTTCTCCGCGGTGTTCGCATCGGAAACGCCGATCCTCACGAGTCCCGAGGCCCCGCAGCAGAACGAAGGCAGTGAGTCCCGTGCCGAGACGGTCGCCCGGGATGGAACCTTCGCAGCGACCTTCTGGGGCCTGGTCCGGAGCCTCGGTGGGGTGAAGACCCGGGATGCCGTCGACGAGGACCAGTCGGCGGCTCGGTCCCGGTCGGCGCGATAGCCGGGGCGCTTCAAGTGATCGCGTAGGGGGACCGATCCACGAGGCACGCGGGATTTTCCGCGCGCCTCGCATGCCCGCGGGGTGCAGGAGAGGAAGGCCCCATGGCGGATCACGAAGCGCTCGAGCAGGACGCCTTCGAGCTGATGCACGACATCGAGCGGCAGGTGCCGGAGGAGATCCGGCGCCGCCGGCTCAGTCATCGCATTTCCGTCAAGGCGCGCATCGTCCTGCAGCCTGGCAACGCCAGCGATCTCTCGAGCCTCAAGGTCGAGGGCGTGCTCGGGGACATCTCGAGCAATGGCTGCCGCATCATGACGTCGGTTCCGCTCCGGGTGGGCGACATCTACCGCGTTCGATTTCACGGCCCCCTTGCGGAGCTTCCGCTCACGTTCCTGCGCTGCATCCGGTGTCACCTGATCCGCGAGGACGCGTACGAGAACGGGTTCCAGGCGTTCCATCCCATCGCGCTCCCGGATGAAGGCGAGATCAAGGCCGAGGCCGACCTTCTGGCGCGCGGCGGAAGCGAGCGGAAGTAGGCCAAAGCAGCCGTGGCAGGGGAGGGGAGCGTGGGAGACGAGGGGCGAGAGTCCGCGGCCCCGGAGGCCCGGGGCGGAATCGACCGGCCGCGGTTGTACGCCGAGATCGAGACGTTGGCGAGCCGCGCCAGCGGCCGCGCTCGCTTCCTCCGGCAATCGCTGCGTGCCGTGGCCCGCGGCATGGGAGCCGTCCACGCGACCCTTTACGTCCGGATCGATGGCGACGTGATCGAGGAGGAATTCACGGCCGAGGGCTCCGATCCGAGCTTCTGGAAGCCCGCGCTCGAAGGGATCCTCACGTCGGCAATGCGCGAGGGTGGGCCCGCGGGGCGCCTGTTCCGGGCGCGGGAGGCCGATCTCCTGGTCTCCGCGCTGGCCGCCAACCTGCGGAGCGCTGCCGGCGGCAACCCCGGCGCGGTCGCAGTCGTCGTGCCGTGCTCCGGCGTCGAGGAGGCGCAGGCGCAGCAGTCCGCGCTCGAGTCGTGCGCCCACCTGATCGCGCTCCTGCTCCAGCGCTTCGAGCGTCGCGAGGCGCGACTCGACGCACAGGCCGAGATGAAGGCCGCCGTCGACCTCGGCCGTGTGGCCACGTTCTCGTCACCTCGCGAGCTGGCCTTCGCCATCACCAACAACCTCCGGAACGTCACGAGCACCGACCAGATCGCCCTCGGCTTCGCCCAGGGAGCGCGGGTCGAGGTGCTGTCTCTCTCCGGCTACGACGAGGTGAAGGCACAGAGCGAGGGAGTCCGCGCTCTCACCGGCGCCATGGAAGAGTGTCTCGACGCGGGGGCGCCGATCGTCTGGCAGCGCGAAAGTGGCCTCGAGGGCGATGCGGCGCCGAGCGACTGGAAGCTCCATCGCCGCTGGAGCGAGGCGACGGGTGGGAGCGCAGTGGCGTCGTTTCCCGTGGGTCCCGTGAACGGCACCACGGCCATCGTGAGCGTCCGGCGACAGTCGGGGCGCTTCAGCGAAGAAGAGATCGGCAACATGCGTCGTCTCGTCGAGCCGTACCTTGGAGCGTTCGGGCTCGTCGGGCGAGCGAGCCGTTCGCTTCCTGAGCACGTTCGGGACTCGATGTGGAGCGGGATCGGCTGGCTCCGTGCCCCCGGAGAGAATCTCCGTCGTGCGGGAGCGGTGCTGGGCGCAGCGGCCTTCCTCTGGCTGTGTTTCGGCCCCATGCCTTTCACGGTGTCGACCCGCATCACGGTCGTCCCCGCGGAGGTCCAGCAGCTGGGTGCGCCCTTCGAAGGAGCGCTCGAGTCTTCGAAGGCGGTCGCCGGCGACGCCGTCCGCAAGGGTGACGTACTGGCGACCTTCCGGACGAGCGAGCTGCAGCTCGAGCGCGACCGGCTCGGGGCCGAGCTGCAGGTCCAGAAGTATGCGGCCGGGGAAGCGATGGCCCGCGGCGGCACTCCCGTCGAGGTTCGCCTCGCCCAGGCCCAGGGGAACCTGCTCGAGACGCAGATCGCCCTCCTCGACCAGCGAATCGCGGCCGCCAGCATCCGCGCTCCCTTCGACGGTGTGGTCGTGTCGGGAGATCTGCGGGCGCGAATCGGGCAGTCGTTCTCTCTGGGCGAGCCCCTCTTCCAGGTGGCGCCTGACGGCCGCTGGCGGCTCCGGCTCCAGGTGCCCGAGCAGGCGGTCGACGACATCACTGCCGGACAGACCGGCACCTTCGCCACCGAGGCCCGGCCCGACGAGAGCGAACCCTTCGAGGTCCGGTTCGTGAGCCCCAGTGCCGAGGTCGTCGGCGGCCGGAACGTCTACGTTGCCGAGGCCGACGTCGAAATCGCTGCTCCCTGGATGCGTCCGGGAATGGAAGGCGTCGGCAAGATCCATGCGGGCCATCGCGTGACGTGGTGGGTGCTCCTCCACCGCGTGACCGATTGGCTCCGGTTGAACTTCTGGCTGTGACCGCTGCTGCGTCCCCCACGACGGAAGCGTCCTCCGGCCTCGCCCAGCGGCTCGGCCGCGCCCGTGTGGATCTGCGAACGGATCTCCAGGTCTTCCGCCACGTGTTCCGCGGAAGACCCTCCTACGTGGTGCGAGACCCGACGTCGATGCAGAGCCACCGCTTCGGTGCCGAGGACTATCGGATCTTCGTCCGGATCTCGTCGGAGAAGAGCCTCGCCGAGATCTTCCAGGCACTCGTCGCTGAGAACCGGCTGCACGCGGAGGACGAGGAGGAGTTCTATCGCTTCATCCTGACCCTCCACAACCTCGCCTTCCTCAACCTGCCGGTGTCCGACGACCGCGCGCTCTACCGTCGTCACGTCGCCAAGCAGCGCGCTCGTCACGTCGAGCGGATGCTCGGATTCCTCTCGCTGAGGATCCCGATCTGGAACCCGGACGATTTCCTGGAGAGAACGGTCCGCTACACGCGCTGGCTCTTTGGACGTCCCGCATTCGTGGTCTGGTGCGCAGTGATGATGGCGTCCCTTGCCTTCGTTGCCGGCAACTGGCGGGATCTCGCGTTTCCTCAGCATGGGATCCTCGAGGTCGGAAATCTGCCGCTGTTGTGGGCGATCCTGGTGGTGCTCAAGGTGGTGCACGAGTTCGGCCACGCCTACGCTTGCAAGGCGCGCGGAGGCCACGTCTCGGAGATGGGCATCATGCTCGTCCTCTTGACTCCGCTGGCCTACGTCGATGCGACGTCGGCGTGGGGCTTCGTTCGCAGGCGCGACCGCGTCGTCGTGTCTCTCGCTGGCATGTACGTCGAGTCGCTGATCGCCGCCGTCGCTCTCGCAGTCTGGGCCAGTACTCCGTCTGCCGCCGTACGCGTCGCCGCCCACGACGTCCTCCTCCTCGCCACCGTCGTGACCGTTGCGCTGAACGCCAACCCGCTGATGCGCTTCGACGGATACTACGTGCTGAGCGACCTGCTCGAGATCCCGAACCTTCGGGCCCGTTCCGAGCACTGCGTCCGGAGCATCCTCAAGGAAGTGTTCTTCGGCATCGATGACCCGGTGCCCGATACCGGACGCCGCCTGCGGGCGGCGCTCTTCGGGTTCGGGATCGCCGCGGCGATCTACCGCGTCGTGCTCGTGACTTCGATCTCGCTCCTCGTTGCGACCAAGACGTTCATGCTCGGGATGGTCTTCGCCGTCGGCTATCTCGGAAACCAGCTGTGGCGTCTCATCCGAGGGCTCGTGAACTATCTCTGGCATTCCCCGGAGACCAGCCCCCAGCGCCGTCGGGCCGTGGCGATCGGAGGCGCCGTGCTGGTGGGCATGCCGCTGCTGGTGCTGCTCGTTCCCGTCCCGGGATCGGTGCAGGTGCCGGGAGTCGTCGGCCGGGAGAACGAGACCGTGATTCGGGCCGAGCAGCCCGGCTTCCTCGGCCGGATGGCGGTACGCGGCGGCGAGAGAGTCGAACCGGGCGCCCTCATGGCCGAGCTCGAGAACCCGGTGCTGCGCAGCGAGCTCGCCGAGGCCGTGGCCGGCCTCGAGGTCGCCCGGTTGCAGGCGGCGGCGTATCGGGCCGGCAAGAGCTCGCGTGTCGTTCCGGAGGAGGAGAAGGTTCGGGCGAGCCAAGCGGAGCTCGCGGAGCGGGAGCGTGCGCTGGAGAGCCTCGAGGTGCGAAGCCCCACATCCGGCGCGGTCGTGTCGGCACTTCCCATGGGCGAGCGTGGCCGCTTCGTCGAGCGCGGAGAGCCCATCGCACGGATCGCAGACGGACCGTGGGCGTTCCGGGCGCTCCTCTCGGAGCACGACGTCGCGAACAGCCGGCCCCGGGCGGGCGATCGCGTGCGGGTACGTGTGTCTGGAGCGCCCTGGGAGGACGTCGAGGGAGAGATCATCCGGGTGACGCCTGCCGGAAGCAAGGAGCTCGGGGAGTCCGTGTTGACGCAGCTCGCGGGAGGGGAGATCCCGGTGGACGGCAAGGGCGGGGAGGCGGTTCAGCCGTACTTCGAGATCACGGTACGGCTCTCGGACGGCGCCGCGCGCGCGCTTCGAGACGGCATGCGGGGTCAGGCAGAGCTGGAAGGCCAGCGTGAGCCCCTCGCCGCATCGGTCTTGCGGCGTGTGCTGCGGGCGGGCAACCGGATCCTGCAGGGCTGAACGGAGGAGGGGCATGAGCACGAGGACGACACGGACGGCACGAAGCCTCGCAGGGGTGGGGGCGATGTTGGGCTTCGTTGCGCTCGGCCTTCCCGCGGCAGCTCCGCGGGCGGGCAATCCGGCGCCCGGAGATCGCAAGGATCTCGAGTGCCTGATCGAGCCGCAGCACGTGGTGCGGCTCGGGAGCGCCACCGACGGCCTTCTGGAGTCGGTGGCGGTCGATCGGGGATCGCTGGTCTCGAAGGGGCAGGTACTGGCGACCCTCGAATCGGGCGCCGAGAAGGCGGCCCTCGACCTGGCGCGCGAGCGGGCCAGGCAGCAGGGCGAGATCGCCGAGGCGCAGGCCCGCGTCGACTTCACGCGGCGGGAACTCGAGCGGCACGAGCGGCTCCGACAGCAGAACGTCGTTGCGGAGCGACTCTTCGACGAAGCCGGGACCAACCTTCGCCGCAGCACGGCAGACCTGGAGGTCGCGCGCGAGCGTGCAGCGCTGGCGAAAATCGAGGTCGAGCAGGCGGAGGCGATGCTCGAGAGGCGCCGGGTTCGGAGCCCCATCGATGGAGTCGTGACGCGGCGCCTTCTCGAGCCCGGCGAGTACGTCGACGGCGAGCCGATCTTCGAGGTCGCGCAGGTGGATCCTCTGCGCGTGGAAGTGCTGGCTCCGGCGTCCCTCTACGGGCAGGTCCGCTCGGGGACCGACGCGATCGTGACGCCCGAGGATCTCTCTGCCGCGCCCCACGCCGCGCGGGTGGTCGTCGTCGATCCCGTGATCGATGCCGCGAGCAGTACCTTCGGCGTGCGTCTCGAGCTGCCGAATGCCGGCCGGACCTTGCCCGCGGGGCTGAAGTGCCGCCTCGAGTTCGTGATCGGCGTGGCGGATGCCCGCGCCGGTGCCGGTGCCGGTGCGCCACCGGGGCCCGCAGCTCCCGCGCCCTGACGCGATCGATCGTCGTTCCGCCGGGTCCGGTGTGGGCCGGTCACGGGCAGGCCGTCGCCTCCTCCGCTGCCTCGCACAGGGTTGCGCTGCCGACGAGGCAGACGTCGCCGATCTGGACCGCGACCGATCCCGCGCCAGGCTGAAGCGGCCGGAGATCGCCCGTGGCGCTCGCCTGCGCCGCGGTCTGCCGAGTGCCCGGTTCGCTCGAGATGCGTGCGGTCTCGATCGTTCCAGTGCCGCCCGCGTCTCTCGTGAAAGCGTAGGCCCCTTCTCCATCGGGGACGAAGCTCCCGGCCGGGATCTCGCCCTGCCAGAGGATCCCGGCAGGGTCGGAGACGGTGAGAATCACCGCCTGCCCCGGCGGGTCGATCCCGGTCTCCGGCGAGAGGACGAACACAGGCGTCTGGATCCGAAGGGTGCTCGGTCCGGACGCGCTCGAGAGCAGGACGGTCGCCGGCGTCTCCGGGTCGGCTGGGGCCAACTCGGCGCAGGGGTTCGGCGGGTAGCTGAGTTCCGCCTCCACCATCTCGATCGGGGCGCCCCGGCCCGTCGCTTCCCACACGTCCTCGAGCTTCTCGCCCCAGAGGTCGGTGGCGTTCCCGATCCGCAGGCCCTCGATGTATTCGCGGGGCGTGCTCTGGTAGTAGACTCTAGCTTCGGCGCGCACGCTTCCGTCGGGGATCCGGAAGCCACGCTCGTCCCAGTGCTGCCCGTCCGCGTAGCTCCACGCCACCACCGGCGCGCCGGCTGCAGCGAATGCCGCGTTCTCGAACCCGCGCGGCGGGATCCGATTGTCCTTCAGGATCGTGTCGGCGATCGCCATGTGCGAGGTCGGTCCCACCTTGTATCCGGTCTGGCTGGCGGCGAAGTCGCTCAGGCCGACGTGCATCTCGTAGACGGCGGTCGTCGTGTCGGCCAGCGTTGCGGAAGCCGTGTCGTAGTGGCCGTACTCGCGGAGGACTCCGCCGTCGGAGTCATGGAACGTGACGTTCACCCAGACGCGGCGGCCCTCGATGTGGCCCGTCGGCAGCTTGTGCCCCGTCTCGTTGACGACCCGCACGACGAGGTTGCGCCCCTCGGTCCGGAGCTCGAGGGATACGGCCCGCTCGAGCATGCTGACCGCCTTGGCGCGGCCGCGCGCGATCGCGGCGAGGTCGACTGCAGGGTCGTCCTTGTAGAGCTCGGCAATCAGGTCGAGGCTCGGGGCTGCTGCGCCGGCGAAGTCGTGGCGCCGCAGTCCTTCTCTCGGAGGACCGTCGAAGCACGCGTTCGCAGATTCGACCCTCGGCATGTGACAGTCCTGACAGGTCGAGACGACACCGCTGCCGAATCCGCCGAAGCGGCCGCCGAGGTCGACGCCGGTCGCTGCGAACTGGCTGAGCTTCCACTCGGTGTAGGTGCGCTCGAGCGGGAATTGCGCGAGCGGGTCGGGGTCGTCCGGGGGCTGGTCGAGGGCGTTGTACCGCCAGGTTCCGTCGGGCTGCTTGGTCGTGGCTACGTTGCCGACGTCGTGGCAGGTGCCGCAGAACTCGCCGGTCGTATGGAACGGGGAGTAGAGCCAGTCGTGGTAGGCCTCGGCGTCCGGAAGGGGGCCGCGCCGCGTACCGGTGGGGTCGATCACGAACATCGCGTTGCCGGTGTGATCGGGCTTCGAGGCGAGGCCCTGCAGGATCGCTGCATCCTCGGACGGGCTGATCCCGGGCTTGTAGATCGGATCGACCATGCTGTGGCAGAAGTGGCAGTTCACGCCGTCGAAGTCCGTTGCGTCGAGAGCGGTGCCGTCGGCGGGGATCGCGTGTCCGGTGGTCCACGTCATCGGGACGTGGCACCGCATGCAGTAGTAGCCGACGTCGCGGACGTCTTGATTCGCAGTGGCCATCTGGGCGAGGAAGAGGGGGTCACGACCCGCGTGGGCCATGAGGCTCCCGGACCACGTGGAATGTGGGTCGTTCTCGACGTCGTAGTCGCTGTGGCAGAAGCGGCAGTAGTCGGAGGTGAGGACCGTTCCCGGCGGAACCTCACCGATCTCCGTGCCCGGGACCTCGAAGTCCTCGATGGTCGTCTGGAGTCGGCATCCAGGAAGGATGGCGGCGACCGCCAGCAGGGCGAGGCCCGCCAGCAGGCGGAGTGAGCGGCGGTGACGCGGGTTCAGGTGCAGCACGGGCAAGGTCACTCCTCTTCGCGGCGAGCGCGGTGTGTTCTCGGCGTGGGCCGACCGCGGCTCATCGTCGGGGTTGGCCCTTTCCTCGGCAAGGGCTGGCCTGTTGGCCGGGCCTTCGCAGGCGGCGCAGCAGGGGCAGGATGGCGAGGAGCTCGGGGCCGATGAGGCCACAGGAGCTCTTGAGCTCGGCGATCTCGATCGTCAGGGGCTCCGGGGACCGGCAACCCTCCGGGTTCACGACCTGGACGGTCACCACGGTGCCGAGCGGGAATGGGGGAACCACGGCCGCGATGAGGTCATCGACCCGCCGGATCGTCACGTCTGCGGCCGTGCCATCGAACAACAAGACGGAGTTCGGGCCGATCCCCGTGCCACTGACCCTGACCTGGTTGCCGGGCTGCGTACGGTTCGGCACGACCGCGAGGGCCGCCGTGGGCGCCGCAAAGCCCGCGCACTGTGCGTCGCAGGCGTCTCCGACGCCGTCGCCGTCGCCGTCGCTCTGGTCCGGATCTGCGGCGGTGGGGCACGCGTCGCACGCGTCGCCGATGCCGTCACCGTCCGTATCCGTTTGGTGCGGATCGGAGAGCTCCGGGCAGTTGTCGCAGGCGTCGCCCACGAGGTCGGCGTCGGTATCGGCCTGGTCGGGATTCGTGGCGAGGGAGCAGTTGTCGCAGGCGTTGCCCACGAGGTCGGCATCGGTGTCGGCCTGGTCGGGGTTCGTGGCAAGGGAGCAGTTGTCGCAGGCGTCGCCCACGAGGTCGGCATCGGTATCGGCCTGGTCGGGGTTCGTGGCAAGGGAGCAGTTGTCACAGGCATCGCCCACGAGGTCGGCATCGGTGTCGGCCTGGTCGGGATTCGTGGCGAGGGAGCAGTTGTCGCAGGCATCGCCCACGAGGTCGGCATCGGTGTCGGCCTGGTCGGGGTTCGCGGCAAGGGAGCAGTTGTCGCAGGCATCGCCCGCGAGGTCGGCATCGGTGTCGGCCTGGTCGGGGTTCGCAGCGAGGGAGCAGTTGTCGCAGGCGTTGCCCACGAGGTCGGCGTCGGTGTCGGCCTGGTCGGGGTTCGCGGCGAGGGAGCAGTTGTCGCAGGCGTCACCCACGAGGTCGGCATCGGTATCGGCCTGGTCGGGGTTCGCGGCAAGGGAGCAGTTGTCGCAGGCATCGCCCACGAGGTCGGCATCGGTGTCGGCCTGGTCGGGATTCGCGGCGAGGGAGCAGTTGTCGCAGGCATCGCCCACGAGGTCGGCATCGGTGTCGGCCTGGTCGGGATTCGCGGCGAGGGAGCAGTTGTCGCAGGCATCGCCCGCGAGGTCGGCGTCGGTGTCGGCCTGGTCGGGGTTCGCAGCGAGGGAGCAGTTGTCGCAGGCGTTGCCCACGAGGTCGGCATCGGTGTCGGCCTGGTCGGGGTTCGCGGCGAGGGAGCAGTTGTCGCAGGCGTCACCCACGAGGTCGGCATCGGTGTCGGCCTGCTGCGGGTTCGGAAGGACGGGGCAGTTGTCGGGCGGGGCGCTCACGCCGTCGCCGTCGGCGTCGGGAAAGAAAAGTGCCGAGTAGGTCGTGGGTTCCTCGGGCGCGGTGATCTCGTGGGACGCCTCTCCTCCGTCGGACCACGAGAAGAAGTGGTAGAGGACGCCGCCAACATCCTGAGGCGTCACGACACCGACCGAGTTGACGGAGCCGATGATCACCTCGCGCTCGAACGGTGTCGTCTCCTCAGCATCGCCGAGGACGAGCTGCAAGCCGGCGGGATCGCTCTCCAGCCGCAGGACGATCGTTCGCGGGAAGATCTCGACGATCGTGGTGCTCTTCGTGCCCAGGGAATCCGTCGCTTCGAGAAGCAGATCGAGAAAGGCCGGGTAGTCGTGGTCGGGTGCAATGAAGGCGCCGCTCGCTACGCCGGCGAACTCCTCGATGGAGTGGATGTGGCAGTCGCCTGCGGCGCTGCAGTGGTGAAGCCGAAGCTCCCAGCGGAGGGCCGAGGGCGGCAGGATCCCGTCCTGCAGATCGATGGCCTGTCCCGAGAACCCGATCTCCTCTCCGACGATCCACTGCCGCGTTGCTTCGGGCTCGAAGATCGTCGGGATCGGGGGCGAGTTCGAGACGTCGATGATGATTTCGGAAGTTCCGGTGGCGCCGCGGCGATCGGTGACCTCGAGTCGCACGGTGACGCTGGCGGGGACCGGATAGACGAAGCTCGGAACCGGCGAGGTCGAGTCGTCGAACACCCCGTCGCCATCGAGATCCCACGCCCAGGCGACGATCGCGTCGCCTGCGTCCGGATCGCTCGATCCCGTTCCGTCGAACTGGACGGTGAGAGGGGCGGGGCCGGCGGGAGGCGCTGCGTCGATCACGGCTGCGGGTGGTGTATTGGCCACGACGTACTGGATCCGGCGAACGGTGTTGTCGCTGCCGCTCAGATAGAAGATGTCGCCGCCTGGTCCCGTCTGGAGATCGACCGGGCCACCGCTGGCGGAGACGAAGGTCATCAGCGTCGCAGGGTCGGGCTGACCGCCCGCGCCGGGGAACATGACCCAGATGCACCGGCGGACGTAGTCGGCGAAGAACAGAGCTCCGTCGTACTGCGCGGGATACGATCCCGTCCCGTAGAATCCGATCGCGCTCAGGGCGGCACCAGCCCCCGACGTGGCGACGGTGGAGAGTGCACACGAATCGGTGCCCGGGGGTGCGTGGGCGTAGGCGTAGAAGGGCGGGGTGTGCTCGCCGGGTGCGGCGTAGAGCGACTCGCACAAATCGAGATCGGCGGCGTCGAAGGTGGGATGCGGGTTCGGTCCTTCGTAGCAGGGCCAGCCGAAGTTCTCGACGGTGGCGTCGGTCGTGCTCGGGATCCGGTTCAGCTCTTCCCACGTCGACTGGCCGACGTCGGCGACCCAGAGCTCGAGGGTTCCGGGGCGGAACGCCATCCGGTAGGGGTTGCGGAGGCCGAAGGCGACGATGGGATCGTCGTCGGCGGGCCCGTTCCCGGCGAGCGGGTTGTCGGGAAGCGCTGCTCCGGTGTCGGGGTCGACGCGCAGGACCGCGCCGTCGTAGCCGACCGGATCTCCGGGGGTGCGTACGTCCTGGCTCCGCAGCGCGCCGCCCTCGGCGGTGGGTGGCGTCATGCTCCCGCCTACGCCGCCGGGAGGGTCGCCGCAGGGATTTCGGGGGATGAGGGGACTCGTGGAGTCGGGGAGGGTGCCGCCGCGGTGGCCGTAGTCGATGCCGCCGGAGAAGGCAGCACCGTCACCGGCGCTCACATAGAGCGCGCCGTCGGCGCCGAAGCGGAGATCGCCGATGGTGTGGCTCGGGAATTGGGAGCACCACTGGCCGTCGATCAGGATCTGCTCGGGAGCAATCTGGACGTTCTGTCCCAGCCCGTCGACTCCCCAGGTGAGGCGAGCCAGGCGCGCGTAGACGACGCAGCCGTCGGTCTGACCGCCCGGCGGCGTCGGACAGGTGTCGTTCCACTGGAAGCTCGGGTCGAAGCCGAGCCAGAACGGTGGCTCGTCGACGGTGTAGAGGATGTACACGTACGGCCGGATCGGAAATCCGGGGTCGATGGCGAGGCCGAGGAGACCTCGGTCCCAGTACCGGTTCACCACGGCGCTGAGGTCCGCGAAGGTATCCGGCGTGCCATCGCCGAGGCTGTCGTAGACCTGGATGGTTCCTCGCCGCTCGGCGATGAAGATCCGGCCGTCGGGGGCGAAGCGGAGCGCCGAAGGGGCCGTGAGGCCCGTGATGACCGTGGTCTCCTGGAACCCGAGGGGCGTTGCGGCTTGGGCATCGATGGCCGAGCCGGCGACCGCTGCCAGCACCAGTCCGTACGCGAGCAGTCGCCGCGACCCTGCCTTCATCCACCTTCGGATGCGCAGCCGAGGGTCCGACGCGACGCCACCCATCGTCCAGACTCCTTGGTGGCTACGCAGGGCGTCCTGTGTCGGAAGACGGGTCCGGCAGGCAGCTCTGCGCCCGTGCGTCTCTCACCGCTGGCCAGTATGTGGCCCATCCGCAGAAAAAGTAACCAGAAGACATCGATGACCGTCCAAACGGATGTGGCATGGGGGCTCATGTTGCCGGTGCCCACCGCCACGCTGGCGCTTCCGGCCGGAGGTGCCGCCGTGCTGCGGGGGCACGACGGCGTTGTTCCCGGACGGGGACGGGCCCGCAGTCGAGCGATCCCGGGCGGCGCTACCCCTTCGCGGCCGCCAGGAACGTCGGACGCTCGCCTCCGCCGTGAACCAGGAGCCCCGCCCCGCTCACGTAGGCCGCCAGCGGGGAGGCGAGAAAGAGGCAGACATCGGCGATGTCACGAGGCTCGCCGAGACGTCCGAGGGGTACCGTCGCCGCCACACGCTCGATGCCCGACTCGTCGCCGTAGTGGAGGCCCGCCTGCTCGGTACGGACGAGCCCCGCCACGATGGCGTTGACGCGTACCTTCGGGGCCCATTCGATGGCGAGTGATGCCGTGAGCGAGAGGAGCCCCGCCTTGGCGGCACCGTAGACCGCAGTCCCGGGCGACGGGCGAACACCGGAGACGCTGGCGATGTTGACGATGCAGCCTCCTTCCGCCTGCGTCTGCATCACCGCGTTGGCCTTCTGGGAGAACAGGAGGGGTGCAAGCAGGTTGAGGCGCAGGATCGCGTCGGAGAATCGCGGCGATGCGCTCGCCGCGTCGGCTGGCGGAGACCCTCCCGCGTTGTTCACGAGCAGGTCGAGGCGGCCGAATCGATCCTGGGCGGCGGCGATCACGGGATCGATCTGGTCGGCATCGCGAACATCTGCGGCCACGAACACTGCAACCGTGCTTCCCGCGGCGGGCAGAGCGTCGGGCTCCCGCCGCCCGCAGATCACGACCTGGGCGCCCGCCTCGAGGAGGCGCGTCGTGATCCCGCGGCCGATCCCGCGGCCTCCGCCGGTCACGATCGCCACTTGGCCCGTCATGTCGAAGGGAACGTTTCCCATCGCTACAGCCCCATGTCTCGCGCGATCCGCTCGCGGTGCCACGACGGGCTTCCGAGGAAGCTCTCTCCCGTCTTGGCGCGCTTCAAATGCAGGTGAACGTCGTACTCCCAGGTGAAGCCCACGCCGCCATGGATCTGGAGACAGTCTGCAGCGCAGGCGAAGTAGGCCTCGGAGCAGTAGGACTTGGCGAGGGATGCGGCTGCCCGCAGCTCCGACCCATCCTCGGCGGCGACGCACGCGGCGTAGTAGCTCGCGGACCTCGCCGATTCGACCTTCACCAGCATGTCGGCGCACAGGTGCTGGATCGCTTGGAACGAACCGATCGGCTGGCCGAACTGGACACGGCCCTTGGCGTAGTCGGTGGCGAGGTCGAGGCAGCGCTGGGCGCCGCCGGTCTGCTCCGCAGCGAGAGCGATCGCAGCCCGGTCGAGGATCTTCGCGAGCGCTGCGCTTCCGTCCTCCCCCGGCGCCAGTTGGGAAGCGGCCGAGACGCGAACGTCGTGCAGCTCGATCCGCGCGAGCCGGCGGGTTGCGTCGAGCGTTGGTGTCGGGTGGCGGACGAGGCCGGGGGCTCCGGCGGGGACGAGGAAGAGCAGCGTGCCTTCGCCACTGCCGGAATCGGCCGGATGCGCCGCCACGACGAGGGCGTCGGCGGCGGCGCCGTCGACGACGAGCTGCTTCGCTCCCGAGAGGGCGAAGCCGTCGCCGTCCCGGCGTGCTGCCACCGCGAACGGCTCGGCTCCTGCTTTGCGGTCCTGCGCGGCCCAGGCGAGGGTGACGACCGACCTTCCCTCGGCGATCGCCGGCAGCCATTCCCGCTTCTGGGGCTCGGTGCCCGCCGCAAGGAGCGCGTTGGTCCCGAGTGCCAGCGTCGAGAAGAGCGGGGCGCACAGCAGCGCCTCCCCCGTCAGCTCGAGGAGCGCCGCAAGCTCGACCCAGCCGAGGCCGAGCCCGCCGTACTCCTCCGGCACGAGCAGAGCCGTCCAGCCGAGGTCGCTTCCGATCCGCTTCCAGAGGTCCGGGTCGAAGCCGCGATCTGTCTGCATGGCGCGCCGCACCGCCTCCGAAGAGGAGTGCGCCTCGAGGAAGCTCCGGGCCGCGCCGCGAAGCTGTTCCTGCTCCTCGGTGAACGCGAACTGCACGTCAGTTCCTGCCTGCCACCGTCACGTCCCGTAGACCTTCTGGGCTGGAGCCGCCTGCTTCAGCAGCGCTCCCACCGCAGCGCCGACCTCCGCGGGGTCCCAGCGCGCCCCCCGGTCGATCGCAGGCCCGGTCCGCCAGCCGTCGGCGACGCTGATGGTTCCGCCCGCCACCTCGAAGACGCACCCGGTCACGTCGCGCGACTCGGCGCTCCCGAGCCAGACGACGAGGGGAGAGACGTTCGACGGGTCCATGGCGTCGAACCCGGCTTCGGGCTTCTTCATCATGTCGGCGAAGACGGTCTCGGTCATCCGCGTTCGCGCTGACGGTGCGATGGCGTTTGCCGTGATGCCGTAGCGGCCGAGCTCGGCGGCCTGCACGAGCGTGAGCGCAGCGATGCCGCCCTTGGCGGCCGAATACGCGCTCTGCCCGACGCTTCCCTGGAGCCCGGCACCGGAGCTGGTGTTGATGATCCGCGCATCGACGGGCCTGCCGGCCTTCTTTTCGTCGCGCCAATGCGCCGCAGCGTGGCGCGAGAGGCAGAAGTGTCCCTTCAGGTGGACCCGCATCACCACGTCCCACTCGTCCTCGGCAGCGTTCGCGAACATGCGGTCGCGGACGACGCCGGCATTGTTGACGACGACGTCGAGCCGGCCGAAGGCGTCGAGCGCCGCCTTCATCAGGGACGCCGACTCGTTCCAGTCGGTGATGTCGGCGGCGCTGGCGATGGCCTCTCCGCCGGCGCTGCGGATCTCGCGGGTCACCTCCGCGGCCGGCCCCTCCGACGGCTCCCGCCCGTCGAGGGAGACGCCGAGATCGTTGACGACGACCCGTGCGCCCTCGCGCGCGAACGCCAGCGCGTGGGCGCGGCCGAGACCTCGCCCGCCGCCGGTCACGATCACGACCCGTCCTTCGCAAATCCCCGTCATGGCGCGCTCCTCAGGAAAGCCGCTCGATGATCGTCACGTTCGCCTGGCCGCCACCCTCGCACATGGTCTGCAGGCCGAACCGTCCCCCTGTCCGCTCGAGCTCGTGGAGGAGTGTCGTCATGAGGCGGGCGCCGGTGGCGCCGAGAGGATGCCCGAGCGCGATGGCGCCGCCATTGGGGTTGACCGTGGCCGGATCTGCGCCGGTTTCCTTCAGCCACGCCATCACGACGGGGGCGAACGCCTCGTTGATCTCGACGGCAGAGATGTCGGCGATGCGCATTCCCGTCTTCTCGAGCGCGTAGCGAGTGGCCGGAATCGGCGCCGTGAGCATCCAGATCGGGTCGGCGCCCCGGCAACCGAGATGATGGATCCTCGCCCGCGGGCGAAGTCCGTGCTGGCGGAGCGCCCCCTCGGACGCGATCAAGAGAGCCGCCGCTCCATCGGAGATCTGGCTCGCCACCGCCGCCGTGAGCCGCCCGCCTTCGGTCAGCGGCTTGAGGCCCGCCATCTTCTCGAGGGACGTATCGCGCCGCGGACCCTCGTCTCGCGTTACGCCTGCGAGGGGAGAGATCTCGCGTTCGAAGCGGCCTTCGTCGATGGCGCGGATCGCGCGCTGGTGGCTC
Organism: uncultured delta proteobacterium; assembly: GCA_963710635.1. Taxonomy (GTDB): domain Bacteria; phylum Myxococcota_A; class UBA9160; order UBA9160; family UBA9160; genus MYXO. Next base: position 778,631 of record CAVQAY010000004.1, read on the forward strand.
TCATAGGCGAAGCGCTCCATCTCGTCTCGCGAGCAGTCCCACTTCTCGGCGATCATCTGGGCCGATCGGAACTGTGAGACCTCCTGGGTGCCGTAGCGGCTCACCCAGCCACTCGAGCCGCCAAAGGGGTCCGGAAAGCCGAGCGGCTGCCCCGCGAGCATCGCCGACGAGATCGGAATCGCGCTCATGTTCTGGACGCCGCCGGCGACCACCAGATCGCTCGTCCCGCTCATCACGGCCTGCGCGGCGAAGTGGATCGCCTGCTGCGACGAGCCGCATTGGCGGTCGATCGTCACCCCCGGAACCTCTTCGGGCAGTCCGGCCGCGAGCCAGCAGGTGCGGGCAATGTCGCCGGCCTGGGGACCGATGGTGTCGACGCACCCGAAGATCACGTCCTCGACTGCGCCGGGATCGATTCCCGTCCGCGCAACCAGAGACGAGAGCGCATGAGCGCCGAGATCGGCGGGATGGGTCCGCGCCAGCCCTCCGCCCCGGCGGCCGACCGGCGTGCGAACCGCATCCACGATGTAGGCCTGTGCCATTTCATTCGCCTCCCGAGAAGGTTTCGCCCGGGCCGATCCGCGCACCGTCTTCCAGGACGGCCGCGGCTACGCGGGCACGGTGGAGCGGAGCGCCTCCCCATTCGAGGTCGAGGGACCAGGCGCGGCGCATCCACAGGTGAAGGTCCTGCTCCCACGTGTAGCCGATGGCTCCGTGCACCTGGAGGGCGACGCGGGCGGCGAGGAGCGCAGCCTGCGTCGCGGCGAGCTTCGCATGGGAGACGTGGGCGGCTCTCGCCGGGAGTCGGCAGGTCACCGAGTACGCGGCGCGCTGGACGACGGGCCGCGCGTACTCGAGCCGTACGCTCACGCCCGCGAGCATGTGCTTGACGGCCTGGAACGAGCCGATGGGAGCGTCGAACTGCCTACGCTCCCGTGCGTAGGCACAGGTCATCTCGACCAGTCGGTCGGCGGCGCCGATGGCCTGCGCCGCCGTGGCGAGGGCGCCGCGGTCGAAGGCAGCCGCGAGGGCCGCTTGCGCGGCGTCTCCCCGCGCGATGCACGTCGCCGCGTCCGGCGCGAAGCCAACCTCGAACAGGCGCCGCGACGGATCGTTCGCGGGCTGCCTCACGACGTGCGCCGCAGCCGGGAGGACTGCGTAGAGCGCGTCGCCGAGGGGCAGCAGCAGGAGGTCTGCCCCGTCCGCATCGTTCACGAAGGGAAGCGCCGGATGTCCGACGGCCACCCGCGCCCGGCCCGACGCGATGCGGGGAAGCCATTCGCCGCCGGCGCCTGTGTCACCCAGCCCGGCGAGAAGCGGTGCCGCCACGGCGGCGGTTGGGACCAGCGATCCGCCGAGGGCCGCATGGCCGACCTCCTGCCAGAGAAGGATGCCGTCGATCTCGTCGCGACCGAGCCCGCCCTGGGAGTCGGGGACCTGGAGACCCTGCACCCCGAGCTCGGCGAGCTGCTGCCAGAGGTCTGGCGAGTGGCCACCGGCGCTTGCCCAGAGCTCCCGGATGCGGGCGGGAGGGCACTCCTTGGCCAGGAATTCCCGCAGTGCGCTCTGCAGCAGGAGCTGGTCTTCCGTGAACCCGAATCGCATCAGCCGCTCCGCGGCAGGCCGAGGATCCGCTCGGCGATGACGTTGCGCTGGATCTCGTTCGTGCCGGCGTAGATCGGTCCCGAGAGCGAGAAGAGCCAGCCGTCGAGCCAGTCTCCCGCGTCGCGGGAGCAGGGCGCTTCGGGCCGGAGGTCGGCGCGGTCGCCGAGGATCCGCAGCGCGGTCTCGTGCATGCGTACGTCGAGCTCGGACCAGAAGATCTTGTTGAGGCTCGCCTCGGCGCCGATCTTCCCGCCGGACAGCAGGCGCGAGACGGTACGGTAGGTCTCGAGCGTGTACGCCTCCGCATCCATCCAGCATCCCACCACCTCGTCGTGAAGCGAGGGCTCGCACACCGCGGTGTTCGCCCGATAGAGCGAGACGAGACGGCGGGCCGTCTCCTGGAACCGGGCAGGGCTGCGGAGCATGAGGCCGCGCTCGAAGCCCGCCGTGGCCATCGCCACGCTCCACCCCTTGCCTTCGTCGCCGAGCCGGTTCGTGACCGGCACCTCCACGTCGTCGAAGAAGATCTCGGCGAAGCCCGTCTCGCCTCCGAGCTGCGCGATGGGCCGGACGGTGATGCCACGCGCATCGAGGGGAACGAGTAAGAAGGTGAGCCCGCGGTGGCGTTCGGAAGCCGGGTCCGTCCGGAACAATCCGAAGGTCCAGTCGGCGAAGGCGCCGCGGGACGCCCACGTCTTCTGGCCGTTCACGACGTAGTGGTCACCGCTCCGGATCGCCGTCGCCTGGATCGCAGCCATGTCGCTGCCGGCGTTCGGCTCGCTCCATCCTTGGCACCAGACCTCCTCGCTCGACGCGATCTTCGGCAGGTAGCGCGCCTTCTGCTCCGGGGTCCCGTATTCCATGAGCGTCGGGCCGAGCAGGAACAGGCCGTTCTGGTTGACGCGCTTCGGGGCGCCCGAGCGATAGTACTCCTCCTCGAAGACGAGCCATTCGATCAGGTTCGCGCCGCGCCCACCGTATTCGGTGGGCCACGACACCATCGCCCATCCGCCGTCGTTGAGTCGCCGCTCCCAGGCGCGATGGGCAGCGAAACCGTCGCGCGTGTCGAAGGAAGGAAGGGGTTCCTTCGGGACATTGGCGGTGAGCCAGGCGCGGGATTCGGCGCGGAACCGTTGCTGTTCGGCCGTGTAGCGAAGGTCCATCGGCTACTGTTTCTTCTCGTCGGAAAACTTCGCGTCACGCTTCTCGACGAAGGCGTCACGCGCCTCCTGGGAGTCGGGCGAGGTGTACAGCTCGAAGGTGAAGCCCTGCTCGAAGCGGTAGCTGTGCTTCACGTCGAGCAGCTCGATCCCGTTGAGGGACTCCTTGGCAAGCCGCACGGCGCGGGGGCTCTTCGCAGCGATCTTCTCCGCGAGCTCCCGCGCCGCGGGCATCAGCTCGTCACGGGACACCACCGATTCGAGCGCGCCGAGGCGCAGCGCCTCGGCCGCCGAGATCGTTTCGCCGGTGTAGAGCATCCGCCGCGCCTTCTGCATGCCGAACATCCGGAGCAGGTGCGTGGCCGCGCCGAGGGCGCCCCGGTCGATCTCTGGCAGGCCGAACGTCGCGTCCTCGGAGGCGATCACCAGGTCGCTCGATCCGACGAGGCCGATGCCTCCCCCGAGGACGAAGCCGTGTGCGGCCGCGACGACTGGCACCGGGCAGTCGTAGACCGCCGCGAAGGCCGCGTAGCATCCCCGGCTCACCGGTGCGATCAGCGTCGCGTCGGTGGCCAGCTCCTTGATGTCGACTCCCGCACAGAAGCCGCGTCCCTCCGCGCCGAGCAGCACGACGCGGACGCCGTCGTCGCGCCCCAGCGATTCGAGGGTCTTCGCCAGGTGCCACCACCCGGCGCTGGGAAGCGCGTTCACGGGAGGGTGCGCCAGCAGCACCTCCGCTACGCCTGCCTCGACGCGAGTCTTCACGTACACGGCGGTCCTCCTGGCTTCCCGAGTGCGGCGAGCCGCTCGCTCGCTTCGGTCACGATCCGGTCGATGATCTCTCCGACGGGTGGCCGGTCGCGGAGGAGCCCTGCCACCTGTCCGCTCGGGAGCACCCCCCGGTCGGGATCTCCTTCGACCATCGCGCGGCGGATCAGCACCGGCGCGTTGGCCGCCATCAGCATCTGGGTCCGGGTCAGCTTCTCTGCCTTCCGCAGCGCGAGGCCGCTCCGCAGCAATTCGGTGAGCGATGCGCCCGAGAGCCTCCGGTACGCGATGGCGCTGCGCAGGGCGCGCAGCAGGCGGCCGGGAGCGCTTCCCGATTCGAGCGCCCGGACGAGGTCGTTGACGATCACCCGCTGAGGAAGGCCATCGACCTCGGTCGTGACGCGGATGTCGTCGACGTGGGCGCTGAAGTAGCGGGCGAGGGTGCCTTCGGGAACGGGGCTTTCGGCGCTCAGCAGGAACCGGGTTCCCATGGCGATGCCGTCGGCTCCCCAGGCGAGAGCCGCAGCGAGTCCCCGGCCGTCATAGAAGCCGCCTGCGGCGACCACCGGCACGCGGACGCGGTCGAGTACCTGGGGCAGGAGCAGCGTCGTCGGCACCGACCCCGTGTGCCCTCCGCCTTCGGCGCCCTGGATGATGATCGCGTCGGCGCCGAGCTGGGCGGCCTTCTCGGCGTGACGCGGCGCGCCGACGGTCGGGATGCAGGCGATCCCCGCCTGCTTGAAGCGCTGGATGAAGTCCTTTCGCGGCCCCCGGCCGTAGCTCGCGACCCTCACGCGGTGACGCAGCATCGCGTCGACGGTCTGCTCGGCGCCGGGCGCCTCCATCAGGAAGTTGACGCCGAAGGAGCGGTCGGTGAGCTGCTTCACCCGCGCGATGGCTCCGTCGACGTCTTCGGGTGCGAGCGTCGCGGTGGCGAGCATGCCGAGCGCGCCGGCGTTGCACGACGCCGCCACCAGCTCGGGCGTCGCCACCCAGCCCATGGCGGTCTGGATGACCGGTACGCGGATGTCGAGCAGATCGCACAGCCGGGTGTGAAGGGCGGCGTGCATACCCTAGCTCCGCAGCTCCCGTGCGCCGAAGCCGAGCGGATCGATGTGCTCGCGCAGGAGCCGGAGCTCCTCGTCCGTCGGGCGGCGGGTCTCGGGCACCTCGGCCGGAAGGGACAAGGCGAAGCCGGTGCTTGCGACGATCTCCTCCACCGTCACCCCGGGATGGGCCGAACGCAGTCGCATCGTGTGGTTGGGCGTCTCGAAGTCGAAGACCCCGAGGTTCGAGACCACCCGCGGAATGCAGTGGAAGCGCGCTGCGCCGGGGCCGAGGGCCGCTGCGCGGTCGTAGCCGACGCCGCAGACGACGTCGACCTTCTCCACGAAGACCTTCTTCGTGTGGTTCGGGATCCAGTAGCTCGTCTTGTGGTGGAGCGTGTTGCCCGGAGCGCCGCGGGTGCCGATGAGCTGGACGGCGGGCTTCCGGAAGTCCCCGATGCACGAGATGTTCTGGTTTCCGAAGCGGTCGATCTGGGTGGCGCCCATCAGCACGTGCCGCCGGCCCGACCAGAGCAGGTCGAAGACGCTGCGGAAGGGGAGCCACCCTTCGACGACCGCCTCGCCCGCGTCGCCGCCCACCGGCGGAACGTTTCCGAGCAGGTAGGCGAAGCCGTCGCTGATCAGGAGGTCCGGCTCGAAGGAGAGCTTCGCGAGCCTCGCGCCGATGGCCGGCAGCGTTCCCATGGCGCTCGCCAGGATCTCGCCGTCGCCCCGGAAGATCTCGGCGATGGCGACGGCGCAGATCTCGTCCCGGCGCGGCTCGCTCATCCGGCGCTCCGCTCGCGGACGAGCCGCTGGTAGTCGGCCTCCGGGACGTCGAGCCATCGGGTCCGGAAGGCCGACCACGTCTCGGAGCTCTTCGCCGCGGCGACGTACTCGCGCTGGAAGGCTTCGTCGCGGCCGTAGTCGGGCGGACACTCGGTGAAGTGGGCGCCTCCGGGCGCCTCGACGACGCCGTCGACGAGGGTGCGGTTGAGCCGCAGCGTATGGACCGACCCACCCTTCGCGAGATCGCCGGTCGCTACGATGCGCTCGCAGGAGACGAAGCGCCGTGTCGCGGCCATGCAGAACAGGTCGTCGAAGTAGAGGTCGGGACCCAGGTACTGGGCGTTGCCGCGGGCGTCGGCGCGGTTCATGTGGACGAGCGCCACGTCGACGGGGAGGGCGGGCATCGCCACCAGCTCCTCACCGTCGTCGTAGGGGGAGCGGACCGTTCGCAGCCGCGGCGAGAGCCGCAGGACGTCGGAGCCGAGCCCCGCGCGGGTCGGAAGGAACGGCAGGCGCAGCCCGGCCGCGTAGAGCCCCCACTGGAGCATCCCCTCGTCGAGCTCCTCGGCCTCGATAACTCCTGTCTCCCGGGCGCGGCGGAAGTGCGGTTCGAGCGGGATCGAGTCGAGGGACACGAAGCCGTAGACGACCTTCTTGACCTTGCCGGCTGCGCACAGCAGTCCGACGTCGGGGCCGCCGTAGGAGACGACGGTCAGGTCCTTCACGTCCGAGCGGAGGATCGCCCGGACCAGCGACATGGGCTTGCGGCGGGAACCCCAGCCGCCGATGCCGATGGTCATCCCGTCGCGCAGCTCGCGCACCACCTCGTCTGCGGTCGTGCGCTTGTCCATCGAGACTCCTCGCGCTCCGGAGCCGCCGCCTCGGGAGGTCGCCAGCGGCCGCCGGGATTCGCGGACGGGTGGTCGGGAGTTATGATACGCTACGTCTCGTATAGGCGTCCAGCCCCGTGCGGGGCGAGAGACGGTCGGGAAGGAGGGCGGATGGGCGGCGCGAAGATCCGGGTGCCTGCGATCGACGGCTGGTTCCGCATGGACGACGCCGCGCCGGCCCTGCTCGGTGCACGGTGCCGGTCGTGCGGCACCGTCTATTTCCCGAAGGAGCCTGCGTGCCGCAATCCCGAGTGCGGGGGCAGCGACCTCGACGAGACCGCTCTCTCGCGGCGCGGCACGCTCTGGTCGTGGACCGACAACCGCTACGCGCCGCCTCCGCCCTTCGTCGCGAAGCAGCCCTTCGAGCCCTACGTAGTGGCCGCCGTCGAGCTCGCTGCGGAGAAGATGGTGGTACTCGGGCAGGTGGTTCCCGGCGCCGACACCCGGAGCTTCCGAGTTGGCCAAGAGATGGAGCTCACGCTGGGGACGCTCTTCGAAGACGATGGAAACGAGTACGTCGTGTGGAAGTGGAGACCCGTCGCGGCGTGAACGCCGCGAGGAGGAGCGCGCGAGTATGAGCCAGCAGGTTGCAGTCCTCGGCGTCGGGATGCACCCGTGGGGAAAGTGGGGGCGGAGCTTCGTCGAGTACGGCGTCGCTGCCGCGCGCGCGGCGCTGAAGGACGCGGGCGTCGAGTGGAAGGACATCCAGTTCGTCGCAGGCGGCGACACCATCCGCAACGGCTACCCGGGCTACGTGGCCGGCGCCACCTTCGCGCAGGCCCTCGGTTGGACGGGCGTGCAGGTAGCGAGCACCTACGGGGCGTGTGCGACGGGAGCCCAGGCCATCGACGTCGCCCGCGCGCGGATCCTGGCCGGGCTGTGCGACGTGGCGCTGGTGGTCGGCGCCGATACCACTCCGAAGGGGTTCTTCGCGCCGGCAGGCGGCGATCGGCCGAGCGACCCCGACTGGCTGCGGTTCCGCCTGCTCGGCGCAACCAACCCGATCTATTTCGGGCTCTATGCACGTCGGCGGATGGAGGTATGCGGAGCGACGCTCGAGGACTTCGCCCGGGTCAAGGTCAAGAACAGTCAGCACGGTCTCGCGAATCCCAACGCCCGCTACCGCAAGGCCGTGACCCTCGACGAGGTGATGGCGTCTCCGGTGGTTTCCGATCCCCTGCGCCTGCTCGACATCTGCGCCACCAGCGACGGCGGCGCCGCGGTCGTACTGGCGAGCCTGGACTTCGCGCGCAGGCGCGCCGCCGATCCGGTCCGGATCGCAGCCGTGTCGACGGTGACGCCGCGCTTTCCGAACACCATCATCGAGATGCCGAACTTCTCGACCGACTCGGCGGCCGCCGTGGCTCCTCCGGATGTCCCCTTCAAGGACTCGATCGCCCGGCGCGCGTACGAAGCCGCGGCCGTCGGCCCCGAGGACATCGACCTGGCCGAGGTCTACGATCTGTCGACGGCCCTCGAGCTCGACTGGTACGAGAACATCGGAATCGCGAAGCCCGGAGAAGCCGAGAAGCTGCTGCGTGACGGGCAGACCCGCGTGGGTGGACGCATTCCCGTCAATGCCAGCGGTGGGCTCGCGAGCTTCGGCGAAGCCATCCCGGCCCAGGCCATCTCGCAGCTCTGCGAGCTCACGTGGCAGCTCCGGGGCGAAGCGAGCGGCCGGCAGGTCGCGGGGGCGCGGGTCGGTCTCGCCGTCAACCAGGGCCTCTTCGGCCACGGCTCGGCGATCCTCGTTCAGCGTTAGCGGACGTACTGCGCAAAGTCGTCGAGGGCGCGGAGCACTTCGTCCCGGGGCGCCGATGGGAGCCGCAGCGCCGCCTCGGTGACGCCGATCGATGCGTAGTGGGCGAGCTTGCCCGGCGTCGGGACGACGCCCATGGGGACGATCTGGAGGCTGGCCGGGCTGCGGCCGCGCGCTTCCATCGCCAGCCGGAGCCCGGGTAGCGCCTCGGCAAGCCCCTTGCCGCCGATGGGCATCCAGCCGTCACCCCATTCGGCCACGTCGGCAAAGAGCTTCGGGCCGGCGGCCCCGCCGACGAGGACCGGGGGCCGCGGCTTCTGGACGGGCTTGGGCCACTGCCAGCTCGGCGCGAGCTTCACCCACTCGCCATCGAACGACGCCACGTCCTGTGCCCAGAGCGCCTCCATGGCGAGCATCTTCTCACGCACGACCCCGCGGCGGCTCGCGAAGCCGATGCCGTGGCTCGCCATCTCGTCGACGTTCCAGCCGTAGCCGACGCCGAGGGTGAAGCGGCCGCCCGAGATGAGGTCGAGGGTCGCGACCTCCTTGGCGAAGACGATCGGGTCGCGCTGCGCCACGAGGGCGATGCCGGTTCCGATCCGGATGCGCGTGGTGACCGCTGCTGCGGTGGCGAGGGCGATCATCGGGTCGAGGGTTCGCCGGTACTCGTCGGCGAGCTCGGCGTCGCCGGTGGGCGGCGCAGTCGTCCGGCTCGTCGGAATGTGGGTGTGCTCGGGGACATAGAGCGACGCGAAGCCCCGGGCCTCGGCCTCGCGAGCCAGATCGGCCAGCCCCATCGACCGGTCCGTGGCGAAGATCGTGACGCCGATCTTCACCACCGCGGGCCTGCCGCGGACGGGCCGGGTCGTACGCGCGGACCCGGCTGCGTCATGGCCTCCTCCGGAGATCGATTTACTATACGCTACGTCTCGTATATATTCAACCTCGGTCCCGCCGCCGCCGGACCGACCGCCGGGAGGACCTCCGTGGACTTCGAGTTCTCCGACGCCGAGAGGGCCTTCGTCGAGGAGGTGGAGAAGTTCCTCGACGAGAACGCGGACCCGGAGGTGATGGACCCGACGCGGGAGAACATGGCGCAGCTCGTCGACACCCCCGGACGTCGCGCGCTCATGAAGAAGATGGCCGATCGCGGCTGGCTCGGGATGACTTGGCCGCGCGAGCACGGCGGGAGCGAGCGTTCCGGCGTGTACGAGTACCTGCTCAACGAGTGCCTCGCGAGAAGGGGGGCTCCGCAGATCGGCAAGGGAGTCGGGATCATCGGGAAGACGCTGATCCGTCACGGCAGCGAACGCCTGAAGCGCGAGTTCCTGCCGAAGATCCTGCGTAACGAAGTCGAGTTCGCCATCGGCTACAGCGAGCCCCAGGCCGGCTCCGATGCGGCGAACATGCAGCTGCGTGCCGTCCGAGACGGCGACGGCTGGCGCCTCAACGGCCAGAAGATCTTCACGACGTCGGCACACTTCGCCGACTGGTATTGGGTCGCCGCCCGCACCGATTCGTCGAAGGCGAAGCACGACGGGATCACGCTGTTCCTGATCCCGATGAATCACCCGGGACTCACGATCCAGAACATGCCGACGATCGGGGACGAGCTGACGAACCAGGTGTTCTTCGATGATGTCTTCGTGAGCGACGACTACGTCGTGGGAGAATTGAACCGCGGCTTCCAGTACGTCTCCGAGGCGCTCGACCTCGAGCGTTTCACCATGTTCACGTTCTCGCCGATCCAGCAGCGCCTGGAGGAGCTGGTCGACTACGTCCGGAGCGAGGAGCGCGACGGCGTTCCGCTGCGGGCCGACTCGCACACCCGCAAGACCGTCGCGCAGCTGGTGACCCAGACCGAGGTGGCCCGCGTCCTCGGGCTCCGGTTCGTATCGAAGGCCCTGAAGGGTGGGAAGCCCCCGACCATCGAGGCTTCGGAATACAAGCTCTACGCCACCGGCCTCTCCCAGCGGCTCGCGAACGCGACCCTCGACGTCGCCGGCCCCGGCGGACAGCTACGCGTCCACACCCCGGATGCTCCGCTCCGGGGCCGCCCCGAGCGCACCTACCGCTACACGGTGATCGACACCATCGGAGGAGGCGCCTCCGAGATCCAGAAGAACATCATCGCGCGCCGGAAGCTCGGCCTGCCGAAGAACTTCTAGTCCGATGGGCTCCGCCGCCGCGCTCGCCGCCATCACCGTTCTCGACTTCTCGACGGTCGGGCCGGCGGCCCGCTGCGCGCGAATCCTCGCCGACTACGGCGCCAGCGTCATCAAGGTCGGCGCGCCGCCGCGCGCGGGGTCGGTGCAGATCGACCCGCCGTTCCATTCCTACGCGGGTGGTCGCGGGATGAAGCGGCTGCGTGTCGATCTGAAGGCGCCGGCAGGGCGCGATGTCGTGCTGCGGCTCGCGGCGCGTGCCGACGTGGCGATCGAGAGCTTCCGGCCGGGAGTCGCTGCGCGGCTCGGTCTGGGCTACGAGGCGCTGCGGGCCGTGAACGAACGAATCGTCTACTGCTCGACCAGCGGCTACGGTCAGCAGGGAGACCGCGCTGCCTGGGCCGGGCACGACCTCGATTATCTCGCCGTCGGAGGCTTCCTCCACATGAGCGGGCGGCGGACCGACGGAGGCCCGGCCCTTCCGGGAGCGACGGTCGCCGACGCCGCGGCCGGGGGCATGCACGCCGCCATCGCCATCCTGGCGGCGCTGCTGCGACGCGGCGCGACGGGGCAGGGTACCCATCTCGACGTCTCGGTGGCCGACGGCGTGCTCTCGCTGATGGCCCTCGGAATCGACCAGCTGCTCGCGACGGGCGAGGAGCCCGCTCCGGGGGGCGATCTGCTCTCGGGCCGCTACGCGTGCTACGACGTCTATCCGGCGCGCGACGGTCGTTGGCTCGCCGTCGCCGCCATCGAGCCGGCGTTCTGGGCGAACCTGTGCCGCGCGCTCGGGCTCGATCGCTGGATTCCGCAGCAGCTCGATGACGCCGTGCAGGACGAGATCCGCGCGGACTTGCGCGCGGCGTTCGGCGCGACGGACCGCGACGAGTGGGTGGCGCGGCTGGCGTCGGCCGACACGTGCGTTGCGCCCGTCCAGTCGATCGCCGAGGTCTGCCGTGACCCTCATTTCGCGCAGCGCGGCGCCTTCGCCTGGGCCGAGCACCCGACTCACGGACGCTTCCAGCAGCTGGCTCCGGTGTTGGCCGGGGCCGATCGCGCCGCGCTTCCGGCGCGGTTGCGGGACGCTTCGGACAGCGACGCTGCCGAGATCCTCGGTGGGGCAGGCGTCGCTCCCGCCGAGATCGAAAGGCTGCAGCGCGAAGGAGTGGTCGCATGAGTGCGGGATTTCCCCCGGAGGTCGAGTCCTGGATCGGTGAGCCTCGCTACGAGGAAGCCGGCGAGTTCGACATCGAGCGTGGCTACATGCTCACGAGCCTCGCATCGGTCGAGAACGGGAACCCACTGTTCTGGGACGAGGGAGTTGCGAAGGCGCTGGCGGGCGGTTGGATCGCGCCGCCGTCGACGCTCTCCGTCTGGTTCCGGCCGCATGCATGGGCTCCAGGGCGATCCGAGCCCAAGCAGCCGCTCCAGGTGCACTTCGACCTGAAGCAGGTGCTCGGCCTTCCCGAGGCGGTGATGACCGACAACGAGATCGTCTTCTATGAGCCCGTCCGTCCGGGCGATCGTCTCACGACGCGGCAGATCCTTCGCAGCGTGAGCGAGCCCAAGACCACTCGGATCGGGACGGGACGCTTCTGGGTGATCGACGTCGAGTACGTGAACCAGCGCGGAGAGCTGGCGGGGCGCGAGAGCTACACGGGCTTCGGCTACGTGAAGGGCGGCCAGTGATGGCGCCGGAGGGGCGTACGCTCGTGCTCTCGGACGTGAAGGTGGGCGACGAGCTGCCGCCGCTGGGAATCGACGTCACGGCCACGACGGTGATCCTCGGGGCCCTGGCGACCCGCGACTGCCGTCCGATGCACCACGACCGCGACTTCGCCCAGCAGCGAAACGGTGTGAAGGACATCTTCCTCAACACCCCGAACCAGGCCGCGTGGTTCGAGCGCTTCGTCGAGGACTGGACCGGCCCGCGCGGCCGTCTCGGGAGAATGAAGTTCCGCATGCGCGACTCGGTGTTTCCCGGCGATCACATGGTCTTCCGGGGTGCGGTCGAGAGCGCGGGGCAGGACGCCACCGGCTGCGGTTGGCTCGGGCTCGCTCTTCGGGTCACGGTCGGCGAGAAGACGATGACCGAGTGCTCCGTCCGGGTAGCGGTTCCGGTTCGGCCGGGGGACAACCCGTGGGATCGGCGGGGAGACGACTGGAGGCCCTGACCGCGCGACGGGGCGATGCCCCGCGTACGAGGGTCGGGAGCGGGGAGTGAAGCCAGATGGATCTCGACTTCAGCGAAGAGCAGGACCTCCTGCGGGACATGGTTCGCGGCGTCTGCGCCGAGCTGGCGCCGCTCGCCGTGGTTCGAGCACTGGAGGACGACCCGACCGGCTACCCGCTGGACTTCTGGAAGAAGCTCGGCGAACTGGGCGTGCTCGGCCTGCTGCTTCCGGAGGCCCACGGCGGCGCGGGCCAGACACTACTCGAGGCCGCCATCGTCTACGACGAGTTCGGGCGTGCGCTCAGCCCCTCGCCGCATTTCCCGAGCTGCGTCCTCGGCGCAGGCGTGCTCCTCGCCGCAGGAAGCTCGGAGCAGCAATCGCGCTGGCTTCCGCGCATCGCGTCGGGAGAGGCGATCCTGACGCCGGCGTGGCTCGAGCCGCGGCGGGGCTTCGGTGCGAAGGGTGTACAGCTTCCGGCGACCCGCGAAGCGGGCGGCTTCCGGCTGAGCGGCATCAAGGATCACGTTTCCTTTGCGAGCGCAGCGTCGCGGCTCGTCGTCCTCGCGCGGACGGACCCTGGCGACGCCGGCGTCGATCTCTTCCTGGTTGATCCAAAGGCGGCAGGAGTCACCCTCGAGCAGCGCCGGAGCCTCGCCGGAGACGCGCAGTACCGCGTCGTCCTCTCCGACGTACGCGTTCCAGAGGAAGACCGCATCGGCGCACCCGGGTCGGGGTGGAGGACCTGGGACCGCGTGATGGAGGACGGGATCATCCTGCTCGCGGCACAGGCGATGGGAGGCGCGGACCGAGCGCTCGAGATCACCGTCGGGTACGCGAAGGAACGCGTCCAGTTCGAGAGGCCCCTTGGCGCTTTCCAGTCGATCGCCCACTACCTCGCTGACGCAGCGACGCTGGTCGACGGTGGCAAGACCCTCGCCTACGAGGCGGCCTGGGCTCGCGCACGAGGGCGGCCGGTCGATCGCCTCGCGCCGATGGCGAAGCTCTTCGCGTGCCAGACCTACCGGGACGTGACGGCCATGTGCCAGCAGGTCTTCGGCGGCTACGGCTTCACCCTCGAGTACGACATCCAGCTCTACTTCCGCCGTGCGAAGCAGCTCCAGATGACCTGGTGGGATGGCCGCGTCCTCGAGGACCGGATCGCGGCCTCGGTGCTCGACGGCGAGGCGGGGTATCGCGGGTCGCCGCTGGTGCCCGCGTAGCCCTGCCGGGGTGATTGCAGAAATCGGAACGGAACGTGTAGTTTCGGAATAGAGGCCCGTCCGGCGGGGACGGGCCGTAGAGGGCCGGAGCGGCGCTGAGCGACCAGCGGAACACCAGGGACCGGGGCCGCGCTGCGGACCGCACCGGGCGACCGGCGTCGTCCCGTCCTCCCCGCGGCGGCGAGGGCGGTGGGCCCGGCGCCGGCCGGCCGCGCAGCGAGCAGGCCCACCAGGCGATCGTCGACGCGACCCTCGCCCTGCTCGCCGAGCAAGGCTACTCGGCGCTCACCGTCGAGGGCGTAGCCAGTCGCGCGGGGGTCGGGAAGGCGACCATCTACCGCCGGTGGCCGTCGAAGCTGCCCCTGGTCGTGGAGGCCTTCGGAGGTCTCCCGGCCTTCCAGGAGGTCGACACCGGGAGCCTCGTCGAGGACCTGGGAGTCATGCTCCGGCGCTATCTCGAGCAGTTCAACGCGACGCCCCTCGCCACCGTGCTGCCGAGTCTGGTCGGCGAGCGTCTCCACAATCCCGAGTTCGCCGAGCTGATCGATCCGCTGCTCCGGAGCCGGCGGCAACCGCTCCGGAGCGCCCTCGAGCGAGGGGTGGCGCGCGGCGAGATTGCTCCCGACGTCGATCTCGACCTCGCCGCCGACCTCATCGTCGGCCCGATCGGCGTCCGCCTGTTCTTCACGGGCCGCCGCATCGGTCCGAAGATGGTCGCGCCGATGCTCGCGCTGGCCCTTCGCGGAATCGCCCCCGGGCTTGCCGCGGGGCGATGACCCCGACCTCGGCAGGGGGCTGCATCGCGCGTTTGGTCAGCCGATGATCCGGTCCGCCCGTTCGATCTCGACCGCGACGTTGCGCGGTGCGTGGAGCGGGCCCATCTGGAAGACGCGCTCACGCAGGTGCCCGTAGTCTCCCACCAGGTGGGTGGGCTTGAGCGGCGTAGCGATCACTTCCATGACGCTGTGCCAACCCTCGAACTGGTACGGCTCCCAGGCGTGGTAGAGGATCGCCTCGCCGGGCTGGACGTTCGGTGCGATTCGCGTGCGAACGTGGAAGGCGCCCTGCTCGTTGCGGACCCGAACACGCTCGTTGTCGCCGATGCCTCGTGCGCGCGCATCCTCACTGGCCATCCAGAGCGACGGCTCGCCACGCTGTAGCCGCAGCAGGTCCGGGTGGCCGCGCCAGATGGCGTGGATGCTCCAGCGCGTGTGGCCACCGGTGAGGCGGATCGGGTACGAGGCGGCATCGCCGGGAAGGGGCTTCCAGCGAGGCAGCACTTCGTCGGCGTCGAAGAACCACGGGTGGTCGATGTAGAACTGCTGGCGACCCGTGAGCGTTGGCCAGGCATGCCGCTCGGCGACGTGGACGCGGGACGGGGCGAGTGTCCCGCCGGGCTCGTACTCGCTTCCGATCCCCTGATTCGGGCCCCAGCGGCCCGTCGTGGCGAGGGGGATCGCGCCACGCCGGCGCGCCTCGTCCCAACTCACCCGGGTCGTGGACGACTCGCGGAGGATGCGGTCGAGGAGGGGGACGTCGTCGCCGGGGCCGTAGCGGCCGTCCTCGCTGAAGCGGTCGGCGATGCTCGCCAGCGGCTCGCCCAGCCCGCGCGACCGCGCGCGCTCCTGGATCGCGCGCGCGAGGAGCGAGACGATCTCCCACTCGGGCTTCGAATCGCCGAGGGGCGCCGTCGCCCGCTCGCCGACCACCGCATAGGGGACGAGCGCCACCGCGTACTTGATGCCGTTCTTCTCGTAGTAGCCTGCGGCGGGGAGCAGGAGGTCGGCCTTGGCCCCGGTCGACGAGATGCGGGTGTCGATGGCCGCCACCAGCGAGAGCTTCGGCCAGAGCGTCCGCTCGACGACCTGGGGAACCGGCCAGCGCCGCAGCGGGTTGACGCCGGAGGTGACGAGCACGCGAGGCGGGTTGTCAGGGGCCGGGCGGACGCGCGTCCAGCCGCTCGCGAGTGCCTCATCGATCGCATCGCTCGGGGTCAGGGCTGCTTTCGGCCCGTTCTCCATGGCGAGGTCCTGCGCCGCGGCGAGGCCGCCGTGGATCGCCAGGAACAGGTGCGACGGCGTCCAGGTGAGCCGCTCACGGGTCACCTTTGCGATGGCGTCTTCCATCATCCGCGGCGGCGGCGTGTAGAACCGGAGCAGGGTCTTCTGCCACCAGGGGACCTGCCCCGGGGAGATGAGCCCGTCGGCGCCGTCGAGAGGGATCCATGCGGCGAAGCGGACGCCGGACCCTGCGTGGCCGTGTTGGCCGCGGAGGGCCGAGAGCAGGATCAGAGCGCGCTGGAGCAGATCCGCATGGTGCGACTTGTTGGAGCCCCACGACGCATAGATGAGAAACCGCGGACTCTTCGCCAGCAGATCAGCGAGGTGCTTTTGCGCGTGCGCCGAGACGCCCGTGATCCGCTCCACCTCCGGCAGTGAGTAGGCGGCGAGGCGCTCGCGGAGGCGCTCGATCATCGGCCGGACCGAGATGGAGCCGCTGCGGGTCTGCACCTCGAAGCGGCCGGCGAGAGCCGGCGAGAGGGTGCCGAGGGCGAGCGAGTCGCTCTTCTGGCCGGCCGTTCCCGGGGCTTCGGCGATCTTGCCCGTGCGCTCGTCCCACACGTAGAACACGTCGTCGTGGCCGCCTTCCGAAACGTCCGACTGCCGCAGGAAGCGGCCGTCGTCGTCGCGGACGAGGAAGGGCAGGTCGGTCTGTTCGCGGACGTACGCGTGGTCGAGGGCGTCCCGCTCGAGGAGCTCCCGCGCGGCGCCGAGGGCGAGGGCGGCGTCGCTCCCGTTGCGCGGATTCAGCCACAGCGAGGTGTGGATCGCGCTCGGCGAGTAGTCGGGGCTGACGCACACGACGTTCGTTCCGCGGTAGCGAGCCTCGGTGAGGAAGTGCGCGTCCGGAATTCGCGTCGAGGTGGGGTTGCAATGCCAGATTAGGAGCGTCTCGGCGCGGCACCAGTCGTCGGCGCTTCCGTCGACGTAGCTGGTTCCCCAGGTCTGCACCGCGCCCATGGCGAGGTCACCCGTGCCACCGAAGCCGTCGAGCATGGTCGCGCCGAGCATCCCGAACAGCCGCATCTCGCCGACCGTACTCGGACCCCAGTCGACGTTGGAGGTGCCGTTGTCGTAGACGACGGTCTCGGCGCCGCCGGCGGCAACGGCGTCGACGATGGAGTCGGCGAGCTTGCCGATGGCCTCGTCCCAGGTGATGCGGCGCCAGCGGCCGGATCCTCGGGGCCCGATGCGTTCGAGAGGGTGAGTGAGGCGGTCGGGCGCCACGGCGAGGTCGCTGTAGCAGTTGCCCTTCTGGCAGCCGCGGGGCGCGTAGTCGGGGAGGTCGACTCCGGACCGCGCATAGACGTCTGCCTGTTCCTCGCGCCAGACGATTCCCTGCTTGACGTAGAGATCGAAGGCGCAGGCGCTGAAGCAGTTGGCGCGAAGGTGGGTGCCGCGAACGACCCGGTCCCAGCGCCAGGCGCTGCGGTAGAGGTCGTCGTAGCGGTCGTAGGCGAGGGGCGCCGGAGCAGCGCCGGCACCGGAGCCCGTCTGCGGCGAAACCTGCGTGTCGGGCGACAGGCACCGGAGCGCGAGGGCGGCGGTGCCGGCCGCGCTGGCAAGGAGCAGCTCTCTCCGCGTGAGCGGGAAGCCAGGCGCGGTGTCGCTCGCCGACGGCTTCGTCATCGGAGGAGGGACTCCGCGAGCATCACCGTCAATACCGACGACAGTGCGACGAGCGAGGCGCGGAAGACGGCGCGGTCGGCGGTCGGATCGCCCAGCCGGATGGCCCGGACGATGCTCGCTACGAAGAAGAGACCTGCCGCAAAGGCGGCGGTGGCGTAGACGGCGCCGAGCTCGCCGGCGAACCACGGAACGAGCATCACGCCCCAGAGGGCAACGGCGAAGGCGAGCATCCAACGGCGCGCCCGCCGCGCGCCGATCACCCTCGGCAGCATCGGGAAGCCCGCAGCGGCGTACTCGTCGGCGCGGAACAGGGCGATCGCCCAGACGTGGGGCGGCTGCCAGAGCAGGACCATGCCGAAGAGGAGGAGGCCCCACGGGCCGATGCTGCCGTCGACGGCATCGGCGATGAGCGGCGGCGCAGCACCTGCGAAAGCGCCGACGACGGTGCTGGCCGCGCTCCGGGGCTTGAGCCAGACGGTGTAGACGAGCAGATAGTGGACCAGGGTTGCCAGGCCGAGGACGGCTGCGAAGGCGCCGCCGCCGGCGGCGAGGGCGAGCGTCCCGAGTCCGCACATCGTGAGGCCGAAGGCGAGGGCCTCGTGCGGCGAGAGGCGCTGCTGCGGAAGCGGGCGCGACGCCGTGCGTGTCATCCGAGCGTCGCGGTCGCGCTCCCACCAGGCGTTGAGCGCGCTCGATCCGGCGCCGAGGAGCGTCACGCCGAGGAGCACGCCGAGGAGCACGCTCGGGGCGGGCAGCGCGCCGCCGCCGAGGACGAAGACGGGCGGCACCGTGAAGAGGACCAGCAGGAGGATCCGCGGCCGCGTGAGGGCGACGAAGTCCCGGGTTCGTGCCAGGAGTGCGCTCCGGGCGGAGGCGGTCGTGGCGGAGGCCAGGTCACTCGCGGTCGCGGACATGGCCGGCCCTCCCTAGTGCCAGGTGAAGCCCTCGAGCTTGTCGAACGCGACGACCCGCCGCGCGTCGGTCGTGAAGGTCTCGCGGGCGGCGGTCACGTACTGCCACTCCGAGGGTTCCGGCGTCTCGCCGATGGAGATGCGAACGACGTGCTCTCCCGGCTCGATCGGAAGCCGCTCGACGCCGACGCTGTTGCCGTCGCTCCAGACGCCAGCCGGCGAGTAGGACCGTTCGATCACCGGCGCACCGTCGACCTCGATCCGGAGCCGCACGTCGGAGCGCGCCCGGTCGCAGATCTTGTCGCGGCGCATGTGAGCCGGAAGCTTCAGCTTCTCCTCCTCCGACAGTACGCGGCAGTCCTCGCTGAGGCTTCCGGGGTGCTTGAAGGTCACCACCAGCTCGGACGCGGCGGACGAAGGGGCACGGTAGCCGACGGCGGTCGAGGCGCCGAGACCCGCCGCGACGATCACCGCGAGGACGGCAGCGGCAAGCCAGCCCGAAATGCGCCCCGGCCCTTCGGGCGCACCCGAGCCGCCGTTTCCGCTGCCTCCCCCGATGCGCCCGGCGGCCTCGAGGAGGTTGCCGGTCTGGGTGAGGTCGAGGGCGACCAGGTGGATCCGGTCGCGCTCGACCTTGTCGGTCCGAAGCGCCGGAGAACGCTCACCGTCGAGGCGCTGCTGGATCCAGCGAGCGCCTTCGCGGTAGCGGCAGGTCTCGCCGGGGCACGTGACCACCATGGCTTCGCCCGCGCCGCGGCGCAGTGCGAGCTCGAGCGTGAGGGGGTGGATCCAGCCGGCGCACGGGACCTCGAGTACCCGCCATCCCGGCAGCTCCGCGCAGCGGCCGCTACCGGCATCGATCGTGAGGCCGCCGCCGGCCGAGTAGGCGCAGACCAGCGCGAGATGGGGCGTCTCCCCGGCCGCTGCGGCTTCGGTGAGCCACGCCTCGATCCGGTCGCGCTCGTCGGCGACGTAGAAGCTGTCGAGCCCGACGCCAACCGAGTCGCACGAGCCGGCGCAGATTCCGCAGCCCACACACTTGGACGGGTCGACCTCCGCCTGGGTCGGGTAGCGCTCGCGCCCCTCCGTCCGAGGCACCATCGAGATCGCCTCGTAGGGGCAATCCTGGTAGCACTGCATACACGCGTTGCAGCGGATCGGGTCGACCTTCGCGGCCTCGGCCCGGGCGCGGCGCATCCACCACGGAACCGTCATGGTGAGGGCGCCCGTCACCAGTACGAGCGACCAGAGGGCCCCGGCGCCCAGGCGATCGGTGAGCGCGATCGGGAGCAGGTACCAGATGTCGAGGTCGAAAGACGAGCCGAGAGCCGTCATCCGGGCCGGGTCGGCATTCAGCCCCGGGAAGGCGATCGAGAGCGCGACGAGCGACCCGGTCACCCAGATCGTCATCGGGGTCCGCGTCAGGAAGTGCGGCCGCGCCAGTCGTGCCAGGTGGAGCCAGAGCGAGATGCCCGAGCGCCAGCGGAACCAGCATGTGGACGAAGAAGATGACGAAGAAGAGGAGGGAGTTGACGCCGGCGTCGGTCAGGAACGAGCGGCTGAGGGGATCCGCGAACAAGGGGAGCACGTCGATGAATCGCGCGGTGCCCGTGGCGATGTGCTGTGCGCGGACGTCCCAGACCAGCCAGTAGCCGGTCCACCCGATCACCCAGAGCAGGCCGACACCCGCGAGTCCGGTGACCCACGCGAGCCACTGGGGGCCGACGAAGCGGCGCTCGAAGAACAGGCGCAGCGCGTGAACGATGGCAAAGAACATCGCCGCATCGGACGAATAGCGGTGCAGCGACCGCATCAGGCCCCCGCCGAACCGCGAGAGGCCCGTGAGGGAGTCGTAGGCGTTGTTGACGCTCGGGCTGTACCAGAGGAGCAGCGCGACGCCCGTCACCGTGGCGATGGCGAGCGACGTGATGGCCACGGCGCCGGTCTGGAGGAACGGGTTCAACTCCGCGGGAACGGTATGGGCGAGAAAGCGATCGAAGCGCAGGAAGATCCGCTCGCCGGCGCGAAGCACGGCCTCGCCGCGTACGCGGGAACCGGGTACCACCGGCGACGGTGGGGTATCGATCGTATTCGGCTCGCGGGGGATCGCTTCGGGGGATGTGGAGCGCAGCGTCTCGCGCAGCGCAGCAGAATCAGCCGGCATTCGGGACCTCGCGGACGAGCAGCTTCAGTGCGGATACGAGCCAGCGCTGCTGTCGCTCGCCGATCGTGAGACGGTAGGCCACGCGACCTACCGGGTCGATCACGAGGAAGACATTGGCGTGGTCGATGATCCCGGTCTCTGGATCTCGGCGGCGCGAAACGTCCATCCGGTCGAGGATCCGCTCCACCTCCTGCGGGGAGCCGGTTACCAAGCGGAACGCGGGCCGCTCGAGGCCGTGCATCTCGGCGAGAGTGGCGAGTACCTCGGGTGTGTCGTTCTCGGGATCGAGGGTGACGCCCACCACGTGTACGCGTTCACGCTCACTGTGCGAAAGTTCGCTCAGTGCAGCGCGGGCCTGGTCGAGGATGATCGGGCAGGTGTGGGGGCACGAGGCATAGATGGCGGTCAGCACCACCACCTCGCCGCGGAGCGAGTCGAGATCGACCGGTTCTCCGGCCTGATCGACGAGGCGCAGCTGTGGCGGGCGGATTGCCATGCGCAGCGCTTCGGCCGGAAAGGGCATCTCGCCCTGCGCAGGCGTCGCGCCGAGGACGACGAACCCGCTCGCGATGCTGGCCACGGCCCCTGCAGCGAAAGCGACGTCGGTAGCCACCTTCAACGGCCTCGCCAGCGCGGCACGGAGCGGCTCGTTCCAGAGCAGCGCGAGACCCGCCGCGAGGACGGCCGGAGGGCCCAGGAAGGAGAGGGCGGCTGCGACGTTGAAGTGGCCGGTGGCGGGATCGTACCCGAAGCACCAGACCCGGAAGTCCTCGGCGAACGCTCCGAGGCCGCTCGGCGCGGCGGGCACGACGAGCATCGAGATCATGAGAAGTTCGTAGAAGGCGACGAACGCGAGCGCGAACACCGGGAAACGCCCCCCCGAGAAGTACCCCAGGACGGCGTTGGCCATCGATTCGGGTCTCGTCATGGGGGGCGTCTCCCGGCTTCGTTCTCTCGCGCCTAGCGGACCCACCAGACGTCGGCGAGCCACTTCCAGTTGGCGAAGTAGTAGATGGCGAAGCAGGCGAGGAAGATCCCCGTCAGCACCACCGTCCCGGGCACGTGGTGGGCGCCGTCCTCGTCGTGCTTCGCCGCCCCCTTGACCGTTCGCTCGGTGTGCCACGGCTCCATCGCCTTCCCGGCGTTCGACTTGCCGAAGAACACGGCGGCGACGACGAGCAGGATGAAGAGCAGCAGCGCGGTGAAGGCGACGATCGCGCCGACTCCCATGAGGCCGAGCATCACGTGGGCGCCCGGGTCCATTCCGACGGCGAAGGTGGCGCCGCTGTGCTCGGCGTCCCAGATCCGCCGGGGAACGCCATAGGAGCCCGCGAACGACATGCCGACCGCCATCATGGTGATGCCGATGGCGAAGAGCCACGGCTGGATCCGGCACAGAGCTCGCGCATAGAACTCCTTCCGGAAGACCAGCGGCACCACGTAGTAGGTGAGGGCCATGAACGCGAGCGTCGTCCCGCCCACCACCGTCACGTGGAAGTGGCCCGGGATGCGCAGGGTGTTGTGCGCCATGATGTTGATCTGCTGGGTCCCGAGCACGACGCCGGTGATGCCGCCGCCGAAGCCGAAGATCACCAGCGAGAAGAAGAACCCGGAGAAGCCAGGATTCGACCAGGGTGCGTTGGTGAGCCAGCCGAAGAGGCCCCGGTCGTGGCCCTTCTTGCGCATGGCGACCTCGACGGAGGCCGGAACGGTGAAGCCGTGAATCATCGATGCCAGCACCGCGAGGTACATGGCGTACGAGGTGTTCCAGATCTTCCAGCGACGCGCCGACGCCCGGGTCGACGAGGATGTGATGCGCCGAGGCGACGTTGATGAAGAGGATGTAGAGGACGAAGGCGCCGCGGCAGACCGCCTGGTTGAGCGGCTTGGCGCCGGTGGTGAGGGTCGCCAGGAAGTACCAGACCGCCACCATGGCGCAGACGTTCACCTGCTGGGACATGTGGCCGAGGCCCCACCAGGTGATCCGGTACCAGCCCGGGTCGGGCGCGCCCATCAGGCCGATCGACCACAGCCAGGTGGGCACCAGCGTGACGGCGCCGTGGAGCAGCGTCACCACCGCGATGATGGCGGCGGCCGTGGCACCGAACACGACGAGGGGCACCGAGCCCTCGTAGGTGTGGTCCCGCTTGGCGATGTAGATGGTGCCGAAGTAGTTGCCGACGCCGATCAAGCGCTCCGACGGCGTGCAGGATCACGCCCAGGTAGAAGACCGGGTGCGCCAGCAGCGGGACGTACGACGTCATCAGCACGTCGGCCTTCCCGGTGAGGATGATGTAGTCGACCATCAGCGCGCCGACCGTCATCAGGATGAAGCCGACCCATGCCAGTGAACTCGAGAAGAGTCGCGTATTGAGCAGCGCAGTCGGGACGAAGTAGAGGATCGCGATCTCGAAGTTGAGGATCCAGAAGATCAGCATGTTGAGGCCGTGGAGCGTCAGGATCCGGTAGTACCACTCGGCATTCAGCAGGTGGACGGCGGGCCAGCGGGTAAGGCCGAGCAGGATCGCTCCGATCGCCTCCGACCAGGAGGAAGATCACTGCGAAGACGGCATGCAGCTTGATGAACTTCTCCGCCGTCGCGCAGACGGAGAGGCCGGTGGTGTCGCAGGTGCGTACGGCGCCTGCGGGATGGTTGCCCCTCACGGGACGTGACGGAATCGGCATTGCGCCGGGGACGGTGGTGGCCATGGGCCCTCCTACTCGGTGACGAGGATCCGGCCCGTCATCAAGTGATGGCCGATCCCGCAGAATTCGTTGCAGACGATCGAGAACTCACCCGAGCTCGTCGGAGTCAGCGTCAGTACGTGGTCGTAGCCCGGAAGGACCTGGAAGTTCATGTTGAGCGGCTGGAGCGAGAACCCATGCTGAAGGTCGAGCGACGACATGTGGACGCGGTAGCTCTGGCCCTTCTTGAGCTTGAGGACAGGGGTCCAGCGCCACATCTGGGCCTGTAGGTACGCATCGCTGCCGGGCGGCGGCTCGACGATCGGAACGTTGTTCACCTCGCCCACCTGGTACGTCTCGATGAACTTGGCCACGCGCTGGGTGTATTCGATCGGCGTCACCCGGTACGACTCCCCGGTGGCGTTCTGCTTTCCGTAGAAGTGCCAGTACGGCATGGCGACGGTCATCACCATGCACCAGCAAAAGGCGAGGCCGATCCAGGTGCGCTCGCTTCCTTCGGGAGCGCGGAACCAGCCTTCTTGCTGCGTCGAAATGCTCATCGTCGTGTTTCCTTTCCCTGGCCTACGGCAGGAGCGCCTTGGGCAGGTTCCAGAGCTCGATCCATCCCCACACCGTGAACGAGAGCGTGGGCAGCACCACTCCGAGGACCAGCAGCAGCCACGGGTTGTCCATCAACCGCTGGAGCCAATGTGTCTCTTGCGTCTTGCTCATCGAACGACCTCCCCTTGCACGACGAGCGGGGACGCGCCCCGCCCGGTGACTCTCGATCCATTGCGCCACGTCCAGACCGCGACGCCGAGGAACAGGATGCCGCCAGCCGCCGCGACGAAGCCGCCGAGGCCCATGACCGTGAGGCCGAGGCTCTCGGCGACGGTGCGGGTGGCCTGCTCGGCGCCGTAGGCCTTGCGGCCCATGCCGTGGGCGCCTGCGAGCGCGAAGCCCGCAGCGAACAGCGCCATCCCAGCGCCATAGACCAGCGGCTGGATCCCTGCGAGGCGCCGTACCCGGGCGTCGCCGACGCTGGAGCCCAGCGCGCCGAGGAGCCGCGGCGTTGCGGCCATGAAGGCGACCGTCACGGCCCCCACCGACGCGTGATAGTGCGCGGGCACCATGGTGGTGGAGCCCCGGATGAGGGCCCCCAGCACGAAGCCCGCGACGGTGAGGCCGGCGCTCACGAGGAATGCTGCGAGGCGGGGCTCGGCGAGGGTACGCATCCCGATCCGCCCGCTCCGCCAGGCGTGGATCACTGCGGTGAAGCACAGCACCAGGAAGATGCTCACGACGGGGAAGAGTCCCCACTGCATGAGATGCGTGTGTCCCATCCGGTAGGCCGGGCTCGACGTGCCTTCGAGGGCGAGGACCGGCGAGATCAGCCACGGCACGAGCAGCGCGGCGAACAGCGCGCGGGCTGCGGCGGCGCTCACCGGCGGCGCTCCGAGGACGGGAGTGAGCAGCAGGATCCACACGGACAGCATGACCAGCGTGATCACGAGCTGGAGCACGTGCCCCATGCCCCAGAAGAGCAGCTCGTAGTGCGCGTCCGGCTGGAGCCCCTGGGGCTGGCTCGACCAGGAGGCCGCGAACGTCAGTGCAGCGAGGAGCAGGCCTGCGGCGGCGACGCGCAGCCCGGCCGCTGCCGGGGCGGGAATCTCGCTCCGCGCTTCGGCGCCGAATCGCAGGAGCCGCGGGTCGAGGAGTCCGAGCAGGACCGCGACGGCGAAGACGAGCTGCCCGGCCTGGAAGACGCCGTGATCGATGGTGGGGATGTAGTTCGAGAGGACGGGCTGGGCGCCGGGCGCCGCTGCGCCGGCGATCATGAGCAGCACTCCCGCGCCTGCGACGGCGGGCGAAGAGCGAGCCGCCATCGTACTCGGCGCCGCGCCCGGGAGCAGGAAGAGCAGGGCGCTGGTGAACGAGTAGAACCACGCGACCAGCGCGAAGTTCACGTGGGCGACGAGGCAACGCTTGAAGAAGAGCGGGTCGGTAACGAAGCGGTCGAAGGGGGGCATGCGCCCGATGACGACCGCCAGCGCGCACAACCCGGCTGCGAGGAGTACGCCGAGAGAGAGTCCGAGCCACTGCCGCGCGGCGGCCCGCTCGGGCGAGGTCCCCGCCTCTGGCCGCAGCGCTGCCCCGTCCGTGGTTCGCATCGCTCCGCCTCCCATGGCTCGCGGCAACGGATCTCTAGCTCCACTGGTCCGCTGCTCGTATGACACCTGTCATATCGAGTCGGGCGTGTCTGCCTATCCTGCACGGGGATGACGGAGGGGCCGCCCCCGGATCACCGAGGGAGACGCTGTGCAGAACCGCCGCACCTTGCTCTCCCAGACCGCCGAGTACGCCTTGCGGGCGGCCTCCTGGATCGCCGCCTACTCGCCCGGGGCGCCGGTGCGCGCCCAAGACCTGTCGCGGGAGACGGGAATCCCCGCCCAGTACCTCTCGAAGATCCTCCGGCGCCTGGTGGTCGCGGGCATTCTCAGCTCCCAGCGCGGGCAGGGCGGAGGCTTCGCGCTCACCCGTCCGCCGGACCAGATCCGCTTCCTCGACGTACTGGCCGCGGTCGAGGCGTCCCCGGAAACCGGACGCTGCGCGTTCGGCTGGGGTGCGTGCCGGGCCGACGCGCCGTGCCCGTTGCACGAGGCCTGGGCGCCTCTCGGGGAGGCCTTCGTCCACTGGGCGGCCGCCACGACCCTTGCGGCCGCTCGGTGTGTCGAGGTGCCGCCGCGGGCCGCGGGCAGGCGTGGCGCCCGCCGAACGGCAGGCGGCCTCCCCTCCGCCTGACTGGCGGCTCCCGTCGCGCGGGCCGCGATCGCCTAGAGAGGCCAGAACGCGATCGCGCGGCGAGCCACGCCCGCGCGCAGCTCGTCCCAGATCCGTTCGTCGATCCGCAGCGCCTCCTCGCTCTGCAAGGTTTCGATGTGCGATTGGAGGTCGATCAGCAGCGTACGCAGCTCGGCGTTGCTGTGCTCGAGCGGGGCGATCCGCAGGTCGTCGTCGTTGCCGCGCGCTGCCGCCAACAGACGAGCCCGCAGGCCCGAGCTGCGGACGAGGGGCGCCGCGTCGGCGAACAGCACCCGGAGCGCGCGGTTCTCCTCGACGCGGCGCGCCGCTGCGCGATCCCATTCCTCGGCGGCGGCCAGGAGGAGGCCCGCGACGACGCCGGCCGTCTTCTGCGCGTAGTCCTCCTTCAGCTGCGGGGCGATCTGCGTCAGCATCTGCTGCGCCAGGAGCTGGAGGGTTCGCGGGACTTCGGGCTTCACTTCGATCTCCCGAGTGCGTCGAGGGCGATCCGTTCCTGTACGCCGTGGATCATCCAGCCCACGAGCGCCAGCATCGGATCCTGGCTCCGGCCGTCGGAATACTCGCGGGCGCTCGAGATCCAGATCGCGAGCGACTTGACGTTCGTGAAGACCTCCCACCAGCGAAGCGCCTCGGGAGACGCGCGCAGCCCGCTCGCCTTCTCCCAGACCGCAACCGCTTCGTCCCGGGGTAGGAGGCGGCCGGCGAGGGCGACGTTCGGCCACGACCAGAGCGGATTCAGCGTCCAGGCGAGGTCTTCCAGGGGATCGCCCAGGTGCCACATCTCCCAGTCGAGGATGGCGCGGATGTGCCCCTCGGCGTCGTAGAGGAAGTTCCCGCTCCGGTAGTCGCCGTGGACGACGGTGACCCGCTGGGCCGGCGGGGGCGGGTTCCGCCGGAGCCAGCGCAGCGCCGCTCGCGTCACCGGCTCGGGGCCGAGGGCGTCGGTGTCGACGACGTGCTCCCAGTGGGAGAGCTCTCGCTCCCAGCACTGCTCCGGGGAGACCTCTCCGCGGGTGCGGCCGAGGCCGAGCTGCTCCGGATCGCTGCGAGCGATGGCGCCGAGGATGCTCCACTTCTGATGGCCGAGGCGCTCGCGGTGCGCGGCGGCAGGTCCCTCGACCAGGCCCTTCAGCGACGCCTCGCAGCCGGTGACCTCCTCCATCACGAAGAACGGGCGATCGAGCCAGGTCGGCTCGAGCTCGAGCCACAGGGGCTCGGGCACCGGCACCTCGGTGCCGTGGAATGCCTGGTACGCGCGGAACTCGTGGGACCGCTCGGTCTCGATCAGGCTGCTCAGGGGATCCCGGCGCAGGATCAGCCGGCGCTCGCGCTCCTCTGCGCCCTCGACGAAGCGAAGCCGCAGACGATAGGTCTCGCGGGAGGCCCCTCCGTGGATGCGGCTCACCGAGTCCACCCGCACGTCGCGTGCGGCAGGTAGACGGTGGGAGACGTAGCGGGCGAACTGCTGCTCGAGCTCTTGCATCCTTCCTCCTGTCGGGATCCCCGGTCGGGAGGGTTGGGCGCGCGGGATGCGTGGGAACAGGATCGCCGTTGTGCGCGTCCATGCATATGCCCTCGGTCATACCCGCGCATCGGGTGCCTTCCTAGGCTGCGCCCGATCAACGATCCTCGGCCAACAGCCATCTCCACTGGCCTGCGCCGAACTGACGAGAGATCGGAGGGCTCGATGGCAACGACGAAGGGCGCGTGGGCCGACGTCTATCGCAAGAAGTGGACGTGGGACCGTGTCACCTGGGGCAGCCATTCCGTGGACTGCTATCCCGGCGGCTGTCCCTGGCACGTCTACGTGCGCGACGGGAAGATCGTCCGCGAGGAGCAGTCGGGCAGCCTCCCGCCGGTCGAAGCGGGCATCCCCGACATGAACCCGATGGGCTGCCAGAAGGGCGCCTGCTGGAGCCATTGCCACTACTCCCCCGACCGCGTGACGCAGCCCATGAAGCGCGTCGGCGAGCGTGGCGAGGGCAAGTTCGAGCCCGTCTCCTGGGAGGTCGCGCTCAACGACATCTCCGACTCGATCCTCGACGCCATCGAGGAGCAGGGCCCCGAATCGGTCCTCACGCTGCTGACGCCCGAGCCCGGCGCAGCGCCGGCGCGCCTGTTCGCCCAGGCCCTCGGCACGCCGACCACCGACGGCAACGCGGAGTTCCAGGACTTCAGCCCCGGCCTCCACGTGACCTGGGGATTGTTCAACCCCGTCTCGTCGATGGACGACTGGTTCCTCGCCGAGCTCACGCTCATCTGGCATGCGAATCCGGTCTACACGAACATCCACTGGTATCACTACCTCGCAGAGTCCCGGTACAACGGCGGCGAGGTCGTGACGATCGCTCCCGACTACAGCCCCTCGGCGATCCACGCCGACTACCACATGCCGGTGCGCATCGGCACCGATGCGGCCCTCGCGCTCTCGATGTGCAAGGTCATCATCGACGCCGGGCTGTACCAGAAGCAGTTCGTGCAGGAGCAGACGGATCTTCCGCTGCTCGTCCGCAAGGACACCGGCCGCTTCCTGCGGGGCTCGGACGTGAGCGCGGGCGACCTCGACGACCAGTTCTTCTGGTGGGACACCCTGGCCGGCACGCTCGCGCCGGCGCCGCGCCACACGCTGGCGCTCACCGGTGTCGACCCGGCCCTCGAGGGCACGTTCAAGGTGATGCTCAAGGACCTCTCGACGGTGGAGGTGGAGCCCGCGTTCGCGGTGCTGCGCCGCCACCTCGAGGACTACGAGCCCGAGAAGGCTGCAACGGTGTGCGAGGTGCACGCCGACAACATCCGTGCGCTCGCGCGCAAGGTGGCGACCCGCAAGACCAAGATCTTCCTGGGCTGGAACTCCGGCAAGTACTACCACGGCGACCTGATGGAACGCTCCATGGCGCTGCTGCTGGGCTTGACGGGGAACTGGGGCAAGAAGGGTACCGGCACGCGCTCCTGGGCCATCATGGGCATGGACGGCAGCGCGTTCATGTCGCGCAAGGACGGTCCGGGCCAGGAGGCGGCACAGCGCCTCATTGCCGGCATGATCGGCATGCGGCGGATGCTCGCAGCGGGAGATCCGACGCTCACGCCCGAGATGATCCAGAACCGCGCCGCGCAGATAGCGGCCGAGATCGGCGGCCAGGGCGCGGTGATGCCGCCGGCGTTCATGTGGTACTACCAGTTCGGCTACAAGGACCGTTGGAACGACCCCGAGAACCACGATCCGTCGTTCAAGAAGAGCTTCGGCGAGTACCTCGAGGAGGCCGTCGACAAGGGCTGGTGGGATCCCCGCTACTCGAAGGTCTACCGCGAGATGGAGCCGCGCGTCCTCATCGAGGCCGGCGGCAACATGCTCCGGCGGCAGCGGGGCGGGCGGAAGCTCCTCGTCGAGGAGCTCTGGCCCAAGCTCAAGATGGTGGTCTCGATCGACTACCGCATCACGACGACGGGTCTGTACTCCGACTACATCCTGCCGGCCGCGCAGCACTACGAGAAGCTCGGCAACAGCATGCCGTCGGTGCACCACCTGAACTTCGTGCTCTGCGATCGCGCGACGAAGCCCCACGGCGAGGCGCTGGCCGACTGGGAGATCGGCGTCCGGCTCGTCGAGGCGATCGAGCGGCGCGCCGCCGCCCGGGGCATGAAGGAGTTCAAGGACAGCAAGGGCCAGGTGCGAACGCTCCAGGGTCTGGTGGCACAGGCCACGCTCAACGGGGCGATGCGCGACGAGGAGAAGCGCTTCGACGAGTCGGTGCGGGACGGCGCGGTCTACGGGGTGCTGCCCAAGGGCACCACGCTCGAGAGCCTGCGAGAGACGGGCTACGCGCGCTTCACGAACTGGGGCATGGTCGGTCACGGCATATCGCAGGCCTCGACGATCAAACCCAACGAGGTGCACAACCCCTTCCGCTGGCACACCGAGGACAAGGTGCCCTACGACACGCTCGTGCGTCGGGCCCAGTTCTACATCGACCACGAGTGGTTCCTCGAGTCGGGAGAGGCCTTCCCGACCCACAAGGAGCCGCCGCCGTCCGGCGGACGGAACCGCCGCTTCCAGATGACCAGCGGGCACAACCGCTGGAGCATCCACTCCATGAACATGACCAACAACGTGATCCTGAACACCCACCGCGGAGAGCCGTTCGCCTTCCTGAACGACCGCGAGGCGGCGGAGCTCGGGATCGCCAACGGCGACAAGGTGAGGGTCACCAGCAACGTCGGCTCGATGCTGATCCAGGCCAAGCTCACGCCGTCGTGCCGGCCGGGCCAGGTCATCGTGTACAACGGCTTCGAGCCGTACATGCACGAAGGCTGGTACGGACAGTCCGACGTCGAGCCGGGTCACGTCAAGCCCCTCGGGCTCGTCGGGAACTACGGTCATCTCAAGTACCGGATCTTCTCCTGGCAGCCCATCCCGGCGGATCGCGCCGTGCGGGTCGACGTGGAGAAGGCGGTCTAACCAAGTCATTGCCGCGCGAGAGCCCACGGGCCTGCGCGACAAAGGAGTCATGCGAGATGGGAACGATCACGACCTCGAAGCGCCAGCTCGCCTGGGTCTTCGACCTCAACAAGTGCATCGGTTGTCAGACGTGCTCGGTGGCCTGCAAGGTGCTCTGGCCGGGCGAGGATCCGGGGACCGAGGCGCAGTGGTGGATGACGGTCAACACCCAGCCGGGCAAGGGAACGCCGAAGGACTGGGAGAACATGGGCGGCGGCTACGACGCCTCCGGCAAGATCAGCCTGGGCCGCATCCCCACCGACGAGGAAGTGGGCGGTGGCTGGAACTTCAACTACGACGAGGTGCTGCGTGGCGGTGGCAACAAGGGTGCCGCGCACCTGCACAAGATCTCCGGTGCGAAGAACTGGGGCATGAACTGGGACGAGGACGAGGGCGGCGGGGAGTTCCCGAACGCCTACTTCTTCTACCTGCCGCGGCTGTGCAACCACTGCACGAAGCCGGCGTGCCTCGAGGCGTGCCCGAACGACGCGATCTTCAAGCGGGAGGAGGACGGCCTCGTCCTCCGCGACGAGGAGAAGTGCCGGGGAACGCAGATGTGTCGGCGCGGCTGCCCCTACAAGAAGATCTACTTCAACAAGATGCGCAACGTGAGCCAGCACTGCATCGGCTGCTTCCCGCGCATCGAACAGGGCGTGGCGCCGGCGTGCGTCCGGCAGTGTCCGGGCCGCGCAGCCTTCATCGGGTATCTCGACGACGAGAGCACCGCGGTGGGCAAGCTCGTGAACAAGTGGAAGGTCGCGCTCCCGCTCCACCCGGAGAAGGGAACGCATCCGAACGTGTACTACGTTCCGCCGCTGTCGCCGGCGCCGCTGCGCGAGGATGGGAGCTTCGACGAGGCGTCTCCGCGGATCCCGCCGGCATACCTCGAGTCGCTCTTCGGCCCGACCGTCCACGGTGCACTCGACGTGCTGCGCAGCGAGCTCGACCGCAAGCGCCGCGGGCAGGGATCGGAGCTGATGGATACGCTGATCCTGTACCGGTGGAAGGACGCCCTCGGGCACCTGAGCCGAGACCCCGCCGACATCGTCTGGGAGTGATCGACCGCCCGGGAGCGCGCGGCAGGCGCGCTCCCGGGCTCTCGGCGCGCAGCCCGCTCGTCAGCGCTCCGGTCGGCAGCGCCAGAGCCGGTAGCGGCCGGCGTCGGCGACGTCGTCGACGCGAAGGCCCACCTCGTCGAGCCGCTCGCGCATGTCGCGGCGGACGAAGGCCGGGAAGTCGTCGCTCTCGAGGTATTCGAAGAGGTGGCGGAGGCTGAACAGCCTCGAGGCGAGCCCCGGCGGCGGCACCCGGTACTCCGCCACCACCACGTGTCCGCGCGCCACGCGAGCGATCTCCGAGAGCACCGTGCCGCGTTCGGTCTCCGCCATCTCGTGGAGCGCCATGCAGCAGGTGACGAGATCGAAGCTGCCCTCGGGGAAGGTCATCTGCTGGGCGTCCATCTGGACGAAGCGGGCCCGGTGCTCGAGGCCCCGCGCCCGCGCCTTGCGCGCGGCCTGGGCCAGCATGCCCGGGGAGAGGTCGAGCCCGACGACGTCGGCTCCCCGGGCAGCGAGAGCGAGCGCCACGCCTCCGGTTCCCGTGCACACGTCGAGGCATCGGGAGCCCGGCTCGGGGGCGCCGTGCTCGGCCATCCGGGACCAGAGGCTGCGGAAGCCGAGCCTCGCGACGACAGGGTCGTAGACGGCGGCGACGAGCGACAGGAAACGGATCTGTGCGGGACGCGACACGCGAGACCTCTCTCGGAGCTCCCCGGAGGAGAGCTCCTCAAACGGGCTCGACGCGCTCGATCTCTACGCGGGTGTCCCGGTCGGTCTGATTGGGCTCGTAATGAGCATAGCCCCAGCGCAGGTGGCCGTAGTCGCCCACCAGCTGGGTGACCTTGAGGGGGCTCGGCGCCAGGTGCTGGTGGGTCGAACGGCCCCGGAACTGGTAGGGCTCCCAGGCGTGGAAGATGTGGACCTGGCCCGGGCGGATTCCGCCGGTGGGCTTGGCGCGGGCGACGAACGCCGACACGTCGTTGCGGACGCGGACGAGGTCGTTGTCGCCGATCCCCTTGGCCCGCGCGTCGCCGGCGTTGACGTACACCACCGGCTCGCCGCGCTGCAGCCGGAGCAGGGCCGGCGTGTCGCGCCACATGGCGTGGATGCTCCACCGGGTGTGCCCGCCGGTGAGGGTGAAGGGGTGGTTTCCGCCCGCGGCCGGCGGCTCCTTGAAGGTCGGCAGCTCCTCGCCGAGCCGCAGGAACCACGGATGATCGACGTAGAACTGCTGCCGGCCCGTGAGGGTCGGATAGGGGTGCTTCTTCTCGACGAAGTCTCGCAGCGGCACCACGGGCTCGTTCTGCGAATACTCGGAGTAGATGCCGGCGGTCCCGCCCTCGGGACCGAGGCCGGCGAGGCGCTTCGCGCCTCCGTCTCGCCGCAGATCGTCGAGGGAGATGCCCTTGGCGGCGCTCGACACGCTCAGGATGAAGCGGAGGACCTCTTCCTGGGCATCGGGGCCGAAGCGGCCGGAGTCGGTGAACCGATCGCCGAGCGTCGCGAGATCGCAGTCGTCTCCCCGGAACCCCTTGACCGACGTGATGCCTCGCGCCTTCGCCTCGGTGGCCACGCGCGCGGCCAGCAAGGAGAAGATCTCCCACTCGGGCTTGGCCTCTGCCTGGGGCGGAACCGCGCGATCGGCGAGGGTGATGTAGGGAACGAAGGCGGCGATGTACT
Organism: uncultured delta proteobacterium; assembly: GCA_963710635.1. Lineage (GTDB taxonomy): Bacteria > Myxococcota_A > UBA9160 > UBA9160 > UBA9160 > MYXO. Next base: position 811,712 of record CAVQAY010000004.1, read on the forward strand.
TGATTCCGATCTTCTCGTACCAGCCGGCGGCCGGGAGGATGATGTCGGAGTGCAGGCCTGTCTCGCTCACCCGGAAGTTCACGTCGACGATCAGCTTCGCCTGCGCAAACAGGGTGTCGCGGATGCGGTTTCCCGACCGGCTGTGCCGCAGGACGTTGCCGAAGATCGAGAAGATGACCGACGGCGGGGGAGATCCGGGGGCAGGCGCCATCGGGAAGTGCTTCTTCTCGAGGGCCTCGGCCAGGTACGGCGCCGCACCGTCGGGGAGCAGCGGATCGGAGTAGGCGGGCCCCAGCTCGCCCGGGCCGAGACCGCCGTGCACGGCATGGAACAGCGTACTGGGCACGTACATCGATTCGAAGGTGCCGCGCACCTTCTCGGGATCGAGCTTCGCGCGCGCCGCGGTGAGGGCGAGGTGCGGAAGACCGAGCTGATCCTGCATGGCGACGAGCCCGAGGCCATCGAGGCCGATGAAGGCGCCGGACCGCCAGCCGCCGCCGGCGCGGCCGAGGTTGCCGGTGAGCGACGCGAGAAGGATCTGCGATCGCTGGACGAGGTCCGTGTGGTAGTTCTTGCAGGAGCCCCACTGGGAAAGGATGAGTGCCGCGCGCGCCTTCGCGAAGTCGTGAGCGAAGCGGCGGATCGAGGCTGCCGAGACGCCCGTGATGGCGGCCGCCTTCTCGGGCGTGCAGTCGCGGTCGAGCTTCGCGCGGAGCCGGGAGAAGACCGTTCCCACGGCGACGTCTTCGCCGGACGCGAGCCGGACGTTCTCGCTCACCTCGAGCGCAGGCCGGACGCCGGTCGGGAAGGTGAGGGTCTTCTCGCCGCTCCCCATGCTTCCGGGAGCCCAGACGAGCTTCTTTCCAGCTTCGTCCCAGACGGCGAAGCGCTCGTCGCTGCCGGTCTTCACGACATCGGACTCGCGGAGGAAACGACCATCGTCCGTGCGGACGAGGAAGGGGAGGTCGGTCTGTTCGCGCAGATAGTCGGCTTGGTGGAGGCCTTCGGAGATCACGACCTGGCAGGCCGCGAGGGCGAGCGCCGCATCGGTGCCCGGCCGTGGCGAGAGCCACAGGTCGGCGTGGATCGCGCTCTGGTTGTAGTCGGGCGCGATGGCGGCGACGCGCGCGCCCCGGTACCGCGCCTCGTTCAGGTAGTGCGCGTCGGGGATGCGGGTCGCCGACGGATTGAACGCCCACATCACGAGGTAGTCCGACCGGAACCAGTCGTCGGAGGTGCCGTCGGTGTGAGGCGTGCCGAGGGTGATGGTGCCGCCGACGGCGAGGTCGCCGATCTGGGCCATCGAGTCCGTGATCGGGGTCCCGACCTGCCGGAAGAACCGCAGCGGAGCGGCGGTGTTGCCCGCGAAGTCGACGTTCGGGCCGAGCTCGAGGATCGCGCCCTCGCCTCCGCGCTCGTGCAGTACGTCGACCAGGTTGCGCGCGATCTCGCCGAGGGCCTCGTCCCACGAGATGCGCTTCCAGCGGCCCTCGCCACGCGCGCCGACGCGCCGGAGCGGATGGCGGATCCGCGACGGCCCCGTGAGCATGTCGCTGGCGCAGGCGCCCTTGTTGCAGCCACGGGGATTGAAGTCGGGGACCGAGTCGTTGGAGGCGGTGTAGGGGGACGACTGCTCTTCGCGCCAGACGATTCCGTTGCGTACGTAGAGGTTCCACGCGCAGGACGAGACGCAGTTGGCGTTGGTGTGGGTTCCACGAACGACCCGTTCCCACCGCCAGCGGCTACGGTAGACGTCTCGCCAGTCGCGGTAGCCGATGGCGGTCGGAGCGGCGTGGGCCTCCCCGGGTGCGGCGAAGGTGAGGCCCTGGAGCCCGAGCGCGAGGCCCGTCGCTGCGCTGCTCCAAAGGAACTGCCTCCGGGTGAGTCCCTGCATCGAGCTCCTCCGCGGGCGCTGGAGAGAACGCTAGGCCCGCCGGTACCTCGGCCATATGATCGCTGTCATAGGGCCGCTGGGCACGTTCCGGCGCGGGCGGCCCTAGGCGCCATTCGAACCGGTCGCCGGTACCTGATTGCGCGCGACGGCGCCGAGCCCGTCGCCGTCGAGGATGTGGACGTGATGCACCTCGCCCTTCACGAGGCCCGCCTGCTCGAAGCGGCGCAGCACCCGGATGGCCGTCTCGATCGTCGTTCCCGCCGCCTCGGCCAGCTCACGCCGCGTGACGTGCGCCTCGCCGTCGCGAGCGCTCCGTAGAAGAGCCTGGGCGAGCCGGACGTCGGCCGGGTCGTAGGCGAGGGAGCGCAGCCGGGTGTGGGCACCTCGAAGTCGGCGCGCGACGATGGAGAGAATCTCGCGGGTCAGATGCGGTTCGGTCCGCAGCAGGCCGAGGAGCGAGATGCGCGGAAGCCGCCACACGGCGCTCTCCACGGTCGTCTCTGCCGTAGCCGGGTAGGCGTTGCCTTCCAAGGCCGCGACGGCGCCAAAGATTTCGCCAGGCTGGATCGTTTCGAGCGCCATCACGCGACCATCGCCGGTGGTGCGCAGGATTCGTACCTCGCCGGCCCGTAGCGCCCATAGGAACTCCGCGGGCTCGCCTTCCCGGAACAACACCTTCCGCGCCGGATAGCGGCGTTCGCGGACCTGGAGCCGGACCTGCTCGAGGCGTTGGAGCGTGAGGGAGCGGAAGAACTCGGCCTCCTCGAGCTTCACCTGCGGAGCGCGGTCGTCGGCCACGAACTCTCCTTATGCGCGGCATCATACCCAAACTGCCTCGCTCGGTCCTACGGTCGGGTCCGATGGAAGAATCCGATGACCGGACGCTGCCGGGGACGACTCTCCCCCGACCGGCGGCCATGCCCGCCGGTCCGGACGAAGGGAGGCCCGACGCGCTGTTCGCCGAAGCGCGGGGCGCTCTCCAGCGGGGCGACCGCCGGCAGTCGCGGGCGAGCATCGAGAGCCTGGTCCGGGCTCTCGAGGTGCACTTTGCCTTGGAGGACCGCGTCTACTTCCCAGCGCTCTGCGCGCTCCAGCCGGGCGTCGAGCCCGACATCCGGCGCCTCCAGCGCGAGCACGGTGAGCTGCGGGAGCATCTGGCGACCATCGCCGGCTGTCTCGAGGGGGGGACCGACCCGGCGAGCCTCACGCGGGCGTTCTCGATCCTCGTGACCGCGTTCCACGACCACGAGTCGCGCGAGGAGGCGATCCTTGCAGCGGTCGAGTCGGGGCTCTCGGGTGGCGGCTCGCAGCGCCCCGCATCGGGCGCCTGAGAGTACCGCTGGCGGCGAGCCCGCGAGCCCGCGCCGATCGCGGGCTGCGATCGCTGCGTCAGCGACCGACGGCGCCCAGCACCTCGGCGGCCAGCTCGATGGCGCCGTGCTCGCCGTCGTCGGGTTCGGAAAGGCCGAGCCGGACCACCACGAGCTTCGCCGACGGAACGACCAGGACGTATTGGCCGCTGTGGCCGAGGGCTGCATAGGTGTCGGTAGGAAGGGAGGGCCAGGGGCGCCGGCCCGGATCGGTCGGCTCTCCCGCATTCAGCCACCAGTGCGCTCCGTAGCGTCCCTCGGGCGCCTTGGGCGTCGGCGTCGTGACGTAGCGGACCCATCCTTCCGGAAGGATGCGCTGGCCATTCCAGACTCCGTCGTTCCGGTGCAGCTCGCCGAAGCGCGCCCAGTCGCGCGCCGTCATGAAGGCGAAGGAAGACCCGATGAAGCTGCCCGAGGCGTCGGGCTCGAAGAACGCGCTCGTCATTCCCGCTGCGTCGAAGAGTCGCTCGCGAGCGCTGAGAACCAGCCTGCCGAGATCGTCACCGGCGAGGCCGCGCAGCATCCGCGACACGATGTTGGAGGTTCCGCTCGAGTAGCTCCACACCGTGTCTGGCTCTGCGACGAGCGGGCTTCGTGCGGCGAAGGCGCCCGTATCGGGCTCGGTGAAGAGCATCCGCGAGACGTCGTTGATGGCGCCGTAGTGCTCGTCGAAGCCGAGGCCGCTCGACATGCGCAGGAGCTGATCGAGGGTGATGGCGCGGCGCGGATCACCTTCGGCCGCCCATTCGGGAACCGGCGCTGGGGCGTCGAGCGTGAGGTGGCCCTCACCGACGGCGATGCCCACCAGCGCTGCGAGGACGCTCTTCGCCATCGACCACGACAGCATGGCCGTGTTCGGTCCGTAGCCGGGGGCGTAGCGCTCGGCGAGAAGGCGCCCGTCGTAGGCCACGACGACGGCGGTGGTGCGCCGGACCCGCCCGGATCCGGCCTGCGGTTCCTGGAACGCCCGGTCGATGGCCGCCTCGATGGCCGCGGGCCCCGGCGCGGGAGGTGCCGCGTCGCCGAGGGGCCACGGACGCGCCGGATCGAGGATCGGCCTCGGGTCGTCGATGCCCGCCGGAAGCGCCAGCGCCGCCTCGCTGCTCCCGGCAAGGAGCGTGCAGCCGAGCCCGGGACGGTGGATCGCCGACACGCGAATCATCCCGAGCGCGACGCCTTCGGCGCTGCGCTCGGAGGCGGAAACCGACAGCAGGTCGCCGAGCGGCGCCGTTTCCTCCCGGATGTAGTCGGACACCGCGCCCTCGGGCTTCTGCCCGGTATTGAATACGAGCGAGCACGTCACCTTCGCCGCGAAGCCGGCACCTACCTGAGCGGCAGTCTGCAGCCAGAAGGCGCCGTAGGCGAGTGCCGGCAGAGAGCCCGCGACGATGAACAAGAGGATCTTCCGCACCATGGGTGCGAAGTATGCCCGATCGTTCGCGGAGTAGGCGCTTGTGCTCGAGAGCGGGGGCGTGGGACAATGACCCCGATGGATGCGCAAGCTCCGAAAGCGGGCCGGGAAGGACTGCGGCTCGGCCGGGCAGCGCTCCTTGCGTCGTCGCTGGCGCTGCTGGCGGCCGGGCCCGCAGGGTCCAGTGACTTCTTCATCGATCCCATCCTGCTTCCGGAGCCGGACGTTTCGGCGAGGCTGCTGGCTTCGCCCGCTCTCGCCCGCGCTCTCGAAGCTCCCGTCTTCGTCCGCGTTCGGAACGTCGGCTCGGCGCTTGTCGAGGTGACCGGGGTCGAGCTGCTGGCGCGCTGGTCCGACGGAACGCCGGCGGGGAGCGTCGAGCTCGCCGGCCCCCTTCCAGGAGCCCTTGCGCCGCGGCGGTCTGCGTGGGTGCGGTTCCGGTGGCGTGCGCCGGACGGTGGGCCCGCCGGCGACGAGCCCGTCCTACTCACGGCGTGCGCGTCGATCTCCGAGCCCGATGCCCACCCCGAGAACGACTGCGACTTCGCGCTGCGCTCGCGCCAGGTTCGGGCCGAGACGCTGGTCATCGACGACGGCTTCGACCCGCCCCGTCCGAACTGGAGGTGGTGGAGCCCGTGGGATTGGTGGACCCACGGGACCGGGCGCTCCTCGGTGACCGCGGGCATTGCCGAGTTCACTCTCACGGGAGAAAGCCACGCCGGCGAATACTCGGACTCCGAGATCAACGACTACCGGCGCGGCTACGAGCGCGGCTTCCGCTGGAAGCCGGGGCTGAGGCTCGAGATCCGCGCGCGATCGTCCGACGACAACGGCGTCTCGGCGCCTGGCGGCCGTGGGACCCGCGGCTTCGGCTTCTGGAACCTCGGGACCGGAGGCGACGGCGCGCCGGATGGGATGACGAACGCCTGGTTCATCTCGATCTCGCCGGAGACCTTCGGCGGCTTCGGCCTCTTCGCAGCGACCGTCTTCGACCGCGGCCGGGTTGCGCTCTTCCAGCCCGTCGCCGTCGACCTTCGCCGTTGGCACGACTACGGAATCGTGTGGACCCCGCGCGGCGTGACCTTTACCGTCGATCGCCGGCCCGTCGCCGCGACGGCCACTTCGCCGGGGGATGCGCTCGGCTTCGTCTCGTGGATCGACAACTACCGGCTCTCGATCACCGCGAACGGAATCGAGACGAGCTTTCTCGACCTCGACGATGACCAGACGCTCTTCGTCGACCGGGTCCGGATCTGGTCGATCGGCCCCCAAGCATCGCCCTACGCTCGATAGGCCGGCCCGGTCCGCGGGCGAGGGCCGTCAGGGACGCTGCGTCTCGACGTCTCCCACGCGCTCCGGCACAGCCTGGTGTCGCGGGCGCTGGCCGGTGCTACCGATGGCGAGGATGAGCCCCAGCCAGCGCGCCTTCGAGACCCATGCCGCCGAGTACGAGAGCCAGCTCCAGCAGGGCCTGTCGCTCTCGGGTGAATCGAAGGCGTACTTCGCACGGGGCCGCCTCGACCACCTGCGGTCCTGGTGGGACCTCACGCACCGCCGCGAGCCGTCGCGGATCCTCGACTACGGCTGCGGGATGGGTGACGTGACGGCGCTGCTCGCGGAGACATTTCCCGGTGCGGCCGTCATCGGGGCAGACCCATCGGAGCAGCTCATCGAGTCTGCGCGGACCGCGTTCTCCGATCGGCGCGTCTCCTTCGTCCGCCTCGATGGCTTCGGCGCGCCCGCGGGAGATCCGTACGACCTCGTACACGTGAACGGTGTCATCCACCACGTACCGGAGCCGCAGCGTCCGCTGCTCTACGCCGCCCTCTACGATGCGGTGGCGCCGAGCGGAGTGGCGGCCGTCTTCGAGAACAACCCGCTCAACCCCGGTACGCGCGCCGTCATGCGCCGGATTCCGTTCGACCGGGGCTGCGCTCCCGTGTCGGCCCGCAGTGTGCGGGCTGGTCTCGAGCGGGCGGGGCTTCGCGTCGTGCGGACGCGGTTCCTGTTCTGGTTTCCGCGGCCGCTGCGGGGGCTGAGGCCCCTCGAGCCACACCTCGACCGGATCCCGCTCGGCGCGCAGTACGGAGTTCTCGCGGAGCGAGACCGCGATCGCTGATCGCAGATCCGGCAGCGGCCGGTGCTCGAGCCCGGGAGACTCGCCCTCGGCACCTCGCCTCGGGTACGTTCGGGGGCGTGAGCGCCGCTCCCTCGCCCCGGGCACTCGATCGCTGGCTCGACAGGACCGGCGATCGCGCGCTGCGGACCGCCGTGGAGCTTCGCGACCTCGCCGCGTTTGCCCTGATCGCCGCCGGCGTCCTGATCTCGAAGGCCGGTACCGCTCGCAACGTCGTGCATCCGCTGGTCTACGCCCAGGTGCAGCACGCGGGGCTCCGGCTGCTTCCGATGATGACGTTTCTCGGCGTGGCGATCGGATTCCTGGTGATCGGACAGACGGTGGCGCTTCTCACGAGTGTCGGCGCCGAGCGGTACATCGGCACCGTGATGGGGACGGTCGTGGTCCGCGAGCTCGGCCCACTCCTCACGGCGATCGTCGTCCTGGCGCGCGCGGGGACGGCCAACGTCGTCGAGCTCGGGACGATGCGCGCGCTCCGCGAGGTTCGCTCCCTCGAGTCCCTCGGCATCGACCCGATCCACTACCTGGTGATGCCGAGGATGCTGGGCCTCGCTGTGGCGGTGCTGTGCCTCTCGACCTACCTCGTGCTGGCGGCGGTCCTGAGCGGCTGGATCCTTGCTTTCCTCCAGGACGTGCCGCTCCGGCCCGCGGCATACTTCGGCCAGCTGGTGGACTTCCTGCGGTGGCAGGACTTCCTGCTGTTCGGCGTCAAGACGGCGTGCTTCGGTGCGCTCATTGCGGTGGTGAGCTGCTTTCACGGTCTCGCGCGCCCGCTGCACTTCGAGGACATCTCGGAGGTGACCGAGCGCGCGGTGGTGGAGAGCGTCGTAGGCTGCGTCCTCCTGGACGTGATCTTCCTGGTCGGGTACGCGTTCACGTGACGGGTGCGCTGCTGGTGGAGCTCTGCGGTGCCGACCTGGCCCGAGAGGAAGATCCCGAACGACTCGTCGTTCGCGGAGTGGATTGGAGCATCCATGCGGGGCAGTGGTGGGCGATCTCCGGAGGGCCAGCCAGCGGGAAGAGCGCCTTGCTCCTGGCGGCGGCGGGTCTGGTTTCGCCCGTCCGGGGCGACGTGCGAGTCTTCGGCCGGAGCGTACGCGAGGCGAGCGAGGCGGAGCAGACCCGCTGGAGGCGGGAGATCGGATTCGTGTGGGAGTCGGGGGGCGGACTCCTCGGCCGGCTCACCGTGGCGGAGAACGTGGGCCTCGCGCTCCGCTACCACGAGAACCTGGAGGCGGGTGTGGCGCGGGAACGCGTCGCGGGGCTGCTGGGGCTGGCCGGCCTCGATGCCGTGGCGGACGACCCGCCGAGCCGGATCAGCCCCGCCATGAGGATCCGGGTGGCGTTGCTGCGAGCCCTCGCGAGTCCGATTCGGCTGCTCTTCCTCGACGATCCCCTGCGCGGCCTCGCACCAGCCGACGTACGCTGGTGGCGGCTCTTCCTCCGCCAGCTGCGGGCCGCGCGTGCAGGAGAGGGAAGGCCGCTCGCCCTGGTGACGAGCGGTTACTCGGCCGACGCGTGGCGGGAGGACGCCGATCGGCTGGCGTCGCTCGATCACGATCGATTCGAGGAGATCGCGAGGCCGGAAGCGAGCGATCCGAGGAGTGAGGCGTAGATGGCGCTCCACGACCTGACACCGCAGCTGCGGACACGCCTGCGTCGGATGGAGAAGATGGTGGGTCTGTTCGTCTCCGTCGCGGCGCTCATCCTGCTCGGCGGCTTCATCTACTATCTGGTTCACACGGCGGAGCGAAGGGGCTGGTTCATCCCGAAGTGTCCCTACTACACGTTCGTCCAGAGCGCGGACGGGCTGAAGGTGGGCGACCCGGTGCTGCTCATGGGGTTCAGTGTCGGCGAGATCACCGTGATCGAGGCCCAGCCCCCCGAGTCCTATTACAACGTCTTCATCGGTTTCCAGGTGAAGAGGCCCTACTATGGCTACATCTGGACGGATTCGGTGGCGCGCATCACTCCGGGAAGCCTGCTCGGCGGTCGCCAGCTCGCCGTCACCAAGGGACGAAGCGGCGTGCCGACCGTCGAGGAGAAGGACGGCGACATCATCGGCGTTCGCGCCGGTGACCAGTTCGTTTCACTCCGGGATCAGCCGCTGGGCGTGATGCTCTCGCCGGACGAGGCTCCCTCGCTCGTCGACCGTGCGGACCGCTTGGTGGCGAAGGCGGAAGAGGAGCTCCCCAAGGTCACTGCCCAGGTGCAGGCGATCCTCGACAACGTTGAGAAGCTGACGGGCAATCTCGACGGCCTCGTGAGCGAGGCGCGGCCGGTGGTGGCGAGACTCGGCGTGATCGCGAAGAACCTCGAGGACCCGGATGGCTCCCTCGGCGAATGGCTGCTGCCGAGCGAGCTCCGCGGGCGGATCGACACGACGCTGGCGGCCGTGGACGCGAATCTGACCGTCCTCAGCGGAACGCTTCACAACGTAGACGCCATCGCCACGTCGGTGCGCGGACAGCTCGGTCGGAACGACGACCTGCTGGGCGAGGTCTCGGACCTCGTACGCAGCACCGACGATCTCGTGCGTGGACTGAGGCGCCACTGGCTGCTCCGGAGCGCGTTCCCGCCGCCCGGTTCTGGCGGCCAAGCGCCGCTTTCGCCGCTGCCGGGCCTGCCGGCGGATGCTGCGCCGTGAGCAGGCGCGCGGGACGGCTCTGCGCGGCGCTCCTGACGGCGGCCGTCGGATGCGGCGGGATTGCCGGCCCCGCCGAGCCGCGCGAGAAGATCGAAGCCCACGATGCCCTGGACGGCGGGCGTGCGGCCATGGAGCGGCGGCAGTGGGATGGCGCAGCGCGGGCCTTCGGCCGCGCGGCGGTGGCCCTCTCCGCCGCGGGTGAGCCCGAGGCTGCGGCTGCGGCATGGCGCGATCAGGCGGAGGCGCTCCGAAGTGGAGGCAAGCCCCAGGACGCCGGCGAGGCGGGTCGCCGCGCGCTGGCGATCGACCAGCACCTCGGTCTGCAGGAGGCACAGGCGAAGGATCTGGCGTGTCTCGCGCGCGCTGCCGCCGCTGCCGGCGATCCCGGCCTCGCGATCGACCAGGTGCGCGAGGCGAGGACGCTCACGGGGCCGGTGTCGGCGCTTGCGGTCGTGCTCGACAACGATCTGGCACTCTACCTCCTCCGTCGCAACGGGGACGGCGACCGCTTCGAGGCCGAGCGGCTCCTCTTCGCAGCCCGCGAGATCAACCAGGCGCGAGGTGACGAGGCGTCTGCTGCGACGAATCAGCTGCTGCTCGGCCGTGCGGCACTTCAGGCCGGCGAGCCGCAGCACGCGCGCGCGCTCGTCGAGCCGATCCTCGACGTCTTTCGGCGTACGCCCGATCCCCGGGGCCTCGCGTTCGCCCATGAGCTGCTCTCGGAGGCCGCGCGGCAGGAGGGAGACGCTGAGGCCGCCCACTACCACCGCACCCAGGCGCGCGCGGCCTTCACCTTCCTGAACGAGGTCTCGGCGCCGTCGGGAGACGAGAACGATCCCGGTGTCGCAGCGCCAGAAGGCCCACAGCCGGCGGGAGCGACGATGGCGGGGGTGTCGGGGAGCGGCGTTCGAGCATGCCCGGCGCGTCCTCTGGCCGGGGACGGGGGCCGGTTGGCCCTCGAGCCCGTACTCGGCGAATGGGAGCCCCTCGGCGGCGAGCGCCATCGCCTGGTGCTCACCCTCGAGGGTGGTCGTCTGCACTGGGGCCGGGTCTACGAAGACGGATCCGGCGAGGTCTGGCTGCAGACCGTTTTCTTTGCGGAGGAGCCCGACGGCACCCTCCGGACGTCGACCCTCGTTGGGGGCGCGGAGCACACGCTGCGTCTGGACGGCGCCACCCTGGTCGTCAACGGAGCTGACCGCTACCGGCGCGCTCCCTGATCCGTCGCCGAGTGCGGCTGCGCAGCCGCCGATCTTCGAGCGGCACGGCGGCCCGGGCAGGATGCCGGCTCAGTATTCGACGGGTACGGGGTCGAGACTTCGCCAGAGATACCAAGTCGCAACGCTTCGCCACGGTGCCCACGGAGAGGCGAGAGCGAGCACCTTCTCGCGGCCCGCCCTGCCGAGGAGCTGCTGCGTCGGCGCATCGTCGAGGTAGTGCCTGCTGATCGCACGCAGGAGCCCGAGATCGTCGAGCGGCAGGACGTCGGGCCGGAGCAGGTTGAAGATCAAGAACATCTCCGCCGTCCAGCGGCCGATGCCGCGTACGTCGGTCAGCTGCGCGATGACCTCCTCGTCGGCGAGCTGCGAGAGCTCGGTCGGGTCGAGGCTTCCAGCGGCGAAGTGTCGTGCGAGGTCACGGAGGTACTCCACCTTGCGTTCGGAGAGCCCGCACGAACGAAGGGTCGCCGTGCGCTTGCGCAGGAGGCGCTGGGGCGTCAGCTCCTCGCAGGCCTTCGCGAGACGTCCCCACACGGCGTCGGCGGCCTTGACCGAGATCTGCTGTCCGACGATCGAGCGGGAGAGCGTGACGAACGCGTCACCGCGCGAGACGAGGGCGACGCGGGGGTGCTGGGCGATGATCCCGCCGAGAACCGGATCGGCCGTTGCGAGAGCTCGCGCGGCCCGGGTCCAGTACGAAGGTCTCGTCATGGCGAAGGTCTCGTCATGAGCGTGGCGTCGCGGGGCGCCAGTGGAGCTCGACGTCGGGCTCGCTCTCGGGCGGTGGGCTCACTCCATAGCGAACCGGATGGAACCCGTGCTTGTGATAGAACGCTCGGGCACGGGTGTTCCGTTGGTGGGTATGGAGTTCGAGGCCGCCCGGCGAGAGGGAGATGGCCTTCCGGAGCAGCGCCTCGCCGAGTCCGCGCCGTTGTGCAGTCGGATGGACGTAGAGCCGATCCAGGTAGCTCCCGCGGATGGCGAGGAATCCGCGAGGGCCTCCCGGCGTGACCGCTACCCACACCGCGCAGCGCGGCACGACGTTCGAGCGGAAGAAGGCGCCGTCCTCGGCGAGCGTACGCCCCTGCTCCTGGGGGATGAAATCGTAGCTGTCGCGCTTGGTCTCGTTCCACAGTCGGACCACGGCGTCGATCTCGCCGGGTACGAGAGGCCGGATTTCCAGATTTCCGCCCAGGATCTTCGAGCCTCCGGATTCCGCGTCCTTCTCCCGGCGAAGCGACGCCTGCACCAGCCGATCGAGGCTCGAAAGGAATCGAGTGCGGTCCTTCGGGGCGAGCGCGCGCGGTCCGCCGGGGCCGAGCCCCATCTCGCGCAGCTCCGCGTTCAGCTGACGGCTCGCGAGGGCACCTCCGATCGAGTCCTCGGTGAAGGGCCGTCCGTCGCCGCCGAGGACCGCCGCACCGGAGGCAAGGCAGCGGGCGGCGAGAGGGATGTCCGAGGTGATCACGATGTCGCAGGGGCGTGCATGGTGGGCGATCCAGTCGTCCGCGGCGTCCAGGTCGCGTCCGACCAGGATGACGTCGATACCGAGGCCGGGGGGAACGCCGATCCGCGAATTCGCGACGACCACCACGTGAAGACCGTAGCGAGCGGCCACGCGGTAGACCTCGTCCTTGACCGGACAGGCGTCGCCGTCGACGAAGATTTCCATCGCGTGTGGGCCCCTCCGCCGTCTCTTGCGTCCGCCGAGGCGATCGATCATCGACGCGGCCCGAGCGCTCCGGATGGGATCTCGACCGCGCGGGCGATCCCCCGAAGCATTCCTGCGAACACGGCCACGTGCAGTGGCCAGATTCCGTACCAGTAGGCGATGCCGAGGAGACCGGCCGGGTCGAAGATCGCCGTCTGGCGGATCGTCGATCCGCTCTCGCTGCCGTCGACCTCGAACTCGAGCCAGGCCCGTCCGGGCAGCCGCATCTCGGCGAAGAGCCGGAGCCGGCGGTCGGGCTCGACGACCTCGACCCTCCAGAAGTCGATGACATCACCAGGTGCAAGGTGCTCCGGGTCGCGGCGGCCTCGGCGAAGGCCCGCCCCGCCGGCGAGCAGATCGAGGAATCCCCTCGCTCGCCAGAGCCAGTCGCCGTAGTACCAGCCCGTCTCTCCGCCGATCCGACGGATCGGCGTGAACGCCGCCGCAGGAGGGGCCGGAACCCAGGTGGTCCGTGAGTCGACGAGGCGCGAGCGGAAGCGAACGCCGCCCCACGAGGACGCAGGCTCCAGCGACGAAAGGGCGTCGGACCAGCGGGTCTCTGCGAAGTCGCGGTCCTCGTTCTCGAGCGCGCGCGAGATGGCCTCGGCCATTCCGCGCGGGCGGACCGAGAAGTCGCGCAGGGCCGCGTCATCGCGCACCACTGTTTCGTTGCGGACGCCTTCGATCAGCTCGCGGCCCACCCTGGCATAGATGGGCGTCACGAGACCGAGCCACAGGCTCGACAGCCGCGGCGTCAAAACGGGAACCGAGAGGAAGGCCCGCCGCAGGCCGCGCTGCCTCGCGTACTCTCGCATGATGTCGCGGTAGGACGTCCGGTCCGCTCCGCCGATCTCGTAGACCATGCTCCGTGGCAGCGGGATCTCGAGCGCTTCGAGGAGGTATTCGATCACGTCCTCGATGGCGATGGGCTGGGTGAGGACGCGGGTCCAGCGCGGCATCACCAGCACGGGAAGCCGGTCGACGAGGGAGCGGATCATCTCGAAGGAGAAGCTCCCGGATCCGATCACGATCGACGCCCGGAGCTCGACGGTCGGTACGCCCGACTCGCGGAGGATCCTCCCGACCTCTTGCCGGCTCGCGAGATGCGGCGAAAGGGAGTCTCCCGATCCGAGGCCACCGAGGTAGACGAGTCGCCGGACACCTGCCTCCCGTGCTGCGGCGGCGAAGGTCGACGCTGCCCGGCGATCCTGCTCCTCGAAGCCTCCCGTCGATCCCATGGAGTGGACGAGGTAGTACGCCGCATCGACTCCGCGGAGTGCATCACCCAGGGACCTGGAATCGAGCGCGTCCCCTGCGACGATTTCGGTCGTCTCGGCGGTGCGAGGCCGCAGGAACTCGGGACGGCGGGCGAGGCACCGGACGTGGGCGCCCCGCGCCTCGAGAGCGCGGAGGAGCCGGCCCCCGACGTAGCCGGTGGCGCCGGTGAGGAGGACCCGGCCCGCCGGCGGAGCCGCTTCGGTGCTGGGGTCGGTCATCGCCGCGCGCAGTCCAGACTATCGGCCCGCCACGTGACGGACGAAGTCGCTCTCGGTCAGCATGCCGATGATGCGTCCCGCATCCACGACGACGAGGGAGCTGATCTGGAGGTCGAGCATGCGCCGGGCGGCCTCGGCAGCCGGTGCATCGGGGCCGATGGTCTCGACCTCGTTGGTCATCACCTCCTTCACCAGGAGCATCCCGAGCAGGCGATCCTGGGCCGATTCGCCGTAGCCGAGGGTCCGCTTGAGCGCGGTGCGGAAGACGTCCCGGCGCGACAGGATCCCCGCCAGCTCGCCGTCGTCTCCCAGCACGGGGAGGTGACGGATGCGATGGGTTCGCATCAGCTCGTCCGCAATGGACGCCTGGTCGTTGCGGGTGACGGTGTGGACCTGTGTCGACATCAGATCACGGACCTTCATCTCCGGCCTTCCTCCTCGAGAAGTCTTCTCTCGTGCCGGCACCGGGAACGCCGCGGCTCCTCGGGCCATCGGAAGATCCTACCGTCCGAGCGCGGGTTCTTCGATGCGCCGAGCGGCGCGGGCCTCGCGCCGGCCTCGCCGCAAGCGTAGAGTTCGTCGGGAGGAGGCGGCATGGATCGCTTCGCGGACGAGATCTGGACCACGACCCGGCCGCTCCGGTTCTGGGGACTCGAAACAGGCACCCGGATGACGGTGGTTCGTCTCTCGGACGGGGGGCTGTTCGTCCACTCACCGGTCGCGCTCGATTCCGCGACGCGGACCGAGGTCGACGCCCTCGGACCGGTTCGCGCCGTCGTCGCATCGAGCCTCTATCACCATCTCTACACCGGAGAGTGGATCGACGCCTATCCCGGCGCAGCGTTCTTCGCGTGCCCCGGGCTCGAGAAGAAGCGCCCCGACCTCCGCTGGACGGGAGTCCTCGGCGGCGAGCCAGATCCGCTGTGGGCAGCCGATCTCGACCAGGCGAGCTTCACGGCGCGCTTCGAGAAGGAGGTGGTGTTCTTCCACCGGCGCAGCAGGACGCTCCTGTGCCTGGATGCCCTGCTCAATCTCTCCCGGCACCCCTCGTGGAGAACGCGTCTCGTTGCGCGGCTGATGGGCAACACCGCACCGGGGGCAGGCTATCTGGAGAGGATCGCCGTACGGGACCACGCCGCCGCCCGCAAGCAGGTCGACCGGATGCTCGAGTGGGACATCCAGGCGATCCTGCTGGCCCACGGCGAGATCGTCCGGACGGACGGCCGCGAGACCCTCCGCCGCGCCTACGCCTGGCTCTAGCGCGCCTTCCTTCGCCCCTGCTCGAGAACCCTGCGCGCTGCTGCCAGCTCGCGGCGCTTGGCAGCGCCGACCTTCGGGAACTGGAGATTCATCTCGTCGAGCGCGTCGATCACCGCGGCGGCGACGACCAGCCGCGTGAACCACTTGTTGTCGGCCGGCACCACGAACCACGGGGCATGGGGCGTCGCCGTGTGGCGGATCATGTCCTCGTAGGCGCGCATGTAGTCGTCCCAGTGGTGGCGCTCTCGTGCGTCGCCCAGCGAGAACTTCCAGTTCTTGTCGGGGTCGTCGATCCGTTCGAGAAAACGCCGCTTCTGTTCCTTCTTCGAGACGTGCAGGAAGAACTTCCGGACGGCGATTCCGTTGCGCGTGAGATAGCGCTCGAAGGTGTTGATGTCCTCGAAGCGCTCCTTCCAGATGCGCGGCGTCATCAGCCTGGGCGGGAGGTGCTGGCGGCCGAGCAGCTCCGGGTGGACGCGAACGACGAGGGTCTCCTCGTAATAGGAGCGGTTGAAGATCCCGATCCGGCCGCGTTCGGGGAGCGCCTTGCTCGTTCGCCACAAGAAATCGTGGTCGAGCTCCTCGTCGGAAGGCTGCTTGAACGAGAAGACCTGACAGCCCTGGGGGTTCACTCCCGACATCACGTGCTTGATCGTTCCATCCTTCCCGGCGGCGTCCATGGCCTGGAAGACCAGCAGCAGGCCCCAGTGATTCTGCGCGTAGAGCATCTCCTGGAGCCGTGCGAGCTCTGCGACGCCGGCCTGGAGGAACTCGCGCGACTCCTCCTTCTGCTCGGACTCGAGCCGGCCGGTGCCTGCGGGGTCGATCTCGCTCAGCCGGAACTTCTTGCCGCGATCCACGCGGTAGGGGGCGATGAAGGATCTGACGCGCTTGCGAATACGCCGGGTCAGGGTCTGGTTCGCCATGCTCGTAGGGTACACGCGGGAGAGCCAATGTCAGCCTAGCCGGTTCTAAGACCCATCCGAGCCAAGGCCAGGAAGATGCCGCGGTCGGCCTCGGCGCACGCCACGCCCTCGGCAGCGCCCCGCGAGCCTCTCGAGCCGCAGCCTTGCCTGTACGCCGTGGTGCGGTCGAAGGGGAGCGGCGCTGCTGGCGTGGCCCGGTCGAGGGGGAGTTTCGACCTTGGTCGCGCCACGAAGCCGAAGTGCGAGCCACTTCCAGTACGGGCGTCGCTCCGCGCCGCTGGCTCGTGCTCCACATGGTGGTCGATGACGGAACCGCAGAAGAGATGACGGAACTGCAGAAGAGAGATGGGTGGCTCCTGGCGGCGGCGTGTCTGACGCTGGTCCTGCTGGCGGCACGCGCCGCATCCGCTTCACCGATCAGCTTCTCCATGACGGGCCATATCGTGGCGGTGATCGACCCCACGCAGGTGCTGGACGGCACACTCGTCGAAGGCGGACAGGTGGAGGCAACCTACACCGTCCGTTTCGACGATGACGGCGGTGTCACCGTGGTGTTCGGGGACGGGCAGACCGGCCGCCGGGTGCCTGCCGGCGGCCGTGTGAGCGGGGGCAGCTATCGCGCGGGCAGTGGAACCGGAGGCAACCTGACGTTCTCGGCGCCCTGCGTCACGAACATCGCTTGCAATCACCTGGCGGCCTACGTCCTGATCTTGCCGCTGCTGGCGGTGGATGGCGTCGAGCAGGAGTTCCGCATGGACCTGGGCGGACTCGAGGGTTCGCTGTTCGAGCCGGTTCCGTTCTGGAAGCGCCTCGGTGACTTCCAGACGCGCGAGTTCAGCTGGACCTTCAGCGTGGGCAACGGGACGGCGCGGATCGACGGCGTCGTGACCGGCCACGAACCCGTGCCGGAGCCATCCACGATCTTGCTCCTCGGCAGCGGCCTCGCGGGGGTAGCGGGGAGGCGGCGGCTCTCGAAGCGCCCGTAGCAGCTTCCGCCGCCGCGCCGAGGCGTTCCGGCGCGCAGCGTTCGATCGTCGCCACGCTCGTCATGATGGGCGCGGGCTTCGTGACGGCCTTCGTCGTGCGCCATCTGCGGGCATCGGTCAGAGGCGGATCAGGGGTCACCCCGTCCTCGCGCTCGTCCCTCGACCGGCGATGGCCGCCGCGATCAGCGGAGAGCAGGAGACCGGACGGATCTCCTCGAACCTGAACCCTGAGGGCGCGTAGGGACACGTCAGCTCAGGCGCTCTTACGGAACACGAGTTGCTTCATCGGGGGAGCCCCGCGCGGCCTCGACGTGACGCCCCGAGTACGACCATGCCTTGGTTGGGCGCCGTCGTCGTCCGGAAACACTCTGGTGTCGTCGATCCGGTTCGGGAAACGCTCACATGACCGAAGGAGCTGGAAGCAGCGACTTGGCCGGACAGGAGCACGACTGTCGCGATTGCGACCTCGCGAGCCCCGTTATCGCCCTGCTGTTGATCTCCATGGAATCGCAATCGGGGCCGACACTGCGACCGGAGGTCCGGGCGTCTTGTCAAGGTTTCGCCGCTTCCAATGACGGATGCGCCTCGAGGCGAGGCGTGATTCCAAGGAGAAGCGAGGCGGAAAGGGAACGTCCGCGAGGCGGCTCGCGTCCAAGGCCACTTCCCGAGCGACGAGGCGCGACGAAACGCAGCTGGCTCGTGCTGCGCAACGTCGAGAAGCGTTGGGCGTCAGATCTTCCGAGGTCTCGGCCCCGGCGCTACGAGCTCGGGGTTCCCCTTCGAGCCACCCGACGGCGGGTCCCGAGTCCGGCGAGCCCCAGCCCCAGGAGCAGTGCCGTGGAGGGCTCGGGGACCAGCGTGAGGGACTGCAGCTGGAACGCGACTCCCGAGAAGCGCGCGTCCGAAGCGCGATACAGCAGTTCGACGCGGTCCCAGTTGGCGCCGAAATTGTCCGCGGGCGTGACGGCCGGAGGCGTGGTCGGCAGTGGTCCTCCAGCGAAGGTCGTCGAAGAGACCTGCACGTCGAAGAAGTGGAGGCTGTTGTCACCGATCGTGGGGCCGCTGAGACCGTGCCAGGACTGGACCCGCGTCACGAAGAAGCCGGTCGTCCAGTTGATGTCTCCGTTGCTGCTGCCGCCGGTGTAGGCCCCCGTGTTGACGCTGAAGGTCGCGCTGGAAATCGCTCCCACGAAGAGCCCCGGCGGCCCCTCGGGCGTCGACGACTCGAAGGTGAACTGCCCGCTGATCGTATCCCCCGCCGTGAAGAACGCCCCGACGGTGCCGTCGGGAGAGTCGGTCACCCAGAGGTCGCTGGTGAGCAGTCCCTCGTAGGCGAAGGTGAGCGAAGCGGCCGTCGCGGTTCCCGCAAGGACAACGGTCCCGACCAGCGTGACCGCGATCCCGATGAAGCCGCGAACCCATCTGCGAACCCATCTGCTCGTTTGAATCGCCATTCCCGAGAACCTCCAGCGCATCTCGGCGCAGCGAAGACCGAAGCCCCGCTCAGAGGCCGAAACTGGGCCTGTGGAGATGGAGTGGCCAGGGCGCGGGAGGAGGTGTCACGCAATCGCGAGTCGCCGTGTTGATTTCTTCGGCAATGCCGGCCTCCGGTCGCCAGCGAGCGCCTCTCGCGGTCCCCGAACGGTGCCACCGGTCGAACTGGCGTGGATGCTCGACCCGAACGGAGCGGCCGTGCAGTAGCTCGCCTCGACGTGCAGAGCCACGCAACGCACCGCTTCTTCTTCCTACGTGCACGAGGATGTCTTCGAGAAGCCCTTCGGCTGACGCCGCCGCTCTGCGCGCTTCCCGCGCCTGAAGGCGGGGCGTGATTCCAGCGTGAAGTGAGCCTGACGGGATCGGGGCCAGGGGTCTGGGATCCTTCGAGACGCCCGTCGACTGAGGTGTTCGGGCTCAGTCCCAGCGGGGCGTCATGGCCGCGGGGTAGCGGGCGCCGACCACCGAGCCCGGCGGAATCGCCGCTTCGAGCTCCGCGAGATCCGCAGGCTCCAGGACCACGCGTGTGGCGCCGGCGTTCTCCTCGAGGCGCGGGCGGCTCTTGGTGCCCGGGATGGGAACGATCTCGTTGCCGCGCGCGAGGAGCCAGGAAAGGGCGAGCTGCGCCGGCGTGCAGCCCTTGCGCTTTGCGACCTCGGCGGCCCGCAGGGCGAGGGCGAGGTTCGCCTCGAAGGCGCCCTCTGCGAAGCGTGGGCTGAACTGGCGGTAGTCATCGGCGCCGAAGTCGGCTCGCGAGCGGAAGCGGCCCGAGAGCAGCCCGCGCCCGAGAGGGCTGTAGGCGAGAAATCCGATTCCGAGCTCGCGGCAGACCGGCAGCACCGCCGCTTCGACCTCTCGGGTGAGGAGCGAGTATTCGCTCTGCAGGGAGGCGATCGGGTGGACCGCCGCGGCGCGGCGCAGCGTGCTCGGGCCGACTTCCGAGAGGCCGATGGCCCGTGTCTTTCCGGTGCGGACCAGATCGGCCATCGCGCCGACGCTCTCCTCGATCGGAACCGCGGGGTCCATGCGGTGGAGCTGGTAGAGATCGACGTAGTCGACCCCGAGCCGCCGCAGGCTCGCCTCGCAGGCTCCGCGGATGTATTCGGGCCGGCCGTTGAGCGCGCGCAGGGTCCGCTTCACCGGATCTCGGACGATGCCGCACTTGGTGGCGAGGACGACGCGGTCGCGGCGACCGCGAATCGCGCGGCCGACGAGCTCCTCGTTGGTGAAGGGCCCGTAGACGTCGGCGGTGTCGAGGAGCGTGATGCCGAGGTCGAGAGCCCGGTGCAGGGTTGCGATGGCCTCGGTCTCGTCGGTAGGCCCGTAGAACTCGCTCATGCCCATGCAGCCGAGGCCGAGGGCCGACACCTCGAGAGCTCCCAGACGTCGTCGCTCCATCGCCATCGTGTTCCTCCCGGGTGGGCTCGAGATCAGGGCGGCGAGAGCGGCGACGGTCTGCCCCGCGCACCCGCATTCCGGCGCCGCCTCGCGTTCGGCGGCTCTCCGGTCCAGCGCCTGAACGCCTTGCTGAATGCGGCCACGCTCGCAAAGCCGAGTTCTCCCGCGAGCTGCGAGATCGTGACGGCGGCGTCCTCGAGGCGCGTCAGCGCCCGGTCCTGGAGCACGGCATCGCGGATCTTCCGGAATGAGGTCTTCTCCTCGAAGAGCCGGCGCTGCATCGTTCGAACGCTCACCGCAAGGCGGGTCGCAACGTCTTCTTCCCGGGTGTTCTCGCCTTGCGCCACGGCTTCGTGCAGCGCAGCGCCGACCCGGGTCGCGAATCGTCCCGACTGGGCGAGGTCGAGATCCTCCTGCAGGGCCACCTCGAGCAGCTTCGCCGCTTCGGGGCTGCTCGTGACGAGAGGAGCGTGGAGGTCTGCGTTGGAGATCACGATCTCGAACTTCGGCCGTCGAAACCGGACGGTGCAGCCGAGGACACGCTGGTACTCCGCTTCGAGCGCAGCGGGGGGATGGGGAAAGCGGACCTCTGCCGGCCGAAGGGGACGGCGAGAGCTGTGTGCGAGCTCGATGGTGATCGATGCCGCTAGATACTCGCGGAGGTGCCGCTCGGCGGACTGCTCACCGGACCCGATCTCGATGGTGAGCGCGCTCGCGGGCGACCGCTGCTCGAGGGTGACGTCGAGGTCGTCGACGATCAGCGCTTCGAAACGATCGAGCTGACGCAAGAGCTCGAAGACGTCCGGCTGCGATCGCAGCAGCACGGCGACGAGTCCCCGGGAGACGGAGGCTTCGGCGGCGTGCAGGCCGACGACCGGGTCCCCCGAGAGGGTCTCGGCGGCAGCGGCGAGCGCGACGGCGTCCTTCCAGGGAAGCCGGGTGCCCGGGGCGAGCAGGTCGGGCAGGTCGACGCCCGCGCGCTCGCACAGCGCTCCACGGGCGAGCCCGAGGGCGCCGAGCGCTTCGAGCAGGTGATGGATGACTGCACCGTCGACCGTCGCCAGGTGTGCTCTCCCCGGTCTCGCCGTCCCGGCCAGGGGGAGTCTACGCCGGATCTGGCGTGAATCGACAAGAAGCTGGCGGAGTCGAGCCGGATCGCGCTCCCGCGCCGGTCTCATCCTGGAGGTACTTCATCGAGAGGATCGTCCATGGCCAGGCCCCACGGCCACAGCTTCGATGCAGACCTCGTCTGCTCCTCCTGCGGCGTCTCCTACCGGGAACGGGACGCTGCGTGCAAGGGGCGTCCCCGACCCAGAGCGCGTCCTGCGGCGGGCGGCGGCCGACGTGCGCGCCGGGATGAGGGAGGTTTCTTCACTCCCGAGGAGATTGCGGCCATCGAACGCGTGCTCGGGAAGCCGCTGATGCGCTGGCGTACCCGGTTGGCCTCATCGAAGCCCGTGAACGCTCGCGAACAGGAGCTGCGCCGCGAGTAAGGTGAGAACGGCTCGGTACAGCCGGGTGAACGCCGTCTCGCTCACGCGGTCGAGCAGGAGGGTGCCGGCGCGCGCGCCTGCCAGGCTCGCGACGCAGAGGCAGGCGAGCAGGCACGCGTAGTCGGCGAAGGCGAAACCGGTCGCGCCGAACAGCACGATCTTCACGAGATGTCCGGCCATCTGGCACACCGCCTGGGAGCCGATGATCGCCTGCCGGGCGAGACCGAGGCCGAGGAAGAAGGGCGCCATCAGTACGCCGGTGGCGCCGACGTTGACGTTCAGGAACCCGATGGCTGCGCCGAGCGCGAGGAATCGTGGCCGTCGCGAGAGCGATTCTCCGGCGCTGCCGAGAGAAAGCCAGCCGGGCCGCCAGGTGGCGAGGAGGACCAGCGCCGCGATGGCCGCGCGGGTCGCGTCCGCGGGTAGCCGGGTCGCCAGGACGAGACCGAGCGCTCCCGCCGGAAGAAGCGGAAGAACGAAGCTCGAGGCGATGCGCCAATCGACGTGCCGGCGCTGGTAGAAGGTGCGCGAGCCGTTCGAGACCAGCTGGACCACTGCGTGAAGGGGGATCGCCGCCAGCGGGTCGACGAAGAGCAGGAGCACGGCGAGCAGCGTCATTCCCCCCGCCATCCCGACGACGGCCGACAGCACGGAGGTCGCGAAGGCCGTCGCCGTGAGGATCGCGACGGCGGTCACGGTCAGCATCAGCCGCTCGATGCGAGACGCGCCTCGCCGTGGCCGCCGGGCAGCGGGCCTACGTAGCGCTGTCGCGGCCGGAGGATCCGGCCGCCCTGGAGCTGTTCTTCGGCGTGGGCGAGCCAGCCAGCGACGCGCGCCACTGCGAAGGTCGACGTGAACGAGTTTCGCGGAAGTCCGATCGCATCGAGGAGCACCGCCGTGTAGAACTCGACATTGACCTCGAGCCGCCGCTCAGGGTGCCGCTTCGCGAGGATCTCGACGGCAGCACGCTCCACGGCGTGGGCGAGGGCGAGGTAGCGGCTCGTGACGCCGGCCCGCGCGAGGCGGGAGAGAGCCCGTTCGAGGACGGCGGCCCTTGGGTCGCGGACCCGGTAGATGCGATGGCCGAGCCCCATGATCCGCCGGCCTGCCGCGACCTCGGCCTCGAGCCACTCCGCGGCGCGCGCGGGCTCGCCGATGGCGTCGAGCATGTCGAGCACGGGTCCGGGCGCTCCCCCGTGGAGCGGACCCTTCAGCGCGCCGAGGGCCGACACGACCACCGACACGGGGTCGGCGCGGGTCGACGCGACGACCCGCGCCGTGAAGGTCGAGGCGTTCATCCCGTGTTCGGCGACGGTCACGAGGTAGGCGTCGAGCGCGGCGACGCGGGTGGCGGCGGCGGGGCTTCCGGTGAGCATGTGCAGGAGGTCTGCGGCCTGGCCGAGCGAAGGATCCGGAGCGGTGGGAGGTTGCTCCTGCTGCGCCCGCACCCAGGCGGCGGTGAAGACTGCTGCAGCTCCGGCGATGCGGAAGCGCTCCTCGGCGGGGGAGCCGCTCGCCACGATGCGCGCCAGGGCTGCACGCACGGCGTCCATGGCGTCGGGGGCGCCGAGGCAGTCGGCCAGTGCCGGGAGCTGCCCGAATGCGTCCTCCCGCGCCGCGCCGATCCGTGCGCGAACCGCTTCTTTTTCGGCCCGGCCGGGGAGGGCGCCGTCGAAGAGCAGCGCGAAGACGTCCTCGTAGCCGGCGTCGGCCGCCAGGGCCTCGACGTCGTGGCCTCGCAGGACGAGCCGGCCGCGCTCTCCGTCTACCTGCGAGAGGCGGGTCTCGGCCACGACGACGCCGTCGAGGCCTCCGAGCTCGCCAGTGACCCCTCGCATCGCTTCCCGGTCCGCCATCGCGCGTCCTCCTTCTCGGGGTAGGATACGGAGCATGAAACGTTCATCAACGTTGATTAATGGATCAATGAAAGGCGTCCTCGGCGCCCGGGAGGCCGCGGCGCTCCTCGGGGTGAAGCTGCCGACGCTCTACGCCTACGTGAGCCGCGGTCTCCTCCGGAGCCGCCCCGGGCCGGGAGGGCGAGCGCGTGTCTACGCCCGGAGCGAGGTCGAGGCCCTCCGCGAGAAGGCACGGGGACCGCGCGGAGCCGAGGCGGCGCGCGCTCTTCTCTGGGGCGAGCCGGTCCTCGAATCCTCGATCACGGCCCTGACGGCGGAGGGCCCCCTCTACCGCGGGCAGCCGGCTCTGGCGCTCGCACGGCGCGGCGTTCCCTTCGAGTGCGTGGCGGAGCTCCTCTGGACGGGCACGCTGCCGGAGACGCCGCCGCGCTTCGTCGCCGGCGCGGGGCCGCCTCCGGCACGACTCGCTCGCGCTCTCCCTGCCGGATCGCCGTTCTCGGCGTGGCAGGCCCTGATCGTCGCGACGATCGCTCCGGGCGATCCCGGCCGCTTCGACACGAACCGCGAGGCGGTCCTTCCGCGCGCACGCTCGGTGATCCGCTGGCTCGCTGCGGCGCTGGCGTTCGGGGCCGCTCCGGGGAGGGTGTCGGCGTCTCTGCGGGCGCCGACGGTCGCGGGTGCCGTCGCATCCGCCCTCGATGTTGTGCCCGATGCCGCACGGCTGCGCGCCATCGACCGGATGCTGGTGGTTCTCGCGGACCACGAGCTGAACGCATCGACCTTCGCAGCACGGGTTGCTGCGTCGGCCCAGGCCGATCCCTACGCCTGCGTTCTTGCCGGCCTCGCCGCGCTCTCGGGGCCGCTTCATGGCGGCGCGAGCGATCGGGTCGAAGCGCTGCTGGCGGAGGTCGAGGGTCCGGGTGACGCCGCGCGGGTGGTCCATGAGCGCGAGCGCCGTGGGGAGCGGGTTCCCGGATTCGGACACGGCTTCTACGGAGCGGACGATCCCCGCGCCCAGCTGCTCCTCGAAAAGGCGCGCAGCGTCTCGCGACGGGCGCCGGGCGTCCGCGAGGCGGCCGCCGTCGTCGAGGCGATGGCGGCGAACCGCCGGCCCGGGCCCAACTCCGACCTCGGGGCCGTGGCGTTGCGGTGCGCCCTTGGGATGCCACGCGGAGCCGTCGCCGGGATCTTCGCCGTGGGCCGCTGCGCCGGCTGGATCGCCCACGTCCTCGAACAGTACGAGACCGGGCATCTCCTGCGGCCGCGGGCGCGCTTCGCCCCCTGATCGGCGCGGGGTCGGAAGATCCGGCGGAGGGAGATCCCGGAGGCTATGGTCCAAGGTCGATCGCGCTGGGAGGTTTCGTGTCCGAGGATCTGCTCGAGAAGATGGTCCGCGACTTCCAGGACCGGATCGTCCGCGGCACCTACGATGGCGTCTATCGGCTCGAGGCTCCCGCTCTCGACCGGGTGATGGAGTGTCAGGCGAGCGAATGCGTGACGGCGTACACCCAGTTGTACGGGATCACCGACGACCTCGATCTCGACGCGTTCCTCGAGAAGATGCAGCTCGGAGGCTCCAGCAAGATCACCATCGAGCGAAGCGGTAAGGAAATCCTCTGGACGGAGCATCACGAAGGCCGCTGCGTATGTCCGCTCGTCACGCGGGGAGTGATTTCCCTCGACGTCAAGTTGTGCGGGTGCGCCGAGCACTGGGTCCGCAAGCTCTTCGAGCGGCGAGTGAAGGGGCCGGTGCGGGTCGAACTCCTCGACTCGGCAGCCAAGGGCGGGCAGAACTGTGTCTTCCGCGTGACGATCGATGATCCGAGCCCGCTGAAGAGTCGCTAGCGCGCGGATACGCCGAAGACGTGATGCGCGAGGCGGCCGACGGTGCGCTCGATCAGCGCATCGTCGCCCGCGCCGGTCAGTAGCTGGTACTCCAGGTTCAGGATGAACCCGAAGATGATCTGCGCGTCGGCGTCAGGGTCGTCGGAGCCGCAGCGCGACAGGAAGTCGGCGATGGCCCGGATCGTTCGTTCCTGGGGGATTCGGGCGGTTGCGGCGAGCTTCGGGTTGCGAAGCGCTTCGTTGCGAAAGGCGTGCTCGAGGATGCGGTCGCTGCGAAGCCTCACCTGCGACCGGATGTGCTCGACCAGGTGACACGTGAGGGTTTGGGCGAGCTCGACGCGTGCGGCGGAGCCCCGCGCGGCCTCGGCGCCGTAGGCGTCGAGAGCAGCAAGGCTGCTCTCCTCGAGCTCGCGAGAGTCGTGGAGCGTGTCTTCGGCGTAGAGGGTGAACGCGTCGGCGATCAGATCGGCGAGGTCGCCGAAATAGTAGGTGGTGGCGGCGAGAGGGACGCCGGCCTCCCGGGCGATGGCCCGGTGGCGTACCCCCCTCATCCCGTCACGGACGATCAGGCGTAGCGTCGCTTCGAGGATCGCGCGGCGACGCTCGCGGCTGTCGGCCTGCTGGGCCGCGCGGCCGCGGTAGCGAAGCCTGGGCGCCGCAGGGCGCGCGCCGTCTTCGGTGCGCTTTGCGCGCGGCACCGTCAGCGGACCACGGTCAGCATGTACGTCGCCACGGCCAGGCGGGTCGCCTCGTCGAGATGCGCCTGCGGTGGCATCTCCGGGTAGTCGGGGCGCTTCTTCACGGGGTTCGCCACGTAGTCGGCGATCCCCTGCGGGTCGTCGAGGTAGAGTGCCTGGATCACCTCGGTCGGCGGGCCGACCAGCCGGACGTTGTACGCGTGGCACCCGCTGCAGATCGCGAAATAGACCGCCTTTCCCCTCTCGGAGGGGTCGATCTGGCGCCGCTCGACCGGCTTCGCGAGGAGATAGGTGCGTGTTCCCGCGGTCGTCTTGAAGCCGCAGGCTCCGAAGTCGTCGAGGCCGTACGTGCGGTAGCGATCGCGGTGGAGGATGCAGCTCCCGCGGC
Organism: uncultured delta proteobacterium; assembly: GCA_963710635.1. Classification (GTDB taxonomy): domain Bacteria; phylum Myxococcota_A; class UBA9160; order UBA9160; family UBA9160; genus MYXO. Next base: position 837,942 of record CAVQAY010000004.1, read on the forward strand.
TCTCGCCGACGCGAACGATGTCGGGGCCGCGGTCCGAAAAGTCGAGCAGCCCGAGCGTGCGGATCTCGGGGATGGGGTTCCGGCCGTTGTCCTCCATCAGGTTGTCGAGGATCGACACCTGGTCGGCATTGGGTTCGGACTCGGGGTCGAGGCTGAGGTTCTCCGCGTGTCCGTGGTCGGTGATGGCGATGCCGACGTTGTCGTTTCCCGTGATGAGGTTGCCCTCGACGGTCACCTGGTCGGCGGCCATGATCAGGATCCCGGTTCCTGCGGGGACGCCGGCGACGATCGACCCGGCAGCACCGAAGTTCGGGTGGTTGTTCCCGATCACGAAGTTGTTGCGGATGATCACGTCGTACGTGGTCTTGATCGGGAGTCCGGGAGTGATGAAGGCGAGGATCCCCGCCGTATTGTCGTGGGCGTAGTTGCTCTCGACGATGACGTGCCGCGAGTTCTCGACCTCGATGCCGGCGACGTTCCCATGGACCTCGTTGTAGGCCACGTGGACGTTGTCGCACATGCCGATGTAGATCGCGGCGTCCTCGATTCCCGAAAGTACGTTGTGCTCGACGACGCCGTTCTTCCCGAACTGCGGAAAGATGCCGTAGACGCCGGCCTCGCGGACGATGTTGTGGCGGATGACGAAGTTGTTTCCTGCCTGGCCCATCACGCCGTTGCCCTTGTAGCGCTCGATCCGGAAGTTCTCGACCGTGATGCCGTTTCCGGAGTAGAGGATCGCGTCGTTGAGGCGCTTTTCGCCGTCGAGGACGGGCCAGCGACCCGCCTCGATCGATCCCGAGAGGGTGACGTCGTCCTTGTCGACGTAGACGGTCTCGTGGTAGGTCCCCGGGCGAACGCGAATCGTGTCGCCGGGCTGCGCGGCGGTGACGGCCTCCTGGATCGACCCGCCGGACTCGACGATGAGGACGCGTCCCGAGCGAGCATTCTCGATGGCGGGGACCGTGCCGAAGACGGCGCCCGACTCGGCGGGCGCCGGCGCCGAGTAGCGACCCGCATCGCCGACGAGGGGCGGTTCTGGCTGTACGACGAAGCGCCCGGCGAGAAAGCCCGCAGCGGCGAGAAGTACGGCGGCGGAAAGGGAGAGCCACCAGGGGCGGCGTGTCATCGGTCGGCTCCTTTCGTGGGCGCGGGACCCGGCGCCAGATGGTTCACGGGCGTGAGTCCGGAGGGAACCTGCGCGGGGACCTCCGGCGGATGGGTTTCGTCGGTGAGGGCGTTCATGAAATCGACGAGGCGGTCGAGCTCGTCGTCGGTGAGGTCCGGCTCCCAGATGTGCCAGTGGAGAATGAGCGCCTCGCCGGACGGAACGGCGTGACCGCGGCCCCGGGTGTAGAACCGCGCCGCCTCCCGCAGCGTCTCGATCTGGCCCGCGTGCATGTACGGCGCCGTCCGTGCGATGTTGCGGAGCGTCGGCACTTTGAAGCCCCCCCGCCAAGTCGGGTTGTCGAAGACGGCGCCGGCGCCCGGGTCGAAGGGCCTGCCCTCGGGCTCCGGGACACCGATCACCGCGATCTGCTGGTTCGTGAACAGCGGCGGCGTATGGCACTCGGCGCAGCGGGCGACGAACGATCGGAAGATGTTCAGGCCTTCGATCTCGCGGGCCGAAAGGGCACGTGGGTCGCCGTGTGCGTAGCGATCGTATCGGCTGTCCAGCGAGACGAGGGACGACTCGAAGGCAGCGAGCGCGGTGTAGATCCGGGGAAGAGTGATGTCGCCGCCAGCGTCAGGGGGGAATGCCAAGCGGAAGAGCCGGCGGTAGTCCGGGATGCCGTTCAGCGTCGAGAGGAGGCGCTCGGGAGTGCTCCCCATCTCGGCGGCCGCGAACAGCGGCCCCCGCATCTGCTCCTCGAGTGAGCGGGCGCGCCCGTCCCAGAAGAAGCGGTGGAGGAAGGCAGCGTTCCACAGGGTGGGCGCCGATCGGCCGACCTCGGTGCCCTGGGCCCCGACGCTCCGGGCGCGGCCATCGGAGAAGCCGCGGTCGGGGTGGTGGCAGCTGGCGCACGAGAGGGTTCCCGTGCCCGAGAGGACCGGGTCGAAGAAGAGGTAGCGGCCGAGATCGATCTGCTCGGCCGTGAAACCGTCGCGCCGCGCGGGAAGGGACGTCTTGAGCCCGCCGACGCCGCGGCCCTCGAGAGAGTCGTAGGAGTCGTACAGCGTGTGGAGCCTGCACGTCCCTTCTTCCAGCAGCTCGAATCCGGGCGGGCAGCGCCGGGAGAGGGTGATCTCCGCGGCGGCTGCGGTCTGCGGCCGAGGCGCGAGGGCGCAGTGCGCTGCGATCGCTGCGAGAAGGAAGAGGCCCGGCCTCCGTCGGGGTGCAGCGGTCAATCGGGTTTCCGCTTCGTGGCGGAACGGGGGGCGCCGCCGCGCTCCGCCAGCGATCGGATGAATGCGATGACGTCGCGCTCGGCCTGCTCGCTCGGGAGACCTCGGGCCATGAGCGCCATCTGCCGTCCGAGCCGGTCCTCCGGGCGCCCGCCTCGGACGCCGGTCCGGAAGCGGGAGAGCTGACGCAAGAGGTACCCGTCGCTCACGCCGGCGAGCCGCGGTGCATGAAGGGCGGGGTTGCCCTCGGCCCTCGGCCCATGACAGGCGTTGCACTTCGCCTGGTAGGTGTTGCTGCCGCTGCGAAGGTCGCCTGTGACCGTGATCGGTGTCACCGGCTCTGGAAGGGTTTCGACGAAGGTGACGAGGTCGGCGATCGCGGCGTCTTCGAGCCCCGCGGCGACCCCGCGCATCGCCCCGCCCTCGGCGTCGGCGGGATCGGCGCCGCGAAGACCGGATCGGAATGCCTCGAGCTGCCGGATGAGGTAGGCACGCTCCTGTCCGGCGAGGCTCGGCGCTCCCGCCTTGGCGACGCCTTCGCCGCGTACGCCGTGGCACGGCGCACACGCCGAATAGAGCGCGCGTCCAGCGGCCAGGCCGGCGGCGGAGGCTTGCGGCGACCCCGCGAGGGCGAAAGCCAGCGCGAAGCGGAGGGTTCCGCGGAGCCTCTCGCAGGCTCCATTCGATCTGGCTGTGGCGTGTTCCAACCGGGATCCTCGCCCGCGGCACGGGCACCCGTCCGCCGACGTCCATGGGGTGGGTCAAAACTGGTACGATCGTACCAATCAATCTGCCGCAGTGTCCTCCGGGGCGCAAGTCGGCCCGAGGCCATCGCCGGGGTCAGGGCGCGGGAGCGCGGAAGACCACCAGGCTCAGCGGCGGAAGCGTCACCGACAGCGACTGGGCGTGGCCGTGGCTCGGGACGGACGCGGTGGCGACGGCGCCGAGATTTCCGATTCCGGTTCCGCCGTAGAGGGGCGCGTCGCCGTTGAGCACCTCCTCCCACCGGCCCGCGACCGGCACGCCGAGCCGGTAGCCGTGGCGGGGCACCGGGGTGAAGTTGCAGGCGATGACCAGCGGGCGAGCGCCCGCGGCGGACCGGACCCAGGAGAGAACGCTCTGGTCGACGTCGTGGCAATCGATCCACGAGAAGCCGGACGGGTCGCAGTCGGAAGCATGCAGGGCGGGCTCGTCGCGGTAGAGGCGGTTCAGGTCGCGAACCCAGTGCTGGATTCCGGCGTGGAACGGGTAGGCGAGCAGATGCCAATCGAGGCTCTCGTCGTGGTCCCATTCGCGCCACGGGGCGAACTCCTCGCCCATGAACAGGAGCTTCTTGCCGGGCTGCGCCCACTGGCATCCGTAGAGCAGCCGGAGGTTCGCCGCCTTCTGCCAGTCATCGCCGGGCATCTTTGCGAGGAGCGATCCCTTCCCGTGGACGACTTCGTCGTGGGACAGGGGAAGCACGAAGTTCTCGGTGAAGGCGTACAGCATGCGGAACGTGAGGTCCGCGTGATGGTACTTGCGGTGGACGGGGTCGAGCGCCATGTAGCGGAGCATGTCGTGCATCCAGCCCATGTCCCATTTCATGCCGAACCCGAGGCCGCCCATGCTGGTGGGGCGCGACACCATGGGCCAGGCCGTCGACTCCTCGGCCATCGTCTGGACGTCCGGGTGCAGGCGATAGATGTCCTCGTTGAAGCGCCGCAACAGCGCGATCGCATCGAGGTTCTCGCGCCCTCCATGGACGTTCGGGATCCATTCTCCTTCCTTTCTCGAGTAGTCCAGGTACAGCATCGACGCGACCGCATCGACGCGGAGCCCATCCGCGTGGTACGTGTCGAGCCAGAACTGCGCGCTCGACAGCAGGAAGCTCCGGACCTCGTTGCGTCCGTAGTTGAAGATGTAGCTGCTCCAGTCGGGATGGAATCCCTGCCGCGGATCGCCGTGCTCGTAGAGGTGGGTTCCGTCGAAGTAGGCGAGTCCGTGCCCGTCGGTCGGGAAGTGCGACGGCACCCAGTCGAGGATGACGCCCACGTCGCGCTGGTGCAGGTAATCGATCAGGAACATGAGATCTTGAGGGGTCCCGTAGCGGCTCGTGGGAGCGAAATAGCCGGTGGTCTGGTAGCCCCAGGAGCCGTAGAAGGGGTGCTCCATCAACGGCAGGAACTCGACGTGCGTGAATCCCATCTCGAGGACGTAGTCGGCGAGCAGCGGTGCGATCTCGCGGTAGCCGAGCCAGCGGCCGCCGTCTCCTCTACGCCAGGATCCGAGATGCACCTCGTAGATCGAGATCGGAGCCGTGAGGGAGATCCTCCCTGCGCGCGTCGACATCCACGCGGCGTCGCCCCAGGCGTAGCCGAGGTCCCAGACCACCGACGCCGTGCGCGGAGGCACCTCGGTGTGGAAGGCGAAGGGGTCGGTCTTGTCGGCGCGGAACCCGTGGTAACGCGACTCGACGTGGTACTTGTAGTGGGCGCCGGCGCCCACGCCGCGCAGGGTTCCCTCCCAGATTCCCGAGCTGGCCCGCGGCCGGAGCGAATCGGCCCCAGGACGCCATCCGTTCCAGTCGCCGACCACCGAAACGGCCTCTGCGTTCGGTGCCCAGACGGCGAAGTGCGTTCCCGCTGCGCCGTCGTGGCCGAGCGGATGCGAGCCCAGCTTGTCCCAGAGGCGCGCGTGCGTCCCCTCGTTGAAGAGGTAGAGGTCCTCGTCCGTGAGCAGCGTCGGCGCCGGCCGGAGCGAGCGTGCTCCCAGGGACATGACGACCGTGGCCGTGCTAGGCGCCGGTCGCGGGCGCGAGCCTGCGGCCGGATGTCGAGAAGATCGGGAAGCTCACCCAGCCCTTGCGCTGCAGGAAATACTGGAGCGAGACGCCAAGGACCCCGATCCCGTAGGTGACCGAGCGCCGGAAGTTGATCGAAGACGCCTCGTCGAAATAGGCGGCCGGGCAGCTCACCTCGCCGATCTCGAAGCCCGCGTAGAGGATCTGCGCGAGCATCTGGTTGTCGAACACGAAATCGTCCGAGTTCTCGTCGAGCGGGAGCGTCTCGAGGATCGGCCGCGAGAACGCCCGGTAGCCCGTGTGGTACTCCGAGAGCTTGGCGCCGCACAGCAGGTTCTGCGCGGCGGTGAGGGCTCGATTCGAGACGTACTTGTAGAGGGGCATCCCTCCGCGTCGCGCGCGGCCACCGAGCACCCGCGACCCGAGCACAGCATCGAAGGGACCGTCCGTGATCATGCTGACCATGGCGGCGATGAGCTTGGGTGGGTACTGGTAGTCGGGGTGGAGCATCACCACGACGTCCGCTCCGAGCCGCAGCGCCTCGGCATAGCAGGTCTTCTGGTTGCCCCCATAGCCGCGGTTGCGCTCGTGGACCAGCGTGCGCAGCCCGAGCCTGCGGGCGATCGCGACGGTCTCGTCGTGGCTCGCGTCGTCGGTCAGCACCACCTCGTCGACCAGGTCGAGGGGGATCTCGGCGTAGGTCCGCTCGATGGTCCGCGCCGCGTTGTAGGCGGGCATTACGACGACGATTTTCTTCCCGTGGAACACGTTGGAATGTTACCCTCACGCGAGTTGCGCGCACCCGCCGCGACGACCCAGAGCCCGGGTGGCGAAACGGGTAGACGCGGGCGACTTAAAATCGCCTGGCCACAGGCCATGCAGGTTCGAATCCTGCCCCGGGCACCGCGGTTCGCGCGTCAGCCACCGAGCGCAGACGTCCTCACGCGCTCGAGGACGTCGTCGGCCTCCAGGAGCAGCTCGAGCGATTCCCGGTCGAGGAGTGTGACGCGCTGGTAGCCGAGGGCAGGCATCTCGAGCTCGAGACGGAAGATCTCGCGCGGATCCGCGAGGACGCGCCGGATCCGGACCTCACAGCCCTCGACGATCTCCGTTCGCAGCGAGTCGAGGATCCGGCGCACGCGGCGCGCGCTTCGCGCCGACGGGTGCTGCATCGCCTCGAACGCACGGATCCTCGCAGAGATCTTGTAGGCGCCGGGGGGCCTCATGGCGCGCAGGAGCATACCCGGATCGGGGCCGCGGGATCAAGGCGATTTCCGCGTGCTTCAGACGACGTACCGATGGGCATCGGCACGGCCTCCCCTCGCGTCGCGTAGTGTCCGCTCCAGCGCGGCGAGGTCGGCCGGTGCGGTGGCGAGGAACTCGATGCCGATCCCGTCTCCCTCGGCGCGCTCGCGGCCGTACGCGGGCTCGGTGGTGCGCTGTACCCACGCCACCCGGCCGACGGTATCCAAGCTCCGGCCGTCGGGGAGGGTGATCTCGACGAGGACGCGGCGTCCGGAGCCGAAGGGCTCGGGAGTGTGTACGAAGATGCCGCCGCGCGAGAGATTCACACACCAGGCGCGTGTCGCGCGAAAGAACGGGCGGCGGGTGGCCGCGTCGGTCTCGGGGTCGATGCTCGAGACGCGCACGGGCAGGCTGAGTCCCAGGCGGGGATGGATGCGTCGGTCGATGCCGGTCTTGCTCACCGAAGGGTCCCTCCGCACACTGCATCGGACGGATCGGCGGGAGCGCTTGAGACGAGACGGAAATCGCGCGGGGATCCCCACCCTCCCTCCTGCCGCCGCATTCGAGCGGCTCGTCGGGCAGCACGTGGTGCGGGAGGCGCTGCGGGCGAGGCGGAGGAGGCTCCTCCGGCTGATACTAGGTAGGGACGAGCGAAGCCCGACGGGCGTCGGAGAGGATGGCACCCTCGTGGATCTCGCCCGGGAGGCCGGGGTTCGCGTCGAGCGGCTCCCCCGAGCCCAGTTCGCGGAGCTCGTCGGGGCCGAAGCCCGCAGCCAGGGGGTCGTCCTCGAGGCGGGCCCGCTTCCAGAGCTTCCGCTGTCGGCTCTTCTCGAAGGGCAACCCGGGATGCGGATCTTGGTTGCTCTAGATGGGGTAGAAGACCCACAGAATGTCGGCGCCGTTGCGCGGGTCGCCGAGGCCGCGGGAGCCGGTGGGCTGATCCTCACCCGGCGCCGTGCGCCCCCGCTCTCGTCCGCGGTCTCGCGGGCCAGTGCTGGTGCGATCGAGCATCTGCCGGTCGCGCGAGTCACGAACCTGCCGCGGACCCTCGCGGATCTCGAGCAGGCGGGGTTCTGGAGTGCCGGGGCCGATCCCGAGGCCCCATCAGACCTCTTCACGATGCCCGACCGCCTGCTGGCGGGAGACCTGGTCGTCGTACTCGGAGCGGAGGGGAGGGGGCTTCGTCGCGGGGTCCGGGCGGCGCTCGATCACCAGGTACGGATCCCCATGGCCGGGCGGGTGGGCTCCCTCAACGTGTCGGCGGCCGCCGCCGTCCTGCTCTTCGAGCTCAGGCGGCGGAGGAGGCAGGGCGGATGAGGTCGCGAGACCCGTTGCGAGCCGCAGGTGCCGGCCCTATCCTGCGGCGGTTCCTCTCCAGGCTGGCGTAGCTCAACGGTAGAGCAGCTGATTTGTAATCAGCAGGTTATGGGTTCAAGTCCCTTCGCCAGCTCCGGGTTCGGGGGCGTTTCCAGGGATTCCCGTCGGGCCGTTCCGCCCGACACGATTTCGCACGGAGAACAACCCGCAATCGTCGGCCTGCCGGCGCGTCGCTGGAAAGGCCGGGGGGTGGGTGTCGACGTGTCTTTTTTCGCGTCTTGCGCACCGGATGCTTCGCGGATCTGCGAGGCGCATCGGTTCGCGGTCGAGGTAGCGGAGAGGTACCGAAGCGGTCAAACGGGGCAGACTGTAAATCTGCTGGCTCACGCCTTCGAAGGTTCGAATCCTTCCCTCTCCACCACGAGATCGTTGCGGTGGTCGGGACGCCGGGAGCGCGTGGGCGGGAATAGCTCAGCTGGCTAGAGCACGAGCCTTCCAAGCTCGGGGTCGCGGGTTCGAATCCCGTTTCCCGCTCCACGCGCGGCGCACCGCAAGAGATGGCTGGTGTCGGACGGGGGAGGTGGCGAGCAAGGAAGGGAGTGGCGAGCCGGCTCGGCAGGGGCGCTCATCGGCCCACGTAGCTCAGTTGGTAGAGCACGTCCTTGGTAAGGACGAGGTCAGCGGTTCGATCCCGCTCGTGGGCTCCAGAAACGTTGGACGCGGCCAGGGCTGGCGGGCCAGCCGGGCTCAAACCGGGAGAGAAGGAAAAGGGAATGGCCAAGGCGAAGTTCGAGCGCAAGAAGCCGCACGTGAACGTGGGGACGATCGGGCACGTGGACCACGGGAAGACGACGCTGACGGCGGCGATCACGTCGCGTCAGGCGTCGAAGGGTCTGGCGCAGAAGGTGGCGTTCGACCAGATCGACAAGGCGCCGGAGGAGCGGGAGCGAGGGATCACGATCGCGACGGCGCACGTGGAGTACGAGTCGAAGAACCGGCACTACGCGCACGTGGACTGCCCGGGCCATGCGGACTACGTGAAGAACATGATCACGGGTGCGGCGCAGATGGACGGCGCGATCCTGGTGGTGAGCGCGGCGGACGGTCCGATGCCCCAGACGCGGGAGCACGTGCTGCTGGCGCGGCAGGTGAACGTTCCGCACATCGTGGTATTCCTGAACAAGTGCGACATGGTGGACGACCCGGAGCTGCTGGAGCTGGTGGAGCTGGAGGTCCGGGAGCTGCTGAACAAGTACGAGTTTCCTGGCGACACGATTCCGATCATCAAGGGATCGGCGCTGAAGGCGGGAGAGAACCCGTCGGACGACACGGCGGGCCAGTGCATCGACGAGCTGATGGAGGCGCTGGACACGGCGATTCCGGAGCCGCAGCGGGCGCTGGACAAGCCGTTCCTGATGCCGATCGAGGACGTGTTCTCGATCACGGGGCGCGGGACGGTGGTGACGGGGCGCGTGGAGCAGGGGATCGTGAAGGTCGGAGAGGAAGTGGAGATCGTGGGGATCAAGCCCACGACGAAGACGGTGGTGACGGGCGTCGAGATGTTCCGCAAGCTGCTGGACCAGGGGCAGGCGGGCGACAACATCGGATGTTTGCTGCGTGGGACGGGCAAGGGTGACGTCGAGCGCGGTCAGGTGTTGGCGAAGCCCGGTTCGATCACGCCGCACACGAAGTTCAAGGCGCAGGCGTACATCCTGAACAAGGACGAGGGAGGGCGGCACACGCCGTTCTTCAACGGCTACCGGCCGCAGTTCTACTTCCGGACGACGGACGTGACCGGGGTGGCGACGCTGCCCGAGGGCACGGAGATGGTGATGCCCGGCGACAACGTGGAGATGGTGGTGGAGCTGATCACGCCGATCGCGATGGACAAGGAGCTTCGCTTCGCGATCCGCGAGGGCGGCCGCACCGTCGGCGCTGGCGTCGTCTCCGAGATCCTGGTCTAGAGGAGCAGCAGGGCGGAGCGGAGAAACGGAGCATAGGCGCGTAGCACAACTGGTAGTGCACCGGACTCCAAATCCGGGGGTTGGGGGTTCGAGTCCCTCCGCGCCTGCCAATCGAGTGGTGGAGAGGCCCGTGGAGTGGAGTCCGGGAGAATGGGTGCGAACGTCGCGGCAGTACCTGTCGGACGTCCGCTCGGAAGTCCGCAAGGTCACGTGGCCGACGCAGCGTGAGTACGTGGCGGGGACGGTTGGGGTGTTGGTGATCGTTGCGCTCATGGCGCTCGTGCTCGGAATCTTCGACTACGTCCTTGCCCAGGGAATCCGACTCATCGTCCCGTAGAGGGACCGGGGAACGTCAGGCCAGATGTCCAAGAAGTGGTACATCGTACACACCTACTCCGGCCACGAGGCGAAGGCCCGGCAGGCGCTGCTCGAGCGCGCCCGCACGATGAACGTGGAGGAGCGGTTCGACGAGATCCTGATCCCCGAGGAGAACGTCGTCGAGGTGGTGAAGGGCGAGAAGCGCACCTCGAAGCGAAAGTTCTTCCCCGGCTACATCCTCGTCCACATGGATCTCGACGACGAAACCTGGCACGTGGTGCGTGGGACGCCGAAGATCACGGGCTTCGTCGGCGGAGGAACGCAGCCGACGCCGATCTCCGACGAGGAGGTCGCGCGAATGACGCAGCAGATCAAGGAAGGTGCGGTCAAGCCCAAGCCGAAGATCCGATTCGAGGAGGGCGAGAACGTTCGCGTGGTGAGCGGGCCGTTTGCGAACTTTTCGGGCTTCGTCGACGAGGTGAAGCCCGAGAAGGAGAAGGTGCGGGTGATGGTGCAGGTCTTCGGCCGCGCCACCCCGGTCGAGCTCGACTTCATGCAGGTGGAGAAGGCATAGCAAGCGCGAAGCGCGCGCAGCGAGCCACCGGCGAGCGAAGGCCGCTGCCGAGCGAAGCAAGTGCGGCTAAGGAAGGTCATGGCAAAGAAGGTCGTCGCGATCGTGAAGCTCCAGTGCCCCGCAGGCGCGGCGAACCCGTCGCCGCCCGTTGGCCCCGCACTGGGCCAGCACGGCGTCAACATCATGGAGTTCTGCAAGGCGTTCAACGCGCGCACGCAGGATCAAGCCGGGCTCATCATTCCCGCGCTGATCACGGTGTACGCCGATCGGACGTTCACCTTCGAGCTGAAGACACCGCCTGCGGCGGTCCTGCTCAAGAAGGCGGCGCGGATCGAGAAGGGATCCGGCGAGCCGAACCGGAACAAATGTGGGACGGTCACACGGAGCCAGGTGCGCGAGATCGCTGCACTCAAGCTCAAGGACCTGAATGCCCACGACGTCGAACAGGCGATGAGGAGCATCGAGGGCACGGCCCGTTCGATGGGCCTCGAAGTGATGGAGGGCTGACATGGCCTCCGGCAAGCGGATGAAGAACGCCGGCGCAGGGATCGAGGCGGGCAAGAACTACTCGCTGGCAGATGCGGTGGCGGCGCTCAAGGCGACCCCGTCGACGAAGTTCGACGAGAGCGTCGACTTGGCGATCAACCTCGGCGTCGACCCGAAACACGCCGATCAGATGGTGCGCGGCTCGGTCGTGCTTCCTCATGGAACCGGCAAGACCCTCCGCATCCTGGTCTTCGCGAAGGGCGAGAAGGAGAAGGAGGCGCGAGAAGCCGGCGCGGATCACGTTGGCGCCGAGGATCTGGCGAAGAAGATCCAGGAAGAAGGCTGGCTCGAGTTCGATCGCGTGATCGCAGCGCCGGACATGATGGGTGTCGTCGGACGCCTCGGGAAGGTTCTCGGCCCGCGCGGACTGATGCCCAACCCGAAGCTCGGTACCGTCACTGCGAACGTGGGGCAGGCCGTCCGCGAGACGAAGGCCGGCAAGGTCGAGTACCGGGTCGAGAAGGCGGGCATCGTCCACGTCGCCATCGGGAAGCGGTCCTTCGCTCCCGAGGCACTGGTGGCGAATGCCTCGGCGATCCTCGAGGCGGTGCTGCGTGCGAAGCCCGCCGCGAGCAAGGGCACGTACATGAAGAAGATCACGATCTCGACCACGATGGGCCCGGGCATCCGGATCGATCCGTCGTCGGTCGCGGCGCAGGCGGCGTAGAAAGGGGCGGGATGCTCACGCGAGCGCAGAAAGAAGAGCAGGTGGCGGAGCTGCAGGAGAAGTTCCGCCGCGCCACCAGCGTCGTCGTTGCGGAGTACCGTGGCCTCGGCGTGCAGGCGTCGGAGAAGCTGCGGAAGCAGCTACGGGCCGAAGGCGCGGGGCAGTACGAGTACCGCGTGACGAAGAACTCGCTCCTCCGGCGTGCGGCCGAGGGCTCGGACGTTGCGTGCGTCGTCGGCCACTTCAAGGGGCCGACGGCGATCGCCATCTCGTATGGGGATCCGATCCGCCTGGCGAAGATCCTGGTCGACTACGCGAAGCAGCACGAGATCTTCCAGATCCGAGGCGGCGTGCTCGACGGCCGCGCGATCGCCAAGGGCGAGATCGCGACGCTCGCAACGCTCCCGGGCATCGACGAGCTTCGCGGCATGCTGATCGGCCTGCTGCAGGCGCCGGCGAGCCAGCTGGTGCGGATGCTGGCGGCGCCGGGCGGGCAGCTCGCGCGGCTCGTGGAAGCACGGCGCAAGCAACTCGAAGAAGCCGGCGCGGGCGCATAGCCGGGGCCGGATCGTTTCGCCGCGGGAGAGGTCCCGCGGCATCGTAGACTCCCGCCGCGTGCGGGGCAGACGGCGGACATGCTCCGCGGCATGCAACGAGAGAAAGGTTGGATAGTCATGGCCGATTTGAACACGATCGCAGAGACGCTCTCGGGCCTCACGGTGATGGAGGCCGCGGAGCTGGCGAAGCTCCTCGAGGAGAAGTGGGGAGTCTCGGCGGCCGCTCCGGTGGCCGTGGCCGCGGCAGCCGGCGCTGCGCCGGCTGCGGCGGCCGAGGAGAAGACCGAGTTCGACGTCATCCTCCTCACGGCCGGCGACAAGAAGATCCAGGTGATCAAGGAGGTCCGTGCAATCACGGGCCTCGGCCTCAAGGAGGCCAAGGACCTGGTCGAGGGCGCGCCGAAGCCGGTGAAGGAGGGCGTCTCCAAGGACGACGCCGCGAAGATGAAGGCGCAGCTCGAGGCGGCAGGCGGCCAGGTCGAGATCAAGTAGGCCGGGCTCGCCGGTGTTCGACCGCGCGCGTGCGCGGACGAACGTGTAGTTGACTCCGATACGGAGGGCGAACCGAAGCCGTGACCGACATCCTCTTTTCCGAGAACGCTCCCCGCATCCGTCGCTACTTCTCGAAGATCCCCGGGATCCTCGAGATTCCCGACTTGATCGAGATCCAGAAGCAGTCGTTCGAGCGCTTCCTGCAGACGAACATCGAGCCGGAAAAGCGCGAGAACACGGGCCTTCAGGCCGTGTTCAACTCCGTGTTCCCGATCAAGGATTTCAACGAGACGGCGAGCCTCGAGTTCGTCGGCTACACGCTCGAGGAGCCGAAGTACGACGTTCAGGAGTGCCTGCAGCGGGGCATGACCTACGCGGCCCCGTTCAAGGTCACGATCCGCCTCGTGGCCTGGGACGAAGCGGAGGGTTCGCAGAGCATCCGCGACGTGAAGGAGCAGGAGGTCTATTTCGGGGAGATCCCGATCATGACCGACAACGGCACCTTCATCGTGAACGGCACCGAGAGGGTGATCGTCTCGCAGCTCCACCGGTCGCCAGGCATCTTCTTCGACACGACCACCTCATCGACGGTGAGCGCGGCCGGGAAGAAGCTCTACAGCTGCCGGATCATCCCGTACCGGGGATCGTGGCTCGATCTCGAGTTCGATCACAAGGACCTGATCTACGCCCGGATCGACCGCCGGCGAAAGATCTACGCGACCGTTCTGCTCAAGGCGCTCGGGTACACCCCCGAGTTCCTGCTGACCCATTTCTACCAGCCGGAGGTGGTTCGGGCCGAAGCGAAGAAGTACCTGAAGAAGGTGGTCCCGACGCTGCTCGAGGGGCAGCGCTGTACACGCGAGGTCCGGGACGAGGCCGGCAACATCCTCGTTCGCAAGGACAAGAAGTTCACCAAGGCCGCGGTGCGCCGGATCGTGGAAGCCGGGATCGAGTGGGTCCAGGTCGGCATCGAAGACATCATCCGGACCGATGCGGTGAAGCGCATCGCTCCGATCGACATCGTCGACGAGAATACGGGCGAGGTGATCCTCGAGTGCAACGAGGAGATCACGGAGGCCCATCTCGACGAGCTTCGCACTCGGGGCATCAACGAGTTTCCGCTGCTCTATCTGGATCCGATCCTCACCGGCACGTCGCTGCGTGACACGTTGGTCGCCGATTCGAAGACGGTTACGCAAGACGAGGCGATCCTCGACATCTACCGGCGGCTGCGTCCAGGCGATCCGCCGACGCTCGACACGGCCACCAACCTTTTCAACAACCTCTTCTTCAATGCCGAGCGTTACGACCTTTCGCGGGTTGGCCGCCTGAAGATGAATCACAAGCTCAGCCTCGACGCCGAGGAACGGGCGACGCTCCTGGCGAGCGGACCGAACGGTCCGCGGCAGGAGGTGCCGCTCAAGGAGCTGCCGACGCTGCGACCCGAGGACATCCTCGCGGCGATCAAGTACCTGGTCGACCTCAAGAACGGCGCCGACCCCGAGAAGCGGATCGACGACATCGACCACCTCGGGAATCGCCGGGTGCGCGTCGTGGGCGAGCTTCTCGAGAACCAGTACCGCATCGGGCTCGTCCGGATGGAGCGTGCGATCAAGGAGCGGATGTCGCTCCAGGAGATCGAGACGCTCATGCCGCACGATCTCATCAACTCGAAGCCGGTCTCGGCCGTGATCAAGGAGTTCTTCGGGTCGAGCCAGCTCTCGCAGTTCATGGATCAGACGAACCCGTTGTCGGCGGTGACGCACAAGCGCCGCCTATCGGCGCTGGGGCCTGGAGGTCTCACGCGGGAGCGTGCGGGCTTCGAGGTCCGCGACGTCCATCCGACCCACTACGGCCGGATCTGCCCGATCGAGACGCCGGAAGGGCCGAACATCGGACTGATCGCTTCGCTCTCGACCTTCGCCCGGGTGAACGACTACGGCTTCATCGAGACGCCGTACCGCGTGGTGCAGAACGGCCGGGTCACCAACGAGGTGAAGTACCTCTCTGCTCTCGAGGAGGAGCGGCTCGCGATCGCGCAGGCGAACGCCGCCATCGATGACAAGGGCCGACTGACGTCGGACCTCGTTTCGGCGCGGAAGGCCGGCGAGTTCGTGATGCTGCCTCCGGCGGAGATCCAGATGATGGACGTGTCGCCGAACCAGCTGGTTTCGGTGGCCGCCTCGATGGTTCCGTTCCTCGAGAACGACGACGCCAATCGGGCGCTCATGGGATCGAACATGCAGCGCCAGGCCGTGCCGCTGATGCGGACCCAGGCTCCGCTCATCGGCACGGGGATGGAAGCCGTCGTGGCGCGTGATTCGGGAGTGACCGTGGTCGCGCGGCGGGACGGCGTGGTCGAGTCGGTCGATGCCAGCCGGATCGTGATCAAGCCGGACGAGGACGATGGCAAGGGATCGCACGTCGACATCATCAGCCTGATCAAGTACCAGCGATCGAACCAGAACACGTGCATCAACCAGAGGCCGATCGTCAAGCCCGGAGATTGCGTCCGGCGAGGTCAGGTGATCGCCGACGGCCCTGCGACGGAGCGGGGTGAGCTCGCGCTGGGTGCGAACGTCGTCGTCGCGTTCATGCCGTGGGGCGGGTACAACTTCGAGGACTCGATCCTCATCTCCGAGCGCGTCGTGAAGGAGGACCTCTTCACCTCGATCCACATCGAGGAGTTCGAGTGCGTCGCGCGCGACACCAAGCTCGGGAAGGAAGAGATCACCCGAGACATTCCGAACGTCGGCGAGGAAGCGCTCAAGGACCTCGACGAGTCGGGAATCGTCCGCATCGGCGCGGAGGTGAAGCCCGACGACATCCTCGTGGGCAAGATCACCCCGAAGGGTGAGACGCAGCTGTCTCCGGAGGAGCGGTTGCTGAGAGCCATCTTCGGCGAGAAGGCCGGCGACGTCCGGGACACGTCGCTGCGGGTGCCGCCGGGAGTTTCCGGGACGGTCATCGGCGCGCAGGTCTTCTCGCGGAGGGGAGTCGAGAAGGACGAGCGTGCCCGCGCGATCGAGGAGGGAGAGATCGAGCGGCTCCGCAAGGACCAGGAGGACGAGGTCCGGATCATCCGCGACAGCGCGATGAATCGGGTCCGGACGCTCTTCGTGGGCAAGCGCGCGGCGAACCGCGTGGCGGACGATCGGAAGAAGCAGACGTGGCTCGAGGCTGGCGACCCGATCACGGCCGAAATCCTCGGGGAGATCCCGCTGCGCCGTTGGAAGGAGATCCAGGTCTCCGACGCACGAGCCCAGGAGCAGGTCGACCGTCTGCTCGCTGGCGTCGAGGAGCAGGCGACGGTGATTCGCACGGTCTTCGACGAGAAGATCGCGCGACTCAAGAAGGGCGACGAACTGCCGCCGGGCGTGTTCAAGATGGTGAAGGTCTACGTCGCCATCAAGCGCAAGCTCTCCGTCGGCGACAAGATGGCGGGTCGTCACGGGAACAAGGGCGTGATCTCGCGGATCTTGCCGGTCGAGGACATGCCGTACGGCGTCGACGGGCGGCCGGTCGACGTGGTGCTCAATCCGCTCGGCGTTCCGTCCCGAATGAACGTCGGACAGATCCTCGAGACGCACCTGGGCTGGGCCTCGTACGGCCTCGGCCAGCAGATCGGCGAGTTCCTCGATCGGGAGAGCAGCGTCGATCGGATTCGGGAGCGCCTCAAGGAGGTCTACCACGACGCGAACATCGCTCGTGTCCTCGACAAGGCGTCGCCGGAAGCGGTGCTCGATCTGGCGCGGAACCTCCGGCGTGGCGTCCACATGGCGACGGCGGTCTTCGACGGCGCCAAGGAGTCCGAGATCCAGGAGGAGTTGGCGAGGGCGGGGCTGCCGACGACGGGGCAGACGGTCCTCTTCGACGGCCGGACGGGAGACGCCTTCGACGGCGATGTTACGGTAGGAATCCTCTACGTCCTGAAGCTGCACCACCTCGCCGACGACAAGATCCATGCCCGGAGCATCGGCCCGTACAGCCTCGTCACCCAGCAGCCGCTCGGGGGCAAGGCGCAGTTCGGCGGCCAGCGCCTCGGCGAGATGGAGGTGTGGGCGCTCGAGGCATACGGCGCGGCGTTCGCACTGCAGGAGTTCCTGACGGTCAAGTCCGACGACGTGCTCGGACGCACCCGGATGTACGAGTCGATCGTGAAGGGCGACAACGTCCTCGAACCCGGCCTGCCCGAGAGCTTCAACGTGCTGGTCAAGGAGCTGATGGCCCTGGGCCTCGACGTCGATCTGCTCGAAGACAAGAGCTGAGAGGGGCGACCCATGCGTGATCTCTACAACCTCTTCGAGAAGCCCAAGGATCCGTTGGCGTTCAACGCGATCCGGATTGCCATCGCGTCGCCCGAGAAGATCCGCGAGTGGTCGTTCGGCGAGGTGAAGAAGCCGGAGACGATCAACTACCGGACGTTCAAGCCGGAACGCGACGGGCTGTTCTGCGCGAAGATCTTCGGCCCGGTGAAGGACTACGAGTGCAACTGCGGCAAGTACAAGCGCATGAAGCACCGAGGGGTGGTCTGCGAGAAGTGCGGGGTGGAGGTCATCCAGTCGAAGGTCCGCCGCGAGCGGATGGGCCACATCACTCTCGCGACGCCGGTCGCGCACATCTGGTTCCTCAAGTCGCTGCCGTCACGCATCGGGAACATCCTCGAAGTATCGCTTCGGGATCTCGAGAAGGTGCTGTACTTCGAGGCCCACATCGTGATCGATCCGAAGGACACGGCACTCCGTTTCGGAGAGCTCCTCACGGATGAACGGCTCATCGAGGTGAAGGAGCAGTACGGGCGCGAAGCGTTCGAGTTCGGGATCGGCGCGGAGGCGATCCGCGAGATGCTCAAGCGGATCGATGTCGAGAAGGAGTGCCAGACCCTTCGCGGCGAGATGAAGGAGGCGACTTCCGAGGCGAAGCGCAAGAAGCTCGCCAAGCGCCTCAAGGTCCTCGATGCGTTTCGCGAGTCGAAGAACCGACCGGAGCACATGATCCTCGAGATCGTTCCGGTCCTGCCCCCGGACCTGCGGCCGCTGGTGCCGCTCGATGGGGGCCGCTTCGCGACCAGCGATCTCAACGACCTGTACCGGAGGGTGATCAACCGCAACAATCGTCTGAAGCGGCTGCAGGAGCTGAACGCGCCCGAGGTGATCATCCGCAACGAAAAGCGGATGCTCCAGGAAGCGGTCGACGCGCTCTTCGACAACGGCCGCCGTGGGCGTGTCATCACGGGCCCGAGCAAGCGGCCGCTGAAGTCGCTGTCGGACATGCTGAAGGGAAAGTCGGGCCGCTTCCGACAGAACCTGCTCGGCAAGCGCGTCGACTACTCGGGGCGGTCGGTGATCGTCGTCGGCCCGGAGCTGCGACTGCACCAGTGCGGGCTCCCGAGCCGGATGGCCATCGAGCTCTTCAAGCCGTTCATCTATTCGAAGCTCGAGCAGCAGGGGTACGTCACCACCATCAAGGCCGCCAAGAAGATGGTGGAGAAGGAGCGGCCGGAGGTGTGGGACATCCTGGCCGAGGTGATCCAGGAGCACCCGGTGATGCTCAACCGGGCGCCCACGCTCCATCGGCTCGGAATCCAGGCGTTCGAGCCGATGCTGATCGACGGCAAGGCGATCCAGCTCCACCCGCTCGTGTGCGCGGCGTTCAACGCAGACTTCGACGGGGACCAGATGGCGGTGCACGTGCCGCTCTCGGTCGAGGCGCAGATCGAGGCGCGGGTCCTCATGATGTCGACGAACAACATCCTGAGCCCTGCGACCGGCCGTCCGATCATCGGGCCGACGCAGGACATCGTTCTCGGCTCGTACTACCTCACGCGCGAGCGGCCCGGTGCGCGCGGTGAAGGACGGCGTTTCGGGAGCGCCGAGGAGGTTCGTGTCGCGTACGACGCAGACGCGATCGACCTTCAAGCCGCCATCAAGGTGCGGATGGACGGGAAGCTCGTCGACACGACGACGGGACGGATCCTGCTGCGGGAGATCGTTCCGATGCAGATCCCGTTCGAGATCATCAACAAGGTGATGGACAAGAAGGCGCTCGGAGAGTTGATCGACCAGACGTACCGGAGCCACGGCAGCAAGGCCACCGTGATCCTGGCAGATCGGCTTCGCACGCTCGGCTACAAGCACGCGACCGCTGCCGGAATCTCGATCTGCGTCGACGACATGCAGATTCCGAGCGACAAGGAGGCCTTCGTCGATGCGGCGAGCGCGCAGGTGCAGCAGATCGAGCAGCAGTATCAGGAGGGTCTGATCACCGACGGTGAGCGCTACAACAAGGTGATCGACATCTGGGCGCAGACGACCGAACAGGTTGCACGGCAGATGCTCGAGCGGCTCGGGACCGACATCGAGCGCGACGAAGAGGGCCGGGAGACCGAGGTTCCGAGCTTCAACTCGATCTACATGATGGCGGACTCTGGCGCGCGAGGATCAGCGCAGCAGATCCGGCAGCTCGCAGGAATGCGCGGTCTCATGGCGAAGCCGTCGGGCGAGATCATCGAGACGCCGATCACATCGAACTTCCGCGAAGGCCTCTCGGTGCTCCAGTACTTCATCTCGACGCACGGAGCGCGGAAGGGACTCGCCGACACGGCCCTCAAGACGGCAAATTCGGGCTATCTGACCCGGCGCTTGGTCGACGTGGCGCAGGACATGATCGTGCGCGAGGTGGACTGCGAGACCAAGGACGGCATCGAGATGGGACCGCTGGTCGAAGGCGGCGAGATCATCGAGCCCATTGGCGAGCGGATCCTTGGGCGTACGGCGCTGGACGACGTGCTCGACCCGATCACGGGAGAGATCCTCGTGGCGGCGGGTGCCGAGATCGACGAGGAGCGCGTGAACCGGGTAGAGCAGGCGGGGATCGAGCGCGTGGTGATCCGCTCCGGCCTCACGTGCGCTGCGCCGAGGGGAGTGTGCGTCAAGTGCTATGGACGCGATCTCGCAAGAGGCACTCTTGTGAATCTCGGCGAGGCGGTGGGCGTCATCGCGGCGCAGTCGATCGGCGAGCCGGGAACGCAGCTCACCATGCGGACCTTCCACATCGGAGGCGCGGCAACGAGACGCGCAGAGCAGTCGAGCGCCGAGGCGACCAGCGAGGGCAAGGTGCACTTCCACGGGGTCCGGACGGTCGAAGATCGGAGCGGCCGCCGGATTGCGATGAACCGCAACGGAGAGATTGCGGTCGTCGACGCCACAGGCCGGGAGCGAGAGCGACATCCGGTAGTGTATGGCGCGCACGTCCTCGTCGGAGATGGCGAACCGGTCAAGATCGGAGCCGTGCTGCTGGAGTGGGACCCGTTTGCGAACCCGATCCTCTCGGAGGTCGCTGGAACGATCAAGTTCGGCGACATCATCGAGGGCGGCACGATGGCGGAGCAGGTGGACGAGTTCACCGGCATGTCGTCGAAAGTGGTGATCGAGTCGAAGGACCCGGAGCTTCGCCCGCGGATCTCGGTGAAGGGGCCCGACGGAACGACGATCGCGCGAAGCCTGCTCCCGGTGGGCGCGTACCTGGCGGTGGCCGAGGGCGAGGAGGTCAAGGCGGGCGACGCAGTCGCGAAGATCCCGCGAGAGACCACCAAGACGAAGGACATCACCGGTGGTCTGCCGAGGGTTGCCGAGCTGTTCGAGGCACGAAAGCCGAAGGAATACGCGATCGTTAGCGAGATCGAGGGAACGGTGAGCTTCGGCAGCGATGCGAGAGGCAAGCGGCGGGTGCTGGTGACGCCCGAGAGCGGTGAGCCGAAGGAGTACCTCATTCCGAAGGGCAAGCACGTGAGCGTCCACGAGGGCGATCACGTGAGGGCAGGCGAGGCGCTCATGGATGGCTCGTCGAATCCCCACGACATCCTGCGGATCAAGGGAGAGAAGGAGCTCGCGAAGTATCTGGTCGACGAGGTGCAGGAGGTGTACCGGCTCCAGGGCGTGAAGATCAACGACAAGCACATCGAGGTGATCGTCCGCCAGATGCTGCGCCGCGTGCGCGTGAAGGACGTGGGCGACACGGACTTCCTGGTGGGGGAGCAGGTCGAGCGCAAGGTGGGAGACGAGGTGAACGCGAGGATGCTCGACGAGGGCAAGCAGCCCGCCACCTTCGAGCCGCTGCTGCTCGGGATCACCAAGGCGTCGCTGTCGACCGAGTCGTTCATCTCCGCTGCGTCCTTCCAGGAGACGACCAAGGTCCTGACTGAAGCCTCCATCTGGGGGAAGACGGACCATCTCAACGGCCTCAAGGAGAACGTCATCATGGGCCGCCTGATCCCGGCCGGGACGGGGCTGGCCCGGTACAAGAACATCGGGATCCAGATCGAGGCGCCGGAAGGTGCGCTCGAAGGTCTCGACGAGGAGGAGCCGGCTCCGGCGGCGGCTGCCGCGCCGGGGGACAGCGGATACGCGGCCGCTCCGGGCAGGCCCCCCTCGGGGATGGAGGTCTAATACAGGGCCACCGGCGACGGGCGTCTTGGGCGCCCAAGCCCGGGCGTTGACACGATTTTCGGGGTAGGTATCCTGCCCCGGCTTTTCCGGGTTCCATGCTCTCGCGGTTCGCCCCGGGGTGCAAGCTGGCCGCCGGGGTGTCGCTTCAGGGCTCCCCCCAACGCCGGCGTGTCGCAGGGGGGCGGTCTTTGCCGCGCGCGCGCGTCGATCTCGGCGTTTCGCTCTTTGGGAGTCCTTCATGCCTACCGTGCAGCAGCTGGTGCGCCTGGGTCGTGCGCGCAATCGGAAGAAGTCGAAGGCGCCCGACCTGGAGGCGTCTCCCCAACGGCGGGGAGTGTGTCTCCGTGTGTTCACGGCGACGCCGAAGAAGCCGAACTCCGCATTGCGCAAGGTCGCGCGCGTCCGCTTGACGAACGGGCGTGAGGTGAACGCGTACATCCCGGGAGAGGGCCATCAGCTGCAGGAGCACTCGGTCGTGCTCGTGCGCGGAGGTCGCGTCAAGGACCTTCCGGGCGTCCGCTACCACATCGTGCGCGGAACGCTGGACTCTACGGGCGTATCGAACCGGCACCAGAGCCGGTCGAAGTACGGAGCGAAGCGTCCGAAGTGAGGTTCATGACCGGCGGCCGATCGGGCAGGAGGATGCCTGATCGGCCGCCGGTCCGTTTTGCCGGGGCTGGCGCCCCGGGCTCGAGGCCCTGATCGCAATGCCCAGAAGACGCGTGGTCGAGAAGCGGAAGTTGCTGCCGGATCCTCGCTTTGGAGATCGGCAGGTGGCTCGTTTCATGAACATCATCATGCACGACGGCAAGAAGAGCACCGCCGAGCAGATCGTCTACGGCGCGTTCGAGATCATCGAGACGAAGACCCGCAACGACCCGATGTCGATGTTCCGCCGGGCGCTCGAGAACGCGCGCCCGCGAATCGAAGTGAAGTCCCGGCGCGTGGGTGGAGCCACGTATCAGGTGCCTGTCGAGGTCCGGCCCGAGCGGGCGACGTCGCTCGCCATGCGCTGGCTGGTCCAGTACGCGCGGTCGCGGGACGGAAAGAGCATGAGAGACAAGCTCGCGAACGAGATCATCGACGCGGCCAATGAGCGCGGCGAGACGGTGCGCAAGCGCGAAGAGACGCATCGGATGGCGGACGCGAACAAGGCGTTCGCACACTATCGCTGGTGAGAGGGGCGGACCCCGGTCCGCACGAGTACGTTCCATGGCCCGCAGCACACCGCTCGAGAGAGTCCGAAACATCGGCATCATGGCGCACATCGATGCCGGGAAGACCACGACCACCGAGCGGATCCTCTACTACACCGGCGTGAACTACAAGATGGGCGAAGTCCACGAGGGCTCCGCCACCATGGACTGGATGGAGCAGGAGCAGGAGCGCGGCATCACGATCACGTCGGCTGCGACGACCTGTTTCTGGAAGGACCACCGCATCAACATCATCGATACCCCGGGCCACGTCGATTTCACGATCGAGGTGGAGCGTTCACTGCGAGTCCTCGACGGCGCAGTGGCGGTGTTCTGTGGTGTCGGCGGGGTGGAGCCTCAGTCGGAGACGGTCTGGCGTCAAGCGGACAAGTACCGTGTTCCGCGGATCGCGTTCGTGAACAAGATGGACCGCGTCGGCGCTGACTTCCCGCGGGTGGTCGAGATGATGCGTGACCGTCTCGGCGCCAAGGCTCTTCCGATCCAGGTCCCGATCGGGAGCGAGGATGCGTTCCGCGGCGTGGTCGACGTCGTGAGAGAGCGCGCGATCTACTGGGACGACGCCAGCCTCGGAGCGGACTTCACCGAGGAGGACGTCCCGGAACCCCTCCTTCCCGTCGTCGCCGAATGCCGGGAGCGCGTGATCGAGGCTGCTGCCGACTACGACGAAGCGCTGATGGCGCGGTATCTCGACGGCGAAGCGATCGCGGCGGAAGCGATCCGCAAAGCGCTTCGCGAGGCGACGCTCCGGCTCGAGGTCGTCCCGGTGCTGTGCGGGTCCTCGTTCCGCAACCGCGGCGTCCAGACCCTCCTCGATGCGATACTGGACTACCTCCCGTCGCCCCTCGACGTACCGCCCGTGGCGGGGGTCGTTCCCGAGGGAGAGCGGGGCGCGGGGACGGAGATCCAGCGCAAGGCCAGCGACGACGAGCCCTTCGCGGCGCTGGTGTTCAAGCTGATGAACGATCCCCACGTGGGTCACCTGACCTACATCCGCATCTACTCGGGCCGTGTGAAGCCGGGCGACCAGGTTCTCAACGTGGCCCGGGGCCGGAAGGAACGGATCGGGCGCCTCCTCCAGATGCACGCGAACAAGCGGCAGCCCATCGACGAGGCGTGCGCGGGCGAGATCGCCGCCGTCATCGGGCTCCGTGGGGCGGTCACGGGAGAGACGCTCTGCGACCCGCGCCACCCGATCCTGCTGGAGCCGCTCGAGTTCCCGGAGCCGGTGATCTCGATCGCGATCGAGCCCAAGACGCAGGCCGACATGGACCGCCTCGGCGAGGCGCTCCAGCGGCTTGCGCAGGAAGACCCTTCCTTCCGCGTATCGACCGACTCGGAGACCGGCCAGACCCTGATCTCGGGGATGGGCGAACTCCACCTCGAGATCATCACCGACCGCCTTCTGCGCGAGTTCAAGGTGGGCGCCAACGTCGGCCCGCCCCAGGTGTCCTACAAGGAGACGATCACGCGCCCCGTCCGCGTCGAGGGCAGGTACATCAAGCAGACCGGAGGCACGGGCGACTACGGCGTCGTGTGGATCGAGGTCTCGCCGGGAGCGCCGGGGTCGGGCTTCCAGTTCGAAGAGGCGATCAAGGGTGGCGCAGTGCCGCGGGAGTACTTTCCGGCGATCCGGGGTGGCTGCGAGGAGGCGGCCCAGAGCGGTCACCTCGCTGGCTATCCGGTGGTGGACCTCCAGGTGCGGCTGGTGGATGGCCAGTACCACGAGGTGGACTCGTCGGAGCGCTCGTTCAAGATCGCCGGCTCGCTCGCAATGAAGGAGGCGCTCCGTACGGCGGGGCCGATCCTGCTCGAGCCGATCATGAGCGTCGAAGTGGTGACGCCCGAGGAGTTCGTGGGCGCCGTACAGGGCGACCTGAGCGGACGGCGGGGCAGCATCACGGGCATGGAGGCGCGGGGCAACGCCCGCCTGATCCACGCCGAGGTGCCGCTCGCGACGATGTTCGGGTACGTGAACAGCCTGCGGTCGATGACCCAGGGGCGAGCCAACTACACGATGCAGTTCTCCAGCTATGCCGCCGCGCCGCAGAGCGCTGCGAGTTCAGGGTCGAGCCACTAGACGCCCGAGCGGCGGCGGGGCCGGCCTCCGGCGCCGCGAGATCCAGGAGAAGACATGGCCAAGGCGAAGTTCGAGCGCAAGAAGCCGCACGTGAACGTGGGGACGATCGGGCACGTGGACCACGGGAAGACGACGCTGACGGCGGCGATCACGTCGCGTCAGGCGTCGAAGGGTCTGGCGCAGAAGGTGGCGTTCGACCAGATCGACAAGGCGCCGGAGGAGCGGGAGCGAGGGATCACGATCGCGACGGCGCACGTGGAGTACGAGTCGAAGAACCGGCACTACGCGCACGTGGACTGCCCGGGCCATGCGGACTACGTGAAGAACATGATCACGGGTGCGGCGCAGATGGACGGCGCGATCCTGGTGGTGAGCGCGGCGGACGGTCCGATGCCCCAGACGCGGGAGCACGTGCTGCTGGCGCGGCAGGTGAACGTTCCGCACATCGTGGTATTCCTGAACAAGTGCGACATGGTGGACGACCCGGAGCTGCTGGAGCTGGTGGAGCTGGAGGTCCGGGAGCTGCTGAACAAGTACGAGTTTCCTGGCGACACGATTCCGATCATCAAGGGATCGGCGCTGAAGGCGGGAGAGAACCCGTCGGACGACACGGCGGGCCAGTGCATCGACGAGCTGATGGAGGCGCTGGACACGGCGATTCCGGAGCCGCAGCGGGCGCTGGACAAGCCGTTCCTGATGCCGATCGAGGACGTGTTCTCGATCACGGGGCGCGGGACGGTGGTGACGGGGCGCGTGGAGCAGGGGATCGTGAAGGTCGGAGAGGAAGTGGAGATCGTGGGGATCAAGCCCACGACGAAGACGGTGGTGACGGGCGTCGAGATGTTCCGCAAGCTGCTGGACCAGGGGCAGGCGGGCGACAACATCGGATGTTTGCTGCGTGGGACGGGCAAGGGTGACGTCGAGCGCGGTCAGGTGTTGGCGAAGCCCGGTTCGATCACGCCGCACACGAAGTTCAAGGCGCAGGCGTACATCCTGAACAAGGACGAGGGAGGGCGGCACACGCCGTTCTTCAACGGCTACCGGCCGCAGTTCTACTTCCGGACGACGGACGTGACCGGGGTGGCGACGCTGCCCGAGGGCACGGAGATGGTGATGCCCGGCGACAACGTGGAGATGGTGGTGGAGCTGATCACGCCGATCGCGATGGACAAGGAGCTTCGCTTCGCGATCCGCGAGGGCGGCCGCACCGTCGGCGCTGGCGTCGTCTCCGAGATCCTGGTCTAGAGAAAGGGTTGAAGGGAAAGTCATGGCGGACCTCGCCTCGCAGAAGATTCGCATCCGGATGAAGGCCTACGACTTCAAGCTCCTCGACCAGAGCGCTGGGGAGATCGTCGATACGGCCGTGCGTACGGGTGCGCGCGTGGCGGGTCCGATCCCGCTGCCGACCTCGATCAACAAGTTGACCGTGCTACGTGGTCCCAACATCGACAAGAAGTCGCGAGAGCAGTTCGAGATCCGGACGCACAAGCGACTCATCGACATCCTCGATCCCACACCGCAGACCGTCGACGCGCTGATGAAGCTGGAGCTCGCGGCCGGCGTGGACGTGGAAATCAAGCTGTAGCCATGCCGACCGTAGACCTCGTAACGCAGGACAACGCAAAGGCTGGCTCGCTCGAGCTCTCGCCGGAAGTCTTTGCCGTCTCGCCGAAGACGCACCTGATGCACGCCGAGGTGCGGAGGCAGCTCGCGGAGCGCAGGGCGGGGACCCATTCGACCCGGAACCGCTCTGGGGTCTCCGGAGGCGGCGCGAAGCCGTGGCGGCAGAAGGGGACAGGACGGGCGCGACAGGGATCGAGCCGATCGCCCCAGTGGTCGGGAGGCGGAGTCGTCTTCGGTCCCGTGCCTCGCGAACACGGTCATGACCTGCCGAAGAAAGTGAGGCGAGCCGCTCTCCGAGGGGCGCTTTCGCTGCGGGTGCAGGAAGGCGCGCTGCGGGTCGTGGACGCCCTGTCGCTCGACGCGTTCAGCACCAAGCAGATGGCGGCGGTCCTCGCAGCGCTCGGCTACGGGCCCGACCGAGGCCTTCTCATCGTCACGGAGGGGGAGAACGACCGTGTCGAGCGCTCGGCCAGGAACCTGCCGTGGGTTTCGGTGCTTCGGGTCGAAGGCCTCAACGTCTACGACGTGCTGCGGCATCCGAACGTGCTGATCACGCGCGCGGCGGTGGAAGCGGCCGAGGCACGGCTCGGCCACGCACCGGAGGGTGCGAAATGAACGCGTACGAGGTGATCCGCAAGCCGCTCGTCACCGAGAAGAGCAACATCGGACGCGAGGAGCAGAACCTGGTCTCCTTCGCGGTCGATCCCCGCGCGACGCAAGCCGGAGATCCGGAGCGCGGTCGAGAATCTCTTCTCGGTGAAGGTCCTCGACGTCCACACGCTGCGGATGCCGCGGAAGTCGCGCAGGGTGGGGAAGACGATGGGCTACAAGCCGCAGTGGAAGAAGGCGATCGTTCGTCTGGCCGAGGGCCAGCGGATCGAGTTCTTCGAAGGAGTCTAGAAGCGCCATGCCCGTCAAGATCTACAACCCCACATCGGCCGGCCGGCGCCAGATGAGCGTCTCCGACTTCGGCGAGATCACGCGGACGCGGCCGGAGAAGTCGCTGGTCTCCGGGCGTGCGCGACAGACCGGCGGGCGGAACGCGCAGGGCCGGATGACCTCGCGCCACCGGGGCGGCGCGGTCAAGCGCCTGTTCCGGAAGATCGACTTCAAGCGCGACAAGCACGGCATTCCGGCCGTCGTCGCGGCGATCGAGTACGACCCGAACCGATCGGCGCGGATCGCGCTCCTCCACTACCGGGACGGCGAGAAGCGCTACATCCTGGCTCCGAACGGTCTCGAGGCGGGCGCAGAGGTGATGTCGGGCCCCGGTGCGGACATCAAGCCGGGAAACGCGCTGACGCTGCAGAGCATTCCGCTCGGCACGGTGGTGCATGGGATCGAGATGAAGCCCGGTAGGGGCGCGCAGCTCGTCCGGGCTGCGGGAGTGGGGGCGCAGCTCATGGCGCGCGAGGGGGGCTACGCGACGCTCCGGATGCCGAGCGGCGAGAACCGCATGGTCCTCGCCGTGTGCATGGCGACGATCGGGCAGGTCGGGAACCTCGATCACGAGAACCGCAGCATCGGCAAGGCCGGCCGCTCTCGCTGGATCGGAAAGCGCCCGCACGTTCGCGGCGTCGCCATGAACCCGGTCGACCACCCGATGGGCGGGGGCGAGGGCAAGACCTCGGGAGGGCGGCATCCCTGCTCTCCCTGGGGAACGCCGAGCAAGGGCTACAAGACTCGCACCAACACGCGCACGGACCGCTACATCGTCAAGCGGCGAGGAAAGAAGTAGATGGCGCGTTCTCTTCGCAAGGGTCCGTACGTCGAGCCGAGCCTCCAGCGCAAGGTCGATGCGTTGCAGCGCGCGAGCACGAAGCAGGTGGTCCGTACCTGGTCGCGGCGGTCGATGATCACGCCGGACTTCGTCGGGCTCACGTTCCAGGTCCACAACGGCAAGCTCTTCATGCCGGTCTTCGTGACGGAGAACATGGTGGGACACCGTCTCGGCGAGTTCGCGCCGACTCGGAAGTTCACCGGACACGCCACGGACCGGAAGGTGAAGGGCCCGGGCACCAAATAGAGAACGGGAACGGCATGAAGGCGCACTTGAATGGCTACCGGGTCAGCGCGCAGAAGGCGCGGCTCGTTGCGGACCAGATCAGCGGGAAGGGAGTCGAGGACGCGCTGTCCCTGCTCTCGCTCTCGACGAAGCGCTTTGCTCGTCCGCTGGCAAAGCTGGTCCGTTCGGCAGTGGCCAACGCCCAGGTGAAGAACGAGCGGGAGAAGGCTGGTATCGACATCGACAACCTCGTCGTCCGCACGGTGATGGTCGACGAAGGGCCGCGCTCGTGGCAGAGTGATGCCGCGCGCGCAGGGCCGGGCCGCGTGGATCGCGCGCAGGAGCGCACACGTGACCATCGAGCTCGGCGAGCGATAGGAGAGGCTGCGTGGGACAGAAGGTCCATCCGTACGGATTCCGGCTGGGCACCCTCTATGGGTGGCAGTCGAACTGGTTCGCCGAGCGCCGCTATGCGGAGCAGCTCCACGAAGACGTCAAGATCCGGAACTTCATCAAGAAGAAGCTCTATCACGCCGGCATCTCGAAGGTCGTGATCGAGCGGACTGGCGACAAGCTCGTCGTGAACATCCACACGGCCCGGCCTGGCATCCTCATCGGGAAGCGCGGCGCCGAGGTCGAAGTGCTCCGCAAGGAGCTCCGACAGTTCTCGCCGCGCGAGATCTTCATCAACATCAAGGAGATCCGGAAGGCCGAGCTCGACGCGCAGCTCGTCGCAGAGAGCGTGGCGCTGCAGCTCGAGCGGCGCGTGGCGTTCCGGCGCGCAATGAAGAAGGCGATGACTGCAACGATGAAGTTCGGAGCCGGAGGCGTCCGGATCGCCTGTGCGGGCCGGCTCGGAGGAGCCGAGATGGGGCGGCGTGAGTGGTACAAGGAGGGACGCGTTCCGCTCCACACGCTGCGCGCCGACATCGATTACGGCTTCGCCGAGGCCAAGACGACCTACGGCGTGATCGGCGTGAAGTGCTGGATCTTCAAGGGCGACATCGCGGACAAGGACATTCGCAAGGGCGCGCTCGCCCAGCGGCTCCAAGACGAGCCGGCGAGGTAAGGACATGCTCGCGCCCAAGAAGGTCAAGCATCGCAAGCAGCAGAAGGGTCGCGTGCGCGGCAAGGCGCAGCGCGGGAACACGCTCGCGTTCGGAGATTTCGGGCTGCAGGCGCTCGGCCGTGCCCATTCCTGACGGCCCGGCAGATCGAGGCTGCGCGGGTGGCGATGACCCGCCACGTCAAGCGCGGCGGGAAGGTCTGGATCCGGGTGTTCCCGGACAAGCCGATCAGCAAGAAGCCGGCCGAGACGCGAATGGGAAAGGGCAAGGGCAACCCGGAGGAGTGGGTGGCCGCCGGTGAGGGCCGGTCGGATGCTCTACGAGATGGAAGGCGTGACGCACAAGATCGCCGCCGAGGCGATGCGGCTCGCGGCGCACAAGCTGCCGGTGGCGACGCGCTTCGTCGCGCGGGAGGAGACGGCGTGAAGGCGAAGGAGCTCAGGGAACTGTCGCCCGACGAGCTCGGCGCCAAGTCGACCGAGCTCCGGACGGAGATGTTCACGGCGAGGATCAGGCATTCGACGGGGCAGCTGGAGAACACGGCGAAGCTCAGGACGCTGCGCCGCGACGTGGCCCGCATCGAGACGATCCGGCAGGAGAAGGGCGGAGGAAAGTCGTGACGAGAACAATCGCGGGACTGCGGCGGACCCTCGTCGGAACGGTCGTCAGCGACAAGATGGACAAGACCGTCGTCGTGCGCGTCGACCGCATGTTCCAGGATCCGACCTACAAGAAGTACGTCCGGCGCTACGCGAAGTACATGGCACACGACGAGCAGAATGGCTGCGTCATCGGGGACCGCGTGCGGATCGTCGAGCACAGGCCGCTTTCGAAAGCGAAGCGCTGGAAGGTGCAGGCGAAGCTCACCGCTGAAGCGGCGCGCTAGCACGGCGGCGGGAAGGGAACGAGCCATGATCCAGACCGAATCGACCCTCGACGTCGCCGACAACTCCGGGGCGCGGAAGGTCGCGTGCATCCGTGTGCTCGGTGGCGACGGGTCGCCGCTTCGCCTCGATCGGGGACGTGATCGTGGTTTCGGTAAAGGACGCGATCCCGAACGCGCGAGTGAAGAAGGGCGAGGTGAAGAAGGCCGTGATCGTGCGGACCCGGAAGGAGATCGCCCGGTCCGACGGTTCCTACATCCGGTTCGACGACAACGCGGCGGTGCTGATCGACAACCAGCGGGAGCCGATCGGGACCCGCATCTTCGGCCCGGTGGCCCGGGAGCTCCGCGCGCGCAAGTTCATGAAGATCATCTCGCTGGCGCCGGAGGTGCTGTAGATGAAGCCTCGGATGCTGCAGCGGTACCAGGAGGAGGTCATCCCGAAGCTCTCCAAGGAGTTCGGGTACGGGAACAAACACGAGGTTCCGCGGCTCACGAAGATCGTGGTGAACATCGGGCTCGGCGCTGCGACGCAGAATCCAAAGCTCATGGAGAAGGCGACGGAAGAGCTCGCCTCGATCACCGGTCAGAAGCCGCTGGTGCGGAAGTCGAAGAAGTCGATCGCGAACTTCAAGCTGCGCGAAAACCAGAGCATCGGGTGCATGGTGACGCTCCGTCGGGAGCGAATGTGGGAGTTCTTCGACCGGCTGGTCAGCGTGGCTCTTCCGCGGGTCCGCGACTTCAAGGGTGTCTCGGCGAAGGCATTCGATGGCCGAGGGAACTACACCCTCGGTGTGCGCGAGCAGATCATTTTTCCGGAGGTCGACTACGACAAGGTCGAGCGCATCACCGGGATGAACGTGACGGTGTGTACGACGGCGAGGACGGATGCAGAGGGCAAAGCGCTGCTTGCGCATCTCGGCATGCCGTTTCGCGCGTAGGAGAAGGGATGCTCACCGACCCGATCGCAGACATGCTGACGCGGATCCGGAACGCCGGTCAGGCGCGCCACCGGGAGGTGGTCTGCGGCTCATCGCGAGTGCGGCTGGCCGTGGCGAAGGTGCTGGCCGAGGAGGGGTTCCTCGGAACCGTGAAGGTCGAGGCTCGCGAAGGTAGAGCTTCGCTCGTCATGGCTGTTCGATACGACGAGGACGGAAGGCCGCTCATCGACGGGATCCGGCGTGTGAGCCGGCCGGGCTGCAGGGTCTACGTCGGCCACGACGAGATCCGAAAGGTCCGCAATGGGCTCGGTGTCGCCGTGGTTTCGACGTCGCGCGGCGTTATTGTCCGACCGTGCTGCCCGCGAGGCGGGTGTGGGCGGCGAAATCCTCTGCGAGGTCTGGTAGCGATGTCACGAATCGGGCGGAAGGCGCTCGCGCTCCCCGGGGGCGTCGAGGTGAAGCAGGAGGGCGGCACCGTCAGGGTGAAGGGGCCCAAGGGCACGCTCGAGGCGCCGGTGCCGCAGGGGATCACTCTCGAGATCGAGGGAGGCAGTGCGCGGCTGATCCGTGGCGACGACCGGAAGCCTACGCGTGCACTGCACGGGCTGTCGCGCGCGCTTCTCGCCAACATGGTCAAGGGCGTGACGGAAGGTTTCGTCCGGGAGCTCGAGATCGAGGGCGTGGGCTACCGCGCAGAGCTCGACGGGAAGATGCTGAAGTTGACGCTCGGGTTCTCCCATCCGGTGCTGATGGAAGTGCCCGCAGGTCTGAAGGTGAGCGTCGATCGTAACGTGGCGATCCGCATCGAGGGGATCGATCGGGAGATCGTCGGCCAGTTCGCCGCGAACGTACGCCGCGTCAGGCCGCCGGAGCCCTACAAGGGCAAGGGCGTGCGGCACGCCCGGGAGCGGGTGCGCCGGAAGGTCGGAAAGGCCGGAGCGGCGTGAGCCGCTGCGTGATCCGCAGGCGAGCGCGATCGGCGGGCTCGTCGCAAAGGCACGGATGCCGGTGAGGATGTGATGCAGAGGAAGTCTCGCAACGCGAAGCGGAGTCAGTGGGAGGCGCGGCGCGGCCGGGTGGCCCGTAAGGTCGGACAGCGGTGACCGCGTCCAGCTCACCGTCTTCCGGAGCGCCAAGCACATCTATGCGCAGCTCGTGGATGGTGTGACCGGAGCAACGCTCGCCACGGTTTCGACCCGGGCGACGGCTGTCTCGGGGAGCGCCGGATCGACCGGGAACGTCGAGGCGGCCAAGAAGGTCGGAAAGATGATCGCCGACGTCGCCCGCGAGAAGCAGATCGAGAAGGTGGTCTTCAACCGCAATGGTTTCCTGTACCACGGCCGAGTGAAGGCCCTCGCCGAGGCCGCGCGGGAAGCCGGTCTCCAGTTCTAGAGAGAAGGATCCATGCCCGAGCGAATCAACCCGAACGACTACGAACTCACCGACCGCGTCGTCCACATCAACCGCGTGGCCAAGGTGGTGAAGGGAGGCCGCCGCTTCAGCTTCAGCGCCTTGGTCGTCGTGGGGGATGGCAATGGCGTCGTGGGCGTGGGCCTCGGGAAGGCCGGCGAGGTGCCGGAGGCCATCCGCAAGGGTGTCGACCGCGCCCGGAAGAACCTGATCCGGATCCCGCTGATCGACGGGACCCTGCCGCACGAAGCGCTCGGTGCTTTGGCGCCGGACGGGTCCTGCTGCGTCCCGCCTCGCCGGGGACCGGTGTCATCGCCGGAGGCGGTGTTCGCGCCGTGGTCGAGTCGGCGGGGGTGCGCGACGTCCTGACGAAGACCCTCGGTACGAGCAATCCGCACAACGTCGTCCGAGCGACGCTGCAGGCCCTCGACGCAGCTACGCACGCCCAGAAGACCGGATGCGGGCGCTGGGAAGGGCGTCGTGATGGCCGGTGGGAAGAAGATCCGGGTGCGGTACGTCCGCAGCGAGATCGGCTACGACCGCCGGCAGCGCGCGACGCTGCGGGGGCTCGGCCTGTCGCGGATCCGGCAGGCCGTCGAGCTGCAGGACACGCGCGGAGATCCGTGGAATGATCGACAAGGTCAAGCACCTCGTCGTGGTGGAGGGCTAGTCCGATGCTCGAACGCCTCCAGCCGCGCCCGGGATCACGTCATCGGACGAAGCGGGTCGGCCGTGGGCCCGGCTCCGGCCACCGCAAGACGTCGGGCCGCGGGATCAAGGGCCAGGGCAAGCGCTCCTCCGGCAACGAGACCAACCGGCATTTCGAGGGCGGTCAGATGCCGCTCTCCCGCCGGCTCCCGAAGCGGGGCTTCCACAACCCGTCGCGAGAGGCCGTCGAGATCGTCAACCTCGGCGCACTCTCCGGCTTCGAGTCAGGGGCTCGGATCGATGCGCAGGCGCTGTTCGCACGGGGGCTGATCCGCGGTTCGGGGGCGCCGATCAAGCTCCTCGGCGATGGCGATGCCCCGCCCGGCGTGACGGTCGTCGGTGCAACGTGCGAGCGAATCGGCGCGCCGCAAGATCGAGGCAGCCGGCGGACGGGTGGAGATCGTCGCGTGACGGCAGGCGTCCAGAACATCGCCAGGATCCCCGAGCTGCAGAAGCGGATTCTCTTCACGCTGGGGATGCTCGGCATCTACCGCGTCGGAGCGCACGTCGCGACGCCGGGAATCAACCCGGACGTGATCAAGCAGTTCTTCGAGCAGATGTCGGGGTCGGTGTTCGGGCTCTTCAATCTCTTCTCCGGCGGAGCGCTCGAGCAGCTATCGATTCTCGCCCTCGGCATCATGCCCTACATCAGCGCGACGATCATCTTCCAGCTTCTCGCGGTGGTGATCCCCTCCCTCGAGGCGCTGCAGAAGGAGGGTGAGCAGGGGAGGAAGAAGATCTCCCAATGGTCGCGCTACGCGACCATCGTCCTCGCCCTCGGACAGGGGCTTCTGCTGTCGTTCGCCCTCGAGAACGGCCAGTTCGGCGAGGGCGCGGTGATCGAGGCCGGATGGAGCTTCCGGCTGATGACCATGCTGACGCTCACCACCGGGACCGCGTTCATCATGTGGCTCGGCGAGCAGATCACCGAGCGCGGCATCGGCAACGGGATCTCGCTCATCATCTTCGCCGGGATCATCGTACGGATTCCGTCCGGGATCGGTCAGCTCGTCGAGCTGATCCGGACCGATCAGTTCACGCTGCTCGGGGCGGTGCTGCTCCTGGCATTCATGGTGTTCGTGGTGGGGTTCGTCGTCTTCTTCGAGCGCGGCCAGCGGCGGATTCCGATCCAGCATGCGCGGCGCCAGGTGGGAAAGCGCGTGACCCAGGGTGGGATGAGCTACTTCCCCCTTCGCGTGAATACTGCGGGCGTGATCCCGCCGATCTTCGCATCATCCATCCTGATGTTCCCGCTGACGATCGCTCAGTTCGCCGAGTCTCCTACGATCCAGCAGTTCTTCCAGGACCATCTCTACATCGGCGGGCCGCTCTACGAGTCGGTCTACGTCGCCCTCATCATCTTCTTCGCGTTCTTCTACACCGCAGTAGTGATCAATCCCCAGGACGTCGCCGACAACATCAAGCGCTTCGGCGGATACATCCCCGGTATCCGGCCGGGGAAGAAGACCGCCGAACACATCGACCACGTACTGGCGAGGATCACGCTGGTGGGCGCGCTCTACGTTGCGGCCGTCTGCGTGATGCCGTCGGTGCTATCGGCCCAGCAGGGAATTCCGTTCTATTTCGGCGGGACGGCCCTCCTCATCGTGGTGGGGGTGTCCCTCGACACCATCGGGCAGATCGAGGCGCACCTGGTCTCGCGGCAGTACGAAGGGTTCGTGAAGGGCACCCGCGTGCGCGGGAGGCTTGGACGCTGATGTACCGGCGGATCCTCCTTCTCGGTGCTCCGGGGGTCGGCAAGGGAACCCAGGCCGCCCTGCTGGTCCGGCGGCTGGGCGTCCCGCAGATCTCCACGGGAGACATGCTGCGGGCAGCGGTGGCTGCGGGGACTCCCATCGGGCGCGAGGCCCAGGGGTACATGGACCGAGGGGAGCTGGTCCCGGATTCCGTGGTGATCGGCGTGACCGAGGCGCGCCTGCGCGAGGCGGACACGGAGGCCGGGTTCATCCTCGACGGGTTCCCGCGGACGGCGGAGCAGGCGCGAGCCCTCGATACGATGCTCGCGAAGCTCGGCCGGAGACTCGACCGCTGCATCGTGTTGAACGTGACCGAGGATGCGCTGATCGAGCGCCTGCGAAAGCGCTCCGAGCTCGAGGGGCGGAGTGACGACAACGAGGAGTCGATCCGGACCCGGATGCAGGTCTATCGGAAGCAGACGGAGCCGCTCATCGCCTACTATCAGGAACGGGGAATCCTCGTCGAGCTGGATGGCCTCGGGGCGGTCGATGCGGTCGCCCGCCGGATCGACGAGGCGCTCGCGGCATGATGGCGACTGCGGGAACGATCCCGATCAAGAGCCGGCGGGACCTCGTGCACATGAGGTCGGCATCCCGCCACGTGGGAGAGATCCTCCTCGAGGTGAGGGAGAGGATCCGTCCGGGAGTGACGACAAGCGAGCTCGGTGAGGTCGCCTCGCGGGCGATTCGCGATCGTGGCGTCGAGTCATCGTTCCTCGGCTACGGTCCGCACGGTCTGCCCAAATATCCGGCTTCGATCTGCATCTCGGTGAACGAGGAGATCGTCCACGGGATCCCGGGACAGCGGCTCCTCGAGGAGGGCGACATCGTCGGCCTCGACTTCGGCGTCTCCGAGAAGGGCTGGCACGGCGATTCAGCCGTCACGGTTCCGGTCGGGCGGATCGACGGAAAAGCTGCGAAACTGTTGGAGGTGACCCGGGAGGCGCTCTACAGGGGCATCGAGCAGATGGTGCCCGGCAACCGGCTCTCGGACATCGGACACGCCGTGCAGGCCCACGTCGAGCGCGCGGGCTTCTCGGTCGTGCAGCAGTTCGTGGGGCATGGCATCGGGCGGCGTCTGCACGAGCCGCCGCAGATCCCGAACTTTGGGGAGCCGGGGAAGGGCCCGCGGCTCCTGCCGGGGATGGTTTTCGCGATCGAGCCGATGGTGAACATCGGCGGGCCCGACGTGAGGATGCTCGAGGACGAGTGGACCGCCGTCACGGCGGACGGCTCGCTCTCGGCGCACTTCGAGCACACGGTCCTGATCACCGAGAACGGGCCCGAGGTCCTGACGCGGGTGCCGGGGTCGCATTGAGCGGGCTCCGGGGGAGAAGGCGGCGATGAAGGTGAGGTCCTCGGTCAAGAAGATCTGCGACAAGTGCAGGATCATCCGGCGCAACGGAGTGGTGCGCGTGATCTGCGAGAACCCCAAGCACAAGCAGCGGCAAGGCTAGGGAGGAAGGCAAGAGCCATGGCACGCATCGCGGGGATCGACCTCCCCAGGAACAAGCGGATGGCGATCGCGCTGACCTACATCTACGGGATCGGGCGTACCTCGGCCCGGAAGATCTGCGAGCGGGCGAGCGTCGATCCCGATACGAAGTCAGACCAGCTCAGCGAAGGCGACCTCGTGCGCCTTCGCGAGATGATCGAACGCGAGTACAAGGTGGAGGGTGACCTCCGGCGCGAGACCGCCCAGAACATCAAGATGCTCATGGACATCGGCTGCTACCGGGGGCTTCGGCACCGGCGCGGGCTGCCGGTCCGCGGCCAGAGGACGCACACCAACGCGCGAACCCGCAAGGGTCCGCGCAAGACGGTCGCGGGCAAGAAGAAGGCCCCGACCAAGAAGTAGTGAGAACGTGAAGAAGGGCACCAAGAAGAAAGTCAAGAAGAACGTCCAGACCGGGATGGCGCACATCCAGTCGACGTTCAACAACACGATCATCACGATCACCGACGTCGGCGGTAACACGCTCTCGTGGGCGACGGCTGGCGGAGCCGGATTCAAGGGCTCGCGGAAGTCGACGCCGTTCGCGGCGCAGGTCGCCGCGGAGGAGTGCGCCAAGAAGGCGGCCGAGCACGGCGTCCGGACGCTCGGGGTCTACGTGAAGGGGCCCGGTGCGGGCCGCGAGTCGGCGCTGCGCGCGCTGCAGGCAGCCGGCATGAGGATCACGATGATTCGCGACGTCACGCCCATCCCGCACAACGGATGCCGCCCGCCCAAGCGGCGTCGCGTCTAAGGGAGGGGAGGAACCATGGCCCGTTACAACGGTCCGGTCTGCCGGCTCTGTCGGCGCGAGGGGTCGAAGCTCTTCCTGAAGGGAGACCGGTGCTTCAGCGAGAAGTGCTCGGCAGACCGGCGTTCCTATCCGCCGGGACAGCACGGCCAGGCGCGGCCCCGCTTCTCCGACTACGGCATGCAGCTGCGTGAGAAGCAGAAGGTGAAGCGCATGTATGGCATGCTCGAATCGCAGTTCGAGAGGACGATGGCGCACGCGAGCCGCCTGAAGGGCCGCACCGGCGACAATCTGCTCGCGTTGCTCGAGCGGAGGCTCGACAACGTCGTGTTCCGGCTCGGCTTCGCGACCTCGCGGGCCGAGGCTCG
The DNA here is from genome assembly GCA_963710635.1 of uncultured delta proteobacterium. Classification (GTDB taxonomy): domain Bacteria; phylum Myxococcota_A; class UBA9160; order UBA9160; family UBA9160; genus MYXO. The sequence goes on from CAVQAY010000004.1 coordinate 875,493, forward strand.
CCAGCTCGTGCTTCACGGCCATTTCGAGGTGAACGGACGGAAGGCTGCGATCCCGTCGATGCTCACGAAGCCCGGGATGGTGATCGTGCTCCGCGAGAGCTCGCGGCAGATCGCGCGGGTCGTCGGCGCGCTCGAGACGCTCGAGCGCCGGAGCGTGCCGAGTTGGCTCGAGATCGACAAGGACAACTTCGCCGGAGTCGTGAAGGCCATGCCGGTGCGAGAAGAGATCACGCTGCCGATCCAGGAGCAGCTGATCGTCGAGCTCTATTCGAGGTGACGGGGGGCCGGCGGAAGCCGGCCGAGCGCCGCCGGCGGGTGCGCCCGCCCAAGGGAGATCCATTCATGCAGCAGGACCTGATCGACAAGAACTGGGGGCGACTGATCCGTCCGCGCCGGCTCGAGGTCGAGGAGGGGACTCTCGCCCCGGACTACGGCCGGTTCGCCTGCGAGCCGCTCGAGCGTGGGTTCGGACAGACCCTGGGCAATGCGCTGCGGCGGGTCTTGCTGTCGTCGCTCCAGGGCGCGGCCATCACGACCATCCGGATCAACGGCGTCCTCCACGAGTTCTCGACGATCCCCGGGGTTCTGGAGGACGTCAGCGACGTCATCCTGAACCTCAAGGAAGTCCGCCTGCGGCTGCACGCCGAGGGTCCGAAGGTGCTCCGCGTCCACAAGAAGGGTCCGGGGACGATCACGGCGACCGACCTCGTCTCCGAGGACCAGGCGATCGAGATCCTGAACCCCGACCACAAGATCGCGACCCTCTCGCCGGAAGCAGACGTCGAGATGGAGCTCACGGTCGAGATGGGCAAGGGCTACGTCCTGGCGGAGAGGAACAAGACCGAGGAGATGCCGATCGGAGTGATTCCGATCGACTCGATCTTCTCGCCGATCCGGCGGGTGAACTACAACGTGACGCCTGCTCGCGTCGGGCGTGACACCGATTTCGATCGCCTCAACATCGAGGTCTGGACCGACGGTGCTGTCGCTCCGCGCGATGCCGTTGCGTACGCGGCGAAGATCCTGAAGGACCAGCTCTCGATCTTCATCAACTTCGAGGAGCGCCCCGAGTCCTTCGTTCCCGTCGGAGAGGAAGCGACGCCGCTCAATCCGAACTTGTACAAGTCGGTCGACGAGCTCGAGTTGTCGGTGCGTTCCGCCAACTGTCTGCAGAACGCGAACATCCGGTACATCGGCGAACTCGTGCAGAAGACCGAGTCGGAGATGCTGAAGACGAAGAACTTCGGGCGCAAGTCGCTGAACGAGATCAAGGAAGTGCTGCAGTCGCTCGGGCTCTCGCTGGGAATGAAGCTCGAAGGCTTCCCGGCGCGGAAGGACCTCGAGAAGTTCAAGGAGCGCGAGGTCTAGGCATGCGACACCGCAATTATGGCGGAAAGCTCGGGAGGACGAGTGCGCACCGGAAGGCGTTGCTGCGCAATCTGGTGACCGCTCTGCTGGAGCACGAGCGGATCGAGACGACCGAGGCGAAGGCCCGGGAGCTAAGGCGCGTCGCCGACCGCATGATCACCCTTGGCAAGCGGGGTGACCTCCACGCGCGGCGGCAGGCGCTGACCGTGATCCGCAGCCGGGAAGTCACAGGAAAGGTGTTCGGCGACCTGGCGGAGCGGTTCCGGGCGCGGCCGGGCGGGTACACCCGGGTCCTGAAGCTGCGGACGCGGGTGGGCGACGCTGCGCCGATCTCGATCGTCGAGCTGGTGGAAGGGGAGACCGCAAAGAAGTCGGCCAAGGGTGAGAAGGCTTCCAGGGGAGCGAAGGCCGGCAGCGGGGCCAAGGCCGCAGCGGGCGGCGGGGAGCCGAGCAAGGCGCGCCGCCCGGCGCGCAAGAAGGCCGCGTCCGAAGCGGACTGAGCGATGCGCCCGTCGGCGGCTACGCTGGGGCTGGCGGCGTTCGTGGCCGTCACCGCCGTCGTTCTGCTCGTCTCGCGCGAGACCCAGCCCCCGCCCCTCGGCGAGGGGCAGACCGCGGCAGCCTTCGACCTGCCGACCCTCGGCGGTGGACCGCGGGTGAGGCTCGCCGATCTTCGCGGGAAGGTGGTGCTGCTGAACTTCTGGGCCACCTGGTGCAAGCCCTGCGAGGAAGAAATGCCCTCGATGGAGCGCCTCGTCCAGCGCCTCGCGGCCCAGCCGTTCGTCCTGCTGGCGGTGTCGGTGGATGGCGAGGAGGCCGAGGTGAAGGCCTTCCGCGAGCGGGTCGGGGTGACGCTCCCGATCCTCCTCGACCCGGAGAAGAAGGTGGCCAGCACCTACCAGGCGTTCCGGTTCCCGGAGACGGTGCTGATCGACGCGAGCGGAGAGATCGCGGGGCGGTTCATCGGACCGCGAGAGTGGGACTCCCCGGTCTACGTCGAGAAGATCCAGGAGTTGATCGACGCGGCCAAGGGCGGGTAGGCGCGCCGGTTTCCTGGTATGGTCCGCCCACGCCATCGCGACCGGGGGGAACGTGAGGCGTCTGTGGCTCATCCCGATCATCGTGCTGCTCGCGATCGTCTACGCGCTCATCGACTCGCGGTCGGGCGTTGGCGAGGCGCGCCGGCTGCGCGCGGATCTCGGCGCGGCGCAGGCACGGATCGATGCGCTGCGCGCCAAGAACGACGAGCTCCGGGCAGAGGCGACCGCCTTCCGGGACGACCCGTTCGCTCGCGAGCGAGCGGTGCGCGAGGGCCTCGATCTGGCGCGTCCTGGCGAGATCCTCGTGCGAATCCCGCGCGAAGAGGCCGAAAGCCCGCGGATTCCTTGACGCTCCCCAGGCGTCGGGCGAGACTCGGACCCCATGAAGGAACGCCTCTCCGCGTCGCTGCACGAGATCCTGCGGCGTGAGCTGGAGGCGGCTGGCGACACGGCAGGGCTGCCTGGGTTCAGCCTCGACGTCCCCCGCCAGCCCGAGCACGGCGACTTCTCCACCAACGCGGCGTTGGTGCTCTCGAAACGTCTGCGGCGCCCGCCCCGCGAGATCGCCGCGTTGCTCGCGGGAGCGCTCGCCTTGCAGACGGACCTCGTCGGTCGCGTCGAGGTGGCGGGCCCCGGCTTCGTGAACGTCTGGCTCGCCGGTGAGCGGTGGCACGACCTCCTCGGCGAGATCCTGCGGGCGGGAACGGGCTTCGGCCGCAGCGCGGCGGGCCGAAGCGAGCGTGTCCAGGTGGAGTTCGTCTCGGCGAACCCGACCGGGCCCCTGACCCTCGGCCATGGGAGGCAGGCCGTTCTCGGCGACACGCTGGCGCGGCTGCTCGAGATGCGGGGCCATCGCGTGACGCGCGAGTACTACTTCAACGATGGCGGGCGCCAGATGCGCGTGCTCGGCGAGTCGGTGAAGGCTCGCTACCTCGAACTCCTGGGTAGGGCGGCTCCGCCGCCGGCCGATGCCCTCGCGGACCCGGAGCTGCCCTGGCCCGCCGAGGTCGGCGGGCTCCCGGTCGCCTTCCCTCGGGACGGCTACCAGGGTGGGTACATCCTGGAGATCGCTGCCGCGCTGCGGGACGAGCACGGCGACTCGCTGATCGGCGAGCCCGGAGAGGGGCGTTTCCGGTTCGCCGCCCAGGAACGGATCTTCGGCGAGATCCAGGCGACGCTTCGGTCTCTCGGCATCTCGTTCGACGTCTACTACAACGAGACGTCGCTCTACGAGACGGGGAAGCTCGAAGCAGCCAAGGAGGCCCTGCGGGAGAAAGGGTTCGTCTACGAGGCCGAGGGTGCGACGTGGCTCCGTGCGACCGCGCTCGGCCTCGACCGGGACCGTGTGATCGTGAAGCGGACGGGCGAGCCGACCTACCTGCTGCCCGACATCGCCTATCACCGCGACAAGTTCGCCCGCGGCTTCGACCGGGTGATCGACGTCCAAGGGGCCGACCACATCGAGCAGTTCCCGTTCGTGAGGGCCGCCGCAGCGGCGCTGGGCTGCGACGCGGACCGGATCGAGCTGGTCATGCACCAGTTCGTGACGCTCACGCGCGGCGGGGCCCAGGTCAAGCAGAGCACCCGCCGCGCGACCTACGTCACCGTAGACGAGCTCGTCCAAGAGGTCGGCTGCGACGTGTTTCGTTTCTTCATGATCCAGCGGAAGGCCGATGGACACCTCGACTTCGACGTCGACCTCGCAAGGGACCAGGACTGGAAGAAGAACCCGGCCTACTACGTGCAGTACGCCCACGCGCGGACTTTCGGGATCGAGCGAAAGGCCGCAGAAGGCGGCCTCTCGATGCCGTCGGCGGATGAGATCGACGCGTCGAGGCTCGAACTCGCCGAGGAGCTCGATCTGCTCAAGAAGCTGCGCGAATGGCCCGACGTGATCGCCCGCGCGGCGGACTCCCGTGAGCCTCACCACGTGGCCTACTACTTGCGCGAGCTCGCCGCCCTCTGGCACCCCTACCTCCAGGATGGCGTCCGGCACCGGGTGCTCTCCGACGACGCCGGTTTGACGGCGGCCCGCCTCGGTCTCGTGATTGCGGTCCGAAGCGTCCTCGGCGGGGGGCTCTCGCTCCTCGGGGTCTCGGCGCCGGAGCAGATGTGAGAGACGAGGAAGAAGACGACGACGTTCGAGGCGGGGTAGGGTGGTTCGCGACCCTGCTCGGCGCAGGACTGCTCCTCGCAGCGGGCTTCGCGGTGGGTGTCGTCGTCGGGTCCGTGCGCGAGGAGCCCGGAATGCTGCTGCGCTACGTCGCGGGCCGGAGCGAGGATCTCCCCGCTCCGCGGCCGGCTCCGGACGCCCCCGTCGTGGCGCCGGTCCCATCACCGCCCGAGGCGGCCCCGGCGAAGCCTTCGTCGATCCCCGAGGCGGCCCCGGTCCCGCGTCCGCCGGCGCCGCTGGTCGCGCAGGCCTCGCGAGCCGCGCCCCCGCAGGTCGCCACGGCGCCCGGGATGCGGTTCGCAGTGCAGGTGGGCGCCTTCGCCCAGTGGAGCGAAGCCGAGAAGCTCGAGGCGCGGCTCCGGCGGAAGAATCTTCCCGCCTACGTCCTGCCAGCCACCGGAGCGAGCGAATCCCGCTGGCGGGTGCGGGTCGGCCCGCTCGAGACGCGAGACGACGCTGACCGGATGGCGACGAGGCTCAAGGCGCAGGAGAATCTCCCCGTCTGGGTTCTCGAAGAGACCGGCTGAGACGAACGCTCCATGCGGTGGCTCGTCACGGGATCGGGCGGACAGCTCGGGCGGTGCCTGTCGGAGCAGCTACGCGCGTCGGGCAGGGATGTGTCGGTCGCTGCTCCCGACCGGGGCAGCTCGACGTGACTAGTCGGGACGCTCTTCGAACGATCCTCGACGAGGAGCGCCCCGACGTGGTCGCGAACGCGGCTGCCTTCACCTGGGTCGACCGCTGCGAGGCAGAGAGGGAGCTTGCGTGGCAGGTCAACGCCGAGGCGCCGGGCCTGCTGGCACGGGAGTGCGCATCCCGTGGAATCCGGCTGGTCCACGTCTCGACGGATTACGTCTTCGATGGCCGCGGCCGCCGCCCCTACGTCGAGGACGATCCCACGGCGCCGCAGACCGAGTACGGGCGCAGCAAGCTGGAGGGCGAGCGGCAGGTGTGGCGCGCGCTTCCTGGCGCGCTCGTCGTGCGTACCAGCTGGGTCTTCGGTCCGGGACGCAACTTCGTCGCAACGATCCTGGCTCTGGCCGCGAAGCGCCGGGCAGAAGGAGATCGGGCCCCGCTGCGGGTGGTCGACGACCAGTTCGGCTCGCCCACCTATGCTGCAGACCTCGCCGGCTGGATCGTTCGACTGGTGGAGGCGGAGGCGAGGGGCCTCTATCATCTGGCGAATCGGGGTGTTGCCACCTGGTGGGAGGTGGCGCGAGAGGCCCTCGATGTCGGGGGCCTCGGTGACATCTCGATCGAGCGGGTCGCCACCGGCGAGTTCCCGCGGCCCGCGCCGCGGCCGGTCTATTCTGCCCTCGACGGCTCGAAGGCGGACGCGGCCGGCATTTGCCGCCGGGGCTGGCGGGAAGCCCTAGCCGCCTACATCACGTCCAATGAGCCGCCCCTCACGGCGCCTGGAGAGGCACTATGACGCTGGAACCCCGGCCGCAGCGCGTCCTCGTCACCGGGGGCGCGGGCTTCATCGGGTCTCACCTGTGCGAGCGGCTGCTCGAAGCCGGGAGCGAGGTTCTCGTCTTCGACAACCTGCTCACGGGCAGGATGGACAACATCGCCCATCTGCTCGGCCACCCGCGATTCTCCTACGAACATTACGACGTCACGAACTATCTCTATGTGTCGGGACCCCTCGACGCGATCCTGCACTTCGCATCTCCCGCCAGCCCGGCGGATTTCGAACGGCTTCCGATCCAGATCCTGAAGGTCGGCTCGCTCGGCACCCACAAGGCCCTCGGGCTCGCCAAGGCCAAACGGGCCCGCTTCCTGCTGGCGAGTACGTCGGAGTGCTACGGCGACCCGGAAGTGAACCCCCAGCCGGAGACCTACTGGGGCAACGTGAATCCCATCGGAATCCGGGGCGTCTACGACGAGGCCAAGCGCTTCGCCGAAGCCATGACGATGGCCTACCACCGGCATCACGGCGTGGACGTCCGCATCGTACGGATCTTCAATACGTTCGGCCCCCGGATGCAGCTCAGGGACGGCCGCGCGATCCCGAACTTCTTCTATCAGGCGATTCGCGGCGAGCCGATCACCGTCTACGGAGACGGCTCGCAGACGCGGTCGTTCTGCTTCGTCGACGACCTCGTCGAGGGGATCCTCCGCCTGCTTTGCTGCAACTACGTCGGGCCCGTGAACATCGGCAACCCGAACGAGATGTCGCTTCTCGACATGGCGAGAAAGATCGTCGAGATCACGGACAGCAAGAGCGGGATCGTTCACCGGCCCCTGCCGCCCGACGATCCGAAGGTTCGGCGGCCCGACATCACGCTGGCTCGGCGCGTCCTCGAGGGCTGGGAGCCGAAGGTGTCGGTCGCCGACGGCCTGGTCCGGACCCGAGACTACTTCGTCGAGGCGCTGAAACGGGAGGCGAAGGCTCGAGCGTGACCGACTCCTCCCGAATCCGGAACTTCTGCATCATCGCGCACATCGACCACGGCAAGAGCACGCTGGCCGACCGGCTGCTCGAGGCGACCAAGTCGCTGACGGCTCGGGAGATGCGGGCGCAGTTCCTCGACAAGATGGATCTCGAACGCGAGCGCGGGATCACGATCAAGGCGCAGACCGCCCGGATGCGATGGACCGCCAAGGACGGGAACGAGTACGTCCTCAACCTGATCGACACCCCCGGCCACGTCGATTTCTCCTACGAAGTCTCGCGCGCGCTGATGGCCTGCGAGGGCGCAGTGCTGGTGGTCGACGCCGCCCAGGGGATCGAGGCCCAGACGCTCGCCAACGCATACCTGGCGGTGGAGGCCGGGCTCGAGATCCTTCCCGTGTGCAACAAGATCGACCTCCCGTCCGCAGAGCCCGAGCGGGTCGCACAGGAGGTCGAGGACGTGATCGGTCTTCCAGCCGAAGACGTTCTCCCGATCTCGGCCAAGGAAGGGACCAACGTCCGCGAGCTCCTCGAGCGGATCGTCGAGCGGGTTCCGCCGCCGGCCGGTGACGCGACCGGGCCGGCTCGTGCGCTGGTCTTCGACGCCTGGTTCGACCCCTACGTGGGAGTGGCGGTGCTCGTTCGCGTGAAGGACGGCTCGCTCCGGAAGGGGATGCTCGTCCGCTTCATGGCCACCCGTCAGGACCACGAGATCACCGAGCTCGACGTGATCGACCCGCATCCCCGGAAGGTCGACGTCCTCGGCCCGGGAGAGGTGGGGATCGTGATTGCCGGAGTCAAGTCGCTGTCCGACATCAAGATCGGCGACACGATCACCGAGGCCGCACGTCCGGCCGACGAGGCGCTCCCGGGCTTCCGCGAGGTGAAGCCCATGGTGTTCTCCGGGCTCTACCCGGTCGATGCCGAGGACTACGAAGGGCTCAAGGCGGCCCTCGAGAAGCTCAAGCTCAACGATGCGTCGTTCAGCTACGAGCCGGAGTCGAGCGCAGCGCTGGGGTTCGGATTTCGCTGCGGGTTCCTCGGGTTCCTGCACGCCGAGATCATCCAGGAGCGCCTCGAGCGCGAGTACTCGCTCTCGCTGATCACGACAGCGCCCACCGTGCGCTACCGGGTCGTCAAGACCAACGGCGAGACCCTCGAGATCGAGACGCCAGCGGCGTTGCCGTCTCCCACCGAGATCGAGCGGATCGAAGAGCCCATGATCCTCGCGACGATCCACGTTCCGGCCGAGTTCGTCGGCGCGGTCTTGGCCTTGTGCCAGGACCGCCGAGGGGTGCAGCGCGACATGGTCCAGCACGGCGCGCGCGTGCAGATCCGGTACGAGCTTCCGCTCAACGAGGTCGTCGTCGACTTCCACGATCGGCTCAAGTCTGCGACGCGCGGCTACGGATCGTTCGACTACGAGCTGCTGGGGTATGGCCCGGCACATCTCGTCAAGCTCGACATCCTCGTGAACGGAGATCCGGTCGACGCGCTCTCGTTGATCGTCCATCGCGACAAGGCCCACACGCGCGGCAGTGAACTGGCGTCGAAGTTGAAGGAGTTCATCCCGCGCCAGATGTACGACGTCGCAATCCAGGCCGCCATCGGGTCGAAGATCGTCGCCCGGACGACGGTCAAGGCCCTGCGGAAGAACGTCACTGCGAAGTGCTACGGCGGAGACATCACCCGGAAACGCAAGCTTCTGGAGAAGCAGAAGGAAGGGAAGAGGCGCATGAAGCGCGTCGGATCGGTCGAGATTCCGCAGGAGGCCTTCCTGGCCGCCCTGCGGCTGGGCGAAGGATGAGCGCAAGCCAGGAGTCCGCTCCGTCGAGTCGGCGCGGCGAGGCGGCGGCGGCGCCGGGATGGATGCGCGCCGCATGGGACCAGGGCGGAACGCTCGTGGTGGCGGTCGCCCTGGCGCTCGGAGTCCGAGCGTGCGTGATCGAGCCGTTCCGCATCCCGTCCAGCTCGATGTTCCCGACGCTTCTGATTGGAGACCACCTGTTCGTGAACAAGCTGGCGTACGGCGCCCGGATTCCCTTCACGGACGTGCACCTCCCTGCGTTGCGCGATCCGAAGCGGGGAGACGTGGTGGTCTTCGACGTGGCTCGCAACGGCTCGGGAATCGTCCCGGCCGACCGGAGGCCCGACCTCCCGCGCGATACGTTCATCAAACGCATCGTCGGGATGCCCGGCGATACCGTCGAGCTCCGCGGCGGCGCGCTCCACATCAACGGAAAGCCGGTGGAGCGGCGGAGCGTCGAGGAGAAGTTCACCGACGAGAATGGCCGGAAGCTCGACGCGGCGGAGGAAGACCTGGACGGAGTGCGCCATGGGATACTCAACCTTCCGGGCTCTCCGGGGCTCGGCCTGCGCCCGGTCACGGTCGAGCCCGGGCGCTATCTCATGATGGGCGACAACCGCGACAACTCGCGGGACAGTCGCGAATGGGGGACGGTCCGCCGCGAGGAGATGCGAGGGCCGGCGATGTTCCTCTACTGGTCCTGGGACTCGGAGGGCAGGAGCTGGCTCGAGATGTTGAGTCCTCTCACCTGGTGGGATCTCCTGGTCCATCGCATGCGCTGGGACCGCATCGGAGACGGCGTTCGCTGACGGCTTCGGCGGCGGCTTGACGCCGTCGTCACCGCCCCGGTATCCTCCGTGCGAATCGACGTGAGCCCTTTTAATTCCGTCCTGCGAGGCGGAGAAAGGCGACCGGCGTGGCAAGACCCCCGAACACGGCGACACACCCGGCGCAGAACCAAGCGCAGGCCCCGGAGTCGCCTGACGGTCCCGGATCCGGGACCGCGGCGGGCGCAACCGACCGGGTCGTTCTCGACGACGGGTCGATCCGCCGGGCGCTGGTCCGGATCTCCCACGAGATCCTCGAGCGCAACGAAGGTGCTTCGGATCTGTATCTCGTGGCGATCCCCAACGGCGGGGTTCCGCTCGCCCGCCAGATCGCCCAGAACCTTCGCGAGATCGCAGGACTCGACCTCCCTGTCGGCGTCCTCGACACGACCCTGTACCGCGACGATCTGACTCGGCGCGGCGAACGGCCGCCGCTGCGCATGACGGAGATGCCGTCCGCTGTCGACGATCGCGTCGTCGTCCTGGTCGACGACGTCGCCAGTACGGGACGCACCATCCGTGCTGCGATGGACGCGCTGATGGACTTCGGCAGGCCCCGAGCGGTCCAGGTCGTCGCGCTCGTCGACCGCGGCCACCGGGAGCTTCCCATCCGCATCGACTACGTCGGAAAGAACGTTCCGACGTCGGCCAGCGAGCGGATCGTCCTGCGCGGTCAGGGGGAGCGGCTCGAGCCGCCGCTCGAGGTCTGCGTCGTCTCGCCGGCGGGGAGGGCGGAGGCATGATTGGGAGCGACCTGCTCGGGATCGAGGACCTGCGCCGAGAGGATCTGGAGCGGATCCTGGAGACGGCGCGGCACATGCAGGAGGTGGGCCTCCGCGAGGTGAAGCGGGTTCCGACGCTGCGGGGGCGCACCGTCATCAACCTGTTCTTCGAGTCGTCGACCCGGACCCGCACGAGCTTCGAGATCGCCGGCAAGCGCCTGTCGGCGGACGTCATCAACTTCTCTGCGGAGAGCTCGAGCCTTTCGAAGAGCGAATCGATCCTCGATACGGCACGGACCCTCGATGCGATGGCGCCCGATGCAGTGATCGTGCGTCACAAGGTGGCAGGGGTTCCGAAGCGGATGGCCGATGTCCTCGCGGCGCCGGTCATCAACGCAGGCGACGGCGCCCACGAGCACCCCACCCAGGCCCTGCTCGACCTGTTCACCGTGCTCCAGGAGAAGGGAAGGATCGACGGCCTCACGGTCACCATCGTCGGCGACATCCTCCACTCCCGCGTAGCGCGCTCGAACATCTATGGCTTCCGGAAGCTGGGCGCCGACGTTCGCGTGGTCGGGCCGCCGACGCTGCTGCCCGCCTCCGTCGAGACCCTCGGCGTGAAGGCGTTCACCTCGCTGCGCGAGGGGCTCGAGGGGGCCGACGTCGTGATGGCGCTGCGGATCCAGCACGAGCGTCTCCAGGGCGCCCAGGTGCCGAGCGTCCGCGAGTACTCGGCGAAATGGGGCCTCGATCGCGCAAAGCTCCGCTTCGCCAAGGAGGACGCGATCGTGATGCACCCGGGCCCGATCAACCGGGGCGTCGAGATCTCCCACGATCTCGCCGACCGGCCGCCGAGCGTGATCCTCGACCAGGTGCGCAATGGTGTCGCCGTTCGGATGGCCGTCCTCTACCTCCTCGCAGGGCGGCCGCAGGCCGCGCAGGGAGCCTGAGCCGTGGGCAGGATCCTGATCCGGGGAGGGCGTGTGCTCGATCCGTCTTCGGACCGGGACGAGGTCGCGGACGTCCTGATCGAGAACGGAACGATCCAGGCGATCGCGCGCGACATCGAGGCGCCGGGCGCCGAGGTGATCGATGCAGCCGGATGCTGGGTCGCTCCGGGGTTCGTCGATCTCCACGCGCACCTTCGCGAGCCGGGGCAGGAGTACAAGGAAGACATCGCGTCCGGGGGCCGCGCCGCAGTCGCCGGGGGCTTCACCACGGTGTGCTGCATGGCCAACACCCAGCCCGCCAACGACGATCCGGCAGTCACCGATTACATCCTCGACCGCGCCCGGCAGGAGTCGCCGGCCCGGGTCTTTCCGATCGCGGCAGCGACGCGGGGGCTCGAGGGAAAGGTCATGACCGAGATGGCCGCGCTCCAGAAGGCCGGCGCGGTCGCCTTCAGCGACGACGGACGAACGATCATGGACGGCGGCGTGATGCGGCGCCTCCTCGAATACGCTCGGATGATCGACGCGCCGGTGAGCGTTCATGCCGAGGACTGCCATCTGGTGGGGCAGGGCGTCGTGAACGAGGGGCCGGTCTCGACGCGGCTCGGCCTGCCGGGGAGCCCCGCCGCCGCCGAGCGCGTGCTGGTGGCGCGAGACCTGGTGTTGGCCGAGCTCACCGGCGGCCATCTCCACGTAGGTCACGTCTCGACCGCCGGGGCCATCGAGGAGATCCGCCGGGCGCGCGAGCGCGGCGTTCACGTGACCGCAGAGGTGACTCCGCACCACCTGACGCTCACCGACGAGGCGACCCAGGGCTACGACACCAACACGAAGATGGCCCCGCCGCTGCGTTCGGCTGCCGACGTCCGGGCATGCCGCAAGGCGCTGGTGGACGGAGTGATCGACGCCATCGCTACGGATCACGCTCCCCACGCTCCCCACGAGAAGGACGTCGAGTTCACGGCAGCGCCTCCCGGTGTCCTCGGTTTCGAGACGGCATTCCCCGTGGTGCTCGACCTGGTGCGGGCGGGAGAGATGACTCCTCTCGAGCTGATGCGGCGCCTCTCGACGGCGCCTGCGAGGATCTTGAAGAAGCGATTCGGCACGCTCGGGATCGGCTCCGAGGCCGACGTTGTCGTCCTCGATCCGGAGCGCGAGTGGGTCTACGATCCGATCAAGGGCTGGTCCAAGAGCCACAACTCGCCGTGGGCCGGGCAGTCGCTTCGCGGGCGCGCGATCGTGACGATCGTCGCCGGCCGGCTCGTGTACTCGCTCGAGAGGGGAGTGCTGGCACCGTGAAGCGCCGCCCCACCCCGCTGCGTCCCGCGCTCCTCGCCCTGTCCGACGGCACCGTCTTCCAGGGCGCGGCCTTCGGCGCCGAGGCCGTGGGAATCGGAGAGGTGTGCTTCAACACCAGCATGACCGGCTACCAGGAGATCGTGACCGATCCCTCCTACGCCGGACAGATCGTGACCATGACCTACCCGGAGATCGGGAACGTGGGAGCGACACCCGAGGACGACGAGTCGGCGCGCCCGTTCCTCGCCGGCTTCGTCGTGAAGGAGCTGTTCGAGGAGCCGTCCAACTGGCGAGCGCGAGAGCCACTCGACGCGTTCCTACGGCGGCATGGGGTGCCGGCGCTGGCGGGGATCGACACGCGCGCGCTCGTTCGCAGGATCCGGGATCATGGGTTCCAGACCGGCGTCCTCTCGACGGATCCGAAGCGGCAGGACGCTGCGGCGCTCGTCGCCCAGGCGAGGAGCTCTCCAGGCCTCGACGGACGCGACCTCGTGGCCGAGGTCACCTGCGCGGCGCCCTACGAATGGCGAGAGGGCGCCTGGGAGGGTGTCGACGGGCAGCTCCCGCGCTCCCTGCGTCCGGGGCCTCCGCTCCGCGTCGTCGCATACGACCTCGGCGTCAAGCGCAACATCCTCCGGCTCCTCGTCGAGCAGGGCTTCGACGTGACGGTCGTGCCCGCCGGCACCTCGGCCGACGACGTGCTCGGCCTGCGCCCCGATGGAGTCTTCCTGTCCAATGGCCCGGGAGATCCGGCAGCCGTCGCCGGGGTGCCCGACACCGTCCGTCGCATCGCCGAGCGCGACGTGCCGATCTTCGGCATCTGCCTCGGACACCAGATCCTCGGCCTCGCCCTCGGCGGGACCACCCACAAGCTCAAGTTCGGTCATCACGGGGGCAACCAACCCGGCCAGGATCTTCACACCGGCAAGGTCGCGATCTGCGCAGAGAACCACGGCTACGCGGTGGATGCGGCGTCGCTCACCGCCGCGGGCGAACCCGTCGAGATCACCCACCGCAACCTCAACGATGGGACGGTCGAAGGCCTCGCCCATTCACGGAGGCCGGTCTTCTCGGTGCAGTATCACCCGGAGGCGTCTCCGGGCCCGCACGATGCGGCGTACTTCTTCTCGCGGTTCCGCGAGCTCGTCGCGAGGCGCAAGGCGGGTGAGCGGGTGAGTGGCGCCGAGATCGCGCGAGGAGCGTGACCCTCCCATGCCCAAGCGAACCGACATCCGAACGGTCTTCGTGATCGGCTCCGGGCCGATCGTGATCGGACAGGCGTGCGAGTTCGACTACTCCGGAACGCAGGCGTGCAAGGCGCTGCGCGAAGAGGGCTATCGGGTCGTCCTCCTGAACTCGAATCCAGCGACGATCATGACCGACCCCGAGATGGCGGACCGCACGTACATCGAGCCGATGACGGTGGAAAGCGTCGAGAAGATCCTCGACCGCGAGCGCCCCGACGTGCTGTTGCCGACGATCGGTGGGCAGACTGCGCTCAATCTGGCGGTCGAGCTCGCCGAGCGGGGCGTGCTCGCTCGCTACGGCGTCGAGCTGATCGGCGCGAAGCTCGACGCGATCCACAAGGCCGAAGACCGGAATCTCTTCCGGGCGGCGATGCAGCGGCTCGGCCTCCGGGTGCCGATCTCGGGCCTGGCTCGCTCGCTCGACGACGCCCGACGGATCGTCGCGGATACAGGCATTCCGGCGATCATCCGGCCGAGCTTCACGATGGGCGGCGCGGGCGGGAGCGTGGCGTACGAGGCCGCGGAGTTCGAGCCCCTCGTCGAGTGGGCGTTGCAGCAGTCTCCGCGGCACGAGTGTCTGATCGAGCAGAGCGTCCTCGGATGGAAGGAGTACGAGCTCGAGGTGATGCGAGACTGCGCGGACAACGTGGTCATCATCTGCTCGATCGAGAACTTCGACCCGATGGGAGTCCACACGGGCGACTCGATCACCGTCGCCCCGGCGCAGACGCTCACCGACAAGGAATACCAGGTGATGCGGAACGCGGCGATCGCGATCATCCGCGAGATCGGCGTCGATACGGGAGGGTGCAACATCCAGTTCGCAGTCGACCCGAAGACGGGCGAGATCGTGGTGGTCGAGATGAACCCGCGCGTCTCACGCTCGTCGGCGCTGGCGTCGAAGGCGACGGGCTTCCCGATCGCGAAGATCGCTGCGCGCCTCGCAGTCGGGTTCACCCTCGACGAGATCCGGAACGACATCACGCGGGAGACGCCGGCTTCCTTCGAGCCGACCATCGACTACGTCGTGACGAAGGTGCCGCGATTCACCTTCGAGAAGTTTCCGAAGGCCGACAGCCGCCTGACGACGCAGATGAAGTCGGTCGGCGAGGTGATGGCGATCGGGCGGACCTTCAAGGAGAGCCTGCAGAAGGCGCTCCGCTCGCTCGAAATCGGCCACGCAGGCCTCGAGCGACCGGACCTTCCCGACGGGAAGGCCGGAGACGACGCGCTCTGGGACGCCATCGAGGTGGCGCGTCCCGGGCGGCTCTGGGCGCTGGCCGAAGCGCTCCGGCGCGGAGCCGGCGTCGATGAGCTTCACAGGCGATCGGGGATCGATCCCTGGTTCCTGCGCAGCCTCCGCGAGCTGGTCGAGTGGGAGGCCGACCTCGGGGAGGTGCCTCCCGCCGAGCGTGCAGCCTGGCTCCGCCCCGCCAAGCAGGCGGGATTCTCGGACCGGCGCCTCGGGGCACTCTGGGGGATCGACGAGGGAGCGGTCCGTGCGCTGCGGCACGCGAACGGGATCCGTCCGGTCTTCAAGAGGGTGGACACCTGCGCGGCCGAGTTCGAGGCGCACACGCCGTACCTCTACTCGACCTACGAGCAGGAGTGCGAGGCGGCTCCCACCGCACGGCGAAAGATCATGATCCTCGGGGGCGGCCCGAACCGGATCGGCCAGGGAATCGAGTTCGACTACTGCTGCGTCCACGCGGTCCTTGCCCTTCGTGAGGCGGGCTTCGAGACGCTCATGGTGAACTGCAACCCCGAAACGGTGTCCACCGACTATGACACCGCCGACCGGCTCTACTTCGAGCCGCTGACGCTCGAGGACGTCCTCGAGATCGTTCACCGCGAGAAGCCCGAGGGAGTGATCGTCCAGTTCGGCGGACAGACGCCGCTTCGCCTCGCCGTCCCGCTGGAGCGCGCCGGAGTACCGATCCTCGGAACGTCCCCCGATGCCATCGATCGAGCCGAGGACCGCGAAAGATTCGATTCGCTCCTCGAGGCCCTCGGCCTGCGGCGGCCGCCGGGCGGGGTCGCACGCAGCGCGGGCGAGGCCGAAGCGGTCGCGGAGCGGATCGGCTATCCGGTGCTGGTCCGGCCGTCCTACGTGCTGGGCGGCCGCGCGATGGAAATCGTCTACGACGTGGAATCGCTGCGGCGCTACATGCGCTTCGCGGTGCAGGCGTCGCCGGAGCACCCGGTTCTCGTCGACCGGTTCCTGGCGGATGCCACCGAGGTCGACGTCGATGCCGTGTGCGATGGCGAGCGGGTCGTGGTGGGCGGGATCATGGAGCACATCGAGGAAGCGGGGATCCACTCGGGCGATAGCGCCTGCTCGCTGCCGCCGTACTCGCTCTCGAAGCCCGTGATCGACGAGATCCTGGTGTCGACGCGGCGACTCGCCCTCGAGCTGGGAGTCCGGGGCCTGATGAACGTGCAGTACGCGGTGAAGGATGGTGTCGTCTACGTGATCGAGGTGAACCCTCGCGCGTCCCGGACGGTCCCGTTCGTGTCGAAGGCGATCGGGCGGCCGCTCGCGAAGATCGCGGCGCTGGTCATGGCGGGAAGGACGCTCTCGGATCTGGGGTTCACCTCGGAGATCTGGCCTCCGCACTACTCGGTGAAGGAGGCCGTCTTCCCCTTCGTCAAGTTCCCGGGCGTCGACGTGCTGCTGGGGCCCGAGATGCGGAGCACCGGCGAGGTCATGGGAATCGATTCCGACTTCGGCCGGGCGTACGCCAAGTCGCAGATCGAGGCCGGGAACCCGCTGCCGACGCGAGGCACGGTGCTGATCTCGGTGAAGGAGGCCGATCGGCCGCGGATCGCCGACGCGGTGCGCGAGCTGGCGGCCGGGGGATTCAGCGTCCTCGCGACCGCCGGCACCGCGCGTGAGCTTTCGGCGGCGGGCATCGCCGTCGAGGTCGTTCCCAAGGTGGGAGAGGGGAGCCCGAACGTCGTCGAACGGATCGAGCGCGGGGACGTCGAGCTGGTCATGAACACCGTGAGCGCCGACCCGGTGTCGGTGCGCGACTCGTTCTCGATGCGACGTGGCGCGCTCCAGCGGGGCGTTCCGTACTTCACGACGGTGGCAGCGATCCGCGCCGCGGTGGGCGCCATCCGTGCCCTGCGGCTGGAATCGATCGGCGTCCGGTCGCTGCAGGAGATCCACCGGGCCTGAAGCGGCGTGCGGCGCAGGGTTGCGGGGCGACTCTGCGGGTCGGACCATCGAGGGGTGGCGGGTAGCCCCTTCGCCGACGCCCTCGATGCCGTTCGCCGGCCGCTGGAGTTCGCGGCGGCCGACTCGTTCGCCCGGCTGCCGCGTCTTCGGGGCCTCGGCGCGAGCGTCCACGCGGCGGCCGACCAGGCTTCGACGCTGGCGATCCCGCCCGACGCGCGGCGCCGCTTCCGGCAGGTTGCGGATCTGTTCACGGCACCGCTCGAAGGCGTGGCGCTGGCGGCTGCGGTTCGTGCTGCGCTGGAAGCGATCGAGCCGATCAGCGCGCCCGACTGGCGGGCCGACGTCCTCGAGCGTCCGCTCACCGAGCTCGTCGGCATCGGCTCGCGACGGGCCGAGACCCTCGCGAAGCGAGGCCTCCGGACGCTCGCGGACCTCCTGTTCCTCCTGCCGGCACGGTACGACGACCGTCGCAGCCTGGTGTCGGTGGGAGGGCTCGAGGTGGGTCTCCGTGCGACCTTCGTGGCGAGGGTCCTGTTGGCGGACTTCGCCCCGACTCGGGCGCGGGGACGGGTCCAACGGACGTTCCAAGCCGTGGTGGGCGATGAGACGGGGAGCGTTCTCCTCAAGTGGTTCCACGGCGGAGAGCAGATGCGCGAGCGGGTGCGCAAGGGAGTCACGCTGCTCGTCACGGGCGACGTCCGGCGGTACCGCTTCAACAAGGAGATCCTGCACCCGGAGATCGAGATCCTCGAGGATGTGGGGCGGGAGGAGGGCGCACACGGCGACGCAGGCGGCTCGCTGCCGCCGGCGCCGGAAGACGGGCTTCGCCGGATCGTTCCCGTCTACGCCATGGTCGAGGGGGTCCCGCCGAGGACCCTGCGGCGGCTGGTCGAGGCGGCAGTCTCGGCGTGCGCGGACGTGGTCGAGGGCCTCCTGCCGGAGGCGCTCGTCCGCGAGCGGGGGTTGCCCGACGTGGCAACGGCGCTTCGTGGCGTCCATGCCCCTGCGGCCGATGCGGACCTCGAGCCGTACCTGCGCCGGCGCTCGCCGGCGCATGAGCGTCTGGTGTTGGAGGAGCTCTACCTGCTCCAGCTCGGTCTCGAAGCGCGGCGCGCAGGGAGGAAGCGGGAGGCGGGCCACGGGCTCTCGAGCGGCGCAGATCGGGTCCGCGAGGCGGCTCGCGGCTTGCCCTTCCGGCTGACGGCCGCCCAGGAGCGCGTCGTGGGAGAGATCGAGACCGATCTCGCGCTCCCGCACCCGATGCACCGCCTCCTCCAGGGGGACGTCGGCAGCGGAAAGACCGCGGTGGCATTCCTTGCGGCGGTGCGGGTTGCGGCCAATGCCATGCAGACGGCGCTCATGGCTCCGACGGAGCTTCTCGCCGAGCAGCACGAGCGCTCGTTGCGGCGGCTCGCCGAGTCGGGCGGCTCGGCGACCGCGCTGCGGATTGCCGGACTCACGGCATCGCTGCCCCGCTCCCAGGCGAGCGCAGTCCGTGACGCGCTCGCAGCAGGAGAGATCGATCTGGTAGTGGGCACCCACGCGCTGCTTTCGGCGGAGATCGGCTTTGCGCGCCTCGCCCTCGGCATCGTCGACGAGCAGCACCGCTTCGGGGTACTCCAGCGACAGGCCCTCCTCGCCCGCGACGGCGAGGGCCGCGCTCCCCATCTGCTGGTGATGACCGCGACTCCGATTCCCCGCACGCTCGCGCTCACCCTCTACGGCGACCTCGACGTGTCGGTGATCGACGAGCTGCCTCCCGGGAGGCGAGCGGTGACGACGGACGTCCTGCGGACCGGAGAGGGCCGCCGCATTCTCGATCTCCTGCGCCGTACCCTCGAGCGGGGTGAGCAGGCGTACGTAGTGTATCCGCTGGTGGAGGAGTCGGAGAAGTCGGACCTCCGTGCGGCAACGGAATCGGCAGAGAAGATCGCCGCGGCCCTCCCGGGGGCACGCGTCGACCTCGTCCATGGCCGCCTCGGAGCCGAGGAGCGCGCCGTTGCCATGTCGCGCTTCGAACGGGGAGAGACCCACGTCCTGGTGTCGACGTCGGTGATCGAGGTCGGCGTCGACGTGGCGAATGCGACGCTGATGATCGTCGAGCACGCCGAACGCTTTGGGCTCGCGCAGCTCCATCAGCTGCGGGGACGCGTGGGGAGGGGAGAGCGGCCCGGGACGTGCCTGCTCATGGCGCGCGGTAGCACCGACGAGAGCGAGGCACGGCTGCGGGCACTGATGGAGACGACCGACGGCTTCGCCATCGCCGATGCCGACCTTCGGATTCGCGGCCCTGGGGAGTTTCTCGGTACGCGTCAGAGCGGACGGCTCCCCGACCTGCGGCTCGCAGACCTGCTGCGGGATGCGGACCTCCTGGCGCTGGCCAGGCGCGCCGCGGCGGACACGCTGCGGCGCGACCCGCAGTTGCGGGCGAGCCCGTGGCTGGGGCGTGCCGTGGAGAGACGCTTCGGAGAGCGACTCGCCCTGGCCGACGTCGGCTGACGGCCGGAATCCGCGCGTCGAACGCACGGCGGCTATCATCGTGACGTAGTGCCAGGATGGATTCGGGAGCGGCGTCGTGAAGCGATGGGTTGTCTTGGTCGCCGCGCTGTTGTGGGCCGGACAGGCTGATTCGGTTCTCCTGGCCGCCGCGGACGGAACGGGCAACACCTCGGCACCGGCAGACGACCCCGGCTTCTCGAACGTGGGAGCGCTGGCGGGCGCCACCGCCGTCCACCTCGGCAACGGCTGGGTACTCACCGCGAACCACGTCGGCGCCGGTAGCCCGATCTTCGGCGGCGTCGCGTACCCCGTCGTCGCTGGCTCGACGGTACAGCTCCGCAGCCCCGACTCGGCGCTCGCAGACCTGCGCATGTTCCGGGTGAATCCGACTCCGCCGCAGCCTCCGCTCCGGGTGTACCCGTCGGCGCCGCTCCCGGGTACCGACGTCGTGATGATCGGACGCGGCCGTGATCGGGGCGAGCCGACGATCTGGAACGGAATCGGCGGATGGCTCCACGCCGCCACCTCGTCGATGCGCTGGGGAACGAATCGGGTCTCGGCCAGCAGCCTCGATGTCCTCGGTACGCGCGCCTTCGAGATGAGCTTCTCGGAGCGGAGGGCGACGACCTGGGAGGCGCAGGCGACGACGGGCGATTCGGGGGGCGCGGTCTTCCTCCAGTACGGAGGAGCCTGGTACCTGGCCGGCATCCTCTACGCCGTGGGGCCCTTCGAGGGCCAGCCGAGCGACACGGCCCTCTTCGGCAACGCCAGCTATGCGGCGCAGCTCTCCGACTACCATGCCGAGGTCTCCGCGCTGTTGGAGAGCCCGGTCTGCAGCGACGGCCTCGACAACGATGGAGATGGTCGGGTGGACTTTCCCGACGATCCCGGCTGCGCCCACGCCACCTACGCGCTGGAAGATCCGGCCTGCGACAATCGAGTCGACGACGATGGAGACGGCCTCGTCGATCTCGACGATCCGAGCTGTTCCGCCGGCGCCTGGTACGACAGCGAGTCGCCGGCTCCTGTCTGCGGACTCGGCTTCGAGGTGGCCCTGCTGCTCGCGCCGCTGGCCCGTCTGCGGCGCGTGCGATCGCGACGAAGGCGTTCGTAGGGGGAGCCCGCGGCGGCCGGGAACGAGTGCCGTGATTCGAGTAGACTGCCGTCCCCAGCCCAGGAGGCATCGCGTGGCCGGAATCGTTCGCTACGGCACCTACGTCCCGTATTTCAGGCTCCAGCGTGCCGCGCTCGGAGGCGGCAAGGGAGAGCGCGCCGTCGCCAGCTACGACGAGGACGCCGTCTCCATGGGGGTCGAGGCCGCTCGCGAGGCGCTGCGCGGCGCCGTGGCCCCCGACCAGGTGCTCCTCGCGACGACCGCGCCTCCCTACGCGGAGAAGCTGGCGGCCGCGATCCTGCACGCTGCGTGCGGACTGCCCTCCGAGATCGCATCGGCCGACCTCGGCGGGTCGACACGCTCGGGCCTTTCGGCGCTCTGCCTCGGTGCTGATCTCGCGGCGGCCGGGAGGCGGGTTCTCGCCGTGGCCAGCGACGTGGTCGTCGGCGCTCCCGAGGGCGCACGGGAGCGGACGGGCGGAGACGCCGCGGTGGCATTCATCCTCGGCCCCGATGCCGAGGCCGGCGTGCGGGTGATCGGGCGTGCTGCAGCGACCCACGAGGTCCTGGACGTCTGGCGTGCGCCGTCCGACGCGTTCGCGCGGCAGTGGGAGGAGCGCTTCGGCGCCGAGGTGGCGGCGCCGATACTGAAGGACGTCACCGCCCGCGCGCTTCGGCAGGCGGGCCTCCAGCCGGCGGACCTCGCGTCCTTGGTGGTGGATTCGACCAGCGAGCGTGCGGCGGCGGCCCTTCCGGCCGCGATCGGGGTGAAGCCCGAGCGTGTGGCGGACCGGCTCGCCCTCGGCGTCGGGCGCGCCGGCGCGGCCCACACGGGGCTCGTGCTCGCGCGGGTCCTCGATGCCGCGAGCCCGGGAGACCGCATCCTCGTCGTGACCGCGGCCGACGGCGCCGAGGCCCTCGTACTCGAGGTGACCGATCGCATCGCCGCGTCCCGGCCCGCCCATGGCGTCGATGCCTGGATCGCTTCCAAACGGAGCGACCTCGCTGCCACGACGTATTGGAAGTGGCGGGGGATCCTTCCCTTCGAGCCGCCGCGGCGACCGGATCCCGAACGCCCGGCGGCGCCGCCGATGCAGCGCTCCGAGCGCTGGAAGTACGCCTTCACCGGCGTCCGCTGCTCGGCGTGTGGCACCGCGCAGCTTCCTCCCCAGCGCGTGTGCGTTGCCTGTGGCGCGACGGATCAGATGCAGGCCGAGCCGTTCGCCGATGCTCGCGGGCGGATCGCCACCTATACCGTCGACCGCTTGGCCTATTCGCTCCAGCCGCCGGTGGTGGCGGCCGTGGTGGACTTCGAGCAAGGCGGACGCTTCCAGTGCGAGCTCACCGACGTCGATCCGACGAAGGTCTCCATCGGTGACGAGCTGGAGATGACGTTCCGGCGACTGTTCACTGCGCAGGGCGTTCACAACTACTTCTGGAAGGCGCGCCCCCGTCGGTAGGGCGTCGCGAGGAGACGACCATGGCCAGCAACGGAATCCGTGACCGGGTGGCGATCGTCGGCATGGGATGCACGCCGTTCGGCGAGCACTGGGGCAAGAGCGCTGCCGACCTGCTCATCGACTCCTCGCAGGAGGCTTGCCGGTCGGCCGGCGTCGAGTTGGCGCAGGTCGATGCCTTCTGGCTCGGCACCATGGGCAGCGGCCTCTCGGGCCTCACGCTCTCGGAGCCGCTCAAGCTCCAGTACAAGCCGGTGACCCACGTCGAGAACTTCTGCGCGACCGGAAGCGAAGCGCTCCGCAACGCCTGCTACGCGGTCGCGAGCGGGGCCTACGACGTGGCGATGGCCATCGGTGTCGAGAAGCTCAAGGATTCGGGCTTCTCGGGCCTCGTCGTCTCGAGCCCGTCCAGCGATGGCACCGAGGCGGGCGTGACGGCCCCGGCCACCTTCTCGCTGCTGGCGCCGGCCTACGCCCGGAAGTACGGCCTCGACGAGAAGACCCTGAAGGAGGTGCTCTCACGGATCGCCTTCAAGAACCACCGCAACGGGGCGAGGAATCCGAAGGCGCAGTTCCGCAAGGAGGTGCCGATGGAGGCGATCCAGGCCTCGCCGAAGGTGGCGGGGATGCTCGGCATCATGGACTGCTCGGGGGTCTCCGACGGCAGCGCCGCCGCAATCGTGTGCCGCGCGGAGGATGCCCACCGTTACACGAACCAGCCGATCTTCGTGAAGGCGCTCTCGTTCGTTGCGGGTCCTGCCGAGGGGCCCCTGCGGCAGGAATACGACTTCACGTCGTTCTCCGAGGTGGTGGCCAGCGCGCAGGACGCCTACCGGCAGGCGGGCGTCAGCGATCCCCGCGAAGAGATCAGCATGGCTGAGGTCCACGACTGCTTCACGCCCACCGAGCTGGTGCTGATGGAGGACCTCGGGTTCTCGCCGAGGGGCAAGGCTTGGCAGGACGTTCTCGAAGGGCGCTTCGATCTCGACGGTCCACAGCCCGTCAATCCCGACGGAGGGCTCAAGAGCTTCGGCCACCCGATCGGCGCGAGCGGGCTGCGGATGATGTACGAGATGTGGCTGCAGCTTCGCGGCGAAGCGGGTCCGCGTCAGATCCAGGCCCCGCGGCTCGGCCTCACCCACAACCTCGGCGGCGCTCCGGGCCGCTGCGTGAGCTTCGTCTCCGTCGTCGGAAAGTAGGCACGGGCGAGACCCGGTCGGCTACGGTCCCACCGTGGCCGGCCTCTATACGCGAAGCTTCGTCGCGCTGCTGCTCGCGCAGTCCGCCTTCGGCTATGCGTTCTCGAGCTTCTTCCTGTTGCCGAAGTTCATCACCACCGAGCTGGGCGCAGGACCGGACCGGATCGGGATCGTCATGGCGTCCTTCGGAGCGACGTCGATCTTCTGCATCCCGCTGGTGGGGTCGCTGGTAGACCGCGTCGGCCGCCGGCCGTTCATGACGGCGGGAGCGGTCGTGATGGCGGCGACGGCCCTCGGGTTCCTCGCCGTTCGCGAGGTGGGACCGCTCTTGCTGGCGCTCCGCGCGGTCCAGGGCGTTGCCTTCAGCATGACCTTCATCGCGTCGTCGACGCTGGCAACGGATCTGGCGCCGCCCGAGAGGCTGGGGCAGGCGCTCGGCGTATTCGGCGTCTCGATGCTGTCGA
The DNA here is from genome assembly GCA_963710635.1 of uncultured delta proteobacterium. GTDB lineage: Bacteria > Myxococcota_A > UBA9160 > UBA9160 > UBA9160 > MYXO. The sequence continues at coordinate 899,237 of CAVQAY010000004.1, forward strand.
TGCACGCCATCGCGCCGGCCATCGCAGAGACCATCGTGGCGCGGGCGGGATGGGACTCCGTGTTCGTCGCGGCCGCCGCGGTGTCGCTGCTCTGTGCAGCGGGAACGGCCTTCGTCCGCGAGCCTGCGGCGAGACACGGAGGAGCCGGAGCTGCGGCGTCGTTGTGGAGCGTCGCGCGTAGACCCCGATCGCTGCGCATCATGGCGGTGACGGCGCTCTCGGGTGCGGCGTTCGGGGTGATGATGACCTACCCGCAGCCGTTCGCGCTCTCGCTCGGCCGGGAGAACGTGCGGGGCTTCTTCATTGCGTATGCGATCGCGGCCGCCACGGTGCGGCTCGGCTTCGGGAGCGTCGCCGATCGCCTTGGCCGCGACCGCGTCTCGGTGGTGTCGCTCACCGCCTACGCGGCTGTCGTGCTCTGGATGGCGTGGCTCCGGCCCGGCTGGCTCGAGCCCATCGGCGCCGGCTTCGGCCTCGCGCACGGCCTCTTCTACCCGGCGTTCAACGCGCTGGCGCTCGACGCAGCGGGCCCTCGCGAGCGCGGGAAGGTGATGGCGCTCTACAACGGCGCCTTCAATGCGGGCAATTCGGGAGCGACGTTGTCCCTCGGATTCCTTGCGGCCTCTGCAGGCTACCCGGCGGTCTTCATGGTCGCGGCTGCGGGCGTGTTCGCCGGGGTGCTGCTGCTGGTCCGGTCGCCGGAGGGCCGGGGGTGGCGGCGGGGCACGGCCTACGGCCCGACCAGCGCAGCGCTGCTGCCGGAGCCGGACTGATTCGCGCCGAGCGGGAAAACTCAGCCCGTGGGGAAGACCGCGCGGGTCTCGTGGAGCGAGAACTGGACGAAGACGCCTTCCGTCACATAGGGATCCTGCTCGGCATGCGCCGTCGCCGCGGCGAGGTCGTCGGCCTCGAAGACGAGAACGCTTCCCTGGGGCGCGCCGGCCGCGTCGAGCAGGGGGCCGCCGAAGCGGATCCGGCTGGAGGCGTCGAGCGGGTTCCAATGGGCGAGGTGCGCGGGCCGAACGGCCTGCCGTCTCTCCCGCGCCGACGGGCCATCACGACCGATCATGATGAAGAGCGGCATGTGCGTCACCATAGCGGACCTGCACCCGGACAGGAGACCGCCCGATGACCGAAGGGAGCCGCCGCGCCATCCTGGCGGCGCTGTTCGCCAACCTGGGAATCGCTGCGGCCAAGCTCGTCGCGTTCCTCGTCACCGGCGCAGCGTCGATGCTCGCCGAGACGATCCACAGCCTGGCTGACACCGGAAACCAGGCGCTGCTGTTCCTCGGCGGCAGCCGCGCGCGACGGCCGCCGACCGCGGAACACCCGTTCGGTCATGGCCGCGAGCGGTATTTTTGGGCGTTCATCGTAGCGCTGGTCCTCTTCCTGCTGGGCTCGGTGTTCGCGATCGCCGAAGGCATCGAGAAGCTCCGCCACCCCCACGCGCTCGTGTCTCCCGGGTGGGCGATCGGCGTGCTGGCGGTGGCGGTGGGCCTCGAATCGCTCTCGATGCGGACGGCGGTCCGGGTGGCGCGGCACGCGAAGGGAGCCGAGAGCTGGGCGAGCTTCATCCGCCATTCGAAGAGCCCGGAGCTGCCCGTCGTCCTCCTCGAGGATCTCGGGGCCCTCCTCGGCCTCCTCTTCGCCCTGGTCGGCGTCGGGCTCGCGACGCTCCTCGGAGATCCCCGCTACGACGCGGTTGGCAGCATCGCCATCGGCGTGCTGCTCGGTGTGATCGCCCTCGTGCTGGCCGTGGAGATGAAGAGCCTGCTGATCGGCGAGGGCGCGGCGCCGGCGCAGGAGCGGACGATCCGCGAAGCCTTTGCAGAAGCGCCGGGCATCCGCCGTGTGATCCACCTGCGGACGCTCCACCTTGGCCCCGAAGAGCTGCTGGTGGCCGCCAAGGTGGAGGTGGAGCCAAGGCTGGCCGTCTCGGAGATCGCAACGACGATCGACGGCGCCGAACGGCACGTGCGTTCGAAGGTCCCCGCCGCGAGGGTGATCTACGTCGAGCCCGACGTCCTGCGCGACGATCCGGCTAGAGAAGCGCCTCGATGAGGTGAGGCCCGGGCTCGGCGAGGGCGCGCCGGAGGGCGGCCGCGAGGCCCTCCGCGGTCTCGGCGCGCTCCGCGGCGACACCGAAGCCCTTCGCGAGGAGGACCCAGTCGGGAGCCGGACTCGACAGCTCGGTGAATGCGCGCGTTGCGTCTCCCCCGGCGACGTGTCCGGCGCGAGCGAGCTCCACCTGGAGGATGCGGTAGGCGCGGTTGGCGCAGAGGAGCGTCACGACGTGGAGTCCCTCTCGGGCCTGGGTCCACAGGGCCTGGAGTGTGTAGGCGGCGCTCCCGTCGGCCTGGAACGCGATGACGGGGCGGTCCGGGCACGCGAGAGCGGCGCCCGTTGCGAGCGGAAGCCCGGCGCCGATGGCTCCGCCGGTCAGGGCGAGCACGGTGTGCCGGGGCGCGGCGCTCGCTGCGCCGAACCAGGGTCCGACGCTGGTGATCGCCTCGTCGACGACGATGGCGCCCTCGGGCTGGAGGGCAGCCAGCACGAGGCCGATCCGAACGGGGTCGAGGGGGCCGTCGGGAACGGAGGGCCGCGTCCGTGCGCCTTCCGCCGCGTCCGCCGTCCGGGGAAGGGAATCGGCCAGCATCTCGAGGGCCGCCGTCACGTCCTCTCCGGGGCCTGCGAGCGGGATCTCGGCGCAGCCGTCCGGGACCAGTACGCTCGGCTGTCCGGCGTAGCCGAAGAAAGCGACCGGCGCCCGGGCTCCCGCGAGAACGAGCGTGCGACATCCCGCGAGCGCGGCGAGCGCCTGTTCCGGAAAATACGGCAGGCGCTCGACCACAGGGAGCGTCGCGCCGCGCTCGACGCGGGCCGGGAACGTCTCGCAGAACAGCTTCGCGCCGGTCGCTGCGGCGATGCGGCCCGCGGCGGCGAGGCCCTTGCCGCGCGTCGCGGCTCCAGCCAGGAGGATCGCGGCCGGGCCTTCGCGCAGCGCCTTCGCCGTGTGCTCGATCCGCTCGGGCTCCACCCGGGCGGCAGCCGGCGGTTCGAGCCGAGGCGGCGGCGCCCCGGAAGGGCCGGCCTGGACGTCCTCGGGAACGATCAAGCTCACCGAGTGTCCGGGCGGCGCGAGGGCCGCCTCGATGGCGCGGGCGGTCGTAGCAGCGGCGGAGCCCGGCTCGGTGCAACGGAGTACCGTGTCCGACAAGGGGCGCGCGAGCGCTTCGATGTCCGATGCCAGGAGCGGATCGTGGGGAAGGTGCCAGCGTGCGTGGTCTCCGATCACGGTGAGCATCGGCGAGTGAGCGCGTCGTGCGTTGTGGAGGTTCGCGCCCGCGTTGGCGAGGCCGGGCCCGAGGTGGAGGAGCGAGAGGGCAGGGCGCTCCGCCATTCGCGCGTAGCCGTCGGCGGCGCCGGTACACACGCCTTCGAAGAGGCATAGGACGGGGCGCATCGCCGGCGCGCGATCGAGCGCCATCACGAGGGGAAGCTCCGTCGTCCCCGGGTTCGCGAAGCACACGTCGATGCCCGCCGCGAGCGCGGTCCTCACCATCGCCTCGGCTCCGTTCATGGCTCCCTCTCGCGGCATCCGGGCGCTAGGCTAGTCGACACGAGGCAGCGATGCCGGAGGGGCGTGACGCGGATGCGGCCGACGATCGTACTCGCCATGGTGCCCGCCGTCACCGCGGATCTGTTCGACGCCGAACTGCTCGAGCGCCTCTCGCGCACAGGCGACGTGGCCGATCCGGTTCCGCTCGGCCGTTTCGACGACCCGCGAGCCGGGGCGCTCCTGTCCCGGGCCGACGTCCTCCTCACCTCGTGGGGCTGCCCCACCCTCGACGAGTCCGTCCTGGCGCGAGCGCCGCGGCTTCGCCTGGTGGCGCACGCGGCGGGTACGGTGAAGCAGCACGTGACGCCCGCCTGCTTCGCCCGGGGCATCTCGGTCACCTCGGCCGCCGCCGCCAACGCGCTTCCGGTCGCCGAGTACACCCTCGCGATGATCCTGCTCGCGAACAAGAAGATTCTCCGCCTCCGAGAGCGCTACCGGGAGGTCCGCGCATTCCGTTTCTGGGCGAAGGAGGAGCCCGATCTCGGCAACTATCGGAAAGTGGTCGGGGTCGTCGGGGCATCGCACATCGGCCGGCGCGTCCTCGAGCTGCTCCGGCCGTTCGACCTCGTGCGCCTGGTCCATGATCCGTTCCTCGACGCCGCCGGCGCCGAGGCGCTCGGTGCGTCGAAGGCCGACCTCGACGACCTGCTCGCACGCAGCGACGTCGTGAGCCTCCACGCCCCCGCTCTCCCGGAGACCCGGCACATGCTCGACGCTCGGCGTCTTGGGTTGCTGCGCAGGGGAGCGACGCTGATCAACACGGCACGGGGCTCACTCGTCGACGGCGAGGCGCTCGAGCGCGAACTGGTCTCGGGCCGGATCGACGCCGTGATCGACACCACGGAGCCCGAAGTGCTTCCGGCCGCGTCCGCGCTCTACGGGCTCCCGAACGTCTTCCTGACGCCCCACGTCGCGGGCTCGCTCGGCGGTGAGACCCGCCGCATGGCCGAGCTCGCGGTGTCGGAGATCGAGCGCTTCGCCCGCGGAGAACCGCTGCGCCACGCCGTCGCCGCGGCAGATCTGGCGCGGGTGGCGTGAATGGAGACCGCGATGGAGATCCCTCGCCCGTGACGCAGCCGCTCGCCTTCTGCTCGATCTCGGCCCTCGACCGGCCTCTGGCTGCGGCGGCGGCGCTGGCCCGCAGCGCGGGATGCGACGCGATCGAGGTCACCGCACGCGCGCCGCACCTCGACCCCGAGGCAGGAACTGCGGCTGCCCGCGAGGCCGGACGCGCGGCACGGGGCGAGGGCACGGGTATCGTGGCCTATGGCTCCTACCTCGGCCGCTTCGGGCAGACGAGCCCGGAGATCGCTCGCCGCGAGGTGGCGTTGGCCGCTGCTCTCGGGGCGCCGCGCCTCCGGGCGTGGGCGGAGCCGCTCGAGGGTCCTGACGGCGGCTTCGACACGGTGGTGCATCTGATGCGGGCCGCAGCCGAGGCGGCCGCCGGCGAAGGGATCTCCATCGTCATCGAGCGGCACGTTGGCTCCCACGCCGACACGCCGCCGCGGATCACGCGCCTGCTCGAGGCCATCGAGCGAGAGAACGTCGGCCTCAACTACCAGGTGCTCGACTTCCTCCCTCCCGAGGAGGCGTCGCTCCAGCCGGCGGACGCGGAGAGGCTGGTGCCCCTCGCGCGCTACTTCCATCTCAAGAACTACCGCGAGAACCCCGAGCCCGGTGGGCGGCTGCTGCCGGGAGCGTCCCTTGCCGACGGCGTCCTCGACTACCGCGCGATCCTTCGCTCGGCGCTGGCTGCGGGATACCAGGGTCCCCTCACCATCGAGTTCCTCTCGATGGACGCGCGTCCGGTCGAGGAGAAGCTCCGCGCCGACGTCGCCTTCGTGCGAGACATCCTCGCCGGGGTCGCCGCGAGGTGAGCGCGCGGTTCCCCCGGATCGCTTCCCTCGGCGATGCCGGCGCGCTCCGGGCGCGTCTCGAAGCCCTCGGCGCGCCGGTTCCCTGCGACCACGCCGCGCTCGCCGCGCCCGGGTCTCCGCTCGCGCAGCCGCTCACGATCGCCGCTCCCGCAGGAAGGGCGCCCCTTTACGCGCCGAACCGCTTCGCAATCCAGCCCATGGAGGGCTGGGACGGTACGGCCGACGGTGCGCCCTCGGATCTCACCGAACGGCGCTGGCGCAGCTTCGGCAGGTCCGGCGCCGGTCTCGTCTGGGGAGGGGAAGCCGTCGCCGTCGACCGCGCCGGACGCGCAAACCCTCGGCAGCTGGTGATCGACGAGGTGACGGCGCCCGCGCTCGGACGGCTGCGCCGGCAGCTCCTCGCGGAGGCCTCCGGGACGCCGCCGGTGATCGGGCTCCAGCTGACGCACAGCGGCCGTTGGTCGCGCCCCGATGCAGCCGGACCGAGGCCGCGCGTCGCCTTCCGCCATCCGCTCCTCGATCGCCGGGTGGGCATCGCCGACGACGACGCCGTGCTGGCCGATGAGGAGGTGACGGCGCTGATCGCCCGCTTCGCGCGTGCGGCGCAGCTGGCCGAGGCCGAAGGCTTCGACTTCGTCGACGTGAAGCACTGCCACGGCTATCTGCTGCACGAATTCCTGGCCGCCCGCGAGCGCTCCGGCCGCTGGGGAGGGCCGAGCCTCGAGGCGCGCTCGCGGCTGCTGCACGAGCTCGTCGGTGCGGTCCGCGAGGCGGCGCCGGGGGTCCTGGTGGGCATCCGGCTCTCGCTGTTCGATCGGGTTCCGCACCGGCCCGCCGACGGAGGCGGGCGTCCTGGACGCCTCGGACCCGGCGAGCCCGAGCCGTGCGCGCTGCCGTACGGCTCGGGATTCGGTGTCGACCCGTGGCGGCCGGACGAGACGCAGTGGAGTGAGCCCTTGACGCTCGTCGCCGGGCTCTTCTCGCTGGGAGTGACCCTGCTGAATGTCACCTGCGGGAGCCCGTACTACGTTCCCCACGTCCAGCGTCCGGCGGCGTTTCCACCGAGCGATGGCTACGCGCCGCCCGAGGATCCGCTCGCCGGAGTGGCCCGGCTGCTCGACGCGGCGAGGCGGGCGAAGGCCGCGGCGCCGGATCTCGTGGTCGTGGCGTCGGGCCTCTCGTATCTGCAGGAGTTCGTTCCCCACGTGGCGCAGGCGTGCGTTCGAGAAGGCTGGTTCGACGCAGCGGGTCTCGGCCGGATGGTGTTGTCGTACCCCGAACTGCCGGCGGACGTCCTCGCGGGCCGCCCGCTTGCGCGGGAGCGCGTGTGCCGGACCTTCAGCGACTGCACGACGGCGCCCCGCGCGGGTCTCGTCTCGGGCTGCTACCCGCTCGATCCGTTCTACCGGGAGCGGCCCGAGCGCGCGGCGCTCGAGCAGGGAAAGCGGGCCCCGCGAGGGTCGCCGGCGTGAGCGACGCCCAGGGCACGCCGGGAGGCTCGCTGGCCGAGGCGTTCGGCCGTCTCCGCTCGGGCCGGCAAGTTCACGGCATCTCTGCCGTACTGCTCCCCTACACCCGGGAGGGTCGCATCGATTGGGAGGCGTTCGAAGCGCATCTGGCTCGAACGCGCGGCGCCGGGCTCGACGTGGCGGTCAACATGGACACGGGCTTCGTCGATCTGCTCACTCCGGGAGAGCGGCGCGAAGTGCTCGGCGCCGCCCGCCGCGTACTTGGCCCGGGCGTCGCATTCTATGCGGGCGCGTTTCCAGAGGCCGGAGGCGATCCGATCGGCGCCTACCACGACGCGATCGCCGCCGTCGAGGGGCATGGCGCCATTCCGGTCGTCGTCCAGTGCCGCGCGATGCACGGCCTCTCGGCGGCGGAGAAGGCCGCCTTCTACTCGCGGATCCTCGGACGGGCGGAACGTGCGCTGGCGTTCGAGCTCTCGACGGTCTTTGCGCCACACGGTGAGATCTGGGACGACGAGAGCTTCGAGCGCATCGTCTCCCTCCCGAAGCTCCTCGGCGCGAAGCACTCGTCGCTCGACCGCGGCTGCGAGCTCGCACGGCTCGCAGCACGAGACCGGCTGAGGCCCGACTTCCGCATCTACACGGGGAACGACCTGGCCATCGACCTGGTGGCGTATGGCAGCGACTACCTTCTCGGTCTGTCGACTTTCGCGCCCGAGATGTTCGGCCAGCGCGATCGCGCGCTGGCAGCGGGCGATGCCGGGTTCCTGGCGCTGAACGATGCGCTCCAGCACCTCGGCAACGTAGGCTTCCGCGCGCCGGTGCCGGCGTACAAGCACGCCGCGGCGCAGTTCCTGCACCTGACGGGCGTCCTGCGCTGCGACGCGGTCCATCCGCGCGCTCCCCGGCGGCCCGGGTCCGACCGGGTGCTGCTCCACGACTGCGCCATGCGGCTCGGCCTGCTCAGCGACCCCGATCGTGCCTGGCGAGAGGGCGTCGAGCCCTGGCTGTATCCTCCGGCGAGTCCTTCGTGACCCGCCAGCGCTCGCCGCACCGGCGGCAGCGCTGCCATCGGCGCAGGAACGGGAGGGGCGCCCCCAGCAGCAGCCAGGAGAGCACGAAGAGCCGGCGATCGAACCGCTCGCGCTCGACCCGCAGCGACCCGCAGCCCGGGCACCGGGGAGCATCGAGATCGCCGGTCACCCACTCGGCGGACGCGACCGGCCGAGACGAGACCTCCTCGAGGACCCGGAGCGCGCGCTCCCGGTCGCGCTCCCGTACCTGGAGCTTCACGCCGCCGATGGCGGCGGACGCCAGCCAGTCGATGCCGACCGTGTGCTCGTCGGCCAGCTTGCAAGCGAGCCCCTCGCATTCGAGCCGGCTGCGTGCGAGATGGGCCTCGACGGGCTCCCGGAAGGCGGCGATGGTGACCAAGCCGTCCGGGGCCCCGGGGCGCCCGGCGTGATCGGGGGTCGGGGGGGGCATGGGCGGAGGATAGCCTGGCGGGCGCAGTGCGAGGTCCAGGTGCCCGCCGGAGCCGCACCGTCGCGCGCTTTGCCGCTGACTTGCCGGTCTGGACGATGCGTCGGGGAATGTCTAGGTTCTGCCGCCATTTCGGGGGCCTCGCCCCCCCCACAGCGACCCCTGCCCGCCAGCAGGCCCGCGCTTCCGGGAGACAACGCCGATGTTCTTCGCATTGCTCGCCGCCTTCGCAGCGGCCGGACTCGCCCTCCTCTCCGGGTTCCGTCTCTACCAGAAGGTGCTCTCCGCCCCGGCGACCTCGCCGCGCGCCCTCGAGATCTCCGGCTTCATCCGGAACGGCGCCGAGGCGTTCCTCGGGAGGCAATACCGGACGGTGGCGATGGTGGGAGTGCCCATCGGCGTCCTGCTGCTCGTCACCAGCGGCGTCTGGACGGCGCTCGGCTTCACCCTCGGCGCCGTCGCCAGCGCGGCCGCGGGCTTCATCGGCATGAACGTCTCGGTGCGGGCCAACGTACGCGTCGCCGAGGCGGCCAAGTCGGGCTTCCAGAAGGCGTTCGGCCTCGCGTTCGAAGGCGGCGCGGTGACGGGCCTCATGGTGGTGGGGCTCGGACTGCTCTCGCTGGGATTGCTGGTGGCCTTCGCCGGCGTCGAGAACCCGGGCGCTCTCGTCGGGCTCGCGTTCGGCGGCTCGCTCATCTCGGTCTTCGCCCGGCTCGGCGGAGGCATCTTCACCAAGGGCGCCGACGTGGGCGCCGATCTCGTGGGCAAGGTCGAAGCGAACATCCCCGAGGACGACCCGCGGAACCCGGCGGTGATCGCCGACAACGTGGGCGACAACGTCGGCGACTGCGCCGGCATGGCGGCGGACCTTTTCGAGACGTTCGGAGTGACGGCGGCGGCGGCCATGCTGCTCGCGCACATCCTGTATCCGAACAGCCTCGCTCTCTTCGGCTATCCCCTCCTGATCGGCGCAGCGGGCATCCTCGGGTCCGTCGTGGCGATCCCCCTGGTGCAGGTCGCTCCCGCCGTAGGCGGCGGAACGCCGAACATCATGGGGGCCATGTACAAGGGCCTCGGGGTCGCGACGGTGCTCTCGATCGTGGCGGTCGCCGTCGTGACGGCCTTCGTTCCGATGCCCGACGCCTCGATTGGCAAGGTCGGGCTGATCCTGTGCAGCGCGGTGGGCGGTCTCGTCACGGCCGCGATGATGTGGATCACCGACTTCTACACGGGCAGCGGCGCGCGGTCGGTCGTCAAGATCGCCGATGCTTCGCGCGGCGGGCACGCGACGAACATCATCGCCGGCCTCGCCGTCGGCATGCAGTCGACGGTGGTCCCGGTGATCGTGATCGTCGCCGCCATGATCGTGTGCCACGCGCTCGCTGGCGTCTTCGGCGTGGCCATCGCAGCGATGTCGATGCTCTCGCTGGCGGGCATCGTGGTGGCGATCGATGCCTACGGGCCGATCACCGACAACGCGGGCGGAATCGCCGAAATGGCGGAGATGGGACCCGAGGTGAGGGCCGTGACCGATCCGCTCGATGCGGTCGGAAACACCACCAAGGCAGTCACCAAGGGCTACGCGATCGCGTCGGCGGGCCTCGCCGCCGTCGTGCTCTTCGCCACGTACATCAGCGACCTGCGCACACTCGGCGGAGAGAAGTTCCACGGGATCAGCTTCGATCTCAGCAATACGATGGTCCTCGCAGGCCTTTTCGTCGGCGCCATGATCCCCTTCGTCTTCGCGTCCCTCGCGATGGAAGCGGTCGGACGCGCGGGCGGCAAGGTGGTCGACGAGGTGCGGCGACAGTTCCGGGACATTCCTGGCCTCATGGAGGGCAAGGCGTCCGCCGACTACAAGACGTGCGTCGACATCGTCACGGCCGAGGCGCTTCGCCAGATGATCGCGCCGGCGCTGATCCCCGCGCTGATCCCGGTCGTCGTCGGTCTCGCTCTCGGAGCGCAGGCGCTGGGCGGCCTCCTGATCGGGTCGATCGTCTCGGGAATCTGCGTCGCGATCTCCATGACGACGGGGGGCGCCGCGTGGGACAACGCCAAGAAGTACATCGAGACGGGCGCCCACGGCGGCAAGGGCTCCGACGCCCACAAGGCCGCCGTGACGGGAGACACCGTGGGAGATCCCTACAAGGACACCGCGGGGCCGGCGATCAACCCGATGCTCAAGCTGATCAACATCGTCGCGCTGCTGCTGATCCCCTTCCTGTAGACGCCGGCTGGGCGGTGGGGCCGGATTGACCGACGGCGTCCTCGATCGGCACCCCCGCGATCGGCTGAAGCGGGAACTCTCGCTCACCGACGCGACGTTGTTGTGCGTCGCATCGGTGATCGGCTCGGGGATCTTCCTCACCCCGGGGACCATCGCCGAGAGGCTCCCCGACCCGTCGTGGATCCTCGCCGTCTGGCTCGTGGGAGGGATGCTCTCCCTCGCCGGAGCCCTCGCCAACGCCGAGCTCGGCGCGATGATTCCCCACGCGGGAGGCGACTACGTCTATCTGCGCGAAGGGGTCCACCCGGCCGCCGGTTTCGTGATGGGCTGGCTCTCGTTCTTCGCGATCTTCTCGGGGACCGTCGCGACGCTGGCGGCCGGCTTCTCGGACGCCCTGGCGGCGCTGGTGCCGATGGGAGGCGGAGCGAAGCTCGCCGTGGGGGTCGCGATCACGGTCGGCGTGTCCGCGCTGAACTACGCCGGCGTGCGGGAGAGCGCGCGCTTCAACAACGTGGCGACCGGCATCAAGATCGCCGCCCTGGTGGCGTTCGTCGTGCTGGCGCCAGCCCTTGGCGCGGGGAATGTCGAGAATCTGGCGTCGACTCCTGCGGGCGCCGAAGGCTTTCCGTGGATGGGGTTCGGGCTGGCCCTCTCGCCGGTGCTCTTCAGCTACCTCGGCTGGAACTCGGCGGTCTACGTAGCGAGCGAGATCCGCGATGCCCAACGAAACATTCCTCGTTCGCTGTTCCTCGGCCTCGGGGTCTGCATCGCGGTCTACCTGGCGATGAACGTCACGTATCTCTACGCGCTCCCCGTCGACGCGATGCGTGAGGTCGGAAACGTGGGGGAGGCCGCTGCGCGGGCGCTCTTTGGCAGCGTGAGCGGCACGGTGCTCGCTGTGTTCGTGGTGGCGTCGATCCTCGGGACGCTCAATGCGACCGTTCTGGTCGGCCCGCGCATCGCCTACGCCATGGCCCTCGACGGGCGGTTCTTCGGCGGCGTCGATCGCGTCCACGCGACCCGCCGCACGCCCCACGTGGCGATCGTCGTCCAGGGCGCCGTTGCGATCGCGCTGCTGCTGGCGCTGCGAAGCTTTCCCAGCGTCCTCGACTTCACGACCTTCGGCATCGTCCTGGCGACCATTGCGGACACGGTCGCGCTCTACGCCCTGCGGCTGCGACAGCCTGCCCGCCATCGGCCGTATCGTGCGTGGGGATACCCATGGGTCCCGGGCGTCTACATCGCGGCCAATGCGTGCATCGCGGCCGTGATGCTCGTGGGCAATCCTCGCGAGAGCCTGGTCTGTCTCGCGGTCATCGCGAGTGGCGTGCCAGCGTACCGCGCGTTCGGCGCCCGCAAGGCCGCCGGAGCCTTCGCCGGCGACTGACGCGGCCGCCGACGCGGGTCGCGCCCCGATCCCACTTGCCGCCCGTCGATTTCTTCAATATTGTCGCGCGATTGGCGTCGTCCCACCCCCCGAGCGAGCGTCCCGACCATGCCTGGTCCGATCCGCCACGATTTCAACAAGCTGACCCGCCTTCCGCCGTACATCTTTGCCGAGGTCACGTCGCTGATGGCGGCGGCGCGCAAGCGCGGCGAGGACATCATCGACCTCGGGATGGGGAACCCCGACCTTCCGACGCCGCCCCACGTCGTCGAGAAGATCTGCGAGGCCGCCCACAACCCTCGCAATCACCGCTACTCCGCATCGCGCGGTCTGCCGAACCTACGCGCGGCCATCACCGAGTGGTACCGCCGGCGGCATGCCGTCGAACTCGATCCCGAGTCTGAAGCGATCGCCGTGATCGGGGCGAAGGAGGGTCTGTCTCATTTCGTTCTGATGGCGATCGGCCCTGGCGACGTCGTGCTGTGTCCCGATCCCGCGTACCCGATCCATCAATACGCGGTGATCATCGCCGGGGGCGACCTCCGCAAGGTTCCCCTCACGGCGGATTCGGACTTCTTCGCGAGCCTCGAGAACGCGATGCGGCGCACCTGGCCCAAGCCGAAGCTGCTGATGCTCTCGTTTCCGGCGAACCCCACGACGCAGGTGGTGGACCGCACGTTCTTCGAGCGGGTGATCGAATTCGCCAAGGAGAACGACCTCATGGTCGTTCACGACTTCGCGTACGCCGAGATCTGCTTCGACGGCTACCAGGCCCCGAGCATCCTCGAGGTGCCCGGCGCCCGCGACGTGGCGATCGAGTTCGGCTCGCTCTCGAAGAGCCATTCGATGGCGGGGTGGCGGGTCGGTTTTGCAGCCGGAAACCGCGACATGGTCCAGGCCCTCACCCGGATCAAGAGCTATCTCGACTACGGCATGCCGCAGCCGATCCAGATCGGTGCGATCGTCGCGCTGCGCGGGCCTCAGGACTGCGTGCAGGAGGCCTGCGACGAGTATCGCCTCCGGCGCGACACGCTGATCGATGGGCTTGCCCAGCCGGGCGAGGGCCAGTGGAAGATCGAGAAGCCCCTGGCGACCATGTTCGTGTGGGCCCCGCTGCCCGAGGCCGTTCGCGCCATGGGATCGCTCGAGTTCTCGAAGCGGCTGCTCCGGGAGGCACAGGTGGCCGTCTCGCCGGGAATCGGCTTCGGCGAGACGGGAGAGGGCTTCGTCCGCTTCGCGCTCGTCGAGAACCGCCACCGGATCCGGCAGGCGGTTCGCGGAATCCGCCGCTTCCTTCGCGAGATCACCCCGTGAGTCCGGGCGCGCCTGCGCCCGTCGGCGTTGGGCTGCTCGGCTTCGGCACCATCGGCGCCGGGGTCGTCAAGCTGATGCAGCGGAACTACGAGGTGATGCGCGAGCGCCTCGGCTTTCCGCTCCGGATGGTCCGCATCGCCGATCTCGACACGACGCGTGACCGCGGCGTCGACCTTGCAAACATCCGTTTCGACGCCGACGCTGCCGGCCTCGTCGAGGATCCGGCCATCGACATCGTCGTCGAGCTGATCGGCGGCCACGACGTCGCGAGGCGCTTCCTGCTCCGGGCCATCGCGAGCGGAAAACACGTCGTCACGGCCAACAAGGCGCTCCTCGCCGTCCACGGCAAGGAGATCTTCGACGCCGCCGCGCGCAAGGGGGTGGACGTCGCCTTCGAGGCCAGCGTCGGCGGCGGGATTCCGATCCTCCGGGCCTTGCGCGAAGGCCTCGCGGCGAACCGCATCCTCTCCCTGCATGGGATCATCAACGGCACGACCAACTACATCTTGACGGAGATGGAGCGGACGGGAGCCGCGTTCGAGACGGTGCTGAAGCGCGCGCAGGATCTCGGCTACGCCGAGGCGGATCCGACCTTCGACGTCGATGGCGTCGATGCGGCGCACAAGCTCACCCTCCTCGCGTCGATGGCGTTCGGTGCCGAGATCTCGTTCAAGGAGGTTCCCGCCGAGGGGGTCCGTGCGATCACCCCCCTCGATTTCGAGTCGGCTGCCGAGTTCGGCTACCGGATCAAGCTCTTGGGAATCGCCAAGTCGCGCCGCGAGGCGGACGGGACCGAGCGGATCGAGGCGCGGGTCCACCCGACATTGATCCCGGACACGAGCCTCCTGGCGAAGGTCGACGGCGCGATGAATGCCATCGCGGTGCATGGAGATGCGGTGGGACGCACGTTGTTCTACGGCGCCGGCGCGGGCGAGATGCCGACGGCGAGCGCCGTGGTGGCGGATCTCATGGAGATCGCGCGGGAGATCCGGCGGGGCCGTGCGGGCCGCGTGGCCCCGCTGTCGTACCTGCCGGAGTCGCTCCGCCCGAAGCCGCTCGTCCCGCTCGGGGAGATCGAGGCGCGTTGCTACCTTCGCTTCACCGCGCTCGATCGCCCGGGTGTCCTGGCGCGGATCACCGGCGTGCTCGGAGAGAACGGCATCGGCATCGAGTCGGTCATCCAGAAGGGGAAGGGCAGGGCGGGTGAATCGGTTCCCGTCGTGATGCTCACCGACGTGGCGAAGGAGGCCGCCGTCCGTCGCTCGCTCGCGCTGATCGACGCGCTACCCGAGGTGACGGCGCCGACGTGCCTGGTGCGAATCGAGGAGGAGGTCTGATGGTGGGAGCCGACAAGCCGCGCTACCGGGCCTGGTTCCAGAGCCTCCACGACCCCTCCGAGCGCCATTCCCTCGACGAGGTCGTCTACACGGCCCGGGATGGGGGCCTCCTGCAGGTCGTCCACGACATGGACGAGCTGCGCAAGACGCCGGCGGAGGAGTGGAAGGCGCGTTTCGAGAGCCGCGGACACAAGAACACCTGGCCGTATGGATCCGGAGTCTGGGGCAAGAAGGAGTGGGTGCTTCCGGAGATCGACAACGAGAACGTCGTCTCCATGTACGAAGGTCACTCGAACCTCTTCTGGGCGGAGCGCTACGGGCGCGAGATCGGGATCGACGAATTGTGGCTCAAGCTCTGCGGCAATTCGCACACGGGATCGTTCAAGGATCTCGGGATGACGGTGCTGGTCTCGCAGGTGAAGGAGATGATCGCCCGCGGGAAGCAGATCCGCGCAGTCGCGTGCGCGTCCACCGGCGACACGTCGGCGGCGCTCTCGGCCTACGCGGCAGCGGCCGGCATCCCGGCAGTGATCTTCCTCCCGCGCGGAAAGGTCTCGATCGCACAGCTCATCCAGCCGGTTGCGAACGGGGCGATCGTGTTCACCCTCGACACGGACTTCGACGGCTGCATGGAGATCGTGAAGCAAGTGGCTGCGCGGGACGGGCTCTATCTCGCGAACTCGATGAACAGCCTCCGGATCGAAGGGCAGAAGACCGTCGGCATCGAGATCGTCCAGCAGTTCGACTGGGAGGTTCCCGACTGGATCGTGATCCCGGGAGGGAACCTCGGGAACGTCTCGGCGCTGGCGAAGGGCCTCGACATGATGGTCGATCTCGGTCTCGTGTCGCGGCGGCCGCGGATCGTCTGCGCGCAGGCGCAGGCGGCGAATCCGCTCTACCTGTCGTACAAGAGGGGCTTCGAGGTCTTCGAGCCCATCGCCGCGCGGCCGACGCTGGCGTCTGCGATCCAGATCGGGAACCCGGTGTCGATCGAGAAGGCGATCGACGCCCTGCGGCGCTACGACGGGATCGTCGAACAGGCGAGCGAGTCCGAGATTGCCGAGGCCTGCGCCCACGCCGACCGGACGGGCCTGTTCAACTGCCCGCACACCGGCGTGGCGCTGGCGGCGACGCGGAAGCTCGTGTCCCAGGGGACGATCCGCAAGGCGGATCGCGTCGTGGTGATTTCGACGGCCCACGGCCTCAAGTTCGTCGACTTCAAGGTGAAGTATCACTCGATGACCCTCGAGGGCATCGTCGCCGAGCTTCCGAATCCGCCCATCGATCTCCCGGCCCGGTACGAGGCGGTCCGCGACGCGATGTTGCGCGAGATCGACGCGCGCTTCCCCCGGTAACGGGCGTCCCGGGGCTGGAGGAGGGATGTTCACCGGCATCGTCGAGGCGGTGGGACAGGTGGTCCGCATCGATCACCGGGGCGACCTCGCCGCGCTCGTGATCGACGCAGGGATCGCCTCCGGGGGTGCGAAGGTCGGCGACTCGATCGCCGTGAACGGCGCGTGCCTCACCGTGACGGCCTGCGAGGGATCCCGCCTCTCGTTCGAGGCCGTCGCGGAGACGCTCCAGAGGACGAACCTCGGCGACCTGGCTCCGGGCTACGCGGTGAACCTCGAACGCGCGGTCCGGGCCGACCAGCGGCTCGATGGCCACGTCGTGCAGGGGCACGTCGATGCCACCGGTCGCGTGCGGTCGCTCGAGAGGCGCGGCGACGACGTTCGCCTCGTGGTCGACTGCGGCCGGGAGTTCGCCGATCTGCTGGTCGACAAGGGCTCGGTCACGATCGATGGCGTCTCGCTGACGGTCGTCACCGCTGGATCAGACGGCTTCGACGTGGCGCTCATCCCCCACACCCTCGAGGTAACGATCCTCGGCCGCCGCCGGCCGGGCGACCGCGTCAACCTCGAGGCCGACGTGCTCGGGAAGTACGTCAAGAAGTACGTCGAGAAGGTGCTGGGCTCCGGATCGCCGAGGCCACCGGCCAGCGGCAGCGGAGCGCGGTAGCCTAGGCGGCGTGAACCGGGCACGTGTCGCGCTGTGGCTCGGACTCGTGCTCGGCGCCGCGGTGCTCGTCGCGCCGGCCCCGGCCGACCTGCCGCCGGCGGCCCAGCGGGTCGCGGCCGTCACGGCGCTGATGGCGTGCTGGTGGATCGGCGAGGCGCTGCCGATCGCGGCCACGTCGCTGCTACCGCTGGTCCTGTTCCCGTTGCTGTCGATCCAGCCTGCGGCGGCCGTCAGCGCGCAGTACGGCGACCCGGTGGTCTTCCTGTTCCTCGGGGCCTTCATGATCGCCCTCGCCATGGAGCGCTGGGGGCTCCACCGGCGGATTGCCCTCGTCCTGGTGGGAGCCCTCGGAACCAGCCCCACGCGTCTGGTCCTCGGCTTCCTGGTGGCGACGGCCGCGCTCTCGATGTGGATGAACAACACGGCGGCAACGCTCATGATGCTGCCCGTGGGCGTTTCGGTCGTCGAGCACCTGGCCGGTCAGGCGCAGCTCGGGAGTCGAGCCGGCGCCGAGGCGCGACGCAGCGCCGAGCGGAGCCTCGGCGCTGCGCTCATGCTCGGGATCGCCTACGGCGCGAGCCTCGGCGGGATGGGCACCCTGGTCGGAACGGCTCCGAATCTCATCCTGGTGGGCGCCCTCCGGGAGCTGGTGCCCGACGCGCCGGAGATCGGCTTCCTGCCCTGGATGGGGCTCGGGCTTCCCGTGGTCCTCGTACTCGTCGGGATCTCCTATCCGGTCCTGGTGTGGCTCGCTCCCGAGACGCCGCTCGCACGCTTCAGCTTCGGCGGCGGGAGCCGTGCCACCGTGGACGCCGAGCGCGAGCGCCTCGGCGTCATGAGCCAGGGAGAGCGGCGCGTACTCGCAGCCTTCGTTTCGGCGGCGCTGCTCTGGATCCTCCGGTCGCCCGTGACGCTCGGGGGCGTCCGGGTGCCGGGCTGGTCCGACCTGCTGCCGGAGCCGCGCTTCGTCGGCGACGCAACCGTCGCCCTCGCGGTGGGCCTGTCCCTCTTCTGGTTCTCGGCGCGCGGCGCTGCGGCGAGGCCTGGCCAGAGAGCGCCGCTCCTCGACTGGAAGACCGTCCAGGAGCGCGTTCCGTGGGGAGTGCTGCTGCTGATGGGAGGCGGCTTCGCCCTCGCGGGCGCGTTCGAGGCCACGGGCCTTGCCCGCTGGCTCGCCGGCCGTCTCGCCGTCCTCGCCGGATCGCCGCTCCCCGGCGTCGTGGGCGGAGTGACGACCCTCACGACCCTGCTCTCGGAGGTCGCCAGCAACACGGCGACCGCGACGCTGATGATGCCTGTGCTCGCCGCGACGGCCGTCGCCATCGGCGCTCCGCCGCTGGTGTTGATGGTGCCGGCGGCGCTGGCCGCGTCGTGTGGCTTTGCGCTCCCCGTCGCAACGCCGCCCAACGCCATCGTCTACGGAACCGGATGGATCTCGCTTCCCCGGATGGCGGCGGCGGGGCTCCTGGTCGATCTGGCCGGGGTGATCGTGATCACGACGTTCGGTCTGCTCCTCGTGCCGAGGCTGTTCTCCTGATCTCATCCCGGCGCCGGACGAGCGTCCGGCCGTCGGATAGACTCGCATCCCGGCGCCGCCGTGCGTTAGGAGGGCTCATGCACCGCGTACTCGAAGTGGGAACCTCTCTGCTGGCGTCCGTCGTCCGGGCGGGTGCGGGGCTGTCGGTGGGAGCCCTCGGCAAGCGCCCCGAACGGCCGCTGATGCTCTACGAGTTCGAGGCGTGTCCCTTCTGCCGCAAGGTCCGGGAGGCGCTCACGGCGCTCGACCTCGAGGCCGAGA
Source organism: uncultured delta proteobacterium (assembly GCA_963710635.1). Lineage (GTDB taxonomy): Bacteria > Myxococcota_A > UBA9160 > UBA9160 > UBA9160 > MYXO. The sequence continues at coordinate 917,766 of CAVQAY010000004.1, forward strand.
TCCTGCCGTGTCCGAAGGGCGGAAGGCGATTCCGGCCCGAGCTCGAGACGCGCGGCGGAAAGCAGCAGTTCCCGTACCTGGTCGATCCGAATACCGGCAAGGAGATGTACGAGTCCGACGCCATCGTCGCGTACCTGTTCGAGGCCTACGGAGACGGCGCGGTGCCGGTGCTGCTGCAGCCGGGACTCCTCACCCAGGCGAGTCTCGCGTCGGCGACGGCCCTTCGGCCCGGCTATGGCCTCCGGGCCACGCCGTCGCGCGCTCCGGAGAAGCTCCTCGAGCTGTGGAGCTTCGAGGCGTCTCCCTTCTGCCGGCTCGTCCGCGAAGCGCTGTGCAGCCTCGAGCTTCGGTACCTGCTGCACAACGTGGGCAAGGGCAGCCCGAGCCGGGAGGCGTTCGTCCAGAGGTCTGGCCGGATGCTGGTGCCGTTCCTCGTCGACCCGAACACGGCCGTCGAGATGTTCGAGTCGGCCGACATCGTCCGCTACCTCGAGCGCACCTACGGAAGCGACGTCCGGTGAGCAGGGCCGTTCCGAGCCGGAGGGCGCTGTGGTTCGCTGCCATCGTCGTGGTCTTCGCCTGCGGTTCCGGGGCGGAGAAGGTCTTCGAGGGCGTCGGGATCGTCCGCGAGGTGCGGGCGGACCTGAAGCAGGTCGTCCTCGAGCACGAGGACATTCCGGGCCTCATGCCCGCCATGACCATGAGCTTCGACGTTCCCGACGTGGCGCTGCTCTCGACGCTCTCGGCGGGGCAGAAGATCCGCTTCCGCGTCACGTACACCGGGCAGAGCTATCGGGTGATCGGGGTCGAGAAGCTCGGCAGTGCCGGCGACGCGGGCGCGAGCAGCGGTCCGACGTTCGCGGGAGCCGTTGCCGAAACGGAGGTGGCGCCGCCGTTCCGGCTGACCGACCAGGACGGCCGGCCGCTCGCCCTCGAGGACCTTCGTGGCAAGACGGTCGTCCTCGATTTCATCTTCACGAGCTGCACCGGACCCTGCCCGGTGCTGACGGGCCTCCAGGTCGACGTCCAGCGGGCGCTTCCTCCAGCGCAGCGCGCGAAGACCCACTTCGTCTCGATCACCCTCGACCCGGAGCGCGACACGCCCGCCGTGCTTCGGGCCTATGCCCTGAAGCGCGGTGCCGATCTCTCGGGGTGGTCCTTCCTCACGGGCTCGCCCAGCGACGTCGAGGCCGTGCTGACGCGCTACGGAATCGCGGTGATCCGCAAGGCCGGCGAGGAGCCTGCCCACCTGGTAGCGACCTTCGTCATCGACCCGGCAGGTGTGATCGCCCACCGCATCGTTGGCCTCGATCCGCCCGTCGAAGACCGCGTTCGCCGCGTCGTCGACGCAACCCGGCGCGGTTGAACGTCGCGGTCACGGGAAGCGGACCGACGATGCCGAGGCTTGCGCGGGAGACGCGTTGCGCGCCCTCGAAGTCCTGACGAACCTGTTCCCTGCATGGGTGCTCCTGGGCGCCGTCGTCGGCCTCCTGCACCCGCCGGCGGTCACCTGGTTCGATGGACCGCTGATCGTGTGGGGGCTCACGGTCATCATGCTCGGCATGGGCATCACCCTCGGCGTCGACGACTTCCGCCGTGCGGCCACCATGCCCCGGGCGATCGGCGCGGGCCTCGCGGCGCAGTACACGATCATGCCGCTGCTCGGCGCGTCGGTCGCATGGGCGTTCTCGCTGCCGGTGCCGCTGGCGGTGGGGGTGATCCTCGTCGCGTGCTGCCCGGGAGGCACGGCGTCGAACGTCGTCACCTACCTCGCGCGCGGCAACGTCGCCCTCTCGGTCCTGATGACGATGACCTCGACCTTCGCGGCCATCGCCATGACGCCGGTGCTCACTGGCTGGCTCGCAGGAACCCTCGTTGCCGTCGACGGCTGGGGCCTCTTCCGGAGCACGCTCCAGGTGGTGCTGCTTCCCGTGCTCGTGGGGATGGTGCTCCACCATGGAGCCCCGAGGCTCGTGCGCGCGGTGCTTCCGGTGGCGCCGCTGGTGTCGGTCATCGCGATCGCCCTCATCTGTGCCAGCATCATCGGTCAGAGCGCCGATTCGGTTCGCGAATCGGGAGCGCGCCTCCTCGGTGCAGTCTTCGTCCTCCACGCCGGAGGGTTCGGCCTCGGCTACGTCTTCGCCCGCATGCTCGGGTACGACGCGCGGGTGTCTCGAACGGTTTCGATCGAGGTCGGGATGCAGAACTCGGGCCTCGGCGCGGTGCTCGCCCGGCGCCACTTCGCGGATCCGCTGACGGCGCTCCCGGCCGCAATCTCGGCGACGTTCCACTCGATCATCGGCAGCGTACTCGCCGGCATCTGGCGGCTCCGCCCGACGGGGGAGAGCGAGAACAGGCCGCCGGAGCGCCTCACCAGACCAGGTACGCAGAACCCCAGGTGAAGCCCGAACCGAACGCCACGAGGGCGACCTTCATCCCCCGCTCGAGCCGGCCGTCGCGCTCGAGCTCGGCGAGGAGGATCGGAAGAGTCGCGGCGGTGGTGTTTCCGTACTTCTGGATGTTCCCGGGAACCTTCTCCGCGGGGAGCCCGAGCTGATCGCGGACGAACTCGTTGATCCGAAGGTTGGCCTGATGGCACACGAGCAGGTCGAGGTCCTTCACTTCCATGTCGTTCTCGCGGCACATCCCGAGGACCGACCGCAGCATGGTCTCGACGGCGCTCTTGAAGACCCGCTTTCCGTCCATGTGGGCCCAGAGCATGTCCTTCTCGACGAGTCCCCGGCCATCGGGTCCGCACGGGATGAACGGGCGGCGGCGCGTATCCCAGACCTTCTGCGAGAGTGCGTCGGCGAAGCGGCCGTCGGCTCCGAGCTGGAGCGAGTGGATTCCCCGGCGGGGATCGTCGGTTCCCCGCACCACGACCGCCCCTGCGCCGTCGCCGAAAAGGCACGCGACGGTTCGCCCCTCGGTGGTGAGATCGAGGGCGGCGCTGTGCTTCTCCGCGCCGACGACGAGGACGTTCTTCGCCATCCGCGACTCGATCATCCCGCGCGCACAGCCGAGGGCGTAGAGGAAGCCAGAGCACTGGTTCCGGACGTCGAGGGCCGGAACGCCGGGAAGGCCGAGCTTCGCCTGCAGGTAGCAGCCGGAACCGGGAAACGCGTGCTCGGGAGAGAGCGTCGCGAAGACGATGAAGTCGATGTCCTCGGGCGACAGCCCTGCGCGCTCGATCGCATCGCGCGCAGCGGGGAGCGCCATGTCGGACGGGCCCTCGCCGTCGTCGGCGAAGCGCCGCGCCTCGATGCCGCTTCGCGCGACGATCCAGTCGTGGGTCGTCTCGATTCCGAGGGCAATCAGGTCGTGGTTCGTGACGACGCGAGGCGGAACGTAGAAGCCGGTTCCGGCAATATAGGCGCGGTGGGTGGTCACCGCGAGAGAGTCCTTCATTTCCGAGGGATCGCCACCGTGAAGGGCTCGCGAGGCGGCCGGTGCTGGACGTCGTCATCCCCCGGGGTCGCCCCGCTTCGATCCGATCACGCCAATCGGTCGAGGAAGAGCGTCGCGATCCCGAGGAAGGCGAAGAAGCCGCAGCAGTCGGTGAAGGTGGTGACGATCACCCCGGAGCCGAGGGCGGGATCCTGCCGCAAGGCCTTGAGGATGAGCGGGACCGAGGCCCCGGCGAGGCCGGCGATGGCGAGGTTCGCCACCATCGACAGGAACAGGACGAGGCCGAGGTACGGGCTCCGCTGCCACAGCAGGGCGACAACGGCGGCCGCGAGGCCGGTGACCGTGCCGATGGCGAGGCCGACGGCCAGCTCCTTGGCGATGACCCGAAAGCCGCTCGAGAACTCGATCTCGCCGAGGGCGATGGCGCGCGTGATCACGGTGAGGGTCTGCGTCGCGCCGTTGCCGCCCATGCCGGCCACCACGGGCAGGAAGATTGCCAGCGCCACCACCTGCTGGAGCGAGTGCTCGAAGAGCCCGACGACCCACGCAGCGAGGAAGGCCGTCCCGAGGTTGACGAGCATCCACGGCATCCGCTTGCCGGCCGACCGCAAAGGCGGGGTGAAGACGCGGTCGTCTTCCGAGAGGCCGGCCAGGTGATAGATGTCCTCGGTGGCCTCCTCGTGGATGACCTCGATCACGTCGTCGACGGTGATGACGCCGAGCATCCGGTCCTGGTCGTCGAGGACGGGAATCGCCAGCAGGTTGTACCGCGAGACGAGCTGGGCGGCCTCCTCCTGGCTCGCGGTCGCGCGTACGCTCACCGGGTCGTGGATCATGAGGCTGCTGCACGGGCGCTCGGGCGGCGATGCGACGAGCCGGCGGATCGGAACGACGCCGCGCAGCGCTCCCTTCTCGTCGGTCACGTAGAGGTAGAGGATCGACTCCGTGTCGTCGCCGACGGCGCGGACTCGGTCGATGGCGTCCTGGGCCGTCATGGTCTCGCGAAGCGCTACGAAGTGGGTCGTCATCACCCGGCCGGCGCTTCCGGGCGGGTAGTGCTCGGCCTGCTCCAGCTCGGCGCGCTTCGCGGTGGTGAGGCGTGAGACCACCTCACCACGCCGGTCTTCGGGAACCGCCTGCATCAGCTCGATCAGGTCGTCGACCTCGAGGCGGGACAGGACGCCGCCGAGGTGCTCGTCGGTGAGGGCGTCCATCACCTTCGGGACGAGCTCGAGGGGAAGCTCGCGGATCGTCTTGGCCGCCATGCCGTGGCGCGAGAGCAGCTCGACGACGAGCCGGAGCTCGTCGGGCGTGAGATCGGCCAGGAGGGGCGCCAGCTCGGCCGCGCGCAGGCGCATCAGCAGCCGCTCCGCGCGCCCGGTCACACCGCTCGCCAGGAGCCGCCGGAGGATTCTCGTCGTCACGTCCGGCGACGGCATGGCGGCCTCGGGTCGGTGGGTTAAAGGCTCGCGGCGTCGAGCACGGCCTCGAGCTGGCTCCCGGTCGAGCCGTGGAACTGCTCGAGTGTCTTCACCCGCTTCCAAAAGATGTGGGGATCATACTCCCAGGTGTAGCCGACGCCGCCGAAGATCTGGATCGTCTCTCCGCATACGAAGCGCCCTGCGTCGCCGCAGTAAACCTTGGCCGTTGCGGCCAGCCCCGGTGCGGCGCCCGGATCGTGATCGAAGGCCCAGGCCGCCCGGTAGACGGCCGACCGCGAACTCTCGACCCGCAGCAGCATGTCGGCAGCGCGGTGCTGGAGCGCCTGGAAGCTCCCGATCGGGACTCCGAAGGCCTTTCGCTCCTTGAGGTACGCCACCGACAGCTCGAGTGATCGCTCCATGAGGCCGAGCATCACCGCGGCCGCGCCCAATGCTGCGAGACGGTCAGCCGCTGCGAGGGCGCTCGCGGCGGCCGGCGGGTCGGCGAGCAGCGTTCCCGGGAGGTCGAATGCGATCTCGGCGAAGCGCTGCGCGTGGTCGAAGGTCGAAAGCGGCGTCGCAGCGAAGCCCTCCGCCGGGCGATCGACCAGCGCGAGGCCTTCGGCGGTGGTGACCAGGAGGGCATCGGCCGCCGCACCAAAGGGGACGAAGGTCTTCGTTCCGCGGACGCGCCCGCCCGAGAAGCGGGTCGCAGGGGCCGGGGGCTCGATTCCCGTCACGCTCTCCGAGCGCGCCAGGATCACGCATTTTCGGCCGGCGACCAGCTTCGAGAGCAGCGCATCGGCTGCGCTGCCGGAAAGGCGCTGGAGCACCTCCGACGCGACGACGAGATCGAGGTACGGGCCGGGCAGCGCGACGCGCCCGGCTTCGTGGAGCACCGCCGCGAGGCCCACGACGCCGGTACCCGCGCCGCCCTTCGTTTCGGGGAGGGCGAGCCCCAGGTAGCCCAGCTCGGCGAGCTGCTCGTAGAGCTTCGCCGAGAAGCCTTCGGGGGATTCCATCACGTTCCGGCCTTCGGAGAGCGGACTCTCGCGCTCGAGCAGCTCGCGGGTCGAGCTCTTGAGCAGCGCGCGGTCGTCGTCGAGCTCGAATCGCATGGCTACCTCGCGTCCGGGAGCTGCAGCACCCGCTTCGACAGGATGTTGCGCTGGATCTCCGACGATCCTGCGTAGATCGTTCCGGCGCGGCACCACTGCGCCTCGTAGGCCCAGTCCATGTTCTGGCGCGCATGGGGGGCGCGCAGGGTCAGCTGGGCCTCGGGGCCGAGCAGGTCGAGCGCGGTGTCCGAGAGGCGCTTGGCGAACTCGGACCAGTAGAGCTTCTCGATCGACGCCTCGGGCCCCGGCTTCTGACCGCTCTCGAGGGTGGCGAGATTGCGCAGGCCATTGGCGCGCATCACCTCGTTGTCGACCAGGAGGCGCGCGATCTTCTCGCGCACGTCGGGGCGGGAAAGGATGCCACGCTCGCGGCAGCCGGCGACGAGATCGTCGAGGTAGCCGTCGTACTGCGCGGGGTAGGCGAGCGAGAGGGCGCCGCGCTCGTAGGAGAGCACCGTCATCGCGATGCGCCAGCCCTCGCCGATCTTTCCGACGATGTGTTCGCGCCTTGCGAGTGCGCCGTCGAAGAAGACCTCGCCGAACTCGCTCTCTCCCGAGATCTGCTTGATGCCGCGTACATCGACGCCCTTCTGGTGCAGGGGCACCAGGAAGAAGGTGATGCCGCCGTAGCGGTCGCTGGCGTCGGTACGCGCGAGGACGAAGATCCAGTCGGCCCACGGGCCGAGCGTCGTCCAGACCTTCTGGCCCGTCAGCCGGAAATCCTGGCCGTCGGGCTCGGCGCGCGTCCGCAGGGCCGCCAGGTCGCTGCCGGCGTCGGGTTCGCTGAATCCCTGGCACCAGATCTCCTCGGCGGAGAGCATCTTCGGGATGAAGCGCCGGCGCAGATCCTCGCTGCCGTGGTGGATCAGCGCCGGGCCGAGCAGGGAGATCCCGAGGACGTTCGGGATGGGGGGGGAGTCGGCCCGGAAGGTCTCCTCGGTGTAGATCGCCTTCTCGACGGCCGTCGCGCCCCGGCCGCCCCATTCCCTGGGCCAGTCCATGCCCAGGTACCCGGCGGCGTTGAGCTTCGCCTGCCAGCGGCGCCGGACCTCGAAGAGCGAGTCCTCGTCGTGGCGGGGGTCTCGCTGCTCGGCGATGTAGGGGCGTTCGAGGTTCGCCGCGAGCCACGTACGCAGCTCCTGGCGGAATCGTTCGTGCTCGGGGGTGAAGCGCAGATCCATGGGTCCCTCGGGTGGCGGTTCGACCGTCGGAATGTCGCGGCGGGGTGCAGAGGCGTCAACGGCGAGGGAAAGGCCGCACAGGGATGGGCGGCGGCGGATACCCTCCGAGAGAAGGCCCGGCTCCATGGCTGCGGTTCCGGGATGAATTTCCGAGGTTTCGTTCAACAATCTTCACGGAATCTGCTTAGAATGGCTCAACGGGGCCCCGCCGGCGTCGCCTGAAACAGCGCCGGCCCGGGTCTGGATGCGGGAGCTGCGCCGGAGGTTGTCGAGGGGACGCCTCGGCTGGCGCCGTGAAGGGGAGCTGGATGAAAGCGCTGATCGAAGCGGTGGTGCGGGCCCTGGTCGACAAGCCGGACGAGGTCCAGATCAAGGAGGTCATCGGCGAGCACGCCCACGTGCTCGAGTTACGCGTTGCGAAGGAAGATCTCGGCAAGGTGATCGGCAAAGGGGGGGCCCACGCGTCAGCCATCAGGACCCTGATGGCGGCGGCGAGCGGCAAGGAGAAGAAGCGCTACATCCTCGAGATCATCGAGCACTGAGCCCGGCCGGGGGTCTGGTAGGATCGCGGGTCACCGCCGTCGCGGCGACCCGGAGGATCCGTGAAGAGCGCCCCCGTACCGATCGATGCCCCGTTCACCCTCGGCGCCCAGATCGAAGCCCGAGCCGACCACCCCGACATCGCTGGCCGCGACTTCCTGATCCAGCACGACCGGCGCTGGACCTTCCGCGACTACCGCGACGAGTGCGTCCGGACGGCGCACCTCCTGCGGCGGCGCCTCGGGCCGTGCGATGACGCCCGCCCCGGACACGTCGCGATGCTGCTCGAGAACCATCTCGAGCTGCTCTCCCTCTACGGCGCGTGCGGCTATCTGGGAATGACGCTGTTCGGCGTCAACACCGGCCTGCGGGGTGAGACGCTCTCCGGCGTCCTCAACCAGTCGCGGGCGCGCGTGCTCGTGGTGGACGAGCGGTTCCTTCCCGAGGTCGAGAAGGTCCGGGAGAAGCTCGAGCACGTGGCGCCGGAGAACATCCTGGTGGTGCGGCAGCAGGAGGGGAGCGCTTGGTCCGGGCCCGATCTCGCGAGCTGCCTCGACGCCGAGGTGGGGAGGCGCGGCGTCGCCCTCGCGCCTCCTGACGCGTCCGTCGCGCCCGACGCCCCGCTGATGGTCATCTACACCTCCGGCACGACCGGGCTCCCGAAGGGCATCCACAACAACCACTTCAAGCTCCTCGCCATCGGGCTGGCGGTGTCGACGAACCTCGGGATCGGACCCGACGACTGCGGCTACGCGTGCATGCCGCTCTTCCACTCGAACTCGATGTTCCTGGGCTTCCAGCCGGCGTTGCGGGTCAGCGCGCGCCTCGTCCTGCGCGAGCGCTTCAGCGCGAGCCAGTTCGTCCCGGACGTCCTGCGGCATGGAGTCACCTGGTGGAACTACGTCGGCGAACCCGTCCACTACATCCTCGGCGCCCTCGAGACGCAGTACGGCGGAGACGAGCAGCGGATCCTCGCCGAGGTGGCGCACGATCCGCGGAACAAGCTGGCCAACGCCCTCGGCAACGGAGCGTCGCCGCCGGACATCGAGCGCTTCAGCCGCTGGCTCGGCCTCGAGGACATGCTCGAGCTCTACGGGTCGACGGAAGCCGCGATCTCGACCTTCCGCCGCAAGGGCGATCCGCGCGGCAGCGTCGGCGAGGTGGCCGACGCGAACATCCGGATCCTGAACGAGCGCGGCGAGGACTGCCCTCCGGTCGAGCTCGGTCCGGAGGGAAAGATCCTCAACTACGCCGAGTGTGTGGGAGAGATCTGCCGGGTGGCCGCGGACACTGGACTGTTCCAGGGCTACTTCGACAACCCCGATGCCAACCGTTCGAAATACCGCAACGGCGTCTACCACTCGGGAGACCTCGGGCACATCCTGGTCCGGGACGGACGGCGCTTCCTCTACTTCGACGGGCGTACCGACGACTGGATCCGGAAGGACGGAGAGAACTTCTCGGCGGCGCAGGTGGCGCGGCTCGTCGGAGAGCATCCGGACGTGACGCTGGCGGCGGCCTATGGCGTCCCGTGCGTCGTGTCCGACGAGCTGGTGATGGTCGCCTTGAAGCTCCGCCCGGGTGCCCGGTTCGACCCTCGAGGCTTCTTCGACTTCTGCGAGCGCCAGGTGGCAGAGGGCGGGATGGACCGCAAGTGGTTCCCGGACTTCGTGCGGGTCGTCGACGACTTCGAGTACACGGGCACGACGAAGATCCTGGTCCGCAACCTGAAGCGCGATCACTTCGACCGTCGCCGCCTCGCGGCGGAGCCCCTCTACTGGCGCACCCGCGGCGACGCGGGCTACCGGCTTTTCGGCGCCGACGACTACGCGAGGCTCCGGCAGCAGTTCGTCGCGGCGGAGCGGGCCCACCTCCTCGACCACTGATCGGGCCGACCGCCGGGATTCCGACGCTCGGGTTACGAAACCGTGCTCCGTGGCACTCCCTCGTAACGCCAGACCCCTGCGTCCGATTGGGCCGAAGCGTGGCGCCCGCCCGCTCGCGCGCGGGGTTCGGAGCTGGATTGCGCATGGGGCCGAATCGGCCCGCGCCTTGCATTGGACTTCCCTCGAAAACGTGAGGGCCGTCACCGATGGCCCGGTTCGAGGGAGCCCCCCATGGATGCCAGATTCGGCGCGGACGAGCATTTCCAGCGCGGGCAGGAGTGCCTGCGAAGCGATCAGCCGGGAACGGCTCTGGAGCATTTCCGGGCAGCGCACTCGCTGCAGCGGGAGAACCCGCGGTACCAGTCCTACTACGGCCTCTGCGTCGCGCTCGTCGAGCGCCGCTTCAACAAGGCGCTCGAGCTGTGCAGCGCCGCCGTGAAGGAGGAGTTCTTCAACCCCGACCTCTATCTCAACCTTGCACGGGTCCACATGGCGTTCGGATTCAAGGCCGAGGGGATGCGCTACCTCCGCCGGGCGCTGATGATCGATCCGGAGAGCGCGGCCGCGCGGACCGAGCTTCGTACGCTCGGCGAACGGGGCAGGCCCGTGCTGCGGTTCCTGCCTCGGCGGCACCTGCTGAACCGCTGGCTCGGACGCGCCCGACAGCGGCTCGGGATCGCCGAGGGCGCCGTCGGGGGGTAGGCGGTCGCAGGGCCGGAAGCGGTTGACTTCGCTGCCTGGATCCCGTAAACCACGCCCGCACCCCGAATGAAGCGCGAGGGAATCCGTGGGCAGCGTCATCAAGAAGCGCCGCAAGAAGATGCGCAAGCACAAGAAGAAGAAGCTGCTCAAGCGGGCGCGCCACAAGCGCAAGCGCTAGCGCCCCGGCGCCCCACGGCGCCGCTCCCGTCGCCCTCTCCATTCGCGTCCGCGCGCCCGTCCGCGGCCCCGCCGCGTCGAAATGCGCCGCGTAGATCGGCCGCCTGCGCGGGGTGCTCTGCGTTCGTTGCCGCCGCCGTGGAAGCGCCGTCCACGGCCCCTTCGCCACGAAGACCGGGCCGGTTGCTCGCAGCTCAGACCCCCATCCGGCTGTTTTTTTTGCACATCTCGCTTGACGACCTTGAAAAACCGGTGTTAGGGTCAGCTGCAACAGTGGCTCTAGTGCCGCGGATTGCGACGGGAAGGCAAGTGAATTGCCGTCAAGTCGCAGGTTCTGGACTCCGATAGGGGCCGTGAACCGTCGGTCGAGAACGGTTTCGACCGCCGGATGCGAGGTGCAGAGGCACCTCACTCGGGCCGGGAGCAGGACTGCTCCAGCACTCGAGATCACATTCAGGGGGGTGACCCGAAGATGGCAGCTCGAAAGAAGGCAACCCGGAAGAAGGCAGCTCGCAAGGCGACTCGGAAGAAGGGCGCCAAGAAGGCAACGCGCAAGAAGGCCGGCCGCAAGAAGGCCGGCCGCAAGAAGGCCGCCAAGAAGGGTGGCCGCAAGAAGGCTGCTCGGAAGAAGGCTACCCGGCGCCGCCGCAAGGCAAGCGCCGCTGCCGCCATGGAAGGCTAGGTCCAGGCGGACACAGGGGTAGGCCTTCCTCAGGGAAGGCACTTCGGACCCCGGCCGGCAGTACGCCGGCCGGGGTTTCCTTTTGGTGCGCTTGGCGAAACGTGCTTCCTGCCGTACGTTGCGCCACCCACCCCACGCGCTGCGAGGTGCCGCATCCATGGCCCGGATCACCGTCGAAGACTGCATCGAGAAGGTTCCGAACCGCTTCCACCTGGTGCAGATGGCCTCGATCCGGACCAAGCAGATCAAGAAGGGCGCGCGCGCCCTCGTAGGCAGCGACGGCAACAAGGAGGTGGTGGTCGCGCTGCGAGAGATCGCGGCGGGGCTGATCAAGCCCGACTACGCCGATACCGACGCGGGCGACGAGGGCGGGTCCTCGGAGTAGCCCCGGGGCGAGCCTCCCGCTCAGCCCCCGAGCTGGACGGGAAGCCGGAACTCGAAGGTGCTGCCCCGACCGACCTCGCTGGAAACCGCGAGACTGCCGCCGAGCAGGGTCACCAGGTCGCGAACCAGCGCCAGTCCGAGGCCCGCGCCGCGGAAGCGGCTCGAGTTGGGCTCGTCCACCTGGTAGAACGCGTCGAAGATGAACTGCTGATCGTCGGGACAGATCCCGATGCCGTCGTCCTGGATGGCGCACGCGAGCTGGCCGTCCGCGACCTCTCCGCGGATCCGGATCCGTCCGCGCTCGGTGAACTTGGCGGCGTTGTCGAGGAGCAGGAACAGGATCTGGTTCAGCTTCGCGAGGTCGGTCCGGATCTTCGGGAACGGCTCCGAGAAGCACTTCTCGATCTGGATCTCCTTGCCTGCGAGGGTGTCCTGGACGCTGAAGATCGCCTCGTCGACCACCTCGCGGAAGCTCACATCGTGGACCTCGACGGGCAGCTCTCCCTGCTTCACGCGCCACAGGTCGAGGATGTTCTGCAGGGTCCGCAGGAACGCGGTCCCGTCGTCGAGGGCCGATCGAAGTCCCGACTTGGCCGAGTCCGAGAGGGTCTCGTCCTCGTTGGCGAGAACGGCGATGATGGCCTCGATGATGCCGTTGAGCGGAGTCCGGAGTTCGCACGACATCTTCTCGATGAAGTCGTTCTTGAGCCGCTCGACCTTTCCGAGCTTCTCGTCCTTCCGGAGCAGCTCGATGTCCTGGGCGAAGAGGGCTTCGGACAGCTTGAGGATCTCCTCGCCCTTGCGCTCGGCCTGTTCCTCCTGGGCGCGGAGATGCTCCCGCAAGGAGGCCGCCTCCGCCGCGAGCCACCGGTGATCGATTCGCTCGGCGAGCTGGGCCGCGATCCGTTCGAGCTCGCGCTGCGCCGGCTCGCCCGGAGCCTCGGGGCTCGCGGCCGCCAGCGCGCCGATGCGGCGTCCACCCCACTCGAGCGCGGCAACGAGCGCGCCGCCAGCGCCGGCAGGGCCGAGGGCAGGAAGCGATCCGAGCGCAAGGGTGCCCCCGGAGTCCAAGACACGTCGCACGCCGGGAAGCAGCGCGGTGCCTGCGGCACGGGCCGCTTCGGAGCCCTGGATGCCCGCGCCGGCCCGGAGCCGCGGCGGGCCGGTGCGGCCGGGTTCCAGGAGGAAGATGGCGGCGAGGCCGCCCGGCATGATCTCGCACGCGCGGACGGCCGCGGCGCGGGCCATGGCGGCCACGTCGTCGGCTTGCGCGGGCCCGCTCGCGGGCACCGGGGCGGCGTCGTCCGCACTCACGCGAGAGCGCCTTCCGTACGCTCCCTCAGAACCGTTCCTCCGAATCGATCGAGAACGGGTCGATGCCCTTCTCGTCGGGGTCCTCTCCGTCGGCGGTGGGGCCCTCGAGGGCGAGTCGGGTCCTGAAGTCGTCGGGGTTCGTTGCTGCGGCCAGGGCCGTGTCGATCGAGATCTTGTTGGCGCGCAGCAGATCGAGGACGTGCTGGTCGAACGTCTGCATCTGCTCCGTCCGGCCGCGAGCGATGAAGTCGGTGATCTCGGCGGTCCGAGAGGCCTCCTTGATGCACTCCTGGATCGATCGCGTACTGCGCATGACCTCGACCGCAGGAACGCGGCCGTCTCCCTTCTTGTTGGGCAGCAGCCGCAGCGATACGACGGCTTTCAGGTTCTCGGCGAGGCGCGCCCGCACCTGCGGCTGCTCCTCGGTGGGGAAGAAGGAGACCAGCCGCGTGATCGTCGACGCCACGTCGTTGGTGTGGATCGAAGAGAACACCAGGTGCCCGGTCTCGGCGGCCTTCAGCGAGGTGTCGACGGTCTCGAGGTCGCGCATCTCGCCGACCATGATCACGTCGGGGTCTTGGCGGAGGGCGGCCCGGAGCGCGTCGGGGAACGATCCGGTGTCGGTGCCGATCTCGCGCTGGGTGATGATGCTCTTGTCGTGGGTGAAGACGAACTCGATCGGATCCTCGATGGTGACGATCTTGAGCTTTCGCGCGCGGTTGATCTCGTTGATCATCGTGGCGAGCGTCGTCGACTTGCCCATTCCGGTCGCGCCGGTGACCAGTACGTAGCCCCGCTGCAGGTGGGTGACCTGCCGCATGCTCGAGGGGAGGTTCAAGTCCTCGAAGCTGCGGATCTGGAGCGGGATCACGCGGAGGACGATGTTGAGGCAGCGGCGCTGCCGTGAAATGTTGACGCGGAAGCGACCCTCGCCAGGAAGCTCGAATGCGAGGTCGAGCTCCCGGAAGTCCGAGGTCGCATCCCGGCCATCTGCCTCGAGCAGCACGCGGACGATTTCCTGGGTGTCCTCGGGGCTGAGCACCTTGTAGCGGAGCTCGACCAGCTCACCGTGGAAACGGTAGAGCGGCAGGTACCCCACCTGGAAATGGATGTCCGACGCGCCCTTCTCGAGGCCGAGGCGCAGGAGCCGGTACACCTTCTCCCGATCCATGGAAGGGCTCCTTCGAGGCGCTGGATCCGGCTGGAAGGCCGGTCCCACGCCCGTGTATCGGCCGCCGGAGCGGACCCTTGACCCATCCGCCAGACCGCAGGACCGACTAGGATCCCGTAGGTCTTCACGGTGATTTTTTGCGGGGAGGGAACCAGGTTGACGCGCGGGGAGACGGCGGGGCGGGGGATGGCGGAGTTTCGGCGGTGGGCTGCCCGTGGGCTGCCGGTTGCGATCGTGCTGGCGGTCGCCTGGGCCAGACCTGGCGCGGCCGCCGACGAAGCCGCTCCTCCGCCGGTCCAGCTCGACAAGCTTCTACGACTCCCGGACTCGGTCGAGTTCGACATGGACCGCCGGGGAGGCGCCACGCGGACCGAGTGGCGAGGCCGCTTCAAGACCGCCCGCGCGGACGTGGCGTCGTCGAAGAAGGCGCTGGGCGAGGCGGTGGAGAAGCTCGAGAAGGCCGCCGTCGGCTCCGACCAGTGGCGTTTCGTGCCGCCGGGGGGCGACGTCGCCGCGGAGAACAACGACAATTTGCGGCTCCGGATGGACGTCACCAAGAAGCGCGAGGCGCTCGCCGATGCGGAAAAGCGGGTGAAGGACCTCGAGGTCGAGGCGAATCTCGCGTCGGTGCCGCCGGAATGGCGGGAGTAGCCGCAGGCCCGGCCGTCAGGCGGGACCAGACGATTCCATCTGCTCCGGCGGGCCGATCTCTGGCGCCGCGGCGCCCCGGGACGGCCGGGTGAACTCCACCAGCAGGGCGAACGAGACCGAGAGCAGCACCGGGCCCACGAAGAGGCCGAGGACGCCGAAGGCCGACAGCCCGCCGAGTACGCCGAAGAAGACCAGCAGGAAGGGGATCTTCGCCCTCCCGCTGATGAAGAGCGGCCGCAGCCAGTTGTCGGCGGTGCTCACGACCAGGCCACCCCAGAGCGCGAGGCCGAGTGCTGCGGCTTGCTCGCCGGAGAGGGCGAGCCACGCCGCGGCGGGGATCCAGACCAGCGCCGTGCCCGCCGGGACGAACGAGGCGACGCCCGTGAGTGCGCCGAGGGCGACGGGGACTCCCGTCCCGGCCACCGCGAAGCCGATGCCGGCGAGCGTGCCTTGAACGAGCGCCGTGCCCAGCAGACCGAAGACCACGGCGCGGATCGACGCTCCCACCCGCTCGAGCAGGCCTTCCGACGCGTAGGGGATGAGAACCAGGGCCATGCTCCTCCCGTGGGCGGCGAGTCTCTCGCCATCGACGTAGAAGCAGAAGAGCGTGATGAGCGTGACGGCCACGCTGAGCACGTTGCGCGCGACGGCGCCGGTGAGATCGACGAGCCGGCTCGAGACGGTGCCGCCGTAGCTCTCCACCCAGCCGGCGATCACGACGGGATCGAGTACGTCGATCCGCTGTACCCGCTGGATCCGGTCGACGAGCCACGTCTGACCCTCGACCCACCCCGGGAGGGGCGCGCCTCGGGTGAGCCACTCCTGTACCCCGGTCACCAGGCGGGTGGCCTCGCTGCCCAGGTTCGCCAGCAGGAGGGTGAGGGGAAGGCCGAGGGTCAGGAAGACCAGCCCCGTGAAGATCGCGGCGGTGAGGGTCGGGCGCTTCGTCCACTCGCGGACCCGCCGGAACAGCGGCCAGGTCATGAGAGCGATCAGGGCGGCCCACGCCATGGGTACCAGGAAGGGCCGGAACACGAGGAAGGCGCCGGCGGCGAGGGCCGTTCCCGCGGCGACCCGGGCCACGGCGAGCCCAACCCTGGGAGCCTCAGGTTTCATCGGCTGCGAGCCGGCGAATGGCGGGGATCAGCGCGAGGGCTGGCAGCGCCAGGACTGCCGTTGCTCCGAAGAACGTCGCGTAGCCGAGCGCCTCGGCGCCGGCTCCCGACAGGGGGCCGGTCACGAGACGCGGAGCGAGCGACAGGGCCGAGAGGCACGCGAACTGCACGGCGGCATGCTCCTTCTCGCACACGCGCATCAGCAGGCTGAGGAACGCCGCCGTGGCGAGCCCGGTACAGAACGATTCGATCAGCGAGGCGGCATAGAGACCGGGGCGTCCGACCTCGGGCGCGATGGCGACGCCTGCGTAGCCGAGGTTCGAGAGCATTGCCAAGGCGCCGAATGCGAAGAGGGCCGGCGCGAGGCCCCGGCTGCGTACGAAGAGACCGCCTGCCAGCGCGCCGCTCACCGTCGCCACCGACCCGAGTGCGGTGGACACGGCCCCGATCTCCTCGAGGCTCACGCCGCGGTCGACCCAGAAGGGCTTCACCATGGGGCCCATGCTGAGGTCGGCGAGCCGGTAGAGCAAGACGAACGCGAAGAGCTGCGGGGCCCCGGGACGGGACAGCCAGCGGCGCAGTGCCGGCCACGTCGCGCCTGCGTTCGCGCGCGGAGCGCCGACCAGAGGAAGCCGCGTCGCGCACGCCGCGAGCAGCAGGAGGACTCCCGCTGCCGCGAGGAAGGTTGCGGGCCAGCCGGCCCACCGCGGCAGGAAGAGCAGCGCCCCGCCCCCGGCCAGGACGGCGACGCGATACGCCGTCACCCGGACGCCATTGGCGGGCCCTTCCTCTCCGCGATCGAGAAGCCCGATCGTGTAGGCGTCGATGGCGATGTCCTGGGTCGCCGACGCCACGCAGAAGACGGCGAGCAGGAGCCAGAGGCCGAGGTCCGGCGCCGAAGGGTCGCCGCGGGAGGCGAGGCCCAGCGCCAGCGTCATCGTGACGAGGGCAGCGGTGATCCAGTGGCGGTAGGTGCCATGGCGGTCCACGAGGGGTGACCACGCGAACTTGAACGTGTAGGCGGCCAGGAGCGTACTCACCCAGCCGATCTCGCCGAGCGACGCGCCGTGGACGCGGAACCAGACCGGCCACACGTCGGCGACGATGCCGGGCGGGAAGCCCTCGACGAAGTACAGCGCCGCCACGAGGGCGAGCTTGCGGCGAAGCGGCATTCCCACCCCCGGAACCAGTATCGCCCGCGGGGAGGGCGCAGGCTAGGCTCAAGGGCCGTGCCCGACCCCCTCGTGACGGGACGTCCTCCCCCGCTCATCTGCCTCGACCGCGTGGCGCGCTGGTATCGCCGTGGGGTCGACGAGATCCACGCCCTCGAGGACTGCTCCCTCTCCATCGCCGGCGGCCGTTTCGTTGCGTTCATGGGCCCATCGGGATCGGGAAAGTCCACACTGTTGAACCTGGTGTCCGGGATCGACCGGCCGAGCTCCGGCGAGGTCTGGGTGGCGGGACAGC
The DNA here is from genome assembly GCA_963710635.1 of uncultured delta proteobacterium. Lineage (GTDB taxonomy): Bacteria > Myxococcota_A > UBA9160 > UBA9160 > UBA9160 > MYXO. Next base: position 934,983 of record CAVQAY010000004.1, read on the forward strand.
TCCTGAACGAGCTGGGGGAGGACGAGCTCGCCGCGTGGAGGGCGAAGCACGTGGGCCTCATCTTCCAGTTCTTCAACCTGGTTCCCGTCCTCTCGGCGAGGGACAACGTGGCGCTCCCGCTCCTGCTCACGGGCCTGTCGCGGTCCGAGCGGCGGCGCCGCGCCGAGATCGCGCTGCGGGTCGTGGGCCTCGAGCATCGGACCCTCCACTCTCCGCGAACGCTCTCCGGTGGCGAGCAGCAGCGGGTGGCCATCGCGCGGGCGCTCGTGAGCGACCCGGATCTGATCGTGGCCGACGAACCGACGGGTGATCTCGACGCGAAGAACGCCGAGGCGACGCTCGCCCTGTTGCGGCAGCTCAAAGAGGAGTTCGGGAAGACCGTGATCATGGTGACCCACGATCCGCGTGCGCTGCGCTTCGTCGACGAGGTCTTCCACCTCGACAAGGGGATCCTGCTCGAGGGCGAGGCGGCGCGCCGCGCCCACGACGCCCTCGTCCTGGCGGCGGGAGGCAGCGCCACCCCCTCCGCTCCACCTCCGGGATGAGCCGTGGGGTATCTCGGTCTCGTTGCTGCGAACCTGTTGCGCAACCCTCTCCGCTCGCTTCTCACCGGAGGGGCCATCGCGCTCGCCGTCCTCCTGGTCTGCATCCTCCTCACGATGCCAGCAGGTCTCGACGCGCTCCTCGGGAGCATCGCGAACAACACCCGGATCTCGGTCGTCAACAAGGCAGGCCTCGTCTACCCGATGCCCTACGCCTTCGCGCGCAAGATTCGGGCGCTCCCGGGAGTCGAGGATGCGATGGCACAGGTGTGGTTCGGCGGGGCCTTCGAGGAGGACGGCCGCGTCACCTTCCCGAACTTCGCCGTCGAGGCGGACCGCGTCGAGGGCGTCTACCCGGACTGGAACATCTCTCCCGAAGGCATCGCGGACTTCCGGCGCTACCGCGACGGGGCGATCGTCGGCCGCGAGACCATGAAAAAGTACGGCTGGAAGGTGGGAGACCGCATCACGCTGCGAAGCACCGTCTGGCCCGCGAACCTCGACCTGCGGATCGTGGCCGAGATCGCGAGCGATCGCGCACCCATCCTGTGGCTGAACTGGGAGTACCTGGAGCAGACCTTGAAGGCCCAGGGACGCAGCCTCGGGATCGCGGGGATCGTCTGGGTGAAGGTCCGGGACCCGAAGGAAGTGAACTCGGTGATGCTGCGGATCCAGGAGCTCACGAGGAACAGCGAGGCCGAGACCTCGACGCAGACCGAGAAGAGCTTCTTCTCGTCGTTCTTCGGGTCGCTCGAGGGTTTCGTCACGATCCTCATGATCGTGACGTTCCTCGTCTCGTTGTGCATCGTCTTCATCGCCGGCAATACGGCGTCGATGGCCGTCCGCGAGCGTTCAGGAGAGATCGCCGTCCTGAAGGCGGTCGGCTTCCGCAGGAGGGTCATCTTCTCGATGCTCGTTGCCGAGACGGTCGTGCTGTCGGCGCTGGCCGGCGCCGTCGGAGTCGGGCTCGCGGTGGTGCTCACGCGGGCGCTGCGCGCGGCGGCGGCGGGATCGGCACAGCTCGGCCCTCTCGGCGGATTCATCGTGAACCAGACGGTGATCCTCGAGGGGCTCGCGCTCTCGCTGGCGATCGGCGTCGTCGCGGGGATCGTCCCGGCCTGGGGCGCTGCGCGCAAGCCCGTGGCGCAGACCCTGCGAGAGGTCTTCTGATGCTCCCGCTCTCCTATTCTCTCGGAAACGTCGCGGCGCGTCCGTCTCGCAGCCTCATGACGGTCGCGGTGGTGGCGCTCGTGGTCGTGGCGTGCAGCCTCTTCCTCGGCCTGCTCTCGAGCCTCCGGCGCACGGTGGCGACGACGGGCGATCCGATGAACCTGGTGGTGCTGCGCAAGGGGTCCGACAACGACGGCTCGAGCCAGATCACGCGGCTCGCCTATGATTCGGTTCGCTACCTCGAAGGGATCGCGGTGGGAGACGACGGCGCGCGGCTCGTGTCCCCCGAGCTCGTGGTGCAGCCGTTCTTCTGGACGAAGCAGGCAGGCCGCGAGAACGTCCTGGTGCGCGGCGTCGAGCCGGCTGCGTTCGGCGTGCACCGCGGGGTGACGATCGCCGAGGGCCGGACGTTCCGGCCGCGGCTCCACGAGGCTCTCGTTGGCAAGGCGCTGCGAGGGCGCTACCGGGGTGCAGAGATTGGCGAGATCCTCGAGTTCGGCCGCAACCAGTGGCGCGTGGTCGGCATCCTCGAATCGGACGGATCGTCGTTCGAGAGCGAGGTGTGGGTGGACGGTCAGGACCTCGCCAGCGACGCGCGGCGCGTGAACCCCTACTCCGGGGTGCGCCTGCGTACGGCCAGCGAGGCGGATCTCGAGGCGCTGAAGGCGAGGATCGATTCCGATCCTCGATTCGCCCTCGAGGCGTCGCGCGAGACCGAGTACTACGCCAAGCAGGCCGAGACGGCAGGCTCGCTGACCTTCCTGGTGGTGGCGATCGCGATCCTCGCCGGAACGGGAGCGGGCTTCGGCGCCGCGAACACGATGTATGCGTCGGTCCAGGCGAGGACCGCGGAGATCGGCACCCTGCGCGCGCTCGGGTTCTCGCGCAGGGCGATCCTGCTGTCGTTCGAGATCGAGTCCGTCGTGTTGGCGCTCGCCGGCTTCCTCGTTGGCGCCGTGCTCTCGCTGGCGCTCGCCGAGGTGCTGGCGCAGGTGATGGGAGGAGTCACCTTCGGGGCACGTACGTTCACCACCAACGTCGTGACCCTACGCATCACGCCCGGCGACCTCGTGCTCGCGCTCGGGCTCTCGCTCGCGATCGGTCTATTCGGCGGCCTCGGGCCCGCGTGGCATGCGGCTCGGATGCGTCCCATCGAGGCGCTTCGCAAGGCGTAGGGGAGGGAAGTCCATGGAAGGCGACGCGGGAGGTGGGGAGCGGTTGCGGGCGGATCTCGAGGCGCTGCGGATGAGTCGCGCCGCATCCCCCGCGCGGCGAAGCGCGCGCCGCCGGCGCTGGCCGTGGCTCGTGGTCGCGGTCGTCGCCGCGGCGGGCGTGGCGGCGCTCCGGCTCTCGGGAGCGCAGGTCGTGCAGACGGCGCGGTCGACGGTCTCGGCCGAGGCCGCGAGGGTGCCCGTCCCGGTGCTCTCGGGCGCAGGGTACCTGGTGCCCGGCGACCGGATCGTCTCGGTGGGGGCGCGTGTGCCGGGGCGCGTCGCGCGCTACAGGGTCGACGAAGGCGACCGGGTCGCCGAGGGACAGCCGCTGGTGGAGCTCGACGATCGCGAGTATCGCGCCGCCGTCGATCGCGAGCGCGCCCGGCTCCTCGCAGCGAGGGCCCGAGCGGAGCTGGCCCGGGCGCAGCTCGGTCGCGGGCGCGCGCTGCGCGCGAGGGACTCGCTCTCGAAGCAGGAGCTGGACGTCCGTACGAGCGAGCTGGCGCTGGCCGAGGCCGCGATCGCCGAAACGAGCGCCGCGGTACGCGAAGCGGAGCTCGCCCTCGAGCACACGGTGCTGCGCGCTCCGAGCGATGCGATCGTGCTGGCGAAGCTCAAGGAGGCCGGCGAGATCGCGGTCCCGGGAGGCTTCTCCGGCTCCGGCGACCTGGTGCGTCTGGCCAACATGACCGAGGTGCGGGCCGAGATCGACGTCAACGAGAGCGACCTGCCCCGGATCCACTTGGGACAGCGTGCGGAGGTCACTCCCGATGCGGTGCCGGACCTCCGGTACCCAGCGCACGTCGTGAAGCTCTATCCGCAGGTGGACCGTCAGAAGGGCACGCTCAAGGTCGAGGTGCGCCTGGATGATCCGGATGAGCGTCTGCTGCCGGACATGAGCGTACGTGTCTCGTTCCTCGCCGATCCGTCGCCGGCGACTTCGGCGCCGCAGGTGCTGGTTCCGACGAGCGCGATGCACCGCGGTCCCGACGGCCGGAGCTACGTCTGGGTCGTGGCGGACGGACGGGCCCAGCAAGTGTTCGTCGAACCGGTCGGAATCCTCGGCGATGCGGTCCGTGTGTCGGCGGGGCTGGGCGGAGGCGAGGAGGTCGTCGTCGGAGAGCCTCCGTCCCGGGACGGCCAGCGGGTGACGGCGAAGCCGTGAGCGCTCCGCTTTTCTCCCGCTGCGAGGGCCGCTAGGATCCGGCCGCCGTACCGAGGCGATGCAGCGAAGAGACGCAGCGAAGGGACCGCAGCGTCAGGAGGTTCCGTGGCAGCCCAAGGCAAGCTCGACCGTGTCGCCATCCTCTACGTTCTTGGCGGCATCCCCGCCATGACCGGGTTCTTCATCCTGCTCTTCATCCTCGTCCACCTGTTCGACATCCCGGCCTGACCCCTCGCAAGCGCATGCCGGGCGTTTGCCGCGCCCCTGCGCGCCGCTTTCGCGCCGTTGCACCGGCAGACGTCGTCGCGCGTCCGCCCCGGCGCACGGCTTTTGGGAAGCCATCGAAAAAAGCCTTTTGATGACGGGTAGTTAGTCTCAAGAGCCCCGAGGGCCGGGCCGAACCGCTCCAGTGATGAGGGGCTCTTCTCCCAGCGGCTTCGCCCTCGCGGCCCTCGTGACCGCACTCGCCCTCGGCGCCGGCTGCGCCACGGCCCCGCATGCGAGGGCTTCGTCGGCGGCGCGACCGATCCGGTTCTTCGCGGTCCCCTCGATCGACGATCCGTGGACGCCGCAGATCGCCAGCTGGCAGGCCCGGGAGCGGGCGCTGCCCGACGTGGAGCTGCTCCGGCCTGCGGCGCCGGTCTCGAACCCCGCGGCCACCGAGGGCCCCGCTGCGCGCGGTGAGCGGCCGCGGGGCGACCTGCGGGCCGAGTACTTCTCGTTCCGCGCCGAGCGCAAGCGCGATTTGGCCCGCGGTGTTGCAGCGTGGGTGCAGTCGACGTCGAAGCATCACTACATCCCTGACGGACCCGTCGATCACTGGGCGACCCTGGCGGAGACGCTCGCTCGCAACGGCGACGACTGCGATGGGCTCGAGCTCCTGACGTATCACGCCCTTCGGGACATGGGCTTCCGTGAGGACGAGGTCTACCGCGCCATCGTGTTCCGGCCCTCGGACCGGCAACACCATATGGTGACGCTGTGGTTCGAGAGCCAGGACGATCCCTGGGTGATCGATCCGACCGGCGCCATGACGCAGGGCATGCCCCGGCTCTCCGAGGTCCCCGGCTGGGTCCCCCTCAAGGTGTTCAGCGTGAACGAGGAATACACCGTCCGGGGGCAGGCTCTCGAGAGCCTCATCGCGGGCCGCACGCCGCGCTAGGAGACCTCGGATCCGGCCCGGGATTCGTTGACGCTCCGGGCGGCGCTGCCATACTCGCTCGCCATGGTGCGCCGCGCCGCATTCTTGCTCGCAGGGGGCATCCTCCTCGCGGCTGCGTCCGGTTGTGGCCCCGAAGGCGCTGCTCCGGACTCCGAGACGCCTGCTGCTCTTCGCGTCGCGCTCCTCACGCCAGGATCGATCTCGGACGGCGGCTGGAACCAGTCCGCCTTCGAGGGCCTCGGGCGGATCCGCGCCGAACTCGGAGCGGAGGTGAGCAACGTCGAGACGAAGACGCCTGCGCAGTTCGAGGAGGAGTTCCGCAGCTACGGCGCGGCCGGCTTCGCGCTCGTCTTCGGCCACGGATTCGAATACCAGGAAGCCGCCGCGAAGGTGGCGCCGGCGTTTCCGAGAACGATCTTCGTCACGACCTCGGGAAGCACCGTCCTTCCCAACGTGGCGCCCATGGTGTTCGAGCTCGAACAGGCGACCTACCTGTGCGGGATGCTCGCTGCGCGGATGTCGAAGACCGGGAAGACCGGCTTGATCGGCGGAGTCGACCTCCCGTCGATCCGCAGCACCTTCCTCGCGTTCCGGGGCGGCGCGCAGGCGGTGCGGCCTGACGTCGTGGTCCGCGAGGTGTTCCTCGGCCGCTTCGACGACGTCGGCGCGGCGCGAGAGGCGGCTCTCGCCCTGCTCGACGAAGGGGCCGACTTCCTGCTGCACCAGGTCAACGACGCGGGCCGGGGCGTATTCCAAGCGGTCCAGGAGCGGGCGCGGCAGGGAAGCGCGGTCTACGCCTTCGGCACCAACCGGAACCAGAACGAGATGGCCCCGGACGTGATCCTGGCGTCCGCCGTTCTCGACGTTCCGTCGGCGTTCGTCGAGGTCGCCCGGCGCGTGAAGGAAGGGCGCTTCGAGGCCGCCCCGATCCGACTCGGGATGAAGGAGGGCATCGTGACCCTCGCGCTGAACGACGCGCTCGCGGGCCGGATCCCGGACGAGCTGCGCGAAGAGATCGCACGCGCGTCGGAGCGGATCCGTTCCGGCGCGCTGCAGGTGCCGCGGGGCGGGTTCTGACCTCCGCAGGTCCCGCCGCAGTCGACTTTTCCGGGATCTCGAAGTCGTTCGCCCCCGGCTCGCTTGCTCTCGACGGTGTCACACTGTCGGTGGAGCCCGGAGAGATCCATGCCGTCCTCGGCGAGAACGGCGCGGGGAAGTCGACCCTCATGCACGTGCTCGCGGGCCTCGTCCGTCCGGACGCGGGGACGCTGCGGCTCGCGGGAGTCCGCATCGACCTCGCCGGCTGGTCGCCTCGGGCGGCGCTGGGGGCGGGTATCGCGATGGTGCACCAGCACTCGACGCTGGTACCCGCGATGACGGTTCCCGAGAACCTGTTCTTCGGCGGTTCCGGGACCGGAGCAGCCTTCTGCGCCGACCGGGAGCGTTCTCGGGCGCAGGCGCTCGCGTCGCGATTCGGGCTCGACGTGCCGATCGACGTGCGCGTCGACGACCTCTCCGTTGGTCAGCGGCAGCGAGCGGAGATCCTGCGCGCCCTTGGACGCGGCGCCCGCGTCCTCGTCCTCGACGAGCCGACCGCGGCGCTCACCCGCGGCGAGACGATCGCGCTGTTTCCGGCGCTCCGGCGGCTGCGCGAGAACGGATGCGCCATCGTCTTCATCAGCCACAAGTTGGACGAGATCCGGGAGCTGGCCGACCGGGTGAGCGTGCTGCGGCGGGGCCGGTGCGTCGCAACGGTCGGCGCGTCCGATGCGGACGCCGCTGAGCTGGGGCGGCTGATGCTCGGCCGGGACCTGCCTCCGCTCTCGCATCCGACACGCCGGGGTGTCGAAGCCGGCGCGCCGATCCTGGCGCTGTGCGGTCTCGAGGCCCCCGGCGTCCGGGAGGCAGGAAGGCTCAAGGGGATCGACCTCGCCGTTGCGGCGGGCGAGATCGTCGGTGTGGCAGGGATCGACGGCAACGGCCAGCGCGAGATCGAGGAGGTGCTCGCCGGCGTCCGGATTCCGACGGCCGGATGGATCGAGGTGGGGGGGCAGCGGGTGGCGCCGGGGATGCGGGCGCTCTGCGGGGCGGGCGTCGCGCACCTCTCGGGAGAGCGGGAGCGGGGTGGGCTGGTGCCGGGGATGACGGTCACCGAGAACCTCGCGCTGAAGGGCTCCTGGGGAGACTCTCGCTTCTTCCGGGCTGGCTTCTGGCGACGGCGCAGCGCGCGGCAGGTGGCGGACCTGGCCATGCGCCGATTCCGGATCGACCCGCCCGATCCGGATCGTGACGTGGCGACGCTCTCGGGGGGCAATGCCCAGAAGGTGGCCGTCGCGCGAGAGCTCGGCGCCGGAGCCCGGGCGCTCGTCGCGGTCAACCCGACGCGGGGGCTCGATGCCGGGTCCGCGCGCTTCGTCCAGGACCAGCTGCTGGCGCTGCGAGGAGAGGGCGGCGCGGTGCTGCTGATCTCGACCGAGCTGGAGGAGGTGCTGGCCCTCGCAGATCGCGTCGTGGCACTGGTGCGCGGGCGTCTGGTCGAAGTGCCGCAGGGGGCGGATCCGGCGACGCTCAGCGCCATCCTGCTTGGCGACGTGGCGGACGGAGTGGCTGCGTGACGGCGCGACTGCGCGCGGGGCTCCGGGCCCGCCTCGCGGACGTCCTCGCGGCGATCGCCCCGGCGGCAGCGGCCCTCGCGCTCTCCGGCCTCGTCTTGGGCGCCCTCGGCCATGCTCCGCTTCCGGCCATGCGCGCTCTGGCGCTCGGCGCGTTCGGTGGTAGCGAGGCGTGGACGGCGACGCTGCTCAAGGCCGGGCCGCTGCTCCTCACCGGACTTGCCGTCGCGCTCTCGTTTCGCTGCGGAGCGTGGAACATCGGCGCGGAAGGTCAGCTCTACGCCGGCGCCCTGCTGGCGACGGTGGTGGCGACGCGCCTCGCGCCTTCCGGAGCAGGGGCCTGGCTTGCCGCAGGCGTGCTGCTCGCGGGCGCGCTCGGTGGTGCGCTGTTCGGCGCGATCGCGGGCTGGCTCCGGGCGGCACGGGGCGTGTCAGAGGTCATCTCGACGATCCTGCTGAACTTCATTGCGATCCAGCTCGTGGCGTTCTCGATCCAGGGTCCCCTCCAGGAGGGGACCCGCGCCTACCCACAAAGCGACGCGTTTGCGGCCGGAGCGCTCCTGCCGGCGGCAGGAAGGCTTCATCTGGGCCTCGCGGTCGCGGTCGCGCTCACCGTCGCGGTCGCCGTCCTCCTCGATCGCACGGCGCTCGGCTTCCGGATGAGGGCCGTCGGACTCTCGCCGGTGGCGGCGCGGTTCGCAGGGATCTCGCCGGAGCGGCTCGGAACCCTGGCCCTGACGCTGTCCGGGGCGCTCGCCGGCGTCGCTGGGGCCGCCGAGATCGCCGGCATCACCGGCCGGCTGTACGAGGGCCTGTCGCCGGGCACCGGGTACACCGCCATCGCCGTCGCACTGCTGGCGCGCCTGCAGCCTCTTGCGGTGATCCCGTCGGCGATCTTCTTCGGCGCTCTCGCGAGCGGGGCCGGCGCCATGCAGCGCGAAGCCGGAGTGCCTTCCGTCGCGACGCAGGTGGTGCAGGGGCTCGTGATCTTGATCTCCGTCGGCTTCGCCCTTGGTCCCGAGGCGCTCCGCCGAGGCCGCGGCCGTGTCGGCGCTGCGCGCTCCGAGACGGCGTGATGGAGCCGCTTCTCGACGCCGCCCTCCGCCTCGCAGCACCGCTCCTGCTGGCGGCGCTGGGCGAGCTGATCGTCGAACGCGCAGGCATCGTCAACATCGGCGTCGAGGGCATGATGCTCTGCGGAGCCTTCGCGGCCTTCGCCGCCGGCGTAGCGACGGGAGACCCCGTCGTCGGCGCGCTGGCCGGCGTGGGAGCCGGCTGCGTCGCGGGGGCGGTCTTCGCGGCCTTCGCCGTGGTGCGGCGGGCGGATCAGATCGTCGTCGGGGGAGCGATCAACCTCCTCGCCCTCGGAGCGACCGGCCTCGGGCTGCGGACCTTGTTCCCGGAGGCCGTTCCAACGGCACCTGCGCTCCCGGAGTGGAGGGTTCCCGGCCTGTCGGAGATCCCGGTGCTCGGCGGTTCGCTGTTCCAGCAGACGCCCTTCACCTACGCCGGGCTGCTCCTGACGGCCGCGTGCGCCGTGTTCCTCGCGCGTACGCGTGCGGGACTCCGGCTGCGTGCGGTGGGAGAGGCGGCCCGCGCCGCCGATGCCGAGGGGGTCTCGGTGACGTGGACGCGGAGCCTCGCCGTCCTCGCCGGGGCAGGCCTCGCGGGGCTGGCGGGAGCGTCGCTCCCCCTGGCCCAGTCGAACGGCTTCACCGAGGGCATGACCGCCGGCCGCGGCTTCGTCGCGCTCGCCATCGTCATCTTCGGCCGTTGGAGTCCGGCGGGCGTGCTGCTGGCTGCGCTCTTCTTCGGAGCCGCCACTGCGCTGCAGTTCCGACTCCAGGCGCGCGGCCTCGACGTGCCGTACCCGCTCGCCCTCATGCTGCCCTACGTTCTGACGCTGGGGGTGCTCGCGGCCGTGAGTGGGCGCGCGCGTGCTCCCGCAGACCTCGGACGCCCGTACCGCCGCGAATCGATCTAGAGAGGAGCCGGAATGAATCCGCCCGCAGCGTTCGCCATGCGCCTCGAGCCCGCCGACGAGCTCATGCACGAAGATCGGGGAGAGTCGAACTACAACGAGAGCATGTATTTCAACTTCTTCGACGCGAGCCAGCGCCGGGGAGGGTTCCTGCGGATCGGCAACCGGCCCAACGAGAAGCACGCCGAGATGACCGTCTGCCTCTACGAGCCCGATGGCTCCGTACTGTTCAACTTCGCGCGGCCGCAGATCGCCGACAATTCGCGGTTCGACGCCGCAGGGGCGCAGTTCTCGGTGGACAAGCCCTTCGAGCGGCTCCGGATCGCCTACGCCGGAAAGGCCTGTCGGCTGGCCCGGCCCCTCGAGATGTCGGACCCGAAGGCGGCGTTCACGAGCAACCCCTTCGTCGACGTCTGCCTCGATCTGACGATCGCCGGCGTAGGCCCGATGTTCGGCGGTGAGCGGATCGGGGGCGGCGCCAGCGACCACGAGATGGAATTCGCCAAGGGTCACTACGAGCAGCATCACCGCGCGACGGGAACCCTCGAGATCGACGGCCGGCAGATCGCCTTCGACGGCCTCGGGCTGCGGGACCACTCGTGGGGCCCGCGCTCGTGGCAGGCGCCCGCCTGGTATCGCTGGCTGACGGGGAACTTCGGCGAAGATCTGGGCTTCATGGCGAGCATCGTCGCGTCGAAGGACGGGACCGAGCGCCGGGGTGGATTCCTGCACCGGGGAAAGGCGCTGATGCTGGTGAGGGACGTGACGATCGAGACGCAGTTCGCAGGTCCCGAGAACGTCCACGAGCGTCTGCGGGCCGTGCTGGCGTGCGCCGACGGGACGACCCTCGAGATCGAGGGCCGGGTGCTGTCGCTGATCCCGCTGCGCAACCGGAAGGCCGGCCGGACGACCCGGATCAGCGAGGGGATGACCGAGTGGAGCTGGCAGGGGCGGACGGGACACGGTCTCTCGGAGTATCTCGACCAGATCGGGTAGGCTGCCGGCTCGAAGCGGACGAGGGGGGACGATGACGCGGCGAGGGAGCAACGGGACCGCGGTGAAGCGGTCGCTGGGGAAGACGTTGGCGCTGCGGCGCCGTGCGGCGCGCGCCAATGGCAAGGACGCGGGTGCGCTTCAGGTGCTGGGGCTCGCCGCGGACCACCCTTGCGCCGACTGCGCGCAGTGCTGCAAGTACGTCGCCATCGAGATCGATGCGCCGACTACGATGACGGAATACGACTACATCGTGTGGTATCTGGCTCACCCCGGGATCTCGGTCTTCGTCGACTGGGACGGGGGCTGGTTCGTAAAGTTCGAGACCCGCTGCCAGAACCTGCTTCCGAGCGGCCTGTGCGCCATCTACGAGACCCGCCCTGCGATCTGCCGCGAGTTCGACTGGAAGGATTGCGAGCGCCACCTGACGGACGAGCCCGCCGACAAGTGGCTGTTCCGCAGCGGCGATGAGTTCCTCGGCTGGCTCGAGAGGCAGCGACCGAAGACGCACCGCCGGTTCCTCGCATTCCAGCGCGGACATCGGCGCAAGAAGACGCCGAAGGAGCTGCGGCGGCTGCGAACGAGTGTCCCGCCGGTCCCTCCGGCGTGACGCCGCGAGCAAACCGTCCGCTGCGCGGGAGTTTGCCTCAGCGTGGCGGCCGATAGCGGCCGGCGACTCAGTCCTTGCGCATAGTGATGTGCATCCCGACGAGGCGCGCGACGGTGACGGCGAGGTAGAGCTGCCCGACGATCGCCTCGGCGACGGCCAGCGCGCCGATCGTGGGCCGCGTCGGATGGATCTCGCCGTAGCCCACGGTCGTGAGCGTCGAGAGGCTGAAGTAGAGCAGGGCACCCCGCAGATCGCCCTCGTCGCCCGTCGTGAAGCTCGGGGGAAGATTGAACGAGCCGGGACTGATCTGCTCGGCAAGGATGAAGAGCTGGCTCCACACGAAGCCGAGGAGGACGTAGCCGCACGCAGCCCCGGCGATGGTGTCGATCGTCACCCGGGGCTGGGAAAGTACCCGATGGACGACGATGCCGAGTACGTAGGCGAGGAAGACCAGGCGGAAGATCGAGGCTCCCGGGTGGAGGCCCGGGAATTCGACGCCGATCTCGAGGATCGTCGCGCCGGCCGCCAGGAAGAAGATCGCGACCGTCACGGGCCGGGGCTGGATGGTGACGAGAATGGCGACGAGGATCAGCGCTGCGAAGATTCGGTCTCCCGTGTAGCCGATCGGGCTGTCTGCGACGAAGGGGGCGAGGACGAGCTCGGCGAGCATCGCGGCGAGCAGCAACATGAATCGCCCGGTCTCGCCGGTTGCGCGCCCGATCGCGGTCATGGGTCGCCTCGCTCCGATGTGTCGGTCGGACCAGAGAAGGGGATGCGCCTCAGAGCAGCGTCCCGCGCAGCACCACGCTGGCAGCGCTGAAGTAGATCACGATCCCCGTGACGTCGACGAGGGTCGCCACGAACGGGGCCGAGGCGGTCGCAGGATCGAGGCGCAGGCGCCGCAACAGGAGTGGAAGCATCGAGCCGGCGACTGCGCCCCAGAGGACGATCCCCACCAGCGCCACGCCGACGCTGAGCGCGACTCGCCCGTAGTGGGGACCGTAGAGCGTCTCTCGCGACGGCCAGAGCAGGATCTGGAGCAGCCCGACCGTGCCGAGGAGCACGCCGAGGGCGAGTCCCGTCGCGAGTTCGCGACGGAGCACCCGCCACCAGTCCCGGAGGCGGACCTCGCCGAGGGCGATGGCGCGGATCACCAGGGTACTGGCCTGGGAGCCGGTGTTGCCGCCGCTCGAGATCACCAGCGGGATGAACAGGGCCAAGACGACCGCTTGCGAGATCGCCTCCTCGTAGTGCGCCATCGCTGACGCGGTGAGGAGCTCTCCCAGGAACAGGACCAAGAGCCAGACGCCGCGCTTCTGGATCATCTCGAGCAGGCCGACCTCGAGGTACGGAGCGTCGAGGGCCGCGGTGCCGCCGAGCTTCTGGATGTCTTCGGTGGCCTCCTCCTCCACCACGTCGACGATGTCGTCGATGGTGATGATTCCCTTCATGCAGCCATCGGGGTCGAGCACCGGGACGGCCATGAGGTCGTGCTGTGCCATCAGCCTCGAGACGCTCTCCTGGTCGAGGTCCGAGGGGACACTGATCGGCTCGGTCTGCATGACGTCGCGAACCGTCTTTTCCGCCGCGGCGGCGAAGAGCTCGCGGAAGGAGACGACGCCCAGCAGGTGCTGCTGCCCGTCGAGGACGTAGATGTAGTAGATCGTCTCGACGCGCTCGCGGGCCTGACGGCGCAGGTAGGCGATGGCCTCGTCGACGCGCATCTCGGGGCGAACGCGCACGTAGCGCGGGCTCATGAGGCCGCCGGCGTCGTCCTCGGCGTAGGCGAGAAGAGCGACGATCTCCTTTCGCGTTGGCGCATCGAGGAGCCCGAGCAGGTCCTCGCGCACCTCGTCCGGGGTCGCCTGGACCAGGTCGGCGGCGTCGTCGGGAGGGAGCTGCCGCATCCAGATCTGACGCTCCGCTCTCCCGAGTCCGAGGAGAAGCTGGCTCTCCTCCCGCGCGTCGAGGGCTTGGAAGATCTCTTCCGCCTCGCCGGGCGCCAGCAGGCGGAATCCTTCGGCGCGCTCCTCGGACGAGAGGAACGGCCACGCGTCGAGCAGGTCCGCGGCGAGCAGGCCTCCTTCCTCGCGATTGCCGTGGGCCAGGGGCTCCATGGTCTCGTCCTCCGGGTGGGCTCGCGCCGGGGGAATCACTCGGTCGTGCGACCGTCCCTCTCGACCTCGAGCTGGAGCTCCTTGCGTTGCCGGTCCGCCTGCTCGTTCGCCTTGGCGCGTTCGCGCTCGATCTCGAGCGCCAGCTCCTTGCGCGTCCGCTCGACGGCTTCGATCTCGACGCTGGCGCTCTCCCGGCGAAGCTCGACGAGCTTCTGCTCGAGCAGCCGGTTGCGCAGCGCCACCAGCTCCCGCGGGAGGACCGGCGCAGCGGTGCCCGGGACGTAGCTGACCTGGACGACCTGCTCCGCGCGTGAGCCGTCGTCGGCGACGGCCGCCACCTGGATGCGGTTGAGCCCGGCCTGCAGCGGGACGAGGGCACCGAAGCTCCCGTCGGCGTTCACGGCGACGTGCCGCGCCGCCTCGCCCGTCGAGAGGTTCGTGAACGTCACCGACTCCACGTTCGAGAACCGCACCTGCTCGACCACGTGGACGATGTCTCCGGGGTTCCTCACCGGGGTGAAGTAGCCTCCCGTCCGCGCCGCGAGTTCGACGGCCGCCACCGGCCCGGCGAGGGCCTCGGGGCCGATGGCGAAGGCGTGGAAGCGTACGCCGGCGCGCTTGGCCCGCTCGGCTGCGCGGAGGACGGCGCTCACGTTGGCGGAGTCGAAGCCAGGACCGGCGGGAAGCGTGGGCTGTCCGTCGGTCAGGAAGAGGACGATCTTCTCGCTCTTCGGGTCCGGCTGGGAGAGCGCGCCCGAGAAACCGCGCAGCTCGATGATGGCCTGGTCGACTCCCGCCGCCATGTGGGTGGCGCCGGCGGGCCCTCGCTGGAGTACGCCGTGCAGCGCCCGCCGGACGCGGTCGTATTCCGTGGTGAGCGGCTCCTCGGTGATGGCCGGAGGTGGCGCCTTCCTTCCGAAGAGCCCTCGCTGGGGCTCGGGATCTCCCGCAAAGGTGACGACGCCCACCCGTGTGCTCCGGGGGTCGAGGCCGGCGAGGAGCTGATGGGCGGCGGCGATCTCCGCGGCGAGGATCGAATCGCCCGGGTCGGTGCTGCCGATTCCGAAGAGACCGCCGAAGGTGGCGGCGCCGACGACGCCATTGCGGTTCACGTCGACACCCGTCGGTTCGAAGGTGGAGCCGGAGGTGTCGATCACGATCACGACGTCGAAGTGTTTGAGGCTGCCTCCGCTGGCCAGTGCGCGACCGGCCACGAAAGCACCGTTGGAATCGCCCACTACGTCGCCGTCGGTGGGCTGCTCGATCTCGAGCCGGAGGGGACTGTCCGTGGCGGGAGCGTCTCCCAAAAGATTTCGCGCGGGGGGCGGCGCCGCTCCCTGCGCCGATCCCCCGGTTGAGGGAGCGCCGCCGCCGGGCTCGGTGGCTGACGGCGGAGAGAGAGAGGGAGCGGGCGGGTGCGCGACAGCGGCCGCGTCCGCGCCCGCGAAGGAGGCGAACGGTCGGCCCCGGCCCCCGTCGAGCGGTGATGCGATCGCGGCCGTCACGGCGCCGATCGGCGCCGCCGCTATGTGGAAGGTTCCTCCTTTTGGCCACGCGGCTTCGAGGATGCCGAGGACCTTCTTGCTGCCGTGATCGAGAACGGGAGCCCCCCCCCAGCCGCGCAGATCCGCCGGCGCGTCCAGCTCGACTTCGATCTTCTCCTCCGACGCCGAGACCACGTTGCCGAAGACCGAGTCCTCGTCCGCAGGAACCTGCGCCGGAACTCCGACGATCTGCACCCGGCGACGCGGTGCAGGAAGTGCCGGGTCCGCCTCGAGGACCTGGACGCGATCCGGCGCCAGATCCAACGCGAAGACCAGGAAGTCGTCTCGGACACTGCCACCGGGTCCGCTGAGTGGCCGTCCGGGTGGAGCGAGCAGACGGCTCGCGACGGCCACGCGGTCTCCGGAGCGGCCGAGGCGGAACTCCACCTCCCGGGCCCGCACCAGGGCCAACGGATCGAGCGAGTGGGCGGCAGCGACGGCGACCGCCCGCGGACCGGTGCTGCCCTCCGGCCCCGGCAAGAAGAAGGCAGTCCCCGAAGGCTTCGCGTCGTCGGAGGTCATGAGGACGGCCCGCACCACCGACGGCGCACGTGCAGCGATCGCCGGCAACGGGGCGAAAAACCACCCGCTCGCCGCAACCAGGGCCGGTGCCAGGCGCGAGAGAGGGTGAAGGGCAGGGGACATGGGGCAATCCTACGGAACGGGCCTCCCAGCGTCACGGCACGGACTCCGTGCACGCAGCTCGCAGACGGCGGCTCAAGGCCACGGGATTTCGGCCGATCCATCCCCGTACCTCTCAATGTGCAACGCGGGTGGCGGGCCGTGCCCGGACGCCTCGGCCGAGCACGGGTTGGAGCCCATGGCGAGGATCCTGATCGTCGACGCCGACCGGACTGCGCGCCTCGCCCTCGAGGGGGCCCTGCGTCGCGCGGGCGGCGAGGTCGAGACGGCAGCCGTCGCCGACGAGGCCCTCGATGCGGCACGGGAGCGCCCCTTCGATCTCGTGGCGATCGATGCGCGCATCGACGACGGCGGCGTCGGCCTGCTTCGCCGCCTCCGGAGCCTCTCTCCGGCGCCGGACGTCGTGATGATGGCAGAGGCCGGGAGCATCGAGGGCGCCGTCGAGGCCATGCGTCTCGGCGCACGCAGTTACGTGCAGAAGCCTGCGGAGGCAGCAGCCCTGCTCGCCCTGTGCAGGGCCGACGCCCTCGCCGGGCCGCCGAGCGGGGAGGACGCTGCGCTCGTCGACGGCATCGTCGGCTCCGCCCGGCCCATGCAAGACCTCCTCGACCTGGTCCGAAAGGTCGCTGCCACCGACAGCACGGTGCTCATCACCGGCGAGACGGGGACCGGCAAGGAGCTGGTGGGCCGCGCCCTCCACCGTGCGAGCCGCCGGCACGGTCGCTCGTTCTGCGCGCTCAACTCGGCAGCCTTTCCCGAGACCCTTCTCGAGAGCGAGCTGTTCGGCCACCGCCGCGGAGCCTTCACCGGGGCTGCGCAGAGCAAGCGGGGCCTCCTCGAGAGCGCCCACACCGGCACGGTCTTTCTCGACGAGGTGGCCGAGATGCCCCTCTCGATGCAGGCGAAGCTCCTACGCTTCCTGCAGACGGGAGAAATCCGTCCCGTCGGCGCAGACGCGACCCGGGTGGTGGACGTGCGCCTCGTGACGGCCACGAACAAGGACCTCGAGAACGAGGTGCGCGCGGGTCGCTTCCGAGAGGACCTCTACTACCGTCTTGCCGTGATCCCGGTCCACGTTCCCGCCTTGCGGGAGCGCCGGGAGGACGTCCCGGCGCTGGCGCTGCACTTCCTGCGCCGCTTCGTCACGAAGATCGGCAAGGCGGTCGACGGGATCGACGCCGATGCCATGGACCTTCTGACGGCCTACGCGTGGCCCGGGAACGTCCGCGAGCTCGAGAACACCATCGAGCGCGGGGTCGCGCTGTGCAGGGGCCCGCGCCTCGGCGCGGACGACCTTCCCGATCGCCTGCGTGCGGGCACTCGGGAGGCTCCCGACCCGGATCGACCGGAGAGCCTCGAGCACCTGGAGAAGAGGCACATTCTTTCGACACTGGAAAGTGTCGGATGGAGCCGAAAGCGAGCGGCGGAGATCCTCCAGATCTCGACCACGACGTTGTGGCGGCGCCTCAAGGTCTTCGGGGTGGAGTCCCAGGCGCCGGCGGCGGGCGCCTGGGTCCGGAGCGACGCCGGGCCGGGCGGTCCGTAGTCCCACGGCTCCGGAGGGAAGGCGATGATGTCGAAGGATCTCCAGCGGAGGGCGGACCCTGCGACGCCCGCAGCCCGGGCGGCGCGAGGCGGCGCCACCTGGCTTGCGGTGCTGGCGGCCTTCGCGGCCGGCGCTGGCGCGGGCTGGACCGGCGCCTGGATCGGGGGCCGGAGCGATCCGCAGGTGCTGCGCGCACGCACCGCGATTCCTGCGAGCGACGCCCTGGAGAGCGCAGACGCGGTCCGCGAGCGCATGCTGGCGCTGGATCCATTCGTCGTGAACCTCTTCGATGACGACGGGACCCGATACCTCAAGGTGAGAGTCGAGCTCGAGGCCGAGAGCGCTGCCCTGCGATCCGAGCTGGAAGCGCGGCTCGCCCAGGTGCGCGACGGGGTGATCTCGGTGCTCTCGGCGCGGGACGTCGCAGACGTGACGAGCTTCGAGGGCAAGACGCTCCTCAAGCAGGACATCCAGGACCGCGTGAACGGCCTGCTCCACGGCGAGCCCGTCCGATCGGTCCTCTTCACGGAGTTCGTGGTCCAATGAGCGCAGCGACTCCGGCGGATCCGCGGCTCCGGACGCTGCGCCGCGGGCTCCAGGGGCTGGCACTGCGCGCGTCGCGGCTCCTCTCGGCGCGCGCGCAGGCGAGGCTCGATCTCACGCTCGAAGGCATCGAGATCCTGACCTCCGGAGAGCTGGCGGATCGGCTCGGGCCCCGTGACGTTGGCGTCGCGGTGACCTTCGGCGGCGGATCCCCGGCGGCCGTCGTCCTTCCGTCCCGGGGGCTCGCCTTCGCCCTCCTGGCCCTCCGTTTCGGCGCCCGCGTGGGCGCCGTAGGGACGGTTCCCGACCGCGGCTACACGCGGATCGAGGAGCGGTCGTTGGAGCGTACGGCTGCCGAGATCTGGGCGGCGTTCCGGGCCGAGGCCGCGGACCTGCCGGACGTAGGCGGTCGCGTCGGCGGGCTCGTCGACGCCGAGCGCCTCCGGGAAGGCGGTGAAACGCGTCTCGGGCTGGCGCGCTTCGACGTGCGAGGCCTCCCGCACGACGAGATGCTCGCGCTCGCCCTGCCGTGGGAGATCGCAACGGCCGCTGCGGGCGGAGACCGGAGCGCCGATGCGGCCTAGGCGATTCACCGGGGCCACGCTGCTCGACGCCGTCCGGCGCGCGAAGGACGTTTGCGGCCCGGATGCGCTGGTCGTTGCAGCGCGGCCGGTCTCGCGGCGCAGATGGTTCGAGCGTGAGCGCGTCACGGACTTCGAGGTGACGGTGCTCGAGCCCCCCGGCGCAGAGGCCGTCGCCGCCGAGCTCCGGCGCCTCTCCGACGGGATCGCGCCGCTCACCGCGGGTCTCGGGCGCGTCGCGCGTGTCGAGGAGGGCCTTCGGGACCTCCGGGCAAGCGTCGAGGCCCTCGAGCGCCGCATCGCCGAAGACGCTGCCGCGCGGCAGCCTTCCCGCGCCCGCGTGGCGCACGTTCGCATCGCCAGCCAGGAAGCCGGCGGCGATCCCGGATCCACACCAAGGAGCGTCCAGTCATGGAACCGAGACTGATCCAGTTCGTGAGCCGCGTCGGAGATCTCCCGGCGGTCCCGGCCATCGCGGCGGCGGTGATCGCCCTGGTCGAGGACCCGAACGCCTCCGCCGACGATCTCCGGGAGGTGATCGAGCAGGATCCGGGGCTCGCTGCGCGGGTGCTGAAGGCGGCCAACTCGTCGCTCTTCGGCTTCTCGCGGCGCATCGAAACCCTTCGCCACGCGATCTCGCTGCTCGGGTTCCGGAGCGTCAAGAACCTCGTACTGAGCGCCTCGCTGAAGGACGTCTTCGTCCGTTTCGGACTGACCGAGCGGCTCCTCTGGCAGCACGCGACGCGCGCTGGTGCGGTGGCGGCGAAGCTGGTCGAGCACCCGACCATCGACATCGACCGGGAGGAGGCCTTCACCCTCGGCCTGCTCCACGACCTCGGAAAGGTCGCCCTCAACAATCTCGCTCCCGATGACTACGCGAGGGTGATGGCGAGGGTCTACAACGAGGGAGTGAGCTTCGCCGAGGCCGAGCGCTCGGTCTTCGGGTTCGACCATGCCGAGATCGGCGCCCTGGTGGCCGAGAAGTGGCGGCTTCCGCCGCGCATCGAGAGCGTGATCCGTCTCCACCACACGCCGTCGGCCCTCGAGACGCTGCCGCTCGTCGACCAGCGGCTCACGGCGCTCGCCATGGTGACGACGGCCGTGTGTACGCGTCTCGGAGTCGGCCGCCACGCGCCGGTCGAGGCCCTCGACCCGCGGACGCTTCCCGCATGGAAGGTGCTCGGTCTCACCGACGACGACCTCGATCCGATCCTCGCGCTCGCGACGTCGATCGTGAAGGAGAGCGAGGGGATCTTCGGGTAGGCGGGAGCGTCCGCTATTCAGGCTCCTCCCAGGGCGCTCCCGGGGGAACGGCTCCGCCGAGTACCCGCCGCCGCCACCGGACGATGCGGCTCGTGAGTTCGTCCGGGCTCTCGAGCACGCGCAGCCGGTCGCCGTTCGTCATCGCGATGACCGTTTCGCCAGCGGACTCCACGAAGGCGATCTGCTCGTCGTTCACGAAAAGCTGGCTTCCGTCGAGTCGCGTCACCCAGATCACGGAGACCCCCGCGTGTCCTCCGGCACATCGGCAGGTGCCGCCCACCGGTGGAGGGGCGGCCGGCAGCGTTCAGTCCGCAATCCATCATGCGTTGCGAAACGCAGGCCGAGCGCAGGGGCGAAACGACGGCGTCCATGCGGCTCTCGGACGGGCGTGCAACGCGCGTGCAGTCGCGCGCCGAGTCACCCGGAGCGGCCACGAGCTTTCGAGAGATCCTGGAGCCGGCGAGGCCTGCTGCGCGGCGATGGCATCGCGTTTGCGTAGGAGAGGGTGTGGCACACCGACGGTGCCGGGCGGGAGCCCGGGACGACATCCCCCCCAACGCGTCGTCCCGGCTCCGGCTCTCCCCGGGGCGGAGCGGAAGCTCCGCCCCGGGGTTCGTCCGTTCCGGCAGTGCCATCTGAAAGGCCGCGCGTTCATGCTGCAACGGACGGCAGCCGTCGCGATCCTCCTGGCTGCCCGCATGGCGGGCGGGGCCCCGCTGACGCCTCCGGCGCCCTACGACCTGGCGCGCCCGGGCCTCCTGGACCGGGTGCACGTTCCACCGACTCTCGTGTGTGTCGGTCCGGTGGCCGGTGGTGCGGCGACCGGCCCGGCGAGGGAAGCGTGCCGCTGGCTCGGACATGCCGAGCAGGAGCTCGACCGAGGCCAGCTTCCCGAGGCCGCTGCGTATGCGGTCAGGGCCGAGAGGGCTGCTTCGGGGGCTGCCGACTCCTCGGCGCTCGAGGACTCTGCACGGCTGGTCCGTGCGGAGGCCCTGGCGCGGTCCGGAAGAGCGGGTGAGGCGGAGGCGCTCGCCGATTCGCTGGCTCGCACTGCGGGAGGCCGGGCTCGGACTGCCGCAGGCCTCCTTGCTGCAAGGCTGCTGCTCGATGCCGGGCGCGCGTCCGCTGCGGTGTCGGTCTACGCGCGCGTCTTGTCCGAGGACGCCGCCGACGAGGCGGACCGCCGGGCCGGGCTCCTCCCGGCGGCCGAGGCGGCGCTCGCGGCGGGCGACGGAGCCGCCGCGCGTCGCTGGCTCGAGGAGGCCCTCGGTCCTGATCTTGTGCCGTCCGATCTTGCGTCGGCTGATTCGGCCGCAGTACGCATCCGGCTTGCCGACGCGATGGCCTTCGCAGGAGAGCGCCGCGAGGCCCTGGCTCTGCTTCGCACCGTCGAGGCAGAGGCCGGCAGGGCTCCGGTCGGCGTGCTCGCTGCCGCGCGGGCCGCGCACCTTGCGTCGCGAGAGACGCCCGGCCATGCGGTGGACGAGGCGCTGTTGGGTCTCGCTGCGACTTCCAATCGCTCCGTCTCCCGCTCCGCGCGGGAGACCATCGCCTGGTCGCTTCTCGAACGAGGCGCGTTCCTCGAGGCGCTCGGAGCATTGGGACCGCTCACGGCCGAAGCCGGGACGCGGCTGCAGGAGTGGTGGTTGCGCAGCGCCCTCGAGGAGGCGTTTGCCGCACTTCCGGCCTTGGCGGCGACAAACGAAGGGTGCCGGAGCATCGTCGCCGCTGTGGGCGCGGAGCTTCCCGACCTCGCCCGGCGCGCGGGCGCTGCGGGTGCTCTCGATGCAGTTGCCGCGTGCAGCCGCCGCCTCGGCCTCGAAAGCTACGCAGCCCGGCTGCGAGCGGAGCGAGACGGCCTGTCCGGAGGAGCGCGGCAGCGCGCTGCCGATGGCCCGGCGCAGCCTCCCCTCGCAGAGGGTCCGGTGGCTGCCGAGGCCGCGTTTGCGCGGGGCGATTTCAGGACCGCGAAGGCCATGGCAGGCGCCGGGCCGTGGGCCTCCCTCGCTGCTGCCGCGGAGACGGCGGAGCGTGCGCGGGCGGCCGTCGGCCTCGTGTCGCCGCCGACGCCGTGACGATCCGCTGCCTTGACGGCGCCGCAGACCGCGGCGCCGCGTTTCATCTTGCAACGGCCTTCCCCGGCCGCGCCGCGACCGGGTTCAGCGAGATCCAGCGATTCCAGGGGCTTGCGCGGGCGGGGCGCGCTGCGCCGTCCTGGCACGTTGCTTGCTCTCGAATGGGCCGGGGGGCTACGCGCTGCTGGAACGCTGGGGGGAAGCATTCGTGGAACGCGTGAGACGGCTTTCGCCGGCGCGGTGGCTCGTGCTCTTGGCGGCGGCCGCCGCGGTGCTGGGCGCCGGTTCGTGGCTGGCGTTCGCACCCGGCTCCGTGCCGGAGGTCGCCGCAGACGCCGGCGCAGCGCCGGCCGGAGCGGAGGTCGCGCAGGACGATTCCTCGCTGCTTCGCGAGCGAGAGGCGCAGCTCGAGGCCGAGCTCGCCGAACGGGCGCAGTCTCTCCTCGCGCGCGTCACGGGCGAAGGGCGCGTCGCAGTGCGCGTCCGGACCGAGCTCGACCCCAGCGAGCGCGAGGAGACCCGCGAGCGTTTCGATCCCGACGGTCAGGTGGAGCGCAGGGAGGAGCGGAGCATCGAGCCCGCAGGGCGAGTGGGCGCGTCTGCCTCTTCGCGTAGCAGCGAACGCGTCGAATACGACGTAGGCAAGCAGGTCACCCGAGCCGTCACGCCGCGCGGCGCTCTCCGCCGGCTCCACGTCGCCGTCCTTCTCGACGGCAAGCCGGGAGTGGAGGGAGCGCCCGGGAGCGGGTTCTCCCCGTGGTCGGCTTCCGAGCTCGCGCAGCTCGAAGCCCTCGCCAAGCAAGCGGTGGGCTTTTCGAACGAGCGGGGCGATGCGTTCACGCTCACGAGCATTCCCTTGCAGGGAGTCCGTCCAGAGGGTCTCCAGCTGGGCCAGCGCGTCGTGCCCGACGACGTCCTTCGCTACGCAGCGCTCCTGGCGCTCGTGGGCGCCCTGGCCCTCCTGGTCATGCGGTCCTTCGGCGAGCCTCCGGTGCTCGCAGGCCTCCCGATGTCGGTGGCCGAGCTCGAGGCCGAGCTTCTCCATCGCGCCGGCCTGCTCGCCGAGCTTCCGGCGCAGGGGAGCGCGCCGCGCGCCACGCTCGCCGACGAGATCGCGCGCGAAGTTCGGCCTGCCGATGCAGCCGACGCGGGAGCCGCTGCCCTCCGCGCCTGGCTGAAGCAGGAGTAGGCGGTGGAGTTCGAACACATGACCGGGGTCGAGAAGGCGGCGGTCCTCACGCTGGCGCTTCCGCCCGAGGCGTCGCGGGATCTCCTGTCGCGCCTCGGCGATGCCGAGGTCGAGCGCCTGATGGCGGTGATCGCGCGGTTCGATGAAGTTCCGGGAAGCGTCCGCGAGCAGGTCCTCTCCGAGTTCCACGAGGCCCTCGGCCGCCACCGGGAGTCGCTGATCGGCGGACGCGCACGCGCCGTGGACTTGGCGCGCAGCGCCCTCGGAGACGTGCGGGCGCAGCGGGTGTCGCGCTGTATCGGGACGGACGAGACGCGCCTCGACCTCGTTCTTGCGCGGCTCGATCCCGGTTTCGTCGCGCGTACCCTGGCGGGGGAGCATCCCCAGACCCTCGCGCTCGTCCTGGCGCAGCTCTCCGAAGAGCGAGCCGCGGCAGTCGTAGCGGCTCTCCCCGCGGATCTCGGAGGCGACGTGATGATCCGGCTCGCGACGCTGGGAACGTTGCCTGCCGATGTCCTCGCCGAGATCGAACAGGATGTCGCCGAGCTGTTCGACGCCGGCCGGGGTCCCGCGTCGCCGGTCGGCGGGGCGAATGCCGCCGCGCGAATCCTGAACCGCGTTCCGCGGTCTGCCGGGGCGGCCATCCTCGACGGTGTCGACGCGTGCGACCCGTGCATCGCCCAGGAGATCCGGAGGCGAATGCTGCGGTTCGATGATCTCCACCGGCTCGACCGGCGCGACTTCCAGATCCTCCTGCGTGAGGTATCCATCGAGGATCTGGTCCTGGCGCTCAAGACTGCCGGCGACGCCATCCGCGCCAAGGTGTTCGACAACGTCTCGAATCGTGCTGCCGAGCAGATCCGCGAGGACGCCGAGCTGCTCGGCGCCGTGCGCCGCTCCGAAGTCGAGCGGGTGCAGGAGCGGATCGTGGAGATCGCCCGCCGGCTCGACGACGAAGGCCGGATCGCGCTCGATCCCGGGGAGAAGGTCGATGGTGTGGTGTGAGTGGCCACGGCGCGGCCTCGTTGCCTTCGTACTGGCGGTGACGGTGACGGCACCGCCGGCTGCCGCAGGCGACAGGTCGGATCCCCCGGACACGTCGCGGGCCGCGTGCGAAGCCGACGAGCTGTTGGCGAAGATCCGGGCCGAGGCCGAAACCCTCGACCGGAGGGAGCGCCTCTTGCGCGAGCACGAATCGACGAGCGCGGCGGCGCGCCAGGAGCTCTCGCTGCGGATGCAGGAGCTCGAGGGGCTCCGTCTCGACGTGGAGAAGGAGGTGGCACGCCTCGACGCGGTCTCCGACGAGCGGGTCGGTCGCATCGCCGACGTCTACGGCCGGATGCCGGCCGACCGTGCAGCAGCAGTGATCGGGGCGCTCGAACCGGAGCTGGCCGCGCGCATCGTCGCTCGGATGCGGCGCTCGCGGGCGGCGGCCGTGTTGGCCGAGCTGCCCCGCGCGCAGGCGGTCGATCTCTCCCGACGGATCGTCCGGCCGGGGCGCGGCGAAGCGGGCATCCCGTCGCTTGCCGAACGGGAGAAGAGGGTCCCCGGCGCGGCGTCGGTTCCCTGACGATTGGTCCGGGGTGGCCGCGAGGGATTCCGGCCCCTCGCGACGCACTGTGCCGCTGCAGGGAAGGGACGCCGCGCCTCTCGCCGCCGTGGGCCGAACGGCCGCAGGTCGGGCCCCGGGCGCGCCCCTCTCAGCCGTGGCGTCCGAGAGAACGTTTCTCACCGCGGACGGTCGCCAGTACGTACGGCCCTTGCGGCAGCACCGCCACCCGCGCGCCGGCTCCGGCGCGGCCGAGCGCGCGTGCGACTCCTTCGGCGGGAGATCCGACGGGTTCGACGAAGAGCGTACGCTGGATCTCCAGCGGGAGCCCGTCGCTGTAGAGCAGGACGTGGGCCCGCCGGAGCGCCTGGCACAGGCACTGCGCCATCCACTGGTCGATGGCGAAGAACGACGGATCGCCGAGCCGCGTCTCCAAGCCGTCTGCGCTCCCGCTCTCGCGAAGGCACGTCTCGAACGAGGCGCTGCCGATGCCCTCGCGGAGGCTCGCGCACAGCAGGATCGTACCGCCCGGCCGCACGACGGCCGCAGCGGCGGCGATCCCCTTGATCGCCTGGTAGAACGTCGCGTCGAGGGGAGTTCCCCCGCCGGAGACGATCACGACGTCGGCGGGCTCCTCGAGGGCGGCGTGGGACTCGGCCTCGACGAAGCGGACCGCCGCCGCGTGGGAGTCTTCGACGTCGCCGCAGAAGACTCCCGCGATCCGCCGGTCGCGGTCGAGAGCCACCTGTACGCTGAAGTCGACGCCGACCCGGCGCACGACTTCGACCAGCGCTTCGTGGAGCGGGTTGCCGTCGAGGATGCCCGCGCCTACGTGGCCTTCGAGCATCGAAGGGCCGTGGGCGATCCGGATCGTCTCGGCGGAGGCGAGGCCGGGGCAGACGGCCTTCCTTCCCCCGGAGTAGCCGGCCATGAGGTGCGGTTCGACGAGGCCCGTCACGATCCGCAGATCGCTCTCTGCGAAGAAGCGATCGATCTGGATCGGCATCCCTCCCCGTGTGCGACCGAGGTCGACGTGGGAGGCGGGATCCCGTGCGTCGTGCTGGACGATCCGGAGCGAGCGCGCGAGCTCGGAGCCGAAGATCTCGCGCAGCTCTTCGGGAGTGGCCAGCCGGTGGAGCCCGGTCGCGATCTGGACGGTCACCGCGCCCCTCGGCAGCCCACCCGCGCGCAGCGCATCGAGGAGCGGCGGAAGGACGATCGCGTTCGGTACTGGCCGCGTCCGGTCGCTCACGACGATGACCGCATTGCGGCGGCCTCGGGCGAGATCTCGCAGCGGCAGCGTCCCGAGCGGCGAGTCGATGCCGGCACGCAGCGCGCCCGCCGGGTCGGCGAGGGGAAGGACAGCGGTCTTCCGCAGCACGTCGATGCGGGCCGGTCCATCCGGCGACGTCTCGGGCAGCTCGACCTCGAGCTCCCGATCCGCGTAGGCGATGCCGATCCGCATGGACGGGAGTATCCCGACACGCAGCCCGGCTGCCAGGACGGCATCCGCGGCGGCGAGCGTGTACCGTTTCGCCAAGAGGGGGCTCCAGTGAGAGGGAAACTCGCCAGCGTGTCGCTGGCGGCGGTGATGGTGTGCGTGGCGTTTGCGGCTGCGGCGGCGGATGCTCCGGGGGCACCTGCAACGGCCGCGTCGCCGGAAGGCGGCCGCTTCGCGACCGTCATCATCGACCCCGGTCACGGCGGTGACGACCACGGCGCCGCCGGCCCCGAGGGACTTCTCGAGAAGGCCGTCGTCCTCGACGTTGCGATCCGCCTCGCCGACCGGTTGCGAGCCCAGGGTCTCCGGACCGTCCTCACCCGGGAGCACGACATCGCCGTTGCGCTGCAGGAGAGGACCCGCATCGCCAACGATTCGAGTGGGGATCTCTTCGTCTCGATCCACGCCAACGCTGCGCCGAGCCGAGCAGCCCGCGGGACCGAGACCTACTTCCTGTCCCTCGAAGCCAGCGACGAGGCGTCGGGACGGGTGGCCGCCCGGGAGAACGAGGCGTTCGGTACGGGAGTCTCGGCTCCGGGCGCTGAGGCCGACCCCGTGTCGGACATCCTCGGAGACCTCGCCAGCACCGAGCACCTCATGGACTCGGACGAGTTCTCGCGTCTGGTCGACGGGCGTCTCGCAGCCATCGACCCGGTGCCTTCCCGCGGTGTGAAGCAGGCGCCGTTCGCCGTGCTGATGGGGGTCCGCATGCCGGCGGTCCTCGTCGAGATCGGCTTCATCACGAACCCGAAGGAGGCGCGGCGTCTCGCCGATCCGGCCAGCCAGGACGGGCTCGCCGACGCCATCTCCGCCGCGGTCGTCGACTTCGCCCGCCGCTATGATGCGCGGCGGGGCGCCGGCGGCGAGGAGACGTCTCGCTCGGCGGCGCCCGCCGTGGACGCGACCCGTGCAAGACCCGAAGAGGGAGGATCGTGACGGTGACTGCGGCGCAGGCACGGCGGGGTGACGGTCGGGGGCTCGCAGAGCTTCGCCCCGTGCGCTTCCAGCTCGATTTCACCGACAACCCCCTCGGCTCGGTGCTCGCAGAGAGCGGGCGCACCAAGGTGCTCTGCACCGTCAGCGAGGAGAACACCGTTCCGAGGTTCCTGCTCGGAAAGAAGCGAGGCTGGATCACGGCGGAGTACTCGCTGCTGCCCGGGTCGACCGATCGCAGGACCGATCGGGAGGCGGCGCGTGGCAAGCTGACGGGGCGGACCCAGGAGATCCAGCGACTGATCGGCCGCAGCCTGCGTGCCGTCGCCGACCTCGAAGCGCTCGGCGAGCGGACCCTCTGGGTCGACTGCGACGTGCTGCAGGCCGACGGTGGAACGCGGACCTGTGCGGTGACGGGCGCCTATGTCGCACTCGCCCTCGCCGTGCAGAGGCTCCTCGCCCGGAAGGCGATCGAGCGGAGCCCGCTGCGCGACTCGGTGGCCGCGGTCTCGGTGGGTGTCGTGGGGGGCCGGGTCATGCTCGACCTCTGCTACGAGGAGGACTCCCGCGCCGAGGTCGACATGAACATCGTGGCGACGGGAACGGGACGGTTCGTCGAGGTGCAGGGCACCGCAGAGCAGGGGACGTTCTCCGGCGAGGATCTCTCGGCGATGACCTCCCTCGCGAGCGGGGGCATCTCGGAGCTGACCCGGCTGCAACGCGAGGCCCTCGCCGCCGTGCGCGTCTGACGGGAGAGGTCTCCGGGTGTTGGATCCGCTGCGGACCCGCGCGTGGGTCGTTGCCACGGGCAATGCCGGGAAGCTCGCCGAGATGCGTGCTCTGCTCGCAGGCGTTCCCATCGAGCTGCGGGGGCTTGGCGAGGTGCCCGGCATCGCGCTTCCGCCCGAAGGCGACGACTACGCCGCGAACGCGATCGCCAAGGCGGAGGTGGCGTCGCGGGTGACCGGTCTTCCCGCGATCGGCGACGACTCGGGACTCGAGGTCGACGCACTCGGCGGAAGGCCGGGAGCGCAGAGCGCCCGGTACGGTGGCGCAGGCCTCGATGACGCCGGCCGCGTGGCGCTGCTGCTGCGCGAGCTCGACGGCGTTCCGGCGCAGCGGCGGACCGCACGGTTCGTCTGCGTCGTGGCTCTCGCCGTTCCCGGCGGTGAGACCCTGGCGGTCCGGGGCGTGTGCGAGGGAAGAATCCTCGACGCTCCGCGCGGCCGCGGCGGGTTCGGCTACGACCCGATCTTCGCTCCCGAAGGCCGGCCTGTCTCGATGGCCGAGCTCGCGGCAGCGGAGAAGAACGCGCTCTCCCACCGGGGCCGTGCGGTGGCGGCTCTCCAGATGGCGCTCGGCCTCGCGCCCGGCTGACCGAGCCAGGCTACGGCAGCGGGTCGATGATTTCGGGTGCTGCGCCGTCGAGCGCCGTGCGGAAGAAATGGAGCCGCTGATCCTGGGCAGGTGGCGCCGTCTGCGGGCAGTAATGGCCATCGGTATTGGCCGAGCAGCCCGGTGTCGCGGCGGACTCGAACTGGAAATGTCCCGCGGTGCGGTCGGGTGCAATGTTGCCCTGGAGAGGCGCGTTCGTCTCCGTCAGCACGGGAGATGCGCGGCGGACCTTGCGTACGGTCGGAATGCCGAGCTCGCGGGCCGCCGAGCGGGTGGCGTTGTTCGGAACGAGGGTGTCGCCGACGCCCTCGACCCAGAGCAGGCTCGGTGGCCGGCCTCCTGGGATGGCGGCGATGGAGAGGGGATTCCGGTAGACGAAGCGTGCGTAGGAGTGCGGGTCCTGCGAATCGAAGGCGTGCTGGAAGAGCGAGAGGCCCACGAGCGACTGCACGGGACGGACTTCTCCGATGAACGCCTCGAGGTCCGACAGCAGGGTCGGAAACTGGTGGAGGAGCGTCTCGGTGAGGCGCCCGCCGCCTACGGTCGGCGTCGCGGCGACCAGGTCGTGGGCGAAGGGCAGGAAGCGGAGCGCGTTGTTCCCGCCCTCGCTGACGCCGTGATAGAAGATCCGCGTCGGATCGAGGAGGGGAACCTGGGGTGCGTCCGCAGGGCGCCAGGCGGTGCCTTCCAGGCCCTGGAGGGCCCGCTGGAAGTGGATCATGTCGGAGCCCGTCTGGTTCCACCACGCGGGAACGGCGTGTGTCTGGAGGATGAAGAAGAACGTTGCGCCGATCTGCGATGCGACGTTGCCGAACTTGCGGTTGATCGTGTCCCAGATGCCGCCCACGGCGAAGCCCGCACCGGTCAGATAGCCGTTCAGGCTGTCGCGGGCGGCCTCGAAGGGTGATCCGGGATTTCCGTGCTGGTAGAGGACGATCGGCGCGGGGCCCGGCGCACTGCTCGGAGGAAGGCGCAGGACGAAGAGCACGTCCTCGCTTCCTGTACGCACCGGACGCCGTGTCATGGGATCTCGCGCGATCTGGTGGTAGATGGGGTCGAGGTAGCTCGGGAGGCGAACGGTTCCGCTGAGAACCGCTCCGCCGTCGCTCTTCGGTGTCACGATACCGATCGACAGCTGCGGCGGTGGGCTCGCGAGGGCGTCCTCCTTGATGGCGCGAAGGTCGTTCGGGATCTCGTCGTCGCTTCGCACCGAGATCCGCAGCGCCAGCGCGACGTCTTCGCGGGCAATCGGCACCTCGGGCACCGTCTCGAGGAACGCGAGGACCGGCGTGATCGACGTGCGGGCGCCGGCGACGGCAGGGGACTCGCCGGACGCCGGCGGCGCCGCTGCGCGAGCGAAGAAGGCTGAGGGTTCGAGCGACCGACCCGGGTCTCCCGGCGGGAAGAGCCGGCGCGTGATCACGAGGGCGTACCGGCCGCGCGGACGGAGAGCGATCGACGGGAAGATCGTCGCCGAGTGGTCGACCTCGGCCCTGCGGTTCGCGTCGCTCCGCAGGCGCACTGCGAAGGGAATCCGCCGGCCGTATTCGGGGCTCGCCGGATCGACGTCGAAGAGGGAGATGGGAGAGTAGGCGTCCTGCGAAGCGAGCTCGTCCACCGGGGCGAAGGACGGGTCGATGGCGTGGGAGAATGAGACGACGATCGGCGCGATCCGGCTGAACCCGTCGAGTTCGCGTGCCGGGGCGAGGAGGCCCTGGTAGACCTGGAGCAGCGTCGCCGTGTAGGGTGGGTCGGGGATCGCGACGCGGAGCTTCGTAGCCGTTCGCGCATCGGGCACCGTGTAGTAGTCGTCGGGAAACGGAGCAACGAGCGCGGGGTCCTCGCGGTCGTGGAGTACGCGTGCGGGTGCGCTGACCGCCGCTGCGGTCCTGAACACCGACTCGACGACGGCGCCAGCCGGGCCCCGCCAGGCGACGCGGCAGCTCGCACCTGCCGGGAGGTCGCCCTCCGGATCGAGGATCAGCGCGGCTGGCCCGGCCCGATGGATGCGCCTCTCGACCCGGGTCCCGTCGCATTCGACGCCGAAGGAGGGGCCTGCGAGGGCCTCCGGCGGGAGGTCGGAAGCGAACCGGACGCGCAGCCAGGCGCTCCTGGGAAGGGTGCCCGCGATGGGCTCGGGGTCGAACCCCGCGAGCGCGGGCGCCGCCCCCGGCGACTCGAAGCGGACTCCACTGTCGAGATGGACCTGGATCCCGGGCACCGCAGACGGCGCGAAGCCGCCCACGGAGAGCAAGGAGGTCCCCGGCGGCGGCAGCGGAATGGTTCCGGTCAGCGTGGACCCATCGGCGGCGAAGGCCGCCGTGACGTCGACACCATCGAGCGTCACCCGTGCCGTCGAAGGGTCCTGTCCGGATCGCAGGAGGATTTCGACGGGGACGATCCCGTCCGTGCGCGGCACTCCGAAGACGACGTCGATCGGACTGCAGCTGCTGCCGAGCAGGGGGACTGCGAGCAGCACGAGCGGGACCACCCAGCGGAGCAGGGGGGAGCGGAGCATCGCCCGATTGAACCACACGCAATCACGGCGCGCAGCGGAGATCAGCCGCCCCCGAAGGCGTCTGCGAAGAGGCGATCGTTCACGTCGGCGAGGATTTCTTGGAGGGTGAGAGCGCTTCGCACGGGATAGGGGCCCCGCGCCCGGCCGGTCCACAGGACGCGGCCGTCGGAGGGCTCCACCAGCGCGAGATCGAGCTGCACGAGGAGGAGATCGCTGCCGGTACGCTGGAATCGCCGGAGTGTTGCCTGCAGGGCCGGCCCCTCGATGCCTGCTCGCCGCGCTGCCGATGCCGCGGCCGCCGGTCCGTCGGGAGCGCCCGGAACCAGCCGGCGCACGTCGTCGACCGGCAAGACGGGGACGCTCCTGCGCGCGAGCGCTGCCGCGGCCATGAGCTGGAGCCGGTCGGGAACCGTCTCGCCGCGGGCCTGGAAGGGATCGCCGGCCGCGCGGGCCAGCTCCGACAACGGGTTAGAAGACGGAATCCGCAGGTGCTCGCCGGTGGCGTCGTGGATCGGCAGCACGGCCACTGGCCGATCCGGCGAGACCGCGGGAAACGTTCCCCGGGGAAGAGAACGCTCGGAGTCGACGGCGTGGGTGGCGCAGCCGGCTGCGCCGAGGAGGAGGGCGGCCACTGCAACGCCCGTCACCGAGCGGTGTCGCCGAAGTGCGCGCGCACCGCGAACGGCGCCTGTCAGGACGGCACCGGCCGCCGCCGCCAGCGCCACGCCGGTGGGTCCGGCGGGAAGATCCGCCCGATAGGCGATGAGGAAGCCGGCGAGGGAGGCCGATGCAGCGATGCCGATCGAGATGGCGAAGGCCCCTGCCATTCCCGATGCGACGCGGA
The DNA here is from genome assembly GCA_963710635.1 of uncultured delta proteobacterium. Classification (GTDB taxonomy): domain Bacteria; phylum Myxococcota_A; class UBA9160; order UBA9160; family UBA9160; genus MYXO. The sequence goes on from CAVQAY010000004.1 coordinate 966,672, forward strand.
GCGCGGTGAACGCCGGAAGCACGAGGAAGCCGAATACGACGAGGGGGCCTGCCGCCATCACGCCAAGACCGATGGCGACTCCGAGCATCGCGTAGAGCAGCCCGTCGTGGAGCCGTGTCGAGACGCCAAGGGTTCGCGCGTAGTCGGGATCGAAGGACGTGAGGAGCAGCCCTCGCCAAAACATCCAGAAGACTCCGAACGTGAGCGCCGAAGCCGCGGCCAGGACGCCCAGGTCCTCGTCCGGCAGCGAGAGGAGATCCCCGCGTAGCATCCCCGTGAGCTCGAGATCGCCGCGTGGGCTGAGAGCTACCAACAGGATGGTCGCTGCCATCGATACCGCCAGCACCGCGCCGACTCGCCACTCGGTGGGTGTGGATGCCTCCCGTCGCCGCGGAAGCAGGTAGGCGAGCGCTGCGAAGGTGGCGGCGAGGGCGCCGATGCGCGCGGTGCCGTGGGCGGCCTCGCCGGAATCGTGCCCGTGCCCCGTGGCCCAGAACACGAGCGCCACACCCGCTGCGGCCACCTGTGGGAGCGCAACACCGAGGAGGACGATCCGACGCAGCGCGACGTAGATCCCGAGCGTCGCGCACAGGGTCGACACCAGCAGTCCGCCCAGGAGGGGATTCCGGAACAGCGAATCGGAGGAGAGCAGCGCCCGCAGGGTCAGCTCGTCCATGCGGCCTCCGAGATCCGGACGGCGCCGTCCGCGACCGACGCCACCCGACTCGCGAGGTGTCGCACCGCGTCCGGGTGGTGGGTCACGATCCAGATCGCGACACTGCGCCGGAGGTGAAGCCCCGCCAAGGCGTCGAAGATCGACGCCTCTGCCGCACGATCGATTCCGGCCGTGGGTTCGTCGAGGAAGAGGAGGTCCGGCTCGCTCGCAAGGGCGCGGGCGAGGAGGACGCGCTGGCGCTCGCCTCCGGAGAGCTCGCCGTAGCGACGATCGGCGAGTCCCAGCGCGTGACAGACTTCGAGACTGCTCCTCGCCCGATCGCGCTCTCGCTCGCCGATCCATCGCCAGGGCGGGACGTCGCGATAGGTGCCGAGGAGGGCCACGTCGAGCCCCGAGAGGGGGAAGAGGGGATCGAGGGTCTCGCGCTGGGGCACGTAGCCTACGCGAAGCGAGGAGCTCCGGACGACTCGCCCCTCGCTCGGCGGAACGAGTCCGAGCAGTCCACGGAGGAGCGTCGTCTTGCCGCTGCCGTTGGCGCCCACCAGCGCGACGCAGTCGCCGCCCCGGATCTCCAGATCGATGCCGCCGAGTACACGCTGCCCTCCCAGGTCGAAGGAGGCGGACTCGGCGCGCAGCAGGAAAGGACCGCTCACGGGGCGCTCCCGGCCGATTCCGGGAGCGCGGCGACGAGGGCCCGCAGGTTCGCGTCGACGAACGAGAAGTAGTCGTCCGGACCGGCGAGCCCTCCGGCCATGACCGAGACCGTCGCCACGGGCACGCCGAGCCTGCGAGCCACCTGCTCGGCGAGGGAGCTGCTGGTGGCAACGTCGTGAACGACCAGGTCGACCCTCTCTCGCCGTCCGCGATCCGTCAGTTGTTCCAGGTGTGAGGGGGTCGCTGGCACGCCGGGCTTGTACTCGAGGGTCCCGATCACCGCGAAGCCATAGCGCTCTGCGAGGTAGGTGAGGTCTTGGTGGCTCGCGATCACCTTCCGGCCGCGGAGCGGCGCCGCGAGCGCTTGCCAGTCCGCGATCTTCGCGTCCAGCTCGGCGACGAACCGCGTGAGATTCTCGCGGTAGACCTCGGCGCCGTCCGGGTCGATGCGTTCGAAGCCCTCTGCGATGGCGCGCGCCATCGCCCTTCCTCGAACCGGATCGAGATTGAAGTGGGGGTTCCCGAGAGGATGCAGCTCGCCTTCGGCGCGTGACAGACTCGAGGGGATCTCCAAGGGCAGGACGTGGAGCGAGGCATCGATGTAGGCGGGTCTCCCGGGCAGGACGTCCGGATTGCGCGCTACCTCGAGCAGCGCCGGGAGGAAGGCGTGTTCGAGCCCCAGTCCCTGGACGACCAGCGCGTCGGCCCGGTTCAGCTTCGTCACGAAGCTCGGCTTCACCGGGACCCGGTGAGGATCCTGGTCGCCGGCGGCGAGGGTTTCCACCTGCACCCGCTCCGTTCCGATCCTCCGGGCAAGATCGGCGACGTCCGGTGTGGTCGCGACGACGCGCAGCGCAGCGGAAGCGGGCTGGACCAGGCCGAGGAGGATCGCGCTGGCAGCGAGAACGTGTCTTCTAGCGCGCACGGCTGGAGAACCCATGGCTGTGGCTTCCGAGGAATGCCGTCCACTGCACGGTGTATCGCTGATCGGAGACGCCGCTTCCATGGAAGTCGTCGAACTGGAAGCGGAGCCGGTGGAACTCCGAAGGCATCCAGGTGAAGAAGGCCGAGCCGGTACGGAGCCGGTTGACGGCTCCCGCCACATCCTCGGCGTAGTCGAAGCGCGCACCCAGGGAGAACCGCCGCAGGAAGAAGGTTTCGAAGTAGGCGTAGCCCCCGTTGCGGGCGAAGCGGCCGGGGGCGAGAACGGGAGCCCCCTCGTCGTCCAGCAGGATCTCGCCCGTCTCCGGGTCGATCACCTCCCGTACGCCGGGGAACCGCTCGTCGTTCCACATCCACTCGCTGCCGAAGGTCGTCCCCTGATAGAAACCCGACCCGCTGGGCTGGTGGCGGAGGGTCAGGTCGACGCCGTACAGGCTTCGGTTCCGGTCGCGTGGGATCGTGAGGTACGTGCCTCCGAGCTCGACGTTCCACGAGTCGCTGAAATCGAGGTAGGTGAGCGGCCGTGCGAGGAAGCTCATCTCGCTGAACGATCGCGTGGCGAACGGGAAGCCGAAGGCATCCGGATCCTCGATGCCGCTCCGCGCCGACGGCGTTGTAGGCGCCGAGAGTGAGCTGGGCGAAGATGGGCAGCGGTGCCAGCCACGAGATCTCGGCGCCCTCCGCCTTGGACTCTCCCGCCACCATCCGGTCGATCGAAGGTGGGCGGTCGACGAAGGGCAACGCTTCCGGGTGGTAGCTCGCAAAGCGGCCCACGTCGGCGAAGAAGCGCCCGCCCTTGACGGTGAGATTCCAGGGCAGCGACGTCGTGACGAGCGCGGCCTCCTCGACGTCGAGGCCCTCCTGGCTGCTGGCGGCGATCGCGGCGTATCCTCGCAGGAAGGGGTCGATCGGGGCGCTCACGAAGAGTTCCGCGCTCTGCAGGTCGAAGCCGACCCCGGGGTTCGCGGTGTTCTCCGTGGGGTCGGCCTTCGAGTTCGAGTAGGCGAGGGTGTCGACGACCAGGCTGAGGGCAGGGTTGTTGGCGTTCACGGGCGCGAGGCGGGCGGTTCCCGCCGCGGCGGGTGCCGAATGTGTTCGGCTGCGACGCCTCGAGGCCGTCGACCTTGCGCGTGAGCGCCTGGAGCGCCTCGCGGGTGGCGGCGAGCTCTTGGCGGGTCTCGCGGAGGGCACTCTTGGTCTCGTCGAGCTCGGCCTCGAGACGGCGCGGATCGACCTCGGCCGCCGCAGGGGGGGGAGCGACGAGCAAGAGGGTAGAAAACAGCGCGAGACAGCCGAGCACGGCGGAGCCATTCCGCACGCGCACGGCCGCTCGCCCGACGGGTCGGGAAATCGGCATGGTCTTCTCCTCGGGCGGCGGTGAGGCCGCGCGCCCGCTGGCTCCCGCACGTGCCGGCGCATCCGCCGGCGACGCGCAGTGGGGTCGATCCGTGGATCGTGGAGAGCGCTAGGAGACGAGGAAGGGCGGCGCGCGGGGCCTGCCGCACGCGGAGTCGGGCGCCGGCGGGAGCCGGCACTCGAGGAGGAGGGATACCTCGCACGCGCCGGCGGGGGCGGGTGCGGGAGAGACGGTTCGGGCCGGAATCGTCTGGCCTCGGGCCTGCGCAAAAGACTGGCACTGAGGGCAGCTTTCGTCGTCGTGTGCGGGCGCGTCCGCGCCGGCGCCGACCGCTGCGACGTCCGTGCCGCCCTGCGCAGCGATGGCTGCGTGGGAGGCACCGGCATCCCGCGCGAGCGCATGGAGGCTCGGCAGCGCCAGCTGTAAGACGACCCCCAGCGCGAACAGCACCGCTCCATGCCGGCGAAGGTCCGTCCAGCTCGGTGCGCTGCTCGCGAGGGAATGCATGGCGGAACCCTATGCGAGAGGGGGCGACGCTGCCAGCGGTGGCTTCCCGCAGGCCCTCTTCTCTACGTTCGCCCGTCATGGACGCGCGGCGTGTACTCCTGATCCGTCACGGCGAGTCGACCTGGAACGCCGCTGGACGCTGGCAGGGTTGGGGAGACCCTCCTCTCAGCGCGCGCGGGCGCGAGCAGGCGACGATCCTCGCCGGGCGGCTCGCGGACCGGGCCGTGTCGCGGCTGGTGTCGAGCGACCTCTCGCGCGCGGTGCAGACTGCGGAGATTCTCGCGGAGGCCCTCGGCGTTCGGCTGGAGCTCGATCCGCGCCTGCGGGAGCGCGACCTCGGGTGCTGGGCGGGTCTTACCGAGGCCGAGATCCGCGCTGCCCATCCGGAAGAACTCGACCGCCTGCGCGCGCGCGATCCGGCAGTCCGGCCGGGAGGCGGCGAGAGCCATGACGCGTTTCGCATGCGGGTGGCGCCGGCGCTCGTCGCCGCGGCCCGCGGGTCGGCGGCGGGAACGATCGCGGTGGTGACGCATCTCGGTGTCATCCGCCTCCTCGACCGAGCCCTGCGGCCCGGCAACGCCGACGTTGTCGAGAGCGATCCGGCCCGGCTGCGAGAGCTCGCAAAGGACCGGTAGCCGGAGGGGCGGCGTTCGCCGCCGCCGCTGTATGCTCCGGCCGTCGCCGGCGACGGCGGGAACTCGAGGAGAGCGCGATGGATCTGGCGATGAGCCCGCGGCACGAAGCCTTCCGGGCGGAGGTGAGAGCGTTCCTCGAACAGCACCGCAGCCAGTCCGTGGCGAGTCTGCTCGGGGTCGAGGCCGGGAGCGCGCGAGAGGGCGTCCTGTCGTGGCAGCGGCTCCTGATCGAGCGCGGCTATGCGGCGCGGACGATCCCCAAGGAGTTCGGCGGCCATGGCGCCGAGCCGGACCTGCTCGAACGGGTGATCCTCGACGAGGAGTTCAACCGCGCCAATGCGTCTCGCGGCGTCGGCGGGCAGGGCCCCGACATGCTGGTGCCGACCCTTCTCGAACACGGGAGCGAGGAGCAGAAGCGGCGCTGGATCGGTCCCACCATCCGCGGCGAGGTAGTTTGGTGCCAGGGCTACTCGGAGCCGGGCGCCGGAAGCGACCTCGCCAGCGTCCAGACCCGCGCCGTCGAGGACGGCGACGACTTCGTCATCAACGGCCAGAAGATCTGGACCACCACGGCCCAGTTTTCGCACATGATGTTCGGCCTGATCCGGACCGAACCGGACGCCGAGAAGCACGCCGGCCTCTCGTACCTGCTGATTCCGATGGACACACCCGGGCATCGAGGTGCGCCCGCTGCGCACCATGACCGGCCACGCGGAGTTCAACGAGGTCTTCTTCACAGACGTACGCGTGCCCCAGAAGAACGTCGTGGGACGGCGCGGCGAAGGCTGGAAGATCGCGAATACGACGCTCAAGCACGAGCGCAACATGCTGGCTTCGAGTGCGCAGCTCGAGAGCGCGCTGCTGCGCTGCGCCGAGCTGATGAAGGCCGAAGAGGCGGGAGGGGCGCGCGCGATCGACCGGCCGTTGCTGCGCGACCGCCTGCTGCGGCTCCAGGCGCGGGTCCTCGCCATGCGCTGCCACTCGCTGCGGATGCTGACGTGCGGCGTCCGACGCGAGTCGCCCGGGGTGGCAGCGCTCGTCACCAAGCTCGCCGGCTGCGAGGTGAGCCACCAGATCGCCGCTCTCGCGATCGACGCCATGGGCGAGGCGGGCGTCCTCTACGACGGCGCGAAGCATCTGCGCGCCGGAGGCGGCTGGCAGATCCACTACATGTTCTCGCTCGGCCTCATCATCGGCGGCGGCACGGCGCAGATCCAGAAGAACATCATCGCGGAGCGGGGCCTCGGCCTTCCGCGGGAGGCCGGCGCGGTGAAGCCGGCAAAGGCGTAGGAGACGAAGTGGACTTCGGACTCTCGGAAGAGCAGCGGCTGCTACAGACGAACCTGCGCCGGTATCTCGAGACGGAGCGGCCGACCGCGCGCGTCCGCGAGATCATGGCGACGCCCGAGGGGCGCGACGACGGCCTGTGGAAGGCCCTCGCGGAGATGGGCGTACTGGGGATCCTGGTTCCCGAGGAAGACGGTGGAAGCGGGCTCGAACTGCTCGATGCCGTGGTCGCTGCCGAGCAGGCTCGGGAGGGCCGTCGCGCCCGCTCCGTTTCTCGGCACCGCCGTCTTGGCGGCGACGGCGCTCACGACCGCCGGAACGGCGGCGCAGCGCAAGGCGTGGCTGCCGGAGATCGCGAGCGGCGCCGTCCGGATCGGGGTCGCCGCCACCGAGCTGGTGACGCCCCGCGACGGGTGGGGGATGCGCGCCGACGGCGGGAAGCTCTCCGGCAAGGCACTCATGGTGCTCGACGCTGCCGCCGATGCGTTTCTGATTCCGGCGGGCGCCGAGAGCCTGGCGCTCGTTCCGCGGGATGCGGCGGGCGTCGAGGTGACGCTGCTTCCGACCATCGACCGGACCCGGCGCTTTGCGGAGGTTGTTGCGGCCGGAGCCTCTCCCGCCGAGTGGATCGGCGGGCGCGAGGGCGCCGCTGCCGGTGCGATCCGCCGCATGCTCGATGCAGGGCGGGTGGCGGTGGCGGCCGACGTACTCGGCGCGTGCGAGCTCGCGATCGAGCGCGCGGTCACCTATGCCCAGCAGCGGGTCCAGTTCGGCAGGCCGATCGGATCGTTCCAGGCCGTGAAGCATCTGTGCGCCGAGATGGTGGCCGAGCTCGAGCCCGCGCGCGCGCTCGTTTGGTATGCTGCCCATGCCTTCGACGCGATCCCGGCAGAGGCGTCGCTGCTGGCGGCCCACGCCAAGGCGCACCTGTGCGAGATCGGCACCTTCATCGTCCGTACCGCGACCGAAGTCCACGGCGGGATCGGCTTCACCGACGAGCACGACCTCCATCTGTGGTTCAAGCGGGTCGGCGTCGACCGCCAGCTCCTCGGCACGCCCGATGCTGCCCGCGAGGACGCCGCGCGCCTCCAGGGGTGGGTGTAGGGAAGATCCTCGATCGAGGCGACGCTCTGCGCTGGAGCGAACCGGCGGCGGACGGCCTCGAGGGCCACGAGAAACGCGCTATCCGCCTCCCGGGGGTGGTGAAGGCGAGGGTGTCGCGTGCCGATGATCAGCATCCCGGCCCAGTGACCGCCTGGAGCCACGGTCGCCGACCAGCCGCATTCATGGCCCTGGCTGTGATCGCCGGCTGCAGCAGCATGACGTCACCGTCGTTGCGGACGCTCGACGGTCACCAACCCCTGGTGATCGCTCATCGCGGCGCTTCGGGCTACCTGCCAGAACACACTCTCGAGGCCTATCAGAGAGCAATCGAGCTTGGCGCCGATGCGATCGAACCCGACCTGATCTCTACCCAGGATGGCGTACTGATCGCGAGCCATTACCCCAACCTGGCGATCAACACCGACGTGGCCAGCAGGCCCGAATTCACCAGCCGCAAGCGCGAGAACTGGCCGATCGACGGTGAACTGCAGACCGGCTGGTTCGCTCATGACTTCACACTTGCCGAAATCAAGACCCTCGGCGTCGTTGCCACGGAGCCCGAGCGGCCACAGCAGTACAACGGCAAGTTCAGGATCGTGACACTGCAGGAGGTCATCGACCTGGTCAAAGTGGAGAGCAAGCGGCGTGGACGCGTCATTGCCATCTACCCGGAATCGAAGAATCCCACGTATCTCCGTGAGCTGGGGCTGCCGCTCGAAGACAAGCTCCTCGGCGCCATTCAATCGGCGGGCTGGAACAGCAGAACTGCTCCCGTCTTCGTGCAGAGTGTCGAGCCTGGGAGCCTGCAGGAACTGCGGGCCAAAGGTCTGAAGGTACGCATGGTGCAACTCATCGACGCCGATGAATATGACTTCGAGACCGGAGGCGTCCGCTACGCGCCCCCGTTTCACCGCCTCTACGACTGGGAAACAGCGGGCGACCAACGGCTCTTTGCCGACATGGTGACACACCGGCTCGGACTTTTCGTCCACGCGTTCACTTTCCGGAACGAGGACCGCTTCCTTTCGGGCAGCTATTTGGGCGACCCCCAGGCCGAGTACTTGCAGTTCTTCCGGCTGGGGGTGGACGGTGTCTTCAGCGAATTCCCCGATACTGCAAACGCCGCCCGCTGAGAACGACGCCGCCCTTGGATAGTTCGAGAGGGAGAGCCAGTACCAGATCGTCTCATGATCGGAGCCGGCAATCCAGAACGCCTCGGCCTGATGCGGCACGGCCGAAGCACGAAGAGGAAGAGCACGAGCACGGCGTAGTAGAGCGGGGAGATCCGGATCGCGTGCCGCGCGTAGAAGGTGCGGAAGTAGCTCGGCGACTCCCGCTGGCCCCTCCTGGCCTACGGGGTCCTTGACGCGCCGGTTGGCGGCCGCTTCGCTCTCCTCGGCCCGGCAGACCGGGCGGGGGGATCGGCGTGCGCAAGCATCTCAACAAGATCATGGTCGTCGTCGTGGCGATCATCTTCGCGACCTGGTTCCTGCTCTGGCCCGACGAGGAAGAGCCCATCGCCATCGAGGCGCCGGCCGCGGAGGGTGGGGGGTTGGCACTCCCACAGTGAGTCCCTACTCCGAACGCTCGTCCGGGTGGACTGCCCCCACGTCCCGCGTCTCCGGCAAGCGGGAGTAGGGCACCTAGTGTCCTGGTCGCGTTTTCCCCCTGGTTCCGGACGACCGGAGCCCAACGAATGCACTGGCAGCCGGGCTTCCCTCTTCAGTCCGTCAGCACCCGGACCTCCCGCTGCGGGAAGGGGATGCTGATGCCCGCATCGCGCAGCGCGTGCCAGAGCATCACGGCGATCTCCGTACGGGTGGCGGTCCAGCGCGTGCCGTCGGCCACCCAGGCCCGAAGCTCGAAGTCGATGGACGAGCCACCGAACTGCACGAAGATCGCCATGGGGGCGGGGAAGCTCAGCACCTCCTTGTGACTCCGGGACACCTCGGACAGCACCTCTACGACCCGCTGGGGGTCGGTTCCATAGGCCACGCCCACCGGGATTTCGATGCGCCGGGTCGCGTCCGAGAGCGTCCAGTTGGTGACACGCTCCGCGATCAGATCGGCGTTGGGAACGATGACCTCGGCCCCGGTGAAGGTGCGCACCGTGCTGGAGCGGGTTCCGATGCGTTTAACCTCGCCCAGCACCTCGCCGATCTGCACGACGTCGCCCACCTGGGTCGGACGTTCGAAGAGGAGGATCAGGCCGGAGACGAAGTTGTTCACGATGTTCTGCATGCCGAAGCCGATGCCCACGCCGAAGGCACCGGCCAGGATGGTGAACCGGCTGGCGTCGAGGCCCATGGTGGTGAGGGCCAGCACGAAGCCCACCGCCACGATGACGTATCCGATCAGGTTCGAGAGCGCGTAGGGCACACCACGTGCCAGGGCGACGCGCGGAAAGACGTCCTCCTGCAGCACGAAACGCACCAAACGCGAGACGAGGATCGAGATCCAGAGTGTGAGGATCATCGCCACCACGTCGCCCAACGAGAACGAGACGGTCCCGAAGCTCAGGCTGGCCGCCAGCGTCTTGTCGAGGAGCTCCGCATAGAGCGCGATGGCGACGTAGAGCGAAGCCAGGCCGGCGCCTGCAACCAGGCGGGCGAGCTGCATGTAGCCGAGGACGCAGGCCAGCAGCGCTCCGGCAAAGCCCACGAAGAGGAGCCGCTCCAGGGACCGGATGCGCGGGAGCCCCGGAGCGCTCGGGGCCGGCCACACCCAGGGGAGCCTGTGCGCGGCTCAGGATGAACCCCAGGATTCCGAGACCCAGGACCATCTCGGCCGCCAGCAGCACCTGATCCACCAGGGGCGCCGCAGCGGCGAACTCCCGGACCCGGTCGATCAGGAAGAAGCAGGCCAAGGGCATAGAGCTCCCAGCGCAGATCCTTCGGCACGAGGGGCCGCAGGATCCGCACCACCGGCAGGAGTGCCAGGGTCGCGACGAGCTGGCCCAGGATCCTCGGCAGGGCTGGGTGCGCGATGATCGTGGAGATCAGCGCCAGCACCGCCGCCGCCGACCAGGGAAGCTCGAGCACCTTCAGGGCGTCGGCCGCGCTGGGATCCAGCTCCTTCCAGCGTGCGGTGCGGCGCCGCGCTCGGATGAAGACGACAGCCAGGGAGATGCCGAGCAGGAGCTGCCCGCCGAGAACCGGAGACCGCCATTCGAGGAATCGCCTGGCACGATGGAGCCTCAGGGCGAGATCCCTGGAGATGCGCTCCCAGGCGTCCTCGAGGCCCGCGGCATCGGTCCGGATGGCCCAGAGCCGCGGCGAGTCGACCCTCCAGAGCTCCTCGACCACGCGTTGCCGGTGCCGCGCCATGACTGCAATGGACGGGCTCGACTCGAAGCTCGAGACGAGACCGAGGATCTGGTTCACCTCGTCGGCGTGGTTCTGGAAGTAGTTGTCGCAGATCACTTGGCCGAGATGGGAGCGTAAGCTCCCCCTTCACGTATGAGTCGGCGATTCATACATCGCAACGTGAAGGCCCTCGGCCGAGAGCTGGCGCGCGAGCTCGCGGCCCATTCCCGTGCCGCCGCCCGTCACCACCGCGATCCGGCCCCGGAACTCCTTGATCGCACACCTCCGTCTGACGATCCGTGGAGGCAACCGCGAGACGCCGGGGGGCCGCACGTGGGGGACCGGGCGCCCGCCCCGTGACACGTAGGGCCTTCGCGAGCCACTTCCACGTATGCGCTGCATCGCCCGCCCCACGACACGCCCGCCCCTCTGGATCATCTCGATCGTGATCCTCTTGGCTCTAGCGGGTGTTCCTCCGAACGTGCGGGCGCTTTCGACCTGCGCGGATGGCCCGGGCGCCTGTACGCTCCGCGAGGCTGCCGCCCGGGCAGGGATCCACCTCGGCTTCGCCCTCGATCGGTCCGTGATCTCGGGCGCGCGGGCGGGCGCCGCGCTCGCGGCACGGGAGGCGAGCTCGGTGACGGCCGAGAACGCGATGAAGTGGCATGAGCTCTCGGCGTCGCCGGGGCACTACGATTTCGAGGACGCTGACGCCCTCGTGGACTTCGCCGAGGCGAACGGCCAGCGCATTCGTGGACACACGCTCGTCTGGGGGCGAGCGAACGGACCTCCGCGCTGGTGGAACGACGATCTGGCGTCCGCGCCGGACCCCGCAGAGCGAGCCCGGGAACGGATCGAGTCGCACGTCGCGACAGTGGTCGGACGCTGGGCCGGGCGAATCGAGAGCTGGGACGTCGTGAACGAGCCCTTCGCGCTCGTAGGCGGCGCGCTCGATACGGAGAACCCGTTCCAGCAGGCGCTCGGAGGCTCGTACATCGAGCACGCGCTGCGCGCCGCGCGCACGGCCGATGCCGCAGCGCGGCTCTTCGTGAACGAGGTCCTGATCGAACGCGACGATGCGAAGCTCGACGCGACGATCGCCCTCGCCACGACTCTACTCGCCGCGGGAGTGCCGCTCGACGGGATCGGGTTCCAGGCTCACTTCTTTACAAGGCCGGCCTTCGACGATCTGCGCGCACGCTTGCAGCGCGTCGCCGATCTCGGTCTCGACGTCGAGCTCACGGAGGTCGATCTCCCGATCGCTCTGTTCTCGGCCGCGCCCGATCCGCTCGCTGCGCAAGGAGACGCGTACGCGGAAATCGTTCGCGCCTGTCTGGCCGTCTCACGCTGCACCGGCATGACGCTCTGGGGCTTCGAGGACGGCGACACCTGGCTCGATCACGCGCTGATCTGGTCCGGGCTCGCGCCGAACCGCCCGCTGCTCTTCGACGAGAGCCTCGCGCCGAAGCCCGCCTACTTCGCCGTCCGCGATACGCTACTCGCGGTTCCGGAGCCGGGATCTCTGGTCCTCGCCGGGCTCGGGCTTCTCGCGATCGCCCTTCGCCGCCCGCGCCGGGGTGGAGGCCGGGATCGCGTCGCTTCGGCGCGAGGCGGGTGCGATCTGGCGTGCTAGGCCCCGGGCTCGACCGCCGCCACGCCCTTGCGATAGGTCGTGTAGAGGAAGATCGGGATCTCGAGGGTGCCCAGGTGATGGCGCACCAGCGGCTCCACGTCCTTCCAGTCGAGCCCGCCGACACCCGTAGCGAGACGGGGCAGCGCGAGGCTCGGGATCTGCTCCTTCTCCACGTGGCCATGAAGCGCGCGCAGCGCGTGGCCCACCCACTCGGTCCGTGCGGGACCCGGTCTCGCGCCATGATGGCCGTAGGCCGCCTCTTGCGTGAAGAGGTTCAGCAGCTGCAGCGTGCCGTCCTTTCCGACGCCAGCCCACGACCACAGGCCGCCTTCCTTCGGATGAGCACTCTGGCAGTGATGGCGGAAGTCCTTGTACATCGCGGGGAAGCGCTCGCGCAGGGCGAGCGCGAGACCGCTGTGGAAGGAATCGTTCGGGGCGACGCCGTGGGCGATTGCGCGGGCGTGCGTTAGCAGGATGTCTCCAGTCACCTCGTAAATCACAATGGTCCTCTTCTCGGCCAAGCTATCCCAACCACTTCGACATTCCGAGTGGTGGCCCGCGGTTCCGCGACGGCCTATCTCTTGCAGCGATGGGACTCGCCATCGACCGCGATCACTTCGACGCCGAGGACCACCGCCGGTTCGCAATCCGACTCGAAGCTGGCCTCGAAGCCCTCGCGACACTGCTTCGCAGGCCCGGATTCGGCGCCGGCGAGCCGAGTCTCGGCGTCGAGGTGGAGTTCTCGCTGGTAGATGCCACAGGGCGTCCGAGCTGGGTGAACCAAAGGGTCCTCGCGGACGCTTCTGATTCCCGCCTCACGCCCGAGCTCAACCGCTACAACCTCGAGTGCAATAGCCGGCCCGTCCCCTTGGCTGGGGAGCCCTTCTCCGCGTTGGCTACCGAGATCGAGGAGATCCTCGCGGGTGCTGCCCGGGCGGCGAAGCGGCACGACGCCACACCCCTGCTGATCGGCATCCTGCCGACCGTCGGGCCCGCCGACGTTGCGCGGGAAGCCATGACGGACCTGGCCCGCTTTCGGGCCCTCTCGGAGGCGATCCGTTCGCGGCGCCACGGCCCCTTCGAGCTGTGCATCGCTGGAGAGGACCCTCTCGTTGCAACGCTGGACGACGTAACGGCCGAGGGTGCCAACACCTCGCTGCAGATTCACTTGCGTGTGACACCTGCCGGATTCGCGGCCGCCCACGCCGCCGCGCAGATCGCGACGGCCCCGGTACTGGCTGCCTCCGGCAACGCGCCGCTCTTCCTCGGCCACCGCCTCTGGGAAGAGACCCGCGTGGCGCTCTTCAAGCAGGCCGTGGACGAGCGGGGAGAGCTTCCCGATGGATGGCATCCCCCGGCCAGGGTTTCCTTCGGTCACGGTTGGGTACGTGAGGGCGCGTACGAGCTCTTCGCCGAGAGTGTTGCCCTGTATGCGCCGCTGCTCCCCGTGTCGGGCGACGAGGATCCGCTGGCAGCCGTCCGTTCCGGCGGCGTCCCCGGACTCGATGAGCTGCGCCTGCACCACGGTACCGTGTGGCGCTGGAATCGTGCCGTCTACGATCCTGCCGACGGGGGGCATCTGCGAGTGGAGCTGCGTGCGCTCCCCTCGGGCCCCTCGATTCCGGACATGATCGCAAACGCAGCTTTTCTGGTCGGCCTCACCCTCGGCTTGCGTGACGAGATTCCACGGATCCTGCCCTCGTTTCCCTTCGACTACGCACATCGGAACTTCTACCGCGCGGCGCAGCACGGCCTCGACGCGATGCTGCTATGGCCAGCCTTCGAGGCGCCCTCGCCGCGACCGATTCGCGCGCGATCTCTCCTTCCCGCCCTGCTACCGCTGGCCCGGCGAGGGCTCGTGGCGGCGGGTGTCACAGAGGGCGAGGCCGGGCGCTGGCTCGACGTGATCGAAGCCCGGCTCGTCTGCGGCGTCACCGGCGCCGTCTGGCAACGTGCCGCCCTGAAGGCTCTCGGGCTTGGCCGTAGCCGGGAAGAAACGCTCGCCGAACTGGTGCTGCGTTATCAGGCGGAGAGCGCCACGGGTCTGCCAGTGCATGGCTGGGCCCCGGCCGGATGACGACGGGGACGGTGGCCGGATGAAGGGCAGGACCCGCGTGGTCGCGGTACTGGGGCGGCCGGATCCGGCGCTACTCGGGGCGACACCGGTCGACCTGCTTCGCAACCTCGGCGGACCGGCCCTGTTCCGGATTCCGGGGCGCGATCGCAGCCGCGCCCGCGGCCTCACGACGCTGCTCCACGGCAACGAGCCTTCGGGCATCCGCGCGCTCCACGGCTGGCTCTGCAAGGGAGTCATTCCCGCCGTCGATCTCGTGATCTTCGTCGGCGCCGTGGAGGCGGCGCTGGCCGGCGAAGGCTTCGCCCATCGCATGCTGCCGGGCCGCCGTGACCTGAACCGCTGCTTCCAGCCGCCCTTCGATGGCGAAGAGGGCGCAGTGGCTGCAGAGGCCTTGCAACTGCTGCGCGAGGCGGGCTGCGACGCGCTGGTCGACCTGCACAACAACACCGGACACAACCCCGCCTATGGTGTGGTGACGGTGCTCGACGCAGCGCGCCTGAACCTGACCGCGCTCTGGGCGAAGCGGGTAGTCCACAGCGACCTGCGTCTCGGCACCCTCGTCGAGGCCACGGCGGGCGATTTTCCGGGCGTCGCGCTGGAGTGCGGGCGGGCGGGGGACCCCGCCGCCGATCGGGTCGCGAGGGAGGGGCTCGAGGGCTACGCCGCGCTGCAGACGATCGAACGGCGGCACGTACTCGCATCCGATCTCGCGGTCCTGGAGGAACCGATCCGGGTCTGTGCGCGGGAAGGCCTACGGCTGGCGTTCGGAGAGCGACCCGCGGAGGGCGCAGACCTCACGCTGCTCGGAGATCTCGACCGGCACAACTTCGAATGGCTCGCGCCCGGTGTTCCCGTTGCCTTCGTCGGGCACGGCTGCGGCTGGCCCCTCGAGGCCTTCGGAGCCGACGGCGAGGACGTCTCGAGGGATCTCTTCACGCTGCGCCACGGGCTCCTCGAGACACGCAGAGCAGGGATCCCGATCATGATGACGACCGACATTGCGGTAGCCCGCAGCGATTGTCTCTTCTACTTCGCGAAACCCCGGAACCTCTGAGGAAACCCCACGACGCCGCGCAGGAGGGTCCGAACAACGCGCTGAACCAGAGATCGCAGGAGCGTGCTACGAATCGACCGGGCCTCGGGACCCTGGGTCATGATCGTGGGAAGTGACACGCGGATGCAGAGCGCGAACTTGGTAGCTTCTGGAGCAGGTGCGACATCCTCGAGCTATCGCCGGGTGTCTGTGAGTTCGCAGGGCAAGTGGCGCCAACCTTGCCGCTGCGCACACTCGACGCGCTCCACGTGGCGACCTTCGTCTTCGCCCGTCGCCGCATTCCATCGCTGGCGCTCCTCACTGCGGACGAGCGCCTGCGCGTCGCCGCCGGTGCTCTCTAGTGTCGCATCCCTCGAGTCCCTGAAACACGACGGATCTCTTGTCGGATCTCTCGCGCCGACCATCCGAACCGGCGGCGCGTCGTCGACCCTGGAGGGTCGGAGCCTGCGGCGTCCCGGCTTCCTGCTGGACCGCGCCGGGTGCGACTCTATGCGGGGAGAACCGCACCCTCCACGCGAGAGTCCGTTCTCAGCGCGCCGTGACGGCCTCCGCGAGGAAGCCGGCGATCCTCCCGGCGAGGTCCGGGTGCGCCGCGAGGAGTGAGACGCCGTGGCCCCCGGCCGGGTAGACGAGCGGCTCCTCCGGGCCCTCGTGCGCGGCGGCGATCTCTCGGGCGCTCCCGGGAGAGACCTTCACGGGATCGTCCTCCGCGGCGATCGAGAACAGAGCGCCGGGGAAGTTCTTCGCGGCAGCGAGGGCGTCGACGCCGAAGTAGCTCGTTCCGGGCGAGAGGAGAGCCACCGCACGAACGCTCTTCTGTGTCTGCGTTGCGAGCAGCGAGACCGTGCAGCCGTAGGAGGAGCCGACGAGCGCCACGCGCTCGGTCTCGATCCCCTGGGCTGCGAGATGCGCGAGGGCGGCGGCAACGTCCTTCACTCCGGCCTCGACCACCGGCCCCACCGCGTCGCGTGGAGCCTGCTGCACGCGTAGCGTCCGGTCTCCGTCGGCGGTCTTCTGCCGCAGCGATTCACCCTGGCCGCGCTGGTCGATCGCCAGCACCGTGAAGCCGCGCTGCGCCAGCGCGGGAACGAGGGGGCCGAAGGAGTGGCGGTCCTTGTTGAACTGGTGGAGCAGGATCGCCACCGGCGCCTTCTCGTCCGGACTTCTCCAGAGGTCGGCCTTCAAGGCGAAGCCGTCGGCCGTCTCGAAGGCGACCGTCTCGGGGGCCGCCGCGCGGGCCACGGCTGCGGTCAGGAGCACGAGGACGAGGCCGGGAAGCCGGGTCATGAGGTGGCGCATCGGAACCCTCCTGGGTACCCGGACACGGTGGCGCTTCTCGAAGGGCCGGGCCAGCGCCGGGCCGGTCCGTGCTGGCCCGGGTCCGAGAGGAGGGAGCTGGCGCGCTCGCCGCTATCCCCGCGCCGGCTTGCCGTCCGCGGTGGTGGGCGTCTCGCCGCGCGTGTAGGCGCGCTGCTCCCATCCGTTCGCATCGGGGCCGCGCCACCGGAAGGGAAGGGCGCGGATCTCCCCGGGTGCAAGGGTTGGCGCGGCCTCGAGCGCCGCGCGGACGATTGCCGTTTGACCGGCGAGGTCGCCTGCGGCTCCCGTCTGGTGACCGAGCGGATGATGGACGTAGAGCGATCGCGGCGGAAGCACCGCCGCGGTGATGTCCCACGCCGAAGTCATGCTCACCGTCGGGATTCCGGCTTCTTCGATCACGCGTGCGATCAGTCCCACGGACTGATGGCAGACGGGTCAGGCGGGGACAAGGTACGCCAGATCGGCCCGCTGGCGCAGCACGAAGTCGCGCAGCCGCGGTGCGAGATCGTCGCGGACGAGGCGCGCCGAGTAGATGCCGCCCATGAAGGAAAGGCCCGGCCCCGCGATGCCGGCGATCACCCCGCCAGTGGCGAGGGAACGAAGCGCGGCCAGCGGGAACACGCAGCCCGGGTCGCGGGAGGCGTCGCGTACGTCGTACCCGAAGTGCGCGATCCGGAGGCTCTCGTTCGGGGTGTCGGCGGGGATCTCCCGGTGTGAATCGTCATTGCGGAAGTGGAAGGGAGGCTGGCTCGCCAGGTGGACCCCTCCCGAGGCGATCAGCGCTACCCGCGACGCGGAGAGCGGCCTCCCGATCGGCGTCCACGGGGGCGGATCGATTTCGGGGTCGTTCCGGACCCAGCGGTACGGCGGCTGCGATGCGTAGAGGCTGCGCGTCCGCTCGATGTAGGCCACCGCATCGGACGGCATCGTCTGCGAGGCAGCGGCGCTACCCATGCGGACCGTGTGTAGCACCGCTCGGCGCGGCGTGCCCCGGGGCGACGCAGCGTGCGCGTGGAAGATCTGCCCAGCAGGATCGCGGGGCCGCCGGAACGTCGCCGGCGCTCGCGCGGGCTACGCTCGATCGCGCGGCGCTGCCGCAAGGAGGCTTTCCATGTCCGAGACGCCGGGATTCATCCGCTGGGAGACGCTCACCAAGAAGCAGTTCGACGCGCTCGATCGCGAGAGCGCCGTGGTGTTCGTCACCTGCTCGCCCCTCGAAGTGCATGGGCCTCATCTGCCTCTCGGCGCCGACGTCTTCGAGGGCGAAGGACTCGCCGAGCGGGCGCTCCGGTTCCTTCCGGAGCGGCACCGGGGGCGGGCGTTCGTGAAGCTCCCCTTCGTCTACGCGGCGTGCGACGGAGTTCCGCAGCCCGGGACGATCGCCTTCCGGCCGTCGACCACCATCCGGGTGATCGAAGATCTCGGCCGCTCGCTGGCGGCGCAGGGCTTCCGCAACGTTCTCGTCTCGAACTTCCACGGCAGCCCGAGACACTTCCTCGCCGTCGAGACCGCCTGCGACCGGGTTTCGCGCGAGCGCGGCATCCGGATGGTGTCGGTCTTCTCGCTGATGCTCTCACGGCTGAACGGCGGAGGCTCCGAGCTCGGCGAGGTGCTCGGGCACCTCCCCGGCGTCACGAAGGATGACTTCGCGGGCGACACCCACGCCGGCCTCGTCGAGACCTCGCAGCTCCTGGCGCTCCACCCCGAGTGGGTCGATCCGGGTCACAAGGATCTCCCGCGCCGGACGGTCGACCTGTGGCTCGCCGAGAACGGCAAGGCGAGGCCCGCCGCAGAACGGGGCAAGCCGGCGTCGATCCCGAAGATGGTGGCGGGGTTCAAGGCCGGGATCCATTTCTTTTGCGAGGAGACCTACTCGGGGGCTCCGGCACGGGCGTCGGCGCAGCTCGGTGAGCAGATCCTCGACACCCTCGCGAGCCGGACCGGCGAAGCCGTCGGCGAGGTCCTCGACGGGACGCTGCCGCGGGAGCAGTGGCACTCGCCCTTCTGGAAGCTGCGCCACGTGTTCGTGAACCCTGCTGCCGTCCGCTTCTTCAACTGGGTGATGCGCGTCCCGCGGACGGTCAGCTGAGCCGAGTCGCTACGCCAGATCGTGAGCCGCGCCGCCGCGTCGTCGTAGGTCATCGCTCACCCTCTCGCTTCCGCTGCCCGTGCAGGGCCGCCAAGCGTGCGGTGCCGATGCCGGCCGCGCCACCCGCCACGTCGAGCGCGACGTCCCACGCCGATCCCGTCCGTGCCGCGCGAAGAGCCTGCCCGACCTCGTCGAGGGTGGCTACCCCCGCGACGAGGACGATTCCGATCGCGAACGCTCGTTGCTCCCGGCGGAGCCGACCCGCCAGCAGCGCGTTGCGAGAGAGGGCTCCGAGCACGGCGTACTCGGCGACGTGTGCGCTCTTGCGAACGGCGGCATGGACCCACTCCCGGGTCGCCTCGGCGAGATCCGGGAAGAAGAAATCGAGGAGCGGGCCGAGGATCCGTGAGGTCTCGCGGGAGGAGAACGAATCGCTCGACAAGACGAGGATGACGGCAGTCCACGCCGCGACGGCCGCCCAGGCGACGATCTTCCGGTGCTCGGCGCCCGGGCTTCGCATGCCGCTATCCTCGCGCACGTGCTCGCGATCGGCCTCGTCTACGACCTGCTCGGCAGCTTTCCGCGCGCGCCCGGGGACCCGCCCGACGCCGACGCGGAGTACGAGCCCGAGGCGACGGTCATCGCGCTCGAAGCGGCGATCGCCCGGCTCGGTCACCGGGCTGTCCGCATCGGCAACGCGCACGCGCTCTTGGCGGCTGCGGGCAAGGGCGAGCTGCCGGCCCTCGACGCCGGGCTCACCATCGCCGAGGGATACGGCTCACGCAGCCGCGAGGCCTGGGCCCCCGTTCTCCTCGAGATGTGCGGAATTCCCTGCCTTGGATCGGACGCCCTCACGCTCTCGGCCAGCCTCGACAAGGCGTGGGCCAAGGAGAAGGTCGCGGCGGCTGGAGTCCCCGTCGTTCCAGGGGGCTCGTTCGCCTCGGGACGCGATACGAAAACGGCAGTCTTGCCGGGCCCCTTTCCGCTGTTCGTGAAACCAAGATGGGAGGGGACCGCCAAGGGCATCGGGCCCCGCTCGCGCGTCGAGAGCCGAGAGGAGCTGGCGCGTGCGGTAGACGAGATCGCCGCGTCCTACCGGCAGCCTGCGCTGGTGGAGGTCTTCGTCGCCGGGCCCGAGTTCACGGTGACGGTCGTTGGCAGCGGCCCGCCTCGGGCACTGGCCGCTCTCCAGCGCGCGCTCGAGTCGACGACCCGGATCGGTCTCCACGCGGTCGAGCGCCACGCCCGGCCTGCGGCGCCCTGGAGCTTCGATCTGCCGGGATCCCTCGATGCCACGCTCGAGGCGAGGCTGAAGGCGCTGGCGCTTCGCGCGTTCGACGCGCTCGAGTGCCGCGACTTCGCCCGGGCCGACTTCCGGGTGGACGACCGCGGAGAGCCGCTGTTCCTCGAGATCAACCCGCTGCCGACCTTCGCGCCGGATGGGAGCTTCGGAATCCTCGCCGAGCTCGAGGGCCGCTCCCACGATGCCCTGCTGGCGGATGTGATCGGTGAGGGGCTGCGCCGTCTCGGGCTCGCGCCTTGACGCCTCGGCCTCCCGGAATCGCAGACTCCGCGTGGCGCGACTGGACCTGGCAGATGCGGCACCGGATCCGCACCGCCGCCGACCTCGCGCGCTACGTGGAGCCCACCGCCGACGAGCGCAGCGCCATCGACGCCCTCGGAGATCGCTTCCACTTCGTGATCACGCCCTACTACGCGGCGCTCATGGACCCGGTCGACCCCGATTGCCCGATCCGCCGCCAGGTGGTGCCGCGCCTCGCGGAGCTCGATGATCGGGACGGCCTCGCCGACCCTCTCGACGAGGTGGCCCACTCTCCCGTCAAGAACGTGATCCGCGTCTATCCCGACCGGATCGCGCTGTGCGTCAACAACGAGTGCGCGCTCTACTGCCGGTTCTGTCTGCGCAAGCGGATGGTCGGCGACGACGAGTGGGCCATGAAGAAGCGCGAGCTCGAGGACGCCATCGAGTGGGTCCGCCGCACCCCCGAGATCCGCGACGTGCTCCTCACCGGCGGCGATCCGTTGGTCTTCTCCGACCAGCGACTCGACTGGCTGCTCGGCGAGCTTCGGGCGATCTCCCACGTCGAGATCCTGCGGCTCGGCACGCGGCTGCCGGTGACGCTGCCGTTCCGCGTGACCGATGCGCTGTGCCGGGTGCTCGAGCGGCACCATCCGGTCTGGGTGAACACCCACTTCAATCATCCACGGGAGCTGACGCCGGACGCAGCCGCCGCGTGCGATCGGATGACCCGCGCCGGAATCCCGGTCGGGAACCAGAGTGTCCTGCTTCGCGGGATCAACGACGACCGCGCCACCATGCAGGCGCTGTGCGAAGGCCTCGTTCGCCTGCGGGTCCGCCCCTACTACTGCTACCAGGCGCAGCTCCTCGAAGGAACCGCCCACTTTCGCGTGCCCATCGAGCGCGGCATCGAGCTGTTCCGCTCGCTGCGTGGCCAGACGAGCGGCTTCGCGATCCCGCTCTACGTACTCGATACGCCCCGCGGCAAGGTCCCCCTCATGCACTCCTACCTGAAGGGCCGCGACGGCGACGACGTGGTGGTGGAGACCTGCGACGGCCGCCTCTGGCGCGAGCGGAACCCGCTCGGCACGGAGGACGAGCCCTGACCGCCGGCGAGAGCCACGAAGGACGGCCGCCGCTCCGGATCGCGGGCGCGGCGATCCTGCTCGGGACCAGCGTCCTGCTCTCGAGAGTCCTCGGGTACGTGCGCGAGATGGTTCTCGCCTACCGCTCGGGAGCCAGTACGGCGACGGACGCCTTCTACGCCGCGTTCCAGCTCCCGGATCTTCTCAACTACTTCCTCGCGGGCGGCGCGCTCTCGATCGCGTTCATCCCGCTCTACAGCCGGATGCGCGCCGAAGAAGGGCAGGCGGCAGCCGACGATCTCATGGCGAAGGTGCTGGGGACGCTCGGCGCCGTCTCTGTGCTGGCGACCGTGCTCCTCGCCTGGCATGCCGACGCGCTCGTCGCCCTGCAGTTCCCGCGGTTCGACGTCGAGACGAAGGCACTCACCGTCCATCTCACCCGCATCGTCCTCCCGGCGCAGGTCTTCTTCATCGCGGGAGGGATCGTCCAAGCCGTGCTGCTGGCGCAGCAGCGGTTTCTCGCCGCCGCGCTGGCTCCCCTGTTCTACAACGCCGGCATCATCGCCGGAGGAATCGTGCTGGCGCCGGCCATCGGGATCGAGGGCTTCGCCTGGGGGGCACTCGCCGGGAGCGTCGCCGGGCCGTTCCTCGCGCCGGTGCTCCTGGCGCGGGGCGTGGTGCGGCTCCGTGCGCGCCTTGCCCCGTTCGATCGACGTTTCCTGGTGTACATGGCCCTCGCCGCGCCGCTCATGTTCGGACAGACGCTCCTCACCCTCGACGAGTGGTACGACCGCTGGTTCGGCGCCCTGATCGCGCCGGGTACCGTGGCCCAGCTCGGCCTCGCGCGGCGGCTCATGCAGGTGCCGGTGGCGGTGGTGGGGCAGGCGCTCGCGGCAGCGGCCCTGCCCATCCTGGCGCGCCTCCATTCGGAAGGGCGCCGCGCGGAGCTCGACGCCACGGTGCTCCGGACGCTCCAGGCGGGAACCGCGCTGGCGGTGCTGGCCGGCGCGGCGTGTCTTGCCCTCGCGCGCCCGCTGGTGACGGCGGTCTACCAGCGGGGCGCCTTCGGCCCCGCGGATACCGCAGCCGTGGCGCCGCTCCTGGCGCTCTTCGCGCTCGGCGTTCCGGCGTGGGTCGCCCAGCAGATCGCCGTCCGGACGTTCTACGCCCGGGGCGACACCTGGCGGCCGATGCTGCTCGGCACCGTCGTCGCGCTCGCGGCGCTTCCGCTCTACCTGGGTCTCTCGCAACAGTTCGGCGCCCTCGGGCTTCCGCTGGCAGGCGTGCTCGCCATGAGCGTGAACGCCGTTGCGACGCTGGCGCTCGCGCGGCGTCTCCACGGAGGCCCGGCCCTCGGCGAGCTGCTGGCTTCCGTCGGCCGCGCCGTTGCGATCGCGGCGCCGGCGGCGGCGACGGCCTTCGTCGTGCGACCCACCGCGCTCGGGTTCGGCGCAGGCCTCGGGCCGGCTCCAGCAGCCCTCGTCGACCTCGCGGCCGGGGGGCTCGTCTTCGTCGCCGTTGCGGGCGTTGGCGTCGTCGTGTTCGGCGATGCGGCGCTGCGAAGCGCAGCGCTGCGGCTGCTGCGCCGCATGCTGCCGCAGCGCGGGGCGTGAGGCGAGCGGATCAGCTGCGAAAGAGCTTCTCGCGGTAGTAGGCCAGCTCGGCGAGGCTTCCCCGCAGGTCGGCCAGGGCGGTGTGCTCCTTGTGTCCCTTCTCGAAGCGCGGAACATCGGGGTACCAGGCCGAAGCGAGAAGTTTCAGGCTCGAGACGTCGAGCTGCCGGTAGTGGAGGAAGCCCTCGAGAATCGGCATGTGCCGGACGAGGAAGCGGCGGTCGGTGTGGATCGAGTTGCCCGCCAGGATGCCCTCACGGACGCCGCAGTGCTGCGAGACGAGCGCCAGCGCATCGCGTTCGGCCTCGGTCAAGGACACCGTCGAAGAGCGAATCCGACCGAGCAGACCCGATGCCGTATGCATGTCGCGAACGAACGGCTCCATGCGTCCCAGCACCTCGTCGGGCTGCCAGATCACGCGCTCGAACTCGGCGAGGGGTACGAGATCGGCCTTCGTGATCACGACGCCGATCTCGACGATGGCGCAGCGCTCCGGGTCGAGGCCGGTCATCTCGAGGTCGATCCAGACGAAGGTGGGGCTTCCGGGCACGCGCGCAGCGTAGCGGCTCCGGTCCCGCGAGCGAGCGGGGTAGAGGCGTCAGCCCGAGTCGTCGCGTGGTACGCTGACATTCCATGACGACCCGAACCCGTGTGAACGACGCTGTGCGCCCGTTCGGCCCCGAGCGGCGGGGAGGGCAGGGCCTCGATCCCCACCAGGAGGAGTCGGGGAATCGCGCGATCCTCGCGCTCCTCACCGACCCGGAGGTGTGCGAACAGGTCGACCTGGTGATCACCTGGCGCGGGAGCGAGGCGGACCCGGCGGGTGCCTACGAGGTCTGGTCGCGGCGTGGCCTGGTGCGCTTTCGCCGGCTCTTGCGCGAGGGCGGAGGGATCGACTTCGAGGTGCTCGAGGTCGCCGGCGAGAACCCGGTCGCGAACCAGGAGCCTTCGCGGCTCCGGAGCCTCGCCGAGGAGCGGGCTGCCGCGGAGGCGTCGGGCTTCGAGGCCGACGATCCTGCGCGGCGATTCATCCGCGCCGAACACCAGAGCTACCCGTTCGCCTACGAGCGCATCGCGCAGCTCTTCGATTCGCCGAACGCTCCCGACCTCGTGATCTCCCCCTGCGACTGGACTCAGGGAATCCAGGCCGGTACGCACGGTGCGCTGCACGTACGGCAGGCGCGAGCGCCGCTGTGGTTCGCCGGGCCGCGGGTGCGGCCGGGCCTACACGAGATTGCGGTCCGGGAGGTCGACGTGCTGCCGACTGCGCTGGCGGCACTCGGCTTTCCGCAGATCGACGGCGAGGACGCCAGCGGGCGTACGTCCAGCGAGCGGGGCGTCGCTCCGGACGTCCTCCTGCTGCGGCAGGACGGCCGTGTCGTAGGCGAGGTGCTGGACGAGCTCCGCGCGCCGGCGGAGCGGCTCTACATCTTCCTGCTGGATGGGCTCTCGCAGACCGAACTCGAGGACCGGCTGGCGAACGACCCGGCCGCGCTCCCGAATTTGCGGCGCCTTCGCGCGCGGGCCGGTGTGCTTGCGAATGGCCAGATCGTGAACTTCCCGTCGATCACCTGGCCGAGCCACACGACCCTTGGAACCGGAGCCTGGTGCGGGCATCACGACGTGGTGAACCCGAGCTACTACCTGCGGGAGAAGCGCGAGCTGGTCTCGCCCCAGGGGCAGCAGGTTAGGACGGAGACGTTCGTCTCGACCAGGGTAGAGACGCTCTACGAGGCATTCCATCGCGTCCGCGGCAAGGAGGCGCTCACCATGAACGTCTACGAGCCTCTCGGGCGCGGAGCAGATCACGCCGTGCTCGAGGGAAGGAACCTCTGCGACCGGCCCCGCGTGAGGGCCCTGACCGACGAGATGCTGGCGGACCGCGATCCTCGCTGGGAGCGAGACGGCCAGTCGGCAGTGGCGCGAGAGTCGATCCTCGACTCGCGTGGAGTGGCGCAGGTGATCGAGCTGTTCACCCGGCCGGGCGTCGAGCCGCCGGTCTGTGTCTTCCACGAGCTGACGCTCACGGACGGCGCGGGACACGATTACGGGCCCCATGCCGAGGGCCTGAAGGCGGCGCTCGACGAGAGCGACCTCCGCGTGGGCCGCGTACTCGATGCCCTCGAGCAGCGGGGCCTGCTCGACGGAACCCTCTTCCTCGTGACGGGCGACCACGGAATGGCGCCCCAGGACGTGTCGCTCCGGGCGAATCCGGCGCACCACGTGACGCGAATCGGCCTCGAGGCCGTCGTGGCCGAGCCGATGATCTGGCTGAAGGATCTCGCGGTCGAGGTCGAATGTGCAGCGGATGGGCGCACTGCGCGCGTCCTGGTCTGCGAGAACGACCCGCTTCCCACCGGCGAGCTGCCGGGCGTCGAGGGCGCCGAGGTGATCGTCGAGGCCCACGTCGAGGGCG
The DNA here is from genome assembly GCA_963710635.1 of uncultured delta proteobacterium. Classification (GTDB taxonomy): domain Bacteria; phylum Myxococcota_A; class UBA9160; order UBA9160; family UBA9160; genus MYXO. The sequence goes on from CAVQAY010000004.1 coordinate 991,966, forward strand.
AGGCGCCCAGACGGATCGCGAAGGGCCAGACGGGTCCAGGCGGCGTGTACGGATTCGCGACGCCTTCGGACCTCGCTCCCCACGAGCAGGCCATCTCGGTACGCGCAGCGGGCTTCAATCCGCGCAGACTGCGTCTCGACGGCACGCGGCTGGCTCTCGACCTGCGAAGCGCCCTCTACGGCGAGGCCCAGCCCGGACGCTCCGAGGGGTAGGAGACGCCGCTGCGGGGATTGCCCTTGCGACGAAGGCGCAGCAGCTTTACGGTGACGCCCGGTCGGGCGCGTAGCTCAATTGGCAGAGCAAGGGACTCTTAATCCCTAGGTTGTAGGTTCGATTCCTACCGCGCTCACCACTCCTCCTCTTGAACGACCGGCGAGCCTCGCGTTGACGCCTCCAGCGGTCCCGCCTACGCTCGCGGCGTCGATGAGTCTTGTCACACGCCGGGGTGGCGGAATTGGCAGACGCGGTGGCCTTAGAAGCCACCGTCCGCAAGGACGTGCAGGTTCGAGTCCTGTCCCCGGCACGTCCGGCGGAGCGCCGCGGAACGGATCATGACGACGGCGGCGCGAGAATCGAGCAGAGGAATCGACGTCCGCGTGACCGAGACGAGTCCGGTCGTGCGTACGCTCGAGGTCGAGGTGGACGAGAGGCGCGTGCGCCGCGCCTTCGACCGGGCCTACGGTGACCTCGGCCGCAAGGCGCGAGTTCGCGGGTTTCGTCCCGGCAAGGTGCCGCGCTCGGTGCTCGAGCGCCTCTACGGGGCGTCGATCCTCGAGGACATCGAGCGGGCCCTCGTGGCCGAGACCCTGCCCGAGGCCGTCGCCCAGGTCGGGTCTGCGCCCCGTGGCCGAGCCGGCCATCGAGGCCCAGCCGCTGACCGACGCCGCGGCGTTCCGCTACAGCGCGCGGATCGAGGTGAAACCCGTCCTCTCGCTACCGCCGGTGCGAGGCCTTCCCGCGGTGAGGCCCTCGGCCGAGGTCCGGTTCGAGGAGGTCGAGGAGCAGCTCGAGACCCTCCGGCAGAAGCACGCGCCCCTGGTGGAAGAGGCCGAAGGCTCGGCCGCTGCCCGAGGCAACGTCGTGACCGTCGATTTCGTAGGGCGGATCGACGGCAAGGCCTTCGAAGGTGGGTCCGGCGAGGACGTCGAGATCGAGCTCGGTGCCGGCCGGTTCATTCCCGGCTTCGAGGAGCAGCTCGAGGGTGCCCACGCCGGTGACGATCGCGAGGTGCGGGTCCGATTCCCCGACGCCTACGGAAACGCGGAGCTCGCGGGGCAGGAGGCCGTCTTCCAGGTCCACGTGGCGGCGGTGAAGCGCCGCGTGCTGGCGGAGCTGGACGACGAATTCGCAAAGGACGTGGGCGACTTTGCATCGCTGGCCGAGTTGCGCGCGCGGATCCAGTCCGATCTGCAGGCCAGCCGGGAGAGGGCAGCGGATGGAGCCGTCCGGCGCGCCGTGATGGATTCCCTGCTGGCCCGGACTCCCTTCGATATCCCCCAGGGAATGGTGGATCGGCGCCTCCAACGACGGCTCTCCATGGCCCATCGGCAGCTCGAACGCAGCGTTCCCGAGGAGGCCCTCCACCAGCAGCTCGAACGCTGGGCGACCGAGTGGCGTCCCCTGGCGGAGCGCGAGGTGCGGGAGGCCTTGGTCCTGGAAGCGGTGGCGGCCCAGGAGGGGCTCGCGGCCGAGGAGGCGGAGCTCGAGGCTCGTCTCGAGGCCCTCGCGAAGGAGCAGGGCGTCGAGCCTGCAAAGCTTCGCACGGCCTACCAGGAGGCGGACCTGCTCGAGGCCCTGCGGGTCCAGATCCTCGATGAGAAGGCCCTCGACCTGCTCGTCCGCGAGGCCCGGATCGAAGCTCCGCCGGCCCCCTAGCGGCGGTCCTGCGCCCCCGAGAAGCGTCCGGAGACGCACGGAGACCCGAATGCCCTTTGTTCCCATCGTGGTCGAGCAGGACCATCGCGGCGAGCGCGCCTACGACATCTATTCCCGACTGCTCCGAGACCGGATCATCTTCCTGGGGCACGAGATCACCGACGACGTGGCGAACCTGGTGATCGCGCAGCTGCTCTTCCTCGAGGCGGAAGACCCCGAGAAGGACATCCACATGTACGTGAATTCGCCGGGAGGGTCGGTGACGGCCGGGCTCGCCATGTACGACACCATGCAGTACGTGCGGCCCCACATCACGACGCTCTGCGTCGGCCAGGCCGCTTCGATGGCGGCCGTGCTGCTGGCGGCGGGCGCCCCGGGCAAGCGCTTCGCGCTTCCCAACGCGCGGATCATGATCCACCAGCCCTGGGGAGGGTTCCAGGGACAGGCAACGGATATCGAGATCCAGACGCGCGAGATCCTGAAGATGAAGCTGCGGATCACGGAGATCCTTGCGCAACACTCCGGCAAGCCCATCGACGTGATCGCGCGGGATACCGAGCGGGACTATTATCTGTCGGGTGACGATGCGCAGGCCTACGGGCTGATCGACCGGGTCATCGCCCGGCGGGAACTCTCGCCGGGATCGCCGCCGAAGGGCAACGGCAGCGGATCGGCGGGAGGCGGAGGCACCAGGGGATGAAGAAGAAGGACGACAACGCGAACCTCTCGTGCTCCTTCTGCGGCAAGAGCCAGAAGGAAGTCAAGAAGCTCATCGCGGGGCCGACCGTCTACATCTGCGACGAGTGCATCGAGCTGTGCAACGACATCATCGCGGAGGAGTACGGCCGCGAGGAGGTCACCGCCAAGACCTCGCGGGTGCCGAAGCCGCGGGAGATCAAGAAGATCCTCGACGAGTACGTCGTGGGGCAGGAGCGGGCGAAGAAGATCCTCTCGGTCGCCGTCCACAACCATTACCGGCGTATCGAGAGCCAGAGCTTCGTCGGCGACGTCGAGCTGCAGAAGTCGAACATCCTGTTGCTCGGGCCCACCGGTACGGGCAAGACGCTCCTCGCGCAGACGCTGGCGAAGATCCTCGACGTTCCGTTCACGATCGCCGACGCGACGACCCTCACCGAGGCGGGCTACGTGGGCGAGGACGTCGAGAACATCATCCTCAACCTGCTCCAGGCGTCGAACTACGACGTCGAGCGCGCGCAGCGGGGCATCATCTACATCGATGAGATCGACAAGATCGCGCGCAAGGGGGAAAACCCCTCGATCACGCGGGACGTGTCGGGTGAGGGCGTCCAGCAGGCGCTCCTCAAGATCATCGAGGGCACGATGGCGAGCGTTCCGCCCAAGGGCGGCCGCAAGCATCCCCAGCAGGAGTTCCTGCAGATCGACACCTCGAACATCCTCTTCATCTGCGGCGGAGCGTTCTGCGGCCTCGAGCGCATCATCGAGCGCCGGGTCGGTGTGAAGGGAATGGGCTTCAATGCCGATATCCAGGTGAGGTCGGACAAGCGCCTGGGGGAGATCCTGCGCGAGGTCGAAGGAGAAGATCTGCTCCGGTTCGGGATGATCCCGGAGTTCGTTGGCAGGCTGCCCGTGGTGGCGACCCTCGACGAGCTGGCAGAGGAGGCGCTGATCGAGATCCTCACCAAGCCGAAGAACGCCCTCACCAAGCAGTACCAGAAGCTGTTCGAGCTCGAGGACGTCCGACTCCGGTTCACCGAGACCGCCCTCCGGGCGGTGGCCCGGCAGGCGCTGAAGCGGAAGTCCGGCGCACGGGGACTGCGATCGATCCTCGAGCACACCATGCTCGAGCTGATGTACGACATCCCCTCCCGAGACGACATCGAGGAGTGCGTCGTGTCCGAAGAGGTGATCGAGGGCGGCCAGACGCCGCTCCTCGTCTACAAGCGGGAGGCAGAGTCCGCGTAGCCGGGAGGAGAGCGGAGCAACATGGCGTTCTTTCGCAACGACGACGACGCGGAGCAGCCCACCGCTCCGAAGCCCGCCTCCGGAGCCCGTACCGTTGCGCTCCTTCCGCTGCGCGACATCGTGGTCTTTCCGCACATGGTCGTACCGCTCTTCGTCGGGAGGTCGCGGTCGATCAAGGCGCTCGAGGAGGCCGTCGCCGGGGACCGCGAGCTGCTGCTCGCCGCGCAGAAGGACCACAAGGTCGACGAGCCCCGCGAGCAGGACATCCACCGGGTCGGCACCCTCGGCACCATCCTCCAGCTGCTACGGCTGCCCGACGGGACGGTGAAGGTCCTGGTCGAAGGCAAGTCGCGCGCGATGGTGAAGCGGTTCGTCCGCTCCGAGCCTTTCTATACCTGCGAGATCGCCGTGCTCCCGGATGTCGACGACCGGACCGCCGAGGTGACGGCGCTGGTCCGGACCATCCACACCACCTTCGAGAGCTACGTCAAGCTCAACCGCAAGGTGCCGCCGGAGATCCTCAACTCGGTGACGACCGTGACGTCGCCCTCCCGGCTCGCAGACACGATCGTCGCCCATTTGAATCTCAAGCTCGAGGATCGGCAGCGGCTGCTCGAGCTGGAATCGGCGGGGCAGCGCCTCGAAGAGGTGCTCGCGCTCATGCAGGCCGAGATCGAAGTGCTCGAGGTGGAGCGCAAGATCCGGACGCGAGTCAAGAAGCAGATGGAGCGCTCGCAGAAGGAGTACTACCTCAACGAGCAGATGCGGGCGATCCAGAAGGAGCTCGGCGAGCGCGACGAGTTCAAGAACGAGATCCACGAGCTCGAGGAGACGCTCAAGAAGAAGAAGATGCCGAAGGAGGCGCTCGAGCGGAGCAAGAAGGAGATCCGCAAGCTCAAGATGATGTCGCCCATGAGCGCCGAGGCGACGGTGGTCCGGAACTACATCGACTGGCTCCTCTCGCTGCCGTGGGAGTCGTACAAGGACGAGAAGCGCGACATCAACGAGGCCGAGCGGGTGCTCGACGAGGATCACTACGGCCTCGAGAAGCCGAAGGAACGGATCCTCGAGTACCTCGCGGTGCAGAGCCTGGTCGAGAAGATGAAGGGACCGATCCTGTGTCTGGTGGGCCCGCCGGGAGTCGGCAAGACCTCGCTCGGGAAGTCGATCGCTCGGGCGACCGGGCGCGACTTCGTCCGGGTGTCGCTCGGCGGGGTTCGTGACGAGGCCGAGATCCGCGGGCACCGCAGGACCTACATCGGCGCCCTTCCGGGCAAGGTCATCCAGAGCCTCAAGAAGGCGGGATCGGGGAACCCGGTATTCTTGCTCGACGAGGTCGACAAGATGTCGATGGACTTCCGGGGCGATCCGTCGTCGGCCCTTCTCGAGGTGCTCGACCCCGAGCAGAACCACAGCTTCAACGACCACTACCTCGATCTCGACTACGACCTCTCGCGGGTCATGTTCGTCTGCACGGCCAACGTGCTCTCGCAGATTCCGCGGCCTCTCCAGGACCGGATGGAGATCATCCAGATCCCGGGCTACGTCGAGAGCGAGAAGCTGCGGATCGCGCGCGACTTCCTGGCCAAGAAGCAGGTCGAGGCCAACGGCCTACGACCCGGGCAGATCGAGTTCACCGACCCGGCGATCCTCGAGGTGATCCGGTACTACACGCGCGAAGCGGGTGTGCGGAGCCTCGAGAGGGAACTTGCGTCGATCTGCCGGAAGGTGGCCCGCGAGGTCGCCAAGCTGGGGCCGAAGTTCAAGCCGGTGAAGCTGACGCCGTCGGCCGTCCGCAAGTACCTCGGCGTTCAGAAGTATCGCTTCGGTCAGGCCGAGGCGGAGGACCGGGTCGGCGTGTGTACCGGACTGGCCTACACCGAAGTGGGTGGCGAGCTGCTCCAGACCGAGGTCTCAGCGACCCCGGGCAAGGGCAAGCTGATCGTGACGGGTCGGCTCGGCGAGGTGATGCAGGAGAGCGCCAACGCCGCGCTTTCGTACATCCGCTCGCGCGCCAAGCAGCTCGGGCTCACGTCGGACTTCTACTCGAAGGTCGACCTTCACATCCACGTTCCCGAGGGGGCGATCCCGAAGGACGGGCCTTCGGCAGGGATCACCATCGCGACGGCCATCGCGTCGGCGCTGACCCGCGTTCCGGTGCGCTCGAACGTGGCGATGACGGGCGAGATCACTCTTCGCGGGCGGGTGCTTCCCATCGGCGGCCTCAAGGAGAAGATGATCGCGGCCCATCGAGGCGGCATCACGACGATCCTGGTTCCCAAGGAGAACGAGAAGGATCTCAAGGAGATCCCCTCGCAGATCAAGAAGAACCTCGAGATCGTCCTGGTGGAGCACATGGACGAGGTGCTGGCCCGGGCGCTCTCGGTACCGGACGTCAGCCAGATCCTCCACGAAGGGGATCACGCGATCGAGGGGATCTACGAGGTGAGCCGGCCGCCGCCGGTCGCGACGTCGGACCTGCCGCACCCGACCGGGGTCAACTAAGGCGCAAGGCCGGCGGGCTTCGCCCGCGGCCGTGCGCGTCGCCGCTGGAGCCGACGCCGCTTCGCAGCGCGGCTCAGCGCCTCCCACCGGCGGGCTTCGCCTGCGGCCTTGCGCGTCGCCGCTGGAGACGCCGCCTCCCGCCGAGGCTGCTACCGTCTCACCTTGGGGCGCGTAGCTCAGCTGGGAGAGCACCTCGCTTACACCGAGGGGGTCGGCGGTTCGATCCCGTCCGCGCCCACCACGTGCCTCGCCAGACGATGCAAAGGGGGAGGCGATGCGTCTTCTCGCCGTGCTGATGGGTTTCCCGTTGCTCGCGGCAGTGGCCGCGTTCGCAGACCCGCTACCGCCCGGCGCTGCGGAGGCCGAGTTCGCAGGAAAGCCGGGTGCGGCCGCTCTCGGTGCGGGAACGATCTTTCTCACCCAGGCGGCGATCCGGGCACCGGAGAGCGGCGTCGTCTTCCTCTCGGGTGGGCAGGCGCTCGCTTCTCTCGACGAGCCGGTGGGGAGCTGCCGCCTTCGCTTGCGGGTCGCCGGTGCCGAGATCCCGCGTGGCACTCCGCTCACGGTGGAGACCGTCGATTCGGCCCGGTCGGCGTACGACGACCGGGGGATCTCGAGCGTTACGTGGCGCTTCGCCGAGGGCGACCCGGCCGAGTTGCTCCTGTGCGACACGGTGGGCAGCGGCGGACCGACCCAGGGCGACGTCGAGGCCGAGGTGCGCGGCCTTCTCAAGATCGAGGCCGCGGGACCGCCGCCCGGGTAGAACGCGCGCGCCGACCGCCGGGCGGCGCTGCGGTAGACTGCGTCGGGTCTTCCTTCCTCTCACCTCAGGAGATGTCGCAGCATGACGTCGCTCCCCCCGTCCTCGACCCCGCCCAGCGAGTTCCTCGAGAAGTGGCTTCCGAGCGCTTTCGCGGCGGCGCCGGTCCCCGACGCTGCGAAGAGCGTCGAGGTAAAGCTCGGCGTTCGTCTCGATGGGGCGAGCGGTGGCGAGTGGGTGTTCCACATGGATCACGGCAAGCTCTCGGTGGCGCCGGGCTCTGCGGAGCCGTGCGCCTTCACGCTGATCCAGACCGTCGACGACTGGCGCGGCGCACTTTGGGAAGGGCGGGGTGGAGCCTTCGGAAAGCAGGCGGCGGCGATGTTCCAGCCGGGAGCCGCCGAGGCGGGGCAGGGGCCCGGGGGCCGGCGGCCGATGAATCCCGAGGCCATCACCCGGCTGGGAGCGCTCTCGGGGGTGATCCGCATGGTCGTGAGCGGTGGGCCTGGCGGCGACTGGCGGGTCGACTTCAAGCTGGGTCCGGGGCCCGTCCCGGCAGCACCGACCACCACCGTTACCATCGGCCACGCGGATGCCGAGGCGATGGGCCGCGGAGAGCTCGATCCGATGCAGGCCTTCATGGCTGGCAGGATCCAGATCGCCGGCGACATGGGCCTCATGATGCAGATGCAGGCCGCCACGATGTGATCGAGGCGGCGGCATGGCGAGATCCGCTGCGCCGCCGCGACGTTGCAGCGCCAGGAGCGATCGGCTAGAAACGGTCGGCCCACCGCGCGGGGCGGTAGTTCAATCGGTTAGAGCACCGGCCTGTCACGCCGGAAGTTGCGGGTTCGAGTCCCGTCCGCCCCGCCACAGGCGCCCGTTCTCGGCTGGATCCCTCGTCGTCCCTTCGCGAGCGCGGGAAGCGAGGCCCCCGAGAAGCAAGAGCGTCGAAGGCTCCGGGAGCACGCCGAAGCCGTAGTCGGGTCTCGACTCGGCGGTCATGCGGAAGTCGATGAAGTCGCCCTGCCAAGCGCGAACGTTCGTGACTTCGGTCGTGTGGAGGAGCGCGCAGGAGTTTTCCGCGAACTTCTCGCCCCGGGCGAGGCGACTTTCACGTAGCCGTTGTTCCACGACCCACTGACGGGCACATCGGTGTGAACCTGCTGCTCGAGCTCGTTGTTCCGGTCCCCGTCCTGAGAGAGCGGTACGTGATCGAGCGGAGCCGTCACGGCCCAGCGGTTCACTGACTGGTGTCTGCCGTCCGCCGTGATCCTACAGGCGCAACGCGATGGGCCGCGCACGGTGGTAGAGTCGGCGAGCAATTGCGGAGAAGGCGATGGCTTCGAACCGTACAGCGACGATCCTCCGGCTCGACGATGGGCGGGAGATCGCTTTCGCGGAGATCGGCGATCCCAACGGCACTCCGGTCTTCGCGTTTCACGGGACGCCCGGTTCGCGTCTGCTGTTTCATCCGCTGGACGACTCGGCGCGGCGGCTCGGCGTGCGGCTGATAGCGCCCGATCGGCCCGGCTACGGGCGCAGCGACTACGTACCCCACCGCCGGCTATTGGACTGGCCGCGCGACGTCTGCGCGATAGCGGACTTTCTCGGCGTTGAGAGGTTCGGTGTTTTCGGCGTCTCGGGCGGAGGTCCGCACGCGGCCGTCTGCGCGCATCAGCTCGCGAGGCGCCTCCTCGGCGTGGCGATCGTGTGCGGGATCGCCGAGACCCTCGACGACGAAGATTCGCGCGGGATGATGCCGACGAACCGCCTACTCTGCCGGCTTGCCCGGACCTCGCAGTGGCTCGCCTGGCCGGTCTTCGCGCTTTTGACGCTTGGCTTGCGCTTCTTCGGCCCAGCGGTCCTCAACTCGATGATGAAGCAACTGCCGGCGTCGGACCGGCGAGTACTCGAGCAGCCAGTGCTGCGGCAGGCCTTCCTCGAGGAGGGGCGGCGCGCTCCGCGCTCCAACGCGCGCGCTACAGCCCAGGACTTCGCGCTCTTCACCCGGCCCTGGGGGTTCCGGCTCGAGGACGTGCCGGTTGCCGTCGACGTGTTCTGCGGCGGGCTCGACGTGAACGTTCCTGTCGCGCACGGGCGAAGGCAGGCTGACCGCATCCCGAACTCGAAGCTGCACTGCTTCGCGAACGACGCGCACCTGCTCTTCGTGGCGCACGCGGACGAGATCTTGCTCGCCGCAGCGGGGCGAAGCGAATGCTCGGCGGGCTCCGACTCTTCGAGTTCGCCGTCCGGGGAGCGGAAGTCTTGAGAGTCGAGCCGCGCGAAGGTCGTCCGGCTTCGAAGCCCGCGACCGAAGGCCCGGCCCTGGCCGGCGGCTCGTCGCCGGCCAGAGCGCGAGCCGCAAGTCAGCCTTCGGCTCGAGCTCGGCTGCGCCGCCCGCCCGCGAGCTCTTGGGCGCCGAGGCCTGTGAGGACGAGCGTCAGACTCTCCCGGATCATGACGGCTCCCGTACTGAGGCTCATCGAAAGCAGCTCGGTTTCGAAGGTCCCCGTGACGTTTCCAACCTTGTCACGCACGAGCGTGGTGACGGGGCTTTGCAGCAGGATCGGCGTCACGACCGGGACCGTCACCATGTTTTGCAGGACGGAGTCGAAGTTCTCGATCTCCTCTTCCAGCGGGAGAGAAATTCTCGAGATGCTCGTGAAGCCGAAATGGCTGATGTCGGTGAGCGTCATGGCGCCGCTGCCGTAGGACGCGTGAACGTCTGCCGCCGTCCGGTACTCGCGGCGACCGGCGGCAGGGAGGGGTCGGCGGTGACGATGTCCGCCACCGCCGCTGTGCTCGACGAGAGAACGAGGGCAACTGCGGCGAACGCCGGGGTCGCGGCGCGCGGGATCCGCAACGAGGGCATGTCCCACGCCGAGCGCAGTGGGCAGCCTCCAGCACGCCCGGTCCTTCAGGGCCGCTTCGCCCTGCGCCAACTCCGCAGGGCGCGTCGGATGCGGTGCCGAGACGGGTAGGGCGCTCGGGGCTCAGTCTCCGGCCGGGTCTTCCAGCGCTTGTGGATCCACGTCCACTGATCCGGGGCCTCGCGCACCGCATCCTCGATGGCCTGGTTCATGCGACACAAGTTCCGGTAGAGCGCCCGTTCGGGGTCATCGCCCACCGGCTCGATCTCGAGTGCGGGGCGAAATCGCGCAACGTGCCGGGGCCCGTCGCCCTCACGGAAGAAGAACGCCGGGACGACCGGAATGCCGAAGCGCATCGCGAGCAGCGCAGGCCCCGCCCGGGTGCTGGCTTCGAGCCCGAAGAACGGTACGAAGCGTCCCTCGCTCCGACCCGCGTTCTGATCGAAGAGCATCGCTACGACGCGCCCGCGCCGCAGGGCACGAACGGCGCTCAGCCCCGCGCTTCCGAGCTCGAGGGTCTGCATCCCGCTCGATCGCCGCCAGTCGGTGACCATCCGGCCGATGAACGGATTCTCGAAGCCGTGATGAACCACGCTTAGCGGGATGCCGGCGCGCGCGACGGCTGCGCCGGCTGCCTCCCACGATCCAAAGTGCGCCGTGAGGAGTACGACGCCTCCATCGCGCGTGCTCCGCTGCGCGGCCTCGAGGTGCTCGAGCCCGTCGAGCCGGATGCCGTCGAGGAGCTGCTCCCGGTGACGTCCCGAGAGCAGGGCCACCTCGGCGATGCTGCGCCCGATGTTCGCGAAGCTCGCCGTGAGGACGCTGCGCCGCTCGGCGTCGCCCCATGCGGGATACGCGATCTCGAGGTTCCGGAGCCCGGTACCCGTTCGAGGGCCGTGCACGCGTACGACGAAGCGGCCGAAGCCCGCCCCGAGCGCCACAGCGCGTTCGGGCGTGAGATGGCGAAACGCTTCCCGCACCAGCCAGACCATCCCGTAGGCAGCGCGTTGCCGGAGCGCGCGCAGGTGCGGTGCGGGGGCCTTGGCCGGGGACTTCAGGAGCGTCTCGCTTCGCGGGCGGGCCGCCGGGGAGAGGGACGGAGGCGACCGCCGCGAGACGATAGCGATCTCCTTCGACGGTTCCGGCATCGGCGCGGCACCCTGCACGCCGGGTACCGGGCCTGGTGAGTTCGTGATCCGAGTCATCGCTGCCTGTCGCGAAGAGGGGGATCGAGGTCGCGCAGGTCGTTTTACGGGTGGACTGCGAGGAGGGCGGGAGGCTGCCCGTGCCCAGCATCCTCCGCGCGCTGGGCGCTCTGCCGCAGCCGAACGTCGCCCTTCAGCCGAGGGCGGCAGACGGATGTCGCCGCGCACGGAGCGCGAGACCTGCGGCAACGAGAAGGCTTGCTCCGGCGAGGGTCCACTTGAGAATCGCTGCGACGCCGCTCGCTACCACCGGGGTCGGACCGATCCGTCCGGGGTCGGCGAGGAGTGCCACGTGGATCGTGTTCTCGACGAGGTCGAGCAGTCCGGCGGCGAGGGGAACCAGCAGGACGACGTCGTAGCGGTGTGCGATCCGATTCGCCTCGAGTCCGCGCGCGAGCAGCGCCGCGAGGAAGGCGCCGTAGAGGAGGGGATGCACGAAGTCGATCGCGTAGTGCCGCCAGTACACGTCGATGAGGCCCGCGGCGCGCCAGCGGTCGAGGGTCGCGGTGAAGTCGGCCGCAGAGAGCGTCGTCTGGAGCCGGATCACCTCGGCGCCACCGAGCGGACGCAGCAGGGCCGCGATCGCCGCCTGAGAGAGGGCGAACGTGACGCCCAGCAGGGCCGCCGTCCTAGCGCGGCCGAGCAGCCTGCGCAGGCGGGCGAGGAATCCGAGGGGGCCTTGCACGCGAGCAGGGTAGGGACCGAACGGACGGTGGGGTACTCGCCCTGGGCGAGACGCCCGTGTCGCGAGCGCGGGCAACCGGCCGGCGGCGTCGAGGCTGGCGGTGCGCGCCTCTCCCTACGTCGTTCGCCGCTGCCGGCCGAGCGGGAGCAGCCCGGACAGGACGAGCAGCAGCGTGCCCGGCTCCGGGATCGGCGCGAAGGCGAGGCCGACCCGGTGGATGGAGTCGCCGAAGGGGCCGACTCCCGTCAGGGTGCCGTTCGTGACGTCCATCGTGAACAGGGAACTCGTGATCGAATCGATGAGGAACATCACGTCGTCGCTCGGCCGAGACGTGATGTCGTAGGCGGTCATCACCGGCAGGTTGGCGATGGCGCTGCCGTTGCCCGTGGCGAGGTCGATGTGGATCAGCTCCTCTTCGTCAGATCGGAGATGCCATAGAGCACCCCGGTTTGACCGAAGCCGAGAGCGAAGACGTTGTCGAAGGTGATCCGGCCGATGTAGCGGGCCACACCACTCCCCGGATCGATCGAGTAGAGCGCGTCGAAGGACACGTCTCCGGAGGGAGTGGCCGAACGGGTGGGGGTTCGTGACAGGACTTCCCGCGGGGACTCGCCCAGGACGCAGGCCTTCTGGTAGCGTCGGCCGGCGCCGTGGTCCGTACGGAAGATCCCGCAACCGCTCGTCGAGGCGCCGTCGTCTTCGTCGTCTTCACGCTGATCTCGACGGCGCTCCTGCTCGGACTCCTCGAAGCCGCGGTACGGATCGCGTTCCCCTTCGTCCACCGGCAGGGCACCGACTCGCGTCTGCTGCGCCGGAATGGGGTCGGCGAGTCCGTGGGGTGGGTTCCGGGGGCGAGAGGGACGTCGTTCGATGCCGTCTTCGAGATCGACGAGCGCGGCTTCCGTCGCATCGCCGAGCCGGTCGAGGCGGCCGAGGCACTCGTCCTGCTCGGCGACTCGGTGACGGCGGGAGTCGGCGTGCCCGCGCAGGAGACGTTCGCAGGGCTCCTCCAGGCGAGGAACCCCAACGTTCGCGTAGTCGATACGGCCGTGATCGGATACTCGATCGACGACTACGTGACGGTGCTCCGCGAGCTCCTGGACCGCGGCGAGCCGATCCGGCGCGCGGTCGCGTTCCTGTGCCTGAACGACGTAGCAGAGCGGATGGTTCCCGAGACGGCTCGTACTTCCATCGAGCGGGCTCGCTACGGGCTGCGGGATGGGTCGGTTCTCTACCAGTGGCTGAAGGGCATCCTCACCGATCGGAGCCTCGTCTACTACCAGGACGTCGAGGGTCGCTACGCCGCTGCGAACCCGGACTGGGAGCGTCTCTCGGCGGGGCTGGCCGAGCTCGACGAGATCGCGGCGCGCCACGGCATCGCGCTCGGTGCTGTCCTCTTGCCCTACGAGGCGCAGCTCAGGGGGCGCGTGCCCGACCGCTTCGCCCCCCAGCGCATGATCCTCGCCCGGCTCGCCGAGCTCGGGATCCCGGCGCTCGACCTCGCGCCCGCCTTCGCTGCGCCCGGGCTCGTACCGGCCACTCTATTCCTGTGGAAGGACGCGATGCATCTCTCGCCAGATGGGCATCGTCTCACGGCCGGCGCGGTCGGCCAATGGCTCGCGCGAGAAATGGCCGGCGGCTGACTCGAGTTGCGCGAATCACGAGCCGCCGCGGACTCCTCGTACGTAGAGGGCGTCCGCCTTGAATCCCGCACCGACGGCTCCGAAGTCGAAGCCCACGCGCCAGGCGCGGGTCGGGTCGTAGGCGTAACTCGACGAGGACCAGTAGTAGCTCGGCCGGGTGCAGCTTCCGGTCAGCACCGTCGAGCCCGGCACGCAGCCGGTGTGGAAGATGGCGCTCACCGCCGGGTTGTGGACCTCGGCGTTGAGGATGATTTCGAGCTCCTTGCGGTTCGGTACGCGCCAGTCGGTACGCCCGGCGAAGCCTCCGCCGGCATTCAGCGCTGCGATCTTCACGGCGAAGGCGTTCGTCCACGAGTACGTGTTGTCCCGATCGTGGATCGATCCATCGTCCGACAGCTTCTCCCACACGAGGCCGGTGTTGACGTCCGTGATCGTTCCGTCGCCGTTGTCGACGTAGGCGAGGGTCGCGCCAGCCTGGACCTCTCCGTCGTGGCCGGTTCCCGCGCAGGAGATGGCGGCTCCTGTCGCGTCCCAGCAGCTCGTCTGCCCCGTCGCCGGAAAGACGCTCGCTGGGGCAGGGTCGGTGCAGCGCTGGAAGAAGACGGACTTGAGGATGGCGAGGTCGGTGAAGTTCACGATGAGGTCACCGTTCAGGTCGGCCTTGCACGCGTTGCTCTCGGCGCGTGCCGATCCGCTCGCGAGCAGCACCCCTGCCGTGAGGGTGATCACTGCACTGCAAAGCCAGTTGCTCATCGCTCGCTCTCCTGCTGGGACGCGACCGCCCGTGCCCGAGCGGACCGTGTCCGCTTTGGCCCTGACTGTCGAGGGGCCCGACATGAGCCCAAGGTGACGCGCGCGCCGCGTGTCCACGAACCGCGGTGTGCGCTGACAGTTCGGCGTGGGTCTTTTAGGCTACATCGATACTCCGGATCCTGCGAGGCCTGGGGGACCGGAGCATCTCCGGGAAAACCCCGATCTGCCGTACGCAGCGCTCTGCAAGGGAGTAGACACACGGGCCCCCGCCGTGGTAAATAAACCGCGGGCAGGAGTGCCGCTCCGACCGTTCACGGCCCGTCGCGGGCCGTCGTCACGTCTGCCCGGGTCGCGCGTTCGTCCATCCTCAGCGTCTGAACGGGATCCATGCGGCATTTCCTCCGGCTCGCAGTCCTGCTCCTCGCCGTCATCGCCGCTCCCAACTCGTGGGCGCTGATCTTCACCGTCACCGCGACGGACGATCTTCCGGACGCGAACCCCGGCAACAACGTGTGTGTGACGGCCGTGGGGACCTGCACGCTGCGCGCCGCCATCCAGGAGGCGAACGCCAGGAGCGCCCGGGATACGATCAACGTCCCGGCAGGCGTCTTCGTACTCTCACTCGCCGGCTCCGGCGAGGATGCCGCCGCGACGGGCGATCTCGACGTGAGGAACCCCGCCACGATCACCGGCGCGGGAACCAGCGCGACGATCATCGATGGGAACGCGGCGGGCCGCGTCTTCCATCTCTTCTCGAACGTCACGATCCAGCGCCTCACGATCCAAGGCGGCGATGCCACGGCTGATCTCGGCGCGTCGTGCCCGCAGCGTGGAGGTGCTCTCTGCATCACGATGACCGGAGCTGCGACGCTCTCCGAAGTCCTCGTCACGGGGAGCACGGCACGCTACGGCGGAGGAATCTACAACGACGGTGCGCTCACGCTCGTGACGAGCACGGCGAGCGCGAACTCGGCGGCGGAGCTCGGCGGCGGGCTCTTCAGCAGCGGAGCGATCACCTTCCGCGATTCGGGTGTCGAGGGAAACACGTCGGGAACCACCGGCGGAGGGTTCTGGTCGAGCGGTGCGATCACGGGCCAGCGCTGCTCGGTGACGGGGAACACCGCCGCCGACTCGGGTGGCGGGCTCTACAGCACCGGCGGCGTGACCCTGCGTGACTGCACGATCTCATCGAACACGGCGACCTCCGGAACCGCGGGCGGAATCCTGAACGAAGGCGCCCTGACCCTCATCAACGCGACGGTCGCGGTGAACGCCGCTCCCGCAGGCGCCGGCGGCGGCATCGTGAACGGCACGGGAGCCCCCGGGCTTTCCGCCGTCACGCTCGCGAACACGATCGTCGCGCAGAACACGGACTCCGGCATTTCTCCGGATTGCGGCGGCGTCTCGGCCATCGGCGCGCAGGGATACAACCTGATCGAGAGTACGCTCGGATGCACGCTCGCGGGCGATCTCACGGGGACGCTCACAGGGGTTGCGGCGAGGATCGAGCCGCTCGCGGACAACGGCGGCCCGACTCCGACCCACGCCCTGCTCGACGGCAGCCCCGCACTCGACGCCGCGAATCCGGCCCTGCCGGGAAGCGGGGGCATGAGCTGTGCGCTCCTCGACCAGCGCGGGCTCGTCCGCCCGGCCGGCCCCCGCTGCGACATCGGGGCCCTCGAGCAGGTCCCCGAGTGCAACGACGGGCTCGACAACGACGGCGACGGTTTCATCGACTATCCGGCCGACCCCGGCTGCGAGTTCGCGACGTCGCTCACCGAATCGCCGATCTGCCTCGATGGGCTCGACAACGACGGCGATGGTCTCACCGACTACCCGGCAGACCCCGGCTGCTCCTCGCCCTTCGCGTGGACGGAGGCGCCGGCGTGCCTCGACGGCGCCGACAACGACGGCGACGGCCTCACCGACTACCCGCTCGATCCGGGGTGCGAGTCTCCCTATTCCGACACCGAGTCTCCGGCGTGCCTCGACGGCGCCGACAACGACGGCGATGGGGGAACCGACTACCCCGACGATGCGGGCTGCACGAATGTCTTCGACGCGTCGGAGAGGGACCCGTCGCTGCCGTGCGACGACGGGGTCGACAACGACACCGATGGATTGATCGACTTTCCGGCGGATCTCGGCTGCACGTCGCCAGGGGCTTCGACCGAGTCGCCCATCTGCCTCGACGGCATCGACAACGATGGTGACGGCGCCGCCGACTATCCCTTCGACCTCGGCTGCTCGGCCGTCGACGACGCGTCGGAGAAGGACCCTTCGCTTCCGTGCGACGACGGGGTCGACAACGACGGCGACGGGCTCACCGACTATCCCGCCGATCTCGGATGCGCGTCGGCGGCGTCGCCGACCGAATCTCCGGCGTGCCTCGACGGCGTCGACAACGACGGAGACGGCCTCACGGACTATCCGGCGGACCCGGGCTGCACGTCCACCGACGACGACGCCGAGAAAGAGCCCTCGCTGCCCTGCGATGACGGGGTCGACAACGACACGGACGGGTTCATCGACTTCCCGGCCGATCTCGGCTGCACGTCGCCGGCGGCGTCGACCGAGTCTCCGGCGTGTCTCGACGGCCTCGACAACGACGGCGACGGCCTCACCGACTTTCCGTTCGACGTGGGCTGTGCCGGGTTCGGTGATCTCTCCGAGAGAGACTTCTCGCTTCCGTGCGACGACGGGATCGACAACGACGGCGACGGAAGCGCCGACTACCCCCTCGACCTCGGATGCACGACCCCCTACGACTCGTCCGAGAGAAATGCCGCGCTCCCGTGCGACGACGGGATCGACAACGACGGCGACGGCCTCACCGACTATCCGGCGGACCCAGGTTGCACGTCGACGGGGTCGGCGACCGAGTCCCCCGCGTGTCTCGACGGAGTCGACAACGACGGCGACGGGCTCATCGACTACCCGTTCGACTTGGGCTGCACGGCCGTAGACGACGCCGCCGAGAAGGATCCCTCGCTGCCGTGCGACGACGGCCTCGACAACGACGGTGACGGCGTCATCGACTACCCCGTCGATCTCGGCTGCACGGCGACGACGGACGTGTCCGAGAGGGATCCCGCTCTTCCGTGCGACGACGGCGTCGACAACGATGGAGACGGGTTCACGGACTATCCGGCGGACCCGGGCTGCACCTCGCCGATCGCGACGACGGAATCGCCGGTGTGCCTCGACGGAATCGACAATGACGGCGACGGTCTCACGGATTACCCGTTCGACGTCGGCTGCGCCGACGTAGGCGACTCGTCGGAAAAGGACCCCTTGCTGCCGTGCGACGACGGGGTCGACAACGACGGCGATGGTCTCGTCGACCATCCGTTCGACCTCGGCTGCACGTCGCTCGTCGACGGCTCGGAGACCGATGCGTCGCTGGCATGCGACGACGGGGTCGACAACGACGGAGACGGCCTCACCGACTATCCGGCGGATCCTGGCTGCACCTCGCAGGGGTCGGTGACCGAGTCTCCCGCGTGCCTCGACGGCACGGACAACGATGGCGACGGCGCCGTCGACTACCCGCTGGACGCGGGCTGCACCGCCGTCGACGACGCCTCCGAGAACGATGCGTCGCTGCCGTGCGACGACGGAGTCGACAACGACGGCGACGGCTTCACGGACTACCCGGCGGACGCCGGCTGCACGTCGGCCGCCTCCCTGACTGAATCTCCGGTGTGCCTCGACGGCCTCGACAATGATGGCGACGGTATCCCGGACTACCCGCTGGACCTGGGCTGCTCGGCCGTCGACGACACGTCGGAGAAGGACGCGGCGCTGGTGTGCGACGACGGCGTCGACAACGACGGCGATGGGGTCATCGACTACCCCGTCGATCTCGGCTGCACGGGGCTCGGAGATGTCTCGGAGCGTGACCCGTCGCTGCCGTGCGACGACGGGGTCGACAACGACGGCGACGGCTTCACGGACTACCCGGCAGACCTGGGCTGCACGTCGCCGATGTCGCCGACGGAGTCGCCGGCGTGCCTCGACGGCGTCGACAACGACGCTGACGGCGCCGCCGACTATCCGTTCGACCTCGGCTGCTCGGCCGTCGACGACGCGTCGGAGCGGGACGCGGCGCTCGTCTGCGACGACGGCGTCGACAACGACGGCGACGGGGCGATCGACTACCCGCTGGATTCCGGCTGCACGTCGGCAAGCGACGCCTCGGAGAACGACGCGACACTTGCGTGTGACGACGGCGTCGACAACGACGGCGATGGTTTCACCGACTACCCGGCGGATGCGGGCTGTACGTCAACGGCATCGGCGACCGAGTCGCCGGTGTGCCTCGACGGTCTCGACAACGACGGCGACGGCGCCGCCGACTTCCCGGCGGACATCGGCTGCTCGGCCGTCGACGACCCGTCGGAGAGGGACGCGGCGCTGGTCTGCGACGACGGCGCCGACAACGACGGCGACGCACTTGCCGACTACCCGCTGGACCCGGGCTGCACGGGAACCTCGGACACGTCGGAGAACGACGCGTCGCTGCCGTGCGACGACGGCGTCGACAACGACGGCGACGGCTTCACGGACTACCCGGCGGATGCGGGGTGCACGTGGCCCATGGCGCCGACCGAGGCGCCTGTGTGCCTCGATGGTCTCGACAACGACGGCGACGGCGCGGCGGACTTCCCGGCGGACCTCGGTTGCTCGGCCATCGACGACGCGTCGGAGCGGGACGCGGCGCTCGTCTGCGACGACGGCGTCGACAACGACGGCGACGGGGCGATCGACTACCCGCTGGATTCCGGCTGCACGTCGGCGAGCGACGTCTCGGAGAACGACGCAGCGCTTGCGTGTGACGACGGCGTCGACAACGACGGCGATGGTTTCACCGACTACCCGGCGGATGCGGGCTGTACGTCAACGGCATCGGCGACCGAGTCGCCGGTGTGCCTCGACGGTCTCGACAACGACGGCGACGGCGCCGCCGACTTCCCGGCGGACATCGGCTGCTCGGCCGTCGACGACCCGTCGGAGAGGGACGCGACGCTCGTCTGCGACGACGGCGCCGACAACGACGGCGACGCACTTGCCGACTACCCGCTGGACCCGGGCTGCACGGGGACCTCCGACACGTCGGAGAACGACGCGTCGCTGCCGTGCGACGACGGCGTCGACAACGACGGCGACGGCTTCACGGACTACCCGGCGGATGCGGGGTGCACGTGGCCCATGGCGCCGACCGAGTCGCCGGTGTGCCTCGATGGTCTCGACAACGACGGCGACGGCGCGGCGGACTTCCCGGCGGACCTCGGTTGCTCGGCCATCGACGACGCGTCGGAGAAGGACGCGGCGCTCGTCTGCGACGACGGCGTCGACAACGACGGCGACGGCGCGATCGACTATCCGCTGGATTCGGGCTGCACGTCGGCGAGCGACGCGTCCGAGAACGACGCAGCGCTTGCGTGTGACGACGGGATCGACAACGACGGCGATGGCTTCACGGACTTCCCGGCGGATGCGGGCTGCACGTCAACGGCATCGGCGACCGAGTCGCCGGTGTGCCTCGACGGTCTCGACAACGACGGCGACGGCGCCGCCGACTTCCCGGCGGACATCGGCTGCTCGGCCGTCGACGATGCGTCGGAGAGGGACGCGACGCTCGTCTGCGACGACGGCGCCGACAACGACGGCGACGGGCTTGCCGACTATCCGCTGGACCCGGGCTGCACGGGGACCTCCGACACGTCGGAGAACGACGCGTCGCTGCCGTGCGACGACGGCATCGACAACGACGGCGACGGCTTCACGGACTACCCGGCGGATGCGGGCTGCACGTGGCCCATGGCGCCGACCGAGTCGCCGGTGTGCCTCGATGGTCTCGACAACGACGGCGACGGCGCGGCGGACTTCCCGGCGGACCTCGGTTGCTCGGCCATCGGCGACGCGTCCGAGAGGGACGCGGCGCTGGTGTGCGACGACGGGGTCGACAACGACGGCGACGGGGCGATCGACTACCCGCTGGATGCCGGCTGCACGTCGGCAAGCGACGCCTCGGAGAACGACGCGACGCTTGCGTGCGACGACGGGATCGACAACGACGGCGATGGTTTCACCGACTACCCGGCGGATGCGGGCTGTACGTCAACGGCATCGGCGACCGAGTCGCCGGTGTGCCTCGACGGTCTCGACAACGACGGCGACGGCGCAGCGGACTTCCCGGCGGACATCGGCTGCTCGGCCGTCGACGATGCGTCGGAGAGGGACGCGACGCTCGTCTGCGACGACGGCGCCGACAACGACGGCGACGGCTTCTCCGACTACCCCGGGGATCTCGGCTGCGCGGGAATGGGCGACACGTCCGAGAGGGACGCCGCGCTGGTGTGCGACGACGGCGTCGACAACGATGGCGACGGTCTCATCGACTTCCCGGTCGATCCGGGCTGTACGGCACTCGGTGACGCCGCCGAGACGGACGCTGCGCTGGCCTGCGACGACGGCCGGGACAACGATGGCGACGGGCTTGCCGACTTCCCCGCTGATCCGGGCTGCGCGGCGGTCACCGACTCTGCCGAGACCGATCCGGCGGTGGCCTGCGATGATGGCGTCGACAACGACGGAGACGGTTGGATCGACGACGCGAACGATCCGGGTTGTGCAGCGGTCACCGATTCGTCGGAGACGGATCCCTCGCTCCCGTGCGACGATGGGGTCGACAACGACGGGGATGGCTTCATCGACTATCCGGCGGATGGTGGGTGCTCTTCGTCGACCGCACCGACCGAGTCGCCTGTGTGCCTCGACGGGGTGGACAACGACGGCGACGGCTGGGTCGACTACCCCGACGATTCGGGCTGTACGGCCTCGGACGATGCCTCGGAGAGGGACGCGTCGCTGCCTTGCGACGACGGCGTCGACAACGATGGCGATGGGCTCGCCGACTACCCGGCAGATCCCGGATGCTCGTCTTCGACGGCGCTGACCGAATCGCCGGTGTGTCTCGATGGCCTCGACAACGACGGCGACGGCTGGATCGACCATCCCGGCGACCCCGGGTGCGCGGATCCCTACGACGATCCCGAGACGGACCCAGCGCTGCCGTGCGACGACGGCGTCGACAACGACGGCGACGGTCTCACCGACTACCCGGCGGATCTCGGCTGCACATCCTCGCTGGCCGTGACCGAATCGCCTGTCTGCCTCGACGGGGTCGACAACGATGGTGACGGCGCGGTCGACTATCCGGCGGACATCGGCTGCTCGGCAGTGGACGATGCGTCGGAGAAGGATCCGGCGCTCGCGTGTGACGACGGGATCGACAACGACGGCGATGGCTTCACGGACTACCCGGCGGACGCGGGCTGTACGTCGACGGCATCGGTGACCGAGGCACCGGTGTGCCTCGACGGTCTCGACAACGATGGTGACGGCGCAGCCGACTACCCGTTCGACCTCGGCTGCTCGGCTGCGGACGACGCCTCCGAGAGGGATCCCGCGATCGCGTGCGATGACGGCGTGGACAACGATGGTGACGGGCTGGCCGACTATCCGCTCGATCCGGGCTGCGCGGCTGCGTCCGACCTATCCGAGAACGGCGCGTCGCTGCCGTGCGACGACGGCGTCGACAACGATGGCGATGGCCTCGTCGACTACCCGGCGGACCCCGGCTGTACGTGGCCCCTGGCGCCGACCGAGTCACCGGTGTGCCTCGACGGGCTCGACAACGATGGCGACGGCGCGGCCGACTACCCGCTCGACGCGGGCTGCAGCGCGGTCGACGACGCGTCGGAGAACGATCCAGGGCTGGTCTGCGACGACGGCGTCGACAACGACGGCGACGGCTTCACCGACTACCCGGCGGACGCCGGCTGTACGTCAACGGCATCGGCGACCGAGTCGCCGGTCTGCCTCGACGGCGTCGACAACGACGGCGACGGCGCGGCCGACTACCCGTCCGACCTCGGCTGCGCGGCGGCCGACGATTCGTCGGAGAGGGACGCGGCGCTGGTGTGCGACGACGGCGTCGACAACGACGGCGACGGCGCGGCCGACTATCCGCTGGATGCGGGCTGTACGTCGGCGAGCGACACGTCCGAGAACGACGTGGCGCTGCCGTGCGACGACGGCGTCGACAACGACGGCGACGGCTTCACCGATTACCCGGCGGATACTGGCTGCACGTCGGCGGCATCGGCCACCGAGTCGCCGGTCTGCCTCGACGGCGTCGACAACGACGGCGACGGCGCGGCCGACTACCCGTTCGACCTCGGCTGTACGGCCGCCGACGACGCGTCGGAGAGGGACGCGGCGCTGGTGTGCGACGACGGCGTCGACAACGACGGCGACGGCGCGGCCGACTATCCGCTGGACGCGGGCTGTACGTCGGCGAGCGACACGTCCGAGAACGATGCAGGGCTCGTCTGCGACGACGGCGTCGACAACGACGGCGACGGCTTCACCGACTACCCCGCGGACGCCGGCTGTACGTCAACGGCATCGGCGACCGAGTCGCCGGTCTGCCTCGACGGCGTCGACAACGACGGCGACGGCGCGGCCGACTACCCGTTCGACCTCGGCTGCGCGGCCGTCGACGACCCGTCCGAGAAGGACGCGGGACTGCCGTGTGACGATGGCCTCGACAACGATGGCGACGGAGCCGCGGACTACCCGGCGGACCTGGGATGCACGGGGCTGGGTGACGCGTCGGAGAACGACGCAGCGCTCGTCTGCGACGACGGCGTCGACAACGACGGCGACGGCTTCACCGATTACCCGGCGGATACTGGCTGCACGTCGGCGGCATCGGTGACCGAGGCGCCGGTGTGCCTCGACGGCCTCGACAACGACGGCGACGGCGCGGCCGACTATCCGTTCGACCTCGGCTGCACGGCCATCGACGACGCGTCGGAGAACGACGCCGCGCTGGTGTGCGACGACGGCGCCGACAACGATGGCGACGGCCTTGCGGACTACCCGCTGGACCCCGGCTGCACGGCTACCGCTGATCCGTCCGAGAACGACGCTTCACTCCCCTGCGACGACGGCGTGGACAACGATCTGGACGGCTTCACGGACTATCCGGCGGACCTCGGCTGTGCCTCCCCGGTGGGGCCGTCGGAGGCGCCGGAATGCTCCGACGGCCTCGACAACGACGGCGACGGCTACGGCGACTACCCGGCCGACCCGGGCTGCACGGGCGCCAATGACTCGTCCGAGAAGGACCCGCTGCTCGAGTGTGACGACGGACTGGACAACGACGTGGACGGATTCATCGATTACCCGGCGGACCCCGAGTGCTCGTCTCCGACGGCGCTCAGCGAGGGCCCCTGACGCGGCGGCGGCAAGCGGCCAGGCGGGCGATCCCGCTGGGGTTCCCGCTCACCGGACGAAGCCACTGACCTCCCGGATGGCGTCGCCCCAGCGCAGGCGCAGCGAGTGGCCTGCGTGGGCGACCGTGATCCCGTCGGCCGGGAACGCCGATCCGCCATAGGGTGTCTCGTAGCGTGAAAAGCCACCGAGGGGGACGATCCGGCCCTCGTGGCGGAGCGGGCCGCGCCAGCCGAACTCGACGAGCCCCCGGGAAGGCGAACGGAAGCGGACGCTGCGGCGACCGAAGGAGATCTCGGCGCGCGCGATCCGATCGGCGAAGCGGTCGAAGGCGCCGTCCGTCGCACGGCGGCCGACCTCGCAGATCCACACGTTGTCGCGGCCAGGAGCGACGAGCTCGCGCCCGGCGTCCTCACCGCGCGCGGCGCTCCAGTGGGCGGGCTCGCGGGAGCGGAGCGCGAGAAAGCCGCCGCCACGCCGAGCGAAGAACCAGCCGCCGTCCTCGGCAACCTCGTCGAACTGGTCGCGAGGCAGCCAGGCGTGGGTGTAGAGGTTGCGGTTGGGATAAAGAAAGAACGGGCGCCGAGGGATCGAGTAGATCGCGACGACGACGTTCTCGACCTGACCTACGCGCGGGAGCGTCGCGCTCCCCGTCCAGTGGCCGGGAGAGCGCGCCTTCCGCGGACCCGGGTGCGTCGTGAAGCAGACGGCGTCGGGGCCGAGGGTCGCCTGCCAGACGTGCTGCTGGTCGCCGCCCATTCCGGCGCGCCAGTCGAGGGCAGAGCTCAGCTGCGCGTCGGGTGTCCGGTAGGTGACGACGTTCACCTCGCTGCGGAGGTTCCGCGAGATGTCGGCCTCGAGGAGGCGGATGACGGGGCGGAGAAGATGCATGCGTCGCAGGCGTTCGAGGAGCGGCCTCACCCGCGCGAAGGGGCGGAAGAAGTCGTTCCGCCACCAGTCGAATCGGTCGAGGAGCCGAAGGAAGCCGCCGATGGTTCGTGGGTGCGCATAGGCCTCCAGCGATAGCAGCACCATCATGTCCTCGGCGTCGAGGGGGTCGAGGCCCCACCGTTCGAGCTCGTCGAGCTGGATCCCCATTCGCTGGCGGATGACCGTTTCGGTGCGCGCTGTGTCGGTGGCGATGGCGTGCAACACGGCCGGGAGCTGGTATCCCGAGAGCGCGAGACAGACGGCGCTCATGTTCTCCCGCCGCGCGAAGGACCCCGTTCCGAAGAGGAGGCGGCAGGTGTCCGTCGTACTCTCCTCTGTGGCCCATTTCTTCGAGGTCTCGTACGAGCGTCCGTGTGTCGACGCGAAGACGCCGCGGAACTGGTGCAGGGCGAGGTCGAGAAGCAGGGAGTCGGTCACCATCTCCGCGCGCCGACGGATCTCGTCGTCTCCGGCGAAGTCGACGAGAGCGAGGAGCGCAACGAGGTCCTCGTCGTAGTACACGTTCGAGAGCCATTCGCTGAAGCCGGTCCGGAAGCGGAGATCGAGCCAGCGGAGGATCCGTCTGCGTGCGGTGGCCTGCTTCTCGCGTCCGGTCTCTCCCGAGTTCAGGAAGACGGCGTCGGGGTGCATGCGTCCCGCGATCCACGCCGCTGACGCGAAGAGGATCTCGTGATTCTCGGTCCAGGTGCACATCGAGTCGCGGCCGGGCTCATCGGGCCAGTACTTGAACCCGAGGAGGGTCCGATGGGCGCGATCGACGAGCGGCGCGGGAACGCGCGGATCGTCGGAGAAGTGCAGCAGCAGGCGAAGGATGCCGTGGAGGACGAAGTCGGCGCAGTCGAGCCGGGCATCGACGTAGTCGAGAGCGGCCTCGAAGACGCCGGCATGGAAGGGGCCTCCCGCCGCGAGGCGAGCGACCTCGTGGAAGACCGCCGAGACGTGGCGCGGGGTGGGAGACCGGAGTACCTGGGCGAGGAAGGCCTCGCGTCGGCTCATGAGGTCGGAAGCGTCCGGCAGCTCGGCGTGGGGGTCTACGGTTTCCGCCTCCGGAATCCCGGGAGGCGCCGGGCCAGCCGATGTGAGCACGTACGGCGAGAACGGATGCTCCGTGGCCGCGTGGGGATCTGGGCGGGTTGCGGCGGGCTCGTTGCGGACCATCTCCACCGTCCTCCCCCGAGTGTCCCCACGCTCCGCATCATCCCGCCGCGCTGCTTCGGCGGCGTCCGCGGGCTCGTGCCGAGAGTAGCGGCCGGATGATGCCGAGCGACGACTGCCTGGGCCGGTTCCGAGGCGATCTTTCGCCACTCGGATGGATTGGTCCCCTCGGTTTCATCCAAATTGGTTCTTTCCATTCCAGATTGGCCCCTCTAGCTTCGGGGCGTGCTCGATCTGGCCTTCCGTCCCGACGCTGGCAGTCGCGACCCGGTCTACCGGCAGCTGGCGGACCATCTTGCGGCGCTGATCGTCGCCGACCGGCTCGCGCCGGGGGAGCGCCTGCCGCCCACCCGCGAACTCGCAGAGGCGCTGGGAGTCGCCCGCAACACCGTCTCGCGTGCCTACGAGTGGCTCGCCGAGGCGGGGTACCTCGGGGCGCACGTGGGGCGGGGGACCTTCGTCGCCGGCGGCCCGCGACCGCGCAGCGCCGCTCTTCGACCGGGCGGGCCGCGGCCCGCGCCGTTCGCATGGTCCGCACTCCTTGCTCCCCGGAGGCTCCAGCTGCCGCGGCGGCCCCCAATGCCCGGAGCCGGGCCGAGCGCGCTCCGGTTCGACTTCCGCCCCGGTGTCGTCGACACGCGATCCCTCCCGATCGCCGAACTCCAGGGAGCGTGGCAACGCGCCGTCGGCAAGCTTCGCGAGCATGGCAACGACTTCGATGCGCTGGGCTGGCCGCCCCTCCGCGCCGCCATCGCCCGCTCGCTGACGGGCCGCGGTATTGCGCGTAGCGCCGACGAGGTGCTGGTGACGTCCGGCGCCCAGCAGGCGATCGAGCTCGTGGCACGTGCGCTGATCGAGCCGGGAGACGTCGTTGCCGTCGAAGACCCTGGGTACTTCCTGGCAGCACTCGCCTTCCGCGGGTGCGGCGCCCGCGTCGTCGGCATCGGTGTCGATGCCGAGGGACTTCGCACGGATGAGCTGGCTCGGGTTCTGAGGAC
The DNA here is from genome assembly GCA_963710635.1 of uncultured delta proteobacterium. Taxonomy (GTDB): domain Bacteria; phylum Myxococcota_A; class UBA9160; order UBA9160; family UBA9160; genus MYXO. The sequence goes on from CAVQAY010000004.1 coordinate 1,018,619, forward strand.
GCGCCGCGTGAAGCTCGTCTACGTGACGCCGTCGGTCCAGCTGCCGACGGGAGTCTCGCTGTCGGCAGAGCGGCGGGAGATGCTGCTCGATCTCTCGGACCGCGCGCAGATGCCGATTCTCGAGGACGACTACGACTGCGAGCTGCGTACGGACGCTCCGGCTGCGCCGGCGCTGAAGGCGAGCGACGGGCGCGACCGGGTGATCTACGTGGGGACCTTCTCGAAGGCGCTCTTCCCGGGGCTTCGCGTAGGGTATGTGGTCGGAGCGCCCGAGCTGCTCCGCGTACTGGCGGTGGGCCGGACGGTGTCGACACTCCAGGCCTCCCTGGTGGACCAGATCGCCATGGCGGAGCTCCTGGCGCGCGACGGCCTCGAGCGGCACGTGCGCCGGGTGCGGAAGCGCTACGCAGAGCGAGCGAGGACGATGCTGGCTGCGCTGGCCGAGTACATGCCGGCCGAAACGCGTTTCCGTGAGCCTGCCGGCGGCTGCACGGTGTGGGTGGAGCTGCCCGAGAACGTCGACGCCGGTGTGCTCGCGGCCGCTGCGGCGGGGAAGGGGATCGCCTACGCGCCGGGTGCGCCGTGCCGAATCGACGGCGACGGCCCGCCGGCGCTCCTCCTCTCCCATGCGGTCCACGGATCCGACGCCATCCGTACGGGCGTTGCCGAGCTGGCGGCGCTGGTGCGGCAGCAGCTGCCGCGTGCCGGCGGCCGGAGCGCTTTCCCGCCCGATACCCGGCCGCGCGCAGCCGCACCCGGTCGGGTCCGCCATGTGCGCCGGATGAAGCCGTCGTGAGACGCGACCAATCCCAACCCAGGAGACCCGTATGCGACTGACTCCGATCGAGAAGCCTCCGACCCTCAAGGCGCGCCTCGTCAGCCGGATGATGCGGCGCCAGCTCGGCAAGGTCATCACGCCCATGAAGGTGGTCTACACCCGCATGCCGCGGGCGATCGACGTCGGATGGGCGATCCACAAGCTCGACCGCGACCTCGCCATCGGGACGCCGCTGGCGATCCTCGTGAAGACCTGGGCAGCGATGGTGAACCGCTGCGGCTTCTGCGTCGACATCGCACGCGCCGAGGCCGTGATGTCGAACCTGGGACTCGAGAAGTTCGACGCCCTCCAGGAGTGGCAGACGAGCCCGTGCTTCGATGACCGCGAACGGGCTGCGCTTCGCTACGTCGATGAGACCACCCGTCAGAGAAAGGTGAGCGACGAAACCTTCGCGGAGCTTCGCAAACACTTCAGCGAGCGCGAGATCGTCGAGATCACCGTCCTCAACGCCGCCGAGAACTTCTTCAATCTCATCAACATTCCGCTCGAGATCGAAGAAGACGGACTGTGCGCGATCCAGCTGGCAAGGCGCCGCTGAGGCGCCGCGCGGGCGTTCGACGGCGATCCGCCGATCCCGAGCGTGGGCCAGGGTCACACGCCGTAGCAGGTGGCCACGTCGGGAAAGCCGTTCGTTTTCACGGCCTGGTAGTCGCGCCAGAACGCCTCGTCGATCCTGCGAAGGTCGGCGCGGGCTCCCGGGTTTCGCCAGCGGCGAACGGCGCGCGGCCCGCCGTTGTAGGCGGCGTAGGTCGATCGTGCGAGCGCGTCGGGATCGCTCCCGCTCCCGCGCTCCTCTGCCGGGACGGCGTAGTCGACGAGATAGTGGGCAAGGATCTCGGCGCCGGCGCGCGCATTGTACGACACGTCTCGCTCCAACGAGCGAGGATCGTAGAACCCGCGCCAGACGCGAGGGTTCACCTGCAGGATTCCGACGGCACCTGCGGAAGAGCGGATTGCGATCGCCTGACCGCCGTGCCGGACGAATTGTCTCCAGCACGACTCCTTCCAAGCGGCGGCCAGGACGAGCGAGCCGTGGAGTGGCGAGAGCCGCACGTCGAGCTTCGAATGTGCCGCGGCCAGCTCTCCCGCCTCGGTGAGTACGCTGTGTACCAATGGGAGGTATTCGTCGAGGTCTGCAGGGGTGGGCGTCCAGCCGCGCAGTCGCGCCCGGTCGTCGGGGCCGAGCACGCGGCGCTCGGGAGTCCAGGTCACGCGCAGGAGCGTTCCCGTTGACGCCTCGTCGTCGGGTGGCGGAGGCGCGATCGGGTCGCCGAAGCCGAAGATCTCGCGCAGCTCGGGGTCGAGGGCGTCGTCGGAAGCCAGCGGGTCCGCGGTGTCGGACGGCGCGAGCATCCGCGCGAGCCGCCGGAGCCCCGGCGCGGAGACGTCGATTCCAGCGCTGGGCCCGAGGCGGTCGAGCGCCGCGAGGGCGTCCCCTGCGGCGACGAAGGAGAGGTATCGGAGGGAGTCCTCCCACGGCAGCTCACCGGTGAGTCGGCGTAGAACCGGTGAGAGGCGGGTCCAGGTAGAGAGGAAGAGCGTTCGTACCGGATCCGACTTCGGGTCCTGCTCCGAGAGCGCTTCGACCAGGTCGGACCTCGCGTCGAGGAGGATCGCCAGAAGCTCCCGACGCACGGGCCGGTCCGGCGTATCCCGGCCGGCGTGTTTCAGGACGAACGTGAGGAAGCCGTCCCAACGCCGCAGCGCGGCCTCGAATCCGGCGATCTGCTCCGGGGAAGGAGGCGGCTCCTCCGGCGACGCACCGCCGGTGGCAGGGATCCCGGGAACGTCGAACTGCAGCTCCGCCACGATGCCCGCGGGAGCGATCCGGGCGCCAGCGAGGTCGACCGAGTCGACCAGTCGCCGCACCTGCGCGACGTCGAGGTCGGGGAGGACCAGCGGGAGGAACGCCCGCAGATCCTCGAGAGGGCGTGCGAGGTCGACCTGGAACGCCGACAGCTGGGAATGGACCGACGTCTTGATCCAGTCCCAGAGAGCGCCCGAGACCGCAGGCCGGCTTCCGTCGGGCCTGCGAATTCGTGAGTCCACCACGCGGAAGGCGACCGTGGGCGAACCCGGTTCCGTGCGAGGCTCGAAGAACACCTCGATCTCGCCGCTCCAATCGAGGGGCAGCGTGCAGCGACCGAGGACGACGGTACCGAGCCGAGCGTGGGCGGTCGTCCGGAGCCTCAGTCTCGTTCCATCGGCGTCGAGTGCGGGAGCCGCGAGAGCGAGGCGCGCACAGTCGTGACCATCGTCGAGGACGGGCGCCATCGGACCGGGAGCGGTGTAGAGCTGACGCACCAAGGCGTCGCGAAGGAAGGGGAGGTCGAGGTGCGCCGGGATCCGGACGGTCGTAGCCCGCGCGTCGGCGGCGAGGAGCAGGAATGCCGCCGCGACGGAGGGCAGGACCCGCCGCCCCGGGCGGCGGATCACGCCGTGGTGTCCGGGTGGTCGGGCCCTCCTTCCGGCCCGGGCTCGCCCGGCCGGCCTCGCCCGCGCCGGCCCCGACCTCTACGCCGTCGGCGCCGTCGGGGCGCCCCGTCGGGTCCGAGAACCGCGCCCGGGGGGTCCGCCGGCGCTCCGTGTCTGCTGCGATCAGGCCCCGGGCCCGGGACCTGCGGCCGAGGCGGCCGGCGGTCGGAGGCGGTGCCCGGCGGGCTGCCGCCAGCTCCGTCGATGCCGGGAATCACGCTCCGCCGTCGCCCGCGGCGTCTTCCGCGCCTTCCGCGCCGGTGAGGCCTCGCGTCCTCCGGTGCGGCGGGACCGTTTGCGATTCGATGTGCGGGCGGCGGTCCTCCCGGCCTCGCGCCGTCGTGGGGCGGTTGCCCCGGTCCGCGCCCGCGGCGGCGGCCGCTCCCGCGCCGGCCGCGGTCGCCGTCGCGCGGCTCCATCCGCCGCGATCCGGATCCCCTCCGCAGGGGCCTTCGCGGAGCGTTCCGCGGCGCCTCCAGCGGCTCGTAGAAGACCGACGGGCGTTCGCTCGATCCCCTGCAGGTGTCGCACATGCCGCAGGCCTCCGAGCCCTCCTCGCCGAAATACTCGCGCAGGAAGACGGCGCGGCAGCCTCCGGCCTCGGCATACGCGGCCACGGCATCGAGCCGGCGGGCATCCTGGCTGCGGAGCGTTGCGAATTGGCCGGCCAGCTTGCGCGCCTCGGCCTCGATCTCGTTCGCGGGCACCGTCACGTAGACCGCCGTCGCATCCCACTTCACGAGGGTCGCCTCTTCGAGCACCGCCAGCAGCGCTGCTGCGACCCTCACGCCGAGATCGGCCGAGAGCGCCAGCGCCTCGAGCGTCGGCGCCTTTTCTTCGCCCGCCCAGCCGGCCAACGCCCGGGCGAGCTTGTAGAGCTGCTCGGGGCGCACCCGGCTCCGCGAGAGCAGGGCCTCGTGGATGAGACGATCCTCGTGCGAGAAGAGCAGGATGCAGTTCGCGCGACGTCCGTCGCGACCCGCGCGCCCGGCCTCCTGGACGTACTGCTCGAGTGACGCCGGCGACTGGTAGTGCAGGACGTAGCGGATGTCCTGCTTGTCGATCCCGAGCCCGAATGCGTTGGTTGCGACCATCACCGTCCGGCGGCCGCGTCGCATGAAGGCGTCCTGCTGCTTCGAGCGGTCGCCCGCGTTCATCTTGCCGTGATAGCGATGGGCGGGAGCGCCAAACCGGTGGAGGAGGGCGTAGATCTCGTCCACCTCGCGGGTCGTCGAGCAATAGATGATCCCAGGCCGGCGCAGCCGCAGCACGAGCCGCATGAGCGCGCGGAGACGCTGGTCGCCGCTGCACCGCAAGACGTCGAAGGCGAGATTCGAACGGTGCGGCGAGCTGGCGACGATCTCCGGATCGCGCATTCCGACGAAGCGCTGGATCGCCGTGCGCACCTTCTCGGTGGCCGTTGCGGTGAGCGCGAGGACCGGGGGCGCTCCGAGTCGCCGCAGTCGCTCTCCCAGCTGCAGGTAGGTCGGGCGGAAGTCGTAGCCCCACTCCGAGATGCAGTGCGCCTCGTCGATCGCGGCGAGCGAGACGCCCGACTTCGTGAGTGCGCCAACTGCATCCTCGGTGGCGAGGGTCTCCGGCGTAGTCATCACGAGCAGCGACCCGCCCTTGCCGATCCGCTCGAGGGCCGCTTGCCGGTTCTTTCCGCGAACCGTTCCATCGAGGCGCACCACCGGCACGTCGAGCTTCGTCAGCTTTTCGTGCTGGTCCCGCATGAGGGCCAGGAGCGGCGAGATCACGAGGACGGGCTTCGGCAGCACCATCGACGGCACCTGGTAGCAGGCCGACTTGCCGAAACCGGTCGGCAATACCATCAGCACGTCGCGGCCCGCCAGGACGGCATCGATGACGCGCCGCTGCTCGCGGTGGAGCCGGCCGATGCCGAGGCGGCCGGCGGCGATCTGGATCGGGTCGGTGGGATCGATGGGGTCGGCATCGAGCACGAAGTCGAGGGGGTCGTCCACGTCGGCCGCGTCGTCGTCCCACAGGCCCGCCCCCGCAGCCTCCAGCTCGGCGGTGACCCCTGCGAGGGCGCCCGGGTCGAGACCTCTCTCTTGCGTAGCCGCCTCCGAGTCGCCGGTCCCGCCGGCGTCGGTCTCCGGCTCGGGCTCGGCCGGCTCGGGGGCCGTCTCCGCGGCGAGCTTTTCCTGGGCCTTGGCCGTGCTGCGTCGGCGCCGCCCCGCCGGCGCGTCGCCGGTCGTCTGACCGGCCGGGGAGGGCTTCTCCTCGGGCTCGGCGCTCCCGTCGCCGGCTCCGCTGGCCTTTCTGGGCGACTTGCTGCGCGAGGAGGCGCGCTTGGGCTTTCCGCGCGAAGGCGGTTCCTGCTCGGTCACTCGACCTGCTCTCCGACCGGGGACTCATGCATCCCGGGGACGCAGCCCGGGTACGGATCCTGGTACGGCACCAGGAACCGCAACCTCAGCCGGACGGCCCCGGTCGATGTCGGCCGCCAGCTGCCCATCCCGGACCGCGCGCGTCTGCCGCCGGCACCGGGGCCGCGCCCCGCCCGCGCGGGGCGCGCTCACCAGGATCCTAGTCGGCCCCTTCGGGTAAAGCCACCACCTCCGGCTCGAAGCCCTGCGAGCGGATCTCGAGGCACGCCTCCGCGGCGTCGGCGTAGCGGTCGAAGCCCAGAAGGTAGACATCGAAGCGCCGCGGCTCTCCGTCCCTCCAGGGGACCACCTCGGTGCGACGGGCGCTGACGTCCAGGCCCGCGGCGAGGGCCTCGCCAGCCGCTCGGCTCTCCTCGGTCGAGACCCAGACGGCGAAGGGGGCCTCCCCGGCGGACACCGGGAGGTGCTCGAGCCCGGAGACGCTCCGCTCGAGGGCGATGCGCCGCCGGATCGACTCGCTCTCGAGGTCGGCGGCGGTCCGCAGCACCTTCACCTGGACTGCGAGGACCAGGTCCCTTCGAATGACCTCCTCACGGACGGAGCTGAAGAGCCAGCCGAGGCCAGGCACGTCCATCAGCCACGGCGTACCCGTGCGGAGGATCTCCTGGCTGGGCTGTCCCCGGACGCCGATCACCGCGCCGGCGCCGTCGGCGAGGTAGACGGTGCTCTCGACGCTCTGCTTCAGCAGCGTGGGGCCGACTTCGGTGACGTCGCCGGTGACCGACGCCGTGAGGGCCGTGAACTCGAGCCGCAGCTCGAGGCGCACGGGGCCATCTATCGGGACGTTGGGCTTGATCCGGAGCTGGATTCCGACGTCCTGGCGTTCGATGGTCTGGGAGACGCTGAGCGTGTCGACGTCGGAAACTGCTGCGGTGCCGTCGCTGGCGGACGTCTGCGCAGCCGAGGGGATCGGGATGTTGTTCCCGATGAAGAGCTCCTGCTCCTCGCCGCTCCGAGCCACCAGATGGGGCTCCGAGAGTAGGTTCGTCGTTCCCCCGGTGGCCTGGGCCTTCACGTCGACGCCATAGCTGGGGACGGTCTCGGTCACCGTCGTTCCGTCCGGACCGGTCCGGGTAAACGTGGCCGGATCCTTGAGAAAGCGCAGGACGAACGACTCGTCACCGTCCCTGGGCTGGGTTCCCAGGAGCGACGGATCGCCGCTGTTCAGGAGGCGGACGAACGAATTGCCGTCGCTGGGTGTCGCCGGTCGGGTGAACGGAAGGATCGTATCGATCGCAACGTCGAGGCTGTCGTTCCCCTCGATCTCGAGAAGCGTCGCCTTCACGCTGACGCTCGGCGCGTCTACGTCGAGTGCGGCGATGATCTCTCCAAGCAACCGGAACGTCTCCCTGTCGGCTCGGATCACCAGGGAGTTGGTTCCCGGGTCGGCCGCGAGCGAGAAGTCGTGTCCGGCGAGTACGTCGCCCGCCGCTGCCGCCACGTCGTCTTCCACCGTTCCCTGCGCTGGGCCTCTCGGCGTGGACGGAGCTTGCGCGGCCTGTTGGAGCACCTCGGCGAGCTCCTCGGCGTCCGCGTGATGGAGGCGTACCACCTGTACGCGCCCCTCTCCCATGGCCGGGACGTCGAGGGTCCGGACGAAGTCGCGCACCTCTGCGACCAGGTCCGGCGGCCCCTCGACCAGCAGGGCGTTGCTGCGGGTCTCCGAGACGATCCGGAGGCTTTCCGACGCGCGCCGGCTCTCCGGGAAGGTCGCCTGGACGAGCGGCAGGAGATCGTCGGCTTCCCGGAATCGAGACCGCAGGACCAAGAGCTTGCGCTCCTCCGCGCGATCGAGCGCCCGGAGCACGATGAGCGCGCGGTGGATCTGGCCTTCGGTGGCCGAGAGGATGAGCGTGTTGGTGGGTGTGAACGCCTGCACGACCGCGTTCGCGCCCAGCAGAGGCTGGACCACCGGGACGAGCGCATCCGCCTTCGCTGCCCGCAGGGGTGCGAGCGTCGTGACCGGGAGGTCGACGAACGCGCGCGGCGTCGACGCCGAAACCTCGACGCGGCCGACGCTTTCGGGAATGGGAACGATCTCGTGGAGTCCGGCCCCGGTACGAACGACGGTAAAGCCGACCGTGCGGAGCGCCGTCGCGAGAAGCTGGAGGGCTTCGTCGGGGGTGACCGGCCGCGGCGCCGTGATGGTCACCTTGCCGCGGAGACGCTCATCGAACGAGAACGGAACGCGCGCCTTCTCCGCCACTTCACGCACGACGTCCGCGATCTCCGCCCGGTCGTATCGGAGTGAGAACGGCTCGGTGCTCGGCGCCGCGATGGGTGCGGCGCCCGGAGGCGTCTGGCCGCCCGCGAGCCTGGGGACCGCGAGGAAGAGGAGCAGCGCGACCAGGAGGAGCCGACAGCACGGCACGGGCGCAGCGTAGTCGACGCGGGTCAGAACGAAAACTCGATCCCCGCCGTCATCCGCCGTGCGTCGCCATCGAACCAGGGTGTGGCGCCCGCCGGCAGGCTGCCTCCGAGCTGGAGGGCCGACAGGAGGGCGTGTCCTGCGAGGAGCCCATAGAGCGGTGCGCCAGCCCGGAGCGGCTCCCCGGGGTGGATCGGGTCGGGCCCGCGCGGAAGCGGCGTCCGGCGAAGCGGGGCGACCGGGGTCGGGTCATCGGTGAGCGAAAGCCGATGGCGGCCGACATCGAGCGCTCCACCGCGCGCAAGGAGCACGATCTCGGCGGTGGAGTGGAGCATGAGGTGACGGGCCGGGACGTCCTCGGAGTCTTCCGCTCCCGCAGTGGGCGCAAACCCCGCCGCGATGAGCACGAGCAGTGTTCGCGCGGGCCTTTGCACGCAACCGGTGAAGCTCCGCCGCGCCATGCTCGCCCCCCGCGAGAGCGCCGCAGCCGCCGCGATCTGCGATGCGCGCGGCTCCCCCAATCCCGGAGATCGTCCTGCGCCGCCGTTCACTTGAGGCGGCGGCGGCGGTCAGTCGGCGGAGCCCCCGGACGGCTCGTCGCGCAGACGCCGCCAGCGGGCGAGACGCTCTGCGAGCGCGGCCTCTTCGCCCTCGCGGGTCGGTTCGTAGAAGCGGGCGCCGCGGATGGCTTCGGGAAGATTCGCGTCGGCGACGAAGCGATCCGGCGCGTCGTGGGGATCCCGGTAGCCGCGGGCGTAACCGAGCTCGCGGAGCAGTGCCGTCGGCGCGTTGCGCAGGTGGAGCGGCACCGGGAGGGCGCCATGCTCCCCGACGGCCTCGAGGGCGCGCTCGATTCCCCTGTAGGAGGCGTTGCTCTTGGGGGCGCAGGCCAGGAACGTCACCGCCTGGGCCAGCGGGATCCTGCCCTCGGGCATGCCGATGCGTTCGACGGCCAGGAAGGCGGACGTCGCGATTCCGAGCGCGGTGGGCTCCGCGTTGCCCACGTCTTCGGCAGCGAAGACCACCAGCCGGCGGGCGACGAAGAGCGGGTCGTCGCCCGCCTCGAGGAGCCGCGCGAGGTAATAGAGGGCCGCGTCGGGGTCGCTTCCGCGAAGGCTCTTGATGAGCGCTGATGCGACGTTGTAGTGCTCCTCGCGGTCGCGGTCGTGGAGCAGGACGCGGTGGCCTGCCGCCTGCTGGACGGTCTCGGGCGCCACGGGCTCGGCGGCACCGCCTCGATGGAGGGCGGCGGCGGATTCGAGCAGCCCGAGCGCGCGCCGCGCGTCTCCGTCCGCCACCTCGACCACCGCATCGAGCGCCTCCGGCGAGAGACGAAGGCCCGAGTGGCCAAGGCCACGCTCCGGGTCCGCGAGAGCCCGCAGCACCAGCGTACGCAGGTCGGCGCTGCAGAGCGGGCGCAGGGTGAAGACGCGGCACCGGGAGAGCAGGGCGCCGTTCACCTCGAAGGACGGGTTCTCCGTGGTGGCACCGATCAGCGTCAGCGTCCCGCTCTCGACGTGGGGCAGCAGCGCATCCTGCTGAGAGCGGTTGAAGCGATGGATTTCGTCGAGGAACAGGACCGTGCGCCGGCCGGCGGCTGCATCACGCCGCGCACGCTCGGCCACCTCGCGGATCTCCTTCACTCCCACCGCCACGGCGGAGAAGGGAAGGAAGCGCGCGGCGGGCGCCGGTCCCGATGCGGTGAGCAGGTTCGCGAGGGTGGTCTTCCCACATCCCGGTGGTCCCCAGAGCACGAGCGAGGGAAGACGCTCGGTTTCGGCCAGCGCTCGGAGCGGAGAGCCGGCGCCCAGCAGGTGCTCTTGGCCGACGACCTCGTCGAGGGTTCGGGGACGCATTCGCGCGGCGAGCGGCGCCCCGGGTGCGGGCCGGACGGCGGGGACTTCGGCGAAGAGATCGAGGTTCTCTCCGGCGGGCATGGGGAGAGGCTAGCGCCACGCTACAGTCGCGGTCGCCACACCCCGCAGAGGCGACCGTGACGAAGCCGTCCGACGCACCGCTGCGCTCGATCGGGATCTGCCTCAAACGGGCGCAGCCCCAGGCCGCGGGGATCGTTCGCGGCCTCGAGAAGTGGCTCGCGGGGCGAGGGATCGACGTTCGCCTCGACGAGGAGGCTGGCGAGTGGGTGGGCCGCTCCGGCGAGCCTCGGGCAGAGCTTGCGGCCGCGGTCGACCTGATCGTCGTCCTCGGCGGCGACGGAACGCTGCTCTCGGTGTCGAGATCGGCGGGGAGCCGCGCGGTGCCGGTCCTCGGGGTCAACCTCGGGAGGCTCGGTTTCCTCACCGAGATCACCCTCGACGAGCTCTTCGCGACCCTGGAGCGGGTCCTGGCCGGCGAGGTGCGCATCGAGGCACGGATGCGCCTCGATGTGGTCGTGCAGCGGGGCGACGACGTGCTCGGCCGCTTCCTTGCGCTCAACGACGCCGTCATCTCTGGCGCTGCGCTGGCGCGCATGATCGATCTCGAGACGTTCGCCGACGGGCTCGGCGTGACGAGCTACCACGCCGACGGTCTGATCGTGTCGACGCCGACGGGGTCGACGGCCTACTCGCTCTCTGCGGGCGGGCCGATCCTGCTGCCCGGGGTGGAGGCGATCCTCTTGACGCCAATCTGTCCGCACACGCTGACGCAGCGCCCCCTGGTGCTGCCGCAATCGTCGAGGATCGAGGTGATCGTCCGGTCGCGGGGCGAGGGCGTACAGGTGACGACCGACGGACAGGAGGGCCTTGGTCTTCGCGAGGGAGACCGGGTCGTCGTGTGCCGCTCGGAGCACCCGCTCCTGCTGGTCTCGTCCCCGGTTCGGGATCGATTCGAGATCCTTCGCGAGAAGCTCGGCTGGGGAGCCCGGTGATCGAGCTGCTCCGGATCGAGAATCTCGCGGTGGTCGAGCGAACCGAGCTCGCCTTCGGCGCGGGTCTGAACGTCGTGACCGGCGAAACGGGTGCCGGGAAGTCGATCGTACTGGGGGCTCTCGCGCTCCTTGCCGGAGCGCGTGCGTCGGCCGATGCGGTGCGCGACGGCGCCGACGAGGCCGTTGTCGAGGCGATCTTCCGAACCGAGTCACTGCCGGAGCTGGAGGACGAGCTGCAGCGGCGCGGGATCGCGGCGGTCGACCACGAGCTGGTGGTTCGCCGAACGGTGTCTCGCGGAGGGCGGAGCCGGGCCCAGGTGGGGGGCCAGCTCGTGCCCGTCTCGCTCCTCGCGGACCTCTTCACGGGGCGCCTCGAGATCTCGAGCCAGCACGAGTCGCAGGCGCTGCTGCGGCCCGAGACCCACGGCCTCTTGCTGGATGCGTTCGGAGAGTGCGCTGCGCTGCGTGCCGCGGTCGGCGAGGGGGTCGCCCGGCTGCGCGCCCTCGACGACGAGCGCGAGCGGCTCCGGGCGGCGGCTGCGGACCGCGCCCGGCGGCAGGATTTCCTTTCGTTCCAACTGCGCGAGATCGACGAGGCGAAGCCGTCGCCGGGCGAGCGCGCGTCGATCGCGGCGGAGCGCGGGCGCCTCGCCTACGCCGAGCGGCTCGGCGCCGATGCCGCGGCGGCCTCGGCGCTGCTCACCGGAGAAGGTCGCGGCGACGACGTTCCCGGCGCCGCGGCGCTGGTGGCGGAGGCGGCCCGGCGGATCGACGCTGCCGCCCGGCTCGACCCGGCGCTCCAGGGCGAGGCCGCCCGGCTGCGGGCGGCGGGGGCCGAGATCGACGACCTGGCGCGCGACCTGGAGCGGTATGCCGGCGGCCTCGAGGCGGACCCAGGCCGGCTCGCGGCGCTGGAAGACCGGCTCGCGACCCTCGAGCGGCTGTGCCGCAAGTACGGGCCCGGCGAGGACGACGTCCTCGCCTTCCGGGCGCAGGCCGCCGCCGAGCTCGAAGGCCTTGCCGGGGCAGAGGGCCGCGAAGAGGCCCTCTGCAGCGAGCGGACCCGGGTCGTGGCCGAGGTCGAGCAGGCCGCCGCCGCGCTCACCCAGGCGCGCAGGAGCGCTGCGCGAAGGCTCTCGAAGGCGCTCGACGGGGCGCTCGCGCCCCTCGTCGAGGGGGCCCGGATCGAGGTTTCCCTCGACCCGGCGCCGGGTGCGGACGGCCTGCCGTGCGGCCCGTCCGGGGCGGAGACGGCCGAGCTCCGATTCGCGTCGAGCCCCGGGGAGACGGCTCGTCCGCTCCGGCGGGTGGCGTCGGGAGGCGAGCTGTCGCGGGTCTTCCTCGCCGTCAAGAACGTCCTGCGCCGTGGCGCGCCCGGGATGGTCCTGGTCTTCGACGAGGTCGATGCGGGGATCGGTGGACGGGTCGCCGACCGGGTCGGCCGCGCCCTCGGAGAGCTCGCCGAGGCGCACCAGGTGCTGTGCATCACGCACCTGCCGCAGATCGCAGCGCGGGCGGCGACACATTTCCGCGTCGAGCGCGGCAGCCGGGAGGGGCGCGTGGTGACGTCGGTCGTTCGCCTTGGATCCGCGGCGCGGGTGGAGGAGATCGCGCGCATGGCTGGAGGCGAGCGGGTGAGCGAGGCCACTCGCCGACACGCCCGGGATCTCCTGGCGGAGCGAGGCAGCAGCTGACGGCCGGCGCCCGGGGAGCCAGGTCAAGCCCCCTCCGCGGCATTCCGATGCAGCTTCGCAGGCGCGCGCGGCCCGGCTGCGCTCGCCCGGAGTCGCCATGCACGCAACGCACGAGACGTCCGCGAAGGCCGCCGACCCGGTGCCGGAAGGCGCCCGGGTCCTCGTCCGGCAGGGATTCTACGAAGGGCTCGAGCTTCCGATCGACGCAGAGCGGAGGGTGATCGGACGCGGGAGCGTCGCCGATTGGTGGCTCTCCGAGCTGACGCTCTCCCGCACCCACGCGGCCTTCGGCTGGGACGGTGAGAGCTTCTACGTCGAGGATCTCGGCAGTACCAACGGAACCTTCGTCAACGGTGCGCGGCAGACCCGGGTTCGCCTGTGCGACGGAGACGAGGTCCAGATCGGAAGACTCTGCCTGCGCGTCCGGCTTCCCTCCGGTGCGTCGATGGCGACCCCCGAGAGCGTCTCGTAGACTCGTCGCGATGCTGTCCGTGCTCCGGAGAATCTTCGGCACCGCGAACGACCGCACCCTCAAGCGGATCGTTCCGATCGTCGAGCGGATCAACCGGCTCGAGCGCGAGCTCGTGGCGCTGTCCGACGATGCGCTCCGGGCGCGGACGCCCGCCTTCCGCGAGCGGGCCCAGCGCGGGGAACCCCTCGACGACCTGCTGCCGGAGGCCTTCGCGACCGTTCGCGAGGCGAGCAAGCGGACCCTCGGCCAGCGGCACTTCGACGTCCAGCTGGTCGGGGGCATCGTGCTCCACCACGGCAACATCGCCGAGATGAAGACCGGCGAGGGGAAGACCCTGGTCGCGACGCTGCCGGCGTATCTGAACGCCCTCGCCGGCCGCGGGGTCCACGTCGTGACCGTCAACGACTACCTGGCGCGGCGAGACGCGCAGTGGATGGGCGAGATCCACCGCTTCCTCGGCCTCCAGGTGGGAGTCATCGTCCACGATCTCACCGAGGTCCAGCGACGCGAGGCCTACGCCGCCGACATCACCTACGGGACGAACAACGAGCTCGGCTTCGACTATCTGCGCGACAACATGAAGGGCTCTCTCGTCCAGTGCGTCCAGCGCGACCTCTACTACGCGATCGTCGACGAGGTCGACTCGATCCTCATCGACGAGGCACGGACCCCCCTCATCATCTCGGGCCCGTCCGAGGAGAGCACCCAGCTCTACGCGGTGGCCAACCGCGTCATTCCCCGCCTCGCGGTCGGAACGAAGGGCGAGGCGAGCAAGGGGATCGAAGAGACGGGAGACTACTGGGTCGACGAGAAGCACCATTCGGCGACCCTCACCGAGGACGGAGTTCACAAGGTCGAGAAGCTGCTCGGAATCGAGAACCTCTACGAGCCCCACATGCTCCCCGTGCTCCATGCCGTCCATCAGGCGCTGATGGCGCACACACTCAAGAAGATCGACGTCGACTACGTTGTGAAGCAGGGGGAGACCGGGCGCGCGGAGGTCGTGATCGTCGACGAATTCACGGGCCGCCTCATGCCGGGTCGGCGCTGGTCCGACGGCCTCCACCAGGCCGTCGAGGCCAAGGAGAACATCCCGATCCAGAGCGAGAACCAGACGCTCGCGACGGTGACGTTCCAGAACTTCTTCCGGATGTACGAGAAGCTCGGCGGCATGACGGGGACCGCCGACACCGAAGCGGCCGAGTTCGCCAAGATCTACGACCTCGACGTCGTCGTGATCCCCACCAACCGGCCGATGATCCGGAAGGACCTTCCCGACGTCGTCTACAAGTCGCAGCGCGAGAAGTACGATGCGGTGGTCACGGAGATCCGTGAGCGTCACGCGACGGGGCAGCCGATCTTGGTGGGAACGATCTCGATCGAGAGCTCGGAGATGCTGTCCCGGAAGCTCCAGAAATTTGGCGTGAAGCACAACGTGCTGAACGCGAAGCAGCACGAGCGCGAGGCCGAGATCGTTGCGCAGGCGGGCCGCAAGGACGCGGTCACCATTGCGACCAACATGGCAGGCCGCGGCACGGACATCGTCCTCGGCGGTAATCCCGAGTTCCTCGCGCTCGCGAAGTGCCAGCACGACAAGCTTCATCCCGACTACCCGGCAACGCTCGCACGCTTCGAAGCCGAGTGCGCCGGCGAGCGCGCCGAGGTGGTCACCGCCGGAGGCCTGCACATCCTCGGCACCGAGCGCCACGAGAGCCGCCGCATCGACAACCAGCTGCGTGGCCGCTCGGGCCGGCAGGGAGACCCGGGGTCGAGCCGGTTCTTCCTCTCGCTCGAGGACGAGCTGATGCGGATCTTCGGCGGCGAGCGGCTCCAGGGGTGGATGGAACGCCTCGGCCTGGAAGAGGGCGAGGCGATCGAGCACCGCATGGTGACGCGCGCCATCGAAAATGCGCAGAAGAAGGTCGAGGCGCGCAACTTCGACATGCGAAAGCACGTCCTCGAGTATGACGACGTGATGAACAAGCAGCGGCAGGCGTTCTATGGCAGGCGCCGCGAGCTTCTGGCGCGCGAGCAGGTGCACGACGAGTTTCTCGAGATGGTCGAGGACGTGCTGGTGACGCTCCTCGGTCGCGCCTTCCCCGAGAAGGGAGATCCCGACGACGAGGCGCTGGCGACGCTCGCGATCGATCTCGAGCAGCAGTTCGGCGTGGTCCTCGACCCGACGCGGCCTCCATTCGTCGAGGACGGCAAGAGGGCCAAGGACCGTGACAAGCTCGGTCACTACCTGCTCGATGCGCTCGGCGCCCACCTGGCCGAAAAGGAGCGCCACTGGGACGAGGTCGCCGGGAAGTACCAGTCGCTCGGATATCCGCTGTTCCGCGAGCTCGAGAAGGGGATCCTTCTCGACACCCTCGACCGCCAGTGGAAGGACCACCTGCTCAGCATGGACGGCCTCCGCGAGGGGATCAACCTGCGGGGCTACGCGCAGAAGGATCCGAAGGTCGAGTACCAGCGGGAGGGTTTCCAGCTCTTCGAGGAGATGATCGAGCGCATCGACACCCACGCGGTCGAGAGGATCTTCAAGGTCGCGATCCGCGAGCCGCAAGACGTTCCGCCTCCGGCACCGGCTCCGGCCGCCCCTGCTGCCACGGTGGCTCCCGTGTCGTCCTCGTCGCCCGAGGCCGCCCGCCCGGCAGCGTCGATGACGCCGATCTTCAAGCCCGTCTTCGGCGACGCGGCGAACGCGGCGGGCCGGGGATCGGGCAAGCCCGCCAGCGCGGCGAAGACCCCCGGCCGCAACGATCCGTGCAGCTGCGGAAGCGGGAAGAAGTACAAGAAATGCTGTGGTGCCGGCTGACGTGATGACGGGGGCGCTCCGGGTTCCGGGCTTCCGCGCTGCGGGAGTGCGCTGCGGGATCAAGCGGGCCGGCCCCGATGTGGCGCTGATCGTGAGCGACGTGCCGGCGGTCGCGGCGGGGGTGCTCACACGGTCGACCGTTCCCGGCGCTCCGGTGGTGGTGTCTCGCGAGCACCTCGCGAAGGCGCGCCGCACCCGGGCCATCGTCGCGAACAGCGGCTGCTCGAACGTGGCCATGGGTGCCCGCGGCCTGCGGGACGCGCGGGCCATGGCTTCGCGTGCCGCGGCGGCCGTGGGTTGCCAGCCGTCGGAGCTGCTCGTGGCCTCGACCGGCGTCATCGGCGAGCCGCTGCCGATGGACAGAATCGGCCGTGGCATCGCGGACGCGGTGGGCGCGCTCTCGGAGGACGGTCTCGAGAGCGCCGCGCGAGCCATCCTCACCACCGACACCCACCCGAAGACCGCAGCCCGGAGTGTCCGGATCGCAGGGCGCCGGGTGCGGATGGCCGCCATCGCCAAGGGCTCGGGGATGATCGAGCCGAACCTCGCGACGATGCTGTGCTTCGTCGTCACCGACGCGGCCGTCACGAAGGCGTTCCTCCGCCGGGCGCTCCTTCTGGCTGCCGGCCGGAGCCTCAACTGCCTCACCATCGATGGCGAGGGCTCGACGAGCGACACGTGCTTCGTCCTCGCCAACGGGCTTGCAGGAGGCCCCGCGCTCGCCGGTCCGCGTAGTCCAGGGGCGGCCGCCTTCTCGGCGGCGCTCACCGATCTACTCCAGGAGATCACCCGCGCCCTCGCCCGGGATGGCGAGGGCGCAACGCGCCTCGTCACCGTACGGGTGTCGGGTGCGAGGAACGACGCCGAGGCCGACCGCGCTGCACGCCGCATTGCCAACTCGATGCTCGTGAAGACCGCACTCTTCGGGGGCGACGCCAACTGGGGGCGGATCCTCCAGACCATCGGCCACGGGCGGGTCGCACTCGACCTGGCCCGCACCGAGGTGCGTCTCGCGGGCGTCGCGGTCTTCCGGCGCGGCGCATCGGCGGGGCCGGCGGCGCGGGCCCGGGCGCAGGAGCGGCTGAAGGCGTCCGAGGTCGCGGTCGACGTCCAGCTCGGCGCCGGACGGGGATGCGCGGAGATCTGGACCTGCGATCTCAGCTACGAGTACATCAAGATCAACGCCGAGTATCGGACCTGATGCCCGGCGGCCGGGCCGAGTCGCCCCGACTCCCCGGCACCGCCGCCAAGCCGCGGGTGCGCGGCCTATGACGCGCGCTAGACCACCGGCGGCACTCCTCGCATCCGCGCCGGCTCCCAGAAGGCTCGCAGCGCCACCACCTTCCCGGTCGCGTCGACGCGATAGCAGAAGACGCCGCTCACCATCATCGCCGCGCCGCCCGGCAGGATCGTGGTGATGGTCCCGATGTTGGCCACCTCCGAGCCGCCGGCGTAGGAGTCGCGAACGTCGAAGAGAACCCGGTTCGGCGCGATCCAGCGGTCCCAGAAGGCCGCGATCGCCGTCTTTCCGCGATGCCCGTGCCCCTCCGGATCGAAGGCCGAGGGTCCGACGGGATCTTCGAGGAGCGCGTCCTCGGCAAAGTTGTCGAGCCACGCCTGGCGATCCTTGCGGTGGACCGCCTCCATCGAACGCCTCGCCGCGATCCGCGCGGGCAGCTCGGCTGCAGCCTGCTGGGACGACATCTCGCTTCCTCCTCTTGGAGAGACTTTTCTACCTGCTGGCCATCGACCTGTCGAAGCCGGGCGGGGAAGGGCGGAGGCCTCAGCCCCCCTTGTCACGCCTTCGCGCGGCCGACCCAGGGGCGACGGTGGCCGCGGTCGCCGCCGCCCGGCGTCCCGGAGCTAGAATCCGCCCGCCGGCTCTGCTATCCGACCGGCATCTCACACGTTCCGGCTGCCCGGGCGGTGCCTTCCGAGCCCCACGCGATGGGGATCCCCGTGGGGGAAGAAGGCTTCCGGGAAACGACGGCCGGGGCGGAGGCACAACCGCGAAGGAGCCTTCTCGATGGCTGAATCGACCTCGGGTCTGGCCGCAACGGCCGAGACCGGGGCCGCGTCCGGTACGGGCGCGGCACTCCATGCCCAGGAACTGACGCTCCAGGCGCTGCTCGAATCCGGCGCCCACTTCGGTCACCAGACGCGGCGCTGGGACCCGCGCATGAAGACCTACATCTTCGGCGAGCGGAACGGGATCCACATCCTCGATCTCGACCAGACCCTCGAGCTGTTCCAGGAGGCGCTCGAGTTCGTCCGCGACACGGTCGCGGGCGGTGGCAAGATCCTCTTCGTCGGCACCAAGCGGCAGGCCCAGGCGCCGATCCGCTTCGAGGCCGAGCGCGGGGGCCAGTTCTACGTCAACAACCGCTGGCTCGGCGGAATGCTCACGAACTTCCGGACGGTCAAGAAATCCGTCGAGCGGTTCAAGGAGCAGCGCGCGATCCTCGAGAACGAGGAGAAGGCCGGAGAGCTTTCCAAGCGGGATCGCTCCCACATGGCGCGCGAGGTCGAGAAGTACCGGCGCTCGCTCGAAGGCATCCAGAACATGGGCCGGCTCCCGGATGCGATGTTCGTCATCGACGTGGGCGCCGAGCACATCGCGATCTCCGAGGCGCGGCGGCTCGGCATCCCGATCATCGCGATCGTCGATACCAACTGCAGCCCCGATGGGATCGAATTCGTGGTGCCGGGCAACGACGATGCGATCCGCGCCATCCAGCTCTACTGCGCGCGGATGGCCGAGGCGTGCATCGAGGGCGCACAGCTCCACAACGAGCGCCTCCAGTCCCAGGCTCCCGAGGGCGATGCGGCGCGAGGCGGAGAGCGCGAGGCCGCTGCGCCGACGACCGGCCGCGTCGTCGTCGAGATCAAGCACCCGCCGCGTCGGGGCCGGGGTGGGACCCACTCCGCGGGTGGACCGCGCGGCGGGGGAGGCCGCCGGAGCGGTGAGGGCGAGCCCCCCGCAGAGCCGGTCGAGGGTGCCGACAAGGTGGAGTAGGCGCCCGGCAGGTGGCCGGAGATGGGCTCGAGGAGGGCAGGCCCGGAGGGCCCGGCGACGACCGCAGCGATACGAGGGAGATTCCAGTGGCCGAGATCTCGGCATCGGTGGTGAAGGCGCTCCGCGATTCTACGGGCGCCGGCATGATGGACTGCAAGCGCGCGCTGACGGACGCGGGCGGCGACGCAGCGCGAGCAGGCGAGCTGCTCCGCGAGCGGGGTCTCGCCAAGGCCGTGAAGCGGGAGGGGCGCGAGACGACCGAGGGCGTGATCGCGCTCGCCCTGTCCGGATCGACCGGAGCGCTGGTCGAGCTGGCCTGCGAGACCGACTTCGTCGCGAAGACCGACGAGTTCCAGAAGCTCTCGGCGCGGCTCTCCCAGCTCGCCGCAGCGGATGCCTCGCGCGGGACCGCGGAGTCGCTACTCGAGGCGACCCTCGACGGCGAGAAGGTGAGCGAGCGGATCCAGGGGGCCATCGCCAAGGTGGGCGAGAACGTCGTCCTCCGGCGGGTGGCGCGGCTCACCGCAGGCAAGGGCGGCGTGGTGGGGGGCTACGTCCACGCCGGGGGCAAGCTCGGAGTACTGGTGGCGCTCGAGTCCCAGGCCGGGGGCCCGGCGCTCGAGGTCCTCGCAAAAGACCTCTCGATGCACGTCGCGGCAGCCGATCCGTCTCCCGTGGCCGTCGACCGCGCCGGAGTGCCGAAGGAGCTCGTCGATGCCGAGCGGGCGATCTTCCGCGCGCAGGCCGAACAGTCGGGCAAGCCGCCCGCGATCGTCGAGAAGATGGTCG
Organism: uncultured delta proteobacterium; assembly: GCA_963710635.1. Taxonomy (GTDB): domain Bacteria; phylum Myxococcota_A; class UBA9160; order UBA9160; family UBA9160; genus MYXO. Next base: position 1,038,372 of record CAVQAY010000004.1, read on the forward strand.
AGGGGCGCGTCAACAAGTACTACGCAGAGGTCTGCCTGCTGGAGCAGGCCTTCGTGAAGGACCCGGACCGCACCGTGCGCGACCTCCTCTCGGCGGAGGCGAAGCGGACCGGCCACGACGTTGGCGTCGGTGGCTTCGTCCGCTTCAAGCTGGGGGAGGCGATCGCGAAGTGAAGGCCGTCTTCGGGCGCGTCGTGCTGAAGCTCTCGGGGGAGGCGCTCGCTGGCGACGGCGGTTTCGGCATCAGCCCCGGGGTTCTGCGTGGAATCGCCCGGGAGATCCGGGAGGTCCACTCGCTGGGCGTCCAGATCGGCCTCGTGATCGGCGGAGGCAACGTGATCCGCGGGGTCAAGGCGGCGGCCGAAGGCCTCGACCGGACCAGTGCCGATTACATGGGAATGATGGCGAGCGTCATCAATGCCTTGGCACTCCAGGATGCGCTCGAGACGGAGGGCCTCTCGACGCGGGTGCTGACCGCCCTCGAGATCAAGCAGGTCGCGGAGCCCTACATCCGGCGCCGCGCCGTCCGCCACCTCGAGAAGAACCGCATCGTCATCTTCGCCGCCGGGACGGGAAACCCGTACTTCAGCACCGATACCGCCGCCGTTCTGCGGGCCGCCGAGGCCGATGCCGAGGTGGTTCTCATGGCGAAGCACGGAGTCGACGGCGTCTACGACGCCGACCCACGGCTCGACCCGACCGCGACGCGCTACGACGAGGTGACGTTCGACGAGGCGATCCAGAAGAACCTGCGGGTGATGGACCAGACCGCGATCGCGCTGTGCCGGGAGAACCTGCTGCCGATGGTCGTGTTCGACATGAACGTGCCGGGGAACATCCGCAAGGTCGTTCTGGGAGAGAAGATCGGGACCCGCGTCGGGTAGCCTCCGCCCGCGCGCACACGAGGGGAGATCATGGCAGCAGGAACTCCGGAGAAGGCGATCGAGGCATCGAAAGGCGGGATGGAGAAGGCGCTGCAGAGCCTGCGGCACGATCTGCAGCGGGTGCGCACGGGGCGAGCCAATGCGCAGCTCCTCGATGGCATCCAGGTCGACTACTACGGAACGCCGACCCCGCTCAACCAGCTGGCGAACCTGACCGTTCCCGATCCGCGCCTGATCGTGATCGCCCCCTACGACAAGGGCGCGCTCCACTCCATCGAAAAGGCGATCCAGACCGCGCAACACCTGGGGCTCACGCCCAACAACGACGGGAAGGTCGTACGGATTCCGATCCCGGCGCTCACCGAGGAGCGGCGCAAGGATCTCGTCAAGCAGGTCAAGAAGATGTCCGAGGAGCACAAGCTGGGGGTCCGCGAGGCCCGCCGGGAGGTGCTGCAGGAGCTCAAGGCCCTCGAGAACGACGGCATCCTCCCCTCCGACGACAAGCACCGCCACGAGAAGAAGGTGCAGGACCAGACGGACGAGTACGTCAAGAAGATCGACGAGATCTGCGCGGCCAAGGAGAAGGAGATCCTCCAGGTCTGACCATGCAGGAACGCCGGCTCCGCACCGATCGAATGCCCCGCCACGTGGCGATCATCATGGATGGCAACGGGCGCTGGGCCGAAGCCCGCGGGCTCTCGCGCAACGAGGGACACCGGGCGGGGATCGAGGCCGTTCGCGCCGCGGTCCGCGGCGCCCACGAGCTCGGGATCCGGACCCTCACGCTGTACTCGTTCTCGCTCGAGAACTGGGAACGTCCCCGGACCGAGGTCGACGAGCTGATGCGGATCCTCGAGTATTACCTGGAGAGCGAGCTCGAGGAGGTGCATCGCAACGGGATCCAGGTTCGGGCCATCGGCCGGCTCGATCGGCTCGCAGCGCCGATTCGCAAGCGCCTCGACGACGCCATCGAACGGACGCGGGCGAACCGCGAGATGCAGCTCGTCTTTGCGCTCTCCTACGGAGGCCGGGCGGAGATCGTCGACGCGGCCCGGCGGCTCATGCGTGAGGCCGAGCTGGGAAAGCTCGATCCGGATCGTCTCGACGAGAAGACCTTCGCCGCGCATCTGTACGATCCCGACCTGGCCGACCCGGACCTGCTCATACGAACCGGGAACGAGTCGCGGGTGTCGAACTTCCTGCTGTGGCAGATCGCGTATGCCGAGATCTACACGACCCCCGTCATGTGGCCCGATTTCCGGAAGGGCCATCTCATCGAAGCGCTACTCGACTTCCAGGCCCGCGAACGGCGCTTCGGCCTGACCAGCGCGCAGGTGCGCGGCGGCTCCGAGCCGGAGCGTCCTTGAAACGTCTCTCCATCCTCGGGAGCACGGGAAGCATCGGCGAGCAGACCCTCGCCGTCGCGTCGGCGTTCCCCGATCGCTTCCGCGTCGTGGCGCTGGCCGCCGGACGCAACGTCGAGAAGCTCGCCGATCAGGTTCGTCGCTTCGAGCCCGAGCTGGTCTCGGTGGGCGATGCCGAAGGCGCAGCGCGTCTGCGAGAGCGGATCGGAGGCGTGGCGACGAAGATCGTCCACGGCGCCGAAGGGCTGGTGTCGGTCGCGACCCACGGCGCCGATCTGCTGATGGCGGCGCTCGTCGGAGCCGCCGGCCTCGCGCCGACCCTCGCCGCGATCCGCTGCGGGCGCAGCCTTGCGCTCGCGAACAAGGAAGTGCTCGTCATGGCCGGTGCCCTCGTCCTGCGCGAGGCGCGCGCCCACGGCGTCTCGCTGCTGCCGGTGGACAGCGAGCACAGCGCGATCTTCCAGGTGTTGGCGGGTCAGCGGCGCGAGGACCTGGCGCGAATCGTCCTGACGGCGTCTGGAGGCCCATTTCGCACTTGGCCGGCGGAGAGGATCGCCGCCGCGACGGTGGCCGAGGCGCTGCGGCATCCGAACTGGTCGATGGGACCGAAGATCAGCATCGACTCGGCGACGCTCATGAACAAGGGCCTCGAGTTGATCGAGGCGCGCTGGCTCTTCGACGCGGCGCCCGAGCAGATGGATGTCATCGTCCATCCGCAGTCGATCGTCCACTCGCTGATCGAGCTGCGCGACGGATCGGTACTCGCCCAGCTGGGGTTGCCCGACATGAAGGTCCCGATCGCCGTGGCGCTGGCGCATCCCGAGCGCCTGCCGCTCGACGTTCCGCGTCTCGACCTGGCCAAGGTCGAGCGGCTCGACTTCGAGGCGCCGGACCGGGTGCGGTTCCCGGCACTCGATCTGGCCCAAGCGGCCCTGCGTGCCGACGAGCTCGCCCCCGCGGTACTGAACGCAGCGAACGAGGTCGCCGTCGAATCCTTCCTGGCCGGGAGGATCTCCTTCCCTGCAATCGCTGCCACCTGCGCAGACGTCCTCGATCGGCACCTGGCGCGGCCAGCGGGCGCCGCCCTGGCGGAGCTCGGTCCCGTACTCGAGGCGGACGCGTGGGCGCGGGCGCAGGCTCGCGAACGAGTCGGCCGCGGGGCAGGAGGCGGGGCCGTGGCGAAACCGGAGGGGAGGGTCCGATGAGCGCGCTCGACTGGCTCCTGGCGCTGGTGCTGATGCTCGGGCCGCTGGTTCTCGTACACGAGTTCGGCCACTTCATCGCTGCGCGGCTGTGCGGCGTCCGCGTCCTCAAGTTCTCGATTGGCTTCGGACCGACCATCGGCGTGGGTCGTTGGCGCCTCGCGTGGACGCGCGGCGGGACCGAGTTCGTCGTGGCGTGGATTCCGCTGGGCGGCTTCGTGAAGATGCTCGGCGAGCTCTCCGACGACGAGCAGCCTCCGGAGGTGCCCGATGCGCGGCCCGACGAGACGCTCCGTGCGAAGCCGCTCTGGCAGAAGCTCACGATCCTGTTCGCGGGACCGGCCATGAACCTGGCGCTCCCGGTCGTGATCTTCACGGGGCTCCTGGCGGTGGGCCTTCCGCGGCCCGAGCCCGTGATCGGCCTCGTCGAGTCGGGGTCGCCTGCTGCGCGGGCGGGGCTCGCGCCGGGCGATCGAATCGTCGCCGTCGACGGAGCGCCGGTACAGTGGTGGGACGAGGTCGAGGAAGGCCTGCGCACCCGTCCGGGAGAGGACGTGACGATTGCTTTCGAGCGAGGTGGCGCTCGGGAGACCGCGCGACTCGACCTCGGCGCGCGGTCGGGCCTGAACGAGTTCGGAGGCGTTCACGAGATCGGCTGGTCGGGTCTCGGCCACTCGCGGCTTCGCGCCGTCGTCGGTGTGCCGGATTCCGGCGCGGCGGCCGCTCGCGCGGGCCTGCATTCCGGTGACCTCGTCACGGCCGTGGACGCAGAGGCAGTCGACGACTGGAATGCGCTCGCCGAGAGATACCGGGCTGCGGGCGTCGATGGATCTGCCTTGCTCACCGTCGAGCGTGGGGCGCCGGAGTCGGCCGAGCAGGTGTCGGTACAGGTTCCGGCCCTCGGTTCCCTCGATGCGCTCGGTGTCGCTCCGGCGAGCGTCCTGATCTCCCGGGTGTCTCCGGACTCGCCGGCCGAGAAGGCCGGGCTCGAGGCCGGCGACCTCCTGCTGACTGCGGACGGCGCGCCGATCGGGAGCTTCGCGTCGTTCGCCGAGATGGTTCGATCGAGCCGCGGGCGGGTCATCGAGATCTCCTATGCGAGGAGTGGCGAGGCCCGCCAGGTTCCGATCCAGCCGGAGCTTCTCGAGGCCGACAACGGCCTCGGGATTCCGGAACCCCGCTACCTCATCGGCATCGAGGCGGCGGGCACGTCGCTCCCTGGTCTCACGGGCAAGGACGTCGAACGCAATCCGCTCCGGTCGGTCCCGAGAGCGTTCGGGATGACGGTCGACGTCACGCGGACCTTCCTGGCGGGCCTTGGCAAGCTCGTCACCGGTGAGGTGTCTCACAAGCAGCTGTCGGGGCCGATCGGCATCGCCGAGATCGCCCACAAGGCGATCGAGCGCGGGTTCGAGGCATACCTCTCGATGCTGGTCCTGATCAGCATCAACCTCGGCATCCTGAACCTGCTTCCGATCCCGGTTCTCGACGGCGGGCAGGCGCTGCTCTTCACGATCGAGGGCGTGAAGCGCTCGCCCGTCTCGCTGAGGACGCGCGAGATCGTCCAGCAGGTAGGCGTGACGATGCTGGTGCTGCTCATGGGCCTCGCCTTCTGGAACGACCTCTCGCGGCATCTGGCGAAGCACTGGAGTGCGCTCGTCGAGTGGCTACGTCCCATCGCGGGGCTCTAGCCGTCCCGGTGGGCGAGGGGAAGCTCGTCCTCGCGATCGAGAGCGCGACGGCCGCGCCGAGCGTCGCGCTGCTCGCCGGAGCGCAGGTGCTCGCGTTGCGATCGGCAGTGCGGGGGGCCAGCGCTGCGCAGTTCGTCCTGCCGGCCGTCGAGGCCGTTCTCGTCGAAGCGCGGATCGCTCTCGAGGATCTCTCCCTGCTCGCACTGGCCATCGGGCCGGGCTCGTTCACGGGTCTGCGGGTGGGGCTCGCCACCGTGAAGGGGCTCGCCTTCGGGAGCGGATGCCCGGTGGCGCCGGTGTCCACCCTCGCGGCGCTGTGCCTCGCCGCGGGGAGCGAGAGCGCCCCGGTCGCAGCGCTCCTCGACGCACGCCGGGGTGACGTATACGCCGCCGCATTCGGGCCGGCGCACGATGGGGGCGAGGAGGTTGCGCTGCTGCCCGAAGGGCTCTATCCGGCGGCCGTCCTCGGTTCATCCTGGGGGCACGGCTGGCGCGCGACGGGTGACGGTGCGCCGATCGTGGCAGCGGCTGCAGGGGGTATGGGCGCCGCCATCGGACCCGTCGTGCCGTTCGGCCCGGCGGCTCCCGCGGTCGGCCGGATCGGACTGCGCATGTTGGCGCGCGGCGGAGCATGTCGCGCGGCATCGCTGGTTCCGCGGTACCTGCGGCGCGCCGAGGCCGAAGTGCGCCGCACCGGAGAGGCGGTCGAGAGCGAGAAGTCCTTTTGACACGCGTCGTTGGCGCCGGTACTCTCGATCTGCGCCTTGCGCCCGCCGCCCTTGGCCATGCGTTCGGACTGCCGTACCGGCGATCCGGAGGCTGCCGTGTATCCCGGGGGCGCCTGGGCTTCTCCGAGGAGTCCTCGTGAGCACCAACGGCTCCGACATCCTGATGAAGGCCTTGCGTGAGGAGAACGTCGAGGTCGTCTTCGGGCACCCGGGCGGAGCGGTCCTCCACATCTACGACGCGATCTACCGGCACCAGCTCCACCACGTACTCGCTCGCCACGAGCAGGGCGCCGTCCACATGGCCGATGGCTACGCCCGCGCCAGCGGGCGGCCGGGCGTCGCGATCGTCACGTCCGGACCCGCGCTCACGAACTCGATCACCGGGATCGCCACCGCCTATTCCGACTCGATCCCGATCGTCGTCTTCTCCGGGCAGGTGGCCACCCGCTTCATCGGCAGCGATGCCTTCCAGGAGGCCGACAACGTCGGGCTGACTCGCCCTGTCACCAAGCACAACTACCTGGTGAAGGACGTCCGGAACCTGGCGGCGACGATCAAGGAGGCCTTCCACATCGCCACCACAGGGCGGCCGGGGCCGGTCCTCGTCGACATCCCGAAGGACGTCAGCGGCGAGCCGTGCGAGTTCCATTACCCGAAGTCGGTCCATCTCGACCACTACCAGCCCTGCGTCGAGGGTCACTGGGGCCAGATCAAGAAGGCCCTGTCGCTGATCCTCCACGCGCGGCGCCCGGTGTTGTATTTCGGTGGCGGCGTGATCCTCTCGGGGGCGGGCAACGAGATGCGTGCCCTCGCCGAGGTCCTACACGCCCCCAGCACCTACACGCTGATGGGAATCGGCGGAATTCCGGGGGACCACCCCCTGTCGCTCGGCATGCTCGGCATGCACGGCACCTACCGCGCGAACCTCGCCGTCGCCGAGTGCGACGTGCTGGTGGCGATCGGCGCCCGATTCGACGACCGCGTGACGGGCAAGCTCGACGAGTTCAGCCCGCTCTCCCGGAAGATCCACATCGACATCGACCCGACTACGATCCGGAAGAACGTGCACGTCGACATCCCGATCGTGGGAGACGTCCGCAACTGCCTGCAGAAGCTCCTCAAGCTCCTCGAGGGCGAGAAGTCGCTCGATCGCTATCACGAGCGGCTCGCCCCCTGGTGGCAGAAGATCGAGGAGTGGGACCGCGAGAACCCGATTGCGTACAGCCAGCGTCCCGACGGACCGTTGCTGCCGCAGTTCGTGATCGACAAGATCTTCCAGATGACACGCGGCAATGCGGTGATCGCCACCGACGTGGGGCAGCACCAGATGTGGGCTGCGCAGTACTACCATTGCCAGCGCCCGAACACGTGGATTTCGTCGGGAGGTCTCGGAACGATGGGCTACGGCCTGCCGGCAGCGATCGGCGCCCAGGCGGCCTGCCCGAACGATCTCGTCGTCTGCATCGCCGGCGATGGCTCGATCATGATGAACATCCAGGAGATGGTCACGGCAGTCGAGGAGCGCCTCCCGGTGAAGATCGCCATCATCAACAATCAGCACCTCGGCATGGTTCGGCAGTGGCAGCAGCACTTCTACGACAACCGGGTTTCGGAGAGCGACATCCACGTGCAGCCGGACTTCGTCCAGCTCGCCCAAGCGTTCGGCGCGCTCGGTCTGCGTGCGACTCATCCCGAAGAGGTCGAGCCGGTGCTCGAGCAGGCCTTCGGCCACCCGGGGCCGGTCATGATGGACTTCCGGGTGTCGCCCACCGAGAACTGTTACCCGATGGTGCCGGCTGGAGCCCCCTCGGCGAAGATGATCCTCAGCGACCCGGGCTGCGGCTGATGCGCCACACTCTCTCGGTCCTGGTGCGCAACGAGTTCGGTGTGCTCTCTCGAGTCGTCGGGATGTTCAGCGGCCGAGGCTACAACATCGACTGCCTGAACGTTGCGCCGACCCTCGATCCGAAGGTTTCTCACATCACGATCGTCACCGAAGGTGAGGACGAAGTCGTCGAGCAGATCTCGAAGCAGCTGCACAAGCTGATCGACGTCATCAAGGTGACGGACCACACGGCCGGCACGTTCGTCGACCGAGAGATGGCGATGCTGAAGGTGGCCCCGTCGCCCGAGTCGAGAGCCGAGGTGCTCCGGATCACGGAGATCTTCCGCGGCAAGATCGTCGACGTGGGGCCGAAGTCGTTCGTGATCGAAGTGACCGGCGCCCGAGACAAGATCGAAGCGATCGCCCGCTTGCTGGAGCCTCTGGGGCTTCGCGAGATGTCGCGCACGGGGCCCCTTGCGATGCTCCGTGGCGCCTGACCCATCCCCTCAACATCGGGCCTCGAGCCGAGGAGCAGATCGAGCAATGGCACTGCGCATCTTCTACGACAAGGACGCCGACCTGGGACGCCTCGCGGGAAAGACCGTCGCGATCATCGGCTACGGCAGCCAGGGGCACGCCCATTCCCAGAACCTCCACAATTCGGGGGTGTCGGTGGTGGTCGGGCTGCGCAAGGACTCGCCGTCGGTGGCCAAGGCGCGTTCCGCTGGGCTGCGGGTCGCTCCGGTCGACCAGGCTGCGCGCGAGGCGGACGTGGTGATGATGACGCTTCCCGATGAGACCATGGGCGAGATCTACGCGCGCGAGATCGCCCCGAACCTGCAGGCGGGCAACTACCTCGCGGTGGCACACGGGTTCAACGTCCATTTCGGTCAGATCAAGCCGGCCGAGGGCGTGAACGTCTTCATGGTGGCACCCAAGGGGCCGGGGCACACCGTCCGGGCGCAGTACGAGCAAGGCAGGGGCGTCCCGGCGCTCGTCGCGGTTCACGCGGATCCGTCGGGTGACACGCTGCAGATCGCGCTCGCCTACGCCAAGGGCCTCGGCGCGGGCCGCGCGGGGATCATCGAGACGAACTTCCGGGAGGAGACGGAGACCGACCTCTTCGGAGAGCAGGCCGTGCTCTGCGGAGGCCTGACCGCGCTCATGACCGCCGGCTACGAAACGCTGGTCGAGGCGGGCTACGCACCGGAGATGGCCTACTTCGAGTGCATCCACGAGGTCAAGCTGATCGTCGATCTCATCTACGAGGCCGGCATGGCGAACATGCGCTACTCCGTCTCCAACACTGCGGAGTATGGGGATCTGACCCGGGGCCCGCGCGTGGTCGATGCCGAGACGAAGGCCCGGATGAAGGGGATCCTCCGCGAGATCCAGACCGGCGCCTTCGCGAAGGAGTTCATCCTCGAAAACCGCGTCGGGAGACCGTCGTTCGACGCCCTGCGGCGGGAAGCGGCGGCCCACCAGCTCGAGCAGGTCGGAGCAAAGCTGCGCGGGCTGATGCCGTGGCTGAGCGAGAACCGGCTGGTCGACCGCTCGCGCAACTGATGAGCGGGCCGGAGCGCGAGCCCTGGGGAAGGGACCCGTTCGGGACGCGCAAGCGGCGGCGGCGGCGGCCGCGCGGCGAGCGGCGTGGTCTCCACCTGCTCCCGAACCTGTTCACGACCGGAAACCTCTTCTTCGGGTTCTACGCGATCGTCCACGCGATGCTGGGCGACCCCGACCGGGCAGCCCTCGGGATCGTGCTGGCGATGCTGTTCGACATCTTCGATGGTCGCGTGGCGCGCCTCACCAATGCGACGAGCAAGTTCGGCGGCGAGTACGACTCGCTCGCCGACGTGGTTTCCTTCGGAGTGGCGCCTGCGATCCTGGCGTTCTCGGCGGGAGACCTCCGCGTGCTCGGCAGGGCGGGGTGGGTGCTCGCCTTCCTGTACGTCGCGTGCGCCGCGCTGCGGCTGGCGCGGTTCAACGTCTCGACCTCGCGGTACAAGGGTCGCTTCGAAGGCCTGCCGAGCCCGGCCGCCGCGGGGATGATCGCATCGACCCAGTGGTTCGTGGATTTTGCCCAGCAATCGTGGCCGTGGAGCGCTCCGCCGCTCGTCGTGGCACTCGGAACCGGCGCAGTCGGCCTGCTCATGGTGAGTACGATCCCCTACCGGAGCTTCAAGGAGATCGACCTCCGGCACTCCTACGGGACGCTGGTCTTCCTGATCTGCGCAATCACCCTCCTCGTGATCGAGCCGAGCGTCACCCTCTTCGCGGTTGGGCTAGCCTACGTGCTCTCGGGTCCCGTCGAGTGGGCGTGGCGCCGATGGAAGGGGCGCCCCCTGCCGCTGGTCGAGGCTCCCGCTCCTCCCGAGCGGATCGAGGAGTCGCGCGATGCGCACTGACAGGGTCCGGATCTTCGACACCACCCTCCGGGATGGCGAGCAGTCTCCCGGTTGCAGCATGAACCTCCCGGAGAAGCTCACCCTCGCGCGCCAGCTCGAACGACTCGGTGTCGACGTGATCGAGGCCGGCTTCCCGATCGCGAGTGAAGGCGACTTCGAGGCCGTCCGTGCGGTCGCCCGCGAAGTGCGCGAGACACAGGTCTGCGGGCTCGCGCGGACCGGAAGCGCCGACATAGAACGTGCTGCGATGGCTCTCGAAGGCGCGGCGCACCCCCGGATCCACACGTTCATCGCGACCAGCGACATCCATCTCGAACACAAGCTGCGGATGAGCCGGGGGCGGGTCCTCGAGGAGGTCGACCGGGCGGTCCGACAGGCGCGAGGGCACTGCGACGACGTCGAGTTTTCGGCCGAAGACGCGACGCGGTCCGACTGGGAGTTCCTGGTCGACGTCTTCCGCGTGGCGCTCGAGGCCGGTGCGTCGACGCTCAACGTTCCGGACACCGTCGGCTACACGACCCCCGACGAGTACGCAGCGCTGATCCGCCACCTGATCGCGAAGGTTCCGGGGATCGACCGCGCGGTGGTGAGCGTCCACTGCCACGACGACCTGGGCCTCGCCGTGGCGAACAGCCTGGCTGCCGTCCTCGCCGGTGCGAGGCAGATCGAATGCACGGTGAACGGCATCGGAGAGCGTGCCGGAAACACGTCGATGGAAGAGTGCGTGATGACCGTGAAGACGCGCCCCGAAGTCTTCTGCGGCCTCCACACGGCGATCCGAACGACCGAGATCTACCCTTCGAGCCGTCTTCTGTCGTCGATCATCGGGATCCCCGTCCAGCCGAACAAGGCGATCGTCGGAGACAACGCCTTCGCGCACGAGGCCGGAATCCATCAGGACGGGGTCCTGAAGGCCGCGATCACCTACGAGATCATGACGCCACAGTCGATCGGACGGCCGTCGAACGAGCTGGTCTTGGGCAAGCACTCCGGACGGCACGCGTTTCGCGAGCGGCTGCGCGAGCTCGGCTTCGTGATCGAGGGAGATGGATTCGAGACTGCCTTCTCGCGGTTCAAGGACCTCGCCGACAAGAAGAAGGTCGTCTACAACGAGGATCTCGAAGCGATCGCGGCAGATGCGGTGATCGTGTCGGACGACCGTTTCGTTCTCGGTGACGTGGCGATCGTCGCAGGAACCTTCGCGACACCGACGGCGACGGTCGAGCTGACCGTCGACGGCGACGTGCGCCGGGCGACGGAGCTCGGCGTCGGACCGGTCGACGCGATCTTCAAGGCGATCGCGACGCTCACCGGAACCAAGAGCGAGTTGATCCGGTATCAAGTCAACGCCATCACGGGCGGCATGGACGCGCTCGGAGAGGTGTCGGTGACGCTCGCCGAAGACGGCCGTCGCGTGATTGGCCACGGCGCTCACACCGACATCCTCGTCGCGAGCGGGAAGGCCTACGTCCACGCGCTCAACAAGCTCGAGTGGCACAAGCGCCAGCACGGACGGAGCGAGCCGCGTGGCGTCTGATCGTGAACCGCCGCAGATCTGACGGAGGGCTCGTGGACCGCATCCTGCTGCTCCCGGGGGACGGCATCGGCCCCGAGGTGACCCGAGAAGCGCGCCGCGTGCTCGAGGCCGTGGGACCACGGTTCGGGCTGAAGCTCGCCTTCGACGAGGAACTGATCGGGGGGATTTCGATCGACCGGCGAGGGACACCTCTCGCCGACACGGTGCTCGACAAGGCCCGGGAATCGCGGGCGGTGCTCCTTGGCGCGGTCGGGGGACCTCGGTGGGACGCCGAGCGCATCGACCGACGCCCCGAGAAGGGACTGCTCCGGATCCGCAAGGACCTCGGCCTCTTCGCGAACCTGCGTCCGGCGACGGTGTTTCCGGCGCTGGCGGACGCATCTCCGCTGCGCCCGGAGATCGTACGGGGGATCGACCTGCTGGTCGTGCGCGAGCTCACGGGCGGCCTCTATTTCGGCGAGCCGCGGGGCCGCGCGCTGGTCGACGGCAAGAGGGAAGCGCGCAACACCATGGTCTACGACGAGGTCGAGATCGCGCGCATCGCGCGGACGGCGTTCGACGCCGCACGCCTCCGGCGGCGCCACGTGACGCACGTCCACAAGCAGAACGTGCTCGAGGTCTCGCAGCTCTGGGTAGAAGTGGTCGATGAGGTCGCGCGGGAATACCCCGACGTGACCCTCGCCCATCAGCTGGTGGACTCCTGTGCGATGCTCCTGGTGAAGGAGCCCGGACGATTCGACGTGATCGTCACCGAGAACCTGTTCGGCGACATCCTCTCGGACGAGGCCGCGATGATCACGGGTTCGCTGGGGATGCTGCCGTCGGCGAGCCTTGGCGCCGGCGGCCTGGGTCTCTACGAGCCGGTCCACGGATCGGCCCCCGACATCGCAGGGCGCGACGTGGCGAACCCGCTGGCGGCGATCCTCTCCGCCGCGATGCTGCTCGAGCATTCCCTTTGCGCTGCCGAGGCGGCGAGGTCGGTGCGGCAGGCCGTTTCGGCAGTGCTCGATGCGGGCCACCGGACGGCGGACCTCGTCCTTGCCGGGGAGTCTCGCCCGACGCTGGGCTGCAGCGCCATGGGGGAGCGGGTCCTCGATGTGCTCGGGCGGGCGGGGTGAGGCCGGGACGCGCCGTGCGTGTCGCTGTGGTAGGCGCCACCGGGACCCTCGGAAGCGAGCTGCTCGCAGTGCTCGATGCCCGGCGTTTCCCGGTGGAGGCGGTGCTTCCGCTCGCGACGGGGAGATCCGGAGGCGAGGGCGTCGAGTTCCAGGGAGAGGTCTACCCGGTCGAGACCGAGCCCGAACGCCTTCGTGGCTGCGATCTGGTGTTCCTGTGCGCGCCTCCGGCGGCCTCGCTCGAGGTGGTTCGTTTCGCGCTGCGTCTCGAGGTGCCGTGCATCGACCTCTCCGGTGCGCTTGCGGCGCAGCCGGCCGTGCCGCTGTTGGTGGCCGACGTGTCGGCTCCTGCCGAGGCGCTACGGCAGCCGGTGGTCGCGGCGCCGGCGAACCCTGCGCTGGCCTGGGCGCCCGTGCTGGCCCCGCTCGGCCGCGCGGCCGTGCTGCGGCGCGTGATCGGAACCGCGCTGACGTCGGTCTCGGGAGGCGGCCGGCTCGGCATCGAGGCGCTCTCGTCGGAAACCATCGCGCTGTTCAACCAGCAGGAGCTGTCCGAGTCGCCGCACTTCGGACGGCCGGTGGCGTTCGACCTTCTCCCGTCCGTCGGCGACGTCGAGCAGGATGGATCGACGGCCATGGAGAGCTGCCTCGCGCGCGATCTGCGCCGCCTTCTCGGAGAGGGCGTGCGGACGGCCGTCGCGGGCGTTCGCGTTCCAACGTTCGCAGGAGACGCCGCCACCCTGTGCGTCGAGACCGACGAGCCCGTCGACCCGCGGCAGGCGCGAGAGTTGCTGGCGAAGGCTCCCGGAGTCGAGCTGTGGGACGTGGACGCGGAGGGGCCGAACACGCGCGCCTGCGCGGGACGTGACGTGGTGCTCGTGGGTCGGCTGCGGCGAGACCCGTCGTCCGACCACGGCCTCCTGCTCTGGCTCGCCGCCGACACGCTCCACCTGGCCGCCGTCAACGGTGTGAAGCTGGCGGAGGCGCGCTTCCAACTCGGCGAATGACGGGCCCCGTGCCGACCTTCCGTTTCGTTCTCGAGTACGACGGCACCGACTTCGCCGGCTGGCAGGCGCAGGCCCCCGGCGCGCGAACGGTGCAGGGTGTCTTCGAGGAGGCGCTGCGCGGGGTGACCGGTGAGGCGGTCCGGGTCGTGGGCGCCGGCCGGACGGATGCAGGCGTCCACGCCGAAGGCCAGCTGGCGAGCGCGAGGCTCGAGACCCACCTCGGGGCCGCGACCCTCGCCCGGGCCCTCAACGCCGTCCTGCCGGCGGATCTGGCGGTCCGGTCCGCCCGAGAGGCCGACGCAGGCTTCCACGCGATGCGCTGCGCCCGGGGAAAGGTCTACCGGTACCGGGTCTGGAACGGTCCGGTCCGCTCTCCGCTCCGCGAGCGGACCCACGCCTGGGTGAGGTCCCCGCTCGATCTGGCAGCGATGGCCCGGGCCTGCTCCGTGCTCGTCGGCCGGCACGACTTCGCCGCCTTCGAGAGCCGGAGCCGCGAGCACGACGCGCGGGCCAGTCGAACGACCGTGCGAACGCTTCACCGGGTCGAGGTCCAGGGAGATCCTGGAGGCGAGGTTGCGGTGGAGTTCGAGGGAGACGGATTCCTCCGCTACATGGTGCGCAGCCTGGTGGGCACGCTGCTCGAGGTGGGTCGGGGGGTGCGCCCGGACGACGACCTGGCGCGGATCCTTGCCGCTCGCAGCCGCCGGGAGGCAGGGCCGACGGCCCCCGCGAAGGGCCTGACGCTGGTCCGGGTCGACACGTCAACCGGGCGGATTCACTCGGGCTTCCCGGAGGTTGGGGCTTGACGCTGCCAGCCCCTTCGGGTACCCGTCTGCGCTCACCGAAACCGACCGGCCCGAGCCGTGGCGCGACCCACGGGGCGCAGCACCGGACCGACGGCCCGGGCTCGCGGCCCGGCCATGGGTCTGCGGGCGGATCCAGGAGCGAAACCGATGGGAGCAGGGGCGCACCGCGCCACCCAGAGCGCGAAGGCCGCCGAAGTCGAGCGGCGCTGGTACGTGGTCGACGCCTCCGACCAGGTGCTTGGCCGCTTGGCGACCCGCGTCGCGTCGATCCTGCGCGGCAAGCACCGCGCGATCTACACGCCCCACGTCGACACGGGCGAGTTCGTGGTCGTCGTGAACGCCGAGAAGGTGAAGCTCACCGGCCGCAAGCTCGAGCAGAAGACCTACTACCGGCACAGCGGATGGACGGGCCACCTCAAGTCCATCACTGCGGGCAAGGTGTTGGCCTCAGCACATCCCGAGCGCGTCATCGAGCACGCCGTCCGCGGCATGCTTCCCAAGAACTCCCTGGGCCGGAAGATGCTCTCGAAGCTCAAGGTCTACCCCGGCAACAGTCATCCCCACGCCGCCCAGAAACCCGAGGAGCTGCGCCTTGCCTGAAGTGATCCCCACCATCACCTCGACCGGGCGGCGAAAGACCGCCGTTGCCCGCGTGCGGCTTCGACTCGGCTCGGGGACGTTCTCGGTGAACGGCCGGCCGATCGAGGAGTACTTCGTCCGGGAGACGCTCCAGCTGATGATTCGCGAGGTGTTGGAGACGTCGAACGCCATCGGGCGCTTCGAGATCCAGGCGAACGTCAACGGCGGAGGGCCCGAAGGCCAGGCCGGTGCGGTCCGACATGGTGTGGCCCGGGCCCTCGAGAAGTTCGATCCCACGCTCCGTCCGAACCTCAAGCGCGGAGGTTTCCTCACGCGCGACGCGCGGAAGAAGGAGCGCAAGAAGTACGGACAGCGCGGAGCGCGCGCCCGCTTCCAGTTCTCGAAGCGGTAGTCCCAGCGCCATGCGCGTCGCGGTCATCGGGGCGAGTGGGTACACGGGCCTCGAGCTCCTGCGCATCCTGCACCGGCACCCCCGGGCGGAGTTCGTCGCGGTCACGTCCGAGCAGCGGGCCGGGCAGGCCGTGGGCGACGTGTTCCCGTCGCTCCGAGGGCTGGTCGACCTGCGTTTCGAGTCGGCGGCCGATCCCGTCGGCATTGCCGGCCGGGCGGAGGTCGTCTTCACCGCGCTGCCCCACGCCACGTCGGCTCCGGTGGTGGCCGTGCTCCACCGGGCCGGTGCGACGGTGATCGATCTCTCAGCCGACTTCCGGCTGCGCGACCCGGGGGTCTACGCCCGATGGTACGGCGCCCACGCGGTGCCCGAGCTGATCGGGAGCGCGGTCTACGGACTTCCCGAGCTCCATCGGGATGCCATCCGCGAAGAGCGACTTCGTCGCCGCTCCGGGCTGCTATCCGACGTCGGTCCTGCTGCCGCTGTGTCCCTTCCTGCGAGCGGGGCTGGTCGAGACGGCGAGCGTCCTCGTCGATTCCAAGTCGGGGGTCTCGGGAGCCGGCCGGACGCTCCAGGACGGCTATCTGTTCGCTGAGCTCGACGAGAACCTCCACGCCTACAAGGCCGGCGGAGCCCACCGGCACGTTCCCGAGATGGAACAGGAGGCCGGGCTCGCGGCCGGCGGGCCGGTACAGATCGGATTCGTCCCGCACCTGCTGCCCGTGACCCGCGGCATCGCGACGACGGTCTTCCTGCGGCCCGTGCGGCCGCTCAGCACCGACGACGCTCTCGGCGTCCTGCACGGCGCCTACGACCAGGAACCCTTCGTCCGCATCCTCCCGAAGGGCGAGACTCCCCGTCTGTCCTCGGTACGGGGCAGCAACTTCTGCGACATCGGCGCCGTCGTCGACCAGCGGACCGGAGCGCTCATCCTCCTCTCCACCCTCGACAACCTGGTGAAGGGCGCATCGGGCCAGGCCGTGCAGTGCGCGAACCTCATGCGCGACCTGCCGGAGGCGATGGGGCTTTCCGAGGCGCCGCTGCTCCCGTAGAACGACGTTCTCCCGGCCTCGCCATCCTGCGTTTGACACCCTCGCCGGACGCACGGTATAACCCGTGAAACCGGCCCCCACCGAGGATCATGTACCAGCGCTGCGGCCCCGACGCACGGGGCGCCGTACGTTCGGCGTGCGGCGTGACGCCATGACGATCTACTACGCCTCGGATCCCCAGGAGGTGCAGGCGTCGGTGTCGGCGGTCGTGTGGCGTGCCCCCGGTTCCGGCGAGCTGCTGCTGATGCAGCGCAGCGACAACGGCCACTGGTGTCTGCCGGGCGGGCGCGTCGAACCCGGCGAATCGGTCCAGGCTGCTGCGCTTCGCGAGGTGCGCGAGGAGACCGGCTGGGACGTCGACCTCGGGCGGCTCGTCGGCGTCTACTCGGACCCGGGCGTCATGGTCGTTCGCCTCGGCGACGGCCGCCGTGTCCAGTACCTGAACCTCTGCTTCGAGGCCCACGTCGTAGGCGACCTGGGCGCGCTCGGGACTCCCGACGAGACCCTCGCCGTCGGCTTCTTTCCGCATGACGCGCTCCCGGAGCCGTTCGTGCCGATCCACCAGATCCGCATCCGCGACGCGCTCGACCGAGACGCGGTGCGCGTCCGCTAGCAAAAGGGGGAGCGATGCAGCAGCGAGCGACGAAGTTCATCTTCGTGACGGGGGGCGTGCTTTCGTCGCTGGGCAAGGGGCTCGCGTCGGCGAGCCTCGGTTCGCTGCTCGAGGCTCGGGGACTCGGTGTCACCTTCCTCAAGCTCGATCCGTATCTGAACGTCGATCCAGGGACGATGAACCCGTTCCAGCACGGTGAGGTCTATGTCACCGAGGACGGCGCCGAGACCGACCTCGACCTCGGCCACTACGAGCGATTCACCCGCGCGACGATGCGCAAGCTCAACAACGTGACCGCGGGCCGCATCTACGACGCGGTGATCGCCAAGGAGCGGCGCGGCGACTACCTGGGGGCCACGGTCCAGGTGATTCCCCACGTGACCGACGAGATCAAGGCCCGGATCCGGGAAGCGGCCGCGCGGCGTCGACATCCTGATCGTCGAGGTCGGTGGCACCGTCGGCGACATCGAGTCCCTTCCGTTCCTCGAGGCGATCCGGCAGTTTCGCGCCGACGTCGGCCGCGAGAACGTCTGCTACGTCCACATCGCCCTGGTTCCCTACATGGCGACCGCCGGCGAGCTCAAGACCAAGCCGGTGCAGCACTCGGTGAAGGAGCTTCGAACCGTCGGCATCGCGCCCGACGTGATCTTGTGCCGGACCGACCGCTTCCTGCCGAAGTCGGTCAAGGCGAAGATTGCCCTGTTCTGCAATGTCGACGAGGACGCGGTGATCACCGCGAAGGACGTCGACAGCATCTACGAAGTTCCGCTCATCCTGCACCGGGAGGGGCTCGACGAGAAGGTGACGCAGGCGCTCAACATCTGGTCGGGTCGGCCGAACCTGCGGCCGTGGGAAGAGGTCGTCGAGCGCGTGACGCATCCCGCGCGGGAAGTCACCATCACCATGGTCGGCAAGTACGTCGATTTGACGGAAAGCTACAAGAGCCTGAACGAGGCGCTGCACCACGCGGGAATCGCGCATCACGCGCGGGTGAAGATCGACTACGTCGATTCCGAGAAGCTCACCGATGCGCGCGTACTGTCGAACGCCTCGGCCATTCTCGTGCCCGCACGGCTTCGGATCCCGCGGGGTCGAAGGCAAGATCGCGGCGGTGCAGATGGCGCGGGAGCGGGGAATCCCGTACTTCGGCATCTGTTACGGGATGCAGATGTCGGTGATCGAGTTTGCGCGGCACGCGGCTGGGCTCGAAGGCGCCAACTCCTTCGAGGTGGACGAGAAGACGCCCCATCCGGTGATCGACCTCCTTCCCGAGCAGCGTGCCGTTCGGGAGAAGGGCGCCAGCATGCGGCTCGGCGCGTACCCCTGCGTGCTGCGGCCAGGAACGAAGGCCCATGCGGCGTACGGGAAGTCGGAGATCAGCGAGCGCCACCGGCACCGCTACGAGTTCAACCCCGATTACCGCGACCGGCTCTCCCGGGCCGGCCTCGTCCTGTCGGGGACCTCCCCCGACGGGCGCCTCGTCGAGGTCGTCGAGCTGGCCGACCACCCCTGGTTCGTCGGCTGCCAGTTCCATCCGGAGTTCCACTCGACGCCGTTCGAGCCGCATCCGCTCTTCAAGGACTTCGTGGCGGCGGCACTCGAACGCAGCGCGAAGAGCCTTTGAGGAGGCGTCCGCGAGGCGCGCGGGGAGCCGAAGTCCGCACCACCGGCCGGGACCGCCCCGGCGCTGCGGGAACGAGTCCCGCTTGCGAGCGGACGGCGCCTCGTCTACACCCTGTTTCTCGCGGGGGAGCGGGACGTTAGCTCAGCTGGGAGAGCGCCGTGTTCACACCGCGGAGGTCGCAGGTTCGATCCCTGCACGTCCCACCATCCCGCTCGCCATTGCCTTTCTGGCCCGGTAGCTCAGCCTGGATAGAGCACCAGCCTCCGAAGCTGGGGGTCGCGCGTTCGAATCGCGCCCGGGTCACCACCACTGCACCGTTCCTGCTCTTGCCCCGGAGGTCGGCGATGATCCAGCTCGTTCGCACGTCCGCGAGGGTGCTCCTTGCTGCGGCGGTCGTCGGGGCCGCGGTGGCACCGGCCGCCTCGGCGGTGTCGGCGGCCGACCTCGAGCGTGACGCGCGGGCGGCCCTCCAGAAGCTCGAGGCCAGCGAGCCCAGCGCGCGCCACCTCGCTTCGAAGGCCAAGGCCGTCCTCGTCTTCCCGACCATGGTCAAGGCGGGATTCATGTTCGGCGGGCAGATCGGCGAGGGCGCGCTCCTCCGGAAGGGAAAGGCCGTCGCGTTCTACAACTCCGTGGCGGCGTCCTACGGGCTCCAGGCGGGCATCCAGAGCTTCGGCTACGCGCTCTTCTTCATGAACGACGCCGCGCTCTCGCAGCTCGACATGACCCAGGGATTCGAGCTCGGCGTCGGTCCGAGCGTCGTGGTGATGGACGAAGGCCTCGCGAAGTCGATCACCACGGCGACGCTCACGAGCGACGTCTATGCCTTCATCTTCTCTCAGAAGGGCCTCATGGCGGGCCTCGGGATCCAGGGATCGAAGATCACCCGCATCTCGAAGTAGAGCGCTCCCCATCAGCGCCTCGTCCCGCGGAGGCTTTCGATGACCCCCGACGAGTCTCTCGATGCCGCTCGCGCGATCCTTCGCGAGGCGCACCGCGTCGTGGCTCTCACGGGAGCCGGCATCTCGACGGAATCGGGCATTCCCGACTTCCGCGGTCCCCGGGGCGTGTGGACGAAGAACCCCGGCGCCGAGAAGATGGCGACGCTCTCTCACTACCTCGCGGATCCTGCCGTGAGAAAGCTCGCCTGGCGGTCGCGGCTCGAGTCGACTGCGTGGCAGGCGCGGCCGAATGCCGGTCACCGGGCGCTGGTGGATCTGGAGCGCCGTGGCAAGTTGGCCGCCCTCGTCACGCAAAACGTCGACGGTCTGCACCAGCTCGCAGGTTCGTCTCCGGACCTCGTGGTGGAGATCCACGGAACGATCCACGAGGTCGCTTGCCTCGACTGCGGAGCGCGCGGACCGATGGAGGACGCCCTCGCCCGGGTGCGGGCGGGAGAAGAGGATCCTCCGTGCCTCGACTGCGGGGGGATCCTCAAGTCGGCGACGATCTCGTTCGGCCAGAACCTCGTCGAGCAGGATCTGCGCCGTGCCCAGCGCGCCGCGCTTTCGTGCGACCTGATGCTGGCGATCGGATCGACGCTCTCGGTCCATCCGATCGCCGGCGTAGTGCCGCTGGCCCGGGACGCAGGCGCTCGCATCGTGATCGTGAACGCCGAACCGACGGAGATGGACGACATCGCCGATGCGGTCCTGCGGGGCTCGATCGGCGAGATCCTGCCGCGGCTGGTCGGCGACAGCGACGGATGACCAGAGGAGGTTCCATGTCCGATCTTGCCGGGCTCGAGGCGCGGATCCAACGGCTCGAAGATCTCGAGGCGATCCGGCAGCTCAAGTACCGCTACCTGCGCGCTCTCGACACGAAGGCATGGGACGAGCTGGCCGAGACGCTCGCCGAGGACGCGACCACCGAGTATTCCGACGGCGAGTACCGTTTCCAGGGCCGCGACGCGATCCTGCGCTTCCTGCGGGCAACGCCGCTTGCAGAGCCGGATGGCTTCGTCGGTGTCCATCACTGCACGCAGCCGGAGATCGAGATCACTGCGCCGGGACGCGCAAGGGCCGTGTGGGCACTCTACAACTACCTGATCCACAAGAGCGCGGAGCAGGGGCTCCGCCTGTGCGCGTTCTACCACGACGAGTACGTGAAGCATGCCGGCGAGTGGAAGATCCAGTCGACGGGCTACCGGCGGGTGTTCGAGGAGACCTGGAGCCGCAAGGACACGCCGAGCCTGCGGCTCACGGCGGGCTGAGTCCTACGGCGCTGCGGGTACGGGCTCCTTCGCCTGCAGCGTCGTTACGTAGTCGACGATCACCTGGGCGGTTCCGCGGCGGACGGTCTCGGCGGCGAGGCCCGGCTCGAGGGCCTCGCCGAAGCGCTTGCCCCAGACCGGCATCTCGCGGGTGCCGTGGGCGACTGCGACGCTGCGCCCGTCGACGATGCGGACGATCTCAGCGGTCGGGAAGACGCCGCCTCGGCGCTCGGCGATCCGCGTGAGATCCGCGGGCTTCTGGCTGAGGACGGGGGCCACGGGACCGTCTCCCTTGCCGTCGATTCCATGGCACGAGCTGCAGTGGACCCGGAACAGCTCTTCACCGGTGCTGGAGTCCTGCGGGCTCGCTCCCGCTCCGAGCGCGAGCAGCGCGGTGATGACGAAGGCGAACGCGGCGCGCATGGCTCTTCCCCCCTGGCTCGGCACCGGGGAACCCGGTGCCGGGCAGAGGATCGCACACACGAGGGGTCCGCGAGAAGGAAAACCGCGCGCTGCGGCGAATCAGGCCGGGGTTGGCGCGGCTGCGGACCGGAGACTTCCGATCCGGGTTCCGAGGCGCAGCGGAGTTCCGGGAGGCTCGATCTCGAGGTTGGCGCTCCCGGGCGGCAGGAGCAGGACGAGGGTCGACCCGAACTCGAAGCGCCCCCACTCGTCTCCCGTTCCGTACCGTGCGCCCGAGTCTCCATAGCGGCGATCGACTCGGGCGGCGCCGGCGAGGTTCGTCGTGAGGTCGTCGAACTCCACGCGGACCCTTCCCACGAGCGTCGCGCCGACCGCGACGATGCAGAGGGCTTCGTCGCCGGGCGGCGCAGCCCAAAAGAACGCGCAGATCCGCTCGTTCTCCGCGAAGAGTCCATCGACACCTTCGAGGCCCAGGCGATTCACGGGCCACAGGGTTCCCGGGAGGTAGCGGGCTGCGCGCACCTGCATGGCGCAGGGGGTGTGGAAGCGGTGGTAGTCACGCGGCGAGAGGTAGAAGGTCGCGAAGGTGCCGCCCTCGAAGGTTGCGGCGTCCGCCTCGTCGCCGAGGAGCGCCGCCAGGGAATAAGGACGTCCCTTGAGCTGGAGCAGCGTGCCCCCCGAGATCATGCCGGCCTCGCCCCAGGCGCCGTCGCAGGGGGCGACCAGGACCCGCGGGGTCGGATCGATCTGCCGCGTCCCCTCGCGGAGCCGGCGCGTGAAGAACTCCTGGAGGGAGGCAAAGGAGGAGAGCGGGTCGCGGATCTCCGAGAAGTCGACCCCGGCGAGCCGACCGAACGCGCGCCACGCGGGTGTGCGAAGGAACGCCGGGAGGCGCAGGGCCGCCGCGCGGCCGGCCATCCGTGAGAGTGCGCTGCGCGGTACGACACGAAGCGCCGAGATCACGAGATGCCGAAGCTGTCTACTCGCCACGGGGGCTCCGAGAGGAGAGGGCCGTGCAGGGTAGCCCAACGTTCCTTGCAGATTTCGCCCCTCGGATCCTCTGTTGTGGTACAAGGGTCGAGCGGGTCGCTTGCCGCCTGCACCGAGAACGCGCCCGGGCCCGCCCCGGGGCGTCCCCGGCGCGAGGGTGCCGAGGAGACGCTGAGTCCTTCCCGCGAGCCCGGCGATCGCCAGGGCAGTGGGACGGGCGGGGCCCGTAGGAGCGCGTAGAAGAGGCAAGCAGCGCCCCGGGGCGGATCGCCCCGGGGCGTTTTTCTGCACGAGGGGGAACAGCGAGTGCGGGTGTGGGCGGTGGCCTTCAACGTCTGGCTCGGGATCGCCTCGTTCGCAGGACCGGCGCTCGCAGCGGGCTTCGACTGGGCCCCGTTCGAGGAAGAGGGCGTGATCCGCATCCTCACCCGCGACGACGACGGCGATCTGCGCGACACGAAGGTCTGGGTCGTCGTGGACGGCGGCTCTGGCTTCGTTCGCACCAATGCTTCCCGCTGGCTCGAGAACATCCAGCGCGATCCGGAGGTGCAGGTCCGGGTCCGGGGTACGGACTACCTGATGCGCGCAGAGGAGGTGCGAGACGAGGCCGTGCGCGATCGGGTCGAGGACGCCTTCAAGCGCAAGTACGGGTTCGTGCAGCGGACCATGAGCCTACTACGCCTGCGCGAGCCGACGGTGCTGCGCCTGGTACCCCGAATGTCGGAGGAGCCGGCCCGACCCTGACCCTACCGGCCGGCAGTACGAGGGCCGCAGTGCGGCCGCGGCATGCAGCGGCGGAGCTGCGGCCCGTGCGGGTCGGAAGGGCGGAATCCCGTGAAGTTCCGCGCCTTGCGCTCCTGGCACGGTGCTTGCTCCACCCTGGTGGCATGGCTCGGCGCACTGCATGCTCTCCGCGACACCCCATCCTCGGGGCGCAACCTCCGGGTGGAGTGTTCACGCTCCTGGAGACCCTCGGCATGGCGGGAGAAGGGTACAGGCGCGATCGGGGCCGCGGGTTCCCGCCGCCGAGCGCCGACGAGATGGCGGCGCTCGAGCGCGAGCGGCGGTCACGGCCGGGCGCGTGGCGCCGGAGGGGGAGGGCGAGCAAGGCCGACGCCGCCCCGAGCCCGGAGGAGCGCGCCTACCAGGAGGCCCGGCGGCTCGCGAACCGCAAGATCCGGCTTCCTCTTCCACTTCGTCCCCTACGCATTCACGGTGCTCTTCCTCCTGATGGTCGCCGGATTTCGCGCTGCCTTCGTCGTCGCGCTCTCCTGGGGGATCGGGGTCGCGTGCCATGCCTTCGCGGTCGTTGCGCCCGCACTACGCAAGCGGATGATCGATACGGAGGTCGAGCGACAGCTCCAGGGCACCGTGAGGGAGGAGCGGCGCAGCCTCGCTCACGAGCACGTACGCGAGCTCGAGGAGCTTTCGGCCTCGATCGCCCACGAGATCCGCAATCCCATCACGGCGGCCAAGAGCCTGGTGCAACAGCTCGGCGAGGACTCGCGCTCGCCGGAGAACGTCGAGTATGCGCGCGTCGCCCTCGAGGAGCTCGACCGTGTCGAGCGGTCGATCTCCCACCTCCTGCGCTATGCGAGAGAGGAAGACCTGCGTCCGGCGGAAACGGACCTCCGCGAGGTGGTGGAGGCGGTTCTCGAGACGGTGCGCGACCGCGTAGCCCGTCTCGGTGTCGCGATCGAGCGCGATCTCGCCCTCGCACCCGCCCTTCGGGCCGACCCGGAGAAGCTCCGCCGGGTCGTGATCAACCTCGTGACGAATGCTCTCGATGCACTCGAGGGCGCGGGCAGCCGCGAGCCCCGGATCTGGATCTCGGCCGGTGAAAACCTCGCAGGTACCGAAGTCTGGCTCAGGGTCCGCGACAATGGCCCGGGGATGGACGCGGCTGCGCGCGAGCAGGCGTTCCGTCCGTTCCAGACCTCGAAACCCGAAGGCACCGGCCTCGGGCTGCCGATCGTTCGCAAGCTCGTCGAGGCCCACGGCGGAAGCATCGAGTTGCACTCCAGCGAGGGCGTGGGGACGGAGTTCGTCGTGCTGCTCCCGCGGCGCGGCCCCGAGAGGGCGCCGGCCGCGCTGGGAAAGGCCGAGGGCTGAGATGGCCCGGCTCTTGGTGGTGGAGGACGAGCGGGCCATCCAGATCGCACTCTCGGGGCTGCTGCGCCGCGAGGGTCACGAGGTCGGACTCGCCGCGTGCGGCGACGAAGCGATCGCGCAGCTCGAAGCCGAGCCGTGGGATCTCGTGCTGACCGATCTCTCGCTCGGACGGGGACCGAGCGGGATGGACGTCCTACAGGCGGCGAAGCGTCTGCGTCCCGAGACGGCGGTGGTGATGATCACCGCCCACGGCTCGGAGAAGCTCGCCGTACAGGCGATGAAGTCTGGCGCCGAGGACTACGTGCCGAAGCCCTTCGACAACGACGAACTCCGGGTCGTCGTGCAGCGTGCCCTCGACCGCACACGCCTCGCGCGCGAGCATCGCATGCTCCTCGAGCGCGTCGGCCGCGACGTGGGTTTCGAAAACCTCGTCGGCTCTGGCCCCGGCATGCGGAAGGTGTTCGAGACCATCGAGAAGGTGGCCGAGACCGACCTCACGGTACTGGTGCGTGGCGAGAGCGGGACGGGGAAGGAGCTGGTGGCGCAGGCGCTCCATCACCGCAGCCCTCGCCGGAGCCGGCCCTTCGTGGCGGTGAACTGTGCCGCGATCAGCCGCGAGCTGGTCGAGAGCGAGCTCTTCGGCCACGAGAAGGGCGCCTTCACCGGCGCAGACGCGCGGCGTGTGGGCCGCTTCGAGTCGGCGGACGGCGGAACGGTCTTCCTCGACGAGATCGGCGACATGCCTCTCGAGACCCAGGCCAAGGTGCTCCGGGTACTCCAGGAGCGGTCGTTCGAGCGGGTGGGGGGCGCCAAGGCCATCGGAGTCGACGTGCGGGTGGTGGCAGCGACCCATCGCGATCTCGAGGCGGAGGTGCGTCGCGGGGGATTCCGCCAGGACCTCTACTATCGGCTGCGGGTCGTCGAGATCGTGGTCCCTCCGCTGCGGGAGAGGCCCGAGGACCTGGCGCCGCTGGTCGAGCGCTTCCTCGAGCAGCTCGGAGTGCGGCTCGGGCGCGAGCGCCGGGGGATCAGCGTCGCTGCGCTCGCGCGGCTCGCGCGGCACTCCTGGCCCGGCAACGTTCGCGAGCTCCGCAACGTCATCGAGCAGGCCGCAGTCCTCGCTCCGGGCGCGGTGATCGCCGAGGAGGACCTGCGCCTCGGCGCCGGCGACACGCTGGATGGCAGCCCTGCGCTGCGTACGGAGGCCGGATTCTCGGAGGCGAAGCGGAAGGCCACCGAGACGTTCGAACGCGCCTACCTGCTGAGCGCTCTCCGGAGCCACGGGGGGAATGTCTCG
The DNA here is from genome assembly GCA_963710635.1 of uncultured delta proteobacterium. Classification (GTDB taxonomy): domain Bacteria; phylum Myxococcota_A; class UBA9160; order UBA9160; family UBA9160; genus MYXO. The sequence continues at coordinate 1,064,252 of CAVQAY010000004.1, forward strand.
CGTACGGCCGAGGCGATCGGAATGGTTCGCCAGAGCCTCCAACAGAAGATCCGCGAGCTCGGTCTCCGCTCGGAGGACTGGAGCAGCGGTGAGAACGAGGAGACCTGACCATGGCAGCGTCACGACACGGGGGCCTGCTGGCCCGTCTACGGAGTCTCTTCACGGGGGTGTTCGCCCTCTGGGTGCGTGCGAAGGAGAACGAGCACCCCGAGGCGGTCTACGCCCAGGCCATCGAGGAACGCCGCCGGCAGTACGTCGAGCTGAAGCAGGCGGTGGCCGGAATCCTGTACCTGCGCAACCGCCTCGAGGGCGAGGGGCGAGACAAGCGGTCCGAGCTCGGACGGCTTTCAGCCGACGTCGCGCGTGCGGTGAGCCGCGGAGACGACCCGGCGGCGCTGACGCTGATCGCGCACAAGCAGGGCCTCGTGGAAGACCTGGAGCGGACCGAGGCCGACCTCGAGAGCATGCAGGCCGAGACGGCCACCGCCAAGGAGAACCTCGTCCGTTTCCGCGACGAGATCCGTGACCTCGAGCGGGAGAAGGTCCGTACGCTCGCGACCCTGGCCAACGCCACGGCGCGCCGGCGGATCCAGGAGGCCTTCGAGGGCCTGTCGGTGGAGCACGAACTCCGTGCTCTCGACGGAGTTCGAGAACACGTGGCGCGCCTCGTCGCCGAGGGCCGTCTCGACCGGGAGATGGGGAGTGGCGATGCCGCTCCGGTGCTGCGGAGCTACCGGCAGGAGGCGAGGCTCGACGCGGCGAAGCGAGAGCTCGACGAGATCAAGCGCCGGCTGAGCGATCGCGCGGCGATTCCCGCGCAGACAGTGGCGCCGGCGCACCTGCAGGGGATGCCGACGGCATCGTGACGATCGCGCGGCCGATCTGCTACAGCCGGTAGAGCGCGGCCCGGCGCCGCCGGTGGTGACGATCGGGGATGGACGCCTTCATCCGGAGCTTCGCGCGGGCTCTCGACCGCGGGGATCGCGCGGTCGAAGCCCTGGGCCGCCTGGGTGAGCCCGACCCGGAAGGGGCCGCCGAGGCGTTCGCGGCGGCGGCCGCGCTGCCCGAACTCGCTGCGGTGCGGGAGCGCTGGCTTCCGGATCTGCTCCGCTCGGCGCGGCCGGGCTTCGGCGCGCGAGTCCTCCGCGAGCTCGCGACCGCCCGCCGGAGCGAAGGGCTCCGGCCCCTCGATCTGCCGCAGATGCGCTGGCTGCCGCGGCTCCTGGGCTCGAGCAACGTCCTCTCCCGCCTCTTGCTGCGCGCTCCGGACCTCGCCGACGAGCTCGTGGGCGATCCGCCGCCGCCCCCGGAGGCCCTGCCGGCTGCGTCGTGGGGGGCGATCCGCGAAGGGAAGTATCGCGGTCTCCTTCGAATCGCCGCCCGGGATCTCGCAGGTCGGGACTTCGCGGCGAGCCTGCGCGAGCTCTCGGACCTCGCCGACCGCTGTCTGGCTGCGGCACTGGTGTGCGCGGCGGAGACCACCGGTGCCGAGGCGCCGAGCCTGCTCGCCCTCGGGAAGCTCGGCGGCCGGGAGCTGAACTTCTCTTCCGACGTCGACCTGCTCTTCGTCTACGACGACGCGTCGGACACCGGTGACGGCTCGCGCTCCGCCGAGGTCGCGAAGCTCGTGCGCGTCTTCAAGGCGGGCCTCGAACGGGCAGAGGTCGATGGCTTCGCCTACCGGGTCGATCTCGACCTGAGGCCCGATGGCGCACAGGGGCCACTGGCCCTCGGCGTCGATGCGGCCCTCGGCTACTACGAGTCGTTCGGTCATGACTGGGAGCGCCAGATGTTGATCCGGCTCCGCTACGTAGCGGGTCCCCGCGAGGCGGCCACGGCGTTCGCCACGGGGATCGTTCCCTTCGTCTACCGGAAACTCATCGACCCCGAGGCGCCCCGGGCCGTTCGCGCCATGAAGCTGAGGATCGAGGAGGAGCGCCGACGGGCGGGACGCGACCTCGAGGCCGATCTCAAGGAAGGGCCCGGCGGAATCCGCGACGTCGAGTTCCTGGTCCAGGCGCTGCAGCTCTTCCACGGAGGGCGTCATTCGGAGATCCGGACGGGGAACGTTCTCGATGCGCTGGCGAGCCTCGCCGAGGAACGTCTCCTGCCCGGGGACGCTGCCGCCGAGCTGTCGGCTGCCTACACCTGGCTGCGTCGTGCCGAGCACGCGATCCAGATGGTGGAGGAGCGACAGACCCAGCGATTTCCGCGCGACCGGGAGGGGCAAGTGGGTCTGGCACGCCGCATGGGCTACGACGAGGCCGAGGGGGAGCGTGCCCGCGCGCGCCTCCTCGACGACTGGACGGCGGTGCGCAGCGCCGTCCGGGTCCACTTCGATGCGCTCGTACTGGGCGCAGACGAATGACGGCGCCGCTCGAGGCACGCCTTCGCGACGCCCTCACCGGCTCCGTCCTGGCCGACCGGGTCGACCTCGTCATCGATCCCTTCCTCTCGAAGCGTGCCGGCGATGCCGCTGCCGCCTGCCTCGAAGGCCCGCAACTGGTCGGCCTGGCGCGCGCGCTGACCACGAACCTCGAGGCGGCGCGCTATCTCGCCCACCGGCCGGTGCTCCTGGAGCGCATCGCTGCGGCGGGTCCCGATGCGCTGCGAAGCCGCGGTCTGGAGCTCGCCGCCGCTGCGGCCGCGACGCCGCCCGATCTCGAGGGAGCGCTCGATGGCCTTCGGCTGCTGCGGCGCGACGAGACGCTCCTGGCGGTCGCGCTCGAGCTGGGAGGCGTCGTCGGCTTCGACGACCTGTCGGTGTTCCTCTCGCAGCTCGCCGAGGCGATCCTCGCCGAGACCCTGGCTCGCGCCCGCACCAGCATCACCGCCGGCGAGCTGTCGGCGCCCCTGGCCGTCCTCGGCATGGGAAAGATCGGCGGCCGCGAGTTCACGATCCACTCGGACCTGGACCTGATCTTCCTGAGCAAGGGAGGCGTCGAAGCGGTGGCCCTCGCGTCCCGCGTCGCACAGCGACTGATCGCGTACCTGACGGTCCGGACCGGCGCCGGTGTGGCCTACGCCGTCGACAGCCGGCTGCGGCCGTCGGGGAGCCAGGGAGTCCTGGTGACGACCCTCGAGTCGTTCGCACGGTACCAGCGGCAGGAGGCGCAGACCTGGGAGCACTTGGCCCTGATGCGCGCGCGTGCCATCGCCGGAGACGTCACCGACGCGGCGTCTGTGCTCGCTGCGGTACAGGCGGCGATTGCCGGGCGGCGCCCGGCGCCGTGGGGAGCGGTGGCGGACATGCGACGCAAGGTCGAGGAGCAGCGCGGCCGGGAGGGCGCCGGGAAGGTCGCCTTCAAGACCGGCGTAGGCGGGCTGATGGACGTGGACTTCCTGGCGGCGGGCGCTTCGCTGGAGCGGGGCGGGGCGCATCGGCTGCCCTTCCCCGGCAATGCAGCGCTGCTCCGGGCGGCCGCGCCCGGAACGGTCGTCGAGAAGGTGCTCGGAGCCTACGATCGGCTGCGTCGCATCGAAGCCTGCGCGCGCTGGGTGACCGGTCGCGCCGTCGAGGTCATCGAGCCGGCAAGCGAGGGGTTCCCGTGGATCGCGGCCCTCGCGGCTCCGGGGCGGCCTCCTGCCGCCCTGCTCGACGGCTTGGCGATGGCCCGCCGGGAGATCCGCGACGCGTTCGAGGCCGTGGTGGAAGCGGGCAGCATCACCGCCCTCGCGTCGGCCGGACCTGGCTGATCGGCGAGTACCGCGGGCGGCCGGGCACGGCCATGCAGGGGGAGGGGCATGAGCATCGGCGACGACCTCGACGAACGGCGGGCCTTTCTCGGACTCGGCAGCGACGATGCCGCCGCCCTGCGCGCGCTCCGGCCCGTCTTCGAGCGCAACGCGGACGCCATGGTTGCGGCGTTCTGCCGGCATCTCGAGTCGTTCGAGCCTACCCGCGCGTTCCTCGCGAAGCCGGGTGTCAAGAAGCGTCTCCTCGCGAAGCAGCGCGCCTATCTCGTGAGCCTCACCGACGACACGTCCGACCCGCGGTATGCAGAAGAGCGCTACCGGATCGGGGTCACCCACGAGCGCGTGGGGCTGGCGCCTCGCTGGTATCTCGGTGCGTACGCGCTCTACTTCTCGCTCCTCGTGCCGATGATCTGCGAGGCGTATCCGAACGACCGCAACGCGGCCGAACGGGCCCTCGTGGCCCTCCAGCGCACCCTCATGCTCGACGCGCAGCTCGCCATGGAGGCCTACATGGAACGCGACCGCCGGGAGCTCGAGGTGTCGAACCGCGAGCTCGCCGAGACGGGGCGGGAGCTCGCGCGGGAGGTGGAGGAGCGCCAGGTCGCGCTCCTCGACACCGAGCGGCGGGTGCGCAAGGTCGAGCAGCTCGCGTCGGTGGCGACACTGGTCGCGGGGCTCGCCCACGAGATCGGGACGCCGATGGGGGTGATCCAGGGACACGCCGATCTGCTCGAGGCCACGGTCAACGACGAGCGCGCGCGCTGGCGGCTGCAGACCATCCGGGAGCAGATCGACCGCATCTCGAGGATCATCCAGGCCCTCCTGTCGAGCGCGCGGCCTCGTGAGCTCGAGCGCGTCCCCACCGATCTCGCGCCGTTGATCGAGCGGACGGTCTCGTTCCTGGCCGAGAAGTTCAGGCGGCGCGGGATCGAGGTCGAGACCGATCTGCGCCCGGCGCCGACCCTCCTCGCCGATGCCGAGAAGCTGCAGCAGCTGTTCCTGAACCTGTTCCTGAACGCCGTCGACGCCATGCCGGGGGGCGGTGCGCTGCGGGTCTCGCTCGCGCCGGCGGGCGGCGAGGCCGTCGAGATCCAGGTGGCCGACACCGGCGTCGGGATCGACCCGGGAGATCTCGACCGGGTCTTCGAGCCGTTCTTCACGACCAAGCCCGCCGGCGAGGGCAGCGGGCTCGGTCTCGTCGTCGCCCAGGGCATCGTCCTGGAGCACGAGGGGAGGATCGAGGTGACCAGTGCTCCGGGGGTAGGGACCGAATTCCGGATCCGACTTCCGGTCCGGCCGGAGCCTCGGACGACATGATGTGTATTATTGTCCCCATTCGTGACAAAAAGTCTCTGATGGCCCCGTAGCGGTCTCCGTCGCGTACGCCGGGCTGGCACGAGATCTGCTTCTGTCGGCGGTGGGAGGTGCTCCGTGCGATCGATCCTCGTGGTGGACGACGACAGCGCGATGCGCGAAATGATGGTCTCGATGCTCGAGTCGGCGGGGATCCGCGCCCGTGCGGCGGCCTCGGCGCAGGCGGCGCTGGAAGCCCTGCGGGACTCGGACTTCGACGTCGTCCTCTCGGACATCCGGATGCCCGGCCAGGACGGGATCGGACTCCTCGGCGAGATCCGCGACCTTCGCCCCGAAACGCCGACGATCCTGATGACGGCCTTCGGCAGCATCGACTCCGCCGTCGCGGCGATGCGCGCGGGCGCCTTCGACTACATCCCGAAGCCCTTCAAGCGTGACGAGGTGCTCGTCGTTCTCGAGCGGGCCTTCGAGCATCGAGAGCTCCAGAGCGAGAACCGGCGGCTCCGGGCTGCCGTCGACCAGACTACGGCGTTCGGAGACCTCATCGGGCGCAGCCCCGCCATGCGCGAGATCTTCGCGTTGATCCGACGGATCGCCGACAACCGGAGCAGCGTGCTGATCACGGGCGAGAGCGGGACGGGAAAGGAGCTCGTCGCGCGAACGATCCACTTCGCGGGGGCTCGGGCAGCGCAGCCCTTCGTTCCGGTGAATTGCACGGCGATCCCCGAAGGTCTCCTCGAGAGCGAGCTCTTCGGTCACGTCCGGGGCGCGTTCACGGGTGCGGTCACGAGCAAGCACGGCCTCTTCGAGAAGGCGCAGGGAGGGACCCTCTTTCTCGACGAGATCGGCGACATGGGGCTCGGGCTCCAGGGCAAGATCCTCCGCGCGCTCCAGGACCGCGAGATCCGTCCCGTCGGAGGAACCAGCTCGGTCCGGGTAGACGTTCGGATCGTGGCGGCCACGAACAAGGATCTCAGGGCGGAGATGGACGCAGGGCGCTTCCGCCGCGATCTCTTCTACCGACTCAACGTGATCCCGATCCACATCCCTCCGCTCCGCGAGCGGCCCGAGGACGTGCCGGCGCTGGCGGAGTTCTTCCTGCGCAAGCACGGCCGCGGGACGCGCCGCATACTCTCGCGAGCGGCGATGGATCACCTGCTGCGGCGGCACTGGGAGGGCAATGCTCGCGAGCTCGAGAACCTGATCGAGCGCGCCTTGGCCCTGACCGATTCGGAGCAGCTCGGCCCCGACGACCTTCCGCTCCCGCGGGAGGGGGAGGACGCCGTCGTGGAAGAGACGGGGACCTCGGGGGCGCTGGTCCGTGCCGCCGTCCAACGGCGCCTGTCGCTCCACGCGCTAGAGGAACTCTACATCTCCGAGGTACTCAAGCTCGTGCGCGGCAACAAGGTCCAGGCGGCTCGCATTCTCGGCATCAACCGCCGAACGCTCTACCGGCGCGGAGAGCGGGCGGCTGCCGAGGGAGCGCACCCGTCCGAAGACATGCCGGCCCGGGCGGCGGCGCGAGGCTGATCGGGGGTTCCGACGCTCAGCTTGCCCGCGCGGTCGCAGCCTGCTCGTTCTTCTCCTTCAGCACCTGCAGCAGACGGTCGGGGCCGCCTCGGGAGAGGATCTCCTGGAACTGTGAGCGGTAGCTCGAAACCAGGCTCACGCCCTCGACGATGACGTCGATCACCCGCCATTGGCCGTCGATGCTGCGGAGCCGGTAGTCCACCGCGACCGCGGCCGACGGGGTTCCATTGACCTGGGTCTTCACGGTGACGTCGCCGTTGGCTTCGACGCGATCGCCGGCGATCGAAACCGTCTGGTCCGTGTAGGAGTCGATCCGCCGTCCGTAATCGAGGGAGAGGTGCCGCTTGAAGTCCTCGAGGAAGGCCTGCTGCTGCTCCTTCGAGAGCTGGTTCCAGCTCCGTGCGAGGACGAGCCGCCCGATCGTCGGGAAGTCGAACCGCTGGTAGGCGATCTGCTGGAGCTCCTCGAGCCGGCGATCGACGGGAATCTCCTTGTTCCGGAGCACGGCGAGCACCTGGCCCGAGGTCGACTCGACCACGGCCCGCGCGGGCGCAGCGCTTTCTCCGGCACGCGCAAGGGCCGCGCCGGCGAAGGCGCCGAACAGGAGCGCGCTAGTCGCTGCCCGGATCCACCACGTCGTAGAGATCGTCATAGAACCCACTCTCACCTGCTCGTTGGTCCTGGATCAGATTTCGACGGTACTGAAGATATGCGTTCCGCACGAACGCGTAGTAGTCGAAGGACGACTTCCGCGAGTCCTCGATCTGCTGGAGGAGTCGCGACCGGGTGTTGACGGCATCGACTCCCCGGGAGCTGACGTTCGCGGCGAGCGGGATGTACCAGGTGTAGACGGCCATGGCGCCGTCGACGCCGAGGCCGGCGGCATCGCGGGGAGACGAAGGCCCGAGGACCGGTAGCACCAGGTAGGGCCCGGCGCCGAGCCCCCAGACGGCCAGGGTCTGGCCGAAGTCCTCGCGAACCTCTTCGAGACCCAGCTCCGAGGCCGCCGGATCGAAGAAGCCTGCGAAGCCGACGGTGGAGTTGAACAAGAACCGTCCGAACGCGACGCCCGCATCGTGCGGCTTGCCCTGCAGCAGCGCGTTCACGGTATCGACCGGCGCATGGACGTTGTCGAAGAAGTTGTCGAGCCAGGACTGTACGTCCTCGGGGATGACCTGGTCCCAGCCTCGTGCGACCGGCTCGACCAGGACGAGGTCGAGCTTCTCGTTGAACCAGAAGATCCCCCGGTTGAAGGGCTCCCAGGGATCGTTGTCGTTCGGTCCGTTGGCCGGCTGGCCGCTGGCCGGGAGCGCCAATCCGGCGACGAGCACGCCGGCTGCTGCGCGGAAAACCAGTGCGGTGGCCACGGCCGCCTTCCGCGCGTTCCAGATCCTCATTGCTGCCCCCCGTCTCCGAGATTCGTCGCGAACTTGGCGATCAGGCTCTCGATGGAGACCGCGCTCTCCGTGAACGCGATCGTAGCGCCCGGCCCGAGATCCTCTTCCTCTGCGCCGGGCTCGAGTGCGACGAACTGATCGCCCAGGAGTCCGGCAGTACGGATGGCAGCGGTCGTATCCGCCGGGAGCTTGAGGCTCCCCGCCACGGCGAGGGTGACATGGGCCCGAAGATCGTCGCCGAGCTCGATCCCGGTCACCTGTCCGACCTTGACCCCGGCGATGACCACCGGCGAACGGGGCTTCAAGGCCCCAATCTGGTCGAACGCCGCCCTGAGCTCCGTGCGGTCGCCTTCGCCGAGAGCAAGGCCTCCCACGCGCATCGACAGCCAGGCCACCGCGCACACGCCGGCAAGCACGAAGAGACCGACTGCAAGATCGCGAGACGGCGACGGCTGCATGGCGTTAGACCCCCCAGAGCGCGGTGATGAAGTAGTCGGAGATCAGGATCGTGACCGACGCCACGACGACGGTTCCAGTCGTCGACGCGCTGACGCCCGCCGACGTCGGTGCGCTCGTGTAACCCCGATAGGTGGCGATGAGACCCACGATCAGCCCGAAGATCACCGCCTTCAGCAGGCTGCACGCGACGTCGTCCTGGAAGTCGACCGAGTCCTCGAGGCTCGACAGGTAGGTGCCGGCATCGACGCCGAGGATGCGGACGCCGGCGACGTAGCCCCCGAAGATCCCGAAGGCCGTGAACAGCGCCGAGAGCAGCGGCATCGCGATCGCCATCGCCACGGCTTTGGGCATGGCCACCAGGTGCATGGGATCGATCGACATCATCCGGAGCCCGTCGAGCTGCTCGGTGGCGACCATGCTGGCGACTTCCGCGGCCATCGCCGATCCGGCACGGCCGGTGACCAGGAGCCCCGTCAGTACGGGGCCCAGCTCGCGAACGAGCGACAGGCCGACGACGGCGCCGAGCGACTCCTCGGCGCCGAAGCGGATCAGGGTGTTGTAGCCCTGCAGGCCGAGGACCATCCCGACGGCCGTCCCGGAGATGCAGACGATCACCAGCGAGAGTACGCCGACGTCGAAGATCTCCTGCACCACGCGGCCCGGCCTCACGGGAGGAGAGAACCCGGCGAGGAGAAGACCGAAGCCGAAGCGCGCGATGCGGCCGTGCTCCGCCACGACGGCAAGGCTTCTCCGGCCGAGGGTTCGGATCGGGTCGAGCGTCACGCGGAGCCTCCGGCGGCGACCGGCTGGCGGGCTATCGGGCGCAGGTCCTCGTCGAGGAACTCCCGGATGCGCTCGTCGCGGTGGGAGACGAGCTCCGACGGCGTGCCGCTGATTCCCTTTCCGTCGAAGAGCATCAGCAATCGGTCGGCCATGCGCAGCGTCGATGCGATGTGATGGCTCGCCACGACGAGCGTCGTTCCCTCGCTCCGGTTGAGGGACAGGAGGAGGGCTTCGATGCGATGCACCGTCACGGGGTCGAGGCCCGAGAAGGGCTCGTCGCACAGCAGGATCTCGGGTGAGGCGATGAGCGCGCGGGCGAGGGCGGCGCGCTTGATCATTCCCCCGGAGAGCTGACCGGGAAGGAGCTGCTCGGTTCCTTCGAGCCCGACTGCGGTGAGCTGGCGCGCAACACGCTGCGCCACTTCCTGCTCGTTCCAGCGGTCGCGCTCGCGCAGCGGCAGCGCGAGATTGTCGTAGACGGACAACGAATCGAGCAGGGCGCCGCCCTGGAACATCATGCCGAGCTTCCCGCGCACGCTCCGGAGGGTGCGGGGCGAGCAGCGGGCGATCTCCTCGCCGGCGACCTGGATGCTCCCGAAGGTCGGCCGGATCAGGCCGCCGATCAGGCGCAGCAGCGTGCTCTTGCCCGACCCGCTCCCGCCGAGGATGACCGAGACGCTTCCCCGATCGAAGGTCGCGTCGAGGCCCCGGAAGACCTCGCGCCTGCCGAAGCGCAGGTGTACGTCGCGCACCGCAACGTGCGGGTCCGAGGGAGGGGGGGCGCTCACGGCAGCGAATCTTACGCAGGGACGCCCTCATGGTCGACCCTCCTGCGTCCGGCCGATCGCGGGTCTTGCCGTTCGGAGGCGCCCCGGGCGCGCTCAGGTTGCGGTAGACTGGGGTCGATACGCGAAGCGCAGGCAAGAGCGCCTGGTACGAGCGCAGGAACAGGCACGAGGAGGGAGCCGCATGGCGTGTGCAGGGAACGAGGCGCCCACTCGACCCAGCGAAGGAGGCGCGTGGAGGCGTTCTTTCGTTCGCTCGGTCGCGGCGGGCCTTGCCGTCGCGTGGATGTCCCTCCTGGCTGCTCCGGCGGGCGCAGACGATACCTACGAGCCGACGCGCTCGGGGAATCCGGTGCGCATCGCGGCGTACATCGTCCATCCGGTCGGGGTGCTCCTCGACTACCTGATCTTCCGGCCGGCCTGGTGGATCGGACAGCAGGAGCCGTTCAAGACGATCTTCGGCGTCGACGACTGACGCACCTCCGCGACGCGGCAGCGGAGGAAATCCCGATTGTAGGCGGGCGCCGGAGATGGTACGTTTGTTGCATATGATGCCTTGCGCCGGCTGCCGCTACCGGGTGAGTTCCGCGGGGCTTCGCCGATCCGGCCCCGGCCGGCGAAGCCGGGAATGACGCGCCGTGGTTCGCGCCGCGCAGTCGCGGCATGCGTTTGGCTCTGCGCCTCCGCCATGCCGGCCGCCGCAGCCGACAAGCCGCGCGCGCCCGGCCTCGTCGTAGGCGGCATGACGTTCGTCCAGAGCGAGGGCGAGTCCGTTGCGATGGTGGTCGAGGCCGAGCGCGGGAGGCTCGATCCGGAGACGCAGATCGTCCATCTCGAGGTGGTGACGGCTCGGGTTTCTGGAAACGAAGACCGCAGCGGCTTCGAACTGCGCTGTGACGAGGGAGAACTCGAGCTCGAGAGCCGGGCGCTGCTGGCGACGGGTGACGTCCGAGGCCGCACGGCCGACGGACGCGTGTTTGCGACGCGCTGGGTCCGGTACGACCCGAAGAAGGATCTGGCCTTCACCGACGCGCCGGTCGTGATCGAGGAGGCGAGCGGGAATCTCCAGGGCGGGGGTTTCCGATACTACGTTCGCGAAGGCCGGTTCCGGCTGCTGGGTGGCGCCAGCGTGCGACGGGAGAACTGATCGGTGAAGCGGAGCAGGCAGAAGCGAGGGGGCGTCGTGTGGGCGGCTCGTGGAGCGATGGTCGTCGCGGCCGCGCTCGGGGTCGCGCCGGCGGGCGCACAGCCCGGTCGAGCGCCGCTTGCGCTTGGCGTAGCCGAGTTCGAGCGCGTGCCGCCTGGAAACCCCGAGATTCCCGACGTCGGGGCGCTCCTTGCAGACCGCTTCGCGACCCAGGGCGTCGCGCGGGTCGTGGGCCCCGCCCGGCTCCAGGCCCCGGTGAGCGCGGAGCCGACCGACGACGAGGTGCGCGGGGTGGCGGCGCGGGCGCGGGTGTCGGCCGTCGTCGTCGGGCGCAGTACGCGGCGAGGGTCGTCTCTCTCCATCGAGGCCCGGCTCCGGGGAGCGGAGGCCGGCAGCCCGGTGTCGACCTACCTCGCCGACGTTGCGCGTCCCGAAGACCTCGTCCCGGCGATCGAGCGCCTCGCGGACCAGATCCTCGAGCAGGGGGTTCCGGCGCTGGCGGCGGCGAGTCCCGCCGGGGTGGGCGCAGCGCCGCGGGGCGGTCTCGCGCCCGGATCGGTCCTTCCCGTCGACCTCGGATCGAGCCGTCGGGATGCGCCCCTCGACATCAAGTCCGACGAGCTCGAGGCGTTCCAGAACGACCGGAGCAAGCGGTTCCTGTTCACGGGCAACGTCCGCGTCTCGCAGGACGTCATGCAGCTCAAGGCCGACCGGCTCGAGGCGTTCTACCCGCCGGACTCCAGCGAGCCCGACCGGCTCGTCGCCACCGGACGCGTCGTGATCAGCCAGCGGGACCAGGAGGCGCGCTGCGACGTGGCCACCTACCTGAAGGCCGATCAGCGGATCTTCTGCCGGGGAAATGCCGAGATGCGGCAGGGTGAAGACCGGGTCCGCGGCAAGGAGATCGAGATCCGGCTCGATACCGACCAGCTCATCGTCCGCGGCGGGGCCGAAGTCCACATCCGACCCAAGGCGAAGCCGCCGGCGGCGGACGCGGGGGGGAAGCAGGGCTGATGCGCGCCTCTCTCCGGGCCGAGCACCTGTCCAAGCGCTACGGAGAGCGCGACGTCGTGCGCCGGCTCGACCTCGAGGTGACGTCCGGCGAGGTGATCGGCCTCCTCGGCCCGAACGGAGCCGGCAAGACCACGACCTTCAACATGATGGTCGGCCGGGTTCGTCCGACGTCCGGCAAGGTGTTCCTCGGCGACGAGGACATCACCCCGTTGCCGATGTACCGGCGCGCGCAAAGGGGGATCACGTACCTCCCCCAGGAACCTTCGATCTTCCGCAAGCTCACCGTCGAACAGAACGTCCTGGCGATCCTCGAAACCGTCGAGCCCGACGCTGCGGTCCGGCGCGAGCGGCTGCACGAGCTGCTGGCGGAGCTGTCGCTGCTCGATCGAGCGCGCCAGCGCGGCGACTCCCTCTCGGGAGGCGAACGCCGGCGGGTGGAGATCACGCGGGCCCTCGTCCTCGACCCCAAGTTCATCCTCCTCGACGAGCCTTTCTCGGGGATCGACCCGATCGCGGTGATCGAGATCCAGAAGATCGTCGAGCAGCTCCGGGAGCGGGGGATCGGGATCATCGTCACCGATCACAACGTCCGGGAGACGCTCTCGATCTGCGACCGCGCCTACATCATCAAGGATGGCGTCATCCTGCGAGCCGGTTCGCCCGAAGACGTGGCTGCAGACCCGCGGGTGCGCGAGATCTACCTCGGGGAGAACTTCCGCCTGGGATGAGGCCGGGCGGGGAGGTCGGTTCGGGTTCATGGCAATCGAGATCAAGCAACAGTTACGCCTGACCCAGCAGCTGGTGATGACGCCCCAGCTGCAGCAGGCGATCAAGCTGTTGCAGCTCTCCCGTCTCGAGCTCGTCAACCTCGTCCAGCAGGAGCTGCGAGGAGAACCCCGTTCTCGAGGAGGGACTCGAGAACGAGAGCGTGACCGACGTAGAGGTCGAGCGCGAGGTCGAGGGGCCGGAGACGCCGCAGCCCGAGGCTCCCGAAGGGCCCTCCGAGCGGGAAGCCAGCGACGCCGAGAAGATCGCCGACATCGACTGGCAGAACTACATGGATTCGAATCCGCAGACCTCGTTCTCCGAGGCGCGCGACGACGACGAGCGGCGGTCGTTCGAGAGCACGCTCACGAGGCGCCCCTCGCTGGCCGAGCACCTCGAGTGGCAGCTCCAGCTCTCGGCGTTCACCCCCGAGGAACGGGAGGCCGCGTGCTGGATCATCGGGAACCTCGACGAGGACGGGTATCTCCGCGAGAGCCTCGACGACCTCACGCGGCAATCGGGGCTGCCCTTCGCCGTCTGCGAGGCCGCGCTGGCCAAGGTCCAGGCTCTCGACCCCGCCGGAGTGGCGGCGCGAAGCCTGGGCGAGTGCCTGCGGCTGCAGATGGACGTTCTGGGAATCGACGACCCGTTGGCGAGGCAGATCGTCGACGAGTGCCTCGATGCGCTCCAGAAGCGCGATCTTCGCGGCATCGCACGGACGATCGGCGTGTCGATCGAGGAGGTCGCTGCGGCATCGCGGGTGATCGGCCACCTCGAGCCGTGGCCTGGTCGAGCGTTCGGCGGTGAAGACCCGGTCTACATCACGCCGGACATCCATGTAGTGAAGATCGGCGACGAGTACCACATCCTGCTCAACGAGGACGGACTGCCGAAGCTCCGGATCAACAATCTCTATCGCGATGTGCTCCAGCGCGGCAGCACTGCGGCGAAGGACACCAAGGACTACGTCCAGGACAAGGTCCGGTCGGCGCTCTGGCTGATCAAGTCGATCCATCAGCGGCAGCGGACGATCTACAAGGTGATGCAGAGCATCCTGCGGCACCAGCGGGAGTTCTTCGATCGCGGGATCAACTACCTGAAGCCGCTGAATCTGCGTGACGTCGCGGACGACATCGAGATGCACGAGTCGACGGTGAGCCGCGTGACGAGCAACAAGTACGTTCACACGCCCCAGGGAATCTTCGAGCTCAAGTACTTCTTCAACTCGAGCATCAGCCGGGTCGACGGCGACGCGGTGGCGAGCGAGAGCGTGAAGGAGCGGATCCGGAAGATCATCGCCGCCGAGGACTCCAGGCGGCCCACTCTCGGACCAACGCATCGCGGAGATGCTCAAGGCGGCCAACATCGACATCGCGCGCCGGACGGTGACCAAGTACCGGGAGGCGCTCCAGATCCTCTCCTCGACGAGGCGGCGCGAGGTCGGGTAGCCTCGGGGTCGCAGGCGGGAGGCGGCATGAAGATCATGGACATCCTGGTGCGGGACGCAGTCATTCTCGACCTGCATGCCCAGACCAAGCGCGAGGTGCTAGAGGAGATGACGGCGGCCCTCACGCGGGCGGAGCCGCGGCTCGATGCCGAGCGCGTTCTCGAGGTCCTGCTCGAGCGCGAGGCCCTCCAGAGCACGGGGATCGGAGAGGGCGTCGCCATCCCCCACGGGAAGCCGCCCGGGCTCGAGCGCTTGCTGGCGACCTTCGCGCGGAGCCGGCCCGGTGTGGAGTTCGATTCCATCGACGGCCAGCCTACGCACCTGTTCTTCCTGCTCGTGGTGCCGGAACACTCGGGCGGTCAGCACCTCAAGGCCCTCGCGCGGATCTCGCGCTTCTTCCGCGACGCGGCTTTCCGCAAGCAGCTCCTCGAGGCGGAGCAGATCGAAGACATCTTCCGCGCCATCGAGGAGGAGGACGCCAAGTTCTGAAGGGACCTGCGGGTCCCCGAGAGGGCCGACGCTGGAGACCCAGGCTCACGGCGCGCTGGTGGAAGTGATCGGAGCGGGGGTGCTGTTGCTCGGGCCGAGCGGCATCGGCAAGAGCGAGTGCGCCCTCGAACTGGTGACGCGGGGGCACCGTCTCGTGGCCGACGACGTGGTTCGCATCCGGCGCCGGGAGGACGGGCGGCTGGTCGGAACCGCCCCCGAGCTGATCCGCCATTACGTGGAGATCCGCGGCCTCGGCCTGATCTCGATCCCGGACCTCTTCGGCCCGGAGGCCGTCCGCGACGAAGCGGAGGTGTGTCTTGTCTGCCGTCTCGAGCGATGGCGCGAAGACGTCGAGTACGACCGGGTCGGGATCGATCGGGCCACCGAGGAGATCCTGGACGTGTCCGTCCCGTGCCTCGTGCTCCCGCTCCGACCGGCCGGCAGCATGGCCACCCTCGTCGAGGTCGGTGTCCGGGATCTGCTCCGGCGGCGGGCCGGGTCGAACGCGGCGCGTAGCCTCGACGAGCGCGTCCGCGAGGCGGGAGGGGCCTCGTGAACACGGGAGCGGCACGGGCGATCTTCTTGTCGGGCCTCTCGGGGAGCGGCAAGAGCACGGCGATGGCGGCCCTCGAGGACCTCGGGTTCTACTGCGTCGACAATCTCCCTCCGCAGCTCGTCGGGCAGTTCGTCGACCTGTGTTCCAAGGCGAGCCCTCCGATCCAGAAGATCGCCCTGGCGATCGATGCGCGGGAGGCTGCGTTCCTCGTCGAGGTGCCGGGGGTCGTCGACCAGCTCCGGGCGAGTGGCCTCACCGTGGACGTGATCTTCCTCGACTGCGCCGACGACGCGCTCGTCAGCCGCTATCGCGAGACGCGGAGGGTCCATCCGCTCTCCCCAGCCGGATCGGTGCAGGAGGGAATCCGCATCGAGCGGCGCCTGCTCACCGACGTGGCGCGGCTGGCCGACCTGCGGCTCGACACCACGCGCCTGAACGTCCATCAGCTCAAGGGAGCCATCGCGCACCACGTCGCGGGGCTCGTGCGCGACACGGTGGTGAGCCTCGTCTCCTTCGGCTTCCGCTACGGAACGCCGCCGTCGGCGGAGCTGATGTTCGACGTCCGGTTCCTGCCGAACCCGCATTTCGAGCCATCGCTGAAGGAGCGGACCGGCGAGGACCCCGAGGTGGCCAAGTTCGTCCTCGAGAGCCCGAGGTCCCAGGAGCTGGTCGACCGGCTCCGGGAGCTGCTCGGCTTCTTGCTGCCGCTCTACGACCGGGAAGGCAAGGCCTACCTGACGATCGGAATCGGCTGTACGGGTGGACGTCACCGTTCGGTGGCGATCGCCGACGCGCTCGCGGCGGTGCTGCGGGTCGACGGGCGCGAGGTGAACGTCTCTCATCGCGACGTGGGGATGGCTGCATGAAGATCGGCGTGGTGATCGTGACGCACTATCGGCTGGGGGAGGAGTTCCTCCAGGCTCTCCGGCTGATCGTTCCGGATGGGCCGCGCTTCTTCGCGGTCTCGATCGACCCGAAGCAATCGGTCGACGAGATGCGGACCGCGATCGCAGAAGCGCTGCAGGCGGCCGACGCCGGGAGCGGAGTGCTGGTCCTCACCGACATGTTCGGCGGGACGCCGTCGAACATCAGCCTCTCCTTCCTGAAGGAGCACCACGTCGAGGTCGTGACGGGGGTGAACCTCCCGATGCTGATCAAGCTGGCGACGCTGTCCGAAGAACGGACGCTCGAGGACCTCGCGCCCTTCATCAAGAACTACGGACAGCGCAACATCTCCCTGGCGAGCGAGATCCTCCCGGGGTCTTCCCGATGACGGCCTCCGCGCCGGTCGAGAGGGAGTTCGTCGTCCGCAGCGAGCTGGGTCTCCACGCCCGGCCCGCTGGACGCTTCGTATCGCTCGCCGGGCGCTACCGGGCCGACGTGTCGGTGAGCCGGGGCGACGAGTGGGTGAGCGGCCGGAGCGTACTCTCGCTGCTGTCGCTGGCGGCAGGGCCGGGGACTCGGCTGCGCATCCGCGCCGTTGGCGAGGATGCCGAGGCGGTGGTGGTCGCTCTCGGGCAGCTCCTCGAGAGCGCCCACGAGGGCACGGATGCCGCGGCGGGTGGCTGAGCGAGCCCCGATTGAACGCCCGGGACGCTTCTCCTAGACTGCGCGCCGCGCGCCCTCGCCCCCGGAAGGAGTGTGTCATGGCAGCCCGCTCGCTGTTCACGTCCGAGTCCGTCTCGATGGGTCACCCGGACAAGATGTGCGACCAGATCTCGGACGCGATCCTCGACGCGATGCTGGCGCAGGACGCGCATTCCCGTGTCGCCTGCGAGACGCTCACGACCACCGGACTCGTCGTCGTCGCCGGAGAGGTCACGACCAACGCGAAGGTGGAGATCCCGAGCCTGGTCCGCGACGTGGTGCGGGACATCGGATACACGGACTCGTCGATGGGATTCGATGCCGACACCTGTGCCGTGATGGTCGCGCTCGGCAAGCAGTCGCCCGACATCTCCCAGGGCGTCAGCGAGGGAGAGGGGCTTCACAAGGAGCAGGGGGCTGGCGATCAGGGGATGATGTTCGGCTTCGCGTGCGACGAGACGCCGGAGCTGATGCCGGCCCCGATCCGGCTCTCCCACCGCCTCATCGAGCGCCACCGACAGCTCCTCGAGGGCGGCGAGATCTCCTACCTGCGCCCCGACGCGAAGTCGCAGGTCACGATCGAGTACGAAGGCGAACGCCCGAAGCGCGTCCACACGGTCGTCGTCTCGACGCAGCACGCGCCGGACGTCTCCTACGACCAGATCCGGAAGGACGTGATCGCGAAGCTGATCGATCCGGCGCTTCCGGCGGGCCTCCTCGACGCGAACACGGTCTATCACGTGAATCCCACCGGACGTTTCGTCGTCGGGGGGCCCATGGGAGATGCGGGCCTCACGGGTCGCAAGATCATCGTCGACACCTACGGCGGGATGGGGCGCCACGGGGGAGGCGCCTTCTCCGGCAAGGATCCCTCGAAGGTCGACCGCAGCGCGGCCTATGCGGCCCGCTGGGTCGCCAAGAACCTGGTGGCGGCCGGCCTCGCCCGCCGCTGCGAGGTGCAGCTCGCCTATGCCATCGGGGTGGCCGAGCCCGTCTCGATCCGCGTCGACGCCTTCGGAACCGCGAAGCTCGATGAGGACGGGCTCGTCCGGCTCGTCCGCAAGCACTTCGACCTGACCCCGAAGGGGATCAGCGACCACCTCCATCTGCGCCGCCCGATCTACCGCGCCACCTCGTATCATGGGCACTTCGGGCGGGAGGATCAGGGCTTCCCGTGGGAGCGGACGGACAAGGCCGAGGCGCTGCGCCGGGAGTCCTGATCTCCTTGACCGTTCCGGCGCGTTCTGCGATACAGCCCCATCCGCTTCCGGGGTGGCGTCCGCCGACGTGCCGCTCCACCCGGGGACCCGGCAGCGGCAAGCCGGACGCAACCGGTGGCAGGAGGACCGAGCGGTGAGCGATCGAATCGGCTTCGTCCTGCTCCAAGCGGCGCCCGGAGGGCCCGGACAGAGCCCGCTCGGGATGCTGGTTCCGTTCGCCCTCATCTTCGTGATCTTCTACTTCCTCCTGATCCGACCCCAGCAGAAGCGGCAGCGTGAGCAGGAAGCCATGCTGAAGGCGGTGGAGAAGGGGGACCGGGTCGTGACCGCCGGGGGGGCCCACGTACTGGTCGTCGGCACCACCGACGACGTCCTCACGGTCGAGTTCACGGAGGCGACGTCGAAGGGCGACCGCGTGCGGTTCAAGGTGGATCGCAGCCGCATCGAGCGCGTGGTGTCGAAGACCGGCGCGGACAAGAAGGCAAAGGGAGACGGCGAGTGAGCCTCCGCTGGCGTGCCGGTCTGGTGATCGGCTTGGTGCTGCTGTTCGCCTACGTGACGGCTGCCAACTTCGTTCCGGCCGAGACGCGGCGAGAGCACTGGTTCCTCCCGGACGGCGGCATCCGGCTCGGACTCGACCTCCAGGGAGGGATCCACTGGGTCCTCGGCGCCGACCTCGACGTCGCGTACACCCACGAGCTCGATCACGTGAAGGGGCAGCTCGTCGACCAGCTCGCCGAGGAGAAGATCACGCCCACGGGCGCGAGCGTCGCCGGCGAGCGGATCGTTGCCGAGCTGGCGAGCGAGCCCGACGCAGACCGGTTCGTTGCGCTGGCGGAGGAGACCCGCGCCGTTCGCGTGGCCGAACGAGCGGGCGCGAAGGTCCAGCTGGAGCTCACGCCCCAGTGGCGAAAGGACGTCGCGGACAAAGGGATGCAGCAGGTGCTGGAGGTGCTGCGCCGCCGCATCGACGATCCGGTCCAAGGGGTCCAGGACTCGGTCGTGACTCCCCAGGGCGAAGACCGCGTCCTGGTGCAGATCCCGGGAGGCAAGGCGGACCGCGATGCGGCGAGGAGCCTGCTGACGGTGGGAGGCTTCCTCGAGTTCAAGATCGTCGAGGATCAGGCGCCGACCGAGGAGCTCCTTCGGGCGAAGCATCCGGACGGGATCCCCGAAGACCGGATGATCGTCTTCGAGAAGGACAAGGGGACCCAGCGCGTCCTCGAGGCCCTCCTGGTTCCGAAGACCCCGGCCATCACCGGAGACTACCTGGACGACGCCCGCGTGGGATTCGACCGCCAGCAGCGCCCGATCGTGACCTTCACCTTCAATCCCGAGGGCGGACGGATCTTCCAGGAGCTGACCGAGAAGAACGTCGGCAAGCGCCTCGCCGTCGTCGTCGATGCCGACGTCGCCAGCGCACCGGTGATCCGCGAGCGGATCGGGAGCCGCGGGCAGATCGATGGACGTTTCACCTCCCAGGACGCTGCGAACCTCGCCATCGTACTGCGGTCGGGATCGCTCTCGATCCCGGTGCCGATCGAAGAGGAGCGAAGCGTCGGGCCCGCTCTCGGCGCCGACTCGATCCGAAGCGGGCTCTACGCGTCGCTGCTCGGCATCGTCCTCGTCGGCGCCTTCGCCGTCGTGTATTACCGGCTCTCCGGCGCCTATGCGACGCTCGCGCTCGTCGCGAACCTGGTCTTGATCCTCGGCATCATGTCGGCGTTCCGGGCGACCCTCACGCTGCCGGGAATCGCGGGCCTCGTCCTCACCGTGGGCATGGCGATCGATGCCAACGTGATCATCTTCGAGCGGATCCGCGAGGAGCTTCGCGTCGGAAAGGCCGTCAAGGCAGCCATCTCGACCGGTTTCAGCAAGGCATGGATCACGATCCTCGACGCCAACGTCACGACGCTGATCTCGGGCCTCGTGCTCTTCCAGTATGGAACGGGCCCGGTCAAGGGATTCGCCGTCACGCTGTGCATCGGCCTCGTCACGTCGGTCTTCAGCGCGATGGTGATCACGCGACTCTGCTTCGACCTGTATCCGGGCGAGCGGCGCGTCGAGCAGCTCTCGATCTGACCGGAGGAGTCGCCCGTGCCGATGGAGATCATTCGCCCCGACACCCACATCGATTTCATCGGCAAGTGGAAGTTCTGCGCCGCGGTTTCGGCGGCGGTGATCGCGATCTCCCTGCTGGCGATCCCCGTGCGCGGGATCCGCATGGGGCTCGATTTCGCGGGTGGCCACGAGATCCAGGTGAAGTTCACCGAGAAGCTGCCCCAGGACGAGGGGGTGGTGCGCAGGATCGTGTCGGGTCTCGGGGTCGCCGAGCCGACGGTGGTGCGTTTCGGGGAGGAGGACTCGGCGGAGTTCCTGATCCGCTTCCGCGGCGAGGAGGGAGGGCAGGGCGAGGTGGCCGACCGGCTGGCGGCAGCGCTCGCCGAGCAGGTCGGGCCCGTCGAGCTCGAACGCGTGGGATTCGTCGGCCCCAAGGTCGGCGCCGAGCTCCAGAGCGCCGGACTGAAGGCGCTCGGGATCTCCTGCCTGCTGATCCTGATCTACATCGGGTTCCGATTCTCCCCGCGCTTTGCGCCGGGAGCCGTCGTCGCCCTCCTGCACGACATTGCCATCACGTCGGGGGTCTTCGTGCTCCTCGGGTACGAGTTCGACCTCACGGTGCTCGCAGCCCTGCTGGCGATCCTCGGCTACAGCCTGAACGACACGATCATCGTCTACGACCGGATCCGCGAGAACATGGCGCTGCACACGAAGCACGACCTGCGGGACGTACTGAACCGGAGCGTCAACCAGACGCTCTCGCGGACCCTCCTCACCGCCGGAACGACCCTGCTCGCCGTACTGGCGCTGCTCTTCGTCGGCGGCCCGATCATTCGGCCGTTTGCGCTGGCGATGGTCATCGGCATCGCCGTCGGGACGTACTCCTCGATCTACATCGCGGCGCCGACCCTGCTGCTGCTCGAGCAGCGCTGGGGCAGCGCCCAGGCGTCGCCGCCCGCGAAGCGGTCGCGTCCCGCGAACGCCTGACCGGGTTCCGGAGCAGGGCGGCGCGCGGTAGGCGGCGCCCTGCTCTCCGGAAGCCCGTCGGCCGGATCGTCCGGTCAGCGGCGCCCGAGCGCCGCCCCGGGGACGGCCGCTAGATCAGCCGCGCCGGCTCGCCCGGAGCGCTTCCCGCGGCGGCCAGGGAAGGCGCGGTCGAGGTCGAAGCGGCGGCTGCCGGCCGCGGCTGCGCGGCCGCGCCCTTGGCGGACATCTTCACCGATCCGTTCAGGACGGCGCCCTCGGCGACGATGAGCCGCGGCGACTCGACGTCGCCTTCGACGATTCCCGTGGCCTGGATCTCGAGCCGCTCTCCGGCGCTCACGTTGCCGGCAACGCGCCCGATGACGACGACGTTCTTGGCATGGACCTGCGCCTGCACCTGCCCGCCGGCGCCGATGGTGAGGCGGTTGTTCGGCAGGTCGACCTTGCCCTCGACCTTGCCCTCGATCACGAGGTCCTCGTTCCCGCTCAGATCACCCTTGATGACGATCGACTTCCCGATGTTGGCCATGTCCCCCCCTCCGCCGGGCTTCGGCGGTGCCATCTCCGTAGGGCGCCGCTCCGTCGCCGCAACGGCCACTGCCGCCGCGGGCGCGCTCGGCGGCGCCGCCTGGTTCGTTGTTGTCGTCGGACGGACCCGCACGTCGGCGTCTGCTCGCCCCGGCTCGGGCCCCCCCTCCCTTCGTCGTCCACCAAACAGGCTCACGGCTCCCTCCGGTCGTGATGTCGCGTGGATCTTACCGCATTACGGAAGCGCACCTACCCGGTCGATGCGGATCCGATGCGATTCGAGGATCGTTCCCTGCTGGCGCTCGAGGTTGGTCGTCGAGTTCCGGTAGGCCCGCAG
This sequence comes from uncultured delta proteobacterium, assembly GCA_963710635.1. Lineage (GTDB taxonomy): Bacteria > Myxococcota_A > UBA9160 > UBA9160 > UBA9160 > MYXO. The sequence continues at coordinate 1,086,351 of CAVQAY010000004.1, forward strand.
CGCGGCGATCTGCTCGCTCTCGGCGAGGACGAGGTCGCTCTCGCGCTGGAGCACGTTGAAGGGAGTCGACTCGCCGTTCTCGAGGCGGATCCGCTCGGCGCGGAGCTGCTCGCTGGCGGCAGCCACCGAGCGCTCGGCAGCGACCACGCCCTCCTGGGCCGACCGGAGGTCGCGCACGGCCTTCCGGACTCCGAGGACGATGTCCTGCTCGAGGCGCCGCTCCCGGCTGACGGCCTTGCGGAGCTCGAAGGCCGCCTTCTCGGCGCCATGGGTCGCTGCCTGGTTCCCGATGGGGATCGAGAGGACTCCCCGCGCCGCGAACTGCTCGTTGGGGCTGTCGCCGAAGAAGTCGTTGTTGGCACCGGCGAGACTGCGTCCGCTCTCGACGCCCGAGAGCTGCCCGAACAGGGCGGCCTGCTGCGCGGGAGACAGGCTGCGGATGTAGGAGCTGTTCAGAACGGCCGGGTTGAGCTCTCCGGTCTGTCCGAGGCGGCCGTAGCTGAGGACCGCATCGAGCTGGGGCAGGGTCTGGTTGCGGGCGAACTTGAGGAGGATCTCCTGGCGTGCGATCTCGAGCTTCGAGAGGGCGAGCTCCGGGCGCTTGGAGAAGGCCTTCCGCGTGGCCTCGTCGGGGTCGACCTCGAAGGCCGTGAAGCTCGCCGGCTCGTCCGTCGTGTCGAGCCGGTAGGTCGACCCGGGCCGGAGGCTCTCGCCGAAGACCAGGTCCGACAGCTCGTCCTGCGCCGCCCGGAATGCGTTCGAGGCGACGATCAGGTTGAAATCGCGCTGGGCGACTCCCGCCTCGGCCTCGGTGACCTCCACCCTCGAGACGACGCCCACCTCGTACTGCGTCTTCGTCTGGTCGAGGAGGGCACGCGCCGTCTCGACGCTCTTCTCGCCGACGCGCAGCTTCTCGCGGCTCGCGATCACCTCCCAGTACGCGGTCTCGATCTTCGCCACGACGTCCATCACCTGCCGGCGGAAGTCCTCGCGGCTGCCCTGGAACACCACCTGGGAGGCCTTCAGTTGGGTCCAGGGCTGGTTCCAGACGAGGTTCTTGAGGAGGGGGATCGAGAAGTTCGCGAAGACGTTCGCGTCGAGCTGGGGCGAGAAGCCGGCACCCGTGGAGTCCGAGTAGGTTCGTGACCCGGTGTACCCGATCTCGTAGGAAGCTCCCCACCAGGGGATGAGACCCTTGAGGCCCGTCGAGCCGTCGAGCTCGTTCTGCCGGATCACCTGCTGCGGCAGCGTGAAGACGTTGAAGTTCGGCGACGCCACGCTGCTGTAGCCGAACTCGTTGGCGAAGCTCGGGTCGTACGCTCCCCAGGCAACCCCGACTCCCTCCTCCGCGATGTAGGGATCGAAGCGGACCACCTGCAGATCGAGGTTGCGCTCGAGGCCGATCCGGATCGCTTCGGCGAGGCTGACCGAGATGACGCCGGAGAGCGCTCGTACGGCTTCGTCGGCGGATGTGGGAGGGCCGGGAGGTGCCGCACGATCGAGCGCGTCGTCGATGGCCTGCTGCGCCGCGCGGTCGGCCTCGTCCACGTCTGCTTGGAGATCCTTGCCGGGCGCGCCCCCCTCGAGGCGTCGTGCTTCTTCCGCGTCGGCGTCCGGATCGCTCGCGGGAGAGTTCCCGGACGACGGCGCGGGCAGTCCATGCTGCGGGTCGCTGTCGTCCGCCGTCCGGGCGGCCGGCGCGAACAAGGAGAGCGCGAGCGCGAGGGCGCTTGCCCTGCCAATCCAACGTCCCATCGAGAGCCCCCCCTCTGTCGTGCCGGCACCGTAGCAAGGGAGCCGTGCCGCGCGCCCCTCGGCTACCCTCCGGGCGATGTCCGTCGCCGTGCTCGTGCTCGCGGCCGGGCGCGGCGCGCGCTTGGCCGCTTCCCAGCCGAAGGCCTTCGTGACCCTCGCCGGCAGGCCTCTGCTGCTCCACACGCTGGAGGCGATGGCCCGGGTGCCCGCCGTCGATCGTGTGGTGCCGGTGGTGGCGGCCGCGGACAGGCCGCTGCTGGAGTCGCTGGCCCCGGCGCTCTCCCGGATCCCGAAGCTGGCGCCTGCGGTCACCGGGGGCGCCGAGCGGCAGGATTCCATGCGCGCCGGGCTGTCGGCCCTGGGCCCGGACGTGACGCTGGTGGCGGTTCACGATGCGGCCCGCCCCTTCGTGACCGCTCACGACGTGGAGCGCGTGCTTGCGGCGGCGCGCACCGTCGGCGCGGCGCTGCTCGCCGTCCCGGTGACCGATACGGTGAAGCGGGTCCGCGACGGACGTGTGGTCGAGACGCCGGAGCGGTCGGAGTACTGGGCGGCGCAGACGCCCCAGGCGTTCCGCGTCGACCTGCTCCGGGAAGCCGTCGCCAAGGCCGTGGCGGCCGGGGTGTGTGCCACGGACGACGTGCAGCTGGTCGAGCGTCTCGGGCTTCCCGTGGCGGTGGTGGAGGGCGATCCCGGGAACGTCAAGATCACGCGACCCGGTGACCTCGAGGCGGCCGAGGCGAGGCTCGCCGCGGGCGTGGCGACCGGAAGGGGGAGGATCGGGTGAGGATCGGCCAGGGAATCGATGCGCACCGCCTGGAGGCCGGGCGTCCGCTATGGCTCGGGGGGGTCGAGATTCCCCATTCGCGGGGCCTCGCCGGGCACTCGGACGGCGACGTCCTGCTCCACGCCGTCGCGAGCGCGCTCCTCGGGGCCCTCGGCGAGGGCGACCTCGGGAAGCACTTCCCTTCGTCGGACCCTGCCCTCGAGGGCATCGCCAGCGCGGCGATCCTCGGCGACGTGGCGGCTCGCGTACGGGCCGCCGGGCTCGCCATCGGCCACCTGGACGCGACGGTCGTCGCGCAGGAGCCGCGCCTGGCACCGCACCTGGAGAAGATGCGAGCTTCGGTGGCGGGGATCCTCGGTGTCGAGACGGCGCGCGTGAACGTGAAGGCCACGAGCACCGATGGCCTCGGCGCCATCGGACGCGGTGAGGGCATCGCCGCGCAGGCCGTGGCGCTCCTCGTTCCGCGGGGAGAGGCGGCGCCTCGATGACCGGACTCGTGCTCTACAACACGCGGACGCGGAGCAAGGAGCGCTTCGAGCCGATCGAGCCGGGCCACGCGCGGATCTACAGCTGCGGCCCCACGGTCTACGCGCCGCAGCACATCGGGAATCTCCGCCCATATTTGATGGCCGACCTGCTGCGCCGGGCGCTCGAAGCCGAAGGCCTCCGGGTGACCCACGTCATCAACATCACCGACGTGGGGCATCTCACCGATGACGCCGATGCCGGCGAGGACAAGATCGAGACCGCCGCCGCAAGGGCAGGACGCACTGCGGCGGAGATCGCCGCCCTCTACACCGAACAGTGGATGGCGGACCGCCGGCGGGTCGGGTGCCTCGAAGCGCACGTCTACTGCAAGGCGACGGACCACATCCGGGAGCAGATCGAGCTGGCCAGGAGGCTCGAGGCGAAGGGCTACACCTATCGCATCGACGACGGCCTCTACTTCGATACGTCGAAGTTCCCGGAGTATGCCGAGTTCGCTCGCCTCGACCTGGCGGGGCAAGAGGGCGGCGCGCGGATCGGCGACGTCCCCGGCAAGCGCCACCCCGCGGACTTCGCCCTCTGGAAGCTTCCAGCGCCGGGAGTGCGGCGGCAGCAGGAGTGGGATTCTCCGTGGGGGCGCGGCTTCCCGGGCTGGCACCTCGAGTGCTCGGCCATGAGCACGAAGTACCTGGGGGCGCCGTTCGACATCCACACCGGAGGCATCGATCACATCGCAGTGCACCACACCAACGAGATCGCCCAGAGCGAGTGCGCCCTCGACGTCCATCCGTGGGTCCGCTTCTGGGTCCACAACGAGTTCTACGACCTCGGCGGCGAGAAGATCTCGAAGTCGAAGGGGCACGTCCTCGTGCTGCAGGACCTGGTCGACCGTGGGTTCGAGCCGCTGTCGTTCCGGTACTTCTTCCTGCAGGGGCACTACCGCCAGCAGCAGGCCTTCAGCCTGGAGGCGATGGAGGCCGCGGCCACGGGGTACCGGCGGCTGCTGGGGGCGGCGGTCGAAGTTCGCGGCGCTCCCGAGACGCCCGATTCCGGCGCGATGGCCCCCTACCGGGAGCGGTTCCGGGAGGCGGTCCGCGACGATCTGAACGCGCCGCGGGCGCTGGCGGTGGCCTGGGAGGTGGCGCGGAGCGCGGGCCTCGGGCCAGCCGAGCGCAGGTCGCTGCTGCTGGGGTTCGACTCGTTCCTCGGCCTCGGCCTCGCCACCGAGACGCCCCGCGCGGCGGCCACCGAGAGCGATCCGCGGGTCGATGCGCTGGTGGCGGAGCGCGAGTCGGCGCGCAAGCGACGCGACTTCGCAGCGGCAGACCGGGTCCGCGATGCGCTGGCTGCCGAAGGCATCGTGATCGACGACACGCCGGCGGGGCCGCGCTGGCGCCGCGGGTGAGCGGCTTCCGCCTCGTCTCGGACTTCTCGCCCCGGGGCGACCAGCCGAGGGCCATCGAAGAACTGGTCCGCGGCCTGGAACGCGGTGACCACCACCAGACGCTCCTGGGAGTCACGGGAAGCGGGAAGTCGTTCACGATGGCGTGCGTCATCGAGCGGATGGGCCGGCCTGCGCTCGTGATGGCGCCGAACAAGACCCTCGCCGCCCAGCTCTACGCCGAGATGAAGGGACTCTTCCCCGAAAACGCCGTCGAATATTTCGTCTCCTACTACGACTACTACCAGCCCGAGGCGTACATCCCGTCGACCGACACCTACATCGAGAAGGACTCGTCGGTCAACGACGAGATCGACAAGCTGCGGCACTCCGCGACGCGCTCGCTGCTGACGCGGCGCGACGTGGTCGTGGTGGCGAGCGTGTCGTGCATCTACGGCCTGGGGGCCCCCTCCACCTACGGCGAGATGCACGCCTACGTGGAGACGGGAACTGCGCTCCCCCGCGACACGCTCCTGCGGCGGCTCGTCGACATGCTCTACGTGCGAAACGATCTCGACTTCCACCGGGGGACCTTCCGGGTGCGCGGCGACGTCGTCGAGATCTTTCCGCAGTACGAGGACGAGCGCGCGCTCCGGGTCGAATTCTTCGGCGACGAGGTCGAGGGGATTGCCGAGATCGATCCGCTCCGTGGGAAGGTGATCGCGCGGCCGAAGCGGGTCATGATCTACCCGGCGAGCCACTACGTGGCGTCCGACGAGACGCTGAAGCGCGCCGCCGCCGGAATCCGGGACGAGCTTCGCGAGCGGCTGACGTTCTTCCGCCGGGAAGGCCGCCTCCTCGAGGCCCAGCGTCTCGAACAGAGGACGCTCTTCGATCTGGAGATGCTCGAGCAGATGGGCTTCTGCTCCGGCGTCGAGAACTACTCGCGCTGGCTCGACGGGCGATCGGCCGGAGAGGCCCCTTACACCCTGTTCGACTATTTTCCGGAAGACTTCCTCCTGTTCGTCGACGAGAGTCACGTTTCGGTGCCCCAGGTCGGCGCCATGTACAAGGGTGACCGCGCCCGGAAGGAGACGCTCGTCGAGTTCGGCTTCCGGCTGCCTTCGGCGCTCGACAACCGGCCGCTTCGCTTCGAGGAGTGGGAGGAGCGCGTGCGCCAAGCCATCTACGTCTCGGCTACGCCGGCGGCGTACGAGCTGGAGCACTGCAAGGGCGTCGTGGTCGAGCAGATCATCCGTCCCACGGGACTGGTCGACCCGAAGCTCGAGATCCGGCCCGCTGCGGGCCAGGTGGACGACCTGCTGGACGAGATCCGCATGCGGGCCGCCCGCGGCGACCGGGTGCTCGTGACGACGCTCACCAAGCGCATGGCCGAGGAGCTGACCGAGTATTACGCAGAGCACGGCGTACGGGTCCGCTATCTGCACAGCGACGTCCAGACCATCGAGCGGATGGAGCTGATCCGCGAGCTGCGGCAGGGAGTCTTCGACGTGCTGGTGGGGATCAACCTGCTGCGCGAGGGGCTCGACATCCCGGAGGTGGCGCTGGTGGCCATCCTCGACGCAGACAAGGAGGGCTTCCTTCGCTCGGCGCGCTCGCTGATCCAGACCATTGGCCGCGCTGCCCGGAACGTGGGCGGCACCGTCATCCTCTACGCCGACCGGGAAACCGATTCGATCCGGACGACGGTCGAGGAGACGACCCGAAGGCGGAGCCTGCAGGAGGCGTACAACGCAGCGCACGGGATCACTCCCGAAAGCGTCGTCAAGAAGATCTCGAGCCTGCGCGACTCGATCTGGGAGTCCGACTACGTCACGGTTCCGGTCGAGAAGCCTGCGGCAAACGTTCCGGCGCGCGAGCTTCCGGCGGTGCTCGAGCGGCTCCGGAGGGAGATGGGAGAGGCGGCGAAGTCGCTCGACTTCGAGCGCGCCGCGGAGCTGCGTGACGAGATCCGGGCGCTCGAGGCGGAGCGTCTGTCGACGGGATGACCATGGACCTGGCCGAACGCGTCGGCACGCTTCCGGCCTCGCCGGGCGTCTACCTCTTCAAGAGCCTACAAGGGCGCGTCCTCTACGTTGGCAAGGCCCAGAGCCTGCGGGCGCGCGTCCGGTCGTACTTCGCCACCGGCGGCGACGGGCGGCCGCTGGTGCCGCGGCTGGTCGAGCGGATCGCCGACGTCGACGTCGTGTTGACGGCGAGCGTGAAGGATGCGCTGCTCCTCGAGAACGAGCTGATCAAGCGTCACCGGCCCCCGTTCAACGTGCGACTGCGCGACGACAAGCAGTACCTCGCGCTTCGGCTCGATCCGCGGGAGTCGTGGCCACGGCTGACGGGAGTCCGGCGCTTCCGTGACGACGGCGCAGACTATTTCGGGCCGTACACGTCGAGTCAGGCCATGCGTGAGGCCGTCTCCCAGCTGCGCCGCATCTTTCCGCTCCGGTCGTGCAGCGACGCGGTCTTCCGTGACTACGCGCGCAGGGGAAGGCCCTGCATCGAATACGAGATGGGGCGCTGTCTCGCGCCGTGCGCGGGGCGCGTGGGAGAGGCGGAGTACGGCGAGCTGGTGAGGGGAACGAGACTGTTCCTGCGCGGCCGGTCCGACGAGCTGGCGACGGAGCTGCGGCGGCGCATGGCCGGCGCCGCGGAGCAGGAGCGCTTCGAGGAAGCGGGGCGCTTGCGGGACCGGCTCGCCGCCATCGCGCAGACGGTCGAGCGGCAGCAGATCGTCGCGCCCAGGCTGATCGACCGGGACGTCTTCGGACTCGCGCGGCGCGGCGAAGATCTGGAGGTGCAGGTGCTCCACGTCCGGGAAGGGCGCGTGACGGGCGCCGAGAGCTGGGCCCTCGACCCGGTGGGCCTCGACGATGGCGACGTGATGAGCTCGTTCCTCGGGCAGTACTACGGCGGAGAGCAGGGAAGGCAGGTTCCGGGTGAGGTGCTGACGCCCGTCGAAGTTCGCGACGACGGCGCCCTCGAGGGACTGCTCCGCGAGCGGGCGGGGCGGCGGGTCACGCTGCGGGTGCCGCGCCGGGGGGACGCGAGCGAGCTCGTCGAGATGGCGGCCCGCAACGCGGAACTCGGTCTCTCGAGGAGGCTCGATGCGCGCGACAGTGTCACCGCGGCGCAGGAGGAGCTCCAGGAGCGACTCGGTCTCTCGCGGCTCCCGCGCCGTGTCGAGTGCTACGACGTCTCGAACCTGGGAGGCGTGCTCCCGGTGGCGAGCCGCGTCGTGTTCGAGGATGGCCGGGCGGTGAAGGCCGGCTTCCGGCGCTATCGCATCCGCGAGGCGGCGGGTGGCGACGACCTCGACTGCCTGCGCGAGGTGCTGCGGCGGCGTCTGGCGCGGGCGGCGACCGAGCCGCTGCCGGACCTGCTGATGGTGGACGGGGGGAAGGGACAGGTCGGCGTGGCGAGCGCTGCGCTTCGCGACGCGGGGCTGTCCGTGGATCTGGTCGGCCTCGCCAAGGAGCGCGATGGCACGGGGGTGACGGCGCGCGTCCGCAGGTCGGGAGGGCTCAAGGCCGAGCGGCTCTTCGTGCCGGGACGCAAGGACCCGGTCGTCCTGCCGCCGGGCTCCCGCGGGCTTCTCCAGCTCCAGCGGATCCGCGACGAGTCCCATCGCTTCGCCATCGAATTCCAGCGAGCGCTCCGGCTGCGCGCAGGGCTGACGTCGATCCTGCAGGAGCTTCCCGGAATCGGTCCCGGAAAGCGCCGCGCGCTGCTGCGCGCCTTGGGCTCGCTCCGGGCGGTTCGCGAGGCGAGTCGGGAGGCGCTGGAGGCGGTTCCGGGGATCTCGGCCCGCGATGCCGCGACGATCCACGCCTTCTTCCAGGCGGCGGCGCCGCCCGATGCCGAGGCTCCGGAAACGGATCCGCAGGCGTGATGCAAGCGTGCCGCAGCGCGGGCGCAGGAGTCGGACTGCGGCGTCAAGCGCTGCCCCGAACGTGCCGATCTGCTGCGATGGGGGGGCGGAGGTGCGTCGATGCGCGCTGCCCTGGGCTTCGTTGCGGCGGGCTGGCTCGCCACTGCCGGACTCGCCTCGGCGGAGGTCTACCGCTGGTTGGACGCGGACGGCCGGCTCCACTTCACCACCGAGCTGCACGAGGTGCCGGCGGCCCAGCGCGGCGCGGCGTGGCAAGAGGCCGTCGAGAAGGCGAAGCCGGACGTCGCCCCGCCGGCGAGCGCCGCGGTTCCGGCGTCTCGCGCGCCGTCCCCGACGCGTCCAGGCAGCGCGGACCCGGAGGTCTACGTCATCGAGGTGGAGCGCGCGGGAACGGGGATGGTGGTTCCGGTCCGGCTCAACGACCGCGTGACGGCGCAGTTCCTGATCGACACCGGCGCCAGCGACGTGCTGCTCCCAGCCGCCGTTGCCCAGGAGCTCGGAATCCACATCGGGCCCGAGACGCGGAGGGTCCGCTATGCGACCGCCAACGGCGTCGTGGAGAATCCGGTGATCACGCTCGATGCCGTCGAGCTCGGCGGCGCCCGCGTCGAAGGCGTTCCGGCGAGTGTGAGCCCGAGCCTCCCCATCGGACTGCTCGGGCTCTCCTTCTTCCATCACTTCACCTACGAGATCGACGCCGCCCGAGGCCGGGTCCAGCTCCGGCCGAACGGCCTCGCCGAAAAGGGGCTGATCCGGGGCGGTCGCAGCGAGGCCCAGTGGCGGGCCGAGTTTGCGAGCCTCGACGGGCGCCGCCGCGCCGTCGAGGAAGCCCTCGGCAACGTCGAGTCGTCGAGGGGCCGAGAGCGCGCCCGTCTCCAGAGCCTCGTCGCCGATCTCGAGCGCGATCGCGGACTGCTGGAAGAAGAGGCCGACCGGGGACGCGTGCCCGTCGCGTGGCGGAGCGAGTGAAGAAAAGTCGCTTTCAAGGGAAATGCGTAGGAGCGCCACACGGGGTCGGGCGCCGGGGACGTCCCTGGGCCGGTCTGTTTTCCGTTGCAGCGGGAAGGGCTTGCGCCGGGATTCTCGATCCGGTCTGCGTGGCACCGATCTTGCTCCCTCGGCGGCCGGGGCGCCCGACCGGGTGCCGGCAAAGGAGCCGTCATGTCGAGGAAGAGCCCTGCTGCGGGAGTGGCGGCCCCTTCACCCGCGGCGTCGGTCCGCGCGTCCCGGGACGAGCTGCGCTTCGAGCTGGAGAGGCGGGGGCTGGTCGGGGACCTCGCAGATCGGCTCGCCTGCGATCTTGCCCTTCACTGCGGGACGCTCACTCCCGAGGCGCGACGCGGGGCTCTCACCGGGATGGTGCTGGCCTCGGCGGCGCACCAGGAAAGCCTCGACGCCCTCCGGCGTAGCCAGCGCGAGCTCGCCGACGTCGAGCGCATGATGACGGGCTTCGCGGCGGAGCTGAAGAAGGTCGACGAGGCCGTGAAGATCCTCTCGACCTTCGTGCGTCGGATCCGCGAGCAGCGGACGGGGGAGCCGGGACGGATCACCCACTGATGCGGTAGCCTTGGCGCGCTTCCGGTCCCGGGAGCCGCTCGATTGCAGCGCGGTGGAAGGTTCTCGGCGATCACGGGCATGTACGGCATCGTGGCCGCGCAGGCCTCGGGTCTCCTGCTCGCCGACTCCGGATGGACGCCGTCCGGGCTCTTCATCCCTTTCGCGGTGGCCGCTGCCGGCGCCGCGGTGCTCTCGGGGCCGAGGCTTCGCGCGGCCCTCGCGCTGGCGGCAGTCTGCTGCGCGAGCGGAGGCGCACTGGACCAGCGCATCGATCGCGCCGTCCGGGAGAGGCCCCTCGCGGCGGGCGTACGGACGATCGAGGGCCGGGTGGAATCGCGCGAGGCCCGGAAGAGCGGGCTGCGTCTCGACCTCGCCCGTGTCGTCGCGACCGATGGGGAGGGTCCGGTACCGGGTGCCGTGCGCGTCCAGGGCCCGGAGGAGGGAACCCTTTCCGAGCTCTCGCCGGGAGATGTCGTCCGCGTGCGCGCGGAGCTCGATTCGCCCGTCGGCGCGCGAAACCCCGGGGGCCGCGATCTCGCCCGCGCACTCGCCCGCCGGGGCATCGGAGGGTTCGCGAGGCCCGTGCACCCGCTCCTCGTCGCACGCAGGGTCGACGGGGGTGCCGGGGGAGCGAAGGGCACGCTCGAGGGGCTGCGGACCCGGGCGATGCTGCGGCTGGGCCGCGAAGGGCCGGGTGGGGCGCTGCTGCGTGCCCTCGCGTGCGGCGACCGCGGGGGCCTGCCGGACGCCGTCAGCCTCGCCTTCCGTGAGCTCGGCCTCTCACACCTGCTTTCGGTATCGGGTCTCCACCTCGTCCTGGTCGCGGGGCTCGTCTACGCGGCCGCCGGCCGGGCGCTGCGGCGCATCCCGGGGCTGGCGGCCGGGCACGACATCCGCCGGTCGCGCTGGCGGTCGCCGTCACCGCGTCGGCGCTCTACGCGGTCTTCTCCGGCTTCGGGGTGCCGGTCCAGCGGGCGCTCGTCTTCATCGTCGCCGCCGGCGCGGCACTGCTCCGGCGGCGTCCCCTCCGGGCGCAGAGCGCCCTCGCCACGGCGGCCTGCCTGGTCCTCGCGGCGCGGCCGTCGGCCCTGTTCGACGCCGGGGCGCAGATGTCCTTTGCAGCCTCGTCGGCCCTCCTGCTGCTGCGGCGGGACGACGCGTTGGCCGGACCCGGCGCGACGCCGGCGCTGCGCCTGCGTCGCTCGCTCCGGGCGCTGCTCTCGACCTCGGCAGCCGCCGGCGCGGCGACCGCGCCGATCGCTGCGACACACATGGGTGTCATCGCTCCGGCAGGCCTTGCTGCGAACCTGCTGTTCGTCCCGTGGACGGGCGCGGTGCTCCTTCCCGGCGCGCTCCTGGCGGCCGGGCTCTCGTGCCTACCCGGTGAAGGCTCCGTTCGCGATGCGCTGATCGCCTTCTGCGCAGGCGTCGCGGTATGGAGCTGCGACGTCGCCGAGCACCTCGCACGCTGGAGCCCCGATCCGCCGGGGGTCGAACCTCCCGCCGCCGCCATGCTCGCGGCCTGTGTCGTTCTCGCCGTGGGGGCGGCCCGCGCTCGCCGCCTCTCCGCGCGGATCGCGTGCGCTGCAGTCTCGTGCCTCGGGCTCGCCCTCTCGGGCCCTGCGCCCATCGATCCTCGTGCGCCGCGCGTCGTGTTCCTCGACGTAGGGCAGGGAGACGCCGTCCTCGTCCAGGGACTCGAAGGCGCGCTCCTCGTCGATGCCGGTGCGCGGGTTCCGGACGGCCCCGATCTCGGAGCGACGGTGGTGGTGCCTGCGCTGCGAGCGCTCGGCGTCGCACGAATCGACGTCGTCGTCGCCAGCCACGGGGATCTCGACCACCGGGGGGGACTGCCCGCCGTCCTGCGCGAGATCCCCGTGGCGCGGGTATGGCTGCCCTTCGGAGGGGCCGGCGACCCTGCCTTCAGCGAGCTGGTCACCGTCGCGCATCTACGCGGCGCCATCGTCGAGGAGGTCGGAGCCGGGAGCGCGCCGCGCCGGGTCGGCGATCTCGACGTCGCGCCTCTCTGGCCCCCGGCTGGAGCAGGCGGCGACTCTCGCAACGACCGGTCGCTGACGCTCCGCGTGGGAGTTGCGGGCCGCACGGTGCTGCTGCCCGGCGACCTCGGGGTGGGTGCAGAAGCGCGCCTTCTCGCCGGGGGAACCGCGCTTCGCGCCGAGGTCCTCAAGCTCGGGCACCACGGCAGCCGCACGTCTTCGTCGTTGCCGTGGCTCGCCGCGGTCGGGGCCGAGGTGGCCGTCGCATCGGCGCCTCGTGCAGGGCGCTTCGGCATGCCGCATCCCGAGGTGGTCGCCCGTGTCGGCGAGGCCGGCGCAGCGCTCTGGTGGACCGGACGCGACGGTGCCGTGCTGATCGGCCTCGGGCCCGTGCTCGAGGTGCGAGGCTGGCGGCGGTAGGGGCCCGTCCCGAGCGGGCGTCGGAGGGCTACCGTGATCGCGTGCCTCGTCACGACGATGCCTGGGACGCGCTGCTTCCGCGAGAGCCGATCCGCTTCCCTCCGGATTTCCTGTGGGGCGTCGCGTCGTCGGCGTTCCAATCGGAAGGCGGCGACGTGCCGAACGACTGGGTCGATGCGGCGCGGGAAGGGCGGGTTCCGCCGAACCCGGGGAACGGTTTCTGGGAGCGTGCCGAGGACGACCTCGCGCTCGTGGCCTCCCTCGGCATCCGACACTATCGCCTGTCGGTCGAGTGGAGCCGGGTCGAGCCGGAGCGCGGCCGTTTCGACCACACTGCGCTCGACCGCTACCGGGAGATCTGCGATGCCGCGTGCGAGGCAGGGGTCACGCCGTGGGTGAACCTCTTCCATTTCACGCACCCGCGCTGGTTCGCGGCACGCGGGGGCTTCCTCGATCCGGCGAACCACGCCGACTTCCTGCGCTACGTCGAAACGGTCGTGCGGGCCCTCCGTCCCCACGCACGGCACTTCCACGTGCAGAACGAGTCGATGGTCTACGTGCTCTCGGGGTACCTCCTTGGACAGAACCCGCCGTTCGTTTCGAGGCGGGAGGCGGCGTTCGACATGACACGGCACGTGCTCGCGCTGCACGCCGACGGTTACCGGGCGATCAAGTCGGTGGACCCGGGCCTGAAGGTCTCCACCATCGAGGTCTCCCTCGATCCGCGCCCCCTCGACCCGGGCGATGCCCTGCAGCGTCTCGCCGCCGAGCGCTTCGATGCCTGGTACCAGGGGACGCTCCTGGACGCGCTCGCGAGCGGCTGGATCCGGCTCCCCGGCCGGGACGACGAGGAGATCCCGCATCTTCGCGGCGCCCTCGATTTCTACGGCTTCAACTACTACTCGAGCATCGGCTTCGGGCCGGCCGGTCCGACTTCATTCGCCGATCGGCCCGGTGCGCCCCTCGACGCCATGGGGCGGTTCGTCTTCCCGACAGGACTCGAGGAGGGGCTGCTCCGGGTCGCGCGGGCGCTTCCCGGCGTACCGCTGGTGGTGACCGAGAACGGCTGTCCGACGACCGACGAGACGTTCCGGATCCGCTACGTCGCCGCGCACCTGGCCGCGCTCGACCGTGCGCGCAGGCACGGGGCGGACGTCCGGGGCTACTTCCACTGGACGGCCGTCGACAACTACGAGTGGCACCACGGCTACTCGGACGCACGCTTCGGCCTGATCGGATTCGATCCGGTGACGTTCGAGCGCTCGGCGAAGGCATCGGGCCGCTGGCTGGCGGGCGTCATCGCAGCGGGCCGGATCGACCCTGCACGGATTCCCTGATCGCAGCGACGGTCGCGCGCGGCGCGCCTCGATGGTAAAACCGCGGTCGATGGAAGCCGCAGCCAGGCCGTCCCTGCCCCCGGAAGTGATCCCGGTCCGCCCGGGAGAGAGCCTCGACGTGGCGGCCGTCGCGGCGGCGCTACGAGACCGCCTGCCGGGGTCGGAGCAGCCGCTCCGGATCGAGCAGTTCGGAGGCGGTCACGCGAATCTCACGTACCTGCTGTGCTTCGGAGAGGGCGCCGGCGCCGTCGAGTACGTGCTCCGGCGTCCGCCCCTCGGGCCCGTCGCGCCGGGATCTCACGACATGGCGCGCGAGTACCGCGCGCTGTCGAGGCTGTGGCGAGGGTTTCCTCTCGCCCCTCGAGCGTACTTGTTGTGCGAAGACACGGCGGTGATCGGCGCACCGTTCTTCGTGATGGAGCGCCGCCGCGGGGTCGTGATCCGGGGCGGGGTGCCCGAGCGCTTCGGAGGCGGCCGCGACCCGGTGGCCAACCGGAAGATCGCGGAGGTCGTGATCGACACGCTGGCCGACTTCCATGCCGTCGATCCCGCACCCCTCGGGCTCGCCGACATGGGGAAGCCCGCAGGCTTCCTCGAGCGACAGGTGACGGGCTGGGCCGGTCGCTTCGAGCGGGCGAAGACGGGCGACGACCCGGTGGCGGAGGAGGTCGTCCGCTGGCTCCTCGACGAGCTGCCGGAGTCTCCTGCGCCGACACCGCTCCACAACGACTGGCGTCTCGACAACATGGCCGTGGCGGAGGACGACCCGGGCCGCTGCGTGGCCGTCTACGACTGGGACATGTTCACGATCGGAGATCCACTGGCCGATCTCGGTACCTTGCTGGCGATGTGGAGCGATCCGGGAGAGGTGCCTCCGTCGATGAATCCGATGCCGACCCAGACGCCGGGATTCCTGACCCGTGCCCAGGCCGTCGCGCGCTACGGCGAGCGGACGGGGCGCGATGTCTCGCTCGCTGCGTACTACCAGGTCTTCGGGACCTTCAAGATGGGTGTGGTCCTCCAGCAGATCTACTTCCGTTTCCACCGGGGGCAGACCCAGGACCCGCGGTTCGCCGCGCTCGGCGAGGTGGCGCGCGCCCTGTTCCGGATCGCCTCGGAGCGGCGGCCCTAGGGGAGCGACGGGTGCCCCTGCCGGCGAGCCGGCCAGCGGGTAGACTCCTCGGCCGCGCCCGGTACCGGGTGCGGCAGGAGGAACGCTCCATGGCTCACGAGCACGAGTTCCACGTCGATCGCACGGGCATCCTGCTCTTTGCGAGCGCCCTCGGCGAGACCAATCCGGTCTACTACGACGAGGCCCACGCGAAGGCGACGCCGCTCGGCGGCATCATCGCGCCGCCGACCTTCGCCATCTCATCCGCCCACTGGAATCCGGACTACGGCCTGCGGGGCATCCGCAAGATCCCGAAGCCGCGGCCCAGGCCGGCGGTGGCCGAAGGCGAGGGCGGTGGCGAAGGCAGCCGGGGAGGCGGCGGAGGCCTCGCGCGGGTGCTCCACGGCGAGCAGCGCTTCGAATATCACCTGCCGATCCGCCCTGGAATGACGCTGACGGTGACCACCAAGCCCGGGAAGACCTGGACGAAGGAGGGCAAGCGCGGCGGATCGCTGCGCTTCAGCGAGAGCGTTTCGGAGTATCGGGACGAGGAGGGACGCCTCGTCGTCACGGCGACGAGCGTCGGCGTCCTCACCGAGAAGGCGGTGGAGCAGAAATGAGCAACCCGAAGCTGACGTTCGAGGACCTGACCGAAGGGCAGGAGCGCGAAGCGACGCTCGTCGAGAACCTGACGCGGACCCAGATCGTCCAGTACGCCGCGGGCTCGGGCGACTTCAATCCGATCCACCACGACGAGACCTTCGCGACCAAGGCCGCAGGCTACCCGTCGGTGTTCGCCCACGGCATGCTGACCATGGGCCTCACGGGCCGGCTCCTCACCGACTGGCTCGGCGACGGCGTGCTGCGCTCCTACGGCGTCCGCTTCGTGAAGCAGGTGTGGCCCGGCGACACGCTCACGGCGAAGGGAACGGTGAAGCGGCTCGAAGCGCAGGGGCAGGAAGGCGTCGCCGAGATCGAGGTGGTGACGACGAACCAGCGCGGAGAGCCCGTCGTGACCGGGACGGCGACCGCCCTGCTTCCCAGACGCGGAGCGTCGCGCGCCTGAGGTTCTGGCCGGGCGTCGCGGTCGTGACCGTCCTCCTCGCGGGCTGCGCGAGCGGCCCCGTCGACACCGAAGCGCTTGCGCGGCGGCATCCTCGCCTGGCCGGGGTGCCGGGCCACCGGCTGTACGCGACGACGCCCTACGTGTGGCCGCGGGCGGGCCTAGTGACTTTTTTCTTGTGCCGCTGGCCATCGGACGCCGTCATTCCGGTGGCGCTCTCGCCGACTGCGTCCGCGGACGAGAGGACCGCGGTCGAGGCCGCACTCCACGCGTGGGAGGCCGCTGGTCTCGGGATCCGCTTCGCGCGCGTGCCTCGGGGCCGTGAGCAGATGACGATCCTGTTCGAGGATGGAACCGTCGAGACCGCGCTCGGCGACGGCGTCGGTGTGACGCTCGTCGACTGTAGGCTCGGTTCCGGGGAGGAGGCAGGAGACCCTCTCGTGGCGGAGATCAGCGGCGCAGTGGTGCGCCTCGGGCGCCGGACGCCCAAGGACGTCCGCCATCACGATTCGCCCCTCACCCAGGAGCAGATCGCCGGCATCGCCCTGCACGAGATCGGTCACGCGCTGGGCTTCCAGGGGCACGTCTCGTATGGGAATACGGCAATGGTCCGCAGTGGCGACGATGTCACCTCGAGAGGCCGCGCGCTGCTGCGGGGCGAGCGGCCGAACGACCCGACGCTGCGTGCCCTCTATGCCGTTCCGTCGGGAGCGGTGGTGAAGCGCTCGCCGGTCTCCCCGGCGCGTACGGAAGAGGTCGATCGCCTGGCCGAGGCAGCCGCCAGGCTGGGGATGCGCGGCCCCTACATCCGGGTCGGCGATGTCGACGGACGTGTCTTCTGGCGCGATGCCGGCGGGGAGGAATTCGGCGTCGGCGTTGCGGACGTCCTGCGAACCCTTCGCAGCCCGGAGCGTCTGGTGCTGCTGCCGGAGCCGGGTGCGCGAGCGCTCATCGGCGGGGAGCCGGCTGCGCGTTAGCGCGCCTTCGCGGAGCGGGAGTCGAGGGTCTGGGCGCGGGTGGCGTGGGCGGCTGCTTCGGCGCTCTTGCCGAGCGCGCGAAGCACGGCGCCGAGGCGGTGGTGCGCGACCGCGTCGTCGGGCTGCTGTGCGACCGCGTGCTCGAGATGGATGCGGGCAGCATCGAGATCAGGCTGCTGCTTCTTGAAGAGCGCCCAGCCGAGGGCGACACGGTAGGCGGCCTCGTCCGGCGCGAGCTCGGCGGCGGGGCGGAGGAAGCGGAGGGCTTCGTCGAAGCTGCCCTTCCGCAGGAGGACGTCCCCCTTGCGGTAGAACGTCTCCGCACTGGCGATTCGCTGGGCCTCGTCCTCACCGCTGCCGGCGAGCCCCTCGTCGTATTCGCGCCGGAGATCCGCGTTCGAGAGCACCTCGTAGGCCCTGCTGATGCGCCCGAAGAGCGCATTCGCCGGCTCGCGCAGGTCGTCGAGGCCGAGGCGGGCGATGGCGTCGGGGTGATAGGCCTTGGCCGCAAGGACGTAGGCCCGGCGAACCTCGCTGGCATCGGCGGTGCGGCGCACTCCCAGGAGCGCGTAGTGATCGAGGGTCGCGCCGTGCGCGTGGCGTTCGAGGACCGCGCGCCGTATGGCGTCCACGGATTCGGAGCCTTCGGAGGCGCCTTCGTCGATCGCCTCGGCAGCGGCGCCGTCTTCCGGGATCGGACCCCCCTGCGTCCCGGCGTCGATGACGATCTCGATCTCGTTGCGTTCCGGCGAAGCCGACGTCGGAGCGGGTTCGACGGCATCGCCACCCGCAGGTGCATCGGCGTAGGCGAGACCACCGAGGCCGTGGAGGAGCAGAGCGACGGCAAGCCCCCGAGGATCGCCGGCAGCCTCGCCGAGACGGGTCGAGCCGTCGAGGCGATTGCAGAGCGCGGTCGCTCCTGGAATCTTCGAGAGCGCAGCGCGGGCTTCGTCGAAGCCGGGCCCGGGCCTCGCGAAGCGCTCCGCCGCCGGTCCCAGCGCTGCGAGGGTCCGCTCGGCGCTCCAGCGCGAAGCGACCCCTTCGAAGAGGACGGCGAGGGCATCGTGGGCCCACTCGCTGGCGAGCGGCTCGTCGGTCGGAGTGAGCTCGAACTCCCCCTCAGGCCATTCGAAGCACTCGAGGAGGACGTCGCGCTCGTGCTGGCGGAGCGCCAGCCACAGATCACGCGGCTTCATGAGCTGCAGCGCGAGGAGGGCCTTCTCTTCGGTGCCGCCGTGGGCCTCCGCGCGCGCTGCCACCCGCGCCGCGCTCTCCTTCGACAGGACTCCATCCGAGACGAGTCGTGTACACAACGCGGCGCCGCGTACGCGCAGGGGGCGCCCCTCGGCGAGCTCGACGGTCCTTGCCTTCGTCGGCGACGTCAGGCGGAGGACTCCCGAGAAGCGGGACTGATGCAGCAGGAGCAGGAGCACCGGAAGCGGCAGCACGCCGAGCCGACCGCGGTCCGGCAGCAGCATCAGATCGTCCGTTCCTGGGCGCGGGCGATCTGGAACGCGGCAGCGATCGCCGTCGGCAGGTCCTTGTGGGCCGCGATGCCCCGCCGCTCGAGGTCTCCGGCCGCCTGCTCGGCGAGGGGTCCGATGCCGGCGAGCAGCGGCTCGGCCCCCCATCCCTCGACGGCGCTCACCACGAGCTCGAGCGCCGCAGCGCCAGACCCCGAGTCGAGCACTGCGCCGGTGAGGTCGAGGATCACCACCGACACCGCACGTGCCGCTGGGTCGCGGCCGATGAGGTCGAGTCCGCGTAGCGCCTCGTCGACGCCGGAAAACGGGATCACCATCACGGGGCCCCAGACGTGGACCACGGGAGCGTCGCCACCGCCTTCGGGGTCGGCCAGCCGTGCCGGCGGCGCCGGCGGTCCGCTGGTCGCCTGGGACCGGAGCGCGAGATCGCGGAAGGCCTGGAAGGGGAGGCCGTCCAGGAATCCGAGCGCGCGCCGATCGCGGAGTTCCCGCCACGATTCGGTGTCGCGCAGCTCGAAGCGGCAGTCCGCATCGCCCCTTGCGACACAGGTCTGCTCGACGGCGACGAGGTCGCGCTCCAGGAGCCCCGAATACCAGCCCGCTGTGTAGCCGGCGCTGAGGGCGCAGCACACGCCGTCACTCCTGCCGAGGCGAGCCACCCGTGCGCCGGCCTCGTACGCGTCGGGCCAGCAGCCCCGCATCGCGGCCGCCTCTTCGGATCCGGCCCGCGGATCGAGCGAGACGGCGAGGCGGGGAGTCATCCCGACGCCCGCCCTGTCGCCGACGAGCGACACGGACCCGAGGGCATCGCGCAAGCCGTGAAGCAAGCCCATCTGGAAGAGGGTTCGTTCCGCTTCCGCGCGGGCGTGTTTGGCCGCGATCTCGGCATGGAGCGCACCGAGCAGACGTGCGTCCGTCAGCAGGCGCGGCTCGTTGGCGAGGCCCTCCATCGCAGTGTCGAGCGGCGATGCCGCTCCCCGCTGCCGGCTTCGTCCACGGCGGCTCATCACTCAGGCCTCGATGAACGCATAGATGTCGAATCTCTCCTCGCGGCGCAGGAACCGCTCGCCTTCGCGCTCGAGGATCCGGAGCAGCGCGTCGGCGCATTGGGGATCGAACTGTGAGCCCGAAAAGCTGCGAATCTCCGCGGCGGCCCGTTCGAGCGGCAGCGCCTTGCGGTAGGGCCGATCGCTGGTCATCGACTCGAGCGTGTCGGCGACCAGGATCACCCGGGAGCCGATCGGGATCTGGTCGCCGCAGAGCCGGTAGGGATAGCCATTGCTCGACCCGTCGAACCACTCGTGATGGTGACGGACGCAGCTCACCACGTCGGATAGGAACTGCACCGGTTCGAGGATGCGCGCGCCGATCTCGGGGTGGCGCATCATCTCGGCGTGCTCGGACGGGTCGAGCCGTTCGGGCTTGCCGATCACGGCATCGCGGACGCCGATCTTGCCGACATCGTGGAGCAAGCCGGCGATGTAGATACGCTCGATCATCGACTTCGGAAACTCGAGCTCGCGTGCGATCTTCGACGCGTAGACACCCACCCGCTCCGAGTGTCCCCGGGTGTAGGCGTCCTTGGCGTCGACCGCTTCGGCGAGGGTCCGGACGGTCTGGACGTAGGCGTCGCGGAGCTCCTGGTGTTTCTCGGCGAGCTGCTTGGTGCGGTCGCGGACCATCGCCTCCAGATTGCGGTTCAGGTCCTGGAGCGCGGTGTTCTGCTCCCGGGTGATGCGGTCGAGGCGGCGAACCTCGTGTTCGAGGTCCCACTGCGAGACCGCCTGCCGCAGCGCAGCGCGCAGCTCGGCGTCGTTCCACGGCTTGGTGATGAGACGGTGGACCTGGCCGCGGTTGATCGCATCGAGGGCGACGTCGACGTCGGCAAAGCCGGTGAGCAGGAGTCGGACGATCTCGGGGTGCCGATCGCGGACGGTGGCGAGAAGGTCGACACCCGTGGAGTCGGGCATCCGCTGGTCGCTGAGGACGACCTGGACGGGATGCGTCGCCAGGATCTCGAGGGCCTCGGTTCCGCGGGAGGCCGTCCACACCCGGACGGGCTCGCTCCGCAGCAGGCGCTGGAGGGCCCGGAGGATGTTCGGCTCGTCGTCGACCAGCAGTACGGCGTGGTCAGGCATACGCGCGCTCGGGCATGGGACTTCCCCTCGGCGAGCCTCCCGGCCCGATCCGCAGCCGTTTCCCTTCCAAGGGTCGTGCCAGCGGTGCCAGAAAAAATGTCTTGCTCTGGCGGGTGGTTGCGGCGCCACTTCCGATGCCGCCGGCTTCGCTGGTGTCCCTTCGCCGGGACTCGATGTGCAGCTCGTGGGCGGCGGAGACGCGACGGGCCGGCACCCGGGGCCAGCCTGCCGCCGCGGGAGCCGGCAAGAGGGGCGGCCCGTCGTCCCGCAGGTCAGCGGTTCCCGCCCCGTGGCGAGCCGTCGGGTTCCCCCGCAGCGAACGTCCCTCCGCGCGCGTCCCGCGACCGGGACGTCCCGGGCCCGGGATTTTTCTGCCACGCGGGCGGGGCGCCCCGTCACTCCCCCTTCGTGAAGGCTTGTTGTGCCTGGTGTGGAGACTCGGGGAGGGAGGAGCCCGCGGCGAAGGTCGCGGATGCGGATGCCCGCCCTGCGCCCCGGAGCCACGGGATCTGCCAGGCCTGCCTCGACCTCCAGCTCGAAGCTCTGCGGCTCGAGACCCCGGTGAGCGGGACGTGGGTCGTGCCGCCGCTCCTCGCGCCCGCCGTCTAGAGGTAGATGCCCCCCGCCGTCGACGGCAGGTGAGCCCGAGCCCGGCGCACGCGGTCGACCTCGTCGAGGAAGTCCTGGGTCGTGATGGCCCGTGCCGGCGCTCCGGACACCTCGCAGCCTGCCCGGCGCCGAAGCACGGCGTGGAGCAGTCGCACCCAGTCTCCGGGGCTCGGCTCGCGTAGCTGCTGCACCACCTGCAGCCAGTCGATCCCTTCGAAGAGCGCGCGGCCGGCCCGCTTCTCCGCATCGCCGGCGTGGATCGCGAGGGCGGCGACGATGTCGTCGGGGTAGCTCGGGCTCACCTCGACGACGCGCTCGAAGCGCCCCGGCAGGAGGAACGCTTGCCGGAGCGAGTCGGGGTAGCTGGTCGCGCCGACGACCAGCGTCGTCTCGACGGCGATCGTCCGGTCGACCAGGTCGAGGAGGAAGTCCATCACCGGGCCCACGGGAATGTCGGTTCGCCGTGCGCCGAACTCGTGGGCCAGCGAGAACTCGAGCTCGTCGTAGAAGACCACGACGGGCGGCATCTCCGACAGCGCCTGGGACCATTCCGACATGAGCGGCCCCGCCTGCCCCGTGCTGTGGAGGAGCTGGAGCACGAGCTGCGGAACCGAGACGTGGAGAAAAGCCATCTGCGCGCGCGACGCCAGGGCGGTGGCGAGCAGGTGCTTGCCGACGCCGCGCTGACCGATCAGCAGCAGCGCCGAGGGCGGGAACGTTCCCCAGTGGGCGTAGACCTCGGGGTGCGTTGCGGCGCAGGCGTAGGCCTGCACCTCCTCCTTCGGCCCTGCGAGGCCGCCGATCCGCTCGAATCCGTCCTCAGGGGCCGGATCGAGGCGCACCGCCTTGAGAAGCGGAGGAAACTTCCGGGCGAAGCTGGTCCACAGGTTCTGCGTGCGCTCGCGGCGAAGGTCCCGCTCTTCCATTCCCAGAGTCTACCCCGGCGCGGCGAAGGGAATGCCCATTCTCGGTCCGGTGCTCGCGATGCGGCGTCGGGGCCGCTGCGGTTCCGGGCGCGATGCGCCATCCTCCCCGCGCCGCAGCCATCGTCCCCATCGTCTAGAGGCCTAGGACATCGCCCTTTCAAGGCGATAACACGGGTTCGAATCCCGTTGGGGACGCCATGCTCGCGCGGCCGTCGCCAGCGCCGTGGTCCCGCGCGGCTTCCGCCCGCGGCTCAGCCTCGGGCCGCCGGTGCGACGCCGCCGCGCCGGATGAGCGTGCCGAGGACGATGGCGACGAGGAAGAGCGCGGCGACGTCGCCGGGCAGGTGACCATGTTCGGCCGGATCGACGAGGGCCTGCACGGTCATGATCCCGCCGTGGACCACGCTCGACCACACGGTGAACCAGAGGAGGCTGAGGTGGTCCTCCGGCCGGCGTGCCGCCCGCAGGAGGAACACTCCGAGCGTTGCGTAGATGCCGGCCATCATCTGCTCGTACTCGTGCTGGCGGGGCTGCCAGACCCAGCCCGACGGCCAGATCATCATCATCGGATAGACCAGGAGGAATGCGATGCCGAAGACGAGCAGCGCGATGCGAAGCCGTCGAGTCCGGTCTTCCATGCCCTCTCCTTTCGTCGCGGCCTCCGCCGAACGGAAAGACGCAGCTCTGCGTACCCGTAAGCCGGCCGCTGGGCGGATCGCCGGTCAGGAAAACGCCGCGAGGAGTTCCTCGA
Source organism: uncultured delta proteobacterium (assembly GCA_963710635.1). Lineage (GTDB taxonomy): Bacteria > Myxococcota_A > UBA9160 > UBA9160 > UBA9160 > MYXO. The sequence goes on from CAVQAY010000004.1 coordinate 1,109,034, forward strand.
AGGCCTTCAGCTGGCCGCCCCGCGTCGACGAGGGTACGAGGATCGGCGTCGAGACGCCCGCGGCGCGCCACGCCTCGGCGCCCTCCCGGACGGCGGCGGCCGTGCCGAAGAGGGTGCAGTCTGCGAGCCAGCGATCGCTCATGAGCCCCGGAAGCCGATCGCGGTTTCCGTCGGCGAGAGCGCGCTCGACGGCCTCCATCTCCTCGACGTAGCCGGCCTCCTTCCAGTAGTTGCGATAGTTGGGCAGCTGGAGGTACATGAGGAGCGTCTTGCGGTTCACCGCTGCCGCCGCCTCCCGGTCGTCGCTGATGCAGGTCGGGATCATGTTGCCGACGAAGAAGCCGCCGGCGCGGCGATCGGCGGGGATCCCCGAGAGCGACGCCTGCATGTGGCTCCGTGCGGCGTTGGCCCAGACGGCTCCGTCCGCGATCTCGGTCGCGAGAGACACCATCTTGCGGCGCAGGGTCGCGAGGGTGATGGGCGGGAGCGCGCCGTACTGGGCAGTGCCCGCGCGCATCTTCTCGACGCAGGCACGCATGTCCGAGAGCGGGCGCCCTCCGGTGACGCCGAGTCGCGCATTGAACGACGCGTGGCTCACGCCGATGCCGAGGCGGAAGCGCCCGCCACTCACCTCGTGGAGGTAAGCGGCCGACTGTCCGAGATCGGAGGGCGCTTGAGCATAGATGTTGGCGATGGCCGTCCCGAACGGGATGCTGCGGGTCACGTGGGCGAGGGAGAGGCAGAGCCCGATGGCGTCGCCGAAGCTCGCGCAGTAGATGCCGGCGAAGCCTCGTCGCTCGATCTCGATGGCGAGGTCGAGGGTGGCGAGGCGGCGGCCGGGAACGGCGGCGAGGGCGACGGCAGGAAGTGCGGTCATCGGAAGATCCTCGAAGAGGTGGGCGAAGCGCCGGAGTATGCGGCGGTGGGGATGCCCCGGCGAGGGTCCGCAGGCTGGCGCAGCGGAGCAGGACGGCGACAATGACCGGGCGGACCGCCGCACGGAAGGAGGAGAGCCACCGATGAGCCTCGCCATGAGTCGCACCGAGCGGGAGGCCTTCCTGGCCGGACTCCACGTGGGCGTCGTGAGCCTGCCCGATCCGGGACGAGGGCCCCTCGCGGTGCCCATCTGGTACGCCTACGAGCCGGGAGGCGACGTGGTCCTCGTGACGGACCGCGAGTCCCGCAAGGGCAGGCTGCTCTCCGAGGGGACGCGGGTCAGCCTGTGCGTCCAGACCGAGTCGCTGCCGTACAAATACGTGAGCGTCGAAGGCGCCGTCGTCGGGGTCGAGCCCGCGGACGTCGAGCGCGACACCCGACCGCTCGCGCACCGCTACCTCGGCCCCGAGCTCGGCGATCGCTACATCGAGGCGACGGCGTCGGACCGGGCATCCGGCGGGAGCATTCGGGTCCGTATCCGGCCCGAGCGGTGGCTCACCGTCGACTACGCGAAGCAGTACGCGACCTGACGCCGGCGCCGCAGGAGAGCGACGCGGGAATCGCGGAGCGGAGGCAGGCGGAGGAGCGCCCCGTTCGCCCCTCCGCTCCGCCGCACGTCAGGCCGCGCCGCGTTCTAGGCAGGTGTCCCGTCGCGCCGGCGGAGGCCCTTCTGTCGGAGCCTCCAGAGCAGCAGATCGATGCGGTCCTGGCCGAAGAAGGGCTCGCCCTCGAAGGCGAAGGTCGGTACGCCCCAGTGGCCTGCGGCCGTGAGCGCTCGCTGATTTTCCTCGATCACGGCGTCGAGCCTCTCCGCGTCGCTCGATGCGACGGTGTCGACCTGCACGAGGTCGAGCCCGGCGCGAGCGGTCGCGTCGGCGAGATGGGTTCCCTCGTTCCAGCCGACGACCGATCCATCCCAGATGAGCCGCGAGACCTCATCGATGAACGGAAGGCCCCGGCCGGCCTCGGCGGCGGCGACACCGAGCCGCGTCAGCCGGTAGATGTACGGCTGCTCGGCAGCAACCTTGCGCGACGGGAACTCCTGGACGATCGGGTCGGGCCGGGGCCAGCCGTACGGGATGCCTTCCTTCTCGGCGATTCGCACGGTGTCGCGAAGGACGTAGGGAGGCCAGAGCGGGTTCACGGTCTCGAAGAATCCTTCGATGCGGACGGCGATCGGGAGCACCGGCCGGATGCGCAGGTCGAGGTCGTACGTTCGATCCATCGCAACGAGGCGCGGCGTTGCGAGGTACGAGTAGGGGCTGCGGAACGACCAGAAGACGTCGACGCGCGGGGTCATGGTCCGGTATCATGACCGGCCCCGACGCGTCCATCCACTACCGCCAGCGAGCGAGGAGGCCAGTCCGCAATGTCCGAGTTCAGTATGACCATCGACGGCAAGGCCGTCGCGGGGGAGAGCCGCTTCGGAGTCGTCGACCCCGCGACGGGCGCCGTCTTCACCGAGGCCCCCGACTGCTCGAAGCCGCAGCTCGACGCTGCGATGGACGCCGCCCAGCGGGCATTTCGGAGCTGGCGGAAGGACGAAGCGAAGCGGCGGCAGGCGCTCCTCGACTGCGCAGCCGCCCTGAAGGCGAACGTCGGAGAGATCGCGCAGATCCTCACCCGCGAGCAGGGAAAGCCGCTTCCGAAGGCGATGGAAGAGGTGATCGGCGGCGCGGTCTGGTTCCAGGTGACCGCCGGCCTGCAGATCCCCGTCGACGTCATCACGGAAGGGCCGGATCTGCGGGTCGAGGTGCGCCGCAAGCCCTACGGCGTCGTGGGAGCGATCACGCCCTGGAACTTCCCGCTCCTGCTCGGCATCTGGAAGATCGGCCCCGCGCTGCTCGCGGGGAACACGATCGTGATCAAGCCTTCGCCGTTCACGCCGCTGTCGACCCTCAAGCTGGGTGAGGTCCTGCGCGATGTGCTGCCGCCGGGAGTCCTCAACACGATCTCCGGCGGGGACCAGCTCGGCGCCTGGGTGTCGGACCATCCTGCCGTTCGCAAGATCTCCTTCACCGGTTCGGTGGCAACCGGCAAGAAGATCGCCCTCGCAGCGGCGCCGGACCTGAAGCGCGTGACGCTCGAGCTGGGAGGCAACGATGCCGCCATCGTGCTCGACGACGTCGACCCGAAGCAGGTCGCGCAGAAGCTCTTCTGGGGCGCATTCGAGAACTGCGGGCAGGTGTGCTCGGCCATCAAGCGTCTCTACGTCGCCGAGGCGATCTACCAGCCGCTCGTCGAGGAGCTCGCGAACGTCGCGCGGAGCGTGAAGGTCGGCAGCGGACTCGAGCCCGGCACCCAGCTCGGGCCGATCAACAACCGGCCGCAGTTCCGACGCGTCTGCGAGCTGGTCGAGGACGCCCGCGAGCACGGCGCGAAGTTCGTGACCGGCGGAGCTTCGGTGGGGGGAGACGGCTACTTCTTCCCTCCGACCCTCGTGACCGAGGTCGCCGAAGGCGTCCGGATCGTCGACGAGGAGCAGTTCGGGCCCGCGCTGCCGATCATGCCGTTCCGCCGCGTGGAGGACGCGATCGAGCGTGCGAATGCCACCCATTTCGGGCTCTCGGGATCGGTCTGGTCGAAGGACGTGGCGCGGGCCACCGAAATCGCCGGCCAGCTCGAATGCGGGACTGGCTGGGTGAACCAGCACCTGGCGATCCGTCCCGACGCTCCCTTCGGCGGCTGCAAGTGGTCGGGGATCGGCTACGAGAACGGGCCGTGGGGCCTCGCGGCCTTCACCGAGCTGCAGACGATCAACGTCGCGAAGGGGTGACGGGGCGGCCTACGTGCCCCCAGGAAACAGTGCGTCGAGAGCGTCCAGGGTCTCGGGCGGGAGCGTCTTGCCCGAGGCCCGGACGTTCTCGTCGACCTGCTCGACCCGGGTCGCGCCGACGATCACGCTCGCCACGTTCTCGTTCCGGAGGCAGAACGCGAGGGACAGCTCGGCGAGGGTGCAGCCGGCCTGCGCCGCGATCGGCCGGAGCTGCTCGACCCGAGCGAGCGTCTCGGGGTCGAGGAAGCGCTGCATGAAGGCGTTCTGCTCCGGGTCGGCGGCGCGGCTGCCGGCCGGCCGCGCGGCGCCGGCGTACTTGCCCGTGAGGACTCCCTGAGCGAGGGGGCTGAACACGATCTGCCCGAGACCTTCGCGGAGGCTCGTCGGGATCACGTCGCGCTCGATGCGGCGGTGGAGCAGCGAGTACTGAGGCTGGTTCGAGATGGGCCGGTAGCCGCCGCCGGCGTCGGCGATCCGGCAGGCGCGCTCGATCTCGTCGCTCTTCCACTCGGACGTTCCCCAGTAGAGCAGCTTGCCGTGGCGGATCAGGTCCTCGTAGGCCCGGACGGTCTCCTCGAGAGGGGTCGACGGGTCGGCACGATGACACTGGTGCAGGTCGACGTAATCGGTTCCGAGGCGGCGTAGCGAGCCTTCGACGCTTTCGACGAGGTGCTTTCGCGAGAGGCCGCGGTCGTTGGTGCCGGCCGACATCGGAAAGAACGCCTTGGTGGCGATCACGAGCTGGTGGCGCGGAAGGCCGTCGAGGGCGCTGCGCAGCGCCTCCTCGGCGGCGCCGCCGGCGTAGACGTCGGCGGTGTCGAAGAGGTTGATCCCGAGATCGAACGCGCGCCGGACGATCGCCCGCGTCGCGGGCAGGTCCACCGACTTCCCGAGCGTCAGCCACGAGCCGAGGGAGACTTCGCTCACGCGAAGCCCGCTGCGTCCGAGGTGACGGTGCTTCATCGGCCTACTGCGGCGGCCCGAAGGGGCGCCGGACCCCGCTGTCGAAGTCGAGCCACACGCCGTGGCCCGTCGCCAGCGAAGGGTCGTCGAGCACGAGGGTCTGGCGGGTGTCGAAGGTCTGCTGCGCCCACGGACTGTCGAAGCGGCGCGCGTCATGGAGCGGGATCTCCGAGCCGCGCACGGTGAACGGCTCGCTCCAGCCGAAGGTGAGCAGCCCCTGGCTCGGCGACTCGAAGCGCACCGAGAACCCATCGGAGATCGCCCCCGCTGCATGGGTCCCGAGTGGCGTGACGTCGATCGAGCTTCCCGCCATTGCCGTGCGGAACGCCGCGAAGCTCGGCCATTCCGATTCGCTGGCGCACTCGACGATCCAGACGTTCTCGGGGCCTCCGCCGGCGACCAGGTCGAAGGGCAGGGTCATTGCGTCGGTCGACCATCCGGTCCCTGCGTAGTCCCGGAACGAAGGCGCTCTCCACGACCAGAGTGCGACGTACGCGCCGCCATTCCTGCCAAAGACCCAGTTTCCCTCCTGGACGACCTCGTCGAAGCGGTCCTGGGGAAAGAACGCGTGGGTGAACGGCTGCTGGGTGGAGAGGGGGCGCGCGGGCCCTCCCACCGGAACGTACTGGGGCGCGTAGATGTGGATGCCGACGTTCTCGTGCTGCGCCGATCGCGGCATCGACGCCTCGCCTGTCCAGTAGCCGGGGCCGGGCTCGTTGTCGTCGCCCCACACCGTCGAGTTCGCAGGCGGCAGCCCCGGGTGCGTCGTGAAGACGATCGCGCGGGGCCCGAGCGTCGCTTGCCAGGCGTGGTACTGCGCGCCGCGCGACCCGGCACGGTAGTCCTGCGCCGCCGAGAGCATGTAGTCGGCCGTCCGGTAGGTGTAGGTGTGTACCTCGCGAAGGCTCTCGAGGGACGCCATGCGCGCCAGCCCCGACGCGATCGCCTGACCGAAGGGAACATTTCCGGCGACGATCTCCTGGAACGGCAGGAACGGCTCGAAGTTGGTGGCGTCCCAGAGCTGGTACTGATCGAGGGTGGCCAGCGTGAGGGGGATGATCTGCCACGCGGTGTAGCCCCCCATTCCCCACCACATGGGAAGGTTCGCCGGGTCAGTGAACGAGAAGCCAAACGGCCCTTCCGGGGGCGGAGCCAGGTAATCGAAGGGCGCCAGCTCGTCGAAGAAGAGACTCATTCGCTGCCGGTCGATCGACGTGGCGCGGCTCACCGCGATCCGACGGATCGCCTCGGGCATCCGGTAGCGCGCCGCCCGGGCGAGGAGCCCCGCTCCTGCCTCGCCGCGGCTGTTCCAACCCTCGGGAGAGTCGTCGAAGAGGAGCTTCGTCGCGCCGTAGGTGTCCTGGTCGGGGGGCTTGGTCTTGTCCTTCTTGTACGAGCGTCCGTGGGTTGCGCCGAAGTTCCCGCGGAACGAATGGCTCGCCATGTCGAAGAGGACGAGGTCGAGGGCCGCGGCCGCGAGGGTCTGTACGTCCTCGTCTTCGGCGTACTCGACGAGGGTCAGGAGCGGCGTCACGTTCTTCTGGTAGTAGACGTCCGAGTGCCACTCGCTGAAGCCGAACCGCGCGCGCAGGTCGATCCAGTCGAGGATCCGCGCGCGAGCGCGTGCTTGCTTCTCGCGCCCGGTCCGGCCGTCGATGGCGAACACGTGATCGGGAAAGCTCTGACCCGCGAGATACTCGAGGGTGCTGTAGATGATCTGGTGGTTCTCGGACCAGTAGCCCTGGTTGTCCTTCTTCCCCTCCGGCGTCGGATCGGTGTACCAGTACTTGAACGAGAGGATCGCGTTCTCGATCTTCTCCACCAGCGCGGGGTCGAGGGCGGGGTCGGTGCGGTAGCCGAGCCAGAGGTTGAGCAGGTAGAGCATGTCGAAGTCGCTGGTGTCGTCGAGCCGCGCCATCTTGGCGAACGATGCGTCGTAGGCATCGGCGGGCACCACGAAGGAGGGCGCGTAGGGAGGGTCGACCCGCTGCCGCTCGAGGTGCGCGATCACGTTGAGGACGCTGCCCGGGGCGTCGACCTCGGTGGCGTAGCGCAGGTAGTCGAGCTGCCGTGCGCGGAAGGCCGTCTCGTCCATCAGGCCGGGGCCGACGAGCGGCCCCGTGAACGGGCCCTCGCAGGTGGTCCCGAGGAGTCCGAGCGAGAGGGCTGCGACCGCTCCCGCCGTTGCCACTGCACCCGATCCCGGTCTCCACGTCCGCATGTTCAACCTCCGCTGCTCGAGCTTCCCCCTGCAAAGTACCAGACAGGGGGTCTCGGGTGGCGGGCGCCTGTAGAGTGGGGGCGTGAGGCTCTACCTGGTCCGGCACGGCGAGGCGGAGGAGGTGGCTCGCGAAGGGGGCGACGCCGGGCGGCGTCTCACACCCGAGGGCCGGCGGGAGCTCGGGGAAGGGGTGGCGGGGCTCTCCCGTCTCGGGACGGAGCTCACGCAGATCCTCACGAGTCCGCTCGCAAGAGCCCGGCAGACTGCGCAAATCCTGCACACGGACCTTCGGGGCCCCGAGCCGGAGGTGTGGGGACTCCTGGCGCCCGGCGCGGACCTCGACGGGGTTCTCGCCCAGCTCGACGCCTCCCAGGAAGCCGTGGCGCTGGTGGGGCACGAGCCCTGCCTCGGCCGGCTGGTGTCGCTGGCGGTTACCGGGCGCGAGGCGGACGGGACGCCGCTGCGCAAGGGCGGCGTCGCCTGCATCGACTTCCAGGGAACGCCGCGTCCCGGGGCGGGCCGCCTGGTGTGGCTGCTCACGCCGAAGCTGCTGCGTCGCATCGGCCGCGGCGGCTGACCGTCAGAGATCGAAGCCGTTCTCGGCGGCGACCCGCGCATACCAGTGGCCGGATTCCTTGATCGTACGGCGCTGGGTCGCAAAGTCGACGTGGACGAAGCCGAATCGCTGGCTCATCCCCTCCGCCCATTCGAAGTTGTCGAGGAGCGTCCACGCGTGGTAGCCGCGCACGTCGGCTCCCTTGGCGATCGCTTCCGCCACGCTGCCGAGGTAGCCCTCGAAGAAGGCGATGCGCCGTGTATCGCGGACGACTCCCTTCGCGTCGGGTCCTTCGCCGTAGCTGCAGCCGTTCTCGGTGACCTCGATCGGGCGGCGTCCATAGTCGCGCGTGACGCGCAGGATCATGTCGCGTAGCGAGTTGGGCCAGACCTCCCAGCCGAATTCCGTTCGAGGTCCGTCGTTTCCGCCCAGGTTTCCAACCGCCATGGCGCCGAGGTTCGGGTCTCCGGGGACCGCGCGGACGAGGGTTCTCGAATAGAGATTGATGCCGATGAAGTCGAGCTCCGCGCGGACGAGATCCATGTCGCCGTCGCGCACGCCCATCCGCTCGAGAGGAGGGCCGCCGACGAAGGCGTCGGGATACTGGCCGCGCAGGGCGGTCTTGAGGTACCAGTCGTTGATGAAGCCGTGCCAGCGCTCCGCGGCCGCCGCATCGGCCTCGCTCGCTGCCTCGGGCTCGCACGGCGACATGTTGAAGGCGGTCCCGACCAGCGCCTTCGGCTGGGCGGCCTTCACCGCACGGAATGCCATCCCCTGGGCGAGGTTCACCGTGTGGGTGGCGCGGAGGAACGCTTCCATGTCCTTCCGGCCGGGTGCGTGGTAGCCGACCAGGTAGCCCATCGTCGTGAAGATCGACGGCTCGTTGAGCAGGATCCAGTGGGACACGCGGTCGCCGAGGGCCTTCGCCATGATCTCCGCGTAGTCGGTGAAGCGTCCGGCGAGGTCGCGGCTCGGCCAGCCGCCGTCGTCCTCGAGGGCCTGTGGGAGATCCCAGTGGTAGAGCGTCGGGAAGGGGCGGATCCCGGCGGCGAGCAGCGCGTCGACGAAGCGGCTGTAGTGCTCGATGCCCTTCGGATTTGCGGCTCCCTTTCCGGTGGGCTGGATCCGGGGCCAGCCGATCGAAAAGCGGTAGCTGGTGTGGCCGAGCGCCTTCATCAGCGCGATGTCGTCGCGCCACCGGCGGTAGGAGTCGCAGGCCACGTCTCCCGTCTCGCCGGTCCGGATCCTCCCGGGAGTATGGGAGAAGCGGTCCCAGATCGACTCGCCCTTGCCGTCGGCGTCCCAGCCGCCCTCGATCTGGTAGGACGCCGTTGCCGTGCCCCAGTGGAACCCGTCGGGAAAGGCCGCTCGCGACATCTCAGGCTTCTCCTCGAAGTGCGTCCAGGACCTGCTGCGGATGAGCCTCGGCCTTGGCGACCTTCGGCCAGTGCTTCTTCACGCGGCCATCGGGGCCGATCCAGACCGTCGAACGGATCACGCCCGTGACCTTCTTCCCATACATCAGCTTCTCGCCGAAGGCGCCGTACTTCGTCATCACCTTCCGATCGGGGTCGGAGAGCAACCGGAACGGCAGCCGGTACTTGGTGCGAAACTTCTCGTGCGACTCCGGCGAGTCCGGCGAAACGCCGAGGACGACGACACCCCGTTTCTGGAGCTCCTTCCAAGCGTCGCGGAACCCGCAGGCCTCCTTCGTACACCCCGGAGTGTCGTCCTTCGGGTAGAAATAGAGGATCACGTCCTTGCCCGCGAGATCCTTCAGCGAAACGGTTTCGCCGTCGGCGCTGGCGAGGCTGAACGCCGGCGCGGCCTTGCCCTCCAGGACTGCCATCGAGGTCCTCCCGTCCGGTGCGACGGCGGCAGGATAACTCGGGCAGGCGGCGGCGCCGGTTCGTGAAAAAGGCTCGGGAGGAGAGGGAGGGTGGAACGAACCGGGAGCCGGTCAGAGCTTGTCGCGGAGGCGGCCGATCACGTCGTGGAGACGCCGGGTGTAGGTGCGGACCACGGCGAAGGCGAGTCGCTGCGCGAGCCAGGGGCGGGCGTTCTCGAGATAGCGGAACGAGTCGCGGTTGATCTCGAGCAGGCGGCAGTCGGTCTCCGCGACCGCCGATTCGGGATGCGGTGACTCGGCGAGGAGCGGCATGCCGCCGAGAACCTGGCCGGGCGAGAGGCGGGCGAGCGTCACCTCGCGCGCGTTCCGGGCGCGGGCCTGCAGGCAGATGGTCCCGCTCGCAACGATGTAGATCGAGTCCTCCCTCGGCTGGGCGGTTCCCTGGCGGTAGAGGAAGCGGCCGGCGGGCACGTCGGTGAACCGCGTGATCTGCGCCAGTCCGAGGATCTCCTCGAGGCCGAAGTCGCGCAGCTCGGACTGCCCGCAGAGGAAGCGAGCGAGCTCGGCCACGTTGTCGAGGACGAAGCTGCTGAGGACCTCGATCGCCTCGGGCGGCGCGTTCGAGAACGCGAGGCCCGAGAGGACCACGTCGTCGCCGCTGGCGTCGACCTGCCAGCGGCCCTCGGCGTCGAGGGTGAGGGGACCCGACGGCAGGCCGATGACGACGCGGCGGACCGATTTCAGCGCGAAGGGCGATGCGGTGGCGATGCAGACGCCGCCTACGCCGAGGTCGCGGGATCGCGCCGGAAGCGGCGCGGGAAGCTCCGAGACGTGGAGGTCGACGGGCAGGTCCGTGCCGACGCGGCCGCTGCTGCGAATCTCACTCCGAGCCGGAGTACGCGCGGGCGTCATCATGCTGGCGCTACCCTCCTCCCGGTGGCTTTCGGCTCGTGGGCCGGACAACTTGACGAACTCGGGCGGGGTCTCCCCCAGCGCGAGGCGTCGAAACGTCCGGGGAAACCAGGAGGACAGCGCGTGACGGCGGGAGAAGCGGGACCGCGGCGCTCGGGCGGCCTCGCCGCGATGGAGTGGTGCGTCCTCGTGCTTCTCGGGATCGCCTTCGTCCCGGGGCTCCTGACCCTCGAGAAGACCTGGGCCTCCGTCGACTACTACTCCCATGGCTATCTGGTCCCGGCGGTGGCTGCGCTGCTCGCGTGGCGCGAGCGGGACGCGCTCCGGGAGACCCCGTTCCGGCGAAGCCCGGGGGGCCTCGTCGGGTTGGTCGGGGCGATCGGCGCCTATGGTGCGGGTGCCGCCGCGGGGCTCGCCCAGATCCAGGGGGTGGCGCTGGTGGCGGCGCTGGCGGCCTGCGTACTCTGGCTCCGCGGTCCCTCGTGGCTTCGCCGGCTGGCGTTCCCGATCGGCTACCTGCTGTTCATGGTTCCGCTTCCCGAAGCCTGGCTCCAGCCCCTCATCCTCCAGCTGCGCCTATGGGTGACCGCGGCGGCCGTGACGATCCTCCACGCGTTCGGCCTCCCGGTCGTTCGCGACGGGAACGTGATCGGACTTCCCGGCGGAGAATCACTCTTCGTCGCCGACGCGTGCAGCGGAGTGACCTCGCTGGTCACGCTCACGCCCCTCGCGTTCCTGGTGGCGCAGCTCACCGAGCGCTCGCTCTGGCGCCGGGCGGTGATCGTGGCTTCGGTCGTCCCGATCGCGCTCTTCTTCAACCTGGTGCGCGTCCTGGGGACGGCAGTCGCCGCCCGGGAGATCGGTGCGGTCCGCGCCACTTCGGGTGACCTGCACGAAGCGGCGGGACTGATGGTCTACGCGCTCGGCTGCCTCGCGCTGATCGGTGTCGGCTCGCTCCTGCGCCGCCTGCGCGCTCCGGCGTAGGACCGGGCGCACCCGTGGGCGGGGAGCCGGCTGGCTTCGATGTCACGCCGCGCGTCCGGCAGCTCGCCCTCTCGCTCGGATTCGACCTCGTCGGAGTCGCGGGGCCGGAGCCGTCGCCGGAGACCGAACGCTTCCGCGAGTGGGTCGCAGCAGGCCATGCCGGAAACATGGCGTGGCTCGAACGTCGCGTGGAGGAGCGCGTCGATCCGCGGCGGGTGATGGAGGGCGTCCGCAGCATCGTGTGCGTCGGGCTCGTGTACGACCCGGGCTCCCGGCCCGCTCCGGGCGGCTCCACGGGCCGGATCTCGCGCTACGCGGGCGGCGAAGACTACCACGACGTGCTCCTCGGCCAGCTCGAGGGGCTCGGCGCCGGGATCGAGGCGCTCGTGCAAGGGCCCGTTCGCACGCGCGCGTACGTCGATACGGGGCCCGCTCTCGAGCGTGCGCTCGCCGCGCGGGCAGGGCTCGGCTGGATCGGCAAGAATGCGTGCCTCATCCATCCGCGTCTCGGCTCGTACGTATTCCTCGGCGTCCTGTTCACGGACCTGCTGCTGGCGCACGGCAGCCCCGAGCCCGACCACTGCGGGACGTGCCGGGCCTGCCTCGACGCGTGCCCGACGGGCGCCTTCGTCGCGCCACGAGTCGTCGACTCGCGGCGCTGCCTCTCGTACACCACCATCGAGTTGCGCGATGCGATCCCCGAGCCGCTCCGCGCAGGGCAGGGTGCGCACGTCTTCGGGTGCGACGTGTGCCAGGACGTGTGTCCGTTCAACCGGCGGGAGCGGCGACGGGTGCCACCCGATCCGCTCGGCCTTCGCGCACGGCTCTCTCCCCGTCCCGAGTGGATCGCTCCGGATCTCGCGTGGCTGCTCCAACTCGGCGAGGACGCCTGGCGCGCAGCCACGCGCCGGACCGCGCTTCGCCGCGCGAAGCGTCGCGCGCTCCTTCGCAATGCGCTGATTGCGGCCGGCAACTCGGGTGACGAGCGGCTGGCCTCGCTGGTCCGCATCCATGCCGAGGGAGACGATCCGATGCTCGCCGACCACGCGCGCTGGGCCCTCGAGCGGCTCGGCGTGTCGTGACCGTCGCGGTCGCTCTTCATCGGCTCCGGCGGGCTGCGACGACGTCGCGCACCCGCGCCGGATGATCGGAAACGAGCCCGTCGACACCGAGGTCGAGGAGCGATCGCATCTCGGCGGGTTCGTTGATGGTCCAGACGTGGACCTGGATGCCGTGGGCATGCGCGAAGGCGACCAGCTCGCGGGTCACCAGGGGGCGTCCGGCGAAATCGGCGGGGATCTGGAGCGCCATCGCGCCGGGGGGCGGCGGCGCGCCGTCGAGGGCCGCGCGGACGCAGCGCAGTACGTCGCCGACGCACGCGCCCGTAGCCACCGGAATTCCCATCTGCGCGATCGCTTCGCGGATCTGCGCCATGGTCGAGTCCTTCTCGGCGGCCAGGAGCGTCAGGCCCTCGCGGCCGGCGCGGGCGATCGTCTCGAGGGTGCGCTCGACCGTCCCCGGGAGCGTTTCCTTGATCTCGATGTTGAAACGCACGCCCGGGAGTGCCTCGAACGCCTCGGCGAGGGTCGGGATCCGAACGCCGCAGCCGCGCCATGGGGTTCCGTCGCCGGCGGCGAAGCGGTGGCCGGCGTCGAGGTGCTGCGCCTGCGCCAGCGTCAGCTGCGAGATCCGGCCGCTGCCGTCGGTGGTGCGGTCGACCTCGTCGTCGTGGAGCAGGACGAGGGCTCCGTCCTTCGTGGGATGGAGGTCGGTCTCGACGATCGCCGCGCCGTCCGCGACGCCGCGTCGAAAGCCCTCGATCGTGTTCTCCGGCGCTTCGCCGGCAGCGCCCCGGTGACCGATCACGAGGGGTGTCGGCAGATCGAAATACGGATGGTGCATCGGCCTACGGTATCATGCGGCGGCCATGGCCGTCCTCACGCGCGACTCGATCCTGCGCGAGCTCGAGCTCGGCCGCGTCGTCATCGACCCGCTGGATGCGTCGCAGGTCGGGCCGGCATCGATCGATCTGACCCTCGGCGACGAGATCCGTGTTCTCACGCCGGGCGGCCGGGTGATCCCGGTGCGGGACGGGACCGACTACCGCGAGTACACGACGCCCCACCGCCTCGATGCGCCCTTCGTCCTCGACCCGGGCCTCACGATCCATGCCATCACCCGCGAGAGGGTGACGCTGCCAACGGATCTGTGCGGCTTCCTCGAAGGACGAAGCCAGTTCGCGAGGCTCGGACTCATGATCCACGTCACGTCGGCCTTCGTGCAGCCGGGCGTCTCGAACCGCCAGGTGCTCGAGATGAGCAACGTCTCAGGCCACCCGCTCGAGATCCACGCAGGGGTCCGGCTCTGCCAGCTCGTGCTGATGCGGACCGAAGGACATGCGAGCTACCGGGGGCGCTTCGCAGAGCAGGAGCGCCCGTAGGCGATGCGCGCAGTGGCGCAGCGGGTCTCGTCGGCCCGCATCGACGTCGGCGGCGAAGTCGTCGCGGAGATGGGCGCAGGCCTCCTGGCGCTGGTCGGAGTCGGACTGCAGGACGACGAAGCCGCCGCACTCGAGCTGGCGCGGCGCCTCGTGGGCCTGCGGGTCTTCGAGGACTCGGAGGGCCGTATGAACCGCGCGCTGGCGGACACGGGAGGCACCCTCGGCGTCGTCTCCCAGTTCACGTTGTTCGGGGACACGCGCCAGGGGCGGCGGCCATCGTTCGGCGAGGCGGCGCCGGCGGCCGCGGCAGAGCCGCTGGTGGAGCTGGTCGCGGCAACGGCCCGGTCTCTCGGGGTCCCGGTCGTCACGGGCCGCTTCCGCGCCGAGATGCGTGTCTGGCTCGTGAACGACGGGCCGGTCACCTTGCTCCTCGACACCGAGAAGAAGTTCTAGCCGCGTCTTGACCAGTCCGGGTTCCTGCCGTCACACTCCTGGGGGTGTGGGGGGCGGCCACCGGCCGCCAGGGAGGATCTCGATGATTCGGCACATCTCGCGCGGCCGGGGGCTCGTCGGCGCCCTGGCGCTTTCTCTCGTACTCGCGGGCCCTGCCCGCGGCGAAGCCGCGGACAGCGAGGGAGTAGGCTACGGCGTCGGAGCGGCGCTCTGCTCGGTGGTCTACGGGCCCGCCAAGATCGTCTATGCGCTGGTGGGAAGCATCGTCGGCGCCGGGGCATGGGCCGTCACCGGCGGCGACACCGACGCGTCGACGCCGATCTTCGAGTCGGCCCTCTACGGCGATTACGTCGTTACGCCGGACGTCCTGCGCGGCGAGCGGCCGCTCGAGTTCGTCGGCCGGCCGTCCGATCCGTCTGCGAGCGAGAACGTGGCGGTGCCGGCCTCCGACGGCTTCTAACGCGACGCAGCATCGGGCGGTCGTTGGCGGGCGGGGCCGTGGCGGGCGATGCTAGGCCCGGGTGCCAATGGCCGACGCGGTTACGATTGCCTCCCTGGGCGCTGCCTTTGCGGCTGGTCTCCTGTCCGTGCTGTCCCCGTGCGTGCTTCCGCTGCTCCCGGCCTACCTGTCCCTGATCTCCGGGTTGTCCATCGAGGAGATGCAGGAGGCTTCCCACGAGGAGGGGCTTCGCCGCCGGATCCTCCAGGCGTGCGTCGGCTTCTGCCTCGGCTTCTCGACCGTGTTCATCGTCCTCGGTGCTTCGGCGAGCATGCTCGGTCCGTGGCTCCGGGCCTGGAGGCTCGATCTTTTCGGTACGGAGATCGGAGCCGGTCAGTTCGCCGGGGTGATCATCATCCTCATGGGGCTGCACATCGCGGGTTGGCTGCCGATCCGGATGCTCTACCGCGAGCGGCGCTGGAACGTCGATCGGGCGGGAGCGAGCTTCGCCGGCACGTACTTGGTCGGAGCGGCCTTCGCGTTCGGGTGGTCGCCGTGCGTCGGACCGATCCTGGGCGGCATCCTGACCATCGCCGGCAGCCGCGAAACCGTGATGCAGGGAGTCGGACTGCTCGCGGTGTACTCCGCAGGTCTGGCGGTTCCCTTCCTGCTGTCGGGTTACAGCATCAGCTTCTTCTTCCGTGCCTTCCAGCGCGTGAAGCACCACTTCCGGACGCTCGAACTCGCGTCGGGTACGCTCCTGATCCTGGTGGGCTTCCTCGTGCTGACCGACCGGCTGACGAGCCTCAACAACTACTTCGCCTTCATGACCCGCGTCGTGGCGGCGGCCGAGAAGCGCCTGCTCTACTAGCAGGCGCGCGGGGGAGGGGGAACCGGATGCGCCTACGTCGGCGCGCTGCACTCGGCGTCGCGCTCGTCGCCGGAGCGATCGGCTGCTCCGATGCGCCGAGAGGCCCCGCGGCGGCCGGCCCGTGCGCGTCGGTCTCGGAGCGGCAGCCGGCCCCGGAACTCCGCCTCCGCTCGCTCGATGGCCGCGAGTACGCGCTCGCGGAGCTGAAGGGGCGGACGATCGTCCTGGACTTCTGGGCCACGTGGTGTCCGCCGTGCGAGTTCCAGATCCCCGTCCTGAACGCGATCTCCGATGCCTGGCGCGAGCGCGGCGTGATGGTGCTCGGCGTGGCCGTCGACGCCGATGGAGCCGAGGCCGTCGGGCCCTACGCGGCCGAGCGCGAGATCCGCTACCCGATCCTCCTCGGCGACGAAACGCTGGCGCGCAGCTTCGGTGCGGTGGGCTTTCCGACCTCGGTGCTGGTGGCGCCCGACGGCACGATGACCCGGCCCCATGCGGGCCTGCTCGAGCAGGAGGATCTCGACCGGCAGCTCGCCTGCCTGCAGCCCCCCGCGACCGAGGAGGACGATTCCCCTCCGCCGTCGTGATCCGGGCTCCTCAAGGCCGCCCGGGAGGCCGTCGAAACGGCCAGCGTGGCCCGGAGCAGCCCTCATCCGCCCGAAACAGACGATGGCCTCGGTCTGGCCGTTCTCGACGCCCATCGGCGCCGCTTCGAGGCGGGAGACATCGTCTTCGACGAGGGGGAGCCGGGGGGCACCGTCTACCTGATCCGGTCGGGTGTGGTCGACGTGACCCGTTCCGGTCCGGGAGGCGGCCGATGCGTGGCGCACCTCGGTCCCGGGGAGCTGTTCGGAGAGCAGGGGGCTCTCGTTCCGGGTCCACGCCGGAGCCGCGCCACCGTGACGCGCGGCGCCGAGCTCCTCGCGGTAGAGGCTGGGGTGTTCGAGGAGATGTGCCTCGAGCGCGCCGACATCGCCCTCCGCGTCTGCCGCTCCCAGGCCGCCCGCGGCGAGGCCCTCGAGCGGCGCCTGGCGAGCATCGAGATCGGGGATGCCCTGCGGGCGATGGGGCGCGCGGTGCTCCGGCTCGCTCGGGCCGTCCCGGAGGGCGCCCGGATCGAGACGACCCTCCGTACACTGGCTGACGACGCCGCGCTCGGCTTCTGCGATGCCCACCGTGCGATCCAGCAGCTCGTCGAGCGGAGGATCGTTCGCCTGGCGGAAGACGTGCTGACCGTTCCGGACGTCGCCGCGCTCGAGGCCGTCGCGGCCACCTCGCCCGAGACGCCTCGTTGACCCCGCGCAAGGCCCTCTGTTAGCGTGCATCGGTCCGCCGGCCACGCAGGGGAGGGGGTGTTTGCGACGGGCGCTCCGCATGGTGCTCCTCGTGCTCGCGTGGACGGGCGCGTGGCTCTCGCCCGGTGCGAAGGCACAGGGCGTGCTGGCCGTGCGTGCGCCGGGATCGGAGCCCGCCGAGGTCGTCGCCGACCGCGTCGAGTACGACCGCGCGCGGCAGCTCTATTCGGCCCACGGCAACGTCCGCCTCAGCCAGGGACGCCGGACGCTCACCGCCGATTGGGTCACCTTCAACAACGCCACCCGCCAGGGCGTCGCCAGTGGCGACGTGGTCGTGATCGATGGCCCCGACACGCTGCGCGCCGACTTCATGCAGTTCAACGTCGACACGCTCGAGGGGATCGTCTTCGATGGCCACATCGATGGCCGTACCACGCCGTTCAAGATGTCGGGGTCCGAGATCCAGCGAACGGGGAAGGAGAGCTACAGCTTCGAGAAGGCCGTGTTCTCGTCCTGCCGCTGTCCCGACCCGGAAGACACGGATCCCTGGCAGATCTCGGCGTCGCACGCCGAAGTGGACGATGCCGGATACGGAAGGGCGCGGAACACGACCTTCGACATCTTCGGTGTCCCGGTGTTCTACTTCCCCTACCTGGTCTACCCGGTCAAGCGGGAGCGCGAGACCGGGTTCCTGTTCCCGACGTTCGGCGTCACCAGTCGCAGCGGCACCGAGGTGGGCCTTCCGTTCTTCTGGGCCGCCCGCGATGACCTGAATGTGCTCCTCACTCCCCAGTGGCTGCAGGATCGCGGGTTCAAACCGAGCGTCGATGCCGAATGGGTGTTCGGCGCCGAAGGCGGGTCGCTGCTCCACACGTCGTACCTGTGGGACAACGACGTCGATCCGGGCTCCCCATCGACCCCCTTCTCCCAGAACCGCTGGGCCGTTCGCCTCTTCCACGACCAGATGCTCCCTGCGAAGACCCGGCTCCAGGGCGACGTCAACCTGGTCTCGGACAACTCGTACCCGTTCGACTTCGACGACATGAAGCAGTTCCGGAGCGATCGCTTCATGATCTCGCAGGTGGCGGCCACCAAGACCTTCGGCCCCACCGCAAGGACCACCCTCGTCGGATCGGTGGTGGTGCGCGACGACCTCCAGAACCCCGACGACATGGATCGCGACACGCTCGCGCTGCAGCGACTCCCCGATCTCCAGTTGACCGTGCTTCCGGGCGAGATCGTTCCGGACGTGCCGGTGCTGGCGTCGCTGGGCGCCCAGTACACGTACTTCACGAGCTTTCGGAACGCCCACGGATACTTCGGCTCGTCGCGCAACGTCGACGACCTCTTCTACGACACGGGAATCGACGGGGTGACCGACCCCGACGAGCGCGACTCCGCCGGGATCCGCGGAGGGTTCGACCCGTCCGGCGACAACTTCGCGCCGGGTCCGGACGGCGACGGGGTCTTCCAGGAGGGCGAGATCCTCTCCAACTCGGGTCAGCGTCTGGTGCTCCAGCCGCGGCTCGGAATGCCCCTGCGGCTATTCGACTTCCTCGAGCTGCTTCCCGAGGCCGGCTACCGCGAAGCGGTCTACTCGACGGCTGCCCTCGGCAGCGAGCACCGCGCCCATCTGACGGGGCGAGTGGATCTGCGGACGCGGCTGCGGCGGCGCATCGATTTCCCCTTCGGCATCGGAACGGCGACGCACCTGCTCGAGCCCCGGCTCGGCTACGCGATGATCTCGAAGACGACGGTCTCGAAGACCCCGATCTTCATTCCCGAATCGGGCCCGCAGCAGGAGCGCCTCCGGGAGCTCGATCTCGACAACGTCACGCTCGATCCGGCCGATCGCCTGCCGTCGACACAGGTGCTCGCGGGGGGCTTCGGCAACCGCGTCTACGGCAAGGGAATCGGCGAAGGGCCACCGCGCCTGCTCGCCGACATGACCGTCCTCGGCCAGTACGACTTCGCCGACGACCGCGCGGGCGAGCTGGTGCTGGACGGTACGGCGTATCCCGGCGGCAACATCTACACGCGGATCATCATGGGCTACCAGATGGAGGAGCAACGTTTCGACGAGGCCTTCGTGCAAGCGTCGTGGTCGAGCCCGAGGGGCGACGACCTGAGCCTGTCGTACCGGTTCCTCGACCAGATCCCGCTCTTCTACGAGTCGTTCCGCTATGACGAAGAGCGCTTCAAGAACTACAGCGGCGCCTTCTCCCAGGTGAACCAGATCGGAGTCTACGCGCGCTGGGCTCTCACGCGGAACTGGGGCATCACCTACAGCGGGACCTACAGCGCCGAGCAGTCGGTCTTCCTCGGCAACCAGGGAGGGATCGAATACCTCTCCACGTGCCGCTGCTGGGCAATCCGACTCGAGATCGACGAGGATCCGGTGAGCGGCGCCCGGTTCGGGGTCAAGTACCGGATCGTCGGACTCGGCGACGACACGGTGCGGCCCTTCGCCGGGTACAAGGGCCGGGCCTTCGGCTCCGGGGACACGGGATTCGGAAGTGGAGGCACGGGAAGCTTCTGACGCGGGTCGCTTGACGCTATCCCGGCGCTCTGATAACCAAGCCCTTTCAACCCGCTTCGACACGCGCGGTGACCGCTCCCGCGCTCGAGGATGGCGTGCTCCGCCCGGCCGAGGATGAGTTCGAGAGGCTCGCGAACCGAGGGAACCTGATCCCGCTGGTGCGCGAGATCCTGGCCGACCTCGACACGCCGCTGTCGCTGTTCCGCCGGCTCGACGACGGGCGGACGACCTTCTTGCTCGAGTCGGTCCAGGGCGGCGAGAAGTGGGCGCGGTACAGCTTCATCGGGACCGGCGCGCGGGCGATCTTCCGCGCGCGGGGCCGGTCGGTGGAGTGGGAGGAAGGCGGGCGGACCGACCGCTTCGAAGCCGGCGGCGACCCTCTCGAGGTGCTCCGCGAGCGGCTGGCGCGTTGGAAGCCGGTTCCGCTGGAGGGAGCCGATCTGCCACGGTTCGTCGGCGGAGCGGTCGGAATGATCGGCTACGACTGGGTCCGCTTCGTCGAGCGCGTCCCCGACGAGAATCCCGATGAGCTGGGCCTTCCCGACCTGTGGTTCGTGGTGCCCGAGACGGTGGTCGTCTACGACAACATCCGCCACACCGCGCTGATCGTGCGGCACGTGGAGATCCGGGAGGGTGAGGTCCCGCGAGAGCGCTATCGCGACGAGCTGCAGGCGATCGATGCGGTCGTCCGCCGGCTCCGGGAGCCCCTGCGGCCCGAGACCGGTCGAGCGGCGGTGCGTGCGCCGATGGACGTCCACTCGAGCGTTCCGCAGGAGAAGTTCCACGAGATCGTCAAGCGCGCGAAGGAGTACATCGAGGCGGGAGACATCTTCCAGGTGGTGCTGTCCCAGCGGCTCCGGATGCCGCTCCAGGCGGACCCGTTCCTGATCTACCGGCACCTGCGCGCGATCAACCCGAGCCCGTACCTGTTCTTCCTGCGGATGGAGGACGCGGTCCTGATCGGCAGCTCGCCGGAGATCCTCGCTCGGCTCGATCACGGACAGATCGACGTCCGCCCGATCGCGGGAACCCGCCGGCGCGGCCGCACCGCCGAAGAGGACCGCGCGCTCGAGGCCGAGCTGCTCGCCGACCCCAAGGAGCGGGCCGAGCACCTGATGCTGGTCGACCTCGGACGCAACGACGTCGGCCGCGTCGCAGAGATCGGGTCGGTGCAGGTTCGCGAGTACGCGGTCGTCGAGCGATACTCGCACGTGATGCACATCGTCTCCAACGTCACAGCGCGGCTGCGGCCCGGCCTCGACTGGCTCGATCTGCTGCGTGCGACGTTTCCGGCGGCACGCTCTCGGGCGCGCCGAAGGTGCGCGCGATGGAGATCATCGACGAGCTCGAGACCGTCCGGCGAGGATTCTTCGGCGGATGCGTCGGGTACGTCGACTTCTCGGGCAACATGGACACTGCGATCGCGATCCGGACCGTCCTGGTCAAGGACGGCGCGCTCCACCTGCAGGCGGGAGCGGGAATCGTTGCGGACTCCGACCCGGAGTCCGAGTACCAGGAGAGCCTCGGCAAGGCCCGTGCGCTGATCCAGGCGATCGACCTCGCTCGCGAAGGGGAGGATTGATGCCGCAGGGAGCTGCGGGGCCGCGCATCCTCGTGATCGACAACTACGACTCGTTCACGTACAACCTCGTCCAGTACCTGGGAGAGCTCGGCGCGCGCGTCGAGGTGGTGCGGAGCGACGTCGAGAGCCCCGACGCTCTCCTGGCCCGACGACCCGACGGTCTCGTGATCTCGCCGGGCCCCGGGGAACCCGCAGGACGCCGGCGTGACCGTTCCCGTCGTGGATCGTTTCGCGCGGGCAGGTATTCCCGTGCTCGGCGTCTGCCTCGGCCATCAGGGGATCGGCGTCGCATACGGTGGGCGGGTCGTTCGTGCGCGGACCCTCATGCACGGGAAGACCTCACGCGTCGTGCACGACGGCAAGGGCGTGTTCCGCGGCCTCCCGCAGCCATTCGAGGCGACGCGCTACCACTCTCTCGTGATCGAGGCCGAGAGCCTGTCCGGCGGTGCTCGAGGTGACGGCGCGAACCGAGGACGGCGAGATCATGGCCGTTCGCCACCGCGAGCTTCCGGTCGAAGGCGTCCAGTTCCATCCCGAGTCGGTGCTCACGCCGGACGGCAAGGCCCTGCTGGCGAACTTCCTGGCCCGCTGTGCGGAGGCGAAGGCCGCATGAGCCTCGCCGCGGCCATCGACACCGCAGTCCGGGGAGACGAGGTGCCCGCTCCGGTCCTCGAGGCGGCGTTCGGCGAGATCATGGACGGCAAGGCCACTCCCGTCACGATCGCCGCGCTGCTGATCGCGCTGCGGACCAAGGGAGAGACGGCTGGCGAGCTGGTGGCGGCGGCCCGCGCACTGCGCTCCCGGGCGACGATCGCCCGCATTCCGGATCCCCGAACGGTCGACACCTGCGGAACCGGCGGTGACGGGTCCGACAGCTTCAACATCTCGACGGCGGCCGCGTTCGTCGTGGCAGGTGCCGGTGTCCCGGTCGCGAAGCACGGCAACCGCGCTGCGACGAGCCGGGCGGGAAGCTTCGACGTGCTCGAGGCCCTCGGCGTCGAGATCGAGCTGAGCGTCGAGGCGTCGGTCCGCGTCCTCGCCAAGGTCGGGATCGCGCCGTTCTTCGCCCGCATCGCGCATCCGGCCATGCGCTTCGTGGCGCCCGTGCGGCGCGAGCTCGGCGTACGCACCCTCATGAACTGCATGGGTCCTCTTCTTTCGCCGGTCGGCGCGCGGCGGCAGCTGATCGGGGTCTACGAGCCGTCGCTCTGCGCACTGCTCGGCCGGGTGCTGCTCGCGCTCGGGACCGACGCCGCGCTGCTCGTCCACGGCAGCGACGGACTCGACGAGATCACGATCACCGGGCCGACCCACGCGGTTCGGGTCGGCGGTGCCTTCGGCGAGGGCCGGAGCTTCGAGATCGATCCGCGCGACCTCGGCGTGCCGCTCGGCACGACGGCGGACCTTCGTGGCGGCGATGCGGCGCAGAACGCCGACATCCTGCGCCGCATCTTCGGAGGGGAGTCCGGTCCTCGGCGCGACGTGGTCTGCCTCAACGCCGCGGCGGCTCTCTGGGTGGCCGACGCGGCGACGTCCATGGGTCACGGGCTCGCCTTGGCGCGCGAGAGCATCGACTCGGGCGCCGCCCGCTCGGCCCTCGATTCACTCGTCGCCGCGACGCGGGCAGAGACGCAGAGGGAACACGCGTGACGATCCTCGACGAGATCCTCGCCCACAAGCGGGCCGAGCTCGCGGCCGCGGAGACGCGGCGTCCCGCGGCGCGCGTGGCGGCGCAGGCCGAGGCCGCAGCTGATCCGCCGCGTGGCTTCCGGAGGGCCCTCGCCGAAGGTCCTGCCCCTCGCGTCATTGCCGAGATCAAGCGCCGCTCGCCGAGCCGGGGGGAGATCCGTCCGGGCTTCGACGCTGCGGCGTGCGCGAAGGCCTATTTCGAGGGTGGCGCCGCGGCGATCTCGGTATTGACCGACGGGCACTACTTCGGCGGCCGGCTCGAGGACCTCGCCGCAGCGCACGGGGCGGTGCCGCTGCCGCTGCTGCGCAAGGACTTCGTCGTCGATGCGGTCCAGATCGACGAAGCGCGGGTCGCCGGCGCCGACGCGGTGCTCCTCATCGTGGCTGCGCTCTCCCGGCGAGACCTGGATGCCCTCCATTCGCGCGCGCTCTCTCTCGGACTCGACGCGTTGGTCGAGGTGCACGACGAGGCGGAGATGGACGTCGCGATCGCGGTGGGCGCCACGCTCGTCGGCATCAACAACCGCGACCTGCGAAGCTTCGTGGTCGATCTGGCGGTGACCGAGCGTCTCGCGCCGCAGGCGCCGGCGGGGGTACTCGTCGTCGCCGAGAGTGGGATCGCAACGGGTGCGGACGTCCGGCGGCTCTCCGCGTCGGGCGCCCGCGCCTTCCTGGTGGGAGAATCACTGATGCGCGAGCCCGATCCTGGGGTTGCGCTCCGCAGGCTTCGGGAGGAATCGTGAGCGGGAGTGTTCGGATCAAGGTGTGCGGAATCATCCACCCCGACGACGCCCAGGCGGCCGTCGACGCGGGGGCGGATCTGCTCGGCCTGAACTTCGTGCCGGGCTCTCCGCGCGCCCTCGACGCGCGGGCTGCGGCAACGATCGCGGATCGGGCTCGCGGTCAGGCGGAGAGGGTTGCGATCTTCCGGAACGCGGCCTGGTCGGAGATCGAACGCGTACTCCGGCGGGTCGAGGTGGAGCGGGTACAACTCCACGGTGACGAGGAGCCCGAGGAGGTCGAGCAGCTCGACCTGCCGGTGATCAAGGCGATCCGCGGAGCCGATCCCGAGCAGGCGGAGCGGTACCCGGGGACGCTCCTGCTGCTCGACCACCCGACCGAAGGCGGTGGACGGGGGCGCGCCTGGAACTGGGCCGATGCGAGCAAGCTGATCGAGGACGGGGTCGACGTCATCCTCGCCGGAGGGCTCGACCCGGAGAACGTCGGCGGCGTCCTCGAGGCCTTGGGAGACCTCCTGCCGTGGGGCGTCGACGTCGCGACCGGCGTCGAGAAGGAGGGCTACCGGAAGGACCCGGCGAAGCTGAAGGCCTTCGTCGAGGCGGTGCGCCGCGCCGAAGGATCGGCGTCTTGAGCCGTACCGATGCGCCTGGACATTTCGGCGTGTACGGCGGGCGTTACGTACCCGAGACGCTGATCGCCGCGCTCGACGAGCTCGAAGAGGCTCGGCTCCGGATCGTCCCGAGCCGCGAGTTCCAGGACGAGCTCTCGCATCTGCTGCGCACCTACGCGGGCCGCCCGACGGCGCTCACGTTTGCTCGTCGCGTGACGGACGACCTCGCCGGCGCCCGGGTCTACCTGAAGCGGGAGGACCTCGCGCACACCGGCGCCCACAAGATCAACAACGTCCTCGGGCAGGCGCTGCTCGCCCGGGCGATGGGCAAACGCCGGGTGATCGCCGAGACCGGCGCCGGACAGCACGGGGTGGCGACGGCCACGGCGTGCGCCCTGCTCGGCCTCGACTGCGAGGTGTACCAAGGCGCAGAGGACGTCGAGCGCCAGTCGTTGAACGTCTTCCGCATGGAGCTTCTCGGGGCGAGGGTTCGGCCGGTCGACGCGGGATCGCGCACCCTCAAGGACGCGATCAACGAGGCCATGCGCGACTGGGTGACGAACGTTCGCGACACGTACTACTGCATCGGTTCGACGATGGGGCCGCACCCGTATCCGACGCTGGTTCGCGACTTCCAGCGGGTGATCGGCATCGAGGCCCGCCGTCAGATCCTCGAGGCCGAGGGGCGTCTCCCGGACGTTTTGGTGGCGTGCGTCGGCGGCGGATCGAATTCGATGGGGCTCTTCCATCCGTTCGTGGACGACGCGGGAGTCCGCATGGTCGGGTGCGAAGCAGGCGGGGAGGGCGTCGACAGCGGCCGGCACGGCGCGACGCTGACGACCGGCGTTCCGGGGATCTTCCACGGCCAACGGACGCTGGTGCTCTCCGACGATGACGGTCAGATCTTCCCTGCGCACTCGATCTCGGCAGGACTCGACTACCCCGGGGTGGGCCCCGAGCACGCGTGGATGCGCGACACGGGCCGGGCCCAGTACGTGGCCGTGACCGATTCGGAGGCGCTCGACGCGCTCCAATATCTCTCGCGTCTCGAGGGCATCATCCCGGCGCTCGAGTCGGCGCACGCCATCGCCCACGTACGCACGCTCGCTCCGACCCTCCCGCGTGACGCGCTGATCCTGGTCAATCTCTCGGGACGGGGGGACAAGGACGTGATCCAGGTCAGGGATCTCCTTCGCAGCCGCGCGTCCGGGACGCACTGACGTGGGGCGTCTTGGCGAGCGGTTCCGGATGCTGCGCTCCCGGCGGGAGGGTGCGCTCCTGCCGTTCGTGACCGCCGGCGATCCCGACCTCGACTTCACCGAGGCGCTCGTCACCGCCTTCGCACAGGCGGGCGCCGATGGCATCGAGATCGGCGTACCCTTCTCCGACCCGATCGCGGACGGCCCGACGATCCAGCGCTCGAGCCAGCGGGCGCTGGCGAGCCGCACCTCCTTGCGCCGGATCCTCGAACTGGTGCGGCGGCTCCGGCCCCGGGTCGACGTGCCGCTGGTGCTGATGGGCTATGCGAACCCGTTCTTCGCGATGGGCGAGGAACGCTTCGCCGCGGCCGCGGCGGAGGTGGGGGTCGACGGAGTGATCTGCCCCGACCTGCCTCCCGAGGAGGGCGAGTCCTTCTACTCCGCGCTCGAGGCGCGGGGGGTCGATCCGATCCTCCTCGCCGCACCGACGACGCGCCCCGAGAGGCTCGAGATGCTCGCCCGGCGAACCCGCGGCTTCCTCTACTACGTGGCGCTCACGGGGGTCACGGGCGCCCGGGCCGGGGTGGCGAAGGACCTGCGCGAAGGTGTGCTGCGGGTGAGGAAGGTGTCCGACGTCCCGGTGGCGGTGGGGTTCGGCGTCTCGACGCCCCAGCAGGCGGGCGAGATCGCGGGCTACGCCGACGGCGTCGTGGTGGCGAGCGCCATCATCGACCGCATGGAGTCGGCCTCTTCGCGCGACGAAGCGCTCGACGCGGCCGTGCGGTTCGTCGTCGAGCTGAAGGGCGCGCTGCGCCCGTCGTAGCCGTCGCGGCTATGCGGCGGGATCGATCAGCCCGTGGAATCCCGACGGCGCGTGGGGGCCGATCACGAGCTGCTCGAAGACTCCCACGCCCGTGCGAGATCCCATCCGCGCGCGACACAGCTGCTGGACGTGGATGTGGCGCAGGTCCATGGGGGCGCACTCGGCCAGTCGCCAGCGTTCGGCCGCAACCGCCGACTCGCCCTTCCAGAGACCGTGCCCCCATTCCGGATGCAGGTACCCGAGGCCGAGCATCTGGAAGGTGAGGATCGGTTCGAGAGCGATCTCGTGGACCGAGCCTTCGACTGCGGTGAGGACGAGCCGCACTGATTTCGCCCGACGGGTTCCAGGGATCCACGAGACGTGATGCGCCACGCTCGCCATCTCGGCCGGTACCGGCGGCAGCGGAGCGTCGGAAGCGGCGTCCGGCGCGACGGCGGGGAGCACCGTGCCGAAGGCGTGCCAGCGCGCGCCGGTCCCGTCCTCGTTGACGTCGAAGTGCGTGCAGCAGTCGTCGAACTGGAGGGGCGCCCAGAGCCAGAAGAACTGCGGCGCAGGGCCGGGGGCCCCGGCATCGCGCTCTCCCACCGGGCGGATGCCCCACGACCGGTCGCGGCAGCCGATGTGGCGGCTGCGCGAGAGGCGGTGCGCGCGGCCTTCGAGCTGGAGCGACCCGTCCCAGCTCCCGAACTGGGTGAGCCTCGTGTAGTCCATCACGACCCTGCCGTCGTGTGCGCGGTGGAAGCGCGGTTCCTCGATCGGCTGCGCTCGCGCGTGGAAGAGCAGCTCGCCTTCGATTCCGCTCTCGTTGCGAGCGATCTTCACGCGCAGGCGGCGCATGGGCTCGACCACCTCCACCGTGATCGGTCCGACCTGGGTCTGGCCGCGCTCGAGGGGAGCGAGGCGCGACGCGTGGATCGAATGCTGGACGCCATCGTGGATGACGCTGACCGACGCATCCATCACGCGGCGGTTCGGGTACAGGCCAAGCGCTGCGGCAAAGAAGAGCTCGCCGTCCCGGTCGTACCCATTGAAGAAATGGCGGTCGTAGAAGTTCCGGTCACCGGTCCCGGGGTGAGCGATCGGGTCGACCGTCTGGTGGACGAGGTAGTCATCGAATCCGGTCAGCATGGGTGTGGCCTCTCGTGGGTGGATCGGAGTGGAAGAGGGGTGCGGCGGTGAACCTTCTGCGCGCAGCTGCGGCGATCACGCGCGAGCCTCGGCGGGCGTCTCGGTGACGAGCCGGGCGTAGAGCGCGCGGACCTGGCGCTCGGTCTCCTCGAGGCTGCCCGAATTGTCGATGACGTGATCGGCGAGCCTTCGCTTCTCGTCGAGGGACATCTGCGCGCGGATCCGTCGCAGCGCGTCCTCCCGGTCGCGAGAGTCGCGGCGTACCTGACGCTCGAGCTGCACCGCCTCCGGCGTCCAGACCACGATCACGGCGTCGTAGGGGAGCTGCGACGCGCCCGGCCGTCCGGCCGCACGCCCCTCGAGCAGGAGCGGGACGTCGAGAACCACCAGCGGTGCGCCGCTCGCCCGCGCGGCGTCGAGCCTGCGCGCGAGCTCACGTCCGACGCGGGGGTGGACCATCCTCTCGAGGCGTGCCCGTTCCTCCGGATCGGAGAAGACCCGGCGGCCGAGCGCCTCGCGATCGAGTGCGCCGTCGGCCCCGAGAATCCCGGGACCGAAGGCTGCGGCCATCTCGCCGAGCAGCGGAGTCCCGGGAGCCTGGAGCTCGCGGACGATCGCGTCGGCGTCGATCACCAGCGCGCCGAGGTCCCGGAGCATCCGTGCAACGGTGCTCTTGCCGGAGCCGATTCCGCCGGTGAGGCCCACTACGCGGGTCATGGGCGCGCAGGATCGCGGTTCTCGCCGTGCGGCTCAAGCCCCGGGGTCACGCAGCGACGCGGACGCAGTTCTTGCCTTCGGCCTTCGCCCGGTAGAGCGCCTGGTCGGCGGACTGGAAGAACTTCTTGCGGTCGCCCTTGTACTGCGCCACTCCGGCCGAGACGGTGATGGCCACCGGCCGCGCGGCCTCCTCGAAGAGGATCGGTGTCTCCGCCACGGCTGCGCGCAGCTTCTCGGCCAGGACGGCGGCGCCGGCGAGGTCGGTGCTCGACGCGACGACGGCGAACTCCTCGCCGCCGTAGCGGGCGAGGAGGTCGCTGTCGCGGATCCCCTCGGACAGCACCTGCGCGATCCGCTGCAGCACCTCGTCGCCCGTCGCGTGACCGAGCCGGTCGTTGAGGCGTTTGAAGTCGTCGATGTCGAGCAGGATGATCGACAAAGGCTCGCCGGTCCGCGTCATCCGCTTGATCTCCCGGGTCAGATGATCCTGGAAGAAGCGATGGTTGTGGAGCTTCGTGAGACCGTCGGTGATGGAGAGCTGCTCGAGCACCTCGTTGGTCGCCAGGAGGCTCTGGTTCTGCTGGCGCAGGCGCTGGTTCGCCGATTCGAGGTCCCGCTGGCTCCGCGCAAGTCTCCGGCCGAGCTCGTTGACGATTCGCGTCAGGAGCCCGAGCTCGTCGCTGCGCCCGGTTTCGGGGAGTGAGACGTCGAAACGGCCGCTCGCCAGCCGGCGAGCGCCCTCCGAGAGCGCCTCGATGGGGCGAACGATGCTGGAGGTGATGAGGTAGGCGAGGAGGCTCGCGACGGTGATGACGACGACGTCGATGAGCAGGAGCTGCCTGCGGACCGCGAGGACCGGCGCCAGCGCCGCGTCGGCGGGGATCTCGAGCCGCAGCGCCCAGCCGAGGGAGGGAAGGAGGATCGCGCTCCCGATCACGTGTTCGGCGCTGGCGTTGGTGTACTCGTCCACGGTGCCGGACTGCGCGGGAGCCGGCGCCTGCGGGAGACGGCCCGGCCTGCCCGCCGCGCCGCTCCGGAGCAGGAGATGTCCCTTCGCGTCGAAGACCTCGGCGTGCAGGGGCCCGTCGCTGCGGTCGCTCGCGACCGCCCGCGCGAGCGCCTGCGCCTCGAAGATCCCGACGAGGTACGCGGCGGGGACTTCGTCGGGTCCGATGACCGGCTCCGAGACGGCGACCAGCGGAGCCTCTTCGCCGGGTCGGTCGAACGCGTGGACGGTTCCGGCCGAGGGGCCGGAGAGCGCGAGCCGCTCCTCGCGAGACATCCGGGAAGCGCGGTCGGTGGCGAAGATGGGTCGCCCATCGGTGGCCAGCAGGACGAACTCCTGGATCTCCGGCGAACGTCCGGCCGCGGGATCGCTCAGGCTGCGGAACAAGACGTCCGCCGCATCGGTACTCCCAGGAGACGTGCTGTTCCGGACCAGCGTGAGGAGGCTGTCGCGGCTGACGGGTCGCCGCGCGAGGTCCGCGGTGAGCGCGCGTCCCTCGCCGAGGCCGCGCAGGAGGCGCTGGCTGGTGCGGTCGAGGGCGTGGGCGAGCCGCTCTTCGATCTGGGCCCAGAGCTGGCGACGGACCGTCTCGATCGAGATCCAGCTCACCGCCACCGCCGTCACGAACGTCGAGACGAAGACGAGCAGGATGATCGTGGTGGCGAGACTGCTCTCGGGCTCCTGGTGCGCCAGCTCGGAGCTCTTCATCGCGGTGCGGCTCCCCCGGAACCCTTGGCATCGACACCCCCGCGCCCGGGCTTGATCCGGTAGCCCGTCGAGATTCAGGAGCGGTTCCAGCGGGTTAGGGGCGGGGACCGCCGCGGTCCACCGCTCCCGGCGGCGTCCGGCCTGTCTAACCCCTTGCCAGTGCGAAGGGTTTTGGACGGACGGGGCTTGGCAGCCGCCCGGGTGGTCGATATATTGCGCGAGTTTTTTCGAGGGGTTACGCCGCGCCCGCCGGGCGGGAAGGAGCCAATGGCTCGATCGGTGCCGTCGCAGGAGCCGCGTGTACAGGGTGGGGACCCCGGTGCGGCGGGCGATCTGGCGCAGCTGCGCGAGCGCATCGATGCCGTAGACGACGCGATCCTCGCCCTCCTCAACGAGCGTGCGCGCCTCGTGCAGGAGGTGGGACGGGTCAAGCAGGGAGCCGGCATCCTTCCCTTCGACCCGGCGCGGGAGCGCAGCATCCTCGAGCGCCTGGCCTCCCTCAACCCCGGGCCGTTTCCGACCGCTTCGATTCCGCATGTATTCCGCGAGATCATCGGCATCACCCGCAGCCTCGAGGGGCCCTTGCGGGTGGCCTACCTGGGCCCGGAGGGCACCTTCAGCCACCTCGCCGCGCGGCAGCAGTTCGGGAGCCGAGCCGAGCTGCTGGCGGAGCCGACCCTGTGCGATGTGGTGGCCGCCGTCGAGCACGGACGGGCCGACCTCGCGGTGGTCCCCGTCGAGAACACCACCGAGGGCGTCGTGACGGCCACCCTCGACGCCCTGGTCGAGGCCGGCGTCGCGATCAGCGGCGAGGTCGTGCTCCGGATCTCCCACCATCTGCTCTCGCGCAGTGGAAGGATCGAGGACGTGAAGCGCGTCGCATCGATTCCCCAGGCCCTCGGCCAGTGCCGGCAGTGGCTCGACGCGCACCTTTCCGGCGTCGACCGGGTGGAGGTGGCGAGCACCGCGGCCGCAGCCCGCTTGGCGGCCAGCGACGCGGGCGTTGCGGCCATCGGCAGCGCGCTCGCGGCGCAGACTTGGGGACTCGCGACGATCCAGGCCTCCATCGAGGACCGGCCCGACAACACGACCCGCTTCGTGATCCTCGGCGGCGCATCCGCCGCTCCGAGCGGGAACGACCTCACGTCGGCGCTGTTCACCGTGCGCCGCGACGAGTCGGGAACGCTCCATCGCCTGCTCGCGCCGTTCTCGAAGCACGGAGTCAACCTCACGTCGATCCAGTCGCGGCCGCTCAAGGGCAAGTCGTGGGAGTACGTCTTCTTCCTCGATCTCGAAGGTCATCGCGACGAGCCCCCGGTAGCGAAGGCGCTGGCCGAGGCGGCCGCGCTGGCGACCGAGCACCGCGTCCTCGGCTCCTTTCCCCGCGCACTGCCGCGGGCGACGCCCGTGGGGGGAGCCTGACGTGCAGCGACTCGTCAGACCGTGTGTGGCGAAGATCCAGCCGTACCAGCCGGGCAAGCCCGTCGAGGAGCTCGAACGCGAGCTCGGCATCACCGGCGCCATCAAGCTCGCGTCGAACGAGAACCCGCTCGGGCCCTCGCCGCTGGCCCTCGCCGCCGCGCACCAGGCTCTCGCGGACGTCAACCGCTACCCCGACGCAGGCTGCTTCGTCCTGCGCCGGCGCCTTGCGGCGCATCTCGGTGTCGATTCCGACGAGCTCTTGATCGGCGCCGGCGCCGACGAGGTGCTGGGGCTGATCGGGCAGACGTATCTCGACGTTGGAGACGAGGCGGTGTTCGCCTGGCCGTCGTTCGCCATGTACCCGATCGTCGTCCAGGCCTCCGGCGCGACGGCCGTGCCGGTTCCCTTGACGTCGGATCTGGTCCACGACCTCGACGCCATGGCTGCAGCGGTGACGCCGCGTACGCGCGTCGTGTTCCTGTGCAACCCGAACAACCCGACGGGAACGGCCGTGGGGGCCGAGGCCTTCGAGCGGTTCGTCGCCTGGCTGCCTCCCGACATCGTCCTGGCCGTGGACGAGGCCTACTACGAGTACGCGCGACGGCCGGACTTCCCCCGCGCGCTCGACTGGATCCGGCGCAGGCCCGGGACGATCGTGCTGCGGACCTTCTCGAAGATCTACGGGCTCGCCGGGCTGCGGGTCGGCTACGGGGTCGCCGACGCCGAGACGATCGGCTTCCTGCACCGGCCGCGGCACCCGTTCAACGTGAGCCTCGTTGCGCAGGCCGCCGCGCTCGCCGCGCTCGACGACACGGCACACGTGGAAGAGTCGCGACGGATCAACGATGCCGGCCTCTCCCGGCTCGGCCGGGACCTGGCGGAGCTCGGCATCGCGGTCTGGCCCAGTGAGACCAACTTCGTGCTCGCCGCGACGGGCGCAGGCGTCCACGACGCCCTTCTCCGTGAGGGCGTGATCGTGCGGCCCATGGCGGCCTTTGGGCTCCCGGAGCACGTCCGTATCTCGGTCGGGCTTCCCGAGGAGAACGAGCGCTTGGTGAAGACCCTCCGGCGCCTGCGGGAGCAGCCGCGATGACGCGCCGGCTCGTCATCGTGGGGCTCGGCCTGCTGGGTGGGTCGATCGCGCTCGCAGCGCGCCGCCGCGGGCTCGCGGAGCAGGTCGTGGGGAGCGGCCGCTCGCGCGAGAGCGTGGCGGCGGCCGAGCGGAGCGGCGCCTTCGACGCCGTCGTCGGCATCGACGCTGCCGTCCGTGGCGCCGACCTCGTGGTGCTCGCGACCCCCGTATCGGCGATGGCCGGTGTGCTCCGGCGTGCAGCGCCCGCCCTGGAGCCGGGCTGCGTCGTCACCGATGTGGGGAGCGTCAAGGGACCACTCACCGATACCCTCCCGGGGCTGCTCCCGCCCGGCGTCACCTTCGTTGGCTCGCACCCCATGGCCGGGAGTCACGAGCGCGGGATGGATCACGCGCGCGCAGACCTCTTCGCGAACGCGGTGTGCATCGTGACACCGACCGCCGGGAGCGACCCTCTTGCCGTGGCGAAGGTCGAAGCGTTCTGGAGCGCCCTCGGCGCCCGGGTCGAGAGGCTCGGGCCCGATGCCCACGACGCCGCGGTCGGCTGGGTGAGCCACGTGCCCCACGCGCTGGCCTTCGCCTTCGCCGCCGCGCTCCGCGACGCGCCTCCGGGAGCCACGGATCTCGCGGGGCCTGGCTTCCGGGACTTCACGCGGATCGCCCGCAGCGATGCCGAGCTCTGGAGCGAGATCCTGACGCTCAATCGCAAGGCGCTCGCCGGTCCGCTACAGCACTTCTCGCTCCGGCTCGCCGAGCTCGGCCGCGCCCTCGAGGCAGGCGACCCCGACGCCGTGGCACGCTTTCTCGCCGAGGCCCGGGCCCAGCTCGCGCCGGCCACGGCAGGCACCGAATCCAAAGCCCGATCCGGGGGCGAAAAACCGGAAATCTGAGCCGACCCGCAGGGCGGGCGGCACCCAAAGGAGACCATCGAAACTCTCATGACCGACAACAACCAGAACGCGAGCGGGTCGCCCCGTTTCGCAGAGCTCTTCGAACAGAGCATCAAGCAGGTGAAGGAGGGGGAGCTGGTGCGAGGCACCGTGCTCTCCGTGGATTCGGACAACGTCCAGGTCGACATCGGCTTCAAGTCCGAAGGCCTGATTCCCACGTGGGAATTCATGGACGAGGACGGGACGCTTCTCGTGAAGGCCGGCGACATCGTCGACGTTCTCGTGGAGGATGCCGAAGACGAGGAAGGCCGGATCGTCCTCTCCAAGGAGAAGGCGGACCGGCTCAAGATCTGGGACGACATCAGCAAGGCCTTCGAGGCGGACGAAGCCGTCGAGGGCGTGATCGTGTCCCGGGTGAAGGGCGGCCTCGCGGTCGACATCGGCGTCAAGGCGTTCCTCCCGGGCTCACAGGTCGATCTGCGACCGGTGCGGAACCTCGAGACCTTGGTCGGACAGAAGCTCCAGTTCAAGATCATCAAGTTCAACAAGCGGCGTGGAAACATCGTGCTCTCGCGGCGGGCGCTCCTCGAGAAGGAGCGGAAGCGGATGCGAGAGACGACGCTGCAGACGCTGCAGGTCGGCCAGATCATCGACGGCGTGATCAAGAACCTCACCGACTACGGCGCCTTCATCGACCTCGGCGGCATCGACGGCCTGCTCCACGTGACCGACATGTCGTGGGGCCGCGTCAACCACCCGTCCGAGATCTTCCAGGTCGGCGACGAGCTGAAGGTGAAGGTGCTGAAGTTCGATCGCCGAGACCGAGCGCGTCTCGCTCGGGCTCAAGCAGCTCCAGCCCGATCCGTGGATGGACGCCGGCATGCGCTACCCGATCGGCGAAGCGCCTGCAGGGCAAGGTCGTCTCGCTCACCGACTACGGCGCCTTCGTCGAGCTCGAGCCCGGGATCGAGGGTCTGATCCACGTCTCGGAGATGTCGTGGACCAAGCGCGTCAAGCACCCGTCGAAGATGGTGTCGATCGGCGACGTGGTCGAAGTCGATCGTTCTCGACGTCGACGAGGGCAACCGCAAGATCTCGCTCGGGCATGAAGCAGATCGAGCCGAACCCGTGGAGCGTGATCGAGGAGCGCTATCCGGTCGGCACGAAGGTCGCGGGGACGGTCCGCAACATCACCAACTTCGGGGTCTTCATCGGCCTCGAGGAAGGGATCGACGGTCTCGTGCACGTCTCGGACGTCTCGTGGACCGAGCAGATCAAGCACCCGAGCGAGAAGTTCAAGAAGGGCGACGAGGTCGAGGCCGTCGTGCTCAAGATCGACAAGGAGAACGAGAAGTTCTCGCTCGGCATCAAGCAGCTCCAGCCGAACCCGTGGGACGAGATCTCTCGGCGG
This sequence comes from uncultured delta proteobacterium, assembly GCA_963710635.1. Lineage (GTDB taxonomy): Bacteria > Myxococcota_A > UBA9160 > UBA9160 > UBA9160 > MYXO. The sequence continues at coordinate 1,143,284 of CAVQAY010000004.1, forward strand.
TACCCGATCGGCACCGAGATCACCGGCGAGGTCACGAGCGTCACCGACTTCGGCGCCTTCGTGAAGCTCGAGGAGGGGATCGAGGGTCTCGTCTACAGCTCGGAGCTGTCGGCGGAGAGGGTCGAGAAGCCCGTCCGACGTCGTCCAGCCGGGCCAGGTCGTCAAGGCGCTGGTCGTCAAGGTGGATCCTGCCGAAGGCAAGATCTCGCTCTCGGTCCGGGCGGTGAACGACCGGCAGGAGCGCGAGGCGCTGAAGGAGCTGGCGCAGCAGTCGAAGAGCCAGACGGCGACACTCGGTGACCTGCTGCGAGAGAAGCTCGAGAAGAAGAGCCAGGAGTGAGATGAGGTGCCCACTCGAGGGGGATCCATGACGAAGAGCGGACTCATCGAGAAGGTGGCGGAGCAGACTCCGCACATCTCGAAGAAGGACACGGAGGTCGTCGTCAACACGATCTTCGATTCGATGACCGAGGCCCTCAAGCAGCGGCGAGCGAATCGAGATCCGCGGGTTCGGCAGCTTCCAGGTGAAGGTCCGGGAAGCGCGCGAAGGGCCGGAATCCGAAGACCGGGGAGGAGGTGCACATCCCGGCGAAGCGGACGCCGTTCTTCAAGGTCGGCAAGGATCTGAAGGAGATGGTCGATGGCACCGCTCCCGGCGGTGGGGCGCCCCGCTCCGCCGCCGACAACGCGGCCTAAGAGGGGAGGCGGGCCCGCTCGAGGGCCCGCCTCCCTGCCTTGTGGACGGCGGCGGGGCTTCGCAGTGCGGCCCGAGAGAGGGCGGGAGGGGGCATGGTCATCGCGCGCCGGGTACTGGGGTTGGCGGTCTTCGTGGCGGTGCTGGTGGCCGGCTGGAAGTTTGCCCACGCCAACGGCGCCGAGGTGCGGTTCGACTATCTGATCGGCCAGGTCGAGCAGGTGCGGGTGTGGGTGCTCGTCGTTGCGAGCGTCGGGCTGGGAGCAGCGGGCGGCATCGCCCTCTGCTTCGTCGAGATGACCCGGCTCGGTCTGCTCTCGCGGCGGTATCGCAAGGCCCTTGGCCGGCTCGAGGCCGAGCTCCACGGTCTCCGGTCGCTCCCCCTGGCGCCCGTCGACCCGGCAGGCGCGGGATCCGAGCCCGAGGCCGCCGGCTCCGGGAGGCCGGGGCGGGGCTCCTGAGCGGCATGGAGTGGCTGCGGCGCGCGCTCGGGATTCGGCGCGCTCCACGCGACGCGAACGTCTCCGTGCGCCGGGCGCTCTTGGCGCTCCTGGCGCAGGACGCAGCGGGCGCCGCGGCGGAGCTCGAGGCGGCCGCGCGTGTACACCGGGACGACGCCGACGTGTTCCGGGCGCTTGCGCTCCTCTATCAGCAGCGGGGAGAGTTCGGCCGCGCGATCCAGATCCAGGAGGCGCTGCTGCTGCGCCGCGACCTCGACGAGGCGGTCCGTGTCGAGGTCCTTGGCGAGCTCGCCGAGGGCTTCCGCAAGGCGGGCTTCATCCGGCGCGCTGCAGCCGCCTACGAGGAGGTGTTGATCCGGGCTCCGCGGGACCGCCACGCGCTGGCGGGCCTGGCGCGGCTGCTCCAGAGCCTGCGAGACCATGGCCGCGCGATCGAGATCACGAGGCGGCTGGCGCGCGAGGAAGGGCGGAGCGCTGCAGAGGAGGAGGCAGCCCTGCTCGTCCAGCAGGCCGAGGTGGCCCACGCCGAGGGGCGCAGCCGCGACGCGCGCCGGGCGGCGAAGCGGGCGCGGCGGCGTCACCGCGGATACGCCCCGGCTCACGTGCTGCTGGGCGTGCTCGAGGCCGAGCGGGGCCGCAATGCGTCGGCGCTGGCCGCATGGAAGGAGGCGGTCGAGGCCGACCCGCGCAGCGGCGCGTTCGCCTATCCTCGGCTCGAAGCCGCCTTCGCATCGGCGGGCCGGACGCGGGAGATCGAGGGCTTCCTGCGCGGGGTTCTCGAGCGGCGGCCTGACGACGTGCAGGCGCGGCTGGCATTGGCGCGGGCGCTCGCCGCGTGGGGGGAGGTGGACGCCGCCGTGGCGGAGTTGCGGACCCTGCTGGAGCGCGACCGGACCTGTGTCCCTGGGTCGTCGGAGCTGGTTCGCGTCTTGCTGCGTGCCGGCCGCGAGCGCGAGGCGCTGGAGGCGCTCCCGCTGCTGCTCGACCAGATCGAGTCGGCCCAGCCCGTCGGAGCGCGGGAGAGCAGCGCGTGACGAAGAGCGCTCTCGAAACGCCGATGATGCGACAGTACCTCGGGCTGAAGGCACAGCACCCCGACGCGCTCCTGTTCTACCGCATGGGAGACTTCTACGAGCTGTTCCTGACCGACGCCGAACTCGCGGCGTCGATCCTCGACATCGCCCTCACGACGCGGGACAAAAACAAGGCCGACGCCGTTCCCATGTGCGGCGTTCCGGCCCACAGCGTAGACGCCTACGTGAAACGCCTCGTCGCGCTCGGCCACCGGGTGGCGATCTGCGAGCAGGTCGAAGATCCCCGGAGCGTCGGTGGGCGCCGGCTCGTCCGCCGCGCCGTGGTCGAAGTCGTGACGCCGGGCCTGATCGGCGATCCCGAGAACCTCGATGCGGCCCAGGAGGTGGCGCTGATGGCGGTCCTGCCGCCTCGCAGCGCGGAGTGCGCCTTCTGGGGGGTCGCTGCGCTCGAAGCGTCGACGGGGGACTTCCGCGCCACCCAGGTCGCTGCCGAGGCGGGGGGGCGGCTGCCCGAGGCGCTCGTCGCCGAGATCGGCCGCGTCGGGCCTCGCGAGCTGCTGCTCCCGCGGGACGCAGGCGAGGGCCTTGCCGACCGGCTCCGCGGGGAGCTCGCTGGCGCAACGATCACCGTCGTCGACGGCGAGGCGTTCGAGCCCGCGTCGGCCCCCGCGACGCCAGACGGCTTCGACCGGGCGGCGACGGACGCCGCGACCCGTGCCGCCGCAGGCCTCCTCGTCTACCTCGGAACGCACCAGCCTTTCGCGCTGCGGCGGACGTCGCGGCTCCGACACTACGCGTTGTCGGAATCGATGTTGGTCGACGCGGCCACCCGCGCCCACCTCGAGCTGTTCGAGAGCGCCGAGGACCGCTCGCGGCGCGGAACGCTTCTCGATCGGCTCGATGCGACGGTCACCGCGCCGGGGGTGCGGCGCCTCTCGCGCTGGCTCGCCTATCCGCTCCGCGACAGCCGGCTGATCTCCGAGCGGCAGGACGCGGTGGCGTGGCTCGGTGCCCATGACCGCGCGCGTACCCGGCTGCGCGCCGCCCTTCGCGAGGTGCGCGACCTCGAGCGGCTCGTGTCGAAGGCGGCGCGCCCGTCGGCGACCCCCCGCGATCTCGTCGCGCTCCGTCGATCGCTCGAAGCGCTTCCGGCGGTGGCGTCGTCGCTGGTTCCCGACACCGGCGACGGGCTCCCCGGGGTCCCGCATCCGCTGCCGCCGGTGCTGCGCGCTCCCGAGCCGGTTCCCGACGCCGTGCACCTGATCGCCGACGCCCTGGTGGACGATCCGCCGGTGCTGCTGCGCGGATCTCGCGGCGCCGGCGAGACGGGCTTCATCCGTGCGGGGCACCGTCCGGAGCTCGACGCCCTGCGCGAGGGCGCGAGCAAGGGCCGGGAGTGGATCGCCGGCCTCGAGGCGCGCGAGCGCGAACGGACGGGAATCCCGGGCCTCAAGATCCGGTTCCATCCCGTGCACGGCTACGGAATCGAAGTGACCCGGGCCCAACAGGGACGGGTGCCGGCGGATTACGAGCGCCGGCAGACCCTCGCCAACGCCGAGCGGTTCACGACTGCGGAGTTGCGGGAGGTGGAGCAGTCCGTTCGTGGCGCGAGCGAGCGGGCCGCGACGCTCGAGCGCGAGCTGTTCGAGGCCCTGCGGCAGGCGGTGCTCGATCTGACGGCAGGGATCTGTGCCGCAGGAGATGCCTGCGCGCGCCTCGACGCGCTCGCGTCGTTGGCGGAGGTGGCGCGTCGCGACGGCTGGACCCGGCCGGTGGTGGATGAGAGCGACGTGCTCGAGATCCGCGGCGGCCGGCATCCGGTCGTGGAGCCGCTGCTCGCGCGAAGCGGCGTGGGGTTCGTTCCCAACGACACCGACCTCGACCCGGAGCGGTCGCAGATCCTCCTGCTCACGGGTCCCAACATGTCGGGCAAGAGCACGTATCTGCGGCAGGTGGCCTTGATCGTCCTGCTCTCCCACGCGGGAAGCTTCGTCCCGGCGCAGAGCGCCCGGATCGGCCAGGTCGACCGGATCTTCACGCGCGTCGGAGCGGCCGACCGGCTGGCCCGCGGCGAATCGACGTTCATGGTCGAGATGCGCGAGTGTGCGCAGATCCTCGGGCAGGCGTCGCCGAGGAGCCTCGTGATCCTCGACGAGCTGGGTCGTGGAACCAGCACCTTCGACGGGCTGTCGATCGCCTGGGCCGTCGCCGAGTATCTCCACGACACGCCCGGGCTCCGGCCACGGACGCTCTTCGCGACGCACTACCACGAGCTGACAGAGCTGGCCGGCACGCGGCGGCGGATCCAGAACGGGCACTTCGAGGTGCGCTCGCATCGTGACGACGTGATCTTCCTGCGGCGGTTGGTTCCAGGCGGGGCGAGCCGCTCCTATGGCATCCAGGTGGCCCAGCTCGCGGGGCTCCCGCCCCGGGTGATCGCCCGGGCGCGCGAGCTGCTGCGGAGCCTCGAGGGCGAGAGCGGCGACGCCGCACCGGGACACCGGCTCGGGGGGGCTGCGGCGCAGCTCGGCCTCTTCGAGTCGCCGCGGAGCACGATCCCTCCCGAGGAGGAGGAGGTGGTCGCAGCGCTCCGCGCCCTCGACCCCGACTCGACGACCCCCCTGGAGGCGCTCGGCGTCCTTCACCGCCTGGTGTCGAAGCTGCGGGGAACGGAAGCGACGTGATGGACGTACGACGGCTCGCCGCCGGGGTTCTCGTGGTATCGCTCGCAGCCGGGTGCTCCAGCACCCGCGGCCGGCGCCCGGCGGCGCGGGACGCCGCTCCGGCTCCCGCGGCGGCTCCCGTCCCCGCTCCGGCGCAGCCCCTCGCCGCGTGGGAGCGCCGCCCCGTTCGAACGATCGTCCTCGATCCCGGCCACGGGGGCCGCGACCCCGGAACGCAGGGCCTGGCCGGCATCGTCGAGAAGGACCTCACCCTCGATCTCGCGCGCCGCATGCGTGAGCGGCTCGCGCGCTGGGGCTTCCGGGTGGTCATGACCCGCGACGGCGACGAGACCCTCGAGCTCTCCCAGCGCAGCGCGCGCGCCGAGGCGGGGCGCGGAGACGTATTCCTCTCGCTGCACGTCAACTCCGCGCCTCGGGCCGCCGCAGCAGGGATCGAGACGTACTACCTCGACGAGAGCGACGAGCGCCACAGCGATGACGTCGCTGCACGCGAGAACGGCATCGCGCCGGAGGAGGCCGGAGAGCTGCAGCGGACCCTCGCGCAGATGCGCGTCTCCGAGGTGTCGCAGCGGTCGAGCGCGCTGGCGCGGCACGTCCACGGCGCGATCGTCCGCGGCATCCGGGCGCGGTACGGGACGAGCGACGATCTGGGAGTCCGGAAGGGCCCCTTCTACGTCCTGTTCCTCTCGAGCATGCCGGCGGTCCTGGTGGAGGTGGGCTTCGCAACCAGCCCGCAGGACGCGGTCCGGCTGCGAGACGAGACCCACCTCGAGCTGCTCGCCGACCGGCTGGCGAGCGGCCTCATGGCGTACGCCATCGAGACGTCTCCCGCCGTGGCATCGGAGCCGCGGTGAGCGCGCCGCCGGCGATCGAGCGCTTCCTCGCCGACTTCGAGCCCGGGGAGGGGGCGTTGCCTGCGGCGGACGCGGGCGTCGCTGCGGCGGTGCGCGCGTATCGGGCCGAGGGGCATGCTCACCTCGAGGCGCTCCACCGCTCGGGCAGCAGTGGACAGGCCGTGAACGAAGCCCACGCGGATCTCACGGACCGTCTGGTCCGGCGCCTGTTCCGCCTCGCCGAGGCCGAGTACTACGCCGGCGGCGCCGAGGCGGGCCAGCGGCTCTCGCTGGTGGCGGTTGGCGGCTATGCGCGGCGCGAGCTGGCCATCTACTCCGACGTCGATCTCCTCTTCCTGTACCCGCGCAGGATGACCCCCTACGTCGAGCGGATCACGGGAAAGGTCCAGACCTGGCTGTGGGACGGAGGGCTCACCGTCGGCTGCGCGACGCGGACCATCGCCGAGACGCTCGACCTCGGGAGCGTCGACATGACGGTTCGCACGGCGATCCTCGACGCCCGATTCCTCGTCGGCGATACGGAGCTGTTCCACGAGTTCGTCGACTCCGTTCGGGATGAAGCGTTCTCCGACAAGGAGCATTTCCTCGCCGAGCGTCTGGCAGCGCTGCGAGAGCGGCACAAGAAGTACGGCGAGTCGCTCTATCTCCTCCAACCGAACTTGAAGGAGGGCGCCGGAGGCCTTCGCGACTATCACAATGCGTACTGGGCCACGCGGGCCGCTCACCCCACGACCCGCGGGCTCGACGATCTACTCCATTTCGGCCTGCTCACCGAATCGGAAATGGAGCAGTACCGCGGGGCGATCCAGTTCCTGTGGCGGCTGCGCAACGAGCTCCACCTGGCGTCGAAGCGGAAGAATGACCAGATGAGCTTCGAGCACCAGGAGCAGGTCGCCGCCGCGTGGGGCTACGCAGCGGGAGCGGACGACGACGGAGATCTTCCGGTCGAGCGCTTCATGCGCGACTACTACCGGCATGCGCGAGCGGTACAGAGCCTCTCGGAGCTGGTGATCGAGCAATGCGTGGCGCGGGGCACGAAGCCCGCGCCGCGCCCGCCGGCCCACGAGGTCGCCGACGGCTTTCGCGTGGCGGATTCCCGGCTCGAGATCCCCCACGCAGCGCACCTGCGCGAGCGGCCGGTCCGGCTCCTCGCCGCCTACGCCATCGCGCAGGACGAACGGGTCCAGCTCTCGCGGACGGCGCGTCGGTTCGTCCGAGAGAATCTCGACCTGGTGAACGATCGGATGCGGAGCGATCCCGAGGCGAGCGCGATCTTCCTCCGGATCCTCGAAGGTCCCCACCGGGTGATGCGGACGCTGACCGAGATGAACGAGGATGGCCTGCTGAGCGCCTTCCTCCCCGAGTGGGAGCACATCTTCTGTCGCTGGCAGCACGTGATCTACCACACCTACACGGTGGACGTGCACACGCTGTTCCTGATCGAGGAGCTGCGACGCCTCGAGCGGGGCGACTACGAAGGGGCGCTCCCGGAGCTGACGACGCTGATCCGGGAGGTGACCGACATCCCGGTTCTCTTCCTCGGATGTCTCCTCCACGACATCGGGAAGGGGTTCGGTGGGGACCACTCGGCGCGCGGCGCCGAGCGGGCGCGGCGCTGCGCCACGCGGCTCGGGCTCTCGTCCGAGCGCATCGAACGCGTGGTCTTCCTGGTGAGCCAGCATCTGCTCATGTCGCACGTGGCGCAGCGCCGGGACCTGTCCGATGCACGGCTCATCGTCGACTTCGCGCGGACCTGCGGCGACCGGGAGAACCTCCGGAGCCTCTACCTGGTGACGTTCGCCGACATCCGCGCCTCGTCCCCGGCCGGCTGGACCGAATGGAAGGGCCAGCTCCTCTGGGAGCTCTTCGAACGCACCTCGGAGTTCCTCGAGACCGGGAGCGATGATCCGCAGGTGGCGCTCGAGCAGATCGAGGCGCGGGTCGAGGCGCGGCAAGACGCGGCACGCGCCGAGCTGCGGGGGCTCGGCGTCGGCGAGGCGCGCATCGAGGACTTCTTCTCGATCATGCCGCGTCGGTATTTCGTGTCGCATTCTCCGCGGGAGATTGCGCGGCACGCGCTCGTCGTCCTGGCCTTTGCGCCGGAGAAGATCATCTCCCACGCCGTCCGAGACCTCGGCGGAGGGATCTCGGAGTTCCTGCTGTGCACCGCCGACGTACATGGGCTCTACGCCACGGCGTCAGGAGTGCTCACCGCCAAGGGCATCAACATCCTCGGCTCCCACGTCTACACGGCACGGTCGGGGCTGGCGCTCGAGGTCTACCGCGTCTCGACGCCCGCAGGCGGTCCCGACGAGCAGCGCGAGATCTGGCGCGCCGTGGCGTCGATGGTGCAGGGGGCGCTCTCGGGGCTCCTCGACCTCGACGACCTCCTGCGCCGCCGCCGCCGGTCGTTGCTGGCGGCGACTGCGCTGCCGCCGTCGCCGCGGCCGCCCGAGGTCGAGATCTCCAACGCCGAGTCCGACTTCTACACGATCGTCGACGTGTCGGCGAACGACCGGCGCGGCCTCCTCTACGACCTCACGCGGACCATCGCGAACCACGGTCTCGAGATCTACATCTCGAAGGCGGCCACGGTGATGGACCAGGTCGCCGACACCTTCTACTTGAAGGATGCCGAGGGCAAGAAGATCCTCGACGACGACCGGATCGATCGTCTCCGGCAGGACCTGCTGCGCGCGGCGGAGGGGCAGGCACATGGGGCGTGACGCGGGCGCCGAGGTCCGCGCCGGAATCGACGCGTTCCTCGCGCACGCCGCCGTCGAGCGCGGGCTGTCAGCGCTCACCGTGGAGGCCTACGGGCGCGACCTGGCGCGCTTCGCGGAGCACCTGGTGGGAGAGGGTGCGGCGAGCCCGGAGAAGGTGACGCGCGCGCACGTCAGCGGCTTCCTGGTGCGGCTCGAAGCCGGCGGCCTCGGCGCACGAAGCCGGCGCAGGGCGCTGGTCGCGGTGCGGCGGTTGCTGCGGCACTGGCAGCGCGAGGGTCTCCTTTCCGGGGACCCGCTGCGAGGCGTGCCGACTCCGCGGATCGCCGCGCCGCTGCCGAGGGTGCTCCGGCCCGACGAGACCGCCGCGCTCATCGAGGCGGCCGATCCCGAGACGACCCTCGGGCTGCGGGACCGGGCGATGCTCGAGGTGCTCTACGGCTGCGGACTCCGGGTGAGCGAGCTGGTGTCGCTGCCGCTCGGAGGAGTCGACCGGCGCGCGGGGATCCTGCGCGTCGTGGGCAAGGGAAGGAAGGAGCGGATCGTTCCCGCAGGCGAGCCTGCCCTCGCAGCGCTGGGCGACTGGATCGAGAACGGGCGCCCACGGCTGGTGCGGCCCGGGGCGCGCCCGTGGGCCGCCGTCTTCCTGTCGAGCCGCGGAGCACCCATGACGCGGCAGAACTTCTTCCAGCGCCTCGCAGGGCTCGCGCTGAGGGCCGGGATCCCCCGCGATCGGGTGTCCCCCCACGTCCTCCGGCATGCCTTTGCGACGGACCTCCTCGACGGCGGCGCGGATCTGCGGTCGGTGCAGTCGATGCTCGGCCACGCGGACCTCTCGACGACGCAGATCTACACCCACGTGAGCCGGGCGCGCCTCCGTGAGACCGTCGAGCGGCATCACCCGCGCGGGCAGGGCCGTGGAAGGAGCCCGCGATGAAGGGGTCGCCCCGTGCGGCGCTCCTCGAGTCGCTTCCGGCGGCGAGCCGCAGCGCCGTCGAGACGCTCGTTGCCGTTGCGGCGCAGCGCGACTTCGCGGTGCACGTCGTGGGCGGCCCGGTCCGCGACTTCCTCCTGGGCCGCCCGGTCCGGGATGCCGACCTCATCATCGAGGATCGCATTCCCGGGGCCGCCCTCGAGCTGGCGCGGGAGGCGCTGCCCGGCGCGCGCGTCGTGGCCCACGGGCGCTTCGGCACCGTCCGGATCGACCTTCCCGACGCGCGGATCGACCTGGCGACGGTGCGCAGCGAGCACTACGCGCATCCCGGGGCACTTCCGATCGTCGCCGCAGGGTCCCTCGACGACGATCTGCGGCGGCGGGACTTCACGGTGAACGCCCTCGCGGTTCCGCTGACGCCGCGGGCTCGCGCCGGCAGGCCTGCCGTGATCGACCTCGCCGGAGGGCAGGAAGATCTTGCGGCGCGGACGCTGCGCGTACTCCACGACCGGAGCTTCCACGACGATCCGACCCGGGCGCTGCGAGCGGCTCGGCTCGCGGCGCGGCTCGGGTTCAGCCTGTCGCGAGGCTCTCGCGCGGCGCTGCGCGACGCACTGCGGGACGGGGCCTTCGGCCGGGTGAGCGGAGACCGTCTGCGACGCGAGCTCGAGAAGATCTTCGACGACGGTGCGGTGGGAACCGATCCGGCACAGGTCCTGCGCATGCTCGATGAATGGCACGTACTCGCAGCCCTCGAGCCGGGCCTGCGGCTGCCGAGGGGGGCCGTTGCGCCGCTGCGGCGTCTCGGGCGGCTGCTCGCAGCGTCGCCGTGGCCGAGCCCTCGCCTCCGCCGGTTGGCGGCGGGGCTGTGCGTCTGGCTCGCTCCGCTCGACGTCGACCTTCGCCGGCGCGCGTTGCAGCGGGCGTCGGTCCGCGGCGAGATCGCCGGGCGGATCGCTGCCTTTGCCCGCCTGCGCGACGTGTCGCTCCGTGAGCTGACGAAGGCCCGTGGGCGCGGCGCCATCGACGGGGTACTCGGCCGGCTCGGCGAGGAGGAGCTGATCGCGCTGCTGGCCGGCGCGGCGCCGACGCCGCGCCGGCGGATCCTCCGCTACGCCATCGAGGACCGGCCGCGAAAGCTTCCCGTGAGCGGCGACGACCTGCTGGCCCTCGGCCTCGCCGGGCCCGCCGTCGGCAAGGCGCTGGCGAGGATCCGCGCCGAGCTCCTCGACGGGAGGCTGAAGGGCCGCGACGACGCCCTGGCGCTCGCACGCGAGATCGGACGGCGGCGGGGCGAGCCCGGCCGCCGCCGGACCGCGCCGGCGTGAGCTTGCCGCTACCCCCAGGCTCGCCCATACTGGCCGCGCGAGCCCCCCGCTCGTCATCCCCGTCCTCCCTGGAGCCATGCCCGTGAGCCTGGACGCCCCCCTTTCGAGCGGAGAGGCGACACCCGCGTTCGAGCCGGTCTTCGAGGGCGCCGCCTGCGGCGTCAAGCTGCAGGCCTTCGAGGGTCCCCTCGATCTGCTGCTGCATCTGATCCGCCTCGAGGAGGTCGACATCGCCGACATCCCGGTGGCGAGGATCGCCGAGCAGTATCTCGAGTATCTCGACCTGATGCGCGAGATGCACCTCGACGTGGCCGGTGAGTATCTGCTGATGGCGGCGACGCTGGCGTGGATCAAGTCGCGCATGCTGCTTCCGCCCGACGGCCTTCGAGAGGACGACGAAGGACCCGACCCGCGGGCAGAGCTGGTGGCGAGACTGCTCGAGTACCAGCGCTTCCAGGAGGCCGCACGCGATCTCGACCGGCGCCCGCAGCTCGGCCGGGATGTCTTCGCCGCGATCCCGCCGGAGATGGAGCGGGTTCCGACCGCCGCGGAGGAGATCGACGTCACGCTGGTCCAGCTGCTCGACGCCCTGCGCCGGGTGCTCCAGCGGGCGCAGGCGGCGGGTGTCGTCCACGAGATCGTGGTCGAGACGCTCACGGTGCGGCAGGGGATGATCGACCTGATGGACGCCCTGGCGGGCGCCGAGTCGATGGAGTTCTTCGATCTCGTGGCGCGCGTAGCCGGGGGAATTCCGAGCCGTACGCGCATCGTCACCACCTTCCTGGCGATGCTCGAGCTGGTGCGGCTCGCGGCGGTCCGGATCTACCAGGGCGTGGGCGAGGGCGGCGCACCCGAAGGGCCGATCCGGCTGCGACGCGCGGGCGACGAGACGGGCGCGGCGTGGAGCGCCCGTATCTCCGATCTCATGTAACGAACGGCAGCGAGGGAGCGCGGAGGCAGCCATGGAGCGAAACGAGCAGCGTCGGATTCTCGAGGCCCTGGTGCTCTCGGCGCCGGAGCCGTTGCCGGCGGGGCGCCTCGCGAGCGCCCTTCCGGGAGCGACGCCTGCGCTGGTGCAGGAGCTCGTTGGCGAGCTGAACGCCGAGTACGAGTCCCAGGAGCGCGGCTTCGAGATCCATCACGTCGCCGGCGGCTACCAGCTGCGTACGCGCCCCGACCTCGCCGAGTACGTCCGCGCGCTGCAGCCCAAGCGGGCCGTGCGGCTTTCGCGGGCATCGCTCGAGACGCTGGCCGTCATCGCGTACCGGCAGCCGGTGACGCGCGCCGAGCTGGAGCACGTTCGCGGCGTCGATGCCGGCGCGGTGATCCGAACGCTTCTCGAGCGCGACCTCGTCCGGATCGCCGGCCACCGCGAGATCCCGGGCCGGCCGATGCTGTATGCGACGACGCGGCGCTTCCTCGAAGTCTTCGGCCTCGCGTCCCTCGAGGATCTCCCGACCCTGCGCGAGCTCGACGAGCTGCTCCCGCCGGAGCCGATGGGAGAAGAGAAGAGCGAGGGCGTTGCGGGCGACGCGGGAGAGGGCGAGCCTGCGGCCGAGGACGATGGCGAAGGCGAGGAGAGCGCCGGAGGAGCGGCTCTCTTCGGCAGCTTCGAGAGCGCCTACGCGGAGCCGATCGGCGACGACGAGGATGACGACGCGCTCTTCGACGACGAGGGCGAGGACGAGGACGCCGAGCCTCGAGGCGAGCCGCACTGACGAGCGCAGGCCGCCCGGCCGGATGCCAGTGCACGGTGCCCTTCCTTCCCCGCGTGGCATGAAGGCGCGGCTCCAGCGGGTCCTTGCTGCCGCCGGGCTGTGCTCTCGCCGGGAGGCCGAGCGCTGGCTTGCCGCCGGACGCGTCCGCGTGAACGGAGCCGTCGCGAGCGTCGGCGCGAGCGCCGACACCGACCGCGACCGGATCGAGGTCGACGGACGGCGTATCGCCGCGGAGCCTCTCGCGTACTGGGTCGTCCACAAGCCTCGCGGCCTGCTGACGACACGGCGAGATCCCGAGGGACGCCGGACGGTGATGACGCTGCTGCCGCCGGATCTGCCGCGGCTGTTCCCGGTCGGACGCCTCGACGTCGACACCGAGGGTTTGGTCCTCCTCACCAACGACGGTGCGCTCGCGCACCGCCTCCTCCACCCGTCGCTCGGCAACGAGCGCGAGTACCGCGTCACCGTCCGGGGCCGCGTCCCGCCCGACACCGTCCAGCGTCTCGAGCGCGGGATCGTCCTCGACGACGGCCCGACGGCGCCGTGCCGGGTTTCGGGCGTACGCTTCGACGCGGCGGCGAACGCGACGCGTTTCGATCTCGTCCTCACCGAAGGCCGCAAGCGCCAGATCCGCCGCACGCTGTCCGCGCTCGGACATCCCGTCGTCGCGCTGCTGCGAACGCGCTTCGGGACGCTCCGCCTCGGACGCCTCCCGCGCGGCGCAGCGCGTCCTCTCTCGCCCGAAGAACTCCGCGCGTTTCGCCGCTGGGAGCGCTCGCTCGGGGCATCGTAGGGAGGAAGACACGGGGCGTTTCGCGATTCCAAGGTCTGTCTTGCCTGGCCAGATCAATCAGCCTATTCTAGCTAGATGCGCAAGGCGTCGATCTCCGAAGCCAAGAATCGCCTGTCGGAGTATCTCGCTCTCGTCCGGCGTGGCGAGACGATCCTCATCACCGACCGCAACGTCCCGGTTGCACAGATCGTCCCACTGGCGGCGGGCGCTGGGGCGCGAGATGAGGAGCGGTTACGCGATCTCGAGCGGCGCGGCGTGATCCGCAGGGCCAAGCTTCGCGCGGGCGCAGGCTTCTTGAAGCGGCTTCCGTCGGCACCGCGCGCGAAAGGGGATCTCCTGGCCGCTCTCCTGGCCGAGCGCGACGAGGCGAGATGAGGTTCTGGGACGCTTCTGGAATCGTTCCCCTGCTCACGCGCCAGCCTCTCACGACCTACGCTGCAGCAACCTTCGAGGCAGACCCCCAGATCGCGGTCTGGTGGGGAACGCCGGTCGAATGTGTCTCGGCCCTGGCGAGGCTCGAGCGCGAGGCAGGGATCTCTCCCGAGGCGATGGGTACGGCGGTGCGCCGCCTGCGCCGGATCGCAGACGCGTGGGACGAGGTCCAGCCGAGCACACGGCTCCGCGATCTCGCGCAGCGCCTCCTTCGGTCTCACCCCCTGCGAGGCGCAGACGCGCTCCAACTCGCCGCGGCGATCGAGGCGGCTGGCGACCACGTCCCGGCGGTCGAATTCGTCTGTTTCGATCGCCGGCTGGCCGACGCTGCCGGCCGCGAAGGGTTTCCGCTGATCACGACGCCGGTCTGAAGCGCAGCTCCCCGCTCACACCGCGAAGAACTCGCCGCCGTTGACGTCGAGGAGGGCGCCGGTGACGGCGCTCGCGTAGTCGGAGACGAGGAAGAGGGCGGCGCGGGCGCACTCGTCGTCGGTCGGAATGCGACGAAGCGCGATGTTGGCGGCGATCGGAGCGACGATCTCGGCTTCGGCGACGTTCTTCGCCGCCGCCGCTGCCCGGACGTAGCCTTGGACGGGAGCGCCCCACATCCAGCCGAGGCAGACGGTGTTGACGCGGATGTTGTAGGCGCCGAGCTCCTGGGCGAGGTACTTCGCGGCGACGCCGAGGGCTCCCTTCGACGCGGCGTAGCCCGCCTCTCCCGCGAAGGGCTTGCGCGTCGCCATCGTACTGATCATCGCGATCGCGCCGCCGCCGGCGCGCTTCATGTGCGGGACGACCTCGAGGGTGAGGCCAAGCGTGCCGACGACGTTGGTCCCGAAGATCTCGCGCCACCCGTCGAGATCGGCGCGCTCGACGGGCTCGAAGCTCCCGTGCAGGAAGGCGCTGTTCACGAGGCCGTCGATCCGGCCGAAGCGCGCCATCGTCTCGCCGGCGAGGCGCTGGCACTGGGCGCGGTCGGAGATGTCGGTGGGGACCTTCAGTACCTCGCAGCCGGGGCGCACGGCGCGCATCCGGCGCTCGGCGTCGTCGAGCTTCGCCGGCGTCCTCGCGGCGACGGCGACGCGCGCGCCTTCGCGCGCGGCCTCGATGGCGAGCTTGACCCCGAGCCCCGGGCCGATTCCCGAGACGATCACGACCTTGTCCTTCAGGAGCATGGCGACCTCGGCACCTCTCTCGTGGGGCGGATGCGGTCACGGGCGGGCAGGGCTCGACGAGGCCCTGTGCCCCGCGTGACGCCGCCGCGTGTCACCCGGGACCGGTCTCGACGCCGCCCCGGCGGATGACGTCGGCGAAGAAGTCGAAGCTCGCCTTCGGGATTCGCTCGAGGGTCTCGAAGTCGGTCCAGACGATCCCGAAGCGCTTACTGGTCCCGAACGCCCACTCGAAGTTGTCGAGGAGCGACCAGACGTAGTAGCTGCGAACGTCCGCGTCGCCGTCGGCGATGGCGCGGGCGAGACCGGTGAGGAACCCGCGCAGGAGTTCGACGCGGTCTTGGTCGTCGATGCGGCCGTCCTCGGGCGACGTGTTGTCGCACACACCGTTCTCGGTCACGTGGATCGGGGGCCGGCCGTACTCGCGCGAGACGAAGCGGACGAAATCGCCGAGGGCGAAGGGAGCCTTCTCGTAGCCCATCGGTGTAGTCGGGAGGGTAGGAGCCGCGTTCCGGAATCCGACCGAGCGGCCAGGGTCGGCCTCGACCCGGGCGCGAGAGTAGAGGTTGACGCCGAGGAAGTCGGTCTTCGCCGCGATCAGGTCGAGGTCGCCGGGCTCGACCGGGAGCGGCGCGGAGCGGCTCTCGAAGTAGCGCTCGACGCTCTCCGGGTAGCCGCGCCCGAAGACCGGGCCGTGCCACAGGCGGGTTCCGAAGTCGCGGGCACGCTCGCACGCGGCCAGCGATTCGGGGCTCTCGTCGGCCGGCTCGTAGCTCGTGTTGGCGTGGGTGATGCCGATCTCGCCGCCGCGGCCGAGCCCACGGAAGCGCTCGACGGCGAGGCCGTGGGAGAGGAGCAGGTGGTGGACCGTCCGGGCCGTGAGGGCGAGGTCGCGGATCCCCGGAGCGAGGAGGCCGAGCCGGTGGCCGAGCTCTGCCGTCACCACCGGTTCGTTGTGGGTGATCCAGCGCCTCACGCGATCGCCGAGATGGCCGAAACACAGATCGGCGTAGTCTGCGAAGTGCTTTGCCGTGTCGCGGCTCGGCCAACCGCCGAGATCCTGGAGAGCCTGGGGAAGGTCCCAGTGGTAGAGGGTCACGCACGGCGCGATCCCGGCCTCGAGGAGCGCGTCGACGAGACGCGAGTAGAAGTCGAGCCCGGGCTGGTTGGGCGTGCCGGATCCGAAGGGAAGGACGCGGGGCCAGGAGATCGAGAACCGGTAGCTCCCGACTCCGAGCCTTTGCAGGAGCGCAACGTCGGCAGGCCAGCGGTGGTAGTGGTCGCAGGTCACGTCGCCGCGCTCACCGGTCAGGATGCGACCGGGCTGGCGGCAGAAGGTGTCCCAGATCGAGACGCCCTTGCCATCTTCGAAGGCTGCGCCCTCGATCTGGTAGGCGGCCGTCGCGGCGCCCCAGGTGAAGCCTTCGGGAAATCGCAGGAAGGTCACGGCCGGCCGATCGTACCAGTGTAGACTCCCGGCAGCGATCCCCGGCGAGGAGGTGTGTTGCGTGAAGCGAATCGGCCCCATTCTTGCCGTCTTGCTCCTGACTTTCTGCGCATTCGCCGCCCGCGCCCGGGAGATCATCGTGGCTGAAGCCGGCGGAGACGCGACGGCGATCCAGGCCGCCCTCGACCAAGCGGCGGCCGGCGACGTCGTCACCGTTCACGAGAAGGCGACGCCCTACTTCGAGAAGGTCGTCTTCCGGACCAGCGGGTCGGAGGCCGCCGGGCCGGTCGTCCTGCGGGGCGCTCCGGGCGAGCGCCCGGTGATCGACGGCACGGGCGTTTCGGGGGCAAACCTCGTCCTCGTCGAGGATCGGAGTTGGATCCGGATCGAGGGGCTCGTCCTCCGGAACCTTTCGGGAGTGAAGGATGGTTCGGCGATCCGGGTCCTCGGCAGCGGGTCGCAGATCGAGATCCGCGGGAACCACATCCATGGCCTTCGCGGGAAGAACGCCATGGCGATCACCGTCTACGGGACGCGCCCCGATCCGATCTCCGATCTCGTCATCGATGGCAACTTCGTCCACGACGTCGAGGCGGCTCCCAGCGAGGCCATCACGCTCAACGGCAACGTCACGAGCTTCGAGGTGACGGACAACGTCGTCCGGGACGTGAACAACATCGGCATCGATGCCATCGGCGGCGAAAGGGACATCCAGAGCGACCCGGCGCTCGTTGCACGCAGCGGAGTGATCCGCGGCAACCGCGTCGAGCGAGCCCGGTCGCGCTACGGCGGCGGATTCGCGGCAGGGATCTACGTCGATGGCGGTCGGGACATCGTCGTCGAGAACAACACCGTGACCGAGTGCGACATCGGAATCGAGGTGGGCGCCGAGAATCCCGGCATCACCGCACGGGGCATCGTCGTCCGGAACAACGTGGTCTTCCGCAACGAGAAGGCGGGGATCGGGTTCGGAGGCTACGCGGCCGATCGCGGCCGCGTCGAGGACTCCCGTTTCGAGCACAACACGGTCTTCGAGAACGACACCCTCGGGCGTGGGTTCGGCGAGCTGTGGATCCAGCACGGAACCAGGAACCGCGTGGAGCACAACGTCTTTGCGGCGCTTCCAGGGCGCAGGCTCCTCAACGACGACGTCGCTGACGCCGGGAACGCCATCGACTGGAACCTCTGGTGGGCGCCCGACGCAGCGGCGTCTGCGCGCTTCGTCTGGGGCGGATCGGTCTTCCTCGGCTACGACGCCTGGCGCGCAGCGAGTGGCAAGGACGGCAACGGCCAGTTCGCCGCCCCGGGCTTCGTGGCGCCGCCGGAAGACGTCCGGCTCGCCGGTGACTCGGCCGCCCTCGACGCCGGGAACCCGGCGTTCACTCCGGACGCGACCGAACGCGACCTGGACGGCGGCCTGCGCGTGTCTGGAGCGCGGACCGACCTTGGCGCCGACGAGGCGACGCGCTGTGGCGACGGCATCGTCGAAGCCCCTGAGCTGTGTGACGACGGCAATCTCACGAGCGGCGACGGGTGTGACGCGACCTGCGCCCCGACCGGCTGTGGGAACGGAATCGTCACGACGGGAGAGGCGTGCGACGACGGAAATCTCCTGGCGGGAGACTGCTGCTCACCGGCGTGTGCGCTCGAGAGCGACGGGTCGAGCTGCTCGGACGCCGATCCGTGTACCCACGGCGATACCTGCTGGCAAGGCGCGTGTCTCGGCGACACGGAGGCCGCGGCGACCTGTGTGAGCTTGCCGGTAGGCCAGGTCATCCTCGATCCGACTCCGGGAACCCTGCGCTGGAAGGCGTCGGGCGCATCCCCCCTTCAACTCGCCGACCTCGGCGACCCGGTGAGTGGCGAGACGGGCTGGACCCTGTGCGTCTACGACGAGGCTCCCGAGGGGACGAGGCTCCTCGCGGGCTTGCGGATTCCCGCCGGCGGATTCTGTCCGAAGGCCCGGTGCTGGAAGACGGGCGCCGGCAAGACGCTCTCGTTCGCGAGCCGGAGCGGAGCGCCCGACGGCGTGCGCAGCCTTGCCGTCAAGACCCAGTCCGCTGGCAGCGTACGCGTCTCCGCGAAGGCATCGAGCGGCGCGCTGGCGGCCCCCGGCCTCTTTCCGCTGTCGCACTCACCCGGCGTCGCCGTACAGCTCCACGCCGATCACGGCCTGTGCCTCGAGTCCCGCTTCGAAGCGCCGGCGACGCGGAACGACGGAGGGCTCTTCTCCGACCGGCAGTAGCCGCCGCGTCAGGGAAAGATGATGACCGGCGTCCCCGTCGTGACGCGAGTGGAGAGGAACTCCACGTCGGGGTCTGCGAGGCCTACGCAGCCGTCGGTCCAGTTGAGGCCCGCGGAGTCTCCCCGCCAGCGCGGTCCCTCGCCATGGATGCCGAGGTGACCCCCGAGTCGGGTGTTCTGGGGCGGGAGCCGCTCGGCCGAACGCGCGGCCAGGATCTGATCGCGCTCGGCCTCGCTGATGAGGCCCACCTGGAACGCGCGTTCGGCGTCGCTTTCGGCGGGATAGTCGATCGGAAGGAACATGTGGAACCGGCTGGCGCGAGGAGGACCCGCGACGCGGTAGGTGCCTTCGGGCGTCCGCATGTCGCCCCGGTGCTCCTTCGGGCCCCGCGGCTCGCGGCCGAGCGCGGCCCGGAACCGGATCGGCTCGCCGTCGGCGCACTGGGCCACGAGCGCCCGCTCCGACTTGCGCACCTCGATGGCGAGGATGCGGTGGCAGCGGCGGCTCGGGTCGGTGGTGTCGGGGACCGGCAGCGCGAGCCCCTCTCCTGGCGGCGTCTCGGGCTCGATCGGCACGATCACGTAGCCCGGGAAGTGAGGCCGTGCGCAGGCCGAAGCGAGCCCGGCGAGCAGCCCGAGCATGATGGCCAGCCTGTACGCTCTGTCCGCTGCGGTCATGTTCCTCCCCTAGACGGACGTGATGTTTCCGAAAGCGCGGATACGATCTGCGCGCCATGAGACGTCTCATTCTTGCCGCGGCTGCCCTCGCATCGCTGGGCGCCGCCGCCTCCGGCTGGGCGCCGGCGCAACCCGAGAAGCTCGCTCCGATCTACGGCCGGGCCGAGAAGGACATCATCCTCCCCGACGAGACCTTGCTCGACGTTGCGTTCCGACACCGTCTGGGGTTCGACAGCCTCGCTCGCCTCAACCCGAAGGTGAAGGTGTGGATCCCCGACGCCGGGACCGTCGTCGATCTTCCGACGGAGTTCATCCTCCCCGACGCCCCCCGCAAGGGTCTTCTCATCAACGTTCCCGAAATGCGGCTCTTCGACTTCACCCGGGGAGGAGACCCCGAACCCTATGCCATCGCGATCGGCGACGGGATGGATCCGTCCCTGGTCGGCGAGTTCCGCGTCGGCGCCAAGCGGCGAAATCCCGCGTGGACCGTTCCGGCGTCGATCCGCAAGGAGAGGCCCGAGCTGCCTGCGGTGGTGCCGGCCGGCCCAGACAATCCCCTCGGCGACCACTGGATGACGATCGGCAACACGAGCTACGGCATCCATGGCACCAACAACCCTTGGTCCATCGGACGCATGGCCACCCATGGCTGCATCCGGCTCTACGACGACCGCCTGGCCGGCCTCTACGACCGGGTGCCGTCGGGAACTCCCATCCGGCTCGTGTACCAGACGGTGAAGCTCGGAGCGCGGGGCGACGGGATCTACGTCGAGGCCCATCCGGACCTCTACGGCCGCGAGCCGGACCGGGCCCAGCGTACGCTCTCGGCGCTCTACCAGATGGGCGTCGGACACCTGGTCGACATGCGCCGCCTCCGCGAAGCCATCGAGGCGTCGCGAGGGATTCCGGTGCGGGTCGGCACGCTGCCGCGGCCCGCACCGGAGACCCTCACTACTTCGAGACCCGCTTCTTGAAGATGGCCTCTGCGGTTCGTGCCGCGTCGTCGGCCCGGGCCGCAGCGCTCTTGGCCTCCGCCTCCGCCGCCTGTGCGCGGGAGAGCGCCTGATCTGCCGTCTTCTGGGCCGCCTCTGCCTTGCGATTGGCAGCGTCGGCAGAAGAGGAGACGTCGCTGAGGCGCTGCTCGAGCTTGTCCACCCGACCGTTGGTGGCGCAGCCTGCGAGGCCGACTGCGAGCACCGGAATCAGGGTCAAACGCATCATTCGCTTCATGCTTCCCTCCGACATGAATTCGCACAGGCGCTGGGCCTGCACGTTCGGGGAGTAGAGCATGGACGGATTTCCGCGCAAGTCCCGGACGATGCGATGACGCGTCATGTGCCCGATCGCCCCGGCCTTCTTCGAACCGATCGCGGCGGCCCGGTCCTCTGCACGCCTACGAAGGGTTCAGCCGCGAAGCCGATCCGCCGAAACGCTGCGACGCGTGGCTCTGCGCTGCGCCCTCGCGGCGAGGGGAGGTGTCGGTCCTTGACGGCAGGCTGTTCCGTGATGCTCCTTTGCGACGGCGACGAGCTGGACGACGTCGCTGCCGTGCTGCGCGGACTAGGGGTTTCCTTCGAGCACCGGCGGGGGCCCGAGGCTGCGCTGCCCGTTCCGCTCCCGGGAGACCTGCTCGTTGCCGGCGCCCGCCGGGCCATGGCACTGCCTCCGGCCCCGAGCGGCCGCATGGAGCCCCCGGGGCCCTCCCGGGTAGCCATCTCCACCGCGGATTCCCCGGGGCTGCGGACGGGGCTGAGAGACGCCGGGTTCAACCTCCTGGTGAGGCGCCCCGTCCATCCCACGGCGCTCCGGCTCCTGGTCCTGCGGCTCTTGTACCGCGGCAGCGAACGAAGGCGGTATCCGCGGGTCTCCGTCGGGGTCTCGACCCGCTACCGCCCCGTGCTCTTCTGGAGCCGGGCGATCCTGGCCGAGCTTTCCGCGGGCGGCTGTCGTCTGCTGACGCCGAAGATCGTCGCCGTCGGCCGGCGGCTTCGCGTCGAGGTGCCCGACCCGGCGTCTCCGGGCGCGAGGGTCCGCGTTCGTGGACGCGTCGTGCGCGCCAACCTGGTGAGCCCGAGGGACTCGACGGCAACGGTGGCCTTGCAGTTCCTCCCGATGAACGCCGCCGTGCTGCAGCGGCTCGAGCGGATCGTTGCCGCCTACGAGCCGGGCCCGGCGTCGATGCCCGGCGGCTGGAGCCTGGAGGAGCCGTACACACCCGTCCCCGTGGACGAGCGCCGGGAAGAACCTTCCGAGGCCGACCCGGCTGCCGCGGGCAGCCCCGCTTCCGAGCGTCGCGGGAGCCCGCGATCTCCCTACGGCGCCCGGATCGTGACGCTCGGCGAGGAGGCGGCCCACGTCGTGATGGGCCGCGATCTCTCGCTGGGCGGCCTTCGGATCGAGCCCCACGGAGGACTCGAGCGAGGCCAGCGGCTCTCCCTCGCGCTCCACGGCGCGGGGATGTCCGTACCCGTCGTCGTCCGGGGCACCGTCCAGCGCGACGATGGCGAGGCAGGCCTCGTCATCGTCTTCGATGCCGTTCCGGCCGCCCAGGGAGAGGCGCTTGCGAAGCTGCTGGGTGGGCTCGGAGGCATCGAGGCCCTCGGCGCGTCCGGAGCCGGACAGGAGAGCGTCGTGACGCAGATCCTCCCCGCCGAGCGAGCGGACGCGAAGAGCTGACCCTCACGTCTCCGATTCCATCGGCGGCTGTGGCATGCTCGGTGGCCTCGCCGGATGCGATCGGAGGTGGGCGTGTCGGAGGAGCTTCTTCGTCTCGATGCGGTGGCGCAGGCCGAGCGGGTGCGCCGCCGAGAAGTGTCGCCCCGCGAGCTCGTCGATGCGGCGATCGCGCGGATCGAGAAGGTCGACCCTGCCGTCCATGCCGTGATCCACGAACGCTTCGAGCGGGCGCGCGCAGACGCCGAATCACCGTCGCTTCCCGACGGCCCGTTTCGCGGTGTACCGATCCTCCTGAAGGACCTCGGAGGCCAGTCGGCAGGCGATCCGTACCACGCGGGGATGCGCTGCCTGCGGGATGCCCGCTGGACCGAGGAGACCGACAGCTCCTTCACCGCCAAGCTCCGGGCTGCGGGCTTCGTGATCCTCGGTCGGACCAATACGCCAGAGCTCGGGCTCATGCCGACGACCGAACCCGAGGCCTACGGCCCTACCCGCAACCCGTGGAGCCTCGACCATTCGCCCGGTGGGTCGAGCGGAGGAGCGTCCGCCGCAGTGGCGGCCGAGATGGTCTCGGTCGCACATGCGAGCGACGGGGGCGGATCGATCCGCATCCCCGCGGCCCACTGCGGCCTGGTGGGCCTCAAGCCCACCCGCGGCCGCGCATCCTTTGGCCCTGGCCTCGGCGAGCGATGGGCAGGCTTCTCGTCGGAGCTCGTCGTCTCGCGGACCGTCCGCGACACCGCGGCGGTGCTCGACGTCGTCCAGGGGCGGATGCCAGGCGACCCGTACGAGGCCGCGCCTCCCGCCCGGGCCTACGAGACAGACGTGGGTGCCGATCCAGGGAGGCTCCGCATCGGCCTGCTGTCCCGCGGACCCCGCGGCCTCGCCGTCGATCCGGACTGCGCCGCGGCTTCGGACGCGATGGCGCGGGCCCTCGAAGGTCTCGGTCACATCGTCGAAGCGGCGCACCCCGCGGCCATCGACGAGACGCAGGCACTCTCGAGCTTCGTGGTCGTCGTCTCGTGCTCCGTGGCGCGCGCTCTCGATGCCTGGGGAGCGAAGCTCGGCCGCAGGCTCGGCGCGCACGACGTCGAGCCGCTCACCGCCGCGGTGGCGGAGCAGGGAAGAGCCACGACCGCCACGCGGTACATCGAGGCCGTCGAGTTCGTCCACGGATTCGGCCGCCGAATGGCCGCCTGGTGGGAGTCGGGATTCGATCTGCTGCTCACACCCACCACGGCAGCGCCCCCGCCGCGGATCGGCGAGCTGGCCCAGTCCCGAGAGCAGCCCCTGGCGCCGTTCCTGCGAGCGGCTCCCTACGGAGCCTTCACGTCGTCGTTCAACCTCACGGGGCAGCCCGCGATCTCGGTTCCGGCGGCATGGAGCACCGCCGGTCTCCCGCTGGGCGCGCAGCTCGTGGCGGCGTGGGGGAGGGAAGACCTCCTGCTCCGCGTGGCGTCCCAGCTCGAGGAGGCGCTGCCCTGGCGCGATCGACACGCGCCGGTGTAGAGGAACGCGCCCTCAGACCTGCTCGCCGCCCCGAAGCTCGATGGCGCGTACCAAGGTGTCGCGGGTGACGGCACCAAGGACGTGGTCGCCGTCGACGACGGGGATCTGGTTCACGTTGCGCGTGCCGATCGCGGTCAGCACCTCGCGGACCGGCTGCGTCGGCGTCGCGGTCACGAGTGATGCCACCGGCGTGGCGACGCGGCCGACGGGGGTCGTGTCCCACTCCTCCGGCGGCACCCGCTTCACGTCCGAGAGGGTGATGATCCCCGAGGTCCGCCCCGCCTCCTCGACGAGAGCCCAGCGGCGTCCCCGCATCACGAGATCGCGAGCGAAGGAGCCGACCGAGATTCCCGCGTGGACGCGCGGCACGTCGGGGTTCATGACGTCCCGCGCCAAGAGGCCCGCCAGCGAGCGCTCGATGGCGGCCTGCCGGACGGTGGCTCCCGACGCCGAGAGCAGGAACCAGCCGATGAACGCCTGCCAGAGACCGCCGATCAGGTTGCCGAAGAACAGAATCTGCGCGGCGCCGATCCCGATGAACGTATAGGCGATCCACTGCCCCACGTTGGCCGCCACCCGGGTCGCGCGGTCGAAGCTGCCGCTGCGGGCCCAGAGGAACGCCCGGAGCACCCGCCCGCCGTCGAGCGGAAACCCCGGGAGCAGGTTGAAGGCGGCAATGATGAAGTTGATGAAGGCCAACCACCCGAGCATGCTGCCCATGCGGGTTGCCTCGGACGCAGCGTCCGAGAGCAAACTGAACCCCAGCGCGAGGAGCGCGCTCACCACGGGGCCCGCGATGGCGATCTCGAACTCGGCGCGGGGGGTCGGCGGCTCCTTTTCCATCACGGCGACGCCGCCGAAGATGAAGAGGGTGATCGATCGTACGCCGACCTTGTGTCGCATGGCGAGGACGCTGTGGCCGAGCTCGTGCAAGAAGATCGACGCGAAGAAGAGCAGCGCGGTGCTCCCCGCGAGCAGCGTTCGCAGGACGCCGCTCCAGTCGGGGTGCTGCTGTCCAAGTGTGGACGACAGCGTGATCGTCACCAGGAAGAACACGACGAACCAGGTGGGGTGCAGGTAGACCGGGATTCCGAGGACACGACCGAGAGGGATTCCGCCATCCATGGGCGGAACCGTAGCAGTCGGATCGGCGGCGGGATTTGACACGGACCGGCGGCAGCCGGTACATAGAGGCTGCACGTGGAAGGTGACCTCCGGCGAGACCCGCCGGGGGCGGCCGCCGGAGTTCGGCGGCTGCGGGAAGCCGGTGAGAATCCGGCGCGAGCCCGTCGCTGTAACCGGGGACGTTCGGGGAACATGCCACTGGCCGGAGACGGCTGGGAAGGCCCACCGAACGGCGGATCCGGGAGCCAGAAGACCGGCCTTCCAGCGGGTTCCTGCTTCTCCGGCGGCGAGAAGGGGAGCGTTTCGTTCCGGCCGGGCCTCGGAATCCAGGACCTGGAATCCAGAAACCGGGTACGACGCCGGAACACACCGCCTCCCTGACGACTCCGAACGAGCGAGAACCCGTCGCGGCCGCGATCGGGGGCCATCGGCCCTCGGGCGCGAAATCCACAGGCGCCCGGAACCGGCGCGATGGAGTCCACCGTGAAGCTCGTTCGATCGATCCGTCCGCTTCTCGTCTCCCTCTTCGCTGCCCTCGCGATTGCGATGCCCAGCGGGCCGGCGCGGGCCGTCACCGTCGACTTCGAGGACCTGGGGGCGACGTTGCCCCCGAACTCCGCGGTGAACGACTCCTCCGGCTTCACCAGCCAGGGTGTCGCCTTCAACAACCAGTTCACCGACTTCGGCGGCGGATTCAGTACCTGGGCGGGCTTCGCCTGGTCGAACGTCGACGACGCGGTAACGCCGGGATTCGGGAACCAGTTCGCGGCGTACCAGCCAGGCGCGGCCGCTGCGGGCGGCACCTACGCGGTCGGCGCCGTCGACAGCTTCGTTCCGTTCCTGCCTCGGATCACCTTCGCGCAGGACATCCAGGCGCTGAGCGTCCGGGTGGCGAACACGACCTACGCGGCGCTCTCCATGCGGGACGGCGATGCCTTCGCAAAGCAGTTCGGCGGGCCGACCCGGAGCGACCCGGATTTCTTCCGCCTCCAGATCGAGGGCCTCGATGCTGCGGGCGACTCGACGGGCACCGTCGAGTTCTTCCTCGCCGATTACCGGTTCGAGGAAGACGGCCTCGATGACATCGTCGACGCGTTCACGACGGTGTCGCTGGCGAGCCTCGGAACCGTGCGCGCGATCGAGTTCAGCCTCACGTCGAGCGACGTCGGCGCCTTCGGCATGAATACTCCGGCCTACTTCGCCATCGACGACCTGGTGGCCGTTCCCGAGCCACGGGCGCTGCTCCTCGCAGGCCTCGGCATCGTCGGGCTCGGCATCTGGCGCCGCCGCCCCGCTGGCCCCGCAGCGCGCTAGACGGCGTGGCCGGCTCTCCGACAGGGCCTTTGCAAGCACGGCGCGGGAGCGTCCGGGCGACGACCTGCGCCGTGCTGGTGCTGGCGGCGGGGGCGCCGCTTCCGGCGAGGTCGGACGATCCCGCCCCGCCGGCCATCGTGCGGGACGTTCCGCCGGTGGTGGTGCGCGACCTGCGGCCGGAAGACCTCCCCGACGATCCGACGGCGTTCACCACCGTGATCGACGTCGACCGCTACGAGGGCGAGGCCAAGACGGTCGAGGACGTCCTCGCGGAGGTGCCGGGCGTCCGCGTCCGGCGTTTCGGGGGGCCGGGCCAGCCTTCGGAAGTCACGATCCGCGGCTCGACGGCGAGCCAGGTCGTCGTCCTCCTCGACGGGATCCGGCTCGACAGCGCGCAGTCGGGAGTCGTCGACCTGTCGACCGTCTCCCTCGACCTGCTCGAGCGGATCGAGGTCTCCCGCGGCGGCGGCTCCGTACAGCAGGGAAGCGGCGCCATCGGCGGAGTCATCAACCTCGTGACGCGCCGGCCCGGAGCGGAGCCTCGCACCGTCGTCGCCGGCGAGCTCGCCTCCTTCGGCACCGGGCAGGGGTCTGCGATCCATGCGGCGCGCTACGACGACTGGGAGGTGACGGGCGCCTACCAGGGATTCACGACGCGAGGCGACTGGGAGTTCCTCCGGCCGGTGACGAAGGTCGGCAACACGCTCGTCGTCCCCAATCCGCCGTCGCTGACACGGATCAACAACGCCGCACAGATCCACACGGGTCTCGTCCGCGTCGGCCGCGACGTCGGCGAGGACCTCCACGTGAGCCTCCAGGACTACGGCGCCTTCACGAGCCGCGGTGCGCCGGGGCTCGACTCGGGAGGCGGCGCCTTCGGAGGCCAGCGGCCCGATGCGCATCAGCGGGTGACGTGGAACCTGGCCGACCTGTCTGCCGAGGCGGTGGACGTGACGCCCCTCGCTCTCGGCGCGACGACCCACCTCTATCATCGGTACCAGCGGCTCCACTTCCGCGACCCAAGCCCGCTGCTCGGGGCACCCATCGACGCGGACCAGACGAGTCAGACGTTTGGCGGGCGCCTGGCCATCGAACGGGAGCTGTCCTTCGCGGGAACCGCGCATCGGGCGAGCCTCGTCTTCGAAGGATCGGAGGACCGGCTCGACGCGGCCGCCTTCGGCGACCCGTCGCGTCTCGCGCTCGCAGCCGTCGTCCAGGACGACGTGGGCCTGCTCGGCGGCCGCATCCGTCTGGTTCCGGCGCTGCGCTACGACGACACCGAAGGTTTCGGGGACCAGCTCGTTCCGCGAATCGGTGTCGTCGTCGAGCCGTGGGAGTGGCTTCGCCTGAAGGCGAACCTCGAGCGGGCGTACCGCGCGCCGAGCTTCGACGAGCTCTACTTCCCCGACGAGGGGTTCCTGCGCGGCAACCCGGGCCTTCGGCCCGAGGAGGCCGTCGCGTGGGATGCGGGCCTGGCGCTGGCATTCCGCGGCCCTTGGCCCGTCGACCGGATGGGCGTCGAGGCGGCCTACTTCGACAGCGACATCGAGGACTCGATCGTCTTCGTCCTGATCAGCCCGTACACCGTGGCGCCGGTCAATACCGGACGCGCCCGCTCGCGCGGCGTCGAGGTCTCGGCGTCCCTCGGCCTCGTCGGCTGGGTCCAGCTCTTCGGCGCCTACACGTACCTCGACGCCTACCATGTGGGGAGCGGGACGCCGCTTCCGGGCCGTACCGAGAACGAAGTGTCGGGACGCGTCGTGGTCGGCCCGCCATCGGGCGTCGTCAAGATCTTCGGCGAGACCCTCTACACCGGGGTGATCCCCGTCTCTGCGTCGGGACGGACGATCCTTCCGGCGCGGACCACCTACGACGCCGGCGTCGTCGTCGACCTGGTGAAAGTTCCCGTCCTCGGCGACCGCCTGCCGCTACGGAGCCTCCTGCTCTCGCTCGTCGCGTCGAACCTCACCGACGTGAGCGTCCGTGACGCGCAGTTCTTTCCACAGCCGGGCAGGATCCTCTCGGTGAAGGCGGAGGCAACCTTTTGATGCGCCGGCGATCCAGGACCGCGCGGACGCTCGCCTTCGCAAGCGTTCTCGCCGCCGCGTGCGGAGGGAGCGGCGGAGGCGGCAGCGGGGGCGGCGGGTCGGCACCGGTGGTGGAGGTGAGCTCTCCCGATTCGCGCTGTGCGCCGCTGCCGGGGGCCTTTCCGGCGGGGCTCGATCTCGTCCCCGGACTCGCCGGCCGTGCCGTCGTGGCGAACTTCACGCCGCCGTCGCTCCTGCCCTTCGATCTCGGGCCCGTTCCGCCCGCGATCGTTGCGCCGGGGTCGGTCTTCGCGCTCCCGGCAGACAGCGATGGCGACGGCTGCGAGGAGCCGAGCGCTGCGCCCTGCGCCGCGACGGGGCTGCCGTTCGGGCCGGCGACGTCGCCGCAGCCGGATGGCGTTCTCGCCGTCGGCGCGAGCCTCGCCCTCCTGACCGCCAGCGCGTACGAGGAGGTGATCTTCCTCGACGCCTCGACGGGACACGTGGTCACGGGAGTCGTCTCGACGCCGGCCGGCTTCGCCGCGGGGCAGTACGTCTACCTTCCGCCGCCCGGGACGAGTGCGGCGCGGACGGCCGTGTCGACCTCGGGCTGCGTTCCCGTGACGCCGGGAATGCTCGACTCGCGGGGCGACCCGCTGTCGGTCCCCGCCGCTGCGTGGTGTCTCCCGGGAACGGCGAGCTTCCGGCCGACGTTCACCTCCGGCGCAGCCGTCGCCGGGGGACACCTTTTCGTGTCGATGTCGAATCTCGGTGACAACTCGGTGCCCGAGAGCGCTCAGTATCTCCCCGGCGCTGTACTCGTCTACGACTTCGATCTCTCGGCAGGGTTTCCGGCGGTGTCACCGGATGTCTCGACACCCGTGATCGTGACGACCGGCTTCAACCCGACCCACGTCACGGCCTACCGGACGCCGTCGGGGAGGGACCTCGTTCTCGTGACCGGAAGCGGCGCCATCGGACGGCGCGTCGACGATCCGGCGACCGCTGCGCTCGAAGCCGGTGGCATCGCCCTCACCAGCGCCTTTGTCGACGTGATCGACGCGCAGACGCTGGTGCACCTCGCGACGGTGCCGCTCGGCCTCGCCGGGCTCTCGTCGGACCGGCTCGCGATCGACCCGACGGGGCGCATCGCCCTCGCGGGAAGCGCCATCGGACGTGCGCTTTACGGCATCGACCTCGGGCCCCTCGATTCCCTTCCCGCAGCGCCGGCCACTCCGCTGGTGATGGACGGGACGACCGGCAGCGACGCCCGTCTCTTCCATGCCGGGCTCCCGTTCGGGATACCCGCCCGGGCCGACGGTCCGCCTGCGGCGAGCTGCGATGGCTTCGTCGTGAGCGCCGACTGGAACGCAGCCGGAAGCCGGCTGTACGCGACCGACTTCTGCGATGGGACGATCGCCACGATCTCGGCGGATCTCTCGGGGAGCCCGACCCTCGCCGAGCTGCGGAGCAGCCGGCTGCGGTTCGCGTCGCTCGACTCCGTCTTCGCTCCGCTCACGGCGGCCTCCCTCGGGAAGCCGCGAGCTCCGGGAATCCTGCGCGTACGGAGTGGCAGGCCGGGACTCGATTACTCGGGGGCAGACGTCTTCGTCGTGGTGGGAGATCCGGAGGGGCTCTTGTGCGCGGTCCGCATCGAATCGCAGTGATCGCCCTGCTGGCGGCGGGCATCGGCATCGTCCTCGCAGCGGCCGAGCGCGGGGCAGGGGGTGCTGCGTCGCCGTCAGCCCGCGACGCTTCTTCTCCCGCGATCGCGTCCCCCGCCGGCGGGGGACGCGCCGGAGTCGCGGCGCACCGCGCGTTCCCGCGCCACGCGGACGGGCGCTCCCGAGCGGGCGTTCGGGAGCCGGTCGCCGGTGCGGTGCGCGGCGCTCCTCGGGACGCGGAGGCAGCTTCGGGGCAGGGGCTCGCTCCGTCGGTCCGGCGGGCTCCGAGCGCGCTGCCGCTGCCGGAGCTCGACGAGCCGGTCGTCGCAGACGGATCGGTCACCGCGGCGCTCTCGGGCTGGGACCCGGCGGCGCCTCGCCGCATCACACTCTGGCGTGTGGAAGACGGCCGCCATGCACGGCTGGCCGTGACCCGGAGCGAGCCCGGAGGGCGCTTCCGCTTCGCCGAAGTCGCGGCCTTGGGAAAGGAGGTCGCCGTCGGCGCAGGCGACGCACCGCCTCGGACGTCCGCCCGGCGGATCCGTGTGCCGGGCCTTCCGCCGGCGCCGCCGTCCGTGCAGGCCTTCACCGGCTCCGGCGGCGGGGCGGTGCTCCGGGTGTGGCCTTCGGCTTCGGCGACTGCCGTGGTCTTCGCCGCCGGTGGCCGCGACATCGGGCGCCGCGCGCTTCCCCTCGTTCCCTCGCCGGGTGGGCGGCGGGTCGAGGAACGGGTCGTTCCGGGATCACCGGCTACACCGATCTACGTCGCCGAGGAGATCGCCGGCGGAGCCCGCTCCGCCTGGGTTCGCGTCGACATCGGGGCGCCGGACGAGGAGTCCGCCGCAGCTTCTTTCATGGGGAGGTAACGAGATGAGAGGGTCTCTCGCATTCGTACTCATCGTTTCGCTGCTCGGGATCGGCTGTGATCAGCGTGCCGTCGTCGCGTGGAGCTCTCCTCTCGCTGGCGCGCGGAAGACCTGGATGCCGATCGACCTGGCGGTCGACTTCCTCGAGAAGGACGCGCGCCCCGAGACGCTGCGGGTCCTGCTCAACGGCGAGGACGTGACGGGCCTGTTCCTCCTCGATCCTCCCGTGAACGGCAGGGTCGGCGCGCGGGCGAGCCGCGTCTGGGGGCCGGGCCTCGTGGCGCCGGGCGAGAACACGCTTCGGGCCGAGGTCACCTATCCGGGGGGCCCCTTCGTCCAGGAGATCGTGTTCACCACCGAAGGCGATCCGTACGCCGATGCGGTGCCCGCGTTCGTCCCCGGGCCCGGAGGAGGGTTCGGCCAGGGGGGCCTTCCGGCGCGGGTCGTCGGGCCGCCCGCAGGAGGGGGGCTCTTCGCGGGCGGACTCGACGTGGTTTCGCTCGGTGCGTCGGGCCGGATCGTCCTGGCCTTCACGAACAACGTCATCCTGAACGGACCCGGCGTCGACTTCACGGTCTTCGAGAACCCGTTCCTCGGGATCGGCGCCTACTCGATCACCGGAGTTCCCTTCGCAGAGCCGGGACGCGTCCGGGTGAGCCAGGATGGCGTCACGTGGTTCGAGTTCCCCTGCGCCATGGCCGGGGCTCCGTACTACCCGGGCTGTGCGGGAGTCTTTCCGACGCTGTCGACCTCGGCGAGCGGCGCGTCGCCCCACGCTTCGGTCCCCACCAGCGTGCCGATCGAGAGCCTCGTCGGCGTGAGCCTCTTCGGCCTCGCGGTTCCGGCCGGCTCGGGGGGCGACTCCTTCGATCTGGATGCGGTGGGGCTCACCTGGGCGCGCTACGTCGAGATCGAGGCATCGCCGTCGGCGACGGGGCCCGAGGGCGCCGACAACGCGCGGTTCGATCTCGACGCGATCTCGGCCGTCCACTCGGCGCCGGCGGAAGACGCCGATGGCGACGGGATTCCCGATGCCGTCGAGTAGGCGCATCCGCATCGCCATGCGACTCGCCGCCGCGCCGGCTGTTCTCACGTTCGGTCTCTCCGCCGCGTCGGAGCCCGACGTCTCGGCGCCGCCGCCGCGGGTCCGAGAGGATTCGATGCCTGGCGGCATCCCCTTCGATCGGCGGGTCGCCGAGATCCACCGCCGCATCCAGGCCGCGCTGGTCTATCCGCCCCTGGCGCGGCGCAGGGAGGTCGAGGGCGTGAGCGAGGTGGCGTTCGAGATCGGTCCGGGAGGCGCGCCGGTCGGGGTCGCGCTCCAGCGCTCGTCGGGGAGCCCGCTCCTCGACCGCGCCGCCGAGCGTGCCGTCCACGACGCCGCGCCGTTGCCGCTCGTCCTCGGCCGCCTGCGGGTTCCCGTCCGGTTCGAGCTGGAGGGGGAGGCCGCTACGGCGCCGTGAGCTCGTGGCGGAGTGCAGCGACGAGACGCTCGACGCTCTCTTCCCGTGCATTCTCTCCCATGAGGCCGATCCGCCAGATCCTGCCCGAGAGCTTGCCGAGGCCGCCTCCCACCTCGATGCCGTGACGGTCGAGCAGGCGGCGGCGCAGTACCGCCTCGCCCCCGGTCCGGACCTGTTCGGGCAGCGTCACCGACGTGAGCATCGGCAGGCGGAAGGGCTCCGCGACGAACGGCGTGAAGCCGAGGGGTTCGAGGGCGCGCACCAACGCGCTGGCCGCGCGGCGGTGGCGCTCGAAGCGAGCGGGAAGGCCTTCCTGCTCGACGACCCGCAGCGCCTCCGCCAGGCCGAAGATTGCCGAGATCGGCGCCGTGTGATGGTAGACACGCTCGGCTCCGTAGTACGCCGAGAGCAGCGACGTATCGAGGTACCAGCTCTGTACGCGCCGACTGCGGGCCGAGACGCGGTCGAGGGCTCGCGGCCCGAAGCTCGCCGGCGAGAGGCCGGGAGGACACGACAGACACTTTTGCGTGCCGCTGTAGGCGGCGTCGATTTCCCAGGCGTCGAGGGTGACCGGAAGCCCGCCGAGGGAGGTCACGCAGTCGAGTACCACCAGGGCGCCGGCGGCCCTCGCTGCGCCGGCGATCGCCTCGACCGGCTGGAGAGCGCCGGTCGACGTCTCCGCATGGACGAACGCCACGACGCGGGGCCGTTCGCGCCGGATCGCCTCGTCCACCGCGCCCGGGTCGAGGACGCTTCCAGGCTCGGCGTCGACGCGGGTCACCCGCGCTCCGATCCGCGCCGCGACCTCGCACATGCGCTCGCCGAACACGCCGGCGACGCCTACGACGATCGGATCTCCGGGCTCGAGCAGGTTGACGAAGCATGCCTCCATGCCGCCGCTCCCGGTGCACGACAGCGGGAGCGTGAGCGGGTTCGCGGTGCCGAAGATCCTCCGCAGGCGCACCTGCACCTCGTCGACCTCGGAGAGGAACGCGGGATCGAGATGGCCGAGGAGTGGACGCGCCATCGCGGCGAGAACGCGCGCGGGGACGTTGGAAGGGCCGGGACCGAGGAGGAGCCGTGCTCCGGGAGTGGACGTCGTCATGGCTGCCATGCTACCGCGTGACGGGTGAAGCGTTGGATCGCCGTCATTCTCGCCGTCGCTCTCGCCGGCGCAGCCGTCTGGTGGCTCGCCGCAGGGCCTCTCGCCGAGCCGGACGAACGGGGGCCCCACGCCGACATCGACGACGCCTCTCGCACCGCCCTCGAGAAGATTCTCGAAGAAGCCGACCGCCCGGAGGCGCGACACGGGACGTCACCGAACGCCGGGTCGCGCCGGTGAGCGGGCTCCGCCTCCGGGAGGCCTACGAGCAGGAGGAGCTCGATCGACTCGCTCCCTACGCCGTCAAGAGCGCGCGTTCGAGGGGCCGCGTCGTGCCCGAGGCGGAACACGCCTACCGGACGGCGTTCCAACGCGACCGCGACCGTGTCGTCCACTCGAGGGCCTTTCGCCGACTCGAGTACAAGACCCAGGTCTTCGTGTACCACGAGGGCGACCACTATCGGAACCGTCTCACCCACACTCTCGAGGCTGCGCAGGTCGCGCGAACGCTCGCCCGGGTCCTGCGGCTGAACGAGGATCTGGCAGAGGCGATCGTCCTGGCCCACGACCTCGGCCACACCCCGTTCGGCCACGCCGGCGAGCGCGTACTCGACTCCCTGCTCGACGGCGCCGGCGGCTTCGACCACAACCGCCAGAGCCTGCGCATCGTCGACCTCCTCGAGGAGCGTCACCCGCGCTACCGGGGGCTGAATCTCACCAGCGAGACCCGGGAGGGAATCCTCAAGCATGGATCGAATTGGGAGCACCCGGTTCCACTCCCTCCGGCAACGCCGTCCCATTCGATGGAGGCGCAGCTCGCGGACCTCGCCGACGAGATCGCCTACACCAACCACGATCTCGACGACGGCCTGCGAGCGGGCCTGCTCCGCCTCGAAGGCCTCGCGACGGTCTCGCTCTGGCGCGATGCGCGGGAGGCGGCGAGCGAGCGGCTCGGAGCTCCGGGCGAGGGCGTGCTGCACACGCAGACCATCGTGAGGCTCCTCGACCGGCTCGCCACGGACCTCGTCGAGGCGACGGCCGCGCGCGTCGACGCGGCCGCCGTGCGGTCGACCGACGACGTGCGGGCGCTCCGGGAGCCCTGCGTCGGATTCTCGCCCGAGACGCGTTCCGGCTTCTTCGAGCTCAAGCGTCACCTGTTCGATCACTTCTACATGCATCCGCGCGTGCGGCGCCGGAGCGGGAAAGCCGAGCGCGTACTGGGCGACCTGTTCCAGGGCTACCGGAACGATCCACGCCGCCTTCCGGACCACGTCTCCGCCCGGTTCCGCGACGACGGGGAGCTGCGGGCGATTGCGGACTACATTGCGGGCATGACGGATCGATTCGCCTTGACGGAGCACGCCCGACTCGAGCGTGGCCACGATGGCCAGTGACCAGGTGCGGGTGGTGCTGGTGACGGCTCCCGATGGGGAGATCGGCGCGCGGATCGCGCGCACGCTGGTCGAGGAGCGCCTCGCAGCCTGCGTGAACCTGGTCCCGGCCGTACGCTCGATCTACCGCTGGCAGGGACGAATCGAAGACGATGCGGAGGTTCTCTTGATTGCAAAGACCCACGCCAGTTGCTGCGAGGAGCTCGCAGCGCGCGTACGCGCCCTCCATCCGTACGAGGTCCCGGAGGTGATCGCACTGGCGGCCGCGGGGGGGAGCCCGGACTACCTCGGGTGGATCGTCGCGGAGGTCCGACCGTGAGCCTCGCCGCCGCCCTCGAACGCGCCGCAACGGCGCTCGACCACGAGGCGGACCTCATCCGGCCCGCCAACGGCGACCCGGACCGCCTGCGCCGCGAGCTCTCCCCGGAAGCCGGGGGAAGGGTGCTGGGGTGGCTCCTCGCCCATGAGCCTACGTCCGGAGAGGAGCTGGCCCAGGCGTGGGCCGAGGACCCGGAAGGGCGGGACCACCTGTTGGCCGTCGACGAGCCGGCGCTCCCGAAAGCCGGGAGAAAAGCCCTGCGCCGGGTGCTTCACCGGCTCCGCGGGCGTGGCGTCTCGGTTCCCGAGGCGGCGCCCCCGCCGGTCGTCGCGACGCTTCCCCCCCTCGAGGACACCGTCGAGGCGGCGCTCGTCTCGCCCCTCGATCCGTCCGGGGCGCGGATGGCCTATCTCGTCGAGTCGAACCCGGGCGGGGGCGTCCGCATCTTCGAGGTCATCTTCGACTCCGGGCAGGGGATCCTCGACTGCGCGACTTACTCCACGGGGCGAAGCCAGGCGAGGCAGTTCCTTCGCGACGCCCAGAAGCGCCGGTTTCCGGCGCTTCCGGTTCCGGCCGATTCGCTGCGCCGCCTCCTCGCTGAGGCCGCGCGGGCCCATCCGGCCGAGAAATCGTTGCCTCGGGATTTCTCGGAGTCACGCGGCCGGCTGACGCGGAGCCCCGAAGGCGCTCGAACGCCGGGAGAGCTCGCTCGGGAGGCGCTCGGCGCCGACGGCGGGTCGCTGGCGCGCGCCGCCGAGCTGACGAGGGAGCGGCAGATCGGCCCGTGGCCGCCGTCGGAGGAGATCCTGCGCAGCGTTGCGGAGCGGCTCCAGGAGCTGCTCGAGGGCAAGATCATCGTCTCGGGCGCCCAGCGGCGGGAGCGGATCGATGCGGTGCTGGGAGACACGCTCGGAGCCGCCTACGATGCCGCCGGATCCGCCCGGATGGTGGGCCGCTTCGAGGAGACGGCGTTCGTCTTCTGGAAGCAAGGACGGGAGGACGATGCCCGGGCCTGCCTCGCGGCGGCGCGCAGCTTCGGCGACACTCCTCCTGGCGAGAACGCCGTGGCCCGTGCTCTCCTCGAGACGGCGCTGGCGCCGCTTCTCGACCGTTTGCGCGAGGAAGAGGACACCTCGCTGATCGTGAAGCCTTGACGTGCCGCCCACGGGGCGGCACCCAAACTGCCCTCCGGCCCGGGGACCCCGGCGCGGAGGGGATGAAGAGAGATCCATGAGACGACGATTCGGACGCAGACGCCAAGGGGGAGGCGGCGACGAGGCGCGCGGCAGCCTCGACGCCGCGCGAGCCCTGGAGCGGATCGAGGCCGCCGAGACCCTGGGCGTTCGCGGGCTCTCGCGCCTGGACGTCGATGGGCTGCCGGCGGGCTTCGCTGCGGTGGGCAGCGGGGAGACCGAGTCGGGCGAACGGATGCTGGTCGCATTCGCGCCGCGGGACGCCGGAGATGCGCTGCTGGCAGCGCTCGCCGCCGCCGCCGGCCCGGCCGACGGCGAGCCGTTCAGCGGCACCGTCGTCGCAGTGGCGCCGGCGTGGTCGCTCCTCGCGCGCCGTCGGCTGGCCCTGGTGGGGGAGACTCCCTTCGTCCTGCGCGCGGTCGAGGCGCCCGAGCTCGGAGACGGCAGCGAGAACGTCCTTCCCGAGCCGCTCGAAGAGGCGCCGTGCCTCTCGTGGCAGCAGCTCGTGGCCCACCTCACGCAGTCGTCCGAGCGCGAGCTCGCCGAACGGGCGATGCAGGGCATCTCGGGGCTCGCGGCCAAGCACGGCGGGACGATCCGCGCCCACGGCCGCGCACTCGAGCTGGTGCTCCTCGCGCGCCGTGTCGCGGCAGTGCGGATCGACGACGACGGAGTCGTCCTCGATACGCTCCAGCCCCAGCGGAGGAGCGAGCGGCTCGGGGCCGAAAGCCTCGGCGACGCGCTCGATCGCCTGGAAGGCGGTCTGCGAAAGCGGGTCCACGACCGCAGCGTACGGGATGGCGAGGAAGGTCTGCGGGCGCGTGCGATCCCGGCGCTGGCATCGCTGATGGGTCTGCGGGCGGTGACGGCCTGGCCGCAGGGCGGTGCGGATGTCGAAGCGGTCGATCTCGTCGGCGTCGACGGGGACGGGCATCCGGTGGTGGCTGCGGTCCGCGACCGTCTCGGCCTTGCCGCTCTCGGCTCGATCCTCGATGCGGTGATCTCGCTCCGGCCGGCGCTTCCCGGACTGCTCGGGGACGCTCCCCCGCCGGTGCGCATCGAGACACCGCGCTTGCTGCTGGCCGCTGCTGCCCTCGATGCGGTGGTGCCGCGGGTCGTCCGTTGGCTGTCGGTGACGACGAGCTTCGTCGAGGTCCGCGGTGGCGCGGGACGCGAGATCGAGCTCGCCCTCGGCGAGGCCGTCCGCCCCGCGACGCGCGCCGCCGACCGAGGGCGTGACGAGAGGCGACGCTCCGACGGTGCGCCCTCCGGGAGACCGGAGGGCCGCGAGCGCGGAAGGCGCGAGGGCCGGGGACGCTCCGACGCTTCGCGTGAGGAAGCGCCGCGCGCGCCGATCCGCCACGCCGCGCCGGTTGCGGACAAGGCGGTTGCCGACGAAGCGGGCGGGAGCGCCTTCGAGGAGGTCTCGCTCTTCGACCTCGATCTGGGCGAGGACGCGGCCGCCGAAGGCGGTGGTTCCGCGGCCGCCACGGTCTCTGGACGTCCCCGGCGCCGGCGCCGGGGACGCGGGCGGGGCCGGGGCCGGGGAGGCAACGGAGACGGCGAGGGTGGGGAACGCGCCCCGGGCTTCGAAGGCGACGACGGAGAGGAGCGGGCTCCACGCCCGGAGGCTCCCGAGGCTTCTTCCGCACCGGCGCGGCGGCGCGGGCGCAGCGA
Organism: uncultured delta proteobacterium; assembly: GCA_963710635.1. Lineage (GTDB taxonomy): Bacteria > Myxococcota_A > UBA9160 > UBA9160 > UBA9160 > MYXO. The sequence goes on from CAVQAY010000004.1 coordinate 1,180,806, forward strand.
GCGCCCGCCGCGCGCGGAAGCGGAGCCTCGCGAGCCCATCGACGATGTGGACGACGACGCCGACCTCGGAGACACGCTCGTGCCGCTCTCTCCCGACGCGCCCGAGTTCGTCGAGGAGCCCGAGGCTCCTTACGAGGAGGACGACGAGGAGGCCGAGGAGGAGGGTGACCCCGAGGGCGAGCGGATGCGGCTCGAGCGCGAGCGCCGCCGCCGGGCGCGGGTCGCGAAGGCAGCGCCCCCGATTCCCGCGGAAGCCCCCCCGGAGAGGCCGCAGCGCCCGAGACGCGTCGCGATCCTCGTCCACGCCGACCGCGATTCGCTGACCGCAGCGGTTCTCCTGGCGCGAGAGCTGCGATTGCTGGAAGGCATCTGGGTGTATCCGCAGTCGGAGCTGATGACGTTCTTCCGCGGCGTTGCGACGGATCTGCGCGAAGAGACACCGATCTATGTCATCGGCTTCTCGGCGTCGCCCGCGCGCGACGTGATCCAGGCGGCCGCGCTCTACCGCGATCGCCTCGTGTGGTACGACCACCATGGATGGCCGCCCGAAGACCTCGACGGCCTGCGTGCCGCGATCGGGAGCGACGCGGTGCACGTCACGCCCGGCGCGCGCAGCTCGCTCCCGGCCGTGCTCGCCCAATGCGGACGTCGCAGCCGCTTCTCCGACAAGCTGGTCGACCTGATCTTCGCTCGGTTCAGCCATCACGACTACGAACGCTGGGGGCGCGTCTGGTGGTCCCGCCTCGCTGCCATCGCCGCCCGCACGGGAGAGCGGCGCGCCGATCTCGAGCTACTGCTGGTGGGACGTCCGAGCGACCTTGCCCGGGAAGCCGCTGCCGCGCAGGCGCCACCGCTGCCTCCCGAGGTCGACTTCGTCGCCGAACGCGATTTCCGGCTGGTGCACTTCGGAGGCCATGGCCTCGTGGTGGTGCCCGTGCCGCCGACGCTCGATCCGCACCTGGCGGCCCGGATCGCACGGGAGCGCTACGCCGCGGCGCTGTCGCTGGCGTGGGTCGAAGGCGACGACCTGGTGTTGCTGGCGGCAGACGAGATGCCGGGCCGCCGCGCGCTCGATGTCGTGTCGATGGTCGAGCACCTGGCGGGAAAGCACGACTGGGTCGAGACGCTGCCCGATGCCGACCATGTGGCACGGCTCGCCGTGAGGCGCTTGGCACTGCATCCGGAGCGGATCGACGAGCTGCTGGCGGAGATCGCCATGGGCCGATCGATCCTCGAGGGCTGATCCGCGGCGCACGGAAACTTCGTAGAGATCTTCTCCTCCGTACAGGGGGAGGGCCCTGGCGTCGGGCTGCGGACGCTCTTCGTGCGCTTCGGTGGATGCGACCTGCGTTGCCGGTGGTGCGACTCGCCGCGCACCTGGCATCCGGCGCGGGAGTGCCGCATCGAGATCGAGCCGGGAAGCGGGCGCTTCCGGGTCGAGCCGAACCCGCTGGCGCTGGAGACGGTGCTTGCCGCAGCGAAGTCGCTCGGCGCCCGGCACCACGCGGTCGTCAGCCTGACGGGCGGCGAGCCGCTGCTGCAGCCGGACGTCGTGGGCGCACTGGCCCCTGCGATGCGCGCCCTGGGTCCGCGCGTCCTGCTCGAGACCCACGGAGCTCTTCCGGACGCTCTTGGCCAGGTGGTGAGCGCCATCGACATCGTCTCGATGGATTGGAAGCTCGCGAGCGACGTTCGTCGCGCGACCGATCCGCCGCGGGGCGCGGTGCCGGGTTTCGAGGCGGAGCACGAGCGCTCCCTCGCGGTGGCGCGTGGTTCGGGCGAGACCGTGGTGAAGATCGTCGTCACCCCGGCGTCGGAGGACGCAGAGATCGATGTGGCGATCGCGTGCATCGCGCGCACACACCCGGAGGCCTGCCTCGTCCTGCAGCCCGTGACGCCCGGCGGTGGCGTCACGGAAGGCGTCCCGGCAGGCCGGCTCCTGGGCCTCGTCGAGCGGGCTTCCCGTCGGCTGGCCCACGTCCGCGTGATCCCCCAGACGCACACGGTGCTCGGCCTCCCGTAGCGGGCGCTACCCGTCCTGCGCCAGGACGATGATCTGCGCCGCCTCGACGAGGTCGCGCGCCAGCGGCGTCGCCCCTTGCGAGCCAGTGCCTCCGCCTGGGCAGATCCTCACGGCGCCGCGGCACGCTGCATTGCGGGCAGCTTCGACGTCGCTCTCCGCATCGCCGACGACCCACGAACGGGAGAGGTCGGCGGCCAGTTCGTCGCGCGCGCGCCACAGCAGGCCGGGCGCGGGCTTGCGACACGCGCAGCCGGCCTCCGGCCGGTGGGGGCAGTGGAGGGTCGCCTCGATGCGCACCCCTTCGCGGCCGAGGTCCGTCACGAGGTGGCGCTGGAACGCTTCGAATTGCGCTTCACTGTAGAGGCCGCGACCGATTCCACTCTGGTTGGTGACGATCGCGAGGGAGAAGCCCGCCTCCTGGAGCCGCAGGAGGCCGGCGACGACCGCGGGCAGCAGCGCGTAGTCGTCGATGGCATGGACGTAGCCGGTGTCGCGGACGAGCGTCCCGTCGCGATCGAGAAACACGAAGCGGCGCGGGGCGCGGGGCGTCATGTCGCGGGATGCCCGAGGCCGGCGATTCCTTCGGCGATCGCGCCGCATACGTCGTCGCGGACCGCCTTGGCCGCCACCTTGACTGCGTTCACCAGCGCGGACGCCGTCGACCGACCGTGGGCCTTGATCACCATGCGCTCGAATCCGAGGATGGGCGCCCCGCCGTAGGCGGCGTAGTCGAAGACCCGGGTCAGCTGCTCGATGCCGCCGCGCAGGAGCCAGCTCCCGATCCGCCAGTCGAGACGCCTGCGCCACGTGTCCCGGCCTACGCCGAGCAGCAGTTCGCCTTGGCTCTCGAGGAGCTTCAGCACCACGTTGCCGAGGAGGCCCGGGCAGACCACGACGTCGACGACGCCGAGGGGCACGCCGCGTCCCTCGACGTTTCCGGCGAACGAGATGCCCTTTGCCTCCGAGAGGAGGATGTGTGCGCGGCGAAGCGTGTCGTCGCCCTTGCCGGGCTCCTCTCCGATGTTGAGCAGCCCCACGGTGGGAGTTCGTACTTTCGAGATGCGCGCCGCGTAGGCCGAGCCCATGAGGGCAAACTGGACGAGGTCCTCCGGCGCACAGGTCGTGCTCGCCCCGACATCGAGCAGGAGCGCAAAGGGGTCGGGGTTGTGCGGGCGCGGAAGCGTCGGATGAACGGCGGCGAGGGCGGCGCGCCGGATTCCCGGGAGTCTCGGGATCGCCCGGGCTACGTGGAGCAGGGTCGCTCCGGTATTGCCCGCCGAGACCAGCGCGTCGGCCCTCCGGTCCGACAACGCACCGACCGCGAGGGCGATGCTCGCGCCCTCTCGTGCGAGCGCGGCGTGCGGGTCCTCTGCCATGGGCACCGCATCGCGCGCATCGAGGATCTCGATGCGCGTCCGATCGGCGCGGTGACGATCGAGGAGGGGCTCGATCCGACGAGAGTCGCCCACCAGCAGCAGGCGGATGTCGGTGGTGTGGGACAGGATCGCCGCGGCGCTGGCGGGAGCCTCGGGCGCGAAGTCTCCGCCCATGGCATCGAGGGCGATGGTGCGCGGGAGGCTCTCGGCGACGATCACCCCCGCAGGCTATCACGGAGCACGCGGAGCTCGGCGTCGCCGGCGAACGGGGAGCGTCCTCCGTAGCGCTCGTAGAGGTACGCCTCCGTGAGGGCGACGAAGGCGCTGGCGCCGGCAGGCCGGAGTTCGCCGGAGACGCTCCGGGCAAAGGCCCTCGGCGTACATCCGGGAGGGCGCTGGTGGCCCTTGCGGGCGAGGAGCCGCAGCGCCCGGGCGTAGGTGCGAGGCAGGGGTGGACCGGCGGACCGTGCGCGCGCGCGCTGGAACACGAGCGCGCAGGCGACGAGGACCGCAGCGAAGGCCGCCAGATGCAACGCGGGAAGCCTCCGGACCCGTTCCACCCAGCCGCCCGGCCCGCTCGCGCCCGCGTCCGCGGAGCCGCGAGGCAGCCAGCGTCGCAGCGTCTGCCAGGCGCTCGCAGCGGCGCGCATCTGCCGGCTGCGGTCGAACTCGACGACGTACTGGAACCAGACCAGCTCGAGGGCGCTGCGCAGCTCGAGGAGCTGCTCGCGCAGCGACGGTGCTGCCGCGCTCCCGGCGAGACGCAGGTCGGGAGGCGTCGGATCGAAGCGCACCCAGCCGTGGTCGCGAAAGCGCACCTCGACCCAGGCGTGGGCGTCGGAGCCCGTGAGCTCGACGAAGTCACCGACGCGGTTGAGGCGCCCGCCTGCAAAGCCGTTCACGAGACGCGCCGGGAGACCGACGCTCCGTGCGAGCACCACCATCGCGCTGGCGAAGTACTCGCAGTGGCCCCGCAGCCCCTCGAGCAGGAACCGTTCGAGCGGCGAGCGCGGATCGCCGGGGGGCGTTCGCGGCGGTGTATCGCTGTAGCGGCCGTGGCTACGAAGCCAGCTCTCGAGGGCTCGGGCCCGCGCCGCGTCGCCCGGAGCCGTGGCGACGATCTCGGTGGCGAGAGCATGGATCTCGGGGGGCAAGTCCGGAAGCGCGAGGAACCGCTGCCCGCCCGGCGGGAGCGCCGCCTCGTCGGAGGCGAGGTCTGCGTCGGTCGGCGGATCCGATCGCACCGAGATGTCGTACCGGACGCGGGCAGTTGCGGTCTGTGGGGCGTACACGCTTCCGTTCGAATCACGCTCGATCCTCCCGGTCGGGCCCTGCAGCCGCTCGGGAGACCCGGCGCCGAAGACGATGCCTCCCGTCATGGGCTCCCGGAGGATCCGCTGGACGAGGTCCGGCTTCGACGGGCCGAGGACGACTCCGAAGATCGCGTCGCCGGGCACCGGTGTCCGGTCGCCCGACGCCGCCGACCAGGTGCGCCCGTCGAAGCGGTCGAAGGCGATGCCGCGCCAGTAGGCGCTCTCGGGCGCTGGGGGCGTTCCGGAAAGCGTCTCGACCCGGAGCATCACGGCCGGATCGGCGCGGATCCGGCCGAGGTCTCCGAGGTCGACCCGGTCGGAGAAGCCGCTGGTCGCCTGGGCCGCTCCGGTTCCCGACCGGACGAGCCCTTCGTGCAGGCGCGGCAGCAGCAGGAACATCCCGAGGGCGAGTACGAGCGAGAGCGCCGACGCGGCGAGGGTCATGCCCAGAAGACCGCGGGTGATCACCGTCCGCGCGGCGGCCGGGTCGCCCGCCTCGAGTGCCTCGCTGCGCAGGGTATGGACCATGAGCGTCCAGACGCACGTCGGCAGGAACGCCATCAGCAGTGGAGGGAACAGCAGGCTGTCGGTGAGGCTCGCGGCGAGCACCACCTGGAAGAGCGAGAGCGCTACGAGCAGGAACTCCGAGCGCCGGGGACGTGCATCGAGAAGCTGGAGCCCCGACGCGAGCAGGGCGAACTGCGCGAGGGCAACGCTCGCCGGTACGCCGCGGAGCAATTCCGACAGCGCGAGGAGGGCACTGCCGGCGAGCCCTGCATTCAGCCACGAGCCCCTCTGCTGCCAGGCGCGAGGCTCGCGGCGCAGGACTGCGGCGGCGGTCAGCGCCGCACCCTGCAGCGCCAGGACGAGCAGCGGCACCTGGCCCGTGATCGCGAGGGTCAGGCTCGCGAGCGCCACCAGGACGAGCGCCGAGCGCGGCCGGGGGGTCTCGAGGGCGCCGCGGAACGCCAGCCGGCTCACGGCGACGCCTCCGGCTCCGGTTCGACGCGCGCCAGGAACGAGAGCAGGCGCGACCGCTGCAGCGCGCCGTGATCGGGAGGGATCCACGCGGCATCGGTCCGCAGGGAGACCCGCGCGCCGGACTCGAGGAGATGAACGGCGTGACCGGCGGTCCGGCGGACGTTCGATTCGAACCGCTCGTCCGCAAGGGTTCCGCGCGTGGGAAGGTAGAGCGTCGCCTCGGTCGCGCGCGGCTCTTCGCTCTGTCGTACGACGGGAGTTCCACGGCGCAGGGTGGCGCGCCAGTGGATCCGGCGGAAGGAATCTCCGGGTACGAAGGGACGCAGCCCCACGACCTCGCTCCCGGTCTCCGGCTGCGCGGGCCCGCTGCGTCCCTCGCCTTCGTCGATGTGTGCTGCGTGAAGGCCCTGTGTCCCCGCCAGCGCCGGGTAGACGAGCGCCTGGCTCTCGTGGTCGAGAATGCAGGCCTTCGCGAACAGACCGAAGGGGAATCGCGTCGAGATCCGGAAACCCGCCAGACGCAGGACGCCCCGTCGAGGCGGAACGAGCGGATAGGCGCGGATCTCGGTCGCGCCGGGAGCGACCCGGAGCGCGAAGGTCCGGCCGAGGGGCTGGAAGCTCGCGACGTCGGCGCGCGGCTGGAGCAGGTCCTCGACGGCGATGGCGAACGCCGGCACGTAGGGGCTCGTGTTGCTGATCTCCACGGCCAAGGTCGCGGGCGTACCGGCGAACAGCTCCCGCGGGAGACGTCGCCGGACCTCGAGATGCCGCAGCGCCGACTCGGAGAGGACTCCCGAGAGCACGAGGAATGCGAGCATGAGCGAGAACACGAGGTAGAGGAGGTTGTTTCCGCTGTTGAGAGCGCCGAAGCCCACGCCGAGGGTGAGGGCGAAGAATGCCCAGCCGGCGCGGGTCGGACGCAGGGTGCGCGGCGGACGCAGCCAACGGGGGAGCCGCGACCCGACGAGGCGCTCTCGCCGCCGCCGCGCGCCGCGCGCCACCGCCCGGCCTACAGCGGCACGGGCGTGCGCTCGAGGATCTCGCGCAGGATCCATTCGGCCTGCTCGGAGCCTCCGGCGCCGGAGCCCTGTACGGCGACGCTCACGCGATGGCAGAAGACGTCGAGGGCGAGGTCCCGAACGTCGTCGGGGATACAGAAGTCACGCCCCTCGACCAGCGCCCGCGCCTGGGCGGCGCGCCGCAGCGCGACGGCGCCGCGCGGCGAGATGCCGAGCCGCAGCCCTTCGTGCTCGCGGGTCTCGGCGACGAGCCGGAGCAGATACCCCACCAGCGCATCGTCGAACTTCACGACGGCAGCCGCATCTCGCAGCGCCAGGATGTCATCGGTCGAGAGAACCGGCTCGAGGCGCGGCAGCTCGGTCGTGGCCGGGTCGTCGCGCAGCACGGCGGCTTCGTCCGCCGGCGACGGATACCCGAGCCGCAGGCGCATCAAGAACCGGTCGAGCTGGGACTCGGGAAGCGGGTGCGTTCCGAACTGCTCGAGCGGGTTCTGGGTCGCAATCACCAGGAAGGGCCGCGGCAGCGCGTGGGACACGCCATCGACGCTCACGAAGCCCTCACCCATTGCCTCGAGCAGGGCGGACTGTGTCTTCGGGCTGGCGCGGTTGACCTCGTCGGCGAGCACCACGTTGGCGAAGATCGGTCCGGGCTGGAAGACGAAGCGTCCCGCGGCGCGCGCGTCTCCCGGAGCCGGCAATGACACCCCGAGGACGTCGCTCGGGAGCAGATCGCTCGTGAACTGGATCCGGCGGAAGCTCGCCCGCAGCGACCGGGCGAGGGCGTGTGCGAGGGTCGTCTTTCCTACGCCCGGAACGTCCTCGAGCAGGAGGTGTCCGCCGGCGATCACCGTCTCGACCGCGCGGCGAACCACCTCGGCCTTGCCTCGAACCGCGCGCTCGATGTTGGCGCGCAGGCCCGCGGCATGCTCCGCCGCACGCTCGGGTGCGAGGCGAGTCGAGGCCTCGCCGGGAGAGAGCGCTGCACGGCTGCGGGGGGGCTGCATCGGCACGCACAGGCTCTTCGGCGCCGCGGCCTCGCGGCCTGAGGCGTTCCGGCCGCATCCGGGGCCTAGGGGCCCAGCAGGGTGGTGCGGGGGTCGGAGGAGGAGGCGGCGGCCCGGGCTGCGGTGACCAGCGCCGGCAGACTTCCCCCGGTTCGCGCCAGCGCCCGCTCGAAACGAGGCCGATCGCCGGTGTAGGCGCCCTCGAGGGCGAGGCAGGCATCGTTCATGCGCAGGAGTGCGGCAGCGGCCCTGGCATCCATCGTGGAGAACTCCCGCTCCGCCACGCGCGCCCGGGCCGCCGCCTCGAGCACGCTGCGCTGGCCGTCGCGCTGCGGCCCGGCGGGCTCCGCCGCGTAGAGGGCCGCGATCTCCCGGCGCAGATCGCCCAGTACCGTGGCGACGGCTCGCCGCTCCTCGATCCTGCGCCTCGCCTCGAGACCGGGCGCGCCGTCCGGTCCTCCGCGCTCGTCGAAGAACGCGATCGCTCCTTCCTCGCCGATGAAGGTCGCGAGCCCTTCGTTGAAGTCGGCATCGCCGGCGACGTACACGGTCGCGTGGACCAGCTCGTGGATCACCGTTGCGACGAGGTCGGTCGGCGCAGCCCGGAGAAGCGGGCCGGTGACGGGATCCGCCAGCCAGCCGAGGGTCGAGTAGGCAGGCACCGACGCGAGGCACACGTCGAAGCCGCGGCGCGCGAGGCGCGCCGCCTCCCGGTCGGCGGCGTCGCGGCTGAAGTAGCTCTTGTAGGGAACGCGGCCGAGGATCGGGAACCAGAAGCCCGACGGCTCGAGGGTACCGGGCCGTGCGGCGACGACGGCCGTCACCAGGCGGTCTCCGGGCCAGGGGGCATAGCTCGTGTACTGTTCGCCAACCTCGAGGCCGAGGCCTCGCGCGTAGTCGCGGGCCTCGAGGACGAGGCGTAGCCGCTCGCGGTCGTCGCGGGAGGTGGCAGGGTCGTCGAGTACGCGCGCGATGGGAGTTCGCGCGTGGAGCAGCCGGATCTGTCCTGCCGTGACGTGGCCGAGGTAACAGCCCGGGAGGAGCGTGAGCGAGACCAGCGCGGCGGCAGCAAGCGCGACCTGGCTGCGCTTCGAGGCGACGGTCCGGGACGCCGAGAGCGGCGAGATCGCGTCCGCCGAAGCCTTCGCGGCCGGGGCCGCCGGCCTCGAGGAATGCGACGGGAGAGAGCCGGGGACGGTGCGGCTGGTCATCTATACGCCCGTCTTCCTCGCGCCCGCCGTCCGCGACGCCGTGGCCGCGGTCGCGGGCGTGGATGCCGTGGGAGAGGTCGAGGCGTGTCCTCCGGTCGACTGGGCCGGCGCGTGGAGGGACGGGCTCGAGCCCCTGGTCATCTCGCGCGAGCTGGTGGTCCGTCCGAGCTGCACGCCCCACGTGCTCGCCCCGGGCCAGTCCGAGGTCGTGATCGACCCCGGGCAGGCGTTCGGGACGGGCGGCCACGAGTCGACACGGCTCGCCCTCGATCTCCTCGCGGCGCTCCCGCGACCGCTGCGGACAGGAGCCCGGGTGCTCGACGTCGGCGCCGGCAGCGGCGTCCTGGCGCTGGCCGCGCTGCGTCTCGGCGCGTCGGAGGCACTCGGCGTCGACATCGACCCGGTCACGGTCGCCGTCGCGAGATCGAACGCGCTGGCCAACGGACTCGGCGAACGCGCGCGCTTCGTCGCGGGCTCCCTCGACGCTGCCGAAGGAATGCAGTTCGATCTGGTACTCGCGAACCTCCTCAAGCGCGAGCTGCTGCCGCTCCTGCCGGGCATTGCGCGCTGCGCCGGACCCGGCGCCCGGATCCTCTCGTCGGGCCTCCTCGCCAGCGAGGCCGAGGAGGTGCTCGCCCGGTGCCGGGAGGTCGGCTTCGAGCCGGTGTCCTCGCGCGAGCGGACCGATGCCAGCGGAACCGCCTGGATCGGCCTCGAGCTCGCGCATCGGCACGCTGCGTCCATGCCCGCAGGCTGCCAGAGCGCCGGATCGCGTGCTACAGGCTTTGGGCCTCGGAGGGCGGAGTGATCCTCGGTGTCTCGGGGCCCTATGCGGCCGGCAAGGGCGAAGCCGTCGAATTCCTGCGCGCGCGCAGCTTCGTTGCCCACTCGCTCTCCGACGTGATCCGCGACGAGCTGAAGCTGCGCGGAGAGCCCGAGACGAGAGAGAGGATGATCGAGACCGGGAACGCGCTCCGCGCCGCGGGCGGGCCGGGTGTTCTGGCCGAGCGCCTCGCGTCGAAGCTCCTTCCCGACCGCAACTACGTCATCGATTCGATCCGCCATCCCGCCGAGGTGAACGTCCTGCGGAGAACCGGCGGAGGCTTCCGCCTGCTGTGGATCGACGCCGAGGAGCCGATCCGCTTCGACCGGCTGCGGCGCCGGGGTCGCGAGGGAGACCCGGAGAGCCTCGACTCGCTCCGGCGCCTCGAGGGGCGCGAGCTCGCCAGCGCCGACCCGTCGGCGCAGCAGCTGCTGGCGGTCCGCGACCTCGCGGACTTCCAGCTGCGCAACGACGGTGACCTTCCCGAGCTGCAGGCGGCGCTGCAGTCGGTGCTCGAACGCTGCCTGCACTTCGAGCGGCCGGGTTGGGACGAGTACTTCATGCGGATCGCGCGCATGGTCGCGTCGCGCAGCAACTGCGTGAAGCGCAAGGTCGGCGCCGTCATCGCTCGCGACCGCCGCATCATCTCGACCGGCTACAACGGCACTCCGCGCGGGACGCGCAATTGCAACGAGGGCGGCTGCCCACGCTGCAACTCCTTCGCAAAGGGAGGGACGCGGCTCGACGAGTGCCTCTGCTCCCACGGCGAGGAGAACGCCATCACCCAGTCCGCGTTTCATGGTGTCTCGATCCGCGGCGCGACGATCTACTCGACCCTTTGCCCGTGTCTCACCTGCACCAAGATGATCATCAACGCTGGAATCGTCGAGGTGGTGTTCAACGCGGAGTATCCGCTGGGCGAGGTCTCGCTCTCCCTGCTCCGCGAGGCCGGCGTCGAGGTGCGGCAGCTCATTCTCTCGGGTTGACCCGGTCGGAGGCGGGTGATAGAAGGGCATCGGCCTGCCGGGGGCGCCGGGCCGCGCCGCTTCGCCCCCGGATCCGGCGCGCGCCCGCCCGGATGCCCGAGCCCGATCACCTGCGCACCCGTTCACCAGCATTCACCAGGAGTGGATCCCTTGAGCCGCCTCTGCCTCGCCTTCGCGGTCGCGAGTTCCGTCCTCGTCGCAGGTCCGTCCGCCCGCGCCGCTTCGCCCGTCAAGGTCGCGCTGCTCCCGATGGTCGTCCACGGCCAGGAGCGGTCCGAGTATCTGCAGGCCGGAGTCGGCGACATGCTGATGTCACGGCTCGTCCAGGCGGGGGGCATCGACGTGGTCCGGGTGGTCGACTCGCGGTCTGCGACGACCGACGTCGACGCAGCCCGGAACACCGCGCGCGCCCTTGGCGCGAAGTTCGTCGTCTTCGGCTCCTTCACGAGCTTCGGCGATGGAGCGAGCCTCGACCTGCAGTGTGCGCGAACCGACGCCGGCTCCGAGGAGGGGGCGCGCAAGGTCTTCGTCCAGGCGGGCGACCTGGGCTCGATCATCCCTCGGATCGGCGATCTGGCCGAGCGGGTGGCACGCTTCGTCGCAGAGCCGCCGGCGGCCGGAGAAGCGCTGCCCGCGGTGTCCGCGGGGCCCGCACGAGGGGGCATTTCCCGGGCCGAGATCGATGACCTGCGACGCAGGGTCGAGGCTCTCGAAGCGGCCGGCGGCGCCGCGCGGCAGGGGGCGAGCCCTCGCACGGAGAAGCCCTCGCGCTAGACTGCGCCGGCCCGGCGGCCCCTGATGCCCCGGGCCCCGGCGGCGTAGCTCAGTTGGTTAGAGCAGCGGTTTCATAAGCCGCGTGTCCCCAGTTCGAATCTGGGCGCCGCCACCCTTTTCTTCCGGGTCTCCCCCGGGGTGGCCACCGGATCGCCGCGGCGCCGCGTGACGTCGGCCCTTGACCCGAGGCGCGGCGGGCCTTAGATCCCAGCCGCACGCCGTTCGCACGGTTCCGTCTCCCGTCGGGTGCGGAGCGTGCGTAGAGGTCACACGAATCCGAGAACGAGCTCGCGGCCCGTACGGCGCGCGAGCGTGGAAGGGGAGGGGTCCAATCCAATGCCTGCCAAGCAGATCGCCTTCGGCGAGTCGGCTCGCCACCGGCTGATGCGAGGGGTCGATGCCCTCGCCAACGCGGTTGCGGTGACGCTCGGGCCGCGCGGGCGGAACGTACTGATCGAAAAGTCCTGGGGCGCGCCGCTCACCACGAAGGACGGCGTCACCGTGGCCAAGGAGATCGACCTCGCCGACAGGACGGAGAACGTCGGCGCCCGCATGGTCCGGGAGGTCGCCAGCAAGACCTCCGACGTGGCGGGCGACGGGACGACGACGGCGACCGTACTCGCCCAGGCGATCCTCCACGAGGGCGTTCGCAGGATCTCGAGCGGCGCGAATCCGATGGAGCTCAAGCGAGGCATCGACCGCGCGGTGTCGGCGCTCGTCGAGGAGCTCGGCCGCCAGAGCCAGAACGTCCGTGGCCGCGCGGAGATCACCCAGGTCGGGACCATCTCGGCGAACGGCGACGAAGAGATCGGAACGATGCTGGCCGAGTCGATGGAGAAGGTCGGCAAGGAAGGCGTGATCACGGTCGAGGAGGGCAAGGCCCTGCAGACCGAGCTCGAGATCGTGGAGGGCATGCGGTTCGACCGCGGCTATCTCTCGCCGTACATGGTGACCGACCCCGAGCGGATGGAGGCCGTCCTCGAGGACGCGGTGATCCTCATCCACGAGAAGAAGATCTCGGTGATGAAGGATCTGCTGCCGCTCCTCGAACAGGTTGCGCGGGCGGGCAAGCCCCTCCTGATCATCGCGGAAGAGGTCGAGGGCGAGGCCCTCGCCACGCTGGTGGTGAACAAGATCCGGGGAATCCTCAAGGTGGCCGCCGTGAAGGCGCCCGGCTTCGGCGATCGCCGCAAGGCGATGCTGCAGGACCTCGCGATCCTCACCGGAGGCAAGGCCATCACCGAGGACCTCGGCCAGAAGCTCGACGGGGTCACGCTCCAGGATCTCGGCCAGGCGCGGAAGATCGTCATCGACCGCGACAACACGACGATCGTCGATGGCAGGGGAAAGAAGTCCGAGATCGAGGGCCGCAAGAAGCAGATCCGCGCCGAGATCGACGAGACCACCTCGGACTACGACCGCGAGAAGCTGCAGGAGCGTCTCGCGAAGCTCGCAGGCGGCGTCGCGGTGCTCCGCGTAGGCGCGGCGACCGAAGCCGAGATGAAGGAGAAGAAGGCCCGTGTCGAGGACGCCCTCCACGCGACGCGCGCAGCGGTCGAGGAAGGCACCGTCCCCGGCGGCGGGGTCGCGCTGCTCCGGGCGTCTGCGGTGCTCGACGGCGTGAAGGATCTCACCGAGGACGAGCGGTCGGGCGTAGACATCATCCGCCGCGCCTGCCGCGAGCCGATCCGCCGCATCGCGAGCAATGCCGGGATCGACGGGTCGATCGTCGTCGAGCGCGTCCTCGCCGGGAAGGGAGCGTTCGGCTTCAACGCCCGGACGGAGGAGTACGGCGACCTGGTGAAGGACGGCGTACTCGACCCGACCAAGGTCGTCCGGTCGGCGCTCCAGAACGCCGCCAGCGTGGCGGGCCTGCTGCTGACCACCGAGGCCCTCGTGACCGAGAAGCCCGAGAAGAAGGCGGGAGCCGGCAACGACGGCGGTGACGACACGGGGGAGATGGACGACTACTGAGAGGCCGGCCGCTCTCGCGCGAGGCGGTGCTTCTGCACCTTTCCCGTCACCGTGCGCGGGAGCGAGTCGAGCTCGACGAAGCTGCGGGGTAGCTTGTAGCGCGCGAGACGCTCGGCGCCCCACGAGCGCAGCGCGTCGGGGTCGAGCCGCGCCCCAGGGGCCAGCACCACGAACGCGCAGCCGACCTCGCCCCAGCGCGGATCGGGCTCTCCGACCACGGCGATCTCGGCGATCGCCGGATGGGCGGCGTAGACCGATTCGACCTGGGCGGGGTACACGTTCTCGCCGCCGGAGATGTACAGCTCCCGCGCGCGGCCGACGATGGTGAGGAAGCCTTCGTCGTCGGCGGTGGCGAGGTCGCCCGTTCGTAGCCACTCACCGCGAAGCGTCTCGCGGGTGGCCTCGGGCTGCTGCCAGTACCCGAGCATCGTGATGGGGCCGCGTACGACGATCTCGCCGGTTTCCCCCGGCGAGCAGTCCTGCCAGCGCTCTGGCGGACCGGCGAGGCCGTCCTGGCGGACGACGCGGACTTCCGCATGGAAGACGGGCTTCCCGACCGTCCCGGCCTTGCGGAGGGCGTCGGCGGCGTCGAGACAACACAGGATCGACGTCTCCGTCTGGCCGAAGCCCTGCTTGACGACGAGGCCATGGCGCTCGAAGCCCCGGATCACCTCCACCGGGAGGGGCGCGCCGGCGCTGAACAGGAATCGCAGGCGCGGGGCCGTGAGGTCCCCGGGTGCTGCGTCGTCGAGTGCCGCGAGGAGCTCGCGGAGCTGCGTCGGAACGGCGCCGAAGAAGGTGATCTTCTCGCTCCGGACGCGCTGCCAGACGGCATGGGGATCGAAAGCCCTCTCCAGTACGACGGTCGCTCCGGCGTAGAGCGCAGGAATCGAGAGGATCACGAGACCGAACGAGTGGAAGAGGGGGAGCGGGACGAGCACCCGGTCGTCTCCGGTGAGGTCGAAGAACAGCGCAGCGTTCAGGCTGTTGAAGAGGGTCTTGCGGTGGGGGAGCAGCGCGCCCTTGGGCTGGCCGGTGGTTCCCGACGTGTAGAGCAGGAGCATCGGGTCATCGCCGCGGACCGCCGCGGCCTCGTTCGTCTCGGCCTCGCCTGCGAGGGCCTCCTCGTAGGCGTCGGGCCGCCCCCCGACGGCGAGCTGCCGGACCCTGGGCAGCGAGGAGTGCCGCGTTGCCGCCCGCGCGAGGTCGGCGAGGCTCTCGTCGTGGAGCAGCACTCGCGGCGTGCAGTCTGCGAGGATGTGCGCAATCTCCGGTGGCGCGAGGCGGGCGTTGAGCGGGACGGCGATGGCGGCGATCCGTGCGCAGGCGAAGACCGTCTCGAGATACGCCGACCGGTTCGCGAGGAGCAGGGCGACCCGGTCGCCGCGGGCGACCCCTTCGCGCTGGAGCCAGGCGGAGAGCCGGGCTGTCCGCACGGCCAGCTCCCGGTAGGAGAGGCGCCGCTCGCCGTCGACCACGGCGAGCCGGTCGGGCGCAATCCGCGCCCGGCGGTCGAGCCAGCCTCCGACGTTCTCCCAGGTCGCGGACACGGCGGCGAAGGATCGCAGGCGCGCCGGACGGCGCCAGCACGCGGCCGGGTCCCGTGGTACGAAGAGGGGGCGCCGCGGGGCGCGGGAGGATGTGCATGAACCTGAAGGGCGAGCCTGCCTTCGTCGGGCGCCACTGCGGCTCGAACCAGTACGTGATCTCGAACGAGGGGGTCGAATTCTATCGCGACGCCCTCGACGACCAGGCGCCGCCGGCGGCGGGTGCGGCGCCGCCGCTCCTGCACCACAGCGAGTGCTACAAGCACCTCGGCGACTGGTACCTCGCAAACATCTTCGGAAACCTCCACGCGCGGCAGGAATGGGAATTGTTCGGTCCGCTGCGGATCGGATCGCGCATCCGATCGCGCTCGACCATCGTTGCGCGCTATGCGAAGCGCGGGCGCGACTACGTCGTGAACGAGACCGACCTCGTCGATGCCGAAGACGGCCGGCTGCTGGTCCGTGGCCGTACGCACCAGTCGTTCCTGCCTCCGCGACAGCGCGAGACGGCGTCCGGCTTCGTCGTCGACGAGCAGACGGCCGGGCGCAAGCAGTCGGAGCCGCGACCTGCGTTCCCGACCGCAAAGGGCCGGGACCTGCCGGCGGTCGAGAAGAAGGTCGATGCGCGGTGCTGCTGGATGTTCTCGGGCCCCGCGCGCAACTACCACACCGACCGGGAGGAGGCGCGAAAGCTCGGATTCCCGAACATCGTGGTCCAGGGCATGATGTCGACGTGCTTCGTCTCCGAGGTGATGCAGCGCGAGTTCGGCGATGGCTGGGTCATCGGCGGGAAGATGGACGCACGGCTCACCAACGTGCTGTGGGTCGACGAGAACGTCACGGCCAGGGCGAAGGTCCGCGAGGAGCTCCCCGAAGGCACACGGACGCGCGTACACTGCGACGTGTGGGTCGAGAAGGACGACGGCACCCGGATCCTGATCGGCGAAGCCAGCGCCGTGCGGTAGCCTCCCGGAGTGCTTCGCGCACTCGAATCCGGCGTGCGCCGGCTCGGCCTCCCGGGCCGGGGCGTCCTGGTGGCCGTCTCGGGCGGCGTCGACTCGGCGGTGCTGCTCCACGGCCTCGCGTCGCTGCCTCCGCGCCTGGGCCTGCGGCTCACCGCCGGGCACGTGAACCACGGTCTGCGAGGGGCCGAGTCCGATGCCGACGAGGAGTTCGTCCGCGGATTCGCAGCCCGCGTCGGCGTTCCCTTCGTGTCCTCCCGGGTCCGGCCCCGCGACCTGCGCGAAGGCGTTTCGTGCCGCTCCCGGCCGACGCTCCAGGAAGCCTGCCGGCGGCTTCGCTACGACGCCCTCACCGCCCAGGCGCTGGAGGCAGGCCTCCCACACCTCGCGACGGCGCACACCGCCGACGACCAGGCCGAGACGGTGCTGCTCCGCCTCCTGCGCGGAAGCGCCGGAGACGGACTCGCCGGAATCCCGGAGCGCTCGCCCGACGGCCGGATCGTCCGGCCGCTGCTGTCGGTGACCCGGGCCGAGGTCCTCGACTATGCCGCCCGCCAGGGCCTCGAATGGCGGGAAGACCCGTCGAATGCCGCCCCGGCCTATGCCCGCAACCGGCTGCGGACCTGCTGGCTCCCGGGGCTGGCCCGGGATTTCAACCCTCGCCTTCTCAGGGCCCTCGGCCGACTTGCCGAAGCGCAGCGAAGGGATTCGGAGTGGATGGAGTCGCTGGTGGAGCGGGAGGCCGAGCAGCGCTTTCGTGTCGACGCGGGCGGGATCTCGATCGAGGCCGCAGGCTGGAGCGACCTGCCGGAGGCTCTGGCGAACCGCCTCGCGCGGTGGGCACTTCGGCGCGCAGGAATCGCTCGCGACGTCTCGAGCGTCCATCTCGCGCGTGTCGTCGGATTCCTCTGCAGCGCGGTGCCGGGCCGCGCGATCGAGCTTCCCGGTCAGCTCGTTCTCGTCCGCGAGAAGCGGGCGTTTCGCCTCGCGCCGCGCAGGGTGCGTCCGAAAGGCGCGTGCTAACCTGACTCCTGGAGTGGGCCGTGCGGCGGCGAGGCAAGCCGGCCTGCGGGAGCGAGCGTGAATCAGCAGTTCTACAAGAGCATGGCCCTGTGGGTCGTCGTCTTGGTCGTCATCCTCCTGGCGGTCACCATGCTTCGGCAGAACCAGGCGATGCCGTCCGAGATCAGCTTCTCGAGCTTCCAGGAGAAGCTCGCAGCCGGCGAGATCGAGAAGGTCACGATCGAGTCGAGCCACATCGTCGGCGAGCTGAAGAGCGGCGGGGAGTTCGCCACCTACGCCCCGGCGGTCACCGAAGGGCTGCTCCAGGAGCTCGAGTCGAAGAACGTCGAGGTGACGGCGCAGCCGGCCCGGGAGTCGTCGTTCTGGCAGACCCTGCTCATCACCTGGTTCCCGATGCTGCTCTTCATCGGGATCTGGATCTTCTTCATCCGGCAGATGCAGGCGGGCGGTGGCAAGGCGATGAGCTTCGGGAAGGCCCGCGCGAGGCTGCTCACCGAGAACCAGCAGCGCGTCACGTTCGAGGACGTGGCCGGAGTCGAGGAATCGAAGACCGAGCTCGAGGAGATCATCGCGTTCCTGCGCGAGCCGAAGAAGTTCACCCGACTCGGCGGGCGCATCCCGAAGGGCGTGCTCCTCGTCGGGCCTCCGGGCACCGGCAAGACGCTCCTCGCCCGAGCGGTGGCCGGCGAGGCAGGCGTTCCGTTCTTCTCCATCTCGGGGTCGGATTTCGTCGAGATGTTCGTGGGCGTCGGCGCGTCCCGCGTTCGCGACCTCTTCCTCCAGGGCAAGAAGAACGCGCCGTGCATCATCTTCATCGACGAGATCGACGCCGTGGGGCGCCACCGTGGAGCGGGTCTCGGCGGCGGCCACGACGAGCGCGAGCAGACCCTCAACCAGCTGCTCGTCGAGATGGACGGCTTCGAGTCGAACGAGGGCGTGATCCTCATCGCCGCCACCAACCGGCCCGACGTCCTCGACCCGGCACTCCTGCGGCCCGGCCGCTTCGACCGGCGGGTGGTGGTTCCTCGGCCCGACCTGCGCGGCCGCCTCGCCATCCTCAAGGTCCACACGCGGCGCGTGCCCCTCGACGACGACGTGCAGCTCGAGGTGATCGCTCGAGGAACCCCCGGGTTCGTCGGAGCCGATCTCCAGAACCTGGTGAACGAGGCGGCGCTGCTCGCCGCACGGCGCGACGGCCAGAAGGTCTCCATGCTCGACATCGAGCGCGCAAAGGACAAGGTCCTCCTCGGCGCCGAGCGAAAGAGCATGATCATGAGCGACGACGACAAGCGGACGACGGCCTACCACGAGGCCGGGCACGCGCTGGTCGCGCTCGTCAACCCGCATTCGGATCCGGTCCACAAGGTGACGATCATTCCGAGGGGAATGGCCCTCGGCCTCACCCAGACCCTCCCGGTGGAGGACCGGTACAACCTCACCAAGGACCAGATCCTCGCCATGATCAAGCACGCCATGGGTGGGCGCGCCGCCGAGGACATCGTCTTCAACCACTTCTCGACGGGCGCGTCCAACGACCTCAAGCAGGCGACCGACCTCGCGCGGCGCATGGTCTGCAAGTACGGGATGAGCGACCGGCTCGGCCCCGTTTCGTTTGGAGACGACGACGCGGACGTCTTCCTCGGGCGCGACTTCGTGACGAGGAAGGACTACAGCGAGAAGAAGGCCGAGGAGATCGACGAAGAGGTTTCGCGGATCCTGGGCGAGCTCTACACCGCAGCCCGCCAGGAACTCGTCGACCACCGGGCCACCCTCGACCGCATCGCCGCAGCGCTCCTCGAGCGCGAGACGCTGGACACGGCCGACCTGGCTCTCCTTCTGGAAGGCAAGGAGCTGCCTGCACTACCGCTGCCTGCGGAGTCCCCCGCGCGAGGAGAGCCGGCGTGGCGAACCCGCCCGGAACGCGCGAAGGACTTCCCGGGTGACAAGCTCCCGGACCCCGAGCCGATCCCGGGGTAGGAGTCCGTGCGTGGCCGACGCGATGACCTTTCCGCAGGGCCGCGTGACGCTGGTGGGCGTGCTCAACGTGACCCCGGACTCGTTCAGCGATGGCGGGAGGTTCACCACGCCCAAGGGTGAGATCGACGTGGCCGCCGCCGTGGCGGCCGGGCTCGCCCTCGCGGCGGCGGGAGCCCACGTGATCGACGTCGGCGGCGAATCGACGCGGCCGGGAGCGCGCGAGGTCGACGAGCGCGAGGAGATCGCGCGGACGGTTCCGGTGCTGGAGGCGCTCGCGAAGGCGACGGCGACCCCCCTCTCGATCGATACGCGGAAGGGGCGGGTCGCCGAAGCGGCGATCGCCGCCGGAGCGACGGTGGTGAACGACGTCTCCGGCCTCGGTCACGACGCCGGGGTGGCGCGGGTGGCGGCTCGCGCCGGGGCGACGCTCGTGCTCGGCCACCTGCGCGGAGAGCCGGCGACCATGCAGGACGCGGTGGCCTTCGACGACTGCCTCGCCGAGGTGGAACGCGAGCTCGGCGAATCGGTCGCGGTCGCCTGCCGCGCCGGCGTCGGCCGCGACCGCATCGTCGTCGACCCGGGAATCGGCTTCGGCAAGCGCCTGCCCCACAACCTCGAGCTCCTCGCCAACGCCGGGCGGCTGCGGGCCAGGCTCGGCCTGCCGCTCCTCGTGGGCCCGTCCCGCAAGAGCTTCCTGGGAGAGATCACCGGCGACCCGCCGGGAGAGCGGGACCATGCGACCCTCGCGGCCTGCGCCATCGCGGTCTTCGCCGGAGCCGATGCGCTTCGGGTCCACGACGTGACCGGCGCCGCCCGCGCCGCCGCGGTCGGCGTCGCCCTGCGGTCGGCCCGCAGGAACGGCGCGCCGTGATCGAGTTCATCTGGGGTGTTCTCCACGAGGCGTGGGTCTACCTCCTCACCAACTTCGAGCCCGTGAGGGACACCCTCGACCTGGTGCTCGTCGCCCTCGGCGTCTACTGGCTCCTGCGCCTCATCAAGGGCACGCGCGCCGTGCAGATCCTGGTGGGGCTCCTGCTACTGATCGGAACCAGCGCGCTCGCGCAGATCTTCCAGCTCAGTACGCTGATGTGGATCTTCGACCACTTCCTCTCGTCGGCGGTCCTCATCATCATCGTTCTCTTCCAGCACGACATCCGGCGCATGCTGGCGCGGGTGGGACGCGGCGTGTCACCGACGGCGGCGCGACGGCAAGAGACCCAGATCCTCGAAGAGATCGCGCGCGCGGCGCAGACCCTGGCGCAAAAACGCGTCGGAGGGCTGATCGTCCTCGAGCGCGACACCCAGCTCGACGATCAGGTCGAGGCGGGGCTCGCCCTGGACGCCGCCGTGTCGAAGGAGCTGCTGGTGTCGCTCTTCCTGCCCTACTCGCCCCTCCACGACGGAGCCGTCCTGATCCAGAACGGCCGCGTCGCCCGGGCGGGCTGCATCCTCCCCCTGTCGGAGCGCCAGGATCTGCCGCAGGGTCTCGGCACCCGTCACCGAGCGGCGCTGGGACTCACGGAGGAGACCGATGCGATCGTGGTCGTCATCTCGGAGGAGACCTCGGATGTCTCGGTCGTGAGTAGCGGCGAGCTCAAGCGGGGCCTCGACCCGGCGCGACTGCGAGCGGTGCTCCGCGAGGCCCTGGCCGCCGGCCGGGAGGAAGCCAGCGCCCCCGACGACCGCACGGCAGCAGAGGCCGGCGCGGCCGGCACAGGCCAGTAGGAGGGGCCGTGCTGCGCGTCGGCTCGAACCTCGGGCTCAAGGTCCTGGCCTTCGTGATCGCTGTCTTCCTGTGGTGGGTTGCGCAGGGGTCGAGCTCCATCGAGCGGGGATACGACCTGCCGCTCGTCCTCCGCGGAACCCCCGACGACCTGGTGCTCACCGAGCAGACGAGCAGCGCCGTGAACGTACGGGTGGCCGGGAGCCGCGCCGTCCTGCGGCTCGTGAAGCCCGAGCGATTCGAGTACACGATCGACGTTTCGGGGGCGAAGCAAGGGAACTCCGATTTCGAGATCGACCTCTCCCACCTCGATCTTCCGCGCGGTGCGCGAATCGTCTCGCGGTCGCCGGCGCAGGTCACACTCACGTTCGAGCGTCGCATGAGCAAGAACATCCAGGTTCGTGCAGACGTGGAGGGGTCTCCGGCACCCGGCTATGCGGTCGAGCGGATCGAGATCGATCCCCCGCGGGTCCGCGTCTCCGGGGCGCAGCGCGAGGTCCAGCGGATCAGCGAGGTGCTGACCGAGCCCGTCGACGTCAACGGCCTCGCCGAGACCGCGGAGCGCGAGGCGCGGGTGTCCGTGACGGGACGACACGTCTGGGTCGACAGCCCCGAAGCGGTGAAGGTACGGATCCGGATCGTTCCGGTTCCTGGCGAACGAAGCGGGCCGGTCAAGGAGGGCTGAGGTGGGGGAGGAGAGGAGGCTCGAACTCTTCGGGACGGATGGTGTCCGCGGCACCGCGAACGTACATCCCATGACGGCGGAGATGGCGCTCCAGCTCGGGCGCGCGGTCGCGCACGTCTTCCACCGCGGCGGGCGGGACCGCCACCGGATCATCATCGGCAAGGACACGCGGCTTTCGGGGTACATGTTCGAGGACGCTCTCGCGGCGGGAATCTGCTCGATGGGTGTCGACGTGCTCCAGGTGGGGCCGATGCCGACACCCGGCATGGCGTTCCTCACTGCGGACATGCGCTGCGACGCCGGCGTCATGATCTCGGCGAGTCACAATCCCTACCAGGACAACGGGATCAAGTTCTTCTCCCGGGACGGCTTCAAGCTGCCCGACGAGATCGAGAACCGGATCGAGAACCTCATCGCCAGCGGCGAGCTCGACCGTTGCACCGCGAACCCCGACGAGATCGGGCGCGCCCGGCGAATCGACGACGCTGCCGGTCGCTACGTCGTGCTGCTGAAGAAGACCTTCCCAATGGACCTCACCCTCGATGGCCTGCGCGTCGTGCTCGACTGTGCCAACGGAGCCGCGTACCAGGTGGGCCCCACCGTGCTCGAGGAGCTGGGCGCAGAGGTCTTCCAGCTCGGCGTCGAGCCCAATGGGCGCAACATCAACGACAACTGCGGCTCCCTCTTCCCGGAAAAGACCGCCGCGAAGGTTCGCGAGGTGCGTGCCGACGTCGGGATCGCCCTCGACGGCGACGCAGACCGCTGCCTGCTGGTGGACGACAAGGGAAACCTCGTCGACGGCGATGCGGTGCTCGCACTCTGCGCCGAAGACCTGGTCGCCCGCGGCGCGCTCCGCGGCGGCGCGCTGGTCGCGACGGTGATGAGCAACCTCGGCCTCGAGAAGTACCTCGAGGGTCTGGGAGTCGGCTTGGTCCGCACCCAGGTCGGAGACCGTTACGTCGTCGAAGCGATGCGGTCCGGCGGCTACAACCTCGGCGGCGAACAGTCGGGCCACGTGATCTTCCTCGACCACAACACCACGGGAGACGGCCTCATCACGGCGCTCCAGACCCTCGCGATCCTGCGGCGCACGGAAAGGAAGCTCTCGGAGCTGATGGGAGGGTTCACGCGGTACCCGCAGACCCTCGTGAACGTCCGCATCGCCGAGAAGCGGCCGCTCGAGAGCCTGCCGGAGATGATGGGGCTGGTCGGGAAGATCGAAGCCGAGCTGGCCGGCCATGGGAGGGTCCTGATCCGCTACAGCGGCACCGAGCCGAAGGCGCGGATCATGGTCGAGGGGCGCGACGAGGCCCGGGTCGCCGAGCTGGCCCAGGACCTGGCCGACTGCCTGGGGCGCTGCCTCGGGAGGGCCGGCTGATCGTCGGGGTCGGCGTCGGTGTCGTGGACGTCCCGCGCTTCGAAGCGGCGGCGGACCGGCACGGCGAGCGCCTGCGGCGGCGCTTGTTCACCGAGGGCGAGCGAGCGTATGCCGCGCGGCGTTCGAGGGGAGTCGAGAGCCTCGCCGTCCGGTTCGCGGCCAAGCTGGCCGCCGCTCGCGCGCTCGGGCTCGCTGGCGCACACTTCCGCGAGATCGAGGTCGTCCGGAAGCGCGGCGAGGCCCCCGCGCTGCACTTCCACGGCCGGGCGGCGGCGGCGGCGAGACGCCTTGGCGTCGAGCAGGCGGCGCTCACGCTGACGCACGATCCGT
This sequence comes from uncultured delta proteobacterium, assembly GCA_963710635.1. Lineage (GTDB taxonomy): Bacteria > Myxococcota_A > UBA9160 > UBA9160 > UBA9160 > MYXO. The sequence continues at coordinate 1,203,915 of CAVQAY010000004.1, forward strand.
GGTGCTGCATCGGACAGGTGGTGCTCGAAGGAGGCTCGTGAGCTTCGGCGACTTCGACTCCTGGACCCTCGTCGATGCAGCAGGCATGCGCCTGCGCGACCGATACACGATCGAGACGCTCGGCGTCTCCGGCGAGCTGCTGATGGAGAGCGCCGGCCGCGCCGTTGCGGGCGAGGTGCTGGCCGCCAGCGACGCCCCGCGCCGTGTCCTCGTCGTGTGTGGCGCTGGCAACAATGGCGGAGATGGTCTGGTGACCGCACGCCATCTCCATCTGCTCGGCGTGCCGGTGCGCGTGGCGATGCTCGGAGCGCCGGAAACGCTGTCCCCAGACGCCGCTGCCAACGCGACGCGCGCCCGGGCGGCGGGTGTCCGCTTCGTGTCGCCGGATACGACGCCCGAGGAGAGCGAGATCGTCGTCGACGCCATCTTCGGCACGGGACTCTCGCGTCCGGTCGACGGCGCTGCGGCGGCCGCGATCGAGCGACTTCGCGCCGCGCGTCGCGATCGCGGGTGCCTCGTCGTGGCCGTCGACCTTCCCTCGGGGCTCTCCGCCGACACGGGCCAGCCGCTGGGGCCCTGCGTCGAGGCGGACGTGACGGTGACGCTGGGCCTCCCGAAGCTCGCCCTGGCCCTCGAGCCGGGCCGGAGCCTCGCGGGCCGCGTACGGGTGGCGCGGATCGGCATCGCCGACGAGGCGCCCGGAGCGCCGGAATGCGCCGTCCTGTGGACGCCGGCAGGGGCGGCGGCGCAGCTCCCGGTGCGGCCCCGCGCCGGGCACAAGGGGAGCTTCGGCCACCTGCTGGTGATCGCCGGATCGGCCGGCAAGACGGGCGCCGCGGCGCTCGCGGCGCTGGGAGCCGGCCGCGCGGGCGCGGGACTCGTCACGGTGGCGTGTCCGGCGAGCCTCGCAGACGTCCTCGAGGCCAAGTGTACCGAGGCGATGACGGCGGCGGCTCCCGAGACGGCGGCGCGCTGCTTCGCCACCGCCGCCGAGAAGCCGCTTCGGGAGCTGGCCGACGCGCGAGACGTCGTCGCGCTCGGACCCGGCCTCGGAACCGACCCCGAGACGGTCGCCCTGGTTCGCGCCCTCGCACCGTCTCTCCCCCGCCCGCTGGTGATCGACGCCGACGGCCTGAACGCGATCGCCTCCGACGCGGCGCTGTTGAAGCGCCGGCAGCATCCGACTATCGTGACCCCCCACCCGGGGGAGGCAGCGCGCCTGCTCGGGATCCATCGACAGGAGATCAACGCCGACCGCGTCGGGTCGGCGCGGGCCCTCGCAGAGCGGACCGGCGCGGTCGTCGTGCTCAAGGGGGCGGCCACGGTCACGGCGGCACCCGATGGCCGGGTCGTCGTGAACCCGACGGGCGGACCGAACCTCGCGACGGGCGGAACCGGAGACGTACTCACCGGAATGATCGGCGCGCTCCTGGCGCAAGGGCTGGACCCGCTGGAGGCAGGAGCGCTGGGTGCATATCTGCAGGGGCTCGCGGCCGACGTTCTCGCCGATCGGCTCGGCCCGGCCGGGACCCTCGCGGAAGACGTCGCACGGCACGTCCCGGTGGCCATGGAGCGGCTTCGAAGGCGCCGCGCGCAGGCCTCGACGAGGGCGGGAGACGGATCGGAGAGCGCAGATGCAGGAGCGCGCAGCCTTACGCTTTCGTTCCCCGAGCCCTGAGGCGACCCATGCGGTGGCGCGCGCCCTCTCGTCGGTCCTCGAGGAGGGAGGCCTCGTCATCGCCCTTCGCGGGCCCCTCGGCGCCGGGAAGACCGGCTTCGTCAAGGGTCTGGCGGAAGGGCTCGGTCTCGATCCGGGGCTGGTCACGAGCCCGACCTTCGTGATCGCGAACGAGTATCCGCTCGAGAGCCGGGGGCTGCGGCTGGTCCACGTGGACCTGTACCGGCTGGAGACCGCCGCGGAGCTCGAATCCGCCGGACTCCTCGACGTACTCGACGAGGGCTGCATCCTCGCCGTCGAGTGGGCCGACCGGATTCCGTCGGCGCTTCCGGCCGACCGGCTGGAGATCGAGCTGTCGCTTTTGCCCGCCGGCGGCGAGGAGGAGCGGTCCATCTCGGTCTCGGCCCACGGCCTGCTCTCGGCGTCCGTCCTGCGCCGCTGGAGCCTGTGCCTCGGGGTGTCCGGGACGGTGGATCTGGAGAACGTGGCATGTCCTTGATCGTCCAAAAGTTCGGCGGAACGAGCGTGCGCGACATCGAGCGCATCGAGAACGTGGCCCGGCGCGTCTGGGCGACCCGCCAGGCCGGTCACCGGGTGGCCGTCGTCGTGTCCGCCATGGCCGGCGAGACCGACGCGCTCGTCGCGCTCGCTCACGCGGCCGGCGGCGACGACCCCGATCCGCGCGAGTACGACGCGCTGGTCTCGACCGGCGAGCAGAAGACCATCGCGCTGCTCGCCATGGCGATCCAGCGCCTCGGCGGCCGTGCCCGATCGTTCACCGGCGCACAGATCGGTATGAGGACCGATACGGCCCACACCCGTGCGAGGATCCAGAGCATCGACGCCGCGCGCATCTTCGAGACGCTCGATGCCGGAACCGTCGCCGTGATTGCAGGCTTCCAGGGAATCGACGAGGAAGGCAACGTGACGACCCTCGGGCGCGGCGGGTCCGACACCTCGGCAGTCGCCGTGGCGGCAGCACTCCGGGCCGACGTGTGCGAGATCTACACCGACGTCGACGGCGTCTATACCACCGACCCGAACCTCGTCCCGGCCGCCCGCAAGCTGGAGCGAATCTCCTTCGACGAGATGCTCGAGATGGCGAGCCTCGGCGCCAAGGTCCTGCAGATCCGGTCGGTCAAGTTCGCGATGCAGCACGGCGTTCCGATCCACGTCCGGTCGTCCTTCTCCGAGGGTGAGGGAACCTGGGTGGTGCGCGAGGAGGATGCGATGGAAGGGCTGGTGGTCTCGGGCGTCACCTACAACCGCAGCGAGGCGAAGATCCGCCTGCGCGGCGTGAAGGACCAGCCGGGAGTCGCGGCGCGCCTGTTCGGTCCCCTCGGCGAGGAGGGAATCGTCGTCGACATGATCGTGCAGAACGTCGGACAGGACGGCTCGACGGACATCACCTTCACCGTTCCGCGGTCGGACTTCCGTCGGGCGGTGGGAATCGCCGAGCGCGCCGCGCAGGAGATCGGTGCGAGCGGTGTCGTCGGTGATGAGGGGATCGCGAAGGTCTCGATCGTCGGCCTGGGCATGAAGGACCATGCGGGCGTCGCGTCACGCATGTTCCGCGTCCTGGCCGACGAGCGCATCAACATCCAACTGATCTCCACGAGCGAGATCAAGATCTCGGTCCTGATCGAGGAGAAGTACACCGAGCTGGCGGTCCGCGCGCTGCACGCGGCGTTCGTCGAGTCGGGTGCCGGAGAGCCCCGCGCCGAGATGTGAAGCCTCGTCGTCCCCGGTCCCGGGGAGGGGCGGATGGACGCCCTCGAACGCACGCTGCAACGAAGGGCCCGCGGAGCCCTCGCGCTCGCGCTCTTGCTCGTGCTGGCAGCGCTCCCGGCGCCTGCGCCGCGGGCGCGCCCATGTTTGGCGCCGGTGACCGCCGAGGCCCGGAGGGGACGCACGACCGCGGTCCGCTGTGATGGGCCTCCCGGGCCCGCGCTGGCGGGACCCGTCCGACTGCTCTTCGGCGGCGGGCTCGACCCCAACACCGCCGACGCCGAGGCACTGACGGTGCTACCGGGAGTCGGCAACGTGCGCGCCGAGCAGATCGTCCGTGCGCGGCAGGACCGCCGCTTCGAGCGCGTCGAGGATCTCTTGCAGGTACCCGGGATCGGCCCCGTGACGCTGGCCGGCCTGCGTCCGTGGCTGGAGCTTCCGGAAGGGGACCTCTCGACGACTCCGGTTGACCGTGCGCCGCGTCAGAAGTAGCGTCGCCTGCGATCCTACGCGGCGCCGATGCGCATCTACCTCGATCACAACGCCACGACTCCCCTCCGACCCGAAGTCCTCGTGGCGATGGAGGGAGCGCTGCGCACGCTGCATGGCAATCCGTCGAGTACCCACGCCGAGGGCTCGGCCGCGCGGGCGGCCGTCGAGAAGGCGCGCGGGCAGGTGGCGGCCGCAATCGGCGCGAGGCCGGAATCGATCGTGTTCACGAGTGGCGCCACCGAGTCGAACAACACGGCCATCGCCGGCTGCGCGCGGCGCGGATGGGTGACGGGCCGTCGGGAGATCGTGACGACCGCCGCCGAGCATCCGTCGGTCTCCGCCCCGCTGGCTGCGCTCGAGGACGACGGCTGGCGCGTGACGCGGCTCCCGGTAGGCCGCGACGGCCTCGTCGACCCCGCCGCCTTCGAGAAGGCGCTCGGCCCAGACGTGGCGCTGGCGGCGATCCTGTGGGCGAACAACGAGACGGGAGTGCTGCAGCCGGTGGAGACCCTATGCCGGATCGCGCGGGCGGCGGGGGTCCCCGTTCACCTCGACGCGACCCAGTGCATCGGGAAGCTCCCGGTCGACGTGGCGTCGCTCGGCGCCGACAGCCTCGCCGCGTCGGGACACAAGCAGAATGGCCCGAAGGGAGTCGGCCTGCTCTACGTGAGACCGGGTGCGGCCTTCGACCCTCTTCTTCGCGGCGGAGGGCAGGAACGCCGCCGGCGCGGCGGCACCGAGAACGTCCCCGGAATCGTAGGCCTCGGCGTCGCGTGCGCGCTGGCAACGGCCGATCTGCCCGAGCGGGTGGCGGCGCTCGCGGCGCTGCGCGATCGGCTATGGGAGGGCATCGCGGCGCGGATTCCCGGCGCACGCCGCAACGGCGCTCCGCAGGCCGTCCTCGCGAACACCCTCAGCGTCTGCCTCCCGGGGGTGGCGTCGGACATCCTCCTCGAGGCCCTCGATCTCGAAGGCGTCGCGGTCTCTGCCGGAGCCGCCTGCCATTCGGGCTCGATCGAGCCGTCGCGGACCCTCCTCGCCATGGGGCTCTCGGAGCACGATGCGCGAGGCTCGCTCCGCTTCAGCGTAGGGCAGGGCGTCGATGACGAGCAGATCGACCGGGTGCTCTCGCTCCTCCCGCCACTCGCGGCGCGGGTGCGGAGCGCCGCGCCGTGAGCGAGCGCGTAGTGGTCGCCCTGTCGGGCGGGGTCGACTCGTCGGTGGCAGCGGCGTTGCTCGTCGAACGCGGTCACGAGGTGATCGGCATCACCATGAACTTGGCGGGATCCGCGTCGCGCTGCTGCTCGCTCGATGACGCGGACGATGCGCGGCGGGTGGCCGAGGCGCTCGGCATCCGTTTCTACGTTGCCAACTACCTCGATCGGTTCCGGAGCGAGGTGATGGAGCCCTTCGCCGACGCCTACCTCGCAGGACGGACTCCGATCCCGTGCGTGGCGTGCAACAGGCGGTTCAAGTTCCACCACCTCCTCGAGCGGGCCCGCGCCCTCGGCGCGTCGCGGATCGCCACGGGACACTACGCGCGCATCGAGGACGATGCGGCGACCGGGCTCCGCTCGCTTCGCGCAGCCGTCGACGTGGCGAAGGACCAGTCGTACTTCCTCTTCGATCTCGATCAGCGCCAGCTCGCGCGGATCGACCTGCCGCTCGGCGGCTTGCGCAAGCACGAGGTGCGTGATCGCGCGAGGGCCCTCGGCCTCGTCACGGCGGAGAAGCGCGAGAGCCAGGAGATTTGCTTCGTACCGGACGGAGACTACGCCCGCGTCGTCGAGAGCCTGCGTCCAGGCTCGCTACCGGGCCCCGGCGAGATCGTCGACGAGGACGGGCAGGTGATCGGCTCGCACCCGGGAATCCACCACTTCACGGTCGGGCAGCGCAGAGGGCTCGGCGTCAGCGCCGAGGCGCCTCTCTACGTAATCCGGATCGACGCGCTGGCGAACCGCATCGTCGTGGGCCGGGCGTCGGCTGCGCTCTCGCGACACGTTCGCCTCGAGAGCGTGTCCTGGATCAGCGGCGATCCCCCCGACGAGGCGATCGAGGCGTCGGTCCGCGTCCGCTACCGGCACGAGGGCGCGGCTGCGACCCTCTTGCCCGACGGCAAGGACGGCGCCCGCGTCGAGTTCTCGTCGCCCGTGCGCGCGGTCGCGCCGGGTCAGGCGGCCGTCTTCTACGACGGCGACCGGGTCGTCGGCGGTGGCTGGATCGCCGAGGCGAAGGCGTGACGGAGCCCCAGCCGGACCCCGAGCGTCTCGAATCGCGCCTCGGGCATCGTTTCCAGAGCGGCGATCTCCTCGAGACGGCCCTCGCGCATCCCTCGTTCGCCCACGAGGCCGACGGGACGCGTGGCAACGAGCGCCTCGAGCTGCTGGGAGACGCCGTGCTCGGCCTCGTCGTCGCGGAGATCCTCTATTCCGGCCGTCCTGAGTGGAACGAGGGCGAGATCACCCGAGCACGGGCGGCGCTCGTGAACACGCGGTCGCTCGCCGCCCGAGCACGCTCTCTCGATCTCGGCTCCTTCGTTCGCCTCGGCCGCACCGAGCAGCGTACGGCCGGTGCACACAAGGATTCGATCCTCGCCAACGTCTTCGAGGCGCTGATCGGAGCGGTCTATCTCGATGCCGGACTCTCGGCCGCGCGCGGCTTCGTCGAGCGGGCGTTCGGGGAGGCTCTGCTGCGCGCGCCGGCGGCAGCGCGCGACGCCAAGACCCGGCTCCAGGAATGGGCCCACGCGCAGTTCCAGGAGACGCCGACCTACCGCACCGTGCACGACAGCCGCATCGACGACGACGAGCAGCGCTTCGAGGTGGAGGCGCGGATCGGCGACGTGGTGTGGGCCCGGGGGGTCGGGCGGACGAAGAGACAGGCGGAGCAGGCCGCTGCGGAACAGGCGCTGCAGCGCGGGGAGCCGAGGCCCTGACGGAGCATCGCGCAGGGGTCGTGGCCCTGATCGGACTTCCCAACGCGGGCAAGTCGTCCCTTCTCAATCGGCTCGTCGGCGAGCGGCTGGCCATCGTCACGCCGAGGCCCCAGACCACCCGGGGCTGCCTGCTGGGAATCCGGACGCTCCCGGGGGCGCAGATCCTGTTCACCGACACCCCGGGCCTCCATGCGGGAGCCCGGCCCCTCCACGCGGCCATGTACGAGGCCGCCCAGCGTGCGGTGGGCGACTGCGACGTGGCGCTCCTGGTCGTCGATCCGCAGCAGGGACTCGGGGCCGAGCACGAGGGGGTCCTGGCCCGCCTCGCGGCGCGACGGGTTCCCGTGCTGTTGGTGGGGTCGAAGGCGGACCTTCCGGGCGTCCGGTCCGCGCCCTGGCCGCCGCCAGGGCCTGTCGCCCCCGCCGCGTCGCTGCGCGTGTCGGCGAAGACGGGAGAGGGCATCGATGCGCTGCTGGCCGCCGTCGTCGAACGGCTGCCGGTGGCGCCTCCGTACTATCCCGAGGACGAGCTCACCGACAGGCCGCTGCGTTTCCTCGCCGCGGAGCTGGTTCGCGAGGCGGCCATGGGGGCGCTCCAGGAGGAGCTTCCCTATGCGGTCGCAGTGGAGGTGACCGCCTTCGACGAGAGCCGGGCCGACCTGGTCCGGATCGAGGCCAACTTGCTCGTCGAGCGCGATTCGCAGAAGCGGATCGCCGTTGGCGCCGGCGGCGCCATGGTGAAGCGGATCGGGATCCAGGCCCGGGCTGCGATCGAACGGCTGCTGGGAACGCACGTCCACCTGGCGCTACGGGTCAAGGTCGAGCCGAGCTGGTCCCGGCGCCGGGAGCGGATCGAGGAGCTGGGTTACCGCTGACCCGCCGGGTCGTCGTTTGACTCCCCGCCGCGCCGTCGTGTAGCCTCGCCCCTCCCATTCGGGCGAGGGAACCTTGCGGAGCCGACGCCTCCGCGGGCTCCGCGCCCGGCCCACCGCCGGCAGGAGAATCGCCCATGAGCAAGACCGACGTGGTCATCGCCAGCGCTGCCCGGACCCCGCTCGGGAGCTTCCAGGGCACGCTGTCCTCGCTTCCCGCGCCGGAACTCGGCGCGGCCGCCATCCGCGAGGCCGTCTCCCGTGCGGGAATCCAGCCCGACCGGGTCGAGAGCGTCTTCATGGGCTGTGTCCTCTCGGGAGGCATCGGTCAAGCTCCGGCGCGCCAGGCCACGCTGAAGGCCGGGCTCCCGAACTCGACGGGCGCCATCACCCTCAACAAGGTCTGCGGCTCCGGGCTCCAGGCGGTGATGTTCGCCCGGCGCGAGATCCTCGCCGGCGAGGCCGAGATCGTCGTCGCGGGCGGCATGGAATCGATGTCGAACGCACCGTACCTGCTCCCGAACGCCCGCGGCGGCTACCGGATGGGCAACGGGACGATCGTCGACTCGATGATCTACGACGGCCTCTGGGATCCCTACGACAACGTCCACATGGGCGTGTGCGGCGACCTCGTCGCCGCAAAGTACGGCTTCACGCGCGAGGATCAGGACGCCTTCGCCAAGCGCAGCTTCGAACGTGCGATCCAGGCCCAGAAGGCCGGGAAGTTCAAGGCCGAGATCGTTCCCGTCTCCGTTCCGTCGAAGAAGGGCGAGCCGGTGGTGGTCGAGGACGACGAGGGTCCCGGCAAGGCGCAGCTCGACAAGATGTCGAAGCTGAAGCCGGCCTTCTCGAAGGACGGCACGGTCACGGCGGCCAATGCGTCGAGCATCAACGACGGCGCCGCCGCGCTGGTGGTGACGTCGGCCGACGTCGCGAAGCGCAACGGAATGCCGGTGCTCGCGCGGATCATCGCCGATTCGACGGCGGCGGTGGAGCCCAAGTGGTTCACCATCGCCCCGGTCGAGGCCCTGAAGAGGCTCTACGCGAAGACGGGGACGAAGCCCCTCGACTGGGACCTCTACGAGATCAACGAGGCCTTCGCGGTCGTCACCATGGCGGCCATGAAGGACCATGGCCTCGACGCCGATCGCGTCAACGTGAACGGCGGAGCGGTTTCCCTCGGGCATCCCATCGGCTGCTCGGGAGCCCGGATCCTCGTGACGCTGCTGCACGCGCTCAAGGACCGTGGCGGCCGGCGCGGAATCGCAACCCTGTGCATCGGCGGCGGCGAGGCCGTGGCCCTCGGTGTGGAGCTCCTCTAGATGACGACCCAGCGGCACACGATCGGAATCGTCGGCACCGGGACCATGGGGCAGGGAATCGCCCAGTCCGCCGCCCAGGCCGGATACGCGGTGGTCTTCCAGAATCGGCGGCAGGAATCGGTCGATCGAGGGATGAAGGCGATCTCCAAGTCGCTCGAACGGCTCGTTTCCAAGCAGAAGCTCACGCAGGTGGAGATGTCCGACGCGCTCGAACGGATCCGCGGCGTCGTTCCGCTCGAGGAGCTGAAGGGCTGCGACCGGGTGATCGAGTGCGCGCCCGAGGACCACGACCTGAAGAGAGATCTTCTCCAGAAGATCGATTCGATCGTCGGCGACGAGAGCATCATCGCGACGAACACGTCGAGTCTCTCGGTGACGAAGCTCGCGTCGTACCTGAAGCGTCCGGCCCACTTCGTCGGGCTGCACTTCTTCAACCCCGTTCCGCTCATGAAGCTGGTCGAGGTGGTTCGCGGCATGCGCACCAGCGACTCGACGGTGGCAGCGGTGCGCGGCCTCGCCGAGAGCCTCGGCAAGGTGCCGATCGACGTGAAGGACTCGCCGGGCTTCGTCGTGAACCGGGTCCTGTTCCCGATGATCAACGAGGCTGCCTTCACGCTCCAGCAGGGCGTTGCGTCGCCCGAGTCGATCGACGAGTGCATGAAGCTCGGCTGCAACCATCCGCTCGGCCCGCTGGCCCTCGCCGACCTCGTGGGGCTCGACGTGGTCTACGCGATCCTCGACAGCCTGTACCGGGAGTATGGCGAGCCCCGCTACGCTCCCTGCCTCGAGATCAAGAAGCGGGTCGAGACCGGCTGGCTCGGGCGAAAGAGCGGCCGCGGCTTCTACAACTACGAGGCCTAGCAGTCCCGGGTGCCGGCCGGCCCGGAGGTGATCGTCACCGAGGTCGGCCCTCGGGATGGGCTCCAGAACGAGCCCGGCGTGGTGTCGACCGCCGACAAGATCACGCTCGTCGCAGGCCTCACCGCGGCCGGACTGCGCGAGATCGAGGTCACGTCGTTCGTCTCGCCGAAGTGGATCCCGGCGCTGGCCGACGCCGACGCGGTCGCACGGGACCTGCCGCGGCGGACGGGGGTCCGCCTCGGCGCGCTCGTCCCGAACCTCCAGGGCTGGGAGCGGTTCCAGGCGGCGGGGCTCGACGTGGCGGCGGTCTTCGTTTCTGCGAGCGAGACCCACAACCAAAGGAACGTGAACTGCTCGGTTGCCGAGTCGCTCGAACGCTTCCGGCCGGTCCTCGACGCGGCCCACGCAGCGGGCGTAGCGACGCGCGCCTACGTCTCGACGGTCTGCGGGTGCCCCTACGAAGGTGCGGTTCCCGAGTCGGCCGTCGTCCGGCTCGCCGCCGCGCTGGCCGAGCTCGGCGTCGGCGAAATCTCCCTCGGCGACACCATCGGCGTCGGCCATCCGGCGCAGGTTCGGCGCCTCGTGGGCGCGGTCTCCGGCGAGGTTTCCGTCGAGCGCCTCGCGCTCCACCTCCACGACACCTGGGGGCGGGCGCTCGCCAACGTCCAAGCTGGATTCGAAGCCGGAGTCCGGATCTTCGACGCGTCGCTCGGCGGTCTCGGCGGCTGCCCCTACGCTCCCGGAGCGTCCGGCAACGTGGCGACCGAGGACGTCGTCGATCTCTTCGAACGCGCCGGCGTCTCGACGGGAGTCGACCTCGATGCGCTCGTCGACGTGACGGCGTGGATGGAGCGGGACGTGCTGCAGCGGAAGCTCCCGGGCCGCGTGCTTCGCGCGCGGCTCGGCGAGCGTACGCGCGCCGCGGCAAAGGAGGAGCGAAGGTGAAGCGGGGAAAGGACGTCACGGAGGCCCTCGACCGGGTCCGGCGAGGCGGCGCGCCGCGTTATCACGAGCAGGCCGCGAAGCAGGGAAAGCTCTTCTGCCGCGAGCGGCTGCGGCTGCTGCTCGACGAAGGCTCGTTCGTCGAGGATGCAGCCCTCGCCAACAGCGTCGCACCGGACCTCCCGGCCGACGGGGTCGTGACCGGCGCGGGCACCATCGAGGGCCGGACGGTCTGCGTGATGGCCAACGACTCGACCGTCAAGGCCGGATCGTGGGGCGCCCGTACCGTCGAGAAGATCCTGCGTATCCAGGAGCGCGCCGAGCGGATGCGCGTGCCGCTCGTCTACCTCGTCGATTCGGCCGGCGCCCGCATCACCGACCAGGTCCAGATGTTCCCCGGCCGGCGCGGAGCGGGCCGGATCTTCCACAACCAGATCCGGCTCTCGGGAATGGTGCCGCAGGTGTGCCTGCTCTTCGGCCCCTCGGCGGCGGGTGGCGCGTACATCCCGGCCTTCTGCGACGTCGTCTTCATGGTCGAGGGCAACGCCAGCATGTACCTCGGATCGCCGCGAATGGCCGAGATGGTGATCGGGCAGAAGGTGACCCTCGAGGAGATGGGCGGCGCGCGCATGCACTGCTCGGTGTCGGGGTGCGGAGACCTCTTGGCTGCGACGGAGGCCGGCGCGATCGCCGCCGCCCGGACCTACTTGTCGTATCTCCCGTCCCACGCCGACGACGCACTCCCGGAGGCGCCCGTTCGGGCTCCCGTGAAGGATGCCAGCGACCTCGAGAGCGTCATCCCCGAGGGCGAGAACAAGCCCTTCGACATCCGCGAGGTGATCGACCGCATCGTCGATGCCGAGTCGTTCTTCGAGCTGAAGAAGCTCTTCGCTGGCGAGATCCTCACCGGTTTCGCGAGGATCGACGGACACCCGGTCGGCGTCGTCGCGAACCAGTCGAAGGTGAAGGGCGGCGTCCTGTTCGTCGATTCGGCCGACAAGGCCGCCCGGTTCCTCTGGCTGTGCGACGCCTTCGGGATCCCCCTCGTCTTCCTCGCCGACGTCCCCGGCTTCATGATCGGAAAGCAGGTCGAGCGGCAGGGCATCATCCGAGCCGGCGCCAAGATGATCATGGCGATGTCCGAGGCGACCGTTCCGCGGGTGTCGGTGATCGTTCGCAAGGCCTACGGCGCGGGGCTCTACGCCATGAGCGGCCCGGGCTTCGAGCCCGAGGCCTGCATCGCCCTGCCGTCGGCCATGATCGCCGTGATGGGGCCCGAGGCCGCCGTCAACGCCGTCTACTACAACCAGATCCAGGCGCTCTCCGACGCGGAGCGTCCGGCAACCGTCGAGCGCCTGCGCGCCGAGTACGCCGCCGAGGTCGACATCGGCAAGCTCGCGAGCGAGCTGGTGATCGACGCGGTCGTCCCGCCCGAGCGCCTCCGCGACGAGATCGCCGCGCGGCTGCGTCTTTCGCGCGGCCGCCGCGACGCCCCGCCGCGCAAGCGCCGGAGCGTGACGCCGGTCTAGGGTGAGCAGGGCGTCGACGGGGCCGCGACGGAACTCATGGGCCTGCTCGCGACTCTGGTCGAGGCCGTCGCCTGCCCGGCAGGGCGGCGCAAGGCGGGTCCGGCTTGCAGCGAGGTACGGAGAGGAGGCTATCCTGGCGGTGATGGACTGGCGGTCTCGCATCACGATCGAGCCAGGCAAGAGGGGCGGAAGGCCGTGTGTCCGCGGCCTCCGGATCACCGTTTACGACCTGCTCGAGCTTCTCGCCGCGGGGATGAGCGAGGACGAGATCCTCCACGACTTTCCCGATCTCGAGCGAGAGGACATCCGCGCTGCCTTGGCGTTCGCAGCCGAGCGGGAGCGCAAGATCCACCGACCTTCGGCCGCGTGAGGCTGCTCTTCGACGAGAACCTCTCGCACTACCTGGTCGGCCTGCTCGAGGCGCTCTTTCCGGATTCAGTTCATGTTCGCGACCTCGGCCTCGAGCGTGCAGACGACGGCGCCATCTGGGCCTACGCCGCGGCGAACGGTCACGCGATCGTGTCGAAGGATGAAGACTTCGCAGAGCGGGCCCTGCTGGAAGGGCCGCCGCCGAAGGTGGTGTGGATTCGACTCGGCAACTGCACCACGCCGACCGTGGACGCCCTCCTTCGTTCGCGCTGCGAGGATCTGGCCGCCTTCGCGGCCGACACCGACGCGGCGCTCATCGTTCTTCCCTGAGGATCGGGCCGCCATCGGGGGAGAGTCTGCCCCGTGAAGGTCAATCGAGCGCGATCGGATGGGGCAGCGAGGCGACGCCGCCGCAGTAGGGGAGGCCCCCACAGGCCGTCCCCGGCGATTGCGGCCGGGGTCTGCTATCCACTTAACGTGAGCTGGCAATCGCGTACGGACAGCGGGCGGGACGGAGGGCGGGCAGGGCCGCGGCGAGTGGCACCGATCGCTGCGGAGGAAGATCCCCCGCGCGGCGAGGCCGCGCTCGGGGCGAGCGAACTCTCGATCGGCGAGGTCTGCGCGCGGCTCGGCCTCTCGGCGCGCACGGTCCGCTACTACGAGGAGCTGGGCCTGCTGCCGGGGGTCCGGCGGCGCGCCGGGGGGCGAAGGGTGTACGGCGCCGACGAGCTCGAGCGGCTGCGGTTCATCCAGCGCCTCAAGGCCCTCGGGCTACCGCTGGCGGAGATCCGCGAGCTGAATGCCGTGCACGCCATCGCAGGATCCACCCGGGCCCTGCTGGCGCGCCTCGACGAGCTGCTCGGGCGAAGGCTCGTCGAGGTGTCGGCGCGCCTCGACGAGCTCGGCCGGCTGCGCGACGAGATCGAGAAGTACCGCGCGCGGGTGGCGAGCCGGCAGGGCGCGCTCGGCGCGAGCCGGAGGAGGAGCCGATGACGGGCGCTGCGGCAGCCGTCAGCTCCCTGCACCGACCGCCGTCGAGGGTGCGGGTCGTGACCGCGGCGTCGCTCTTCGATGGGCACGATGCGTCGATCAACATCATCCGGCGGGTCCTGCAACGGCTCGGCGCCGAGATCATCCATCTGGGCCACGACCGATCGGTCGACGAGATCGTCGAGGCCGCCGTCGAGGAGGACGCCCACGCCGTCGCAATCTCGTCGTACCAGGGCGGACACATCGAGTTCTTCACGTACCTGGTGGAACGGCTTCGTGATCTCGGCTGCGGGCACGTCCGGGTGTACGGGGGCGGAGGCGGGGTGATCGTCCCCGAGGAGATCGCGCTGCTCCACGAGCGCGGGGTGGCGCGGATCTTCAGCCCCGAGGATGGGCGCCGGCTCGGCCTCGAGGGGATGTGTCGCCTGATCCTCGACGAATGCGCCCAGCGCACCATCGAGCGCGTAGGAGACGAGCTGGAGCGCCTCTCTCCCGAGGATCCGGTGGCAGTCGCCCGGATCATCACCTGGCTCGAGGAGGAGGGCGCCTCGGCGGGAGGGGCGGCCGACCGCCTGCGGGCCGCGCTGGCGCGGCGGCGGACGAAGCCGCCGGCGCCGGTGATCGGCTTCACGGGAACGGGAGGAGCGGGCAAGTCGAGCGTCGTCGACGAGATCGTCCGCAGGATGCGTCACGCGCACCCGCACCTCACCCTCGGCTGCCTCCTCGTCGATCCGACGCGGCGAAGGTCGGGGGGCGCGCTCCTCGGCGACCGGATCCGGATGAACGCGATCCACGGTCCCGGGATCTTCGTCCGTTCGCTCGCAACACGGCAGGCGAACCTCGCGCTCTCGGCCGCGGTCCGCGATGCGATCGCCGTCCTCCAGGCCGCCGGCTTCGATCGCATCCTTCTCGAGACCGCCGGCATCGGGCAGAGCGATTCGGAGGTGGTCGATCTGGCCGGCGTCTCGGTCTACGTGATGACACCCGAATACGGGGCGCCCTCGCAGCTCGAGAAGATCGACATGCTCGAGCTGGCGGACTTGGTGGTGCTCAACAAGAGCGACCGGCCTGGCGCGGCCGACGCCCTGCGCGACGTCCGCAAGCAGTGGCGGCGCAACCACGATGCGGCGACACTCGACGCGGGCGTTCCGGTGTTTCCGACCATCGCGAGCCGGTTCTGCGACCGCGGCGTCGATCGGCTCCACGAGGCGCTCGAGGGGCGGCTCGCCGACGAGGCCGTGGCGACTGGGGCCGTGGTCGAAGACCTCGAGGCTGGCACGCCGCTCCTCCCCTCCGCGCGCCGCCGCTATCTGGCGGAGATCGCCGAGACGGTCCGCGCCCATCGCGCCGAGACCGAGCGGGTGGCGGAGGTGGCTGCGCAGGCGCAGGCCCTGGCGCGCGCCCTCGAGCTGCTCGGAGACGCGCCGGCAACGGCGATCGAGGCGTACGGCGACGTCGCGTCAGCGGCGGGAGTGCCGCCTGCCGTGCTCGCCCTCCGGCAGCGGTACGACCACGCCATCGCGGCGCTTCCCGAAGCCGACCGGGCAGCGCTCGCCGGTTGGCCGGCGGTCGCAGCGCGCTACGCGGCGCCGGCCCAGGAGTACGTCGTCCGCGAGAAGGCGATTCGGGTCGCAAACCAGGTCGAGACGCTCTCCCACATCCCGCTTCCCAAGGTCGCGATCCCGCGTACGCGCGACTGGGGCGACCTCACCCGCTATCTGCGGCGCGAGAACGTTCCTGGGTCGTTTCCGTTCACCGCGGGAGTCTTCCCGTTCCGCCGCGAGGGCGAGGACCCGACGCGGATGTTCGCGGGGGAGGGGACACCCGAACGGACGAACCGGCGCTTCCACCTGCTCTCGGCCCGGTCCCGCGGAGCGCGTCTCTCGACGGCGTTCGACAGCGTGACTCTCTATGGCCGCGACCCCGACGAGCGCCCCGACATCTACGGCAAGGTCGGCAACTCGGGGGTCTCGGTCTGCTGCCTCGACGATGCCAAGAAGCTCTATTCGGGCTTCGACCTGTGCGCGCCCGACACCTCGGTGTCGATGACGATCAACGGCCCCGCGCCGGTGGTGCTGGCGTTCTTCCTCAATGCTGCCATCGACCAGGCCGTCGAGAAGCACCTGCTGGAGACGGGCGGTCTCGACGCCGTGAAGCAGCGATTCGCCGCGCGCGGGCTCCCGGCCTACGCGGGCGAGCTGCCGCCCGGGCACACCGGGCTCGGTCTCGGCCTGCTCGGCATCTCCGGAGACGAGGCGGTCGACGCCGGCACCTTCGCGCGCCTGCGCGCCGACGTCCTCCGGAACGTCCGCGGCACCGTCCAGGCCGACATCCTCAAGGAGGACCAGGCCCAGAACACGTGCATCTTCTCGACCGAGTTCGGCCTGCGGATGATGGGCGACATCCAGGAGTTCTTCGTCGAGAACCGCGTTCGCAACTTCTACTCGGTCTCCGTGTCGGGCTACCACATCGCCGAGGCGGGCGCGAATCCGATCACCCAGCTCGCCTTCACCCTCGCGAACGCCTTCACGTACTGCGAGGCGTGGCTCGCCCGCGGAATGGCGATCGACGACTTCGCCCCGAATCTGTCGTTCTTCTTCAGCAACGGTCTCGACGCGGAGTTCTCGGTGATCGGCCGCGTGGCCCGCCGGATCTGGGCCGTCGCCATGCGCGACCGATACGGCGCCTCCGAGCGGAGCCAGAAGCTCAAGTATCACGTCCAGACCTCGGGGCGCTCGCTCCATGCGCAGGAGATGACCTTCAACGACATCCGGACCACCCTGCAGGCGCTGACGGCCCTGCAGGACCAGTGCAACAGTCTCCACACGAACGCCTACGACGAGGCCGTGACGACACCGACCGAGGAGTCGGTGCGGCGCGCGCTGGCGATCCAGCTGATCATCCAGCGCGAGCTGGGCCTCTCGAAGAACGAGAACCCCCTCCAGGGGTCCTACCTCGTCGACGAGCTGTCCGACCGGGTCGAGGAGGCGGTCCTCGCGGAGTTCGAACGGCTGTCGGAGCGCGGCGGCGTCCTGGGCGCGATGGAGACGCTCTACCAGCGGGGACGGATCCAGGACGAGAGCCTCCACTACGAGACGCTCAAGCACTCGGGGGAGCTTCCCGTGATCGGCGTCAATACCTTCGAGAATCCCGCGCCGGAGGCGGCCAGCGGCCCCGCGCTCCTGATGCGATCGACCGACGACGAGAAGAAGGCGCAGCTCGCCACGCTCGCCGCGCTCCACCGCCGCTTCGCGGGGCGCGCACCGGCGGCGCTCGCGCGGCTGCAGGACGTCGCCCGCAGCGGAGGAAACGTCTTCGCAGAGCTGATGGAGACCGTGAAGGTCGCCAGCCTCGGCCAGATCACCGGAGCGCTCTTCGAGGTAGGCGGGCAGTATCGGAGATCGATGTAGGCGCGCCGCGAGGCTACCATTCGCGGCGGTCGCGCCGGCGACCGACGAACAGACCCGACAGGAGACCCGAGAGATGACCGATCGTCCGCGAGAGAGCGCCGACCTGGCGGCATGGCGCACGCTCGCCGCGAAGGAGCTCGGCGGCAAGGACCCCGAGACCCTCGTCTGGGAGACGGCCGAGGGCATCCCCGTGAAGCCGCTCTACACCGCAG
Source organism: uncultured delta proteobacterium (assembly GCA_963710635.1). GTDB lineage: Bacteria > Myxococcota_A > UBA9160 > UBA9160 > UBA9160 > MYXO. The sequence goes on from CAVQAY010000004.1 coordinate 1,221,255, forward strand.
CGGATCTCGATTCGCTCGGCGGCCTCGATACGCTCCCGGGTGCCTTTCCCTATCTGCGCGGGCCGCGGGCGACCATGTACGCCAACCGGCCGTGGACCATCCGGCAGTACGCCGGCTACTCGACCGCCGAGGAGTCGAACGCCTTCTACCGCCGCAACCTCGACGCGGGGCAGATGGGGCTCTCGGTCGCATTCGATCTGGCGACCCATCGGGGGTACGACTCCGACCACCCCCGCGTCGAAGGCGACGTCGGCAAGGCGGGCGTAGCGATCGACTCGGCCGAGGACATGAAGATCCTCTTCGACGGGATCCCCCTCGACCAGATGTCCGTATCGATGACGATGAACGGCGCCGTCCTGCCGGTTCTCGCCTGCTTCATCGTCGCCGGCGAGGAACAGGGAGTTCCGCTCGAGAAGCTCACCGGGACCATCCAGAACGACATCCTCAAGGAGTTCATGGTCCGCAACACCTACATCTATCCGCCGGCGCCGAGCATGCGCATCGTCGCAGACGTGATCGAGTACACCGCCCGGCACATGCCGAAGTTCAACTCGATCTCGATCAGCGGCTACCACATGCAGGAGGCCGGAGCGAACGCAGTGCTCGAGCTGGGGTTCACCCTGGCCGACGGCCTCGAGTACGTTCGCGCCGCCCTCTCGAAGGGCCTCGATGTCGACGCGTTCGCCGGCCGGCTCTCGTTCTTCTGGGCGATCGGGATGAACTTCTACATGGAGATCGCCAAGATGCGGGCCGCCCGGCGGCTGTGGGCCGAGCTCATGCGGCCCTTCTCCCCGAAGAAGGCGTCTTCGTCGATGCTCCGTACCCACTGCCAGACCTCGGGCTGGAGCCTCACCGAGCAGGACCCGATGAACAACGTGGTGCGGACGACGATCGAGGCCATGGCCGCGGTCTTTGGCGGTACCCAGTCGCTCCACACCAACGCGATGGACGAGGCCGTGGGGTTGCCCACCGACCACACGGCGCGGACGGCGCGGAACACGCAGCTGATCCTCGCGGAGGAGAGCGGCATCCCTCACGTCGTCGACCCCTGGGGCGGGTCGTACTTCATGGAGTCGCTGACGGCGAGCATCGCCGCCGAGGCGAAGAAGCTGATCGACGAGGTCGAGGCCCTCGGCGGAATGACGAAGGCCATCGAAGCCGGGATGCCGAAGCTGCGGATCGAGGAGTGCGCCACGCGCCGGCAGGCGCGAATCGATCGTGGCGACGACGTCATCGTCGGCGTCAACAAATACCGCCTCGCGAGCGAGGAGCCGATCGACGTTCGCGACATCGACAACACGGCGGTACGGGAGGCGCAGATCGCACGTCTGCGCAGGATCCGCGCGACCCGCGACACCGCTGCCGTCGAGCGCTGCCTCGGACGCCTCGCGGATCTCGCGAAGAGCGGGGAGGGGAATCTGCTCGAGGCCGCGGTCGACGCGGCGCGCGCGCGGGCGACCGTGGGCGAGATCTCCGAGGCCCTCGAGCGGGTGTATACCCGCCACCGGGCGGAGATCCGGACCGTCGCGGGGGTGTACGGGAGCGTGTTCCAGGGAGACGAAGGGTTCGAGAAGGTGCGGCGCGACGTCGAGGCCTTCGCGGGAGAGGAGGGCCGGCGCCCGCGGATCCTCGTGGTGAAGCTCGGCCAGGACGGCCACGACCGCGGAATGAAGGTGATCGCGACGGCGTTTGCCGACCTCGGCTTCGACGTCGACGTCGGGCCGCTGTTCCAGGTTCCGGCGGAGGCGGCGCGGCAGGCCATCGAGAACGACGTACACGTGGTGGGCGTCTCGAGCCAAGCCGCCGGCCACAAGACGCTGGTCCCGCAGCTCCTCGCAGAGCTTCGCGCGCAGGGCGCACACGACATCGTAGTGGTCGTCGGCGGCGTGATCCCACCGAAGGACTACGCGTTCCTGAAGCAGGCGGGTGTCGCCGCGGTCTTCGGCCCGGGAACCCCCGTGCCGGAGGCGGCGGCGGAGGTGCTCGCGGCCATCCGCGCGAAACGGGGATGAAGGCGGCGCTGCCGACCGCGGAGTCGCTGTGCGATGCGGTACGGGCGGGAGACCGCCGCAGCGTCGCCAAGGCGATCACGCTTCTCGAGAGTACGCGGGCCGACCGCGCGGCGCTCGGAAACGAAGTTCTCGAGAAGCTCGTCCCGTACACCGGCCGCGCGATCCGGGTCGGCGTCACCGGCACGCCCGGTGTCGGCAAGAGCACCTTCATCGAGGCGATCGGCCTCCACCTCGTCGAGCGCGGAACGCGCGTCGCGGTGCTGGCGGTGGATCCCAGCAGCCCGGTGACCGGCGGAAGCATCCTTGGCGACAAGACGCGGATGGAGCGCCTCGCCCGCGAGGAGCGCGCGTACATCCGGCCTTCGCCGTCGGGAGGCTCGCTGGGCGGCGTCGCCCAGCGAACCCGCGAGGCGATGCTGGTGTGCGAAGCGGCGGGCTTCGAGGCGGTGCTCGTCGAGACCGTCGGCATCGGGCAGAGCGAGGTCACCGTGGCGTCGATGGTCGACTTCTTCCTCGTCCTGCTCCAGCCCGGCGCCGGCGACGAGCTGCAGGGGATCAAGAAGGGTGTGCTCGAGCTGGCGGATGGCCTCGCCGTCAACAAGGCCGACGGCGAGCAGCGCCCTGCGGCCGAGCGGACCCGGGCCGACTATGCCCGGGCGATGGCGCTCCTGCGCCCGGCGTCGCCGAGCTGGACCCTTCCGGTCCTGACGGTCAGCTCGCGAACGGGGGACGGAATCGGCGGGGTCTGGGACACCGTCCTCGCCCACCGCAAGGCCCTCACGGCTTCCGGCGAACTCGACTCCCGGCGGCGGCACCAGGCGCTCTCCTGGATGTGGAGCCTGGTCGACGAGGGCCTGCGGAGCGCGTTCCGGGCGCACCCCGCCGTGGCTGCCGCAATCGGCGCCCTCGAGAGGGAGGTCGAGGCCCAGAAGGCCACGCCCGCGGCGGCGGCCCGGCGCCTGCTCTCCGCTTTCGGCGCAGTGTGATCCACTTCACCTCGCCGGACGTCCGGCCGATGGATCCCTGCGGGACGGGTGCCTCTGTCGTCCCGGCGGCACGCTGCGGAGCAGTTCATGGTCCAGATCAACATGGCGGCGCGGGAGATCACGGCGAAGCTGGTCTATTACGGGCCGGCCCTCTCCGGGAAAACCACGAACCTTCAGCAGATCCACGGGCTCCTCGACCCCTCGGCGCGCGGCAAGATGGTCACCCTCGACACGGCCGACGACCGGACCCTCTACTTCGACTTCCTGCCGATCCAGTTCGGGACCGACGGCGGCTTCGCCATCAAGCTCAAGCTCTTCACGGTGCCCGGGCAGGTGATGCACAAGTCGACCCGCAAGGTGGTCCTCGCCGGCGCCGACGCGGTCGCCTTCATCGCCGACTCCCAGCGCTCGTCGGCGAGCGCCAACGCCTATTCCTGGCGTGACATGGAGGCGAACCTGCGGTCGAACGGGATCGACTTCGAGAAGATCCCGAAGGTGGTCCAGTTCAACAAACGCGACCTCCCCGACGTGAAGCCCCTCGAGGAGATCCGGGCGGCGTGGAAGGACGTGCCGACGTTCCCGGCGGTCGCCATCCGGGGAGAGGGCGTGATCGAGACCTTCCGGGAGCTGCTCCGCCGCCTTCACCGCCACCTCGACGAGAAGCACGGCTTCGCCGAGAACTTCGGCGTGTCGGAAGAGGCCTTCGTCGGCTCCGTTCTCTCGCCGCTGCGCGCGCGTTGACACCAAAGTCAACGCCGGTACCCTTTCCGCCGGCTCCTTACCTACGCCGGCAGGCGCCCGCCGGACGTCCGACGGAACCTCTTTCCCGTGCACCTCTGCGGGGAACCGGTCCGTACGGGGAGGGTCCTCGCGAGATGCCCGGCGATCGAAACGCCACCAATCCGGCGCACCAGGCTGCCCTGGAACACGCGTCCGACGTCCTCGTTCCCGTCCACGTCGCCATCGAAGAGATCCGGGCCGGCCGGATGGTCATCCTCGTCGATGACGAGGACCGCGAGAACGAGGGCGACCTGTGCATGGCCGCCGAGAAGGTCACCCCCGAGGCGATCAACTTCATGGCGCGCTTCGGCCGCGGGCTCATCTGCCTCTCGCTCACCGAGGAGAGGCTGCGCCAGCTCCGGCTGCACATGATGGTGCAGGACCAGGAGAACGGATCGCCCTACGGCACCGCCTTCACGGTGTCGATCGAGGCGCGCGAGGGTGTCACCACCGGCATCTCGGCGGCGGACCGCGCCACGACCATCCTGACCGCGATCCGCGACGACGCGAGGCCGTCGGATCTCGTCCGCCCGGGGCACGTCTTCCCGCTGCGGGCGCGCGACGGCGGGGTGCTGCGACGGACCGGGCAGACGGAAGGGTCGGTCGATCTGGCGCGGCTCGCAGGACTGCGCCCCGCCGGGGTGATCTGCGAGATCATGAACGACGACGGGACCATGGCGCGCATGCCCGACCTCGTCGGCTTCGCACGGCACCATCGCCTCAAGATCTGCACCATTGCAGACCTCATCCAGTACCGCCTGCGCAACGAGAAGCTCGTGCGCCGGGGGGCGGAGGCCATCGTTCCCACCCGCGCCGGCGGCGAGATGCGCGCCATCGTCTACGAGAACGACATCGATCACGTCGATCACGTGGCGCTGATCAAGGGCGAGATCCGGCCCGACGACCCGGTGCTGGTCCGGGTCCACAGCGAGTGCCTGACGGGAGACGCCTTCGGCTCCATGCGCTGCGACTGCGGCGAGCAGCTCGAAGCCGCGATGAAGATGATCCAGGACGAGGGGCGGGGAATCATCCTCTACATGCGGCAGGAGGGCCGGGGGATCGGTCTCAAGAACAAGATCCGGGCCTACGCGCTCCAGGACGACGAGGGGCTCGACACCGTCCAGGCCAATCAGCGGCTCGGCTTCCCGCCGGACCTGCGCGACTACGGGGTCGGCGCCCAGATCCTCGTCGACCTGGGCGTGCGGCGGATGCGGCTTCTCACCAACAACCCGGGCAAGCGGGCGGGGATCGAGGGCTACGGCCTCCACATCGAGGAGCGCGTCCCGCTCGAGATCCAGCCGAATGCCCGCAATCTCGATTACCTCCGGACCAAGAAGGAGAAGCTGGGCCACGTGCTGCACCTCATGAGCTGAGGGCGCCTCACGGGAACCAGGAAGGGGAGCGATGTTCGAGTCCATCGAAACCGTTCAGCGAAGCCTCGGCGAGCAGGGCTACATCTGCGGCAAGAACATCGCCACGGTGGTCTACCTGGCGCACCGGCTCGAGAAGCCCGTGCTCGTCGAGGGACCGGCCGGGGTCGGGAAGACCGAGCTGGCGAAGGTGGTCGCTGCGGCGACCGGACGCCCGCTGATCCGGCTGCAGTGCTACGAGGGTCTCGACGAAGCCAAGGCGCTCTACGAGTGGGAGTACTCGAAGCAGCTTCTCTACACCCAGATCCTCAAGGAGAAGTTCAGCGAGGCGATGGCCGGCGCGAAGACGCTGCGCGAGGCGGCCGAACGCATCGGAGCCGAGGACTCGATCTTCTTCTCCGACCGCTTCATCGTTCCCCGGCCCCTGCTTCGCGCCATCACGTCGCCGGAGCCGGCGCTGCTGCTCGTCGACGAGGTGGACAAGTCGGATCCGGAGTTCGAAGCCTTCCTTCTCGAGGTCCTGTCGGACTTCCAGGTGACGGTCCCGGAGGTCGGAACCTTCTCGGCGAAGGTCCGGCCGCTGGTCTTCCTCACGTCCAACGATGCCCGGGAGATGACCGACGCGCTCAAGCGCCGCTGTCTCCACCTGTTCATCGACTTCCCGACCGAGGCCGAGGAAATCCGCATCCTCGACGTGAAGGTGCCCGGCATCGACCACCGGCTGGCCGAGGATCTGGTGGGCGTGATGCAGCGTCTCCGGAAGCTCGACCTGAAGAAGACGCCGTCGATCAGCGAGACCCTCGACTGGGCGCGGGCGCTCCTGGCCCTCAATGCCAGCCAGATCGATGAGGACCTCGTCCGCGAGACCCTCAACGTGATCCTCAAGTACGAGGGCGACATCCGGAAGGCGCACAGCGAGCTCGGGCGTCTGATCGTCCGCAAGGCCGAAGCGCCCCCGAAGCCCGCGGCAGCGCCTGTCGCGACGCCTGCCGCCGGGGGCGCGTCGCCCGCGGTGCAGCCGGTGGGTCCGGCGGCGCCGGCGCCGCCGAAGAAGGGCACGCTGCACTAGCGGCGCGGGCGGCGAGGCCCATGCAGAAGAAGATCCTCGAGTTCACGAACCTGCTGCGCAAGAGCGGCGTCCGCGTCTCGGTCGCCGAGGCGATCGACTCCTTCCGGGCGCTCGACGAGCTGTCGCTCGACGACCGGGAGGTCTTCCGCGACGCGCTGCGCAGCGCGATGGTGAAGCGGGCCGACGACATCGGGACCTACGACCAGCTCTTCGACCTGTTCTGGTCGGGTTTCTACGACAGCCTGCGCGGCGCCTTCGAGACCATGACCGGAGACCTGGCGGCCCAGGGGATCGACCTCGACCAGCTCGTGAAGATGCTCCAGGAGCAGCTCGAGCAGCTCGAGCCCGGGAGCCTCGATCTCTCGGAACTGGCGCGGGCGCTGCTCACCGCAGACCTCTCGCAGCTCGAGAAGCTGATCCGCGAGGCCGGCGAGCAGGCGGGGATCGCCCGGATCGAGAACCTGCTCCAGATCGGCTTCTTCAGCCGCCGGATGATGGAGCGGATGAACGCCGAGGGAGCGGCCCAGGAGCTGCGCGATCTCGCCGAGCGCCTGCGCGCACAGGGCCTCTCGGACGACCAGGCCGAAGCGATCCGGGGGCTCGCCGACCGGCTGCTCGAAGCCCTGCGCCGGAGCGTCCGCAACTTCGCCGAGCGCGAGCTCCAGAAGCAGAACTACGACTACATGGAGCGCTTCCGGAGGGAGACGCTCACCGAGAAGAGCTTCTACCACCTGACCGAGGAAGAGATCCGGCAGATGCGCGAGGTGGTCACCCGCCTCGCCCAGCGGATCAAGAACGTGCTCTCGATCCGCCGCCGCCGGCTCAAGAAGGGGAAGCTCGACCTCCACACGACCCTGCGGCGGAACATGGCCCGGGGCGGGGTTCCGTTCGAGGTGACCTTCAAGCAGCGCAAGAAGGACCGGCCGAAGCTCGTGATCCTGTGCGACGTCTCGTCGTCGGTCGCCAACGTCTCCCGCTTCATGCTCCAGTTCGTCTACAGCCTCCAGGAGGCCTTCACGAAGATCCGGTCCTTCGTCTTCGTCTCGGAGCTCGGCGAGGTGACCCAGGTCTTCCACGACCACGACATCAACGACGCCATCGAACGGGCCCTCGATGGCGGCGACGTGATCAACGTCTATACCCGCTCGAACTTCGGCCAGGCCTTCTACACGTTCTGGCAGAACTACCTGTCGGCCGTCGACAAGCGGACGACGGTGCTGGTGCTGGGCGACGCACGGAACAACTACAACGACCCCCGCGCCTGGTGCCTTCGCGAGGTCAAGAACAAGGCGAAGAACGTGGTCTGGCTCAACCCCGAGAGCCCGGGGGCCTGGGGCTTCGGCGACAGCGTGATGGACAAGTACCTGCCCGCGTGCGACGTGGCCGAGGAGTGCCGCAACCTCCGGCAGCTCTCGAAGGTGGTCGACCGGCTCGTGCTCTGACCGCGGCGCCGGCGCGCCGGCGTGAGCCCCGGAAGTAGAACGCCCCGCCGGCCTGGGGCCGGCGGGGCGTCACGAGGGGAGGGCGGTGGATCGCTGATGGGGGGTGAGAGGTTGGACATTTCGGTCGGAAATGTCTCATCCACCGCCGCTCCATAACCCGCAAAAACAGTAGCCTGGTAGGCTGTGAAGAGCCTTTCGTGTACGGCTACGGTTCATTATGGCGATGCCCTCTCCATTGTCAAACAATATTTGCAGGACGGAGCCGATCGGAGCGATATTTTTCATCCAGAACAGTGGGTTGGGACTGATTCCAGGAGGTCTTGGATGAACCATGAGGTCGCTCCGGTGGCGGCAGGCCCGCGCCGGCGGTTCCGGATCCGGACCTATGGCTGCCAGATGAACGTCCACGACACCCAGAAGATCTCGAACCTGCTCCGCCACCATGGATTCGGTCAGGCGGAAGGCGAGGCAGACGCAGACCTCCTGATCGTGAACACCTGCTCGGTCCGGGAGAAGGCGGAGCACCGCCTCTATACCGACCTCGGTCTGCTCCGGGCCTGGAAGCAGGAAGCGCCAGGCCGGGTGGTCGGCGTTGGAGGCTGCGTTGCCCAGCAGGAGGGCGACGCCCTCCTCGCGCGGTTTCCCCAGGTGGACTTCGTCTTCGGCACCCACAACCTGCGGCTCGTTCCGGCGCTGGCCGACGCCGCGGCGCGCGGGGAGCGCCGGACGCGGACCGGGGAATCCCGGTCCCCGGAGCGCTTCGACCTGCCCGAGCGCCATCCCGACCTGGCGGCGGAGAGCCCCGGGCGGGCCTTCGTGACGGTGATGGAGGGCTGCGACATGTTCTGCAGCTTCTGCATCGTCCCCACGACCCGCGGCAGGGAGATCAGCCGTCCGGCTGCCGACATCGAGCGCGAGGTCGAGACGCTCGTCGCCGGCGGCGTCCGGGAGGTCACGCTCCTCGGCCAGACCGTCAACGCCTATGGGCGGCACGATCTCGCGCGGGGCCGGAGCCAGCAGTCCGGGACGCTCCCCTTTGCCGACCTCACCCGCCGCCTGGCCCGGATCCGCGGGCTCGAGCGGATCCGCTACACGAGCCCACACCCGCTGTTCTTCGACGACGGGCTGGTCGAAGCGCACCGCGACGAGGAGAAGCTCTGCCCGCACGTCCACCTGCCGCTCCAGAGCGGGTCTACCCCGCTGCTCGAGCGCATGCGCCGGCGGTACACCGCCGCCCAGTACCTTGCCCTCGTCGAGAGGCTCCGCGCCGCGCGCCCGGACATCGCGATCACGACGGACCTGATCGTCGGCTTTCCCGGCGAGACGGACGCCGACTTCCGCGCGACCCTCGAGGTGGTTCGCGCGGCCGCCTTCGTCGACGCCTACACCTTCAAGTATTCGCCGCGCCCCGGCACCGCCGCCGCGACCCTTCCGGACGCGGTCCCGCCGGAGGTCTCGCAGGGCCGGCTCGAGGAGCTCCAGGCGCTGCTCCGGGGCCTGACCCTCGGCGCCCACCGGCGCAGGGTCGGAACCGAGACCCGCGTCCTGGTCGAAGGAACGAGTCGCCGCGGCGGCCAGCCGAGCGGGCGGGACCCCTGGCACCGGGTCGTCAACCTGGTGCCCCGGACGTCCCAGACGCCCCCTGCACCGGGGGAGATCGTCGCAACCCGGCATCGTAGAGGCCACGCCCCACTCACTGATCGGGGAACTCCCCTAGGCGCCCTCCCTGCACCCTCGCTGCCGGTGAAGACCTGGCTCTCGCCCGCCGATGAGCCGGGGAAGGGCCGACGACGCCGAGGGGCAGCCACATGCCGCAGGACAGCCGATGGCCTGCCGACACGGGGATCGGAGAGATCCCGACGGAGGGCGACACCGCGCTGAGGGACGAGCACGCCCGGCTCGTCGGCGAGAATCTCGAGTACATGGCGGTCCTGTCGCGCTACGCGCGCGGCATGGGCCTGTGCGCGACGACGTCGCTCGAGTCGCTCACCGAGCGGATCCTCGAGATCCTGTGCCTCGAGACGCGGTCCCAGAGCGGCGTGCTGTGGGTCGCTTCCGAGGAGGAGGCCGACGAGCTCGCGCTCGTGGCGGCCGTCGGCCTCGCGAAGCCGGCGGAGGAGCCCGCGTCGATCTCGATCTCCGATCCGGCGCCAGGCTGGGAGGGCCTGTCCGAGCCGGGCTGCGGCAGCTTCCCGGGGCCGGCCCAGACCGGATCCGCCGGGCCCTCGCTGTGCGTTCGGCTCCGCGGCGGCCGGGCGGCTGCTCGGCCTTGCGCGGGTGAGCGAGCCCGCAGATCCGGGCGGCTACGGGCTGCGCGAGATCTCGGCCGCGGAGCAGATCGCCGAGGTCGCGGCCGTCGGCCTCTCCAACGCCCTCCGCTTCCGCGCCCTCGAACGCCGCTCGCTGCGGGATCCGACGACCCAGACCTACACGCCGGCGTTCTTCGACGGCGTGGCAGCCCGGGAGCTCGAGCGGGCGCGGCGCTTCGGCCGCCCGTTCTCGGTGCTCGAGGTCGAGCTGTGCGGGCTCCCGGCGGTCCGCGCCGCAGACGGAAGCGAAGCCGTCCGGCGGATCGTCGACGGCTTCACCGGGCGGCTGCAGCAGGCGCTGCGCGGCACCGACGTGTGCGCCTCCGAGGGAGAGCGCCGCTACCGGATCCTCCTGGCCGAAACCGACGCCATCGGTGCGGTCGTCCTCAAGTGGCGGATCCAGGGCCTCCTCGAGACCGACGGAGGCAACGCGGACGTGGCTCCGAGCCTTCGGGTCGCGGCCGCGACGTTTCCCGGCGACGGAGCGCAGCTGGACGAGTTGGCACGCACCCTGGCGCGCCGGCTCGCCAGCGAGTCCCGCAGCCTTGCGCGTGTCCTCGAGCGCGAGAGCCGAACCTTCGGCGAGTGCCGCCAGCGTCTCCTGAGGGACGCCGTTCCGGTGCCGCCCCGTCTCTCCGAGCAGGCGCTGGGCTTCGTCCTCGAAGAGGTCCGCCGCTGCTCCCACGAGCGGGGGCTCGTCTGGCTGTGTCCGGGATCGACGCTTCGCGAGACGGCACTGGACGAGCTCTCGCGGCTCCGGGGCCGCTCGGTCCGCGCGGAGATCGTGCTCCTCTCCGACGAGGATGCGCGAGACCTTCTCGGGCTTCCGATCACCTGGGCGTCCGCCCATCGCATCGCGGCGCCCGCACCCTTCCTGGTGTACCTGGGCGAGCGGTCTGCATACGCCTGGCTCGGCGATCGCGACGCCGAGGACGCGCTCGTCTTCCACACCAGCGACCGCGCGCTCGTGGAGCATCTGGCCCTCTACCTCCAGCGCGATCTTGCAGGAGCGGCATCGGCATGAACGGCTCCCAGGAAACACTCTACGGTGTCGCAATCGTGGCAGACGGCGACGTCGACCGCGGCAAGGAGATGGCCGAGGCCTTGGCCGGGCGCGGCCTCTCGACCCGTTTCGCGGCCCACGGCGCCGAGGCCCTCGAGGCGGCCCTGGCCGACCCCCCCGACGTCGTCGTGGCCAGCCTTGGTCTGCCCCTGATCGACGCGCCCCAGCTGGCGAGCATCCTGCGAGCGAACCCGCGGACCCAGGGGGCACGCATCCTCGTCGTCGGAGGCGGGCGGGACGAGGCGAGCGATCACGCGGCCATCGACGCTCGGCTGCCCGGACCTGCCAGCCCGGAGGAGGTCGTTCGCCAGCGTCGCGACGCTGATCGGGGAGCAGCCAGACCTCGCAGGACGGGGACCTCCACGCTGCGGGAGAAAGCGAGCTCGAAGGAAAGCTCACCCAGCTCGCCCTTGCAGACCTTCTCCAGCTGTTCCACATGAACCGCAAGACGGGAACCGTCGAGCTGACCCGCCGGGGACGCGAGGGCAGCGAGGAGAGGGGTTCGATTCTCGTCACCGACGGAAACGTGGTCGACGCGCGCTGCGGCGTCGTCGAGGGAGAGAAGGCGCTCTACCGGCTCCTGGCGTGGGGCAGCGGAAGCTTCCGCTACGTCCGCACCCGGCCGCGGGGCGCCGCGCGGATCCGGACGCCAACGCGGACGCTTCTGCTCGAGGGCGTCCGGCAGCTCGACGAGCTGGCCCGTGTCCGGTCGGAGCTCCCTCCGCCCGACGCAGAGCTCTGCCTGAAGGTCTCCCGCGCCGACCTTCCCGCCGTCGTGCAGCCGCTCACGCGGGAGGTGCTCGAGCTGATCGGGACGTTCCCGGCGGTGGGCGACGTACTCGACCACTCGCGACATCCGGACTACCAGGTGCTGCGTACGATCCAGATGCTCTCCGACCGCGGCATCGTCGAGATCCTGCGGCGCAGGGACGAGCGGCGCGTGTGCGACAGCGAAGCCCTGTTCTCGGAAGACCAGCTGGGACGCCTGCGCGCCTGGGCTGCGCGCTGCGGCGGACCGGGATCGCCGCTGCGCGACGTTCGCCTCCTGGTGGCCGGGTCGGACCCCGGGGCGACGAAGGCCTTCCTCTCGCAGCTGGACGGGCTACCCGGTGTCTGTCTCGATCGAAACTTCCGCGACGGCCGGTTCTCGCGCTCGACCCTGCGCCGGATGGGGCGGCTCGGCCCCGAGGACGACGTCGGGATCGAGCTCTTCCACCTCCCGACGCTCCCGACCTGCGAGCCCCTCTGGCCGCTTGCCGTCGCGTCGGCACAGGCCGTTCTCCTGGTGCTGGGGACGCCCGCCCGGGACGACGTGCGGGCCCTGCGTGACCTGCGCCGGATCCTCGAGGACGACGGCCGGCTCCGATGCCTCTCCGTCGTCCTGGACGACGCTGCGCGGCGTACGCCCCCGTCCGAGACCGAGGGCGGCGCGGGCGGGCAGATCTTCCACCTCGCAGCCGACGGCTCGTCCCACGCCCGCGCGGCACTGGCGCGGCTGCTGGCGAGCCTGGTGCCTTGACGCCGGACCTCAAGCACTTCGCCTGTTTGGCGGATCTCTCCGAGGACGATGCCGAGGTCTTCGCGGCCGTACTGAAGCCGGTCGCTCTCCAGCCCGGCGAGCAGGTGTTCGTGGAGGGCGACGAGGCGGACGGGATGCTCCTCCTGGTCACCGGGCGGCTCCGCCTCGAGCGCGCCGGCAAGCCTACGCTCACGGGCGAGGTCGGCGCGGGCGCGGCACTCGGCGCGCTCTCGCTGCTGGTCCCGGGCCCGCGCGAGGCCAGCGTGTTCGCCGAGACCCGCTGCTCCGCGCTCTGGCTCAGCCGGGCCGCCTACCGGCGCGCCGCCGACGATGCGCCGCGCGCGGCATGCCAGTTCCTCGAGCGGCTGCTGACCGATTTCGCGTCGATGGTGCGGCCGGCGCTCTCGCTCCTCGCCGAAGACGCGGTTGACCCCTCCGCGGACGACCAGTAGCCTTCCCCGTCAATCGACCGCATCTGAACGTCACGACTGTCGGGAGGATTTCGCCCGCCATGACCGAGATCCACATCCGAGAAGGCCTGACGTTCGACGATGTCCTCCTCCAGCCCGGCGCCTCGTCGGTGCTCCCGAAGGACGTCGACCTCCACACGCAGCTCACGCGCGAGATCTCGCTGAACGCCCCGCTGCTCTCGGCAGCGATGGACACGGTGACCGAGCACGGCACGGCCATCTGCATGGCACAGAGCGGCGGCATCGGCATCGTCCACCGCAACATGCCGCCGGAGAACCAGGCGGCGGAGGTCGACAAGGTCAAGCGCTCCGAGTCGGGGATGATCGTCGATCCCATCACGATGCGGCCCGAGCAGCAGATCCACGAGGCGCTCGCGGTGATGGCCCGCTACCGGATCTCCGGAGTCCCGGTGACCCGTGACGGCAAGGCGGTCGGCATCCTCACCAACCGCGACCTGCGCTTCGTACGCGACACCCTCCAGCCGATCTCGAGCGTGATGACGAAGGAGCGGCTCGTCACCGTCCCGCCGGGAACCACCATGGAGCGCGCCAAGGAGCTGCTCCACGAGCACCGCATCGAGAAGCTCCTGGTCGTCGACGACCAGGGCCGGCTGCGCGGCCTGATCACCATCAAGGACATCGAGAAGACCGAGCGCCATCCGCACGCCGCCAAGGACCGCCTCGGCCGGCTGCGCTGCGGCGCGGCCGTGGGGGTGGCTCCTGACACGCTGGCGCGGGTCCAGGCCCTGGTGAACGCGGGCGTCGACGCGGTGGTGGTCGATACGGCGCATGGCCACTCGAGCGGGGTCCTCGACATGGTCGACCGCGTGCGGCGCAGCTTCCCGGATCTGCCGCTGATCGGTGGCAACGTCGCGACGGGGGAGGGCGCCGAGGCCCTGATCAAGGCCGGTGTCTCGGCGGTGAAGGTCGGCGTGGGGCCCGGATCGATCTGCACGACGCGGGTCGTCACCGGCGTGGGCGTGCCGCAGCTGACCGCCATCGCCGACGCCGTCGCGGTGGCGAGCCGGCATGGCATCCCCGTCATCGCCGACGGCGGCGTCAAGTACTCGGGCGACGTCGTGAAGGCCCTCGCCTCGGGTGCGAGCGCGGTCATGATCGGCTCGCTGTTCGCCGGCACCGACGAGAGTCCCGGAGAGGTCGTCCTCTACCAGGGGCGGTCCTACAAGATCTATCGCGGCATGGGTTCCATCGGCGCCATGAGCGCCGGCTCGCGGGACCGCTACGCCCAGCAGGACGTCGAGGAGCCGAGCAAGCTCGTTCCCGAGGGCATCGAGGGCCGCGTTCCGTACCGCGGGAGCCTGTCGAGCAGTCGTCCATCAGCTCCTCGGCGGGCTGCGCTCGGGGATGGGCTACGTCGGCGCCGCCACCCTCGCGGAGCTGCGCGCCAAGGCGCGCTTCGTGCGGATCTCGTCCGCGGGCCTCCACGAGAGCCACGTACACGACGTGATCATCACCAAGGAAGCCCCGAACTACTGGATCGAGTAGACTCCGCGCACCCCCGTCCTGGCTCTCCGGCCCTCCTCCGGGTCGGCGCTCGCGCCCGAGGATGTCGCATGTCCGCCGACAGCCACGCTGACCGCATCCTGATCCTCGACTTCGGCTCGCAGTACACGCAGCTGATCGCTCGTCGCATCCGGGAGAGTGGCGTCTACTGCGAGATCCAGCCCTTCCGCATGACCGCCGCAGCCGTCGCGGAGTGGAAGCCGGCGGGAGTGATCCTGTCGGGCGGTCCGTCGAGCGTCCTCGACCCGGGCGCGCCGCTGCTCGACCCCCGGATCGTCGAGCTGGGGATCCCGGTGCTCGGAGTCTGCTATGGCCTCCAGCTCCTCGCGCAGATGCTCGGCGGCGTCGTGGAGAAGGCGGAGGCGAGGGAGTACGGACGCGCGCTGGTGAAGCTCGAGCGCGAGGATCCCCTCCTGGCCGGCCTTCCCGGAGGAGCCGAGCGCACCGTGTGGATGAGCCACGGAGATCGCGTGCTGCGCCTGCCGCCCGGCTTCGTCGCGCTCGCGACCAGCGACAGCTCTCCCTTCGCCGCAGTTCGCCACGCCGAACGGCCGATCTGGGGCCTGCAGTTCCATCCCGAGGTGGCGCACACCGAAGGCGGTCGCGAGATCCTCGAGCGCTTCGTCCACGGGATCTGCCGCTGCTCCCGCTCGTGGAGCATGGCCACGTTCATCGAAGAGGCCGTCGCCAGGGTCCGGTCCCAGGTGGGCGCCGGCCGGGTCGTCTGTGGCATCTCGGGCGGCGTCGATTCGTCGGTCGCAGCCGCCCTGGTCCACCGGGCGGTGGGCGACCAGCTGACGTGTCTCTTCGTCGACCATGGTCTGCTGCGCGAAGGAGAGCGCGAGGAGGTCGAGCACATGCTCGGCGAGAACCTCGGGATCCGCCTCGTCACGGTCGACGCGCGGCAGCGGTTCCTCGAGGCGCTTCGCGGCGTGACCGACCCGGAGCAGAAGCGTCGCATCATCGGGCACCGCTTCATCGAGGCGTTCGAAGCGGAGGCCGATCGGATCGGCGGCGCCGACTTCCTGGTCCAGGGCACCTTGTATCCCGACGTCATCGAGAGCGTCTCCGTTCGTGGGCCCTCCGCGACGATCAAGACCCACCACAACGTAGGAGGACTCCCCGAAGCGATGCAGCTTCGCCTCGTCGAGCCCCTGCGCGAGCTGTTCAAGGACGAGGTTCGCGAGGTCGGCCGCCGGCTCGGGCTCCCGGAGCGGATGGTGGGCCGGCACCCGTTCCCGGGGCCCGGCCTCGCGATCCGCATCCTCGGCGAGGTGACCGGAGAGCGCCTGGCGAAGCTTCGCCGCGCCGATGCGATCCTGATCGAGGAGATCCGCAGACAGGGTCTCTACGACCAGATCTGGCAGGCCTTCGCGGTCTACCTGCCGATCTCGAGCGTCGGCGTGATGGGCGACGAGCGGACCTACGAGCACGCCATCGCGCTGCGCTGCGTGACGTCCACCGACGCCATGACGGCCGACTGGGCAAGGCTCCCGGGTGACCTGCTCGCAACGGTCTCGAGTCGCATCACGAACGAGGTGAAAGGCGTGAACCGCGTGGTCTACGACGTCTCGTCGAAGCCTCCTGCCACGATCGAATGGGAGTAGCCCTTGGCGCACTCGCCGTTCGTCCACCTCCACCTCCACACCCAGTACTCGCTCCTCGACGGAGCCATTCCCCACGACAAGCTGTTCGAGCACTGCAAGGCCCTCGGCATGCCGGCCGTTGCGATGACCGACCACGGGAACCTCTTTGGCGCGGTCGAGTTCTACGAGAAGGCCAGCAAGGCGGGCATCAAGCCGATCCTCGGCTGCGAGGTCTACGTCGCCGCCGGATCGCGCTTCGAGAAGGAGAAGCGCGAGAAGGACGCGAGCGGCTTCGACGCGATCAGCCACCTGCTGCTGCTCGCCACGAACGAGACCGGCTACCGGAACCTGATCTACCTGGTGTCGAAGGGATACCTCGAGGGCTTCTACTACAAGCCGCGGATCGATCTCGAATTGCTCCGGGCGCGAAGCGAGGGACTGATCGCGACCTCCGGCTGTCTCTCGTCGCTGGTCTCACGAGCGATTCTCGCTGGCGAAACACGCACCGCCTGGTCGCTGGTCGAGGAGTTCTCGAGGATCTTTCCCGGGCGCTACTACCTCGAGCTCCAGCGGCACGGCATCGACGCCCAGAACCGGGTGAACGCCGAGTTGGTGAAGATGTCGTCGGACCTGCGCCTGCCGCTGGTGGCGACCAACGATGCGCACTATCTCGGCTGCGACGATCACGAGCCCCACGAGGCGCTGCTGTGCATCGGAACCGGGACGACTCTCGACGATCCGAAACGCTTCCGCTTCGACGGGACGGGCTTCTACGTGAAATCGGGCGCCGAGATGCTCGAGGTGTTCCACGACCATCCGCAGGCCGTCGCCAACACCA
The DNA here is from genome assembly GCA_963710635.1 of uncultured delta proteobacterium. Classification (GTDB taxonomy): domain Bacteria; phylum Myxococcota_A; class UBA9160; order UBA9160; family UBA9160; genus MYXO. Next base: position 1,238,223 of record CAVQAY010000004.1, read on the forward strand.
TCGAGATCGCCGAGCGATGCAACTTCGACCTGCCGACCGGAACCTACCACCTGCCCGAGTTCCAGGTGCCTTCGGGCACGACTCGCGATGGGGTGCTCGAGCGCGAGGCCTGGACGGGCCTTCGCCGGCGCCTCCGGCTCTCGCCCGATGAGCCGCTGCGCCCGGAACATGCCGTGTACGAGGCGCGCATGCGTCACGAGCTCTCGGTGATCCAGTCGATGGGCTTCGCCGGCTACTTCCTGATCGTCGGAGACTTCATCGCCCACGCACGGAGCAGCGGCATCCCCGTCGGGCCGGGCCGCGGATCGTCGGCGGGCAGCCTCGTCGCCTACGGCCTCGGGATCACCGGTGTCGATCCCATCGAATACGACATCATCTTCGAGCGCTTCCTCAACCCGGAGCGCATCTCGATGCCGGACATCGACGTCGATTTCTGCATCCGGGGACGCGATCGCGTGATCCGTTACGTCGAGCAGCGATACGACGACCCGGGAGACGATGGGAAGCGCGTCGCGCAGATCATCACCTTCGGAAAGCTGCAGGCGAAGGCGGCGATCCGCGACGTCGGTCGCGTACTCGGAATGCCGTACGCCGATGTGGACCGGATCGCGAAGCTGGTTCCGGACACCCTCGGCATCAGCCTCGACGAGGCGCTCTCGCAGTCGCCGGACCTCCGGGCCAGGAGCGAGGCCGACGGGCAGGTGGCCAAGCTGCTCCAGATCGCCCGGAGGGTCGAGGGGCTGACGCGACACGCTTCGACCCACGCGGCAGGCGTGGTGATCGGAAGTCGGCCGCTCATCGAGATGGTTCCCCTCTACCGCGATCCCAAGTCGAAGGACGTGGTGACCCAGTACGATGGGAAGTGCATCGAGAAGGTCGGGCTCATCAAGTTCGACTTCCTCGGACTGAAGACCCTCACGGTGATCCACGACGCGGAGCGGCTGATCCGAGAGGGCGGTCTCGACGACTTCGCCATCGAGACGATTCCGCTCGACGACCAGGTGACCTACGAGCTGCTGGCGCGAGGGGACACCGACGGCGTGTTCCAGGTCGAGTCCCCGGGAATGACGGACCTCGTCGTCAAGCTCAAGCCACGGGCGTTCAAGGAGCTGATCCCGCTGGTCGCGCTCTACCGGCCAGGTCCCCTCGGTTCAGGGATGGTCGAGGACTTCGTGAGCCGCCGTCACGGCCTGACCAAGGTGGAGTACCTGCTGCCGGAGCTGCAGGAGATCCTCGCCGAGACCCTGGGCGTGATCGTCTACCAGGACCAGGTGCTGCAGATCGCGAACCGGCTCGCGGGCTTCAGCCTGGGAGAGGCGGACCTGCTCCGCCGGGCCATGGGCAAGAAGAACCCGCTCGAGATGGAGAAGCAGCGCGAGCGCTTCGTCTCGGGCTGCGCCGAGCGCAAGATCCCCGAGAAGAAGGCCGAGGAGATCTTCCGGCTGATGGCGGAGTTCGCGGGCTACGGGTTTCCGAAGGCCCACTCGACTGCGTACGCGCTGATCACCTACCAGACCGCGTACCTGAAGGCCAATCACCTGCGCGAGTTCCTCGCCGCGCTGATGTCGGCCGACACGGGGAACCACGAGAAGCTCGCGCGCTACATCGCCCATGCGCGGGAGCTGAAGGTCGACGTCCTGCCTCCCGACGTGAACGAGTCGGACCGCGACTTCACGGTCGTGCCCGGAGGAATCCGCTTCGGCCTCGCGGGAGTGAAGAACGTCGGAGAGGGAGCGATCGAGGCCATCGTCGAGGCGCGGAAGCCAGGGGGCTTCGGAAGCCTGTTCGATTTCGCGTCGCGGATGGATTCGAAGCGGGTGAACCGGCGGGTCGTCGAGAGCCTCGTGAAGTGCGGCGCCTTCGACTCGCTCCATCCGAGCCGGGCGGCAGTCTGGGGCGCGCTCCCCGGCGCTCTCGATGCGGGCGCGGCAGCGCAGCGCGACCGCGAGCTCGGACAGGGGAGCCTGTTCGGCACAGGCGAGCAGGTCGCGGGTCCCGATCCGACCCTTCCGGACCTGCCGCCGTGGACCGACCGGGAGCGGCTCTCCAACGAGCGCGAGGTGCTGGGCTTCTATGTCACCGGCCACCCGCTCGGCGCCTCCGAGGCGCCGCTGCGCCGCTTCGCCACCGTGACGGCGACCACCACCGAGGGACGCGAGGGACGCGAGGTGCGCGCAGGAGGCCTCTTGGCGGCGCTGCGCGAGCTCCGGACCCGCAAGGGCGGAGTGATGGCCTTCGGAACCCTCGAAGACCTCGAGGGGGCCTTCGAGCTCACGATCTTTCCGGAGCCCTACGCGCGATTCGGCGCGCTGCTCAAGCGCTGCTTGGCCGGCGCCGAGGCCGGCGACCCGGTGCCGGTGCTCGTCACCGGGACCCTCGAGGCCGGAGAGCCGCCGAAGCTCATCGTGCGTGACGTGATCGCGCTGGCTGACGCCGAGGAGAAGCTCGCGTCGAAGCTGCGGCTGCGCGTCGTGGCGAACGAAGCGACCCGCGACCGCCTGACCGCACTACGGGGGGTCCTCTCGGCCTATCCCGGCGAGTGCAGCGTGACGCTCCACGTCACGATCCCCGGCGAGAGCGAGACCGTCCTCGCGCTCGGCGATCCCGGCGGCGTCCGGCCGGTGCCGGACCTGCTTCGAGAGGTGGACGCGCTCTTCGGCCGGCCCGTGACGGACCTGCCGCTGTGAGGCGGCACGGAGCCTGGCTCGTGGCGCTCGCTCTCGCGCTCGCTCCCGCCGCGTGGGCCGAGCCGAAATGGGTCGAGGCGGCGGGCGTCGCCCGCGCGGAGCCGGGCGAGGGGCCGGGCGGCCCGGGCCGGCAGGCCGCGCTGCGCGCAGCGCTCCAGGAGGCGGTGCTTCAGGTGGCGGTCGAGCTCCTCGCCGCGGCGGAGACGGCTCCCGGAAAGCCGCCTCCCGATCCTGCAGCAATGGCCGAGAAGGCGGGCCGCGCTCTCGGGGCGGACCCGACGGTCTTCGTGGCGCGCTTCCAGGTTCGCGAAGACCGGGGCGTCCAGCCGAAGCTCCTGCTCGCGGATCCGGAGGCGAAGGCGGAGTACCAGCTGGTGGTGATGGCCGAGGTCGACGTCGCGAAGGTTCGCCAGCGCGTCGGCGCGCGGGCAGCGCCACCTTCCGGCGCAGGAGACGCTGCGCCCCCTTCCGCGTCGGCGCCGGCACCAGGTGCCGCTCCCGCCACCGGACCCGGCGAGGTCTCGACCGTGGAGGTCGAGGTGGAGCAGGTCAGCGCCTACCGGGAGTACGCCGCGATCCGAAGCGCGCTCCTCGGCACCCTCGGGGCCCAGAGCGCCCAGCCCGTCGAGTTCAGCCGGAACCGTTTCGTGCTGCGCGTGGAGTCGGCGATCCCGGCCGCAGCGCTCCCCGCAGAGCTCACCCGCGCCCTCGGAGCGGAGGTCGCCCTGGAGCCCCTCGCGGAGGCCCCGGAGGGCAGGGTCCGATTTCGCGTCCGGAGCGCGCCCCTCGCGCTCCCGGCCCCCGGCGGATTGACACCCTGAGGCCAAAACGGTATTGACTGCGCGACGTTAGCCATCGAAGGCACGTAGCTCAGTGGGAGAGCACCACCTTGACACGGTGGGGGTCGGCGGTTCAATCCCGCCCGTGCCTACCATTCCAGCCTCGCGCCGCATCTGCTGACGCAGCCGCGAGGAAAGGCGTTCTTCACCTCCATGCCGCCCGCCCGCTCATGAGCGAGATGCAGATCCGGTTGCCCGACGGCAGGACGCTGACGTTGCCGGAGGGCTCGAACGCTCTCCAGGTCGCCGAGCGCATCGGTCCGGGGCTGGCGCGCGCGGCGCTGGCGGCTCGGGCGTCGGGCCGCGTGGTCGACCTGCGCGCGCCGCTCGCGAGCGGCGCGGACCTCGCGATCGTGACCGCGAAGGATCCTGCGGGAGGCGAGGTGATCCGTCATTCGGCCGAGCACGTGATGGCCGATGCGGTGAAGCGTCTGTTTCCCTCGGCGCAGGTCGACGTCGGCCGCAGCGATCACTCGGAGAAGTTCCAGTACGACTTCCTGGTAGAGCGGCCTTTCACGCCCGACGACCTCGAGCGGATCGAGGCCGAGATGGCGCGGATCCTCGCAGAGAAGTCTCCGTTCTCGCGGGAGGTGGTGACCCGCGAAGAGGCGCGGCGCCTCTTCACGGACCTCGGCGAGACGCTGAAGGTTTCGCGGCTCGACGACATTCCCGAGGGCGAGCCGATCACGGTCTTCCGTCACGGCGGCTTCGCCGACCTGTGCCGCGGTCCCCATGTCCAGCGCACCGATCAGATCGGAGCCTTCAAGCTGATCGAGGTGGCAGGCGCCTATTGGCGGGGCGACGAGCGCAACCCGATGCTGCAGCGGATCTACGGCATCGCCTTCGCGACGAAGAAGGAGCTCGACGAGCACCTCGAACGCCTCGAGGAGGCAAAGCGACGAGATCACCGTCGCCTTGGCGCCGAGCTCGACCTGTTCCACCTCGATCCGATCTCGCCGGGGTCTCCCTTCTACCATCCCAAGGGAATGGTCCTCTACAACGGGCTCGTCTCCTACATCCGGTCGCTGTACCCGAAGTACGGCTACCAGGAGGTGATGACCCCCCAGCTCTTCCGCACCGAGATCTTCAAGACGTCCGGTCACTACGATCTCTTCCGTGACGACATGTTCATGATGCAAGGCGACGAGGACGAGGAGATCGGCGTCAAGCCGATGAACTGCCCCGGCCATTGCCATTTCTTCGGCTCACGCAAGCGCTCGTACCGCGAGCTACCCCTCCGCTTCGCCGAGTTCTCGCGGCTGCACCGCAACGAGCGAAGCGGCGCGCTCACCGGGCTCTCACGGGTGCGATCGATGGCGCAGGACGACGCCCACATCTACTGCGAGCCGGAGCACGTGAGTGACGAGGTGAACCGCTTCTTCGAGATGATGAACGAGATCTACGGCGACCTCGGGATCGACGGCGTGCAGATTTCCGTCTCGACCCGGCCGGACCAGTTCGCGGGCGATCCGGCGGATTGGGAACGCGCCGAGGAGACCCTGATCCAAGCCGTCCGGGCCGCGGGCTACGAGTGCGGCATCAAGCCGAAGGAGGGCGCCTTCTACGGCCCCAAGGTCGAATGCGACTTCTTCGACGTCCTCGGACGTCGCTGGACGCTGGCCACCATCCAGATCGACACGGCGATGCCCGGGCGCTTCGGCCTGCGGTACATCGGCCGCGACGGCACCGAGAAGCAGCCCGCCATGCTGCACCGCGCAGTTCTCGGCTCCCTCGAGCGTTTCATCGCAATCTACCTCGAGCACACGGCCGGAGATTTCCCGCTCTGGCTCGCTCCCGTCCAGGCGGCGGTGTTGCCCATCACCGACCGCACGATCGGCTACGCACGGAAGGTCGAGGAGCGCCTGTCCGGCGCCGGGATCCGGGCCGTCCTCGACGCCCGCAGCGAGAAGCTCGGCTTCAAGATCCGCGAGGCGGAGATCCAGAAGGTTCCGCTGATGGTGGTGGTCGGCGACCAGGAGGAGGCGAACGGGACCGTCACTCCACGCCGTCGTTTCGGGCCCAAGCAGACGCCGGACGCAGTGCCGATCGACGTCTTCGTGGCCCGCCTGACCGAGGAGATCTCCTCCCGGCAGGGAGCGTCGCGCAGTCCCGCAAGAGGAGATGAGCATCGCTGAACTGAAGAAGGACACGACCCGGGTCAACGAGAGGATCCGGGCCCGCGAGATCCGCGTGATCGGCGCCGATGGCGAGCAGCTCGGAGTGATGACTCCGGACGTCGCCTGGCAACGAGCGGTGGAAGAAGGGCTCGACCTCGTCGAGGTGGCGCCCAACGCCACGCCGCCGGTCTGCCGGATCATGGACTACGGGCGCTACAAGTACGAGCTGAAGAAGAAGGCAGGAAAGAGCAAGGGGCACTCGGCCTCTCTCAAGGAGGTGAAGCTCAGGCCCCGGACCGACGACCACGACCTCAACTTCAAGCTCAAGAATGCGCGCAGGTTCTTGATCGAAGGCGACAAGGTGAAGGTCACCGTGATGTTCAGGGGACGCGAGATCGTTCACACGTCGCTCGGACGACAGCAGCTCGATCGCGTCAAGGAGATGATCGGGCCGCTGGCGAGCGTCGAGAGCCCGCCCCGGATGGAGGGACGGTTCCTCTCGATGATCATGGTGCCGAACCGGGAGGCCGTGGCGGAGGCCCGGAAGCTCGAGGAGGCGGCGGAGAAGGCCGCTGCCGAGGCTGCGGCCGAGGCGAAGCCGAAGGAACAAGGAGCGGCCGAGGGCGAGGCGCCTGCCGCGGAGGAGTGATCATGCCGAAGATGAAGTCGCACCGCGGCGCAGCGAAGCGCTTCAAGAAGACTGCGACCGGAAAGGTCGTCCGCAGGAAGGCCGGGAAGTCGCACATCCTGACCAAGAAGAACCGCAAGCGGAAGCGCCGGCTGCGCAAGTCCGTGATCGCGTCGAGTGCCGACGCCAAGCGGCTCCAGCTGATGCTGCCGTGAAGCGCGGCGGAAACCAGACGATCGGAAAGGGAAGATCATGGCTCGGGTGAAGCGCGGCGCCGCCGCGCACAAGCGAAAGAAGCGGATCCTCAAGGCCGCGAAGGGCTACTACAGCGGACGCGGGAACCTGCTCAAGACCGCTCGGGAAGCCGTCGAGAAGGGGCTCAAGTACGCCTATCGAGACCGGAAGCAGCGAAAGCGGCAGTTCCGGGGGCTCTGGATCGCGCGAATCAACGCGGCAGCGCGGGAGAACGGACTCTCGTACAGCCGCTTGATGGCCGGCCTGAAGGCTGCGGGAGTCGAGATCGACCGCAAGATCCTGGCGGAGCTCGCGGTATCCGACCCGGCGGCCTTCGGGAAGCTCGCGCAGCTCGCCGCCGCGAAAGCGGCCTGAGCGAAGCGTGGGCGCCGCGCCCGACGACCTCGAGCGGATCGAGGCCGAGGCGCGCGCCGCCATCGGCGGCGCGCAGGACGAGCCGGCGCTCCACGAGGCGCGTTCGCGGTTCCTCGGCCGGAAGGGCTCGCTCTCGGCGATCCTGCGGACGCTCGGTTCGCTCGAACCCGACGAGCGCGCGCGAAGGGGCGAGGCGGTCAACGCCGCACGGGACCGGATCGAGGCCCTCGCGACCGAGCGTCGCGTGGTTCTCGAAGCGGCGCGGGTCGCGAAGGATCTCGAGGGCGGACGCCTCGACGTGACGCTCCCGGGCGCGGTTCCAGCGCGTGGGAGGCTCCACCCCGTCACCCGTGCCGAGCGGGACATCGAGGCGTTCTTCCTGTCGCTCGGCTTCTCGGTCGAGGAGGGGCCGGAGGTCGAGCTCGAGCAGTACAACTTCGACGCGCTCAACTTCCCGCCGGACCATCCAGCGCGCGATTCCCACGACACGTTCCACGTGCGGCCCGGCGTCGTTCTCCGCACGCACACGTCTCCGGTGCAGATCCGCACCATGACCGGCCGGACCCCACCGTTCCGCTTCATCGCGCCCGGGCGTGTCTACCGCCACGACGCCAGCCCGCGCCACAGCCCGATGTTCTCCCAGGTGGAGGGCTTCCTCGTCGACGAGCGTGCGACCTTCGCGGACCTGAAGGGCGTGCTGTACGCCTTCGCCCGGCACGTCATGGGCAGGAACGTGAAGCTTCGGTTCCGTGCGAGCTTCTTCCCGTTCACCGAGCCGTCGGCCGAGCTCGACTTCAGCTGCGTCCTGTGCGACCAGCAGGGCTGCGCCACGTGCTCGCGGACCGGATGGATCGAGTGGGGTGGCTGCGGAATGATCCACCCGAAGGTCCTCGAGAACTGCGGGATCGATGCGGAGCGCTGGCAGGGCTTCGCCTTCGGGATGGGAATGGAGCGGGCAGCGATGATGCGCCACAACGTCCCGCAGATCCGTCTGCTCTACGAGCCGGACGTCCGTTTCCTGGAGCAGGTCTGATGCGGGTCCCGCTGCGCTGGCTGGCCGAATGGATCGACGTGCCCGCGTCGGCCGAGGAGCTGGCCGAGCGCCTCACCGCCGGCGGCCTCGAGGTCGACTCCATCGAGAAGATCGGCCCTGATCTCTCCGCCCTGCGGGTGGGTCTCGTCGTCGAATGTGGCAAGCACCCGAACGCCGACCGCCTCTCGCTGTGCCGCGTCGACGTGGGTTCCGGAGAGCCGATCGACATCGTGTGCGGCGCACCGAACGTGGCCGCTGGCCAGAAGGTGGCGGTGGCGCTCTCGGGAACGCAGCTTCCCGATGGACGGACCCTCGAGCGCTCGAAGATCCGCGGCGTCGTCTCGAACGGGATGATCTGCTCGGCGCCCGAGCTCGGCCTCGAACGTGACGGAGGAGGCATCCTGGTGCTCGGCGCGGCGGCGCCCGTCGGCGCGGCGCTCTCCGAGGTGATCCCCGCCGGAGACGCGGTGCTCGAGATCGCGATCCCCGCGAACCGGGGCGATTGTGCTTCGCTCCTGGGCGTCGCGCGCGAGGTCCGCGCGCTGGTCGGCGGCGAGATCCGGCTGCCCGCCGCGCCGCCGATGCCCGCCAGCGCCGGGAGTGTGGGCTTCCAGGTGTCGATCGACGAGCCCGAGGCGTGCCATCTCTACGTGGGGCGGCTCGTCGAAGGAGTTCGCGTTGGCCCCTCTCCGGACTGGCTCCGCTCGCGCCTCGAGGCCGCCGGCCAGCGGTCGGTCAACTGCGTCGTCGACGTCACGAATCTGGTCCTCCTCGAGCTCGGGCAGCCGCTGCACGCCTTCGATGCGGCCCGGCTTCGCGGGGGCGTGGTACGCGTACGCTCAGCGGTCGCCGGCGAACCGCTCGTGACGCTCGATGGGACCGATCGCCGGCTCGTCTCCGACGATCTCGTGATCGCCGATGGCGAGAGGTCGATTGCCCTGGCCGGCGTCCTGGGAGGAGCGGAGACCCAGGTCACCGCCGACACGACGTCGATCCTGCTCGAGAGCGCGCACTTCGCTCCCGAGCGCATCCGACGGACCGTCCGGAGGCTCGGCATCACCAGCGAGGCGGCCTATCGCTTCGAGCGGGGAGTCGACCGGGAGGCGGTCGAGCGCGCCGCCGACCGCGCCGTCCGGCTGCTGGAGGAGGTCGCCGGCGGCCATGCCGTGGGAGCGCCCCTCACGGCGAGGGGCACGCCGGCACCGGCGACTCGGACGATCGACCTCGACCCCGAGCGCGTGAACCGGCTGCTCGGGACGGCGTTCTCGCGGGCGGAGATCGTCTCGCTCCTGGCGCGGGTCGACGTGCGCGCCGACGCGGAAGACGCGCGGCTCCGCTGCACGCTGCCGAGCCATCGGAACGATCTCCACCTCCAGCAGGACCTGATCGAGGAGATCGTCCGGGTCCACGGCTGCGACCGCTTGCCGGCGACGCTGCCGGTCGTGCAGCTCGCTCCCGTGGAGCTGCCACCGCTGCGGCGTCTTGCCGGGCGTGCACGGGACGCATTCACCGCAGCGGGGCTCCACGAGAGCATCGGCCTGTCGTTCTGCAGCGAGGACGACCTCGACCGCCTCGGGCTCACACCGGGCGACCCGCGGCGCAGCGTCGTCCGGATTGCGAACCCGATCTCCGAGGAGCAGGGCCTGCTTCGGTCGAGCCTCGTCCCGAGCCTGCTTCGCGCGGCGCGGGACAACCTGGCCCACCGGGTGGACCGCGTCCGGATCTTCGAGGTGAGCCGGGTGTTCTTCGACCGCGGCGCGGACGTGCTTCCGGACGAGCCCCTGCGGGTGACGGGGGTCGTGGTGCGGGGCGAGCGGACCAGCCTGTGGGAGCCGACTTCGCCGCCGCCGCTCTTCTTCGAAGCCAAGGGGATCGCCGAGCGTGTCCTCCGGGACCTCGGGCGCAGCGCCGAATTCCGTGCGGGGACCGCGGAGCCCTTCCTCCACCCCGGGGCGGCCAGCGAGATCGCGGTGTCCGGGCGGAGCGTGGGCCACGTAGGCGAGCTGCACCCGGAGGCTGCCCGCCGGTTCGAGATCGAGCTTCCTTGTGCCGTGATCGATCTCGATCTCGAGGCGCTGGCGAGCCTTCCGGAGCAGGAGGGCCAGTACCGCGAGATCTCGCAGCAGCCGCCGGTACGCCGAGACCTCGCGGTGCTCGTCGACCGCGGCGTGGCGGCCGGCGAGGTGCTGGAGGCGATCCGCAAGAGCGCCGGCCGCGACCTCGTCTCGCTCGATCTCTTCGACCGCTACGAGGGCAAGGGGGTGCCCGAGGGGCGGGTGAGCCTGGCGTTCCGCCTCGTCTTCCAGCGGCTCGAGCGCGCGTTCACCGACGCCGAGATCGCGAAGACGATGGAGCGCGTAGTGGGGATGCTGACGCATCGTTTCGGGGGCGAGCTGCGCTCGACCTCCAGTCAGGGGAGAGGAGCATGACCAAGGCGGAGATCGTCGAGCAGATCTACGAGAAGGTGGGATTCTCGAAGAAGGAATCGGCGGAGCTGGTGGAGCGGGTCTTCGATATCATCAAGAAAACGCTGTCCGACGGAGAGAAGGTCAAGATCTCGGGCTTCGGGAACTTCGTCGTGCGGGAGAAGAACGCGCGCAAGGGACGCAACCCGCAGACGGGGGAAGAGATCCGGCTGGCTGCGCGGCGTGTGCTCACCTTCAAGCCGAGCCTCGTGCTCAAGAACATCCTCAACGACGAGGAGCCCGGAACGGACGACGGCGACGAGCGCGACGACGCGGACGACGTCGAGGACGACTCCGGCGAGGAGTGATTCCGGCGGTCAGGAGGCGTACGGATGACGAGGCGCACCAAGTCCGGAACGGGGTCGAAGGCGCCCAGCGCGGCCGACAAGGGCGAGAAGCTCTACTACCGCATCGGCGAGGTGAGCCGGATCACGGACGTGAAGCCCTACGTCCTGCGCTACTGGGAATCCGAGTTCCGGTGGATGGCGCCCGGGAAGTCGCGCGCACGCCAGCGGCTGTACCGCCAGCGGGACATCGACGTCATCCTGCTCATCAAGAAGCTGCTCTACGAGGAGCGGTTCACCATCGCGGGTGCCCGCAAGCGGCTCCGAGAGCTCGGCGTCGCGCGGGCCGCAGAAGGGACGGCCTCCGAGGCGCCCGTGGCGGTCGACGCAGGCGTTCGCGAGCGTCTCCAGCGGATCCGCGCGGCCCTCGAGGAGATCCGGGCGCTGGTGTGAATCACTGCGCGAGACCGGCCAAGGTGAGGAGCAGCCCCTCGAAGGTGAGCCACAGCAGGACGTACGAGGCGCCGAAGGTGAGCAGCGCCCGGGCCGTGCTGAAGTCGAGCGCCTGCCGCACGGCGACGATCCCCGCCAGGAGCACCCAGAGGTCTCCGGTGACGGTGAGCCCGAAGCCGACTTCGTAGGGCGGCACCACGATCCCGAAGCGCAGCAGCCCCGGGGTCCATGCGAAGCCCGTCGTCCGCAGCACTTCGGCATAGCTCGTCGCCGTGTGGGGGCCGCGCAGGAAGGTGGCGCCGACCATGTACGAGAAGGCTCCGCCGGCGAGCCAGAGGACGACCGGCTCGAGCAGATCGGTCGCCACGATGAACGCGGGCCGGTCGGCAAGCCAGCTCCCGAGGCTTCCGGCAAGGCACGCGAGCAGCACGACCACGAACGCTTGCCGGATCGAGCGCGGCTCGGCCTCGACCTCCTCGTAGAAGTGCGGCTCGATCCGCGCCGCCCGGACCATCCGGTGCAGGAGCGACCGCCGGCTCATCGGGCCTCGCCGCCGAGCAGGCGCTCCATCAGGCGGCCGAGCTGCCCTCGGACGCCCGCGTGGTCGCGCGCATCGTCCATGCTGCGAAGCGCGGCCTCGGTGGACGTGCAGCGCGCCGGCTGGCCCTCCGGGTCCTTGCAGGCGAGCTCGATGGGAGCCGCCCGGAGCCGGAGATCTTCGGTGGCCTCCCGGACCGCCGCGCGGAGCGACCCGTCGCGCGGCGTCTCGTGGTAGGCCAGCGCAAGAAGCGCATTCCAGCGCTCGAGCCGCGCCACCAGCTCCGGATGCGCGCGCGGCGACTCGGCCGCGCGCCGCGCCAGCAGGTAGTAGGCGTAGGCGATCGACGAGAGCGCCTGGTAGGTGCGAGCCCCCTCTCCGCCCGCGACCAGATCCTCCTCGACGCGCGCCACGTCGTCGGCATCCATGGTGCCCGACTCGATGCCCCGATAGAACTCCGAATAGCGCTCCTGCGCTCCGGTGAGACACTCCGGCTTCTTTCCCTTCTCGGGAAACGGGCAGTAGCTCCCCGGGGTGTTGCCTGCGCCGAGCGCGAGACCCGGGCCGGCGATCAGGACGGCGGCGACGATCGCCCGGCCCAGCCGACACCAGAGTGTGTCTCTCGCGCGCACGGGAACGGGCGTCTGGGGGGCCTTCGCCCCCGCCCGAAGCAGCGATCTCACGCCGGCTCCGCGGGGAGCAGGGACAGGCGCTGGCCGCAGACGAGACCGAGCCACACCGGCCCTTCCCGGACGAAGCGCCGGGGCCCGGTTTCGTCGCCGACGTGAAACTCGACGGACGCGGCGACGACCTGGAGCCGGTCGTCCATCTCGCCGAAGCCTCGCACGTTCGGGATTGGCTCCATTCCCTTCCGCAGGCAGACGCCGGTGATCTCGGACACGTCGAGGGGAGGGGTCGACGGATCGTTCAGCTCGGCGTGGGCGACGTTCGTATCGGGGTCGGCGGCACCCGCCAGGACGAACTCGTCCTGGGCTCCGCGCCGGAGCGCCTTGCCCGACGCAGGGGCAAGCCGGAACTCGCGTCCGCCGGGCCCCTGGAGCTCCAAGAAGAGAGGATCATCGCTGGCGGCCATGCGGTCGGTGCCGACGGTGATACGGACGACGATGCGGCGGATCAGCGATCGGACGGCGGCGTCTCCTGCCAAGCGGACCTCCTCGCACCGGACCCGAGCGGGTCCGTGGCTGGGCGCGGCCGGATGGAGGGTAAGACCCTCCTTTGCCGGACTCAAGTCGGCACGGAGCGGCGATCGGATGGCCCGCGATCCCCGCTTGGGGTTACACTGCGCGGCGGGGGGCCTCATGCGAGCACGATCGCTGCCGCGGAGGAGGGCAGGGATGCGGCGCACCGGTGTCGCCTTCGCCGCGCTCCTCGCTTGTTTCTGGTCTGCAGCGGCCCCTGCGGAGACGGGAGCCGGGTGCGCGCCCTGGCCGGGAGAGCCCGCGTCGTTGCCGGCGGCGGCAAGTGACGATCCGTTCCTCGGTCGCTGGATCTCGCTCCGGGTCCGGGAGCTCGCCGCCGAGGCCACCGCCGCCGAAGCAGCGGCGCCGGCCCGTGCCCACCGCTTCTGGCAGCACGCGCTCTGCCTCGACCCGGGCAGCCCGGAGGCCGAGCAGGGGGCGCAGCGGACGCGGCCGATCCGCGTCCATCGCCCGGTCGTCGTGGCGGTGCGCACGGCGCAGGCGCGGGAGACGGAGGCCGGCTTCTCGCAGCTCGGCGAGCCGATCCGTGTCGTGTCCGTCCCGGTGCAGCGCCCTCCGGCGCCGCAGCCGCCGGCCCCAGACTGGAAGCGCCTCGATACCGCACTCGACACCGCAGAGGCGCGGCTTCGCGATGCAGACTTCGAGACAGCGCTCGCGTCGGCCGAGCGATTGCGCCGCGATCTCGGCAAAACCCCACCGGCCACCGGCCTCGGCGAGCGCAAGGCGCGCGCCGAGCTGGTGGCGGCGACGGCGGAGATCGCTCTCGGCCGTGAGGACGCGGCGCGCAGGAGCTTCGAGCGGGCGCTCGCCGCGAATCCCGCACTCGATCTCGACCCGGCAACGACGCCGCCGAAGGTACGCCGTGCGTTCGAGGCCGTGCGCGGCGAGAAGGGAGGCGGCCGGTGATGCGAAGGGCGGTACGTCCGCTCGCATGCAGCATCGCGGCGGCCGCCCTCGCCGCGTGCGCAGCGCCCCCGCCCCCGCCGGCGCCGGCCCCGGCGCTGGTGGGCGTCGAGGTGCTGCGCGGCGTTCCCGCTCCCGCTCCCGCTCCGGAGCAGGCTCGGGTTGCGCTCGTCATCGACGCGTCGGCGTCGATGGGCGGCGCCGCGGCCGAGGGGGTTACGCGGCTCGCAGCGGCGCAGATCCGCGCCGAGGAGCTGCTCGACGCGCTGCCGGCGGGAGCGCTGCTCTCGATCGATGCCGCGGGGAGCGAGTGCGGGACGACGGCGCGCGTGGCTTCACCAACCCGTGACGCAGGCGCTGCGCGTGCCGCCGTACGGAGCCTCTCGGCGAGGGGGGAGGGCTCGCTCGCCGAGGCGCTGCAGTCCGTCGCCCGCGACCTCGCGGCCGAAGGCTCGCTCGACGGCGCCCGGATCGTCGCGTTCGGCGACCTCGACGACCGCTGCGGAGGCGACCTGTGCGCAGCCGTTCGTTCGGTGGCCGCTTCGGGCGCGAGCCTCGACCTGGTCGTTCTCGGTGGTCGATCGACACCCGATTGTGTCGCGGAAGCCTCCGCCGGCCCCGCGTCGCCGCCGGCGGGCCTCGTGCAGCCTCCGGCTCCGGCGTTCGAGGTGCGTCCAGGCGCCGGCCCCGCCGTCATCGGCACTGCCGGCGCCACGCCGGTGCGAGTCCCCGCAGGCGCAGCGTCGGTCACGATCGGCCTCGATCCTCCGATCGAGATCGGCCCGCTGACGCTCGAGCCGGGCGCGGTGCTGCGGATCCGCGTAGTCGATTTCCCCGGGCTCTCCCCTCCGGTTCGCGACTGGACCGTCGACGTTCTCGGCGCGGGCGCCGAGCTCGCTGGGGCACCCGCGCCCACGGCCCTCCCGCACCCGTGACCGAGGAGGCCCGCTCCGATCCCTTCGCGATGACGGCGGACCCGGCGGCCTACGTTCCGCGGCCTGCCAGCGAGCGAGCTCTCCATGCGCTGGCCGCAGCCTTCGAGGCCTCGGCGCCGGTGGTGGTGCTCTCGGGTCCTGCGGGTCTCGGCAAGACGCTCCTGCTGCGGCTCCTGGAAGCGCGTCTCCATGGGCGCCGCAGCCTCGTCGTCCTTCCCTACGCGGCGCTACCCGCGGCCGACGTCTGCCGCTGGGCGCTCTCGGTGCTCGGCAGGCCGGCTGGAGGAGATCCGCCCGCAGCCCTCGATGCGCTTGCGCACGACTTCGCCGCCCGCGGTGCACCGCTCGTCCTGGTGCTCGACGATGGCAGCACGATCCCGCTCGACACGGCGCGAACCCTCGCGTCGCTGGCGGGCGAGAGCCGCGGCGCTCTCTCGCTGCTGGTCGCGCTCACCGACGACGCGAAGAGCGAGACCGTGGCGGCAGCGCTCGGAGGCTCGGCGCGCAGCATCCGCTTCGAAGAGCCGCTCACCGCGCCCGAGACGGCAGCATACGTCGCTGCGCGGCTGGCGCGCGTCGGTGCAGCAGACGATCTGCGCCGCCGGTTCGATCCCGTGCTGCTCGACCGTCTGCACCGGGCGTCACGGGGAGTTCCGCGCGTAGTCCACCGCCTCGCCAGCGAGGTGGTGCGCCGCGGAGCGGTTGCGCTCCTCGATATCGAGCTCGACGAGCCCGCCCTCGAGCCCGAGCGTTCGCCGCGGCGTGTGGAGACGCCTCCGCCTACGCCTGCGGCCGCGCGGGTCGCGGTGCTCGAGGCCGAACGGGCGCAGCCGCTCGCTACGCAGGAGACGCCGCAGCCGATCGCCCCCGAACCCGAGGCGCCGCCCCGCGCACCGGCATCGGCGCCCGTCCCGCAACCCCCGCAACCCCCGCCGCCGACGCCGGCCCCGCAGGCGCCACCTCCGACTCCGGCCCCGCAGCCCGCAGCGCCTCCGACACCGCCGCGTGTCGAGGCGCCGCTTCCGATCGCCAAGGCCCCCGAGCCGCCGAAGCCTCCCCCGAGCGCTCCCCAATCGCCTTCCAAGCCACCGACCGCAGCGCCCGCCGAGCCGCGACCGGCCGCACCCCCCGCACCGCCGAAGCCCGAGCCCGCACCGCCTCGCGCGAAGCAGGAGGCTTCGCCGCAGCCGACGGCGCCCGGCGCGTCGCCGAACGCAGCACGGGGATGGGGCCGCGCCGTGCGGATCCTTCTCGTAGCGCTTGCCTTCGTCGGAGCCGGCATCGCCGTGCCGCTGCTGCTCGGCCGCGACGCGGATCGGAAGATGCCTCGAGTGCAGCAGCCCGAGCCCTCGCTGGAGCCGACCCCGCCCGAGAGGCCGCGCGCAGCGGAGGCGAGGGCGCCCGAGCCGCCGGCCCCACCGGCGCCTCCAGCCGAGTCCCAGCCCGCACCCACACCGCCGCCCGCACCGCCCGAGCCGCAGGCGCCCGCGCCACCGCCACCCCAAATCGAGGAGCCGGCGCCGCAGGAGCCAGCGGCCGTACTCGAACCGCCGCCTGCCGAGCCGCCCCCTACGGAGATGCCGCCTGCGACCGCGCCGATGGGGATGCAGCCGCCTCCCGAGTTGCCGTCAACGCCCACGCAGGCGCCCGCAGCGACCGCACCGGCGCCCGAGCCGGCGACTACCCCGGCTCCGACGCCGAGCGCTCCTCCGGCGCCCGAAACCGCCCCCGTGCCTCTGCGGGAGGCCCCCAAAGCCGAAGCGGCCGCACCCGTTTCGCCGCAGGCGCCGCCTCCGCAGGAGGCTCCGCGGGCGAAAGCCGAACCCCCGCCGCCTCCGCCCGAGACGAAGCCCGCGCCTTCGCCGTCGGCCGCGCCGGCTCCCCCGCCCGAACCCAGCGAGCCGCCGCCTCCTCCGGCAGCGCCACCCGTTTCGGTGGCGATCAATGCGACGCCGTGGGCGACCATCGAGATCGACGGCCGCGACGTCGGCGAGACGCCGCTCGCGGGCGTCATGCTGGCCCCCGGCGCCCACGTGTTTCGGGCGCGGATGCCCGACGGTCGGGTCGTCGAGCGCAGCGTCGAGATCGACGCAGGGAACCGCTTCGTCAGCTTCCGCTGATCGTGAACGCGATTGCGTCCGTGGCTTGCCAGGCCGCAGCACTTGCCCGCTCCGGGTCCCGCGGCGTCGACAGCGGCCCCACCGCTGGGCTACCTCTCCCTGCGGTCCGGGCCGTAGCGCAGCTTGGTAGCGCGCCTGAATGGGGTTCAGGAGGTCGCGAGTTCAAATCTCGCCGGCCCGACCAATCCTCTCCTGGAACATCTTCTTGAACATCTCCTGGAACGCCCGCAACGACCGCGGCTCGCCGGGAGAAGTCGGCACGTCTTCTGTTCCCGCGCCCGCCCGCTGAAGGGGCCGTCCCGACACCGACCCGTAGCGGTGACGCTGCGGCCTGCCGGCGCGGCCTGAGCGTGCCCAACGCGCAGGAGCCAGTGGGCCTCGCCTCGCGCTCGCCCTCGCCGCACGCGAGCCGTATCCTCTCACGGCCAGAGGGGCGAGGAGACCCACCGTGTCGAAGATGACCGTCAAGGAGGCCGAGGAGTCGCTCGTGCGGACCGTTCGCCGCGTCCGCGACGAGCGGGAGCGCTTCGTGCTGACGGAGGACGGCAAGCCGGTTGCCGCAATCGTAACGGCCGAGGACCTCGCCTTCCTCGAGGACCTCGAGGCGCGCATCGACCTCGAGGAGGCGCGCAAGGCGCTGGCCGAGCCGGGCGAGAACATCCCTTGGGAGAAGGTGAAGGCGGAGCTGGGGCTCTGACTCCCCCCCGCGTCTACCGGATCGAGCTGCGGCGCGCTGCCCAGCGGAGCCTTGCCACCTTCGCGCGCGGGGCGCAGGAGCGCATCCGACGGGCCATTGATGCGCTGGCGACGACGCCACGTCCGCCGGGAGTGGTCCGCATGGCGGGCCCCGAGGGCTACTACCGCATCCGCGTCGGCGACTACCGCGTGGTCTATGCGATCGCGGACGACGTGCTCCTCGTGCTGGTGGTGCGGATCGGACACCGGCGCGAGGTGTACCGCTGACGGACCCCGGGCAACACCGCCGACACCGCGAGCAACTGCGACATGCCGATCGGGTGCTCGGGACCGACGAGCACGGCGAACTACGCGAACTGCGCCTACTCGATCGCCACCGACGTGGGCTCGTACACGGGATCGGCGAGCCCGAACGGAACGTTCGATCAGGGTGGAAACGTGTGGGAGTGGAACGAGGAGCAGGTGTCCGGCTCGAACCGCGGCCTCCGGGGTGGCGCGTGGACGAGTCCCGCGAGGAACGACCTCGCGGCCGCCTTTTGGATCAGCAATGGCCCGGCGGGCTCGTTCCCCAACCTCGGGTTCCGCGTCGCGAGCGTCCCTGAGCCCTCGACGGGCCTCCTGGTGCTCTCGGGTCTCGCGGGCCTCACGCTGCGCCGGCGCCTACGCGACTGAGTCCCGTCCAAGTCCAGCAGTCCTGCGACCGCAGCAGGCCTACCACTGCCGCAGGCCGAGCCTGCGCCGCAGACCTGGCAGCCGGGCGCTGATCGCAGCGGTTGGGCGTACCCTTCGCGCCGCCGCTCTGCGAGACTGCGGCCGCATGAGAGGCGAGGAAGGCGCCTCGACGGAGGAGTGATCCCATTCCCGCGCTGGAGATCCTGCTCCGCGGTCTCGCGGCCGGCGCGATGCTGGCCACCGGGCTCGCGATGCTCGCGGGCGGCCGCCGGTCGCCGGCGCGCGCGACCGGCGCGCTCTTCTGCTTCTCGGCGGCGTCGTTCGCGCTTCACTCGCAGGGACCTGAGACCGAGGCGCTCGGTGTCCTGCGCCCGCTGGTGTGGCTCCTCTCGGCGGGCGGAACGGGCTACTTCTGGCTCTTCGCGGTGACGCTCTTCGAGGATCGGCCGCTCGGATGGGATCGCGCGGCGCCGCCCGTCGCGCTCACGCTGCTTGCGGCCGTCGCGATGAGCGTCCCGCGCGAGATGGCTCGTGGCGTCTGGGTGGCGCACAATCTCGCCGAGATCGCCCTCGTCGCCCACGTACTGTGGATCGTCGGACGCGGCCTCGGGGGCGACCTCGTCGAGGCGCGCCGCACGCTGCGCGTTCCCTTCGTTGCAACGATCGCCGTCTACGCAGCAATTCTCTCGGGCCTCGAGATCGCCGAGTACCTCGGTCTTCGCCCGCAGTGGGCGAGCCTTGCGCAGGCGGCTTCGCTCGCTGCGATCGCCTTCGCAGGCGCCGTCGTCTTCTTGCAGTCGCGGCCGGACCTCTTCGACGCGCCGCTGCGCCCCGCGCCTCGCATGGCGGCGGCCGATCCCGCGGAGCCGGCCGCTCGTACGGCAGCCGATTCGATCGCCCCGCGGGATCGTCCGGCGTTCGAGGCGCTTCGGGCCCTGATCGCGTCGGAAGAGATCTGGCGGCGGGAAGGCCTCACGATCGGCCAGCTCGCGAGCGAGGTCGCAGCCCCCGAGCACCGGCTGCGACGGCTCATCAACGACGCCCTCGGCTACCGCAACTTCTCGGCTTTCCTGAACGCACGCCGGGTCGAGGCCGCCATGGCCGCGCTGGCCGACCCAGCTCGCGCCGGCGAGACCGTCTCGGAGATCGCGTTCTGCCTCGGGTACACGTCGCTCGGCCCGTTCAACCGGGCCTTCAAGGAGGCCACTGGCGAAACCCCTACGGGATTTCGTGCCCGAGTGCTCGGCGGCGGCGCTCCGGCTCCCGAAAAAGCTCCCTGATTTTCGAAATCGGCGCGGTTCTTTCGTCTCGCCGCAGCGGAGCCCGGTAGCGAGGCGCACGGTCCCGTAGGGCGCCGGATTTCCGGCGACCGATCACGGGAGGCTCCTCTCATGCGCCGATTCCTGACCCTCGTCCTGCTCGTCCTGCTGGGCATCGCCGGCCTCGTGGCTGGCGGCGCGGCCGCCTTCTTCCTGCTGATTTTTCTGCTCGAGCCGCCGAGTCTCCCCGTCCCGGAGCTGGGCGACTTCACGCTTCGCGATCTCACGGTGGTGAACCCGGGCGTCTCGCGCTCCGAGCACGTCGACGTACGCGTCGCAAGTGGCCGGATCGCCGCCGTACTTCCGGTGGGCGACCTGCCGCCCGCCGCAGCGCGGGGGCAAGACGGGTCGGCCTCCGCCAGCGCCGATCCCGATTCGAAGGACGTGCGCTGCCGGGGCTGCGTCGCGCTCCCGGGTCTTCTCGACATGCACGCACACATGCCCCCGCGCGTTGCGGTCGGAAACGACCGGCTCTTCGCGCTCCTCTTCCTCGCGAACGGCGTGACGACGATCCGTGAGATCGGGTCGGCCGACGGAAGCGCCTACGCGATCCGCGACGCCATCGACGCCGGCGAGTATCCCGGGCCTCGCGTCGTCTCGTGCGGATGGGTCCTCGATGGCGATCCGCCCTCGCGCGCCAACAACCTCGTCCTCCGAACGCCAGACGACGCCCGCGCAGCGGTCGCCGACGCGGTCCGAAACGGTGCCCGGTGCCTCAAGCTCTACAACCTGCTCTCGCGCGAGGTCGTGCTCGCCATCGCCGACGCCGCCGCCGAGGCGGGCCTTCCGCTCACCGCGCACGTTCCGCACTCGGTCTCGCTCCTCGACGCTCCGTATCTTGCCGACGTACAGCATCTGACCGGCGTTCCGGTTCCCGCCGACCCCGCACGGGTGGGACGCAGCGACTATCTCAACTCCGACTTCGCTGCGCTCACCGACGCGCGAATCCAGGAGGTGGTGGGCGCTGCAACGAGGCAGGGAACGATCCACACACCGGCTCTCATCAACGAAGACGTCCGCCGCACGCTCGGAGACCCCACGCGCTTCCCGCCCGATCCGCAGATCGCGATCCTGCCGGACTTCTGGCAGATCATCTGGCACACGCTCTGGAAGGCGCCGAACCTCGGGCCGAACGCGGCGATCTACGAAGGCTTTCTCTCGCGCGATCGCGCTGCGGTCGCGGCCTTCTTCCGGGCGGGCGTCACCGTGTACGCGGGGACCGACACGCTCATGCCGTACGTCGCCCCCGGCGCCGCGCTGAAGGACGAGGTGCGGAACTTCGCCAAGCTCGGTCTCTCGCCCGAGCAGGCGCTCGTGACGGCGACGACGAGCCCGGGTCGCTTCTGGAAGGACACGACCTTCGGCCGCATCGAGCCGGGTCTCCCTGCCGACCTCGCGATCTACCGCGCCGATCCGACGGTCTCGCTCGATGCGCTCGAGAGCCTCGAGCTCGTCGTGGCGGACGGCCGGCTCTACCGCAAGTCGGAGCTCGACGCGTGGGTCGAGCGCTACCGCCGGCACTTCCACGGCTGGCTCTACACGCACACGATGGCGATCGTGACCGCGATGCTGAAGCACGGCTACGCGTTCGTCGACTGACCGCGCGCGAGCGGCGGGGCGGGAACCCTCGGGCGGAGCCGGCCGGGCGGGCCTGCCGTGCCCAGGGGCGCACACGCTCGCCGCGATTCGCGACCCGGCCCCACGGGGCGGCTGGAGGGAGCGGGCGGAGCAGGGGAGAGACCCGCGGAAGCCGCAAGCGATGAGACCGCCGACATACCCGGGCGGCGGCCGATGCGGCAGGGTCCCGCCGGCCGGCGCGCGGAGACCGGAGGAGTCGACGATGTTCTCGCAGATGGGCGGCGCTGGCGCCGCAGACGAACTGCCCCCTACACACCCCGTGCGGATCCTGGTCGACGAGCACGACCAGATCCTCGGCTTTCTGGACGAGCTCGAGGCGGCCGCGATGGCCGCGAGAACCTCCACCGCGGGGCTCGAGCCCGGCGGCGCGCTGCGCGCGTCGATCCACGCTCTCGTCGTCCGACTGATCGACGCCGAGCCGCACCATCAGCGCGAGGAACAGGCGCTCTTCCCGAGGATGGAGAAAGCTGGCATCGAGGGACCGCCGCACATGATGCGGATGGAGCACGAGATGCTGCGTTCGGCTACGCGCGCCCTCGTTGAGCAGATGACGAGCAGCGATGCAGCCGACGGGGATTTCGTCGCGCGCCTGCTCCGAACCGCCGGCGGGCTCGTCGGGTTGCTCCGCGAGCACATCGAGAAGGAGAACCAGGTTCTCTACCCGATGGCGCTCGAGGCGTTGCCTTCGGAAGCCTGGCGCGAGATCGCCACCGACTGCGAGAAGATCGGTCCCTGCTCCTTCAGCAAGTGGCGATAGGCGATGCCGCGCCGGCCGATGCGCCGTGCGGTGTCGATGCGCGCGCCGGCGATGCTGGCCGCGCTGCTCTCGCTCGCCGGCTGCGGTCGGGGCGGCGGCCCCGATCACGTCCTTCACGGCGGAACGATTCACACCCTAAGCGAGCGCGGCGACGTCGCCGAGGCCATTGCGTTTCGCGACGGAACGATCGTCGCGGTCGGAGCTACGAGCGAGGTCCTCGCTCTCGCCACCGCGAGGACGGAAGTTCGCGACCTCGGCGGCAAGACGGTCCTGCCCGGGTTCGTCGGCGCCCACGAGCACCCGACGCTGTCGGCGATCTTCGGCGACGTTGCCGACGTGAGCGGCTTCACCCGCGCGACGAACGACGAGGTTTGGGAAGCCCTTCGGGTTGCCGTCGCCGACGCATCGCCGGGCGCGTGGGTCTACGCGATGGGGATCGATCCGATCCTGGTCCCCGACCTCGAGATGCCCTCGCGCGAGCGTCTCGACGCCCTCGCGCCCGAGAACCCGGTCGTCGTGGTGTCGCAGACGATGCACTCGTTCTGGGCCAACTCCCGCGCCTTCGCCGCGGTGGGGATCGGGCGCGACACGGCCGATCCAGGCCACGGCTCCTACTACGAACGCGATTCGCAGGGAGCGCTCACGGGCTTCGTCGCCGAGGTCGCTGCGGCGAGGCCGCTCCTCGCCGAGCTGCAATCGCCGTGGCGGCTCGCGACCGGCTACGAGAAGGTGCTCGATGACCTCCTCGCAGCCGGCTTCACCAGCGTCGCGTCGCTCGGGATGAACGCTCCGCCGCTTCTCGCGCGCTTTGCCGCCTTGGAGTGGCTGCAGCCGCGAATCCGGCAGCTCTACTACCTGGCGCCCGACGAGGTCTCACGGCTTCCGGAGCGTCCGGATCGCAGCCACCCGTTCTTCCGGATTCTCGGCGTGAAGCTCTGGCACGACGGATCCCCCACCACCGGAAGCATGTTCCTCGAGGCTCCCTACCTCGACTCGCCGCTCACGCGCCGCTTCGGCATCCCGAGCTCGAGCCGCGGCGCTCCGATCCTCTCGCCCGAGTCGCTCGACACCGCGATCGCGAAGGCCGAACGGGCCGGCTGGCAGGTAGCAATCCACTCCCAGGGCGACGCGTCGGGGCGCGAGGTCGTTCGCGCGTTCGATCGCGCGGCCGTGCCGGGGCAGGGGGCGCTTCCGCGCCGCATCGAGCACTGCGCCCTGTTGCCCGAGGAGCTCCTGCCCGACCTCGCGCGCCTCGGGGTGAGCCCGAGCTTCCACATCAACCTCCTCTACTACTACGGCGACGCGCTCGCCGACTCGATCCTCGGCGCCGAGCGCGTCGCTCGTCTTCTCCCCGTACGATCGGCGTTCGAGCTGGGCCTCGCGCCGTCCCTCCACGCCGACTCGCCGATGTATCCGCCGAAGCCGCTCTCGCTCGTTCGGACCGCGGTGCTGCGCCGAACGCGCGGCGGCCGGGTGATCGGAGCCGACCAAGCGATCAGCATCGATCAGGGGCTTCGCGCCGTGACGGTGAACGCTGCGCGCCAGCTCGGGATGGGCTCCGAGGTCGGCAGCCTCGAGGTCGGCAAGGCGGCCGACCTCGTCGTCCTCGCCGAGGATCCCTACGTCGTCCGCCCCGAGGACCTCGGCGAGATCGACGTCGTCGGGGTCTACATGGCGGGCCGGCGCCGCGATTTCCCCGCCCGCTGAGCCTGGAACCTCGCTGCAATCGTGGGACCTCGCCGCGAGAGGCTCTTCGAGCGCCAGCGGCTCGGCGCGGGTGGCTCTCGCGTGCCGATGCCGCGCTGTCACCCCACGCTGCGCTGCCGCGCGCTCGGCCTCAGCCGGCTGCGTCGACGCGGAAGACGGGGATCCGATCGGCGATCGCGGCGAACGCTTCGAGGGGGGCGTCCTTGTCGACCGGGACGTGCGGCCGCGCGCCGGGCGCGCGCTTCAGGTAGTCCTTCAAGATGGGAGCGCGCTCGGCGGCGGGGATCTCCTCGAGCCGAACGCGCTCGGTGCGGCCGTGGCGCAGCACGGCGCTGCCGCCGGCGGCCCGAAGATTGCGAACCCATGCCACCTCGGCCCCGAGCATCGACACGAGGTAGCGCTGGCCGCCGACGACCGACATCACGAGGGGAAACGAGATCGTCCGCCCGGAGCGCCGGCCCGGGACCTCGAGCGTGACGAGATAGTTCGGCGCGATCCCCATCGCGTGGAGCGTCGCCCACGCGCGGTTCAGGAAACGGGCCAGCCCGTGCGGGCGGTTTCCGCGGTAGAGCCAGCGCTTGAAATCCTGGTACGCCATTCGGACCTCCGGCGCGCAGCTGCGCGATCCCCTGGAATGCCGGGCGACCTTCACCCCGGCCTGGGCGTTCGATCCGTCAGCGGGCCCCACACCGAGAGCGCACGCCGCGAACCAGCGTGTCCACTGCGCCGGCGACTGCTTGCGCCACTTCACGAAACCTCGCCAGCTTCGATCCGTCACGTTCATCCATGTAGCACCGACGGTTGAGTTCGATCATGAGGGCCAGGACCGTTGGGGTACGCCGATGGTGATCGAGGGGCACAATGGCGCCGCTGAATGGCCAATCCACGGCCACTTCGAAGCCCGCGCCCTCGAGGATGCCAACGGCCAGGTCTCGAAGCCAGCTCGGGGTGTGGAACTCGTCGGTGCCAACGCAGACGTCTGGCGTGGTCCGACCGTGGTAGTGGTGACAGGGCAAGGACTCGGACGGGAAACTGTGACCATCCAGAAGCAACGCGTGTCCGTGTGCCCGAAGCGCGGCGTCCACGCGCTTCGACAGCTCCTGGTGATGGGGAACGTAGTAGCGATCGAGCAGGGTCCTGCGCTCGAATGGGCTCGGATCTTCGCGGAGCCGATTCCCGTCCGACGTCCGCGTATAGATCACTCCCATGCCGACCTGGGCCATTGGTTCCTGAGCGTCATCGAGGAACCTCTCAGGATCGACGACCAGCCGACTCACTGGGAAT
Source organism: uncultured delta proteobacterium (assembly GCA_963710635.1). Lineage (GTDB taxonomy): Bacteria > Myxococcota_A > UBA9160 > UBA9160 > UBA9160 > MYXO. The sequence continues at coordinate 1,263,127 of CAVQAY010000004.1, forward strand.
CGCAGCGTCGTCGTCCCGGGATCGCAGATCTTGAATAGCTCATCCGTGTACCAGTCGGTCATTCGCCGGATCTCGTCGGCGAGAGCTTTCTCGGAGAGCAGCAGGCATCCCCTCATGTCAGCGGGGACCGGCGTGGCGCTGTGAGGAACGTGAATGATCGTATCCGCCACCGTGTCCATCCAAGTCTCCTGCGGCCCGACGCTCGGCCACCCGGCGGCACGAAGCCAGCCCGCTCCGAATGTGGCCTCACGTCAAGTCAAGATGGTCGATCTTCTGGCCTCGACACAGGGCCACACGGAACACGCTGGCGGCCCGCCTCAATTCGCCCATGACGCGAGTCAGGGTGCCACGGGCTCGGCCACGAACGCCCCGGTCGCAATGGCGTCGCTGCCCACCAGAAGCTCGCGTGCGGTGTCGAATGCCGCCGCAACGGCGCCGAGGTCCGGGCGGCCTCCCACCGCGCCTTGGTGACCACGTTGACGATCCGCCGCGTCGGCATCCTCGTCTCCATCCAGGAGCACGTCCCCCGAAGCGGCGCGCAGGAGCGGCGGGCCCACTGGGCGGACACCAAGCGCGAAGACGAGGCCGCCTGGCGCGCGGCCGCGGCACGAGACCGTGCCGGCGTGGACGCCGCGCTGATGGTGGAAGGCGCAGAGCGTGGTGCGGTTCCACGGCTCGTCGGCCCCCGCCTGCGAGCGGAAGACGATGTGGTGCGAGTGGAGGCTGCGCCGCGCCGTGCAGCCCGGCGCCGTGCAGCGGAAGCCGTCGCGGGTGAAGTCGGCGTAGTCGTCGAAGGACTCCCCCTGCGCAGTCCACTGCGCGATCGCATGCTCGAGCATCCAGGGAAGCGCAAGGCGCCGGGGCTCGGCCTGGGCGCCGAGGTGGAGCTCCACGGCCGCAAGGGCCAAACGAAACACGTTGGCCACCTCCGGGGGAGCGGAGAACTGTACGGCGCCCGAGCCTTGCAGGGCCGGCGCGAGCTCGTCCTCGAGCTGGCGCAGGGTGACGCGCCGGGCGAAGTCGACCGAGGCGGCGTGGTCCTCGGGCGGTGCGGCCTCGCCGATGCGGGAGGCCTGGAGCGCCGTCACCTCGCCGGAGCGGAGCGCGGTCGCGAGCGGACCGTGGGCCGGGCCAAGGCGCGCCAGGCGGACCCAGCGCCGGGCCGTTCGCGGCGAGACCTCGGTGCGCTCTTCGACGTAGCGCTCGAAGCTCACGAAGCCGAGCTCGCGGTAGAGCCGCCGGTCGAGCACCTGGCGAAGGAGCTGGCCGAGATCGTGGTCGAGCCGCTGCATGCGGCGCACGATCCTGCGAAGCGCGCGATCGAGCGCGTGGGGCGAGGCCACCTGCGCCGACTCGGCGAGCCGATCGAGGCGCTGCGCGCCCAGGGGAGCGTGCAGCGGCCAGCGAAGCAGCCGGAAGGCCTCGTGCCGAAGCCCGGGCTCGCGGGAGAAGTGGCCGCATGCTTCTCCTCCGTGCGCCGGCCGATCCTTGCTGGGTGACGCGGGCTCCGCGGCCGCGAGGCCCTCGGCGTCTGCCGCCGCTGCGACGCACGCGGGAGGAAGCGCCGCGAGGGCCTCGGCGGCGATCGCCTCGGCGCACTCCCAGACCGGGAGATTCTCGCCGGCGACCTGGCGCGCGAGCTCGAGGGCAGCGAGCCAGCGCGGATGCTCGGCCGCGGGAAGCGGCGCCGAGACGCGTACCCGCTCACGACCCTCCTCCCGCGCTGCCGCCTGGCGCTCGTACGCTTCGCCAAAGGCCGCGCGAAGCATCGCCTCGGCCGCGCGCACGGTGCGGCCGCGAAGGGCCGCGGCGAAGGCTCCATCCGTCTCCGGCGTGGCATGCGCCACGGCGCGGCGGGCCACCGACCACGAGACGGCGCCGCAGAGCACGGCCTCGCGAAGCAAGGGAAGCGACCCCAAGGCCTCCGCCACGCGCGCCCCCTCGCGAAGAGCGTGGGCCGTCAGCCCGAGCCGCTCGCGGGCGTAGTCGCCGAGCGAGCGGAAGCCGAGGGGCTCGTAGCGGCGCGCCCGGACCAGCCGCGCGGCCAGAACGCCGAGCGCCGGACGAAGCGTACGCCGCTCGGCGACCAGTGCCTCGATCCGCGCGTCGGCATCGCGCCCGCGCAGGAAGAGAAGCGCCGCACTCGAGAGCGGGAGCGACCGGCGCGGCTCCGGCCCTGTCGCCTCACCGGGAGCCGCCCCCTCGGGACGGGTGCGGCGCGCCCTCTCATCAGGGGGAGGCGGGGCGTTCACGTCCCCTTGCGAGGGGACCCGCGCCGTGGCGGGCGCTCGGCCAAGGCCGGCGCTTCGGGATCCACCGAGCTGCGGATCGATCGAGAGCGACATCCACGAACCACCATGCGGGACCGATGGGGAGCGGTGGGATGACACGGCCCAGGGTATGCGAAAGAAAACCAAATGTCAAGGGCTCCCACCGACTGAACGGTCTGGCTGATGGAGCGCTACCCGTGTCTCGCCGAGGCTCCGCCTCCCGAGGCAGAGAGGATGAGGCTGACGCATTCCGCGAGCCTCCCGAGCGCCTCGTCCTCGGAGCTCCGAGGCACTACGCTCGGCGCCACGATGGCTTCGTCACCGGGAGCTTCGCGGCGTGGGGTGCGGGTGGCGGAGCGGTCCCAGCGGTGAGCGACGGTGGCGCGTTCGGGGAGTGGGGGGAGGACGAGGCCGGGCTCCCGTGCTTCGAGTCTGCGGCTGCCTGTGCCCGGGTACGACGTCTGGCATCAGGTCGGGAACGACCGCGTGACCGCCACGGCGCACGCCGACGGCCGCACGGTGTTCTACTGGGCCGAGGAGGGTCTTCGTCCGCCTCGGCTCCCTGGCGCCGCCGCCCGGCACCGTGGTGGCCGTGCGGTTCGGCTGCGGCTACGCGCAGTGGCGCTGGCGTGCGGAGGGGATCGAGGGAGTCCGCCGCGTGTGGGCGCCCTTCGGCGATGCGCCGGGCTGGCGGATCGACGAAGAGCTGTACGGGTCGCTGCCGCCGTCCTACACCGAGCGATGTCGTTTCGAGCCGCGGCCGATCGTTGGCGTCTCGCTGATGTCGCGCCGCGAGCCGCCGCCCCGCGCGTTCTCGTTTCGCGAGCGGCTCTCGTGGCGCGCGATGCTGGCGCTCGGAGGCGTCTCGCGGGCGGCGATCGAGACGCTTCGCAGCGCGCTCGGCTGGGGGCTTCGACTCGCGCCGCAGCCGTCGAGCGAGCTTCCGGGCGTTCTTCTCGCGCCGCCGGGCGGGCCACGCCCGCCGTCGCTGCGGGCGTCGTGGCAGGCGAGGATCCCCGGCGCCGTCTTCGTTGCGGGGCTTGGCGAAGGCGCCCCGCAGATGCGGACGCTTCGGGAGGGGCCGCGGACGACGGTCGAGATCACGGCGCCGCTGGCTGCCGGCGCGTCACGGGTCGACACGGTTCGGGATGAGCCGCGAACCAGGGTCGAGAGCGCAGCGCCGCTGGCTGCCGGCGCGTCACGGGCTGACACGGTTCGGGATGAGCCGCGAACCAGGGTCGAGAGCGCAGCGCCGCTGGCTCCCGGCACGCCCCACGTGCGGCTCTCCTTCGGGATCGGCGTCGAGCAGCCCGCCGGAGCGCGCGGCGCGATCGAGACGCTCCGCGCAGCGAGCTCCGCCGAGACGGCCGCCGCCTGGCGGCGCGAGGTCTGCCTCGACCTGCCCGCCGCGCCGGCCCTCGCGCGCGAGATGCGCTGGCACGAGATGTACCTGCGAAGCGCGCAGGTGCGCGACACGGTACTCGGCTCGCGATACGTGCCGCAGGGGTCGGCGTACGGCTTCATCCACGGTCTCCACGGAGCGCCGCGCGACTACTGCATCTCGGCGGTGGCGCTCGCTCCCTTCGACCCGGACGCCGCGCGGGAGACGCTGCGGCTGTGCCTGCGGCTCGTACGGCCGAACGGCTCGGTCGCCTACTCGCACACGGGAGCCGGCCTGCCGACCTCGGCGGCGGTGCACCACGCGCCGAGCGACCTTCCGATCTTTTTGATGTGGGCCGCGAGCGAGCTGATCTTCGCGACCGGCGACCGCGGCTTTCTCGAGGAGGCGCGGCCTGTCCTGCTTCGCACTTGGCGCTGGCTTCGCGACGTCGCCGGCGTCGGCGCGCATGGCCTCCTGCGCGTATTGAGCGGCGACTGGAACGATCCGATCACGTCGTTCGCTCCGAGCCGCCGGGCGTTTCATCGGCACGGCGAATCCGCATTCAACTCGGCGATGGCGGCCTTCGTCCTGCCGCGCGCTGCGGCGATCCTCCCGGAGGAGGGGGAGTCGATGCACGCGCTCGCCGGGTGCCTGCGATGCGCGATGGAGGCCGCGTGGGCCGGCGAGTGGTTCCTTCGCGGCTTCGACGGGAAGGGCGGCGCGATCGGCCGCGATCGTCTGTTTCTCGACTCCAACGCGTGGTGCCTCATCGCCGGGATCGGAAGCGAGACGCAGCGCCAGACGCTCGTCCGCGCGATCGCTGAGCGCTGCGACGATCCGTCTCCCATCGGCCCGACCGTCCTCGATCGGCCCGCGCGCGTCCGCGGGGGCCTCCTACCGCCGGGCTGGGACACCAACGGCGGCGTGTGGGCTGCGATCTCGGCCCTCACGGCCTGGGGCGTCGCCCTCCACGACCCGGGGCGCGCGTGGCGCCTGCTCGAGAAGCAGAGCCTCGCCGCCCACGCGCGCGCGTACCCACACGTGTGGTACGGGATCTGGAGCGGGCCCGACTCGTGGAACTCGCACCTGGGTGAGCGTCCCGGCGAGACGTTCATCCAGCCCGCAACACCGATGCGCGAGTTCCCGGTGATGAACTCCAACGCCCACGCCGGGCCGCTCCTCGCGCTGCTTCGCGTCCTCGGCATCGACGCGACGCCAGAGGGCCTTCGGCGGCTACGTCCCTCGCCGGCGCCGGCGGGGGCCTGGAGCCTCTCCACACCGGTGGGCCGGTGGTCGGGCGGTGTTCCCAAAGCGTAGCGAGAGCCCCCCGCTCCGGGCTCAGCAAGGACGGCCGATACGAAACGGAAGCCGGCGACCGCCTGGCGGCAGGCAGCCCCACGGTGGTGCGGACCGGCCGGAAGCGACCGACACTGGGCGCGGAGAGGACGATCATGGACGCAACCAACCGTCGCGGCGCCCGGCGCCTCGGCGATCCGGCATTCTTCGGGATCCTGGCCACGGCCGTCATCGCATCGGGCTGCATCTCGACCCCGTGGAAGGTGCGGTCCGTACAACCCCAGACCGCGACGACGGTGCTGATGGCGACGAGCCATCCTCCGGCGACCGTGTTCATCGATGGAGAGGACCGCGGATCGACGCCCCTCGAGTTTCCGCTCCACTACGCGTCGGTCCGCCGCGAGCAGACCCGCGACGTGACGCTGTGGAAGTCGAATCCGAAGCTCGCGACGGCGCTCACGGTCCTGACCGGCGGCGTCTACCTCCCGTCGAGCCTGTTCCCGATCTCGAGGCAGTCGAAGACCGAGAAGACCGGCTTCCGGGAGAACGCCTTCCACGTGCGAATCGAAGCCGAGGGATACGAGCCCTTCGACTCGATGATCGTCTTGCAGGGCGAGCGCGAGGAGAGGATCGACGTCGATCTCCAGCCTTTCCGTGGGGCGACGGAGCGTTCGGGATCGCCGGAGAACGAAGACGGCCGATGAGCGACGCGCTTCCGGCGCGATACACACGGCGCACCCAGGAGGCCTCATGAATCGGCTTGCGTCGCCTCGCCTTGGACTTCGCGTCCTCGCCTTCGTGGCCGCGGTCGCCGCTCCAGGCGCTGCGCTGGCCGAGCCTCCGGGCTCGATCCGGTTCACCGCGAAGAACCTTCTCTCGACGGCGAATGGCGAGTTCCACGACTGGCGCATCGTGAGCGCCGTCGTGAACGAGACCGATCCCGGGCGCAGCCGCGTCGAGGTCGAGGTCGTCCTCGCGAGCGTCGACACCAAGAACACCGACCGCGACGACCACCTGCGCACCGAGGACTTCTTCGACGTGGCGAAGTTCCCCGTGGCACGCGTCACCCTCGACGGCTTCCGACTCGAGGGAGATGACGCCTTCGTCGCAGACGTGACCGTCGATCTCCACGGCGTCATCCGGGCCTTCCCCATGCGCTTCCGCATCGCCGACCGGGAAGCGAGGCGGATCACCGGCGAGGTGACCCTCGACCGGACGCAGTTCGAGATCGGCGAGCCCCACAGCCGCTGGAATCCGCTCTCGATCCGCAACGAGGTCGAGGTCCAGGTGGAGACGACCGTGCCGCCTGCGAGCTCCGACTGAGCGCGGCGTCCCGGGAGCTCAGCCCCGCCGCTCGACCACCAGCACCTCGACGCGGCCCGAGGGCCCGATCAGCGACGACGCGGCCCAGCCGGTGACGCTCACGATGAGCGCGCCGAGAACGGCGTCGCCGAACCCCGCCACGTGGACCTTCGGAAGCAGCGCCGCCACCAGCTCGAGCATGAGTGCGTTGATCACCAGGAGGAAGAGCCCGAGCGTCACGAGCGTGATCGGAAGCGTCAGCAGCACGATGAGCGGGCGAACGACGGCATTGACGAAGCCGAGGAGCGCTGCTGCGAGGAGCAGGGTAGGGACGTCGGCGATCTCGATGCCGGAGAGGATCTCCTCGGCCACCCAAAGACCCAGCGCGACGATGAGCCAGCGGATCACGAAGCCAGGCATGGGGTCCCTCCTCCCTGTTGGAGCCCGGTCAGCCCCGGGCATCATACCCGGCCTCGCCGCCGCTTCAGTCGGCGATTTCCCCATCCGAGAGGGAGAAGATGGAGCGGCAAGAGCCTTCTCTCGGACCCGACGACGCCGGCGAGGCCGACCGCCTGCTGGCTGCCGTCGACCGGGAGGCGCCGGGGGCCCTCGCCCTCGCACGCTGGATGGGAGCCCACCCGGAGCTGGCCCTCGAGGAGCGGGGAGCGAGCGCGCGCTACCAGGCGTGGCTCTCGTCACGCGGCTTCGCAGTCGAGGCCGGCGCCGCCGGGCTCGAGACGGCCTTCGTCGCGCGCCGCGCGAGAGCAGGAGCCCCGCTTCGCGTCGCGCTCCTCGCCGAGATGGACGCGCTCCCGGAGATCGGACACGCCTGCGGCCACAACCTGTCGGGCCCTGCGAGCCTGCTCGCCGCCGCGGCACTCGTCCGGGAGATCCCAGCCGAGCGGCTCGATCTCCTGGTCGTTGGATGCCCCGCCGAGGAGATCGGGCTCGGCAAGCGAAAGCTGGTCGAGGCGGGGGTGTTCCGGGGCGTCCACGCGGCGCTGATGGCCCACGCGTCGGACATGCGCCGCGCCCACCGGCTGTTTCTTGGCAACCGCAAGCTCGAGGTCGTCTTCCACGGCAAGGCGGCCCACGCGGCGGCGTATCCCGAGGAGGGCATCAACGCCCTCGACGGCGTCGTGCAGCTCCTGGTGGCCATCGGGCTGCTGCGCCAGCAGCTTCCGCGGAGCGCGCGGATCCACGCCATCGTGACCGAGGGCGGCCGTGCCCCGAACGTCATCCCCGAACGTGCGGCAGCCCGCGTCTGGATCCGCGCCCTCGACGACGAGGTCCTTCGGAGCGTTGGCGCGCGCGTCGAGGCGTGCGCGCACGGGGCGGCCGAGGCGAGCGGAACACGGCTCGAACTCACCGAGCTCGAGGGCGCGTCACCGCCGATGCGACCGAACCTGCCGCTGGCCGACGTCTACCGCAGGCAGCTCGTTCGGCTCGGCCTCGCCGAGACGCACCATGCTCCCGATGAGGCGATCGGCTCGAGCGACATCACCCACGTCTCGCGGGTCGTTCCGACGATCCACCCGAATTTCCCGATCGGAAGTGCTCTCGATCTCCACACGCGGGCCTTCGCCGACGCCGCGGTGTCGCCCGCCGGCGAGGCCGGGCTTCTCGAGGCGGCACGCGCCCTCGCGCTCACCGTGGCCGACCTCGCCCGCTCGGCTCCCGACCGCGCCGCGGTGGCTGCCGCGGACGCGCGGAGGGACGGATAGCCCCGCCCGATCCCTTGCTTCGGCGAGGGCTTGCGGTCTAAGCTGCGAGGCGGGGGGAGGTTCGTGGCCACTCGAACAGCCATGAGGCGCGACGCCTTCGCGCCCCAGCGCCGGCGCATGGTCGAGCGTCTGGCGAAGGCCGGCCTCGCCGACACGCGCGTTCTTTCGGCCCTCGAGATCGTTCCGCGGCACCAACTCGTCCCCGAAGCGCTCCAGGTACAGGCCTATACCGACTCGGCCCTCCCGATCGGCGACGGCCAGACCATCTCGGCGCCCGGCATCGTGGGCCTCATGACCGCAGCGCTCGCGCTCACGGGCACCGAGCGAGTACTCGAGATCGGGACGGGCTCGGGCTACCAGGCGGCGGTGCTCTCGCGCCTCGCCGCCGAGGTGGTTTCGATGGAGCGGCTTCCGGGCCTCGCGGCGCGTGCCCGGCGAGCGCTCGACGCCCTCGGCGTCGCGAACGTCGTGGTCTACCTGGGTGACGGCACCCTCGGCCGGCCGGCAGATGCCCCGTTCGATGCGATCCTCGTCACCGCCGGCGCGCCGGCGATCCCGCCGCCGCTGCTGGAGCAGCTGGCTCCGGCAGGGCGTCTCGTGGCCCCCATCGGCACCCGGGAAGAGCAGTGCCTGTTCCGCGTACGGCGGACCGAGCAAGGTCTCGTCCGCGAGAATCTCGGACGCTGCCGCTTCGTCGACCTGGTGGGAGCCAACGGGTGGGCCGCCTAGCCGCCGTCGTCCTCCTGCTCGCTGCGGCGGCGTGCTCGGGCTCCCGGGGGCCGTCGCACGTCCAGCCGCCGGCGGGGCGCGGCTTCTACCACGAAATGGCTCCGGGCGAGACGGTCTGGCAGCTCTCCCAGCGCTACGGGGTGCCGGTGGATGCGATCCTCGCTGCCAACCGCATCGAGGACGTCCATCAGATCTTGGCCGGCACGCGGATCTTCGTCCCCGGCGTCGACCCGCTCCCCGGCGACGAGGCTCCCTTCGTCGCAGACACGGCACCTCCCGTGCGTGGCTGCGCGCCGCCCGACGATCTCCGGCGGGAAAGGCAGGAGCGGGCGCTCCGGGAGGCCCAGGTCGCCTTCGAATGGCCGGTCCGCGGCCGGATCACCACCTGCTTCGCGCCGGAGAACGGCCGGTCCCACGACGGCATCGACATCGCGGTTCCCGGAGGTACCCCGGTCCGGGCCGCCGAGGCCGGGACGGTCATCTATAGCGCCGTGCTCGGCGCTTACGGCAACCTCGTCGTCGTGCGTCACGCGGGCCCCTACACCTCCCTCTACGCCCACAACGAGAAGAACCTCGCGGAGAAGGGCGACCTCGTCGCCAAAGGCGACGTGATCGCCGAGTCCGGGACGAGCGGGAACGCCACGGGGCCCCACGTCCACTTCGAGATCCGCCGCGTCCGCAGGCCCGACAATCCGCACCTCTACCTGCCCTAGACCACGGGAGCACCGCCTATATGCCGCCGACCGACACCACCGCCGCGCTACGCAGCTTGATCCGCGAGGTCCCCGACTTCCCCAAGCCGGGAATCCTGTTCCGCGACGTGACGCCCCTGCTCGCCGACCCGCGCGGTCTGCGCGGCGCCGTCGAGGCCATCGCCGAGCCCTTCCGGAGCGCGGGCGTCGAACGCGTGCTCGGGATCGAGTCCCGCGGCTTCCTGCTGGGTGCGCCGGTGGCGATCCTGCTCGGCGCCGGGCTCGTCATCGTCCGCAAGCCCGGGAAGCTCCCGTGGCAGACGGTCAGCGCGAGCTACGACCTCGAGTACGGCAGCGATACGGTCGAGATGCACGTCGACGCCGTCGCTCCAGGCCAGCGGGTCCTCATCGTCGACGACCTGATCGCGACCGGAGGCACCGCAGGAGCGGCCGTCGAGCTGGCGCGCGGAGCCAAGGCCGACCTCGTCGGCTGTGCCTTCCTCGTCGAGCTGGCGGCCCTCGGAGGCCGCGCCCGCCTCGATGTCCCGACGGTCCACGCGGTGCTCGAGTACTGATTCGGCTAGCTTCCCGGCCCCGCGCCCCCGTAGCTCAGGGGATAGAGCAGCGGTTTCCTAAACCGCGTGTCGCAAGTTCGAGTCTTGCCGGGGGCGCCAGGATTTTGCGGATCTCGAGAACGCTTCCGGCGTCCCGTTGTGGGGGTGCCGTGCGCAGGCCCTGGGGCCTACCGTTCCGGGATGCCGCTCGAGAACGATGACGACCTGCGGGCGCTTCTCGCCTGCTGCCGCACGATCGCGGTGGTGGGCATCAAGGCGGGTGCCGGCGACGATGCATTCCGCGTGCCGCTCGCGATGCAGCGAGCCGGCTGGAGGATCCTTCCGGTGAACCCGAAGCTCGATGCGGTGCTCGGTGAGCGCTGCGTCGCGCGGCTCTCGGAGCTTCGCGAGCCCGTCGATCTCGTGAACGTCTTCCGGGCACCGGCGAACGTTCCGGCGCACGTCGACGAGATCCTTGCCCTCTCTCCGCGTCCGCGCGGGGTGTGGCTCCAGCTCGGCATCCGGGACGACGCGTCGGCAGCACGCCTCGAGGCCGCCGGGATCGCCGTGGTCCAGGATCTGTGTCTCATGGTCGAGCAGCAGCGGCTCGGCGTCGGACCGCGGGGCTCGTGATCCGCGCCCGACGCCGCGCGGGCTGCTCGACCGCCGCGAGGCCGGTGCGATCGTCGCGGGGACCAGCGGGGACTGAGCCATGCGGCTCCTCGGCAGCGACGGCGCCATCTTCGAGCTGTCGCTCCTCGGATGGCAGCATCCGCGCGGAGCGGCCAACGAGATCGATGCCAACCGGCTCACGGTACGCATCGCGCTCAGCGCCGACGACGGATCGTGGGCGCAGATCGTCCCCTGTCTCGTCTCGTGGGAGGCGGAGCGTCTCGCCGACTGGCTCGACGCGCTGGCCGCCCACCGCGCGACCGACGCAGAGCAACGCTTTCTCGAGCCCGATCTGCGCTTCCGGATCGTCCCGGCCTCGGGGATCGCCCGGGTCCTGCGGATCGGGATCGACCTGCGCGGAAGGCGGCCGCCGGGCGATGCCGCACCGGTTGGCGAGATCGCCTTCTCCCTGTGCGATGAGGAGATCGCCGAGGCGGCGCGAAGCCTCCGGGCCCAGGTGCGCCGTCATCCGTACCGGGAGCCCGGGTAGCGGTCCGCAGGATGCAGGGGCAGGGGGTGCGGGCTACCCATCGAGCATGGATCCGCTCTCGCTGAGCCGCCGGGCCTTCCTCGGCCGCGCCCTGCAGGCCGCCGGAGCCGTCGCGGTGCTTCCGGCGGCGGCCTGTGCACCAGCAGGCCCTTCGGAGGCGACGAGCGGGCTGCAGGCGCTCCATCCCAGCGAGCTTCCGATCCTCGATGCTGTGGCCGATGCCTTCGTTCCGAGCGGTGGCGCCTTCGAGATCGGCGCACGCGAGGTAGGGCTCGCCCGAAGGATCGACGCGCTGGCGGCGGGGCAGGGGCCCGAGGTCGTGCGAGGCCTCCGGGGTGCGCTCTGGCTCCTCGAGCTCCTCGGCGGACCGCTGGCAGGCCGCTACGGGCGTTTCTCGACCTTCTCGTTCGCAGACCGGGAGGCGGTGCTGCGCGCGCTCGTGTCGAGCCGCATCGCTCCGGCGCGCGATGTCTTCGCCGGCCTCAAGCAGCTTTGCGTCTTCACCTTCTATTGCCAGGACGCGAGCTGGCCGGCGACGGGCTACGAGGGGCCGTGGATCGGCGGGGCCGGGAGCGCTGCGTGATCGTCGAGGGCAAGGAGATCCACGTGCCGCTCGCCGTCGAGACGGACACCGTCGTCGTCGGCTCAGGGGCCGGCGGTGCGGTGGTGGCCGCGCTGCTCGCCGAGGCGGGGATCGACACGGTGCTGGTCGAGGAAGGCGGGCGCTACCAGGCCGCCGACTTCACCCAGCGCGAGGACGAGATGTTTCCCGCCCTCTACCGCGAGCGCGGGATGCAGATGACCAGCGACGGACTCATCACGGTGCTCCAAGGCTCGTGCTTCGGCGGATCGACCGTCATCAACATGGCCGACTGCGAGCCTACGCCGCCGGAGGTCTACGCCCACTGGAAGCGGCTCCTCGGCCTCGCCGCTCTCGACGAGGACACCCTCGCGGACTCCCAGCAGCGGGTGCTCGCGGCGCTCTCGGTCGACGAGATCCGCCCCGAGCAGGTGAACGCCAACAACGCCTCGGTGCTGCGCGGCGCCGAGCGGCTCGGTCTCGAACGCGGCGTCTTCCGCCACAACCGGACGGGTTGCAAGGCCAGCGGCTACTGCCTCATCGGCTGCGCCTACGACGCCAAGCGTGGCGCGCACCTGACGTACCTGCCCCGCGCCGACGCCGCCGGCGCAGCCCTCTACACCGATCTGCGTGCGGAGCGCATCGAAATCGACGGCGACCACGCCGTCGCGGTCACCGGCTCCGTCGTCGAGCGGGGATCGCGCCTCGCGCGCCTGCCGTTCCGGATCGGGGCGCGGCGGGTGGTGCTGGCGGCGGGGGCCGTCCACAGCCCGGCGCTGCTCTTCGTCTCGGGCGCCGGCCGTGGGCTGCCGCAGCTCGGACGAAACGTGTCGCTGCAGCCACAGCTCGGGGTGACGGCGGTCTTCCCCGAGGGCGCCACGATCCGCGCCTGGCGAGGCATCCCCCAGGCGGCCTTCTGCTCTGCCGGCGACGACCACACCCCGGAGCACGGCCTCGGCGGGTTCCGGCTCGAAGCCGTTTCCGGCGGCCTCGCCCAGGTGGGCGCCGGCCTCCCGGGCTTCGGCCGCTCCCACAAGGAGGCCATGGCACGCCTCGGCCGGACGGCGTCGGCGCTCCTGCTCGTACCCGATTCGCCGTCGGGGACCATGACGTGGCGCGAACGAGGCCCGCGCGGCGTGGCCGCGAACATCGACTACACGATGTCTCACGGCTGGAAGGCTCGGCTTCGCCGGGGGATGCGACAGGCCGCCGAGATCTACTTCGCGGCGGGCGCCGAGAGCGTGTCCTTCGCGAGCGAGGCCTTCCCGGAGCTCCGCAGCGAGGCGGACCTCGACCGGATCGACGACTTCGAGGTCCGAACCGGCGTCACCCGGTTCATCTCGGCCCACGTCCAGGGAACCTGCCGCATGAGCCTCGATTCGACGAGCGGCGTGGTCGATCAGGACCACCGCGTACACGGCCTGCGAAACGTCTACGTCATCGATGCGTCCGTCTTTCCGACGACCGCGTCGACCCACACCATGATCCCGGTGATGACGCTCGCGGATCGCGCGGCGCACCGGATCCTCGGAGCCCCCTCGCGGGCGGCGGGGCATGAAGCCCGATGGATTGGTGGCGGGGCGGGTGCTATCAGAGACGCGCGCGAGCGAAGGGGGGAAAGAACCGATGGAGCAGGATGACCGGGTGCTGGCCGACCGCAGGAAGGCCCTCGAGGAGGACTTCTTCCGCAAGCAGAACGAGAAGCTGAAGGCGAAGTTGAAGGCCGATCGCGACCGCGAGCAGATGAGAGGCGAGCTCCGGCAGGCATTCCCCCATGCGCCCGAGGCCCTTCTCGACCGGCTGATCGACCACGGCCTCGACGTCGACGCGACCGCCGCCCTTGCCATCGTTCCGTGCGTGATGGTGGCCTGGGCGGAAGGAGACGTCGGCGAGCGCGAGCGCGATGCCGTCCTCGCCGCGGCCCGCGACCACGGTCTTGCGCTGGACGGGAAGCCCTACATGCTCCTATCACGCTGGCTCTCCGAGCCGCCGTCCCCTGCGCTGATGGAGCTGTGGAGCCAGTACGTAGCCGCCCTGTGCAAGGGTCTGACGGCGGAGGAGCGCGTACGCCTGCGAGATCGCGTGGTCGGCGGAGCGAAGGACGTGGCCCGCGCAACCGGCGGCTTTCTCGGCCTCGGCAGCAAGATCTCCGATGCCGAGGCGCAGGTATTGGCGAAGGTAGAAGCGGCGTTCGACGCGTAGACGCTCCCGGCATCGGGAGGGTCAGCCCCGGAGCACCCGGCGGACCAGACCCTCGAGTTCGTCCCGGCGGATGGGCTTGCTGAGGTAGTCGTCCATTCCTGCGGCGAGGCACTGCTCGCGGTCGCCCGCGAGGGCGCTTGCCGTGAGAGCAACGATGGGGAGGTGCTGGCGTTCGCCCTCCCGATTGCGGATCTCCCGCGTCGCCTCGAACCCGTCCATCTCCGGCATCTGGCAATCCATGAGAACGAGGTCGTAGTCCTGCTTCGCGACGGCGGCCAGCGCCTCGCGGCCGTTCTCCGCCGTTTCGACGGTGCAGCCGAGCTTCTCCAGAAGCCGCACGACGATGGTGCGGTTCACGAGGTGGTCCTCCACCACCAGGACGCGGCCCGAGAGCGCGTCCTCGAGGCGGCACCGCTCGCCCGCTGCGGCGACCGCGACCAGCGGCGGAGCAGGGCGGGGCTCGAGCGGCACGGTGAACGAGAAGGTCGACCCCTCTCCCTCCCGGCTCTTGACGTCCAGGGTGCCCCCCATCAGCGTCACCAGGTGCCGCACGATGGCGAGCCCGAGGCCCGTGCCTCCGAAGCGGCGGGTCGTCGACTCGTCGGCCTGGGTGAACTCCTCGAACAGGTGCTCGATGCGGTCGCCGGCGATCCCGATCCCGGTGTCGGTCACCCGGAAGGTCACGTCGAGACGGCCGTCGCTGCGCGGCGACGCGTCCACCTCGATGCGAACGCTTCCCTCCCGGGTGAACTTGACGGCGTTTCCTGCCAGGTTGAGGAGCACCTGACGCAGGCGCACGGGATCGCCGCGCAGCCACCCCGGCACCGCCGGATCACGTTGGATGGCAAGGGAAGTGCCAGACTGCGCGGCCGGAACCGCCAGGAGGTCCTTCACGAGGAGGAGCAGGGGATCGATGGCGAAGTCGGCGGCCTCCAGCTCGAACTGTTCCGACTCGACCTTCGAGAGGTCCAGCACGTCGTTGAGTAGCTCGAGGAGCGCCTGCGCAGACGCCTTCACCGTCCGGGCGAGCTCGTGCTGGTCGGTGTCGAGCGTCGTGTCGAGGAGCAGCTCGGTCATCCCGATCACGCCGTTGATGGGCGTGCGGATCTCGTGGCTCATGTTCGCGAGGAAGCGCCCCTTGGCGCGGCTCGCGGCCTCGGCGGCCGCCTGCGCTTCGCGGAGGCGACGCAGGGCCTGATCGTTCATCGACTCGTAGATGAGCGTGAAGGCAAGAACGGCCCAGGTGAGGATCGCCGTCGAGGTGAGCTTGGTCATCTCGACGGCGGCCGGGCTGACCGCGATCCACGCCACGAGCCCTTGCCGGAGGAGGAATCCAACCCCCGCGAGGTGGGCACAGGTGACCAGGGCCCACACGAGCCCCGAGGTCCTCCCCGCCAACATGACGGCGACCATGGGAATGACGGCCAGCGCGAGAAACGGCGGAAGCGTCTGGCCGGCCGTGAGGACGATCTGCGGAGCGAAGCTCGCGAAAATGCTCGCCGCCAGGAGGTTTCCGGCCAGGACCGGCGAGCCGTTCCATCGCAGGCTCGCGGCCGCGGCGGCGGCCCCGACGGCGAGTACCAGGTCGAGGGCGGCCAGGCTGCGGTTGCCTACGGAGAGCTGGACGAGAACACCTGTAAACCCGGTCGCGGCGACGATGATCGAGAGGGTGAGGGCGAGCCCCGAACGCCGCACGGCGTTCGCGCCGGGTGCGTCGGGAGAAGAGGGCAGCGGCGCTGCCTCGAACCTGCTCTGGAACCGCTTCGCCATGTCCTCCCCGGGCATCCGGGGATCGCCGGATGCCGAGCGGTGCCCTCTCCGCGTCGGCCTACCCTCAAATCGGTAGGCGTTTCAGAGGGCTTGAGCCGCCTCCCCCCTCGGGTCCGAGGCGCCTCCGGTGTACCGTCGCGCCATGCAGCTGCTCCCCGAGGCCGGACTCGACGCCCGCGAAAGGCGGATCCTGGCCTGGGGAGCCGCGGCGCTGTTCCTGGCGAGCTGGGCCGACGTCTCGGTCAAGAACGTTTCCGAGACGCTCTTCCTCAAGCGGATCGGCGTCGAGATGCTCCCGTACGCGTTCCTGGTGAATGCGTTCCTGCTGATGGGGACGACCTCGCTCCTCGGCTACGTGGCGACGAAGGTCGACCCGGTCCGTCTCTTCACGCGAGCGCTCGCGGGCGTCGGTGCGGCGCTCGTCCTGCTCTGGGGGCTGGTCCACTTCGGCGGGAGCACCTCGTATCCGGTCCTGCTGCTGGCGGCCAAGCAGATCAGCTCCATCGCGCTGATCAGCTTCTCGGTCGCGATCAGCGCGCTCGTAGACCACCGCCAGGCCAAGCAGCTGCTGCCGCCCCTACTGGCGGGCGGCACCCTCGGGACGATCCTCGGCAGCTTCGCGTCGGGCCCGCTCGGCCGGCGGCTCGACGTCGAGGGGCTGCTTCCCATTGCGGCGGGCCTTCTTCTCCTCGGCGCCGTCGCGACGCTGCCCCTGCGGCGCCTCACCGCGGCCCGGCTGGTGCTGGACCGCCGCAAGGCGGTCGGGCCCGGCCCGGCGCCACCGCCGCCGGTGTCGGCCCGCGAGCTCTGGCGGGAGAGCTGGCTGTTCCGGTCGCTCCTGCTGTCGGCGCTCTTCGCCGGGATCGTCGGCCCGATGCTCTACTTCCAGTTCTCCTACGTCGCCGATCTCGCGACCCAGGGAGCCGGCGGAGAGGAGAAGCTGCTCTCGCTCTACGCGGTCGTTCGCGGTTGGCTGCAGCTCGGAGTGCTCATCGTACAGCTCTGGATCGCGCCGAGGCTGTTCCGGCGCTTCGGGGTGCCGCTGGCCGGAACCTTCTCACCGCTCCTCTACCTCCTCGGCTTTGGCGGGCTCACCTTCCGGCTGGGGCTGCCTGAAGGCGTGGCCGCCCTCTCGGGCGCCACGGTCCAGGATCAAGCGATCCACGATCCCGCCCAGCGGCTCCTCGCCGTCCTGTTCCCGGAGGAGCTTCGCGGCAGGGTCACCGCCCTCGTCGAAGGCACGGCCAAGCGACTGGGCGGCTGCGTCGGCAATCTCCTCGTGATCGCCGCCCTGGCGCTCGGCAGCGTCACCTGGGTGGGGATCGTCGGCGTGCCGCTCACCATCGTCTGGTTCTTGACGACGCTGCGGATCTGGCGCGACTACCCGTCGCTGGTGCTCGCCATGGCGACCGAGCCGCGCCGGGTGTCACGGGCCGGTATCCATGCCCAGGAGATCGTCGACGCGGCGACCCTGCGCTCCCTCGGACGGCTCCTGTGCGGCGAGGATCCCGAGCGCTGCAGAGCCACGATGGAGGTACTTCGCGAACTCCGGCCCGACGCAGCGCCGGAGATCGTCGCCGAAGCCCTGCTGCGGGCGAGCCCCGCGGTGCTGCCGCTCCTCATCGAGGGCCTCGAGGGCCTCATCGAGAAGGAGGCCGCCAAGCCCGGCAACCATGCAGAATGCATCTCCGCCGTCGGCACGCTCCTCCGGGATCCGCCGCCCCTTGCCGCGCGACACCGTGCGGCCCTGGTGCGGATCTACGCGCGGATCCAGTCTCCGGGCGAACTCGACGCGGCGGCACCGGAGCTGCTGGATGCCGCGGCACGGGATCCCGAACCCGTGGTGCGCGTCGCCGCCGCGGCTGCGCTGTACCGTCTCGGTCTCGCCGCCGGAGGGGCCGACACCATCCGGCGATCGCTGGCCGACGCCCTCGACCACGACGATCCGCAGGTGCGCAGCGTCGCGTGCCTCGAACTGCTGGCGCTCCTCGTCGAGGATCCCCACGGAGATCCATCGGAGGTCGGGCCGGGCCGACCCGAATGGCACGCGCGGCTCGGGCTCCTGGTGGCGGCGCTCTTCCGTCCCCATGCGAGGGCGGCAGCGGCGTCGACGATCGCCAGCGTCGCCGCGCGCCGCGGCCGGATCGTGAGCCCTGCGGCCGCCGAGATGTTCGCCCTCGCCGACGATCCCGATCCGTCGGTGCGCGCCAGCGTACTGCGCTTCATCGGTCATGCGCAGCGTACGGAGAAGGCGTCGCTGCTCGCCCAGCGGCTGGCAGCCCATCACCCGGAGGAAACGGCGGCAGCGGCCGAGGGCCTTCGCGCTCTCGGCACGGCTGCGCTCGATGCGCTGCTTCCCGAGTTCTCGTTCGGCAGGAGGAGCGTCCGCGACGCGATCGTTCCCCTCCTGCGCGAGCTCGACGTTCACCCCGAGGCCTTCTCCGCGCAGCTACGCCGGGAGCTGGAGGGTGTGGCCGAGCGGCTCCTCGAGATCGCAGGCCTCCGTGGCCATGCCGCGCCACTCCTCCTGCAACGGCTCGAGGAGCGCGTCCAGGGCGGTCTCCATACGGCGTTCCTGCTGCTGGCCGCGCTCCACGACGACGACCGGATCGTCGATCTCGGCGATGCCCTCCGTCGGCCCCAGACCCCCCGCGCGCGGGCGCTTCGGGTCGACGCCCTCGAGGGCCTGCTGACGCCCGAGGAGCGCCAGCAGCTCATCCCGTTCGTCGACGACCCCCGCCTCGCTCCGCGGATCGTGGCCGCATCGGCGCTGCTCGGCCGCCAGCCGCTCTCGACCGAAGCGACCCTCGACGCCATGATCGACGATCACGACTCGCTGACGCGGATGCTCCTGGTGGCACGGCCCGACGGGGCGCCGGAGGCACGCAACGCGACCGAAGGGGGCGACGACACCATGCTGAGCGAAGTCGAAGTCCTGCTCCAGCTCCGGCGCTTCCGGATCTTCGAGCAGCTCACGGTGCGCGAGCTGGCCGACGTGGGGAGGCTCGTCCGTCAGGAGCAGTACGCGGCGGGGGCTGCGATCGTCCGTGAGAACGAGTTCGAGAACAGCATGTACGCCATCACCGAAGGCCGGGTCCAGGTCAGCAAGAACGGAGTCGTCCTGACCGACCTTGCGAGCGGCGAGATCTTCGGCGAGATGGCGATCTTCGACGGCGAACCGCGGTCTGCCACGGTCACGGCGATCGAGCCGACCCGCGTGCTCCGCATCGAGGGCAAGGACCTGCTGGCGCTGATGGAGGAGCTCCCGGGAATCGCCATCGCGATCTGCCGGACCCTTTCGCGCCTGGTCCGCTGGCTCACCGATCGGAGCCTCGCGTAGACGGGGCTACCCGCCGTCCGTCTGCGACGCATAGGGGTCGGTCACCCGCGACGAGGCTCCGGCGGCGCGGGCCCGCTCGGCCTGCTCCGCGAGCATCGCCGAGAGCGCGGCCACGTCGCTGCGCGCGGCGTCCCGCGATTGGATGATCTCGAGGCGCGCCTCTCCGCGCGGAACATCGCGGGTGATCGACCGCGAATAGGCGCCTTCGGCGTCGGCGAGGCGCTCCTGCGCAGCGTCGAGCTGCGCCTGGACGGCCGCGAGGCACGCGGACCAGCCTGCATCGCCCGCCGGCCGGGTGCAGGCCGCCGGCGCGGACGGCGCAGGCGAGATCGACGCCGGAATGTCGTCGATCGACGAAGCGCTCGGGAGATCCGAGACGTCGGCGGAGCGCGCGGTCTGCGAATCCGAGTCTGCGGAGTGCGCCGGGACGGCTTCACCGGAGTCCGTCACGCGTGCGTCCGGGTTTCCGGCATCGCGTACCCGCGAGTCGGGGTCGGCCGACCCGGTCGAGAGATCATCGGGCGATGCGGTCCCAGCGCCGTCGGGAAGCGCATGCGCACGGCCCTTGACGGGCTGCTCGAAGGGGTCGGCGTCGCCGGCCCGGGAGACACCTGCCGCGGCTGTGAGGAGGAGGGCCGAGACGAGAAGGCTCGAGGCGACGCGCATGGGACTCCCACGTCGGAGGGGCGTTCTCGCATCGGCCGTCCCGACGGCGCGCTGAAGCCGTCGGTTGCGCGACCTAAACATTTGTTCTAAACAGACGACCATCATGCCGCGCACCGCACCCCGCGCCGACGCGCCCCCGGGCGACATCCGCGAGCGCCTGCTGGCCGCGGCAACCGCCGTCTTTGCCCGCCGTGGCTACCGCCCCGCCACCATGCGCGAGATCGCCCAGCAGGCGCAGGCGAACCTCGCGTCGGCCCATTATCACTTCGGGTCGAAGCGCGACCTCTACCTCGAAGTGGTGCGCCGGCAGTTCGAAGAGGTCGATCGGCGCCTCTCGCGCGGACCTACGGGACGCTCTCCGAAAGACAGCTTCGCAGCGCGCGTACGGACGGTGCTCGAGCTGCTCCTCGATCCCGAGCTCCCGCACGCCAGGATCATCCTGCGCGAGCTGTCCGATCCGAGCGAAGCGCTGCCGGTGATCGTCCGCCGCTTCGTCGCGCCGCTCGTCGCAGAGATGACCCAGCTCGTGAAGCGGATCGAGCCGGAACTCTGCGCCGGCGACGCCGATCGCTGCGTTCGCAGCACGGTCGGCCAGGTCTTCTTCTACTTCAGCCACATGCCGGCGCTGCTCCTCATGATGGGCCGCCCGCGCTACCCCAAGGACTTCGTACGGGCGACCGCAGAGCACATCACCCGCTTCTCGCTCGCCGGAATCGCGGCGGTGGCCGAGGCGTCTGCCCTCCCCGCCCGCGACGCTCGATCTTCGGCAGGAGGCCGCGCATGAATCGCAAGCTCGTGATCGCAGTCGCCCTCGCCGTTGTCGGGTCCGGAGGCTTCGCCTACTGGCGCCTGGGGCAGGATGGAGCGGTCCACTACACGGGCTTCGTCGAGGGCGAGGAGCGCGTGCTTCGCAGCGAGGTGAGCGGTCGCCTCGCCGAGGTGCGCTTTCGCGAGGGCGACGCCGTGCCGGCGGGCGCCGCCGTCGCCCGGCTCGACGAGGCCGACGTCGCGGCAAAGGTCGCTTCGAAGCGGCAGGAGCTCGCCGTCCTCGAGGCGCAGATCGCACAGCAGGAGCAGGCGGTCGCGCTCATCGAGAGCACCTGGCAGCAGGACCTCGCGGCCCGGACGGCGGAGGTGCGGCAAGCTGTCGCCAACGCCGAGCTGGCGCGGCGCACCTTCGACCGCCAAGCCTCGCTCATGGAGCAGGGCGTCGCGACGGCCCAGCGGCTCGACGAAGCGCGAGCCGGGCGGGATCAGACCGCGAGCGCAGCCGACCGCGCCCGCGAGCTGCTCGGCCGGGCCCGGGCCGAGGAGCGCCAGATCGAGGTCGCCAAGCGACAGCTCGCCGTCCTTCGCGAGCAGCACGCCTTGGCGCAATCGCAGCTCGCCGAGCTCGAGGTGCTGCGCGCGAAGTTCGAGATCCGCGCGCCGGACGTCGCCACCGTCGTGCAAACCCAGCTGCTCTGGCCCGGCGAGCTGGCGCAGCCGGGCACGCCGATCCTCGCCGTGCTCGATCCGCGCGACAAGTACGTCCAGATCTACGTTCCCGTCTCCGACCTGGGGCTGATCCGCGTCGGTCGGCCCGTCGAGATCGAGCTCGACAGCACGCCCGGGCGCCGTACGCGGGGCGAGGTGAGCTACGTCGCCGACCAGGCGAACTTTACTCCGGAGAAGATCGAGACGCGCAGCGACCGGGTCGGGCAGGTCTACCGGGCGAAGGTGCGGATCCTCGAGGACGTCGAGGGCTTCCAGCCCGGAACCGAGGGCAACGTCTACCTGCTGCCGGACACCTCCCCATCGGGTCCGGCTCCGGCCGGAGCGTCGTGAGCGAGCCGGCCCTGCGGCTGCGCGGGCTTCACAAGCGGTTCGGCCGGCGGATCGCCCTCGACGGCATCGATCTCGACCTTTCCGGCGCGCAGCTGGTGGGCGTGGTGGGCCCCGACGGAGCGGGCAAGACGACGCTGCTGCGGGCGCTGGCGGGCCTGCTCGACGTCGATGCGGACGAAGCGAGCGTGCTCGGCGTAGACCTGCGGGGCGAT
Source organism: uncultured delta proteobacterium (assembly GCA_963710635.1). Taxonomy (GTDB): domain Bacteria; phylum Myxococcota_A; class UBA9160; order UBA9160; family UBA9160; genus MYXO. Next base: position 1,284,834 of record CAVQAY010000004.1, read on the forward strand.
GTACGGCCGCTGAAGGCGCGCATCGGATACGTGCCACAGATCTTCAGCCTGCAGCGCGAGCTCTCGGTACGGGAGAACCTCGCCTTCACGGCGCGGCTACACCGGATTCCGCAGCAGGCGTTCGACCAGCGGAGCGCCGAGCTTCTCGAACGAACGGCGCTCGCACCCTTTGCGGAGCGACCCGCCGGCGCCCTCTCCGGCGGGATGAAGCAGAAGCTCGCCGTCGCCAATGCGCTCCTGCCGGAGCCCGATTTGCTCCTCCTCGACGAGCCGACGGCAGGCGTCGACGTCGTCGCCCGCGACGAGATCCTCGCGCTCCTCGGTCTCCGGCGCCGCCAGGCGCTGATCCTCATGAGCACCAGCTACCTCGAGGAGGCCGAGGCGGCCGAGCGGCTGGTCTACCTCGACGACGGACGCGTCGTCGCCGAGGGCACGCCCGCCGCGCTGCGCGCGCGGGTCCGGCGCGAGCTGTACCGCGCATGGGGAGACGATCCGCAGGCACTCGCCCGCGCTGCGAGCGGTCTGCCCTACGTCACGGCGGCGCGCCCGGGTGGGCGATTTGCCCGGGTGGAGGTGTCGCGCGACGGAACTCCGGGGCCGGAGCGGGTTCTGGGCGATCTCGCGTCGCTCGCAGGCGCTCGTCTCGCGGAGCAGATCCCCCTCGACATGGAGGCAACGCTGCTGGCCCTTGCGGAGACGAACGGAGCCCGGCAATGACCGGCCCGATCATCCGCGCCCGCGGGCTCACCAAGCGCTTCGGCAACTTCGTCGCCGTCGACGACATCTCCCTCTCCGTCGAGCCGCGGACGATCTTCGCCTTCCTCGGGGCCAACGGGTCCGGCAAGAGCACCACCATGCGGATGCTGATCGGGCTTCTCACCCCCACCAAGGGAGAGATCGTCGTCGATGGCGTCGACGTGACCCGCGATCCGCGCCGCGTCCGCGACCGCGTCGGGTACATGGGGCAGAAGGTGAGCCTCTACCAGGGGCTGACCCTTCGCGAGAACATCGAGTTCTATGCGGGTCTCTACGGACTCGGCGGCGCCTCCCTCGAGACACGCTGGGGAACCCTTCGCGAGCGTTTCGATCTCGGCGCCGCCGAGGAGGAGCGGCCCGAGAACCTGCCGGCGGGCCTGCGACAGCGAGCCGGCCTCGCGCTCAGCATTCTCCACGAGCCGAGGCTCCTGTTCCTCGACGAACCCACCGCCGGCGTCGACGTCTTCTCGCGCCTCCTGTTCTGGGACCTGATCCGCGAGGAGGCGGCGTCGGGAGTGACGGTGTTCGTGACCACCCATTTCCTCGAAGAGGTCGACTACTGCGACTGGGTCTCCTTCATCGACGCGGGTCGCGTCGTCGCCGACGCGACCCCGGAGACGCTCCGCACGCGATACTCGGACGGCTACCGGCTGGTCTTCGATGTCGCATCCGAAGAGCAGATGAGGGTGGTCGCCGCGCTCGGGAGTGAGGGGATCGTCGCGGAGGCCGCGGCCGACGGCCTCGTCGCACGGAGCTCGCGGTTCGATGCCGACGTCCTCGCGCGGGCCGAGCGCGCGCTCGGCCGGAGCGCAACGGGAATCCTTCGTGTCGAGCCGGCCTCGATGAACGACGTCTTCCGCCGGTTGATCCGGGAAGGGCAGGCCGAGCGAGGCGAAGCCGCATGAGTGGTCGCCGGCTCCGGACCCTCCTCATCCGGGAGGTACGCGCCACCCTGCGCGATCCCTTCACCCTCACGATCCTCGTGGCCGTTCCGCTCGCCGCTCTGCTCGCGTTCAGCTTCGTGATCTCCGCCGAGGTCTCCCACCTGCCGCTGGGCGTTCACGATGCCGACGGGTCGGCGTCGAGCCGGCGACTCGTCGCCGAACTCGAAGCCGGCGGATCGTTCCGTGTCCGCCCCTATGCCACCCGCGGCGCTCTTTCGGCCGCCCTCGTAGGCGGAGAGGTGAGCGGCGGCATCGTGATCCCTCCCGATTTCGAGCGCAGCGTCCAGCAGGTTCCCGCCGGCGGGAGCCGCCCTGAGGTGCAGGTGATCTACGACGGCGCCGAGGTGGTGCTCGCCGGGAACGCCGATGCGTTCCTGACGGGAATCGTGACCGCCGCCGGTGCATCGATCTCCCGCCGGGCGCAAGGCGCGGCTCCCCAGCCGCGGGAGGAGCCGCGTCTCACGGTCGTGACCCACGCGCTCTTCAATCCAAAGCTCTCGGGAACGCCGTTCATGGTCGCCGGAACCTTCGGGTTCGTTCTCAGCTTCCTCACCGTCCTCATCACGGCGGTCTCCATCGTGAACGAGCGCATCGGCGGCACGTTCGAGCAGCTTCAGCTGACCCCGGCAACGAACCTCGAGATCCTGCTCGGGAAGCTCCTGCCGCTGGGTGCGGTCTTCGCCGTGGACGTCGTGATCATGCTGGTCGTCGCAGGGCTCGTCCTCGGGGTATGGCCCGAAGGCAGCATCGTACTCTTCATCGGGATCTCGGCGTTCTACGTCCTCACCTCGCTGGCGCTGGGGCTCATCCTCTCGGCGACCTCGGCGACCGCAGCCGAAGCGGTCCAGAAGACGGTTCTCACCAGCATCCCGCTGGTCCAGCTCTCCGGCTTCGCATTTCCGATCCGCAACATGCCGGCGCCCGTCCAGTGGGTGGCCGAGATCTTTCCGGCGACCCACTACATCCGGGTGAGCCGTGCGCTCTACCTGCGCGATGCCGGCTTCGTCGAGCTGCTGCCGGAGATCGGCGCACTCGTGGTCTTCGGGGGACTCCTGGTCGCGATTGCACTCCGGTCGCTGGACAAGCGCGCATGACGGGTAGATCGACGAGCACACTTCGGAACGCCGCCGGGCGCTTCGTCTCGAACGTCCTGGCGATGGCCTACCGGGAGTTCACGGTGATGCGGCACGACAAGGCCTTCCTGACCACCGTCACCGTGCAGCCGATCATGATGCTGCTGCTCTTCGGCTTCGCGCTCTCCAACGACCCCTACGACGTTCCCTGGGCCGTTCTCGACCGCAGCCAGACGTCGCTGTCCCGCCGCCTGGTTGGCGACGTCGAGGCCACCGGACGGTTTCGGCCGCCGCAGCACGCAGCGAGCTACGAGCAGGGACGCGACTGGCTGCGACGTGGCAACGCGATGGTGCTGCTGGTGATTCCGCCGGATCTGCGACGGGACGTCGAGCGCGGCGCGCCCGCGGTGCAGCTCCTCCTCGACGGGACCGATCCGATCTCCGCGGCTCGCGTGGCCGGCATCGTCCAGCGGGTTGCCGGAGGCCTCTCGCTTCGCGCGGCGGAGCCCGCCCGCGGCGACACGGCGCCGGCGGCCCGCGCCGGCGGTGTCATCGATCTGCGGCCCCGCTTCTGGTTCAACGTCACCCTCGACGACCGGGACTTCTTCCTCGCGACGCTCGGCGGGATGCTGCTCACGAACCTCTGCCTCTCGGTCACGAGCCTCGGACTCGTTGCCGAGCGCGAATCGGGAACCTTCGAGCAGACGCTCTCGCTGCCGACCGGCGCCATCGAGATCGTTCTCGGGAAGCTCCTCCCCTACGTCGGCATGAGCTATCTCGTGCTGGGCATCGCCATCGCCGGCGCAGGGCTCGTCTTCGGACTCTGGCCGCAGGGGAGCTGGATCGCGCTCCTGGTCCTGACGCTGCCGTTCGTCCTGGCGTCGCTAGCGATCGGCGTCCTGGTCTCCGCCCTGGCGCGGAGCTCTGCCCAGGCCGTGTTCCTCACGACGTTCTTCATCCTTCCGTCGTTCGTCCTCTCGGGCGTGATGTTCCCCTATCAGCTGATGCCGGACGGCATCCGACAACTGGGCGGCCTCATGCCCCTGCGCTGGTACCAGATCGGGCTTCGCCGTCTGATCTCCCGCGGCGGCGATCTCTCCGACGTGATGGGCCCGATGCTCGCCTTGTGGCTGATCTTCGGCGTGCTGCTGCTGCTGATCCGCTGGCGGCTCCAGCCGCGGCTCGGCTGACCGAGGCCGAGCCGGCTCGCCGGCCGCCATCCGTACGGGCGCTACGCGCTGCGTTCGCCGGCGGGCGCGTCGAAGCACGCCTCGAGATCGACGATCTGCGCACCGCGCAGGTCGGCCTCGAAACGGTCACCCATGACGACGAGGGAAAGGTCGGCGTCGGGCCGGCCCGTCAGGTCGAGGGCGCGGATCGCGGAGGCACCGGGGATCCGGCCCCGAAGACGGCGCGGGCGGCCGGTGGCTTCGTAGAGCCGAACGCGGAGGGCGCCGCACGGGCCGGGCTCGATGGCCGAGACGACGATCGCAGGGTCGTCGATCTCGACGAGACGGTCGCCGTCGGCGATTCCGGCGGCCGCCGCAACGAAGCCCGTTGCAAAGGCCGCCGGTGGGTAGGCGAACCCGTGCGCCTGTGCCACGCGGTCGGCATCCCCGTCGCCATGCAGGCGGAACGACAGCGCGGCGTGGAAGGGGCCCTGCGCCTGCGCGCCGGGCGTCGGGAAGAGCGGGCCTGCCGGTCCGGGACGGAGCAGGAGATCTCCGAGCGAGAGATGTCCAGTGGCGCGCAGCAGCGTGACCGCGAGCGACGTCGACCCGTCCGCCTCCGGGACGGCCTCGACCTCGCTGCTCCCGCGCGCGGCGACGGTGAGCGCACGCGTCCCGTCCGCGATCGTGGCGAAGCTCCGCTGGGGCACCGCGCCGACCGGAAACTCCGCGGGCTGGTCGCTGCCGAATCCGTCTGCCGCCGGGGCGATCGGCCTCTCGGCCGTCTCGAAGGCGGACTCCACCTCGAAGCGCCTCGCCGAGAACGGCGCGCGCAGGTGGATCCGGAGACGATGATCCTGGGCTCCGTTCTCGCCCTGCGCGATGACGTCGACCCGATCGACTCCGGGGTGGAGCCGGAGTCGGAGCGTCACCGGAAGATCCACCTCCTTCGGGCTCCGCTTCGTCCGGTCGTCCGAGAGCGAGCGCGGAACGCGGAGCCGCAGCGACACGGCGAGCGTCGCGGGGGTCTCGAGGCGTACGCGTACGCTGCGGGCCCGCTCGACCTTCGGACCGCCCGGAACAGGGTCGAAGTTGTACGTGTCGCCACGGTCGCCCTCCGAGACGACGCGCACGGCATCCAGGACCTGCGTCCCGCTCGGGAGGTGACGAAGCGTCACCGCTCCGTCCGCCGCCGCCTCGATTCGCCAGGTCTCGTTCTGGACGAAGGCGCCGGAGCCGACGCGCCCGCTCGAGACGGCCCCATCGTTCCGGGACCGGCCCCCTGCGATGCGGTAGCTGCGGATCCCGTGGCCCGGCAGCGCGTCCGTGAACGCGACGCCAAGGGTCGCAGGGAGCCGCGCCTCGATGGCGAGGTCCTGCAGCGCCGGATCCCCGAGCACAGCTCCCAGCTCGCGCTTCACCCGCGAAAGGTCGAAGTCACCCCGCGGCTCGCTGCCGACGACGACCTCCACCCGAAGGCTTCGATCGTCTCGCGCCCAGGACACGGCGTTCGCGTGGTAGCCCATCAGCTCGCGAGGAAGGTCGGGGAGGAGATGCCGGGCGAGCGCGAGAGGGAAGGGCGTGCGCCAGACGAGACCCGGCGTCCGTACGCAGACGTCGGCGGCGATCCTGCGCCCGCCGCTCCCACGGACGTGAGCGGCGATCCGCTGGCCCGACCGCGTCCGCGCGGGATCCAGGCCGGGGAGGTCCAGCTCGAGATCGGCCTCCACCCGGACCGTTCCACCGGAAGTCGGATTCCAGACGCCGAACGCATCCCCCGCGCCGGCTCCCGCCCGCGGAGGCTCGATCCATGCCGCCAGCGTCCGCACCACGCGGTCGAGCTGCGCCCGTGCGAGATCCGCAACCCGGTCGAAGCGCGTCTCCATCTGGGCGTGGACGTCGTCGACGGAGCACCCGCAGATCGAGTCGTGGGGATGGTTCTCGAGGGCGACGCTCCACGTGAAGTCGAGGAGTTCCCGGTCGACCGTCGTACCGAGACGCCCCGCCCATGCGGCCAGGGGCTCGACGACGCGGGTCAGCCGGTAGTCGTTCTCGAACTCGCGCTGCTTCTGCGCGAGGCGCGACGAGGCGCAGCCGGGAAGCAGCGGAGCCCGCAGCCCCGAGCGCAGCTCGCCGCGGTGGACGGGCGCAGCGGCAGCTTGCTCCGCGCGTACACGGTCGAGGGCGAGGGGAAGCGTCCCGATCTCCCAGGTGACCGGCTCGGCGAGCCGGAGGACCGCCTCTCCGATCGCAGCGGGCAACCCCGGCTGCGGCGGAAGATGATCGCTTCCGTTCATGAGGCAGAAGGTCGATCCCCGGACGAACGGCGACAGGTCGCGCTTCGCCCGCTCGAGACGTTTCGAGAGGCTCTCGGGATCGACGGGCAGCGACGCAGCGTTGCCGTACCCCGTCGCCAGGTAGAGCGTGAAGAGCCGGGTCCCGTCGGGCGCCTCCCACCAGAAGCCGCTCTGCGTCACGTCGGCCCCGACACCGCGCCAGAGGGCAGCGCCCGAGAATCCGAAACGGGAGAAGATCTGGGGAAGCTGCCCCACGTGACCGAACTGATCCGGGACGTATCCGACGCGCATGGCGCCGCCGACGGCTCCTGCACGCTCGAGGCCGAAGCGCAGGTTGCGGATCAGAGCCTCGCCGGAGACCAGCCACTCGTCAGGGAGGACGTGCCAGGGCCCCACCACGAGCCGTCCCTCGGCGACGAGCTTCTCGATTCGCGGCCGCGCGCCCGGGCGAACCGCCAGGTAGTCGTCGAGGACGATGGTCTGCCCGTCGAGGGTGAAATGTCGGAACGACGGATCCTGCTCGAGAATGTCGAGGACGAGATCCACGAGGGAGACGAGCCGCACCCGGAAGGCCTCGTGGGTGCGGTACCACTCTCGGTCCCAGTGCGTATGGGGAACGATGACGAGGTGCGGGCTCGACACGGGCGCTCCGGCCGCGGGGATCCGCAGTCGCGCCCGATCGTATCAGACCGGGTGGCCGTTCCCGCGGCCCGAGCGCGTCAGCACGGACTCCAATCGGGTGGCGGCGCCGAGATGGCGACGAGCGTCGACGCCACCTCGCCCCGCGTGAGCAAGAGGCCGAGGTTCTCGGCAGCCCGTGCGATGTCGACCAGCGACACGATCCCCAGCAGCTGGTTGGCGTCGTCCACGACGGGGAGCCGCCGGACGTGCCGCTCGCGGAGCCGGGAAAGGACGTTGGCGACGTCCTCTTCGGGCAGGCACGTGACCACCTCCGGCGCCATGGCGACCTCGACGGGGATCTCCGACAGCGCACGCCCCTGGATCCAGGCGGCCATGCAGATGTCGCGATCGGTCAGCATGCCCACCACCCGCCGTCCCTCGCCGGTGACCACCGGAAGGGCTCCGCAGTCTCCGGTCCAGAGAAGCCGCGCAGCCATGGCGAGGCTCTCGTCGGGGCGGCAGCTCAGGACGGTCTTCGTCATGAGATGGTGTACGCGGACCGGGCTCGCCGCTCGCTGCGCGACCCCGGGCGTCACTTGATCGCCACCGACCGGGGCTTCACCGCCTCGGTCTTCGGAATCGACAGCGTGAGGGCACCGTCCTCGATATCGACTTGGACGTCGCCCTTCTTCCCGCCGGGGATCTCTACCGTGACGCTCTCGTGCTTCTCGGCCATGGCTCGCTCCCTCCCGGGTGACCGCGGATCGGCGGCGCCTCCCGTCGGTCTCTCCCATAGGAGGTTGAGCAAGAGCCGTGCCAGTCCCTCGGACGGGCTCACGTTTCCCGGGCGCCGTGCGTGTGACTCCGAGTCACGCCGGCTGCGACGGTGATGCACAGGTGGCTGCGCCAGGGCTACGAGGCGGTGAGCGGGACCTGCTCCGTCGGTGTGAAGCGCACCGGCATCGACTTCACACCGTTCACGAAGTTCGATCGCAGACGGCGCACGGAGCCCGCAAGGTCGATGTCCGGAAGGCGCGTGAGGATCTCGCGGAAGATCACCCGCAGCTCCATGCGTGCCAGGTGCGACCCCAGGCAGAAGTGCTCGCCGACGCCGAACGCAAGGTGGTCATTGGGGCTACGCGCCACGTCGAAGGCATCGGGCCGTGCGAAGACCTCCTCGTCCCGGTTCGCCGAGGGGTACCAGAGGGTCAGCTTGTCGCCTTCGCGGATGGGCTGTCCTCCGAGCTCGACGTCCCTCGTGGCCGTACGCCGGAAGTAGTGGACCGCCGGCTCGTAGCGGAGAATTTCCTCCACCGCCGTGCCGAGCAGCGAGGGATCCGCCTGGAGGCGCTCCATCTGGTCCCTGTGCCCGATCAGTGACGTGCATGCCGTGGCTGGTCACGGTCCGGGTCGTCTCGTTTCCCGCTACGCACAGCAGCATGAAGAACGAGTTGAACTCGAGCTCCGAGAGCCTGTGGCCGTCGACCTCGGCGGCGAGCAGCGTCGACGTGAGATCGTCTCCGGGGCTTCGCCGGGCCCGCTCGGCCATCTTCCCCGCATAGACGAACATCTCGATCGCGGCGAGCTTTCCGTCGTCGGGGGAGGTCTGGAACTCCGGGTCGTCGAAGCCGATCAGGCGGTTGGTGAGATCGTAGATGCCGGGCCGGTCCTCGTCGGGAACGCCCATCATCTCGCAGATCACCTCCATCGGGAGGTGGGAGGCCACGTCGGCGACGAAGTCGCACGCTCCCTTCTCACACACCCCGTTGACGATGCGGCGGGCCATCCGCTCTACGCGCGGAAGCAGCGACTGCACCATGCGCGGGGTGAAGGCCTTGTTGACCAGGCTCCGGAAGCGGCGGTGCTCGGGAGGGTCCATGTTGAGCAGGAGGGCCCGCACCTGCGCCAGCGACTCCGGGTCGAGGTCGGGGATGTTCGTCCCGCCCCGCGCGGACGAGAAGAGCTGCGGGTTCTTGGAGACGAAGGACACGTCGGCGTGCCGGGTCACGACCCAGAAGCCGGGCCCTTCCGGCTCCGGATGGAACGAGATGGGAGCTTCGCGGCGTAGCCGGCGAAAGAGCGCGTGCGGCGCTCCGTCGGCGAAGCTGTCCGGGCTCGAGAGGTCGACGATGGCGGGGTTCATCGGGATCTCCGCGCAGGGGCCCGCGAGCGAGGAGGGGGCTGTGCCGAGTCGGGCGCCTCCAGTCGCCGGGCCAGCTTCTTGAGGAAACGAATCTGTCGTGCGAGGGCGTCGGGGGCGAGGGGATCGACGTGGAAGACCTCGGCCAGCAGCGGCGCCAGGGCGAAGGGCCCGAAGACGAGGTTCATCCAGGCCATGATGAGGAGCGGGATCTCGTCGTCCGCCCACCCCTGACGGGTCTCGCGCTGGGCGGCGGCGACGCCCTGGACCAGGAGCGGCCGGATCCAGCGCTGGGCGACCCGGGCCAGATGCGTGCCGCCGCTCACGGCCTCCTGCTGGATCAGCCGGGGCACGTGCGGAGTCCGCGCCAGGTGCGCCATGACGTCTTCGATCATGCGGTCGGCGGGGAGCGGGCCCGGCCCCCCTTCGGCGGACCGGCGCAGCACTTCGATGAGCGGGACGAGGCCGCGTGCGAGCACCGCCTCGTAGAGCGCCTGCTTGCTCTCGAAGTGGTTGTAGAGGCTCGCGGGATTGAGCTCGCAGCGCGCGGCGATGTCGCGGACGGCGGTTCCGGCGAAGCCCCGCTCGGCGAACAGGGCCTCCGCCGCGTCGAGGATCCGGGCCGGCGTCGAGCCCGGGTCGGCGGCGGCTTCGGCGGACGCGATCATGGCGACCTCGAGGCAGGGGAGGGACGAACGAACGTTTGTTTAACCCGCGAAGCGCTCCGCGGCAAGGCGAGCGCCGCCGGCGGCACACCGTCGGTTGACACGGCGAGGAGGCCGCTGGCATCCTCCGCCGCGTTGATCCGTGAGTCAACGCCAGATCCCACCCTTTGCGCGAAGGACGCCCCACGATGGCAGACCAAGAGGCGGCCAAGGGCCCCCTCCCGATCGTCCCGTTCCTCAAGATCCCGCCGCAGGGCAGCCCCTACCTCGAAGGGCAGCGCTGTACCGCCTGCAGCGCGATCTTCCTCGGCGAGCGCGCCACCTGCGCCAAGTGCGGCGCCCGGGGCTCCTTCGAGCCGAAGCCCCTCGCGGCCCGCGGCGAGTTGTACGTGTACTCGATCGTCCACCGGTCGTTCCCCGGCGTCGAGGTGCCCTACGTCTCGTGCATCGTCGATCTCGAAGGCGGAGGCACGGTCAAGGGCAACCTGATCGGCATCGATCCCGACCCGGCGAAGATCCGAATGGGAATGCCCGTCGAGACCGTCTTCAAGATCGCTCCGCGCAAGGACGCGGAGGGCAACGAGTACCTCACCTACTACTTCCAGCCCCGGTCGGCAGGAACAGGGAGCGCACCGCGATGAGCGACGTCTACATCCTCGGCGTAGACATGATCAAGTTCGGCCGGTTCCCGGAGCGCACCGTTCCCCAGCTCGGCGCCCAGGCGGCGCTGATGGCGCTCGACGACGCGGGGCTGAAGATCCAGGACATGGAGGCGCTCTACAGCGGGAATCTCTACCAGGCCGAGCGCCATGGTGGGACAGCGGATCCTCCAGGAGATCGGCCAGACGGGGATTCCCGTCGTCAACTGCGCCAACGCCTGCGCCACCGGCGCGACGGCGTTCCGCGAAGCCTGGATGGCGATCAAGGCGGGCGCCTACGACCTGGTGCTCGCGGTCGGAACGGAGCAGATGGGCAAGGGGCTTCTCGGCGGAGGGGGCGCAGGAAAGAAGGGCATCCCCACCGAGGGCCTCCTCGGCTCGGGGACCATGCCGACGGTCTTTGCCGAAGCGGGGATGGAGCACGCCCGAAAGTACGGAACGACCTTCGAGCAGTTCGCGAAGGTGAGCGTCAAGAACCATCACCACTCGACTCTCAACCCGAAGGCGATGTACCAGATCGAGACGCCCCTCGAGATGGTGATGAACGCCGAGATGATCTCGTATCCGAACACGAAGCTCATGTGCTCGGTCAACGTCGATGGGTCCGCCGCTGCGGTGCTCTGCTCGGAGAAGAAGGCGCGCGAGCTCGGGATGAAGCGCGCGGTCCGGGTGAAGGCGTCGGTGATGACGAGCGACCCGTGGACGGACCGCGACCTGGTGATGCCCGACGTCAACACCTGTACGCGCAAGGCGGCGAAGAAGGCCTACGAGATGGCCGGCATCTCGGCCAGCGACCTCAGCCTGGTCGAGCTCCACGACTGCTTCGCGACGGCCGAGATCCTGCACTACGAGAACCTCGGGCTGTGCAAGGAGGGCGAGGCGGGAAGGGCGATCGACGAGGGATGGACCGCGCTCGGAGGGCGGATCCCCGTGAACGCATCCGGGGGTCTCCTGTCGAAGGGACACCCCCTCGGCGCGACCGGCATCGCCAACATCTACGAAGTCTCGACCCATCTGCGCGGAGAGGCGGGGAAGCGGCAGGTGCCGAACGCACGCTTCGGTCTCACCCACGTGATCGGTCTCGGGAGCGCCTGCGCTGTCCACGTCCTCGAAAAGGTGGCGTAGGCCTCTCGGCGGAGTCGGCCGTCGAGGGATCCCCGAGCCGTCGTACCCGGGGAAGCCCGCAGGCCGGGAAACGGCGCTTCAGACGGGGCTCCCGCGAGCCGATGGCCCGACGGGATCCGAACGTGATGCCCGTCACGAAGGGCATCCGCCGGGTCATGACTCCACGATCGGCCCCCTCCGATCGCGGCCCTCCGGTGCATCCGGGGGGCGGCGCGCGCCGGGTGCCCGGCGGAGGACGCGCCATGGACGGCTATTCCATCGACAGTGCGCTCATCGTTCGCGTACTCGCCAAGAGCGCCCACCCCCACCGCTGCATCCGCTGCGACACGGGGATGCTCGTGCAGCACACGTCACGGCTCTGTGTCCACTGCTTCAACGACCTGCGCACGGGGTCGCGCGCCGACGAAGAGGCCGAGATCGAGGCGCAAACGTCCGGGTAGCCGCACCCGCAGCCAGGTGCGCGCCGCCTCGCACGCTGCCAATCTTGGAGGCCTCGGGGAGGTCTCGTGGGCAGCGCGCTTCGGATCCTCGGCCTGGCGCTCGTGCTGCTCCTCGCCGTCATCGCCGTCCGCGGGGCGACGCTGCGTTCGCAGCAGGTCGCCGCAGAGGTGGCGCCTGCCGGGGAGATGGACGAGGAGGCCCTTGCGGCGCGTCTCGCCGGGGGGCTCCGCTTCGCCACCGTCTCGCATCAGGACGGCGCGGGAAGGGACGACGCCGCCTTCGAGGGGTTCCACCGCTACCTCGAAGCGCAGTATCCCCTGGCTCACGACGCGCTCCTGCGGGAGCGGGTAGGCGACTACTCGCTCCTCTACACGTGGGCCGGCAGCGACCCGGCCCTGCGCCCGGTGGTGCTGGTCGCCCATCAGGACGTGGTCCCCGTCGAGCCGGGAACCGAGACGGACTGGGAGCATCCTCCCTTCTCCGGCGCGATCGCCGGAGGGTTCGTCTGGGGCCGCGGCGCCCTCGACGACAAACTCAACGTGCTGGGTCAGTTGGAGGCCGCCGAGGCCCTGCTCCGGGAGGGCCTCCGGCCGAGGCGAACGATCTTCTTCGCCTTCGGCCACGACGAGGAGCTCGGCGGAGACGCGGGCGCCGCACGGATCGCCTCGCTCCTCGGCGAGCGCGGAGCCCGGCCGATCCTCGTCCTCGACGAGGGAGGCTCGATCCTCGAGGGCGTGATCCCCGGTGTGACGGCCCCCGTCGCCGCCGTCGGAATCGCCGAGAAGGGCTACGTGAGCCTCGAGCTGGAGGCCACGGCACCGGGCGGCCACTCGTCGACACCGGCCGCCGAGACGTCGATCGGTCTGCTGGCCGCTGCCGTGGGAAGGCTCGAGCGGACGCCGCTGCGTGCGCGCCTCGACGGCGCGTCGCGTCTGCTGCTGGAATCGGTCGGCCCCGAAGCGTCGTTCGGTCATCGGATGATCTACGGAAACCTCTGGCTCTTCGCCCCGCTCGTCGAGCGCGCGCTGGCGAGCCGACCCGCGACGGCGGCGATGATCCGCACGACCACCGCCGTCACGGTCTTCCAGGCAGGGATCAAGGACAACGTGATTCCGAGCCGTGCGCGAGCGGTGGTGAACTTCCGGATCCTGCCGGGGGACAGCATCGAGAGCGTTCTTTCCCATGCGCGGTCGGTGGTAGCGGAGCCACGGATCGAGATCCGGGCGCTCCCCAAACGGCGAGAGCCGTGCCCGCCATCGCGCACCGACGGCGAGGGCTGGGAGCTGCTCGCACGCAGCATCCGCGAGGCGCGGCCCGGCACCGTCGTCGCTCCATACCTGATGCTCGCCGGAGCCGACGCACGCCATTTCCGCGGCCTCAGCGACAGCGTCTACCGGTTCATGCCGCTCGTCGTCGACCTCGACGATACCCGGCGGATCCACGGAACCAACGAGCGCGTACGGGTTGCCGGGTACGCCGAGCTGGTTCGGACCTATCGCCGGCTGCTCGAGAACGCGGCGCGGTAGGACGAAGGAAGGCGGGTGAGCCAGGAGTCCGACACCGCACGCCCCTCGGCTCCGCCGGCCAGCTGGCCCGCCTATGTCTACCCCTATCTCGCCTTCCTGTTCATCACCGAGGTACAGGCGCGGCCCGTGGGAGAGGGATCTCTCGTCCTCTGGATCCTGCGCGTACTCGTGCCGGCAGGGCTGATCCTCCACTACTTCCGCCAGGGAGCGTTCCCCGAGCTGCGCGGGTTCCGTCCGACGGCGTCGGGGATCGCCGCAGACGTCGCGCTCGGCATTGCCATCGCCGCGCTCTGGATCGTTCCCTTCGAGCTGGGCTGGCTCCCGAAAACGAGCTCCGCGTCGGGGTTCGACCCCGATCAGCTGGGAGCGTCCCTTCGCGACGTCGTCCTCGGACTGCGGCTCCTCGGCTTCGCGGCCGTGACCCCGTTCGTCGAGGAGCTCTTCGTACGCAGCTTCCTGATCCGTGCGGCGGAGCTGATCCGCATCTCCCGCCGCGGAATCGACGTGGACTTCGACACCGACGTCCGCAGCCTTCCCATGGCACGCTTCGCCTGGCGGGGATTCGTCGGGACGGCGGTGTTCTTCACCTTCTCACACCTCGGCTGGCAGTGGCCCGTGGCCCTCGTCACCGGGGTGATCTGGAACCTCTGGCTCTATCACCGCGGCCACATCCTGCCGCTGGTGATCAGCCACGCTGTCGCGAATCTCACCATCTTCGCCGCGACGGTGCTCGCATCGGGGCGGATGACCGACGCCCAGGGCCGGGTGCTCGATCTCTGGTACCAGCTCTGACGGCCGCGCCGCGGCCGGAGGGTCACGGCCCGGGCGGGGCGGCTCCGCGATGGCCGAGACGGATGCGACGCGCGATTTCGGTGAGCTCGAGGATGGTGTTGCGGGTCTGCTTCGCATCCTGGAACGCGGCGGCTGCGAGCACCGCCTCGCTCGCCGATGCGAGCGGTGGGAACCCGTGGGCATCCGCGTCCCGGACGAGCGCGCGCGCCAGCTCTGCGACGCGCACGAAGTCCGCAGCCTGCTCGAGGTCCTGGAGCCCGTCCACCGTCTCGCTCAATCCCAGCACGAAGGCTTCGACCCGCAGCCGGCCTTCCGGATCCTCGGCCAGGAGCGAGACGATCGGCTTCTCCACGGCAGGGTCGGCCATGGGCGAAACATCGGCACGTCCGGCACCCGACTGAACGCCGGACCCGCCATGCCCGCGCCCTCGCCGGTCAGCGTGTGCCGATCTGGAACAACGGAAAGTGGAGACTCTCTCCGCCGGGCGCGTCGAGATCGAGGGTGAGCTTGCGCGGGCTGGAGAAGCTGCGGAGGAGACGCTCCGGGTCGCTGCCGCCGCGGACGATCCGGAGCCAGGCGTGGCCTCCCGCGAAGTCGACCGACCGGGGCTCTGCATCGCCGGGCCCCCAGCCCTTCACACGAAGCACGCCCGATCGGATCTCGAAGCGGAACCCGCCGTCGCGCCGCACGGCGGCGTCGAAGTCGTACCGCGCGGTGTCGGGCCGGGACCGTCCCGGGAGCAGGATCGTCAACGCGCCTTCGACCCGCGGCTCCTCGGCGCCGAGTTCCGAGAAGCATCGCGTGGCTCCGGGGGCTTCGGGGTCTGGAAACTGGATGCGCGCCGCCACCAGATGACTGCCCTCGCTCGCCGGCGACGGCGCGACGAGGACCCGCCGGACTGCGCGGACAGGAGATCCTTCGACCTCGCAGACGACGGGCGACCCGTACTGGCCCCGCGCCCAGTGCAGCGCCAGGAGGTTGAGATCGAGGTCCCCCGATGCGGCGGTGGCGGCCGGGCTCGGAGCGAGCATCAGGCCGATGCACAGCACGAGCCACGGGCGGGGCAGGGGCATGAAGGCAGACAATATCACGCGGCGACGCTTGACAGTTCGCCGGAGAACGGGACCGTCCGGGAATGCACTGCTTCGCATGCCACCGGGAGATCCCGCTGCGTAGCGGCGAGCGCGTCGGTCTTCGCGACGCGTGCCCCTGCGGCGCCGATCTCCACGTGTGCCGCAACTGCTCCCACCACGACCCGGCGGCGCACAACGAGTGCCGCGAGCCCAGCGCCGACCGGGTTCCCGACCGCGACCGGGCGAACCGCTGCGACTGGTTCGCTCCTCGCAGCGAGCCTCCCCCCGCCGCTCCGGGATCCGACCGGGCCGCCCTCGAGAAGCTGTTCAAGAAGCGGCCTCGAGAGACCCGATGAGGAGCCCATGAGCACAGACCCGCGCGCCCGTGACACCTGGACCGTCTTCAAGATCATGGGAGAGTTCGTCGAAGGATTCGAGACCCTGCGCCCGGTCTGGCCGGCCGTCTCGATCTTCGGCAGTGCGCGCGTCAAGCCGGGGCATCCGTACTACAAGCAGGCGGTTCGGCTCGCGGCCGCGCTCTCCGCCGCGGGCTTTTCGATCATCACCGGCGGCGGACCGGGAGTGATGGAGGCGGCCAACCGCGGCGCCCGCCGGGGCAGGGGACGTTCGATCGGCCTCAGCATCCAGCTCCCGAAGGAGCAGAAGCAGAATTCCTTCGCCGAGCTGAAGCTCGAATTCGAGTATTTCTTCGCGCGCAAGGTGATGTTCGTGAAGTACGCGAGCGGCTTCGTCGCGCTTCCGGGCGGCTTCGGAACCCTCGACGAGATGTTCGAAGCCCTCACGCTCAAGCAGACCGGGAAGATCCACGACTTCCCGGTGGTGCTCTTCGGCACGGAGTACTGGGGAGGCCTCGTGAAGTGGATGGAGCGGCGTCTGCTGGCGGAGAAGCTCGTCTCGCCGCGCGACATGGAGCTGTTCGTCGTGACCGACGACGTGAACGAGGTGGTGCAGGTGATCGAGCGGCATCACCTCGATCGCGTACGCCGGCGCGGTGAGCAGGCGGCAGGCCGGGAAACCCCCTGAGCCCCCTCAGAGCAGCTCGAGACTCTGGGGAGACAGCGGCGATTCGCCCGATTCGTTGTAGGTGCTGATCCGATACTCGCCGGGGTCGAGAAACCGCGCGTACCACAGGCGCAGGGTCACCCGGTCGGGAGCTGCAGGATCTCGCTCGACGGGAGCGTTCAGCGGGAAGCCCGCCCCGTCGGGCTGGATGACGACGTACTGGATCTCCTCGGCCCCGGGGGCCGCGGTGGACGCCGGTGCCGTCGGCTGGAACGTGATCTGTCCCGCGCGTTCCCAGCGCCCCGTCGCCGCGTCCTTGCGCCACATCCAGACGCCTTGCACCTGCCGGGAGTCGAAGTCGGGAATCTTCACGGTGACCTCGAACCACTTGCAGCCCTGGACCGCCAGCAGGAGCAGGGCAACCCCCAACAGGGTGATGGCGCGCCTCGCTCGTCCCATGCCTCGCTCCTTCCGTCGCGCGGCGGCCCGGAGGCCGTGCCGCGGTGGACGGAAGACGCTTCGACTGGGTGCCTAGACACCCATGTGAGCGCCGTCACAGGACTGGAGGGTTTCCCCCCTGGACTCCGGGTGATGGGCAGGACGTGCGCAGGATCGAGAGGTGCCGGAGCGCGGCCCTCAGCTCACCAGCTCGAAGCTGATGCGGGTACCGCCGATCTGGAGCTCGTCTCCGGCCTGCAGCACCGCCGACCGGACCCGCTTGCCGTTGACCCGCGTGCCGTTGGTCGACTGGAGATCCTCGACGCTCCACGTGCCTTCGGCCGGGTCGAAGAGCAGCAACGCGTGCTCGCGACTCACCCCTTCGTCGGACAGCACCAGGTCCGAGGCCGACCCGCGACCGATCAGGGTCTCGTCCACCTCGAGGACGAAGCGGGTTCCCGAGCGCCGTCCGCTTCGCACCACGAGGCATGCGGCGGGACGGGACGGCGGGACGGGCGAGAGATCCATCGGAGTCCTCGCAGACGAGGCCGGTTCGCAACGCCCGGAGGATCGGCGTCCCAGGGCCGGACCTTGACCCTCACAGCCGGCGATGGCGGAGCACCGGCAGCCGGGCGCGAACGCGATCCTGATGCTCGAGGGAACACTCGGCGACGGCGACTCCCGGCTCGTCGGCCGCCTGGGCCAGTACGACCCCCCACGGATCGACGATCATCGAGCGACCGTGACTCGATCGCACCTCGCTGTGCCTTCCACACTGGGCGGGCGCCAGGACGAAGGCCTGGTTCTCGATGGCCCGCGCGCGAAGCAGGACCTCCCAGTGGTCCTTGCCGGTCTGCGGCGTGAACGCGCTCGGCACTGCCAGGAATCGCGCACCTCGACCCGCGAGCGCACGGTAGAGCTCCGGGAAACGGAGGTCGTAGCAGATCGACAGCCCGACCTCGCCGAACGGAGTGCTCGCGACCGCGAGCGAGTCGCCGGGCGACACCACCGCCGACTCGGCATAGGCGTCGCCTCCGCTCTCGCGGAGATCGACGTCGAAGAGATGGATCTTCCGGTACACCGCTGCGATGTCGCCAGCCGGTGAGCAGCACACGCAGGTGTTGTAGACCCGCGCATCGCCGGGAATCGCCTCGGGGAAGCTGCCGCCGACCAGCCAGATTTGAAGCTCGCTCGCCCAGGAGCGCAGCCGTGAGACGATCTCGCCGTCCAGTGCCTGCGCGCAGGAAACCGGGCCGCCTTCGCGGCGGAGGTACGCGAAGTTCTCGGGAAGCGCGACCAGTTCGGCGCTTCGCTCTACCGCCTCGCGGACGAGATCATCGGCCGACGCCAGGTTCGCGGCGAGGTCGTCGCCGGAGGTCATCTGCACGACGGCCGCGCGCATGCGCCGTCGCGCGGCTAGCGGAACCGGGTCGGGTCGATCCCCGTGCGGCGGATCACGTCGTAGAAGTCCTTGCGGTCCTTCTTGGCCAGCCGCGCTGCGCGGCTGATGTTGCCCGAGCAGCGCCGGAGCAGGTTGACGACGTACCGCGTCTCGAAGGCCCGCTTGGCCTCCTTGAACGACGGGAATCTCGTCTCCCTGGCCCGCGAGCAGCAGCGCTTCTGCGCTGACCGCGCCGTCCGACGTGAGGCGAACCGCCTGCCGGATTCGCTGGCGAAGCTCGCGCACGTTCCCCGTCCAGGGCTCGGCCAGCAGGAAGGCGCGGGCGTCGGCCGTGAAGCCGACGGGCGCGACTCCGATCTCCTCCGCAGAAGAAGCCAGGAAGTGGGCCGCGAGAGGGAGGATGTCTTCGCGCCGGTCCGCGAGCGGAACGAGCTCGATGGCGTGGTGCGGAATTCCGCCGAGGAAAGTCCCCTGCGGCTGGCCATCGCACGTCACGATGATTCGCGCTGCCAGCGCCTGCTGGGCGGTTTCCCCAATGCGGCTGAAACGCCGCTCCGTGAGCGCGCGTACGAGCAGCTGGGTCGCATCGGCGTTGAGACGGTCGAGCTGCTCGACGAGCAGGGTGCCTTTCGCCGCTCGGACGAGCGCGCCGTCGCAGGCGTCGGGTAAGAACTGGCTCGCTCCGGCGGCGCTGCCGAACAGCTCCCGCGCTTGGATCGCCTCGGGAACGGCGTCACAGGAAAGTGTCGCGAACGGACCGTCGGCATGGGTGCCCCAGGCGTGGACCGCCCGTGCAGCGAACTCCTTGCCGGTGCCAGAAGGCCCCACGATCCGGACCGGAAGATCCGAGCGTGCCGCCGCGCTGATCTGCTCGATCACGCGTTCGGTGGCGCGGCTCGCCCCGACGATGCGGTCTTCGCGCCGGCGCCCAACGGGCCTTGCGGTCCAACCTCCCGTCGAGCTCTTCATCGAGATCCCTTCGTTATGCCCGAGTGCCATGACGTCCCCCCTCGACGCACACAGACCGATGAGAGAAATCTATTGGAAGCTCGCACCGTTTGTCAACCGACCTGCGAGTGCGTCGGCGCCCCCTCACCCAAAGGTTGACCCGGAGCCCTCGTGCGTGATACCCCCGGAGCCTCTCGGGTGGGGGGAGACGAGCATGGCGACGAACCCGGGCCCCGGCACGATCGCGATGCCGCCGCGCCGGCCGATCCGCGTCCTGCCCGACGCCCTCGTGGACCAGATCGCCGCCGGAGAGGTGGTCGAGCGGCCGGCCTCGGTCGCCAAGGAGCTGGTCGAGAATGCCCTCGATGCGGGGGCCTGCCGGATCCGGATCGAGGTCCGGGGAGGGGGCCTCGAGCTGCTGGCCGTCACCGACGACGGCTCGGGAATGACCCCCGCCGAAGCACGGCTGGCTCTCCAGCGCCACGCCACGAGCAAGCTTGCTTCCCCGGAAGACCTCGCGAGGATCGGGACCTATGGCTTCCGGGGCGAGGCCCTCCCTGCCATCGCGTCGGTTTCGAAGCTGCGGTTACGGACCCGCCCGAGGGGAGCCGCCGAGGGCTTCGAGCTGTGGATCGAAGAGGGGAGCATCGTCGACCAGAGGCCGGCAGGGGGCCCCGAGGGAACCCGCGTCGAGGTCGCGGACCTCTTCGGCCGGGTCCCCGCCCGGCGCAAGTTCATGAAGTCCGCCGCCACCGAGTGGGGGCACGTCGCCGACTGGGCGTCTCGGATGGCGCTGGCCCGCCCCGGAGTGCACCTCGAGCTGGTACGCGACGATCGCCCGGCGCAGGTCTGGCCCGCCGCCGGAGAGGCCGTCGCCCGCGTCGCCGCCGTACTCTCCGAGGCCGACGCCGCCGCCCTCGTCGAGGCGCGCCGGCAGGAGGGCGAGGCGGGGGTCCACGCTCTCGTCTCGCGACCCGATCGGCATCGGCCGACGGCAGAGGGCCTGTACCTGTTCGTGAACGGACGGCCCGTTCGCGACCGACTGCTGCGCCATGCCGTCCTGGACCCCTACCGCGACGTCCTGCCGCGCGGGCGATTTCCGGCGGCGGTGATCTTCCTCGACGTTCCGCCGGAGACGGTCGATGTCAACGTACACCCGGCGAAGTGGGAGGTGCGGTTCGCAGATCCGCGCGCCATACACCATCTCGTGTCGAGTGCCGTGAAGCAGGCTCTTGGACAGCGGACGTGGCTCGGGGGATCGCCGGCCGAGCCCACTGCCTGGCAGCCGCTGACCGTCGATCGTGTCCGCGACGCCGCGGTCTCGGACTGGGTACTCGCCGGCTCGCCGGCACTGCCGTTCGCGCCGCCGCCGGACGACCAGCCCTCCGGCACGGACGCCGCGCGCCACGCGAGCGGCGACCGTGCCGGCACCCGGGTGCGATTCTCGGACCTCCGGCTCCTCGGACAGCTCCAGTGCAACTACCTGCTCGTGGAAGCCCCCACCGCGCTCCTGCTGGTCGACCAGCACGCCGCCCACGAGCGCGTCCTCTACGAGCGCCTTCGAGCCGGCTGGCAGGGGGGCGGGGTCTCGCAGCAGGCGCTCCTCCTGCCGCTGACCCTCGACCTCGCGCCCGCGGCCTGCGCGGCGCTGACGGAACGCGCCGATGTGGCCTCGGCCCTCGGGTTCGAGATCGAAGCGTTCGGCGAGGCCTCGGTGGTGGTGCGCGCCGTACCGGCGCTCCTGGCGGGAAACGATCCCTCGGAGCTCGTCCGAAGCCTCGCCGACGAATTGCTCTCGGCCCAGCGCGACGGCACGGGCGCGACGCCGGGCGTGCGATCCCTGCCGCCCGCCGACCGCGTATTCGCCACGCTCGCGTGCCACGCCGCGCGCCGCAAGGGCGACGCACTCGACCCCCGCGAACAGCGAGCGCTACTGGCCGCCCTCGACGAGCTGGCCTGGGCACCGACCTGCCCCCACGGCCGCCCCGTGGCGATCCCCATCGAGACCGTTCGAGATCGAGCGCCGGTTCGGCCGCCGGTAGCCACGCGCTACCGTGCGCCGCGTGATGGCTCCTTCCACCGAGAATCGTCCGCCCGTCGTCGTCGTCACCGGACCGACGGCGTCGGGCAAGACCGCCGCCGCGATCGGCCTTGCGAAGCGCTTCGATGCGGAGATCGTGAGCGCCGACTCGATGCAGGTGTACCGCCATCTCGACATCGGGACGGCGAAGCCTTCCATGGCAGAACGCGGCCAGGTGCCGCATCACCTGATCGACGTCGTTGCGCCGGACGTCGAGTACAACGCGGGACGCTACGCGCGCGAGGCACGCGCGGCCGCCGCGGCGATCCATCGGCGTGGACGGCTCGTGCTGCTGGTGGGCGGCACGGGGCTGTACATCCGCGCGTTCCTCGAAGGTCTCCTCGATCAGGGAGGCGCCGACCCCGCGCTGAGGGAGCGGCTCGAGCGCGACCACGCCGACGCGGTGGCGCAGGGAGATCCCGAGCGGCTGCACCGGCGGCTGGCGGAGATCGACCCCGGCGCCGCCGCGCGCATCCACCCCAATGATCTGCGCCGGATCGTCCGCGCGCTCGAGCTCTCCACGGCGGGGGGAGTCTGCGCATCCCACCTGCGCGGCGCCCATGGCTTCTCGGACCGCCCGTACCGGGTGCTGCACCTCGCCCTCGACCCGGGCGCTGCCGCACTCGACGTGCGAACCGACGCCCGCTGCGTGGAGATGATCGAGCGCGGGCTCCTGCGCGAGATGCAAGGACTGCTCGCGCGCGGCTTCGCCGCGTCGCTACGCCCCTTCCAGGCGATCGGCTACCGGCACGTCCTCCCGGTGGCGCAGGGCAGCGACACGCTCTCGAATGCCCTCGAAGCAATGCAGCGTGACACCCGCCGCTTCGCGCGGCGGCAACGGACGTGGATCCGGAGCGTCCCCGACGCGATCCTCCTCGATCCGGACGACCAAGACGGCATCGTTCACCGGGTGGAAGCCTTCGTCTCCTAGCCCGCGCTGGCGACTACGACGGCGGCGTCGTGTAGTCGATCCCGAACTTGAAGTTGAGCGGAGGCGTGTCCTGCTCGACCAGGGAGCTCGCCCGCTCCGCCGGAGCGAACAACGGCTCGATCTCCCTCTCGAAGGGGAGCAGGATCAGTCCGGGCAGGAGTTCGAGGCCTCCCGAGATACCGCGCAGCACCGAAGCGCCTACCTGCACGCCGGTCATCCAGAGGAAACCGAACGGCGGGTAGAAATACCGCACGGCTTTCGAGTCGCCGACGTTCTTCAGGTTGTCGACCAGCGTCTTTCCCGCCACGACCGGTGACAACACGAGGTCCAAGGGCGCGCACACGATGTTGCTGACGGCGCGCTTGAGCGTTTCGGCGCCGGCATGAGCCGGGGACGCGGCACCAACCGAGAGGCCGAGCACGAGTGCGAGGCTCGCGAGGACGCGCAGAGGCGAGATCACGTGGACTCCTTCCTGGATCATTCCAGCCAGGTCCGAGCTCGCGCGGCGCGCGGATGCGCCCTCTCCGGCGGCGGGCGCTCCGCCCCCCTCTGCGCTGCCCTGGACACGCCGCGAGCCTACGCGCCGGCGCTGCAAGTTGTCAAGCAAACCCGCGCGTCCGCGCTCGATTTTCCGCAAGAGCGGGAAGGGAAGGGGGGCGCTTGCCGGGACGCTCCCGTCCCCCCATGCTCGGTCCGGCCATGACACCCGCGGCCACGCTCCCCCTGATCGCCATCGTTGGCCGTCCCAACGTCGGCAAGTCCACGCTCTTCAACCGCTACGCCGGGCGCCGCCGCGCCCTCGTACTGGACACCCCGGGAGTGACCCGGGACCGCCTGGTCGAGACGGTGTCGGTGGCGGGCCGGCGCGTCCTGGTGGTCGATACCGCCGGGCTCGATCCCGATGCAGACCAGGGGCTCTCCCGCGCGGTCCAGGCCCAGGCGCGGGTCGCGGTGGAGGAGGCCGACGCGATCCTCTTCGTGGTCGACGGCAAGGACGGAGTCCTCCCGGAAGACGAGGCCATCGCGCGTACGCTCCGCAGGAGCGCGCGCCCCCTCGTCCTGGTCGTCAACAAGATCGACGTTCCCGCCCATGCGGGGCGCGTCGGCGAGTTCCACCGCCTCGGCATCGGCGCCGTCCATGCCGTCTCGGCCGAGCACGGCACCGGGGCCTTCGATGCGCTCGAAGCCGCCGTGTCGGCGTTGCCGCCCGAGGATCGCTTCGCTGCAGCGAGCGCAGAAGAGGGCACGCTTCGGATCGCGATCGTCGGCAGGCCGAACGTCGGCAAGAGCTCGCTGGTCAACCGGCTCCTCGGCTTCGAGCGAGCGGTGGTGTCCGACGAGCCGGGGACTACCCGTGACGCCACGGACACCGTCCTGGTTCACGGAGGCGAGCGGTTCGTCCTGGTGGACACCGCCGGGCTTCGGCGCCCGGGCAAGCGCACGGCAGCCGTCGAGAGGGGGAGCGCGCTCATGGCGGTCCGCTCCCTCGAGCGCGCCGACGTGGCGCTCGTCGTGATCGACGCGGCCGAAGGCTTCACCGACGCCGACGCTCGGGTGGCAGCCCTCGCGAGGGAGCGCGGACGAGCGGCTGCGGTGCTCGCGAACAAGTGGGACCTCGTCGAGAAGCGGAGCACGGCCGATCGCACCCGCGTTCGCGACGAGATCGCGGCGGGCCTCCGGTTCATGGCCGACACGCCGGTGGTGGTGATCTCGGCAAGAACGGGGCTCGGAACGGGGAGGCTGCTCGCGCTGGCCAAGAAGCTCCATGCCGCGGCCCACCGCGAGGTTTCGACGGGAGCCCTCAATCGCTGGCTCCAGGCCACCGTTGCGCTGCACGAGCCCGGGATGGCCCAGCGGGGGACGAGGAAGCGCCCGATGAAGTTCTTCTACGCGACCCAGACGGCCGTCGCCCCGCCGACCTTCGTGCTCTTCTGCACCGAGCCGGCCGCCGTGGCGCCTTCCTACCGGCGCTTCCTCGAGAACCAGCTCCGCGAGAGCTTCGGATTCGAGGGTACGCCGGTGCGGCTTCGCCTCCGGGCCCGGGCGCGGAAGGACGCCCCCGGCTGACCCGGGTCGCGGGCAAGCGGTTACACTGCGGCGCCGCCAAGTCCCCGAAGCCGGGCGCCCGGGCGCCCAGGAGCGAATCCGTGGCCCGACGACACGAACGAGAAGCCGGCGAGACCCTGACCGAGATCCAGTCCTTCGCGGACCACTTCGCAGAGTGGCTCCGGACGAACTGGATCTACCCCGCTTGCGTACTCGCCGCCGGGCTCGTGATCGCCGGGCTCGTCGCTGGCGTTCGCGGGTGGCGCGAGCATCGCGAGCTGGAGGCCGCCGAGGGCCTCGCGACCGTCCAGCGCGAGTTCCTCACCGCCATGGGGGCGCAGCCCGGCTCGTTCTTCTTCGAGGAGCCCGCAAACGCAGAGACCGCCCGCCAGACCCGGCGCGAAACCGCCGAGCGCCTCGTCGCATTCGCCACCGACCATGCCGGGGCCACGGCTGCCGTCCACGCACGGATCGAGGCGGCGGCGCTCCTCGCAGACGCGGAGAACCGCGACCAGGCCCTCGAGATCTGGCGCGGGGTCCTGGCGTCCGGCGACGCGACCCCGGAGCTCTCGGCGCTCGTCCAGGTGCGGATCGCCCAGGCCGAGGAAGCCGCCGGCCGCTGGACCGAGGCCGCGCAGGCCTACCAAGCGGCCGGCGAGCAGCGCGCGTATCCGCTCTGGCCCTGGGCGCTCGCCGACGCCGCCCGCGCGCTGGTCGAGGCCGGCGACCGCGACCAGGCGGTCCGCATTGCCCAGCGGCTCCGCCTCGACGCCCCCGACGCGGAGCTTCCGCCGCACCTGGCCGCGCTGCTCGACGAGCTCCGCGGCGCCGCGCCGCCGCAGGGCGCGAGCTGATCGATTCTCGGCGGCGACGACGCCGCGAGCGGGCGGTTGCGGCGGCGGGCGCATGCCGGCGCCGCGCCGCTGGCTGTAAATACGGTAATATGGGTCGATGAAGACCACCCTCGAGATCCCGGACCCGCTGTTCCGCAGGGCCAAGTCGAAGGCCGCCGAGCGCGGCCAGACGCTGAAGGAGCTCGTTACCGAGGCATTGCAGGAAAAGCTCGCCACGACGACGGGCGGTCGCGCGGGCGAGCCCGATTGGATGCAGGGGTTCGGCAAGCTGCGCCGGCTCCGCAAGGAGACCGCGCGCGTCCAGGCCCGGATCGACGAAGCGCTCGATGTCATCGAACCCGAGGATCGCTCGTGATCCTCGACACCAACGCGCTATCGGCATTCGTCGACGGCGATCCTGGTGTCGGCGACGTGCTGCGCCGGCAGGCGCGGGCGGCGGTTCCCGTCATCGTACTCGGCGAGTTTCGCTACGGCATTGCGACTTCACGGCACCGCGCGGCGTACGAAGCATGGCTTTCGTCACACCTCGAGCAGTTCGACGTGCTTGCGGTTACCGCGGAGACGACCGTCGCCTATGCCGCGCTGCGGGTGGCGCTGAAGCGGTCGGGCCGCCCGATTCCAGCCAACGACGCCTGGATCGCGGCACTGGCGCTGCAGCACCGGCTGCCCGTCCTCAGCCGCGACGAGCACTTCGACGCGGTGCCCGACCTGGAGCGCAAGGCCTGGTAGCCGAGCCGCCACTCGATCAACACCGGAACCGGACCCTTTTTCGCTGGGAGGAACAGGACATCTCTATCTGGGCACTACACAGTTACGTCCGATAAGAAAGATTATGTAAAGTCGTCGAAAAGGGTCGACGCAGCGCCGGACGGGCTCGTCCTCCCGCTGGGCCCGGTTCCCGTGCCTGCTCGTCCGTGC
Source organism: uncultured delta proteobacterium (assembly GCA_963710635.1). Taxonomy (GTDB): domain Bacteria; phylum Myxococcota_A; class UBA9160; order UBA9160; family UBA9160; genus MYXO. The sequence continues at coordinate 1,310,755 of CAVQAY010000004.1, forward strand.
CTGTGCTATACGCGCTCGCGCCTCGAGATCGGGTGAGACGTGGATCCTTCCTTCGCCAGCCAGCCCCGGGTCGAAGAGCTCCGGCAGCGGTTCGGCGCCCGGGGGCAGTCCCACGTCTTCCGCTTCTGGGATGCACTCGACGCTGCGGCACGGAGACGACTCGCTGCGCAGCTTGCGGCCCTCGACCTCGATTCCGTCGAGCGCGCCCTTGCGCTGCGCCGCACCCGCAACTCCACGCCCGTCCTCGGGGCGGCGCCCGTCCTGCGGCTCGCGGAGGCCGCGGCAGATCCGGCCCGGATGCGGCGCGCCCAGGACGCCGGGGAAGCGCTGCTGGCCTCTGGACGCGTGGCCGTCGCCGTGGTTGCTGGCGGCCAGGGAAGCCGGCTGGGCTTTGGCGGACCCAAGGGCGCCCTGCCCATCGGTCCCGTCACCGACCGCTCCCTCTTTGCCCTCCAAGCCGAGAAGATCCGCTTCCTCCGCTCGCGGCACGGCGCCGAGATTCCCTGGTACGTGATGACGAGCGCGGCCACCGACGCTGCAACCCGGGAGCTGTTCTCGCAGAACCGATGCTTCGGCCTCGCGCCCGGGGAAGTCCACTTCTTCCAGCAGCGGACGATGCCCGCGGTGGATTTCGCGGGCCGCCTGCTCCTCGACCGGCCAGACCACGTCTTCGAGAACCCCGACGGGCACGGCGGAGCCGTGCCGGCCCTCGCGGCCTCGGGGGCGCTCGCGGAACTCGAGGACCGCGGCTGCACCCACGTTTTCACGTACCAGGTCGACAACCCTCTGGTGCGAATCGCCGACCCGGTGTACTTGGGGCTCCACGCCGAAACCGGGGCGGAGGTGTCGTGCAAGGTGGTCGAGAAACGAGATCCGGGCGAAAAGGTCGGCCACGTGGCGCTCGTCGACGGACGGATCGGCATCGTCGAATACACGGAGATCGACCCTGCTGCGCGGGACGCGCGGAACGCGAGCGGTACGCTCGCCCTCTGGGCGGGCGCAATCTCGATCTACGTCCTCGACGCGCCCTTCCTTCGGCGCTTGGCGGCCGAGGCCGACGAAGCGCTGCCCTTCCACGTGTCGCCCAAGAAGATCCCGGCTCTCGATGACGCCGGAGCGCTGCACTGCCCTTCCGAGCCCAACGGCTGGAAGCTCGAGCGGTTCCTCTTCGATGCCCTGCCCAGGGCGCGCCGTGTCTCGGTGGTGGAGACGGGCCGCGACGAGTACTCGCCCGTGAAGAACGCCGAAGGCAGCGAGTCGCCGGCGACGGCGCGCCGGGACCTTTCGGATCTGTACCGGCGGTGGCTGCTGGAGGGCGGCGTCAGCCTCCCGGAGGAGGCGGGGCTCGTCGAGATCGACCAGTCGCTGTTCGGTGGCCCCCAGGATTTTCGCGCGCGCGGGATCACCCGCGTCGCCCAGGCTGGCGATGCGATCCGCATCGCGAGCGGAGCGAGCACATGACGCGACCCAAGAAGCCCAAGGCACCCCGCAGGACCGTCGAGCCCGAGTCGGGCAAGAAGCACAGCGAGCTGCTGCCGAAGGACCGGCAGGCCAAGCTGGGGGGCAAGCACCTGTGCTTCAAGTGCAGCGCCCGGTTCTACGACCTCAACAAGCCCGAGCCGCTGTGCCCGAAGTGCGGCACGGACCAGCGCACGCGGCCCAAGACGACGGACACCCCGGCGCCTCCCCCGCCGCCGAAGAAGGCGCCTCCCCGGCCGATTCCTCTCCTCGACGACGACGAGACCGAAGCGGTGCCCTTCGAAGAGGAGATGGACCTCGACGTCGAGGGGCTCGGCGCCGAGGACGAACTGTTCGAGGACACCGACACCGAGGGGGCCGAGCCGGCGGAGGACGACGTCGAGGAGCCGTAGCCGGTCTGCCCTCTTCCCAGGGCGCCGGACCTTCGACTGCTGCTGGAGAGAAGCAGGGACAACCCGCTGTCCCATCGGTGTTTCCGTCGAATCGGAACCTAGGGAACCGGGGGTCCCGGCTCCCGCCACGCCGCCGGGGATTCGGCGGCGAGGAACGCCTCGAGCTCCTCCCGCGAGGGAAGCCCTCCCTGCGCGCCAACCGCGCGGCAGTTCATCCCGGCCGCCGCGTTCGCAGCGCGCAGGCAGTCGCTCGCGCTCCTCCCATCGAGGAGCGCCCACACGAATGCTGCGTGGAAGACGTCGCCGGCCCCCGTCGTGTCGACGACGGGCACCCGGTAGGCCGGGCTCTCGATCTCGTGGTCGCCCAAGCGCGCGAGCGCCCCGATCTCGCCGAGCGTCACGACGGCAAGGCGCGCGCCGTAGCCCACCAGGCCGCGCAAGGCCTCGCGGGGGTTCGCGGTTCCGAAGAAGCTCTCGGCGAAGCTGTGCGAGACGATCGGGAAGTCCACGTGGGCCAGCAGCTCCGCCGTTCCGGGGAGCGCCGTGTCGGCGTCGAGCACCACGGGGATCCCGGCCTCCCCCGCGACCTTGGACGCCCAGATCCCCGCGTCCGGGTCTCCCCCATCGAGATGCAGCGCGCGTGCACGCTCGATGGAGGCTCGCGAGAGGTCCTGGAGACGGGGGGCGAGACGAGGGTCGCGATACCACAGCACCGTACGCTCGCCGCTCGTGCGATCGAGGAGGATCACCGCGAGCTGGGTCGGCGCACCGGCGACGACGCGGACGCCCGACAGATCGACCCCTGCTTGTCGCAGCGGCGCGAGGACCCGCTCCGCCGCATCGTCGTCGCCGACCGACCCGACGAAGGACGACCGGAGGCCGAGCCTCGTACACGCGAGCAGAGCAGTCGCCACCTGCCCTCCCGGCAGCCGGGTGTAGTCGAGAATCCGGTCCTTCCCGGCGAACTGCGGCAGCCCGTCCACCAGGCACACGTGGTCGAGGGATGACTGCCCGAGGCCGACCACGTCGATCGGCTTCGAGACCTGCGAGCGCTCCCACACGGGAGTCCGGTCAACGCTCATTCGCGTACAGCTCCCGGTAGACGTGGCGGCTGCGGAGCACCCGCTTGACGTAGTTGCGCGTCTCGTCGTAGGGGATGCTCTCCACCCACTCGTCGTCCGCCAGCGCCGGACGTTCGCGCAGCCAGCGCGCCACCGCCTCGGGGCCGGCGTTGTAGCTCCCGACGGCCGCGGACGTCCTCCCCCCGAAGCGTTCGACGAGGGATCCGAGGTAGGCGGTTCCGAGCCGGACGTTGATGGCCGGGTCTGCCAGCCGCTCGGCGGCCGACAGGTCGAGGCCGGCCTCGCGGGCGACGCGGGCGGCCGTCTCCGGCATCAGCTGCAGGAGACCCTCGGCGCCTGCAGGCGACACCACCGCCGGGCGGAAGCTGCTCTCCTCGCGCATGAGTGCCCACACGAGCTGCGGATCGGGCCGGCCAGGCCGCTTCGCCGCCTCACCGACGGCGTCAGCGAACGCGCGGGGCCACGCCGCCCGCCACAGACCCGCCTGCCCGTCGGTCACGCCCCGTGGCAGGTCTTCCGCGTGGCGCTTCAGGACGATCGCGAGGGCGCGGTCGTAGGCGCCGGCCTCCTGGTAGGCGCCGGCGACGAAGAGCAGGTCATCGATACCGGCGGCGCGGTCGGCAAGCCTCGCGATCTCCTCGTAGGCGAGGCTCCCGAGCCCTGCGCGTACGACGATCCGCGCGCGCTCGGTGTCACGCGATCCGAGCGCCCGCGCGCCGGAGGGCAGCGGCGCCCGCGCGCCGGTCGGCTTGGGCAGGGCGCTCCGGGCGGCGAGGCGCTCGCGGGCGCGCCAGCCGTAGTAGGTGAACGGAGCCTCCCGGACGAGCGCACCGAGTTCGGCCTCTTCCTGCTCGCCCGTCCCACGGGCCCGTGCGGCCCAGTAGCGCGCCTGCAGCCGCACCACGGGGTCCGCGGCCACCTCGGCCATCTCGGCGAGGCGGCGGCGTGCCTCGCCGGAGCGGCCGGCCCGGTAATCCGCCCAGGCGAGCCGCCAGAGCGCACCGACGCGGAGCGAGGGATCTTCCGCCTCCCGCGCCACCTGGTCGAAGAGCGGCACCGCGCGGTCGGTCTCGTTCTCGCCGTCGAGCAGCAGCGCGGCAAACCAGCGGGCCCGGGCTCCCGGAGCGCCGGGGAGGCTTCCTGCCTGGGCAAGCAGGCGCTGCACCGCCCCCGGGACGTCGCCTCGGCGGGCGACCGCGCGCGCGGCGAACACCTGCGCAGCAGGGTCGCCCCCGAGCGTCTCGAAGGCCGCCTGCGCCTCGCCGTAGCGCCGGAGGCCGAAGAGCGCCTCACCACGGCGGCGCTCGGCCTCGCGCCGCGCTTCGCCCGCAAGGCCCGCAGCCAGCGCGCGATCGTACGCGTCGACCGACGCCTCCCGGAGCCCCGCGTCGAAGAGCTGGTCGCCTCGGACCCGGGCGTCGTCCGCCGATCGCAGCGTACGCCCGAGGGCGCGTTCCAGGGAGTCGAGATGCTCTCCGCTGCCCCGCGCCGCGGCCTGCGCCGGAAGATCGCGCCAGAGGCGCAGCCAGCGCGCGCCTGCCGCCTCGGAGGCACCCGATGTCTCGTCGATCTCCGCAAGCGCCCGCAGCAGGGACGCCACGCGCGCGGGATCGCTGGTCGCGCCGAGCGCCTGCTCGAACGAGGCTCGGGCCGCAGCCACGTCCCCCTCGCCCGCCGCGGCCTCGCCCCGCACCCGTTCGAGGTCGCTCTCGAGCGGCGTCGCGAGGCCTTGCGCCTCGAACCGGGTGACCACCGCGCGGGCGTCGGCGAAGCGCTTCGCGTCGACGAGCCCACGGGCGGCGAGGAGCGCGGCGTAGTCCGACACGATCGGGTGTTGCTTCTCGAGCCGTTCGAGCAGGCCGATGCCCTCGCCGGTTTCGCCGCGGACGAGAGCGGCATGGCCGTCGCGAAGCAGCGCTGCGGCCGCATCGGTCCCCGCCGCTGCGGCGGCGGGAGCCGGGGAGTCCTCGGCCGCGGCGAAGCCCGCCAGCGTCAGGGCGAGCGCTGCGACGACGGTACGCAGTGCCCTCGTCGACTTCCTGCGCGCCGGCGTCCGGCGACCTGCCCTCATCGCCGCCGAGTGTGCGGGAGGGACGCGGCCTGTCAACGCGAAGAGCCCGCGTTGTCGGGCGGCTCGCGCTCCGATAGCGTGGCTGCGCTTTGCGCCGCGCCAAGACCGATGCTCTGCTCCGGGCGCGCCTCCTGTGCGCCGGACTCCTCTCGACAGCGGCGCTGCTCGCATGCAGCCCGGAGTCTTCCGAAGCTCCCGTCTCGGGTTCCGCGGCCGAGCCGCCGCCCCGTCTCGGTCTCTGGGCGCCCTGCGAAGGATCTCAGCGGGTTCTCGAGCACCCCGACCGGGTCTCGCAGCTTCTCGCCGTCGCGGCGCGGCTCGGTGCGACGGACCTCTTCGTCCAGATCTACCGCGGAGGTCGCGCCTGGTTCGACTCGTCCCTCGCCGACGCCACGCCCTACCGCGAGCTCGCGGCGAAGGGCAGCGACCCCCTGCGGGATCTCGTCGCGGCGGCCCACGCACAGGGGATCCGCGTCCACGCCTGGGGCAACGTCCTGTCCCTCGCAGCGCGGCGGGACGGACCGCTGCTTGCGGCCGTCGGGCCGGACGCCGTCCAGGCCGACCGCGAAGGGCGGTCCGTCCTCGACTATCCCGACCTCCAGCCTCCGGAAGCCGGGGGCCCTCTCGTCCGGATGGGCACGCCGGCCGTCTGGCTCGATCCGGGAGCACCAGGTGTCGCGGCGCACCTGGCGGCGACCTTCGGTGAGCTCGCCGAGCGCTATCCCGAGCTCGACGGGCTCCACCTCGACTACATCCGCTACCCCGACGTCCTCCCCTTCACGCCTGGCTCCCGGTTCGACGTGGGGCTCGACTTCGGCTTCGGAGAGGCCTCCCGGGAACGGTTCCGGAAGGACACCGGCCTCGAGGCACCCTTCCGACGCGAGACGCGCAACGCCGAAGCCTTCGACGACTGGCGACGCGCGCAGGTGACCGCCGTCGTCCGCGAGATCGCCGCCGCCAGCCGAGCCTCCCGGCCGGGGCTCGAGCTCTCTGCCGCGGTGTGGGCGTACCCCGACCGCGCCTATCTCGCGCTCCATCAGGACTGGACGCGCTGGCTCGACGAGGGACTGCTCTCCTTCGCAGTGCCCATGGCGTACACGCGCGATCCCCGGCTCTTCACGCTGCTTTCCCGAGCCAATGCCGCGATCGGCGGCAAGCGGACCTGGCTCGGCCTCGGAACGTGGCTCTTCGCAGCGACGCCGGATGCAGCCGCCGCGCAGCTGGCCGAGGCACGCGCCCTCGAGACAGCCGGCGTGGCCCTGTTCTCCTACGATGCGCTGGCGGAATCGCCCGCGCTGCTGGAGGCCCTCGCTCCTACCGCTGTCCATGAGCGTTGACACCGATCCCCTGGCCGAGTTCGACTATCCGCTCGATCCGTCGCGGATCGCCCAGCATCCGCCTCGCGAGCGCGACGGAGGCCGGCTGCTCGTCCTTCGCCGCGACAGCGGCGAGCGGATCGATCGCCGGGTGATCGACCTCCCGGACCTTCTCGCGCCGGGTGATCTCCTCGTGGTGAACGCGACGCGGGTCGTCCCCGCACGGCTTCGCGGCCACAAGGACACGGGCGGCGCCATCGAAGCGCTCCTGCTCGCGCAGGTTCCGCCCGCCGGCGAAGCCGGGCCGTGCTTCAGGGCGCTGGTTCGCGGCCGTCTCCGCGCCGGCTCGAAGCTCGTCTTCGAGCGCGACGCGCAGCGACTCGAAGCCGAGATCAGCGCCCGGAGCGACGATGGCGAGGTCCTCCTGCGGTTCCCTCCCGGCGCCGATCCCTATGCCCTCGGCGAGCCTCCCCTTCCTCCCTACATCCGGCGCCAGGCGAAGGCACCGGAGGACGAGGAGCGCTACCAGACCGTCTTCGCGCGCTCCCCCGGCTCGGTGGCTGCGCCCACGGCGGGGCTGCACCTCAGCGAGCGCCTGCTTGCAGCGCTCGGCGAGCGGGGGATCGAGCGAGCAGAAGTGGTCCTCCACGTCGGCCCCGGGACCTTCCGCCCGCTGCGCGACGCCGACCTCGCAGCGGGGCGACTGCACGACGAGGCGTTCGAGCTGCCGGCGGCGACTGCCGCGGCCGTGACCCGGGCGCGCGAGCGGGGTGGCCGCGTCGTCGCCGTCGGAACCACCACGACGCGGGTGCTCGAGGCCTGTGCCGAGGCAGACGGCGCCGTCTCGGCCCGGAGCGGGACGACCGACCTGTTCCTGCGGCCGGGCGCACGCTTTCGGGTCGTCGACGCCCTGCTCACGAACTTCCACCTGCCCCGCTCGAGCCTCCTGCTGCTGGTGGCCGCCTTCGCCGGGCGGGAGCGGGTGCTGTCGGCGTACGCCGCCGCGCAGGCCGAGGGCTATCGGCTCTACAGCTACGGCGACGCGATGTTGGTGCTCTAGTGCGGCCGGGCTTCTGCTTCGAGATCACCTCCCGCAGCGGAGACGCCCGAACCGGACGGCTCTCGACACCCCACGGTGTCATCGAGACGCCGGCGTTCATGCCCGTCGCAACCTTCGGTGCCGTCCGCGGCGTTTCGCCGGACGAGCTCGATGCCCTCGGCGCCCAGGTGCTTCTCGCCAATACCTACCACCTGCACGAGCGGCCCGGCGAGGACGTGATCGCCCGCGCGGGAGGCCTCCACGGCTTCACCGGCTGGCGGCGGCCCTGGCTGACCGACTCGGGTGGGTTCCAGGTCACGTCCCTCGCCGACCGCGTGAAGATCGATGAGGAGGGAGTTTCGTTCGCGTCGCCCCTCGATGGCCGGCGCCGCCTCCTCACGCCGGAGAAGGCCGTCGCCGTGCAGGAGGCCCTCGGACCCGACCTCGCCGTCGCCCTCGACGAATGCCTTCCGCCGTCGGCGCCGGGAGAGACCCCCGCCGCCGCCGACCTTCGCGTACGCGGCGCCATGGAACGTACGCTGCGCTGGGCCGAGCGTTGCCGGAGGGCCCACTCCCGCGCCGATCAGGCGCTGCTCGGCATCCTCCAAGGCGGCATCTCGGAAAGCCTCCGGCGCGAGAGCGCACGAGCAACGGCGGGCATCGGGTTCGACGGGTACTGCCACGGAGGACTCGGCCTCGGCGAGGAGCCCGGCCGCCGGGACGAGATGGTGGCGATTGCGAACGCCGAGCTCCCGCCGGACGCCCCCCGCTACCTGATGGGCCTCGGGCGCCCCGAGGACCTGCTGGCGGGAGTCTCCCTCGGCGTCGATCTCTTCGATTGCGTCCTCCCGACGCGCAACGGGCGCCACGGCTTCCTGTTCACGCGCCGGGGCGTCCTCCACGTTCGCAGCGCGCGGCATCGAGAGGATCCCTTGCCTCCCGATCCGGGCTGCGACTGCCCGGCCTGCTCCCGACACTCTCGTGCGTATCTTCGGCACCTGCTCCACGGCAAAGAGGCGCTCGGTGCGCGGCTGGCATCGCTCCACAACCTCCGCTTCTACCTGCGGCTGCTGGAGGACGCCCGGGCGGCGATCCGAGCCGGAGGCTTCGACGCCTTCCGTCGCCAGCGGCTCGCCGAGATGGCGGAGGGCGCGGCGTAGCAGCCGTCCCTCTCCCGGATCGTCTTCTCTCGCGGATCGTGTTCTCACCCGGAGGCGCCGGCAGCGGCTATGCGGGTGGCCGGAGCGCCTCGAGCCCGGCGCAGATCCCGGCATGGTCGGCGGTCCGCTCGCCGAGTGCCGCCGCGACGATGCGCAGGCTGCTCCCGATCGACGGCCAGGTGCGGGAGCGGACCCGCTCGCGGACCGGACCGAGGCACAGATCCTCCCCCGCCGCTGCCGCGATCGTGCCGAGGATCACGGCCTCGGGCGCGAGGGTGAAGGCGAGATTCACGATCGCGCGCGAGAGGTACTCGTTGAAGCGTTCGACCTCCGCGAGAGCGAAGGCGTCGCCCTCCCGCGCCGCGGCAAGAACGTGGACGGGTGTGATGGCCGCCGGGAGGCCGGCGAGCGTAGCCACCCTGCCCCCGGCGGGCGCCAGCGCGCGGAGCCTTCGCGCCCACGCGGCTCCGCCTACGTAGGCCTCGAGACATCCCGAGAGGCCGCAGACGCACGGGTCTCCCGGCACCTCGACGGGGGCATGGCCGACCTCGCCCGCGCTCGATCCAACGCCACGGTGAAGTCGCCCTCCCAGGACGATCCCTCCGCCGACCCCCGTCGACATGGTGAGGTAGACCAGATGCGAGAGGCCGGCGCCCGCCCCGAAGCGCCACTCGGCCAGAGCGGCCGCGTTGGCGTCGTTCTCGAGGAAGACCGGCCGGCCAAGTCCGGCGCCGAGCACCTCGGCCACCGGCGCCCGTGTCCATCCCGGAAGATTCGGAGGGCCGAGGACCAGCCCCCGGCCGGGGTCGAGGGGCCCCGGCGCCGAGACCCCCACCGCGTCGACATCCTCGAGCGAGACGCTGGCGGCGGCCAGGAGGCGCCGCGCATCGGCGACGAGGCGATCGAGATCGCGCTCGGCGCTTCCCGACGGCTCCAGGGGACGGCGGAAGCGGGCCTCGATCCGCCCGTCTTCCCGGCCGAGCGCCAGCGCAACCTTCGTGCCCCCGATGTCGATCCCGAGTACGCGCGGCACGGCGCTTCCCTTCGGCCCGCGGGGCGCCGCGAGGCTATCACACGCCCCTCAATCCCCGGCGCCGGACCGCCGATGGGAAACCCGTGACGGCGGCGCAGAGTCCACCGGCGGTTGCCGGCCGGCTGCGGCGCCCTGGAGGGGACATGCGACGTGCCACCATCGCCCTGCTGGGCGGGCTCCTGATCTTCTGCACGAACGGCTGCGGGATGCTCGCGCTGGTCGACAGCCGCGACTTCCTCGGCCACCAAGCGCAGTTCAGCGATGTCCAGCGCAAGTACACCCGGCTGGTGCGGTGGAACGAGTTCGTCGCGGCGAGCGCGTCGGTGCCCCCCGACCAGCGGAGCGCGTATCTCGCATCGCTTCGCGACCTCGGCCAGATCCGCTTCACCGACTACGAGACCGAGCCTCCCGTCTTCGACGAGCACGTAGAGAGCGCCACCGTCCGCGTCCACTACTTCGCGTACCGGGCCGACACCGCGTCGGCCGTGACCCTCGTCGAGGAGCAGCGATGGAACCGCGACCTCGAGACCGGCGAGTGGCACGTTGACCACGACGGCGCACCGCTGACGGAGGCACACGGCGTCGGCGCCTTCTAGGCCGGCCGCCGCGAACGCCATGACGTCGCGTCCGACGATCCTCGTGGTAGAGCCCCTCGCGGTCTACCAGGACCTCCTGCGGCTCTGGCTGGCGCCGCTTGGCCGGATCGTGACGGCCGGCGACGACGACGAGGCGCTCGGACACCTCCGGAAGGAGCCCGCGAGCCTCGTGATTGCGAGACATCCGCCGAGCAACCCCGATCGCGTGGGCGTGTGCGAAGCCCTGCGGCGGGATCCGTCCCTCGCCCAGCTTCCGGTCATCCTGCTCGCGGGCGGTGAACGGCCCGACCAGCATGCCGCCGCCGTTCGCGCGGGCGCAGACGACGTACTCACGCGGCCCCTCGACCGCATGAGCCTACTGGGCGCAGTGCGCCGCCTGCTCGACCGCTCGGCGGCACGCGGCCTTCCGAGGATCACGGTCGACACGCCGGTCCGTCTCGCCAGCGAAGGGACGGAGGCCTGGGGGACCGCGCGGAACGTCTCCCGCGGCGGAATCTTCGTCGAAGCAGAAGCCACGTACCCGCCCGGGGCCGAGGTCCAGCTCGAATTCCCGCTCCCCGACCGCCGCGCGGTCCTCGAACCGACCGCTGCGGTCGTCTGGATCCGCCTCCCGACGCGGGAAGTGCGGCCCGGTATGGGCCTGCGCTTCCTCGGGCTCGACGGTCCGAGCGCCCGGTCGCTGGAGCACTTCGTCCGCGAGCATCACGGCGCTCCGCCGCCGCCTCGCATGGAGGTCCCGTGAACAGCCTAGCCTCGAACCCTCGCCGCTGGCTCGCGGCACTCGTTCTCCTAGCCGGCATCGAGCAGGGCCTGGGCGCCCTTCCCGGCGCGCCGGCTGCCCACGCCCAGTCGGGCGCTGCCTCCCTGACGCCCGAACAACGCAACTGGTGGCGGAGCAAGGCTGCCGAGCTCCGCGCACGGGTCGCCGCGAGCGCGCTGCGCGAGCAGGCCGCGTCGGCCGCCTATTCGCGGATGCTGACGCGGCGATACCCGGCGGGAGACGCCAAGCTCGCGATCATCGACGAGCGCGATGCGGCGACCAAGGAGCTGGCCGAGGCGATCGGCGAGGTCCGCGAGTTCAAGGAGCAGGCGCGCGCCGAAGGAATCCCCCACCACTGGATCGATCCCGACGGCGAGGCGCCGGCCTGGTGGGTGGACCCGAATCCCGGAAGCTGAGCGAGCCTCTCCAGGACCAGACGTGGGCTTCCGCAGGACGCCGCGCCGCGGCATCGCGCGCAGCTCGGTCTAGTCCGGCAGGCCTTCCTCGGTCGGGATCTCCCCGAGATCGTTTTCGTGCGGGAGAGGCTCCGTGACGGCGAGGATGCGATCGCCTTGTCGCACGATCGTCCTCGTACGCGTCGAGTTGAGCCCGCGTACGTAGGCGCGCTTCTCCTCGATGACGAGAGGCTCGCCAGAGTATCCGTCGACACTCCCCGCTTCGATCCGCAGCCCGGTCGCGCCGTTCGGGCCGACCAGCAGCTCGGCATCGCCCGGAGACCGCGCACCGGCGGCGGCACGCGAAGACGAGATCACGCTGCGTCCCGAAAGCCGCGCGTTGAGACGCGCCATCTCCGCGGCCGAATCCTCCATCCGCTTGGCGTGCGCCTTCGTCCCGGAGACCTGCGCCGGCGTGTACCGCTTGTAGCCGTGCAGCGACCGGAGCTGCGACGCCTTGGCCTGGGAGCGGTACTTCTCGGGAATGCGCTTGGCATCGTCGGTGAAGGCCTGGACGCCGTCGTCGGTCTTCCAGCGATAGACGACTTTCGCGTCGGCCGGAGCGGACACGGCTACGAGAACTGCGGCAGCGATCAGCGTTCGCGGCAGGAGCCGCGCGAGCACGAGCGTCAGCATGGATTCGTCTCCTCGTCCATGAGTGGGGGAGACGGAGCGGAAAGTGTCACTCGACGCACGCAGCCGACCCGCATGACGCCAGCAACCCCCGCCGCTTGACGGCGCGACGCCTCACGGACTACCTTTCGACCGATTGCTGCGGGGTAGAGCAGCCTGGTAGCTCGTCGGGCTCATAACCCGGAGGTCGGGGGTTCAAATCCCCCCCCCGCTACCACCTCGAAGCCCTCGGACGCCGCTGGCCTCCGAGGGCTTTTTCGTTTCGCCGATCGCCGCGAGCCACCTGGCCCGTCCGGCGCCCGCGTCAGCCTCGGCCATCTCGGCCCGGGAAGTCGCGCGCAAGAAACGCGTCGACGAGGCTCCCGAGGGTCGGGTCTCCCGCGTCGGCGTACCCGTAGCGAGCGCGTACGACCGGCGTCCGTGGCCGGACCAGCGCGGCGAGATCGATCGGCGTCGCGGCCACGACGACGTCGGCGCCCGCAGCATCGATGCTCTCGCGCAGCGCTTCGATCTGGGCTTCGCCGTAGCCGAGGGCCGGGAGCACGCGCCCGAGGTGCGGATATCGGACGAACGCCTCCCGCAGCGCTCCCACTGCCGACGGGCGCGGGTCGACGATTTCGGATGCGCCGGCGCGCGTGGCCGCGACGAAGCCCGCGCCATGGGGCATGCCGCCGTGGGTGAGCGTGGGCCCGTCCTCCACGACGAGCACCCGCCGTCCTTTCACCGCCGCCGGGTCGTCGAGGTGAACGGGAGAGGCCGCGCGAACGATCGGGGCACGGGGGTTCGCTGCTCGGGCCTCGTCGGCCACGCGTTCGACGTCGGCCACCGCTGCGGCATCGACCTTGGCGATGACCACGACGTCGGCCATCCGCAGCACCGCCTCGCCCGGATGCCAGCGCATCGCATGCCCTGGCCGCAGCGCATCGCAGAGCACCACGTGCAGGTCGGGCCGCAGGAACGGAAAGTCATTGTTTCCGCCGTCCCAGACGATGATGTCGGCCTCGGCCTCGGCGGCCGCGAGGATCGCGGCGTAGTCGACCCCCGCAAAGACGACGTGGCCGTACGCGAGATGAGGCTCGTACTCCTCGCGCTCCTCGGCGCTACACTCGGCCGTGTCGAGATCCGCGCGGGTGGCGAACCGCTGGACGGCCTGCCGCTCGAGGTCGCCGTAGGGCATCGGGTGGCGGAGGATCGCCACCCGGAACCCCTGGGTACGGAGCCTCGCGCCGAGCCATCGCGCGGTCTGTGACTTCCCGCAGCCGGTCCGGACTGCCGAGATCGCGATCACCGGCCGCCCGGCCGCGAGCATCGTCCGGTCGGGTCCGAGGAGCGTGAAGTCGGCTCCCAGGGCGAGGCTGCGCGAGGCGCGGTGCATCACCTCCTCGTGGGAGACGTCGCTGTAGGCGAAGACCACCTCGGTGACGCGCTCGCGCCGGCACAGCGCCTCGAGCTCCGCCTCGTCTTCGATGGGGATCCCGTCCAGGTACAGCGGACCGGCGAGGGACGGGGGATAGCGGCGCCCCGCGATCCCGGGGATCTGTGCCGCGGTGAAGGCGACGACGCGCACCGCCGGGTCGCCGCGGTAGACGACGTTGAAATCGTGGAAGTCGCGCCCCGCGGCGCCGAGGATGACGACGCGCCTCGGGCGCAGGGGGCTGGAAGTCGGGCTCACGCGGTCTCCGGCCGCATCCTGGCCACCAGAGGCGCGCTGCCCCCGGGAGGGAATGCGCCGGCGAAGCTACCGGGGGGCGCCGGCCGGAGCGAGGGCGTGACCCTCCGCGCGAACCTCGACGCGCTCGGTGAAGAGCGCCCGGGGCTCCCAGCCCGCGAGCCCCGAGAGCCTGCGCACGGGGCCCGTGGCGAAGCCGGTGGGATCGATCACCAGCGGATCGTCGGGCGTCTCGAACCAGAGGGTCACCATGTGCTGCATGCCGTCCTCGGCTCGTTCGAGAACCGCCCGGTAGAGGCGACCCTCCGGAAAGCCGAGGGAGCGAAGCGCCTGGAGCGCCAGCAGCTCGAATCCGTCGCAGTCGTCCTCCCGCCGCCCAGAGACCTCGGCAAAGGTGGGCCAGTGGTCACCCGCGGTGTCGGGGAGGTAATGCGCCTCGGCTTCCTTCTGGATCCACGCAGCGACCCGCTCGGCCATCGTACGGCGCTCGGCCGCAACGAATCGCTCCCAGGAATCGCCGAGCGTGTCGGGAGCGGCCGTGGGAGGGTCGGGTGCGGAACGCTCCCGCATCTGCCAGCCGGAAATCTTCGCGTGGGCGAAGACGTCTGCGCTTGCGCCCTCGACGAATCGATAGGAGGGCCTGCTGGCGCCCGGCAGGAGTGCGCAGCCGCCGAGTGCGAGCCCGGCCAACGCCAAGGCCACCCGTACGATCGCGCCCGGACGACGCCCTCCCCCCATGCCGTGCTCGTCGGCGCCCCGAGCGGCGCGGTTGAGCGTCGGATCAGCGAGGAACGCCCTTGCTCGCGATCACCGATCCACGGCGGTTGATGCAGCCAGACTTGAGCATGAAGCTCGTCGAGCCCCCGAGCCGGCACATCACCATGGGGTCGTTGGGGTCCGGCGGCAGCCGCCGGTGCTCGTCCTTGCCACCGAGTCCCAGCATCGACTGGGCCTGCGAGACCAGCTTCGCCACGACGCCCTCGTCCCCGGACTCCTCGGCAGGGGGAGTCGCCGGGCGCTTCATCCCAGGCCGCGCGGCCCCCGCCGGCGGCGGAGGCCGGTTGCCGGTGGGCTTGCTGGCCAGCTCGTTGGCCCGGTCGACCTCGCCGAGGATCTCTCCGCAGCCGGCGCTCGCGAGCAGGGCCAGCGCGCATGTCAGGGCCCGGATCGAGACCATGGAGGGTTCTTCGGCCGTCCGGGGCCCGGAATGGAGCGCTGGTCAACCCGGCTTCCGGCTCTGGCAGGCGTCTGGCAAGATCGGTGAATGCCCGACGCACGCCGCGATCTCTACCCGGAAGTCGAGCCGCACCGCACCGAGCACCTGCGGGTCGACGACCTCCACGAGGTCTACCTCGAGGAGTCCGGCAACCCGGACGGCAAGCCCGTCCTGTTCGTCCACGGGGGGCCCGGCGGCGGAACCGAGCCGAAGCACCGCCGCTACTTCGATCCCGACCGCTACCGCATCGTGCTCTTCGATCAGCGTGGCTGCGGGAAGAGCACGCCCTACGCGAGCCTCGAACGCAACACGACCTGGCACCTGGTCGCGGACATGGAGGCCATCCGCCGCCACCTGGAGATCGAGCGATGGATGCTCTTCGGCGGGTCGTGGGGCAGCACCCTGTCCCTCGCGTACTCGCTGCGGCATCCCGAGCGGGTGACCGCCCTGGTCCTGCGCGGGATCTTCCTGCTGCGGCGTCGCGAGATCGACTGGTTCTACCAGGAGGGCGCGAGCCGGATCTTTCCCGATGCCTTCGAGCCGTATCTGGCGGAGATCCCGGAGGCCGAGCGCGGCGACCTCCTCGCGGCGTATCACCGCCGGCTCACGAGCGACGACCCCGCCACGAGGCTACGCGCGGCGAGGGCCTGGAGCGTCTGGGAGGGCAGTACGAGCCGCCTCTACCCCGACCCGGAGCTGATCTCCCGGACCGGCGAGGACACGTTCGCGCTCGCCTTCGCGCGGATCGAATGCCACTACTTCGCGAACCGGGGATTCCTCGAGACGGACGGCTGGCTCCTCCAGCACGCCGGCCGGTTGCGGGGGATCCCGGGCGTGGTCGTCCAGGGCCGATATGACGTGGTCTGCCCGATGGAGAGCGCCTTCGCGCTACACCGCGCGTGGCCCGAGGCGGAGCTCCGGATCGTCCCCGATGCGGGGCACGCAGCGAGCGAGCCCGGGATCATCCACGAGCTGGTGACGGCAACCGACCGCTTCCGCTGAGCGAAGCGACGGAGTGCACCCCGCCACCGCGCGGGCAAAACCTCCCACCGCTACCGCGCAGGGCTCGTGATCCTCGCAGTCCACCGGAGTCCGCCTTCAGGCTCATCTGTCGTTGGAAGAGGCTGACGCTTCTCATTGCTGCGCAGGGATGAGATACTGAAGTGTGTAGAGGCCGGGGAGTCGCCGTGGGTTCCGGATCACCTGCCCCGCCCATCACCACGAGGATGCAGCCATGAGCAACGGAAGGAAGCCCGAATCCGTCATCTCCAAGGCCACCGACAGCGTCGTCGAGGCCGCCCACCAGTTCGGCGATGCGTTTCGCCAGACTGCGACGGACGTCGCATCGAGCACGTCGTCGGCACTCGAGTCGGCTCGAAAGACCCTGCGCGCGCGGACGAAGACCGCCCGCAAGAAGATCGTCACGACGGCCAAGAAGGCCGAGCGCGAGGCCGAGCGCCTCGCCGGTCGCCTCGAGAAGGCGGCGACGAGCGCCCGGAAGACCGCCCGCGCCAAGGTCGGCAAGGCCAAGAAGGCCGTCCGCAGCAAGGTGAAGGCCGCCACCAAGGGCACGCGGAAGAAGGCTGCCGGAGCCAAGCGCAAGGCGACGGCCAAGAAGGCGACCCGGAAGAAGGCTGCCCGCAAGAAGGCGACGGCAAGGAAGGCCACCCGCCGCAAGGCCTAGGCCGTCCGCGGCCGCACGGGCGTCGACACCCGCGCGCGGGAGGTGGACCGGGGGCTTGGTCCCCGCTCCATCTCCCGCGCTGCGTCAGAACTCGATCTGCACGCCCACCTCGACCACGCGGTTCGGCGGCAGGTGGAAGAACTTCGCGGCGTCGAGGGCGTTGCGCGACATGAAGGCAAAGACTCTCCGCTTCCAGGTCGAGAGGCGAAGGCGCGAAGTGTCGCTCACGATGAGCGTCTCGCGGCCGAGGAAGTAGCTCGTCCGCATGGGATCCACGGGGAAGAACTTGCGATCGATGCGGGAGAGCACCTGCGGCAGGTCCGGCGACTGGCTGAAGCCGTAGCGGACCACCGCCCGGAACAGCCCCTCGCCGACTGCGGTCACCTCGAGCTGCTCCTTGCGCGGCACCGTCGGAACCCGCTCGCCCTTGACCGTCACCAGCAGCACGGTCTCGTGGAGCACCTGGTTGTGCTTGTAGTTGTGGAGGAGGGTCCGCGGGATTCCCTTGGAGCTCCCGGTGAGGAAGACCGCGGTGCCGGGAACCCGTGTGGGGTGCGTCACGCGGATGTCCGCCAGGAAGACGTCCTCGGGAACGCCCCCCTCCTGCAGCAGCGCCGAGAGCTGCGCGCGTCCCGACTCCCAGATCCGCATCAGCGAGAAGATCGACGCGCCCACCACCAGCGGCATCCAGCCGCCCGACGCGATCTTCGTCAGATTGGCGGAGAAGAACGCCACGTCGAAGATGAGGAACGAGCCGATCGTGAACACGGCGGCGGGGCGGCTCCAGCCCCACAGCTCTCGCGTCACGGGGTAGAGGAGGAGCGTCGTCAGCAGCATCGTCGTCGAGACGGAGACTCCGTAGGCACTCGCCAAGGCGCCCGACTCGCGGAAGAGGAGAAGGAGGGTGAGCGTTCCGACCAGCAGCGCCCGGTTCGCGGCGGGAACGTATACCTGACCGATCTCGCGGCGCGACGTCTGGAGGATTGCGAGCCGGGGGCTGTAGCCGAGCTGCACCGCCTGGTTCGTGAACGAGAACGCTCCAGAGATCACCGCCTGGGAGGCGATCACCGTCGCGTAGGTGGCCAGGAGGATCAGCGGCGCGAGGAACCAGCCCGGGGCCATGCGGTAGAACAGGTGCTCCAGTACGTCGGGCTGTCGCAGCAGCAGCGCGCCCTGCCCGAAGTAGTTGAGGAGCAGCCCCGGCAGCACCACGCAGAACCAGCCGAGCCGGATCGGACGGCGGCCGAAATGCCCGAGATCTGCATAGAGGGCCTCGCCTCCGGTCACCACCAGGAAGACCGTTCCCAGCACCTGGAAGCCCGCGAACCCGTTGCTCACGAAGAAGCGGACCGCGTGTCCCGGCCAGACCGCTGCGAGGACTTCCGGGCTCTGGGCGATCTGGACGACACCGAGTACGCCGAGCACGGCGAACCACAGCAGCATCAGCGGCCCGAAGGCGACGCCGAGCCTTCCGCTCCCGCGCCGCTGGACGAGGAAGAGCGCGAGCAGGATCGCCATCGCTCCGGGAACGACGAGGACCTGGAGCGCGTCGCTTTCCGCCGTGAGGCCTTCGAGCGCGCTCAGTACCGAGATCGCCGGCGTGATCATGGCGTCGGCATAGAGGAGCGCCGCGCCCGCGAGGCCAAATGCGATCAAGACCGAACGGCGCTTGCGCTGATGCCCCTCGCGCTGGGTGACGAGAGCCATGAGCGCGAGCTCTCCTCCCTCGCCCCGGTTGTCGGCCCGCATCACCACGGCGAGGTACTTGACCGAGATCACGATGACGAGCGACCAGAAGACGAGGGACAAGACCCCGAGAATGTTCGCGCCGCCCGCAGCGATTCCGTGCTCGCCGCTGAAGCACTCGCGGAGGGCGTAGATCGGGCTCGTCCCGATGTCTCCGAACACGACGCCGAGCGCGGCGAGAGCAAGGACGCCGGTTCGCGTCCCGGGGGCGTGAGCGGACGCGTCCGGGGTCTGGGCGGAATCGCTCAGGGGCAGCCACCCGGGCGCGTTCGCACCCGACGAGGAGCCCGATCCCATCCGCGCCGGGTCCGCATCCCGCCCCTCCGTCTCGTCCGCCCGTCTTGCGGCAGGGCTGCAACGGCGCAGACCATAGCGTCCGCTTTGCTCCCGTCTCGCCCCCGCGACACACTGTCGGCGGAGCGCCCGCCCGGTCGGCGCCAGGGGGGTGGCATGCCGGAACGGTGGCTCGCGCCTGCGGTGTTCGTGCTCGCGGGGCTCTTGGTCTTCGCCGGCCTCGGCTCGCTTCCCCTCACCGAGCCCGACGAAGGTCGCAACACCCTCGTCGCCGCCGAGATGCAGGCGGCGGGGCGCTGGCTGGTGCCGAGCCTCGCGCAGGTGGACTACCTCGACAAGCCAGCGTTCTACTTCGGGCTCGTCGGCCTCTCTCTCTCGCTCCTCGGGCCGTCGGAAGCGGCCGCACGGCTCCCCTCGGCGCTCGCCGCGATGACACTCCTGGGTGTCGCTTGGGGAGTCGTTCGCCGGCTTGCCGGCGGGCGGATCGCCGCCCTTGCGGTGCTCGGCCTCGCCACCATGCCGCTCTTCATCGCCTTCGCGAGGCTCGTCATCTTCGACATGGTGCTGACGCTCTTCGTCTGCGCCGCCGTCTTGGCGGGGCACCTCGCCGAGGCAACCGCCGGCCGGCGGCGGCGGCGCTGGTACCTCGCCGCTGCCGCCGCTGCAGGCCTGGCAACGCTGGTGAAGGGACCCGTCGGGTTCCTGGTTCCCGCCCTGGTCCACCTCGTGTCCGCTCGTGCGAGCGGCCAGCGCGGAGCGCTCCGGCGCTCCCTCGCGCCCGTCAACGTCGCGGTCTTCGTCGCCGTGGTGCTCCCCTGGTTCGTGGCGGTGTCGCTGCGGGTTCCCGAGTTTCCGACCTACGGGATCGTCTACGAGAACCTCTCACGCTTCACCAGCTCGAGCTTCGCGCGCAACCAGCCGCCCTGGTTCTACGGGATGATCCTTGGCGCCGGAGCGCTGCCGTGGAGTCTGCTCGTCCCGGGCGGAATCCTCCTGGCCTGGCGAACGAGAGCGCTCCATACGCCGCTCGACCGGATGTGCATCGTCTGGTCGATCGTCGTCGTCGCGTTCTTCTCGGTCTCGAAGTCGAAGCAGCCGGCCTATGTGCTGAGTGTGTGCCTCCCCCTGGCGGTGCTGGTGGCGCGGCTGCTCGATGCGGCGATTTCCCGGCCTCGCGGAGCGGCTGCGCGACAGGCCTGGGCCGCACTCGCCGGGGTCTCGGCGGCGGCCGGAGCGGGCGGCATCGCTGCGGCCGTCCTTCTTGGCCGGCCGGATCTGCTGGCCCGAATGCCCGGACCCACGGACCAGGGCGGAACGCTATGGCTCCCCGTCCTGCCGGCCATCGCCGGGGTCTGTGCGGTCTGGCTTGCCGCGGCTGCCGCGTCGAGCCTTCGCCGAAGCATCCCGGCCGCCGTCGCCTGCCTCGCGCTCCTGCTGCCGGGCCTCCTCCTGGTAACCGCGCCCGCCTTCGCGGCCTACGCCGACGCGCGCTCGTCCCAAGGCCTTGCGAAGCGGATTCCCGAGCTGCCGGAGGAGGTCGAGGTTGCGTGCATGAGGTGCTTTCCCAGCGCCCTTGCCTTCACCCTCGGCCGCCCATTCAGACTCGTGAGCGACGACGGTTCGGAGCTCCGGAGCAACTACGTCCGCTTCACTCACGAGCGTACCGGGACGATGCCCTCCGGAATCGTTCCCCTCACCGAGGTCAGGCCGTGGCTTGCCGGCGCCGAACGCCCCGTGTATCTCCTCGCCAACGCCGAGGACCGGAACACCCTGGCAGCCATCGCGGCCGAACGGGGGCGAGACGTGACGCAGTTGGCGCCGAACATTTGGGGAGTTCTCCTGCCGCCCGACACCGGCCGCTGAGCCGTGTGCGGCATCGGAGGCTTCGTCGCCGCTCCGCTTGCCGGCGGGTCGCTGCCGGCGCCCGACGTCGAAGCGCTGCTCCGCTCGCTCTCCCACCGGGGCCCTGACGGCCACGGGTGGGCGCGCTGCGGGCGCGCGATCTTCGGCGCCGCGCGGCTCGCCATCCGCTCGCCGGGTGACGGCGTGCAGCCCGTCGTCGACCCCGAGACGGGCATCCTCGCCGTCTGCAACGGCGAGATCGACAACCACCGCGCGCTCCGGCGCTGGCTCGCCCAGCGCGGGAGGTCGGTGCCGAGCGCCGTCGACGTCGCGGTGCTGCCCGCCCTGTACCTCGAACTCGGGATCGACTTCGTCTCGCGCCTGGAGGGCCCCTTCGCCATCGCGCTGTGGGATCCCCGCACTGCGCGTCTCGTGCTCGCCCGCGACCGCGCGGGCGAGAAGTCCCTGTTCTTTGCGGAGCGCCCGGATGGCTTCCACTTCGCCAGCGAGATCGCCGCCCTCGTCGACGGCAATCCGGCGCTCGCGACTCCCGATCCCGAGGCGCTCGCGGGCTATCTCGAACGCGGCTTCTTCGGACCGCCGCGCACGCCCCTCGCCGAGGTCCGCAAGGTCGCCCCCGGCGAGCGGGTGATCGTGGACGACGCACGGATCCGGCACCAGCGATACTGGCGCTTCTCCTTCGCCGACGTGAAGACGCAGGCGCCGGACCTCGACCTCTTCGATCGGGTGATGTGCGACGCCGTCGAGCGGACCACCGACGTCGACGTCGAGTTCGGCGTCCTTCTGAGCGGCGGGCTCGACTCGTCGCTTCTCGCTGCACTCGCTCGGCGCGTGCGGCCCCTGCGTCAGCTCGCCGCGTACACCGTCCGCTTCGACGAGGACTCGTACGACGAAGGCGCCCCGGCCCATCGCGCCGCGCGCTGGCTCGGCCTCGAGCCCGTCGAGGCCCGCCTGCGCGCAGCCGACGTTCCGGGCCTGCTGCGCGATCTCGTCTCCCACGCCGGAGAGCCCCTCGCCGATCCGGCCTGGCTCCCCCTCGCCGTGATCACGCGGCGCGCCGCGCAGGACGTTCGCATGGTGCTCTCGGGGGAAGGCGCCGACGAGCTCTTCGGCGGCTATCCGACCTACTTCGGCCCGTCGATCGCCGAGGGCTGGCTGCGGCTTCCGCGGTCGCTTCGAGCAACCCTGCATCGCGCCGTCGACATGTTGCCCTCCAGCGACCGCAAGGTGACGATCGGATTCCTCGCCAAGCGCTTCGTCCGCTCGGCGGAGCTCGGCGGCCTCGAGCGCCACCAGGCATGGCTCGCCAGCATCTCCCCGGAGGTTCTCGTCCGCCTCGGTGCGAAGACGCTCCGTTCCTACCTCCCGGAGCCTCCGCCGGAGCGGCTCCTCGACGTGCTGCAGCAGCGCGACTTCGAAACCGCGCTGGCCGAAGGGCTGCTCACCAAGGCCGATCGCGGAAGCATGCGCTGGGGCCTCGAGATCCGCGCGCCCTTCCTGGCGCCGGGTGTCATCGACTTCGCCGGGACGCTGCCCGAATCCGAGAGGGTCCGGGGCCTGCGGACCAAGGTCTTCCTCAAGCGCTACGCCGAGCGCCATCTCCCGCACGGCATCGTTCACCGTCGAAAGCGCGGTCTCTCGGTGCCCCTCGCCGGCTGGCTCCGGGGCCCGCTGTGCGGATGGGCTCGGGAGTCGCTCTCGTCCGGGCGCCTCGATTTCCTCGGCATCCGGTCCGAGGCCGCGTTGGCGCTCCTCGACGAACACGCCGGCGGGCACCACGACCACGCGCGGGCCCTCTGGACGCTGCTCGTCCTCATCGAGTGGTGCGCCTGGCTCGACCGCGTACGCAGCGCCGAGGTCGGTCTCCGACCCGCCGGTTAGAACACCGAGGTCGGCGGCTTCACGTCCGCACCGGCGTGGGCACGCTGCGCGCGGGCCTTCGCGTCGGCCGCTTCCTGTGTCCGCTTCTGCGCCTGGAGGCTCTGGGCGAGGCCGAGCAGCGACCAGCCGTTCTCCGGGTTCCGCTCGAGGTCCTCGCGGAACGCCTGCTCCGCCTCGCGGGGCCGATCGTTCCACAGCAGCAGCGCGCCGTAGATCTGACGCGTCGGGACGTAGAAGGCCGCAGGCTTCGGGTTGCCGAGGGAGTCCTCGAGGCGCACCGCCTCTCGGATCCGCGCGAGCGCGTTCTCCCGGTGCGCCCGCATGTGCTCGATCTCGGCATCGAGGACGAGACTCGCGATCTCGAGCTGCTTGCGGGCATTGGTCGCCCCGAGCGCGGTCTGCTGCTGCGGCACGCGCCCCGTCGCTTCCTCCAGCTCCGCCTGCTCGGGCGGGACGTCGAGGAACTGCGCCAGGCGCGTGAAGGCGAGGCCCCGCGCGTAGTACCACATCCCCACGACGTACGGGAGGTCGTTGCGAGGCGCCGGAAGCTCGAGAACCTCCTTCCAGTGGCCGAAGCGCAGGAGCGTGAAATACCGCACCGTCGCCGCGCCCTGGAGATCCGGGTCGGTTCGCAGCGCATCGTCGGAGAGCGCCTTCTCGATCTCGCGGGCCGCCGCCATCGCCTGGGCTTCCTGCCCGGCCATCATGGCGTCGTGCCACCGTGTGACGAGCTTCTTCCGGAGCGTGTACTGGTAGTGTCGGGCGGCCCCAGGATGATCCGGGTCTGCGGCGAGAACGTCGCGCAGCGCCTGCAACGCGTCCCCCGCATCGGCAGGCCCTGCGGACACACCACCGGACGACGATGTCGCCGCAGCCGGGCTCGCGAGGAGGGCCTCGGCCGCGAGGGTCACCGCATCGAGGTCGCCGGGGTACTGGCTCGCGAGCCCCTGCATCGCTCGCGCGTACGCGCGCTCCCGCGAGGCCGCATCGCCGCCTCCTGCCGTCGTCACGCGAAGCTCGACGGCCTCGATGTACGCCCTTTCCCGGGGAGTGACGGTGGGTGCGAGCAGCTTGGCGCGGCCCACCGCAGAGACGGCACGACCCGCTCCCGACTGCCCGTCCGGCTCGCCCGGGGCCGGCGCCGACGCGAGCGCCAAGCCCCAGAGGCACATCGCGCAGGACGGATCGACCTTGGCGCTGGTATCGAAGAAGGAGGCGGCAGCCGCCCGGTTGCCTTCGAAGTAGCTCCGCAGGCCCGCCTCGAAGTGGGTCTGTGCGGCGGGCTGCTTGGTCGTGATCGTGGGGCCTGCGATCACCACCTTGGTATTGCGCAGCAGCGGCCTTCCCCGGCCGGTGGCCTCGGGGCCATTGCCGCCGCCCGTCTGGCAGCCGGCGGTCGCCGTGGCGAGCGCGAGCAGGAGAGCAGCGCCGGGCCGCCGCCTCCGAACGAGACGTCCCTGATCCATGAGTCCCCCCCTTCGCGAGCATGGTATCCCGCGGGAGGAGCTCCGTCCTCGTCTTTCGGCGCGAAGGCGGCCTGTGACGGCGAGCCGCTGGGGGACTGGAGCGCCGGGGTGGCGCCACGCTCGGGAGGAAGGTCGGAACGGGAAGGCAGGGCCGGCCGCGCCGGTGCGGCCGGCCCTCTCGAACGAAACCTAGTTGACCGTGCGGAGAGAAAGCGCCGCGATGCCACCGGCCACGTTGAGACCGGTCGAGCCCTCGATGCTCACCGGCTGCAGGGTGAACGACTTGTTGAAGCCGCCCAGCAGCACGTGAGCGCCCACGCCGGGACCGGCCGAGCCACTCGCCGTCACGCCGGCATACTGACCCGCGAGCGCACCCTTGGTGACGTCCGGGCTCGGCGCGAACACGGCCCACGCGATGATCGCAGCGCCCGAGTAGCCGATGTCGACGCCGAACTTGCTGATGTCACCCACGTACTTCTCGTCGCGGTCCCCGGTGAGCGAGGTATAGGTGCAGTTCACCTCCTTGCTCGAGCCGAAGATGAAGCCGAACCCGCTCGCCACGTGACAGGTCAGGAACCCGGTCTTGATGCCCGTCTCGCCCGCGCGGGCCGGAGCCGGAGCGGAGGTCGCCACCAGCGCGCACGCGCTCGCGGCCAGAAGCGTCTTGCGAAATACACCCTTCATCGTGATCTCTCCCTCATGGCCCGGTCCACGGCCGCGCACGCGACCGAAGAGGGCGGGCATCGTATGGCCGCCCCCTCATCGGTGCCGGCCCGAAACGGCTTGAGTCGCTCCGGGTTCCCGCGCCGGACTCTCCGGGATTCCCCGGAAGCCCTGTCCCCCGTGTCACTGGCTGCAAAGACGCTCCCGGGCGCGCCGCGCCATCCGCAGGAGGCTCTCGTCTGCGCCGAGTGCGTCGAGCTCGCCCCACCTTACCCAGCGCAGCTCGCTCGACTCCGGGCTGATCCGCAGCGGTTGCTCCGGCTCCGCGCGCAGCAGGAAGCGTACGTCGTGGTGCAGATGAGCAGACTCGGTGCCGCGTGTGGGAATCTCGTGAACGTCGACGTCGAAGACCACCGGAGCCCGGTCGCCTTCCAACGCCACGAACCGCTCGATCCCCGATTCTTCGTGCGCCTCGCGCAACGCGACGGCAAAGACGTCGGGGTCGCCGTCCGCGTGCCCGCCGAGCTGGAGCCAGCGGCCGAGCTTCCGATGCCGGGCGAGGAGCACCTGATCCTGGTCCGAGGAGAGGATCCACGCCGATGCGGTCACGTGGCCCGGCGGACAGCGCCGCTCGAAGCAGTCGCGGCGTTCACGGACGAACCGGATCACGGCGAGCGTCCGCTCCGCATCTTCCGGATGGCGCTCGTGGTACTCCGCGAGCAGCTCGAGGAGCGGCTGCCGGTGCATGAGCGGGAAGCGTTCCATACCCGCTCCGCGCCGCCAGCCACCTCGGCTGCGCCCGGCACGTGCCGCGGCATCACCTCGGTTCGTTCGCCGCACGCCGCTTGGCCCGGCCGGCGCACCGCGGTTAGACTGCGCGCCCGCATGGAGTTCGCACTCACCGAAGAGCAGGAGCTCTTGCAGGAGACGGTTCGCGGCTTCGCCGCCAAGGAATGCCCTCCCTCGCGCCTGCGGGAGCTGTTCGACGCCGGCGAGGGTCATGACGCCGCGCTCTGGAAGGGCCTCGGGGAGATGGGAATCACGGGGCTCGCGGTCCCCGAAGCCTTCGGCGGGGCGGGCCTCGAGGTGCTCGATCTGGCGCTGGTGGCCGAGGCGCTGGGGGCCGGCGCGCTCCCCGTACCGTTCCTTGGGCACTCCCTCGCGACGCTGGCCATCACCTGCGGAGGAAGCGATGCCCAGCGAGCCCGCTGGCTGCCGCGTCTTGCGGTAGGAGAGCGGATCGCCAGCGTGGCCCTCGCCGAGCCCGGCGAGGCATGGGATCCGGACGCCTGGCGGCTGCCGCTCTCCGCGGGCCGCCTCACCGGCACGAAGCGCTTCGTCTCCCACGCCCACCTGGCCGACCTCCTGGTCGTCGGCACGGCCGGCGGGGGCCTTGCCCTGGTGGAGCCCGCCACCGGCGGCGTCTCGATCGAGCGCCTCGACGGCCTCGATCGTACGCGTCCCCTCTCCCACGTCTCCTTCCAGGGAGCGGCGGCCGAGCCGCTCCCGGAGGGCGCAGCGGCCGCCCGGCGGGTCCGCGACGCCGGCCTCGTGCTGCTCGCCGCCGATGCGTTCGGCGGCGCATGGACGCTGCTCGAGATGACCCGCTCCCACGTCCTGGTCCGCGAGCAGTTCGGCTTTCCGCTGGCGCAGTTCCAGGCCGTGAAGCACCAGCTGGCGAGCCTCGCGACCGACCTCGAGCCCTCACGCGGCCTCTGGTGGTTCGCCGCCCACGCACAAGACCGCGACCGCGACCATGCGGAGCGCGTGTCGGCCATCGCCAAGGCCCACGTGACCGAGCGCGCAGTCGACGTGGGCCGCGGCGCCGTCGAGCTCCATGGCGGGATCGGCTTCACCTGGGAGTGCGACGTGCAGTTCTGGTTCAAGAGGGCCCTTTTCGACCGTGCGCTGCTGGGCTCTCCCATCCATCACCGCGAGCGCAGCGCGCGCCTCGCGGGCTGGTGACGGCATGGACCTGCGCTTCAGCGAGGAATACGAGCGGTTCCGCGAAGAGGTCCGCGAGTTCCTTCGTGTGAGCTGGCCGCCGCGGGCCGAGGAGGCCGCGCTCGCCCCCGGCGAGCCGGAGAGCCGCTTCCGCCAGCGCGCCATCGAGCGCGGCTACGTCTACCGCGACATTCCGCGCGCCTACGGCGGCTCCGAGCAGCCGACCGACGTCCTCAGGGACACGATCCTGCAGGAGGAGTTCGCCGCGGCCGGCGCGCCCGGAAACATTCGGAACATCGGCCCCGCGATGCTCGCGCCGACCCTGATCGAGTTCGGCACCGAGGCCCAGAAGCGGCGCTTCGTCCCACCGACCCTTCGCGGCGAGATGCTCTGGTGCCAAGGCTACAGCGAGCCCGGCGCGGGGAGCGACCTCGCATCGCTGCAGAGCCGCGCCGTCCTGGGCGGCGACCACTGGATCGTGAATGGCCACAAGGTGTGGACGTCGAGCGCCCACGAGGCCCACTTCATGTTCGGGCTGTTTCGCACCGAACCCGACGCACCGAAGCACGCGGGAATCTCGTACCTCCTCCTCGACATGCAGTCCCCCGGAGTCACGGTGAAGCCGCTGCGCCAGATGACCGGCGGCGCCGAGTTCAACGAGGTCTTCTTCGACGACGTGCGCGTCCCCGCAGAGAACGTCGTCGGGCAACGCGGCGAGGGCTGGAAGGTCTCTCGCGCCACGCTCAAGCACGAGCGGAACCTGATCGCCGATCCCCAGCTCCTGCGCAAGATGTTCGACGGCGTGGTGGCGCTCGCACGGAAGACGCTCCGGGATGGCCGGCCCGCCATCGAGCATGCCGACGTCCGCCAGCGCCTGGCCGAGCTCGAGGGCCACTTCCTCTCGCAGCATTACTCGGGCTACCGGCAGCTGACGGCAGCGGCCCGCGGTCAGGAGCTGAAGGCGATCCTGCCGATGATGATGAACAAGCTCTACTCGACGAACCTCATGCAGCGGCTCACCACCCTCGCCTACGAGCTCCTCGGCGACACGGGCCTGGTGATGCCGGCCGGCGAGGAGGCCGGCATGGCGCTCCTGCCGGACGCCCCCGGGAGCTGGACGGCGCAGTACATGTTCGCCATCGCCAACTCGATCGCAGGCGGCGCCTCGAACATCCAGCGCAACATCATCGGCGAGCGCGGGCTCGGGCTGCCCCGCGACCTGCGGCCGCGCTGACCGCAAGGCCGGCTGCCACCAGCACGGCCGTCCCCGGTTCGGGGACTGCGGACGCATACAGCACGTCGCGGCCGGAGCGGTCGTCCGCACGCAGGGCCGTGTAGAGGAGCGCGCGCGGATCGGGAGGAAACCCGCCGCGCATGACGGCGCCCGGATCGAACTCGCTGAAGACGCCGATCCCGGCAAACGGGTCGCCCGGGTCGACGGCGATCGCCGTCGTGGGGTCGCCATCGGTGTCGAAGTTCGCCCAGGGCGTCTCGTTCGGGTGTCCCAGGCCGAGTGCATGCCCTACCTCGTGGATCACGAGGTTCGTGAGCCGCGCCTCGCGATCGGCCTCGGTCGCGAAGCCGCCGGCGCCGAGCAGCGTCAGCAGGAACTCGAAGCGATCCGACGCGACGAAGATGTCGCTGCCGACAAGAGCGTAACCCGGCAGGATCTGCCCGTTCGCGAGCAAGCGGTCGGCTGCGAACCGCGTCGAATACCTCGTATAGCCGGTCGCCGAGTTGCCCGAGAAGATCGGGAACGCCGAGTCGACGAGGAAGAGATCGATCTCCGAGCCCGCGAGCGAGCCCTCGGTGCCGGCCTCGTCCCAGTGCAGGTCGAAGCGGAGCGCGGGCGTCTCCCAGGCGCGGAAGGCAGACTCGACCGCGCTGCGCAGGCCGGCCACCCGGCCGGCGGTGGGAGCGAGCCCCTCGACGAACCCGGGCGCGATGCTCACGCGGATTCCGTCGTGGAGGCCTGCGCCGGTCACCGCCATCGGCGCCGCCGACCAGCGCGGCGCCTCGGAAAGTGTCCGGAGGACGTCGACGACGCCGCCTTGGTCGCAGAGGCCGGCGCCCACGCAGCGCACGTAGCCGGGACCGATCGTGAAGGCCTGCGCCGGCGGGGCCGCCATGCCGAGCGCCAGGACCGCCGCGGTCCCGCACCAGCACCCGATTCCAGATTCCCGCCGCCGCACCGCCATCTGGCGTCTTCCTCGATCCGGGTGTGGCGGTGGCGACGGCCCGGGTGTCAGGTTCCGAATCGCCCGTGCCGCCCGGCTCCCTGTGCGAAGCGCTCGGCTCCGGCCCGGGTCTCCCCAGAGCGGATCACCTCGAGGCCAAGGCGCGTCTCCTCCCGGAGCGCCTCGTCCAGGGGCAGCGCCCATTGCCGGTACGACGAGAGCCGGTCGGCGCGCAAGCAGCGCTGGGGGAAGGCGGCCAGCTCCTTCGCGAGGCCCACCGCCTCGGCAAGGGCGCTCCCGGGCTCCACCAGCCGGTTCGCGAGCCCCATCCGCTGGGCCTCGTCGCCCGAGACGCCGCGTCCCGTGAGGATGAGATCGAGGGCGTGGCTGTGTCCGAGAAGGCGTGTCAGCCGGATGGTTCCGCCGTCGATCAGCGGCACTCCCCAGCGCCGGCAGAAGACGCCGAAGACCGCGTCCCGCGCCGCCACCCGCAGGTCGCACCACGCCGCCAGCTCGAGGCCTCCCGCGACGGCGTAGCCCTCGACGGCAGCGATCACCGGTTTCGAGAGCAAGAGGCGCGAGGGGCCCATGGGGCCGTCACCGGTCTCGGCAACCCGGTTCGCGCGGCCACTCGCCACGGCCTTCAGGTCTGCGCCGGCGCAGAAGCAGCCGCCTTCACCCGTCAGCACTGCGACCGACAGCGCCTCGTCGGCGTCGAAGCGGCGGAACGCGTCCGCGAGGGCGCTGGCGGTGGGTCCGTCGACGCAGTTGCGAACCGATGGCCGATCGATGGTGACGATCGCCACCGGCCCATCGGTCTCGAAGCGCACCGTACTCACGGCTTCTCCTTTCGCGGGCGGCTGCCATAGTCGCCGAAGGGATCGTCTCTCTCTCGGACGGCCTGGCGAAAGCCAACGGCCTGCGCCCGTGAGACGAAGTCGAGACCCTCCTGGGTGTGGCGCGCGACGCCGTCGAAGAGCGTGCCAAGGGTGCGGCTCGACGCGAAGCCCATGTTCTCGACCGTCTGGTTGCACAGGAGCTTCAGCATCACGAGCTGGCTGGTCGGCACCTGCGCCATCCGCCGCGCGAGCCGGAGCGCGTGGGCATCGAGATCGGCGTCGGGCACGGCCTCGAGGATGAGGCCGATCTCCGCCGCCGTCCGGGCGGGGATCTCGTCGCCGGTGAGCAGGTAGCGCTTCGCCCGCTCGAGACCCATGCGGTAGACCCACATCGCAGTCGTCGGCGTCCCCCAGACCCGAGACGGTGGATACCCGAACCGCGCTCCGTCGCCGGCAACGATCAGGTCTGCGCACAGCACCATGTCGGTGCCGCCGCCGATGCACCAGCCCTGGACCGCGGCGAGGGTCGGCTTCCGCGCGTACCAGAGCTTCATGTAGACGTCGACGAAGCTCCCGATCATCCGCAGGTCGGAGACCGAGTCCCAGACGCGGCCGCCCTCGCCCGCCTGCGGCGGCGCCCCGCTCGCGGCGCTCGCCACCCCCTCGGTCCGCGCCTGGGCCGCCGTCGACCAGTCGAGTCCGTAGCCCGCGCAGAACGCGGGCCCCTCCGCCCGCAGCAGGATCACCCGCGCTCCGGGCAGCGCGTCGCCCTCGTCGATGGCGGCTGCGAGCTCATCACGAAGGGTGGGCGTGATCGTGTTGTACTCGGCCGCGCGGGTAAGGGTGATGGTGAAGACGCCCTCGTCGACCGAGGTGCGGAGTGTCGTGTGACTCACGAGCTCTCCCGAGCACAGGCTCTGGCACCCCGGCCCGAACCCTCGCCCTGTTCGTCCGGAGGCATGAGAGCCGGGGGCGGACAAAGCATACGGCGTGGCCCAAGGCATGCGAGCGCTCCTGCCCTCGAACCTGGTTCAGCGGTCGCCGCACCGATTTCACTGGACGGTCGGACCGCGGGTGTGGTCTATTTCTGGTGCAGAAGTTGAGTTAGTAACACCAGCGCTGCGCCGCCTCAGCCGCCGCCTTCCTCGAAACTGGGAGACCAGCCTGCCATGTCTTGCTGGAAGCACACTTCCACACCCGCTCAGCACTTCCATCGCTCGCTCGATCGCTGTAGCTTCGCCCTCGTGGTGGGCCATCTCGCATCCCCTCCTTTTTAGGTCTCGCAACCCAAAGGAGAGCGAGCTTGGCCCGCCACTTCAACTCTACGCTCGCGCGTGTCGGCTCTTACAGAAAGAAGGATGCACCATCCGGAAAGCTGGACGCACTCGGAGTTCTAGTGCGAGCTCTCGCCCACACCCTCTGCATCTCCATCCTCGTCGCAGCCGGCGACCCGGCGAAAGCAGCCGTCGTGCCGCTCACGTCGGCGGCGCTCACGATCGTGGTGAGCACGCTGCCTCCCGTCGTATTCTCATGGAATGGCCTCGGATCGGCCCATCTCACAGCGGCAGAAATCTCCCGCCTCACTCCCGGAATCTTCTACTTTGCGGGAACAGTTCCCATAACCGATCCCGCTGCCTTCCCGATCGGCGGGCTCGCTTTGGACTCCGTACTCAGTGACACGGGAGACTTCACGTTCGACGGGACGGGCCGTGGCGGCGGGCCGATGGCAATCCGCGGAACGCTGAACATCTGTCTCTACGCAAGCTGCGATTCCGCACCAGCCAACGTCGTTATTCCTCTCGGTAGCGATGGAGTAAATGGTGTAGGCGTTGGCGGAAACCCGATCGTGTCGTCGGGTCTGGTGAACGTCACCGTCAGGGGTAGCCCATGGACGACCGAAACAGCACGGGTTGGCGACCTGAGCGACACTGGGACGCGGTTCGATGCCCTCAGGGTGGCTCTCGTCTCTCCGGCGTTGATTTCGACGAACATCGGAGCCATGAGCCCGGGTTTACCTCTCCTCGCTCGGCTCGCGCTCGAATTCTCCGATTCGATCGATCCAGATGGCGACGGCATCGAGAGCGCCGCCGACAACTGCATGCTTGCTCCGAATCTCACTCAGGAGGATGCCGATCTCGACGGAATCGGCGATGCCTGTGACCGCTGTCGAACGACGCCCAATCCCGAACAGCGCGATGCCGACTCTGACGGTGTCGGTGATTCCTGCGACAACTGTGCGGCCATCGCGAATCCGGACCAGGAAGACAGCGATCTCGACGGATATGGCGACGGCTGCGACCTCTGTCCGGGTCCTTCGGCGCCCGAGCAGCGAGATACCGACCACGACGGCATCGGTGACTCCTGCGACAACTGCGCGGCCATCGCGAATGCGGACCAGGAAGACAGCGATCTCGACGGATATGGCGACGCTTGCGACCTCTGTCCGGGTCCTGTCGGACCCGAGCAGCACGATACCGATCGCGACGGCATCGGTGACTCCTGCGACAACTGCGGATCCATCGCGAACGCCGACCAAGGCGACAGCGACTCCGATGGCCACGGTGATCTTTGTGATCTCTGTCCGTTTGTTCCGGAACTCGTAGAGAGCGATCTCGACGACGATGGAGTCGGTGACGCATGTGACAACTGCGGGGCCGTTTCGAATGGGAATCAGCTCGATCTCGACGAAGACGGCATCGGTGACGCCTGCGACGTCTGCCCGAGACGCCCCGGTTCCGACCAGATCGACACGGACCGCGATGGCCACGGAGACACGTGCGATAACTGCACCGTCACGTCGAACCCGGACCAACTCGATGGCGACGAAGATGCAGTTGGCGACGTATGTGACAACTGCGCGACCGTACCCAACGAAGCTCAGGTCGACTCGGACGCCGACGGCACAGGTGATGCCTGTGACAACTGCTCTCTCGTCCGCAACGGACCGCTCCTGCCGGACTCCGGTGGATTCGTCCAGCGCGATACCAACGCGGACGGCTGCGGGAACGCCTGCGACCCGGACCTGAACGACGACGGGATCGTAAACTTCGCCGATCTTGCGGTGTTCAAGGCGAGGCTCTTCTCCCAGGACGCCGCCGCTGACCTGGACGGGAGCGGCTATGTCAACTACTCGGACCTGTCGCTGCTCAAGAGAAGGCTCTTCAGGCCGCCGGGACCGTCCGGGTTCTCCAGCACCTGCCTGCCGAGCGCTCCTCCCTGCTCGGACGAGGAGCTGCGGCCGCTGCTCCTTTGCGGTGCGGAAGAGTGTTATGAACCCGGCACTCCCACGTCGTGCATAGTGGAGCAGTGCAGTGCGGCTTACGAGCTGCTCGGGGCACGCTGTCGCACCTGCCTAGCCGGGCTGAGCGACCCGGTCGCGGCCGTGTGGTTGGATCTTGCCCCTGAGGCGTGCAGCGACTGAGCCCAGGCCGTGCCATGTGTGTCTTAGGGCGGTTCCCGGTTGCCCCTTCCCACCCCCGAGGGGACGGTCAAGCCCGGGATCCGCAGGAAAGTTCGCACCCGGTGCCACGCCGGCGATCTTCCGGCCACTTCCAAGGTGACGCGCCCCGCCGCGGACGGCGGAGCGGGATCATGCCAGTAGCGCCTGAGGGCCTACGCCACGGGGCGGAGTCGGCGGAACGGCACGCGGAATGCGGTCGAGGAACCAAGGGACAAGGGGGTCGGAATGATGCGCGCAGGAATCCGGGGACTCGTGGCCTTCTCTTTGGCGCTCGGGCTGGCTGCCGGGGCGGCTCATGCGGACAGCATCGTCCGGGCCACCGTGCTGAACGCGCCGGGCGGCGGGGCCTTCAACCTCGGCGACCTGATCCAGGTGCAGCTCAGCTTCGAGTTCGGCGACGAGCGGACGTTCGGAGGCGGCGTCGATGTCGACTTCGACGACACCGTCGTCGAGTTCGTCTCGTTCCAGCTCGATCCGCGCTGGGGCTTCAATCCGGCGAATCCGGAGTCTTCCTTCAGCCGGCCCCTCGGCTTCTTCCACGAGAACCCCCGCGCCCTCGCGTTCGGCGACTTCAACCCCTTCAATGGCAATGGCGTCGTGGGGCTCCTCCAGCTGCGGGCGATCGGCGAGGGCGACGGCTGGGTCGATCTCGACACGAACGACTTTCCGGCCGGACCGTTCATCACCGAGGACATCGAGGAGCTGTGGGTAGACTTCGAGGCCGCGAGCTTCGCGGTCGTCCCCGAGCCCGGAACGATGCTGCTCCTCGGCGCCGGCCTCGCCGGTCTCGCAGCGGCGCGGCGCCGGCGCTAGGCGTCCGCCAAGCCTGTCTCGGGTCAGCAGGCGTCCGGCCGTCGGCCGTCTACCCGCCCGACGCGACGCGGCGCGTCTCGCTCGCCTTCTTCTTCGCGGGCTTGCCGGTCGCCGTCTTGGCGGCCTTCGCGGGCGCATCGAGCCGGCCGGCCAAGCCGAGCACGGTGTCGATGTAGGCGTCCGACCGGTTGTAGTGCCAGATCACCTTGCGCTTCTCCGCCTGGGAGATCCCGGGCTTCCACCCGAACTTCGCAAGGTAGTTCGCAGCCGACGCCGCGGCGTCTTCCAGGTCGTAGAGGCTGATCGCTCCGTCGCCGTTGCCGTCGACGCCGTAGCGCAGGAAGCTCGTCGGCAGGAACTGCGGGGTGCCGAAGGCGCCCGACCCCGACCCGAGGATCTCGAGCGGGTCGATCCCCTTGCGATCGGCCACCGTGAAGGTCGCGAGCACCTCCGGGTAGAAGAGGTCTTCGAGGTACTTCGCCCGGTCCCGGGTACGCTTCTCGAGGGCCGCGTTGCGAACGCCCTTCACCGTGGCGTTGCGTACGAGGTTCATCTCGAGGTTCGAGGGCTCGTTGGCCATGGCGAGGCGGGCGAGACGCCACAGGATGACGCTCGATCCGGTGTTCTGGCCGCATCCCGTCTCGACGTGGAGGATCGAGGCGACGACGCTGGCCGGCACATGATGCTGGCGCTCGGCGTTCTCGAAGGCCCCCGCATGCTCCCGGCGACAGTGCTTGGCGCGGGACACGCTCCCGGCCTTCAGGAAGTTGCGGTACAGAGCCCTCGACTCCTTCGGGTCGAGGCTGAAGCCGAGCCCGTCGAAGGGCTCGACACGCGGGTCCTGGAAGGTACGCAGGGCGCGTTCGTGGGGAACGCCGTCTCGCGCCAGCTTCTCGATCAGATACCCCCAGCCGCCGTCTCCCTGGGCTTCGGCGATTGCAGCAGGCTCGCTCTCCGCCGGCTGCGGGGCCGGCAGGCTCTCGGGCGCCGGCGCGGCCACCGCGACGGGCTCCTTCACCCCGGGAGCCGCGCACGCGGCTGCGAAGACCACGATTCCCACTGCGGCGAGCATCGGCAGCGCGCGCGCCCTGCCGCGCGATACGAGCGTTCTCATCGCGTCCACCCCTCGTTCAACCCAGATGCATCGGTAGCGCGAAGGCGACACCGTGCAACCGGATGGCTCTTCGGCGGGCGCGAAGTCCGGCGTGAGCAGTGCGCCTGCACGACCTCTCGCGCCCGGAACGCAGCGGCGACAGCTCGCCGCGACCCCGTCAAGAGCGGTGCCCGATGGCGCCGAAGATCTCGCGCAGGGTTTCGAGCGGGAGCTTCGGACGCCGCTCGAAGTCGAGAAGGCCATTGCGCTCCTGCTGCACGTCGGTGAGCTGGGTCCAGACGAATCCCGAGAGGCCGGGGATCGCCGCGATGCCCGACGCCAGGTCCCGAAGCCGCGCCTCCAGTTCGCCGGGGCTCTTGGGAAGGCTGCCGTAGACGAACAGATCGCGCGGCGGCGCAGCCGTTCCCGGCGCCACGTAGCCGATCCCCCCGCACTCGGAGAGTACGACCGGGCAGTCCGCCGGATCGGCGCCGGGCAGCACCCCGCGCTTGGGGCCGAGGAGCTCGCTCGACCGGAGGACCTCGGCGTCCGGGTCTCGCAGGATCTCTTCCAGGTGCCGCACGAGTGCGTCGCCCGTCGGCGCATAGCTGTGGATCCCGCGCAGGTCCCCGGCGCTCCATTCCCACCCGTCGTTCCCGAGGATGGGGCGCGTCGGATCGAGAGCCCGCGTGAGCGACGTGAGGGCCTCGACGAGGGCGCGCTGGTCGGGCCGCGAGGCCTGCTGCCACACGCCCCAGGACTCGTTCATGGGTACCCAGCCGACGACGCTCGGGTGCATGCGATCGCGGCGGACCAGGGCAACCCACTCCTCGGCAAGGGACGTCACCAACTGCGTCGTGAAGTCGCGCCCGCTGGGCAGCTCCGCCCACACCAGCAGCCCCAGGCGATCCGCCCAGTAGAGGAACCGGGGATCTTCGGCCTTCTGGTGCTTGCGGACCATGTTGAAGCCCATGGCACGCACCCGCTCCACGTCGCGCCGCAGATCGTCGTCGCTGGCGGCGGCATACCACCCGCCCGGGAAGTACCCCTGGTCGAGGAGCCCGCGCAGGAACAGCGGCTCGCCATTGAGCCGGAGCTCGCCGTCCCGCCACGAGACCTCCCGCAGCCCCGCGTCGCACCCGACTTCGTCGATGCAGCGTCCATCGCGGAGGAGCCGAACCCGGAGGTCATACAGGTGTGGCGCGTCCGGCGACCAGAGCCGCGGAGCGGGGACGCGCAGCGCAACCCGCACTTCCGGCCGGCCGAGCCCGGGAGCGCTCGCCCGAGCGACCTCGCGAGCGCCGTCGAGGAGCAGCACCTCGACGTCACCGTCGAAGAGCGCTGCGGATCCGGCCGCGCCGAACTCGACGTGGACCGCGAGCTCCTCGTCCGCGAGCGAAGAGCGGCACCAGACGCTCTCGATCGACAGCGCCGGGAGCGGCTCGAGCCAGGCGCTCTGCCAGATGCCGGTGACGCCGTCGTAGTCGATTCCGGTCCCCCCCGCCCCGACGATCTGCTTGCCCCGCGGCTGGGCCCACGTCTCCCGGTCCTCGACCCGCACCACGAGCTCGTTCTGCCCGGGGCGAAGGCAGTGGCCGACGTCGGCCGCGATGGGCGAGTAGCCACCCCGGTGCGAGCCGACCTCCCGGCCATTCACGAAGAGGCGCGCGGAATGATCACAGGCACCGATGCGCAGGACGAGCCGCTCGGGAGCGAACCCGTCTTCGATGACGACGCTCCGCCGGTACCAGACCACCGGGTGCGGGCCCCGATCGCCGGCGCCCGACAGCTCGGCCTCGAGCGGATACGGGACGACGATGCGCCTCGAAAAGGACCGGCCCGTGTGCCACCCCTCTGCGAGGCCGCGGTCGTCGTCGTCGACCTCCAGCTCCCAGGCGCCGTTCAGGCACCGCCAGCGCTCCCGGCGCAGCTCCGGACGCGGATACTCACTGCGAGGCACTCCACCGTCAGCCACGCAGCGCCTCGACGGTCCGCAGGAAGTTCCCGCCCAGGATCTTGTGGATGCGGTCCGCCGTCCATCCCCGGGAGAGGAACCGCTCGACGAGCCTCGGCAGGTCAAGAGGCGTCGCGAGGTCGCGGGGTGGACAGATCGCGCCGTCCCAGTCGCTGCCGAGCGAGACGTGGTCCTCGCCAACCACGCCGATGATGTGATCGAGGTGCCGCACCACTCCCTCCGCGCTCCCACCCCAGAACGGCTCGCCGAGGAAGCTCGACTGGTAGATCACGCCGACCGTGCCACCCGTGGCCGCTACGGCGCGGAGCTGGTCGTCGTCGAGATTCCGCCAGTGATCCGTCACCCCTTTCACTCCCGTATGCGTCACGAGGAGCGGCTGGGTCTTGTCGTGGACCTCGACCGCATCGAAGAAGCCTTCGCGGTTGATGTGCGCGAGGTCGACGAAGATCTTCTTGGCGTTGAGCTTCCTAACGTACTCCTTGCCGAACGCGGTGAGGCCTTCTCCCTTGCGCGCCAGCGTCGGAGCACTCGTGACGCCGATGCGCGACGTCGAGAGATGAACGAGCGTGATGCGCACCACGAGGCCGTCGGGGATGAGGTCGAGGGAGTCCGCGTCGCGGTCGAGCGCGTTCCCGCCCTGGATGGCGATGAACGCTCCGTGCCGGCCGGCAGCCCGCGCCGCGCGGTACTCCGCCGCGGTCCGGACGACCCGGAAATCATCCGGGACGCTCTCGAAGATTCCCTGGAAGCGCCGCAGGTTCTCGAGGAACACCTCGGGCCGCTTCTGGGCGCTTCGCAGCGGGTTGGTCGTGATCGACCACATCCCACCGGTGAGGCACGCCTCCCGCGCCCGCGGGAAGTCCACCATCCCGAGGAAGCGTGCGCCGAAGGGTCCTCGTCCGTGCCGCCGCCGCAGGTCGTAGCGGAAGATGCGGTTCCAGATGAACGAGTCGAGGTGCAGATCGATCACATCGCTGGCGAGGTAGATCTCGACGGCCTCGCGGGAGACACCGAGCTCGCGCGCCCAGCCCGCGGGGTCGGTGCGATGATCACGGAAGCGAAGCGCTCTCATGGTGCGGCAGTGTACCGCGGCGCTCGGTGTGGGTAGGCGGCGCGCCCGCCCGTGCCCACGCGCAGCGCGTGCGGGCGCGTCACTTTCCCGCGGCCGACTCCATCGGGATCAGCCGGAAGCTCTTCACGACCTTCTCGTAGACGGGCCCCCACTTCGCGAACTGACCGTAGGTGCCCGTGAGCCCCACGGTGTAGGCGCTCTTGTTGCCGTAGGACTTGATGTGCCAACGGTGGATCTCGCCGGGATCCGGCTTGTCCACTTCCTTGTACCAGTAGGTGTTGCCCTCGTGGGCGTACCCCTTCTTCCGGTCGAAGTCGATGAGATCGTGGTAGTCCGGGTCCGGCGAAGTCATGTCCTGCAGCTCCGACTTCTTGTTCGCGGCGTACATCACCTTCGACGGCACGTCGGGCATCCAGGTCCAGTTGACGTAGATGCCGAGCGCCGGCTCGAGCGGGCGGCTGCCGTCGGCGCCCGGCTGGTAGAGAAAGTTCGTCGTCTTGTCCTCGTCCTGCACCGCGAACTCGGGCGGGAGAGCGAGGGCGAAGCCGTACTTCCGGCTCTCGTACTCCTTCCACCCGTGCTCGAGGTCCCCTGCCCGAGCCACGAACGCAAACGCCATGACGAGCATCGCGAAACCGACGCGAGTCCCCTGTCCGGCCATGCCATCCCTCCTTTTCGACCCGGATCGCCCGCCCGCGCCACCGACTGTATCAGGCTACACTCCGGAGCCGGCGAGGCCACCGGCGATCCCGGTGCGGAGCGCGGCGGGAGCGAATCGAGAGAGACGACGGAGGCTTCGAGTGGCAACCACGCGCTGGAACTTCGGGGATCTGCTGGAGGGCGTCGAAGCGGCCCTCCCGCCCGATGCCCTCGCCCTCGCCCACGGAGAGCGGCGGGTCACCTGGTCGGACCTCCGCCGCCGGAGCAACAACCTGGCCGCAGCCCTTCGGGCCCGGGGCGCACGCCCCGGAGACCGGGTCGCGTTCTACCTGCGCAACGGCACCCAGTACATGGAATGCCTCGACGCCTGCTTCAAGGCGCGGCTCGTCCACGTGAACGTCAACTACCGCTATCTCGACGACGAGCTCCGTCACATCCTCGACGACTCCGACGCGCGCTTCGTCGTCTTCAGCGCCGAGTTCGCCGACCGGCTGGACCGCCTGCGCGACCGACTTCCGGGGATCGAGGGGTTCGTCCAGGTCGGTGGCCCGCTGGCGCCCTTCGCCGAAGACTTCGAGACCCTCGCCGAGGCCGGCACAGGCACCCCCCTCGACCTCGAGCGCTCGCCCGACGACCTGCTCTTCGTCTACACCGGCGGTACGACCGGCCTGCCCAAGGGCGTCATGTGGCGCGCCGGAGACCTGTGGGGCGCTCTCGGCTACGGCCGCAATGCCGTCGCCAACGCAGGAGAGGCGCCGGCCACCCCCGAAGCCCACGTCGCCAACGTCGGCCGTTTCGGCGTGGCGCCGGCGCAGATCCCCGCCTGCCCGCTCATGCACGGGACCGGCCTCTTCACTGCCATCACGAACCTCACGGCCGGCGGTCCCATCGTGACCCTCGAGGCGCTGCACTTCGACCCGGTGGAGCTCTTCGACGTCGCCCAGCGCCACCGCGCCGGGTCGGTGGTGATCGTTGGCGATGCCTTTGCACGCCCGATGCTTTCCGCACTCGATGCGAACCGCGGCCGCTGGGACCTCTCCTCGCTCCGGCTGATCGTCTCCTCCGGCGTGATGTGGAGCAGCGAGGTGAAGCAGGGGCTCCTCTCGCATCACGCGGCCATGATGCTGGTCGACGCCTTCGGATCTTCCGAGGCGGTCGGTTTCGGAAGCTCGGTCACCGACGCCCGTGGCAAGACGCGAACGGCGCGGTTCGTGATCGGTGACGACTGCAAGGTCTTCACCGAGGACCACCGGGAGGTGGCTCCCGGAAGCGGCGAGCGCGGCTTCATCGCGCGGTCGGGCCCGATCCCACTCGGCTACCACAAGGACCCGAAGAAATCCGCGCAGACCTTCCCGGTGATCGGCGGTGTCCGCTACTCGATGCCCGGCGACTGGTGCACGGTCGAGGCCGACGGGACGCTCACGCTGCTCGGCCGCGGCAGCGTCTGCATCAACACCGCCGGCGAGAAGGTCCATCCGGAGGAGGTCGAGGAGGCGCTGAAGACCCATCCCGACGTGGAAGACGCCCTCGTCGTCGGCCTTCCCGACGAGCGCTGGGGCCAGGCGGTGACGGCAGTGGTGCAGCCGCGGCCGGGACGGAGCCTCGACGAGGAGGCGCTCCGCGGCCACGTTCGCGAGCGCCTCGCAGGCTACAAGACCCCGAAGCGTCTGGTCGCCGTCGAACGCATGTTCCGTGCGCCGAACGGCAAGGCCGACTACAAGGCGGCGGCCACCCACGCAGCGACGGTGCTGGGCCGCGGCTGACGCCGCGGTCGCCCTCCGCAGCCGACGAGCCGGTCGAGGTCAGTCGTCGTCGGGATCGACGCTGTCGAGGATCTCGAAGAAGGAGCGCTTCTCCCCGGCGTCGAACCGATCGCCGTGGCGATACGGATAGTGCGTGACCGCGCTCGACGCGATGTCGACGCACGTCGCCAGGAGCGAGCCGCGAAGCGTCTCGTTGTAGCTCGCATCGGAGCTCGACAGGCGAACCGCGGCGACGAGCGAGCGAAGCGACCGGAGGAGCTCCGGATCGGGACGCTCACGCAGGAACCGGACGACGAACTCCCGGGCGACGCCGACCGTCAGCACCGGATGGCCAGCCAGCGCGTTGAGCGACTCCACGTGCTGCGCGAGGTAGGCCTCGAAGAT
Organism: uncultured delta proteobacterium; assembly: GCA_963710635.1. Taxonomy (GTDB): domain Bacteria; phylum Myxococcota_A; class UBA9160; order UBA9160; family UBA9160; genus MYXO. The sequence continues at coordinate 1,351,433 of CAVQAY010000004.1, forward strand.
CTCGACCTCGGACTCCTGGGCCTTGCCGTCGGCCCAGATCATCTCCAGGAGCGGAATGAGGTCGATGAGATAGACGTGAACGCCGTGGATGCCATGCCGCCGCAGGACGGCAAGGGCCTCCTTCCTGCTGAGAGACGACGGCTCGGCCATGGCGCTTGCCTCCAGCGTCTCGTTTCGGCCTCCCCGAGCGCCGGCGTGAGGTGCGCCCGGGGCGAGCCCCGCGGAGCCCGCCGTCACCGATTCCGGCCTCGCGGACACTCCCCCATCGAGATGGCCGCTGCGAGCTGGAACGACGAGGAGGCCCTTCGCTGGATGAAGTCCGCCGGGGGCAGGCTACACCGCCGGCCGGGCTTGCCCGGTCAGTGGGCGGTCGTCCTGGAAGCGCCCAGCCCCCGGGGCGGAGCGGGTCGGCTCGTCCTTGCCTTCGGCAGCTCCGTCGCGGAGGCCGTCTCCGCCGCACGCGTCGGCTGGGACTCGATCTGGCGGGAGGCCCCGGCGGGCTAGCGGCCGACGAGCCGGTCGAGGTCCATGGGAGGCGGCGTCCAGCCCACTTCTACGCCGAGCTTCTGCATCTTGGTGTAGAGAGTACGCCGCCCGATCCCCAGTGCGCGCGCTGCCGCGGAGCGGTTGCCCCGGCAATCTCGCAGCGCCTGGGTAATTCGAAGCGCCGTTGCGAGATCCACCCACTCGTCGAGCCGGAGGGTGGTCTGTCCGCGGCCCTCGGCCGCGCGCGCATGGAGGCTCGCGAACAGCGACTCGATCGCAGCCTCGGCCTCTTCCGTCTTCTCGGCACCGTTGGTCTTCCAGTACATGACACGCTCGTCTTGCTGGGAGGTTTCGGGGCGGGGATTCGCACCTGCGGGCCGCCTCATACCACGAGGAAAGCTCGCATTCGGGCCCTGTCCAGCACGTGCCAGGGGCAGCTCAGGGACTCGGGGGCAGGCCCCCACCCGCGCCGAAATCGGCGTTCAGCTGCCGCGCCGCTTCGACGACCCCGCCGGTCGTCGCGAAGTCGACGGTGACGAAGTTCGGGAGCCGTCCCGATTCGCGCCAGCACTGCCGTGCCCGCTCGACGAGGAACGGGTTCGCGTTGACCTGCGCGGCCTCGCCGGGAACCGACGTGTTGCGCGTCAGGAAGTGGTTGAGGATGAAGAGCTCGTTCGAGGTCCGGCCCCGGTTCGGCGCGCAGCTGAAATCGGTGCTGTAGAGGTTCGTGAAGTGCGTCTCCCAGGCCACGGACCAGACGTAGACGAGCCAGGGAGGCGGCGGAGCCGAGCGGTCGTCGGTCACCACCACCAGCCGCTTTCCGGCTTCGATCATCTCACGCAGGGTCGGCCACGGGGTTCCCGGAACGTGCGGCAGGGCATGGCTGGCGAGGCCACTGCGCTCGAACGCCGCTGCGACGTCGGCCGCCAAGACGTAGCTCTCGAAGATGATCGTCAGCACCTCGCCGGGATGCGTCTCGAGAAACGCCGTCAGCTCGGCGAGCCCTTCATCGAGAGGCCGCCGGGCGAAGGCGCAGTCGACGTGGCACAGGAACGTCTCGCTGCCTTCGACCGTTCCGCTGCCGTCGGCGTCGAAGTACCACACATCGAGCATGACCGTGCGGATTCCGTGGCCGAGCTGCGCGGGGATGCCGTCCCACTGGTTGAAGAAGATCGTGAAGGGATCCCAGGTGGAGAAGGCGTTGTGCGAGGCCGCGTACGAGACCTGGTCGTAGCGCCGGTCGCAGAGCGCAGCAGACCCGTTGCACACCCGCCGTCCGTAGTCGGCGGCCAGCGAGAAGACATCGATGCCGTCGACCCTCCCGTCGGCGTTGGTGTCGGCGGCTGCACACCCGGACGCTGCCGGATCCCGGTCGACGCAGGCGAGGGCCAGCTCGACGTCGCTGCGCCCTACCCAGCCGTCGCCGTCGAGGTCAGGGTGTTCGGCGCCGGGGACGCATCCCGTGAGCGCGGCGAGAAGGGGCAGCAAGACGAGCGGGGTGCGTGTGCAGCGCATGCGAAACCCATGGCGGACGTGCCTGATCGACGAGTGTACCGGACGTCGGCGTCACTCGGGAATCACGCTGCGCGGCGCCTCTTCGCCGCGCGGGCGGGATCACGGGCCGCGCCGCACCTCGTGTCAGGGTTCGATCAGAGGCAAGCTTTCGAAGTAGTCCCGGTAGTAGCCGCGGTCGCGCGCGAGGAGCCTGTCGCTCGAGAGCTGCGCGTGTGCGCCGATGAGAAAGTCAGGAAGAACACGCGTCCGGCGACCACTTCGGCGGCGCAGGTAGAGCCCGAACATCTCCCCCGCCAGCACGCTGCTCTCGCGCGTAGACGCGACGAATCCGATCTGCCAGTCGTCGAGAAACTCCTCGATCTTGCCCGGGCCGAAGGCCGGGCGGATCTCGGCGACGACGCACTCGCACACGACGAGCGATCCGGCGGCGGCAGCGACCCGCAGGGCCGCCTCCGAGCGGTCTGCGACCCCTGCCGCATCGACGATCACGTCGAGCAGGACGCTCGAGTCAACGGCCGTTCGCACGAGGCCCTCGGGCTCGCCGCAAGTGCTCGTCGACCGACACTCCTCCGGGGAGCTTTCCGCTCCCCCGCCACTTCTTGAAGACGTCGGGAGCCACGGACTTGGTTCCAATCAGCTTTCCGGCCTCGGCCCGGAACTCGAGGACGGTCCCGGCCCGTAGCCCGAGGCGATCCCGGACGGCCTTCGGGATCGTCACCTGGCCCTTCTCGGAGACGATGGTTTTCACACGAGAATAGTAGGAATTCCTACTCCTGGCGCAAGCTCGTCCGCATCGCGCTCGACCCGGCGTCCCTCGGGGATCCGGGGTCCTCCGCAGGGGGCGGTACGCAGGACACCGGCAACGGCGTGCAAGATCGAGCCGTATCCGGCCCAGCTCCTCGGCCGCTCGCTGCTGCGCCTCACGCGCTCTCCGTCGACGGTCGATACGGAAGACAACCTACGGAGACCCATGGACGGAGCCCCCCCGCCATGACCAAGCCGACCCGCCCGCAGCCGCGCCCCGCCCGCCGGCGCCGCCCGAGCGCCTCCGCGGAAGGCAGCCTCCCGCCCCGCGCGAGCACACCTCGCGAGGACGAGCAGCGCTACCGCCGGCTCTTCGAGAACGCGGTCGAGGGCATGTACCAGACGACGCCGGATGGTCGCTATCTCGAACTGAACCCCGCCCTCGCCCGCCTCCTCGGGTTCGAGACGCCGGCCGAGACCATGGCAGCCATCAAGGACATCGCGCGGCAGGTGTACGTCGAACCGGCCCGCCGTGAAGAGTTCGTCCGCGCTCTCGAGACCGACGGCATCGTCCGCGATTTCGAATCACAGATCCGGCGGCGCGACGGCTCGGTGATCTGGGTCTGCGAGCACGGCCGCTGCGTCCGCGACGACGCAGGCCAAGCGCTCTACTACGAAGGCAGCGCCCAGGACATCACGCCACGCAAGCAGGCCGAACAGGCTCTCCGCACCACCGAAGAGCGCTACGCGCTCGCGGTCCGCGCCGCCAACGACGGCCTCTGGGACTGGGATCTCGAGACGGGCGTGGCCTACTACTCCACGCGCTGGAAGACCATGCTCGGCCTCGAAGGCCACGACCTCGCCGGGACCATCCGGGATTGGTTCGACCGCATCCACTCCGACGATCTGCCGCGGGTGAAGCAGGACCTCGATACACACCTCGCGGGCCATAGCGAGCACTTCGAAAGCGAGTTCCGCATCCAGCACCGCGACGGGAGCCGCCTCTGGGTTCTGTGCCGAGGCCTCGCGGTCTTCGACGCGGACGGGCGCGCGCTCCGGATGGCCGGATCGCAGTCCGACATCACGAAGCGCAAGGTCGCAGAGGAGCGCCTCTTCCACGACGCGTTCCACGACGCGCTCACCGGGCTCCCGAATCGCACCCTCTTCATCGACCGGCTCGGGCGATCGATCTGGCGGGCGCGCCGCCGCGAGGACTATCGCTTCGCGGTGGTCTTCCTCGACCTCGACCGCGTGAAGCTCGTCAACGACAGCCTCGGACACGGGGCGGGAGATCGCCTCCTCCTCGCCATCGCCCGCCGGATCCAGGATTGCCTCCGCGCGGGAGACTCGGCAGCACGGATCGGAGGAGACGAGTTCGCGGTGCTGATCGAGGACCTCGCGGAGCCTGCCGACGCCATCCGCGTCGTGACCCGACTGCAGCAGGCGATCCGGGAGCCTCTCAACGTCGGCGGCGAGATGGTCTACACCACCGCCAGCATCGGCATCGCCCTCTACTCCGACCGCTACGAGCGCGCCGAGGAGATGCTCCGCGACGCCGACACCGCGATGGACGCGGCTCGGGCGGCGGGGGGCGGCCGCTATCAGACCTTCGACCAGGGAATGCACGAGCGCGTCGTCGCCCGGCTTCAGATCGAAAGCGGGCTCCGGCGGGCCATCGAGCGCAGCGAGTTCCGCGCCTTCTACCAGCCCGTGGTGGCGCTGCAGACCGGACGGCTCGCCGGCTTCGAGGCGCTGATCCGCTGGCAGCATCCCGATCGCGGTCTCGTCCCTCCCGTCGAGTTCATCCCCATCGCCGAGGAGACCGGGCTCATCCACAAGCTGGGGCGCTGGATCCTTCGCGAGGCCTGCGACCAGATGGCGCGCTGGACGCGCGAGTTCAGCTCCGACGAGCCGCTGCGCATGAGCGTCAACCTTTCGGGCCGCCAGTTGGCCGAGGCCGACCTGGTCGCGCGGACCGTCCACATCCTGCAGGAGACCGGACTCGCGCCCGGACAGCTCACCCTCGAGATCACCGAATCGGCGGTGATGCAGGATGCGGCCCTCGCCAGCTCCCGCCTCGCTGAGCTGCGCGCTCTCGGGATCGGTATCGGAATCGACGACTTCGGAACCGGGTACTCGTCGCTCTCGTACCTGCACCGCTTGCCGCTGACGGTCCTCAAGATCGATCGTACGTTCGTCTGGGCCATGGGCCCGAACGCCCGCGAGACGCAGATCTGCCACGGCATCGTCGACCTGGCGCAGAACCTCGACCTCACCGTCATCGCCGAAGGCATCGAGACGCAGGAGCAGCGCCAGCGCCTCCAGGACCTGCACTGCGAGTACGGCCAGGGCTACCTGTTCGCAAAGCCCCTGCCCGCCGACGAGGCGTCGGAGCTGCTCCGCAGCGGCCGGAGCTGGTGACGCCCGTCAGCCCTTGCGTGCGATGAACCGCCCCTGGGCGATCTTGCCCGCCTCGGCGAGCTGCTGCAGGAACACCATCTCGCCCGCGACTCCCGCCACGACGTTGGCGTCATGGCCGAGGATGCGAAGCGCATCGTAGGTGAGCTGCATGTCGACCATCTGCAGATACAGCGCCACGTAGGGAGCGAACCGACCCGTGTCGGATGCTTCGACGACGGTGCAGCCATTCTTCTCGAGCAGGCCGCGGTAGTCGTCGATGCTGGCGAGTGTCGGGAACTTCATGAAGCGCAGGAAGCGCTCGGCTTCGGCGGCCGAGAGTCCCGCCGGCCCCTCCACCCAGTCGGTGAACGCTATCACGCCTCCCGGCCGGACGACGCGTGCCGCCTCGGCGATCAGCTTCGGCTTGTCCTCGACGTAGCACCAGGCGTCCTCGCCCCAGACGAAGTCGGCCTTTCCCGCCGGGAGGCCGCTGTCGCAGACATCGGCGATCTCGAACTGGATCCGGTCGTCGAGGCCCTCCTCCTTGCAGCGGGCACGGCCGCGCTCGACGACCGTCGGCGTCGCATCGACGCCCGTCATCGCCGCGACACCGCAGAAGCGCACCAGGAGGCGCATCCCCGCTCCATTGCAGCAGCACAGGTCGACGCCGCGCTGGCCCGCACCGATGCCGGCGCGTTCGGCGAGATCCATCGACGACTTGAAGCCGCCGATGTGGATCTGCTGTCCCATGATCAGTTCCCACAGATCCCCTTCGGGGCCGGAGTAGACCGCATTCACGTCGGAGAGATGGACGTCTGCCAGATGCTTCACGAGGACTCCTCCCGGGGGCGCGGCCGAGGGCGCGGACGGCCGCTCGCGTGGCGGAGACGGTCGCAATCCCGCCTCCCGGGGTGCTATGACGGAGGTCATAGGATGGCGCTCCGAGACGGCGCTCGCGCGGCCCGCCGGCTCGGTGGGGCGGCATGGCGAAGCCCGTCGAGATCGGAACGCCGGCGAGGAGATCATGACGAGGCACGAGGCGCTCTTCGCTGCCGCGCCGATTCTCGCCGCCGCGCTGCTCTGGGGAACGCTGTGGATCCCGCTGCGCGAGCTTCGTGCGGCAGGGGCCGCAGCGCCCCTCCTCATCGCCGCCGGCTTCGCGATCCCGCTCGCGGTCCTCGTCCCTTTCGGGGTGCGTCGCCGCGCGCAGCTTCGCCGCGCGGGGTGGACGCTCCCGGCCGCAGGCCTCGGCCTCGCGCTCTCGATCGCGCTCTACTCGGAGGGGCTCGTTCGCGGAAGCGTCGCCCGCGTGGTGCTGCTCTTCTACCTGATGCCCGTCTGGACGACCCTCTTCGCGAGAGTCCACCTGCTGCGGCCGATCACGCCGCAGCGGCTCGCTTCGATCGGCACCGGCCTCGCGGGGCTCGCGGTGATCTATGCGCCGGCTCTGGCGGATGGCGGCGGTTCCACCGCCGGCGACTGGATGGGCCTCGTCGCCGGCATCGCGTGGGCGGCGGCGCTGGTGTTCTTCCTCCCAACGCCCGGGCAGACCGCCCTCGACCGCGTCTTCGCCCAGTTCGTCTTTCTCGCCCCCGTCTATCTCCTGGTGAGCCAGCTCCCCGGCGCAGCTCCCGTGGCGACGGAGGCGGGCGATCCCGGATTCTCCTTCGGCTGGCTCCTCGCCTTCTCCCTCGTCTGGATGCTGCCCGTCGTCTGGCTCACGATCTTCGGCGCGAGCCGCCTCGAGCCCGGCCGCGCGGCCGTGCTGTTCATGCTCGAGGTGGCCGTGGCGCTGGCATCGGGGTCCCTGCTCGCCGGCGAGGGATTCGGCGCCATCGAAGCCACCGGCGCGGCGCTCATCGCCTGTGCGGGCGTCCTCGAGGTGACCGCGGGGGACGGCTCGAGCCCCGGCTGACGACGTCACTGCCGCTCGATCGCCTCCAGGTGGTCGAGGATCAGGTCGATCGTGCCTTCGCGGACGGCGTCGGTCCCGGGTGTCTCCGGGAAGCCCTCGTAGAGACGCTCGCCCCAGACCGGCATCTCGCGGGTTCCGTGGGCAGCGAGCGTTTGGCGGCCGTCGATGTACGCAGCCAGCTCGTCGCGCCGAAGCGGGCTGCCGAACTTTTTGGACAGCCGGGTCAGGTCGGGCGGCGCCGTCTGGAGCTGCGAGGCCAGGGGCGTGGTCCCATCACCGGCGTTCCCGTGACACGACGCGCAGTAACGGCCGAACATCACCGCGCCGAGCTGCCGGTCATCCGTCGTCTCGTGCCGCCCGCAGGCCGCCAAGACGATCACGACCGCAACGGCACCGGCCATCGCTGGACGCCTCACGCGAGCCCACAACTTGGGCATCACAGCCGCGCCTACGGTGCCAGCGTCAGTCCGATGCATCCACCCACGCATCGAACCTCCGAATCTCCGCACGCCTCGAGGACGACGTTGTGCGCCCGCCGGCACTGGCGGAAGCACGCTTGCCGGGCGGCGCCCTCCGGGCACTGTCGCTTGCACGTCAGCTCGTCCTGCTTGGCGGGGCGGACGCACTGATGCCGAGCCTGTGCTTTGCAGTCCTGCACGCACGCACCGTCGATCGGATCGACGCACACGCCGCTGCAACTCGTCCGCAGGCCCTCGCACGCCGCCCGGTCCGCCGTGCGCGCGTCCCCAGCCACGATGCGGCACCCATCTCGCGCCACGCCACAGGCGTCGATGCACGTCTCGCAGGCGACGCCGGGGCAGGTCAGCGGATCCGCCTGGCAGGTGGCGATGCACGCGGCCGCTTCGGCGTCGCAGTTGGCACGCGCCACGTTCCAGACGGCCTTGGCGGAGCCGTCGCAGGCTCGGCGGATCTGGCTGCAGGCGCTCTGGCAGGTGTGTGCAGGCGCTGCCTGCGGAAAGACCCAACCGGCTGCAAGGCACACGACGGCGGCGGTCAGAAGGTGGCTCGGGACGCTGCGGAGCAGGCGGGGAAGCGCGCGCATGCGGTGAACCTCATGCTGTTCGGCGCCCGGAGAGGGCGACATCACAGGGTCGATTCCCAGCATACCTGGCGCACCGGTGTCTGGGGAGTTCGATGTTCCGAGTCGGCGCCGGAGGCAGCCCCTCTACGGCCCCGCAGCCCAGGCAGCGGGCGGCTCGAACGGGCGCCATCGCCCCTCCGACAGCGCGAGGCGATCGGCGACCACTGCAAGGACCCGCGGGTGGAAGCCCATCCCCGTGTGGCTACACGCAACGGCGACGTTTTCCCGGAGCGGGCCTTCCGCCTCGAGACAGCTCTTCCAGTGGACGATGCCGTCGTTGCGGCTGTAGATCGACGTCGACGGCACCGGGATCGGGCGCCGGAGGTACGCCCTCACGGCGTCCGATTCGCCGACCGGCCGGCCGCCGGGCCGGAGCGCCACCAGGCGCGCGGCGTGGGTCGCCGAGACGTCGCGGAAGGGCGATCCCAGGGTGACGACGAGGCGGACCTTCTCGGGATGGGCGCGTGCGAGCTCGCGAGCATAGATCCCGCCCAGGCTCCATCCGACGAGGCTGACCTTCCGGCCGTGCCTCGCATGGAGACGGAGCAGCCGCTCGACGAGCTGGCTCTGCAGCTCCGGCGTCGGACCCCGGTTCATGCCGAGCCTCCACCCCCGGGCGTCGTAGCAGAGCTCGCGAAGGAAGCTCCGCAGCGGAGCGGTCGAGAAGTCTCCCGCGAGGAGGCCCGGGAGCACGAGCACCGGGTGGCCGTCGCCACGAGGCACCTTCCGGAGCAGCGCACGACGCTCGCCCACGGCCACCAGATCGCGAACCGCTCTCGCCTGCTCGAGGGCAAAGAGCCCGAGCGGCGGTGGACCGATGGTTTCCCAATGCGGGTCATCGCTCATCTTCAACAAATAAGCACCCTGGGGCCTCTGTCACCTCCGCGACGACCGGGACGCCCTGCCCGAAGCGCCCTCTCGAGCCCCTCTACAGGTCGTCGACCGGCGGGTCGCCCGTCGAGCCAGTTCAGCTCACTGTCGTGCATGAACTGCACCGACCACGGTACGTCGCCACCCTCCCACGCGCGGAAGTTCTTCACCACCGCCCACAGGCCGAGGAGATTCCCCTGCGACGGCTCCCCGTGCACCGCGGCGATGCGCTCCATCAGATCGCGTGGCCGGTTGGGGACTTCTTCGAGAACGCGCAGGAACCACTTGTGATACGGGTAGAGACGCTCGTTGTGCGCGAGGAGCATCCGGCCCCCGAAGAGCACCGTACGAGCGACCGCTACTCCGCGCAGGTAGTCGTTGCCGAGCCGGAGCGCCTCGTGCGCATACCAGTGCCACGCCTCGAACTGCGCGTGGAAACGTCGGATCCGGTCCGCCTTCTCCTCGACCGGATACCGAACCACCGCGCGCAGCACCGCGTCGAGGCCGTCGATCCGGGAGAAGAGGACGCGCGCATCCTCGAAGGCGAAGCGCGCCGGCTCCGAACCGCGCTCTGCGACCTGCGCGAGCAGCCCCGGCGACACGTACTTGCCTTCGGCGTAGCCTCCCGGCCAGTCGCAGCCCTCTGCGGTCGAGAACTGCATCCTGCCCTCGCGCTTCCGAGCCTCCCAGTCGGCATCGGACACCACGATCAGCAGGTCGATGTCCGACTCGGGGCGCTCGAAGCCGTGGGCGATCGAGCCGCCGAGAAGCAGCGCCTCGACTCCGGGATCGCCCCGCAGGATCTCCGTGACGGATTCGATCGCCGCCTGGTGATGCGGCTGCAGCGCCGGGCGTCCCTCGACGCCTAGCGGCATGCTGGGAGGTCGCCCGTCAGTACCTGGAAGAGCGTCGAGAAGCGGTTCCGCGCGTAACAGTTGTCCGGAGCGAAGCTGATCACCGCAAGATCCGCGGCCGCGAAGGCGAACGGGTGCGACGGATCGGGCGTGAGCCCGTTGTCGACGAGGTCGTTGTCGATGATCCGGTTGCGCGACGCGAACGAGTCGGCCACGAACTCCGGAGTCACCGTGGGGTCGACCCCGCAGCTGAACGACGTCCCGCCCACGGCGAAGCAGTAGTCGACGATGGCGAGCCCCGCGGCCCCGTTTCGTTCGATGCGGTTGCGAGCGATCTCCGAGTCGTCCACTCCCAAGTGCAGGATCCCGACACCTGCGGGCACCGTCGCGAGGATCGACCCGGGTCGTGCCGTGTTGGGCTTGTTGTTGTCGTGGAACCAGTTGTCGCGAAGGTGGATCCGCTTCGCGCCCGGACGGTCGTCGAAGATGTCGGGCAAGAGCAGGATCGCCGCGCCCACCGTGTTGCCGCGGGCTTCGTTGTGGGCGAGCACGATGTCATCGCTGTTCGACACCTCGAAGCCGTTCACGTTGTCTTCGACCAGGTTGTGGGTGACCTGGACGTTCTCGGACGTCTCGACCCAGATGCCGCTGTCGTCGGACCCGCTGGCGTAGCTCCGGGTGATGACGCCGTTCCGCGAGAGCGTCGGGAAGATCCCGTAGTTCTTGTTGTTGATCGAGCGGACGTCCTCGATCCGGAATCGGTCCACCCGCTCGGTGAAAAGGCCGTTGTTCCGGAAGCCATCGAGGGTGATCCCGCGAACCTCGATGTCGTAGACGAGCGGGTGGGGGTCGGGAAGGCCCGGGGGAACGCCGGGGAGCAGCTCGAACGGCGGCGCCATGCTCGCGTGGCAGCTCATGCAATCGGTCACGATCGACGGCACCACGACCATCCCGTTGCGCTGGTCCTGGGCCTTCTGGACGACGACGCGGTCCGCTCCTGACGACATGCCGATCAGCCGGATCCCGCTCTTGGTGATGCTGAGGCCGTTGGCGGGGGTGGCTCCTTCCTTGTAGACGCCCGGCCGGACGTGGATGCTCGTGTACTCCGGCGCGCGATCGATGGCGTCCTGGATCTTCTGTCCCGGCCAGACGAAGAGGGCCCTCCCCTCCTTCGCACCCGTGGGACCGGGGGGGCGGTTGTAGACGCCGAGGAAATCAAAAAAGTCCGGGAGGCCGACGAAGCCGTCGCCGTTCATGTCCGACTCGCCGCAGGTGGGATCGTCGGCGGGGCCGACTCCAGCGCCGACGGCGCGGTTGTAGCACGGGAGCATGATCCCGAAGTCCGGACCGCCGACGAAGCCGTCCTGGTTGAGATCACCATCGCAGAGGTTTCCGATGCCGTCGCCATCGGCGTCGAGCTGGTCGTTGGGACCCGCTGCGGGGCCGTTCGGGAGCTCGACGCAGTTGTCGAGCGGGTCGGAGACGCCGTCTGCATCCCGGTCGGGATCGATCACGCCGATCCCCGAGGGCGGGAGCCGGTTCGGCGTTTCTCCCACCATCGTGAAGAACGTGTTGTTCGCACCGACGGTCCACCCGGGCTGGCTCCCGAGGCCGATCTCGCTGCCGTTTTCGATGCCCGCCGGATCCCCGTCGGAGTCGAGGAGCTCCGTACAGAGGAAGGCCTCGCTCGGCGAGACGCTTCCGTTCGAGTCGACGTCGCACGCGGCCTCCTCGAAGGCCGCGACGAGGCTCCATCCATACGCATTCCACGAACCGCCGCCGGTGGGATGCGAGTGGCAGAGCTGGCAGTTCGCGGTGTCGCCAGCGCTGGAGACCGCGCCGTAGCGGGCCTTCCATTCGCCGAGAAGTCCCGGGAACGCGGCTGCGGGCGATGCCGCGAGCAGCACCGCGAGCCAGGCCGGGGCGAGCGAGAGAAGCGTACCGACGGCGGATCCGATGAGCAGGCGCTTCATGGCGGTCAACTCCAACACGGTGGGAACGCGCACTCTACACGAGGGCGCGGTCGTTTCGGGACGTTTCGAGACCGGAGCGACGGCGCTTCAGCGCCGCCCACGCCGCACGACCGCCGCCGCGAGAGCTCCCGCGAGCACGAGCGACGCGGTCCCCGGCTCCGGAACCACCGAGAAGGGCACCGCGGTCGTCGGCGGCTCGATCGGGACCATTCCGGCGAGGCTGAGGATGGCGTCGGCACGGGGGTCGAGGATCCCGGCGGTGATCGACCCGGATCCCTCGGCCGGGGCCAGGAACGTGAGCGCAAACAGGCCTGGCCGCGGGTCCGGAGCCGGCGCCGTCGTCCGGCCGTCGATGAAGAGGGATCCCGGCGGGAACACGAGGACGGCCGCGCGGGTGGAGCTGGGGCCAGTCGCCGCCAGCAGCGGGTCGACGGCAAAACCCAGGGCCGTGCACGTCCCGGGAGAGGTCTCGGTGCACCCGAGCTGGGCGGCGCCGATGAGGGAAAGCCCTGCTCCCGACCACTCGACATCGACCGTATAGGCCTGGATCTCGTCCAGATCGTCGAGCCCCACGGTCACCGTGAAGACGGCCCCGGGAGCGAGGCTCCCGAGATCCGTCCCGCTTCCGACGGTGATCACCGTCGCCGAGGCACCGCCTCCGAGGAGGACCCCGGCCGCACATCCCAGCAGCGCAATCCATCGCAGCCGCAACATCCAACACCTCCAGGAACGTCTTTGGGCGCGAGGGGCCATTCCCCTCGGAGTCCGGGCACGCACGCCGAGCGGGTCCAGACCCTGCCCTCTCTCGTATTCCGGAGGTGGCTCCTGGCAGCCAGATGTGTCACGGAGTCACGCGTTTCCTGCGCCGCAGCCCCCCGAGGAGAGCTGTCCCCGCGCCAACGAGAACCAGCGACCCGGGCTCGGGGATCACGATGGTCGTGATGGCTCCGACGGCGTCGATATCGGCCCCGACCGAGATCCCCGTCTGGTCTCCCTCCTCGCCGTCGTCGGTGAGGCGAACGTACGAGAAGCCCGCCGACGCCCCGAACCCGAACGCGTCGAGATCGACCCCCGCGGTGGAACCGAAGACCTTGCCCACCGGGAACCAGGCCACGCCGTCGCTGCTCACCTCGACGAAGGTGTCCTCGATGTCGGGCCCCACCTCGAAGACCCAGAGATCGGGCGAGGGATCGTCACTCCCGGTGAGGAGGTTGTCCGTGAACCGAAGCGTGATGCGGCCTCCGTCGCCGAGAGATACGAACGTGCACGCATCGGCATCGACGCAGCCTCCGCCGGAGACATAGTCGGGAACGCCCACCGACCGGCTCGCGTTCCGGTTCGCCTCCGTCGGTTCCCCACCGATGACAGCCGGCTCGTAGGCGGTGACGGCGTCCGCAAAGGACGCGGCTCCCTGCGGAAACTCCGTTCCGCCCTGCGAGTTACCGATGAAGATCGCGTTCGCGGGCGCGCTCCCGGAGAGCGCTCCTGCGAGCGCCAGCACCACGACCTGGATCTTCCGGCGAATGGCCCTGCCCATCGACGTCCTCCCTGCCGCACGCGGCGGTCTCCCAGGGAAGTGGGAGCAGCTTCGAGAAAGTGGCGCCCGTCCTGGCAGCCACGGTGCCTCCAGCGAGAGGTGGCGGAAATGCGAGACACCTCGCCACGTACGGGGCAGACCGCGACACCCGCTGCGGCCTCCTGTGGACCACTCGTCGGAAGGCGTACCGTTGAGGCCCGCCCCCCACCGGAGGTCCCCGATGACGTCGCCCGCCAAGCACTCCTTCGTCCCCGGACTCGGCTTCGGGGCCCTGACACGCTTCTACGACGCCTGCGTAGCCCTCTCGATGAAGGAGGAGAAGCTCCGCGGGCTGTTCCTCGACCGCGTCGCGATCGCACCGGGCGCACGCGTACTCGACCTCGGCGCGGGCACCGGCTCGCTCCTGCTGCTCGCCCACCGCCGCGCACCGACCGCAGAGCTCACCGGAATCGATCCCGACCCGGAGATGATCTCCCTCGCCACGCAGAAGGCCACGCAGGCCGGTGCATCGATCCGATTCGAACAGGGACGCGCCGACGCGCTCCCATTTGCGGACGCATCGTTCGACCGGGTGGTGACGTCGCTCGTCCTGCACCACCTCACCCGCGACGAGAAGCGCGCGGCGATGCGGGAGGCTCTTCGCGTCCTGCGCCCCGGAGGCGAGATCCACATCGCCGACTGGGGACAAGCGCGAAATCCTGTCGCCCGCGCCTTCGGCTTCATCATCGGTCTGCTCGACGGCGCCGATCGCGTCGCCGACAACTACGCCGGCCGCTTGCCGTCGTTCCTCTCCGAGGCAGGGTTCGACGACGTCCGCGAGACCCACCAGGAGATGACCCTCCTCGGCCCCCTCTCCCTCTACCAGGGCCGCAAGCCCGGCTGAGCGCGGCGCCGGCCGAGACGAGACTGCCCGACGACCTTGCCCCCTCCACACGATCGCCTACCTTGTACACCAGTCTGTACACAACTTGGAGGGTCTCGGCCGTGGACAGAAAGAGCTACTCCGTTGCCGAGGTCCGCCAGAACTTCGCCCGGCTGATCCGGTCGGCGGAGGGCGGCAAAGCGATCGAGATCACGCGGCACGGTGAGCCCGTCGCAGTCCTGCTCTCGGCGGCCGAGTATCTGGCCCTCACCCGGGAGAGGCCGCGCTTCGTCGAGGTGCTCACCAGCGTTCGTGAGCGCCTCGGCATCGAGCACCTGGGGATCGGCAACCACGAGTTCGAGGCCCTGCGGGACGAGGCGCCCGGGCGAAAGGTTGCACTCTGAGCATCCGCTTCCTGCTGGACACCAACGTCCTGTCGGAGCCGATCAAGTCGCGGCCAGACCCACTCGTCCTGGCCCGGATCGAGGAGCACGAGGGAGAGCTGGCCACCTGCGCGGTCGTGTGGCACGAGCTCTGCTACGGCGTGGCTCGCCTTCCTGTCTCCAGGAAGCGTCGGGCGATCGAAACTTACCTCGAGGAGGTGGTCAGGACGGCGCTTCCGATCCTGCCGTACGACGAGGCGTCTGCGGCGTGGCACGCACGGGAGCGGGCGCGCCTTGGGAAGCGAGGGCGGCCGCCCTCGGCGGCCGACGGGCAGATCGCCGCCATCGCGCATGTCCACGAGCTCGTCCTCGTCACGGCGAATGTCCGCGATTTCCGCCGCTTCGAGGGATTGTCGATCCAGGACTGGACCCGTTGAGGGGACCGCCGCTGGTGGGTCTGCCCGGCGAGTCGCCCGCGGACGCGGATAGCCGGAACGAGCGATGTTTCGGGGGTGATCCCCGGGTAGGCCTTCGAGACATGCCTCAACCCGGGAGGGACTCGGCCGGTGAGTCCCCGCTGCACCGTCATCACCGCGTCGCGCGTCGTCTCCTTGCGATCGAAGCCAGTGCTACGACCCCCGCCGCGAGCAGCAGGTGCGTCGCCGGCTCGGGCACCAGGACGACGCTGTAGCTCGAGAAGTGGCCGACCAGCGCCTCGAAGCGCAGCAGGGCCGGATCGACGCTGTCGGAGGGCTCGAGCTCGAGGCGGTTCGCGTCGAGCCACTGGACGTCGACGCAGCCGCCGGCCGTTGGCGAAACGCCAGCGGCGCAGACCCCGAAGATCTGGAGCGCAGCGCCGGGATCGTCGCCTTGGACCGCCAGCGTGCTCACGACGTCGGTGTGCAGCAGGTCGAGCAGCACCGCCTGCGCGCCCGGATCGAGCATCCCCAGGTCGATCTCGAAGTTGAGCGTTGCGTCGAGGCCGAGCGTCGCGATGTCGAACTGGAAGCCGTACGCGGCGAGCGTCGTGACATCGCCCTCTCCCCAGCTCTCGACCGGATCGGCAGCGAGCTGCTGCACGCTGAAGGCGACGGGGTCGCCGATCGGGAAGGCCCCCGCCGGCAGAACCAGCTCCATCGTCGCCGGGCCGTTGATCATGGTGACGGCGGTCTCGCCGCCGGCCGTCGCGGCGCCAACCTCGCTGTAGCCGTCGGTGGTGATGCTGGCGTCGCCGGCGACGTCTGCGCCGCTCATGTCGAAGACGCCGGTGCCGGTCGTCTCGATGGTCAGGTCGCCGCCCACCGTCGTGAGAGCGCTCATGTCGTTCACCGTGGCCGAGCCGTTGCCGGCGATGACGAGCTCTCCGCCGGAGGTCGTGAACTCGCTCATGTCGATGGTGGTGACCGCCGTGTTGTCGACGATCGTGAGCGAGCCACCGGAGGTCGTAAGGGAGCTCATGTCGATGACGGTCGCCGACGTGTTGCCGGCGATGACGAGCTCTCCTCCGGAGGTCGTGAACTCGTTCATGTTGATGGTAGTGGCCGCCGTGTTGTCGGCGATGACGAGGTCTCCGCCCACCGTCGTGAGTGAGCTCATGTCGATCACCGTGAGATTGGGGTTGTCCGCAACGGTGAGATCACCCGACAACTCGCTCACCCACGGCAGGTGGAGCTCGGTCTGGCTGGTGTCGCCGGAGAGATCGATCGAATCCGGCGCGATGTATCGCAGTCGCGCGTTGTATGAATCGGCGACCACGAGGCCACCGCCGGGTACGAGCGCGAGGCCGCCGATGTGGTCGAACCGCGCATCGAGCGCCGAGCCGTTGTCGCCGGCGAATCCGGTGACTCCCGTTCCGGCGAAGGGCGCGAGCTGGCCGGTCGCGAGGTCGACCTGGAAGACCTGCGTGTCGGTCGCGACGAAGAGCGTGTCGCCGTCGACCACGAGATCGCCGCTGCCCGTGCTCGCCGTGAGGCGCATCTCGGTGGCCAGCCCGCCGCCGCTGCCCGGGATCGTCGTGCCGCCCCCGGCGATCGTATCGATGATGCCCGTCACCGCGTCGATGCGGCGCACGAGGATCTCACCGTAGTTCTGGAGGTCCTGGACGTAGATGTTTCCGGCGGCATCCACCGCGACGCGCTGCGCATTGTGGAACGAGGCCGCGGAGGCCGGTCCGCCGTCGCCTACCGTCTCGTAGATCGGAAAGTCGTAAGCGCCCTCGATCCCGGCGATGCGGCTGATGACACCCGTCCCAGCGTCCACGCTGCGGAGCCGGTAGGTCATGCCGTCCGTGATCAGCACGTCGCTCCCGGGCCCGACGGCGAGCCCCGTTGGAAACAGCAGAAAGGCATCCAGGGCCGACCCGCCGTCCCCGTCCGAGGGGCCCGGGTGGTCGTCGGTCATGTCGTCGCCCGCGAAGGCGCCGATGATGCCGGTGGCGAGATCGATCCTTCGCACGCGAAGGAGGCTGGTGCTCGGCAGATAGAGCTGGTTGCGAACGCGATCGATCGCGAGGGTGACCCCGTCGCCGATCTGCGCGTTCGTCGCGGGCCCGCCGTCTCCGTTGGGCCCGTCCTCCAGATAGCCGCCCGGCGGCAGACCGATGCCCGCGATCGTCGCGATGGTGCCGGTGGCCGGATCGATGCGGCGGATCCGGAGGTGCTGCGCGTCCACGAAGTAGAGCGCGCCGTCCGGACCGATCGCGGTGCCGTACGGGTTCCCGATGGCCGCGGACGTGGCCGCTCCGCCGTCGCCGGAGAAGGCGCTGGAGCCGCTCCCGGCGATCGTGATGACCTCCCCGGACGTCACCAGCGCTCCGGCGGGCGAGGTCAAGACGACCTGGACGACCAGGAGTGCACCCATCACCCGTGTGCCGACGGAGAGTTTCGATGTCTTCACGGGATACCTCCGGATCGCATGGGATCACGCCGGCCGTCGTGAGCGCAGGATCGGTCGCGAGGTCGATGACCGAGTCGCGCCCTCGAAGGGGATCACTCGGGCGGGCCACCCGGCGGCGCGGACGATCGCGCGGCCCGCTGCGGCGATCGCTCCGCCCTTCGCACATGTTCTGCGCCCATTGACTCCCGCCCCTGGGGAACGGCCCGGGCCGGGTCCGGCCCATGGGTCCATCCGGGAGTGGCCGGCGAGGCGGAAATGTGTCGACGCCCTCGGGGGCTTGGACCCGCTTCGAGCCGCCGGCGGTCGGCGACGCTCGTCCTCCAGCATCTCGTGAAGGGCGAAGTCCAGCAATGGGAGCGTGCGCTGTACGGATACGCACCCGCGGGGATCTGCTTGACAACCCGCTTCAAGGCGGGCAACCGTTGAAACGACCGGGCTGGGTCGATTGCACGGAGCGCGCGGTCCGATGCGTCAGTTCTCGGTTCTCGTCCGGCGCGATGTCACTTCCCACGATCATGACCCAGGTGGTTTCTCACGATCATGACCCAGGGTCCCGAGGCCCGGTCGATTCGTAGCACGCCCCTGCGATCTCTGGTTCAGCGCGGCGCAGGCCGAAGTCGTCGATTTATGTGGTGCACCACATAAATCGACGAGATCGGCTACATCCCGATCGACCGGCAGGGCGCGAACCTCTTCTTCCAGCTGGTCTCCCGCCGCTACGAGCGCGGGGCCATCATCTTGACCAGCAACCAGAGCCTCGGCGCCTGGGGCGAGGTCTTCGGCGACCCCGTCATCGCCACGGCCGTCCTCGACCGGCTCCTGCACCACTCGATCACGGTCAACATCCGCGGCGACAGCTATCGCCTGCGCGAGAAGCTCAAGGCCGGCCTGCTCAAGCCCAAGACCATGGCCGAGCCCGACCCCGACACGAACCGCTAAACCCGGGAGGGGGGAGATTCAAACGATCGCAACGGGGCCCGTTTCGAATGATCCTTGACACGGCCGAGGCTTCGAGCGACCCGAGGCCCTGCTGGGGCACGTCCCGGCGCAGTTTTGCGGAAGATGCGCGGAGGGGCTGCCGTGGGCCGGTAGGCCGTGCACGGCTTCGCGGTCGGCCCTGCGGCCCTCCTCCTCGCCCTCGAGACGGCCGAGACGTATCCTCATGGGCATCATGGCGTACCGGGTGGAGATCGAGCGCGAGGACGACGGGCGCTGGCTCGCGGAGGTGATCGCGCTGCCGGGCTGCATGGCCTACGGCGCCACGCTCGAAGAGTCGCTCGCCCGGGCGCAGGCACTCGCGCTGCGCGTGCTCGCCGACCGCCTCGAACACGGCGAGTGGCCCGCCGGTCCGGTTGCCGTGACGTTCGAGGCGGACGCCGCGGCCTGACGCTCAAGGCCGCCGCATGAGCCGGTGGCCCGCAACCCGCGCCCCTCGCGTTCTCGCGGCTCTGCTCCGCATCGGCTGGCGCGTCAAGCGCGAGAGCGGCGGCTCCCATCGCGTGCTCGCCCGTGTCGGGTGGCCCGACGTGACCTGGGCGTTTCACGACCGCGAGGAGATCGGGCCGCGGATGCTGGCGCGCATCGCGAAGTGCACCGGGCTGCGGCCCGAGGACCTGTAGCGCCGGCACGCTGCCGGCAGGGAGACACCATGGCGAACGACACGACGAAGCCCGAGGCCGTGGCTGCCCGAGTCGAGGATCTCGGCCGCGAGGCGGCCCGCATCCTCGGGGCGCACCTACGCGATAGGGTGTAGGGGGGCCTCGGATCTCTGGAGCCTCAAAGCGGGGCAGGCCGGCAAGGGCTGGCAACACACGCGCCGGCAGGTTTTCACGGGAGCCGCGAGGCATCGCGGATCTGCTCGACGGGTACGTGCCGCCGCCGGAGCGCCCGAAGGCGGCACCGATCGGCGAGCCGCCGAAGGACCTCGCAGGCGAGGCGCGTGCGGAGTGGCTGCGCATCATGCCGGCGCTCGCCAGCGTGGTGACGAGCCTCGACCGCGAGATGGCGGCGCTCTACTACCGCGCCGTCGGGGAGGCGGCATCGCTGGAGGCGCGGCTGCGCAAGACGGGCGACACGTACACGACGACGGCGGGCGTCATTCTCGCACGGCCCGAGGTGCGCATGCTGGAGGTCGCCCGCCGCACGGCCCACCGGCTGGCGTCGGAGCTGGGCCTTACGCCCGCAAGCCGCGCGCGGCTCGGGATCGAGTTGGAACAGGACCTCAAGCCGGACCCGATCGAGGACCTGCTCAGCCGGTGATGGCTGGCAAGCCGCGGCCGGTGCTGGCGGCCCGAAGTGGCTGCGGGGGTCCCGCTGCGGGGAGGGCGTCGGGGCCGCGAAACCGTGCCGGGTGATGGCCATGCGATGGCCGCGGCCTTCCCGGCATCGGCTAACTATGGAGCGGGAAACGGGATTCGAACCCGCGACCCTCAGCTTGGGAAGCAGAGAACCGGGTTTACTGCGGCCCCCTGCTGTCTACCTAACACCACGCAATCTATCGGCTTTCGATTCACGCGAGTTTCGGCCTGTCGCGGCCTAGTACGGCTGTTTACGGTGCCCCGTGCTTGCCATATGCTTGCCAAGAACGCCAAGACTGAGGGTCGCCCGCGGAGCCTGGAAAGCGGCCTGGCAAGCATCTGGCAAGCAGTCCGAGAGGGGGCACCGTGCCGGCACTCACCAAGCGCATCTGCGACGCCGCGAAGCCTGGCGAGCGGCAGTACATCCTCTGGTGCTCCGACCTGCCTCGCTTCGGCCTGCGCGTGCGCGAGAACGGCTCCCGCGTGTTCATCGCGCAGTTCCGCGCCGGAGGCCGAACGCGCATCATGACCCTCGGCAGCTTCGGCGTGCTCACGGTGGATCAGGCCCGCCGCGAGGCGCGCAAGATCCTCGGTGACGTAGAGCGCGGCACCGACCCCGCCGCGAAGCGCGACCAGAGGCGCGAGGTGCTCTCCGTGCGCGATCTCGGCGCGCGGTGGCTCGCGCAGCACGTCGCGATCAAGCGAAAGGCCTCTACGGCGAAGGAGGACGCCCGGCTCCTCGCAAAGATTGTCTATCCGGCGCTCGGCCGGCGTAGCGCCGCTGACGTGTCGCCGCACGATGTGGCCCGCCTGCATGCGTCGCTCGCCAAGACGCCCGTCACGGCCAACCGCGTGCTCTCGCTGCTGCATGCGCTCTTTGCCTTCGGCGAGAGCATCGGCGCACGCGCTACAGGCCCGAACCCTGCCCGCGCGAAGCGGCCGGGAAGCCCGGGGCAAGGTGTTCAGAAGTTCAAGGAGACCGGCCGGGCCCGCTACCTGTCGGAGGTGGAGCTTTCTCGCCTGGGCATGGCGCTCGCGGAGGCTGAGCGCACGGGCGCCGAGGAGCCCGAGACCGTGGCCGCCATCCGGCTCCTGCTGCTGACCGGCTGCCGGAAGAGCGAGATCCTCGGCACACGCTGGCACGACGTAGACTTCGAGCGCGGCATGCTGCGGCTCGAAGACGCGAAGGCCGGCCCTCGCGACGTGCTGCTGAGTGCGCCAGCCCTTGCCGTTTTGGGCGCCCTGCCCCGCCGTAACGAGTGGATCATCCCGGGCCGCGAGCACGGCTGCGCGCTGGTGAACATCTCGAAGCCCTGGCGCCGCATCCGAGGCGCCGCCGGCCTCGAGGGCGTGCGGCTCCATGACCTGCGCCACTCGCACGCTTCGGTCGGTGTCGCTGCGAACGTCTCGCTCCACCTTCTCGGCGGGCTTCTCGGCCATCGGCAGCCTCGAACGACCGGGCGCTACGCGCACCTATCCGACGATCCTCTCCGCAAGGCCTCGGACGCCATCGGCGCGAGGCTCTCGGCGGCGCTCGAAGGCCGTCCCGACGCGGACGTGATCCCGCTTCGCGACTCGAAGTAGACTGTCATGCAGCGCGGATAGGCTGATCCCCGAAGAGCCCGACCGCACGGGCCTGCCGCGCTGCTCACTCCTGCGGATGCACCGATGCGGAGGTGCCGGATGGCGAAGTCACCGGGGCTCACGCCTGAGCTGCGAGACGATCTTGTGGCGATTCTCCGAGAGCACATCAGCTCAACCGAGCGCCTCGCAATCGACCCCGACCGCCCCAACCACCCCCCGCCGGCTCTCGAGTACGTCACGCACTTGTTGGAACACGTGGAGCTGCTGCGCATGTCAGGGGTCGATTCACCGCCGTCGAAGCGCTCCATGTTGCGCGCCCTTTGCGCCTTGCAACGCAGAGCAAAGGCGGCTGCGAACGCTAACCGAACGCCCCACGGCCCAGCGCGAGCGTTGCTCCTGAACCACTCGGAGCGCTCCGGGTGGGCGACATTGGACCTGCTGAGGACCTTCGAGGCTCCGGCGGAGGAAATCGCGAGGATGGCTTCGGAGGCGGCAGCTTCGCTCGCGGACGGCACCGCCGGAATCCGCCACGGAGCATATCGGGTCATCCCGCGCGAAGTCGTCGAAGGACTGGCCAGGATGTGGGAGGACGAGACGGGCAAGCCCCCAGGCTTCAGCAACACAATCGCCGTCGATCGGCGGCCACAAAACCTCCCATTCGTCCGGTTCGCCTCTGCCGTGCTGGAGCACGCCGGCGTCCACGCTGACGCCGTATCGCTCCTGAGGGAGATCGCTGAGAGGCGCCCCGCGGGTGGGGAGAAATAGGCCCGCTCGCGGCAGTTTGTTCTCACTCAACACGCCGCCAAGCCGCATCTAGCTTTGCCTCGTGCGTCCAAGCACGGGAGGCAATGGCATGGCGGCAAGGTTCATTCGACGAGGTGAGGCGGCGAAGCTGCTCGGCGTCTCGCGTCGCTCGCTGGAGGATTGGAGCCTCACAGGCGGCGGGCCGCCCGAGTACCGCCCGAAGGGCCGTCGTGTTGTGCTGTACGACCCGATCGAGCTTGAGCGCTGGGTGCGCGACGGCGCGCGCCGTTCCACAAGCGATGACCCGGGCTCCGCGCCCGACGGAGTCTCGTGATGGGCGCCACAAACGACGCGCCCCGCACGGCTGGCAGACCGGCGGGGCGATCGCGGACTATGGGATCACGTTACGCGACACAGTGTAGCACGCCGCGAGCGCGCGAGACGGCGATCAAGTTCCATCCGGCAGCGGACGTATTTCCGTGCCTCGAAGGCGAGCCGTTCGAGGCGCTGGTCGCCGACATTCGCAAGAACGGCCTGCGCGAGCTGATCGTTCTGCACCCGGACGGCCGCATCCTCGATGGCCGCAACCGCTACCGCGCCTGTTTCGCAGCCGGCGTGGAGCCGCGCTTCAAGACCTGGGACGAGAAGGGCTCCGCCGTCGCGTTCGTGGTGTCGCTCAACGTCCATCGGCGCCACCTGGACGGGAGTCAGCGAGGGATGGTGGCGGCTCGGATCGCAACGCTGAAACAAGGAGAGCGGGCAGATAGATCAATTGATCTATCTACGACGCAGGCCCACGCGGCCGCCCTCTTGAACATCAGCGTGGCGACGGTGAAGCGAGCCCGAGAAGTGCTCGACTCTGGCGACGCCGACCTGATCGCTTCAGTAGATCAGGGCGAGATTGCAGTAGCGGCAGCCGCGAAGGTGGCACACGCGCGCACCAACGAGCCGCGCAACGCGCTGAGGAGGAGCAAGGCGGCGCTGCTCGAGGTCGCGAAGCTGGCGCAGCGCAAAGATGACGGTCCCTCGAATGCCGAGTGTGCCTCGAAAGGGTCGGCCTCCACGAGAACAGAAGGCGATCGCGAGCCGAGTCCGTTCTCCACCTTGCTCAAGACATTGGCAGCCTCCACAACGGAGGACGGCAGTCCGTTCATGGCGCTGCTGGGGGCTGAGATCGGTGCGAACAAGATGCACCTGATCGACGCGGCGACTCCCTACGTGAAACGCGCGATCGTGGCCGCGGTCGTGCTGGTGATCGACGAGCGGTTAGGAGAGGTGGCGTCATGACCGCCCCCACGCCCCTCGAGTTTCTCCTCGCGAACCGGAGCCGGCTCCGCGAGCAACTCCGCGACGTGCGAGCGCTACGCGCGGAGTGCCTCGAGCGCTTCGGTCGCGCGCCCGATCTTGGCCACGAGTTCGAGGCGCTCGAAGGGGCGCTCGACGAGATCGAGGCCGCCGTCAAGCGCGCGGCGGTGCCCTCATGACCGCCACCCTCGACGCCGCCCTCGACTACTCCTCGCGCGGCTGGCCGGTGCTGCCCGTGCGGGGCAAGGTGCCGCGCACGGCGCACGGTGTGCGCGATGCGAGCACCGACGCGGGCATGATCCGTGGCTGGTGGCGGAGCTGGCCCGATGCTGGCGTCGGGATCGCTACCGGTCGCGCGGCCCGCCTCGTGGTGCTGGACGTAGACCCTCGACACGGCGGAGACGACTCGCTCCGCGAGCTGGCCGCGCGGATCGGTGGACTACGCGACACGGCGTTACGTGTCTCACGGGGGGAGGTGGCAGTCACTACTACTACCGCCACCCCGGCGGACGTGACGTGCCCTGCCGTGTCGCGGTCGGCGGCTACGCCGGGCTCGATCTGCGCGGAGATGGTGGCTACGTCGTGGCGCCTCCGACGCGGCACGCGAGCGGGCGCACCTACGAATGGGACACGCTCGCGCACGTGGACGACGTGCCGATAGCGCCGTGCCCTCCTGCTCTGCTCACGCTGGCGGGCGAGATGCGGGAGACGGTGCGTGCGGCCTACACGCCGCAGGGCACGGCCGCGCTCCCGCCGCGTGCGGAGTGGCTGCTCTCGCGCGAGGGCTCGCGGCTGCGCGCACGGTACGAGCGGCACGCTCATGGACTACGCGACACCACACCGTCGGGCGTAGACGCGAGCCTCGCGAGCCTGGCGGCGCTCGCTGGGCTTGAGGGGCCGGAGGTGGAGGCCGTGCTGCGCACGTCACGCGCAGCGGGCGGGGCTCCCGCGAAGGGCGTCGAGCTACTACCGCAGCACCGTGGGCATGGCGCTCGCGGCGGCGCAGGAGCGGCACGACAGCGCGCGACGCCTCGGGCTCGCGATCGTGGAGGGCCTGGGCCATGCGTGAGATCTCCGCGCGGTAGCGCCGAGATGTATCCGGGCGTCGTGGGCGAGATCGTGGAGGCGTTCGTCGAATCGACGGAGGCGGCGCCGGAGCCGATCGCGTTGCAGTTCATCGTGGCTGCCGGCTCCGCGATGGGCCGCGGGCCCGCGCTTGAGATCGGCGCGACACGCCATGGCGTCAACGAAAACCTGATTGTGGCAGGCAAGACCTCGAAGGCGCGAAAGGGCGACGGCAAGGGCATCGCGCTGCGCGTGCTCGAGCTGGCCGACCCGGACTGGGCCATGAGCTGCGGCGCGTCGGGCCTGTCGAGCGGGGAGGGCCTGGTTCATCGCGTGCGAGATCCGATCGAGAAGCGCAACAAAAAGGGCGAGATCGAGGTGGTGGACGATGGCGTCACGGATAAGCGCCTCCTGGTAGTCGAGACGGAGTTCACGGGCGTGCTCAAGGTCATGGTCCGCGAGGGAAACACGCTCTCGCCGGTGCTGCGCGACTCATGGGACGGTAAGCGCCGTGCTCGGCACGCTGACGAAGGCGAGCCCGACGCGCGCGACCGGCGCGCATATCAGCGATGATCGGACACACGACGCCCGAGGATCTGCACGCGCATCTCGCCGACGTGGACGCTGCAAACGGGCTCATGAACCGCTTCTTGTTCGTGCTGACGACGCGGGAGCGGCTGCTGCCGGTGCCCGCGCGTGTGGCCCGCGCACGTGCTCGATACGCTGGCGGCCCGCGTGCGCCGGGCGCTTGAGGCTGCGCGAGGGCGTCACGGATCTGCGGCTCACTCGCGCGGCGGAGGGCGCTCTGGCGTAGGATCTATCCCGACCTCTCGGGCGGACGTGCCCGGGCTCGTCGGCGCAGTGCTGGGGCGCGCGGAGCCTCACGTGCTCCGCCTCTGCCGCGACTCTACACGCTGCTGCGCGAGGCGCAGGAGATCGACGAGACGGACCTCGAGGCGGCTCTCGCTGCGTGGGATGTATGCGACGCTTCGGCGCGCGCGATCTTCGCCGGCCGGACGGGCAGCCCGTATGAGCCCGCCGGCCCTTCTCCTCGCCCTTGGGCCGGCCGAGACGTATCCTGCGCGTTCAGGGGATCGAGGAGCCCGCCATGTCGGAGATGACCGTCAAGGAGGCCGAAGCGACGCTCACACGGACCGTGCGCCGCGTGCGCGACGAGCGGGAGCGGTTCACCCTGACCGAAGGGGGCAAGCCCGTGGCTGCGATCGTGACGGCCGAGGATCTCGCCTTCCTCGAGGCGCTCGAAGAGCGGATCGACCTCGAGGAGGCGCGCAAGGCGCTGGCCGAGGGCGGGGATCCGATCCCGTTCGAGACGATCCGGCACGACCTCGGGCTCGACTGACGCCCTACCGCGTTCAGTTTCTCCCGCGCGCGCGGCGGCAGTTCGAGGCGCTCCCGCGTGACGTTCTCCGGCGTGTGGACGCCCGCATCCTGGCGCTTGCCGACGAGCCGCGGCCGCCGGGCGTGGTGAAGATGCACGGCAGCGAGGGCTACTACCGCCTCCGCGTCGGCGACTACCGCGTGGTGTACGCGATCGAGGCAAGATCATCCTGATGGGCTCCATAGGATACCCGGGCCAAGTGTGCCAAAACAACGCTGGTCAAAACACTGTCATCACGGCAACCGAGGTCACCGATCTAGTCGGGACGATGTTCCCCGTAGCTCCCCCGACCCGAGCGGTACTCAAGAATGACTAGCCGCGCACTCTCGCTCAGCATCCAGCACGGGGTGCGGCTCGCGTTTGCGGCGGCGTTGCTCACGAACGCATTCCCCCGAGCAGCGCCCGCAGAAGACCTATTCAGCGCCAACTACCGGTTACGAGGAGAGATCGCACCAACATCGACTCCACTCTCCAACGCATCGGGGGCGGATCTGCGGGCCGTAGGAGGGAGCCTGGGGAGCAGCACGGCTCTCGGGACGAGCATTGGTGAAGAGACCGGCCTGATCCTCGTGGGTGGCCTCTGGCCCGCACTGGTCGGCGCAGCCTTCGACCAGGACCGCGACCTCGTCCCCAACGTGACCGACAACTGCACCGTGGTGCGCAACATGCCCCTGTCGCCTGAGCAGCAGCCTCGCCGCCACGCGACCAGCCCTGGCGTAGCGCGATCTTGTCCACGGCCGTGCCCCACGCGGCGATCAGCTTGCCGTCATCGAGCTTCGGCACGCGCTCCGCGAGCACTGCTCCGGCCGTGGTGGCGATCTCGCACGCCTGGGCCAGCACGATCTCCTCGAGCTTTTTCACGGCCTCGGGCTCGGCGGCGTAGCTGCGCCGGTGCCAGTCTCGAAGGGTGCTGGCAGGGACACCGACCGCCCTCGCGGCACGCTCGATAGGCGCGCCGGCCTCGATCCGGGCAAGGCCCGCGGCGAGCTGGGCCTGACGCTGCTTTGTGGGCTTCGGTGCCGGCATAGTGCCCCGCGGGGACATCCTATCACCTTCTGCGCCCATGGCCGCTACCGCTGCGCTCCCCTCTTCTATTACACTAATATGTGTAGTAGTGGCTCCCGCCATCAACGCGGGCCGGGCTCTGACGCCGACACCGAGACCGGGGGGGAGGGGGGTGAGGCCGGCCCTGCCGCGGCGGCGTGCTGAGGGCTGCTCTCAGGCCTGCGGAGTCTCGCCGAGGCGCTCCACTTCGCTCCGCGTGCTTGCCATATGCTTGCCAGCACCGGGATCGAAGCGGCTAAGTATGGAGCGGGAAACGGGATTCGAACCCGCGACCCTCAGCTTGGGAAGCTGATGCTCTACCAACTGAGCTATTCCCGCGTTCGGCTGGACGGTCGCACGGACGGCGGCCGGCGGCAAGCGGGAAGCGGCCCCGGGGTCAGCGGAGCTCGTCGTCGAGCAGCGTCTCGTCGTCGGCGTCCTTCGGGGGGCCGTCGTCCGGAAGGATGGCCGTAGCGTCGAGCTCGAGGCCGTCGAACAGCGGCGCCATTTCGGGCTCGGTCCGATCTGCCCGGGCGCCGCCGAAGAGGCGGCTCGACCCGCTGGACGCGAGCGACGGATCCATCGCGGAGGCTCTCCCGCGGCCGCCGGCCGCGAGCGCCAGCCCGAGGTCGCGCGCGGCGCGCTCCACGGCGTCCGCGGTAACGCGCGGGGCGCCGAGCAGCCACGCCTCGTGGAGCGCGTTGTCGGCGAGGGTGAGAACCAGGCGCGGGACGCCCCCGCTGTGCCGGGCGACCTGGTCGAGGGCGCCCGCATCGAAGAGCGAAGCGTCTCCGCCCGCGACCCTCAGCCGGTGGGCGACGAAGGCGCCGACGCCCTCGGTGTCGAGCGGCGCCAGGGTGACCGCCACGTCCACTCGCTGGGCCAGGCTGGGATCGAGGGAGAGGCTTCGGACGAGTTCCTGGTTCCCGGCGAGCACGACGGACAGCAGGTGCTGACCCTCGTGCTCGAGATCGAGCAAGCCTCGGAGCTCCGCGAGCGGCTCCGCGTAGGCGAGGCGCTGCGCATCGTCGACCAGCAGCACGGCGTGGCGACCCTCCTCGTGGAGCGCGGCGAGCCGATCGAAGATCTCCGCGCACAGCTGCGGCCGGAGCGACGGCGGCGACTCCACACCGAGGAGGTGAGCCAGCCGGGTCATCAGCCACGCACCCTCGATGCCACCATGAACGAGGACGAGCAGGTGCGCATCGAAGCGCTCCTCGTCGAGCCGCTCGAGCAGGCGCCGGATCACGGTGGTCCTGCCCAGGCCGACCGCGCCCGTCAGCAGGCACAGGCCTCGCCGCTGCAGGCAGCCCCGGAGCAAACGCCGCTCGGCGTCCGACACGGCGTCGCTCTCGAAGTGGAAGGCGTCGAGCGGATCCTTTGCGAACGGATCGCGCGAGAGTCCGAAGTGATCGAGATGTTCCACGATGGGCTCCTAGCCGAACGAGACCTTCCGGCGCCGCGGCGGCGTGCCGGGCGGAGGGGGCGGTGCAGGATCATCACC
Organism: uncultured delta proteobacterium; assembly: GCA_963710635.1. GTDB lineage: Bacteria > Myxococcota_A > UBA9160 > UBA9160 > UBA9160 > MYXO. The sequence goes on from CAVQAY010000004.1 coordinate 1,379,911, forward strand.
GCCGCGCCGTGCGGGCGGTGCGGGCGGTTCGCGGCGAGAGCCCGGCGTAGGCAGCTCCTCGTCTCGACCATTCTCGACGACCTGAGCCGCCTCGGCCTGGGCGATCAGATCGTCGAACGATTCGTAGACCTCGGCGGGAGCCTCGGTCGTCTCGGGAGCCGACTCACCGGCCGAGAGCGCGAGCAGACCGCGGACCGCTTCGATGCGATCGGTGAGCTCCGGGAATCCGGGATCGAGCGCCGCCACTTCCTCGAGCGCTGCCAGCGCAGCGGCTGCATCGCCGCTCTCCTCCAGCGCGATCCCGAGATCGAATCCGATCGCGACTTGGCGCTCCGCCGGCAGATCCGGCTCGGACAGCGCCTGCCGGAAGAAGGCGACCGCGTCGTGCGGTCGCTTCACTTCTCGCGCACACAGACCCAGCAGGTGCAGGCAGTCGAGGCGACGCGCCGGCGATTCGAGGGCGATCTGGAACTCGCCCATCGCGTCGTCGTAGAGTTCCATCTCGCGGTAGGCGATGCCGAGGTCGTAGTGCGTCTCGTGATCCGCGGCGGTAAGGGTCTTGCTGACTCCGCGCTTGAACTCGCTGAAGATCGCCTGGAGGTTCTCCTCCCCCACCGGCGGAGACGTCGTTTCGGCGTCCGAACCGATCGGCTCGAGAGCGGGCGTATCGAGAGCGAGCGCATCGGTGAGCTCGGCCGCGAGATCGAAGTGGGAGATCTCTCGTGTCGCATCGACGGAGTTCTCCGCCTCGGCGGTGTCCGATGCGTCGGCCGGGGACGCCCCGATTCCAGGGTCCATCTGCGGCGCTCCCGGGGCAGCCGTGTCATCGCCGGTCTGCACGGCTTCGGCACCGTCCGCTTCCAGATCCCGGTCGCCCGCAGGCTCCGTCTCGAAGGCGGGCTCGTCCTCGAGGCCGATCTCGAACGAGGGAGAGGCAACGGCCGCATCCTCGCCCGGACCGCGCGAATCCCACTCGGCGAGGTCGTCACCGAGCGCAGTCGCTCCGGGGTCCGCCACCGGCAGGTCGGGCTCCGCCGTCGCCGCCGGGCCGGTGCTCTCCATCTGGCGGCTCGACCCGGGATCCTGTCCCCGCGCCGCCGCGATCTCGCCGAGCCGCAGCAGCGCCTGCGGATTCGTCGGCGCCACCTCGAGAATGCGCCGGTAGACGGCTTCGGCTTCATCGAACAAGCCCTGCTGGACGTAGAAGTCCCCCTCTTCCAGATCCTCGAGGATCTGCTTCGGGGATGCGCTCGCGCTCGTCGACCGTCCGAGTCCGGGTTCGAGCGGCGGCGGCGGCTCGAGGGGCACCGGTTCCGGCAGGCCCGCTGGCGTCGCCGACTCCATCGGGGAGTCCTCGCCGAGCGCACCCGCGCCGAACGAAGCCGCGAGCTCCTCCTCGGTGGGGATCTCGATGCGCATCGGGAAGACCCCCGACGCACCGCTCCCGGACGGGCGCTCCTCGATCGGCTGCACGTCCCGCTCGATGCCGAGCTCCGCGTCGGGACCGAGCTCGATCTCGAGCCCGTGCTCCTCGTCCAGCGCGCTCGTTGGATCGGCCCCGGCGGCCGGGGCCGGCTGCGATGCACCTGCGCCCGAAAGGTCGACCTCGACCTCGAACTCGAACTCCGGCTCGCCGTCGGGCGCCGTCCGGCCCGCCGGCGCAGCGCTTCCCGTCTCGCCCAGCGCATCCGAGAAGCCGCTCCCGGAAACATCGGACATCGCGGGCTGGCCGAGGTCGGCGACGAGGGAATCCGTTTCCTCGGGCGGATGGGTGACCGCGCCGAGCCCGGCGGCGCGCGCGTCGAGGCGCGCGGCATCGCTCTCCTGGCCGCGCGAGCGTTCCGCCCGGGCGGCCCGCTCGAAGAGCTGCGCCGCGCGCTCCGGGTCTCCCTGCTCCTCGATCGCTCGACCGAGCATTTCGAGTGCGCCCGGATGATCGGGCGCCGCTTCCAGAACGCTCTCGAGGCTCGCGATCGCGCGGTCGCGCTTGCCGAATCGCAGGTAGACGTTGGCTTCGGCGAGCCGCTGCTCGACGGCCTCGTCGGCGAGGGGCGATGCGGACGGCACGCCGATGGGAAGATCTTCGGAGAGGCTGCTCCCGAGGAAGCCCTGTTCGGCCACGTCGGCGAGCAGGGTTTCGTCCCCGTTGCGTGTCAATTCGTATCCGGAAAGGAAGCGCTGCAGGATCTCCCGCGCGCGCTCCTCGTCGCCTCGCGCCCGGTGCAGATCCGCGAGCTTCCGGTAGACGGGCTCCGTCTCCGAGGTGTCCCGCCCAAGAGCCTGGAGGGCTTCGGCGTGAAGCTCGTACGCCTCCACCAGATCGGGCCGCGCCGCGCACGCACGTTCGGCGAGCTCGCATGCGCGCGCCGGGTCCGCTCCCGCGACCAGGACACGGGCGAGCGCAAGCAACGTGGTGAGACGGTCGGGATCGATCTCGAGGATTCGCTCGTAGACCGATGCCAGCGACTCCATCTCGCCACCACGCTCGAACTCGGCCGCCACCTCCTCGTACTCGGCGAGCGCCTCGTCCGTCATCCCCTGCTGGCGGAGCAGATCCGCGATCTTGAGGCGGCTCGTGGTGTTCGTCGGATCGAGGGACGCGGCCTTGCGCAGCAGCTCGAGAGCTTCGCGCTTGCGGCCGGCCTTCTGGAAGACTTCCGTCGCGGTCTGGAGGGCGGACATGGCCTCGGCCGTCAGCCCGAGGCGCTGGTAGAGCTCCGCCAGCGGAACGTAGATGTCGGTCTGATCGGGAGCGAGCTTGGCGATCTGCTTGAAGAGCGCGGCCGCCTTGGCGTCGAAGCCGTCCTTCATGAACTGCTGGGCGACCTTCGAATACGCCGCGACGGCGTCCGCCTTCTCTCCGAGCCGCAGATGGATGTCGCCGAGCTTGAGACGCGCGCTGGTGTCACGCGGATCGAGGTCGAGGAGTGTCTTGTACTCCTTCAGGGCTCTGTCGAGGGCGCCCTTCTGGAGGAATTTCTGGGCAGTCTCGAGGATCTTGCGCTTGTTGACCGCCACGGTCCCCTCAGCTCGGTTGGGGGAGGCCGAGGGGAGAAACCCCTCTCCGCTGCTTTATCGGCGAGCGGCAGGGCTCCTTGAGAAATGCGCCTGCGGCGCGTCGGGGGCTCTCGGGGTTTCACCCGGTCCGCCACCGAGCGGCGCGTCACGGGGCTCCGGCACCCTCTCGCAGGCGGTCGAGCAGCGCCTCGAGGCCCAGTCGATAGCTCCGAGCGCCGAAACCGCAGATCACTCCCGCCGAGATGGGAGACACGAACGAGTGTCTCCGGAACTCTTCCCGCGCGTGGATGTTCGAGAGGTGGACCTCGACCACCGGCAGCTTGGTGGCGGCGAGCGCGTCACGGAGCGCCACGCTCGTGTGGGTGAGGGCTCCGGGGTTGATCACGATGCCGTCGAATCTCGCCGGCGCCTCCTGGATCCGGTCGATCAGTGCGCCTTCGTGATTCGACTGGAAGGATTCGACCTCGGCGCGGGACTCCTTCGCAGCGGCCTCGAGACGCGCGTCGATCTCGGCCAGGGTGGTGCTGCCGTAGATCGACGGCTCACGCGATCCCAGCAGGTTGAGGTTCGGTCCGTGTACGACGAGGATGCGGAGCGGGTCCGGCACCGGGCGCCCTCCTACATCTCCTCGCGCAGGGCGAGCAGATGCCGCCGTACGAGATAGCGCGCTCGGCCGAGGTTGCCATCCGGAGCGAGGACGAGCACCAGGAACGTCTCTGCGTCGACGACACGAAGCACCAGGGTGAAGCGCGTGACGCTCACGACCACCTCCGAGAGGGCGCCCCCGCCGAGACCGTCCGAGACCTTCCGGACCTCGTCGAGGATGCGGCCGAACTCGGCGCCCGCAGCTCCCATGTCGTCGGCGCCGAAGGCGTCTGCCGCCTGCGATCCGATCACCTGCGCGATGGGAATCCCGTCGTTCCCCGTGAGGGCCGCACCGAGCCCTCCGCCGCACTCTTCGACGATGCTCCGCAGGATCTCCTGGAAGGTCATGCCGCTCTCCTCTTCAGGTTCCCGAGCCAACGCTCGAGGGTCGCCCTCACCCGGTCCGGCGCCCCGGGCTCGGGCCCAGCGGTGGCCGCCGCCGCCAAGGGTTCCTCTTCTCGGCCTGCGAGGGCGCTTCGCAGGGTCTCGGCCTCGGCACCGTGCCCCTGCCGCTCGAGCAGCTCGGCGAAGGTGTGGGTCGCGAACGGTGAGTCGGCCGAGGGCAGGAGCTCGTCGGACGGCTCCGCCGAAACCTCCCGCAGCACGCGCTCGGCCACCGAATCGGCATCGTGCATCAGCTCGCGCTGGGCCTCGGCCTCGGCCATCGCGCGCTCGAAGCTGGCATCGTCGAACGAGGTCACCAGCTCGAGGGTGGCCGCCGTCGCGGCGGCGAGCGTCCCGTCCGGGATCATGGCCGTGTGGGCCTCGGCGTGTCCGAACGGCGTCTCTCCGTGGAACGTCACATCGCCCATCAGGGTCTCGAAGAGCGTCTCGAGAACGTGTCTCACGTCGTCGACGGAGCCCTGGTCGAGGAGCGCGAGGGCGAGCGCGACGCGCGCCGAAGCGTCGTCGGCGAGACCAAGGGCCTGCCGCGCGAGCGCCGCCGCGCCGGCCGCATCTCCGGCCCTCCGCTGCCGCTCCGCACGCCAGACGATCCGCCCCCCCTCTTCACCGCCGGACGCGAACACGTCGTACTCCACCGGATTCTCCTCAGATACGCCGGGGCTCGCGCCCCCGCCGTCCCGCCCTGCCCCACCCCCTGGCCGGCAGGATCTCGGCAGGGGTGAGGGGCACCGCTTCGGCCTTGCCGATCCCCCGCAGCACGACGTAGCGGATGTGCGAGTCCTTGCGCTTCTTATCGACACGCAGGGCCGCGAGATAAGCGCTCCTCGAGAACGGCGGGAGCGAGGTCGGCAGCGCGCAGGCCGCGAGCAGGTCGGTGAGGCGGGCGGCGGTACCGGCGGGGGCGAGGCCGAGCTCCTCCGACCGCCGCGCCGCGAAGACCATCCCGATCGCAACGGCTTCTCCATGGAGGATGCCTCGATACCTTTGCAACGCCTCGATGGCGTGGCCCATCGTGTGGCCGAAGTTGAGGAGCATCCGGAGCCCCGTCTCCCGCTCGTCGCGGACCACCACGTCCGCCTTGATGGCGCATGCCCGCTCGATCACGGGCAGCAGGGCGTCCACGTCGAGCGCCAGGGCCCGCGCCGCGTCGCGCTCGAGCTGCGCGAAGAAGCCGGCGTCGAGGATCGCGGCGGCCTTGACGATCTCGGCCATCCCCGCTGCTCGCTCGCGAGCAGGAAGGCTCTCGAGGGTCGCCGCGTCGATCCAGACCAGCCGTGGCTGGTGGAAGGCACCCGCGAGGTTCTTCCCCTCGGGCAGGTTCACCGCGACCTTCCCCCCAACGCTGGAGTCGACCATGGCCAGGAGCGTCGTCGGCACCTGCACGAGCGGAACGCCGCGCATCCACGTCGCGGCGACGAAGCCTGCGAGATCGCCCACCTTGCCGCCGCCGAGCGCCACGATGGCGGAGCTGCGATCGGCCCCGGCCGCCACCAGCCCCCGGTAGATGCGGCCAGCCTCGCCGAGGCTCTTGTGCTTCTCGCCCCGTGGCACGTCGATGCGCGCCGTTCGCAGACCGGCCTTGCGGAGCCCGGCGAGGAGGGGGCCCGCGTAGCGTCGCCCGATCTCCGGCTCGGTCACCACCACGGCCTGGCGCGCTCCCGTGGCTCCCGCGACGGCGCCTCCCGCGTCTCCGAGGCTGCCTACGCCGATCTCGACGGCGTAGGCACGCTCTCCGAGGGCGACGGTCACCGTCCGGCCGGCCGCGCGACGGCCTGCTCTCACGTGGGGCCTCCTCCCAGCCGGCGGGCGAGATCCCCTGCGACCCGCTCGGCGTCGCACTCGTCCGTATCGATCACGACCTGCGCCCGCTCGTAGAAGGGCTCCCGCTCGAGAAGCAGGGTCCGGAGCTTCTCGAGCCGTGCCGAGGGGTCGAGGCCGCAGAGCAGCGGCCTCGTCTCGCCCGATCCCACGCGGCGAAGCAGCGTCTCCGGACGCGCGCGGAGGTACACGATCGTGCCGCTGGCAGCGAGCCGCTCGGCGATCCCGGCCTGGGCCACGGCGCCGCCGCCCAGCGAGACCACCGCCGCCGCACCCTCCAGCGCCTCGATCGTCCGGCGCTCACGCGCGCGGAACCCGGCCTCTCCTTCCCGCTCGAAGATCCGGGACACCGGAGCGCCTGCGGCGCGTTCCACTTCCTGATCGGTATCGACGAAGCGCCGTTGGAGCCGCGCTGCGAGACGCCGTCCCACGCTGGTCTTGCCCGATCCCATCATCCCGACCAGCCAGATCGTCCGCGCGTTCGCGCCCTCCTCGGGCTGGACCCTCGTACCGGAGCTCCCGGGCTGCTGCGGGCGGCGCGGCGCTTCCACGGCGCCAGTATAACGGCAAACGGGGGAGCCGAAGCTCCCCCGTCGCCCTCACCCACGGGCCCTTCGAGCCCGTACGTTTCCTGCCATCAGTTCTGTGCGGTCTGCATCTCCACGATCCGCGGCGTCACGAAGATCAGCAGCTCGCGGCGCTTGTCGAGGATCGCATCGTTCTTGAACGCATTGCCGATGATCGGGATCCGGTACAGGTACGGAACCCGCGACTGCGTCTCCGAACGATCGATCACGTAGACTCCGCCGAGGACCAGGGTCTGGCCGTTCTTCACGAGCGTCTCCGTGGTCGCCTCGTTCTTGGCGATCGCCGGCGAGCCGGTGGGCGTCGGAACGCTCGGATCGGGCGCGTTCCGGGTCACCTTGATCTTCATGATGATGCTCTTGTCTGCCGTGATGTGCGGCGTCACCAGGAGGCTCAGCACCGCGTCGATGAACTCGAGCTGGGCATCCCCGTTCTCGAAGGTCTGGAACGGGATCGACACGCCCTGTTCGATCTTCGCCTCGCGGTTGTCGAGCGTCACGACGCGCGGACTCGACACCACCTTGCCCTCGCCGTTGCTCTCGGCAGCCTGGAGCTGGAGCGTCAGGTTGAACCGGTCGTTGAGGATGTAGCCACCCAGGTTGAGGAGCCCGTTTGCCGTCGAGGTGATCGGGTTCGACACCACCACGTTGTTGGGCTGCTGGAAGGGGAAGCTGGTCCCGGGGACCGTCTCGTTCGGCGGCCGGCCGCCGTCGATGCCGTCGACGTCCGGGTTCGAGCCGATTCCCCAGACCGTGCCGAGCTGTCTCGAGAAGTCGAGCTTGGCCTCGACGATCTTCGACTCGATCAGCACCTGGGGAGTCGGGGTGTCGAGCGCCTTCACGAGTGCGACGGCCTCGTCGACGACCCCGGCGATGTCCTTCAGGACGAGCGTATTGGTCCGCTTGTCGACGTTGACCGAGCCGCGTGTGGTGAGGAGCTTCTTCACCATCGTCTCGACTTCGCTGACGTTCGAGTAGTTGACCGGCTGGAGCTTGACGACCAGGTCCTCCAGCTTCTCCTTGGCGCGCCGCTCCTCGAGGCGAGCCGCCTCCTCCGCCTTGATGACGTCCTGGGGCGCGATCCGGAGGACGTTGCCCACGAGGACGAAGCCGAGCCCCTTGGTGAGGAGGATGACGTCGAGGGCCTGATCCCAGGGAACGTCGGTGAGCCGGATCGTGACGTTGCCCTTCACCTCGTCGCCGGCAATCACGTTGAGATCCGAGACTTCGGCGATGAGACGCAGCACGTCCGCGATCTCGACGTCCTTGAAGTCGAGCGAGATCCGCCGGCCGGAGTAGCTCTTGCCGCCGATGAGGCCTCCCTCCTGGAGCAGGTCCGTCGCACCAGCGGTGGCCGCAGGCGCTGCGGGTGCCGGAGCGCTCGTCCGCTTGGCAGCCGCCGACGCGTAGTGCGCCGCCTGCTCCACGCGAACCGGGTCGGGCGTCGCCGCGAGCGCATCCGACGAGGGCGCGACACGCGGGAAGTCGAGAACGAGGAACTGCCCCTGCTCGGAGACGATCGGCTCGATGCCGGGCGCGCGCGCGATGGCGATGCGGACCTCCGGTGTAGCGGAGTCGGGCATCTGGATCGCAGTCACCAGCGACACCGGTCCGGGCTCCTGCGGCGTGACGCGGATCGTCGTACCCGGGTCGAGAACCGCATCCTGCAGGCTCACGATCAGGGTTTCCGCATCCGGCCGAAGGATCGAGTGCGGCGCCACCCCTTCCTGCACGATCACCAGCCGATCGCGATCGGCCTGCGAATCGTACTGCACGCCGTGGACCTTCACGGTTCCGGCCGGCGCCGGCTCCTGCGGCGCGCTCTCGCTTGCAGCCGAGATCGCGAACGAGGCATCCGCTGCCGCCATCGGCTCGGTCGCCGCGTCTCCCGGAGCGGCGCTGGGCTCGGGGCCCGCAGCGACTGCCGGCGGCTCGGTCGGAGCCGCAGGCGCGGCCGCGATCGTTGCCTGCGCCTCCGATGTCATCGCGGGCGCCGCTGCGACCTCGGCGGGGGCCTTCGGTGCGACGTCCGGCTCCTCCGCGGCCGCGAGGATCTCTCCCCGAGAGGCTCCGGCGAGGCGCGCAGCCTCGCGGCCGAGGCCCACCCAGAGACCGTCTCGCTGGGGCACCAGTACGCGGCCCGCGAAGGGCTCGGATGCCGATCCGCCGTCGACCACCACGCGGACCTTGCCCTCGTGCTGGCCCACCCGGACGCGTTCTGCATGCTCCGACCCGACGTCGAGCCTGCGCACCGCGACGGCGCTCTGGAGTCCCGGCAGGTCGAGAACCAGCCGTGCCGGGTTGTCGAGCACCAGCGCCTCGGCGTTGGTGATCTCGCCATCGGCCCGCAGGCGCACCAAGGCGCCGCCTTCCACCTGCTCCGCCTCGACTCCGAGGAGCCGGCGGGCAGCCGCGAGAGTCGGGATCGCGTCCCCCGACGGTTCGCCTGCCGCGCCCTCGGCGCTCACGTCCTCTCCCGCCGCACCCGCAGTGCGGGGCTCCGCTCCGAAGGCTGCGAGCGCCATCGCCCCCGCCAGGAGCATCACAGCGGCCGCCCGACGCCGAGCGCTGCCGATTCCGTATCGCGTGGATCGCATCATCTCCTACCCCCCCTGGCTCTGACGAATGCGCATCTCGATGTCCTTCTCGGTCCGTCCGCCGAGCGTGTCCTCGTAGACCTCACGAACGACCAGCGCGTTGTCGCCGATCTTCGTGATCTCTCCCGAGTTCTTCCCGATGGGCGTGCCTTCCTTCACGATGTAGCCGCGGCCCTGCGGGTCCTTGACGAGCGCTCGAGGCTTGTCCGTTCCCCACACGACCGCCTGGAGCTCGATCTGGCCGACCTCGAACTGCTCGAGAGGCCCGCGCTCGCCCTTGTTGCGCCGAGCGGCCTCCTCCAGCACGAACGATCGGAAGGGGTCGCGCTTGCCGGTGGCGTCGTAGGCGTACCCCTCTTCGAAGAGGCCCCTGCTCGGCCCACCGCCGGCGTCTGCCGGCTTCTTCGGCCCCTTTCCCGCGAGTAGCGCTTCGGAGCGCAGCTTCTGCTGCCGCGCCGCTTCGTACTCGCTGACGCTCGGCCCCGTCGTCTCGCCGCCGCACGCGCCCGCGAGGGCTCCGATCAGCGCGAGTCCCGCCATGCGCCGCATCACGCCGCACCCCCCTTCGCCTTCGCAGGAGCCTGCTTGCCCGCCGGAGTCCCCGCAGCCGGCGCCGCCTGCTCGAGGAAGCGGAACGTCGTTGCGTTCCCCTTCACGAGGAGCTTGGTGCCGAGCGGGCCTTCCTTCTCGATGTCGACCCGGAGGTCGCCCACGTTCACGATCCGCGGGAGCTTCGCCAGGTCGTCGAAGAACCGGGCGACCTCGTGGAAGCCGCCGGTGAACTCGATGGAGATCGGAACCTCGGCGTAGAACTCCCGAGGCACCTCCTCCTTGGGTCGGAACGCCTTGAACTCGAGCCCCGCGTTCTTGCCACGGCTCGAGATGTCCGTCAGGAGCCCCGGCAGCTCCTTGCTGTTCGGGAGCTGCCGGAGCGCCGTCTTCAGCTCGACCTCGAGCTCGGTGAGGCGCGCCTGGAAGGCGGGCAGGTTCGCAGCGACCGACCGCACCTCGTTCAGCTTGCGCTGCAGGTCGAGCTGCTGCGCCCCGAGCCGGTCGAGCGTCGCCCGGGCCGGCAGGTAGAGCGCGTAGACGTAGAGGCCGAGAACGGCAGCCGAGAGTGCGGCCAGCAACGCCCCTCGCTGGTACCGCGGAAGCTTCATCAGCCGTGCCGACGCTTCCTGGAGCTTGTCGAGACCGAGTTCCATGTCGCCCCCCTACCCCTGCTTCGCCGGCGCCGCCGGCGCGTTCTTCGCACCCGAGGGCGGCGCCGCCCCGCCCGCCGCCGGCGCGGCAGGTTCGGGCTCCGGGCTCGCCAGCGCGGCCGTCAGCTGGAAGCTGTTGAGCTTCAGCCCCGACATCTCCGACAGCTCGGTGCTGCTCAGCTCGACGTCCTTCATGTATGGCGAGCTGGTGAGCCCGCGGAGGAACTGCGCGATCAGGTCCGTGTCGAGGCTCATCCCCTTCAGCTTGATGCGGTTGCCGTCGGTCTGGAGGCTCGTGATCCAGAGCTTCTCCGGCGCACGGGTCGCAAGCTCGTCGAGCAGTCGCACCGGGCCGCTGCGTGACAACTCGAGCTTCCGGATCACACCGAGCTTGCGCTCGATCTCGCTCGCCTTGTGCTTGAAGTCTTCGACCTGGGCGAGCTGACCCTGGAACTCGGTGATCTGCGAGTTGAGCTGGGCGACGCGAGACTTCGCGCTCGCCATGCTCGCCAGCATCGCGAAGTGCGCCAGCAGGCACACCACGACGGACACACCGATCACGAAGCCCGTCAGGAGCAGCTGCTGCTGCATCTCCGCCTTCCGGCGCGCCTCGCGCACCGGAAGCAGGTTGATCCGGATCATCGCTCCTCCCCTTCGCGAAGCGCGAGCCCGACGGCGACCCCGAGGAAGGGCGCCATGTCGGTCACGAACCCCGATTCGTAGATCGAGCTCGGCATCATCCGTGCCAGCGGATCGAGGCGCTCGACCGGGAATCCGGTCTTCTCTTCGAAGCGCTTGTCGAGGCCCGACACCTTCGACGCGCCACCCGCGAGGATCACCTTGGTGATGCGATTCTCCGCGGAGGTCGCCGTGAAGAAGTCGAGGCTGCGAGAGATCTCTCCGATCACCGAGTCGCTCACGGTCCGGACCGCTTCCTCGACCTCCTGCGGGACGACGTCCTGGCTGTCTTCCTCGCCCGTACCGCCGAGCTTGATCCGCTCCGCCTCGTCGAATCCGATCGAGAGGGCCTTCTGGATCTCCTCGGTGAAGGCGTTTCCGCCGATCGAGATGTCGCGTGTGAAGACCGGCGACCCGCCCACGAGAACGTTGATGTTGGTCGTCTGGGAGCCGATGTTGGTGATCGCGTAGACCTCTCCCGGCGCCACGTCGGCATTCGCAGCATGCGCATTGGCCACCGCGAAGCTGGCGACGTCGATCACGCCGGGCGTGATGCCGGCCTCGGAGAGGACGTTGACGTATTCGGCGATGAGGTCCTTCTTCGCTGCGACGAGCAGGACGTCCATCTGACCTTCGACGGCGCCCGCGTCGAGGATCTGGAAGTCGAGGTTGACCTCGTTCACGTCGAACGGGATGTACTGCTCGGCCTCCCAGCGAATCGACTCCTCGAGCTCTTCGCGTGTCATCGTGGGAAGCGAGATCTTCTTCACGATCACCGCAGTGCCCCGAGACTGCGACCGCTGCGTTGGCGCTCTTGATCCGTGCGCTGGCCACGGCTTCGCGGATCGCCTCGACGATCGCACCGGCGTTCAGGAACGCTCCCTGTACGATCGCCTCGTGGGGAAGCTGTGCGACGCCGAGGTGGATCACCTCGAAGCCGTTCGAGCTGTACCTTGACCTCCACGGCCTTCACCGACGAGGAGCCGATGTCGAGACCGAAGAGCGGCTTGCTCTTGAACGCTGCGAACGGAAGCCTCACGGGCGTCGTTCCTCCCAGTGCGCCTACGGGCGCTCGAACGGTTCCGGGGCCGCGGAGGCACGGCCCACGGGGGCGCGGCCTCCATCGGCCACCGCGAAGACGCGGTCCTTGTCCGAGACCTTGAGACCGAGTGCGAGCAGGACCTTGCGCTTGGTGTCGAGGCGGCAGGGGCGACCTGCCTCGAGCCGGTCGATGGTGAGCGTCGAGAGGCCGGCCTTCCGGGCGAGCTCGGCCTTGCTCATCATCAGCGCCTCGCGAAAGCGCTGGACTTGGTTCACGTGAATTCCCCCCAAGTGCGACGCTCCGGTCCGGCATTCCGCGCGCAGCACCGTGACGCCCGGCGTATCGGACCGCACTTCCGGGGACTTGAGGCGGCTTGCGCGGCTTCCCGGTGACGCGGATCACATTCCGGACGGCGGCAGGGCGAGCGCAGGCTGCCGCCGATCTGAACTCGGCCTGCGCCACCCCTGCGCTTTCACGTTGCGACGGGGAGCCGCCGATACGGTGGGGTGATGCCGCTCCGGATCCTGATCGTCGACGACGACGAGGCCCTTCGTGAGAGCCTCGCGCTCGTGCTCTCCGCGGAGGAGCACGAAGTCCAGGCCGCCGCCGATGGCGCAGCGGCCCTTGCGCTGCTGGAGAAGGGCCCTGTCGACGTCGTACTCTGCGACCTCAAGATGCCGGGAATCGACGGCCTCGACCTGCTCCCCCAGCTCGCGCGCCGGCTTCCCGATGCAACGCTCATCCTGATGTCGGCCCACGGGGGCCCGGACCTCGCCGTCGAAGCCATCCGGCGCGGGGCCTACGACTACCTCTCGAAGCCCTTCACGCCCTCCGAGGTCCTGCTCACGATCCGGAAGGCGCGGGAGCGGGAGCGCCTGCGGCGGCAGAACGCCCTGCTGCGCCGCGACGTCCAGCGCGCCGTCGGCGAGCGTCCGATCGTGGCGGCTTCCGAGTGCATGATCGAGGTGCTCGATCTCGTCGAGCGCGCCGCGGAGTACAAGTCGACCGTGCTCCTCACGGGCGAGAGCGGGACCGGCAAGGAGGTGCTGGCCCGCGCGATCCATGCCCAGTCTCCGCGCCGCTCCGAGGCGTTCGTCGCGGTCAACTGCGCAGCGATCCCTGAGAACCTGCTGGAGAGCGAGCTCTTCGGGCACGTACGCGGCGCCTTCACCGGCGCCGACCGCGCGCGCCGCGGGCTCTTCCTCGAGGCCGACGGCGGCACCCTGTTTCTCGACGAGATCGGAGAGCTGCCGCCGCCGCTCCAGGCCAAGCTGCTGCGGGTCCTGCAGGAGGAGGAGGTCCGCCCCGTCGGCGACCCCAAGTCCCGCCGCATCGACGTCCGGGTGATCGCCGCAACGGCTCGTGATCTTCCGGAGGAGGTCCGTACCGGCCGATTCCGGGAAGACCTCTTCTACCGCCTCCACGTACTCCCGATCCACGTTCCGCCGCTTCGTGAGCGGCGAGCCGACATCCCGCTGCTCCTGGATCACTTCCTGGCGCGCTTCTCCGCCTCCCTCGGCAAGCCCATCCGAGCCCTCGACGACGACGCGCTCGAGAAGCTCGTGGCCTACGCCTGGCCGGGAAACGTCCGCGAGCTCGAGAACGTGATCGAGCGCGCCGTGATCCTCTCCCGCAGCGACCGGATCGGCGTGCAGGAGCTACCGGCGAGCGTGACGGCGCCAGCAGGCGCCACGGCTGCGGCCTCCTCGCAGGCGCTCACCTTGCGCGAGGCCCGACGGGCATCGGAGACGGACGCCATCCGGCGGGCGCTTTCCGCCACCGGTGGCAACCGCACCCACGCAGCGCGCCTGCTCGGAATCAGCCACCGCGCCCTGCTCTACAAGCTGAAGGAATACGCCCTCCAGGACGCGTAGCGGCTACTCCTGCGGCGCTGCCGCGGGGCCTGGCGAGGGCTCGCTCCCGATCGTGACCTGGAAGCTCTGGGCCGCCTTCCCACCGTGGGAGTCCTCGACGGCCACCTCGACCGTGTGGCGCCCCGTCTGCGCCGGGGAAGGCGTCCAGCGGATCGTTCCGTCGAACCGGTCGATCTCCATCCCAGGCGGAGCCTGCAGCAGCGAGAACCGGAGCTGCGGATCGCCGTCCGGGTCCCTTGCTTCGACGTCGTAGTGGATCGCGGCGCCGTCGAAGCGCAGCGGGGGGCGGGACGTGATCTCGGGCGGGCTGTTCCCCACGACGACGGCTCGGCTCACGACCGGCGCCGTGGTCACGCGGCCGTCGCTGGCGCGTACGCGCGCCTCGATGCGGTCGCCCTGCCGGAGGCCACGGGCCTCGAACTCGAGCCCGTCCTCGCCGGAGGCGGCTCCGTTCACGAGCCACTCCACCTCGTAGCGAAGCGTGTCGTCGTCGGCGTCCTGGGCCTCGGGAAACGCCTTCACGCGCCCTCCGACCGGGATTCCGTCCGCCGGCTCCAGGACGATCCCCGTCAGCAGGGGCGGCCGGTTGCCGAGCACCGCCCGCGCCCTCGCGGGAGCGCTCTCGGCCTGCCCGTCGCTGGCCAGCACCGTCACCTCGAGCTCGTCTCCCTTGCGTACGTGCCCCAGCGCCAGGTCCGCCGCGTCGCCGCCGGCCGGCACCCCTCCAACGGTCCAGACGTACCGCAGGCGAAGCGCGTCGCCGTCCGGGTCCCGGGCCTCGACCAGCGCACGGACGCGCCCCCCCGGAACGGGCTCCTCGGGTTCGAGCCGGACCCTCGCGATCACGGGCGCGCCGTTCGCGGCGTTCTCTGCGCGCGGGGGCCGCGTCCCGCTCATCGCCGCGCCGCTCGGCCGGGGTGCCTCCTCGGCGGCGCCGCAGCCGATCGCCAGCACCAGGGCCCCGGCCCCGCAAAACCTTCCTGCGCGTCGCATGTCGTCCCCTCCGTCCGCACCCTATCGCGGAAGCTCTCCCACCAGCCGAAGGTTCTCGAGCACCCAGCCCTGGGCCGTGTGCGTGGCCTCGAAGCTCACCACCGCATCGGTGTCGACCCGCGGCTCGTCGCGGAACACGCGTGCGACCGGGACGCTGTGTGAGCGGCATCTCTGCCCCTTTCTCGTCCAGGAGGCGGGT
Source organism: uncultured delta proteobacterium (assembly GCA_963710635.1). Taxonomy (GTDB): domain Bacteria; phylum Myxococcota_A; class UBA9160; order UBA9160; family UBA9160; genus MYXO. The sequence goes on from CAVQAY010000004.1 coordinate 1,394,966, forward strand.
CTTCGGGCCCACTGCATAGACCTCTCCACCGATGGTGACGGTGGAGTGCCTGGTGTCCGTGGCCTCGACGACACCACTCCCCGAGACGGTCTCGGACTCGCCGCCTCGCCGCTCCGCAGCGCTCGGCCGGACGCCCGCGCCGAGAAGCAGAGCCCGCCACCAAGGCTCCACTCACGATCCAGGTCCGTGACGTACGCATCGCGATCTCCTCGCTATCGTTCGCGCCAATAGAGGACACCGGCGCCGCCGCCCGGGATCTCGGGCGCTTCGATGTTGCTGACGTCGCCCTGCTGCTTGTTCACGATCACCCGGTTGCCGTCCTCCGACGCACCGTCGGAGCTGATGGTGAGGCGGGGATCGGTCGGCATCCCGGCTCCGAGCGTCAGCCGCCGCGGATTCGCCGTCAGACCGGCGTCGAAGAAGCCCTGCCCACACTCCATCCGGAGTACGTAGAGGGCCGCCTCACCGCCCGAGGTGCAGGGGTCGGTCGTGCTCGTCGGAGTGAAGGCCCCGGCGAAGACGTAGTAGGCGAAGATCTCGAGGTTCGTGACGAACTTCTCCGAGTCCTCCGCGATCACGTAGTAGCCCGGAGCATCGCCTGCGGGAGCGTTGCAGTCCGTCGCGCTCGGCGATCCGTCGAGGTCCGCCTCGGTGAGGGTCGCGAGCACAGGTGACGCCAGCTCGTAGGGGTCGAGGTCCATCACCGCGTAGAGCCGGTTGTTGTCGTCGCTGCTCGACGTATCCGGATCTGCGAAGCGCAGGTTCGTCCGCTCTCCCGTTCCCCACGCGAGCCAGAGCCGCTTGCTCACGAACGTCGCAACCGGCGGATAGAAGATGCTCTTGTAGAACGTCGATCCTCCGACGACTACGCCCGGGCTCGAGAAGAACTTCTTGAAGCGTCCAGTTCGGCTGCGTCACGTCGCCGCCCGCGTCGTTGATCGGATCGTCACCGGCGGCGCTGACGACCCACTTCCACAGGTTTCCGCCGAGGTCGCCGACGTAGATCACGTCGGCGAACCCGTCGAAGTCGAGGTCGAGCACTGCCGGCGTCGACGGGATCGCGTAGAGCATGTCCGGCTCCTGGCCCGCACCCGAGCCGAAGACCTTCTTCGCCAGGAGCTGACCGCTCGTGACGTCGATCATGAAGATGCCCCGGCCCTCGGTGGCGGCCGCGGCGTAGCTCGCGTGATTGGGGTCACCCGTCTCCGAGTAGCCGCCCGAGACGATGGCGACCCACCGTTCGTAGGTGATGCCACCGATCGACACCTTCACCCGCGTGATCACCGGATCGGACCAGCTCTCGCCGAGGAGCGCCAGCGAGGCGGCGTCGCCTTCCTCGGGATACTCCCAGAGGTAGCCCGGATACGAGCCCGACGCCGGGTCGGTCACGTCGAGGGCGTAGTACCCCTTCCCGCCCTGCCGGAGCCCGCCGATCAGCACGGTCTTCCACTCGCTGCCGTCCGCCGCCTTCCCGAGCGCCGTCGCCGCCGGGTAGAACCACACGTCGGCCACGGCCGGAGACCCGTCGACGTAGTACACCCCGCGCCGATCGCTCGTCCTCGGGAGGTCCTTGATCTCCTGCCGAACGGGCCACGGCATGAAGCCGAAGAACTCGCTCCCCGTACCCTTGTCGTAGTCCGGCGGCGTCGCGGCCGCCTGGTACGTGCCCGCATCGAAGCCTCGCAGGAAGCCGTCGTTGGCGCCGGCGTAGATCACGCGCTTGCGCGTCGCGAGCGCTGGAGTCGCCGAGAAGGCGGCGTAGGAGTCCTCGCTCAGATACGCCGACGGCGGGCCCACGACCACCGGGTTCGAGTGGAAGATGTCGCCGAGGAGCCACGCGCGCGACGTACACGCCGAAGGGACCGATACGTTCGTCGAAACGCCCGTCCCGAAGACGCAGCCCCGCACGTTCTGGACGATCTCGTCCGCGAGACCCTCCACGTTCGTCGCCGTGCTCCCCGTGTACGGTGTCCCGAAGGCCAGGCCCGTGAGGTCAGCGGCCGAGATCGACGCCATGTCGAACGACGCCTTCACCCCCGCGATCGACGTCAGGAGCGACCGTGCACTCGGAACCGGCACCTCCTCGCCCGCATCCCAGAACGGCTCGGCCGTGCTCTTGAACGGCCCGTTCTTGCACTCTCCCGCCGTCGGATCGTCGAGCGCGCAGATGCCGTTCTTGTCGAGGATGTCGCCGTCCGCCGTGAGCGCGAACGACTTGAGGTGCCCCTCCCAGTACGGGTCGCTCTCGTAGGGAACGAAGAGGCTCGTGTAGAAGTTTCCGCCGGACGATGTCCGCGTCGCGGGCACCGTCGCGGCCGTGAAGGCCTGCGACTTCTGGATGATGTCGGCGATCGAGTCCACGATCGATGCCGCCAGCGCATCCGGGTCGTTGCTGCTGTAGGCAGTGCCGCCGCCGACGCTGGCGGTCTTGCGTGAGCACCTGCTCCGCGGGGGTGCCCGTTCCCGTGGTGAAGCCCACGGTGTAGACGTCGAAGGTCTGATCTCCGCTCAGGTCGAGACGGAAGTCGATCTCGTGCATGAACTTGGCGACGTCGTCCAGGTAGTAGGCCGTCTCGCTCGAATCTCCCTTCTCCTCGTTTCCCGCCTCCGGAACCGTGTTGTCCGGATTGTAGTCGCCGATGAGCTTCGCCTTGAAGTCCGGGAAGCCCTGCCAGGTGTTCTGCGAGCTGTTGGACTTGTCGAAGTCGTCCTTGGTGGGCTCGCCGTCGGTCAACACCACCACGAAGTTCTTCTGGCACGAATACTGGACGGGGCTGTCGGGAACCGTCGGAGCGCCCGACGTATTGTAGCTGCCGCCGTTGTTGCTCGAGGTCGTGTCGTCCGTCTTGTAGACGTACTTCGGGAAGCGCGTGACGCCATCCTTGCCGAACGGCCGGTTCGCGTCGGTCCGGCTCATGAAGTAGGTGTAGATCTGGAAGAGGCCCTCACCGAGCGGCGTCCAGCTTTCGCCGTCGAGCCCGGTGATCGCGGTCTTCAAGTGCTCCTCGTGGGTACGCGTGACGCCGTTGAGCGAGTAGCTGTACGCCACCTTCGCGGTCGCCGGGTTGCCGTCGTGGTCCCACTTGTAGTCGTTGACCGGAACCGCCACGTAGGCGCCGTTCGGGTCGTTGTCGCTGCCAGATCGCCGGAACTGCGCGAGGCCGAAGCGGACCTCGCCGGCGGCGTTGACGTCGCAGATCACGTTGCGGAGCACGTCCTGGACGGCGGTGACGCGCGTGCGGCGGTACTTTCCGTAGGTCGCGGGAGCCCCGAGCCCCTGGGCACAGGTGCCGTTGCTGCCGTTGTTCGAGAGCAGGATCTCCTGGTGGATCTTGAGTCCGCTCGTCCCGATCGCTTCCGTGGCGGCGCTGAAGTACCAGTTGAGGTACCGGTTGTTCCAACGGGTCGCGTCGCCGCCGATCGCAGGGTCGGTGAAGACGGTCCGCGTCCGGCCGCAGCGGGTCCCCGTCCAGCTCGACGATGTACATCTGGTAGCTGCCGTTGTCCGAATAGTTGGTGCAGCCGGTGGTGGCGGACGAGACGGTCGGATCGAAGGCCGGGTGCCAGACCACCTCGTTCATCGACCCGGAGTTGTCGACGTAGAGCATGACGTTCGGCGTCACCGCCGTGGAGAACGAGCTCGCTGTCCTCGGCGCGCCCGACCGCCGACGGCAGCACGAGCGCCGCCGCCATCCCGAGCCCGCTCACGAGCCGCCAGATCGTCGTGGTTCGTCCGCATGCCGTTCTCCTCGCCCCTCCGGAGCCGATCCATCTCGTCGCTAGCCGCCATACCCCGACGCGAGCAGCTTGCTCACCATCGCCTCGAGCCGCGCGAGGGCGCCGTCTGGGGTCTGCCCCTGGACGTTCGCCTGCCAGAGCGTGTTGCACGAGCTTCTGCTTTCCGACCCGCAGGTCTCCGCCCTCGGACCACGGCGCGCCGTCGCGCACGTAGCGGACGGGATTCGCAAAGTCCGGATCACCCGAGAAGCTCGGCGCGCCGTGCGGATACGCCGCCGCGTCGCCGAGGCTCGTCGTCGCGAGGACCGGAACCGATGTCCGCTCGCCCGCCGTCCGCACCAGGTTCTTGCTGGTGCCGATGCCGGCCTCGGCCGCGTAGAAGGCCGCTCGCGCACGGTTCTGGAAGCCCGCGATCTGGCGGTCCTCGGTCACCGTGTCGAGGGCGGCAAGGCCGATCAGCCCCATCAGCACGAGCATCATCACCGCCACCAGCAGGGCGGCCCCCGCCTCGCCTCGATGCGAAGTCCGTACGCTCATCCGACGAGCCCCCGGTTCCCGATGTTGCGAATGCGCACCGTCGTCGAGTGGACGCGTCGCCGCAGCTGCGCGTCCTGCGGCGTTGCGACGGGCGCGACGCGGTTCTCCGCCGCCTGGAACGATCCGCTCCGGAAGGTCGCATCGGCGCCGCGCGTGCGGACGACGAAGTTCACCCGCATCTCGCGCAGATCCGAGTTGTCCCACGCCGATGCCACGTAGTTCGTTCCCGCGCTCCCCGGGTTCTCGCCGGCGTCGATCGTCTGGTCACCGTCGCTGTCGTAGAAGTAGGCGACCTGGAGATCCTCGACGTCCTCTGCCAGGACGAGTCCGTCCCGGAGGAGTTGTCCGTTGCCGTTGATCTCGTAGACGTGCGCCGGAACGACGACGAGCTCGGGGACCCACCGCTACACCCCCGAGCGTCCACGCGGCGAAATCGATGGTGACGCTCGTGGCGGATGGCACGGCGGTGACCGTCCCGCACGCCGCGCCACGGGCCGGATTGTTCCGGTCGTAGACGATCGCGCCGGCCCCAACGCGGAAGTCGCTGTCGTTCACGCCGTTTCCGTCGGTGTCGTACGCCGGCTGCCCGTCGAGAACGATGGTGTCGCCGGCGTCGAGGTTGACCGTCACGGTGCCGCTAGCCGGCGCGCTCGCCGCCGTGAGCCTCGCGCCGAACGTCGGCTGGATTGCGTTGGTGGGGTCGATCGCCGATGCATCGCTCACGAAGAACGTGTCCGCACCGTTGACGGCGTCGACGCCGCACACGGCGCCGCCCTCGTCCACCATGAAGCCGGCGAGACGGATCTCACGCTCCAGGAGGTCGGAGATGGCACGCAGGTTCTGCTGGGCCTCGGTCACCTGATCGACCATCACGTAGGTACGGTGCTGGGCGGAGAAGCTCTGCATCAAGTAGACGAGCACCACGCCCATGAGGGCGACGGCGACCAGCAGCTCGACCAGAGAGAAGCCCGCTTCACGGCGGTCTGCGTTCACCACGGGTCGTTGTACCTCGTGCTCGAGATCGTGAGCGTTCGGCCGTTGAAGTTGGGTTCGTTCCACGTGACCTGGACGTCGACACTCTTGACCCAGCTCGGCGTGGTGTCGGTGATGCGCCAGGAGAGGGCATAGCTCTGCTCGATTCCGGGGCCGCCGTCGGGGGTGACGCTCACCGTGACGGGAGCCGTCCAGCCGCCGGTGGCGCCGAGCTGCGGATCGGCCCAGGCGAGCCGCTGGAAGGTTTCCATCTGGTCCCTCGCCATGACGGCAGCCTGGGTGGAGTGACGCCCCGCCCGGCCACCGTTCATCGCCGTGATCTGCATGAGCGCCATCGTCGCCAGCCCGAAGCCGAGGATCACCATGGCGATCATCACCTCGAGCAGCGTGAAGCCCGAACTTCTCTGCAGGCCGCGCGCAGCCGGCGCCTTCGGTGCCCGCTCCATCAGTTCCTCCACAGCCCGGTGGACCGATCCCACAGGTTGACCTGTACGCCGCCGAGCGGCGTGAGCACGATCGCGTAGTCGCGCCGGCCGTTGGTGAGATAGATGCCGCCGCCGCCCGTCCCGATCTCGCCCTCGGTATAGGGCCCCGTCGAGTAGCCGCGCGGCACGCCATCGGGCCGGAAGACGACCCACGTCGCCGCAGCGAGACCCGGCGTCTGGAAGGTCTGGCCCGTGAGATAGTTGGCAACCAGGCCGGTGTCGCTGGGCGCGGCGGCCGCGGCGAAGGTCGCCCCCCAGTTGACTCCCGGCTCGGCGGGAACGGGCATCCGCCGCTCTCCTGCGTCGACGACACCATTGGGCGCCGGGAGGGGCCCGGTCCCGTCGTCGTCCTGCACCAGGAGCACGGGGACGACGTTGCCCGCGACGTCCTGCAGCGGAGCGCCGGACGGATCCTGGCTGAAGTAGACGATGTGGCTGCGGCCGGTGCGGATCGCCTCGGTGCGCGCGAGGGAGAGGATGTCCGCGACCGATCGCGCCGCCTGCTTGACGCGCTGGTCGATGAAGTACGTCCGGAAGGCCGGGACCGCGAGCGCGGACGAGATGCCGACGATCGCGACGACGATCATCATCTCGATCAGGCTGAAGCCCCGTGTCCCTGCGCGCCCGCTCATCGGATCCTCCAGGCGCCGTGCGCCCGCCGGAAGGAAAAGCAACGTCCGTGCCATGGGCGAACGATCGGCCAAGTCCCTGTCAGGCTTGAGGTTCCCCCTCAGGCTCGGGAGCGCCCTCCAGCGCGGAAGCCTGCAGCCCGGTGCGTACCCCGCAATCGCCTTCGCCCTGCGCCGCCGGCAGCCGAAGAACGAAGCGGGCCCCGGGCACGCCGGCTGCGAGCTCGAGGGTTCCCCCGAGCTCCTCGGCGAGCCGCAGCGCGTTGGAAAGCCCGAGGCCCGTGCCCTCCCCCGGCGGCTTCGTCGTGAAGAAGGGGTCGAAGACCCGGTCCCGGTCGGCTTCCGACACCCCCGGGCCGTTGTCGGAGACCTCGCACTCCACGGCGCCGGCGCGGCGCCGCCCGCGCGCCGACTCGCGCGGCTCTCCGGCCCGCGTGCGGAGCTCGGCTGCACGCACCCGGAGCCCGATCCGCGGGTCGGCCGCGCCGTCCACGGCGTCGAGAGCGTTGAGGCCGAGGTTGAGGAGGATCTGCGACACGGCGGCAGGATCTCCCAGCGCCGCAGGGGGCTCCCCTTCCCGTGTCACCGTGAGCGCGATGCTGCGCCGTTCCGCCTGCGCCTGGAGCAGCTCTGCCGTCTCCTCCGCGACGACGCCGAGGTCGAAGGGAACGCACTCCCGGATCTCCGGACGGGAGAAATCGAGCATCTGGCGCAGGATGCGCCGGACACGCTCGACCTGGGCACCTGCACGCTGGAGGTAGCCGCGGGAGGCGTCCGAGAGGCCCGGATCGCGTCCCGCGAGCTCGAGGAATGCCAGGAGCGCGCCCATGGGATTTCCGACTTCGTGCGCTACCCCGGCCGCGAGGCGCCCCACCGACGCCAGACGCTCCGCACGGGCGAGCCCGGCGTGGGCGTCCCGCACCTCGCGATTGGCCCGGCGCAGATCCACGACGGCCTTCTCGAGTTCGTCGCTCCGGGCCGCCAGCGCCAACGTCATCTCGTTGAACGCGGTCGCCAGCTCCGCCGTCTCCCGCGAACCGGCCACCGGCGCGCGGACGGCACCGTCGCCGTCGGCCAGCGCTCTCGCCGCAGCTGCCAGGCGGCGCAGCGGCACCACGACGCGCCCTCGAAGGAGCGATGCACCGAAGGCGATGAAGATCCCCGCATCCGCCAGGAGGATCACGAGCACGACCAGCCGCGGCGCGGCGCCGCCGCCAGGCAACGCTGCCGCCGGGATCCGCGCAACGGCCACCCGGCGCCCGCCGGCGACCGGCACGGCGAAGCGGACCTCGCCCCACGGACTTCCGGCCTGCAGGATCGCGGACCCGGCCTCGCCGGCCGCCGCGGCGATCCGGAGCGACTCGGCGTCGATGGGAGGCGTCCCGGCGCCGCGACCCACCGCCGCTTCGCCCGGGGTCACCTGCCACCACACGGCGTCGGACGCGAGAGACGGCCCTCCCGCCGGCGCCGCGGCCTCGACGCCGAGTGCCCGCGCCAGGAGATCGCGCTGCTGGGCCTCGTAGTGCATGGCGAGAACGGTCGCGAGGAGAGCCGTCGCCGCGATCATCACCAGCGAGAGCCCGCCGAGGATCTCGGCCATCAGTCCGCGGCCCGGTCCCGCGGCGGCCACCCTACTCCTCGTCGGACGAAGGCGTGTCGAGGCCGAGCTTCTCGAGCCGGTAGCGGAAGGAGCGGAACGAGATGCCGAGCAGCGCCGCTGCGCGCTTCTTGACGCCCTTCGTCCGCCGGAGAGCCTCTTCGAGGAGCCCGCGCTCGTACTCCTCGACCAGCTCCTCGAGATCGACTCCCTCCGCGCGGATGCGCTGGTCTGCCGGGGGCGCCGCAGGACGGAGCACCTGGGGCGGAAGCGAATCCTCGCCGATCACGCCCTCTCGCGAGAGGGTCACCGCTCGTTCGATGACGTTTTCGAGCTCCCGGACGTTTCCGGGATACGGATAGGCCTGGAGCCGGCTCATCACGCCGTCTTCGATCCGGCGGATGGGCTTCCCGAGCTCCCGGGAGTACTTGTCGACGAAGTGCTGGACCAGGAGCGGAACGTCCTCGATGCGATCGCGCAGCGGAGGCAGGACGATCTGGATCACGTTGAGCCGGTAGTAGAGGTCCTCGCGGAAGCGCCCGGCCGCGACCTCGTCCTCGAGCCGGCGATTGGTGGCGGCGAGGATCCGCACGTCGACGTGCCGATCGCTGGTCCCGCCGACGCGTCGGATGATCCGATCCTGGAGGGCGCGAAGCAGCTTGACCTGCAAGGAGGGCGGAAGCTCGCCGACCTCGTCCAGGAACAGCGTCCCGCCGTCGGCGGTCTCGAACAGCCCCTCCTTCCCCGACACCGCTCCCGTGAACGCCCCCTTCACGTGACCGAAGAGCTCGCTCTCGAGGAGGCTCTCCGGAATCGCGCCGCAGTTGACCGCGACGAACGGACGGTCGCGGCGGTCGCTGCGCTCGTGGATCGACCGGGCGACGATCTCCTTGCCAGTACCGCTCTCTCCCGCGATGAGGACGTTGGTCTTGGTCTCGGCCACCTGGTTCACGAGCTCGTAGACCCGGTGCATGGAAGGACTGGTCCCGATCAGCGCGCGCTGTCGGATGTGGCTACGGAGCTCGCTTCGCAGACGACGGTTCTCGCGGGCGAGGAGCTTCTTCTCGAGCGCCTTCTCGACCACGAGCCTCAGCTCGTCCACCTTGAAGGGCTTCGTGACGTAGTCGTAGGCGCCTTCCTTCATCGCAGCGATGGCGGTTTCCGTGGTTGCGAATGCGGTGATGAGGATGACCGCGGTCTCCGGGCTGCGGTCGCGTGCGGCGTGCAGCAGCTCGAGGCCGGTGCGGCCGGGCATCTGGAGGTCGGAGAGGACGACGTCGTAGTCGTCGGCTTCGAGCAACGCGAGCGCGGAGTCGACGTCACCCGCGGTCGCGACGTCGTAGCCCTCGCGCCGGAAGCAGATCTCGAGGAACTCCTGCATGCTCCTCTCGTCGTCGACGACGAGAATGCGAGCGCGGGGACTCAGCCGCTGGCCACCGCCCGGGGCAGCCAGATCCGGAAGATCGTCCCGACGCCGACCGCGCTCTCCACCCACAGCCGCCCTCCGTTGCTCTCGACGATCCGATGCACGGTGGCCAGACCCAGCCCCGTGCCCGCCTGCTTCGTGGTGAAGAAGGGATCGAAGATGTGCTCCATCACGTCCGGCGCGATCCCGATGCCGGTGTCCGCAATGCAGACCTCGACTCCGGGAGCGCCCTGCCCCTCCTCAACCGTTCGGATCGGCTCGAGCTCACCTTGAGCCGGGGGTTCGTCCCGGGGAGACGCGGAGAGCCGGAGGACACCGCCCTCGGGCATGGCCTGCGCCGCATTGAGCAGGAGGTTCCAGAAGAGTTGGCGAAGCTGCGCCGGGTCGGCCAGCACCGCCAGGCCGTCCGGAACGTCGCGTTCCACCTGCAGCAGCTTGCCCTCGCCGTGAGAGAGCATTTCGGCCGTTTCGGCGAGGAGCGGCGCCAGAGGCACCGCCTCCGCGCGAGGCTGCGACGGCCGTGCATAGTGGAGGAAGTCGGTCAGCAGCCGGTCCAGCCGGTCGGTCTCCCGCAGGACGATCTCCATCAGGCGCCCCGGCTCGCCCTGGCGGCTCTCGGGAGGAAGCTCGGCGACGAGTAGCTGGATCGACCCCGACATCGCCGCCAGCGGGTTACGGACCTCGTGGGCGATGGCCGCTGCGAGCTCGCCCACGGCGGCCAGACGCTCGGAGCGCCGAAGCTGGCGCTTCCATCTCGACCACCGCCGTGAGGTCCTGGAAGATGACGACGTGGCCCGCCGGCGTGCCGTCGGCCTCCCGCAGCACCGATGCGGCGAGACCCAGGTGGAGAAGCTCCCCGCGCCGGTTCCGGAACGGCATTCTCGCGCGAAGCCGCGCCGGCGTGGCTTCGCCGTAGCGGAGCAGCCCCTCGACCCCGGGGAGCATCCCGTCGACGCGCTGGCCGAAGAACTCGTCTCCCGTCCCGCCGCTGATCCGCTCCGCCTCGGGGTTCATGAAAGTGACCCTGCCCTCCCGATCCGTGGTGAGCAGGCCCGAGAGCAGGCTCTCGACGGTTCGCGCGTGAAGCCGCTGCAGCCGGTGGAGGTCACGCCGGCTTCGATCGAGGGCCTGCCCCGCGAGCCGGAGCTCTCCGGACAGGAAGCTCGCAAGGAACGCCACCAGGAGAAGCGCGGCTCCGTGGACGCCCCAGAACGTCGCCACCACGAGCCCGGGGATCGCCGGTCCGAAGCTTCGGACACAGCCGACTTCCTCGGCAACGAGCACGACGCCGAAGGAAGCGGCGGCGATTCCCGCCGCACCCAGCGCGCCGCGCCGCTCGAAGTACAGGGCACCGTACGCCACGACGAGCACGTACAGGGCGACGAACATCGAGTCTGCCCCGCCCGTGAAGTGCACCAGTGCGCCCACCGTCGCGAGGTCCAGCCCCACGAGCACCGGAGCGGCCCACCGCGCGGCCGCGAGCCGCCGCCGCCCGAGCGCGGTCGCGGCGCTCACGCCGCACGCGAACGCCAGCGCCCCGTAGACCCCGCCGACCGCCTCCGGCGCCACGCCCCGTCCGACACCCTCGCAGCGTCACCACCAGGGCGACGATCGCGAGCGCGAGCCCGAGGCGCACCCCGGCCAGCCGCAGCGTCCGGCGAAGCGCCCGGACGTCCGTCTCCCCTCCCGGACCGCCCCCCACGGGATCCCCTCCGGCGAACCCGCTACTTCACCGCGTCGGCAATCTTGAAGATCGGCAGGTACATCGCGATCAGGATCGTGCCCACCGTCCCGCCGAGGAAGACGATCATCAGCGGCTCGAGGAGCTGCGTCAGCGCCGACACCGCGGTATCCACCTCGTCGTCGTAGAAGTCGGCGATCTTTTGGAGCATCGCGTCCATCGCGCCCGTCTGCTCCCCGACCGCAACCATCTGCACCACCATGCTCGGGAAGACCTTCGATGCCGCCAGCGGCTCGGCGATGGTCTTGCCTTCGGAGATGGCGGTCCGTGTCTTCTGGATCGCTTCCTCGACGACCAGGTTCCCGGCGGTCCTCGCGACGATCTCGAGCGCATCCAGGATCGGCACGCCGCTCGAGATCATGGTTCCCAGCGTTCGGCTGAATCGCGCCGTCGCCACCTTTCGGAGCAGCGGGCCAAAGATCGGCATCCGGAGGAAGATCGCGTCGGTGCGATACCGGAACATCCTCGATCGGCGTCGTCGCCTGGAAGAACGCCATGAGGGCGCCGACGAGGCCCGCGAGGATCACGACGATCCACGCCTGCATGAACTCGCTGACGTTGATCACCATCTGCGTCGGCCCCGGAAGCGCCCCGCCGAACTCGGCGAACATCTTCTGGAAGACCGGGATCACCTTCACGAGCAGCACGACGACGACGGCGCTCGCGACCACGAGCACCGTGATCGGATACACCATGGCGCCCTTCACCTTGCGCGCGAGGGCATCCGCCTTCTCGAGGTAGATCGCGAGGCGGTTGAGGATCGTGTCGAGGATTCCGCCGACCTCGCCCGCTGCCACCAGGTTGACGAAGAGGTCGTCGAAGACGCGCGGGTGCCTCTTCAGCGCGTCCGCGAAGGTCGAACCCTGCTCGACGTCGGCCTTCACCTGCCGCAGGACGCCCTGGAACATCTTGTGTGGCTGCTGCTCCGCCAGGATGTCGAGGCACTGCACCAGCGGCAGGCCTGCGTCGATCATCGTCGCGAACTGCCGCGTGAAGATCACCAGGTCACGCGTCTTGGGACCCGACTGCGGCAGAGACAGACCCGCCAGCAGGTCCCGCGACTTGGCCTTCACGATGGTCGGTACGATCTGTTGCGACCGCAGCGCAGCCGTCGCGGCGGCCTCATTGGTCGCCTCGATGATCCCCTTCTTCATGGCGCCCGCGCGCGTGCGCCCCTCGTAGACATAGACGGGCATGTCGTCACCCCCCCTGGCCGGGTCTGCCCGGCTCTTCGACGTCTCGTTCGACAGCGATCGTGAGCCGTCATCACCCTGCCGCCCGGCGCGTCCCTGCGGCCGCGGCACCACCCGTGATGATGTTCCGGAGCTCGTCCACGTCGTGGCTGCGGCCCATGGCATCGTCGAGCGTGATCAGCCGCCGCTGGTACAGCGACGCCAGCGCCTGGTTCATCGTCTGCATCCCGTACTTGTCCTGTCCGATCTGCATCTGCGAGTAGATCTGGTGGATCTTGTCCTCGCGGATCAGGTTCCGGATCGCGGGATTCGGAACCATCACTTCGATCGCCATCACGCGACCCGTTCCGTTCGCCCGCGGCAGGAGCGACTGGCACATCACCCCTTCGAGAACGAACGAGAGCTGAGCACGCACCTGCGATTGTTGATACGGCGGGAAGACGTCGACGATTCGGTTGATCGTCTGGACGCAGGAGTTCGTATGCAGGGTTGCGAACGCCAGGTGGCCCGTCTCGGCGACCACGAGCGCGGCCTCGATCGTCTCGAGATCGCGCATTTCGCCGATCAGCACGACGTCGGGGTCCTGCCGCAGGATGTACTTCAGCGCCGACGTGAAGCCCTTGGTGTCGGCTCCGACTTCACGCTGGTTCACGACACATCCCTTGTGGGGGTGGAGATACTCGATCGGGTCTTCGATCGTGACGATGTGTTCGTTGCGCTCGGTGTTGATGCGATCGATGATGCTGGCGAGGGTCGTCGACTTTCCCGATCCCGTCGGTCCCGTGACGAGGATCAGGCCCCGCGGCTTCCGTGCGAGCTCGGTCACGACCTTCGGCAGGCCGAGCTCCTCGAAGCTGAGGATCTTGTACGGAATGGCACGGAACGCGCCTGCAACGGCGCCTCTCTGCATGAAGATGTTGCCACGAAACCTGGAAAGACCCCGGACCCCGAACGAGAGGTCGAGCTCCCACGTCTCTTCGAAGCGGTGCTTCTGCGCATCGGTGAGGATCGAGTAGCAGAGCTGCTTGGTTTCCGGAGGGTTCATCGGCGGCATCTTGAGCGGGTGGAGCTTCCCGTCGATTCGGAGCTGAGGAGGGCTGTTCGTCGTGATGTGGAGGTCGCTCGCCCCCTTCTCGATCATCGCCTTCAGGAGCTGGTGGAGGTTGGCCATGTCTGCTGCCCTCTCTAGTGGTCCGACGCTGAGACGCGCAGCACTTCGCCGAGCGTCGTGATCCCCTCGCGAAGCTTGTTGAGCGCACTGCGCCGCAGGGTCGTCATTCCGAGACGGATCGCCTCTCGCTTGAGTTCGATTCCCGAGGCGCCGTTGAGGACGAATTCCTTGAGTTCCTCGCCCATCTCCATCACCTCGTAGATCGCGATCCGGCCCTTGTATCCGGTCTCCGAGCACGTCCGGCAGCCGCGGCCCTTCACCGGAACGAGGCTGGCAACCTCATCGGCGGTCATCCCCGCATCGACGAGCGCGTCGGCGTTGACGTCCGGGTCGGCCTGCTTGCACTCTTCGCAGATCCTCCGGGCAAGGCGCTGCGCGAGGATGCAGTTGACCGACGACGCGACCAGGAACGGTTCGATTCCCATGTTGAGAAGGCGATTCACGGTGGACGGCGCGTCGTTGGTGTGGAGGGTCGAGAGCACCATGTGGCCGGTGAGAGCGGCCTTGACGGCAATCTCGGCCGTCTCGAAGTCGCGGATCTCGCCGACCATGATGATGTCCGGGTCCTGACGCAAGAAAGATCGGAGCGCTGCTGCGAAGTTCAGACCGATGTCCTCGTGCATCTGCACCTGGTTGATTCCGGCGAGGTTGTACTCGACGGGATCCTCGGCCGTCGAGATGTTCTCCGACGTCTTGTTGAGCTCGCTGAGCGCCGAGTAGAGGCTCGTCGTCTTGCCCGAACCCGTCGGGCCCGTGACGAGCACCATGCCGAAGGGACGGTGGATGCAGCTCTGGAAGGTTGCGAGCTGCTGGGCCTCGAATCCGAGCTTCGTCATGTCGAGCTGCAGGTTCGACTTGTCGAGGAGGCGGAGGACGACCTTCTCGCCGAAGAGCGTCGGGAGGACGGAGACGCGGTAGTCCATTTCCTTGCCGCGGCCCATCTTGAGCTTGATCCGGCCGTCCTGTGGCAGCCGGCGCTCGGCGATGTCGAGCTCGGACATGATCTTGAGGCGGGAGGTGATGGCGTTCTTCAGCTTGAGGGGCGGTTTCATCACCTCGTAGAGCACGCCGTCGATCCGGTAGCGGACTCGGAACGACTTCTCGTAGGGCTCGATGTGGATGTCCGACGCGCTTCGCTTGACGGCGTCGGTGAGGATCAGGTTCACGAGCTTGACGACGGGGGCATCCTCGGACTCTCGCGCCAGCTCGTTGATGTCGAGGTCGTCGGCGTCCTGGATGACCTCGAAGTCCGAGTCGTCGAACCCCTCCATCACCTCGGAGAGGTCTTCACCCTGATCGTAGGCGCGCTCGATGGCGCGCTTGATCGCCTCTTCGGACGCGACGACGACCTCGACGTTGTAGCCCGTGAGGAACTTGATGTCGTCGATGGCGAAGATGTTCGACGGGTCGGCGGTCGCCAGGGTGAGGGTCGATCCGGAGCGGTTCACCGGAACGACGGTGTGCTTGGTGGCGACTTCCTCGGGGATCAGCTTGATGACCGCGGGGTCGATCTCGAACTCGTCGAGGTTCACCGCCGGGACGCCGTACTGCTTGGCGACGAAGTCGCTGAGCTCGGCCTCCTGCAGGAAGCCGAGCTTGGTGATCTGCGCGCCCAGGCGGCCGCCCCGGGTCTTGGCCTCGTCCCGGGCCTTGCGCAGCTGCTCCGATGTGAGGAGGCTCTCTCGGACGAGAAGCTCCCCGATCCGCTCGTTCACCGCGCGCGTTTCCCTTCCCCCTCCCGGCCACGGCCTCGGAGGGCAGACTCTCCCGCCGGGGGCGAAAGAACCCCCGAAACTGGAAGGTTCATCGGCGGTCGGGCGACTCGCCTTGATCCGTCGCGGCGGCGTCGAGCCCCTCGCGCAGGCCTGCGCGTCCGAAGGGCAGGAGGGCGAAGCCGAGGCCCGTCACCGTCACCCAGTAGCTGCCGTGGACGAGCACGGCCATGGCGAAGGCGGTCGAGTCGGGTACCCCGAACATGGCGAGGGCGGCGGTACAGGCCAGGTGGAAGGTTCCGAAGAAGCCAGGGGCCGCCGGGATGGCGACGGCGAGACCCACCGCAGCGAGGGTCACGTAGGCGGCGGCCAGCGTCCGGCCCAGCGATCCGAAGTCGATCCCGAGGGCGAGGACTCCCGAGTAGAACGGCACGAGCGAGATCACGGCCCAGAGAACCACCGAGTCCACGATCACCCAGGCCAGATGGGCGCCGCCGCGGAGCGAGCCGAGGCCGGCAGCGAAGCGGACGAGGAGGCCGGCCACCGGCGCAGAGAGCCGGGCCGGGAGCACCAGCGTGAGGACCCGGTGCATGATGCGGAGCGCCTGATCGGGCGCCACCCGCAGCCAGACCAGCGCGATGACCGGCAGGATCAGCGCAACCAGGAGCGAGAGCGCCGCGCCGGCCAGGGCGCCCCCCCCGAGCGCCTTCACGCCGCCGACCCAGAGCACCACCGACGCCAGCGCCAGGAACGTGATCGAATCGATCACCCGTTCGAGGACCACCGTCCCGAGCAGCCCCGCCCCGCTCGCACCGGTCTCCCGGGAGAGGACCCAAGCCCGGACGATCTCGCCCGCCCGCCCGGGCAGCAGGTTGTTGGCCATGAAGCCGATGCTCGTCGCGCGGAACAGAGCGAACACCGAAATCGGCTGGATCACGTCGGTGAGGTGCCGCCAGCGACGCGCCCGGACGTAGATGGCGGCGACCTGTGCGGGAACCCCCATCAGGATGAGCGGCGCCCACTTCGTCTGCGAGAGCACCGTGCCCACCTCGCGCAGGGGTACGTCCCGGAGCGCGAGCCAGAGGGCCAGCCCGGTGACGCCGAGGCCGAAGATCCACATGGCTGCGCGCCGTTTCCGGGGTCTCGGCTTTCTCAGCGGAACCGACTGGGGGATGTCCCCCTCGACCGGCGACATCACGAGCCCGCCAGCCGACGGCGCGTCTCTTCGACGTCGGCCGCGATCTGTTTGCGCAAGGCATCGCCGCTCGGAAACCGCTGCTCCGAACGCAGACGGTCCAGGAAGGAGACCTCGATCCGACGCCCATAGCCCTCGCCGGAGAAATCGAGCAGGTGGCTCTCGCACACGATGGCCTCCCCGGAATCGAAGGTCGGCCTTCGCCCGACGTTCGTGACCGCGCCGAAGACGGTGCCCCGTGACGGGGTCCCTTCGTCGAGGAAGCGGACGTGGCCCGCATAGACCCCGATTCCGGGAAGGAGCTCGTTCTCGGGATCGAGGTTCAGCGTCGGGAAGCCGAGCCCCCTGCCCCGCCGGTCTCCCTGCGCCACGCGGCCGCGCAGCGAGTACGCCCGCCCGAGCAGCCGGCCCGCGGTCGCCGCCTCCCCTTCCGACAACAGCCGGCGGATCCTCGTCGAGTTCACGTCTTCCCCATCGATGGTGACCTCGGGAATGATCGTCACCGCGAACCCCAGCCGGGGCCCCAGCTCGGTCAGCATCCGCATCGACCCCTCACGATCGTGTCCGAAGCGGAAATCGTATCCGACGTAGACCTCGACGGGCGCCAGACGCCGGTGCAGGTGCTCACGAACGAACTGCTCCGGAGGCGTCCTGGAGAACTCCGGCGTGAAGGGCTCGAGGATCACGACGTCGATTCCCGCTCCAGCCATCAGCTCGAGCCGCTGCTCGGTGGTCGAGAGCAGCTGCGGAGGCCGATCCGGGTGCAGCACCTTGCGTGGATGCGGCTCGAAGGTCATGACCGTCGCCGTCCCCGAGTGGGCCCGGGCCCGCTCCACGACGGTGTCGAGGATCGAACGGTGCCCCAGGTGGATTCCGTCGAAGCTGCCGACGGTGACCACCGCCCGCACCAGCCGTCGCTCCAGCGCCGCGCTACCCGCAACGACCTGCAATGCTAGCCTCCACCGCGTGCGAATCCTCAGCCGCTACCTGCTCGCACGCTTCCTCGCCCTGGTGTTCTCGATCCTCGGCGTCGTCCTGCTGGCGCTGCTGATCACGACCCTCCTGCTCGACTTCGACGACGTGCTCGACCCGGATCGCGGCCTCGTATGGACGTTGAAGAAGCTCCTGCTGCAGATCCCGGCGGAGTCGCTCCGAACGGTGCTGCCGATCTCCGCGCTCGCCGCCTCGCTCGCGTGCTTCGGCCTCTCCGCCCGCTGGCACGAAGTGACCGCGATGAAGGCCGGCGGCATCTCTCCCCTGCGCGCCGCCCTGCCCATCCTCGCTGCGGCGCTCGTCCTGTCCGGGATCGGCCTGGTCGTCGATCAGACGCTCTCCGTCGGCGCCGCCCGCGCCCTGAGCCGCCACGTACACGGCGGTCCGGACCAGGGAATCAGCCTCGGCCGGGGATCGTTCTGGTACCACAGGGGCAACCACCTGTTCAACATCCAGGAATCGGATCCGGACCGCGGAGAGGCGCGGGGAATCTTGATCTACGAGCGCACGGACCAGGGCAGGCTCGCTCGGAGCATCGACGCGGCCGAGGCCCGCGTCGTCGACGGCCGACAGTGGCTGCTCCGCGGCGCCGTGGTTCGCAGCTTCGACCTCGCACAGCCAACGGCCGCTCCCAAGGTCGAGCAGCTCGCCGAGATGCCCTATTCGCTGGGCGGGCATGCGGACCTGCGACTCGCCGATGCGAGCGCATCTGCGCTCACGCTCCGGGACCTTCGCCGGTACATCCAGGCTCGCAAGCGCCAGGGCGCCAACGTCGACCGTTTCCGAACGCTCGAACAGGAGCGTGTCACCGAGCCATTCACCCTGGTCCTCTTCGTGCTCCTGGCGATCCCTCTCGGTCTGCGTGTCGAGCAGAGCAAGAGCCTCGCGGTGCCGGCCCTCGAGGGCGTGGCGCTGGCCGCACTCTACCTCTTCGCCCGCAGCCTCGCGTCCACGCTCGCGTCCCAGGGAGTCAGTCCGCCTGCCGCGTCCATCTGGATCGTCCTTCTGGCCTTCGTCAGCTTCGGCACCTGGAGGCTGCTCCGCGTCCCCCGCTGAGCCGACCCCCTGCCCTCACGGCTGCCTGGGCGTGCGCGTCTCGAAGAGGCGGAAGAAGTCGTTCCCAGGAGGCAACACCAGCGTGGTGTTGCGCGGGATGACCGTCCGGTACGCCTCCAGCGTACGGGTGAAATCGTAGAACGCTGCGTCCGCCGCGTACGCTTCGGCATAGACTCTCGCCGCCTCGGCGTCCCCCTCGCCCCGGAGCACGTCGGCGTCGCGCTTCGCCTCAGAGACGAGGATGACGGCTTCGCGCTCGGCTTCGGCCCGGATGCGGCGCCCCTCCGCTTCGCCCTCCGCCCGCAGCTGCCGTGACAGGCGCTGGCGCTCGGCGCGCATGCGCGCGAAGACGTTCGTCTCGGTGCCCCTCGGCAGCTCCGTCCGGTTGATCCGGACGTCTTCGACGACGATTCCGGTTCCCCGGAGGCCCGCATTCGTCGCCTCGGTGATCTCCTTCATGATGTCGACTCGTGCGGCCGTGAGGACCTCCGAGAGCGTCCGCTGCCCGATCACCTGCCGGACCCGGGCCCGCACGACCCGGTCGATCTGAAGGTCGGCAGATGATCGCCCCGTCGGGAATGCCTCGAAGTACTGGAGCGGATCGACGATCCTCCAGACGACGTAGTTGTCGACGACGATCCGCTCCTCGTCCCGCGTCTGGATCGGGAGCGGCTCGGCATTGAAGTAGAGCAGACGCTTGTCGAAGCTCCGCACGTCGCCGACCAGCGGCATGCGGAGCGAGAGTCCGGGCTCGGTCAAGACCGAGACCGGCCGCCCGAACACGAGGACGATCCGCTGCTCGTCCACCGGAGTCACGACCAGCGGCCCGTAGCCCTTGCCGCCGGCCCAGACCAGCGCGGCGAACCCGGCGAGAACGAGGAGGAGGAGGAGGGGAAGGCGCCTCACGGACGGACCTCCGCTGCGGGAGTGGAGCCCGGCGCGCCGCGCGCGCGTTCGCGCCGCGGATCCAAGGGCAGGAACGGAACTACGCCGGCCGAACCCGGCTCGACGACGAACTTCTCGACCTCCGGCAGGACCTCCTCCATGGTTTCGAGATAGAGGCGCGTTCGCGTCACCTCGGGAGCCTTGTGGTACTCGGCCGCGAGCGCCGCGAAGCGCGATGCCGCCCCCGTCGCCGCCGCGATCCGCGCCGCCTTGTAGCCCTCGGCCTGGGCGCGCAGCTCGCTCGCCTCGCCCTGGGCCTTGGGGAGCACCTCGTTGGCGAAACCCTGGGCCTCGTTCACCGTCCGGCTCTTGTCCTGGCTGGCGGCGATCACGTCGTCGAAGGCCGCGCGGACGTCCTGGGGAGGCTGCACCTCCTGCAGCTGGACGGCCAGGACGACGAGGCCCGTGTGGTAGCGATCCATCAGCGCCTGCAGCGTCTCCTCGGTCTCGGCCTCGACCTGCCCGCGCTGCTCCGAAAGGACGCCGTCGATGGTGGTCCGCCCCACCACCTCACGGGCTGCCGCCTGTGCCGCGTCGCGCAGGATCGCCTCGGGGTTCGCGACCCGATAGAGCGCGTCGAACGCGTTCTGGATCCGGTACTGCACGACGAAGCCCAGCATCACCAGGTTGTTGTCGCTGGTCTGCACCGCCGATTCCAGGTGCGCCTCGGACTCCTGCTCGGGTGTACGCCCTGCTCCCGGCTGGGCCCCGAACTCCTCGCGCTCGATCGCCGACGTGTTGACGATGGCGTGGGACTCGAGGGGCGGGGGCAGGTGGATCTGCGGCCCAGGCTCCGTGACGGTGCGCGCGTAGTCGCCGAACCGCAGGATCACCGCCTCCTCTCCGGGCCGCAGGCTGTAGATGCCGGTGCTCGCCCAGGCGGCCAGGACCACCAGCGACACGACCCACGCCAGCACCGTGAGGATCGTGCTGCGGAGCTGTCGCTCGACCTTCGCCGCAGCGGTACGGGGTGTCTCGTCGCCCGCCATCTACCTCTCCACCCCCGACTCCGAGGATGCCTGGAGGAAGGGGCGCACCAGGTCCATCGGGAGCGGGAACACGATCGTCGAGTTCTTCTCCGTCGCGATCTCGGTCAGCGTCTGCAGGTAGCGAAGCTGGAGCGCGGAGGGCTCGCTCGAGAGGATCCGGGACGCGTCGGCGAGGCGCTGCGCGGCCTGGAGCTCGCCGTCGGCATGGATCAGCTTGGAGCGCTTCTCGCGCTCCGCTTCGGCCTGCTTCGCCATGGCGCGCCGCATCTCCTCGGGGAGGTCGATCTGCTTCAACTCGACGGCGCGGACCTTCACTCCCCAGGGCTCGGTCTGTTGGTCGATGATCTCCGCGAGCCGGCGGTTCAGTGTCTCGCGCTCGGCGAGCAGCTCATCGAGCTCCGCCTGTCCGCAGACGCTGCGGAGCGTCGTCTGCGCGAGCTGGGAGGTGCCGTAGAGGTAGTTCTCGACCGAGATCACCGCCTTCTCCGGGTGCAGGACGCGAAAGTAGAGCACCGCATTCACCTTGACCGACACGTTGTCCCGGGTGATCACCTCTTGCGACGGAACGTCCATCACGATCTCGCGCAGGCTGATCTTCACCATCCGGTCGACTCCGGGAATGATCCACCGGAGGCCGGCGGGCTTGACTCCCGCGAAGCGCCCGAGGCGGAACAGGACTCCTCGTTCGTATTCGTTCAGGATGCGAACGCCTGCCGCGAACAGCGCGAGCAGCAGCGCCAGCAGGACGAACGGTGCCGACATCATGACGGTTTCTCCCCTCTCTTCCTCACACCTCTGGCGGTGCGGGCCGCACCCGCAGCCGGAGGCCCTCCACCGCGACGATCTCCACCCGGCCACCTTGGGCGAGCGGCGCTTCGGATCGCGCGTTCCAGTGTTCGCCCCGCACGAAGACCGTGCCGGCGGGCGAAAGCTCGGTCACCGCCAGGCCCACGAGGCCGACCAGCTCGTCGACGCCCGTCACGGACGTGCGGCGGAGCGTCCGCCCCACCGCGAAGACGACGACGGCGCCGAAGATCGCCACCGCCGCGACGGCCGGAACCAGGACGCTCCAGAACGACACGTTGAGGTCGCTCTCGAGAGGGCGATCGAAGAGCATCGACCCGCCGAGCAGGAAGCACACCACGCCCAGCGCGAACAGGATGCCGAACGAGGTCACGAACACCTCGGCCACCACCAGCGCGATCCCGCCGAGGAGGAGCAGGAGTCCGAGCCACGAGAAGGGCAGGATCTGGAGCGAGATGAAGCCGAGCAGCAGGCAGATCGCACCCGCCACTCCCGGAAGGATCACGCCCGGCGTCGTCAACTCGACGTACAGGCCGAGGATCCCGGCGAGGATCAGCAGGACTGCGATGTCCGGGCTCGCCAGGACGTCGAAGAAGCGGGTGAGCAGCGTCATGTCGATGCTGCGCACTTCGGCCCCGGACAGCGCGAGGCGATGCGGGACTCCTCCCACGACGAGATCGCGGCCCTCGAGCCGCTGCAGGAGATCGGTGCGGTCGGGAGCCACCAGGTCGATCACCCCCAGCCGGAGCGCCTCGTCCGGAGGAATCGCCACCGACTCGCGCACTGCCTTCACGGCCCACTCGACGTTGCGCTTGCGCTCTCGTGCGATCGACTCGATGAAGGCCGCCGTGAAGTTCTCGGCCTTCTCCGCCGCGAAGTCGCGCCCTCCCTCCTCGCGATCCTTCGCGCCGGCGGGCGGTCCGATCCCGACGGGATGCGCGGCGCCGATCGAGGTGCCCGGAGCCATCGCGGCGACGTGGCCCGCCAGCGTGATGAACGTTCCCGCCGAGCCCGCCCACGCGCCCTGGGGAGCGACGTAGACGATGACCGGCACCGGTGAGTTGAGAATCGCCTGGATGATGTCCTTGGTCGACGCCAGGAGCCCCCCCGGCGTGTCGAGCTCGATCAGCACCGCTTCGGCGCCCTCTTCGACGCTCCGCGTGATCACCTTCTGCAGGTAGTCCGACGAGGCCGGGTTGATCGACCCGGAGATCGTGGCGACGTTGACGAAGCCCCGCGCCGGACGCCTCCGTGCGCGGCCTCGCCGCCCGCGGCGTGTGCGAGCGCTGCTGCAGCGACCGCCACGGCGAAACCCCGCCTCGCCGTGCGGCCACGAGATCCGGCGCTCAAGCCCCCGCCCCGCGCAGCTTCTCGATGCGGTCCCACAGGCGGGCCGCCACCTCGGACTTCGGAAGCAGCGGGATCTCCTCGGCGCCGCCACCGGGCCAGACGAACCACACGGCGTTCCGATCGCTGTCGAAGCCCGCGCCTTCCAGCGTCACGTCGTTTGCGACGATGAGATCGCATTTCTTGCGGGAGAGCTTCCTTCGGGCGGCCTCGAGCACGTCGCGGTCCTCGGCGGCGAAGCCCACGATGACGCGGCCCTGCCGCGGCAGCGAGGAGATCTCGGCCAGGATGTCTGGATTGCGCGTCAGCTCGATCGCGAGGGGCGCCTCGTCTCCGAGCTCCTCCTTCTTGATCTTGCGCCCCGCCGGCCTGGCCGGGCGGAAGTCGGCCACTGCAGCGGCCATCACCACGAAGCCGGCCGTGGGCAGCTCGGTCAACACCGCGTCGCGCATCTCGAGGGCCGTCTCGACGTCCCGCCGCCGCACACCCTCGGGAGTCGCCTGCGGGCACGGGCCCGCCACCAGCACCACGTCTGCGCCGCGCCGAGCCGCTTCGGCGGCGATCGCGAACCCCATCTTCCCCGACGAGCGGTTCGTGAGCGAACGGACCGGGTCGACCGGCTCGCGGGTTCCGCCGGCCGTGACCAGCACCCGCTCGCCGGCCAGCGAGCGCGGTCCGAGCTCGATTGCGGCCGCCGCGGCGATGGCGGCGGGATCGGACATCCGCCCCTCACCCTCCCAGCCGCACGCAAGGAAGCCCGAGTCGGGCCCCACGAAACGGACGCCGCGCCTGCGCAGGACGGCGACATTCTCCTGTGTCGCAGGATGCCGCCACATGTTGACGTTCATCGAAGGAGCGGCGAGCACCGGCGCCCGGGTCGCCAGCAGGAGCGTCGACACCAGATCGTCCGCGAGCCCGTGGGCGAGACGCGCCAGCGTGTGGGCCGTCGCCGGGGCGAGCACCACGACCTCCGCCCAGTCCGCCAGCGCGATGTGGTCGATCTGGCCTTCTTCCTCTGCATCGAAGAGCTCGCTCCGCACCGGGTGGCCCGAGAGCGTCTGGAGGACGAGCGGCGAGACGAATCGAGCTCCGCTGGGCGTAACGACGCAGCGCACCTCGTGCCCGGCGCGAACCAGGCAACGTACGAGCTCCGGAATCTTGTAGCCCGCGATGCCGCCGCTCACCGCGACGAGGATCCGTCGTCGTTCCACGCGCCACCTCGCCCATCCCGACATCGACCAGCGTACCCGCGGCGTCGGGCCGCGTCCATCAACCCCGCTCGGCCCGCCGGAGCAGACGGATCCCCTCCTTCAGGCGCCGTCGCAGCGCCTGCGGAGTCGGCGCGTCGGCGTAGACCCGGACGAGGGGCTCGGTGCCCGAGGCGCGGAGCATGAGGAAGCCGTCGTCGAAGGACAGACGAACGCCATCACAGGTGAGTGCAGACCGGACGCGGTGCCGGCCGACGCGCTCGGGCGGAGAGGAGGTGAGATCGCCGAGGGCCGAGCGAACGCCGCCCGTCATCTCCAGCGCCGTCCTCCCGCTCGACGACGCTCCCACCTCCGCCTCGAGGCGGCGTAGCCGGCGCCGGAGGGTTTCCGGACCCGACGCAGCCAGCTCGGCCATGAGGCTGGCGGCGAGGATGCCGTCCTTGTCGTGGGCAAACGGAGCGAGGGCGAAGCCGCCGCTCTCCTCGCCGGCCACGTCGGCGTCTCCGGCAAGGAGCGCTGCCGAGAGGTACTTGAATCCGAGCGCATGGAAGCTCACGCCGAGCCCTCGCGCGCGTGCGACACGCTCGACGAGGCCCCCGGTCGCCACCGACACGGCCACCGCCCGGCGGGCGCGACCCGTTCGCGCCAGGTGGTCGACGAGCAGCGCCACCGATTCGGTCTCCGAGAGGACGAAGCCTCCGGAATCGACGACGGCGAAGCGGTCCGCGTCGCCGTCGCTGGCGAATCCGATGGAGCGGGCGCCCCCTGCGCGGACGGCGGCCCGCAGGGCGCCGAGACGCTCGGGGAGGGGATCCGGCGCAGCGCCGCCGAAGGTCGGATCCGGGCCTCCGCGCAGCGTGGTCACGCCCACGCCGGCCCGGCGCAGCGCCTCGTCGAGGACGCCGGCGCCCGCACCGTGCATGGCGTCATACCAGACCCGGATCGCGCTCCGGCGCAGCAGCCTGCGGTCGAGGATCGCGACCAGCGCGTCCAGATAGGGCGACACGACGTCCACGAGACGGACCGCGACGGGCGGCTCGGGAGGCGAACCCGCGCGGAGCCAGCGCGCTGCGGAGCGCTCGGTCGCCTTCGTCTCCCGCTCCTCCCACCCGGCGCCGGCCGGACCGAACAGCTTGAGGCCCTGATACTCCGGCGGGTTGTGGCTGGCGGTGAAGATCAGCCCCGCCGCGGCGCGGCTGCGCCGGACTCCCCGGGCGAGAACGGGCGTAGGGACCGCACCACGGGCCAGTACAGGCCGCAGGCCCCGCCCCGCCAGGACCCGCAGCGCCAGACGCGCCAGGCGTTCGCCGAGGAACCGCCGGTCGTAGGCGACGAGGACCCGCGCTCCTGGCCGTGCCGCAGCCACGCGGTCTCCCGCCGCAGCCACGACGGCGCGGACCCGGTCGACCGTGAAATCGTCCCCGAGTACGCCCCGCCATCCGCTCGTCCCGAAGCGGATCGGCAGCGGTCTCTCGTCCCGGTCGCTGCTGCCCTTCATCCGCGCTCCGCCCCACCCGATCGGCGGGCGGGCTGTCCGGCTTCAGCGCTGGAGAAGCTTCTCGACGAGCTTCTTGGCCACGAGGGGCGGCACGAAGTCGTCGACGTTGCCCCCGAAGCGCACCAACTCCTTGACGCGGGAAGCGCTGACGTAGAAGTACTCCTGGCTCGTCATCATGAACAGGGTCTCGAGCTCCGGGTAGAGGTGTTTGTTCATGAGCGCCATCTCGAACTCGTATTCGAAGTCGACCACCGCGCGCAGCCCCCGGATGCAGACCGTCGCGCCGACCCTCCGCGCATAGTCGACGAGCAGGCCCTCGAAGGCGACGATCTTCACGCCGGGCTCGTGGCCGATCACCGCTCGCAGCATCTCGAGCCGTTCCTGCTCCGAGAACGTTCCCCGCTTGTCGGGGTTCGTCGCAACGGCGACGATCAGCTCGTCGAAGACGGCCCGGGCCCGGTGGACCAGATCGAGGTGACCGTTGGTCACCGGGTCGAAGCTCGCCGGAAAGATCGCGAGCGGCTTGCGGTGTTGTTCGAGCTTCGTCATCGATCGCCCTCGCCTCCGTCGTCGGCACCGTCGTCCGCCGCAGCGAGCCGACTGACGATCGTGTCACCGTACCGCCGCTCGTCCTGGAGAGCGAGGCCCGGAACCGGCTGCAGAGGATGCCGCCGGGAATGCTCGACGACCAGCAGCGCCCTGGGCGCGAGGACCCCGGCGCGGACGATGGCCCGCAGGCTGCGATCGGCTTCGGCCGTCTCGTAGGGCGGGTCCAGCAGGACCAGGTCGAAGCGCTCTCCCGAACGGCCGAGGTCGGCCACCGCGGCCGCTACGTCCCGCGCCACGACGCGGACTGCTTCCGAGAGGCCGAGCGCCACCAGGTTGCGACGCAGCGCGTCGAGGGCTCTTCGCTCCCGCTCCACGAAGACCACACCCATCGCACCGCGCGAGAACGCCTCGATGCCCATCGCCCCGGTCCCCGCGTACAGATCCAGTACGCGGGCCCCTTCGACCCCGCCCAGCCGACCGAACGTCGCTTCGCGGACTCGATCGGTCGTAGGACGCACGCCGCGGCCGGCCGGAGCCACGAGCCTGCGGCCGCCCAGGATTCCGCCGGTCACCCGCAGGTTCCGCGCCTCGCCCCCCGCTGCGCGGCACCTCGCGCACGAGCGGGACTGTGGTTCCGGCGCTGACACGCGCCGGCCCGCCAAGCTGAACACGCGACGCCGTGCGCGTCAAGCCCATCGGAGGGTGACGCACTCCGGTGACGTGCTAGAGTTCTCCTTCGTCGGATCCCGGCTCCTCCCGAGCGCGTGACCGAGCGAAGAGCGAGGCTCACGGCGCAGCGCGGCCGCGAGGGCGGCGGCGGTTCGGGATTCGACGCGAGAGGAGACATCCCTCATGGCCTCGTCGTCAGTGGAGCGCACGAAGAAGAAGCTGCCCGAGCGCCTCGCAGAAGTGCGCGGCGAACGCTCCCAGCGTCAGTTCGCCAGGGACCTCGGGGTCTTCCAGCAGAACGTCAATCGCTACGAGAGCGGAACGACCCCCCATACCGACTTCCTGATCACCCTGGCCCTCAAGGAGAACGTCTCGCTCGACTGGCTCCTGCTGGGCCGCGGCAAGATGCACCGCACCCGGTAGTCCGGCACGGGGCGGAGGTCCCCGCAAGACCAGAGCCCCGTCGCGTCGCTGCGTTTGACGCTCGGCGCGGAATCTGGAAGTCTGCCGCCGGAGCGACGGACGCGTGGGGGGCGCGTGCTGAACGGCATCTGGCTCGCGCTGATCCTGGGGTCGATCCTGTGCGCGGCCTTCACGGGACGCATGGACGCGCTCCAGCAGAAGGCCCTGGAGTCCGCCGGCGATGCGGTCCGGCTCGTGATCGGGCTGGTCGGCGTGATGGCGTTCTTCCTCGGCCTGATGCGCGTCGCCCGCGACGGGGGGCTCCTGCTCGCGGTGGCGCGCGGCCTCGGCCCGATCATGCGGCGGCTGTTTCCCGACGTGCCCCCCGACCATCCGGCCATGGGCGCGATGATCATGAACCTCGCATCGAACGTCCTCGGCCTCGGCAACGCGGCAACCCCGTTCGGGCTCAAGGCCATGACCGAGCTCGACCGTCTGAACCCCCGGCCCGGAGTGGCCACCGACGCCATGGTGCTGTTCCTCGCCATCAATGCGACGAGCGTCGCGGTGTTGCCTCTCGGCACCATCGCCGTGCGAGCCTCCGCCGGCTCGACCGCGCCGGCGTCGATCCTCGTCCCGACGCTCATCGCCACGAGCGTGGCGACGCTCACCGCGGTGGCGACGCACTGGCTGCTCCGTCGCCGCAAGCGCTTCCGCTTCGAAAGCTTCGCGGCGACCGAGCCGGCGGCGTCGCCGTCGCAGGCGGGCGAGGCGCCCGAGGTCCCCGGTCCGGCCCGGATGCCCGGCCCTCCTCCGAGGAGCATCCAGGTCGTCCTGATCGGCTTCTCCGTCGCCCTCGCACTGGCCCTGGCGCTCCACGTGTCCTCCGCCCTCGCGACCCACTCGGCCGCCGACGTCGCGCGCGAGGTGCTCTCGTCGTGGCTCCTCCCGGCCCTGATCGCCGCCCTGCTGGCCGTCGGGCTCCGAGGCGGCGTCCGGGTCTACGAGTCGGCGGTGGAGGGAGCGCGCGAGGGGATCGAGGTCGCCGTCCGGATCGTTCCCTTCCTGGTGGTGATCCTGGTCGCCGTCGGGATGTTCCGCGCGTCCGGGGCGCTGGACGTCGTGATCTCCGTCATCGATCCCCTGACGAGCCGGCTCGGAGTCCCTGCCGAAGCGCTGCCCATGGCGCTGCTCCGTCCGCTGTCGGGATCGGGCGCGTTCGGGGTCATGAGCGAGATCCTCACCACCCACGGGCCGGACTCTTTCATCGGCGTCCTGGTCAGTACGTTCCAGGGCTCGACCGAGACGACCTTCTACGTACTTGCCGTCTACTTCGGGGCGGCGCGGGTACGCGAGGGCCGTCATGCCCTCGCTGCGTGCCTGCTCGGCGACGTGGCGGGATTCGCGGCCGCCACGGCCGCGTGTCACGTGTTCTTCGGATGAGCGAAGCCGCCGCCGTGTCGCGGGTCGGCGAAGCCGTCCGGCACTGCCTTGGCCGGGAGCCCGTCTCCATCGAGGAGATCCCTGCGGGCCTCTCCCGGCGACGCTTCTTCCGCGTACGGGTCATCGGCGGCGATCCCCAGTGCCTGGTGGCGCGTGTCGAGCTGCCCGAGGATCCGGCGCGGCGACCGCCCGGCACGCCACCAGAGCCGGCGCTCGAGCCGCTGCGAACGTTCCTCGCCGACGGCGGTCTCCCGGTGCCGGCGCGCTACGGCTCGCACGGCGGCGTGGACCTCCTCGAGGACGCGGGCACCCTCGAGCTGCGCCAGGCAGCCGCAGCGGCGACGCCCGCCGAGCGCCGGTACCTCTACGAGGAGGTCTGTGACCTCGTTCCGCGGCTGCAGCGCCTTCGGGCCGACGCCGACCGGATCCCCGCCTTCGGCCGCCGGCTGGATGACTCCTTCTTCGCCTACAAGGCGGACTTCTTCGTTCGCTGGTCGGTGCCCGCGGCTCTCGGTCGACCCGCCACGGCGGCCGAAGCCGCGGCGGTACACGAGGCATTCCGCGTCGTGGCGCGTGAGACCGCGGCCGCCCCTGCGCGACTCTCCCACCGTGACCTGCAGGGAGCCAACGTCCTCGTTCGTGACGGGGCGCCACGCGGAGAGCGGGTCGTCCTCATCGATCTGCAGGGCGCATGGCTCGCGCCGCCGGAGTACGACCTCGTATGCCTGCTCCGTGATTCCTACGTCGAACTCGGCGACGCCGAGGTCGCAGCTCACCTCGGACGGATCCGCGAGTTCCTCCCCGACCCTCCCGACGCCGAGACGTTCCAGCGGCGCTTCGATCTGCTCACCCTCACGCGCAAGGGCAAGGACCACGCGCTCGGCTTCTACCACGCGTCGCTCCGTGGCGACCCGCGGGAGGGCAGATTCGCGGCGACCTGTGCGCGCTACCTCCGAGCGGCGGCCCGCCGGACGGCACGCCTCGACCCGCGGCTCACCGCCTTGGCCGAGCTGATCTGCGCGCTTCCGGACGAGGCGAACGACGCGGCGGGCGCTGCCTTCCCGCCCGTGCATCACGACACCGCACCGTGAGGGCGATGATCCTCGGCGCGGGTCTCGGCACGCGGATGCGCCCCCTCTCCGATCTGCGACCAAAGCCGGCGGTGCCCGTCCGCGGCCTGCCCCTCATCGCCTACCCGCTCGCCCTGCTCGCCCGTCACGGGGTCTCCGAGGTGGTGATCAACGTCCATCACCATCCGTCGCAGCTGATCGACGCCGCGGAACGCTACGCACCTCCGGGTCTTCGGGTCCGCTTCTCCCATGAGGAGACCCCGCTCGGAACCGGCGGCGGCATCCGGAGAGCCGCGGCCTTCCTGCGGGAGAGCGATCCCTGTCTCGTACTGGGGGGCGACATGCTCCTCGACCTGGACCTGTCGGCCCTGATCCGCGAGCATCGGGCAAGGGGGAGCGCCTGGACGCTCCTGCTGCGTGACGACCCGCGAGCGGCGAGCTTCGGTACGATCGGCGTCGACGCCGACGGGCGCATCCGCCGGATCGCGCGTCGGTTCGACCTCGGGGGAGAGCAGCGTGCCGGGCTTTACGCACACGTGACGGTGGTGTCCGCACGCGCATTCGATGGCATGCCCGACCAGGAGGTCTTCGGACACCTGGATGGCTGGCTCATCCCGCTCCTCGCGCGAGGCGCAGGCGATGTGTGCGCCGACGTCCTCGGGCCGGACCGATGCGTCTGGGAGCCCGTCGGCAACCCCAGCGAGTACCTGGCCGCGAACCTTGCCCCGCCGCGCCTCTCGTACATCGACGCGGACGGAATCGCCCATCGCGAAGGCACCCGCTTCGCACCGGGCCTCGTGATCGGCCGCGGCGCCGAGATCGGAGCGGGCGCACTCCTGGAGGAGGCCGTGGTCTGGGACGGCGAGCGCGTTCCGGCCGGGCTCCGCGCGCGGCGCGGCATCTTCGCCGGCGGCGCGTTCCACGCCGTCCCGGAGCCCTCCGCCGCGAGCGTACGCGCGTGAGCGAGGTCGTCTTCGTGGGCACCAGCGATGCCTTCGGAGCGGGCGGCCGCCGGCAGGCAGCCGTCCTCGTCCGGCTGCCCGGCGGCACCGTGCTCCTCGATTGCGGAATGACCACCGGCACGGGGCTCGCCGCCCTCGGGATCGCGCGGGAGGAGATCGACGCCATCCTCATCTCGCATTTCCATGCGGACCACTTCGGCGGAATCCCGCAGTTCCTGCTGGCGACCCTCTACGAGGACGGACGGAGACGACCCCTCCGCATCGGCGGGCCGCCGGGAGTCGAGGCCCGGGTTCGCGCTGCATCGGCCGCACTCGGCCATCCCATCGTCGACGCCGAGCGCAGTCATCCGCTCCATTTCGTCGAGCTTCCGACGCGAACCGAGACCGAGGTAGGCCCCGTCCAGGTGTCGGCCTTCCCGACACACCACCAGCCCGATGCGTGCCCTCACGGCATCGCGATCCGCAGCGGAAACGAGCGCGTCGTCTACACGGGAGACACCGGCTGGTTCGAGGGCCTCCCGCGCTTCGCGAGCAACTCGCAGCTCTTCGTCTGTGAATGTACGCAGCTCGTCCGGGGCTACGACTTCCATCTGAGTCACGAGGAGCTGGTGGAACGCAAGAGCGAGTTCGACTGCGGCCGGATGATCCTCACCCATCTCGGGTCCGATACGTCGGCCCGGCGAGGCCGGCTCGCCTTCGAGACCGCCGACGACGGGATGGTCGTACGGCTCTAGCGCCCTCCCCACCCGTTGGTTGACAGCCGCAGCGCCGGCCCCGATTCTTCGCCTCCCGGTCCGGCGGGGCCAGGGAGAGGAAGGGCATGACGGATTCTTCCCGGGTCCAAGGCGGCCTCCTGTGCGCCGGCGTGGCGATCGCCGCGGTGGTGTTCCTGCTCGGAATCCTCTCCGGGAGCTACTGGGCCCTCGCCATCCCCGTTGCTGCGGGGGTCTTCTTCGTCCTCGGCCTCGCGTTCTGGGTAGGCTGGACGATCGCAACGATCCGGGTCGAACCGCAGGAGGCGGAGCCGCAGGCCGGCGCGCCGCCAGACGCTTCCGGTCCGGACGAGAAGTAGGCGTCCGGTGCGAATCGCCCTCCTCACCTATCGCGGCAACATGTTCTGCGGCGGCCAGGGAATCTACGCCGCGTACCTCGCGAGGGAATGGAAGCGTGCCGGCCACGATGTCCACGTCATCGCGGGGCCGCCGCTTCCGCTCCTCGACGATGGGATCCCGCTCCACGTGATCCCCAACGAGAACGTCTTCGGGGTCCCGCATCCAGATTGGGCGCGTCGCGATCACCCGCTGCGGCTCCTGTGGCCCGTCAACCTCTGGGAGCTCGGTGTCTCCCGCATCGGCGTCTTCCCCGAGATGCAGAGCTTCGGCCTCCGCCTGCTGCTTCGCTGGCGCGCGCTGCAGCGCAAGCACCGGTTCGACGTGGTCTTCGACAACCAGTGCCTCTCGTGGGGGCTCCTCGGCATCCAGGCGGCCGGAACACCCGTGGTGTCGGTGATCCACCACCCGCTCCACATCGACCGCGAGGCCGACTTCGCCATCGATCCGAGCCTCAAGAAGAAGATCAAACGGACGCTCTACTTCCCGCTCTTCATGCAGCAGCAGGTCGCCCCGCGACTCGCCCGCATCGTGACGGTGAGCGAGGCCTCACGCGCCGAGATCGAGCGCTACTTCGGCATCCCCGAGAAGGAGGTGCCGGTGGTCTACAACGGGACCGACCTCGACGTCTTCCGTCCCGTCGAGGGGCAGCGGATCGAGGCGGATCTGCTCTTCGTGGGCCGCACCGAGGACCGCAAGAAGGGGATCGGAACGCTGCTCGAGGCGATGACCCACCTGCCCGAGCACGTCACGCTCAAGGTCGTCGACGGCCGCATCCCCGAGGACGGCCTCGTTCCGCGCTTCATCGCGCGCCACCGCCTCGAGCGCCGGGTGATCCTCCATCGGCAGATGCTCACCGTCCCCGAGCTGGTCGCGCAATACTCGACCGCCCGCGTGGCGGTGGTGCCGTCGTTCTTCGAGGGCTTCGGATTCCCCGCCAGTGAAGCGATGGCCTGTGGCCTCCCGGTGATCGCCAACGCGGTCGGAGCCCTGCCCGAGGTGGTGGGAACCGACGGCCAGGCCGGGCTGCTGGTTCCGCCGCGCAACCCCCGGGCGCTGGCGTCGGCCATCTCCGAGGTGCTCTCGGATCCGGCCCGCGCGGCCCGGATGGGACGCGCTGCGCGGGCGCGGGTGGCGCGGCTGTTCCGCTGGAGCGAAGCCGCCGAGCGGCTCGCCCTCGTCTTCGAGGAAACGGTCCGTGCTTCTCACCGTCGATCTCGCGCGGCTTGAGATCGGCCCCGGCGACCTCGTCCTCGACGCTGGCTGCGGAGAGGGCCGGCACTGCTTCGGCGCACTCGAGCGCGGGGCCCGGGTGGTCGGACTCGATCTGGACCGTGGCTCGCTCGACCGCGGATCGGGACCGCTTCGAGCGCGCGCCCGCGAGGTCGGCTCGGTCGGGCTCATGATCCACGGAAACACCTTCCGCCTGCCCTTCCGCGACGAGACGTTCGATCGCGTGATCTGCTCCGAGGTCATGGAACACGTCCACGACTGGCGTGGGGCGGCCCGGGAGCTCGCTCGCGTCGTCAGGCCCCACGGCAGGGTCGCCGTCACGATCCCCACCGCGACCAGCGAGCACCTCTACCTGCGCCTCGGCGACGACTACTTCGAGAGCCCCGGCGGACACATCCGGATCTTCAACCCCCGCACCCTCGCGCGCGGGCTCTCGGAGGCCGGGCTCGCGACGACCGGCGTCGGCTTCGCCCACGCACTCCACACCCCGTACTGGGCGCTGCGTTCGGTGGCCGGCCTGCCCCGCGCCGATGGGAGCCGCCTGGTACGCGCCTATCGAACGTTCCTGATCCGCGCGACCCAGTCGCGCCTGCTCGACCGCGTCGAGAAGCTGCTGAACCACGTGTGCCCAAAGAGCGTCGTGTTGTACGCCGAGAAGCGTGGAGCCCGCGCTCCGGCGTGAGTCCGCAGCCCCTCCGGATCGCCCTGCTCGCCTACCGCGGAAACATGCAGAGCGGCGGCCAGGGGATCTACCTCTGGTTCCTCGCGCGGGAGCTCTCGCGGGCCGGCCACGAGGTACACGTCCTCGCGGGGCCGCCCTACCCCGATCCGATGCCCTTCGCGCGCAGCATGACCCGGATCCCGAACGAGGGGTTCTGGGCGAAGCGCTTCGATCCGGATCCGGCTGCGGTCCTTCCCCGACCAGACCCGTTCCGAATCTTCGAGCCCCTCAACTTCTGGGAGTACGCCGCCACCTGGTTCGGCTTCCTGCCCGAGCCCTTCGCCTTCAGCGTCCGGGCGGTGCGTTCCATCGTGGAGCGCATCCGCTGCGGCGAGCGCTTCGACCTCGTCCACGACGTCCAGTCGCTCGGCTGGGCGGTGCTGCTGCTCAAGGCCATCGGTCTCCCCGTCGTGACGACGATCCACCACCCGCTCTCCGTCGATCGGCGCGCGTCGTTCGCTCGCGACCGCTCGTTCCGCGAGGCACTCGGGACGATGGAGCTCTACCCCGTCGGAATGCAGGCCTTCGTCGCGCGGCGCCTCGATCGCGTGTTGACCTCCTCCCGGCAGAGCGGGAGCGAGATTCTCCGGGACTTCCGCGTCCGGCCCGACCGGCTGCGGATGGTCTCGAATGGTCTCGACACCGATCTGTTTCGGCCGACGCCGGAGGTCGAGCGGGCTCCGAGCGAGCTGCTCTGCATCGCGAGGGCGACCGATCCCAACAAGGGGATCCCGGTCCTCCTCGACGCCCTGGCGCTGCTCCCGCCCCACGTGACGCTGACGCTCGTGGACGACGCATCTCCGGAGAACCCGGCGCGCGAACGCGCCCGGAAGCTCGGGATCGAGCCGCGGCTGCGGATCACCGGCCGCCTCGAGACGCCCGAGCTCCTCGAGTGCTACGCGCGCGCGACGCTCGTCGTCGTCCCGTCGCTCTACGAGGGGTTCGGCCTCCCTGCGGCAGAGGCCATGGCGTGCGGCACGCCCGTGGTGGCCACCGCGGCAGGCGCGCTGCCGGAGGTCCTCGGGATTGGAGGCGGCGGGATCTTGGTTCCGCCCGGGGACGCGGCAGGTCTCGCCGAGGGGATCGTCACGCTGCTGGAGCAGCCGGCTCGGCGCTCCGAGCTCGGCGCGCGGGCGCGGGCCCGCATCGTCGACGCGTTCTCGTGGCCCCGGGTCGCTGCAGCGACTGCCGCGGTCTACCGCGAGCTGCTGGCCGAGCGCTCGGCAAGGCCGCCTGCCGCACGCTGAGCGCCGTCGGCGCACCGCGGCCGCCCGGCGAGGATCACGACGTCGGAGAGCTGGGGTACGCGCGCCGCGAGCCGATCGACGCCGCGCAGCAGCCGGAAGGCTGAGGCTTCGGGAAGACGCTCGACCGTACGGGTCCAGTAGGGAAGTCCCCAGAGCAGCGAGAGGCCTTCTACGCGATCGATCTCGAGGGAGCTCCCGGCCTGCTCCTGCATCAGCCGGAGGTCGTAGCGGGTGAAGTGGTCGGCAGGGACGTCGTAGTGCCGGCGGCCTCGAGGGAGCTTGCGCCCGAGGAACCCCTCCTGGAGGTCGTCCAGCGCCCGGGCGGCCCGGCACGCCAGGGATTCGAAGTTGGCGATGGCCAGGACCACTCGGCCGCCGGGCCGCGTCACCCGGGCCATCTCGGCGATGGCCCGAGACGGGCGGTCGAAGTGGTCGAGAGCCCCCTTGCACACCACCGCATCGAAGGTCCCATCGGCGAAGGGCAGCCGGTGGGACCAGGCGCGGACCCAGGCCGGGACCGGGCCCTCCGCTCTTGCGCTCACCAGCCGCGCCCAGCCCGTCATGCGGGCCGATGGCTCGGCGCCGACGACCCGCGCGCCCCGCCCGGCCAAGGTGAGGGCGTCCTGGCCGAATCCGCTCGCGCAGTCGAGGATGCTCCTCCCGGGAGCCGCCTCCGCCAGGGCAAGCGTGCGCTCGGTCATGCGGTCGAAGAGATACTGGCTGTCGCGGGTGGTCCCCGTCGGGATCACGTCGCTCATGTCCCGGTCGAGATCCACCACGCGCACGGCGGCGGACGGTAGCAACGTCGGCGGTCGCCAGCGTGCCCGGTCGACGCAGAAGCCGTTATCCTGCTTCGGGGTGAGAGACTCCACGCCGCAGGCTCTGGCCACCCCCTTGGGACGCAGCGCCCCGAGGTCGGGCCGCGTACTCGACCGGCTCGCATCCTTCCGCTTCCTCTATCTCGCCTTCTTCGCCTTCGTAGTCGTCGACTACTTCTCCGTCCGCGCGGCCGAGAGGATGCTCCAGAGGCACTTCCAGGGGGTGGTCGCGGAGGCGATCCGGGTCGACCCCACCCGCGGCCCCCTCTCGTCCCAGATCCAGGAAGGCATCGACGAGAAGGTCCGCCGCTCGGTCTGGGTACGGGTGTGGGGAGTCCGGGTCAGCGTACTCGTCCTCGCCGCCGACGGGGTCACCCCCCTCTACCTCGGGGGCCGGTCGATCCCTCCCCCCCGACGGCGGACGCGGCCCAGGCCCTGCGGGATGCGGAGCGCCTGCTGCCCGCCACCGCCGACGTCTCCGTCTCCCTCACCCAGGAGGCGCTCCTCGCGAACGCGATCCTCATCGCCTACGCGGCGGTGCTGCTGTTCGCCCTCTTCCGGTACAACCGCGCGCTGGCCCGCGGCGAGGCCGAACGGCTGGCGTCGGCGATCTCCGCCCGCGACGCAACGGCGCAGCGTGCGGCCGGGATCGAACGCGAGCTCGAGGCGGTTCGTTCGCGGCTCTCCGAGATCGAACCGGTCGAGGAGGATCGCTCCGACGCCATCGCGGCTCTCGAACGCGAGCGCGCGGCGCTGCAGGGAAAGCTCGCAGAGCTCGGGCGGCGCGAGGCGTCGCTGCGCAAGGTCGCCGCGCGGACGACGGATCTCGAGGCCGAGCGCCGCAGCCTCGAGGAGATGCTCGACGAGGCCCTCCGCGACGTCGGCCGGCGCGACGAGGAGATCCAGGAGCTGCAGACGAAACTGGCGGGCGCTGCCAAGGTGACGCCGAATGCAGGGAGCCGGGCCCGCGAAACCGAGCACCTCGGCAAGCGCCTTCGGACCCTCTACAAGAACCTCGAGATCGACGACCGGGCCATCGAGGAGCTGGTCGGGTTACGTGACATCGACATGAAGCTGAAGGCCGAGGAAGCGATGAAGCGCCTCTCGGACGAGCCCGACACCGCAGCGGTACGACGCAAGGTGGGAGGCCTGCCGCCACACCTCTCGATCTTCGAGCTGGGCTTCGCGGGAAAGGGCCGCATCTACTACACGCGGGGGGAGGTCCGGCGCTTCCGCGTCCTCTCGATCGGCGCCAAGAACACCCAGAAGGCGGACCTCGAGTACCTGAGCCGGCTCCCCTAGCGACACGACCGATCAGGACCCCAGCGCGGCGCGGAGTGTCGCCTTGAGCTCGGCGTCGTCCCATGGCTTCGGCAGGAGGGCCGTCACGCCGATCGCGGCCAGCTCCGCCGGCGGAACCTCTTCGGTCCAGCCGGTGATGAGAACCCTCCGGGCTTCGGGCCTTCGCCTCGACGCCCGGGCGAGCAGCTCGATACCGGTCATCCCGGGCATCTTGTGATCGGAGAGGATCAGGTCGACGGAGCGTTCGTCGAGTACCCGCAGCGCCTGCGTCGGCGTCTCGGCGACGACGATCTCGTAGCCCTCGCGCCGCAGGGTCCGCTGCAGTGCGGTGAGGATGCGCACCTCGTCGTCGACGATGAGCAGGACCGGTCGAGTCGCGGTCATGTCGCGGTTCCGGCGCCGCCCGGACCGGGGCGATCGAGGGGCAGCCATACCTCGAAGACCGACCCTTCGCCCGGCTCGCTGCGGACGGCGATCGTCCCACCGTGGCGCTGGACGATTCCGAAGGACGTCGAGAGGCCGAGCCCGGTTCCAACCCCCACGTCCTTCGTCGTGAAGAACGGATCGAAGATCCGGCCGAGGTGCTCCGGTTCGATGCCTACGCCGGTGTCGCACACCTCGATCACGATCCCCTCGCCACGCCGGCGCGTCGAGAGCCTCACTTCGCCCGATTCTCCGGTTCCGCCGACCCTCTCGCAGACCGCCTGGTAGGCGTTCATGAGCAGGTTCATGAACACCTGCTTGAGCTGCATCGGATAGCAGCGCAGGTGCGGGAGGTCCCCGTAGTCGCGACGCAGGACGATCGAGTGCTTCATCATCGTCCACACGATGTGCGCGGTGGATTCGAGGCACTCGTTCACGTCCGCCAGGACCTGCTCGCCGGTGTCCTGCCTCGAGAACTCCCGGAGGTCCTGCACGATGTGACGGATCCGCTCGGCCCCCTCCTGCGACTCCCGAAGCGCCTTGCCGAAGTCGTCGACGATGAACTCGGCCTCGATCTCCTCGGCGAGCTTCTCGAGCGCATCGGCCGACGACCGTACCCGAGGCCAATCTCCGGTCTGGACCGTCTCGCGCAGCGCGCCCATGTGGCTCCAGAGCCGGCGCAGGTCCGTCAGGTATTCGGCCATCTGGAGCAGGTTCGCGTGGATGAACCCGACGGGGTTGTTGATCTCGTGGGCCACTCCGGCCGCGAGCTGACCGATCGATGCGAGCTTCTCGTTCTGGAGCGCCTGGCGCTGGAGCGACTTGACCTCCGAGAGGTCCTGGAAGATCGCCACCGCGCCGGCAGGGCGCCCCTCGGTGCCTTGAAGGGGTGCGCACGAGATGCCGATCGGCAGCAGGGTCCCGTCACCGCGCGTGATCACCGTCTCGGCGCCGCGGAAACGGACACCCTGCGAGAGGGTCCGCGCGATCGGAATCTTCTCACGAGGCGTAGTCGGGAACCAGTCGAGGATCTGTCGGCCCACCAAGGCCTTCGCGCCGAGGAACCCCTCCGCCAACGCGTTGGAGGACGTGATGACACCGGTAGAGTCCACCACCAGCAACGCGCTGTTCATGTTCTGGATGATGTTCTCGTTGTACTGCTGCAGCTCCGCGATGCGCCGCGAAAGCCGCTCGCGCTCGCTCACGTCGGACAGGACGAGGAGCAGCCGCCCCTCCTCGTCGAGGCGCGTCGCCCGGAGGTCGAAGGCCTGCAGGCCCGTCCCGGCAAGGTGGGTTCGCCCCACCCGGGCCGAGAGCGTCTCGCCGGCGCCGGTCCGCGACAGGAGATCCGGGACTCCGCCACTCTCGAGGAGATCGCCCGGAAGCACCTCGTCGAGCCTGCGGCCCGACGCCGTCTCGGCGGCGATCCCGAAGCAGTGGACGAACTCCGGATTCACCCCGACGAGCCGGCCACCCGCATCGAGGACCGCCAGCGCGGTCGGCATCGTGCGAACGATCGCGTCATTGAGCCGCTCTCCCCGCTCGATGCGCTGCTGCACGGCTCCTTCGTCGCGCGCGCTGCGCGCCCGCCACACCCGCTCCCAGACGACGGAGGGAAGCGCCTCGCCGAGGTCGTTCCCTGCGACGAGACAGCCGCCAGCGGCCAGCCGCGCAAGCTCGCCGTCGCCGTCCGCCCCTGCACCGGCAACGATGGCGATCCCCGGCGTCGGGGTCTCGCGCAGGGTCTCCAGCAGGAGCGCAGCCTCCGCGCCGAGGCGGCCGTCGACGACCACGAGGTCGATGTCGCCCTGCCGAACCCGAGCCATCGCGCTCGCCGCGCTGGCGACGACCTCGGTCCGCGCGCGCGACCCGAGGCGACGAAGCGCCGGAACGATCCCCAGCAGGTCTCCGCCGGCCTCACGCAGCGTCGGCAATGCGACCAGGATCCGCACGACGAACCCCGTGTCGATCGACGAAGGTGCCCCCAAAACGCACCCCCCGCTGCGCGTCTCGAAACCGAATCTACCGGACGGGATGCGCGGCACCAACTGCGCCGCCCGCCGTACGGCGCTCGGCGGGCCGAGCGAGGCCGTGCCGCGCGAGCTTGCGGTACAGCGTGCTCCGTCCGAGCCCCAGGAGGCGCGCCGCGCGCGTCGCGTCGCCGCCGGCCTCGACGAGCGCCCGCTCGATCGCACAGCGCTCGTAGGCGCCGAGCGACAGCTCCATCGCCGGGACGGGCCCGGCGAGGGCCGTCGCGGCTGCGCCACGGGGCATGGGGAGATCCGCGATGCGCAACCGCGGCCCCGGAGCGAGGGCGAGCGCAGCTTCGATCACGTTCTCGAGTTCTCGAACGTTGCCGGGCCACGGCTGACGCGTGAGGAGATCGAGCGCTTCCGGATCGATGCCTTCGACCCGCGAGCCTGCCTGGCGGTGCTTGCGGAGGCAGTGCCGGACCAAGAGCGGAATGTCCTCCCGCCGGTCCCGGAGCGGAGGGAGCGAGATCCTCACGACGTTGAGCCTGTAGAACAGGTCGGCCCGAAAGCGTCCGCTGGCGACCATGCCATCGAGGTCCCGGTGCGTCGCCGCGACCACGCGCAGGTTCACGGGAATCGCTCCTGCGGCGCCCACCGGCCTGACCTCGCGCTCCTGCAGGGCTCGCAGCAGCTTCGACTGCATGGCGAGGGGGAGCTCTCCGACCTCGTCGAGGAAGAGGGTTCCTCCGTCGGCTCGGCGGAACAGCCCCTGCGCCCCCACCGCGCCGGTGAACGCCCCCTTCTCGTGACCGAACAGCTCGCTCTCGATGATGCTCTCGGGAAGCGCACCGCAGTCGACCGGGACGAACGGACCGGACCCGCGGCGGCTCGTCGCGTGCAGCGCGCGCGCAACGAGCTCCTTCCCGGTGCCACTCTCGCCGTGGAGGAGGACCTGGCTCTCGTTCTCGCGGAGCGCCTCGATCGTGCGAAGGAGGCGCCGGAGCGCCGGCGACGCGCCCACCAGGACGGGCCCGCCGGCGGGCTCTGCCGGATCGTCCGAGGCGACTGCGAGCTGGCC
Organism: uncultured delta proteobacterium; assembly: GCA_963710635.1. Lineage (GTDB taxonomy): Bacteria > Myxococcota_A > UBA9160 > UBA9160 > UBA9160 > MYXO. The sequence goes on from CAVQAY010000004.1 coordinate 1,435,222, forward strand.
GAGCCTCCGGCGCGCGAGAGCCGAGTCCACGGCGGCCGGGAGGCGATCGGAGATGCCGCCCTGCTTGGTGAGATAGTCGAAGGCGCCCCGCCGCATGGCGTCCACGGCGCTCTCCACGCTGGCGTGGCCCGTCACGACGATGATCTCCAGCTCGGACTGGAGGCTCCGCGCGTACTCGATCCAGCCGCTTCCCCGGTTCGCAGCGGCCTGGAGGTCCACCAAGATGACGTCGAGCTCGGCGCTGCGCAGCGCGACCTCCGCCTCCTCGGCGCTCTGCGCACCGTGGACCTGGTGCCCCGCGGCTTCGAGCATCCGCCCGAGCGATCGGAGCCAGAGCGGCTCGGCGTCCACGACGAGGATGCGTCCGGGCTCGGCGATCCGGCGCGCGGCTCCGGCCCGTGCGGCGGACCCGGGGGGCGAGGGGTTCATGGCGGTCTCTTCGGTCCCGGAATCGGGACGCTTGAGACTCGCGGCGATCCCGTCTTGAAGACCGGGCACCTGCCGATACACTGGGCGAGCCCCCCTTCGCCGAGCGGCGGAGGTTCTTCTGCGCAAGTCGAATGTTCTCGTGGTCGACGACGAGGAGCTCTATCGCCGGGCCCTCGAACGCATCCTCACGCGCGTCGGCCACACCGTCACGACCGCACGGGACGCGGGCGAGGCGCTGGCGGCCGTCTCGTCGCAGCCCCTCGATCTGGTGCTGGCGGACGTCCGGATGCCGGGCCTCTCGGGCCTCGAGCTGGTCCGTCAGATCCACGAGCTCGAGCCCGACCTCCCGTGCATCGTGATCACCGGGTATGGAAGTCCCGAACATTCCGTCGACGCACTCCGGGCCGGCGCGTTCTGGTATCTGGAGAAGCCCTTCGACCAGGCCAACCTCGACGTGGTGCGCCGACTCGTCGAGCAGGCCATCGAGCACGGCCGCCTCAAGGCCGAGAACCGCCTGCTCCAGACGCAGCTCCGGTCGCGCTACCGCTTCGAGAACATCGTCGGTCACAGCATCGCCCTGCGGCAGGTGCTCGAACAGGTCGAAAAGGTCGCAGACACCGACAGCACCGTTCTCATCACGGGCGAGAGCGGCACCGGAAAGGAGCTGATCGCCCGGGCGCTCCATTTCAACAGCCGCCGCGCCGACCGCATGTTCGTCACGGTGAACTGCGGGGCGATCCCCGAGGAGCTCCTCGAATCGGAGCTGTTCGGCCACGTCAAGGGCGCCTTCACCAACGCCGTCGCCCACCGCGAGGGGCGCTTCTCGCTGGCCAACGGCGGGACGATCTTCCTGGACGAGATCGGCGACATGAGCCCGAACCTCCAGGTGAAGCTGCTCCGGGTGCTCCAGGACCGGACGTTCGAGCCCGTCGGCTCGTCGCGGACGGTCCGCGTGAACGTGAGGGTCCTGGCGGCAACGAACCAGGACCTCGAAGTGGCGATCCGGGAAAAGCGCTTCCGGGAGGATCTCTTCTACCGGCTGAACGTGATCCCGATCGAGACCCCTTCCCTGCGCGAGAGGCGGGAGGACATCCCGCTCCTGGTCCAGCACTTCCTCGAGCGGATGCGCCACGAGAAGGGACGGCCCACCGAGTCCATCTCTCCCGACGCCCTCCGCCTGCTCTGCGAGTACGACTGGCCGGGAAACGTCCGCCAGCTCGAGAACGTGATGGAGCAGATCTGCGTCCTGTGCAGCGAGCGCGAGGTCCGTGTCGAAGACCTGCCCCCGCAGGTCCGGGGCCGCAAGGATCCCGTCCCCTTCGAAGCGCCGCGCGTCTCGAACCAGGGAATCGCCTTCAACGACGTGGTCGAGCGGGTCCAGCGGGACCTGATCGTCCAGGCGCTCGATCTCACCCATGGCAACAAGAACCGCGCCGCGCAGCTCCTCGGACTCAACCGGACGACGCTTCTCGAGAAGATGAAGAAGATGAACCTCGGGTGACGGATTCGTAACCCTCTCCTGCCCCCGCCGTCGGATCCCTGACGGTTCTGCCACCGCGCACGGCCCGCCGCCGCGTTGGGCTGCACACCGGGTCCGCAGGCCCGTTCACTCTCCAGGCCACGACCGCCGCGAGAAACCTGCGCCCGGCGCAGGAGTTACGCGCGCCGACCGCGGCCGCACCGCCGGCGCCGCACCCTCCCCGCCCCGAGGACCCCGCGCTTGGCATGGCCCGTGCTTCACCCGGCAGCGCACTCGCATCCGCTCCGCAGGAAGCACCGCGCAGCGGCACGCAACGCCCGATCCGATCAGGGGGACGATCCGCATGGAAGCCATGCTCCGCGAGCTCAAGGAGACGAACGCCGAGATCCCGAGCTCGGTCAAGGAACAGATCGTGCTCGAGCACGGCGCCCTGATCCGCTACATCGTCAACCGCATCGCCGTCCGGCTCCCGTCGCACATCGACCTCGACGACCTCCACAACACCGGCGTCATCGGACTGATCGACGCCATCGACAAGTACGATCCCGACAAGAACTGCAAGTTCAAGACCTACGCGGAGTTCCGGATCAAGGGAGCGATCCTCGACCAGCTCCGTTCCCTCGACTGGGTCCCCCGCAGCGTGCGCCAGAAGAGCCGCCGTCTCGAGCGGGCGTACGGAGAAGTCGAGCAACGACTCGGGCGCTCGGCGAGCGATGAGGAGGTCGCCGACTCCCTGGGCCTCCAGATCGAGAAGTTCCACGAGCTGATGAACCAGGTGCGCGGCATCTCGATGGTGAACCTGGAGGAGATCCGTGGCGGCGGGCAGGACGGCGACCGGAGCGGCACCTTCGCCGACATCGTCGAGGACGTACACTCCGAGAACCCGTTCGCCTCGCTCAAGCTCGCCGAGCAGCGCAACATCGTCGCCGACACGATCGGAACGCTTCCGGAGAAGGAGCGCCTCGTCGTCTCCTTCTACTACTACGACGATCTCAACATGAAAGAGATCGGGAACATCCTCGGAATCACCGAATCCCGCGTCTGCCAGATCCACACCAAGGCGATGCTCCGCCTGCGGGCGAAGCTGAAGGGACTGACCGAGCGCTGAACGCGAGCCGGCAAGATCCTGCGAACATCCTCCTGACGCCTCTCCGTTCGCCGCAGCAGGGATTCGCGGCCGGCCTACTCCTCGCAGCGCACCAGCAGAACGGTGATGTTGTCGTCGCCGCCTCGGGAGTTGGCGAGGGCGACCAGCCGGTCGCAGACCGCGTCGAGGTCCGGCTCGCCCGTCACGGCCTTCGCGAGCTCGTCGTCACGAACCTGGTGCGTGAGGCCGTCACTGCACAGCAGGAAGACGTCTCCGGCCTCGAGGGTGAGCTCTCCGAAGTCGGGCTCTGCCACGGTCCGGACTCCGAGCGCCCGCGTCAGTACGTGCCGGTGCGGATGCTCGCGCGCTGCGTCCGCGCTGATCTCTCCCCGCCGCTGGAGCTCGCCCACCAGCGAGTGATCGTCGGTGAGCTGGCGGATGCGGCCGCCCCGGACCCTGTACACCCGGCTATCGCCGACGTGGGCGACTGCAGCCCGGCCTCCCTGGACCAGGAGCGCAACGAGCGTCGTTCCCATCCCGGCGAGCTCCGGCTGCGCGACCGCCGCACGGAAGATCGTCTCGTTGGCCAGGGCCACGGCGGACCGGAGCCGCTCGATGAGGCTCGCCCCGCCGGTCTCCGTACGGAGCGCGCCCTGCATCGCGTCGATGGCGATCTTGCTCGCCACCTGGCCCGCGGTGTGGCCTCCCATCCCGTCGGCCACCAGGAACAGCCCGAGCGACGGGTCCGAGCCGAAGCGGTCCTCGTTGGTCCGTCTCCGGCGGCCCACGTCGGTCCGGGCGGCCGCTCGCAGGGTCATGGATGGGGCTCTCCGGGGTCGCCGCGTCGCTGCGGCATCGCCTGGGGATCTTCTCGGACCCGCTCGGGGGCCACTTGACGCCTCTGGCGCTCCGGGCCGGTCCCCGCGCCTGCCGGACGACGCAGACTCGACTCGGACACGCAAAAAGGATTCAATGGGTCCGGCACGATCGACGATAAGACGGCTCGGGGGGCGGGCCCATCGGTTCGCGCCCCGTCCGCACCGCCAACCGGGGGAGCCATGCCCAAGACCCTGCTTCTCGCCGACGACAGCGTGACCATCCAGAAGGTCGTCGGGCTGAGCTTCGCCAGCGAAGACGTCGTGCTCGTGACCGTGAGCAACGGCGATGATGCGATCACGCGCGCTCGGGAGCTGCGGCCGGACCTCGTCCTCGCAGACGTCGTGATGCCGGGACGCAATGGCTACGAGGTCTGCGAGGCGATCAAGACCGATCCGGAGCTTCGACACATTCCCGTGTTGCTTCTCACCGGAACCTTCGAAGCATTCGACCAGGAGCGCGCCCGCCGCGCCGGTGCCGACGGCCACGTCACCAAGCCCTTCGAGGCGCAGACCCTGGTGCAACAGGTCCGCGACCTGCTGGCACGCCCGATCGCACGAGCGCCCGCAGCCGGGGCATCCGCACCGCAGGACGCGCCGCCCGCGCCCGACACCCGTCCCGCCGGAACGCTGTTCTTCGAAGACGACCTCCCGCAGCCGGAGAGCCTCGTCGAGGCGCCGTTCGCGATGGACCCCGACGCGGCAGCCGGAGAGTTCGAGCTCGCAACGGTCGCGGAGGAGGAATCCGACGCGAACTCCCTGTTCGGAGCGACCCGTCTCGTCACGCTGGACACGCCGGAGGAAGTGCCTCCCCGGCAGCCGCTGGCACAGGTCTTCGAGGTGGATGCCGACGAGTTCGAGGTCGATTCCGGCGCGTTCGAGGCCGAGACCGGCGACTTCGAAGCCGACGACCTGGCCGAGCCCCCGGCTCCCGCCGCCGCGCTGACGGACACGGACCCGCTCCTGGCGAGGGCCGTCGCTCCGGAACCCGCCGGCCAGCTCCCGGGCGACGAGTTCGACCTCGGGTTCGACGAGCCGGCCGCGCCGCTCGTCGAACCGGGGATCGTCCTCGAGCCGCCGCCCCCCGCGAGCCTGTTCGGCGAGGACGAACCGTCCGGGGACACCGTGCTCGATCCGGGGAACGCCTCCGGCTACGACCTCACCTTCTCGGGGCTCGAGGACCCCCTCGCCTCCTCCCGCGGAGCGTTCACGTCGGCGCCGAGCGAGCCGACGGAGCCGACGAAGCCCGAGTCCATCGGGCCGGCGCAGACCGGGCCCGTGTCCATCGCCGTCGCCGCCGTGCTCCCCGAACCGCCTGCGGCGCCCCCGCCCGCAGTCGACCTCTCGCCGGTCCTCCGGGAGCGGCTCCACGACACCCTCGAGAAGATCGCGTGGGAGGCCTTCGCCGATGTCTCCGACACCATCGTGCGACAGGCTCTCGAACGCATCGAACGCATCGCGTGGGAGGTGATTCCGCAGATGGCGGAGCAGCTCGTTCGCGAGGAGATCCGCCGGATGAAGGGCGAGGGCGACGCGTCGTAGCCCGCCGGAGCTGGCCGCGGCACGCGGCCAGCCGTAGACTCGCGCTGCATGTCCGACCTGGCGCCTCCGACGCTGCCGAAGCGGTTCGATCCCGGCCCCGCGGAGGCGCGCTGGTACCGCGAGTGGCTCGCCCGCGGCGTCTTCCGGGCCGATCCGGACGATCCGCGCCCGCCGTTCTCGATGGTGATCCCGCCGCCCAACGTGACGGGCTCGCTCCACCTCGGCCACGCCCTCAACAACACGCTCCAGGACCTGCTGTGCCGTCACCAGCGCCTCGAAGGCCGCAGCGTCCTCTGGCTGCCGGGGACCGATCACGCCGGCATCTCGACCCAGGTCGTCGTCGAGCGCGAGATCGCCAAGGAGGGCATGACGCGGCACGATCTCGGCCGCGAGGCCTTCGTCGACCGCATCTGGGAGTGGAAGGCGCGGTACGGAGCCCGGATCGTCGAGCAGCTCCAGGCGCTCGGCGTCGTCCTGCGATTGGAGCCGGGAGCGCTTCACCCTCGACCCGGGGCTCTCGCGCGCCGTCCGCGAGGTCTTCGTCCGGCTCTACCACGAGGGCTTGATCTATCGCTCCGAATACCTGGTCTCCTGGTGCCCGCGCTGCAGCACCGTGCTCTCCGACCTCGAGAGCCCCTACCGGCCGGTGGCCGGAAGCTCTGTACCGCATCCGGTACGAGCTGACGGACGGCGAGGGTGCGATCGAGGTCGAGACGACGCGCCCGGAGACGCTGCTCGGCGATACGGCGGTGGCGGTACACCCCGACGACGAGCGCTGGGCGCGGTTCGTCGGCCGACACGTCCGGCTGCCGCTTCTCGGACGCGAGCTTCCGGTGGTGGCCGACCCGTTCGTCGATCGCGACTTCGGCACCGGAGCGGTCAAGATCACGCCGGCGCACGACCCGGCCGACTTCGACTGTGGTCGCCGGCTCGGCCTGCCGTCGATCAACATCCTGCATCTCGATGGGACGCTCAACGACAACGCGGGCCCGTACCGCGGACTGTCGGTCGAAGATGCACGCAAGCGCGTCGTCGAAGATCTGCAGGCGCAGGGTCTGCTCGCATCGACGCGCGAGCATCCCCACGAAGTGCCCCACTGCGACCGCTGCGAGACGCTCGTCCAGCCGCTCCTCTCGGAGCAGTGGTTCCTGCGCATGCAGCCGCTGGCGGAGCCCGCCATCGCCGCCGTACGCGACGGGCGGATCCGGTTCTTCCCGAAGAGCTGGGAGAACACCTACTTCCACTGGATGGAGAACATCCGCGACTGGGCCATCTCGCGGCAGCTCTGGTGGGGGCACCGGATCCCCGCCTGGAAGTGCGCAGCGTGCGGCGGCTGGACCGTGACCGTCGAGGATCCGGAGCGCTGTGCGCACTGCGGCGGCGACGAGATCGCGCAGGAGAGCGATGTCCTCGACACCTGGTTCTCCAGCGCTCTCTGGCCCTTCTCGACGCTCGGCTGGCCCGATGACACCCGGGAGCTGCGCCGCTTCTATCCGACCTCCGTCCTGTCGACGGCCTTCGACATCATCTTCTTCTGGGTGGCCCGGATGATCATGATGGGCCTCCATGTCATGGACGAGGTGCCGTTCCGCGACGTCTACATCCATCCCCTGGTCCGCGACGAGAAGGGCCGGAAGATGTCGAAGTCGAAGGGGATCGGGATCGACCCGCTGGACGTGATGGCGACCCACGGCGCCGATGCCCTGCGCTGGACGCTGGCGTCGCTGGCGGCACAGGGGCGCGACATCCGCTTCAGCGAGCAGAGCGTCGAGGGCGGCCGGGCCTTCGTCACGAAGCTGTGGAACGCGGCGCGCTTTGCGCTCCTCAACCTCGGCGACTTCGATCCGGAGGAGCGGCCGGGGCCTGGCGGGCTCTACGACCGCTGGATCCACGCGCGCCTCGGCGCAGCGCTGCACGACGCGCACCTGGCGCTGGGCGGCTACCGCTTCAACGAAGCCGCGAGCGCGCTCTACCAGTTCGTCTGGGGGGAGCTCTGCGACTGGTACATCGAGCTCTCCAAGCCGGCCCTGCAGGGCAAGGACGCCGCCGCACGCCGGGCGACCCAGGGGACGCTGCTCGAGGTTCTCGCCGGCAGCCTCGTGGCCCTCCACCCGTTCATGCCCTTCGTCACCGAGGAGATCTTCCAGGCGCTCCCGGGGCGGGACGGGCGCCTGGTCATGGAGCAAGGCTATCCCACGGCCGCCCCGCGACTCACCGCCACCGAGCAGTCGGAGATGGATGCCCTGCTCGACGTCGTGAGCCGCGTGCGGCAGGTGCGCGGCGAGCTCGGCCTTCCCCCGTCCCTCGCAGTCCGGGTCACGCTCCCGGTGGCGGCGCGGACCGTGCTCGAGCCCCACGAGACGGCGCTCCGATCGCTCACCGGCGCGGGCGAGGTCCGGTTCGCCGACACGGAGCCGAGTGCCGACGCGGCCGTAACCCTGGCCGCAGGCCACCGGGTGCAGGTCGAGGTCGGAGATGCCGCCTACCTCGCCGAGGAGCGGCGGCGGCTCGAGAAGACCCTCGAAACCCTCGAGAAAGATCTCGCCTTCGTCGCACAGAAGCTCGACAATCCACGCTTCGTGGAACGCGCGAAACCCGAAGTCGTGTCGGCCGAGCGGGAAAAGCACGGTCGACTCGCGGGGGAGCGGGAGGAGCTCCGGGCGCGCCTCGCCCGGCTGCGCGGAGCGAGCGGGGGCAGCGGATGACCCCGGCGCCTCCCTTCCCTCCGGCCCACACCTGGCGGCCACTCCTCGAGTGGGCCCTCGCCGAGGACCTCGGCCCGGGCGACGCGACGACGCCGCTGGTGGTGTCGGCGGCCGCCGAGGGAGAGGCGGTGATCGAGGCCCGGGAGGCGCTGGTGGTGTGCGGCCTGCCGCTGGCTGCTGCCGTGTTCGAGGCCGTGGACCCCGCCGTCACGTTCGCCGCAGAGGCGTGCGACGGAGAGTCTCGCGCTCCCGGGGAAGCCCTGGCGCGGGTCTTCGGGCCGCTGCGGAGCCTTCTCGTCGCCGAGCGTACCGCTCTCAACTTCCTCGGCCGGTTGTGCGGCGTCGCCAACCTGACACGCCGCTTCGCCACCGCCATCGCAGGCACGGACTGCGCGCTGGTGGACACCCGCAAGACGCTTCCCGGCTGGCGGAGCCTCGACAAGTACGCGACCGCGGTCGGAGGCGCCGTCAACCAGCGGATGGGCCTCTACGACGGCATCCTGATCAAGGACAACCACGTCGCGGCCGCCGGGGGAACGGCCCTCGCCGTGAAGGCGGCCCTCGCCCGGGCGCCGTCGAATCTGCGCGTGCAGGTAGAGGTCGAGTCGGAGGCGGACGCCATCGCCGCGGTCGAGGCCGGCGCAGATTCGCTGCTGCTCGACAACCGCGGACTCGACGAACTCCGGCGCATCGTCGCGCGGGTGAAGGGCCGCGCGCTGCTGGAGGCCTCGGGCGGGATCACCCTCGACAATGCGCGGTCGGTCGCCGAGACGGGAGTCCACCGGATCTCGGTCGGCGCCCTCACCCACTCGGCACGCTCGGCAGACGTGGCGATGGAGATCTCGTCGGGAGGTGCAGGCCGTTGAGCGAGGGGGCCGCGCGGGTGCTGACGAGGCTCCGCAGCGCGGGCCCGGGCGGCGCATCCGGCGCGAAGCTTTCCGAGGATCTCGGCGTCTCCCGCGCCCAGGTCTGGAAGCACGTCGAGGCGCTGCGCGCCCGCGGCTACGGGATCGAGGGAGAACCGGGAGGCGGCTACCGCCTCGTGCAGGTTCCCGACCGGCTCTATCCCGAGGAGGTCCACGCAGGGCTCCGGACGCGCTGGCTCGCCCGCGAATTCCAGCACCTGGAAGAGACGGACTCGACCAACCGTGTGGCGCTCGACCTGGCGCGATCCGGAGCTCCCCACGGCGCCACCATCGTCGCCGAGGGCCAGACGGCGGGCCGCGGCAGGCTCGGCCGCAGCTTCTTCTCGCCGCCACACCTCAACCTCTACACGTCGGTGGTCCTGCGGCCGGTGCTGGACACCGCCCACGCCCCGACGCTGATCCAGGCGACGGCGATCGCCGTCGCCGACGCCGTCGCGGACGAGTTGGGGGATCCCGGAGCCGTCGAGATCAAGTGGCCGAACGACGTCCTGCTCGGGGGGCGGAAGACGTCGGGCATCCTGATGGAGCTGGGCGCCGAGGCGACCCGCGTGTCCTTCCTGGTGCTCGGGATCGGCGTCAACCTCAACGTTCCGCGGGAGTCGTTTCCAGACGAGTTCCGGGACCTTGCGACCAGCCTCTCCTCCCACGCCGGGCGCCCGATCGACCGGGTCGCCTTCGCGCGACGGCTCTATCATGGGCTCGAGGAGGTCCTGGATGTGCATGCCCTGCACGGCTTCGCCGCCCTCCGGCCCCGGTTCGAGGCTCGATTCCGGATGGCCGGCCGCGCGATCCGGGTCCGGGACACGGACGGCAGCGAGCGGGCGGGGCGCTGCGCCGGGATCGACGCAGACGGAGCCCTCTTGCTCGCAGACGCCGGCGGCCGCAGCCAGCGCGTCGTGGCGGGAGACGTGACGATCGTCAAGGAGCGGGAGGCGCTCCAGTGAGCCCCACCGTGCTGCTCGCCATCGACGTCGGCAATACCAACGTCACGCTCGGGCTCTTCGATTACCAAGGCGATACGGGAAGCCTCTCCCTTCACTGGCGGATCACGACACGCCGCGAGCAGACGTCCGACGAGGTGACGATCATCCTCCGGGCGCTCTTCGACCAGGGCGGGCGGCGGGTCTCCGAGATCACCGACGGCATCATCTCGAGCGTCGTCCCTCCCCTGCTCCCGATCTGGGAGCGCGTATGTCAGAAGCTCTTCGAGCGCGAGCCGTTGGTCGTGGGCCCCGGCATCCGGACCGGCATGCCGGTCCGCTACGAGAATCCCCGCGAGGTCGGCGCCGACCGGATCGTCAACTCCGTGGCGGCCTTCGACCTGCTCGGCGGCCCCGTCATCGCCGTCGACTTCGGCACCGCGACGACCTTCGACTGCGTCTCTGCCCAAGGCGAGTATCTCGGGGGAGCAATCTTCCCCGGAATCCAGATCTCGATGGATGCGCTGTTCCAGCGCACCGCCCTCCTGCACCGTGTCGAGCTGGCGCGTCCGCGTTCCGCGATCGGCAAGACCACGACCGGCGCTCTCCAGTCCGGTCTCCTGTTCGGCTACGCGGGGATGGTCGACGCCATGATCGCGCGCATCCGCGAGGAGCTCGGCTCCGATGCGCGGGTGCTCGCCACCGGGGGGCTCGCGTCCCGGGTCGCCAACGAGACGACGACCATCGAGCGTGTCGAGCCCTTCCTCACGCTCGAGGGTCTTCGGATCCTCTTCGAGAAGAACCGGGGCGAGCGCCCGGAGCCGCGCAAGGAGAAACCGTCATGAAGAACATCCCCGTACGGGACACCCGAAACTTCGCCCTCATCGGTCACGCGGGCGATGGCAAGACCTCGGTCGGCGAGGCCCTGCTGCACCGCGCCGGAGCGATTCCGAGCCTGGGGCGCGTCGACCAGGGAACTTCGCACCTCTCGTACCTCCCCGAAGAAAAGGAGCGGCACCACACCCTCACGTCGTCGGTCTACGCGTTCGACTGGAACGGAAAGCACCTCACGCTGGTCGACACGCCAGGCGACCCGAACTTCATCCCCGACGCCGAGATCACGGTGCCCGCCCTCGACGGCGCGGTCTTGGTGGTTTCCGCGGTCGACGGGGTCAAGGTCGGCACCGAACGGATGTGGCGCACCTCCGGAGCCGCCGGCGTTCCTTCCATCGCCTACATCAACGGCCTCGACCGGGAGCGCGCCGACTTCGCGGGTGCCGTCGAATCGCTCCGCAAGCTCGGCGCGAATCCGGTGCTGCTGTGCCTCCCGATCGGCGCCGAGTCCGACCTGCGCGGCGTCGTCGACCTGCTCGCCATGAAGGCGGAGCTGGGTGGCGGAGACGGTCCGATCCCCCCGGAGCTGGCCGAGGCGGCCGCCACCGAGCGCGGCCGGCTGATCGAGGCGGCTGCCGAGTGCGACGACGCGCTGCTGGAGAAGTACCTCGAGGAGGGCGACCTGACCGACGAAGAGATCCGCCGCGCCCTCGGCAAGGGCGTCCGCGAGCACCAGATCCTCCCGGTCCTGTGCGGATCGGCGAATTCGATGGCAGGCATGGGCCTGCTGCTCCGGTCGGCCATCGAGCTGCTCCCGTCCCCTGCCGACCGGGCGCCGTGGCCGGCGGAGGACGTCGCCGATGGCAAGTCCCACCCGCTCGAGGCCGACCCCGGCGGCCCCTTCGCAGCCGTCGTACTCAAGACCGTGATCGATCGCTACGCGGGAACGCTCTCCGTGCTGCGGATCGTCTCCGGCACCGCGAAGCCCGACATGACGGTCCTCGACGCCACCACCGGGTCGCGGGAGCGCATCGGCAAGCTCTTCGTCCTACGGGGTGGAGAGCACGTCGAGGTGCCCGAGGCCGAGCCCGGCGACGTGATCGCCGTGGCGAAGCTCAAGGACGTCCACACGGGCAACGTACTCACGGCCGAGAAGGGAGGCGTCCACCTCCACGAGCTGACGATCCCGAGGGGCGTGATCTCCTACGCCATCCAGGCGAAGGCCAAGGCGGACGAGGACAAGGTTCACACGTCCCTGGGCCGTCTGGTCGAAGAGGACCCGACGCTGCACCTCGGGCGTGACGTCTCGACGGGCGAGTTCCTGCTGACGGGCATGGGCGAGCTGCACATCCGGACGGCCGTACAGAAGCTGCGGCGGATGTTCGACGTGGAGGTCGAGCTGAAGACTCCCAAGGTGCCCTACCGCGAGACCGTCACCCGCAAGGTCGAGAACGTCGAGGGCAAGCTCAAGAAGCAGACGGGCGGAAAGGGCATGTACGCAGTCGCCTACGTCACCGTCGAGCCTCTTCCTCGGGGGGCAGGGTTCGAGTTCGTCGACGAGATCGTCGGCGGATCGATCCCGCGCAACCTCATCCCGGCGGTGGAGAAGGGGATCCAGGAAGCGCTCCAGCACGGCACGCTGACGGGGAACCCCGTCGTCGACGTCCGCGTCCGCTGCATCGACGGCAAGCACCACCCGGTCGACTCCAACGAGATGGCGTTCAAGCTGGCTGGCTCCTACGGATTCAAGGCCGCCGTCGAGCAGGCGAAGCCCACCCTCCTCGAACCGATCATGCACGTCGAGATCCAGGCGCCGGACGCGCGTGTCGGCGACATCATGGGCGACCTGTCGAGCCGGCGGGGGCGCGTCCAGGCCAGCGAGGCCCGCGGCTCGACCCAGGTGATCGCCGCGCAGGTGCCCATGGCCGAGATGCTCGAGTACGCCAGCGTGCTGACGAGCATCACCGGCGGCAAGGGGAGCTTCCACATGGAGTTCTCCCACTACGACGAGGTGCCGGCCGCCCAGCGGGAGAAGCTCGTGGCGCAGTTCAAGGCCAGCCAGGGAGCCGCCTCCTGACGGCCCACTTCCCATGAGCGGAGAGCCCCGGCAGAAGATCCGCCTCGTCCTCTCGCCCGAGGCCGAGCGGTACGTTCGCCGCGACGCGCCGGTCGACGTTCGCCGGATGGCGGCGCGCGGCGCCCTGCCGCTTCCGCCCATCGAGCTCGCGACCGTCCTGTTCGCGTTGCTCCACGATCCCGACGGCGAGACGAAGGAACGGTCGCGGCAGAGCCTCGAGGGTCTCCCCGAGCCGATCACGGCGGTCGTCGTCTCCGGACCGGCTCACCCGGCGCTGCTCTCGCACCTCGCCCGGATCCACCAGGGAAACGGTCCGCTGATCGAGAAGCTGGCGCTCAACCCGGCATGCGACGACGCCACGATCGCGTTCCTCGCTACGCTTCCGCACAAGCGCGTCGTAGACATCGTCTCCAACAACCAGCAGCGCATGCTCCGCTGCCCGGACATCGTCGAGGCCCTCGGCGCCAACCCGCTGACGGGCCGGGCGGTGATCGACAGGATCCTCTCCTTCCTCGGCCTGGCCCGGGCGAGCACCGAGGCCCCCGAGGAGCACGCGGAGTCCGAGCCGCTCTTCGCCACCGCGATCACCGACGCCGAGGCCGAGGCTGCGCTCCGCGCGATCCTGGGCGACGATGTCTCCGAGTTCGCGACGGGCCTGGTCGAAGAGACCGGGGACCTCGACGAGGCGGCGAAGGGAAACCTCTACGCCCTGCTCCAGACCCTTTCCGTGTTCCAGAAGATCAAGCTGGCGCGAACGGGAAACAAGGAAGCCCGTGCGCTGCTCATCCGCGAGACCAACAAGATCGTCGCGTCTGCCGTGATACGGAGCCCGAAGATCACCGAGCAGGAAGTGCTCGGGTTCGCCAAATCACGGAGCGTCAGCGATGAAGTGCTACGGCTGATCGCAGCGAACCGCGAATGGACGAAGAACTACATGATCAAGCTCGCACTGGCGGCGAACCCGAAGTGTCCGCAGCCCGTGGCCATGCGGTTCGTCAACTACCTGCAGGAGAAGGATCTGCTCGGGCTGATGAAGAGCCGGGACGTTCCCGCCGCCATCTCGACGCACGCACGGCGACTCCTGAGCAAGAAAGGAAAGCTCTGATGCCCGACCCGTGGGGGACGGCGGTGAACGCTCGGATCGTCTTCTGGGGCGTCGAGGGGGCCGGGGTCTCGACGACCCTGCGCCGGATCGCAGTCAAGCTCCGGCCCGATCACCGAGGCGAACTGCAGCAGCTCCCGACCCGCCTCGACCCGACGGTCCGCTACGAGGTGCTGCCGATCAAGCTCGGCGAGGTCGGCGGGGTCGACACGCGCATCGAGGTCGTCACGGTTCCCGGCGGCGCCGAGCACGCGCCGACGCGCAAGCAGCTCCTCGACCGCGTCGATGGCGTCGTCTTCGTCGCGGACTGTCGCCGCGACCGGGTCGGGGAGAACGTCGAGTCCTTCGCCGAGCTTCGCCGCGCGCTGGCCGCCTACGGCCGCGATCTCGGAGCGATGCCCCTCGTGATCCAGCTGAACAAGGCCGATCTGGCCGACCGGGGCTCTCTCGACGGCCTCCTTCGCGAGCTCGCGGCGCCCGGCACAGCGTCCTTCGAGACGGTTGCCCGAGAGGGCATCGGCGTGCTCCAGGTCCTCTCGACCATCTCGAAGAGCGTCGTGCGGAGCCTGCGCGAGGCGTCCGGCGCGCTGCGCCCGGCAGCGCCGGGAGGGCGAGCTCCTCTGGCTCCGACGCCACCGCGGGAGCCGGCTCCGCCCGCGCCTCGAGAACCGGCCCCGCCGCCCCCGGACCCGTGGCCGGCGCCGGTCCGGGCACGCCGCCCCGCCGCCGACCTCCCGGCGCCACCCGTTCCCCTGTTCGACGACGTGACCGGCCGCCTCCACCGCACCGCGCCGCCGGAAGCCGTCCAGGTTCCGGCTGCGCCTGCCCTGCGCATCGTGTCGGTCGGATCGGCCACCTGCCAAGACGGCACGCTCGTACGGCTCCCGCTGCAGGTGGAGGACACCGCGGGGCGACGCCTCACCCTCACGCTGACCCTCGCCGTCGCGGCATCGGAAGATCTGTGAGGCCGGTCACGATCCGGCCGGACCGCGGCACCGATCCACCCGGGAGAATCGTGGCCAGCGTCACCAAAGGAGGAGGGGTCGCCACGCGCACGGGAGCGTTCGACCATGCGACCCATCCTTCGCGCCTTCTCCCTTCTCTGCGTTCCGGCGGTGGCGCAAGCCGCCACTCCCGAATCCCTCGGCCTGTTCGATGCGGTCAGCCGCCGCTTCGCGCTGTTCGACAGCCTCGCCGACGGGAGCCCTGACGAGGCGCTCGCCCTCGAATGGAACGGCGCCCGCCACATCCTGCCCATCTCGGGAGATTGGGACGGCAACGGCGTCACCGACCTCGGGTTCTACGATCCACATCGGCGCGTCTTCGGCCTGCTCGCGGATCGCGCGGACGGTGCGGTGGACATTCGCGTTCCCGCGAACAGCTGGCGGCCGTGGCTCTCACCCGTCGTCGGAGACTGGGATGGCGACGGACGCGACGATCTCGCGCTCTACGATCGCTTCGCCCGCCGCTTCTCCCTCCTCGGGCCCGGGGGCGGACGCGTCGTCCGCACGCTCCAGCTCTCCGAGCGCCGGTCCTGCGAGATGCGGCCCTTCGCCGGGGACTGGGACGGAGACGGACGCGACGAGCTCGGCCTCCTCGATCCCCGAAGGAGAACGATCCACCTGCTCCGGTCGAAGGCGACGGGCGATCGCGAGGTCGTCCTCCCGTCGAACGAACCCTCGTCGCGGCTCTTTCCGGTGGCGATCGACCTCGACGGCGACGGGAGGGACGAGCTGGCTCTGTTCGACGCGAAGGCTCGCCGTTTCGCCCTGCTGCACGACTTCGCCGACGGCGAGACCGACGGTCACTTCGCCCCCAGCGTCGGCAAAGGCGAGCGCCCGAGGCCCGTCGCGGGCCGCTGGAGCGTGGCGCAGGCACAGAACCAAGTGCCCGACACGGAGCACTGCAGGCCGGCAGCCGAGACCGATCTCGCGGCCGCCGCCTTCGAGACCGAGCTGCTCCGGCTCGTCAACGAGCAGCGTGCCTCCGGCGCCGTGTGCGGACAGGAAGGGACGTTCCCGCCCGTCGCCGCTCTCGCGATGACTGCGTCGCTGCGATGCTCGGCGAGGCTCCACGCACGCGACCTGGCACGCCAAGGCCAGGCGTCGCGGATCGGGTCCGACGGCTCGCTTCCCGAGGCACGGATCGCCGCTGCCGGCTACGCATTCGTCTATGTCGGAGAAGCGGTAGCGGGCGCGCTCACCGACCCGGGCGCCGTCGTCGCCGCCTGGATGGCCGATGGCCTGACCTGCGCCACGCTCCTCGAGCCAGGATTCCAGCATGCCGGTGCCGGCGTCGCCGGCACTCCGAACACGCAGCACGACACCTGGGTCCTGGATCTCGGCGCGCCGCAGTAGCCGCCGAAGCGACGGATCACGCAGGAACGACGCTCGAGAGCGGCGTCCAGGGAAGGCCCAGCGAATCCGCGGCGCCCTCGCACGTGAGGGCGCCCTTCCACACGCTCACGCCGAGACCGAGGGCGGAATCGCTCCGGGTCGACGCTTCGATCCCGGCGTCGGCCAAACGCTCGACGAACGGGAACGTCACGTTGGTGAGCGCGGAGGTCGAGGTGCGCGGGACGGCGCCCGGCATGTTCGTGACGCCGTAATGGATGACGCCTTCCTCGACGTAGGTCGGGCTCGAGTGGCTCGTCGCCCGGATCGTCTCGATGCAGCCGCCCTGGTCGACCGCCACGTCCACCACCACCGAGCCCTCCCCCATGGTCCGGACCATCTCGCGCGTCACCAGCTTCGGCGCACGGCGCCCGCGCAGGTAGACCGCTCCGACCAGCAGATCGGCCTCCCTCACCGAGCGCTCGAGGTTCGTCTGGTTCGAGAAGAGCGTGTTGATGTCCCCGCCGAAGATGTCGTAGAGATACGTGAGCCGCCGGAGGTCGACGTCGAGCACGTCGACCTCTGCGCCGAGGGCGTGGGCCACCCGGGCGGCATTGATCCCGACGATTCCCGCGCCAATCACCGCGACCCGGCCCCGCAGTACGCCGGGGACTCCGCCCAGGAGGAGGCCCTTCCCTCCCCGGTCCCGCTGGAGGAGATTGACACCGATCTGCGTCGCAAGCCGGCCGGCCACCTCGCTCATCGGCGCCAGCACCGGGAATGTCCCGTCTGCGTGCTGGATCGTCTCGTACGCGATGGCGATGACGCCCGCGCCGAGAAGTCGCTCGGCCAGCGCACGGGCCGCTGCCAGGTGGAGGTAGGCGAAGAGGGTCTGCCCGGGGCGCAAGCGGGCCACCTCGTCGAGCGACGGGTCCTTCACCTTGACCACGAGGTCCGGCTCCGACCAGGCGTCGGCGGTCGTCACGAGCCGCGCCCCCGCGCGGGAATAGTCACCGTCGTCGAAGCCGCTGCCTGCGCCCGCTCCGCGCTCGACGATCACCTCGTGGCCCTTCGCAACCAGGCTGCGGACCCCGTCCGGGACCATTCCGACCCGGTATTCCTGATCGCGGCTCTCGCGCGGCACTCCAACCCGCATGTCACCCTCCGGTGCGGGAAGCCCGACGGCCGGAACCTATCGGCTCACCGCCCGATACGACGCGATCAGGATCTCGGCGATCTCGGGACGCAGGATCCGCGGGTCGGGGGTTTCTCCCTTGACGAGCTGCTCGCGGACCTTCGTCCCGCTCACGGTGAGGGGAGTCTCTCCGGGGTGGTCGTCCGTGAGATCGACCCGCCCCATCGACTCGTAATAGGCGGCAAACCCGATCTTGCACGGGGTGACCTGCAGATCTCCCCGCAGCTCGTCGAAGATGGCCTGGGCGTCGAAGTCGCCCCAGATCGGCTTGCCGTCCTCGAACGGAGCGTCGGCGTGCTTGCGGCCGATGACGAGATCGCTGAACCCGTAGTTCTGGCGGTAGACGCCGTGCATGACGGCTTCCTTGGGACCGCCGTAGAACATCTTGATGTCGAGGCCAATCAGCTCGAAGACGTCTGCGATCTCGTAGCCGACGCTGCTCCACAGCTCGGCGTCCGCGTCTCCCTTTCCGAGGAGTCGCTCGTCGTGGAGCCTGCGGTACGCCCGCATCCGGATCACGGCCGGCACGTCGTCGCCCTTCACCTCGCCCACCAGCGGGTTCAGCACGACCCCCGTCAGGAAGCCCTGACGGGTCAGGCGCTCGGCCCCGGCAACCAGCGCGTACTCGTGGGCGCGGTGGAGAGGGTTCCGGGTCTGGAACGCGAGCGCTCGTTCCCAGCCGCGGTCGCGGATGAGGGCGCGCGTCAGGCGCGGCGACAGCATGTACTGGCCGTACTCCGGGTGGGGCGGCTGGGGAAGCGCCCGCAGCCGCCCACCGAGCAGCAGCGCCCGCGGGTCCGACTCGACGGCGCGGCCACCGGGATGATCGAACCGATCGGTCCCGTAGACCTGCTTCACGTACTTGTGCTTGTCCCACGGGAAGACCTCGAGGCCGTCCACGACGCCGACGATCTCTCCCGCGTCGTCGCGAAGCGCAGCGGCGCCACCCGGCGCAAGCGCACGCACCTCCGCGGCGTCGATGGGAAGCGAGAGCGGGATCGTCCAGGCCCATCGCCGGCCGCCGTGGAGGACCACCTCCTCGTCGAGCACGCGGTGCCAGGCCTCCGCGCTCATGGGCCCTTCCAGCGGGGAGAGGCCTCCGTCGGCAAAGCGGTGGACCGTCGACAGGTCGGCGCGCGTGACGCGTACCGCAGGCAGTCTCTCGGCCTCCGCCAGGAAGCGTTTGCGATCCTTGAGCGAAACCCGCCGGTCCACGGGCTCGGCGAGGCCGCCATGGACGGGCACCAGGTCCTTCCGCATCGTCGGGTCCGCTTTCGTCACCTCGGCTCCTCCTCCGCTGCTCGTCACCACGCGGGCAGGAGCCCGTCTCCCGAGTCCAGGAGCTCGCGGTCTCCCCCGCCGTCGAATCGGCGGACGCGCAGCGTACGCCGCCCTGCGGCGTCCGCCACGTACGCCACGTATCGGCCGTCGGGAGAGACGGTCGGATCGAGCTCATCCCCGACGTCGTTCGATGCCGCCCCGAGGGCGAGCTTCCCGGTGCCATCGATCCGCATACGCCAGAGGCGGTACCCCACCGGCAACCGTTGGCTGTAGACCACCCATTGGCCGTCCGGAGAGACGACCGGGTCACGCCCGCGCGCGACGATCCGAGGGCTGCCGTCCAGGGACTCGAGGAGAGCGATCCCGAGGTTGCCGTCCGGGAGCTCGGTCTGATAGAGGAGCGCAGCACCGTCGCGCGACCAGACGGGCGAGGCGTCCCCCGGCCCTGCCGACACCGGCCGGGGCTCTCCGCCCCCCGGGCTGCGGACGAGGATCCGCGACGAGCCGGCGCGCTCGGCAGTGGTCAGCAGCAGCTGCGAGAAGGCAAGGGTCCCATCGGGGGCGAGGCTCGCGCTCGGATGGTCCTCCTCGCCCTGGGTGAGGGTCCTGACCTCGCCGGTCGCCACGTTGACCCGCGAGACCTGGAAGACGTCGAACCGGGGAGCCGCGAACAGGAGTTGCAAGCGGTCGGCGGACCATTCGAGGGGGCGCGCCCCCCTCGGCAACGCCTCCAGCGGCTCGACCTCGCCCGTTCGCGGATGCAGGAGGCTCGGGCGGCCCAGCAGATCGCTCGCGGCGAACTGGTCACCCAGACGCAGGACCTTGGCAACGTCGTCGAGGCGCGCCACTCCCGGCGTACGCGCCTGCGCCTGATCCTGCTTGTTCTTCTGGAGGCGCTCCGCCAGGTCACGGGCCTTCTGCGGGTCGAGGAAGACGAAGGCGATCGGCTGCTCGGGAAGCTCGTCGAACTCGACGACGGGCTTTCGCCCCCCGCACGCGCAGGCGAGCAGTGCGAGGGCTGCCACGAGGAAGCGCGCCGCTCTCGTCACGCCGGAAGCTCCCGCAGCGGATGCCCTCGGAACCCTCCGTTCTCCCCGCTTCGCAGGAAGACCGCGCGCTCTTCCCTGCGCACGACGCCGTCGACGACGGCCACGACGATGTGGTCCGCATCCGGGAACGGAAAGTCGGCCCGGGACGCGAAGTCGATGTCGACCACGGAGAAGTAGGCGCGCGCGCCGACATGGCTGTGGTACACCGCGGTGATGCGCTCTCCGTGGGCGATCACCTCCTTCTCGATCCGGGCGTACTCGAGGGGATTGATGTGGAATGCAGATCTCCCATCGTACGGGTACGTCGCGGGCGCAGCCTGATGCAGCGCGGTCATCTCGTTGTGGCACGGGTGCAGGTTCCGGAAACGGACCCGCTCGTCGCCGCTCAGCAGTCCGCAGCATTCCTCCGGATACGCGTTTCGCGCTTCCTGCTCGATGGCGTGCAGCACGAGACACGGGATCCCGACCGGCTCGAGGGCCGGATCGACCTCCACACGGCTCGCATCCGGAAGGGCGTCCTCCAAGGCGCAGCGAGCGTAGCAGCCGGGATTGCCCCGGCCCCCTTCCCGGAGGCCTCCGTCGGTCCGACACACGCTGGGTTCAGATGAAGTACATCCGCGTGTCCTCGCCCGCGCGGCGCACCGCTGCGCGCGCTGCGTCGCGGCAGAGCGACTCCAGGGTCACCCCCGCGAGCGCCTGCCCGAGTCGCTCGGACAGCGAGGCCCAGAGGAACGAAGGCTGGTGCGGCGACGCGGCGGAAGGGCGCCTCGGCCCGCCGGACCGGCCCGCCGAGATCGACCCCTCGACCGCCTCGACCACGTGGCGCAGGGTGATCTCGGCCGCAGGGCGCGCGAGCCGGTAGCCGCCGCCGGGCCCGCGCCGGGCCTCGACGAGACCCGCGCGCCGGAGCTGCCGGAAGATCTGCTCCAGATAGCGGACGGGGATCCGCTGCCGCTCGCCGATCACCCGCACCTGGACGGGATCTCCGTGGCCGTTGTACGCGAGGTCGAAGATGCCGCTGATGGCGTACCGGACGCGACTCGAGACGCGCATGGTCGGCGCGGACGGTAGCAGGTCACCCGGGCCTCCCCGGACGGGGCGCGGTAGGCTCGCGCCGATGGCAGGGACGACCCCGACCGAGCCCGGCGCTTCGCTCGTCCGCACGCACCGCGCGACGATCCTTCTCCTCGGAGTCTGCGCGCTCCTCTCGTGGCAGCGATCCCAGGACGCGAGCGAGCTCTCGCAGTCCGTCGACGCCGTCGTCCTGCCCACGGCGCTGGCCTTGGCCATGGGCATCATGGCTGCGCGCCAGGTCGCACTCCGTTCCCGGAGTCCCCGCTCGCGGCGCGTTGCCCTGCTCGTGACCTACGGACTCTGCGCGTCCCTCGGCATCTTCGGCGCCGCCCTCGCCTTCGCCGGCGACTCCGGAAGCCGGGGCGCCCTGTTCGCCCTGGGCGCGGCGATCTTCACGCTCGGCAGCCCACCGCGCCCGGGAATCTTCGCGACGCCCTGAGGCCGGTGGTCGCCGTCTCCTAGTGCCGGGTGTAGTGGCTGCGGATGCGATCGTCGAGCAGTTCGAAGTAGAGCAGGACCAGCACGTGGCGGATGTCGCGGGGCAGCGCAGCGACGAAGCTGCGCCCGACTTCTGGAGAGTCGAGCGCGAGGAGCCTCTCGACCGCCGAGTGGACCTCCGAGAGCCGCGTCGTGAGGATGCGCCGCAGGGTCGGAGCGTCCTGTCCGAACGCGTCCTCGATCATGGGGATCTCGAAGAGCAGGTGGATGCCCCGCTCTCCCATCTCGAGGAACTGCCGAGGGGTCATGGCCTTCCTCCCCGTACCCCCTCAGTCATCGGCAAGAGACGGCGGCAAGTTGAGAGCGCGCGAGCCGTTCCCCGGGGTCCGGAGCCGCTACCGTCTGCCGCCATGTGGCTCCGGCTCGACGGCATCGCCCGGCACATCGGCGACCGGACGCTGTTCGAGGGCGTATCCCTCGACGTCCGCCCGGGAGACCGGATCGGCCTGGTCGGACCCAACGGCGCGGGGAAGACCTCCCTCCTGCGAATCGCGGCCGGAGACGAGCCTCCCGACGCGGGGCGCGTCAGCGTCGCCCGAGGGATCCGCGTCGGGATGCTGCGGCAGGAGATCGACCCTCGTCTCACGCGGCCGGTTCGCGAAGAGGTCGCATCGGTGCTGAGCCGCTTGGCCGAGCTCGACGCGACCATTGCCGCGACCGAGGCCGAGATCGCCGACCTCGGAGTCCGCGGCGAGCCGATTCCCGCCGCCTTGGCCGAGCGCTACGACCGGGCCCGGGCCGCCTTCGACCACGCCGGCGGGTTCGCCCGCGAGGCCCGGGTCGAACGGGTCCTCGCGGGCCTCGGCTTCGACCCGCCCGACCGCGGCCGGCCGCTGAGCTCGTTCAGTGGCGGCTGGCTGATGCGCGTCGAGCTGGCGAAGCTGTTGCTCTCGGAGCCCGACGTCCTGCTGCTCGACGAGCCGACGAACCATCTCGACCTGCCGTCGATCCAGTGGTTCGAGGAGACCCTCGAGAGCTTCCCCGGCGCCGCGGTCGTGATCTCCCACGACCGGACCTTCCTGCGCCGGCACGTGCGCCGGGTAGCGGAGCTCGAGCACGGACGCTTCACGCTCTACGAGCTCGACTACGAGCGTTATCTCGACGAGCGCGCCCGGCGCCGAGAGCAGCTCCTCGCACGCAAGCAGAGCCAGGATCGGGAGATCGCGCAGGTCGAGCGCTTCATCGAACGCTTCCGGTCGAAGGCGACCAAGGCGCGTCAGGTCCAGAGCCGCATCAAGGCCCTCGAGAAGGTCGAGCGGGTGGAGATCGCTCCCGAAGGCCGGCGGAAGATGCGGCTGAGGATCCCCGCTCCCGACCGCGCCGGCGACGTCGTGATCGCCCTCGAGGGGATCCACAAGCGCTATGGAGAGACCCGGGTGTACGAGGGCGCGAACCTCACGCTGCGTCGCGGCGACCGGCTCGCCCTGGTGGGGCCCAACGGCGCCGGCAAGTCGACGCTTCTTCGCATCGTGGCGGGCGCCCTGCCCTTCGACGACGGCGAGCGGCGCCTCGGACACAACGTCCGGATCGCGTTCTTCGCCCAGCACCAGCTCGAAGCGATGGAGCCCGCTCGCAGCGTTCTCGCGGAGCTGGAGAGCGTGGCCCTCACCGACGACGTTCCCCGGCTCCGGGGGCATCTGGGAGCCTTCCTGTTCAGCGGCGACGACGTGGAGAAGAAGGTCGGCATCCTCTCCGGCGGCGAGAAGGCGCGGCTCGCGCTCGCGAAGATGCTGCTCCGGCCCGCGAACTTCCTCGTCCTCGACGAGCCGACGAACCATCTCGACGTCGAGGCCTGCGAGGTGCTCGAGGAGGCGCTGCGGGGATACGAGGGGACGTTCGTCGTGATCTCCCACGACCGCACGTTCCTGAACGCGATCGCAACCCGGGTCGTCGAGGTGCGCGCCGGGCGCCTGCGGGAGTTCCCGGGAAACTACGACGCCTACCTCCGGGCGGCGGATGCGGCGACGGCTGGCCCCGGGGCCGTCGCGGGCCACGGAGCGCCGCATCTGCAAGACGGGCGTCCGCCCGCAGACGGGGAACCTCCCGCCGAGAGCAGGGCCGAGCGCCAGGCGGCGCGTACCCAGGACCGGGAACGACGGCGTGCCCTCGAGAAGAAGGCGAAGCAGCTCGAGAAGCTCGAGGCGCAGATCGCCGAGGGGGAACGGAGCCTCGAGGAGTCCGGCTCGAGGCTGGCCGACCCGGCGCTCTACAAGGACGGAGACCGCGTCCGGGCGCTCGAGGCCGAGAGAGCTGCTGCCCAGATCGCGGTGGACGCGCTCTACCGGGAGTGGGAGCGCCTCGCTGCCGAGATCGAGGCGCTCGATCACGCCCTTTCGTAGCGGCGCCTCCGGACGGTGCGGCGGCGCGTCGCTGCGCCGTCCTCCGCCAGCGCCAGCGAGATCCACCCGCGCGCGGGATCGATGCTCTCGACCCGGACCCGGACCGCGTCGCCGAGGCCGAAGCGGCCGGCTCCGCGGGGCAGGACGAAGGCGTGCCCGCGCTCATCGAAGCGGGCGCTTCGCGGAAGTCTCGCCACGTGGACGAGACCCTCGACGAAGAACGGCGCGAGGGTCACGTACAGGCCGTGGGGCGCGACGCTCCCGATCGTTCCGTCGAATTCCTCACCCAGGTGCCGCGCGATGAAGACGCACTTCTTGATTGCGATCATGTCGCGCTCGGCCTCCACCGACAGCCGCTCGCGAGCGGAGATCCGGGCCGCGACCTGCGCCAGCCCCTCGCCCCTCACGAGGGCCCGCGCCCTGGCTTCGGCGCTTCCGTCCAGGTGGTCGAGAAGCGCACGGTGCACCACCAGGTCGCAGTAGCGTCGGATCGGCGACGTGAAGTGGGTGTAGTGCGTGAACGCCAGCGCGAAGTGGCCGCGCGGCGCCTCGGAGTAGCGTGCCTGCTGCATCGAGCGGAGCGTCATGAGGTTCACGAGCCGCTCCTCGGGCCTGCCGGCGGCACGCGCCACCGCCCGCGCGATCGACCGCGCGTCGAGGCCGCCGTGCGGCCCGGCTGCGAGCAGCCCGAAGGCCCGGAGGAGATCTTCGAGCGCCGCGAGGTCGCCCGGCGGCGGAGCCTCGTGGACGCGGTGTAGAAGCGGGACGCGCGCCGCGAGCAGCACCTCGGCCACCGCGCGGTTGGCGGCGAGCATCGCCTCCTCGATCGCGCGGTGCGCCAGCGTCCGCGGCGACTCGACCACATCGACCGGGTGCCCGTCGTCACCGAGGACGATCTCGGCGGTCGGAAGATCGAAGTCGATCGATCCCTCGGCGAAGCGGCGCGCCTTCAGCGCCCGTGCCACCCGCGCGAGGCGTCCGAGCTGCTCGATCACTTCGGGGTCTGTGGGATGCTCGGCGCCCGGCTGTACGTGCGCGTCCGGATCCATCACGCGCGCGGCCCCGTCGTAGGAGAGCTTCGCCCGGCTGCGGATGACCCCGCGACAGAACCGGCGACCCGTCACGTCGCCGGCGGCAGAGACGTCGAGCGCGGCGACGAGTACGCCGCGGTCCTCCCCCGGACGAAGCGAGCACAGGTCGCCCGAGAGCGCCGGAGGCAGCATCGGAATCGCACGGTCGGGGAAGTAGACGCTGTTGCTCCGCCGAAGTGCCTCGCGGTCGAGCGCGGATCCCTCGGGAACGAACGCTGCGACGTCTGCGATCGCGACCCATAGCCGCGCTCCGCCCCGCGGACGCTCGTCGACACACACCGCGTCGTCGTGATCGCGGGCGTTCACCGGATCGATGGTGATGAACGGAAGCGCCCGCAGGTCCTCGCGCACCGGTCCGTCGCGCAGCGCCGGCAGGCCCGGCTCCGCACCGATTTCGCGCCACGACCTCGGGCGGAAAGTCGACCGGGAGGCGGTGCCGGGCCACCACCACCCGGAAGTCGGCCTCCGGCGTCCCGGGCGGGCCGAGGTCCTCGAGCACGCGGGCGCTTCGCACCCCGCCGCGGCCAGCCCCGGGAGCGATCCGCACCCAGTCTCCATCCCGTGCGTCCCGCAGGGCCGTGCGGGGAACGGCGAAGCTGCGCCGCTGGTCGTCACGAAACGGTGTCACCTTCGCCGCAGCACGGCCCTTGCCGATCCGCAGCAACCCGACGATCTCGTCTCGCGACGTTCTGCCCGGCCGATCGCGCCGCGCCGGCTGTTTCGGCTCGCGCCGCTTCGGTGTGCGTTGCCGGGCCACTCGACCACGGAGGGTACGCGAAACGACGCTCGTTGACGTGGCCGGGACGCGGCCGTACCCTCCCGCGCGGTCGCCCGGGTGGCGGAATTGGTAGACGCACCAGATTCAGGGTCTGGCGGTCGCAAGGCCGTGCTGGTTCGAGTCCAGTCCCGGGCACCACTCCACGACGATCGTTTTCGATGCGAGGCAACCGCCTGCGATGGGAAGCACGCGTGAGTTCACGCTCGGCGTCCAGGCGATGCTTCGCCTCTACCGGTGGCGACGAATCGATCCGGTTCCGTGGGCGCTTCCGCGCAAGCCCCTCTCGGCGACGCGCGTGGGGCTGATCTCGAGCGCGGGGTTGGTCGCGCCCCACCAGCCGCCGTTCGACGACGCGGTCGCGGGCGGCGACTGGAGCCTTCGCGAGATTCCGATCGGCGCCGACCCGCAGACCCTCCGCGAGACGCACCGGAGCGAGTCGTTCGATCGGTCGGGGATGGTCGTCGACAAGAATCTCGTCTTTCCGCTCGACCGCTTGCGGGAGATGGAGCGAGAGGGAATCGTCGGGTCCCTCGGACGGCGCGCGCTCTCGTTCATGGGCTCGATCACCGCGCCGGGCCGGCTCCTCCGGGAGACTGCGCCGCGAGCGGCCGAGATCTTCACGGAGGACGGCGTCGAGGCGGCGCTCCTCGTTCCCGTCTGACCCATCTGCAACCAGACGATCGGTCTGATCGCCGCAGCGCTCGAGAGACGGGGCGTTCCGACCGTCTGCATCCAACTCCTACGCGAGGCCGCCGAGGCGGTCCGCCCGCCTCGATCCCTCGTCGTCCCGTTCCGCCACGGCTTCCCACTGGCCGCGCCGGGCGACCCCGGGGCCCAGCGCCGGGTGATCGAGACCGCGCTGGCGATGATCTGGGACGATCGCCTCTCGCCACCGGCGCTCGCCGATCTGCCCTCGTGAGGGGCGCCCGGTCCCGTCCGCCTGCGTTCGCTACGGCCGCTCCGCCAGCGCCTCGACGCTCGCGAGGATCCCGTCGGAGTCGAGGCCCTGGTGGGCCATCTGCTCCCAGAGACCACCGCACCCCTCGCGGTGCGTGCCGATGTGGGCATACCGGGGCGAGAGGCCCCGCGCGAGTAGCCAGGTGCCGTAGCGGATTCCGAGCCCTGTGGTGCGTCCGAGCCCTTCGGCAACGAGGACGAATCCCGTTCGGCCGACCTTCCGGATCGCGTCCTCGTCGACGACGTTGAGGGTCGCCTTGTTGACCAGGCCCACGTCGAGGCCACGCTCGCGCAAGCGCTCGACCGCATCGAGCGCCCGGTACAGGGTCTCGCCGAAGCTCACGACGTAGCCGGCGGTTCCCTCGCGAATGAAGTCGTCGCGGCCGGGCTCGAAGTGGTAGCCACCACCGAAGCGCTCGCTGCCGTCGGCCGCGAGCACCGTCGGCACCGACGAGCGGTTCGAGAACACGAAGCGCAGGCCCGGCTCGTCGAAGACCCGCTCGAGAACGGCGCGCATCTGGTTGCCGTCGGCCGGGAAGTAGAGACGGGTACGGTTCTCCTCCTCGAGGCCGTTGTCGGCGAAGAAGTTGTTGAGGCCGAAGTGGCAGGTGTTGTCGGCCATGTCGTCGACGCCGGCATGGGAGAAGTGCGCCAGTACGTTCGCGTGATTGAGGCGCGCCATGGTGATCTCGGAGACGCACATCTCGAGGAAGGCCGAGAAGGTGCCAACGATGCCCTGGCGTCCCGGGTCCATCCCGAATCCGGCGGCGGCGCTGAGGTTCGCGCGCTCCATGATGCCCGAGCGTACGTAGATCTCCGGGAAGGCCTTGCGGATGTGTACGAGGCCGCACGAGCCCTCGAGATCGCTGTCGAGGACGAGCACCTTCGCCTTGCGCTCGCTGGCCGTCATGCGGCCGAGGATGTCGACCAGCACCTGTCCGAACAGGTTGCGGTTCGACGCCAGCTCGTCGGAGGTTCCGCGGTGGGTCGCCGTGTGCTTCGGC
Organism: uncultured delta proteobacterium; assembly: GCA_963710635.1. Lineage (GTDB taxonomy): Bacteria > Myxococcota_A > UBA9160 > UBA9160 > UBA9160 > MYXO. Next base: position 1,462,798 of record CAVQAY010000004.1, read on the forward strand.
TTCGGAATCGCCTTCAGCGCCTCGGCGGCTGCCTTCTGGCCTCGCTTCTCGAGGTACGCGACCGCGAGATCCACGGAGATCACGTCGTGGCCCTGGGGCGACCCCTCGAGGCCTTCGATTCCGACGGCCATCTTCCGCCGGTTCACCACCGCGGCGGGACCCGGGGTGTTCAGGGCAGCCGCCATGCGGGAATGGAGATCGCCAAGGTCCTCTCCGTCGCCGACGCTCACCGGGAGGCCGTGACCCGCGAGCGTCTGCGCGACGTGGAAACCGGGCATGTACTCGCTCGGATGCCCGGCGATCGTGACGTCGTTGTCGTCGATCACCAGCTTCACGTCGAGCCGGTGCGCAACCGCCATCCGCGCCGCTTCGGCGTCGTCGCCTTCCTGCTGCGCGCCGTCGGAGCCGAAGCAGAAGACGGCCTGGCCCGGATGAGCAAACGCGACGCCATTGACGTACGGCCACAGGTGACCGAGCCGCCCCGACGAGAACGTGACGCCCGGGGTGAGGCCGCGCTCGGGATGTCCCGGAAGCCGCGAGTGCGCCTCGCGATAGTGGGCGAGCTGCTGGGCCGGCAGCGCACCGTGGAGAGCCGCCATCAGATACTGGATGGCGACGCGGTGGCCCGCCTCGTCGAAGTAGTGCGGCAGGACGCGGCCGGTGCCGCGCATGAAGCCGTCGGCGATCAGCACCTCGGGGACGATGTCGTAGGCCCCGCCCGTGTGGCCACCGAGGCCCTTGGCCGCTGCGGTGGCGGTGAAGAAGACGATCGCGTCCCGGCACAGCCGGACGTTGTCCTCGAGCTGCTGCCGCTGCGCCTTCGACAGCGAGGGCTGCGCGGGATCGAGCGCGAGGGGATGGAAGGCGCCGAGGTCGATCGGGAAGGTCATCGTCGGGGTCGTCTCCGTGGGAGCAGAGGCTCCGGCCAGGCCCGGGCTTCGCGGGGCGGCAGCATACCCCGAGCCCACGGCGGCGGCTGCCTGGAATGCGGCGAAGTTGCCACTGCGCTGCCGGCGCCTCCCCGCTTGACCCGCCGCCCCCGGGGCTTATCCATGGTGCCGGAGGATCCGGTGGCGCCGCACGACCCCCTTCCCAGTACCCGGCTGACCCTTGGCGAGGAGACCGTCGACGTCCCCTTGGTGTTGCCGGTGCTGCCCGTACGGGACGCCGTGGTCTTCCCGGGTGTCACCGCGCCGCTGGCCGTCGGGCGCGCCCGCTCGCTGGCGGCGCTCGAAGCGGCCGGCGAAGGCGGCTTCCTGGTGGTCGCGACCCAGCGCGATCCCGCCCTCGACGAGCCGACCCTCGAGGACCTCCACCCCGTCGCCTGCATCGTGCGGGTCGTGCGGCTGATCGACGCCCGCCGCGAAGGCCGGCAGGCGATCGTCGTGGGCATCTCGCGGACGCGGATGGGAGCGCCGACCGCCATCCAGCCCGCCCTGCTGGTTCCGATCGAGCCGCTGCCCGAGATCGATTCCCCGTCTGCCGAGCGCGACGCCCGATGGAAGCAGGTCGTCAGCTTGGCCCAGCGCGTGATCGAGCTCCGGGAGGACCTGCCCGAAGACTGGAAGGGCTTCGTCGCGAGCATTCCGACGCCCGGCCTGCTGGCGGACCTGGTGGCTTCGACGCTCCCGCTCTCGCCGGCGGAGAAGATCACGATCCTCAGCGAGCCAGACCCGCTGCCGCGGCTCGAGCGGCTGGCGAGCCACCTCGAGCGCGAGGCCACCATCGCCGAGAAGCAGCAGTCGCTGCGCAGCGAGAGCGAGGGCGACGAGTCGGATCCGAAGCGGCGCGAGCGGCTGCTGCGCCGGCGGCTGCGCGACATCGAGCGGGAGCTCGGCGAGAACGACACCGGCCACCGCGAGGTCGACGAGCTGAGGGACCGCATCGAGGCGGCCGAGCTGCCGGAGGTTGCCAGGGCCCAGGCCGACCGGGAGCTGAAGCGTCTGTCTGCGCTCCCGCCCCACGCGCCCGACCGGCATCTGATTCGCACGTACCTCGAATGGCTTGCGGACCTGCCGTGGACGAAGGCGACCGAAGACCACCTCGACGTCGCCGCCGCCCGCGCCGTACTCGATGCGGACCACCATGGACTCGAGAAGGTCAAGAACCGCATCCTCGAGTTCCTTGCCGTCCGCAAGCTCGCCCCGGATGCGAAGGGCCCGATCCTCTGTTTCGTGGGGCCGCCGGGAGTCGGCAAGACATCCCTCGGCCGCTCCATCGCGCGTGCCATGAACCGCAAGTTCGCCCGGGCGTCCCTCGGCGGCGTCCGGGACGAGGCCGAGATCCGAGGGCACCGGAGAACCTACGTCGGCGCCATGCCCGGCCGCATCCTCCAGAGCCTGCGGCGCGCGGGCTCGGCGAATCCGGTGTTCCTGCTCGACGAGGTCGACAAGCTCGGGTCGGACTTCCGGGGTGATCCGTCGTCGGCTCTCCTCGAGGTGCTCGATCCCGAGCAGAACCACGCGTTCAGCGATCATTACCTGGAGGTTCCCTTCGACCTGTCGCGGGTGCTCTTCATCGCGACGGCCAATACGCTGGCGACGATCCCTCCTGCGCTGCTCGACCGGATGGAGGTGATCGAGCTGCCGGGGTACACCGAGCGGGACAAGCTGATCATCGCGCGGCAGCACCTGCTTCCGAAGCAGCTCATCGATCACGGGATCCACGGGGAGCGATTCGAGCTGTCCGAGGCCTCGCTGGCCAGGATCGTTCACGAGTACACCCGGGAGGCGGGTGTCCGCAGCCTCGACCGGCTGATCGCGACCCTCGTGCGCAAGGCGGCGCGCCAGCTCGCGGAGCAGGGTCCGGACGCGCGCATCGTTGCCGACGCCAGCGTTCGTCGCGAAGTCGCTCGGGGCGCCGCCGCACCTTCCCGAGACGGCCGAGCGGACCCAGGTGCCTGGCGTCGCCGTCGGACTGGCGCGAACGGGCCACGGCGGGGACATCCTCTTCATCGAAGCCACTGCGATCCCCGGCGGAGAGGGCGTACGGCTCCGGCTCACGGGGCAGCTCGGCGACGTGATGCGCGAGTCGGCGGAGGCCGCCTTGTCCTGGGTACGCGCGAACGCTGACGCGCTCGGAATCGACTCGCCGATCCTGCGCGGCGGCGAGATCCATCTCCACGTTCCCGCGGGCGCCGTCCCCAAGGACGGCCCGTCCGCAGGGATCGCCTTGGCGACCGCCCTCGTCTCGGTCCTCTCCCGCCGCAAGGCCAGGAGCCATCTCGCCATGACCGGCGAGATCTCGCTGCGCGGAAAGGTGCTGCCCGTCGGCGGCATCAAGGACAAGGTGCTCGGCGCCGCGCGCGCCGGAATCGAGACCGTGATCCTGCCGCGGAGGAACGAGAAGGACCTGGTGGACATTCCCGCGGACGTACGCGAGAAGATCAGGATCCAGCTCGTCGACTCCGTCGAGCAGGTACTGTCCGAGGCCCTGGAGCCGGTGCCGGAAGCCGCCTGACGCGCGGTCGCCGGAGGGCATTCCCAGCAGCCCGCGGTTCTTTTTCCACAAAGATCCCAGAATCCACACACTCTTGTGGCGAAGAGTGTGCTACGCGTGGCGCGCCCAAGGGGCGGAAAGGACACGGCGTAGCAGCATGTGGAGACGCGCTGCCGGGCGGATGGCCGGCCTCGCGATGCCCAAGATCGTTGTCCTGGCGGTCTTGGCGGCAGAACCGGCCACCGCGCTGGATCTCGTTGGCGTGACCAGCGCCACCCTCGCGTGGACCCCGGCAACCGGCCCGGTCGCCGGCTACTCGGTCTTCGTGTCCCGCAACGGATCCGTACCCGCCGCACCGGAGCGGAAGGTGACGGGCACCCGGGTGACCGTCGCGGGCGTCCTCGGCGACACGCTGGTCGTCTGGGTTGCGGCCTACGACGCGGGAGGCCGCCAAGGCCCGGTGTCTCCGAGTTCCGTGCCCCTGCGATTCACCGCATCCCCACCGCCCCCCCCGGAGCCGCTCCCGCCGGGAGATCTCGATGGCGACGGCCGGTCCGAGCTCTTCCTGTGGAACCGGCCGACGGGGCAGCTCTCGGCGCTCGGCAACGTCCTCGGCCCCCAGCTCACCGGAGGAACCGTTCCGAGCGGCCATCCGTCGGATTGGCAGCTCTCCGTGACCGGCGACTACGACGGAGACGGACGGAGCGATCTCCTGTGGCGGTCGCGCTCGACCGGCCTCGCGCTCGTGTGCCAGATGGACGGCATTTCTCCCGGCGCGTGCGGATTCCCCTTCACCGCGGCGGGCGAGCGCGAACTGCTGGGCGCCGCCGACGTCACGGGAGACGGGCGCGCGGAGGTGCTGCTGCGGGAGCCGCACACCGGCGCCGTCACCGGCTGCTTCCTGACCAGCGTCTCCTTCGGGCTGTGCGTTCCGGTCGCGCAGACCTCTCCGGACTCACGGGTCCTGCTCGGGGGAGATCACGACGGCGACGGCCGCGCGGACCTTCTCGTGCAAGACCCGGCTACCTGGCAGGTCCGCATCTGCGGCGTCCTCGGCCCTGCGGCCGCAGCGTGTACCACTCCCTCTTCCCTCCCGGGCGGCGAGATCGTTGCGTCCGCCGACTACGACGCGGATGGAGCAGCGGATTTGCTGTGGCGCACCCCGAGCAGCGGGCAGCTCTGGCTCTCCTTCCCCCGCCGCGGGGGCTTCGACGCCTTCCGCTGGCTCGGTCTCGCTCCCATCGGAGCCGAGATCGACGGCTCGCCCGATCTCGACGGCGACGGGCGCGCCGAGGTGGTGATCCGCGACCCAGGAACCGGCAGCATCGCGGTCTGGCAGGTGGACGAGAACGGCCTCGTGCGGAAGATCTCCCTCGGCCTGCTCGGCATCGACGTCCTCCTCGGCGGAAGCCGCGAGGCGCGGTAGGACACCCTCTGCGCGCGGCTTCGCCTATGTTCCCGGCGCGTGCGGATCGCGCTCGTCCACGACTGGCTGACGGGCATGCGAGGCGGCGAGCGCGTACTCGACGTCCTCGCGGCGAGGTTTCCCAGCGCAGATCTCTACACGTTGATCCACGTTCCGGGGTCGACCTCTCCTGCGATCGAGCGCCTGCGGATCCACGCCAGCCCCCTCTCGGCGATACCCGGCGCGGCGCGCCACTACCGGCGCTTTCTCCCCCTCTTCCCTTGGGCCATCGAGCGGTTCCGCCTCGAGGGCTTCGATCTCGTACTCTCGACGCACCACGCCGTCGCCAAGGGCGTGCGGATCGCACCCGGCACCCGGCACCTCTGCTACTGCTTCACACCCATGCGCTACGTCTGGGACCAGACGGACGCGTATCTCGGCCTTGGACTGCGCCGCACGCTGGCCATGCCGCTCGTGCGCTCGCTGCGCCGCTTCGACGTGCGGACGAGCCGGCCTGCCCACGTCTCGCGCTTCGTCGCGATCTCGAAGACGGTGGCAGCGCGCATCGAGCGCCACTACGCGCGGCGCGCCGCGCTGGTGTATCCGCCCGTCGACGTCGCACGGATCGTCCCGAACGGAAAACCGCCGGAGGACTTCTACCTGCTGGTGGGCGGCTTCGTCCCCTACAAGCGCGAGGACATCGTGATCGAGGCGTTCCGGCGCCTCGGCCGCCGCCTCGTGGTCGCCGGCGACGGGCCGTCGCGTCGCAGCCTGGCTTCAGGCGCCCCCGCGAACGTCGAGTTCACCGGGCGCATCGGCGATGCGGAGCTCGCCGATCTCTACGCCCGGGGCCGCGCACTCCTCTATCCGCAGGAGGAGGACTTCGGGATCGTCGCCGTGGAGGCCCAGGCCGCGGGCCGGCCCGTGATCGCCTTCGGACGCGGCGGTGCCCGCGAGACCGTCGTCCCCTTGGCAGACGAAGACGCGGCGGCCGCCACGGGGCTCTTCTTCAACGAGCAGTCCCCTGCTGCCGTAGAGGCCGCCGTCCGGCGCTTCGAGGCCGCCGAGGGCCGGTTCGACGCCGCCGCGATCCGCCGGCACAGCGAGCGATTCGCAACCCCACGTTTCTGCGCCGAAATCAGCGCGCAGATCGATCGCTGCCTCGCGGGAGACGGAGATCCGGCAGCCCCGTAGGGGGCGGGTCTGCCGGACGCGATTTCGATATCTTTGTTGATTGCCGGCGTACCGACCGCATCCTGCCGGCCTCGGTGATCGAGGATGAAACCGCTGCGTTCCGGGCGGGGTCTCGTGGCCGCCCTCGCCATCGTCGCCATCGACCTGCCCTCCGGGGCTGCGTCGGCCCTCGAGGTCGTCGGGAGGACGGCTGCGCGCTTCACCTGGGAGCCTGCATCGGGCCCCGTCGCGGCGTATGCCGTCTACGTGGCGCGCGCCAACGCTCCGGATGCCGAATGGCCCCGCTGGCCGCAGGACTACGCGCTCGAACGAGCGCCGGCGTTCGCACCGGAAGCCCAAGTGACCAACGAGGGTTTCGATACGGCGGTCGTCAGGATCATCGCGTTCGCGGCGGATGGCCAGGCTGGCGACCCCTCCGAACCCTCCCATCGCGTTCGCTTCGTGACGACTCCATCGCCGCCCTCGATTGCGTTCTCGCCGGCAGCGGTCTTCGCCACGGCCAATCCAGGCTTCGAGATCTCCCCAGCGATTCTCGCGGTCGTCAATTCCGGCGGAGGCACCCTCGACTTCGAAGCCACGACACTGACGCCGTGGGCCCGCGTGACGCCCGCGTCCGGTTCGAGCTCGGTTGCGGACGTCGCCCTGCGTCTCGACCTGGATGCCTCGGGTCTCGGCCCCGGCGTCCATTTCTCCGCGGTCATGGTCCGCGCCTCGGACGCCTCGGCGACGGCCCTGATCCCGATCATCCTAACGGTGCTGCCACCCGTTCCAGAGTTCACGCTCTCGCCCGGCAGGGCGACGGTGCGCGCTCTCGTCGGAGAGGCGCCACAGGAGATCGCCCTCGCCATCGGAGGGTCGGCACCCGGCGCGGGCTTCTCGCTCGTCAGCGACGCCGACTGGCTACGGCCACGCTCCGAGACCGGCTCGATCGGCACGGGCACCGAGCCGCTCCCGCTCGTCGTCGATCCGTCGGGCCTCGCCCGCGGCACCCATTCCGGCCGGCTGTATTTGATCCCGGCGGACCCACGCGCGAGCGGCCTCACGGTGGACGTCGTCCTCACCGTCGTCGATCCGGCGGCGGTGCCGCGCGTCGCGCAGGATCTCGACGCGAACGGCCGCTCCGACCTCGTCTGGCGCGACACGGCGACGGGGGAAGTCCAGCTCTGGCTGATGGACGGTGCACTCCGGCTGGGAACGGCGCAGCTCGCCGGCCCCGCTCCTCCCGGCGAGTGGACGCTCGCCGCCGTGGCCGACCTCGACGGGGACGGCCACGCGGACCTCGTCTGGCACCGCCCCGGGACCGGGCAGGCCGACGCCTGGTTCCTGCGTGGCCTCACGCGGCTGCGGACCGCCACGCTCCCCGCGACGGCCGACGGCTGGCGCATCGTCGCCGCCGACGACGTCGACGCCGACGGGAGGGCAGACCTGGTGCTGCATTCCGCCAACAGCGGACAGGTGAGCGTCCGGCTGATGGATGGAACCGACCGCGTAGGCACCGTCGAGCCGGATGATTCCGGCGAGGCGATCGACGCCGTCCTCGGCACGGGTGACTTCGATGCGGACGGCCGCGCCGACCTCGCCTGGAGGACCGAGAGCGGAGGCCTCCGGCTCTGGCTCTCCGCGGCCGACGTGAACGGGATCTCCGGGCAGGTCGTACCGCTCGGCGCTCCCTTCGATCCGGGCTGGAACGTCGCGGGCATCGCCGACCAGGACGGCGATGGCCGCTCGGACATCCTCTGGCGAAACGAGCTGCTCCGTGAGACGCTCCTCTGGCGCCTCGAGAGCCCTACCGTCGTCGATTCCGGAGCCTTGTCAGGCGTCCGCCTTCCTGGCTGGCGAATCGTCGCGTCCGCGGACTTCGGCGGCGACGGCGCGTCGGACCTCCTCTGGCGCAACATCAGCACCGGCCAGACGATCCTCTGGGAGATGGACGGCTTCGTCCGGTGGCGCGCAACGATCCTCGCCTCACCGCTCCCGCCGGGCTGGGACGTGGTGCGCTGACGGAGCCCGGGACCCGACCGGCTTCGCGCGTCGCGGCACGACTTCCTACGCTCCCGCCCCCGGATAGCGCTGGACGATCGGCAGGCGCCGCCCGCTGCCGAACGCCTTGGTCGACGTTCGCAGCACCAGGGGGCCCTGCCGGCGCTTGTACTCGTTGCGATCGAGCCTTCGCTCGATCTCCGCCGTGAGGCCCGGCTTCGCCCCAGAAGGTGGCACCACCGCATCGCCGCTGCGCTCGTCTTCGATCAACTGCCGCAGGACGAAATCGAGCTGCTCGTAGGGCGGCAACTCGTCCTGGTCGAGCTGTCCCGGCGCCAGCTCGGCAGAGGGCGGCTTCTCGATCGACGAGGCCGGGATCCGTTCGCCGTCGCGGTTGGCGTGCCGTGCGAGGGCGTAGACGTCCGTCTTGTACACATCACCGATCACGGCGAGCCCGCCGACCATGTCTCCGTAGAGCGTCACGTAGCCCATCGAGAGCTCGCTCTTGTTCCCCGTACACAGGACGAGCCGACCCTCCTGGTTGGAGCACGCCATGAGGATCGCCCCGCGCGTTCGCGACTGGATGTTCTGCCCCGTGAGCCCCCAGCTCTCCTGGGCCCCGAAGAGCCGGCCGAAGGCATCGAGGTAGCGCTCGTAGATCGGCCGGATGTCGACGGTGCGCGTCTCGATGCCCAGCCGCCGGCCGAGGTCGAGGGCATCCTCGACGCTGTGGCCCGACGAGAACGGGCCCGGCATCAGTACCCCGAGAACGCCTTCGGACCCGAGCGCCCGGACGGCGAGGTGCGCGACGACGGCCGAGTCGACGCCGCCCGAGAGACCCACCACGGCCCGCTTCGCGAGGCCCTGCTTTTCGTAGTAATCGCGGACGCCGAGTACGAGCGCCGCCTCGAGCTGGCCGGCGCCCATCGGCTCCGCGACCTCTTCGGGCGCGAGATCGAGGGGCGGCGCATCCACGTCGACCACCGCGAGGGCCTCCTCGAAGGCGGGAAGCGCGGCGCGGATGCGGCCACGCGAATCGACGAGGAACGACGAGCCGTCGAAGATCAGCTCGTCGTTGCCGCCCACCTGTCCGACGAAGGCGATCGGGACGCCGTGCCGGCGCGCGAGGTCGGCCAGCATCCGGCGGCGCTCGAGCGGCTTGCCTACGTGCCAGGGAGACGCCGACGGATTGAGGACGAGCCGCGCCCCCTGGGCCACCAGCTCTCCGACAGGGTCGATCTCGTAGCCCATCCGCCCGGCCCAGGTGTCCTCGCAGACGGTGAGCCCGACCACGAGATCCGTTCCCGGGAGCCGCACCACCTCGCGGCGCTCACCCGGAACGAACCATCGGCTCTCGTCGAAGACGTCGTAGGCCGGCAGCAGCGTCTTGGCGCGCAGGGCCACCTCGTTCCCGCCCGCCAGCAGGACGACCGAGTTCGCCAGATGGCGAGGCCCCTTGCGCGAAACCGGCGCCACGACGCCGACGGCGATCGCAACCCGCCGCGAGACCTCCCGGAGCGCCACGGCCTCCCGGAGCTGGTCGCGAACGAAGCCCTCGCGTTGGAGAAGGTCCATGGGCGGGTAGCCAGCAATCGCCATCTCGGGAAAGACGACGAGATCGGCCCCCTGCGCGGCCGCCCGCACCGCCATCGCCTCGATCCGCCGGCGGTTTCCCGCCAGGTCTCCCACGATCGGGTTGATCTGCGCGAGGGCGAGGCGCATGGAGGCGAGGATCGAGAACCCGGAGCAGACGTGCAACCGCCTCGCCCGCCGCCCGACTCTTCCGGGAGCGGACGGGCTCCCGATCAGCCGGCGGGAGCGAGACGCGCAGTCACGGTTACGACGTCGAAAAGATTGACCGGCACCACGATCCCCGAACCAGGGAATCGCCCGACGCGGCTCTTCGCTCCGCCGAGGAGTGTCTTCCGGAGCCGCTCGGCGAGGTAGCCCACGGGATAGCGACCGCCTTCGGCACGGATCCGCTCGACGCGAAAGCCGTGGCGACCGAGCAGACGGCGAAGGCTCTCACGCGAGTAGAAGTAGAGGTGCTCGGGCAGGGTATAGAGGTGCCAGCGAGCGCCGGAGAGGCGCGCCACGATGCTCCCGACGTCGCCCGTGGTGAGTACGACGCGCCCGCCCGGGCGCAGACAGCGGGCGATCTCGGCCACGGCGGCGTGAGGGGCAGCAAGGTGCTCGATCACGTCCCAGAGGGTGACGACGTCGAACGTCTCGCTCGCGAAGGGAAGCCGATCGGCGCTCGCGCGGAGGACGCGTCCCGGGACGAGCGAGGCCGCGTGGCGCGCTGCCTCGGCAGAAATCTCCGCCGCCGCCACGCGGAAGCCGGCCCGCTCGGCTTCGGACGCGGCGAAGCCGTAGGCGGCCCCGACGTCGAGGAGCCGGCTCCGGGGCGGGATCCGGAGCTTCGCGAGGCGGCGGCGAAACGTCGCCCGGAGCGCCGGCTCGAGCGCCGCGTAGTCGTCGTAGCCGTGCGCGGCGTGTTCGCTCGAGAAGTAGTCGCCGTCGTAGAGTCTCGCCGGGTCGAACCCCGCGCCGGGCTCCCAGAAGGCGAGGCCGCAGGCGCCGCATTGCAGGATCTCGACTCCGTGCTTGCGAAGCTTCGGGCGCACGTCCGTGGCGTCGCAGACCGGGCAGCTCAGCGCCACTCGATCCCCTCGGTGCGATCGATCACATAGCGCGGGCGGTGCTTCACCTCTTCGTAGGTCCGCCCGACGTACTCGCTCACGATGCCAAGTGAGAGGAGCTGCACACCGCCGAAGACGAGGACGAGCACGATGAGCGACGTCCAGCCCGTCTGCGCTCGTCCGAGGAGGTGCGCCCCCACCGCGAAGGCGCCGTACAGAATGCCGAGGAGCGTGATGCCAAAACCGAGCAGCGTGATGATCCGAAGCGGCACCACCGAGAATGAGACGATGCCGTCGAGGGCGAGGCGGATCATCCGCTGCAGGTTGTACTTGCTGCTGCCCGCGAACCGGTCGGAGACCTCGTACTCGATCCGCGCGTCGGGAAATCCGAGCCAGGGGACGAGCCCGCGCAGGAAGGCGAAGTGCTCGGGAAGCTCGTTGAGGGCGTCCACCGCGCGGCGATCGAGGAGACGGAAGTCGGCGCCACCGGGAAGGACGGATACCGCACCCAGCGAGTTGACCACCCGGTAGAAGACCTCGCTGGCCCGGTGCTTGAAGGTGCGCTTCTGCGCCTCGGGGATTCGTCGGATGGTGTGGACGACGTCGGCGCCCTTGCGCCATTCCTCGATCATCTGCGGAAGCATCTCAGGGGGATGCTGGAGATCGCCGTCCATGGTGATGACCACGTCGCCCCTCGCGAAGCGGAGACCCGCAAGGAGGGCAGCTTGGTGGCCGAACGATCGGGTGAAGCGAATCATGCGGATCGCATCGTCGCCAGCGCGGAGGTCGAGAATCCTCTCCGGCGTGGCGTCCCGGCTGGCGTCGTCAACGAAGACGATCTCGTAGCGCGAATCGGTCGGGACGAGGGCCTCGCGAACGCGCCGGGCGAGCTCCCCTACGCATCCCTGCTCGTCCAATACGGGTACGATGACCGAGACGAGAGGTCTGGGCGATCGCTCCGGCACGACACTCATGCTATCAGCCGAGCCAGCGACGGGAAGAGGGATCGCCGCGGGCCCGGAGCAGCGCAGCCCGGGACGGAGCGGCGTGGGCGCCCTCATGAATTGCCACGAAATCATGGCTTCCGATGGGGACCGAGTTTCCTTCGACAAGAGGTGCGAGGTGCATGCGGAAGATGCATCGAGGGATGGCGAACAGGCGGTAGCCGGCGTCGAGAAGCGTCGTGACCCGGGGCAACGACCAAAATCTGTCGGTCATCCCAGCTTCGAAGACGACCACGCCCGGGAAACGCTCTTTCAGCCACGACCGCAGCTCGGCGAGCACGACGTCCTCGTGGCCTTCGACGTCGAGCTTGACGAGGCGTACGGGCACGTCCGCGGGCAGATCGAGCGCCTCGAATGCAGCGAGCGCACGACGGACCTCGACCTGGATCCTGCGATAGCCGGGCGCTTCTTCGTCATTGAGGGCGGCTCCACCGCAGTTGTCATATGACACGTTAAAGTGCGCGCAGCCGTCGTGATCACTGAGCGCAACCGGGTGGACGACGAGGTGGTGATAGCCATTGGCGGCCGCATCTTCAGTCAGCCGCTTCACGAGGTCCGGCTGAGGTTCGAAGGCGTGGACACGGCCCTTCGGGCCAACACACCGCGCCATCTGCAATGCCACGATGCCGATGTTTGCGCCGAGGTCGATGGCCACGTCACCGGGCTCGAGGACGCGCCGGCACACCCAACTGATCTTGGGGTCGAAGTCTCCGAAATAGAAGACGGCGCGCGCCATGTAGTCGCTGAGGTCAACGCGGATGAGCGAGCCGTCTTCGAGCGTCGTCATCTGGAGGCCGCGCAACGGGGCTACGATCCGACGCAGGACGCGGATGCGGGCGATACGGGCGCGGCCGCTGTAGAGACCCGCGATCCTCGCGAAAGAGCGGCAGGCCCTCCGAATGGCCCAGATCAGCGGCGACACCGCGTGTCAGCGCACCGCGAGCATGCATGCGCGCACGTCGCGGATGGGCACATCGCAGCAGGGCGAGACCCTCATCGGCTGAACGTTGCCGGGGCCCGCAATCCGTGTCAACTCTCTCCTCGGCCCGGGAAGGCTCTGGCCATCGGTGCAGGAACCGCACCCACCGAGGCGAGCATCGCGCGCAGGAAGATCCGTCTCCTTCGCCGCGAGTCGTTAGCTCCGTCAGCACTCCCGAGCCGAGCCTTGCGGGTCCGCGCATCCACCCTGAGAATAGAGAGGGCGCCGAGCACCACCAAGCCCCGGCCTCCGGATCGATGGCCGGATCGAAGAGATCGAGGGTTTGGCTGTATGTCTTGGCCACTCCCTCGCGCCGCGGTGAGGGGAGAGGGAGCGACCGCGTGAGACGCACGATCGAAACCGGCGCCAAGACGAAAACGTGCAGGGTGGCCTTCCTTGGCGCCGGGGCAATGGCCCGCGAGCACGCGCGAGCCTTTCGCGACGTTCCCGGGGTCGAGCTGGCCGGGCTCCATGGCCGGACCCGCACCAAGGCCGAGGCGCTCGCAGGGGAGTTCGGGATCCCGCTCGTCTGCGACTCGATCTCGGAGCTGTACGAACGGTCTCGGGCGGATCTCGTCGTGGTAGCCGTCCCCGAACTCGAAGCGCGTGCCGTCGCCCTGGCCTGCTTTGCCTTCCCGTGGACGATCCTCGCCGAGAAGCCCCTCGGGTGCGACCTCACCGAAGCCGAGGACATCGAAGCCGCAGCGCTGGCTCATGGGCGCAAGGTGCTCGTTGGACTCAACCGGCGCTTCCTCTCGAGCACCCGAGCCGTTCTCGCGGATCTGGCCCAGCAGCCCGGACCGCGATTCATCCAGGTCCATGACCAGCAGAGTTTGGCGGCGGCCCGCGCAATCGGACATCCCGCTCCCGTCGTAAAGAACTGGATGTATGCAAACTCGATCCACGTCATCGACTATCTGCGTCTGCTTGGCCGCGGAAGGGTCACAGCGGTCCGGCCCGCGCTGCCGTGGAACGGTGGTGCTGCCATCGCCGTGGTCGCGACGATCGAGTTCGACAGCGGCGACCACGGCGTCTATCAGGGCATCTGGGCGGGGCCCGGACCCTGGATGGCGTGCGTCACGACGGCGGCCAAACGCTGGGAGATGCGACCGCTCGAGCAGGCCAGCTTCCAGCTCGCCGGTGAGCGGCAGCTCCACGCGGTCGAGTCCGATGCATGGGACCGCGAGTTCAAGCCCGGGTTCCGTCTCCAGGCCGAGCAGGCAGTGGCGGCAGCGCGCGGCCTGCCTTCCGGAGCCGCGACGCTCGGTGACGCGATGGAAACCATGCGGCTCATCGCCGCGATTTTCGCCTGAGCCGCTCGATGCCCGGCCGTCGCGATCCGGGAGAGCCTCCTCCATGCGTGTGCTCGGGCTCGTAACGGCGCGCGGGGGGTCGAAGGGATTTCCCGGAAAGAACGTGGCACTCCTCGCCGGAAGACCGCTCGTCGCGTGGGCACACCGGCTCCTGTCGCGGATGCGAGCCCTGCACCCCGAGCTGGAGCTCGCGCTCTCCACCGATGCACCCGAGATCGCCGACGCCTGGCCGCCCGAAGACCGCCCGCGCCGGCTGCGCCCCCCCGACCTCGCGCGCGACGACACGCCCTCCTGGGCCGTCGTCGAGTACGAGCTCCGTCGCGCCGACGCCGAGGGCCCGCCGTGCGACGCCGTGCTGCTGCTGCAGCCAACCTCTCCGCTGCTCGCGCTCGCCGATCTCGAAGCCGCCTGGCAGGCGTTCACCCGCGGATGCGCTTCGATCATGGGCGCCGTGCCCGTCGATCATCCGGTGCAGTGGAGCTTCTACCGAACCGCGGACGGAAAGACGGAGCCGGTCCTGCCGCAGGTGAGCACGGATGCGCGGCAGCAGCTCCGGCCTGCCCATTTGCCTGCTGGATTCTGGCTGAGCGGCACGGCCTTCCTGCGGCAGCATCGCACGCTCTACGTGGCCGGCTTCACTCACACGATCGAGGTCCCGCAGGACCGTGCGTCCGACATCGACCACGCCACCGACCTCGAGATCGCGCGCTGCCGGCTGCGCGCAATCACCGGCGAGCGCGCGGTTCGGATCGAGGGGAGGGAGATCGGCCCCGGCGCGCCAGTCTTCGTGATCGCCGAGGCCGGCGTGAACCACAACGGCAGTCCGGAGCTGGCGAGCGAGCTCGTCGACGCTGCCGCCCGCGCCGGCGCCGACGCCGTCAAGTTCCAGACCTTCGAGCCGCGCGAGCTCGTAACACGAGACGCCGTCAAGGCTGATTACCAGATTGCCAACACCGGAAGCGCGGAGAGCCAGCGCGAGATGCTCGAGCGTCTCGCGCTGCCCGAGCCGGTCTTTCGTGCGCTGAAAGCACGCGCCGAGAAGCTCGGCCTCATCTTTCTCTCCTCGCCCTTCGATGCCGCCAGCGCACGGCTTCTCGAGAGGCTCGGAGTCGGCGCCTTCAAGCTCGGCTCTGGCGAGCTCACGAATCACCCGCTGCTCGCCGATCTCGCTCGCGTCGGACGCCCCCTCCTGCTCAGCACCGGCATGGCGACCCTCGACGAGGTCGAGGATGCCGCAGAGGTGATCGCCCGCCATGGCGCACCGCCGGTGGTGTGGCTCCACTGCGTGAGCAGCTACCCGGCGCCGCACGACCAAGCGAACCTTCGCGCGATCGAGACCCTCCGCCTGGCGGTGGGCGGCCCGGTTGGCATGTCCGACCACTGTCCGGGCTGGGAGGTCGCGCTCGGCGCAGTCGCCCTCGGCGCGCGCGTGATCGAGAAGCACTTCACCCGTTCGCGCGCGCTTCCTGGCCCGGATCACGCGGCCTCGCTCGAGCCCGGAGAGCTCCGCGAAATGATCGAGCAGATCCGCCGTCTCGAGAGCGCGCTCGGGAGCGGGATCAAGGCGCCTGCACCGTGCGAGGAGAACACGCGGCAGATCGCCCGCAAGTCACTCGTCGCAGCGCGCGATCTGCCGGCCGGCACACGGATCGGGGCAGTCGATCTCGCCGCCAAGCGTCCGGGCACCGGCCTCTCCCCGTCGCTACTTCCGTTGGTGGCGGGGCGAGTTCTCCGGAAGCCGCTCGCTGCAGACGATCCGCTCACCTGGGAGCATCTGCTCTGACGCGCCCCGGTGCCGCGATCATTCTCGCGTCCGCGGCGGACAC
Organism: uncultured delta proteobacterium; assembly: GCA_963710635.1. GTDB lineage: Bacteria > Myxococcota_A > UBA9160 > UBA9160 > UBA9160 > MYXO. The sequence goes on from CAVQAY010000004.1 coordinate 1,478,579, forward strand.
GCGATCCCTGCTGCCTGTCGCTGCGGAGCTCGCAGCGCGCGGCGTCCCGCTGCGCGTGTTCGTGCTCGGCGGGCCAGGGTCCGGTGCCGTCCGGACGCTCGCCCGCGCCGCGGGTTGGGATCCTGTGGTGATCGGCCGGGGCGCCCCGCTCAACGCGAGCCGCCTGCTGCGAACGACGGACCCGGCAGCGGTCGTCCTGGGCGCCGATAGCCTCTACTTCGCCGCATGTCTCCTCGAGGCGGCCCGGCGGAGTGCGGTTCGCACCGTGCTGGTCCAGGAGGCCGCGAACGAGCTCGTCCCCCTGCTGCGCGTGCAAAAGCCTGCCACCGCCCTGCTCCGCCAGCCAGCCCGCGTCTGGTTCCGCCTGCGGACGCAGCTCGCCCACCACGACCTTTCGTCCCTGTTCGCCCTCGTCGCGCCGACCCTTCTCGGCCGGTCGCGAGAGGTCCGCAGCTACGGATTCGGCGACGTCGATCTCTTCTGTGTCGCGACAGAACGCGTCGAACAGGCCTATCGCGCGCGGGGCGCCCGGGCTCGGCGAATCGTGGCGACCGGCATCCCCAATTTCGTGCCGGCGATCGAGCTGCGTCCGATCACGCACGACTACCTTCTTCTCACCCAGCCCTTCGACGTGGGCGGCTTCGCTCCCCATGGCTGGAAGCAGGAGTTCTTCCGAAACCTCGTCCGCATCATCCGCCGCACGTCGCCCAGCGCCCGCATCCTCTGCAAGTTCCATCCCACGGAGCGCGCAGCCGAGTACGGCGACCTCGGCAGGGTCGACGTCTCGGCCGATCTCGCGGGCGCGATCTCATGCAGCGACGTCGTGATCTCTGTGCACAGCGCTGCTCTCTGCGCCGCTATCGCGAACGGTCGTCCCGCCATCGCGTACGCTCCACCGGCTCTTTGCGCCAACACTGAGAACATGGTCGTGGACGAGATGCGGCGCCTCGGACTGCTCGTCTCGGACGACGACGCCTTCGTGAAGCTGCTCGGACGGCTGGCCCATCACAGGCGCGAGGCCTGGGACGCCGATGCCGCCCGCGCGAGCCTCGCCCTTTGCGTGGATGGAGGTGCCACCCGGCGCATCGCCGACCTCATCGAGGAGGAGATGGTCGCAGGCGGTACCGGAAGCGGGGAATGAGCGGCCGCCCCCGGCGCTTTGACAGTGCCGGCTCGCCCCCCCTACTCTGTGCCGCCATCAAAACGGCTGCGCCCCACCGTGACGTTCGCTTCGCCCCGGTAGCATCGCGGCCAACCTGGAAGTGACGCAATGGAACGCTACTCCGCCCTGCGCAAGCCTTCGTACGAGCTCTTCGAGGTCCCCGAGCCGGAGCTCACGGCGCTCTACGGACTACCCCGGAACGTGGCGTTCTGTCGGCGGTGCGTCATCTCGAACCAGCGGCCCAACTCGGCCCTCGAGCTGGCGCACACCATTCAGAGCCGGAAGACGACGATCCATTTCAGCGAGGACGGCGTCTGCGATGCCTGCACGCTCGCGGAGCGAAAGAAGCAGGAGGTCGACTGGAAGGACCGGGAGCGGCAGCTCATGGAGCTGTGCGATCGGCACCGCAGCAAGGACGGCTCCTATGACTGCCTGGTGCCGGGCTCCGGCGGAAAGGACAGCTTCTACCAGTCCCACATTCTCAAGCACAAGTACGGGATGCACCCGCTGACCATCACGTGGGCTCCGCACCTCTATACACCGTGGGGCTGGCAGAACTTCCAGGCCTGGATCCATGCCGGCTTCGACAACTACCTCATGACCCCCAATGGCCGCATGCACCGCCTGCTGACGCGCCTCGCGGTGGAGAACCTGTTCCACCCCTTCCAGCCCTTCATCATCGGACAGAAGGCACTCGGTCCGAAGATGGCCCTCCACTTCGGCATCAAGTTGGTCTTCTATGGTGAGAACGAATCGGAGTACGGCAACCCGATCCAGGACAGCTCCGTCGCGCATCGCGACTACGCCTACTTCTCGCAGGCAGACAAGTCGAAGGTCTTCATCGGTGGCGTGCCGCTGCGGGATCTTTACGACCACTTCGGGCTCGAAGAAGTCGACGTCCATCCTTATCTACCCGCAGACCCCGGGCACCTGAAGGAGGGTGGCATTGAGGTGCACTATCTCGGGTACTACCTCAAGTGGCATCCGCAGGGCGCCTACTACTACGCCGTGGAAAACGGCGGCTTCCAGGCATCTCCCGAGCGCACGCCCGGGACGTACAGCAAGTACAACAGCATCGACGACAAGATCGACGACTTCCACTACTACACCACGTGGATCAAGTTCGGCATCGGGCGCGCCACCTACGACGCCGCGCAGGAGATCCGGAACGAGGAGATCACGCGCGACGAGGGCGTGGCGCTCGTCAAGAAGTTCGATGGTGAGTTCCCCGAACGCTTCTCGGAGGAGATCTTCCAGTATCTGAGCCTGCCCGAGAAGGAGTACCCGGTGGCATCGCGGATGTTCGAACAGCCGATCATGGATCGCGACTACTTCATGCACCTCGCCGACACCTTCCGTTCACCTCACCTCTGGAAGTACGAAGGCGGGACGTGGCGCCTGCGGCACACCGTCTTCGAGCACACGCCGGCCGGAGTTTGAGCCTCCGGGGATGAAGAGCGTACGCCTGATCGCACGGCTCGACGTCAAGGGGCCCAATCTCGTGAAGGGCATCCAGCTCGAGGGGCTCCGCAAGCTGGGCGACCCCAACGAGTTCGCAAGGCGTTACTACGAGGCGGGCATCGACGAGATTCTCTACATCGACATCGTCGCCAGCCTTTACGAGCGCAACAGCCTGCTCGACATCGTCGAGCGGGCGACGGCGGACGTCTTCATCCCGATTACTGTCGGCGGCGGAATCCGGAGCATCGACGACGTTCGGAAGGCGCTGCGCGCCGGGGCGGACAAGGTCGCGATCAACACCGCCGCCATCCGCCGGCCCGAGCTGATCCGCGAGGTGGCGCAGACCTTCGGCTCACAGTGCCTGGTGCTGTCGATCCAGGCCAAGCGATCGGGGCCCGACTCCTGGGAGGCCTACGTGGACAACGGACGTGAACACACGGGCAAGGACGTGGTGGAGTGGGCGCGGCAGGCCTGCGAACTGGGCTCGGGCGAGATCCTCGTCATGTCCGTGGACCAGGAGGGCACCGCCAAGGGCTTCGACGTCGAGCTCGTGCGGCAGGTGTCCGAGGCCGTGTCGATTCCGGTGATCGCGGGGGGCGGGATGGGGTCGGTTGCGGATCTGGTCCGCGTGGTACAGGTGGGCGGTGCGGACGCGGTCGCGATGGCGCACGTCCTCCACTACGGCCTGCTCGATCTCGCGGAGATCCGCCGCGAGGCCGCGAGCTGCGGCATCCGCGTCGGACACTAGGCTCCTCCGCCATCACCGGTGGGAACGAAACCGAACGTGCAGCGCGTCAGCATCGTCGACTACGGCATCGGCAACCTGCTCAGCGTTCGGCGAGCCTTCGAACACTTCGGGGCCGAGGTCGATTTCATACGGACGGAGGCAGGGGTGGCCGCAGCGGATCGGCTGGTGCTCCCCGGCGTCGGTGCGTTCGCCGACGGCATGAGAGGGCTATCGGACCTCGGCCTCATCGAGCCAGTTCGAGCCTTCGCCGCGTGCGAGCGACCGTTCCTCGGAATCTGCCTCGGCATGCAGATGATGTTCGACGGCAGCGAGGAGTTCGGTGTCCATGCGGGGCTCGGGCTGATCCCGGGGAAGGTGGTCGCGATCCCCCCGCGGGGCACCGACGGAAGGCCGCACAGGATCCCGCACATCGGCTGGAATGCGCTGCGGCTTCCGCCGGCACGCCGGGACTGGGGCGGAAGTGTCCTCGAGGACGTGCCCGTCGGGAGCTTCATGTATTTCGTCCACTCCTACACGGCCGTGCCCGACCGCGAGGAGGACCGGCTCGCGGACTGCCACTATGACGGACACGTGATCTCGGCCATGGCCAAGCGGGGATCTGTCTGCGGCGCCCAGTTTCATCCCGAGAAGAGCGGGGAGATGGGCCTTCGCATGATCCGCAGCTTCCTCGCCTGCTAGCCGCCTCGGAGCTACCAGATTGCGCACGGGAGACGTTTGACGGAGTCAGTGCAAGACGGGAGAATCGGGAGGGCCTGACCGCTCAGCTGGCAGAGGCCCCGGGGGGGGGAGGTCCTGGGGAGATCCGTGGCTTCGGCAGTGGCCCCGACGCGAATCTCATCCACCTCACTCCGAGGAGGGACCGGCGGTGACAGCGTCCCGAGTCGAGCAGACCTGCATCCGCCCCGGCGTGCCGATCCGAGAGGCGATCCGCACGCTCGACATCGGCGGCGTCGGAATCGTCCTCGTGATCGACGAGGAGCGGAGGCTGGTCGGGACCATCACCGACGGAGACATCCGTCGGGCTCTCCTCGGCGGCCGGGGCCTCGACGTGACGGCGGGCGAGTTCCTGCGCCAGAAGCAGAACCCCGTCTATCCCGAGCCGGTGAGCGCCCCCGTCGGCACCACACGATCGGCGCTGCTGCGCCTCATGCGCCGGCGCACGATCCAGCACCTTCCGCTGATCGACGCGAACGGTCGCGTCGCCGATCTCGTCACCCTCAACGACCTCATCCCCAAGCGGCCCCCGCCCCTCCAGGCCGTGATCATGGCCGGCGGGCTCGGAACGCGTCTTCGTCCGCTCACGGATGACACGCCAAAGCCGATGCTCCCGGTCGGCGGCCGCCCACTGCTCGAGCGCACCGTCGTGCGCCTTCGGGAGGCCGGTGTGCGTCAGGTGAGCGTCTCGACCTTCTTCCGTGCCGAGAAGGTCCTGGAGTATTTCAAGGACGGCAGCGAATTCGGGGTAGATCTCGAATACGTGTGCGAGGATCGACCTCTCGGGACTGCGGGGGTTCTCACTCGCATCTCGGTTCCCAGTGCACCGCTGCTGGTGATGAACGGCGACATCCTCACCAACGTCGATTTCCGCGCCATGCACGAATTTCATCGGGAGCACGATGCGGTGATGACCGTGGGCGTCCGGAAGTACGACTTCAGCGTCCCCTACGGCGTCATCGAATGCGACGGCGTGAACGTGCGAAGCCTGGTCGAAAAGCCCACCTACAGCTCCTTCGTGAACGCGGGCATCTATCTGCTCGACCCTACGGCGTTTCGATACGTTCCCAAGCACATCGCTTCCGGCGGGAGGTATGACATGACCGACCTCATCTGCAGCCTCATCGCGGCCGGCCATGCTGTCGTCAGCTTCCCGATCCACGAGTACTGGCTCGACATCGGCCAGCCTGGCGACTACGAGCAGGCTCAGGACGACGCCGACAGCGGTCGGCTCGACTAGCCTGCACCCCCTTCGACCGGACAGTGGAGCGCCAGCGTGGAACTGCACGGCAGGAAGGTCCTCGTCACTGGAGCGGATGGCTTCATCGGATCGCACCTCACCGAGGCACTCGTCCACCGGGGCTGTCACGTGCGAGCCCTCGTGCTCTACAACTCGTTCAACAGCCGGGGATGGATCGACCATCTTCCCGAGCGTACACTGGACCAGCTCGAGGTCTTCGCAGGCGACGTCCGTGACCCTCATGGCATGCGCACGGCCATGGCGGGATGCAGCGTCGTGTTCCATCTGGCTGCGCTCATCGGTATTCCCTATTCCTACCATTCGCCCGACAGCTACGTGGACACGAACATCCGGGGCACGCTCAACATCGCGCAAGCGGTGCGCGAGCTGGGCGTCGAGAAACTGGTCCACACGTCGACCAGCGAGGTCTACGGCACCGCACGCTTCGTGCCGATCACGGAGGCCCATCCTCTCCAGCCGCAGTCGCCCTACTCCGCCTCGAAGATCGCCGCCGACCAGATGGCGTTGTCGTTCCATCATTCGTTCGGAACGCCCGTGGCCGTCTGCCGGCCCTTCAATACCTTCGGACCCCGCCAGTCGTGTCGCGCCGTCATTCCCACGATCATCACGCAGCTCGCAGCCGGCAAGAAGGCGATTCGTCTGGGGGCGCTCCATCCAACGCGAGACTTCTCCTTCGTCAGCGATACCACGGCCGGCTTCATCGCCGTCGCCGAGTCCGACCGCACCATCGGAGAGGTCATCAACCTCGGAACCGGCTTCGACATCTCGGTGGGAGACACGGCTCATTTGATCGCCGACCTCATGAAGCTGCCGCTCGAGATCGAATCCGACGCACAGCGCCTGAGGCCCGACGGGAGCGAAGTCGAGCGGCTGCAGGCGAGCATCTCCCACGCCCGAGACCTCACCGGCTGGAGCCCGCGCTATGCCGGCCCGGAGGGCCTCCGCGACGCACTTCTCGAGACCATCACCTGGTTCACCGAGCCGGCCAACCTCCGCCTCTACCGGCCCGACGCGTACGCCATCTGATGGACACCCTGCCCGGCTCTCTGGACATCGCACCGATCCTGTCGGCCGTTCACGAGGTGCTCGCAGGCGCGTCTCGCCCCGTTGCCCTTCACGAGCCTCGATTCGGCGGCCGCGAGATCGAGTACGTGACCGAGTGCATCCGCACGGGATGGGTCTCGTCGGCCGGCGCCTTCGTAAACCGTTTCGAAGAAGAGATTGCCCGCTACACCGGGGCGCGCCATGCGGTTCTCACCGTGAACGGCACCGCCGCGCTCCACATCGCTCTCCTCATGGCAGGCGTCCGCCCGGACGACGAGGTCATCGTTCCAGCCCTCACGTTCGTCGCGACCGCAAACGCCGTCCGCTACTGCGCCGCCGTGCCTCATTTCGCGGACAGCGATGAACGGACTCTCGGCCTCGATCCCGGCAAGCTCGCCGCCCATCTCGCGCGCATCACGGCGATGCGTGGCGGCGCCTGCATCAACCGCGAGACCGGGCGCCGTATCGCGGCCGTCGTACCGATGCACACCTTCGGGCATCCCGTCGACATGGATCCACTGATCGAGACCTGCCGTGGCTACGGCATTCCGGTAGTCGAGGACGCCGCAGAGTCGCTCGGAGCGCGCTATGCCGGGCGACACACCGGAACGCTGGGGCTGCTCGGGGTCGTGAGCTTCAATGGCAACAAGGTCATCACTACGGGCGGCGGCGGCGCCGTGCTCACCGGCGATTCCGAGATTGCTCGCGCGACCCGGCACGCGACGACCACCGCGAAGCTGGTGCACCCGTGGGAGTTTCGCCACGACCAAGTCGGCTACAACTACCGGATGCCCAACCTCAATGCGGCGCTCGGCTGTGCCCAGCTCGAGCAGCTTCCCGCCTTCCTCGAGGCGAAGCGCGCGCTCGCCGCCCGGTATGCCGACGCGTTCTCTCGAGTCGTAGGCGTACGGTTCTTCACCGAGGCGCCCGGCGTCACGAGCAGCCACTGGCTCAACGCAATCATTCTCGATCTCGAGCATGCGGAGGCCCGCGATCGCATCATCGAGTCGCTCCACCGAGAGCGGATCCAGGCGCGTCCCGCCTGGACGCCGATGCCGCGGCTTCCCATGTACCAGGGCTGCCCTGCAATGGATCTCGCCACGGCAGAGTCCCTCTTTGCGCGCGTGATCAACTTGCCGAGCAGCGCTCACCTCTAACTTCGCATCTCGGGCCATGCAGCGTCGTACACCCGTCATCCGAAAAGTCTGCGTCCTCACGGGAAGCCGCGCAGAGTACGGCCTGCTGCGCTGGGTGATGTTGCGTCTGCGCGACGATCCCGCCTTCGCGCTGCAGGTGCTGGTCACAGGTGCACACCTCTCCGAGGCCCACGGAAGCACCTGCGCCGAAATCGAGGCGGATGGCTTCTCGCCGCTCACTCGAGTCGACATGGAGCTTGCAGGGGACGATCCGGTGTCTCTGAGCGAGGCCGCCGGCCGCGCCCTTGCTGGTATCGCGCGTGCGCTCGCCGGCCTTCGCCCAGACCTGCTCGTCCTGCTGGGCGATCGCTACGAGATTCTCGCCGCCGCCACCGCGGCGACGATCGCTCGCATTCCGATCGCCCACCTCGCCGGGGGCGACATCACCGAGGGTGCCTTCGACGACGCAATCCGCCATGCCCTCAGCAAGCTCGCGCACCTCCATTTTCCGACGAACGAGCCGGCAGCGGCCCGCCTGATCCAGATGGGGGAAGATCCGCAGCACGTGCACGTCGTTGGAAGCACGGCGATCGACGCGATCCGAAATCTCACCCTGCTCACGCGCGCCGAGATCGAGAGGGATCTGGGTGTCGCGCTGAGGCCGCGCAATGTCCTCGTGACGTTTCACCCCGTCACACTCGACCCGGTCCCGTCGAAGGTCCAGCTCGAGCGGCTGCTCGCAGCGCTCGAGCGCATTGGCCCGGACGTGGGAGTCTTCTTCACCGGTGCGAACGCCGACCCCGAAGGTCTGCAGATGAACGAGATCGTTTTGCGATGGGTGGCCGCGCAGCCGCATGCCTGGTTCCACCATTCCCTGGGGCAGAGACGCTATCTCAGCCTTTTGGCGCAGGTCGACGCCCTCGTCGGAAACTCCTCCAGCGGGATCTACGATGCGCCCGCGCTCGGAGTGCCGACCGTGAACGTGGGCGCGCGCCAGGCGGGGCGGCTGCGTGCCGCCTCCGTGATCGATTGCACGTCCGATACGGCGGCCATCGCATCCGCCGTTCGAAGGGCACTGGACCACCCGCCGCCAGCCGGCGAGACGCCGTACGGAGACGGCCATGCGGCCGAGAAGATCGTCGCGGTGCTCCACGCCCAACTCGATTACGGTGCACTGCTGTGCAAGCGGTTCTCATCGCCGGATGGCCGCTTCGCGCCGGAGGATCGACACTGACCGGGGAGGGCGGGATGGACGAGAGCACGATCCCCCTGATCGTCCTCGGTGCGGGCGGCCACGCGAAGGTGCTCATCGAGGCGCTGCGCCTCACGGGACGCCACGTGCTCTTCGCCGTGGACGCGGACGCCGCACGCCATGGACAATCCGTGGGTGGCGTGCCGATCCTCGGCGGCGACGACGTCGTGCTCGCCCATCCCCACGGCGAGGTCCTGCTGGTGCACGGGCTCGGTTCCACGCGACAGTGCGAGAGCCGCCGGCGCTTGTTCGATCGCATGAAGCAGCACGGATACGCCTTCGCGCGGGTTTTCCATCCCGCGGCGATACTCTCGCCGTCGGCCAGCCTGGCAGAGGGAGTGCAGATTCTCGCGGGTGCGGTGGTCCAGACGGACTGCGTGCTCGACGCGAACGTGATCGTCAACACCAACGCCTCCGTCGACCACGACTGCCGGATCGGGCGCCACTCGCACATCGGCCCGGGAGTCGCCATGAGTGGGGGCGTCCGCGTCGGGGAGCGCACGCACATCGGGGTCGGCGCGACCATCGTCCAGGGCAAGACGATCGGATCCGGCGTCCTGGTTGCGGCCGGCGCGGTCGTCGTGGGCGACGTCCCTGATGGCGCGACCGTTCAGGGCGTACCCGCTCGCATCACCCGCAATGGTTGCGGCTAGCGTGGGCGGCCTCGCCTCCGGCCCTGCGCGGCCGGCCGCTACCTCGGCTCCGGGAGACAGGCCCGCGTGGTGAACGTGGGGATGGATCAGCGCTGGGCCGGGCCCCACGGGATCGGTCGCTACGCCGCCGAGCTCGCGCGACGGATGCCGCCGGTGCGCGCTTTGCCGGTTTCGGGCCGCCCGATGGCTCCGCTCGACCCGCTGCGCTCGAGCCGGGCGCTGCGTCGACACCGGCCGGACGTCTTCTTCACGCCAGGCTTCAACCCGCCCCTGTGCAGCCCGGTGCCCTTCGTCTTCTGCGTCCACGATCTCATCCATCTGCGCTTTCCCGAGGAGTCGAGCCCGCTGAAGGCGGCCTATTACCGCTGGGTCGTGCGCCCCGCTGGCCTGCGTGCGTACCGTGTCGTGTCCGACTCCGAGTTCTCGCGGCGGACGATCCTCGAGTGGTCCGGGTGGCCCGCCGAGCGTGTCGTCGTGATCCCTCTCGGCGTCGGCGCGGAGTTTCATCCCACGGGCAGCCGCTACGAGGCGGGGCGTCCCTATCTGCTCCACGTCGGAAACGCGAAGCCTCATAAGAATCGCCGCCGTCTCCTAGAGGCCTTCGCGATCTCGCAGCTCGCGCCGCGCCTCGGGCTGCTGCTGCTCGGACGGCCCGAGAGGCAGGAACTCGCCCTCGCAGACAGGCTCGGCCTCTCCGGCAACGTCCACTACGCCGGGGTGGTCCCCGACTCGCAGCTTCCTGGAATCTACCGGGGCGCGACCGCCCTCGTCTGCCCGTCGCTCTACGAGGGATTCGGGCTCCCCGCCCTCGAAGCCATGGCCTGCGGAACCGTCGTGGCGGCGGCCCGCGCGACGTCGCTCCCCGAGGTGCTCGGCGAGGCCGCCGTGTACTTCGATCCGACGGACGTGACCGACATCTCGCGGGCGCTCGTCGCTGCCGTCACCGACGAGAGCCTCCGCACGAGGCTCACGGCCCTCGGCCCTCGTCGCGCCGCCGCATTCACCTGGGATGCCACGGCCTCGGCCGTGTGGAGCCTGCTGCAGGAGGCGGCAACACCTCCCGCACGCAAGGGCGCGCGGTGAGGCACCCCATGCCCGCGACTTCGACCAAGGCTCGCACGACGGAGACGAGAGGACGCCGTCGCTACGCCGCCGTGTGGTCGCCGGTGCTAGAATGCGCGGCCATGCGGTCACGAACGCTCCCCGACGGTCGCAGCATCCCCGTCCGCAGCGACTGCCCGATCTCGCCCGCGTGGCCGGATCTCACCGCCTAGATTGGGCGCCCTGCGGACCGCACTCTTCGTGACCGACAGTCGGAGTTCCTTCCGCGAGCTCGCGGAGGTCGCCAGGTTGCTGCAGGCGTCCGGCTCCTGGTCGGCCGTGATCTGCATCGTCTGCGACGGGGTGGCCGCGGAAGAGGATCTCTCAGCGCAGCGCACCGCCGGAGTCGCCTGTGTCGACATGGTTCGAGCGGTCGAGGTGCCCCCGCAAGTGCGCGTCGCTCCACGCCGTACTCGGCTACGAATTCTGCTGCGTCCTTTCGCTCGCTTCGTGCGCCTCTTCGTTCGCGGCGCGCGTCCTTTCGCTCGCTTCGTGCGCCTCTTCGTTCGCGGCGCGCGTCCTTTCGCTCGCTTCGTGCGCCTCTTCGTTCGCGGCGCGCATCAACTCGTTCGCAGCGTGCGTTTCCTCGTTCCGCTACCAGATTTCGCGTGGCGCTCCACGAGACAGATTCTCCAGCTCGGTCGCTCTCGCTTGCTCATGCGTCGCGTTAACCCCGATCTGGTCGTTCTCTGCGAGGAGAACGTCGAGGGCGTGAGCGCTCCCATCGTCAGGGCCGCGCACGAGGCATCGGCGATGGTCGCGATCATCCCCAACACGCTCGCCACGGCGGCCGAGCCGGCGCAGACGTACTCGTCGAATCCGGCTCATGCACTCCGGGGACTCTCCAATCGGATCGTTGCTTGTCTTTATCCTCGCTGGGTCCATGTGCACGAGGGCCGAGCCCTGCTTCGTCTCCCGGCAGCAGGCGTTCTGGCCGCCGAGTGGCTGGATCTCGCGCCGCCTCTGCCCTGGCAGATAAACAGCGGCGCCGCCGATGCGATCCTCATCGAGAGCCCGGCCGTGTGGCGCTACTTCGCGCGAGCGGGCCTTCCTCCCGAGAAGCTGCACCTCACGGGCACGCTGAGCACGGACCGGCTCGCGCAGGGCGTCGCCGAGGCCCAGAATCGGCGTGCACGGCTGTGCGAGCGTCTCGGCCTCGAGCCGGGCCGAGCCCTCATCCTCTGCGCACTCCCGCCCAACCAGTTCGACGTGCGTGCGCACGTTTGCGACTTCGCGTCTTACGAGGGCCTTCTCCGGTTCTGGGTGGAGACCCTTGCAGCGGCCGGCGACTGCAATCTCGTCCTGAGCCTCCACCCCCGCTCGCGCGTCGACCCGGTCCGGTTTCTCGAGGGTCCGACCGTGCGAATCGCGGAGGGGCCGGTCATCGATCTCATCCCGCTCTGCGACCTCTTCGTCGCGAGCGTCTCGGCGACGATCCGCTGGGCCATCGCGTGCGGCAAGCCCGTCCTAAACTACGACGTCTACCGCTACCGCTACGACGACTATCGGGGCGTAGAGGGCGTGGTCACTCTCGAGGATCGCGAGGCGTTCGCGAACGAGGCGCGCCGGATGCTCTCGGAGCCGGAACACCTCGCAGACCTCTCCCGCCGGCAAATGGCAGTTGCACCCGACTGGGGCCGGCTGGACGGCCAGGCCCGAACGCGGATCCTCGCGCTCTTCGAGGAGATGACCCGCGGCGGAGGACAGAGGGCCGCACTTCCTCGCTCCCGAGTCGACCCGATCGGTGGGGCCCGTCGTGCTCCTTTCGCGTGAGGCCTACACAATCGGGTGATGGGCTGCCTCCCAAACGGTGGATCCTCGTCCCTCTCACTGGAGGCCGTCGCTCTCGTGGCTCTCTCGGGAGGGCGCCCCGCGGGGCGCCCTCCCCGGCGCCTCACGATCGAGAACGCGCCTCGCTCCCGCGACATCGCCTCGCGCTTCGCAGCGCCGCCGCCTTCGCCATCCCCCGGCCCGTGCCGGCTCGGACTTCCATCGCTCGCTCGGTCGCTGTAGCCTCGCCCGCGTGGTGGGGGATCCCGCATCCCTCTCCCGTTGTGCAGCAGCCCAGGCTTGAGCGATCTCGGCCCGCGACTCAACCCGACGTTCGCCCGTATCGGCTCTTCTGGAAACGAGGATGCAACGACTCGAGCGAGAGGCGTGAACCAACCAGCGGGAGATCATCTCCCGAGATCGTGTCCATTCAGGAGGGAGGCAGGCCATGTCTTATCGCGAGATCCAGCAATGCCGGGTTTGCGGCAATTCCAGGCTGGAGACGATCCTGGACCTCGGAGTCCAGGCCCTGACCGGAGTGTTCCCCCGGCCCGGCGAGAAGGTGGAGTCGACTCCCGTGGTGCTGGTCAAGTGCCACGGCGAGGGCTCGTGCGGGTTGGTTCAGATCAAGCATAGTGTGTCTCTCGAGAAGATGTACGGGGACAACTACGGCTATCGATCGGGCCTCAACCGCTCCATGATGGAGCACCTGCGGGGGTTGGCCGAGTATTGCTGCGGCTTGACCCGGGTGTCCTCCGGGGATCTGCTTCTCGATATCGGCAGCAACGACGGGACCCTGCTGCACTCCTACCTGGAGATCCAGTCCAGGCGTCCGGACCTCCTCCCGCCCGGCGTCGAGTTCGTTGGCATGGATCCCACCATCCTGAAGTTCCAGGAGTATTACGACCCTCGGATCGTCGCGATCGCCGACTTCTTCGCAGCGCCTCGGTTTCTAGAACGGTTTCCGGAGACTGAACGCAAGGCCCGGATCATCACCTCCATCGCTTGCTTCTACGACCTGGAAGATCCGGTGGCGTTCGCTAGGGATATCGCCCGCATTCTCCACCCGGACGGCGTCTGGGTCTTCGAGCAGAGCTATTCGCTGCTCATGCTCGCCAAGAACATGTACGACACGGCCGTCCAGGAGCACCTCGAGTACTACTCCCTGGCACAAATCAGCCGCATCCTCCGGGAAGCGGGGCTCTCCGTCCGCGAAGTCGAGCTCAACGACTGCAACGGGGGAAGCTTCCGGGTGGTCGCGGAGCATCGCCGCGAGCGCCCCGCGCACCCCTCGGTTCGCCAGCTCGAGGCCCTCGAGAAGATCCTGGGATTGGACGGCCTGGCCATCTATCGGAATTTCGAAAGCAGCGCGACGCTGCACAAGCAGCAGTTCCGGGAGCTCCTCCAGGGCATCAAGGCGAAGGGCGAGGTGGTCTACGGCCTGGGGGCTTCCACCAAGTTCAACGCGGTCCTCCAATACTGCGAGATCACACCGGAGCTGCTCCCGAAGATCGGGGAGGTCAACGCAGACAAGTTCGGTCGCTCGACGCCCGGCAGCGGCATCCCGATCGTGCCCGAGCGGGAGGTCTTCGAAGATCATCCGGCCTATCTCGTCGTGGGCCCCTATCACTTCAGGGACTTCCTGCTCCCATTGCCCCACGTGAAGGGATACCTCGCCGAGGGCGGTCGCCTCATCTTCCCCCTGCCGTCCCTGGAGATCGTCGCGGGATGAGCGCTGCCTTCCTCCGTTCGGCATCCTTGCGTCTGCTCCTGTCGCCATGCCACGAAGTCCAGCGCTGCGTTCGAAACACATGAGCCAAGAGACCAAGTCGATCTTTCGCGAGTACTTCTCCGAGCAGCCCTTCGTCGACCGCCTGAGCCTCGATGCGGCCGACGCCGTGGACGTCATCATTCCGATCATCCACACCAATGAGCTCTGGCGCGCCAATCTCCATTCCCTCTATCGAGAGATTCCGATCCATCGCCTCCTGATCGGCGACGGCGGCTGCAAGGACGATTCGCTCGACATCGCCAGGACATTCCCGCGTGTCGAGATCTTCGACCACACCAGCTTCGTCTCCTTGGGCTACAGCCTGCGGAAGCTGATCGAAGAGGTCCGCACCGAATGGTTCATCTACGTCCACTCGGACGTCTATCTTCCGCCCGGATGGTTCGATGCCATGCGCGCGCATCAGCAGAGCTACGACTGGTTCGGGTGCCCACAGCGGCTAACCGTGATGGTCGAATACCCCCTCGTCGATCCCAGGCGGCCGTACGCGGGCAGCCAGATGGGGCGGAAGGCCGCGTTCGAGACCGGCATCTCGCGCATAGACGACGACTACGTCTACCGGCAGGAGGATTTCGTCCTTGCCGACATCGTCCGAAAATCCGGCTACACGGAAGGGCGCATCGAAGACACGTTCCATTACCACCAGCTCGCCCACCGGGAGAGCCCGTGGTCGAGGAAGGTGAAGCGGGTCGTGCTCGAGGTCGAGGAGACGCCCGAAGAGGAAGTGCGAGCCGCAATGACCCAGGCACGCGGCATCATCAAATACCTCGACCCCGACCCGATGCTCGCCAACTGGGTGCGCGTCAATGTCGACCGCCTAGTCGCTCTCGAGAAGACGACGTGGGCGGCCTTTCTCGAGTGGGTCGCGTCGACCCATGCCGACTGGCTACCGCAGCTCGATCTGGAAATCACGTCGAACCCGCCCCGCCCGACGGTCCGAGCAAGGCTGATCGGCGCCATCCAAAGAAGATGGGCAGCGCTGCGCGGCGCGCAGAACCCGCAAGGATCGTAGGAATGCGAGCAGTGATCATCGGTGCCGGTCGCATGGGGCGGCGGCACGTCGCGGCGGTCCGCGGCGCCGGGCTGCAGCTGAGCGCCATGGCCGACACCAGTCGCGAGGCGCTGACCCAGGCCCGAGTGGAGAGCGGCCTTTCGGACGACATGCTTTTCGACGACGCCGCCAGGATGCTTCGCGAAGTGCGCCCCGCTTGCGTCGTGATTGCAACCACCGCCCCGTCGCACTGCGAGCTGACGCACCTCGCGACCGAAGCGGGCGCGCGCTTCGTCCTGTGCGAGAAGCCGATGGCCACCTCGCTCGCTCAATGCGATCGAATGGTCGCGCTGTGCGCGGAACGCGGCGTCCGTCTGGCGATCAATCACCAGATGCGGTTCATGGAACAATACACGCGCCCCAAGCAGCTGCTCGATTCCGACGCCTTCGGCGGGCTGTGCAGCATCAGCGTCGTCGCGGGCAACTTCGGGATGGCCATGAACGGCACGCACTACTTCGAGATGTTCCGCTACATGACCGGTGCGCCGACCGCGGAAGTAAGCGCGTGGTTTTCTGCTGAGAAGGTTCCCAACCCGCGCGGGCCACAGTTCGAGGACTGCGCGGGCGTCGTGCGCGCAGTCACCGCCGAGGGCAAGCGATTCTACATGGACGCGAGCTCCGATCAGGGGCACGGCATGCAGGTCACCTACGCGGCACGAAACGGCGTGATTTCGGTGGACGAGCTCGCCGGGCG
Source organism: uncultured delta proteobacterium (assembly GCA_963710635.1). Taxonomy (GTDB): domain Bacteria; phylum Myxococcota_A; class UBA9160; order UBA9160; family UBA9160; genus MYXO. The sequence continues at coordinate 1,494,415 of CAVQAY010000004.1, forward strand.
GATGAGGATGGTTGTGCGGAAGGCCGAGCACCGCGGATTGCCGACCACGCGCTATGGCATGCCGTGGGAGGAGGAGAGCCTCCTCATCGCACCCGCAGATGCGATCAAACCCTCTGAGGAGGTGCTCCGGGCGCTGATCGCTGGAAAGGACTTCCCCTCAGGCGAGGATGGACGTCTGGCGGTGGCCGTGCTGGCGGCCGCCTACGCGTCGAATGAACGCGGCGGATCACCGGTTCGACTCGATGACGACGCCTTGCCGGTCGATCGCGCCTTTGCCTGGGCCTGAGACCGACGCTGGCGGGCAGTCGCGCGTTCCCGGTGGCGGCTATCGCGAACCGGCGACGTCGTGCATTCATGCCGAACCTCCTCCATCCTCGCCTAGCCTCCCGCCCGACAGCGTAGGATCCCCACGCGTTCTGTCGGGAGACACCCGCAACGGGCCAGTCAGCCTGTCGAACAACGCCATGAGCCGGCTCCCAGCCCGTCCATCGAGAGTACCCCAGGCGGGCGCGCTCCTGGCCTGATGAGCCGCTAGCTCCTCGAAGGAGTTCGCGTCGGAAGCGAGCCGATCGATTGCCGCGACGAATTCGCCCTGCTCTTCCGTCGCGATCACCCCCTCCAGTCCGACGTAGTCCGGGTACCGATATCGATAGACATCGTAGTTGAGCACGGGTCTTCCACAGGCGATGGCCCACTGGATCGTCGCCGAGATACTCGCGACGAACAGGTCGCACAGGGGCATGAGCGTCGAAATCTTGTCATCGGCGATCTTCGCTCCCCTTCGTTCGATGTGCGCCCAGTCTTCGCGCTTCACGGAGGGATGTAGGCTCACGATCACGTTGAACCCAGCCGGCCGCGAAACCGAGTCCATCCAGAACTCGACCAGATCGACGTACGCTCGGAAGTCGCAGTCCTTACGGCCCCGCCCGTAGAGCTGATCCGGCGGTAGCGCCGTGAGGAGCATCCGCTTCTGGGGCAGAAGCCCGAGCCGCTCGCACAGATCCGCGCGCCGTCGTGAGCGCTCGCTCAATGCCTCGAACATGAGGTCGTGATCCACCGATCCCGTCACGACGAGCTGTTCTTCGGGAAGCCCTTCCCGAAGGCAGTAGTCTCGGACGGCAGGGCTCTCGAGCGCGATCGCGTCGGCGAAGCCGCTGTGCAGCGTCCAGGGTCGGGGAGGGGCGAGCCCCAGCCACTCACGCGCCAGCAGCTGTTCGCTCGGCAGCGCGATGAGTCTCGTTCCCCCGTGCTCATGGACCCATCTCGGGTACAGCATTGCGGCGACACGGTTCGACCAACGCTCCGTCTGGTAGTCGGGATTACCCGCCATCGCCTCCGCCCACTCGCGCGTGGCCGCCATGAACGCCGGGACCACCACGCTGGGAACTCCGGCATCGTGGCCTGCTGCGACGTACGCGGCGATGTCGTACCGATTGTCCGATGGAAAGATCAGCAGCGCAATGCGCTCGTCGGCGATCACACGACCGACCCGAGCCTTCGTCTCGAGCAGCGCATGCAGATCGGACAGGGGAGTCTTCCAGCCTCTCGCGGCAAACACGCGTTCGATCCGTCTGGCCAGCCTTTCCCATCTGCCCAGATCGACGCGCGGCTGCTCGATCAATGGCCCAAGGAGGCGGATGCCCTCGCTCCGGCAGATCGTCTGGTCTCGGTCGAGTGTCGGGTACTGCGAAGCGAACAAGAAGACCGGCTCGTACGCGGAGGAGCGCTTCAGGAGGCGCGCCGTTGGCAGCAGATTCGCGAAATACGTATTCGTATGGACCACGAGGAGACAGCGCTTGCGGCGTACCGTTCCTCCGTCGGGGTCCTCGTTCCCCGGCAATCGCTCGTCAGCCTCCTTCTCCATGGTCGCTTCCACCTTGCCGGCTCCAACCGACGCGTCGACCCGGCCCGTTCATGCCCTCTCGGCCAACACCCTCACGACGCTTCCCAGTCGCAAAGCGTTCGCCAGCGCTGGCATGCACCTCTGATCCCAGGAGTTGAGAGGCCGGCGCGCGAACAGCCGATCGAGAGATTGACACAGCCGCTCCAGCGTCCTGTTCGTCGGCGGCGGATAGAGCGTCGTAAAAGCGGGCGTGAAATACGTCCTCAGCACCTCGCGGATCGAGAAGTCGAGCGACTGGTACGTTGTCTTTCGCACCTCGAAGCCGCACGTCCCCAGGGCGCGCGCGAGCGTTGCCGCCGACCAGTAGTTGAGGTGCTCGAATCCAAAGACGCAGACGTGACGCGCTCCCACCAGCCGGTAGATGAGCCCATCGATGTTGGGCACTTCGATGAAGAGCACGCAGCCGCGGCGTGCGATGCGATGCAATTCGGCCAGCATCGCCTTGGGATTCGGAACGTGCTCGAATACGTCACGCATGTAGACGACGTCGAACGTCTCCGCCGGGAACTTCGCCGAAAACAAATCCACATTGAGCATGGTCGGGCCGAACTCCTGTCGCGACCTCTGCCAATTCTTCTGGTTGAGCTCGAGGCCGTGAACGGAGAAGCCTGCTTCTCTCGCCTTGCGCAGGAAGACTCCCTTTGCGCTACCGATCTCGAGAAGGTTACCCCGGGCGCTGCCACGAAAGCGAACGATTTCCCGCAGGTTGTCCTCGTTGAGGCGATCATCGAGGGGCGTCGGCTCGGAGACGTCGTCGAACTTCGTCTCATTGTAGATGGCGTTCCAGTTTCCGTTGTAGAACTCATACGTCGCCCGATCGTCGAGTCTCGGATTCAGATACACCATCGAACACTCTTCACATCTCGAGAACGTGAACCAGTCCTTTTCGAAGAACAGTCGCTTCCGCGACGAATCACAGACCGGGCAGTCGATGTACTGCGCAATCTCCGGCCTCAACCGCTTCGATACCGGGTCGAAGCACTTCTCGTGCTCCGCCGCCAGCGCCTCCTTCAATCTCTCCTGGTACGTCAGGGCCACCCGACCCTCCTGTCGTTCCGAAGCTGCCACGGTGCCGATCGTCTCGAATCGCCTCGCCTCCCCGAACGGAGACAGCCCTCCAACACGGGCGACCTCACCGCGGCAGGAATCGCGCGGGAACGATCCGCTTGATCGCATCCTTCGCGGAACGAGGGAGCTTCCGCGCCGCAAGCCTGACCGCCGAATCCAGGATACCGGACGCACTCAGGCCGCCAGAGCGCCTGCGCCGGGGAGCGACCCTCTTCATCGACGTGTACGACCCGTAAAGATCGAGCGGCTCCTTCGATTTCCGGGCGAACTCCGAATCGATGTGGAGTCCGGTGCCCTTGCCCCGCTTCTCGAAGACGAGGAAGACGTGGCTCGTCTGGAGGTCTTCGATGGACACGTCCGGCCTGAACCGCCGTACGTTCGAGAGCACCTCGCCCAGATAGGAGCTCCCGAAGCACCTCTCCAGATGGTTCGGTGAGAGCCTCGATCGCGGATCATGGGCTTGATTGTGGATACAGCGATCGTAGCCGAGGAGCGTGAGCCCGTTCCTGCTGGCCGTCTCGACGTAGTTGCTGACCGTCGGATGCTTCGCATCGATCACGTCGTACAGCCGGTTCATCTCTGTGAAGTGCTCGGGATGGAACTCCCGGCAGTATCGCGTCCAGTCCTCCCGGTCGAGTCTGCAGTGCGAATAGGGGAAATGTCCCACGAGCGTGGTCGAATTGATCGGATACCACCATAGGTTCACGTAGACGAAGAAGATGCCGCCGTCCGCGAGGAGGCTCGACACCTTCCTCATCAGCTTCTCCGAATCGAAGCAACACAAGCTGCAGAAGGACGTAATCAAGTCATGCCGTCTCTCGTACTCGTAGATGTCCGAGATCGCGAGGCCATCCAGGTCGATGCGATCCGTCGCAACGCGCGGAAAGAAATTGGAGGCGTTCATCGCGAATCCGAACTCGGGATAGGAAGCTCTACCCGCCCAGTCGATCCGCTCGAACGGGTACGGACTCAGTCTGTTCAGCTCCGTCTTCAGGCCGTCGACTCTTCGGGTCCACGCGAGCGCGCTCTCGTTTTCGAGGATCTCCCGCGACGACATGAAGTAGGTTCTGTCTGCGAGGTCGAGTCCGAACGCCTTGTCGACCAGGCCGTAGGCCTTCATCAGGCGAGGCATGATCCCGTAGCCCGTGCCGATGTCGAGCACCGAGTCGAATCGCCGCGACACGCGATACTTCTCGAGCATCTCGAGCATCTTTGCGGTTCTCGCATGTCGCGCGAGATACGCTGCACCCTGAATAGGCGGCGTCTTACCCTTCTCCCGATCCTGTCCTCTCTCCTTCAGGTACTGCGAGAAGTCGTCGTAGATCTGGATCACGTCCTTGTACTGCGCGATTAGATCGGAAAACAGATCGTAGTACCCTTCGATACATTCAATCTTGTCTCCGTATCGTGTAACGAAATCCTTCTCCTTCATGACCGTGCCCCGTCCTCTTCACGATGTTTGTTAGGCATCAGCGTCCGTCGTCGCCCAGAGAACCGGACCACGATCAGTCCTGGCGCGTCTCGAGATATCGCGCGACTTCCGCCGCGATGAGCCCATGCCCCTTGACACTTGGATGCCCGTCCACCGGAAGGTATGGGTAGAGCTCGATCGGACTCTCCGGCGTCAGGGTCGCTACATACCTCCGAAAGACCGGCGTCATGTCGATCAGGTCGGTGCCGTGTCTGCGGGCAAATTGCTCGAGCAACTCTGCCTGAACGAGCTCGCTACTGTTCGCCGGAAGAGTCCGGCCCGTAGCATGCTCGAAGTAGGTGGTCGCACGGCTCGGGAAGAAGACGAAAACAACCCCGGCCCCTTCAGCCCGGGCCATCCTGATGATTCCCTCGAACTCCCGCTCTGTGCTGCCCCACAGCGGGTCCTTCCCGAGCTCGACGGGATCCAGGCTGCGGTCTCCAACACCGAGCATTTCACCTTGATAGCGCGCCATCAGCCCTAGCTTGAGATCACTGGTCCCCTGGAGCGCCTTGGCTGTCATGAATCGGGGATCGCCTGGGAGCGTCCCGTTCTTGATGTCGAAAGTCCAGTAAAAGTCCAGTGCCCGCAGCGCCAGGGCGATGATCGCGGACGTAACGAACGTGTGCCGCACTGTCCCCACGATCGGAACTCGGTAGCCCTCCTTCGTCTCGAGATGAATCGGCTCCTGCGCTTCGAGCTCATCGCGCTCGACAAGACGGCCGATTGCGCTGGGTAGCTCCTGGCCAGACAGGGTGTGCGCGATCTCCTTCTGGAAGTGGGCTTCCCGCAGATAGATGTCAGAAGTATATCCAACGACGACCCGTCCTGTTGGCAGTCTGCGTCCGTAGTGTTCATATGCGCCTGCAAATTGTGTGGGTGCATAGCCCTGCACACCGATCGAGTATGCAGGATGCCCCAGCCTGCTGAGCTGGGACGTCCAAATATCCTCGACTCGAACGCCCATGCCCTCCGTGAAGCTGTCACCCACCGCAACGACCTCGAATCGCGCCCGGCCGGCTACCGACTCCATGTTCTTGAAGCCGCGGAAGTCCGTCCGCCACTGATATTCGAAGGCCTCCTTTGGTCCGTAGTATCCCGGGATATGAATGGTCGCATTTGCGCGCGGTTTTGCGTACGGCGCGTGGGGAAGTCTCTCGACGACTCCCTCGCGCGTGGCTTCGGAGATCGCTCTCGCATCCACGAGCCTGCGTAGATTCTCCGGGAAGATCTCCGGCACGGCGAGGAACAGTCCCTCAATCGACAGCAAGGCGACCAAGCAGGCGAGCAGCGCAAGCTGTGCGTTGATGGTCCGGTCGGTCCATCTTCGGCTCCTCGAGTGCGTCGCTGCCGCAGAGACGACGATTGCGCCTATGACCGCCACCGTAATGGCTCGCCAGCACCGGGGAGAGCTCGTCGGCAAGCTGCGTTCGAGCATCAGATAGGCGAGCAGGACGAGAGCGTTCGTCACGGAGATGACGATCGCCGGCCGCATTGTTCCTCCCTGACCTTGGGCAGACGGCTCGTCAGGATCCGCGGCGCCCGGAATACAGCTTCAGCTACGGCGTGCCATCGCTACGAGGCCTTCGCATAGCGCCTCTAGGTTCTCGCCCTCGCTAATCTTGCAATTGTCACGCCCATCGTCGTCGACGAATCCTACGATACCGACTCTCTCGACCGCTCTCAAGAACAGCCGGACTTTCCGCGCATCGGGCCTCGCCTCTGCGACGATGGCCTCGATTCCCGCGCGGAGCCCCTCGAGCCGCCGGGCATCGAACACTCCGTCACACCCCTGATACCAAGCCGTGCCGAAGCACAGCACCGGCACTCCGCGCGCGATGGCTTCCCAGCCGGTCGTTCCCGTCACCGTCGCCACGGCTCGCGCTCCGTCGATGAGGTCGAACGGGTTGGTATCGAGCGGGATCAGACGCACGTTCGCAAGGCCCGTCATCCTCGCGTAGTCGGACAGTCGGCGTCCACGCTCACCGACCTGCCATGGACGAAACAGTGACGGATGTTCCTTCACGAGAATCAACCAGTCGCTCGGAACGACACGAGCGACGGCTTCGATCATCAGCTCGCAATGGTCGTAGATGCCCCCGTTCGGCGCTGTAGAGCGCTCAGGCTGCACATGGAGCGGCAGATACACGTACGGCGCCGACAGATCGGCTGGCGCGACCCGTCGCTCGTATTCGGCTCGAAGACCGACGAGCCGCTCGCTGACCCAGATGGCGTGCTGCGTCTCTTCTGCTTCGGTTGCCTCTCCCACGACGAGAAACCTCCCGTGGTAGTGGCCCGCGATCCGCCGGCCCGAGGGCCTCGGGGGAGGCGCGTGAGGCTCGCTCCGTCTCAAAGCGCGCCGCAGGTAGCCCGGATAGCGGTCCACCCTCGCGAGCTTCGCGACGTCCCGCCATTGGAGACGCCGTGCCGCCTTCGTAGGCTCCCGCGCCGGCGGAGCTTCGTCTACCGGCGCGAGCTCGCGAGGGAAGACGTAGCCACCGCGCGTCCGATCGAGGTATCCCTGCACCCGCTCCGAAAGCTTCACGTCTCCGCCGCACGAGCCGGCCAGCATCTCGTGGTAGGCCGCCGCGAGATCTGGGAAGCCCTCTTCGAACCGGGGCGTGGGCAGCAGCAGACCGGGGATGCTGCCGTTCTCGAACATCGCCGTCCGGACGCCCCATCGCCTGCACAGAGCGTATGCGACGTAGTCGTAGTGCACGTGCGGCGCGGTCGGGAAGATCGCGATGTCGGGCTCGATGTGATCGAGGACCGCCGACCACCACGCGGCCAAGCGATGGAACAGGCGAACGCGATCGTGGTAGCTGAAGCTCTCCTCCAGTTCGATCCGGTCCATCATCTTGAGCGTCAGCGTCTGCTCGTAACCCAGTGCCTCCGCCATGGCTTCGTCGAACGGGCGCGGCACGAGATTCGCAAGGCCGGCCGGCGGGCGTCCGAGCCGTGCATCTACCGTGTCGTGGAAGATGATCCCCGGAAACCTGGATTCGACCAGCCGACCGAAGGTCGGTCCGTCTCCGACCCAATAGACGAAATTCCAGCCGTGACGCTCGGCGAGGAGCGCCGCCATGCCGACGTGGAACGGCAGGTTCCATTCCAGCACGAGAACGCGAGGACGCGGCGGCAGCGGGCGGAGCGGGAGGGGATCGGCCGGCACCGACCGCAACCTGGCCCCGGTCCGGCCCTGCTGCGAGCCCGTCAGAACTTCCCTTTCGGCGGCAGTGCGACCCCACGCAGCAGCGGCTGCGGCTCGATGCCGAGCGACGCGGGCGGCGCCACGCGGCAGTTCCGGCACACGATGTCGAAATCGCGCCCTTCCTTGAACTGCCGGCGCAGCTCCTTCTGCCGCTCGCCGTTGAAGACTCCGCCCACCGTGTCGCCGTCGGCGACTCGGCCGAAGACGAGGTGTTTGTTGTAGAAGGAGCAGCACGGACGGATCTCGCCCCGGGCGTTCAGCGTCACAGACTGGAACGGGTAGTGGCACCAGAACGGCTCGACCGGATAATCGTAGAGCGTGTCGAGACGGGAGTGGTCGATGCAATCCTGGAACTCGACGTAGTCGACGATCGGCGCCCACCTGGCTGCAAAGCTCTCGATCTCGTGGCAATTGAGCTCCGACTTGACGAAGCTGCAGCGAACGATCGGCAGCAGCGAGCCCATCTCCTCGCGGATTCGCATGAAGCTGCGGACGTTGCGCTCGACACTCTCGAGGTTCCCGCCCCGCGTCTTTGTATAGGTTTCCTGAGTGTCCGCATCGAGCGAGATGTGCAGCTTCGTGACGCCCGCCTCGATCAAACGCCGCGCCCGCTCCGGAGTGAGATAGACGGCGTTGGTCGTGACGATGATGTCGCAGATGCCCTTCGAATCGATGTAGGCGATCTTGCTCTCGAGGGTCTTGTCGAGCAGCGGCTCGCCCGAGTCGAAGCCAATGGCACCCAGACCCTGCGTGCTTTCGGCGAATTCGTCGACAACGCGCCGGAAGGCGGCGTCGTCCATTCGAGTACCGTCCCCACGGTCGAGCACCCGCGGGCAGTAGGGGCACGCATAGTTGCAGTAGTCGATCGTCTCGATCGAGAGATCGACCGGATAGTCGAGATCGATCTCGCCCCGTCCCGAGGCCTCGAACAGCCGCCGGTATTCGCGAAAGCGCTCGCCCTTGACCCGCGCGATGATCTCGTTCGGGTCCTCGGTTCTCGAGATCCGATCCTGGCGGTGACGGCGGCTGCGGGTAAAGGCGCTCGGTGTCGTCGCGTCAGCCATGATGGTGCCCGGGAGCTCGCGGCCAGGGATTGGCGCGCTCGAGCCGGCCGGCTAGCAATAGCAAGAACACGGGCCGGAGGCCATCGCTCGCTGGCGTCGTCCCGGGAGTTCGCTGCAGGCCGTGGCCCGCCGTCGCGGGGGCACGCGGCGCGCTGGCCGTCTTTCCGGCGTCACGTTCCGCGTCTTCCTCGACTCGCAAGCCAGCACGCCAGCTCGTAGTCGCCCGGCTCGTCGATGTCGACGGATCGCTCGCGGGGCATGACGTGCCCGCGCAGCCCCGGGCCGTAGAACGATCGCGCTGCCTGAAATTCGTCGACCCGTGCTGCGTACGTGCTCCCATTGTCCACGACGAGCGGCGGGAGCTCGCTCGCGCGCCGGTTCACGAGGTCCGGCCACATGGGGGTGAGCGTGCCATCCGCCTCGGCCCGCAGCGCCTGGTGCGGGTCGAGCGCGTACGTCGTCGTCGCCAGGGCGAACGGGTGGGCTTCGTCGACGAGACCGAGGACGGCCACGATGTCCGCCGCGCGCCTCAGCGGCGCGGTGGCATACAGGCAGGCAAATACGTCGTACGCGCGTCCCCGCTCCTCCTCCCCGCTCAGGACCTCGAGGCAGACCTCGACGACCGTGGCCGCATCCCCGGCGAGGCGTGCGGACCGCACGTGCAGCTCGGCGCCGGCCTGCCGGGCGATCGCGGCAATCTCCTCGTCCTCGGTCGAGACGACGACCCGCTCGAAGCACCCGCTCTCGACGGCCTGCTCGATGGTGTGCACGATCATCGGCCGGTCGAGAAACGGCAGGACGTTCTTCCTCGGCAGCCGCTTCGAGCCGCCGCGGGCCGGGATGATCGCGAGCCGCCTGCTCATCGCCCGGCGAGCACCGTTTCGAGGGCCGCCACGACGCGATGGACGTCGTCGTCGCACATGCCGGGAAACAGCGGCAGCGAGAGCTCCCGCGCATAGTACGCTTCCGCCCCCGGAAGCTGCAGCGCGCCGTAGCGCGCGCGGTAGTAGGGTTGGCGGTGGACCGGGATGTAGTGGACCTGCGTACCGATGCCGTGCGCGCGCAGGCCCTCCATCACCTGGCGGCGGCCGCGCCCGGCGGCCTCGAAGTCGATCAGCACGGCGTAGAGGTGGAGCGCGGGGTCACAGTCGGCCACCGGGGGCACCGGTCGCACCAGCGGCTCAAGCGCCCCGAGCGCGCGATCGTACAGCGCTGCCAGGGCTCTCCGCCGCGCGACGAAGCGGTCGAGCTTCGCGAGCTGACTGAGCCCGAGGGCGCATAGCACGTCCGGAAGGCGGTAGTTGAGCCCGAGCTCCTCCATCTCGTAGTACCACGGGTTGGCGGTGCCGTCGGCGTCGAATCCGAGCGTGCGGTCTTGCAGCGGTGCGGGGTGCCGGACCATCCCGTGGCTGCGGAGCCGCCGCATCCGCCCGGCCAGCTCGCCATCGTTCGTCGTCACCATCCCTCCCTCTCCCACGGCGATCGTCTTCACCGGATGGCAGGAGAAGGCCGCCAGCCGACCGTAGCGGCCGTCTCCGACGCGAGCCGCAGGACCGTGTGCGCCGTCGTGCGTCGTGCCGAGCGCATGACAGGCGTCCTCGAGGATCGGAATCCCGCCGGGCCGGCAGGCCGCGGAGATCGCGTCCAGCGGCGCCGTGCGGCCCGACAGATGCACCGGCATGACGGCCGCCACGCTGCGGCCCGCTCGCTCCGCCGCGGCGAGCACCTCCCGGAGCGTATCCTCCGTCATGAGACCCCGATCTGGATCGACGTCGGAGAACTGCACCTCTGCGCCGGCCAGACGCACCACGTTCGCGGAGGCGAGGAAGGTCATCGACGGAACGACGACCCAGTCGCCTGGCCCAATTCCCAGTGCCATCACCGCCAGATGGAGCGCTGCCGTGCCGCTGCTGCATACGACCGCATGCGCTGCGCCCACCCGCTCCGCGAACGCGTTCTCGAAGGCCTCGACGGCTGGACCCGTGGTCAGGTATTCGGCTCGCAGCGCGGCCGCCACCGCGGCGACGTCGTCGTCCTCGATCGTCTGGCGCCCGTAGGGCAGCACGCGGTCGGTCGGCATTGCCTCACACCCCTTCGACGAGCAGATCCTTCAGTCGTTCGGGTCTCAGCCAGTCGGGGTTGTCGTCGCTCGCATAGCGGAAGTCCTCGGGCACCCGCGTCCCGAGAGAACCGTCGAACGCTGCCCGATCCCACCAGACGAAGGACGGCTCGATCACGTACCGGTCCTCCATCTCGACGGTGTGCCGAGCGTCGCCTTCGGTCACCATGGTCTCGTGCAATTTCTCGCCGGGCCGGATGCCGACGATCTGGTGCCCGAGCCCCGGCGCCATCGTGGTCGCGAGATCGGTGATCCGCATGCTGGGGATCTTCGGCACAAAAATCTCGCCACCCCGCATCAGCGGGAGACACGAGAGCACGAAGTCGACGCCTTCGCGGAGCGTGATCCAGAAGCGGGTCATCCGCGGATCCGTGATCGGCAGGGTCTCGGCGCCCGCCGCGATCAGGCGGCGGAACAGCGGCACCACCGAACCGCGGGAGCCAATGACGTTGCCGTACCGGACCACCGAGAAACGCACCTTGGTCGAGCCGCTCAGATGGTTCGCCGCCGTGAAGATCTTGTCGGAGGCGAGCTTGCTCGCACCGTAGAGGTTGATTGGGTTCGAGGCCTTGTCGGTCGACAGCGCAATGACGCGCTTGACTCGGTTGCGGATCGCCGCCTGCACCACGTTCTCCGCTCCGAGGACGTTCGTGTGGACGCACTCGAAGGGATTGTATTCTGCCGCCGGCACCTGCTTGAGCGCAGCAGTATGGATCACGTAGTCGATGTCGCGCATCGCCATCTCGAGTCGCGGAAGATCGCGGACATCGCCGATGAAGAAGCGCAAGCGGTTCACCGTGTCACGCGGGAAGCCTTGCTCCATCTCGTACTGCTTCAGCTCGTCTCGCGAATAGATCACCGTGCGCGCCGGCTTTGCGATCTCGTGGATCCGCCGGATGAACGCCTGACCGAACGATCCCGTTCCGCCGGTCACGAGGATCTGCGCACCGTCGAGACGCTGGAGGACATCGAGGTCGGGGGTGATGCGAGGCAGGAAACGGGACGTCACGATCGTTCTCCCTCTCGTCGGGCCGCGACCATGCGCGTCACGATCTGTGCGACGCGAGCCGCGCCGCGACCGTCGACCAGGCGTCGGCCTGCCGCAGCCATCTGGCGCCGTCGCGCGCGATCGCGCGCCAGACGGCGCACGGCGAGCGCAATCCCTCGGACGGCGCGCTCGTCCGCGCGTTCGAAGACGATTCCCGCACCCGCCCCTCGCATGGCCCGCGCGCAGGAGCGCTGGTTGTCCGCCGTCACGACCGCGATCGCAGGAACTCCGAGGCAGGCCAGCTCCCAGCAGGTCGTGCCGGCCGCTGTGATCACCAGCGTCGCGGCGGCCATCCTTCGCGGCAGGTCGCCGGGCGCCACGGCGCATTCGAACCCGCGCGCCTTCGCCTGCCGGACGAGCTGCCGGCGGCGACGATTCGCCGGGCCAACGACGAGCACCGTGTCGAGACCCGTCTCCGCCTCGTCCGGCAGCGCCGCGAGGATCCGCCCCGAGAGCCCGGCAGGATCGGCCCCTCCGAGCGTCAGCAACAAGCGCCCGCCGCCCGGCCCCCGCGGCCTCCCAGCCCTCCGGAACCGGGCGATCTCGGGCCGCAGCAGCGCGTGCCGCGTCCCGAGCAGCAAATGCGCCTGGCCGGCGCCGGCCCGGGCGTAGTCGACGGCACGACGCCCGGGGTCCGCATCCACGATGACGTCGCAGTCGTGCGGCCGGTCAGCGAGATCGTCGATCGCCACCACGAGGCACGCTGCGCCCCGAGCCGCCCGCTCGAAGTCGGCATCGAGTCCGTAGTGATCGACGATCAGGCAGTCGATCCTTTTCGCAGCCACGACACGCGCGACGACCGGCGCCCCGCGCAATCCGGCCGGCACGACAATCGGGCGCCGCGGCAAGAGGAGCGGCGCGCTTTCACGGGTCGTCGCGAACCAGCAGCGCCAGCCGCGTTCCCCGAGCGCCGCCGCAAGAGCACGACACCGCATCAGGTGGCCGATGCCGATGCGTGCACCGCCGTCGCAGCGGAACAGAGCATTGTGCACGCGTCGCGCGCTCAGCCGAGATCCGTGAACGCCACGCAGTGGCCTGCGGGCAGATCGGTCTTGAACGCGAGCGACGAAACCGTGTCGAACAGGTCCGGGCCGATCCCAAAACCCGGTCGACGAAACTCGATGATCGCCTCCGACAGCTTCGTCCCCGCGCGCACGGCCTTCCGCAGGTACATGGACCTGCGCATCCCGCGACGCTTCTCGATCTCCTGCGGGTGCAGGATGCGGCGCGGGCTCCCGAGGGCGGTCTCGAGATCGCGAATCGCCTGCACGAACCGAGACATGTCCGCCGGCTCCAGGGACATGATGTGCTCGACGGCGCGCGTGGTTCGATCGAGGGTGATCGTCTTCTCGACGATGGAAGCGCCGAGCGTGACCGCAGCGATGTCCATGTCCCAGCCGGGAGTGTGGTCGGAGTACGCGATCGGGTAGGAGAACATCTGCCGCAGCGACGTGATTACGCGGAGATTGATGCTCTCGAGACGGGCCGGATAGCCGGATGGGCAGTGATGGATGACGATGTTCTCATTGCCTTCCCGGCGCACGACATCGACGGCGGTCTCGACCTCGCCAATCGTGCCGTTTCCCGTGTCGAGCTGGATGTTGAGGCCCGTGCGCGCCGCCCTGCGAAGCAACAGCGTGTGGTTCAGGTCGGCTGAGGCGATCTTGATCGAATGGCAGCCCATCGCTACCACGAGGTCGATCTCCTCTTCGAAGACGACGGTGCAAAAGAACGCGAGACCGAGGCCGTCGCAGTACGCCTTCAGATCTCGCCACTCGCGCTCGCTCAGCGTCCGGCGGCAGAGGATGTCGTAGAGGGGCTCGGTGACGGTCTCGGTCCGACCACTCTCGCGGTCGACCAGGACGTCGTAGCTGAACGGCAGCTTCCGGTCGGCCACGAGGCGATCCGGATCGACGATCTGGAATTTCACCGCGCTGGCTCCGGCCTGCGCCGCATGACGCGCCAGCGCCTTCGCAGAGTCGATGCCGGAATGCGTCGGGCCTGCCTCGAACGTGATGAAGCAGGGATGACCCTCGCCAACGAGGTGATTGCCGATCTCGACGGGGGTCCGGGACACGGGTTTCGCCTCAGGGTTCGCGACGCCACGCGCGAGCACCGAGCCAGGGAGCTCGCGGCGCCTCGCCGGGAGCCGTTCGTGGCCAGGCACGCACGGGAGCCAACTTCTAGCATGCTGCCCCCGTGACGTGCCATCTCGCAGCGGCGGACGCGGCGGCGTCGCCTGCCCGGCGCGCCGCTCCGCGTCCCGGGGCTTGCGGCCGGAGCGCAGGGCGCGATTCTCACCACCGATGCCTCCCGGCGAGAACGACGCCCGTTCTGTTGCCCACCCGGACCTCGCCAGGAGCGTACTGGTCGTGGGCTGCGGCTCGATCGGCGTGCGCCATGCTGTGAACGCCGCGCGGCTCGCCAGCGTCAGCGTTGCCGACATCGACGCGAGGCGCGCGGCCGAAACTGCCCAAGCGGTTGGTGTCTCGTTCCGTGCGTCCGTAGCGGAAGGCCTCGCTGCCAGGCCCTCGGCTGTCGTAATCGCCACGCCCCACACGACGCATCTCGCGCTGGCCAGCGCCGCGCTGGACGCTGGCGCCGACGTCCTGATCGAGAAGCCGCTTGCCGCGAGCCTCGATGGCGTCGGAGAACTCGTCGCGCGGGTGGAACGAGAGCGGCGGCGCGCCCACGTGGTATGCAACATGCGATTCCACCCCGCGGTGGCTGCACTCCGCCGTGCGCTGCCCCGCATTGGCCGGCCCCTGTTCGCGCGCGCGCACTACGGCAACTACCTGCCGGATATGCGTCCCGGTGCAGACTACCGGGCGCTCTACTGCGCCCGCGCCGAAGCGGGCGGCGGCGTGATCCTCGATGCGATCCACGAGATCGACTATCTGGGCTGGCTATTCGGACCGGTCGAATACGTGGTGGCGGAGGCCGCACGCCTCGGGACGCTGGAGATCGACGTCGAGGACTACGCCGCCCTCACCCTCGCGCACCGAGGCGGTGTGCGGTCCGAAATCCACCTCGACTACCTGCAGCGCTCGAAGCGTCGTGGCTGCGAGATCGCTGGCACCGCGGGAACGCTCGTCTGGACCAGCGAAGGACGCGACCCCGAAAACTGCTCCGTGCGATTCCGGCCACCGGGCAATGGACCGTGGGAATCCCTCGTCGAGGATCCCGCGCTCGACACGCTCGCTCCGTACGTCGAGCTGATGCAGCGCTTTCTGACCGGCGAGAGCGAGGACCTGCTGGATCTCCGAGGCGCTGCCGAGGACCTCGCCGTGGCTCTCGCGGCCCGGCGCGCAGCCGCAACGCACACCGCCGCGAGCCCCGATCCCGTGGGGGCGCCGGTCGTGGCTCGCCTGAAAGATCCGGGTCCTTTTCACACCATCCCTAGCTGATCCCCTAGGCACGGAGGGGGCACAGGTCGGGTAGGCTTGGGACTCCCTGAAACCGCCCTGTCTACGGGCTCGAGGATCGAAACCTCCGATGAGCCGGACTCGCGAGGGCAATCGCTACGCCCGCTCCAACGCGCTCCTGGCCCGCGCGGAGAAGGTGATCCCGCTCGGTTCCCAGACCTTCAGCAAGAGCTGGACGCAGTATCCCCGAGGGCAGGCACCGCTCTTCGTGACCCATGGGCGCGGCGGGCGGGTATGGGACGTCGACGGTAACGAGTACGTGGATCTGGTTGGCGGCCTACTCCCGATCATCCTCGGCTATTGCGACCCAGACGTAGACGCCGCGATTCGTGCCCAGCTCGAGAAGGGCATTAGCTTCAGCCTCGCCACGGAGCTCGAGGTCGAGCTCGCCGAGCTCCTCGTCGAGCTCATCCCATCCGCCGAGATGGTCCGGTTCGGGAAGAACGGTTCGGATGCCACGTCGGCCTGCGTGCGGATCGCTCGCGCCGCCACGGGGCGAGACCGCATCGCGGCAGGCGGCTACCACGGCTGGCAGGACTGGTACATCGGAGCGACGGCGCGCCACAAGGGCGTTCCCGGCGCGGTACGCGCGCTCACGCACCGCTTCCCCTTTCTCGACCTCTCTGCGCTGGAGGCGATCCTCGAACGTCACCCCGGCGAGTTCGCGGGCGTCATCGTCGAGACCGTGGGCACCGCGGAGCCCCCCGAAGGCCACCTCGACGCGCTACGCAACCTCACCCACGCTCACGGCGCACTTCTCATCTTCGACGAGATCGTCACGGGATTCAGGGTCCATCTCGGCGGCGCGCAGGCGCGGTACGGCGTAACGCCCGATCTCTCGGCGTTCGGCAAGAGCATGGGCAACGGCATGCCGATCTCCGCTGTGGTCGGCCGCGCCGACCTCATGGCAGAGATGGAGCACATCTTCTTCTCTTCCACGTTCGGTGGCGAGACGCTCTCGCTGGCGGCCTCCCTTGCGACCGTGAAGAAGCTCCGCGCGCTACGCGTCATCGACGATCTGTGGAGCAAGGGGGCCGCACTCGCCAATGGCGTGCGCCGGCTGATCGAAACCCATGACCTTCGCGACACCATTTCCGTCGCGGGCGTGCCTTCATGGGCGCTGCTGGGGTTCCACGACACTCCCGCGGGCGACACGAAGGAGGCGGTCAAGACCCTTCTCCTCCGCGAGCTGCTGCGCCGCGGCGTTCTCACTACCGGCTCGCACAACGTCTGCTTCGCCCATCAAACGGACGACATCGAACGGGTCATGTGCGCCTACGACGACGCTCTCGCCGTGGTCGGAGAGGAGGTCCGCAAGGGCAATCTCGAAGCCAGGCTGGACTACCCGGTGATCCACCCCGTGTTCGCGGTACGGAGCTGAGGGTGCGGCTCGCGGTGCCCCTCGAGACGCCGGACCTCCTGCTGCGCACGCTCGATGCCGGCGCGGCACGAGGCCCCTATGCTGCCTGGATACGGGACCCTCGGGTCACGCGATACCTCGAGGTCCGCTTCTGCCCACCCGATGAGGCCGCGCTCGAGGCCTACATCGGCCGCATGAACGCCAGTGCCGAAGACCTCCTTCTGGGGCTCTTCCTCAGGGCGGAGCCCCACCGCCACATCGGCAATGTGAAGCTGGGCCCCGTCGACCGCCGCCACCGCTCCGCCTCGATCGGCATCGCCATCGGCGCGAGGGACCTCTGGGGCAAGGGGCTGGCAAGCCAAGCGGTGAGCGCACTGGCCGACCACGCGTTCGCGGCGCTTGGCCTCGAACGCCTCGAAGCCGGCGTCTACGCCCCCAACGAAGGCTCCCGGCGAGCCTTCGAGCGCGCGGGCTTCGTGCTCGAGGGCCGGCGCCGTGGCGCCCGGCTCTGCGAGGGGGTAAGAACGGATGAGCTCGTAATGGGACGGTTGCGTGCGCAGCCGCCCGGCCCGGAGGGGGACGGCCGATGAAGACCTGCAGCCGCTGCGTGCTGCCCGAGACCGCGGAGTCGCTCACGTTCGACGAGGAGGGAGTCTGCTCGGTCTGCCGGCAGATCGAATACAAACACTCCCAGATCGACTGGGCCGAACGCGGGCGGGCGCTCGACGCACTCCTCGACCGGCACCGAGGCAAGCACTCCTACGACTGCATCGTGCCGTTCTCGGGCGGCAAGGACTCGACGTTCACGCTCTGGTACCTGATCCGGGTCAAGAAGCTCCGCCCCCTTGTCGTCCGCTTCGACCACGGGTTCCTCCGCCAGAACGTGCAGGAGAACAGCCTGCGAACCCTCCGCACGCTCGGTGTCGACGTGCACCACTTCACACCGAACTGGCAGGTCGTCCGAAAGCTGATGTTCGAATCACTGCGACGGCGCGGCGACTTCTGCTGGCACTGCCATACCGGCATCTTCTCCTATCCGATGTGGGTCTCGATTTGGCAGCGCATCCCCCTGATCATCTGGGGCGAACCGACTGCGGAGTACGCCTCGTTCTATCGTTACGACGAGGAAGAAGAGGTCGACGAACGCCGCTTCAATGCCTTCGTCAATCTCGGGATCAACGCCGAGGACATGCTCGGTATGCTCGACGATACGATCTCGAGCTACCCGGTGACGGAACGCGACCTGCTGCCGTACACCTATCCTCCGGCCGACCAGCTCGTCGGCGTGCGGTCCGTCCTGCTCGGCTCCTACATTCCGTGGGACGTCAAGGAGCAAGTGAAGCTAATCAAGCGCGAGCTCGGCTGGCAAGGCGATCAGGTCGAGGGCGTTCCGCCGGAGTACGACTATGAGAAGATCGAGTGCTTCCTGCAGGGCGTGCGCGATTACATCAAGTACCTGAAACGCGGATTCGGCCGGACATCACACCTGGTGTCGATCGACATCCGGAACGGCAGGAAGACGCGGGAGGAGGCCGAGGATCTCGTCACCGAGTTCGACGGCCGCCGGCCGGCCGCGCTCGACCTGTTTCTCGACTATCTCGGCATCACCGAAAAGACGTTTCTCGAGCTGATCGAGCCGCACGTCGTCGCCCCGCACGAGATGCCTTCCTGCGAGGAATGCCAGCGGCAGCGGAGCGGTTGGCTCCCGAAGGACTTCGCGACGTGGCCGCGCGTGACGGGCGACCCCGAGAAGGACAAGGCCATCCCTCGTTGATCCCCGGCTTGCGATGAAGGTCGCCATCATCGACTACGGCGCTGGCAACATCGAGTCGGTGCGCAACGCGCTGGCGGCCGCGGGCGCCCACGCCACGCTGGCGAGCCATCCCGAGGCCGTTCTCTGCGCCGACCGGCTGGTGCTGCCCGGTGTTGGCGCCGCCGGCCCGGCAGCCGAACGCCTCGGTCAGTCGGGGCTGGGCGAGGCGATGGTCGACGCCGTCCGGCGCAAGGGCCGCCCCCTCCTCGGGATCTGCCTCGGGATGGAGCTCCTCGCGGACGAGCTGCTCGAGTTCGGGCGCACCCCCGGCCTCGGCTGGATTGCGAGCGAGGTCGTCCACCTGCGCGATGCCGGCGTGCGCCGGGCGCGCGTGCCCCACATCGGCTGGAACGCAGTTGAGCCAGTTGGAGAGGCCCAGCGCTTCTTCGAAGCTCCGGAGCGGATGCGGACCTTCTACTTCTGTCATTCCTACACGCTCGTTCCTCGCGATCCGGGCAGCGTGGCAGCGCGCACCGAGTACGAGACGATGCTCGTCGCGGCAGTCCTCGACGGCACCGTCTTCGCGACCCAGTTTCATCCCGAGAAGTCGCAGATCAATGGCCAGCGCTTGCTTCGCGCCTTTCTCGGCTGGACGCCGTGAATGGGCAGGTGACACCGATGCTGAAGCGGATCATCCCGAGCCTCCTGCTCCGTGACGGCCGCCTCGTGAAGGGCGCAGCGTTCGCCGATCACCGGGATGCCGGAAGCCCGAGCACCACGGCGCGCGTCCACGATGCGCAGGGTGCGGACGAGCTCTTTCTTCTCGACATCGATGCCAGCCGGCAGGAGCGCGATCCCGACTTTGCATCCTTCGCGGCCGTGGCCCGGGCCTGCTTCATGCCCCTCACCGTGGGGGGCGGCATCCGCAGCGTCGATACGGCCCACCGCTGCCTCGCAGCGGGTGCGGACAAGCTGTGCCTGACGACTTCGGCCCTCGACGAGCCCCGTCGGATCGGCGAGCTCGCCCGCGTCTTCGGCGCCCAGGCCGTCGTCCTCGGGGTGGACGTCGTCTGGACGCAGGCTGGCCGCTTCCTCTACGACCACCGCTCACACCGCCCCCTCGCGGCGCCCGGCTGGGACGAGTGGCTTCGCCGCGGTGTCGGCGAGGGCGCCGGGGAGGTGCGGCTCCTGGCCGTCGATCGCGAAGGGCGACGCACCGGTTTCGACACGGACCTGCTCGCCGAGGCCTCGGCACAGGTCGACGTGCCGATCATCCTCGAAGGGGGCGCGGGTACCCTCGATCACGTGGCGACCGCCCTTCGGGCGGGCGCCGACGCCGTCGCCCTCGGAACGATGCTCGTGTTCTCGGACAACAACATCCACAAGGTCAAGTCCTTTCTCCGGAACGCCGGCCTCGAGATGCGGCTGTGACGCCCCCCCCGCGGCGTGTCGCCGTCGTCGACTATGGCCTCGCGAACATCCGCTCGGTCGTCAATGCCCTCGCCTGCTTCGATGCCGACGTCGTCGTCGCCGAAACCGGGGCCGGACTCGCCGATGCAAACCTCATCGTCCTCCCCGGTGTCGGCTCCTTCGATGCGGGCATGGAGGGGCTCGTCACTCGAGGCCATGCAGAGGCGCTGGAGCGCCGCGTGCGCGCAGCCGGTGTGCCCTACCTCGGCATCTGCCTCGGCATGCACTTCCTCTTCTCGCGAAGCGAGGAGGGCGTCCGCCCCGGCCTCGGGTGGCTCGACGGAACCATCGTCCGCTTCCCGGCCGGGGAAGGCCACCCCAAGGTCCCCCACGTTGGCTGGAGCGCAGTCGAGATCGCGCCTTCCTCGCGGCTCATGGCCGGCCTCACCTCGCCATCGGACTTCTACTTCGTCCATGGCTACCACGCGCCACTCGCCGACACCGCCGCGATCGCAACCGGAATCTGCAAGTACGGTCTGCAGTTCTGCGCCGCGCTCGAGAGGGAAAACCTCGCCGCCGTCCAGTTTCACCCGGAGAAGTCGCAGCTCGCGGGCATGAAGCTGCTCGAGACCTTCCTCACCCAACGCCGATGACTGCACTCCCGAAACACCGGTTGATCGCGAGCCTTCTGGTCCATCACGGACACGTCGTCCAGACCCGGCGCTTCCGGCCAACCAACGACGTCGGCAGCGCCTTCACGGCGGTCGACTTCTTCAACGCCTGGGCCGTCGACGAAATCATCGTCCTCGAGATCTCACCCGACGAACGGCATCTCGAGCGATTCGAGGCCATCGTCGAAGGCCTCTCGCGCCGCTGCTTCGTCCCGCTGACGGTGGGAGGAAAGATCCGCGATCCGGACCGCGTACGCAGCTACACACGGGCCGGCGCGGACAAGATTGCCCTCAACACGGCCGCCCTGGAGCAGCCGCGCCTGATCGCGGAGATCGCCGACAGGTTCGGCAGCCAGTGCGTCGTGCTCTCGGTCGACGCGCAGCGCAACCCCGCGATGCCTTCAGGCTATGAGGCCGTGGGCGGGCGGGGCCGCCTGCCGAGTGGCCGTGATGCCCGTGCCTGGGCGCTCGAAGGCGTTGCTCTCGGCGCAGGGGAGATCCTGCTCAACGAGGTGGAGCACGACGGCGACAAGCGAGGCTACGACCTCGAGCTCGTCCGGATGATCAGCGATGCCGTCGACGCGCCAGTCATCGCATTCGGTGGTGTCGGCACCTGGGAGCATCTCGTGGACGGAGTGCGCATCGGCCACGCGCAGGCCGTCGCGGCGGGAAACATCTTTCATTACACTGAGCACAGCACCAAGAAGGCCAAGGAGTTCATGGCCAAGGCGGGGCTTCCCGTGCGTGACAGCACCTTCTACAAGATCGCAATGCCTCGCCGACCGCGCTACGCACCCTTCTGAGGCATCGTCCTCCAGAAAGGAGCAGGATCCGACGCATGGAATACTGCAAGCGCTGCGTGTATCCGGCGAATGCAAAGCCGGGCATCGTTTTCGACGATCACGGCATCTGCTCCGGCTGCCGCTCGTTCGAAGCCAAGACGACCCATCGAAGCCTGATCGACTGGCCACAGCGTGAGCGCAGGCTTCGGAACCTGCTCGAGGACTACCGGGAGCGCCAGCGCGCGAAGGGCAATCCCTACGACTGCATCGTTCCCGTCTCGGGCGGCAAGGACAGCCACTTCCAGGTCTACGTCGTCAAGGAGCGATACGGCCTGAACCCGCTTCTCGTCAGCTACAACCACAGCTTCAACACGCCGCTCGGCATCCGAAACTTGACCAACCTCGTCGACCGGATGGACTGCAATCTCCTCCGATTCACCACCGCTCCCGGCTCCGCGAAGAGGATCGCGCGAGCCATGCTTCACCGCGTCGGAGACGTCACGTGGCACTACCATGCGGGCATCATGACGTTCCCAATCCGCGCCGCCGTCCAGTACGACGTACCGCTCATGATCTGGGGCGAGGAGGGCTTTTCCGAGCTCGTCGGCATGTACAACATCGACGACTACGTCGAGTTCACCAAGAAGAAGCGGCAGGAACATTCGATGCGGGGCTTCGAGCCCGAGGACCTCCTGCTCGAGCCGGGCTGCGGGCTCACCCGCTACGACCTGGCTCCGTTCTTCTACCCGTCCGACGAGGATCTCGAGCGCGTCGGAGTTCGCGGCATCTATCTCTCCAACTTCATGCCGTGGGACGGCCGCACGCAGGCCGAGTTCGTGATCGAGAAGCTGGGATTCGAAACCGCACAGATCCGCGATCGGACGTTCAACATCTACGCGAAGACCGACGACATCCACGCCAATGGTTTGCACGACTATCTGAAGTACCTGAAGTTCGGCTATGGTCGCGCGACTGACGACGCCTCGAACGAGGTCAGACACGGCCGGATGACCCGAGAGCGCGCGATCGAGATGGTCGAGCGGTACGACCACGTTCGGCCCTCCGACATGGACGTGTTCCTCAGCAGCGTCGGGATGGCCGAGTCGGAGCTGCTCGCCGCGATCGAGCCCATGCGCGACCCGGCCATCTGGAGCCGGGAAGGGTCGGGCGCCTGGCACACCAAGGACAGCGTCGCGAGGCACCGAGACGACACCGGCGTCGAGGAGGCACGCATCCCGCTCGCTGATCCGGACCGCCCCTTCCTTCGCACCCCGGAGAAGCGAGGCGCACGGACACAGCGCGACGACGGCCAGAAGGAATACGTCCTGCTGTGACGGCCGAGATTCGTATCGCCGGGCGGCAGATTGGATCCGGCCACCGCCCCTACGTGGTTGCCGAGCTGTCCGCCAATCATCTCGGCGGACTCGATCGAGCGCTCGCGATCCTGGAGATGGCTGGACGCGCCGGCGTCGATGCCGTGAAGCTCCAGACCTATACCGCCGACACCATCACGATCGACCACGCGGGCCCGGGTTTCGTGCTCAAGAGTGGGCCGTGGAGCGGCCGGCGACTCTACGACCTCTACGAGGAGGCCCAAACACCCTGGGAGTGGCACGAGGCGCTGTTCGAGCGAGGGAAGGCCCTCGGGCTCACCGTCTTTTCGACGCCGTTCGATGCAACCGCGGTCAATCTCCTCGAACGCATCGGATGTCCGGCCTACAAGATCGCCTCCTTCGAGCTGGTCGATCTGGGGCTCATCGAGGTCGCCGCGGCGACCAAGAAGCCCCTGCTCCTCTCGACCGGGATGGCCGAGCAGAACGAGATCGCCGAAGCGATCGACGCTGCACACCGGGCTGGCGCGCGGGAGATCGTCCTGCTTCACTGCGTGTCGAGCTATCCATCACGGCCGGAGGACTCGAACCTCCGCACCATTCCCGACATGGCGAGGCGCTTCGGCGTGCCGGTCGGCCTTTCGGACCATACCCTCGGAACCGCCGTGGCCGTGGCCGCAACGGCACTCGGCGCATGCGTGATCGAGAAACACGTCACCCTTCACCGAACCGATGGAGGACCTGACGCCTCCTTCTCGCTGGAGCCCGATGAGCTCATGCGCCTCGTAACGGAGACCTCGACCGCACACGAGGCGCTCGGTCGCGTGCACTACGCTCCGGAGGCCGCGGAGCTGGCAATGCGAGAGCTGCGCCGCTCGCTCTACGTCGTGGCCGACATGAGCGCCGGAGAGGCGTTCAGCGCGCGGAACCTTCGCTCCATCCGCCCCGGTCATGGCTTGCACCCGCGACACCTGCCAGAGATCCTGGGACGCCGAGCACGCGTGGCGATTGCCCGCGGAACACCCCTGTCGTGGTCGCTGATCGATGAGGTGTGAGACCAGCCTGCTGCGCGAGGCGTGCGACCCCCCATGACAACCCGCGCCTCGGCTCGTGGGCGGCCGTGAAGGAGCGCCCGCTCCGGCTCCGGCCGGCCACGCTCGACGACGCCGGCCGGCTACATGCCTGGCGAAACGATCCCGAAACGCGGCGTGCCTCGCGGAGCAGCGCCGCCGTCCCCTGGGAGGAGCACATCGCGTGGCTCGCCACGTCGCTCGCCTCGCCAGACCGGCGGCTTCGCATCGCCGAGGAGGCCGGCGAGGCTGTCGGGGTGGTTCGGGCCGATCGCCGCGCCGACGGGTGGGAGGTCTCCTGGACGGTCGCTCCCGAGGCACGCGGGCGCGGCGTCGCGCGCCGGATGCTGACGCTGCTGCTCGTCGATCTCGACCGCCGGGTCACGGCCATCATCCGGCAGCCGAACATCGCCTCGGCTAGAGTTGCGGCCGCCGCAGGTTTCGTGCGCGTCGGCCGCGCGGAACAGCACGGCTTCGACCGCTGGCTGCACGAGAAGGGCAGCTAGCACCCTGCCTCTATCGTAGGGAGTGCATGGCCGCGCCGGAAGGTCGCAAACGAGATGTTCGGCAGCAGACTACGGCAGTATCGCTCGTTTCTCGCGCAGGTCTGGCGCTACACCGGGCCCGAGAAGCGCTTCTTCGTCGCGTTCGTCTCTCTCTCCATCTTCTCCGTGCTGACGGAAGGCGCGGGCGTATTTCTGCTCGTTCCGCTCCTCCAGTCGATGGGCAAGACCAACATCTTCGCCAGCGTTCCCGTGCTGCGATTCGTCGCCGCGCCGTTCGAGGCGCTCGCACCGACGGATCGTCTGATCTGGGCAGGCGCCCTCATGTTCGTGATCGTGCTTCTCCGATCCGCATTGCAGTTCTCTGTCGATGTCATCGGCTACACGATCCCCTACCGGGTGGATCACCGGCTCCGACTTCGAGCCTACTCCTGTCTCCTCGAGAACAGCATGCGCTTCACCGACTCTCTCGGCGCCGGAGCGCTCTCGAACTTCAGCACCGGCCACCCCACGCGCGTCGGTATTGCCGTGCGCTATCTCGCACTCCTCGCGTCGAATCTCGCCATCCTGCTCACCTACCTCGCCCTCCTGATGCTCCTCAATCCGGCGCTCTGCATCGCGGGAGTCGTCTACCTCACCTCGACGACGGCGCTGTTCAAGCGGGTTACCTACGGCCTTGCCACCAGAATCGGCAGGCAGTTGACGGAGACCAACGAGCGTTTCAGCCAGATCTTCTACGAGACCCTCAACGGCGCCAAGCTCATCCGGCTCGCGAACGCCGGCCCGCTCATCGACAAACAGGTGAGGCACATCGTCCACGAGCTCGGGCGTGCAAAGATGGCGAGCGCGGCTCTCGATAACGTGGGCTTCCCGTTCTTCAGCGCCATCGGCGGGGCGCTCGTCTGCGTGGTCCTTATCCTCGTCGGGATGACGAACGAGGAGTTCGCAACCGCGGCCGTCGGCATGCTCGTCATCTTCCTCGTGCTCATCACGCGTGCGCTCGGGCCTCTCACGGTGATCAACATCGCGAGGACGAACCTGCTGATCCATCGTGAGGCACTCGACGAGCTCGACCGCTTCTACGTCCTGGCCGAGCGGGAGAGGGACCCGGACGGAACGAAGCCGCTCGAGAAGTTCCGTGAGTCGATCCGTTTCGAGCACGTTCGTTTCGCGTACGTCGAGGGCGACCCGTCCGTGATCGACGACGTCAGCATCGAGATTCCCCGGGGTCGCATGGTTGCGCTCGTCGGGCCTTCCGGCGCCGGAAAGACGACGCTCGTGAACCTGCTGACGCGGCTGTATCGCCCGTCGCACGGCCGAATCCTGATCGACGGCCTCGACCTCGCCGACGTCGTCGCAACGACGTGGTGGCGCCAGCTGAGCGTCGTCACGCAGGAAGCGATCCTGCTCAACGACAGTATCCGCCGGAACATCTGCTTTGGACTCCCGGAGGACGTCGAGGAGGATCGCCTGCGATCGGCGGCCCGGATGGCCGCGATCGCCGATTGGGTCGAGGCGCTCCCGGAGGGCTACGAGACCGTGCTCGGAGACCGGGGCTCGCGCCTGTCCGGAGGCCAGCGGCAGCGCATCCTGCTGGCTCGTGCCTTCCTGCGGGATCCCGAGGTGCTGATCCTCGACGAGGCCACGAGCGCGCTCGACACGCTCACCGAGCGCACCATCCAGCGCGAGATCCTGCGCATGCGCGGAGAGCGGACGCTGGTCGTGATCGCCCACCGTCTCTCGACCGTTCGGCGCGCGGATACCATCGTCGTGATGGACCGCGGCCGCGTCATCGAGGAGGGCTCTCACAACGAGCTTCTCCGAAAGCACGGCACCTACTGGCAGATGATCGAGTCGCAGAGCCTCGACCTCCTCGAGGACGAGGACGAGCCGGTACAGGCCGCGGCGTCGAGCTGAACCCACGGGCAGCGGAGCCGGCCAGCAGCCTCGCAGTGGCCTCGACTTCGAGACGTCCGCGCGGGGGGAGTCCGGTCGTCGCGAGCGTCCTTGTGCGCCCGGGGGCGTTGCCTCTCAGCGACATCCGCGAGTCGTCCGCACCACCCTCCCTTCGACGATGGTCGGGCCGGAGAGTCTCCGCGAGGCGAGCGCTGACTGCGACAGGACGTCGTATTTCCGGCGCCTGTCGGCGAACAGACGGTCGCGAACGGGTAAGGGGCGGCTTTGCATCACGATCGCAGCAACCGTGAACGGAAGAAGGCCAGCACGAGCGCGCTGGAGAGAATGGACTGCAATCGCTGCAGCCCTTCAGCGGCGACCGGCAGCTTCCCGGATGATTCCCGCCACCTCCGCTACCGCATCCTCGTGCAGCCACGGGTGGATCGGCAGCGAGAGCACCTCGCGACAGGCGCCTTCGACCTCCGGGAGCGCTCCCGACGGCAGGCACGCCTCGCCGAGCGCGGCCTGGCGATACACGGGGAGCGGGTAGAAGTACCGCCACTCGACACCCGCCGCGTCGAGCGCCTGGCGCACCGGTTCCGGCTCGCGGCTGCGGATCGTGTACTGATTCCAGATCGCGACCTCGTTCGTGCCGCTGCCCGGGAGCAGCAGACCGTCGATCCCGCGCAGCGCCTCGGTGTAGCGCCGGGCGATTCGCGCCCGCGTTGCGTTCCACTCCACCAGCCGCGGTAGCTTCGCCCGCAGCACCGCGGCCTGCACCGAATCGAGCCGCGAGGTCGTACCGAGCTCGTGGTGGTAGTCGCGCCGACGACAGCCGTGCGCCCGGAGCAGCCTCACGCGATCCGCGAGGCCCTCGTCGTCGGTGGTGACGCAGCCCGCGTCACCGGCCGCGCCGAGATTCTTCGACGGGTAGAAGCTGAAGCAACCGGCCCGTCCCCACGCCCCTGCGCTTCTTCCGTCGCGCGTCGCACCGATCGCCTGCGCGGCGTCCTCGACCACTGGAATGCCGTGCGCTTCGGCGATACGGGAGATCGTCGCCATGTCCGCGCAGCGCCCGAAAAGGTGGACCGGGAGGATCGCCCGCGTGCGCCGACCGATCGCCTTCTCGAGCATTTGCGGATCGAGGTTGAAGGAGTCCCTCTCGATGTCGACGAAGACCGGCCGCGCGCCACACCACAGGATCGCCTCCGCCGTGGCGAAGTACGTGAAGCCGGTCGTGATCACCTCGTCGCCGGGCCCCACACCGAGCGCACGCAACACGAGAATCAGCGCTTCGGTCCCCGAGCCGACGCCGACGCAGAAGCGCGTACCCACGAACTGGGCGATCTCGGCTTCGAGCGCGGCGGTTTCGGGACCGAGGACGTACTGGCCGGAACGAAGCACGCGGAGCACCGCGGCCTCGACATCGGCACCCACCTCGGCGTACTCGGCCGCGAGATCGAGCATCGCAACCCGCGCACGCATCAATAGGCGTTCCTGTTCACGATACCCCGCCAAGCCGTGAATAGCAGGATCTTCAGGTCGAGCATCAAGGACCAGTGCTGGATGTAGTAGAGATCATGCTCCACGCGTTCGTGGAGCGACGTGTTGCCACGCCAGCCGTGGATCTGCGCCCAACCGGTGCAGCCGGCCTTGATCTTGTGCCGCAGCATGTAGCCGGGGATCTCGCGGCGGAACTGCTCGATGAAGACGGGCCGCTCGGGGCGCGGGCCGACGAGGCTCATATCGCCGCGGAGCACGTTCCAGAGCTGGGGAAGCTCGTCGAGACTCACTCTCCGCAGGAAGGCGCCGAGCCGCGTACGCCGCGGATCTCCGGGGACGGTCCAGACCGGTCCGCTCGAGGCCTCTGCATCCTCGGTCATGGTCCGGAACTTGATCATCTCGAACACCCGGCCGTCGAGGCCCATCCGCTGCTGGCGGAACAACACGGGGCCTCCCGACGTGATCCGGATGGCGAGGGCGATCGTGGCCATCAGCGGGGCGACGGCGAGCAGGAAGACCGAGCAGGCGACGATGTCGAAAACGCGCTTCTGAACCGCCGCCCAGCCAACCAGCGGGCCTTCCCGCAGGCTGATGAGCGGAAGCCCGTCGAGCTCTTCCACCTGTGGGCGAAGGGTCGTCATCGCCGGAAGGTCCGGGACGATCCGCAGGTTCACGACCTCGTCGTCGAGCGCCGCGAGCAGCTTCTCGAGCTGCCGCGATTCGCTGGCGGGAAGCGCGATCAGGACGAGGTCAGGCTTCTTCTCGGCGAGGACCGTCTTGATTTCCTGGAGGCCACCGATCACGGGAACGCCGCGGACCGTCCTCCCGCGCGACCCCGCGGTTTCGCAGAGGACGCCCGTGATCCGCAGGCCCGTCTCCGGATGCTCGTGGACACGCTCGATCACGCTGGCCGCGAGCTCACCGGCCCCCACGACGAGCACATGCCGCAGGTTGTGGCCGCGGCGCCGTGCCGTCCGCAGCGCGAGGCGAAGCAGTACCCGGAAGCCGATCATCGAGAGCGTCGCGAGCGTGAAGAACATGAGGAGGACGCCGCGCGAGTAGAAGTAGCTCCGGAGGAAGAACGAGATCACCACCAGCGCGATCACGCCGAGGCCGTTTCCGGCCGCAACGGCGCCGATCTCCGCCGAGAGCGCGCGCGAGCGCCACGGACGATACAAACCCCGCGAGCGCAGCAGGAGGGCCCAGAGCGGGAGGATCACCACCAGGAGCTCCGCGTACGGCCGGAACCCGGGAATGCCCCGCGGCACCTCGATCGATCCGTAGAACCGCACGTAGTAGGCGGCCATCCACGCCACCGCGACGAGCGTCAGATCCGCGACCACCAGGACCGACCGGAACACCTCGCTGTACCGCGACAGCACGTCAGCGCACCTCCACCGCGGCACGGGGCTCCGGCGCGAGCGCCAGGGCGCGCCTCGCCGCCGGGCCACAGCCGGACTCCTCCCCCGCCGCGGGCGCGTCTCCTTCGGCAAAGATCGTGTACACCGCCGCCCAGCGCCGCCCCTCCTCGACGCAGTGGAGGACCGTGAGCGGCACCTCGCGCAGCGCCGGAAAGTGCCGGAAGTCGTCGTCGTCGAGGATCACCCAGCGGACGCCCTGTGCCCCGAGCCACCCGGCGACACCGGTCCGAGGAGCGCCGTGGAGGCTCACGGCAGGCCTGTGGGCGTAGTATCCGAGCCGTGTCTTCGGTGCCGCCACCGCGCCCTCCCCCGTCGCGTTCGCTCCGAGCCAGTCGGCCGCTGCGCGCGCCGCACGCGCCGACCCCTTCTCGGGCCGCAGCGCCTGCCCAACTCCTGCCAAGAGCGCGACACCGACCAGCAAGGCCGTGAGCCAGGCGGGCGGAAGCGCTCGACCCGTCGGAGCAGCCCCTGGGGCGCCCCGCACCGAAACCCGCCTACCGACCCAGGTGAGTGCGCCCGCCAGCGCGTCGATCCCGGCGGCAACGTAGCCGAAGGTGAGCACGAGCGGAGGGAGGACGTGCCGCATGTCGAGATAGCCCGCGAAGCGGAACTGGAGGAGCGCGACGGCTGCGTCGACGACGACGAAGAGCACGACGAGCTCACCGGCGCCCTCCCCGCGGCCTCGGCGGGCAACGGCGCCGAGAACGATGAGCGCGAACAACCAGGGACGGAGTCCGGAGCTCGCGGCTTCGACGAGCCGCGCGATCGCCCGTACGGGGAACGGCGGCCGCGGCGCAAGCGAGTCCGACGCAGCAGGTAGGCGCGGCGCGGGGAGCGTCTCCGCCCCCGGTGGCACCGGCGTCACGAGGGTCGCAGGCGCCGGAGCCAGTCCGGCGGTTGGCGGCGCCAGCGCACCTGGACCCGGCGTGGTCACGTCGAGCAGCCCGGTCACGGGCTTCTTCCCGGTGACCCGCCAGGTCCCGGTCTCCACCCGCATCACCGTCACGTAGGGGAGTGTCACGAGCAGCAGCCCCGCCGAGAACGCCGCCACCCAGCCGATGGTCCTGGCCGCGGACCCCCATCGGCCGCGCGCGGCCGCAAGCGCCGCTGCCGTGCCCGCAACGACGGCCACCTCGAGGCCCTCGGGCCGCGTGAGATACGCAAGCCCAGCAAGGACTCCCGCCCACCCCGCCGCCGCCGCGCTGCCGCTGCGAAGGCCGCTCCAGAGCGCGACCACCGCCGCGAGGAACAGCGCCAGGTAGAGCGCATCGCTCTGGACGTCGGCGAAGCCGATGGCGCGCGGGTGGACGGCCAGGATCAGTCGCGCCCGAACCACGCCTCGCGCCGACCGAAGGCGGACCGCAGGAAGACGAACAGGAGGAGCACCGCGGCTGCGCCGGCGACGACCGACACTGCCACGGCCGCCTGCTCCCAGTCGGGGATCACGAAGTGCGCGAGCAGCGTCAGGAACGGGTAGAGGGGGTGGTAGGCATGGGCGAGGGCCTCGCGCCAGCGGGCGGCCGCCATCTCCTGCGCGATCCACAGGAAAGTCGGCCCGTCGTTGAACAGGAGCGACGTCTGCCACCAGCGGATACAGCGCACCACGACCGCGAACGCGACGAGTCCCGCGAGTGCAGCGGACCCTGCACCCCCGAGCGGCGGAACGCCGGACCGCGGGGAGTCCAGGGAGGCTCGGCTGCCCGCGGCCTCGGCGTCGGCCTCCGGGGCAGCAGCGAAGCTCACGCGTGCCCGCCGGCGCCGCCCCCGCGCGCCGCGTCGAGCGCATCCTGCACCGCGCGGACCTCTCGCAAGAGCCGGTCGAGGGCCTCGGGCTCCAGCTGGCTCGCCCCATCGCACGGCGCCCGGACCGGATCGGGATGACACTCCACGAACAGGGCGTCGATCCCCACGGCGACGGCCGCGCGCGCCAGCGGCGCCACGAAGCGGCGGTCGCCCCCGGTGGCCTCGCCAGCGCCGCCCGGCACCTGGACGGCGTGGGTCGCGTCGAAACACACCGGAGCCATCTCCCGCAGCAGCGGCAGCGCGCGCATGTCGACCACGAGGTTGTTGTAGCCGAAGCTCGTTCCGCGCTCGGTCAGGAGGATGCCGCTGGCGCCGAACCCGGAGAGCTTCTCCACGACGAGCCGTACGTCCTGGGGCGCCATGAACTGGCCCTTCTTCACGTTCACCGCCCTGCCCGTCGCCGCGCAGGCGGCGAGCAGATCCGTCTGGCGGCACAGGAAGGCCGGCACCTGGAGGCAGTCGGCCACCTCGGCCGCCGCCTTGGCCTGCGGCGGCTCGTGGACGTCGGTGAGGATCGGAAGGCCGGTCTCGCGCTTGACCCGCTGGAGGATCCGCAGCCCCTCGTCGAGGCCGGGCCCCCGGTAGGAGCGGACGCTCGAACGATTCGCCTTGTCGAAGGACGCCTTGAAGACGAGCGGCATCCGCCACCGCGCCGCGCGCTCGGCGAGCGCTGCAGCCATCTCGACGCAGCCGTCCTCGGTCTCGATCACGTTGAGACCCGCGATCAGGACCAGCGGCGCGCCGTCTCCCATGGGAATCTCGGCGATGCGCATACGGCACCCTCCCACCCGCGACGCGTAGACTAGGGAGAAATCGACCCGCTGGCGATCCTGGCAGCGCTCAGGGCAGCGCGTCCTCGGCCACCGCTTCGCGAAGCTCGTCCAGGAAATCCGGCAGCGCCGACGAGACGCGGTTCCAGTTGGGGATCGCAGGCGCGCCCATCGGGTCGCGAACGAACCCGAGGCCCGCCGCCCGCAGGGCGCGCGAGAAGGTCTCGAGCGCCAGCTCCTCCTCATGGCGCTCGAAGAAAAGACCATTGAGCGCCGCGTCGGCGCCGTAGCTCGAGATCGCATCCTGGGCCACGCGAACGTAGGCCGCCGTGAGGGTATTCAGGAACCCGGCGTCGAACTCGACCCCGTAGCTCGCCAGGTGACGAAACAGCGACCCCGAGATGTCGAGCACCATCCGGTGGAGGCCGCGAGTCGCGTCGCCCTCCGACAGGTCCTGGTGCTTGTGATCGTAGTTCTCGGAGATCTCCACCTGGCACACGCGCCGCAGCGAGCAGTTCCGGTAGACCTCCGCCAGCATCCCCACCTCGAGGCCCCAGTCGGCCGGCATGCGGTTGATCCGCGCCAGGTCGAGGGCCATCGAGCATTCGCCGGCCAGCGGATAGCGGAACGAGTCGAGGAACTCGAGCATGGGGAGCGCGCCGAGGATGGACTTCATCGCGCGCAGCAGCGGTGTCATGAACAGGCGCGTCACCCGCCCGTAGAGGCGATCCGTCGCGCGGCCGTAGAAGCCCTTGGCGAACTCGTAGTCGAGGTGCGGGTTCGCCGTCGGGAAGCACAGCCGCGCGAGCAGCTCCCGGCCGTAGTCGCGGATGTCACAGTCGTGGAGGGCGATCACCTGCGACACGTTCGTCGCGAGGACGTAGCCGTACGCCATCCAGCAGCTGCGTCCCTTGCCGTCGCCCCCCGGATCGAGGTCCTCGTCCCGGAGCCGCGCATAGAGGTGCTGGAGACGCGGCCCCCCGTTCCAGACCAGGGTCGGCCCCTCTCCTGCGAGGGTCCGGACGCCTGCAAATGCGTTTCGCAGCTCGTCGAATTCGTCCCGTCGCTGGGTTCCCGAGACGCTCACCACCACCTGTCGCAGGTAGGGGACGCACTCGAGGGTCTGGATGATCCCCTTGAGCGCCACGTCCTTCAGCTCGGAGTAGAGACACGGAAGTACGAGGGCGATGGGCCGGGTGTCGGAGTAGGAGACGAGCTCGCGTTCGAGCCGGCCGACATCGGTGCGGCCCAAGCGGTGGAGCGTCGTGACGACGCCCCCCTGGTGGAAGTCGGCCATGGTGGCAGACCGTCGCACCCGGCCGACCGGGATGTCAAGGAGCGCGAAACCCCCGCGGGGGATCGCTCAGCGGGGGTCCGGCGAGTTCGCGGCGACCTTCTCGAGGAGTTCCCGGGCCCGCGGCTCCACCTCCAGGAACTCGAGCCCCACGTCGGTCGTGAAGGCGTCGAGCTCCGTGGCCCAGGCGACCCGGCCCAGCGCGGAGAGGGTTTGGTCCTCGACGTTGAAGTAGATCCTCAGCAGTGAGCCGAGGGCGATTTCGACGCCGACGATCTGGAAGCGGATGCCGCCGAGGGACACGTCGCGGCCGAGAGCGATCTTCTCCCCCTCGGACACCCGCGCGACGGCCACCATCTGGTCGGTATCGAGGCGCGGGTATTTCCGTCTGTCCCCGCCGGCCTCGCTCATGCGTCCCCCGGAGCGCGGCACGCGCCGCTCTTTCCGGCCGTTTCGGCCCGCTCGGGCGCGGGCTTGAGGCGGGGGCTGCGCGTGTCTGGCGGTCCCGCGTCCGTCCGGGGCACCCGGACCTGACTCCTGGGCTTCGCCCGGTCAACGCGCCAGCGTCACGTGGGGTTGCCGAACAGATCGAGCTGCCGGGCGTCACGGCGGCTCCGGCCGAGGCGACCGAGCAACACCCCGATCAGGCGCACCGGCCGCACCCCGGCGTCCGTACGCCCGAGCAGATCCATCGCGGCGGCCTCGATCTCCGGCCTCCCGGAGAAGGCCCGCACGAAGGTCCGGCTGCGGGTGACCGTCTGGAGCGGCTCGAAGCGGAGCTTCAGTGTGATGCGGCGTGCGGCGAGGCCCTGGAGCTGGAGCGAGGCCTCGAGGCTGGCCGCGATGCGTCCGACCTCCTCGCGCAGCGCATCGACTCCGCACGCGGGCAGATCGAGGGTGGTCTCCTGGCCGAGGCTCCGCGGCTGCCGCTCGGCCCGTACCCTCGCGTCGCCCTTCCCGGCCGCCAGGTCGACCAGCTCCCGGGCCCGGTTGCCGAGCATCTCCTCGAGCAGGCCCCCGCCGAGCGCCAGCGCCTCGCCCACGGTCCGTGCGCCCGACTGTGCGAGGCGACGCTCGGCGCTCGGGCCAATGAAGGGGAGCCTCCCCGTCGCGAGCGGAGCCAGGAAGTCCGCTTCCTCGCCAGGCCGCACGAACCGGACGCCTGCCGGTCCCGCTTCCGCTGCGGCGAGCAGGGCCAGCATGCGAACGGGAGCGACCCCGACCCGCAGCGGCAGGCCGGCTCCGGCCTGCGCCGCCTCGCGGATCGCGAGCGCCAGGCGCTCCGCCTCCGCTGCGCGTTCGGTGGCGTCGAAGAAGATCGCTTCGAGGCCGACCGGCTCGAGGGCGTCGACGACTTTCCGCAGGCATGTCCGAAGCCGGATCGCCGCCTCCCGATACGCGGGCATCCGCGTCCGCAGCGCACGCGCCCGCGGGCAGCGCTCGAGGGCATCGACCATCGGCATGCCGACGCGCACACCCGCAGCAACGGCCTCGTCGGTGGCCGACTGGACGAGTCCCCGCTTGCGCGGGTCTCCTCCGACGATCACCGGCCGGCCGGCGAGCGCGGGGTCGGCGGCGCGCTCGACGGCGGCATAGAAGCCGGGCACCTCGGCGTAGAGCAGCGTTCGCGTCACGGCCGGAGCCAGAGCCTCTCCCGCATGGTTTCCTCGACCAGCAGGCGGCTCGTCAGCAGCAGCCGGGGGCGGCCGCCCCGCCAGTCGGACACCGCGTCCGACAGGTGCGCGCTGCCCGGATGCTCCGATTGGCCTGGAACGAGGGCCGTCACCGCCTGATCGAGCTGCGCTGCGTCGATGGCAAACCGGTAGGTCGAGGCCACGCGCACCTCGAATGGATCGAAGAGATCGTAGCCCCCCTCGGCGACGGTCAGATCGTCGCCGCCGGCGGCGAACGGTCCGAGGGTGCCATCCTGCCCGACCGCCGACGCGGGAAACAGGCCAAGCGGACGAAACCTCAGCTCGTGCAGCCGGCCCCAGGCCCAGCGCTCGCGGTTGGGCCCCGCGCGGACGTTGAGCCAGAGCCAGGTCTCGCGAAGCGCCTGCCGGACGAGATCGACCAGCGCCGAGCGCTCGGTGCTGGCCAGGTCCGGCGGCAGCGCAGCCGCGTCCTCCAGCCAGCGCTCGACGAGCGCCGTCGGGGCCGTCTGTGGAAGCTGCGCGTATCGCCGCGCCAGAGGCTCACCGAGCCGCCGGACCAGGAGCTCCTTCGCGATCCGCTGGAGGAACAGCTGGTACATCGCGCCACCGACGCTGTCGGCCTCGAGGCTCCCGTCCCAACGGGCGAGGACCGCCGCGACTTCGCGCGCCTCGGAGCCGAGGCCCGAAGGCTCTCCGGCGAGGGTGAGCGCACTCGCAACGATCCGGAGCGCCCGCACGGAATGCGCATCGCGCAGGAGAGCCGCGAGACGGAGCACGTCGAGCGGGCCCTCGGAGAGCGCCGCGGCGAGCAACGTCTCGAGACGCGCGGCCGTGTCGCCGGGCCGCCAGAGCCATTCGATGTCGTCCTCCGCATCGAGAGGGCCGATCCGGCCATCGGAAGCCACCACGAAAGGGCGCTCGCCGCTGGCGCTGAGGTCGGGCAGGAGATCGAAGGGAACCGTTCCAGCCCAGTCGTAGTCGCCACTCCTTCCGGGAACGGGGACTCCCCCGGTGTCGAGCCGCCGCTGTGGCAACGTTCCGGCGAGCTGGAGCCCCGCGATACCCCGGTCGTCCGCGTAGGCCACGCCGAGCACCGGCTCGTGGTGGGCCCGCAGCGCCGAACGCAGCTCCGCGGCGCTCCCGGCATGCGCCGCACGGAGCAGCCCCGCCACTCCGTCGCCGGCGAGTGTTCCCGTCCACGCGAGCGCCAGCGGCGGCCGGTCGCCGCCCACGAGGTCGTTCACCAACGGGCCGTGACGTGCCGTGCGAACGCGCACGGTTTCCGAGGCCGCTCCCCGGACCTCGATCGTCTCGACTCGCTCGGTCACCGGGGAGAGGCCCCGCGCCCCGTATTGGCGAGTGCCATCGGGGGTGAGGCTCTCGACGAAGAGGTCCATCACCACCGCCGGCACGAAGCTCGCCGCCCAGGCGACGTGGCGGTTGTGGCCGCTCCAGATCACGGGCGTTCCTGGCAACATCGCACCGGCGGCATCGAGGCTGCCGCCGCGCACGTGGGCTTCGTAGAGCCTCGCGGGAACGGTGGGCTCGGCGTGGGCGTCGCCCGCCACCAGCGGCTGGCCGCTGGCGGAGACCCTCGCAGCCACGGCGACGGCGCTGCTCCCGGCGCCACGTGCCCGGAGTCCTGCCGCCGCCCGAAGGGCCGATCCAACCGGCGTTGGCGCCGACCGGACGACGAGCGCCAAGTCCGGAAGTGGCGGCGCGGCTGGCCGCGGGATCCGCCGCTCGGGGAAATACGGCCGGGCTCCCGCGCCCCCGAGAGCCTCGATCAGATCGGCCAGCACGAGGCTCGCATCGGCCGAGTACCCGAGGGCCCAGGCCTCGAGCTTCGCAACGGCGATGCTGTCCGCCGGCGTCCATGGCTCGAGGGCGTTCTCGAGGCCACGCAAGGACAGCGGAAGAGGATCCTCGCCTCGCCGGAGCCGATCGAGGCACGCGTTCACCCCCGCGGAGAAGGCCTCGAGGCCCTCGCGAGTCGGGCCGTCGGCGCGGCGCGCCTGGGCGTCGGCGAGGCGCCCGATCCCGATGGTGCGCGCCTCGCGGTCCGCCGGCAGCGCCGAAGGGCCGACGAGCTCCGCGGCACGGCCGCGCGCCGAGGCCCGGAGCCACAACAGCTGGCCGATCCGGTCCTGCGCCTGGACGAATCCGAGCCCGAGGAGGGCATCGGCGTCGCTGGCAGCCTCGATGTGGGCAACGCCGCGCGCATCTCGCGAGATCTCGACGGGGCCGCCGAGACCCGGGACGCGAATCTCCCCCGAGGTGCGAGGAAGCGCCTCCCGTGCCACCTGCCGCGTACGAAGCGCACCGACGCCGTAGAAGAGCCCGAGTCCCGCGCTGACCACTGCGACCAGGAGGAGCGGCACCCGGTGGGGCCGCGCGCCGGCGCGCCCGAGGCCCGGCCCGCCGGCAGCGCTCACGCCGGAGCCGCCTCACAGACCACGACCGCGAGCGCGTGGCTCCGGGTCCGCGAGAGCGCCAGGTGAAGCCGCGCCGCCCCCTGCTCCGCAGCAATCTGCGCCACGCGGCCGTGGAGACGAAGCCGGGGCGGCTCTCCGGCCGACGGGCCGACCACTTCGATGTCCGCCCAGCGGACGCCTCGGGCCCACCCCGTCCCGACCGCCTTCATCAGCGCTTCCTTTGCCGCGAATCGCAGCGCGAAGTGCGGCGCCGGCCGGGCGAAGCGCTCGCACGCAGCGCGCTCCGGCCCGCTGAAGACTCGCGCGGCGAAGCGATCGCCGCGACGCGCCAGCGCCCGCTCCACGCGCCCGATCTCGATCACATCGACGCCCGTCCCGACGATCACGTCTCCCCCGGCGCAAGGCTACGAGGCCGGACTCGCGCCCGCACCGGGTAGGCCTTCCCCACGCCCCGGCGGACGACCCCCGGGGCGTCGCTGCGTCTTGGTTCTGCCGGCCGCGTCGGGTACCTTGCGCGCCTTCCTTCCGGTAGGAGAACTCTCCATGCGCGTCGGCATCAACGGCTTCGGCCGCATCGGGCGCCTCGCCCTCCGCGCGGCCCGCGGCACTGCCCTCGAGTTCGTCGGCATCAACGACCTGACGGACGCCAAGACCCTCGCCCACCTCCTCAAGTGGGACTCCGTCCACGGCCCCTTCCCTGGCCAGGTCGAGGCCGCCGAGAACGCCATCGTCGTCGATGGCAAGCGGATCCCGGTGACGGCCGAGCGGGACCCCGCGAAGCTCCCGTGGAAGGGCCTCGGCGCGAAGGTCGTGATCGAGTCGACGGGGCACTTTACGTCCCGCGAAGGCGCTGCGAAGCACCTGGCGGCGGGCGCCGAGCGCGTACTCATCTCGGCTCCCGCGACCGACCCCGACGTGACCATCGTCCTCGGCGTCAACACCGGCGCGTACGATCCGGCCAAGCACAAGATCGTGTCGAACGCCTCGTGCACCACCAACTGCCTGGCTCCGATCGCGAAGGTGCTGAACGACTCGTTCGGTCTCGTCCGCGGCTGGATGACGACGATCCATGCCTACACGAACGATCAGGTGACCCTCGACTTCCCCCACAAGGATCTGCGCCGTGCCCGGGCCGCGGGCGTATCGATGATCCCGACCAGCACGGGCGCAGCGAAGGCGATCGGGCTCGTCCTGCCCGAGCTCGCCGGAAAGCTCGACGGTTACGCCATGCGCGTTCCGACGTCGGACGTCTCCGTCGTCGACCTCTCGGTCGAACTCTCGAAGCAGACCGACGCGGCGGCGATCAACGCCGCGATGAAGGCGGCCGCCGACGGCCCGATGAAGGGGATCCTGCAGTACTGCGACGAGCCGCTCGTCTCGATCGACTTCCGTGGCAACCCGCACTCGTCGATCCTCGACGCGGCCAGCACGAAGGTGATGGGCGGCAACTTCGCGAAGATCCTCTCCTGGTACGACAACGAGTGGGGCTACTCGAAGCGCGTGGTCGACCTGGCGCTCCTGCTCGGGAAGTGACGACGTGGCGGTGCGCGACCTCGCGTCGCTGCTCGGCGAGCCCGGAGGCGTCCGCGGCCGGCGCGTCTTCGTACGCGCCGATCTGAACGTACCCGTGAAGGGCGGAGTCATCGGCGACGACACGCGTATCCGGGCCTCGCTCCCGACGCTGCGACGCCTGTGCGACGCGGGAGCGCGCGTGGTTCTCGCCTCCCACCTCGGTCGGCCCAAGGGAAAGCCCGACCCGGCCGCCTCGCTCCGGCCCGTCGCCGAACGCCTCTCCGAACTCCTCGGCAGGCCGGTGGCCTTCGCAGAGGACTGCATCGGCGAGCCCGCCGAACGCGCCGTGGCCGCACTCTCCGAGGGTGGCATCTGCCTCCTCGAGAACCTCCGCTACCACACCGGCGAGGAGAAGAACGATCCCGCCTTCGCGGAGGCGCTCGCCCGCCTCGCCGACGTCTACGTCAACGACGCCTTCGGCACGGCGCACCGCGCGCACGCGTCGACGGCGGGAATGGTCAAGCTCGTCGCCCGGCGCGCCGCGGGCGACCTCATGAACACCGAGCTCACCCATCTGCGCGTCGTGATCGAGCCGCGCCGTCCCCTGCTCTGCCTGCTCGGGGGAGCCAAGGTCTCCGACAAGCTCGCGGTTCTCGAGGCACTCGCCCGACGCGCGGATGTGCTCGCCGTTGGCGGTGCGATGGCCTACACGTTCCTGCGCTGCCGCGGGGAGGCCACGGGTACGTCACTCGTCGAGTCCGACCGCCTCGGAGACGCCGAGCGCGTCCTCGACGCGGCCAAGGCCGCAGGCCGCGAGGTCCTCCTCCCCGTCGATCACGTGGTGGCCGAGAGGATCGACGCGTCGGCACCGACGCAGGTCGTGAAGCAGATCCCCGACGGGTGGATGGGCGTCGACATCGGCCCGGAGACCCGGGCGCTGTACGCGGCGGAGGCGGGCCGCGCAGCGACGATCTTCTGGAACGGACCGATGGGCGTCTTCGAGATCGACGCCTTCGCCGAGGGGACCCGCGCCGTCGCGAAGGCCGTCGCCGATTCGGCAGCGGTCTCGGTGGTCGGCGGCGGTGACTCGCTGGCGGCCGTCAACCGGACCGGGCTCGCGGGCAAGATCACGCACCTCTCGACCGGAGGCGGAGCGTCCCTCGAGTACGTCCAGGGCCTGACGCTTCCCGGCGTCGCAGCGTTGGAGGCCTAGGGTGCGGATACCGCTGATGGCGGCCAACTGGAAGATGCACAAGACGGTGGGCGAGGCCCTCGCCTTCGTCGAGGCGTTCCTTCCGCTCGTTCGCGGCGTCGAGGGCGTCGAGGTCGTCCTCGCTCCGCCCTTCACGGCCCTCGACCGCGTCGGAGAGGCCCTCGCAGGATCGGGCGTCGAGCTCGCCGCACAGGACGTCCATGCCGAGCGCTTCGGCGCCTTCACCGGCGAGATCTCGGCGACCATGCTCGCCGACATCGGCTGCTCCTACGCGATCGTCGGGCACAGCGAGCGCAGGACCCTCTGCGGCGAATCCGACGCCGAGGTGGCCGGCAAAGCCGCTGCCCTGCTCAGCCATGGCATCCGGCCGATCGTGTGCGTCGGGGAGTCGCTGGCCGAGCGCGAGGCGGGCCGCGCGATGGCCCGCGTCGGAGAGCAGGTCGAGAAGAGCCTCGCAGCCGTACCTGCGGAGAGAACGGCCGACCTGGTCGTGGCCTACGAGCCGATCTGGGCGATCGGGACCGGCCGGACGGCGAGCCCGTCCGACGCCCAGGAGATGCACGCGCACATCCGCGACTGCCTCTCCCAGCGCTTCGGAGACGCCGCACGGAGCATCCGCATCCAGTACGGTGGCTCGGTGAAACCCGACAACGTGTACGCACTGATGGCGCAGCCCGACGTCGACGGCGCGCTGGTGGGCGGGGCGAGCCTCGACCCCGAGAGCTTTGCGAAGATCGTCGGCTTTGCGCCGCCGGAGGAGTCCTCGTGACCCTGTTCCTCACCGTCGTACACGTCATCGTGTGCATCGTCCTGATCGGCGCGGTGCTGCTCCAGCGCGGCAAGGGAGCGGAGATCGGAGCGGTCTTCGGCGGCGGCGGCAGCTCGACCGTCTTCGGCGGCCGGGGGGCGGGGAACTTCTTGAGCCGCCTCACGACCGGGGCCGCGATCGTCTTCTTCACCACCAGCCTCGCCCTCGCGATCCTGGGCTCGGGCCGGACGGGAAGCGTCTTCGACGGCAGCGCGCCGCCGGCGGCGCCCGCGCCCGCAGGAGGCGCCTTCGAGGAGGTCGCGCCGCCGCCGGCCGCGGCCGACGCTCCGGCGGCCGCAAACGACCCGGCAGCCCCTTCCGGAGACGGCGCGCAGCGGAACACCCCGTAGTCGCCCGACTCGAAGCGGGCGCTGCGGGCACGCGCGGCGGAGCGGAGGAGCGAACGGGGCGCCCCACCCCCCGCCCCTCGACTCCCTGCCGGCAGCGTGCGGGCGCCCTTCCGGGCCGCCCTCGCCTCGGGTATTTTCTCCGGGCTTCGTTCGTGCGGCAGTGGCGGAATTGGTAGACGCACCAGCTTGAGGGGCTGGCGGCCGCAAGGTCGTGGAGGTTCGAGTCCTCTCTGCCGCACCACCCGGAGCATCGCAGCGCGAGCGATCGGGGCCTCAGACGATCGTCCACCCGCCGTCGACGGCGAGCGTCTGTCCCGTGACGTAGCTCGATGCGTCGGACGCCAGGAACACGAGCGGGCCCACCAGCTCTCCGTCGCTGCCCGGCCTGCCCATCGGGTCGCGGTTGCGGATCCAGTCGATCGACCGCGGGTCGGAGAACATGTCGGCGGTCATCTCGCTGGCGAAGAAGCCTGGCGCGAGGGCATTCACCCGGACGCCGCGCCGCGCCCACTGGGCAGCCAGCTCGCGGGTCAGGTTCACCACCCCGCCCTTGGCGGCGCAGTAGGCGGCCTGCTTGATCTGACCGCTTCCGACGAGGCCGAGAACCGATGCCACGTTCACGATCGAGCCGCGGCGGGCGGCGAGCATCACGCGGCCGGCTCGCTGCGCGCACAGGAACACGCCCGCCAGGTCGACGTCGAGGATCTCGCGAAAACGAGACGGCTCCTCGTCCTCGGCCGGGCCGATGTGGGTAGCGCCGGCGTTGTTCACCAGCACGTCGATGCCGCCGAAACGGGCCAGGGAGGCCGAAACCAGGCGGTCCACGTCGCTCTCCCGCGACACGTCGCAGGGAACGGCCAAGGCCTCAGCGCCGGACCGTTCGATCTCGCCGGCGAGGGCGTCGAGCCGATCGGCCCTGCGAGCGGCCAGGACGACGCGCGCCCCTGCCGCCGCCAGGCCCCTCACGAAGGTGGCGCCGAGGCCCGACGAGGCGCCCGTCACGAGGGCCACGCGCCCGTCGAGGCGAAAGAGAGAAGAGGGGTTCGGAGTCATGGGGCACGGCTCCGTCCAAACGCGACGCCCGGGGAGGGGGCCCACCGTCCTCGACCCGCCCTGCCTCCCCGGGTCGCATGCGGAGGGCGGCAGATTCGCGGCGGGCGCGACGAATGCATCCAGCGCAGCGCCCGCCGCGGGCGCTGCGCTACTCGTCGTCCTCGGGCTCCAGGCCTTCGGGGATGTTCGGCATGTCGATCTTGCGAGCATCCTTCTGGTCGGGGTTGCTCGCATTGGGGCGCCAGTAGACGACCACGACCGCATTGGGCTTGATGTCGTCGAGCTTGGCCGGCCTTGCGTTCTGCGTGACGGTGGTGCGGGTCAGGACGGAACCCTCCGCCTTCACGGTGAACGTGGTCTGCTTTCCCTTGTCCTTGATCGTCAGCGTACCCGCGTCCTTGTCGTACGACACGACACGGCCATTCGAACGCTCGGTCTTCGATTCCTCGGCAGACGCCGATGCAACGCCGAGAACTGCGACCGCTGCCACCAGCGCGGCGGCAAGGCCGCCGCGGGCGGAACGCCGGCTCCAGATCTGCAACACGGGTCCTCCTTCCGGTTCCGGACGGGAAGCCCGGGTCGGCACGATCCCACCCATGGCTCCCTCCGTCGACCGGCAAGGCTACACGGTTCCCGCATTGCGGGAAGTGGGGTCGCAGCGTCCGGCGGGCTCGAGAAGGACCATCACCAGGTCCATCACGTTGGTTCCCGTGGGTCCGGTACGCAGCACACCACCCTCGGCGTCGAAGAATCCGTGGGAATCGTTGTTCGCGAGCGATTCGGCCGCGCTCGCGTCGCGCGTCGCCGCGCGGCCAACGCTGCCGCCGTCGGCGATCGCTCCGGCAGCGTCGGTGGGCCCGTCGCTGCCGTCGGTGCCCGCGGCGAGCAGCGCGGCCCCCGGATGTCCCGCAAGGCCGATCGCTGCCGCCAGGGCCAGCTCCTGGGCTCGTCCCCCACGGCCGTTGCCGCGAAGCGTCACGGTCGGCTCCCCTCCGCACACGATGAGCATCCGCCGCCGGGGACGAGCGGCCCGCGCGAGGGCCGCAAGCCGTCGACCGACCTCCCGGGCCTCGCCTCGCAGCGGCGCCCCCAATGCCACCGCATCCAGCCCCTCGTCGGGTGCCGCCTCGACCACCGCGCGAATGGCGTCACGATTCGATGCCACGACCGCTGAACGAACGCGCGTGAAGCACCCCGCTCCCGGCTTCGGCGACTCCTCCCGCTCGCCGCGGGCTCCGGCCTCGAGCACCGCGCGAACGGCAGCCGGAACCGCGGGCAGCAGGCCGCGGCCGCGCAGCACGCCAAGCGCGTCGGCATACGTCGTCGGATCCGGCGAGCAGGGCCCGGAACCGATCACGTCGAGGCGATCGCCGATCACGTCCGAGAGAGCCAGCAGGAGGACGCTTCGCCCGCGGGCTGCGCGCGCGAGGCGCCCTCCCGCGACGTCACACAGGTGTTTGCGGACGCAGTTGAGCTCGTCGATCTCCGCACCCGACCCGAGCAGCAGCGCCGTGGTGCGCGCAACGTCTTCTCGCGAGATCCCAGGCAGCGGGCATGCGAGGAGCGAAGACGCCCCGCCCGAGAGCAGGACGAGAACGACGTCGCCTTCCGCCCCTTCGCGCGCACACGCCATCAGCGAACGGCCGGCCGCCTCGCTCCGCGCATCGGGGACCGGGTGGGCCGACTCCAGGACGGGCAGCCGGCAGCCCTCGCGCGGATGGCCGTCCTTCGTGACGACGAGGCCGCCCGCGATCCGGTCGCCGGCCATCTCCTCCACCGCTCTCGCCATCCCGGGCGCGGCCTTCCCCGCCGCCAGGACGCGCAGGCGGGACCCCGGCGGCAGCGCGACACCCGCGATCTCGATCGCGTCGCCGCGGCGCACGATCACGCGGCGCACCGCACGCAACGGATCTGCCGCAGCCAAGCCCACGCGAAGCAGCCGCTCGAGCGTCTCGCGGGACGGGGTCACGCGCCGTCAGGGCCGGACCGGAGGCTGCCCCGCGCTGGCTTCCGACGGCGGCCCGGCGACACCGGGAAGGCCCGGGCCGGCGCCGAGATTCGGGAGCAGACGGATCTCCGCACCGCGCCGCGCGGGCAGCGCCTCGTCCTCGCCCCCCTCGTCGGGAAACGAGCCTGCGCGGAGCTGCTCCGGCGGCACCCCGCCGAGGGTGAGGGCACGCATCACCGACGCTCCCCGGCCGAGTCGGAGCTTCGGGTCGGGGGCTCCGCCCTCGACCTCGACGCGCTGATCGTCGTCACGAACGCGCAGCGCGATCCGATCGAGGAGCGCCTTGCCGTGACTCGTGAGTTGCCCCGACCCGGACGCGAACAGGGCCTCCTCCGCCACCACGAGCCGCAGGCCGTCAGGCCGCTCGCCGATGAACACCCGTCCGGCGGCAACCTCCGCTTCGAGCTCCGCGCGCAGCGGTGCGAAGTGGGAGTCGGCGATGTCCGCGGGCGTCGGCCGGGACTGCCGGGCCCGCTCGTGCTCGGCGAGCGCCGCCTCGAGATCGCCAACGCGCCGCGTGAGCTTCGTCACGTCGCGCGCCA
The DNA here is from genome assembly GCA_963710635.1 of uncultured delta proteobacterium. Taxonomy (GTDB): domain Bacteria; phylum Myxococcota_A; class UBA9160; order UBA9160; family UBA9160; genus MYXO. Next base: position 1,538,867 of record CAVQAY010000004.1, read on the forward strand.
GGCGGTCGCGCTCCTCTCGCAGGTCCTCGGCCTGTCCGAGCGCCTCGACGCGGCCCTTGTCGAAGCCGGCGCGGACCTCCTCGAGCCGGTCCCTCTCCTCCCGGAGCTGGTCGCGCTCCTCCACCAGGGCGTCGTAGGCGCCGGTGGAGACACAGCCGAGCGTCGGGCCGGCCAGGACGAGCGCGGCGCAGAGTTCAGGAAGCCGGTGCCAGCGTGTGCCGGAGAGCCTCATCGATGGTCCCCACGTACTCGAGGTCCAGCCCTTTTAGCAGCTCGGGAGCGATCTCGGCCACGTCACGCCGGTTTGCCTCCGGGAAGGACGACGCGGCGGATCCCCGCCCGCTTGGCCGCCAGTACCTTCTCCTTGATCCCGCCGACGGGCAGCACCTTACCGCGAAGCGTGATCTCGCCGGTCATGGCCACGTCGGGCCACGCCGGCCTCCCGCTGACGAGCGACGCCAGCGAGGTCACCATCGCCACGCCCGCCGACGGGCCGTCCTTCGGGACGGCGCCGGACGGCACGTGCAGGTGGATGTCCGACCTTGGGAACACGGCATCGTCGATCCCGAAGCTGCTGCAGTTCGCGCGCAGCCAGGACCGGGCCGCATCCGCCGATTCTCGCATCACGTCGCCGAGCGAGCCCGTCAGCTTGAGATCGCCCTTGCCCGCCATGCGCGTCGACTCGATGAAGAGGATGTCTCCACCGGCCGGCGTCCACGCGAGGCCGACGGCCACCCCCGGCTGGCCGCCTCGTTCGGCGAGCTCGGGCTCGAAGCGCACCGGTCCGAGTAGCTCGCTCACCTCGGCGGGCAGCACCGAGAGCGGACCGGACGCGCCCTCCTCGGCGACCCGACGCGCGAGCTTGCGGGCGAGCGAGCCGATCTCCCGCTCGAGGTTCCGGACGCCCGCCTCGCGCGTGTAGCTTCGGATCAGCAGCCGGAGCGCGTCGTCGGAGAGATCGAATCCCACCGTCTCGAGCCCGTTGGCCTTCCGCTGGCGCGGAACGAGGAACCGCCTCGCGATCTCGACCTTCTCCTCCTCGGTGTAGCCAGGAAGGTCGATCACCTCCATCCGGTCCCGAAGCGCCGCCGGGATCGGATCGGCGAGGTTCGCCGTCGCGACGAACAGCACCTGGGACAGGTCGAAGGGGACCTCGACGTAGTGATCGCTGAAGGTCGAGTTCTGCTCGGGGTCGAGCACCTCGAGCAGCGCCGAGGACGGATCACCGCGAAAGTCGGTCCCGACCTTGTCGATCTCGTCGAGCAGGAAGACCGGATTGCGTGTTCCGGCACGCCGCAGGCCCTGCAGGATCCGGCCGGGCATCGCCCCGACGTAGGTCCTCCGGTGCCCCCGGATCTCGGCCTCGTCGCGAACCCCGCCCAGGGACGCTCGGACGAACTGCCTGCCGAGGGCCCGTGCAATCGAGCTTCCGAGCGAAGTCTTCCCCGTACCCGGCGGCCCCACGAAGCACAGGATCGGGCCCCGCAGATCGCGCTTCAGCTTCATCACCGCGAGATACTCGACGATGCGGTCCTTCACCTTGTCGAGGCCGTAGTGGTCCTCGTCGAGGATTCGCCGCGCGTCGGACACGTCGATGTGGTCTTCGCCGAGCTTCGACCAGGGGAGGTCGGCCATCCACTCGAGATACGTGCGGATCACCGCGTGCTCCGCGGCCGCCGTCGGCATCTGCGCCAGCCGCTCCAGCTCGCGGCGGGCCTGCTCATCGGCTTCGGGCGGCAGCGCTGCCTCCTCGATCCGCTCGCGCAGCCGGGCCACCTCGGTCTCACCGTCCTCGGTCTCGCCGAGCTCGCGGCGAATCGCATCCAGCTGCTGCCGCAGCATGTAGTCGCGCTGGGTCTTGCCCATCTCGTTCTGGACGCGGTCGCGTATTTCGCTCTCGATGTTCATCGCCTCGCGCGCACGCGTGAGGTCCGCCAGAACGAGCCGGAGCCGCGCCGTGACATCGAGCTCCTCGAGCGCGGCCTGCTTGCCTGCCACGTCGATCTCCAGATGGTGCGCCACCAGGTCCGCAAGCCGCGACGGATCCTCCAGGTTCCCTGCGATCACCTGCAGCTCGTCAGAAAGCTTCGGATGCTCGGCGACGAGCGCCTGGAAACCCTGCGACACGCTCCGCGAAAGCGCCGTCACCTCGACCGATCGCGGATCTCCACTCTCCTCGAGCAGCACCACGCTGCCTTCGAGGAAGCGGCTCTCCGCCGTGAACTCCTCGATCCGTGCCCGCGCCACCCCCTGGACCAGCAGGCGGTACGACCCGTCGGGGAACTTCATCATGCGCGCCACCCGCAGGACGGTCCCTACCCGGTACACGTCGCCGGGCCCCGGGCTGCCTTCGACCGGATGCCGTACCGCGGCGGCGAGCATCAGCCGATCGGGCGAGACCAACACCTGGTCGATCAGTCGCTGGGAGCGCGCCGTATTGACCAGCAGCGGAGCCAGCAGCGCGGGGAACAGCACCGTGTTCTTGAGCGGCAGGACCGGCAGCGTCGCGGGCAGATCGACACGCTCGGGCGCCGGGGCGCCGCCGGTTCGGACGACGACCTCTCCCGATTCCTCATGGCTTCCCGTCGCCGGTTCGTCGTGCTTCTCGTTCTCTGCGCTCATGGGCCTACCGCTCGACCGGGAGGCGCCGCGGCGACTGCTTGGGAAGCGTCACCGTGAGGAAGCCCTCCTCCAAGTGCGCAGACACGCGGTCGCGCTCGAACGGCACCTCGATCCGCAGCACCCGTTCGAACGGCCCGAATGCGATCTCCATCTGATGGAGTCGCTGCACGCCGTCGGTGGAGGCGGCGTGCCGCACTCCCGAGATCCGGAGCAGATCGCCGTCGACGGTGACGTGGAGATCTGCGATACGCACACCGGCGAGCTCGAGCCGGACCAGGATCGCCTTCTCGGTCTCGAAGACGTCCACGGCCGGTCTCCAGCGGCTCCCGCCGAGACGGTCCGAGAAGTCGCCGAACGGGTCGTGGCGTGAGCGCAGGTTCAAGGGGGTGTGCGGGGCCTAGCTCTGCCCCTTGTCCTCCGTGTATTCGGCGTCGATCACGTCGCCGTCGGCCTTCGTCCCGGAAGCTGCGCCGCCCGCATCGGCGGCTCCGCCCGCCGCGCCCGCGTCCGCCTGCGCCTTGTAGAGGATCTCGGCCACCTTGTGCATGCCCGTCTCGACCCGCTGCTGCGCCGCGTTGATGCGATCGAGATCCTCGCTCGCGAGGTCCTGCTTCGCGCTCGACAGAACCTCCTCGATGCTCTTCTTCTCGTCTTCGGGCAGCTTCTCTCCCTGCTCCCGGACCGTCTTCTCCGCGTTGTAGATCAGCGAGTCGAGGTGGTTCTTCTTCTCGATCACCTCGCGCCGCACCTTGTCCTCGCTCGCATGGGACTCGGCGTCACGCACCATGCGGTCGATCTCGTCCTTCTTGAGGCCACCCGACCCCTCGATGCGGATCGACTGCTCCTTGCCCGTCGCGCGGTCCTTCGCCGAGACCGAGAGGATTCCGTTGGCGTCGATGTCGAAGGTGACTTCGACCTGCGGCACGCCACGCGGCGCCGGGGGGATTCCGTCGAGGATGAACTGGCCGAGCGACCGGTTGTCGTTGGCCATCTCGCGCTCGCCCTGGAGCACCCGGATCTCGACCTGCGGCTGGCTGTCGGACGCCGTCGAGAACACCTGGCTTCGCCGGGCCGGGATCGTCGTGTTGCGCTCGATGAGCCTGGTCATGACGCCGCCGAGGGTTTCGATTCCCAGCGAGAGCGGAGTCACGTCGAGCAGCAGCACGTCCTTGACGTCTCCTGCCAGCACCCCTGCCTGGATCGCCGCGCCGACCGCGACCACCTCGTCGGGATTCACGGTCTTGTTGGGCTCCTTCCCGAACAGCTCCTTGACCTTCTGCTGCACGAGCGGGATCCGCGTCGAGCCTCCGACGAGGACGACCTCGTCGATCTCGCCCGCCGCGAGCCCCGAGTCTGCGAGGGCCCTGCGACAAGGCTCGAGACTGCGGTCGACGAGATCGGCGACGAGCTGCTCGAACTTCGCACGCGTCAGCTTGAGGTTGAGGTGCTTGGGCCCGCTCTGGTCGGCGGTGATGAACGGAAGGTTGATGTCGGTCGTCGCCGCCGACGACAGCTCGATCTTCGCCTTCTCGGCGGCCTCGCGCAGCCGCTGGGTGGCCATCGGGTCCTTCGAGAGGTCGATCCCCTGGTCCTTCTTGAACTCCGCCACCAGGTAGTCCATCACGCGCTGGTCGAGGTTGTCTCCGCCGAGATGGGTGTCGCCGTTGGTCGCCTTCACCTCGACGACGTTCTCGCCGACCTCGAGGATCGAGATGTCGAACGTACCGCCGCCGAAGTCGTAGACCGCGATCTTCTCGTCGCTCTTCTTGTCGAGGCCATAGGCGAGCGCCGCCGCGGTGGGCTCATTGATGATGCGCTTGACGTCGAGCCCGGCGATGGTGCCGGCGTCCTTGGTCGCCTGACGCTGCGCGTCGTTGAAGTACGCGGGAACGGTGATGACCGCTCCGGTGACCTTGGTCCCGAGATAGGCCTCGGCAGCGTTCTTCAGCTTCTGGAGGATCATCGCCGAGATCTCGGGCGGCGTGAACGACTTCTGGTCGATCTTGACCGCGGCCGCCGCCTCCTTCCCCTCGACCACTTCGTAGGGGACGAGGCGGATCTCCTCGGGTACCTCGCTCCGCCGGCGGCCCATGAAGCGCTTGATCGAGTAGACGGTCCGCTTCGGGTTGGTGACGGCCTGACGCTTGGCGATCGCGCCCACCAGGCGCTCGCCCTCGTCGGTGAATGCGACGACCGACGGCGTCGTCCGGCCGCCCTCCTCGTTGGCGATCACGACGGGCTGCCCGCCCTCCATCACCGCCACGACCGAGTTGGTCGTCCCCAAGTCGATCCCGATCACCTTGCCCGCGTCCGCCATGCCTCTCCCTTCCGGCGCCACAGGGTTCTACCCGGGCGGCGCTGTGGCCTGAACCTTGGGTCCCAGGGGGGGGGTGTCAAGGCAACCCGGAGGGGCCGAGCGGCCTGCGCAGGCGGCCCAGACCCCGTACCCTGCGCGGGTTGCAGCGGGTGTTGCTCAAGCGTGAGGGGGCAGCTGCCCGATAAAGTCCGGGCGGCCGGAGGGATCGCGGCGAACCGAAGCGGGCGCGGCGGTGTCCAGAGGTTCGTGCGAGGCGGCGGGCCTCCCCCTCGGCCGCGATGCCAAGGCGCCGGAATCGCGGAGGATCTGGTTCGAAAGGGGGTCGTGGTAGCGTCTGCCGCTTCACTGCCGGCAGGCTCCGCGGCCTTCGTGCCCGGGAGGGGTCGGCGGGGCCGGCCTGGATGGTGGGGGGATGGCTCGGATCATCGTCTGGATCGCCAACCTGACGCTCGGCGTCCTGTGCTGCTACCTCGCAGCGTCGCTGATCCTCCAGGTCATCGACGCGGCCCTGGCGCCGACTCCGGCCGCCCAGCCGGAGCCCATCGCCGCGCCACTCCGCGGCCGCCAGGCGCCCCCCGACCGGCAGGCGATCCTGACCCGGAACCTCTTCAACGCATCGGTGCTCGCCCCGGCCGCCCCGGCGCCTGCGCCGGAGGACGAGGACCTCGAGGCCACGAAGCTCCCGCTCAAGCTCCTCGGCACGGCAGCCGCCGGGGCGCCTAGCCAGTCGTGGGCGGCCGTCGAGGATCTCGAAACCCGCAAGCACTCGGTCGTGCGGCCGAAGGACCAGCTGCGAGGCCAGGCCACCGTGCTGCGGATCGAGCGCCGGAGGATCGTGCTCCAGAACGGCTCTCGCCGCGAAGAGCTCGCCCTCGACCAAGAGGAGGCGCCGGCTCCGGGCAAGCGCCCGCCGGCCCGCAGCGCCGCGGCGCCCCCCCCGGTTCCGCCCGCGGGCGACCCTTCCGTCGCCTCGCGGGTCCGCCGCCTCGCGGAGAACCGCTTCCAGGTGGCGCGCAGCGACGTCGAGACCGCCGCCCGGAATCCGGCCGCCCTCTTCGCCCAGGCGCGGATCATGCCGCGGTACGAGTCGGGCCAGATGAACGGCGTCCAGCTCAACGCCATCAAGCCCGGCAGCCTCTTCGAGCAGATCGGGATCCAGAGCGGCGACACGATCACCCAGTTCAACGGCATCCGGATCAACAGCCCCGAGGAGAGCGCGCAGCTCATGCGTGAACTCAGCGAGGCAAGGCAGTTCAACGTAGTGGTTCAGGGGTCGGACGGGCGGGAGCGCACGCTGACCTACGAGCTCGACGAATGAGACGCGGGGGGGACATGATCGACCGTCGAACGATCGCCTGGCTGTTGGCAGCCGCAGTCGGCCTCTCCCCAGGCCCCGTCCTGGGAGAGGCGCCGCCGGCACTCCCCGGCGCTGCGTCCGCCGCCGACGCGCCCGCCGATGACGGGCTCGTCCAGCTCGACTTCAACGACGTCGAGCTCAACGTCGTCATCGACACCATCGCGCGCCTCACCAACAAGAACTTCATCTACGACGATCGCGTCCGCGGACGCGTCACCATCGTTTCTCCGACGCGCATCCCGGTCGCCCAGGCCTACGCCGTCTTCGAGTCGGTGCTGAACGTCAAGGGCTTCACGACGGTTACGGGGCCCGGCGGATCGATCAAGATCGTCCCGGTGCGCGACGCCAAGGAGTCGGCGATCGACACGGTGCCTGCGCCGACCCCGACGCCCGACGCCGACACGTTCGTGACCCGCCTCATCCCGCTCAAGTACATCGACGCCGACGCCATCTCGAACTCGCTCAAGCCCCTGGTCTCGAAGGACGCAGCGCTCCTGTCGTACCCGCCGACCAACACGATCATCCTCACCGACTCGGCGTCGAACATCCGGCGCATCCTCTCGATCATCGCCGCCATCGATATCGAAACCTTCAAGGAAGAGCTGACGCTGCTCAAGGTCCTCCACGCCGATGCGGCCACCCTGGCCCAGCAGATCGCCGACATCTACGGCGGCGAGGTGTCGTCCACCGGCGCAGCCGGCCCGTCCGCTCTCCGAGCGGCGCGCACCCGAACCCAGCCCCAGGTTCCCGGCGTCCCGACACCGGCAGGCGCTGGCGGCGAGCAGCAGCGCGACCGCGTCCGGATCATCACCGATGCCCGGACCAACTCGCTCATCATCCTCTCGTCTCGAACGCGGATCGAGGACATCCGGCGTCTCGTGGCGAAGCTCGACGTCCCCGTGACCGGTGGCGGCCGCATCCACGTCTACTACCTGAAGAACGCCGACGCGGAGGAGCTGGCGGAGACGCTGAACGCCGTCATCTCGGGCCAGCCCGCCGCCCCGAAGAGCGGAGCCGGCGGCGGCGCCTCCGGCCCGGGTATCACTCCCGCGGCGGCGCAGGCGCTCCGGGCGGCGGTCACCGAGCTCGCCGAAGGCGTCTCGATCACGGCCGACAAGCCGACGAACGCGCTCATCATCCAGGCGAGCCAGGAGGGTTTCGCGACGGCGAAGCAGGTGATCGAGAAGCTCGACATCCGGCGGCCGCAGGTGCTGGTCGAGGCCCTCATCATGGAGGTGGCGGTCAGCAACAACGAGCAGCTCGGGCTCAACGGCCTGTACCGCCACGTGGGCGACGCGAGCTTCGCCGTCGGCTCGCTGACCGACTCGGCGGGCCGGCCGACCGTGTTCGGGTCGGGGACCTCCACCAGCACGACGGGCACCACCTCGAGCAGCGGGAGCGGCGACGTCACCGACAGCGTTCTCAGCAACCTCATCGCCGTCGCCGCCAAGAACAGCCTCCGCTACGGCACAGGGCCGGCCGGCGCCCTCACCGCCGTCGGCGGCTCGCTCATCGAAGGGATCCTGCGCGCGTCGGAGAACCTCAACAGCGCGAACATCCTCTCCGCACCTCACATCCTGACGTCCGACAACGAGGAGGCCGAGATCAAGGTCGGCAACAACATCCCGATCATCTCGAGCCGCGTGCAGTCTGCGGCGGGAGTCACCAATGCCACTGGCAATCTCGCCACATCGGTGAACGTCGAGCGACAGGACATCGGAATCACGCTTCGCGTCACGCCGCAGATCTCCGAGGGCGACACGCTCCGGCTCAAGATCTTCCAGGAGATCACCAACATCAACCGCGGCCTGATCGCCGACACCGGCGACCCGAGCCAAGTGGGGGTTCCGCTCTCGAGCCGGAAGATCGAGAACAACGTGGTCGTCTCCGACGGAGAGACCGTCGTGATCGGCGGCCTGCTCGACAACAACCAGCAGAACACCGAGAACAAGGTTCCCTGGCTCGGCGACGTTCCCTTCCTCGGATGGGCCTTCAAGAGCACCAGCGACACGCTCCAGAAGATCAATCTCCTCGTGTTCCTGACGCCGCACATCGTACGGAACGCAGCGGACCTCGAGCATCAGTCGATCCGCAAGCGAGACGAGTTCGAGCGCGAGTCGGCGCAGGCAATCTCCGAGACCGAGGACGAGATCGAGAAGGAGGAGGCGCGCCGCGAAGAGGCCGCCGACAAGGGCGTCGCGTACGAGGAGCCCGAGTACAGCGGCAATGCCGTCCGTGACCAACTGAAGCAGCTCTCGACGCGCTACCCGCTCGAGCGGATGAGCGAGATCGAGACGCTGCAGACGTCGGAGCGCGAGCGGCTCGAGCGCGAGGCAGCGGCCGCCGACCGAGGTCCGAAATGGGGGGTCCTGGCGGCGCTGTACCGCTCCGAGGACTCCGCCCGCGAGCAGCTCACCGAGCTGGTCGATGCGGGCTACGACGGGACGCTGGTGTCGAACCCGCAGGGCGGCGCGGTCTTCTACGAGCTCCGGCTCGGTCCCTACGACACGACCGAAAAGGCCGGCCGCGCTGCCGAGGCCGTCCGCAGGGGATATGGCCTCTCGACGACGGTGATCCAGCTCGACGCGGGAGAAGCAGCGCCGTGAGTACGCAGACGATCCAGCCCGAGCGCCTCGAGCTCGGCGAGATGCTGCTCCGCGGCACACGCCTCACTCCCGAGCAGCTCGATGCCGCACAGCGGCGGCAGGCCGAGACCGGCGGACGCCTCCTCGATCTCCTGATCGAGGATGGGGCGCTCACCGAGGAGGAGCTGCTCGACGCGCTCGGCCGCCAGCTCGCCCTCACCGTACGCCGCGAGATCCGCAGCGAGGACGTCGACGAGGAGCTGGTGGGCCGGGTGCCGATCGGCTTCGCGAAGACCCACAAGCTCCTGCCCCTCTCCCGCGACGTCTTGGGCGTCCTCCACGTCGCGATCTCGGACCCCTTCGAGACCGCTCCACTCGACGACTTGCGGCTCCTGTTCGACGGCACGGAAATCGAGGGCGAGCTCGCGAGCGAGCGGACGATCCTCGCGGCCATCAACCAGGTCTACGACCGCGGCATCGGAGGCTCTGCGGCGGCGCTCGCGTCGGATGCAGTCACCGACCTCGAGGCGCTCGCGCAGGAGCTCTCGGCCCAGGAGCCCCAGGACCTCCTCGAGTCCTCCGACGAGGCTCCGATCATCAAGCTGGTGAACTCGCTCCTCCAGCAGGCCGTGAAGGAGCGTGCGAGCGACATCCACATCGAGCCGTTCGAGCGGGACATCCGGATCCGTTTCCGGATCGACGACCTCCTCTACGAGCCCATGCACCCCCTGCCCCGCGCGATCCAGTCGAGCGTCACCTCGCGTATCAAGATCATGGGCGGGCTCAACATCGCAGAGAAGCGCCTTCCGCAGGACGGCCGGATCCGCCTCAAGATCGCCGGCCGGGACTACGACGTCCGCCTCTCGACCGTCCCCGTGGCCCACGGCGAGCGGGTCGTGATGCGCCTCCTCCCGCGAACCACCGAGATGCTCAACCTCGAGAAGCTCGGCTTCAACGAATCGCAGCTCAAGGTCTGGGAGAAGCTGATCGCGCGCCCGAACGGGATCGTCCTCGTGACGGGCCCCACGGGCAGCGGCAAGACCACGACCCTCTACGGCGCGCTCTCCCGCATCAATACCGCCGACCGGAACATCATCACCATCGAGGATCCTGTCGAGATCCAGCTTCCCGGCACCGGCCAGATCGAGGTCAACCCCAAGATCGGCCTCACCTTCGCGAGCGGACTGCGCTCGGTGCTGCGGCAGGACCCGAACGTCATCCTCGTGGGAGAGATCCGCGACGTCGAGACCGCCGAGATCGCGATCCAGGCGTCGCTCACCGGCCACCTGGTGTTCTCGACGCTCCACACCATCGATGCGCCGAGTGCAATCACGCGCCTGGTCGACATGGGCGTCGAGCCGTACCTGGTCGCGTCGTCGCTCGTCGCCGTGCTGGCCCAGCGCCTGGTCCGGGTCCTCTGCCCGCGCTGCAAGGAGGCCTGGGAGCCCACGGCCGAGCAGCTCGCGGAGATCGGGATCCGCTCGGCGGGGGCCCCGGTGCGCATCTACCGACCGACCGGATGCGAGCACTGCAACCACACGGGATACCGCGGCAGGCTCGGGATCTTCGAGCTGATGCTGATCGACGACGAGATCCGCGCCCTCGTGACGGTGAATACCGACTCCAAGAGCATCAAGCGCAAGGCCATGGACAAGGGAATGCACTCGCTTCGGTCCGACGGAGCTCGCAAGGTGCTCGCAGGAACGACCTCCCTCGCCGAGGTGCTGCGGGCCACCGAGGACGAGGGCGGCGTCGTCCAGATCTGATGCCGGTCTACACCTACAGGGGAGCGAAGCGCGAACGGCAAGAGCCTCCGCGGGTTCATCGACGCAGAGAACCTCCGGGCGGCCCGGGCAAAGCTCCGGCGAGACGGCGTCTTCGTCACCGAACTCGCCGAAGGGTCCGCGACCGGGCCGCGCACGGATCGCGGTGCGGCCGGCGGCACGTCGTTCTCGCTGGCGTCGCTGCGACCCGTCTCGCAGATGGACGTCGCCCTCGCGACGCGGCAGCTCTCGACCCTCGTCGGCGCGGGCATCCCCCTCGTCGAGGCCCTCGCCGCCCTCGCCCAGCAGTGCGAGAACCCCCGCCTCAAGTCGGTGATCGGACAGGTCCGCGACCGCGTGAACCAGGGAAGCTCCCTCGCCGACGCCATGGCCAACACGGGCGCCCTTCTCCGATCTGTACGTCGGAATGGTGCGTGCCGGCGAAACCGGCGGCGCCCTCGAGACGGTGCTGGCCCGCCTCGCCGAGTATCTCGAGAGCCAGGTGCGTCTCCGGAACAAGGTCGGATCGATCCTGATCTACCCGGCCGTGATGTTCGGCTTCGCTCTGTGCGTCGTGGCCGCGCTCGTGATCTTCGTCCTTCCCCAGATCGCCGAGCTGCTGAAGAGCCTCAATCAGCCGCTGCCGGTCTACACCCGAATCATCATCTCGGGGTCCAATGCCGCCCGCGACTGGTGGTGGGCGATCCTCGCCGCCACGGCAGGGGGAGTCTTCGCCTTCCGGGCGCTGGTGCGCACCCCGGCGGGCCGCGCGTGGTACGACCGGACCCGACTGCGCCTTCCCGTCGTGGGCCGGGTCTCCCGGACGCTCGCCATCTCCCGCTTCACCCGGACGCTCGCCACGCTCCTGGCCGGCGGAATCCCCATCGTTCGCGCCCTCGAAACGGCGAAGCACGTCGCCAACAACGTCGTCATCGGCGATGCGATCGACGCCGCCAAGGAGGGAATCACCGGTGGCGCGTCGCTGGCGAAGCCCCTGCGCCTGAGCGGCCAGTTCCCGCCCCTGGTGACGCACATGGTCGAGGTCGGCGAGGCGTCCGGCGAGCTCGAGGCCATGCTCGGCAAGGTGGCCGACACCTACGACGAGCAGGTCGAGACCACCATGACTCGTCTCACGGCGCTGCTCGAGCCGCTGCTGATCCTGCTCATGGTAGGCATCGTCATGGTCATCATCTCCGCGACGCTCGTACCGCTTCTCCAGATCACGAGCTCGCTCCGATGAGCAAAGGAGGACGTCGAATGCAGGATTCTCCCCGGAGGCGGAGGATCGCCGCCTTCACCCTGATCGAGATCATGGCCGTCGTGCTGATCATCGGCCTGCTCGGCGGCATCGTCGGCACCGTGGTCTTCTCGCAGGTCGACAAGGCGCGAGTGAACGCCGCCCGGACCCAGATGAAGCAGCTCGAGAGCGTTCTCGAGTTCTACCGGATGGACAATGCACGCTATCCGAGCTCGGAACAGGGCCTCCAGGCGCTCGTCCGGAAGCCGAGCGGCGACCCGCAGCCCAAGAACTACCGGCCCGAAGGCTACCTGCAGGGAGGAGTCGTGCCGAAGGATCCGTGGGGCGAGGACTACCAGTACCGCGCCCCCGGCGAGCACAACCCCTACTCCTTCGACCTGTGGACCTTCGGCGCCGACGGCAGGCCCGGCGGTGACGGCAACGATGCCGACATCGGGAACTGGGCCCACGACGAAGCCGGGAGAGGATAGGACGCGTGTTCCCGCGGGCAGCATGGACGGGCCGAAGACCGGCGGCGCCCTCGCACGCGGATGGCTTCACCCTGCTCGAGATGCTCGCCGTGGTCCTCATCATGGGCCTCGTCGCGTCGATCGTGATCCCCGCAGTCGGCGCCCGCAGCTCCGCACAACTCCGCGACCAGGCGAACCACCTCGCCAACGACCTGGAGTTCGCCCGGCAGCGCACCGTGATGACCGCCGTTCCCCACCGCCTCCTCGTCGATCTCGACGGCGCGGCCTACCGCGTCGAGTGGTGGGTGACCGACGCGGAGATGGAAGGCCTCGCGCCGCCTGCGCCGGACTTCGACGCCGAGCTCTCGGCCGAACGGAATCTCGACCTCGCTCCTCCGCGCGAGGGAGAGCGAAGCTATAGGCCCCTTCCCACCCAACTCGGCCGCACGGCGGTTCTCGCCGACGGAATCGAATTTGCTTCGATCGACGCTGGCAACGGCCCGATCCAGCGTGGCGCCGTGACGATCACGTTCTCCCGGGACGGAACGGTCGAGCCAACGACGATCGTGCTGATCGACGCCAGCGGCAATCGCTTCGCCCTCGAAGTCGCGCCTCTCGACGAGGCCGTGGTGGTTCGCGATGCAGCCGGCTGATCGCCTTCCGCACGCGCAGACGCGGCGCCGCCCGCGAGCCTCCCGAGGGTTCACCCTTCTCGAGGTCCTCGCCGCCGTCGCCGTCCTCGGTCTCGTCTACTCGCTGATCGCGACCGCAGCGATCCACGGACTGCGAGCCGAAGGCGACGCCACGCGGCGCCTTCGGGCCTCGCTGCTGGCCGACGAGTGGATTACGAACATCGAGGCCCAGATCGCTGCCGGCACGCCGCCCGCCCTTGGCGAAACCGAGGAGGAGCACGGCGACTTCGTCGTCCGGACCGCGGTCTCCGGCCTCGAGATCGCGATCCCCGAGACGAAGGCTTCGAAGCGGGCGCAGGAGCGCATCGAACGCGCCGTCGCCGGGCCCGCAAAGGGGCCTCGGGAGGGGACCGCATCGTTCCTCGACCCGGCTGGCGCATCCAAGGAGCCCCTCCTGCGCCGCATCGACCTGAGCGTCGCCTGGGGCGAGGAGAACGCGAGACAGACCGTCCGCCGGACCGCCTTCGGGCTCGACCGCGCCGCCGCGGCGCCGCTGATCGATCAGCTCGTGGCCGCAGCGGAGGCGGAGAAGAAGCAGGAAGAGAAGGAGACCGCGTCGGACGCCCGCGGCGAAGACGAGCAGGATGCCGGCGCCACCGATGCGCGCGCCGTCCAGCAGCCTCAGCCGATGGTGTCACCCGGCGCAGACCCGGCCGACGTCGAAGGAGACGAGGAGTGACGCCCCGGAGCTGCAGCGGCTTCACGCTGCTCGAGATGCTCGCCGTGGTCGCGCTCACGACGCTGGTGCTCACTGTCGCGATCAACTTCTTCATCGATCTCTCGCACGCGAGCAACGACGCCACCGACCGGATGCGCGCGGCACGCCGTGCGACGGCCCTCGCAGACCGTCTCGCTCGCGATCTCGAGGGTGCGGTTCTCGTCAAGAAGCCGAAGGAAACCGACCCTCTCGACCACCCCTGGCTCTTCCTGGCAGAGTCCGGCGGCGGAGGATCCGGCGCCGACCGCATCAAGTTCATGACGCGAAGCGCGTCGTCGCGCACCTCGGACGAGCACGACGGCGACGTGACGGTGGTGGCCTACGCGGCGCGCCCCGCCGCTGACGGCGGAATCGAGATCGTGCGCTCGAGCGAGCCTCGCCTTCCCGGGCAGCTCGACCGGACCATTCCTCTCGACGGCGAAGGCGCGATGGTGCTGGCATCTGGCATCGCCTCGTTCGCCGTGCGTCTGCTCGACGAGACCGGCGCATGGCAGACGGCGTGGGACTCCTCGCAGCTCACCGAAACGAGCGAACTGCCGCTCGGAGCCGAGATCGAGATCTCGATGCTGCCCCCTTCCGGCGCGACGCCGGCCCTGGCCACGACGGCGGGCGCAGCGCCGGAGCCCAGCGCCATCGGCCCCTTTCGCCGACGCGTCCTGATCCCCATGCGCCCCCTGGACCTCGAGGCCCTCCTCAACCCCGACCAAGCGGACGAGACGCCGGCGTCGGAGGGCGACGAAGAAGACGAGAAGGACGACTCCGGCGGCGATTCAGCCCAGCAGGCCAGCGCAGAGAAGAAGAAGGACGACGACGCGTGCATGACGGTCGCCCAGTGCCTGGCGCTCAATCCCGGCGTCGCGCAGCAATATCCCCAGGCACTCGGCCTCCTCTCGGCCATCGGCGGCCAGTGCTTCCGCGACATCGCCGCGCATCTGCCCGCCGGAATCTCGCTGGTGGGATGCCAGTGAGCGCCCCGCGCCGGGAGACCGGAATCGTGCTGATGGTGGTGCTGGTGTTCGTCCTGCTGCTCACGAGCGCGATCGCGACGTTCCTGCGCCGCGCCACCGTCGACGCCATGATCGCCCGCCACCGCGACGAGGCATCCGAGGCCGAGTCGCTGGCGCGGGCCGGCGTCCAGCTCGCCATCGTGCTCCTGCTCGAGGACCGTCTCGTCGAGCTGGAATCGGGCTTCCGGAGCGAGACGCTCCTCGACGTGTGGTCTCGGGTGGGCGCGAACCCGATTGCTGGCGGCGAAGACGCGAGCCTCTGGCTGCGAATCCAGGACTCCAACGCTCGGCTCAATCTCAACGCGCTGCTCGAGGACGGCGAGCTCCGCAAGAACGCAGAGATCTACCTGCCCGCGCTCCTCACCCGGGTGATCGACGACATGCCCGGGAGGCCCGAAGACAAGCGCTACGACGTCGACGACCTCGCGCGAAACCTTCTCGATTACATGGACGACGACGAAGTTGCCCAGCGCGGCGGCCGGGAGGACGACTACTACCAGCAGCAGAAGCCGCCGTACACGGCGCCGAACCGCCCCCTCCTGTCCGTGTCCGAGCTCCGCTCGGTCCAGGGATTCGACGCGGACCTCGTCGACGCGCTCTCCCGCTACGTCACCGTCTACCCGTACGCCAAGGCAGACGGCATCAATCCGAACACGGCCCCGCCCCACGTGCTCGGCATCCTGTTCCACGGCGTCGGCGCCAGCCTGGAGCTCGCGAGCGAGGAGTCCGTGCGCCGGGTCCTGAAGGCCCGGGAGAGCGGAGAAGTCCTGTGCGCCGAAGGCGCGAGCGGCCCGGCGTGCAGTCCCCTCGGCGACGTGATCGAGGGCGAGATCTTCCCGCCGCCGACCTTGAAGAGCGACGTCTTCACCGTACGGGCCGACGCGCTCGTAGGGCAGGTGCGCCGCGGGATCGAGGCCGTGGTGGACCGTTCGAAGCCCGATGCCCCCCTCCTGCTCTCGTGGCAGGTGGAATGAGGAGGAGCAGCCCATGGCCGTCGTGATGCGGCGCGTACTCGGTCTCGACATCGGGAGCCACGGCGTGAAGGCGCTCGAGCTCCACCAGACGCTCCAGGGTCTCCTGGTGGTGCAGCAGCGAACGCTGCTCGTCGGCGGAGAGGAGGAGGCGCCTCTCGACGAGCGGCTACGGGAGTTCTCGCGCCTCCACGCGCTGCCCACCGATCACGTGATCTGCTCGCTCCCGGGAGACCGCCTCTCGAGCCGCCGGCTCACGTTCCCGTTCCGCGACGGAAGGCGTCTGTCACAGGCCGTTCCCTTCGAGGTCGAGGCGCAGCTTCCCTTCGATCTCGACGATGCCTTCGTCGACTGGGAACGCGTCGGCGGCGACCGGCAGCACTCGGAGGTGCTGGCGACCGTGGCGCCGCGCGCCGAGGTGGTGAAGACGCTCCGGCTGCTGCGAGAGGCCGATCTCGAACCCCGTGTGATCGAGGCCGACGGCCTCGTCCTGGGGAACCTGGCCGCGCTCATCCCCCTCCCGGGAACCCGGCTCCTGCTCGATCTCGGTCACAGGAAGACGACGCTCAGCCTGAGCCTCGACGGCCGTGTCGTCTCGACGCGCACCGTCCAACTCGCAGGGCTCGCCCTCACGCGGGCCCTCGCCCGCGAGCGCGGCTGCTCCGAGGCCGAGGCCGAGCGGCAGAAGTGCGAGGCGGGCATCTTCGGCGACGGCGCCACGGCCGCTTCTCCCGGCGCCCTCGCCGTCCTCGATCGCCTCGTCCGCGAGATCGTCCGC
Source organism: uncultured delta proteobacterium (assembly GCA_963710635.1). Lineage (GTDB taxonomy): Bacteria > Myxococcota_A > UBA9160 > UBA9160 > UBA9160 > MYXO. The sequence goes on from CAVQAY010000004.1 coordinate 1,555,384, forward strand.
ACCCTCTCGGCCCTCGAGCCGCTCCTCGGGGGACCGGCCGTGGCACGGCTCGACGAGATCACCCTGCTGGGCGGAACGGCGAGGCTGCCCCAGATCGACGCGCATCTCGCGCAGCGCACCGGGATCCAGACTGCGCGCCTCGACGTCTCGCCGGTCGCCGGGGGTTCGACCGTGCTCGCCGGGGGCGACCCCCTGGTCTACGCGCCGGCCCTCGCGCTCGCGCTGCGCGGCTCGTTCCAGTCCCGGACGCGGATGAACTTCCGGCAGGGAGAACTCGCCTATCGTCGCGATCTGCGGGCCGTCGGCCAGGAGTTCGTCTGGACGGGCCGGATCGCCGTCCTCGCGGCGGTGTTGCTGGCTCTCTCGGTCGGCACCTCGATCGTCGTCCAGTCGCGTCGAGCGAGCCAGCTCCAGCAACTCGTCGCCGCCGAGTACGCGTCGGCCTTCCCCGGCACGACGGCGCCGGGGAGCGTGGTGACCGCGCTGCGGGAGGCGGTGAAGTCCGCCAACGACCGGGCAGACTTTCTGGGCGTGAACGCCGCCAACCTCTCGGCCCTCGACATCCTGAGCGAGCTGTCGGCCCACGTTCCGCCGGACGTCGACGTGGTCTTCGAGGAGGTGGGGATCGACCCGAACGTCGTCCGGATCCGCGGTTACTCGAAGAGCTTCGAGGCGGTCGAACGGCTCAAGACCGAGCTCTCGAAGCTCGACGCATTCTCGCAGGTACAGGTGAGCGAGATCCAGAGCGACGCGCGACGCGGCGGAAAGTCCTTCAGCGTCACGCTCACCGGAAAACCGAGGGGAGAGGGATGATCGAAGAGCTTCTCGGCCGGCTTCGCACGAAGCTCCAGGCGCTGACGCTGCGGGAGCGACTGCTCATCGCCGCCGTCGGCATGCTGGCGGCGCTGAGTGTCTTCTACTTCGCCCTGGTCGCGCCGGTGATCGGCGCCAGCCGCGACGCCTACGCTCGGGTGGCGGCGGCGGAGCAGGAGCTGGAGGTCACGCGACGGCTCCGCGGCGAGTACCTGCGATCGAGCCAGGCGCTCGCAGGAATCGAGCAGCGCATCCAACAGGGCCCGAGCAGCAACCTGCTGACGACTCTCGAGTCCCTGGCACGCAACTCCTCGGTGAAGGTCGAGTCGATGGAGCCGCAGACGGCGGGATCGAGCGACCGCTATCGTGAGACGCGCGTGCAGCTCGTGCTGAAGGGAGTGACGCTCTCGCAGACCGTGTCCTACCTGCAGCAGATCGAGGGCTCGCAGCAGCCGCTTTCGATCCGGAACCTCCGGCTCCGGACGCGGACCGACAACCCCGAGCTGCTCGACGTGACGTTCACCGTCTCGTCCTTCGAGGCCGTCTAGATGGCAGCGACCCTCGCGGGACCCGTGTTCGGACGGCTCCAGCGCATCGGCATCCCCGTCGGCGCGGCGCTGCTGACCCTCTTCTTCGTCGCCCTCGGGTTTCCCTACGATCGGGTCCGTGACCTGGCCAGCTCGACCCTTTCGAGGGTCCTCGGCGCGCCCGTACGGATCGGCAGTCTCGGCCCGACGCTCACGGTCTTCGGCCCCGGCGTCCGGGTGACGGCGCTCGAGATCACCTTCGCCGGGGGCCGCCGCGTCGCGGTGGACGACGCCCGGGTCCGGCCCGCGTGGTCGCTCGGCTGGCTACGGGGAAACCCCGCGATCTTCGTCGACGCAGTTGCCGCCGAAGGCCACGCCGTCGGTACCGTCTCGCTCGCCGGCGAGCCGGGCTTCGCGGGGGCGCTCTCGGACGTCGACCTCGCAAAGCTCGCCCTCGGCGATGCGCTCGCGGGCGTCTCCCTCGACGGCGTCGCGTCGGCAGACGTGGATCTGCACCAGACCGCGGCCGGTCCGCGCGGAAGCCTCGACCTCACCGCCGTGAAGGGATCGATCGCCCTCCCGGGTCTCCCCGTGGCGCTGCCCTTCGAGACCCTTTCGGCAAAGGCGCGGGCCACCGACACGGCCGTCGCGGAGGGCCTCGAGGTCGACCTCCAAGGGCCCATGCTGACCGCGCAGGTGACGGGAAGTGTCGGGTTGGCTCCGACCGTCACGAACGCGCCGCTCGACCTGCAGGTGACGATGAAGGTGGTCGATCCATCGCTTCGCCCCATGCTCGGCGGAACGGGCCTCCGGTTCGCGCAGGACGGAACGGCGCGGATCCGGCTCTCGGGCACCGTCGGCAGGCCCCTCGTCCGATAGTGGCGGTCATCTCGCACGCGCCTCGGGCCGTGCTCTTCGACGCCGCCGGAACCCTGATCCGGCCGAGGGAAGAAGTCGGAGTGACGTATGCACGCTTCTTCGCCGCCGAGGGAGCCCGGCTGCCAGCGGAGCGCGTCGGCGACGCATTCTCCCGCGTACTGCGCGGGATGCCGGCGATGGCGTTTCCCGGCGCGGACACGGCCGATCTCGAGCGGCACGAGCGCGGCTGGTGGCGCGAGGTCGTGCGGAGGACCCTGCGAGCGGCCGACGGCACGGCGCGCCTGCGGGACTTCGACGCGTGCTTCGCAGCGATCTTCGCCTACTACGCGACGCCCCTCGCCTGGGAGGTCATGCCCGGTGCGGAGGAGGCGCTCGCGACACTCGCCTCCCGAGGCGTCCGCATCGGCGTCGTGTCGAACTTCGACCAGCGGCTTCGCGCGCTGCTGGCGGATCTCGGCCTCGGGCGCTGGATCGAATGCATCGTCCTCCCCTCCGACGTCGGCGCCGTCAAACCCGCCCCGGAAATCTTCGCCGCTGCGCTGCGCGCGCTCGGCGTAGCGGCGCAGCACGCCGTCCACGTCGGCGACGATCCGACGGAAGACCACTCCGGAGCCGCCGCCGCGGGGATCCGGGCGGTCGACGTCCGCACGCTTGCTACCCTCGCCGGATTGCCGGAGCTGATCGACCGGGAGGGACGTCGTCCATGAAGAGCGCCCAGACCGAGCCGCTCGATTTCTTCGAGCGACGTTTCGGCGTCGACACCCGGAGCCTGGGCATCGCGCTCGATGCGACTCTCGAGCGATCTGCCGACTACGCGGATCTGTTCTTCGAATATGCGGTCGAGGACTCGGTGCTGCTCGAGGAGGGGATCGTCAAGAGCGGCGATCGTCATCTCTCGCAGGGGGTCGGCGTACGGGTCCAGGCCGGCGAACGGCAGGGCCACGCTCACACCGACGAGATCAGCATCGAGAGCCTCCAGCTCGCCGCGGCGACGGCCCGAGCGATCTCCGAGCGCCCCGGAACGGCGGGCGCCGTGTCGGTGCGCGGTCCGGGAAGTCCGCGGCACGACCTCTACCCCGTGTCGCAGCCCGCGACGGACGCTGCGGTCTCGCGCAAGGTCGACCTGCTCGACGCCATCGATCGCCATGCGCGGCGGCTCGATCCGCGGGTCCGGCAGGTGATGGCGAGCCTCGTGTGCCAGCATCGCGTCGTGCTGGTGGCGTCCAGCGATGGCACCCTCGTGGGTGACGTGCGTCCCCTGGTTCGCCTCAACGTCCAGGTCATCGCGGCCGACGCCTCCGGCCGGCGCCGCGAGGTCGGCTACCAGGGAATGGGCGGGCGCTACGACCTGAACCGACTCCTCGATCCGGCGCACTGGCAGCCCCTCGTGACGGAAGCCGTCCGCGTCGCGGGTGTCAACCTCGACGCCGTCTCGTGCCCGGCCGGAACCCTCGACGTGGTGCTCGGACCCGGCTGGCCCGGGGTGCTGCTGCACGAGGCCGTGGGGCACGGACTCGAAGGGGATTTCAACCGCAAGCAGACCTCCGCGTTCTCCGGAAGGATCGGCCAGCGCGTCGCGGCAGCCGGCGTCACGGTGATCGACGACGGAACCCTCCCCGAACGGCGCGGATCGCTCAACGTCGACGACGAGGGAACCCCGACGCAGCGGACGGTGCTCATCGAAGATGGGATCCTCCGCGGCTACCTCCAGGACCGGCTCAACGCACGCCTCATGGGCGCTGCGCCCACGGGAAACGGCCGCCGAGAGAGCTATGCGCACCTGCCGCTGCCACGAATGACCAATACCTTCATGCTCGCCGGCCCCGACGATCCCGAGGAGATCCTGCGTTCGGTGAGCCGGGGCATCTACGCCGTCTCGTTCAGCGGCGGGCAGGTCGACATCACGAGCGGGAAGTTCGTCTTCAGCGCCAGCGAGGCCTACCAGATCGAGAACGGGCGCGTCGGCGCGCCCGTGAAGGGCGCGACGCTGATCGGGAACGGACCCGACGTCCTGACCCGCGTATCGCGCATTGGAAGCGACCTTGCCCTCGACCGCGGCGTGGGAACGTGCGGCAAGGACGGTCAGAGCGTCCCGGTAGGCGTCGGCATGCCGACGCTCCGCGTAGACTCCCTCACCGTCGGCGGAACCGAGCGATGAGTACGCTGCTCGCGTGGATCGAGCAATCGCTGCAGGCGGCGCGCGCCGCCGGTGCGGCTGCGGCGGACGCATGCCTCGTCGAGAGCGATGGGGTCGAGGCTCGCGTCCGCGGCGAGGAGATCGACTTCGTGACCCAGGCCCGGGAGCGCAGGCTCGGAATCCGCGCCTTCTGCGAGGGGGCAACGGGTCTGCGGTCTGCGATCGTGTCCACCAGCGATCTCGCTCCCGAGACCGTCGTGCGAATGGCTGCCGAGGCGGTGGCGCTGGCGAAGGCGACGGCGCCCGATCCGGCGGCCGGGCTTCCGGAGGGCGGATTCGAGGCGGCTCCGCCGGACCTCGGCCTCTTCGACGCGGCGGACCGCGACGTCGACGTCGGCACCCAGATCGAAGGCGCGCGGGCCGCGGAGCGCGCGGCGCGCGACACGGACCCGCGCATCCTCCGGTCCGAGGGCTCCGAGACGAGTGCGAGCTTCCGGCGGGTCGCCTACGGGAGCAGCGCCGGTTTCCTCGGCGCCTACGAGTCGGCCTCTCACCAGCTCAGCTGCACACCGATCGCGGTCGAGAACGGCGGCATGCAGGTGGATCACTGGTGGACGGTGGCGCGAGCGCGCTCGGGGCTCACGCCGCCCGAAGCCGTCGGTCGCGAGGCTGCCCGGCGGGTGCTCCGGAGACTCGGTGCGCGCAGGGTCGCGACCTGCGAGGTCCCGGTGATCTTCGACCCGGTGACGGCCGCGGGCCTCCTCCGCCAGCTCATCGCCTGCGTGAGCGGCTATGCCGTCTACCGTGAATCGTCGTTCCTCGCGGGACGGCTCGGTGAACGCATCGCCAGCGACCTGGTGACGGTGATCGACGATGGCCGCCTCCACGGGGGCCTCGGGAGCCGCCCGTTCGACGCCGAAGGGCTTCCGACGCGCCGCAACGTCGTCGTCGACCGCGGGCGCCTCTCGACCTGGCTCCTCGACGGCTACTCGGGACGGAAGCTCGGCCTCGCGAGCACCGGAAATGCGGCCCGGAGCGCCGGAAGCGCTCCGGGCGTCGCCCCCACGAACCTCTGGCTCGAGGCCGGACGTTCGTCGCCCGACGAGATCATCGGCGCGACGCCGCGGGGCCTGCTCGTGACCTCGCTCTTCGGCCAGGGCTTCAATCCCGTGACCGGAGATTTCTCGCGTGGCGCCGTCGGCACCTGGATCGAAGGCGGCGCTCCGGCGTACGCGGTCGAGGAGATCACCATCGCCGGCAACCTCGGAGACATGCTCGAAGCGATCGACTGCGTGGGAAACGATCTGCTGTGGCTCGGCGCCGTCGCGGCACCGACGCTCCGCGTCGCGCGGATGACGGTGGCGGGAACGTAGCGTGGCCCTCCCCAGCGCTTCCCCGACGATGATCGGCCTCACCCAGCCCGAGGTGAGCGTCTGGTCCGAACGCGTGACGGTGGCTCTCGGCATGAATCCCGGGCTCTTTTCCGGGCCGGGAACCAACACGTACCTCGTCGGAACGGGACCTCGGCGAATCCTCGTCGATACGGGCCAGGGCAAGCCCGCCTACCTCGCCGTCCTCGAGCGCGCCATCGGGCAGGCGGGCGCCGAGGGGATCCAAGAGATCGTCCTCACCCACGATCACAGCGATCACATCGGCGGCCTCGCCGACGTACGCGCACGATTCGGCCCGCTCCGGGCCTCCAAGCTCGTGCCCCGGGGAGCTCCGGCAGACGGCCTCACGGCCATCGTCGATGGGGATCTCGTCGAGACCGACGGCGCGACACTGCGAGCGATCTTCACGCCGGGGCACGCCCCCGATCACCTGTGCTTCGCCCTGGAAGAGGAGCGCGCGATCTTCTCGGGCGACAACGTCCTCGGCGTCGGCACCACGGTGATCCCCGTGGTAGGCGGCGACCTCCAGCTCTACCTCGAGTCGCTGGAGCTCCTTCTCGCCGAGCCGCCCGGGCGCATCTACCCGGCCCACGGGCCGTGCATCGAAGACGGCCCTGCGAAGCTGCGCGAGTACCTCTCGCACCGCCGGGAACGGGAGGCGCAGATCCTCCGGGCGCTGGGCCCAGAGCCGGCGTCCGTCTCGCAGATCGTCACTCGCGTCTACACGGACGTGCCCGCGGTTCTCCACGCGGCGGCGGCCCACTCGGTGACGGCGCATCTGGTCCGGCTCGAGCGGATCGGACGGGCCCGCCGTGAGGGCGCCGCGGCTCCCCTCGACGACCGCTGGAGCGAGGGATGAGTCGGTCGCCGCGAGCCTACGTCCTGGTTCCGCTCTCGATCTCGGCTGGCGGGGCCCGCGCCTGGAGATCTCAATCCCGTGGCGCGCGCCGCCCTGGCTCTCCAGGCTCGGTGCGAACGGGCACCAGGATCGCGACCCGCCGGTTCCTCGGGTCGGAGGGCGCATCGGCGATCCGCAGTCGCTGGTCGGCGTAGCCACGGACGGCCTTCACCTGATCGGGAGCGACTCCGCCCTCCTCCAGCTCCCGGCGGGCACTGTTGGCGCGGTCGGCCGAGAGCTCCCAGTTCGAGTAGCCCGCCTCGCCGCGGAAGGGAACGGCGTCCGTGTGCCCTTCGAGGACGACTCCGGTTCCGAGCGCCGAGAGCTCATGCCCGATGGCGCGAACGATCTCGGCTCCCTCGCGCGAAAGCTCGCGTCCGCCTCGCGGGAAGAAGGACGATCCGTCGTGCTCGACGAGATCGATCCGCAGGCCGTCTTCGTCGACGTGCATCTCGACGAAGCGCCCCAGCGCCTGGAACGACGGCATGTCCTCGAGGCGCCGGCGGAGCTTGCGTGCTGCGCGATCGAGGTCGTCGCGGCTCGGCCCGCGGCGGACGGGTCGCGGTGCGTCGAGGAGCCCGTCGATGGGGCCATCACCCGAGCCGGAGCCGCCGAGGGGTGACGTTCCTCCTTCGACGCCGCGGTCGAACGCGATCGGGTCCTGGAAGTAGCGCGCCACCGCCCGCCGTACGGCTTCGTCCTGGCTCCCCAGCCAGAGGACGAGGAACAGCGCCATCATCGCCGTCGCGAGATCGGCGTAGGCGACCTTCCATGCGCCGCCGATCCGCCCGATGGGAGGCCTGTGCCGTCTCACGACGACACGCTGGAGATCTTCGGCCATGACCCTCTCTGCCGCCGTAGGTGCGGCATCTCACTTCCGCGCGCGACACGCCTCGAAGAGTTCGCGAGACGTCGGTCGCACGTCGTCCGGAAGCGACCGGCGCGCCAGCTCGACGGCGATCGACGGCGGAGATCCCCGCTGGATCGCGACGAGCACCTGCTTCTGCGCGACGAGGAGCGTCTTGCGGGCAGCCGCCTTGTTGCCGAGGTTCGTTGCGAGTCCCTGGAATACGCCGTAGGAAAGGAAGACGCCGAGGAGCGTTCCGACCAGCGCACCGGCCACGTGACGTCCGATCTCGGCGGGAGATCCATCCATGTGGTTCATGGTGATGATGATGCCGAGCACCGCTGCGACGATGCCGATCCCGGGAAGGGCATCGGCCATCGTCGAGAGTACGTTGGACGGAACTAGGTCGTGGTCGTGACGCGCTTCGATGTCGAGGTCGAGGAGCGACTCGAACTCGTGGACGCTGATCGCACTTCCCGAGGTGATGAGCTCGAGGGTGTCGGTGAGGAACGAGAGCGCCGGGGCATCGTGCAGCAGCGCCGGGTGCGCGGAGAGCAGCGGCGACGCCGCCGGGTTCTGGAGATGGGGTTCGAGGGCGACGAGCCCCTCCTTGCGCGCGAAGTTGAAGAGGCTCGCCAGCATCGCGAGCAGCGAGAGGTACTCGTCACGATCGGGGGATCGCTTCCCGATGAACACCAGCTGGCGGAGGGTCTCGAGGAGCGCGGCCGGCGGCTGGGCGATGATCTGTGCACCGAAGGCCGTGCCGAGGATCACGACGATCTCGGCAGGCTGCCAGAGCGCCACCAGGCTGCCCCCTGCGAGGGAGAACCCTCCGGCCACGGTGGCCAGTACGATGGCGATCCCGAGAAACGCGAGCACGAGGCACCTCGCACAGGGTTCGGCCCCACGCGGGCGCACCCCCCTCCCTGGACGCATCGACGGACGGCGCGGCCGCTTGAGGGGAGGCGTCGCGGGTGAGTCTCGCTACGCCGAGGGTCTCGATCCTCCTCCCCGTCCGCGACGCGGCGGCGACCCTTCCCACGGCCCTGCGAAGCTGCCTGCGGCAACGGGAGGCGCGGGTCGAGGTGGTCTTGGTGGACGACGGCTCCGAGGACGAGACGGCTCGGCTGGCGGCGGCGGCCGCCGCCGCGGACCGCCGGATCCGTGTGCTCCGTACGCCGCCGCGCGGCCTCGTCCCGGCGCTTCAGGCAGGCCTCGCCGCGTGCCGGGCGCCCTTCGTGGCCCGGATGGACGCCGACGACTGGATGCACCGCAACCGGCTCGTCCTGCAGGTCGACGCTCTCGAGGCGGATCCGAGCCTCTCCGCCGTGGGATGCCACGTCCGGATCTTTCCGCGCTCCGGGCTCCTGGACGGCCGCCGTGCCTACGAGCGCTGGCTCAATTCGATCGACTCGCCCGAGCGGGTCTGCTCCGACGCCTTCGTCGAGTGCCCGGTGGCCCACCCCGCCCTGTGCTTCCGCCGCGACGTACTCGAGGCGTTCGGATGGCACGACCGGGGCTGGCCCGAGGACTACGACCTCGTACTTCGCCTGATCGCTGCAGGCCGGCGGATCGGCGTGGTTCCCCGGCGCCTCCTTGGCTGGCGCGACGCTCCGTCCCGGCTCTCCCGACGCTCCCCGGTGTATGCTCTCGAACGCTTCACGGCGTGCAAGGCGAACTATCTCGCCGCCGGCTTCCTCGCCGGCCGCAGCGAGTATCTGCTCTGGGGCTACGGCGGCACCGGCCGCGCGCTCCGCCGCGCCCTCGCCGCCTTGGGACGGACGCCCTCCCACGTGATCGAGCTGCACCCCGGCCGTCTCGGCCAGCGGATCCACGGCGCACCGGTCGTTGCGCCCGGCGCGCTCCCGGGTCTGCGGGGAACGCCGCTCGTGGTGTCGGTGGCAGGCGCCGAGGCACGGTCGCTCATCCGCGCGTGGCTCGCGTCGATGGGCTTCGCCGAGGGCGCCGACTTCGTCTGCGCGGCGTGAAGCCGCGGCTCAGCGCGCTCCGCGCGCCCGCGCCGCGAGCAGGCCGAGGCCGCACAGCAGCAGCACGCCGGTGCCGGGCTCCGGGACGTACGTCACGTTCAGGCGGAACGACTTGGCGGCAGGATTCGACGTGGCCCAGCGGGAGAGCTGCGACGTGTTCGTCATGGCGCCGCCGAAGGGCGCGGACGGACCGTAGGAGTAGAGGAGCACCTTCAGCCACAGGTCGGTGGCGCCGAGCAGGTCGGCCGGAATGGCCACCGTCCCGAGGTCGCGCGCCCCGCCGAAGGCGGGCGGCGGCAGTTCGGCGAGCGGCAGCCACGTCGCGCCGTCGGTCGAGCCGTACAGGAAGTTGTGCCCCCGGCTGTACGACCAGTAGAAGGTCGGCATGTTCATCCAGAGGCTGATCTCCGCCGCAGGCGCCGAGAACGGGAAGTGGTAGAGGATCTGCCCCGGGGTCGTCGACGCGAAGGTGGTCCCTCCCACGTTCGGCTTCCACGTGTGGACGACACCTTCGGTGTAGAGCACGGCGTTGCTGGTCGAGACGATGTACGTCCGGCTCGAGAGGAGGTAGGGGTCACCGTACTCGTAGGTGAAGTCCGGGAGTGCAGACGCCGGAAGGGGCGCAACGAGCAGACCGATCGCGAGGACGAGACGCTTCATGGGCCGCTTCTCCGGATGGGGTCTCCGTCAGGGAAGTGGACAGGGCACGGGGCGAGGTGTCAGGAGCGGCACGCGGCCCCTCTTTCGCGGACTTCCCGACGCGGAGCCCCCGTCTGACTGCGACCCCGCGGGGAAGCCCCTGCCCTCGCGCGGCGCACCGCCGCCCCCGCGGCCGTCGCACGCCGCGAGCCGACCCTCTGGCGATTCTTGCCGCCGTCACTGGATCCGGATGCGGCGGTCGAACCCCTCGTCGTAGCCGTGGTAGTGCTCGAGCGCGCGCTCGGGCCAGCGCCAGCAGTAGTACCCGCTGCCGTTGTCGAAGTCGACGAGCCACAGCCCCTTGACCTCGAGACCGAGCGCCTCCATCTCGCGGGCCCAGCGGTGGACGACGGCCTGGATCCGTTCGTCGAGGGCCTCCCGCTGGGGAGCGCCCACCGGCGCCGCATCGCGCTCGGCGACGAGCCGGTCCGACTCGCGGACAGCTCGCTCCGTGCGGGTATAGACGTCCGAGAGCACCTGTCGCGCTGCGTCGAGCGCCCAGCAGTTCTTCGCGGGCTCCATGGCGCGAAGCGTAGTCCACCCGCGGGAGCAAGAGCCTGCGCGGGCAGCAGCTCCGCGGTCACGCGCGGAGCAGCCGCGCAAGGCCGCCTGCGGCCGGCCATCCGCGTCATCCGCGGCGCTCCTTGACTCACGCCCCGCGCGCCGGTACTCCGGGCACCATGCCCGACACCGCCCGGAAGCCGCTCATCCTCGCCAGCGCGTCACCGCGCCGCCGGCAGCTCCTGGCGGCCGCGGGAATCGAGTTCGAGGTGCAGCCCGCCGACATTCCCGAGATCGCCCTTCCGGGCGAGTCGCCCCGGGACCTCGCCGAGCGGCTCGCCGGCGCAAAGGCATCGCACGTCGCGGGATCGCTCGCGGGGGAGCCCGGCCGGCTCGTCCTCGGCGCGGACACGGTCGTGGTGGTCGATGGAGACGCCCTCGGCAAGCCCGACGACGCCGCCCACGCATTCGCCCTGCTGCGCCGGCTCCTCGGCCGCTCGCACCGCGTCATCACCGGCGTGGCGCTGGCGGTGAGCGGCGGCGACACGCTGCGAATCGTCTCCGTCGAAAGCGAGGTCCGGATGCGGAGAGCCAGCGATGCGGAGATCCGGGCCTACGTCTCCACCGGCGAACCTCTCGACAAGGCGGGAGGGTACGCCGCCCAGGGCGAGGGGCGCAGGTTCATCGAGCGCATCGCCGGCAGCGAGAGCAACGTGATCGGTCTTCCCATGGAGGAGACGCTCGCCCTGCTCGGCACTGCTGGTTTCCCGCCGGCGCGCTGCGGATGAACGCCGGCATCGCCGATCGCCTCGCTTCGGTGCTCGCCCGGATCGATGCTGCCGCGCGGCGCGCCGGGCGCGACCCGGGCGACGTGACGCTCGTCGGTGTCTCGAAGAAGATGCCAGCACGGAGCATCGCCGAGGCCGCCCGGGCAGGCCTGGTCTGCGTCGGCGAGAACTACGTCCAGGAGGCACGCGAGAAGCGCGACGCACTCGAAGGGGTCGCCGAGGCACAGGCGCTCCGCTGGCACCTCATCGGGCGGCTGCAACGCAACAAGGCCCGCGACGCCGCCAGCCTCTTCGACGTCGTCGAGACGATCGACCGCGTGGAGATCGCTCGCGAGCTCGACCGGCGCGCCGCTGCGGCAGGAAGGGTCCTCGAGGCCCTGCTCCAGGTGAACGTGAGCGGCGAGCCCCAGAAGGCGGGCGCCGCCCCCGAGGACGTGGCGCCGTTGCTGGAGTGCTGCGGTGCGCTCCCGAACCTGCGGATCACGGGCCTCATGACCGTCCCCGAGGCCGCCGCCAACGCCGAGGAGACACGGCCGGCCTTCGCCCGGCTACGGGCCCTGCGCGACGCCCTGCGCAGCGTTCCGGGAGGAGCTGGCCTCGTCCACCTCTCGATGGGCATGTCCGCCGACTTCGAGGTCGCCATCGAGGAAGGGGCTACACTGGTTCGCGTCGGAACGGCCCTGTTCGGGCCGCGGGAGGGGTGATGGCAGACGCGCTCGCAGGGCTCCGCGTCGGCTTCGTCGGCGGGGGCGCGATGGCCGAGGCACTCGTCGCGGGACTCTCGGCAGCCGGCGTCCCGGCAGGCCGGCTTCGCGTCTCCGATCCGGTGGCGGCCCGGCGCGACCACCTGGCGAAGCGCTTCGGCATCGCCGTCGGGTCGAGCAATGCCGAGGTGGTGGCCGGAAGCGATCTGGTGGTCCTGGCGGTGAAGCCAGGCCTGGTGACGGAGGTTCTCGGAGCGCTGGCGACCGAGTCGGCTGCGCTGGCCACCGCGCCTCTCTGGGTGTCCATCGCCGCCGGGGTCCCGATGAGGCGCCTTGCCGCCTCGCTTCCGGCCGGGGCCCGGATCGTCCGCGCCATGCCCAACACGCCCGCCCTCGTCCGGGCCGGCGCCACGGCGCTCGTGGCAGGCGACACCTGCTCGCCTGCCGACCGGGAGCGTGCGATGGCCCTGTTCGAAACCGTGGGAGCCGTCTGGGAGGCCCCTTCCGAAGGTCTCCTCGACGCCGTGACCGGCCTTTCAGGCAGCGGCCCGGCGTACGTCTTCGTGTTTCTCGAGGCCCTGTCCGATGCGGGCGTCCGGGTGGGGCTGCCCCGCGACGCGGCCTCCCTCCTGGCGTGCCAGACCGTCCTCGGGGCAGCGCGCCTGGTCCTCGAGACGGGCCGCCACCCCGCCCAGCTCAAGGATCAGGTCACCAGCCCGGGGGGAACGACCATCGCTGGCCTCGAACGCCTCGAGGCCGGCGGCCTGCGCGCGGCGGTTTACGAGGCGGTCGCGGCCGCCACCGCCCGCTCGCGCCAGCTCGGTGACGGCTGACGAGAGGAAGCCCTCAAGAAATCCCCAGACTGGGACGATCCCCTGCCCCATCACGAACCGGCAGGAGAACCGCATGCGACTCACTCCGCTCGACCTCCAAAACCATCGTTTCCCCCATCGCCTGCGCGGCTACGACCCCGGCGAGGTGGACGGATTCGTCCGCATGGTGGCCGAGGACTACGAGTCCCTGGTCCGCGAGAACGAAGCGCTTCACGAGACGGTCCGTGGGCTCGAAGCGAGGGTGGCCGAGCTGTGCAGTCAGGAGGGCCGCATGCGCGAAACCCTCGTGACGGTCCAGACCCTCACCGAGGACCTCAAGCGGACGTCGATCCGCGAGGCCGAGATGAAGATCGCCGAGGCGGAGGTCCGGGCCGAGAAGATCCTCGACGCGGCCCACCGCCGCGTCGCGAGGATCGACGAGCAGGTCCGGGAGCTGCGGCTGGTCCGCGGCCGGGTGGCCGCCGCCATGCGCGCAACCCTCGAGAGCCATGCGGCCCTCCTCGATGGCCTGCTGGCGGAACCGGACGCGGCCGACCCGAGGCCCCAGCCCGCCGCAGCGTGGACGCCCCTCCCCGTCCGCTCCCGCCCCGAGGCAGAGACGGCGACGCCCACCCCCGCTTGACGGCGACCGGGGCGGACCTCACTGTTCAGCCCGCCCCGGACGGAGTGGCGTTCTGGATCCACGTGACGCCGCGCGCACGCCGCGAGCAGGTCGAAGGCCTGCGCGGCGACGCGTTGCGCGTGTGGGTGACTGCGCCTCCTGTCGAGGGCGAGGCCAACGCCGCCTGCGTGCGCGCGCTGGCCCGCGCCCTCGGAGTGAGGTCAAGGGACGTCGGGCTCGATCCTGCCGCCCGGGGAAGGCGGAAGCGGGTGCGTGTCGTCGGCCATGCCCAGAGCCTCGAGCGAAGGCTCCGGGAGCTGGCGGGCCGCGCAGGAACGGCCGGCGACTGAACGAGGACCGAACGAGGGATGGATCGGAGGCCCGGAGCCCAATGCCCACCTACGAGTATCGCTGCGACAAGTGCGGCCATGAGTTCGAGCGGGAGCAGCGGATCACCGACGATCCCGTCAAGAAGTGCCCCGGCTGCCGGTCGGCCCGCGTCAAGCGGCTGATCTCGGCGACGTCCTTCGTCCTCAAGGGCGGCGGCTGGTACTCGGACCTCTACTCCAGCAAGAAGGCTCAACCCGCAGCGGGGGACTCGAAGAGCGACGCGAAGGACACGAGCGCCCCCGCCACTGGATCGGCCGCCGGCGACACGGCGCCGAAGGCCACGCCCGGCGGCGACGCCAAGCCCGCTGCCGACAAGGGCGGAAAGAAGAAGGCGACGAAGACCGCCGCAGCCTAGGAACCCGACCCGAGGCGCGCACCGACGGTTCGACGCCGCGTTCCCAGCGCGAGGTTCGTCGGCTCCCCTGCGACGCCGGGCGCGCGGCTGGTATACTCGCGCAGCGAGCTGTCGCGGGGGCCCCCATCTCCATGTCCGGCGAGAAGCGCGACACCGTCGTCGTCGACGGCATGGCGCTGGCAAATGAGTTGCGCGAGCGACTCGCGCGCGAGGTGGGCGCGCTCGTCGCCGCAGGAAGGCGAGCGCCGCAGCTCGCCGTCGTTCTGGTCGGCGACAATCCCGCCAGTGCCTCCTACATCAAGGGAAAGCGCCGCGCGTGCGCCCGCGTCGGCATCGGCTCGGTCGAAGAAGACCTGCCCGCGAGCGCGAGCGAAGCCGACGTCCTCGCCGTGATCGATCGACTGAACGCCGACCCGGACGTCGATGGCATCCTGGTGCAGCTTCCTCTCCCGAAGCCGCTCCGCGCGTCGGTCGTGACCGAGGCCACGTCTCCGGAGAAGGACGTCGACGGCCTGCACACCCAGAACGCCGGGCGGCTGCTGGCCGGGCTGCCGGGACTTCGTCCCTGTACGCCCCTCGGAATCCTCGAGGTGCTCGACCGTCACCGCATCCCCCTCGAGGGAGCGAACGCCGTCGTCGTCGGGCGCAGCATCCTGGTCGGAAAGCCCATCGCCCTCCTCCTCCTCGAGCGCAACGCCACGGTGACCATCTGCCACTCGCGGACACGGGACCTCGCGGGGGTGTGCCGCGAGGCCGACGTACTGATCGCCGCCGCTGGAAGCCCCCTCCTGGTGAAGGGAGACTGGATCAAGCCGGGGGCCGCCGTGATCGATCTCGGCGTCAACATGGTCGGCGGAGTCCAGGTGGGAGACGTCGATTTCGACGCCGCCATCGGGGTTGCGGGCCTGCTCACGCCATCGCGCGGCGGCGTCGGCCCACTCACCATCACCATGCTGCTCCACAACACGCTCCTGGCCTACCGCCGCCGGACCGGAGCATGAGCGCGCTGCGAGAGACCCCGCTCTCGCGGACGCACCGCGATCTCGGCGCCCGGATGGTCGAGTTCGGCGGGTTCCTGATGCCGGTGCAGTATTCGTCGATCCTCGCCGAGCACGCGGCAGTGCGCGAACGCGCGGGTCTGTTCGACGTGTGTCACATGGGCGAGATCCATCTGAGCGGGCCTGGCGCCGTGGCGGCCGCCGAGCGGCTGGTCACGTGCCCCGTGGCGTCGCTCGCAGTCGGCGCGGTGCGCTACGGATGTCTGTGCAACGAGCGGGGCGGAACGGTCGACGACGTCACGATCTACCGCACCGCAAGCGACGCCGTCTTCTTCTGCGTGAACGCCGCCAACATCGCGAAGGATCTCGACTGGATCCGCCGGCACGCGGCGCGGGCCGGCGGCGTCCGCGTCGAGGATCGGAGCGAGAGCACGGGCCTGCTCGCCCTCCAGGGCCCGCAGGCAGAGGCCATACTCCGGCGAACCACGGACCTTTCCATCGCCGACCTGCGGCGATTCCGATTCTGCGAGGGTACGGTCGCCGGCGAGCCCGCCCTCGTCTCCCGGACCGGCTACACCGGCAGCGACGGCTTCGAGCTCTACCTGCGCGCCGGCAGCGTCGTCGCCGTCTGGAACGCACTGCTCGCCAAGGGGGGCTCCCTCGGTCTCGAGCCCGCCGGTCTCGGAGCGCGCGACACGCTGCGCCTCGAAGCGGCGCTGCCGCTCTACGGACACGAGCTCGACGACGAAACCTCTCCCCTCGAAGCAGGCCTCGATCGCTTCGTGAAGCTCGCCGAAGGCGGCTTCCTCGGCTGCGATGCGATCCGCCGGCGCCTCGCCCAGGGGCACACCCGGGCCCTCGCGGGCTTCGTACTGGAAGACCCCGGCGTGGCGCGGGCCGGGTATCCGGTGGTGTCCGGCGGGAGGGAGGTCGGCCGGGTCACCTCCGGCGCACCGTCTCCCACCCTCGGCCGATCGATCGGGCTCGCCTGGGTGCCGCCCTCCCTCGCGCCGAAGGGCACCGCGTTCGCGGTGCGGGTCCGAGGGCGCGACCTACGCGCGCGCGTGGTAGAAACCCCATTCGTCCGGAAGGCCGGCCGCCGGGTGCCTGCTCAGACCTGAGCTGCAGCGCCCCGGCGAGCCACGAGGAGAGGTGTGGTGGCCGATTACGAGATCCCCGGCAATCTGCGGTACAGCAAGGAGGACGAGTGGGCGCGGACCGACAACGGCCGCGTCACCGTCGGCATCACCGACTACGCCCAGGGGCAGCTCGGCGACATCGTGTTCGTCGAGCTTCCCGAGGTGGGCCGCACGGTCGAGAAGGGGGAGCCCTTCGGCGTGATCGAATCGGTGAAGGCCGTCTCGGACCTCTACGCACCGATCTCCGGTGAGATCGTCGAGGTGAACACGGACCTCTCCGAGCGGCCGGAGGTCGTCAACGAAGACTGCTACGGCGACGGCTGGATGATCGCGATCGCTCCCGAGGACGAGGCCGAGATCGCCGCGCTGTTCGATGCCGACGGCTACCGGGAGCACGTTCGGAGCCGCAAGGAGTAGTCGAAGCCCATGCGGTACATCCCGCACACCGACGCCGACGTGACCGAGATGCTCGCGCAGATCGGCGCCGGATCGATCGACGCCCTGTTCGCCAGGATCCCCGAGCGCATGCGCCTGCGGCGCGCCCTCGACCTGCCGCGGGCTGCGAGCGAGCAGGAGGTGCTCGCCGAGCTCGCCGGGCTCGCGGCGCACAACGCAAGCCTCGAGACCCATCGCTACTTCCTCGGCGCCGGCGTGTATCCGCACTTCATCCCGAGCGCCGTCGACGCGCTGGCGGGGCGCGCGGAGTTCTACACCTCCTACACGCCGTACCAACCGGAGATCAGCCAAGGCACGCTGCAGACGATCTTCGAATGGCAGACGATGATCTGCGGTCTGACGGGCCTCGAGGTCTCGAACGCATCCCTCTACGACGGCGCGTCCGCGACGGCCGAGGCAGCACTCATGGCGATGCGCCTCACGAAGCGGCCGAAGGTCGTCGTCGCGGCCGGCCTCCATCCCCATACGCGCGACGTCCTCGGCACCTACCTCGACGGCCCCGGAGGAAAGATCGTGTCCTGCGCGCGGGCGGGCGACGGACGGACCGCAGGGTTTGCAGGTCTGGTCGACGAAGAGACCGCTTGCGTGATCGTACAGCAGCCCGCCTTCCTCGGAGTCCTGGAGGATCTGACCGTGGCCGCGGAGGCCGCCCGCACCCACGGCGCGCTGCTGGTGGTGACCGTCTCCGAAGCGCTCTCGCTGGCGCTGCTCCGCGCGCCGGGGGAGATCGGTGCCGACGTCGTGTGCGGCGACGCCCAGAGCTTCGGGATCCCCATGGGCTTCGGCGGCCCGCACCTGGGCTTCCTAGCGTCGCGCGCCGGACACGTTCGGCAGATGCCGGGCCGCCTCGTCGGAGAGACCATCGACTCGTCCGGCCGCCGCGGCTTCGTCCTCACCCTCTCGACCCGCGAGCAGCACATCCGTCGCGAGCGGGCCACGTCGAACATCTGCACCAACCAGGGGCTCATGCTGCTGCGTGCGACCATCTACCTCTCGCTGCTCGGGCCCACGGGCCTGCGGCGCCTTGCCGAGCAGAATCTCGCCAAGGCCGAGTACGCGAAGGAGCAGGTGGCCCGGACCCCCGGCCTGCGGCTGCCGCTCTCGGCGCCCACCTTCAATGAATTCGTCGTGGGGGTTCCGGACTCGGGGGCCGCCGCCCTCGGCCGCGCCCTCGACCAGCGCATCGTCGGTGGCCTCGATCTCGCGCCCTACGCCGACGATCTCGGCCCCGCGGTGCTGGTGTGCGCAACGGAGCTGGTCTCGAGAACCGACATCGACCGTCTGGTCGCTGCGCTCGCGGGGAGGCCGTCATGAGCAGCGGCGGATCGCCGCCGGAATCGGCGACGGGAAGATCGTTGGCGAGCGTCGCCCGGGTCGGAAACGGAGCCCGCGGAATCGCCTACGAGGAGCCGCTGATCTTCGAGCGCAGCCGCCCGGGCCGGATCGGCTGCGAGCTCCCGGCGCTCGACGTCCCGGCGGTCGATGCCGGCGAGCGGCTCGGACCGGACTCGCTGCGCGCGCAGGTCTCGGGTCTTCCGGAGCTGTCGGAGGTGGACGTCGTCCGCCACTTCACACGGATCTCGACCTGGAACTACGCCGTCGATCTCGGCCCCTACCCGCTCGGCTCCTGCACGATGAAGTACAACCCCAAGCTGAACGAGGTGGCCGCTGCCGTTCCGGGCTTCGCCCACGGGCACCCGCTCCAGCCCGAGTCCCTCTCCCAGGGCATGCTGGCGCTCCTGCACGCGCTCGAGCGACACCTCGCCGAGGTGAGCGGGATGGACCGCATCTCGCTCCAGCCCGCAGCCGGGGCGCAGGGAGAGCTCGCCGGAATCATGATGATCCGCGCGTACCACGAGAGCCGCGGAGACCGGCGCTCCAAGGTCCTGATCCCCGACAGCGCCCACGGAACGAACCCGGCCAGCGCCGCGCTGAACGGCTACGACTGCGTGTCGGTGGCTTCCGGAAGCGATGGCCTCCTCCATCCGGAGCAGCTCGCCGACGCCATGACCGACGACGTCGCCGCGCTCATGCTCACCAACCCTAACACCCTCGGCCTCTTCGAGGAGCACATCGTCACGCTGTGCGAGATCGTCCATGCCAAGGGCGGGCTCGTCTACGGCGACGGCGCCAACCTGAATGCATTGCTCGGGATCACCCGCCCAGGCGATCTCGGCATCGACGTCATGCACTTCAACCTCCACAAGACGTTCTCGACGCCCCACGGCGGAGGTGGCCCGGGAGCAGGTCCGATCGGCGTCAAGAACCCGCTCGCGCCCTTCCTCCCGGTTCCGATGGTCCGCAAGCTCTCCGGAAGCGAAGGAGAGGGCTTCATCCTCGACTACGAGTTCCCGAGATCGATCGGGCGGCTTCACGGGCACCTCGGCAACGTGGGAATGCTCGTCCGCGCGTTCGCGTACCTGCGGAGCCTCGGCCCCGACGGGCTGCGCCGCTGCGCCGAGATGGCGGTGCTGAACGCCAACTACCTCCTCGCGCGGCTGCGGCACGCGTATGCGCCCGCCACCGAGGGAACGGTCATGCACGAGTGCGTCCTCACCGATCGGCTGCTCGAGGGGACGGGCGTCACCACCATGGACGTTGCGAAGCGGCTCATCGACCACGGCTACCATCCGCCGACCATCTACTTCCCCTTGATCGTCCACGGCGCACTGATGATCGAGCCCACCGAGAGCGAGAGCCGGGAGGGGCTCGATCGCTTCGTCGACGCGCTGATCGAGATCGCCCGGGAGGCCCGGGAGGATCCCGATCTCGTCCGCGGCGCCCCGCATCACACCCGTGTGTCGCGCCTCGACGAGACGCGCGCCGCGAGACGTCCCGTCCTGCGATGGCAGCCCGCCGCCGACCGCTAGCCGCGGCGGTGGCGGTCGCCGCGCTGCTCGCGGCCTGCGCCTCCGACCGCAAGGGTGGCAGCCCCGGCTGGAACCCGGTCCGGCAGATGACCGAGGTGAGCGAGGACCGCGAGCGCGACCTCGGCATGCAGTTCGACCTGGAGGTATCGAAGCACCTCGCACTGGTCGACGACCCGGTCGTCCTGTCCTTCGTCCACGATCTCGGGATCTCGATCCTGCGCGGGATCCCCCAGCAGCCGTTCTTCTACCGGTTTCGCGTGGTGCAGGACCCATCGCTGAACGCCTTCGCCGTCCCGGGCGGCTACGTCTATCTGCACAGCGGAACGATCCTCGCAGCCGGGAGCGTCGATGAGCTCGCCGGCGTGATGAGCCACGAGATCGGGCACGTGAAGGGCCGGCACTACGCGCGCATGCGCGAGCGGGCCGCGATTCCCGAGCTGCTGACCACCCTCGCCGGCCTTGGGGCCGCCGTCGCCACCGGCGAAGGGGGTGCCGCCCTTGCCGCCCAGGGAGTGAACCAGGCGATCCAGCTCAAGTTCAGCCGCGATTTCGAGAACGAGGCGGACCATCTGGGAATGGACTACATGGCGCGCGCAGGCTGGGACTCGAGCGGTCTCGCGCGATTCTTCGAGCGCTTGGTCGAGCTCGAGAAGCAGGAGCGTGCGGATGGGCTTCGCGATCCCGCCCTACCTGTACAGCCATCCCAACGTGAAGGAGCGGATCGTCGACCGTCGAGACGCTGGCGCCGCGCCTGCGGCCGCAGACCCCACCCGATCCTGGCTTCGAGCCGCGCCTGCGGGAGGTGCAGGCCCGGCTCTCGATCCTCGCCGACGCGCGGCGCAGCTCGATGCGGCCCCCCAACCTACCGAGGCCTCCTGAGAGCGACGCCGCCCTCGCCGAAGCGGAGCGCAGGGCCGGCGCCGGCGAGATCGACGCGGCCCTCGCAGCCCTTGCGAAGGGCGAAGCGCGGGCCCCTGCCGACCCGAGGCTACCGGTTCGGCGGGCCGAGCTGCTCGAGCAGGCGGGACGCACCCAGGAGGCCGTCGCGGCCTGGCAGCAGGCGCTCGCGCTCGATCCGCAGCAGGGCATGGTGCTCTACCGCCTCGGCCTCGCGTGCAAGATCGCCGGAGACCCGAGAAGCGCGATCTTCTACCTCGAGCAGGCGGCACGTCGGTTCGGTGCGCGGAGCGACTTGCAGAAGAGCGCGCGCTGGGAGGCGTTCAAGCTGACCTTCCGGGCGTTCGAGCAGTCGGGTCTCGCCGACGGATCGAGCGATCGCAACATCGATACCGTCGCCGGCTTCTCGCGAGAGGAGTTCCGCCTGCGAGACGAGAAGGCCGTCTGGTGGGGGCGCCTCAACCCGCGCTACGCCGACCACCTCGAGAAGATCCGCGTCCGCTGGAAGGATCCCGCGGGAGACGTCCGGCGAGAGGAGGCGGGAGAGGATCTCTCCTCGCCCATCGTCCGGTCCGAACTCTCCATCGCCCGGTCCGACGCCGGGATGGAGGGGACGTGGAGCGTCGAGGCGCTCGTCGACGAGGACGTCGTCGAGCGGAGATCATTCCGGATCCTCCCCTGACGCCTCCCCTGCGGAGCCTCGCGGCTCCCACGCGTGATCCGCTCGGGAAGCTGGCCGTCAGGCGAGGGTCTTCTTCGCCGCCTCGATCAGCTTGGCGCAGGCGTCGGCGCAGTCCTTGCACTCGGGCTGGTGGTCGGCGTGCTCCCGGCAGACCTTCTCGCAGTCCTCGCACACGCCGATGCACGCCTGGAGCAGCGGCTTCAGGTGGGCGGAGTCGTAGGCCGCCAGCTCGGCGAGGGCTGCACAGATCGGCATCATCTGCTGCACGGCAAAGGCGCACTCGGCCATGGTCGTGTCGCCGGCGACGAACGTCTCCATGCAGTGGCTGATGCAGACCTGACCGGTCTCGACGCAGTCGTTCGCTGCGGCAACGAGCTTGCGGTGCTTCTTGTTCCGGACGCCCTCGGTGTACTTCCCTTCGCCATGGCCCGCGTGGGCCGCGTGGCCTGCGTGTTCGGCCTCTTCCGCCGCGAGCGCCGCCCGCGCAGCCGCCGCCGTCGCGAACGCAGCCGCTCCCATCAGCACCGCTCGTCGCGTCGCCGTGCCATGTGTCGCGGCTTCCGACTCGATCCGATCTCGCGTAGACACCGCCATGCCTTCCTCCTCGAATGTAGGCGTCAGGCTCTCGATTCTAGAGACCGTGGCGAAGATCGCCAGCGCGGGTACATCACTCCGTCAAGGCTCCCATTCATCATCCGAGCTCGAGCCGGAAGCGCACCTCGCGCTTCTCTCCGTTCTCGTGCTCGATCAGCGAGCGGATCGTCCAGACCTTCGAGCCCCGAAGCTCGCCCGCCGGGATGCGGCCGAGCTCGCCCTTCTCCACCGGCGCTCCGAGATCATCGCCGACCCGCTTCCAGGCGGTCGGCTCGTCGCCCGCGCCGATCTCGATCCAACGGCGCCGGAGCTTGTCGGCCGTCGCGCTGCCCTTGACGACGACGAACTGCTCTCCGCCCTCCCGCACCACCTCGACGCCTTCGATCTCGGTCCGCAGGGTCACCCCGGGCTCGGCCCGAAGCGCTGCCCGCGCATCGACGATCCCATGACCGGTGTGCTGATCGCGGCCCGGAACACCCACGTCTCGCGCGCTCTGCAACAGGACCTCGCGGAGGTCGTCTACGCCGAGCTCCGGACGCTTCGCGAGAACGAGCGATGCGACCCCCGAGACGATGGGCGCCGAGAACGACGTGCCCGACGTCCGGTAGTAGCGCCGGTCCTTCCCGACGAATGACTCCCCGGCACGGTATTTCACGTCGGGAAGATCGCGCATGAAGTCCGTCCTTCGTGCGCGCAGGCCGAGAACGTCCATCCCCGGCGCCGCGAGGCCGACACCCTCTCCGGTATTCGAGAAGGGAGCGCGCTCATCGTCGAGACCTGTCGCCGCCACGGCCAGAGCGCCCGGCACTCCCGCCGGGCCGAACCCTGCGACGTCGACGCCCTCGTTTCCGGCAGCGATCACCACCAGCGCCCCCTTTGCGTGGGCATGCTGTATGGCGAGGGTCTCGGCGCGCGTGAGGTTCTTCCCTCCTACGCTCACGTTGATCACGCGCGCGCCATTGTCGGCTGCGTAGGCGATCGCCTCGGCGAGGAAGGACGCGCGCGTGTGACCGAAGTCGTTGAGCGCCTTCAAAACCATGACCCGGGCCCAGGGGTTGACGCCGGCGATGCCTACGCCGTTGTCGGTTGCCGCGGCGATCACGCCCGTCACGAACGTGCCGTGCCCATCCCGGTCGAAGGGGCTCGGGGTCTGGTCCTGGAAGTTCCAGCCGATCACGTCGTCGACGTAGCCGTTGCCATCGTCGTCACGGCCGTTATCCGGTGTCTCCTTCGGATTGCGCCACAGACGCGTGCGGTCGATGTCCGCGTGGTTCCAGTCGAGCCCCGTGTCGACCACGGCGACGAGGACCGGGACGGGGCTCGGCCCGACGAGATCCCACGCCGAATCATCGCCTCGCGTGAGGCCCACCCGCTGGATCGCCCACTGGTCGGGATAGCGCTGGCCCCAGGTGCCGGTCGAGCGGAAATACGGATCGTTCGGATCGAGCTGCTCGTCGCGGCAGTAGTTCGGCTCGTGGCCCTGGACGTCCTTGCACTTCGCGAGCGACTTCTCGATCTTCGAAGGGTCGACTCCCTTGTGGAACAGGGGAACCACCGTCGCGCCTCCCACGCGGAAGGCGCGCCCGATGTACGGGTGCAGGTCGGCCGAGAGGGCACGCTTCGGGTCCGCGCCCTCCTTCAGGTAGACGAGGGTGCTGGTCGTCGGCGACAGGTCGAGCTCGACCGGCGCCCCCCTGTAGCCCGGGATTCCCGTCGAGATCGGGATCGTCGCCGTGCCATCGGCACCGGTCACGGCTTGGAGCGGTTCGTCGGCGAAGCCGTCGTCGACGACGGGAGCGCCGTCGAGAGGAAGCTGCGGGTCGGGGCCCACGTCGAGTTTGACGCGCGCCCTCGCTACCGCACTGGTTCGCGCGACGCCGCCCTCGAGAACGGTCTGCGTGGCCTTCACCGGAACCCCGGTCGGTGTCGGCGACGACGGAGGGGTGGTGTCTTCGGGCTTCGAGGGCGGTGGCCGCGTCGTCGTCTCGCCATCGGGCGTCTCCTCGGGGAAGAAGAGGCCCGGGGGCGGTGCGGTGAGACCCGGAGGCGGGGGCGAGAGCTCTGGGGTGTCGGTTCCCGGCGGGATGGACGGCTCCCCCGGCGTCGAGGGCGGCTCGCCTTCCGGAGGCGCCGACGAGCCACCACCGGGCAGACTCGTCGTGCCGCCTCCGTAGGTGCACCAGACCGGCGTGTCGTAGGAAATCGCGAAGCCGGGAACGTCGCCGACCCGCAGGGCAGTGCCATCGGCCTGGCCTCCCGCCGTCCGCGGCGGATCGACGTACGAAGTCTCCGTCGGACAGCCGCAGCGCGCGCGAACGAAGTACTCCGTCGACGCGACGTCGAAGGTGACCTTCACGACCTGACCTTCGATCGCAACCTTCGGCGTGTAGAAGCGGCGTGCGTAGACACCGAAGTAGGTGAGCCGCATGGGCTCGGGAACACGCTCCGGCCACTTGCACTGGCAGTTGCCCCAAATGAACATGGTGAGGCCAAGACCGGCATCGCCGGTGCCCGTCCAGAGCTGGACGTGGGTGTCCGGGCACGGCGAGTTGACGACCTCCTCCCAGCCCTCTCCCTTCTGTCCGATGAGCTTGTTGTAGAGCGCTTTGGCCGCCTCGCTGGCGAGTGTCTGCTCGGGCAGCCCCTGCGGGAGTCCGAGGGACTTGACGAGGTCGGACTTCACGAGGGAAGAGGCTCCCTTGCCGACCAGGAACTCTCCCATCTTGACGGCAAACTCCTCTGCAGATCCCGACTCGAGCACCTTGACCGCGATGTCCGCGGCGTCGCCCACCGTGCCGAGGCCGAAGCCCTTCAGCACGAGCTTTCCGATCTTGAAGTAGATCTTGCCGACCTGCTTCATCCCCCGCGCCGCATCCGCGCGCGTGATCGATCCTCGCGCCAGCCGGAGCGCCGCCGAAGCGCAGTCGGGCTGGGTGCCTCTCAGCAGCGTGACCGAGGAGGAGTCGCCAGAATCAGGCATCTGGTTCCAGAGCGAGTTCATCTGCTGCTGCAGGTCGAGCTCGATCCGGATCTCGTCCGCCGTGACGGGCGACGAGGCGTCGGCTCCCGCCGGCGACGGCGCCGCAGCAATCGCCAAGGCGGCGCACGCGCTCGGAACCGCACGAGCGGCACGGCCGATCCATCGAGCTATGAAGGTCCGCATCGTGACGAATCTCCTGGTTGGATGGATGGCACGCCCTCGGGAACTTCGCGCCGCAGGAACGCCGGCTCCGCTGGGCCCTTCGTCACGCTCCCTCCAGCGGTGGTTCAGGCCGGGGCTTCAGCGAGCTGCTTGCGTGCCATGTCGGCCCACGGGCCCCGCGGTTCGAGCTGCAGATAGAGGCGCCACTGTGCGCGGGCGGTCCGCCGGAGGCCGAGCTTCTCGTAGAGCAGCGCGAGATTGAGGCGGGCATCGGCAAAGGCCGGGTCGGTCTCCGTCGCCGCCTTGAAATGCCGGAGGGCGCCCTGGTTGCGGTCCTCTTCCTCGAGAACGTTGGCGAGGTTGAAGTGCGCCTCGCGGTGATACGGCGCGAGCGCCAGCGCCCGCTCGAAGCACACACGCGCATCGGCTCGCTTGCCCTGGTTGTAGAGGACGGTTCCGAGATTGCAGTGTGCGTCGACGAAGTCGGGGTCGAGCTCGATGGCTCGCCGGTAGGCGGCGATCGCCTGCCCGAAGGTGCGCGGATCGGAGTCGGTCGCGCAGCCTCGCTCGAACCAGGCGGCGGCGGTCTCGGCTTCCGGACGGGCGCCCGGAAGCGCGGCAACGGGCCCACCGGCAGGAGGACGGAAGTCGAGCAGGAGCTGCCCGCTCGGTTCGAGCAGTAGCCCCCGGTCTTCCACGACCACCGCCTCGCCGGCGCGGCCCAGCACCCGCAGCCGCAGCAACGGCCGATCGAGGTCCGGCATCCGCCGCCGCAGGCCGTTCACCGTCCGGCGAATGCGCTGCAGGGGAACTCCCCGGGCGAGCAGCGACAGGGCCGCCCGCATGCCCAGGAGGTCATCGAATCCGAACACCTGCGCCGGTTCGGTGCTCGCGGCGTCCGGGCGCACGAACGCCGTGCGCTCCCAATAGCGAAGCCGCGACGCAGAGATCCCGAGAATCCGGATCACGTCACGTGACGAGTATGCCCTCACCCCGCGGCGAGCTTACACCGGGCGCCGGGAAGTGGCGGAAAAAATTTCGACGGACGCGACCTGGTTCCCGGCCTGCCTCGGCCGCGAGAGCTCCCCTGCCGCGAGAAGCGTCCGCACCGTGGCCCGCATCGCGGGTGGGCGGCGGCGGAAACGGACGGGAGTCGAACCCGCAGAGTCCGTGTCGCCACGAACTCGTCGCGTTTTGAAGACGCGCCCTCGGACCGCCGCGGTACCGTTTCCGGCGCGGAGCCTACCACACGCGGCACTGCGCCCATCCCGCCTCGCGGTCTCGTGCGCACTGCGGCAAGCCACCTGCGCGCGGTCAGCCCGCCTGATAGAGGGTGTCGAGCGGCGTCCGGCCCGAGACGCGCTGAACGCCACGCCGGTTGGTGGCGAGGTGGACGAGCAGATGATGGACGTCCTCGACGGCATCGGGCTGGCCGACCTGTGCCGCCCAGCCCTCGGCGGTGCGCGCACCCGGGTCGGCCGCCAAGCACGCCAGCAGCGCCTGCTGCAGGGCGAGGACGCCGGCCGCCGCCTTCTTCCCCGCCTCGACGCCCGGTTGATGGTAAGCGTTCACGTTCACGAGCGACGCGTAGAAGCCCACGGCACGCTCGAAGAGCGCGACGAGAACGCCGACGCCGAAGGCGTCGGCCCTCTCGATGCAGATCGAGATCGACTCCCGGCCGCTCTCGGTGAGCGCGCGGCGCGTGCCCTGCAGGAGCCCGTGCAGCGTGTCTCCCGGGAAGGCCCCTGGCGCCACCTCGACGGGGACTCCGCCCGACTCGAGCACCTGGACGAAGACCGCGAAGAAGTTGTCGACGCCGTCCCGCAGCTGCTGGACGTAGGCGTGCTGGTCCGTCGAGCCCTTGTTGCCGTAGACGGTGATGCCCTGCTCGACCTTCCTGCCATCGAGGTCCGTGCCCTTGCCGAGCGACTCCATCACGAGCTGCTGCAGGTAGCGCGACAGCAGCTGCAGGCGGTCCTTGTACGGCAGGATGACCATGTCCTTGCGGCCGGCGCCTCCGGTTCCCCAATACCAAGCCGCCGCCAGCCGTGCCGCCGGGTTGGCGCGCGAGTCGTGGCGCCGCGTGATCGCGTCGCAGGCGGCAGCTCCGCGCAGGAGCGAGGCGATGTCGAGCCCCTGGAGGGCAGCCGGGAGCAGGCCCACCACGCTGGTCTCGCTCGTGCGGCCTCCGACCCACTCCCACATGGGATATCTCGCGAGCCAGCCCTCGCGAACCGCCTGCTGGTCGAGGGCCGAGCCCTCTCCGGTCACGGCAACGGCGCGGGAGGCGAAGTCGATCCCGGCAGCGCGAAACGCCGCCTGCGCCACCCTCATGCCGTTGAAGGTCTCGGGCGTGCCGCCGGACTTCGAGATCACGAGGACGAGGGTCGTCGCGAGCCTGCCTGCGATGCCGTCCAGCGTGCGCTGCATGCCGTCGGGATCGGTGTTGTCGAAGAAATGGACACGCAGCGCGTCCCGCGCAGGATGGCCGAGCGCATCGCCGACGAACTGGGGGCCGAGTGCGGACCCGCCGATCCCGATCGAGAGGAGATCGGTGAACCGCTCTGCCCCGCCGGGACGGACCGCACCCGTACGGATGTCTGCGGCGAAGCGCTCGATGCGCGCCGTCGTCTCCCGGATGGAGCGGGAGATCTCGGGGGTCGGCGCCATCGCGGGTGCGCGCAGCCAGTAGTGGCCCACCATCCGCTGCTCGTCCGGGTTTGCGATGGCGCCGCCCTCGAGGGCATCCATGGCGGCATAGGCGACCTCGAGCTGGGGCTCCATGCGTCCCCAGAAGCCGTCGTCGAATCGCATCCGGCTCACGTCGACGGACAGCCCGATCTCCGCGCACACGCACAGGTGCTCGCAGTATCGCTGCCAGAGCTCCGGCGCCTGGTCTCCGCCCATGCCGTTGCCTCCCTTTTCGCGCGGAGCGGCTCCGTGCCGCGTCAGTCGGGCTCTCCCACCACCGTCACCGAGAAGCTCTGTGTGGGCGGCGCATCGTTCTCGAAGGGACGCCGGTAGACGAGCCAGAGCGGCGTGGCGCCGGTCTTCGTCACCCGGAACGAGAGGTGGACCTGCCCTCCTTGACCCGGGGCGGCGCCGCTCGGCTCGAAGCGCGCTGCGCCGATCGACTCGACACCGCCCGGATCACCCGGCGCCCGCTGCCAGATGTGTCCCGTCGTCGGGTTGCCCGGGAGCGCGACCTCGAGGACCGTGCCGACGGGCACACGGATCGACCGCCCTGCGTCGGCTTCGGTCACGATCCACGGCGGGCGCGACGGCGCTCCGCTCGCACAGCCCGCGAGAGCCAGCACCACCACGAGGGCAGCTCCGACCTTCCGGCGCACGAGGCCGGTACTCCCCGGCCGCGCAGCCGTGGCCCACGCCACGGGCCAGCGCCGCGCTCGAGGCAGCGGAGACGGGAACTTCACCGCACGCGACGGGAACGGAGCCATGAACATCTGCCTGCACCCCCCCTCACCGGCCGCCTGCCGCCGGAACCCGCGTGGCAGGATAGCCGCTCCGCCTTCGGCGGCTGCGGCGCTTCCGGTATCGGAACCTCCGACGACACCTTCCGGAGCGGCCGATCCGCATCTGCCCGGCGACCTGCGCACGGCCCGCCGGTGGGTCCGGGTGAGCGCGCTTGCCAGCGCGCCGCGGATCGGCTGGACTGTCGGGATCAACGAGGGAGGAACGGTGTCGACGAAGCCCACCGTCGTGATCAGCTTCAAGGACATCTCGGTGAACGACAGCGTGCGGGAGGCTCTCGAGGCGGGTTGCCAACGTCTCGCAGGAGAATTTCCCGAGACCACGCGCTTCGAGCTCACGCTGGCTCCGGATGGCGGCGGACACACGGCGCACGCCCACGTCACCGGCCGCAGCACCGAGGTCGCGGCGCACGCGGAGGCCGTCGAGATCGGCGAGGCTGCCGACCGGCTCCTCGACAAGCTCGAGCGGCAGCTCCGGCGCGTCCACGACAAGCGGCTCTTCTCGCCGCGACGGAACGCCCAGCGGGAGAACCCGAAGCGCAAACCGTCCTGATCGGGTGGCTGTCGCCGGCGGGGAGAGGAGCTACGGCGCCGCGCGCAGCGCGGCGCCGGTGAGCGATCGTGGACACGCGGCCACCGCCTCCGGCGGTCCGCAGGCCACGACGAAGCCACCTGCAGGCCCACCTTCGGGACCCATGTCGACGACGAAGTCGGCGCGGCGGATGACGTCGAGGTTGTGCTCGATCACGACGACGCTCGCTCTGGCATCGAGAAGGTCGTCGAGGCACCCGATCAGCACCTCGACGTCCGCAGCGTGGAGCCCCGTCGTCGGCTCGTCGAGAACGTAGAGCGACCGGGGAGAGCCTTCGGCCAGCGCCAGGGCGATCCGCAGCCGCTGGCCCTCGCCTCCCGAGAGTGTCGAAAGGGGCTGCCCGAGCGTCAGGTATCCGAGGCCGACCCGCAGCAGGGGACGCAGCCGGTCGGCGATCCCGCGGTCGGCGGCGAAGACCTGTGCGGCTTCGGCGAGGGTCATTCCGAGAACATCGACGATCGTCCGGCCGCCGAGCCGTACACCCAACGCCTCCGGGCGGTAGCGGGTGCCGCCGCAGGCATCGCACGGAACAAGTACGTCGTCGAGGAACTGCATGTCGACCACCACCTCGCCGGCGCCCTCGCACGCCTCGCAGCGGCCTCCCGCCACGTTGAACGAGAACCACCCGGGACCCACGCCGAGAGCCTTCGCCTCGCGGGTCGCGGCAAAGGCGCGCCGGATGCCCTCGAACGCCTTCGACACGGTGGCGGGATTCGATCGCGAGCTTCGCGACGGCGCCGACTGCTCGACGACGACGACGTCCCCCACCGCACCGGCGCCGTCGATGCCGTCGCAGGGGCCACGATCCGGATCACCGCGCAGATGCCCCACCAGCACCGAACGCACGAGGGTCGACTTGCCCGCGCCGGATACGCCTGAAACCGCTACGAGCTGCCCGAGCGGGATCTCGACGCTGACGTTCTTGAGGTTGTTCGCGCGGGCGCCCACGATCCGGAGCGAACCGCTCGCCACGCGGCGCTTTCGCGGCGCCCGCTCCAACTCGCCGCGGAGGGCACGTCCCGTGAGCGAGACCGGGTGCCGGCGGACGGCGTCGACCGGGCCTTCGACGACCCGCTCGCCGCCGAGCCGGCCCGCTCCCGGGCCGAGATCCACGACGTGATCGGCGGCCGCCACCACCTCGAGCGCGTGCTCCACCACCACGATGGTGTTGCCGCCGTCGCGGATCCGCCGCAGCACCGAGACGAGCCGGGCGAGATCGCGAGCGTGAAGCCCGATGGAGGGCTCGTCGAGAACGTAGAGGGTGGCGGTGAGCGCTCCGCCGAGGGCCGTCGCGAGCTGGATCCGCTGGGCTTCGCCCCCCGAAAGGGTGCGGAGCTGGCGGTCGAGCGCGAGATAGCCGAGGCCCACCTCGAGCGCAGTCCGCACCCGCTCGCGCAGCGCGCCGAGCAGCCTTCCGCCCCGCGCGACCTGCGCCGCCGTCAGCGAGAGACCTTCGAGCCAGGCGCCGAACTCCTCGAGGGTGGAGCGCGAGACGGCGCCGATGTCGCGCCCGGCGATCTCGACGCAGCGTGCGTCCGGCCGCAGGCGCGTTCCGTCGCAGGCAACACACGGGTCGTACCGCCGGTAGCGAGCGAGGAGGACGCGGTTCTGGACGCGGTAGCGTCGCTGCTCGAGATACTCGAAGAACCCGCGAACGCCGTACCAATCGCCGCCATCGCCCTCGAGAACGACCTGGCGTGTCTCTTCCGGCAGCTCGCCGAAGGGTATGTTCCTCGGGACCCCGAGGCGCCGGCACGCCCGCAGCAGGTCGCGCTGACAGGCCTTTCCAGACGGCGAGTTGAAGACCACGATCGGGCCTTCGTCGATGGTCTTCGCCGGGTCGGGAACGACGCGCTCCCAGTCGATCCCGGGGATGCGACCAAAACCCTGGCACGCCTCGCACGCGCCGAGGGGGCTCCCGAAGGAGAACAGCGCTGGGACGGGGGGCGTGAAGGTCCGACCGCACGCGTCGCACGCAAAGCCCTCGCGGTACCCTGTGCGCTCTCCCGACTCGCTGACGACCACGGCCTGCCCACCGCCCCGGACGAACGCCGTTGCGATCGCCTCGGCGAGCCGGGTCCGCGCGTCGGCGCCGAGGGCCAGCCGGTCGACCAGGAGGAGCGCCGAAGTGCGCAGCGAGGCGAAGGCGCGGGCCGTGATCTCGGAGAGGTCGACCGGCCTCCCCTCCGCATCGAGCAGCCGTCCGAACCCCTCTCGCAGGAGCCTCTCGCGTAGCGCCGTCGCGCTCTCGCGACGCGAGGTCGGGAGCGGAGCGCCGACCGAGATGCGCGTGCTGCCGGCTCCCGCGAGGATGCGTCCCACCACGGCATCGATGGTGCCGGGCTCGACGCGCTGGTCGCAGTCGGGACAGCGCATCTCTCCCAGGGTTGCGAACAGCGGCCGCAGGAGATCGAGGACTTCGGTGGCCGTCCCGACCGTCGACCGCGCGTTGGTCACGCGGTTGCGCTGCTCGATGGCGATCGCGGGAGGCAGGTAGGAGATGAGGTCGACGTCGGGCCGGGGCAGTCGCTCGAGGAACTGCCGCGCGTAGGTCGAGAGCGACGCCACATAGCGGCGCTGACCCTCGGCATAGAGCGTGTCGAAGGCGAGGCTCGACTTGCCCGATCCCGACACACCGGTCACCACCGTGAAGGCGCGCAGCGGGATCCTGCAGCTCACGCCACGGAGGTTGTGGGAGCGGGCGCCGACGATCCGGATGGCCGAAGCCGGCCCGTCAGGTGCCCTGGGCTCCGTCACACGCGGCGTCGGAAGAGCGTCTGGAGCCGCAGGACGAGGGCCGGAGCTCCTTCGATCTGGACGCGGCCCGCCATGTGCAGGAGCTCCCCGTTGGCGCGACCCGCCAGTACGTCGAGGAGATCCGCCGCGTCCAGGCGGATCATCACGTCGCGACGGCCGGCCGCTCCCGGCGAGGTCGACAGCACCCCGTCCTCGATCCGCACCGTGAGTGCTCCGGCCGACGCACCGGTCAGATCCAGGACGAATACGGCCGAGAAGCCCCGCGCCGAGTCGGCGTCGAAATGCTTTCGAAGCCATTCCGCTGCGGCTTCGGCGGCCGCGGTCTTACCCGCTCCCATGGGGCTCCTCGTCTTGCGGTCGGCAATCGAGGAGTCTAGGGCCGGATTGACGGATCAGTCAATTCGACGACGTCGCCCTCAGTGGATCGGCTGCATGTCGTCGACGATCAGCGTGAGGGTGATGTGGTTCCCGGTCTCGCTCTGGGTCATGTGGAGCACCCTCACCTCGTTCGCGCTGAGGAACTTGTTGAGGTCCTCCTCCACCTCTCGCACCAGCCCCCGCACCACGACACAGCGAAGCGCCATCCTTCGTGCCTCCCGCCCTCAATCCCCTTGCCGGCCCGCCTGACGCTCCGCGTCTTCGGCGTAGCGGATCTTGCCCTTCTCCCGCGCCGCAGCTCCTGCAGCCGCCCACTCCGCGGCCGACGGCGACACGCCGAGGCTCGCCGCCACCTGGCGCATCAAGAACGCGTCGCCGTCGAGCTTCGCCTGCTCGGCGATCTCGCGCAATCGGTCGTCCGCGCCGGCCTTCTTGAGGAAGGCGAGCGCCTCGACCATCCGCTCCTCCGCCAGATAGGCATCGGCCACTCGCAGGGCATGCGCCGGCGCCAGCTCCTTCTCGAGGAGGTGGCGCCGCTCGATCGCGTTCGGGAGCTTGGTCTGCGCCACGTCAGTACCTCTGTACCGAAGGATCGACGGTCTGCGACCAGGCGTCGATGCCTCCCTGGAGATTGTCGACCCTCGCAAAGCCGTTCTGCAGCAGCACCTGGCAGGCCTTCGCGCTGCGGCCGCCGAAATGACAATGCACGACGACGTGCTTCGTCTTCCACTCGGCGAACTCGCCGAGGCGCGCCTCGAGCTGACCGAGCGGCACCAGCTTCGCCCCGTCGATCCGCGCCGTCTCGTACTCCGCGGGCTCGCGCACGTCGAGGAGCAGCAGATCCTCTCCCCGCCGCCGCAGGTCGTCCAGCTCGCGTGCCGTCAGCTCGCTCACGTCCTCGCTTCCCTGCGCCGCCTGTCCCGTCCCACAGAACGCATCGTAATCGATGAGCCCCGTCACGGTAGGCGCCTCGCCGCACGCCGGACACTCCGGGTCTCTCGCCAGCGAGAACTCCGTGAATCGCATCTCGAGCGCGTCGTAGTGGAGGAGCCGGCCCACCAGCGTGTCGCCGATTCCGGAGAGGAGCTTGAGGGTCTCGGTCGCCTGCACCAGGGCCACGAGGCCGGGAAGTACGCCGAGCACTCCCGCCTCGGCACAGCTCGGCGCCTGGCCCGGGCCGGGAGGCTCGGGGTGCAGGCACCGGTAGCAGGGGCCGGCCGGAGCATGGAAGACGGACGCCTGGCCGTCGAAACGGAAGATCGCACCGTGGACGTTGGGTTTGCCGAGCAGGACGCAAGCATCGCTCAGCAGGTAACGCGTCGGAAAGTTGTCGCTTCCGTCCACGACGACGTCGTAGCTGGCGAGGATCTCGAGGGCGTTCTCGGATCGGAGCCGCTCCGGATGGACCTCGACGTCGACGTCGGGGTTGATCGCGAGGATGCGCTCCCGGGCGACCTCGACCTTGGGCCTTCCCAGGTCCTTCGGGCCGTAGAGGATCTGGCGCTGGAGATTCGAGATCTCCACGTGGTCCGCATCGACGAGCCCGAGGGTGCCGACGCCGGCAGCCGCCAGATACTGCGCCGCCGGGCAGCCGAGGCCTCCGACGCCCACGATCAAGACGCGCGAGGCGAGGACCCGCGACTGGCCCGACTCGCCGAAGTCCGGCAAGAGCAGGTGCCGGTGATAGCGGGCACGCTGCGCCGGGGTGAGCGGCCGCGCGCGGCCGGAGATGTCCGTCCGGCCGCTCAAGCGACGCCCCGAGCCAGCAGGCCGTCGGCGAGGACGTGGGAGAAGGCGAAGATCGTCTCGGAGGGATCTACCGACACGGCCGTCGGGAACACGCTCGGATCGGCAACGTAGAGGTTCTCGACCTCGTGGGTCTCGCCGCTGCTCTTCACCACCGAGGTCGCCGGGTCCCTCCCCATGCGGCAGGTGCCGGCCGGGTGCGGTGCGGGGAAGCTCATGGCCCCGGGACCGATCTCGACGGTGTCGATCCGCGACACGTCCTTCTCGTCGCCGATCCGGGTGCCGGCGGCATCGGCCAGGAAGACCTCTCGCGCTCCGGCGGCCAGCAGCGCGAGGGCGCCCTTCTTCATCGAATCGCGCAGCATGAGCGCGTTGCGTCCCGTCACGGGAATGCGGTACGCAGGCGAGCCGTCGCGACCGAGGACCACCTCGCCGGACTCCGCGTCGTCGATCCACGCCAGCGTACTCGCGATCCGGGGCATCACCTCCATCCGCTTCCGGTGTTCGGCGCCGAAGCCCGGGAGGAAGGCCGCGAGCGCGGCGGGCGTCAGCTGGTTCGGCATCAGCAGGTAGCCGCCTTCGCGGTAGTGGCCCTTCTCGTCCCGCGCGAGCCGCCACTCGAGGCAGCCGAAGGCGGCCGGCATGCCTCTCCAGAGGATGATGTCGTGGTCGAAGATGGCGAAGACCATCGAGCACGGATTCGCATGCAGGTTGCGTCCGACCTGCCCGCTGCGGTTGGCGAGCTTCGATCGCAGGAGGATCGGCGCCGAGCCGTAGCCGCCGGCTGCGAGCACGACGACCTTGGCCCGCACCTCGATGCGTCGCCCGGTCGGCTTCTGGGTTGCACGGTCGATCACGGAAGCCACCGCACCCACGGCGCGGCCGCCTTCGGCGAGGATCCTGTCGACCCGCGCGTCGGCGAACAGGAGGGCCCCGGCGCGGATCGCCCGCGGAACGTAGGTGACGAGCATGCTCTGCTTGGCGTCGTAGGCGCAGCCTTGCATGCAGTAGCCGCTCTTGAGACAGCCGCGGCGCGCCTGGGGAACCGGCTCGCCGTGCCAACCGAGCGCCTCGACGCCCGCCTTCACGACCCGGTTGCACCCATTGAGGTACGACTCCGGAGCGGGGTGGATGCCGAGGTCGCGCTCGATGCGGTCGAACCAGGGGCGAAGCTCGTCCTCGCTGTGGCCTTCGACGCCGTACCGCGACTCCCAGAGCGCGAGACGGTCGGTCGGCGTGCGGTAGCTGTCCGCCCAGTAGTGGACGGTCGCTCCCCCCACGCAGTTGCCGTAGGTGAGGGTCACATGACCGTCGCGGGTCGTGGCGAGGCCACGGCCTCCGTCGATCCGCGCGAGCATGTCGTCCTCGCGCTGGTTCAGCTCGCCCCGCCCGGGACGGCCGGGCTCGAGGGGATCCGAGATGCCGGTGTAATACCCGCCTCCCTCGAGGATCACGACGCGCTTTCCCGCCTCGGCGAGCCGCATCGCGACGGTCGCTCCGCCGGCGCCGGAGCCGATCACGACGACGTCGGTCTCCTCGCGCCGATCGGCGGCAACGTCGCGGCCTTCGACGATTCCCATCCGCTCTCCCTAGACCGGCGCCGCGGGAAGGCTGCGCGGAACCCAGGGGCCGTCGTAGCCGATCGCCGCCCACGTCGGCTCCTGGGTGTAGTAGAAGAAGACCGTCACGAACTTGAGTGCCTGGAACGCGGTCCTGCGTTCGGCGAGCCTGCTGCCGGCCATGTCGGCGAGCAGATCGTCCTGCGCCGCGGCATCGAGACGCGTGAAACGCGTGCCGCGGGTCACGAGCGGCCACCACTCGACGAGCTGGAGCGCGGCCGTGAGATCGTCGCGAAGCTTCGCACCGTGGAACGCGAGCTCACGGTCGATCCGCGCCGGCACGCCGAGATCGATCGCGCCCGGGTGCGTGTCGCCGGCCGGAACCAGCCGGCCGACGACGGCGCGGAGCACTGCGTACTCGCGCAGCGGTAGCTGCGAAGGGGTGTCTCCCGCCGGGAGCAGCGCCGCGTAGCTCGAATCTGCGCGGCCGCAGGCGAGCGTGCCCGCGCCGAGCGCCGCGGTGAGCCAGGCCGATCCCGCGAGAAAGCCCCGGCGCGAGATCGGGTGCCCCGCAAGGAGCGGCGTCTGCGAACTCTCGCCCACGCAGTGGAGAGTACCGCGCCCCGGCGCACCTTGCGGCAGCCCGAGCGAGATGGCGGCAGCCCCAACGGAAAAGGGCCTCCCGGCCGGCGCCGGGAGGCCCGATCACGAAACCAGGAAGGTCCGGATCACTCGTCGACGGCTGCGTCCGCCGGCGGGTCCTTGACCGTCACCTTGTAGGCCTTGCGAGGCTTCTCCATCATCTTCGAGCCGACGGCGACCCAGTCACCCTTCTTGACGGCGTCCCAGGCCGTGGCCTTCCCCTCGACCGCCGTATCACCGACCTTGTCGAAGCTGATCTTGTCGCCCTTGCGGTTGTCGACGATGATCTTCGAGTCGCTGATCGAATCGACCTTGCCCTCGAAGTCGCGCAGCTGCGCCGATGCGATCCCCGGCGCGAGCAGCGCCGCTGCGACCAGCAGGGACATCGTCATTGCAGCAGCTCGCTTCATCCTGACCATCTCGGAACCTCCTGTCATCGAGCGCACAATTCCGGGCGCTCACTCGGGTTCGGACTCGCCGCGGCCCAGCGCGAGCGGTCGCCGTCCATCGGGTGCCGGAGGTGGGACTCGAACCCACACGGCCACAGGGGCCGGGGCCTTTTGAGGGCCCTGCGTATACCGATTTCGCCACTCCGGCGGGAGCCGCCGAAACGTACCACGGGAGCCCTGCCGGACCAGCCGGACCCACCTCCCACCTGATGTGTGTCCGCTTTGACAGCGGGGGTGCCCATCGGTAGCTTCGGCGCTCCGTGGGGCTGTAGCTCAGCTGGGAGAGCACAAGGCTGGCAGTCTTGGGGTCGGGGGTTCGATTCCCCCCAGCTCCACCAGGTATTCCGAGGGGTTGGCGTCCTGCGCCAGCCCCTCGCTCTTTTCCAGCGACCGATGGCGACGGCTATCGGGGCAGCTCCCGGAGCATCCGCGCCTCGATCTGCTGGAGGTCGCTGCCGAACGCGCGCGAGAGCGCCCGGTCGAACCGGCCACTGCGGGTGAGCGTCCGCCAGAACGCACCGAGGGCGCGCTCGCCGTGGTGCCCGACCAGGTGCGCGACGAAGGCCTGCGACTCGAGGTACGCGAGCGTCGCCTGCCCGGGAGAGAGCTGCGCGAACCCCGGCGCGAGCAGCGACGCCAGCGGAAGCCAGTTCCCGCTCTGCGCCGCGCGGGCGAGCCATGCCGCCTCACCGGCGTCGAGGAGCGGAAAACCCAGCGCGCGCCGGGAGAACCACTCGGCGAGGCCCTCGTTGACGAGCGCCGGCAACATCAGCGACGGCGCTGCGGCCTCGAGCGCCGCATGGACGTATTCGTGATGCAGCACGCGCTCGAGCCCGCCGGTGAGGCGCACGTCTCCGCGAATCCGGATGCTTCCCGCGTAGAATCCCGCGACGGGAAACGCCGCCAGGCCGGCGAACTCCGCGTCGAAGACCGCCGGGTCGTAGACCGTCACGACGACTCGCCGCCGAGGTGCGATCCCGAGGAGGTCGCGGAGGGCGTCGTGGGCCGACTCGAGCGACTCCAGCACCTCGCGCTCGAACTGGGCCGACCCGCGCCAGCCGGTCCGGTGGTCGATGGCGACGTCCTGGTAGAGGACGAAATGCGCCGAGGTCCGCCGGTCGAAGCGCCCGTCGGCTCCGCTCTCCCCGGCCCCCGCCGGGGACGCCGCCAGCAACCCGAGGGCAGCAACCACC
Source organism: uncultured delta proteobacterium (assembly GCA_963710635.1). Taxonomy (GTDB): domain Bacteria; phylum Myxococcota_A; class UBA9160; order UBA9160; family UBA9160; genus MYXO. The sequence goes on from CAVQAY010000004.1 coordinate 1,593,320, forward strand.
GCAGCCCGGCGGTACCTCGAACTTCGCGCCAGAAATCCTGCCACCCACGAGCGGTTCGGGGACACCTTCATGGTAGCGGCCATGATAGCCTCCCCGGGAGGGGCGGATGTCGACCGGAGGGGAATGCCCCTCGGGGATGGCCGGAGGGCAGAAGTAGGAAGGCAAGAGAACGCAAAAAGAAGGGCTTTACAGCTTCCTGACATTGGTGTTATCTTGCTGACGTCTTCAATGGAATGCTTTCAACGGAGTGACATGCACATGCGCCGTATCGTCTTCGCCGCCGCCCTGTTGAGCTTCCTGGTGGCAGGTTCTGCGATGGCCGTCGTGAGCCCGGCCTCGATCGATGGCTCCAAGCCGCCGTCGGTGCCGGAGCCGACCGCTGCGCTGCTGTTCGCAGCCGGCCTCGGCGTCAGCGCTTGGGCGCTTCGCCGCCGCAGCGATCGCTCGTAGATCGTTCGCGCACCGAGTTCTCCCGCCCACCCGGAGACTGATCCGGTGTGAGGCGGTTTTTCGTCCGCGTCTCGCCCGGACGGATGCCGCGTGACCGAAGACGAGGCGAAGCAGGTCCTTCTCGTCCGCGCCGTCGAAGAAGAAGACCCTGCCCTCGTCCAGGCCGAGGTGAAGGACGCAGCGTGGAACGCAGCCGAAAGCCGCGATCCGCTCGAGCCCTTCGTCGTCCGCCGCGCCGCGTTCGTCCTCGAGAGACTTCCGGCAGGCGCGCGGCGACTGCTGCGCTTCGAGCTGCCGCCCCGCGATCTCGCCCTCGTCGTCGTCGCTGCGGCCGCCGGCCTCGGGCTCGCCAGCAATGGGCTCAGTCTCGGGCGGCGCATCCACGTACTCGCGAACCCCGTCACTGCGCTCGTCTGTTGGAACCTCGCGCTCTACGCCGCCGCGGTGTGGGCCTACGCGCGCACACCCGGCCGCAACGCCACCGCGACCGGCCGCGCTCCGCTGCGGCCGGTTCTATTCCTCCTCGCGCGCGCGGGCGCCGGCTGGGCGCGGCTGCGCGGCGCCGATGCGGATCGCGCGTCCGCGCCGGACTCCGGAGCTTCTCGACGCACCCGCGTACGGTTCGCATCGGACTACGCCGCCACCTGCACCGCGCCGATCCTTGCCCGCTTCGAGCGACTCGCGCACGTCGCGGCCATCGCGTTCGCGGCGGGTGCGCTCGCAGGAATCCACTTCCAGGGAATCGCGTTCGAGTACCGCATGGAGTGGGGCAGTACGCTGGTCTCGACTCCCGAGATGCGCGCGCAGATCGCCGCCCTCCTCTTCCTGCCCGCACGCCTGGTACTGGGCGCCGACTTCCCCGATGCGGCCCAGTTCGCTCTCGCCGCCACCCAGGAGGGAGCGCCCGCTGCGATCTGGTTCCGGGTCTTCGCAATCACCGTAGCGAGCTTCGTGGCGGTGCCTCGTACCTTGCTCGCAGCGTCCGCTTCGCTGCGCGCGCGACGCCTCGCGCGAAACGTCCCGCTCCCTGCAGGCGACCCCTACTGGCCGGAGCTCGCCGAGCGCGGCGCGACGCCGGCCGGAGCCCCCTTCGGGAAGAGCCTCATCTCACACTTCGCCCTCGACGCCCCGTCGTGCAGCCTCCTGGCGAGCCTCGAAGCGGCCCTGGTGGCCGACGACATCGGGGCCACTTCGACCGGAGGGCCCTTCGACACGCTCGCCCTCAAGAAGGCCTGGTTCGAGCGATGGCGCGCACGGGTCGAACAGGGCTTTTCGACGTTTCCCGACGACGAACGCCCGCGGGTCGTCGCACGCGACGGCCTCGCACCGATCGCCGAGCGCGTCCGGCGCGGCGAGAACCGCTTTGCTCCCGAGCTGGTCCTCCTCGAGCTCGCAGGGTTCGACGCCTACTGGCCTCTCGATCCCCGTGATGTCGGCTGGCGCGAGCGACTCGGCCTGGCGCCGTCGATCCAGCGCCACGTGCGCACACCCGCGCTCGAGCGCGCATCGCTGCTGCTCGGGCTCCCCGCCGACGAGGGCGAGCGGCTGCGCGCAGCCCTCTCTGCGACGGCCCGTGAGCTGACGGGCCTGCGGTCGAAGCTGCTCTTCGGCGCCGCTGCGGGGACCGCGGTCGGCGCGCTCACTCTCGGCCTCGCAGCTCCCGTCGCCGCAGGAATGGTCGGGAAGGCCGTCGGCGTGGCTGGCCTCGCGGCGCTCAAGACGGGCCTCGCTGCCCTCGGCGGCCATGCGGTGGTGGGCGCGGGCCTCGGCGCAGCCGGAGGGACCGCCCTCGTCGCTGGTGGCGGCGTACTGCTCGGCCCGTCCAGGGGCGGCGACGGCGCTGCGGGAACACTCACACCCGCCGGGGCGCTCGCGTCGGGCGCGAAGATCGAAGTCTTCCTGCGGACCGTCGTCGACGGCCGCCACCGCGAGCCTGCGACATTCGCCGGCATCCTCGACGAGCTTCGGAGCTCGGTGGCGCGGCTTCGCGACGAGCTGCCAGACTTCCGGGCGAACCCCTCCCACACGACCAAGCAGGTCCAGGAACGCGAGAAGGTGATCGCGATTCTCGAGCGCGTGACCGAGCGCAACGAAGACTGGGGTCGAAGACACGGTCTGGAGTAGAACCGCGCGTCAGCCCTCGCCGCCGGCGCGGACGGCGATCCATGCGGGCTGCGCCCGGCGGGCAAGAGCCTCGGCCGGATCGCCGGCACGCATCACCTCGAGGACCTCCCGCGGCGTCCATCGATCGGACCACGTTTCGCCGCACTGCTCGGCGCGGAACCCGGAGCCGGAGATGCGGTCCGGTAGCGACGTATCCGAGACGATCACGCGATAATCGTCCGAGTTGGGCTCCGAACGGCCCCGTCCGAACGCGTCGATCGTAAGCTTCCCGCCGGTGGCGAGCCGGAGCTTGCTGGCCAGGTGCGCAGACTCTCCCACCTGCGCAACGCGCGACGTGGCGAGCTCCGGGGCGGCGAGGCAGGCCGCCAGGTCCTCGATCGGCGTCCGCGCCAGGGTCGACCGCACCGCCGCCGCGCCGAGGCCCTGGGCAACGATCGCCATCGCGGCAAGGCCCATCATCGCCATCCACGCCGAGCGCCGGCGCGAGAGCCAGAGCCCACCGACCGCAACCGCCGCGACCAAAAGACCCGCGACGACGAGGCCGTTCCCGATCGGCGCGCCGCCCGCGGCCAGCACCAGCCCCGCCACGGCAGCCGCCACCAGCCCTCCCCTGCACACGCCGGTGATCGCTCCGGCCGCAGCGCCACGACGTTCGAACGCGACGAGTAGACCGGCCAGGACCAGCGCGACGAGCGGATAGGCCGGGGCCAGGTAGCGCCCGCGCACGACGTCGCCCGCGGAGAAGATCAACAGGAGCGCCACGAGCCAGGCTCCGGCGAAGCGGGCGACCGGGCGCTCCCGCGCTCCGAAGTCGGCGAGGGCGCCCGCGTCACGCACCACGCCGACCACAGCGAGAAGGAGCCAGGGGGCCAGGTGCTCGGCCGCGATCCCCCCGTACGCCGCCAGCTGGCGCAGGTAGCTCGCCTGCCCGGAGAGCCGCTCTCCCACCTGGTCTCCCACCGAGGGCTCGAGGGCCGCCACGCCATGTGCCGCCGCGTAGACGCCGAACCCCGACACCGCGACGAGCAGGCCGATCGGCGTCCAGACCGGGTCGAGCAGCCGCCTCACGCGGGCCGCGCGATCCTTGCGGAGCGCCGCCGCCCCGAACGCGAACCCGATCAGCACCAGTCCGAGCCCACCCTTCGCAGCCACGGCGAAGCCGGCTCCGAGCCAGGCCTGCGCGGCGGCACCTTCCCTGGCTGCGCCGCCCTCGAGCAGCCGGAAGAAGCCCGTGAGACCCAGCAGCAGGAAGAGACACGAGAGGATGTCGGGTGTCGAGCGGACGCTCATCGCCGCGAAGTCGGGAGACGCCGCGACGATCGCCGCCGCGAGCAGCGCGGCGTCCGCGTCGCGCAGCAGGAGCATTCCGGCCCGCCACGTAGCGAACACCAGGAGGGCCCCGGCCAGGAGGAACGGCAGGCGCGACGCAGCGAGGCTGATCCCCAGCGCCTCGTAGCTCCCGGCCAGCACGAGGTAACCGAGCAGCGGCTTCTCGAGACGGAGCCGCCCATCGGGGTAGCGCGGCGTCAGCCAGTCGCCGGACTGCACCATGCCGATCGCGGCGTCGGTATAGAAGCGCTCGTCGCCGTGATAGCGCGAGAAATCGAAAAGATCCGGAACGTGGACCAGGAAGAACCCCACCGCGAGGGCGAGCGCGGCGAAGCGCCGCCCACGGTCGCCGCCGGACGAGAGGCTCATTGCGCCAGGAGCCGCTCGACGTACTGCCGCACCCCGGCTTCGAGCGGAGTGAATCCCCGCGCGTAGCCGGCGGCACGGAGCTTCTCCATCCGGGCCTCGGTGAAGTACTGGTAGCGCTCGCGAATGCCGGCAGGGGTATCGACGAAGCGGATCCGCGGCTCGGCGCCGAGGGCCGAGAACGTTGCGCGCGCCAGGTCGAGGAAGGTCCTTCCCTGCCCCGTCCCGAGGTTGTAGATCCCGCGGCGCAGCGGAGTCGCGAGGGCGAAGTGCAGCACCTCGACCACGTCGGCCACGAAGACGAAGTCGCGGGTCTGATGACCGTCGGCGACGCCGGACCGGTGGCTTCGAAAGAGCGTCGCCTCCCCTGTCTGGCGGATCTGGTCGAAGGCCTGGAGCACGACACTCGACATCCTGCCCTTGTGCCGCTCGCCGAAGCCGTACACGTTGAAGAACTTGAATCCGCTCCAGGCGGGCGGCCGGCTCCCGCGGGCTTCCTCCTCCAGCGCCCAGACGTCGAACCGCTGCTTCGACTCGCCGTAGGGGTTGAGCGGCCGGAGCGACGCGATCTGCGACTCGTCGTCGTCGTAGCCCTGGCTCCCGTCACCGTAGGTCGCCGCGCTGCTCGCGTAGACGAACGGAACGCCCTCGCGCGACGCGAAGCGCCAGAGCGCCTGCGAGTAGGCCAGGTTGACGCGCTCGAGATACGCGACGTCCATCTCGGTCGTGTCGGTGCAGGCGCCGAGGTGGACGATCCCGGCGAGCGCGGGCCTCTCCGCCTCGAGCCAGCCGAGGAGCTGGTCGCGGTCGATCACTCGGCCGAAATCGATCTTCTCGTGCTCCGTACGCGCGGTGAAATGCTCGGGGTGGTCCGCCGCCAGGAACCGCGATTCCGCGTGCGGCGCACGACTCGACGAACCGCGCGCCGATGAAACCAGCCGCTCCCGTCACGAGGAGCGGCGCTCCCCCCGGCGGCGCCACTCAGTCTCCCAGGAGCCAGCCGAAGATCAGCGGCGCCACGATCGTGGCGTCCGACTGGATCATGAACTTCGGCGTGTCGACGTCGAGCTTGCCCCAGGTGATCTTCTCGTTCGGAACGGCGCCCGAATAGCCACCGTAGCTCGTCACCGCGTCGCTGATCTGGCAGAAGTAGCCCCAGAACGGGACGTCCTCGCGCTGCAGATCCTGGATGATCGTCGGCACCGCACAGATCGCGAAGTCCCCCGCGATGCCGCCTCCCACCTGGAAGAACCCGACGCTCGGTCGCCCGTCTTCGAGGCCGCAGTGCTCGAGATACCAGCGGATGAGGTGCTCCATCTGCTCGGTCCCCGACTTCACGCACTGATGATGGGGCACCGCGCCGCGATAGACCGCCGCAGCGAACATGTTGCCCGTCGTGCTGTCCTCCCACCCCGGCGACCAGATCGGGATCCCGCGCTCCTGCGCCGCGATGAACCAGCTGTTCTCGGCCGGGATCTGATAGAAGGACTCCATCTGACCGTCGCGGAAGAGATCCCACAGGAACTCGGCCTCGAACCGGCGCTCGCCCTTCTCGCACGCCTGCTTCCAGCGGTCGATGAGCCTTCGCTCCATGTGGCGCATGACGGTCTCGGGAATGCAGGTGTCGGTCACGCGGTTGAAGCCCCGCTCGTAGAGCCGCTTCTCGTCCTGCACCGAGAGGGCGCGCCAGTCGGGAATGATCTCGTATTCCTTGTAGGCCAGCAGGTTGAAGAGGTCTTCTTCGAGGTTCGCGCCGGTGCACGAGATCGCGTGGACCTTCCCTTCATGGATCATCCGCGAAAGGATCTGGCCGATCTTCGCCGTGCTCATCGCACCCGCGAGGCTGACCAGCATCTTGCCGCCCGCCGCCAGGTGCTGCTCATAGGCCCGCGCCGCAGCCACGGTCTCGCGGCTGTTGAAGTGCAGGAAGTGCTTCTCCATGAAGCTGCGGACCGTGCTCATGGACCCTCCTCCGACGCCCGCGGCGCCGCCTGTCTGCGGCCTCGCCCGGCGGCCAAGCCTAGGCCGGAGCCCCGTCGCCGGCCACGGGCGCATGCGGTGGCGGGAGGCCGCCCCCCGCTTGCGCGATGCCACCCGCGCGCCACGATCGAGGGGTCTTGAGCACGTCGACACAGGATCCGCCCAGCGTGAGCCCCGCGCGGAGCGCGGAGACGAGACCGCTCGACTGGCGGATCGCACTCGGCCTCCTGCTGACCGCCCTGTGGCTCGGCGGCGGAGCCTTCTACATCGCCGCAGGACTGGGCTGGGCCGCGTTCTTCGACCAGCCCCTCGGAGCCATGGGCGAGTTCCTCGACGGGGCCTTCGCTCCGCTTGCGTTCCTGTGGCTCGTCCTTGGGCTCTTCATGCAGCAGCGCGAGCTCTCGGAGAACAACCGAGCGATCCAGCGCCAGCACGAGATCATGCTCCGGACGGCCGAGCAGGCCGAGATCCAGACCCACGCCATCGCCGCCAACGAGCTCCACGCGCGGCAGGACACCTTCATGGATCTCTCGCGCCTCGTCGCCACCCAGCTCGAGGTGGTGGCCGGTCTCCTCTATCTCTCGAGCCAAGGCAGCGCCGGAGACGGCCTCGTCTCCGATACCGAGATGGACGCGCTCTGGGGCCGCCTCAGCTCGGGGGAGGTTTCGATCTTCAGCCGGCGCATGATCTCGCTGCGCTTCAGCGCGGGGACACCCGAAGAGAAGTGGGCGTTCTTCTACGGAACGCCCATCCGCGCCAAGCACTGCGAGACGTTCATCCAGAGCTTCGAGCGGCTCGTCCGCTCGGCGCAAGGCTGTGATCCGGACGAGATGATCGTCGACGCGCTCACCGGCAACGCGCAGGGCCGCCTGTACCGCATCATGTGCGAGCTGCGCGACGGGCCGCCGGCGGCCTGACGCCGCGCACGATGGTGGGCCCCCTGGGATTCGAACCCAGGACCCTCGGCTTAAAAGGCCGGTGCTCTGACCAGCTGAGCTAGGGGCCCTCGTCGGGGGGGTACCACCCGGCGCGCCGGGTGTCGAGGATCGGGCCCGCGGCGCGGGCGGAATCAGGCGGCGAAGGGATCGCTCCGCACGATCGTCTCCTCGCGGGCGGGGCCGATCGAGAGGATCTCGACGGGGACGCCGGCCAGCGCCTCTACCCGGTCGACGTAGCGCCGCGCCGCATCGGGGAGATCTTCGAAGCGCCGGATGCTCGAGAGGGCCTCGCGCCATCCGGGCTGCGCCTCGTAGATCGGCTCCGCGCGCGCCACCTCTCCCAGCGTCATCGGGAACTCGTGGGTGACCTTGCCGTCGATCCGGTACGCCGTGCAGACGGGAACCTCTCGCAGCCCCGAGAGCACGTCGAGCTTGTTCATCGCGAGGCCCGTGAGGCCGTTCACGGTGACCGATTCGCGCAGCATCACCGCGTCGAGCCAGCCGCAGCGCCGCGGCCGCCCAGTGGTCGCGCCGAACTCCGCCCCTGCCGCACGGAGGCGCTCGCCGACCTCGCCGGTCTCCTCGGTCGGGAACGGTCCGCCGCCGACCCGGGTCGCGTAGGCCTTGGTGATGCCGAGGACGCGGTCGATCCGGGTCGGGCCCACTCCGGCCCCGGTACACGCTGCGCCTGCGACGCAGTTGGACGACGTCACGTACGGGTAGGTGCCGTGGTCGATGTCGAGGAAGGTCCCCTGCGCGCCTTCGAACAAGACGCTCTTTCCATCGCGCAGCGCGTGGTCGAGGATGCGGCCCGTGTGGTCGACGTAGGGCTCGAGGCGCCGTCCCCACTCGATGCACTGCTCCACCAGTGCCTCGACGTCGACCGGCTTCCAGCGGTGGTACCCGGTCAGCTCGAAGTTCTTGACCGGAGCGACCTGCTCGATCCGCTCCCGAACCAGCCGGCCATCGAGCAGGTCCGCGACGCGGATCCCCCGGCGGGCCACTTTGTCTTCGTAGGTGGGGCCGATTCCGCGACCGGTGGTTCCGATGGCGCGCTCGGCCGCCTTCTCCTCCCGCGCCAGATCCTGGGCCTGATGCCAGGGCAGGATCACGTGGGCCCGGCCGGAGACGCGAACCCGCGAGGGATCCCGCAGCACGCCCCGGGCCGTCAGCGCATCGAGCTCGCCGAGCAGCACCTCGGGATCGACCACGACGCCGGGACCGATCAGGTTGAGAGTGCCCGGCTGCAGGACGCCCGCCGGCACGACGTGGAGCACCGTCTTCTCGCCGTCGACCACCAGCGTGTGGCCGGCGTTGTTGCCTCCGTGGAACCGGACGACCAGCTCGGCGCGAGGGGCGAGCCAGTCGACGATCTTGCCCTTGCCCTCGTCTCCCCACTGCGCGCCCACGGCCACGACGGTGGTCATCAGAGCTCCACGAGCTGGACGGCGATCATGTTGGGAAGGCTTCGCAGCCGCTCGAGCACCTCGGGGCCGGGGCTCGTATCGACGTTCACGAGCATCGCCGCCTCGGCACGCTCACGGACGAGCGCGAGCTGCATGCGTGCGATGTTGATCCCCGACTCTCCCAGGATCGTGCCGACCATGCCCACTACGCCGGGGCGGTCGTGGTTGGTGAGCAGCAGCGTCGGACCCTCGGGAATCGCCTCGAGCATGAAGTCGTCGATGCGGACGATGCGCGGCTGGCCGCCGTGGAAGACGGCGCCGGCGATCAGCCGGTCGACGCAGCCCCGGACCCGGGTCGTGATCGCGCTGGCGAAATCCCGCGTCTGGCTCGCCTTCGACTCGATCACCTTGATCCCCCGCTCCTGGGCGATGAGCGGTGCGTTGACCATGTTGACGCGGTCCGTCACCGACTCGAGCAGGCCCTTCAGCACCGCGATCGTGATCGGCGCCACGCGATGCTCTGCGACGTCGCCCGTGTAGACGATCTCGATCTCGTCGATGGCCCCCGGACACAGCTGCCCCTGGAACCGGCCGAGCTTCTCCGCCAGCACCACGTAGGGCCGGATCTGCTCGAGCACCTCGGCAGAGACCGACGGAACGTTGACCGCGTTGCGGACCACGTTGCCTACCAGGTAATCGCGCACCTGCTCGGCGATGGCGATGGCCACGTTCACCTGGGCCTGCTCGGTCGACGCGCCGAGGTGGGGGGTGCAGATCACACGCTCGTGCAAGACGATCGGGCTCTGGGGATCGGGCGGCTCCTTCTCGAAGACGTCGAGGGCCGCGCCGCCGACCTTTCCGTTCTCGAGGGCCTCGAGGAGAGCGGCCTCGTTCACGATGCCGCCACGCGCGGCGTTCACGACGAGAACGCCAGGCTTCATCTTGGCGAAGGCATCCGCGCCGATCAGGCCCGTGGTCTCCTTGGTCTTCGGGACGTGGACGCTGATCACGTCGGCACGCGCCAGGAGGTCGTCGAGGGGCAACAGCTCGACATCGAGCTTGGCGGCGAGCTCCGGCACGATGTGCGGGTCGTATGCCACGACGCGCATCCCCAGCCCCTGCGCGCGCTGGGCGACGATCCGGCCGATGTTGCCGATGCCGACTACCCCGAGGGTCCGATTGAACAGCTCGAGGCCCGTGAACCGGTTCTTCTCCCACTGTCCCGCCTTCATCGATGCGGTCGCCTGGGGGATGTGACGCGCGAGGGAGACCATCAGGGCGATCGCGTGCTCGGCGGTGGTGATGTTGTTGCCTTCCGGCGTGTTGAGCACGGCGATGCCACGCGCGGTGGCCGCCGCCACGTCGACGTTGTCGACGCCGATCCCGGCCCGGCCGATTACGCGCAGGCGCTCGGCACGGGCGATGACGTCCCCGGTGACCTTGGTTCCGCTACGGATCACGAGAGCGTCGGCGTCGGCGATGGCGTCGATCAGCGCCCCGGGCGAGAGCCCGGGCTGGTAGACCACCTCGAGCCCGCGGGCACGTTCGAGGATCTCGAGCCCCTGCGACGAGAGCGAATCGCTGACCAGCACCTTGGGCAAGAGCGCCTCTCCTCCTCGCGCGCAGCGCTGGGTGCACGGCGCGCGTCACCACCGACACGCGGGCGACGCACTTCCGCCCGCGCTCCTCGGTCGATCGACTGGAAAAACTGATGCGGTGTCGAAGTGTTACGAACGCAGACAGGGGTGTCAACGCGGCGTCTTGCTAGAGTGGGGCACCCGTGAGCGCCCCTCCGCCGCAGATCGGAATCCGCCCGCGCGGCGCGATCGACGCCCTCGTCGCGGTGCCCGGATCGAAGAGCATCACGAACCGGGCGCTTCCCGTTGCGGCGCTGGCGCACGGCGAGAGCGTCCTCGACGGCTGCCTCGAGAGCGACGACACCGTCGCCATGCGCGGCTGCCTGGCCGCCCTCGGCGTTCGCGTCACCGAGGACGGCGACTCATGGCGGGTGGAGGGAACGGGCGGAGCACTTCGCGCGCCCACGGCGCCGCTCGACGCACGGGCATCGGGAACCACGGCGCGCTTCATCACGGCGGCCGCCACCCTCGCGCCGGGGCCCGTCACGATCGACGGTGCGCCGCGCATGCGGGAGCGCCCCATCGACGACCTGACCCACGCCCTCGAGGCACTCGGAGCGCGGGTCGAGATCCTCGGCCGCAGCGGCTGTCCACCTGTCCGGACCCTCGGCGGCGGCATCGCCGGCGGCGACGCCACGATCGATGCGGGGCGCTCGAGCCAGTTCGTCTCCGCCGCCCTGCTCGCAGCGCCCTACGCGCGCACGCCCGTCACGCTGCGCCTCGCAGGCGGGAGGCTCGTCTCGCGTCCCTACGTCGACCTCACCCTCCAGGTGATGCGCGCCTTCGGCGCCGATTGCGGATGGGAGGGGCCTGCAGCGCTGCGTGTGGCCGCTCCCCGACCTTACACGGGAAGACGCTTCCGGATCGAGCCCGACGCGTCGGCTGCGGCCTACCCGTTCGCTGCCGCCGCGATCGCCGGCGGCCAGGTCCGCGTGCCGGGCTTCGCACCCGACTCGATCCAGGCCGATCTGGCGCTGCTCGGCGTCCTCGAACGCATGGGCTGCCGGGTCGAGCGGAGCGGCGACGTGATCGCCGTCGAGGGCCCACCCGCAGCGGAGGGGCTTCGCGCCATCGACGTCGACATGAACGAGATGCCCGACGCGACGCTCGCACTCGCCGTCGTCGCACTCTTCGCTCGCGGCACGAGCGTGATCCGGAACGTCGCGAACCTGCGGATCAAGGAGACCGACCGCCTGGCAGCCCTCGAGTGCGAGCTGCGAAAGCTCGGCGCCAAGGCCACGGCCGATGCGGACTCGCTCACGATCGAGCCCGGGCCGCTGCACGGCGCGTCGATCGACACCTACGACGACCACCGCATGGCGATGGCATTCGCTCTCGCCGGTCTGCGGATTCCCGGCGTCGTGATCCGCGATCCCGCCTGCTCCGCCAAGACCTGGCCCGGCTACTTCGACTCGCTCGCCGGCTGGTAGGCGGACCGCCCGGCTTGCAGAGCGACGCGAAGCTCCTTCGGCCTGCGGCGGCGGAAGAATCGCTGGGGACGCGCGTAGAGCCAGGTCTCCGGAACGGCGGGCCGACGGGACTCGAGGGGGCACGGCCCACCGCGCGCACACGCTTCGTTGCCCAGCCACTGGCCGTCGACCTTCACCGAAGCCAGGTCGAGAGACCGGCCGCAGCGGGCGCAGGAGCCGCTCTGGGGCCGGACGTCGTCGATCCTCGCCATCACTCCGCCTTCCTCGGCCGTCCCGCCGTTCGCCCGCCAGATCCCTCGCGCTGCAGCCGCGCGCAGTCGCCAGTTCGCCCTGATCGCGGCGAGGAATATAATGCGGCGACCACGGATCGCGAGGGGACACGGGGGATGAGGCGAAACGGCGGAGCCGTCGTCGAGGCCGTCGCGCTGACGCGACGCTTCGGCCCCAACACGGCCCTCGATCGGCTCTCGCTCACCATCGAGCCGGGGGAGACCTTCGGCCTGCTCGGCGCCAACGGCGCCGGGAAGACCACCTTCATCCGGCTCATCACCGGCTTCCTCGTCCCCACCGAGGGCAGCGTGACCGTCGACGGCGTCTCTCCCACGACCCGGCCCGACCAGGTGCACCGCCGCCTCGGCTACGTGGCCGAGACGGCGCGCCTGTATTCCGACCTGCGCGTCGAGGGTTTCCTCCGCTTCGCCGGCGAGGTCCACGGGCTCTCCGGCGCCGCGCTCGCCGCGGCCGTCGACCGCGCCATCGAGCGCTTCTCTCTCGCGAGCGTCGCGCGGCGGCTGGTCGGCAACCTCTCGAAAGGGTTCCAGCAGCGGGTCTCGCTGGCGCAGGCCTTCCTCCACGATCCCGCCCTGCTGATCGTCGACGAGCCCACCAGCGGCCTCGACCCCCTCCAGCAGGCCGAGGTCGACGAGGTGCTGGCGGGGCTTCGCGGCGAGCGGACCGTCATCCTGTGTACCCACGATCTCTCCGAGGCCCGGGCGCTGGCGTCCCGCGTCGCCGTGCTCCGGCAGGGGCGCCTGGTGGCCGCCGGACCGACGGCCGAGGTCCTCGGAGGCGCCGACCCCTTGGCGCTGTTCCGCGCGGCGGAGGCCGCCGCCTGATGCGTGTGCTGCGCGCGCTGGTCGGCAAGGAGCTCACCGTCCTGTTCGCATCGCCGGTGGCCTACGTCACGCTCACCGCGATCGCTCTCGTGACCGCACTGCTCTTCTTCGACCACCTTCGCGTCTACAACCAGATCCTCTTCGTCTACACCAGCAGCGTCACCGGCGGCTTCGAGGGGGGCACCGTCCCGGCGCACGTCAACCTGCAGGACCAGGTCTTCGTCCCGCTCATGGACCAGCTCGCGATCACGCTGATCGGCCTCGTGCCCCTCGTCACCATGCGCGTCTTCTCCGAGGAGCGGGCGCGGGGAACCGACGAGTTCCTACTGACATCGCTGCTCACGCCGAACCAGGTCGTCCTCGGGAAGTTCCTTGCGAGCTTCCTCTTCGTCGCCGTCATGCTTGCGGTGAGCTTCGTCTACCCTGCGACGGTCGTCGTCCGCGCCGGGCTCGGCGGCCAGCACCTGCTGGCGGTCTTCATCGGGCTCGGCGTCCTCGGCTTCGGCCTGACGGCGATCGGCCTCGTGTGCTCGGCATTCACCGCGAGCCAGCTCGTTGCGGCGGTCTCGGCCTACGCAGTCGCCTTCGCGCTCTACGACCTCGGCTGGCTGAACCCCTTCGTCGGAGACCGGACGGCCGAGACGCTCTCGCTCCTCTCGCTCCAGCCTCGCTTCTCGGGGTTCGCCGAGGGCCTGCTGTCTCTCGCAGACATCGTCTACTTCGCCGGGCTGGTCGCCGTGTGCTTCGTCCTCGCGCGGCTGTCCATCGATCTCGTGCGGGTCCGATGATCTTCCGGCAGCTCGGTATCGGCGGCGCCATCGCAGTCCTGTTCGGGATGGGCTCCTACTACGCGACGGGCGACACGGGCCCCTTCGTCTGGATCAATCTCGCGGCGGGCGGTCTCGCACTGCTCACCGCTGCCGCTGGCGGCCTACGCGGGGTCCGCGGCGTCGGCGCGCCGGCGGCGCGTCGCCTGCTGTTGCCGCGCGCCCTGCTCCTCGTCGCCGTCGCGATCGTCTCGGTGCTCGCCGAGCGCGGAGCCCAGCACCTCGGCTGGCGGCTCGACTGGACGGCCGAGCAGCGATTCGACCTCTCCGATGCGACGCGCGCGGAGCTCGCGAAGCTCTCCGGTCCCCTCGACGTCACGTTCTACCGACAGCGTGGCGACCCCCGCGCGCGGCGCACTTGGCTCCTGCTGCAGACGCTCGCGCGGGAGCATCCGGTCGCTCTCCACGAGCGCTGGCTCGAAGAGTCCGAGGCCGACGCGGACCGCTTCGGGATCCAGGGCACCGAGGCCGCGGTCCTCGAGTTCGGTGGCCGCTTCGAGACCGTCGACCGGCCCACCGAGGGCCGGATCTACGAGGCCCTCTGGCGTCTCCAGAACCCGGGCGTGAAGACGCTGTATTCGACCTTCGGCGAGGGCGAGGGAGACCTCGACGGCACCGGATCCGCCGGCTACTCGGGCCTCCGGACCCAGCTCGAGACCGAGGGCTACACCATCCAGCGTCTCGTCACCGCTCTCGGGACGAGGATCCCCAGCGACGTCGGCGCGCTGCTGGTGGTATCGCCACAACGCGCGTTCGGCAGCGAGGCGCTCGGCGCGCTGCGATCGTACCTCGCCGCCGGCGGCGGCCTGGTGGCGCTCCTCGAGCCCGGGTCGCGCTCGGGCCTCGAGCCGCTGCTGGCCGAGTACGGCTTCGACCTGCCCGATGCCGCGATCGTCGACCCGCCTGCGGGGTCGATCGCCGGCGGAGAGCCTGGGACGAGCCCGATCGCCAGCGCCTATTCACAGCACCCGGTCACACGGGGCCTCGGGTCCCGCACGCTCTCGCTCTTCCTGACGGCGCGGCCCGTGGTGCCCGCACGCAAGCCGGCACCCAGCGACGAGCTGCGCGCGCTCGTGTACTCGAGCGCCGACGCATGGCTCGACACCGGGCCCGGACGGTCCGGCGGACAGCGCCCCCCAGACGTCTCGCCCCAGCGCTGGCCCTTCGCTGCGGCCGGCCGCTATCCGCGAAGCGGCGCCGAGACCCGCATCGTCGTCTTCGGCGATGCGACCTTCGCCGACAACGACCATCTGCGGGCGCTCTACAACCTCGACCTGCTGCTCAACGCCGTCCACTGGGTCGTGCAGCGGGAGGAGGCGATCGCGATCCGGCCGAAGCTGCTGACGCCGAACCAGGATCCCCTGACGCCCCAGCAGAGCCTCGCCATGCTCTACGGCGTCGGCCTGCTCCTCCCCGAGCTGCTGCTGCTGGCGGGCGCCCTCGCCTGGCTCCGGCGGCGCGCCGCGTAGGGCTACTTCTCGCCCGGCGCCGGCGGCCGCGTCGCCAGGGCCACTCCCGACGCTCCCGCCTGCTGCGCGACGTCGAGGATGTTGACCGCCTCGCCGAGCATCACCTTCCGGTCGCCCCGCAGGATCACCACCTTCTCGCGCGAGGCATCGAGCGCCGCCTTCAGCTCCTTCGGCAGCGCAGCGGCCGACACCCGCCGCTCGCCGATCTGGATGCCTCCCTCGGCATCGATCGTCACGATGACCCCGCTCGGGGTCGCCTTCGCCACCGCGGCGCCCGGAAGGTTCACCTCCTTGCCCTGGCTCGTGATCACCGAGGTGGTGACCATGAAGATGATCAGGAGCACGAGGAAGATGTCGACCAGCGGCGTGATGTTGATCTCGGCGACGATGTCGTCGCCGACCTCTTCGCCGGGGCTAGGCAGTGAGTGGATGGCCACGGCCGGCCTCCTTGCCGTTGGTCTCGCCTGCCGGGGCACCCGACTCGACGTAGAGCAGCGCCTGGACGAACCGCTCGCAGGAGCGGGCGAAGACATTGCTGATCGCGCCGACGCGGACCTGCAGGTAGTTGTAGAAGGCGAGCGCGAAGATCGCGACGCCGAGGCCGGCCGCCGTGGCGACCAGCGCTTCGGAGATCCCGGCCGCGACCACCGCAAAACCTCCGGCTCCCTCCACTGCCATCTGGTGGAAGGCGCGCATGATGCCGATCACGGTGCCGAAGAGCCCGACGAACGGCGCCAGCGAGCCGATGGTGCCGAGGATCCACAGCCCGCGGCGAAGATCGGTGACCGACTCGTTCCGGGACGTGGAGAGGACGCTCTGGAGGTCCTCGAGCGCGATGTTCTTCCAGCGCAGACCTTCCAGGAAGACGACGCCGATCGGCGTCTTCGACGCCTCGCACAGCGCACGGGCGGCCGACAGGTCTCCCTGGACGAGCAGCGCGACCAGGCGCCGCGTCAGGTCTCGCGTCGCTCCCTCGAGGCCCCGGTAGCGCCACCAACGCTCGAGGATCACGGCAACGACGAGGACCGACGCCACCGCCATCGGGTAGGTCGTGATCCACGCCTGGTTCAGCATGTGGAGCGCGGTCGCGGCATCGAGGCTCGCGCCGAGCTGGACGGTGGCCTCGGCTCCCGCCTGCGCCGCCGCCTGCACTGCCGCTTCCGTGGACGGATCCAAATCCTGCTCCTTCCGATGGCCCGCGACGAGGCTGCGCACGCCTTGCGACGGCGCACGCTAGCCGATCGGTCCGGCCGCTGCCGCGCGTCGCGTTGACCCCCAAAAGGCCGTGCCGTAGCCTGCCGATCGCGGGTGCTGTGAGCGTGCCGTCGAATCCTGAGCGGATCGCCAGCGTCGAACCGGGTGCAGCCCGGCGTGTGTGGCTTCGCCCGCCGGGGGCCGGAAGCGGCGCAGCCGCCGCCACGACCCGGACGGAGGCGCACGGCAAGGCATGAGGGGCCAACTCGAGGTCCGCAGGCGCCCGCCGCGGCCGACGCCGCTCGCGACGCGCCGCTTGGCGTTCGCCGGCGCCCCGCCGGCCGGGGCGTTCCCTGGCTTTGCGAAGACCGACTCCGAGGACCGCCGCAGTCGCTGGCTCTCGGGCTCCCTCGCCGCCCTGCTCCACGGCAGCGTACTCGCGGCCTTCGTGCTCCACGCCTGGCTGAACCCTCCCGTCATCGAGGAGATCATCCCCGTCGAGCTGCTGAAGGAGGAGGCCCCGAAACCCAAGCCTCCCCCGGTTCCGGTGGCGAAGGTCGAGCCGACGCCGTCTCCGACGCCGGCCCCGGCGCCTCCCAAAGAAAGACCCGCACCGGTGCCGAAGGAGAACCCCGCTCCGGCACCCAAGGCCCTCGCCGAGCGCCGCACCCCGACCTTCGCCCCCCAGGCCCAGGCGGTGGCGCCCCAGGTCGTGAACCCGTCGGTCATCGCCAAGGCGGCGCCGGCCATCGACGCCAAGAAGCTCGAGGGCGCCGGGGCCGCGGTCGCACCCCGGGAGATCGCCCACCCGACCTCGGTCGCGAGCGTCTCGCCCCTCCCGTCCATCGCTCCGGCCCAGGCCAGCAAGATCGACCTCGGCGGCGCCGCGGCGCCTGCGCTGCGGGGACCGATCGAGGCGGCCGCACCGGTGGGCCAGTCGGCAGGCCCGCGCCAGGTCGTCACGTCCGGTGGAACCGTCGGCACGGGAACCGCGGTCGCGAACCTCGGCGGATCGTCCGTCCGGGAAGGCGTCGTCACCGGCCGCGACGTTCTCGGGTCGCCGACGGGGGCTCCCCTGGCGAGCCTCGACACGCGGGTCGGCGAGGGCAATCTGCGGGGCGACGGCGGCACCGGAGCCGGCCAGGCCGGCGGAGGAGGCGGCGCCGGGTGCCTCGATACCGCCGACGCCAAGGCCTACCAGGAAGACGTTCGCGTTCGCATGCTGAGCCGCTGGACGCTTCCCGACGGTGTCGAGAGCAACCAGACCGTCCGCATCCGGTTCAAGCTCGACGCCGCAGGCTCCGTCCTCGCCGCAGAGGTCGTCGGCAGCGGCGACGCGCGACTCAATGCCAGCGCCCTCGACGCCCTCCGGTCGGCGTCGCCCTTCCCGCCCATGACGGACCGCGTCCGCTGCATGGCGGGGCAGCCCCTGGTCGGGTCGTTCAAGAACGCGCGGGTCGCGAACTAGCTTGCGGCACATCGCCCGCAGCGCCGCCGCGGCACTCGTCCTGCTCGCCGTCCCGGCTGGCGCGCAGCCCTCCGGCAAGATCGTCCTCGAGTACGACGACCAGGAACGCCTCTCCCGCAAGCTCACCGACACCAACGGCGATGGACGCGCCGACGAGACCGTCACCTACGCCGCGGGCGTCCCCCAGCGCGGCGAGAGCGACACGAACCACGACGGCCGCATCGACGTCTGGCTCTTCTTCGACCCGCTGGGAAACCTCGCGCGACAGGAACGCGACACCGACGGCGACGGCGCCGTCGACCAGTGGATCGAGCTCAGCAACGGCTCGCCGACGGTTCAGCGCGACGACCGGAACCGCGACGGAAAGTCCGACTCGACCCTCACCTACCAGAACGGCGAGCCGCTGCGAGAGGAGGCCGACACCACCGGCGACGGCAAGCCCGACCGCATCGTCACCTATCGAGGCGGAAAGCCCGAGAGGATCGAGGAGACCGGCAAGAGCGGCAGGCCCATCCTGCGTGCCGAGTTCGATGCCGACGGCAACAAGCGTCTCGAGTCGCAGGACACGACGGGAGACGGCCACATGGACGTCACGATCGTCTACGAGAGCGGCAAGAAGGTCCGCGTCGAGGAGGACCCGGGCGCCAAGGGCCGCCCTACTCTCATCACCTTCTACGACGGGGACGTGATCCTGCGCCGCGAGGGAGACGTCGACGGCGACGGCCGGATCGACACCGTCTCGACCTACGACGACGGCAAGGAGCAGCGCCAGGAGCGCGACGAGAACGGCGACGGCCGGCCCGAGTTCGTCGTCGTCTTCGGACCCGATGGCAACAAGACCCGCGAGGAGGTCGATGCCAAGAAGTCCGGCCGCCTCGACCTCGTACGGATCTACGAGGCCGGCCGCAAGGTGCGCGAGGAGGAGGACACGACCGGCGACGGCAAGCCCGACGTCGTGACGCACTTTTCCGGCGACGAGCCCGTGCGCAGCGAGGCCGACACCAACGGTGACGGAAGACCCGACACGGTGGTCGAATATCGCAGCGGAAGGAAGGTCCGGCAGGAGGAGGACCGCAACGCCGACGGGCGCCCCGACGCCGAGTTCGCCTTCGATGCGAGCGGCAGCGTCGCCTCCGAGAGCATCGACGCGGATTTCGACGGCACCTTCGAGACGACGGCCGAGTACCAGGCCGGCAAGGTCGTCCGCCGCGCGAGCGGCGCGGGCGGCCGCAAGGGCCGCGTCGAGATCTTCGGAGAGGGCCGCCTCGTCCGCGTCGAGCTCGACGAGAACCAGGACGGCCGGGTCGACCTGTGGAACTTCTTCGATCCCGAAGGGAGGATGGAGAAGCAGGAGCAGGACACGACCCACGACGGACGCGTCGACACCTGGGTGACCCTCGACGTCACCAGCGGCAAGGAGCTTCGCGTCCTCAAGGACACCACCGGCGACGGCACGGTGGATTCGTGGCGAACCAACGACGCGTCGGGTGCAACCGTGGCACTCGAGGAGGACAAGACCGGCGACGGCAAGCCCGACCGCCGCGTCGAGTTCGCGGGCGGCCGCCCCGTGCGCTTCTTCGAGGACACCAGCGGCGACGGCAAGCCCGACCTGCGCGGCGAGCTCGATGCCGGCGGCAACGTCACCCGCGA
The DNA here is from genome assembly GCA_963710635.1 of uncultured delta proteobacterium. Lineage (GTDB taxonomy): Bacteria > Myxococcota_A > UBA9160 > UBA9160 > UBA9160 > MYXO. The sequence continues at coordinate 1,612,703 of CAVQAY010000004.1, forward strand.
GGAGCGCGACACAACCGGCACCGGAGCTTTCGACGTCGTGACCATCTTCGAGAACGGAGCGCCCGTCCGGCAAGAACGCGACACGGCAGGAAAAGGCCGCTTCGACGTGATCACCCTGTTCCGCGATGGAAAGGAGGCCGGCCAGCAGCTCGACACGAATGCCGACGGCAAGCCCGACGTGACGGTCACCTTCGATGCGAGCGGAAAGCCCGCACGAGAGGAGATCGACACCAATGCCGACGGAGCCGCCGACGCCATCAAGCTCTACGAAGCCGGTGTCCTCGTCCGAGAGGAGACCGATCAGGACCGAGACGGCCGATTCGAGGGCGTGACCCTCTACGTCGGCGGCCAGCCGGCCCGCAGCGAGTCCGACACCGATCGCGACGGACGCGCGGATCTCGTCATCGAGTACGAGGGAGGCAAGCCCGCTCGACAGATCGAGGATGCCGGCGGTGACGGCACCCCGGAGGTCGTCCGCACCTTCGACGCGGCGGGCAAGCAGGCGAGAGTCGAGGCCGACACCGATGGTGACGGACGGCGAGAGACGGTGACGTTCTTCGAAGGCGACGTCCTCGTCCGCATGGAGAAGGACACGAACGCCGACGGCCGCCCGGACGTCTTCGTCGCGTACGAGGGCGGGAAGATCTCCCGCATCGAGGAGGACACGAACTTCGACGGGACGCCCGACCGCCGGAGCACCGCGAGCGCAGACGGGACCCAGGTGCAGGAGAGCGACGCAAGCGGTGATGGCCGCACCGACACCTGGACGGTGCTCGATGCGTCAGGGGTCGCCGTACGGATCGAGGAGGACAAGAACGCCGACGGCCAGCGCGACACCTTCACCTTCTTCGAGGGCGGTCGTGCCGTGCGCCAGGCGCAGGACACCCGAGGCACCGGATCCGCCGACGTGCTCCTGCTGCTCGACGCCGACGGCCGGCCCGTCGTCCAGGAGATCGCGTCGGCGACGGAGCGGCCCGACAAGAAGGTCTTCCTCGACGCCCAGGGCCAGGTGACGCGCCAGTGCCTCGACACCGATGCGAACGGCAGCCTCGACGCGCAGGCCGAGGTCTCGGGTGGCGCGGTCACCGAGGTCCTGCTCGATACCAAGGGCAAGGGCCGCGCCGACCAGCGCGAGGTCTACGCGGGCGGGGAGCGCGTCCAGCTCCAGGCCGACACCAACGCCGATGGCCGCGCCGACGTGATCCAGACCTTCGCCGGCGGCGCCCTCGTCAGGCAGGACGAAGACTCCGACCACGACGGCCGGATCGACCGGAGCTTCGCCGGCGGCGCCGCGGTGCCCGCCGAGGGAGCCGCCGCCCTGCCCTCGGATCCGCTCCCGCGCCTCGACTGCGGCGCCTTCGACGCCTTCTGGAGCCGCGGCCGGTAGCACCGCAGTTGGCGGCCGCTGGCCGCCAACTCTGCGCCTTGGGCCGCGCCCGCCGCCGGTTTTTCGAGCGCCGGCGCCGTGCGCATCACGGGCACGCCACTTGCTGTGTCCCCCGGCGCGGGGGGACAGGAGGAACGCGCGTGCTCGGATTCCGCAGCCTTCTCTGGATCGGTCCCGGCGAGGATCTCGGCGGTGACCTCGTCGCCGACGCGCCGACGCTCGAGTTCTGCTGGAGCCGCGACGTCCGCGACGCCCAGACGCAGCCGCTCGAGAGCTTCGACGCCATCGTCCTGTCGGCAGGCGCGGAGGGCGCCGCGCTGGCGGGGCTGCAGGAGCTCCGGCGCGTGGCGCCGCTTCCGCCGGTCCTGGTGCGCGTGAACGCCGCGGACTTCACGTCAAGAGAAAAGCTGTCCACGGCGGGCGCCTCCGCCGTGATCCTCGCGGCCGGCGGCGCCGGCGCGCTGCTGGCCGGCCTCGAGGACGTCCTCCTGCGCCGGCGAGCGCAGCGAACGCCGCAAGCGCGTCCTCTCGAGTCGGAGTCCGCGACCCGGACCCGCAGCCCCGCCATGCGCGCCACTCTCGCCCTGGTCGAGCGCGCCGCAGGCTCCCGCGCGTCGGTCCTGCTGTGCGGCGAGACCGGCACCGGCAAGGAAGTGCTCGCGCGAGCCATCCACGCCCGGAGCACGCGCGGCCAGCGGCCCTTCGTGGCGGTCAACTGCGCTGCGTTTCCCGAGACCCTCCTCGAGAGCGAGCTGTTCGGTCACGTGAAGGGCTCGTTCACCGGCGCCGACCGCGACAAGAAGGGCCTCTTCGAGGTCGCCGAGGGCGGAACGCTCTTCCTCGACGAGGTGGGCGAGATGCCGCTCTCGATCCAGGCAAAGCTGCTACGGGTCCTCCAGGAACGCGAGCTTCGTCCCGTCGGAGGAACGCGGGCGCGGCCCGTCGACGTCCGTCTGCTGGCGGCGACCAACCGCCAGCTGCGCACCGAGATCGCCGCGGGACGCTTCCGCGCCGACCTCTACTACCGCCTCGCGGTATTCCCGATCACCGTACCGCCGCTCCGCGACCGCCCGGAGGACGTCCTGCCCTTGTGTACGCACTTCCTCTCGCTCCACGGCGCTCGCGAGGGAAAAGACGGCTGCACCCTCTCGCGCGATGCAGCGCGGCTCCTGCTGGCGCACTCGTGGCCGGGCAACGTCCGCGAGCTCGAGAACGAGGTGCAGCGCGCGCTCGCGCTGGCCGAGCCGGGCGATCCCCTGGTGGCCGAGCACTTCTCCGAGCGGCTCTCGAGCGTGCTCGAACCCGTCGATGCCGTCGGCAGCTGCGACGAGACGCTCCGCCAGACCCTCGGACGCATCGAGGCGTGGCTCATCCGCCGGGCTCTCGACGCCCAGGGAGGCCGCCGCGCCGCCACCGCGCGCCGCCTCGGCATCACCCGGGAGGGTCTCTACAAGAAGATGCAGAAGTACGCGATCACCTGATCCGCGGTGGCGAGCACCGATCGCGGTGCCGGCCCCCGGGCGATCCGTCACACGACGCCGCGCTCGCGCAGCCCGGCGAGATCGGCCTCGCCGACGCCGATCTCGGCCAGCACCTCGGCGGTGTGCTCGCCGAGCTCCGGCGCGAGCGCCCGCGGGCGAGGCTCGGCCCCTTCGAAGCGAAGGGCGTTGCCGTGGAAGAGCACCTCGCCGAGGACGGGATGCGGGTGGCGCTCGATCATCCCGCGCGCCAGGAGCTGCGGATCGCCGGCGAGCTCGTGGGGAGCACCGACCCGCGCGCAGGGCAGCCGTGCTCCGCGCGGGCCAAGGGCGGCGAGCACCTCGTCGCAGCTGCGCTCGCGTACCCACGCTGCCACCTCGGCATTGAGCGCGTGGCGGTTCGCAGCGCGAACGCGGTGGGTCTTGTACCGCTCGTCGGTCGCGAGCTCGGGCCTCCCGATGCCGGCGCACAGGGCACGAAAGAGCTTGTTGCTCGCGGTGCCGATGGCGACGAAGCCATCGGTTGCAGCGTAGGCGTCGTAGGGCGCCGTGAAGGGGTGCTGGTTTCCGACCCGCGGCGACTCGGCGCCGATCCCCGCCGCGATGCTGGCCGCCGAGTCGGTGACGGCGAAGATCGCGTCCTGGTTCGAGAGGTCGAGGACGCGCCCTCTCCCCGTCCGGCGCGCCTCGAGGATTCCCGCGACGACGCCGAGGCCGAGGTACAGGCCGCCGACGAAGTCGGCGAGGGCGCCGCCGGCGCGCACCGGGTCACCACCCTCGGGTCCGGTCATCGCGAGCAGGCCTCCGGCGGCCTGTGCGACGATGTCATAGGACGCCTCCCCGGCGCGCGGCCCCGTCGCGCCGAAGCCCGAGAGGGACGCGACGACGAGCCGCGGGTTGCACGCGTGGAACGCTCCCGCATCGAGCCCCTGGCGGGCGAGCCACCCGGACCGGAAGTTCTCGGTAACCGCGTCGGCCGTCGCAGCCAGCCGCAGCAAGAGCGAGCGCCCCTCCGGATGGCCCACGTCGAGGGTGATCGACCGTTTGCCACGGTTCGTGTTCTGGAACGAGAGCGAGGTCTGCCCGGGCTTCGAAGGACCGTACCGGTAATCGTCGCCCGTCCGCGGGCGCTCGACCTTGACTACGTCGGCGCCGAGATCGGCGAGGATCGCCGTTGCAAACGGCCCCGCGACGACGCGCGTCAGATCGACGATTCGGATGCCTTCGAGGACCCGGCCCGGCATGGCGGCGGGACGGTAGCAGCCGGGTGCCGCCGCCCCATCCGTCTCGGCTACGCTGCGCGGCGCACGCACTCGGGAGGCGCCGGTTGGAGCCGCGATTCTTCCTCACCTACGGCGAATGCCGCGAGCGGTTCTTGGGGCTCGCCCGGCGGGCGCAGGCCCAGGTCGAGTCGCATCCGCTGGGGGTGCGCGGCCCGGCCGGCGAGGCGCTCGGCACCGACGTGGCACGCCTCGGCCACGCCCGCGCGGTGATCGAGGCCGCATTGCGTACGCTCGCGGCCTAGCGGCCGCTCGAGGAGGACGTCACTGGTCGCTCCGCAGATCATCTTCTTCGCCGTCCTCGCAACGACCATCGGGATGTTCGTGTGGGGCCGATGGCGTCACGACATGGTCGCGATCGCGTCGCTCCTCGCCTGCGTATTCACGGGGCTCATCCCTCCCGGCCGGGCATTCGAAGGTTTTGGGCACCCGGCCGTGATCACCGTCGCCAGCGTCCTGGTGATCAGCCGGGCGCTCCAGGCCTCGGGTGCCATCGACGTTCTCGCCCGGCGGCTGATGCCGAGCGGCGCTGGACCGACGCTCACCATCGCTGCGCTCACGACCCTCGGCGCCGTGCTGTCGGCCTTCATGAACAACGTGGGCGCCCTCGCGCTTCTCATGCCGATCGCGATCCAGGTGGCGGGCAAGCAGGGGTTGCCGCCGGGGAAGGTGCTGATGCCCCTCGCCTTCGGGTCGATCCTCGGCGGAATGACTACCCTCATCGGGACCCCACCCAACTTGATCGTGTCGGGTTTCCGGGGCGAGACGCCGGCGGGCACGTTCAGCATGTTCGATTTCGCACCGGTTGGGCTGGCGATCTCCACGATGTGCATCGCGTTCGTAGCGCTGCTCGGCTGGCGGCTGGTGCCGCGGCGCGAACGGACCGACATCGCGGGCTTCGAGACCGGCGCGTATTTCACCGAGGTACGGATTCCGGAGAAGAGCAAGGCGAACGGCCAGACACTCGGTGAGGTCGAAGCGATCCTCGACGAGTCCGGCGCGCAGGTGATCGGGATGGTCCTCGGCGCGGTACGGCTCTCGGCGCCTTACCCGAGCCGGCGCCTGCGGGCCGGCGACATCCTCGTGATCGAGGCCGAGCCCGCGGGCCTTGCGAACGCGCTCTCGGCCCTCGGCCTCGAGCTGGAAGAGGACGTTCGGGAGGCGGACAAGAAGGACGACGGCACTGCACCGCGACAGGGCAAGCCGGAGCGAGAGAACGACGCCGACCGCAGCGACCCGGGCGAGATCAGCCTCATGGAGCAGGCCGTGCTCCCGAGCTCGGCGTTGGTGGGACGCTCGGCGACCGACATCGCGCTACGAACGCGCTACGGCATCAACCTGCTCGCCGTCTCGCGCCAGGGGCGGCGCTCGATGACCCGGCTCCGAAGCGTTCCCATCGAGGCCGGAGACGTCCTCCTCATGCAGGGACCGCCGGAGGCGCTCTCGGAGTTCAATGGCGAGTACGGCTGCGTACCGCTGGCCGACCGCGCGCTGCGGATCCCAGACCGGCGTCAGGCGCTCCTCGCCAGCGTGATCCTGGCGCTCGCCATCGGCGCCGCTGCCTTCGGGCTGGTGCCGGCTGCGATCGCCTTCGCCGGAGGAGTACTCGCGTCGATGGCGCTACGGCTGGTACCTCCCCGCAAGGTGTACGAGGCCATCGACTGGCCGGTGATCGTCCTACTGGGTGCCCTGCTCCCGGTGGCCGGCGCCATGGCGTCGACGGGCAGCGCGGATCTCATCGCCGCCTTTCTGCTCGAGCGCATCGCGCCGGGAAGCGCCGTCCTCGCGCTGACCCTGATCCTCATCGTCACCATGACGCTCTCGGACTTCATGAACAACGCGGCGACCGCCGCGGTGATGTGCCCCATCGCCATCGGCGCCGCCGGGCGGCTCGGCGCCAGCGCCGATCCCTTCTTGATGGCCGTCGCCGTCGGCGCGTCGTGTGCCTTCCTCACGCCCATCGGCCACCAGAACAATACGCTGATCCTCGGTCCGGGCGGCTTCCACTTCGGCGACTACTGGCGCCTCGGACTGCCGATCGAGATCCTGGTCGTAGCAATCGGGGTTCCCGCCATCCTCTTCGTCTGGCCACTCTGACATGACCGTCGATGTCGCGCTGCTGCTCGCCATCACCTTCGCGGCACTGCTGCTCTTCGCCACCGGCTGGCTACGGGTCGACGTCGTGGCGCTCGGAGTCCTGTGTACACTTGCGCTCGGCGGGCTCGTCTCGCCCGGCGAGGCCGTTTCCGGCTTCAGCAATCCCGCCGTGGTGACGGTGGGCGCGATGTTCGTTCTCAGCGAGGGTCTCTCCCGCGCCGGCATCGCCGACGCGATCGGCCGCTGGCTGATCCGCGCCGGCGGGCGTAGCGAGACGCGCGTCGTCGCCGTACTGATGCTGACCGCAGGCCTCCTCTCCGGATTCATGAACAGCATCGGCGTCGTTGCCCTGCTGCTCCCAGTCGCCGTCCGCCTCGCCCGGCGCCTCGGACTGGCCGCGTCTCGCCTGCTCATGCCACTCGCCTACGGGACGCTGCTCGGCGGCCTCACGACCGTCGTAGCCAGCGCGCCGAACCTGCTCGCCAGCACGGCCCTTCGCAACGCGGGCTTTCCGGCCTTCCGGCTCCTCGACTTCGCGCCCATCGGCTTGCCGCTGCTGGTGGCCGGCACCGCCTTCGTCGCACTCCTGGGCCGCCATCTCCTGCCGCACGCCGGGCTTCCCGAGCGAGAACGGGGACGCCAGGACCTGCGCGCGCAGTACGGACTCCAGGAACGGATCTTCGCCGTTCGTGTCCCGGCCGGCGCCCGCGTGGCGGGGAAGACCATCGCCGAGACCGGCCTCGGATCGGTTTCCGGGCTGATCGTGATTGCCCTCAGCCGGGCGGGCCGCACCGACGCCCTTCCGTCCCACACGACGACGCTCGCCGAGGGAGATCTGCTGCTGGTCCAGGGGCGCCTCGACCGCTTCGACGCGCTGCGCCGCTGGAGCGGCCTCGAGATCGAGCGCGAGACTCCGCTGGTCCGGCGCCTGCTCTCGGAGCAGATCCCGGTCTACTCGCTGGAGATCGCAGCGGAGTCGAAACTGATCGGGTCGACGCTTCGCCACCGGGAGTTTCGCGACACCTACTCGGCCAACGTACTGGCGATCCGGCGCGGATCCCACGTGCGACGAACACGGCTCGCCGAGCTCCAGCTCGCTGCGGGAGACGTCTTCCTCGTCCAGTTCCGGCGCGATGCCCTCGGGCAGCTCGAGAGGTCGCCCGATTTTTCGGCTGTCGAGTCGGTGGCGGAAACCGACGTCGAGGCAGACTGGCACCTGGAGGAGCGGCTCTTCGCCGTGCGGATGCCCTCGGATTCGGCGCTCGCAGGCGTAACGCTCCGCGAGAGCCGCCTCGGCGATGCGTTCGACTTCCGGGTACTCGCCATTCTGAAGAAGAGCGAGCTGCTTCCCATGCCGGCGCCCGAGGAGGTGCTCGAAGCAGGGAACCTGCTGCTCATCCAAGGGCGCGAGGAGGACCTCGAGGTGCTGCGAGGGCTCCAGCAGCTCGAGATCGAGCAGGACGCGACACCGTATCTCGGCGTCTTCGACCAGGGAGATCTCGAGGTCGTCGAGGCGGTGCTCCGGCCGCACTCGCCCCTGGTCGGAAAGACCGTTGCAGAGCTCCGGTGGCGGGAGCGCAGGCAGGTCGAGCTCGTCGCGATCTGGCGAGGCGGAAGACCGGTGCGTTCGGGGCTCGACGCCATGCAACTCGAAGCCGGCGACGCGTTGCTCTTCGTCGGACCGCTGCGGCAGCTCGCCGCCATGAGCGAGGACCCCGATCTCGTCATTCTCGACCCGGTGGCCGCTGCGCCGGTCGACCTACGGAAGATGCCCATCGCAGGGGCTCTCCTCGTCGGAGTGATGGGGTCCGCACTCCTCGGCTGGGCGCCGATCTCGATCGCCGCGCTCGCGGGCGCGACGCTCATGGTGATCACCGGGTGCCTGCGAATCGAGGACGCCTACCGCGCCATCGACTGGCGCGCCATCGTTCTCATCGCGGGCATGCTGCCGCTGGGAATTGCCCTCGAACAGGCCGGGGCGGCAGCACTGTTCGCCCGCGAGGCCCTCACGCCCCTGGCGGCGCACGGCCCGTGGGCCGCGATCGGAGGCCTCTACTTCGTGACGGCCCTCGGCACGCTGATGGTTCCCACCGCGGTGCTGGTGGTGCTGATGGCGCCCATTGCGATCTCGGCGAGCCTCGAGCTCGGGATTCCTCCTGCCACGGCGATGATGGCCGTGGCGGTCTCGGCGTCGGCGAGCCTCATGAGCCCGATCTCCCATCCGGCGAACGTTCTCGTGATGGGCCCCGGCGGCTATCGCTTCTCCGACTATCTCCTGCTCGGGCTGCCTCTCACCGCGCTCAATGCCGCCCTGGCGGCGCTCCTGCTGCCGCTGCTCTGGGCGATCCGCTGAGCGACGCCGGCGCAGGAGCGCCGGCGCATGCGGCGCACGGATCTGCCGGCTGTCCTCCCTCGCGCGACTCGAGCTGGAAGGTCGCGTGGTGCAGGTCGAAGCGCTCCTGGGCGATCTCCTGCAACGCGCGCAGTACGCTCGGCGTGTGCGCGTCGGCTTCGACGTCCACGTGGGCGCTGATGGCGTGGTAGCCCGAGGTGAGCGTCCAGACGTGGAGATCGTGTACGTCGACAACGCCCGCAACGGCGCGCATTGCGCGTCCGAGCGCCTCCATGTCGACGTGGCCGGGGGCCGCCTCCATCAGGATGTCGAGCGACTCCCGCACCAGGCGCCACGCGGCCACCAGAATGAGCGCGGTGATCAGGAGCGCCGCGACCGGGTCGGCGAGCCGCCAGCCGAACGCCATCAGCAGCAGCGCCGCGACGATCACGCCGAGTGAACCGAGCGCGTCCCCGAGTACGTGGAGGAACGCTCCCCGCATGTTGAGGCTGTGACGATGGCCGCCGTGGAGGACGGCGGCCGATGCGAGATTCGCGAGCAGGCCGGCGACCGCGACTCCGAGCATGAGGCCGCCGTCCACCTCGGGCGGGCTCGCGATCCTGCCGATCGCATCGACCGCCACCATTGCGCACACGACGACGAGGGCGACGCCGTTGGCGAGCGCTGCGAGGATCTCGGTCCGCCGGTAGCCGTAGGTCTTGTGGGGTGTCGGCTCTCGCTCGCCTACCCGCAGCGCGAACAGCGCCAGCGCGAGGGCCGCTACGTCGGTGGCCATGTGGCCGGCGTCGGCCAGCAGCGCGACGCTTCCCGAGACGAGCCCTCCGACGACCTCGACCACCAGGAATGCCGCGGTGATGGCGAGCGCGATCCAAAGCGAGCGGGCGTCGCGCCTCACCAGAACCAGGTCCTTCGCCGGGCGCGTGCGTCGCGGATCAGCGCCCGGATCGCGTCCTTCACCTCTTCGACCTTCGGCTCGATCGCCGCATCCTCCTCGTTCGGATCGCCGTCGAAGACCAGGGGGGATCCGAAGTGGATCCGGAACTTCACCGGCAAGGGGAGGAAGCCCAGGAGCCCGAACCACGGAAAGAACGGCGTGATCGGAAAGGCAGGAGATCCGACGAGCCGCCCCAGCCAGCGCAGGTTCGCGATTCCCGGAGACTGCTCCTCACCGCCGACGATGCCGACGGGAACGATGGGTGTCCGGGTCTCGAGCGCCAGCCGCAGGAAACCGAGACCGAAGCGCTGGAGCTGGTAGCGCTTGCTCCATGGCTTGACGAAGCCCCGCTCGCCCTCCGGAAAGACCATGATCGCCTCCTCGCGATCGAGGAGCTGGACGCAGTTCTCCGGAGTTCCCACCACCGAGCCCATCCGCTGCATGAGGACGTTGAACCACGGAATCTTCGGCAGATAGTACTCGGCCATGCCGCGGACGATCCGCGGAGGCTTGCCGTCGAGGTAGAGCGCTGCGCCGAGCATGACACCGTCGTAGGCGAAGGTGTTGCCCGCGTGGTTCCCGACGAGGAGTACGCGGCCGGGCGGAACGTTCCCGATGCCTTCGGTCTCGACGCGGAGCCAGTAGCGATAGACCGCGGCCGCCGCGAGCAGGAGAGGCCGTGCGTAGCGGGGGTCGAAGCCGAAGTCGTCGACGCCGTACTCGTTGAGCCGCGTCGGCAGCTCGCGTGCGCGCGCCTCCACCTCGTCACGGAGCGACCGGAGCGGCTCCGGGAGGGGCCAAGAGACGCGGCGCGCGCCGCGTCTCGCGGGGGCCGGCCTGGCGAGCGCGCGCGAATCCACGCTCGCAGGATACCCCAGCGCGTGCGCCGACTACGGAAGGCCGGGCGGGAGGTCGGGTACCGCCGGAGACTCCACGACGGTGATCGACGGAGTAGGCGTCGGCCCGCCTCCACCGGGACCGCCACCGGGAGGCCCGCATCCCACGTCGCACGGCTGCGGCTGCGGCCCAGGGCCCGGGCCGGGTGCCGGCGGGCGGGATCCGCCTTCGCCTTCGGCGGCAACGTCGGTCGGCGAGAAGCGCTCGCTGGCCGCCCCCGTGGCGCCGTCCCCGCACGCGGCCGCGCCGCCCTCTCCCCCGGCGCCGCCGGCCTCGCCGCCATCGGCGCTGGCGCAGCTTCCGGGAGCCGCGAGACGGTGGAGGCACTCGCTTCCCTCGCGCACCGTGCCGTCCTCGCAGCCGCCTGCGCCCTCGGCACGCGCCGGCGCGGCGCCCGCCGCGACGATCGCGGCGAACAGCGCAGCGCCGAGGACGAGCCTCCTTCCTCGGGCCAGCGCACGGACGTCGAAGGTCATCGGTCAGCACCTCCCCGGGGGGTCGTCAGCCTCTCGGTCTGTGGATGAGTGGCACCTGGAGGCCGCGAGGTGACGCTGACAGACCCGCGTTGCCGCCCTCTCCTGCCGGCTCATTGCTGCCGGAATGCCAGCGTGAGGTAGCCCCCCCAGATCTGCTGGCGGTAGTTGAAGGCGGCCGTGTTGGAGCCGTTGGCGAGGTAGTAGTAGCGCGCCGACGCCTTCAGCCACGGCGTGATCGGCCGCTCGATCTTCACCTCGAACTGCCAGACCTTGTCGCGGCGCCGGACACCCGCGTAGCGCAGCGGAAGCGTGTTGTTCTCAGGATACGTCGACGGGTGCCGGAACGCGCGATACGTGAAGCCAGCCTGGCCATCGAGCACGATCTCCCAGAGGAGCGGGGTCCGGAAGCCGACGAGTCCTTCGTAGCCTTCGTGCCGCCACTCCGTGCCGACCGACCAGTAGCGCAGGAAGTTGACGGCGCCGCGCAGCTCGATCCCGATCTGCGGCAGCGGGAGCGTGTGGAGCGCTCCTGCCGTGAGGCCCCACCCGTCCCGGTTCCGCGCTGCGGCTTCGTCGACTCCAGGGGGCCCGAATCCGCCCGGCCGGCCCTGATCGGGGTAGTCGAGGTTGTCGAAGAAGTAGTCGCCGCCATAGAACCGTGCGTAGGCCCAGGTGAGGCCGGCGTCTCCCCAGCTCTGGTAGGCCTGCGGCGCCAGGCCGCCGAACACCTGGTATGGCTGATAGCCGTACCACGCGTAGGTGAAGTCACTCTGGAGGCGAAGCGTCGTGGCATCGGAGACGCGGCGGTCGACCCAGAGCGAAGCACCGGGATACTCGAGGTCGTATTCGTAGAGCGTCGCGTGGGCGTTTCCCGTGTAGCTCGCGAGTGCGCCCACCGACCACGCGGCGCCGCGATAGATCTCGGTGCCCGCGAAGCCCGACCAGACCGTGTCGATGTCGCGCCGGCCGGAGATGTCGCCGGGGGCGATGTCGCTGCCCGCGAGGGTCACGTTGGTGTTCCACTCGGGGCCCACCGTCAGCTCGGCGAACGAGCCTCGCGGTCCCCAGCCGGGAGCGCCGGCGAGGGCGTGGTCCGCAGCAAGGGCCCAGGCGCTTCCGGGCGCAACGTCACGGACCCGCGCGAGCGCCTCGCTGGCACGGCGCTGCTCGCCGGCCGCGAGCCATGCCATCCCCTCGTAGTAGGAGGCCACGGGCTCGACTGCGGCGGGATCCATCCGGCGAGCGCGTTCGAGCAGCGCAGCGCCTTCCCGGAGCTCCGAGCGCTGGAGCCGGATCAGGCCGAGATACAGATCGGTGTCGGCGCGGCCGGGGCTGGTCGCGCGCGCCGCCTCGAAGGCCCCCTCCGCCGCTGCGAGATCGCCCGTGTGGTACAGCGCGATCCCACGCAGGAGATCGGCACCCGGGAGCTGCGGGTCGAGCCGCTTCACCTCGGCGATCGACGCGAGCGCCTCGGGATACCGCCGGAGACGGATCTCGCACTGGGCCGCGAGGAGCGGCAGCCGCGCGTCTCCCGGATCGCTGCGCCGTGCCTTCTCGAGAAGCGGGAGCGCCAGCTCGCAGCGGCGCGCCTCGACCAGCGCGACGGCCTCGCGTCTCGCATCGTCGGTTGCGGCGGCGACCCCTGCGCCGAGCAGGAGAGCCACCGCGAAGAGGGTCGCAGGACGTGAGCGCCGGGGGGAGCGCCTCGCGGCGCCCGGGCTCAAACGCGCGACCGTTGTGCCATCGCGAGCGCGAAGAGGCCCGATGCCAGGAGGAGCGCGGTGCTGGGCTCGGGGATCACCGGCCCCCCGCGCTCGATCCCGAAGACACCGATCGGCGGCATCACCTGTTCGCTACCCGAGAACGGCATGTCGCCGCCGACGATATAGCGCATGGTGAAGTGCGTCGACTGGGGGCTCTCGGTGTCCGAGTCGACGACGCCGTCGCCGAGCGCACCGAGGGACACCATCGCGAACCAGTAGGAGGTGTCGCCCGCCGTGTACTCGAGGATCTCGATCAGGTTTCCGTCCACCGCGACGGCGATGTCCGGGTATCCGCCGGACAGCGAGACGCGGGTGAACACCAGGTACACATCCTCGAGATCACGGCCCGCGTCGTTGGTGACGGTCCAGGTGGAGTCCGCGATGAAGGGATTTCCCGGCGTCTGGCAGACATCGCCGAGCTGACAGCCGGCGGCCGGGCTGGCATAGCTGGCCTGCGGGTTCTGGTGCACGGGCCCCAGCACCTGGCCGATCGAGAGCATCGGACTGAAGATCGCGTTGCCCGCGGTGAGGATGTCGTCGGCCGGCGTCGCCGTGTCTGCGACGGTGAGGCCCGCCGCCGCAACAGCAGACGCGCTGAAGCCGAAGGCGCCGCCCCCGATGAAGAAGAGCGGATTGGTATCGGCGATGGTGAGCGCGCCGTGCAGGCCCGGCCGCCACCAGCAGCAGGCCGAGGGCCAGCGCGCCGAGGGCGTGCCCCAGGGCCTTGACGGCCTCGAACGCATTCCCCATCGGACCCGACCTGCCCCTCATGCCCATCGGATTCACCTCCGGCACGGACCCTGCGGGCCGCCCCACTGCGCCAACGTCCCATGGGTGAGTGCATGCGGCGGCCCTGCAGGTGTCAGGAACGGCAGCCGCCCGGACGGCCAGCCGGCAGGATCCGCAGCAACCGCCCGGAAAGAACGAGCGGCCTCCGACTCGTCGAAGACCCTAGCCCCCCTGGCGGCGTTCCCCTCCCGCGATGGCCAGGATCCCCTCGAAGGGATCTCCCTCCGGAAAGCCCGGGAGGGAGGGGAAGTCGGGGCCCGGCGGGGCGGGGAGGACGGCTTCCAAGGCGATCCCCGCCCCCGACGCTGCACGCCGGACCAGCGGCGCCAGCGCCCGGTCTCCCGAGCGATCGTTCCGGCACACCAGGAGGCAGCCTCCCGGCGCGAGATGCAGGAGCGCGCGCCCCACCAGCGGCTCGAGGTCGCGGCGCACCGACCAGAACCGCCGCCCGGCCGCGGCCGCGGTGGGCGGATCGAGGACGATGCCGTCGAAGCGCTCCTCCGCCGGGGAGGCGCTCGAAGAAGCGGCGGCTGTCGCCCCGGACCGCGCGGTGCCGGGTCGCGTCGAGGCCGTTGCGGGCGAGTGTCGCGTCGAGACAGCGGAGCCACGCGGCGGAGAGGTCGACGCTCACCACCTCCTTCGCTCCCGCCCGGAGGAGCGCCGCGGTGAAGGCACCCGTGTGGGCGAAGAGGTTCAGCCAGCGCCCTCCCGCTGCACGGGCGGCGACTCGCTCGCGGTTCTCGCGCTGGTCGAGGAAGAGACCGACCCCCGGCGCCGGGCGGGTCGGATCCTCGAGACCGAGGTCTACGTCGAAGAGCAAGCCTCGCTCGCGAACGATGAGGCTCCCGCGCGCTGCCGGCGTATCTCCGTCGAGGCTCCCACGAGACAGGCGCGTACATTCGAGTACGCCGGCCGGGCGCTCGCGCAGATGGACGACTTCGACCACCGGAGGATCCGCGCCGAGGGCGCCCGCGAGCGCTCGGACGACGGCGTCGATGGCGCGCCCGGTGGTGTGCAACGCCGCACGCCCGGTGACCAGTACCCGCAGGCACGGGCCGAGCCGGTCGATCGCGAGGCCCGGAAGCGAGTCGGCCTCTCCGTGGACGAGCCGGAACGCATCGGTGCCGTCGGAAGCGGCCGCGTTGTCGATGAGCCCGCGGCGCCGCGCGAGCGCCGCCACGACGCGGGCCTCGACGCTGCCACCGTCTCCGGCTCCCCGCGACCAGAGGCGCGCCGCAATGGGGCCGTCGCCCTCGATGCGCGCGAGGCCGCCGGGCTGGGCGCCGGGCCCGCGGAGCTCGACGAGCGCACCCGGACGAAAGGCTCCGGCATCCCCCGTCTCGGTGTCGGTCAGGATCCACGGGTGGCCGCGCGCGAGCGCGCGCAGGGTTGCACGAGAGACGCAGAGCACTCCGCCCTCCGGCGCTGCACCGCGACGCACCGCCTCCGGCGCGAAGACCGGCTCACCGCAGGGCCACGCGTCGCCGGGCGCCTCGCACGAGACGTCGATCCCCTCCTCCGGGATCCGGAGCCGAGCGCTCCACAGGCGAAGCCCTCCGGCGACGAGGCGCCCTCCGAAGCGCGCGTCGCCGAGGACCGCGGCTCCCGCGCGGGCGAGGGTCTCGCGGACGGCGTGAGGCGCCAGCGTCCCTGTCTGCAGCGACACCTCCGCCACCCCTTCGTGTTCGGCGATCACTTCGAAGCCGAGCACAGGACCGCCGCCTACCTCGAGCGCGCCCCGCCGCCACGGCGGCGCCTCGATCAGTGCTCGCGCTTCGCGAGCGCCGCTCCGTTGCAACGAGGCGGCGAGCCGATCCCGCGCGGCCTCGCCCAGCGCCACGAGCCACAAGGAGCGGGCGTCGCCGTCGCCGGCGAACACCGGCAGGAGCGGCGCGTCTCCCGCATCGGCGAGCGCCGCATCGGGAGCGTCTCCTCCCGGCGCGCTCTCGAGAACCGCGAAGTCGGCGCCCCGCAGCCGGAGCCGCGGCGCAGCCGTCTTGCCGGCGGCCTCCGGCAGCTCCGCCGCGACACGCGCTCCCGGGTCGACGACGCAGGCGGGATCGCGCTCGACCCGGCCGGCGACGCGAACGCTTCCGCCACGGATCTCGCGAACGAGCGAGGCTGCGGCCGCGCGCGGCACGGCACGGGCCAGGAGCTCGGCCAGCGTCAGCCGGGCTCCCGGCGCCCGGAAACGGAACGCACCCATGGGCAGGCTTGTACCGCGAACCTTCGCGGGCCGCACTCGCCGGCCGCCCCCGGTACACTCGCGACGATGCCCGTTCTCCGACGTCTCCGAGCGGCTGCGCGCGCTGCCGCCCGCCGTGACGGCACTCGTCCTCCGGCTGCGCGCGGCAGGCCACGAGGCCTTCCTGGTGGGTGGCTGCGTCCGAGACGCACTGCGTGGCACCGACGTCCGCGACTTCGACCTCGCCACGTCCGCAGCGCCCGAGGTCGTTCTCGCACTCTTCCCGCGGGCCATCCCGACCGGCCTCCGACACGGTACGGTGACGGTTCCGACGCAGGCGGGCCCCGTCGACGTCACGACCTATCGCGCTGGAGGATCCCTCGACGAGGATCTCGCCCATCGCGACTTCACCGTCGACGCGATCGCCGCCGATCCGGTGACGGGCGATCCTCTTCGATCCGTGGGGCGGACGAACGGACCTCGCCGAGGGCCGGCTGCGGGCGGTCGGAGCCGCCAGCGATCGCCTCGCCGAGGATCCGCTGCGTGCGCTGCGAGCGGCGCGGCTCGTTGCGACGCTCGGCCTCGTCGCCGACGCCGCCCTGCGCGCCGCCCTCCCGGCAGCGAGCGATGCGCTCGGCGGCGTTGCACGCGAGCGGATCCGCGCCGAGCTGGAAGAGCTGCTGAACGGGGCGCGTGCCGGCGACGGCCTCGCGCTGCTCGCGAGCACCGGACTTGCCGGGCGCCTCGCGCCGGGCGTTCGCCCCGACGCGCCATCCGTCGTCTCGGCGCTGCCGGGCGATCCCGCCCTTCGGCTCGCGGCGTGGCTCCGCGGCACCCGCGCCGAGAAGGTCCTCGCCGGACTCCGGTTTCCGAAGCGCCTCGCCCAGCGGGTGCTCCTGCTGCTGCGCCTGCATCCGGTGGAGGCCGTCGTGGAGGCGAGGAGCGAGGTCTCCGTCCGCCGCCTCCTGCAGCGCGCCGGAGAGGAGAACGTCGCCGCGCTGATCGCGCTACGGCGCGCCGAGCTCGCGTCGCAGGACTCCGATCCTGCGGACTCTGCCATGGACGTTCGGTCGAATCTCGACGACCTCGAGGCCTCGCTGGCGCGCATCCGCGCCGCAGGCACCCTCGCGCTGCACCGCCTCGACCTCGCGCTCGATGGTCAGGCGGTGATGGAGGCTCTCGGCTGCCGGCCCGGCCGCGTCGTCGGCGAAGCGCTGCGCTTCCTCACCGAGCGCGTGCTGGAGAACCCCGCCTGCAACACTCCCGAGGGGCTTCGCTCGCTGCTCTCCACATGGAAGCCCGCGGGCGAACGGGCCGCGGTCACGGCGCCGAGCTGACCGAGGGCTGCGCGCCTCGCCGCCGCAGCCACGCGGTGCCGGCGAAGGCCGCCAGGGCCGCTCCAGGCACCAGCAGCACCCACGCGAGCTGCTGTACGTAGGAGCCGACGACGACGATGCCGCCGAGGAGCACTCCGACGCCACACAGCCGCCAGTCGCCATGCACCCCCGCCAGGAACGTCGAGAGAGCGAGCGTCGCGAGCGCTACGAGCCCGAGCGCGTCGTAGCCGAGCTGCCCTGCCCGCTGGAGCAGGAAGATCAGCCAGAGGGCGGCGAACGCCCCGAGCCAGTGGAGGACCTGCATGCGCAGGATCGCCGCCGAGGTCTCCCCTCCCGGCCGCTCGCGGCCGACGGCAAGGATCGCCGATGCGCCGCCGAAGAGCGGCACCATCGCCATCCAGAAATAGAAACCGTATTGCGGAGAGAAGCTCGTGACGCCGATCCCGACCCCCGAGAGTACGACGAGCGCTGCGAAGAGCGCTTCGCTCTGGTGGATCCGGTGGGCGAACGTGCTGGAAGGCGCCGCCGGACTGGCAGGATGGTCGCTCGACATCACGCGGTCTCCCTCGGTCAAGGAGGATCAGGCACCGAGGGTAGCGCGCCCTTCGCGGCCGACCCTCGGCGCGGCCGCCGCGCAGATGCGCCCGCGCCAACCCGGAGGCTCGTGGCGCGGGCGGGGGAGAGCACGACCCGGGCGAGCGCTCCGCAGGCGCCCGCCGCATCGAGGGTAAGGCTCCCGCCGAAGCTCTCCATGATCGCCGCGCTGATGGCAAGACCAAGGCCGCTTCCGGACGTCTTGGTGGTGAAGAACGGCTCGAACACGCGCGAAAGGACCGCGCGGGAAAGTCCGGGCCCGGTGTCGCGGATTTCGACCACGACGCGGCCGTCGGCGCCGGTGAAGCTGCGCACGCTCACCTCGTGACGCTGCCCGGGCATCTCGGCGCAGGCATCGGCCGCATTCGCCAGCAGGTTCACGAACACCTGGAGGAGCGCAGTGTCGCTCGCGCGGACGAGGGGAACGTCCTCCAGGGTGAGCGCCAACTGCGCCACGTCGACGAGACGACCGCGAACGATGCGAAGCGCCGACTCGAGCACGTCGTGAAGGCGTACGGCCCCGACCTCGCGGCTCTCGCCCCGAGACAGGGTGCGTACGTCCCGAACGATCGCCGTCACGCGCTCGGCCCCTTCGAGGGCGTCGGCCGCCGCGCTCCGGGCCTCCGCGACGTCGGCTGCAAGCTCGGCGGCGGATTCCACCGCCGCGCGCTCGCCGAGCTCGCCGAGCCGCTCGCGCAGGTACCCGAGGTTGGTGACGACGTAAGAGAGGGGGTTGCCGATCTCGTGACCGAGGCTCGCCGCGAGGCGCCCGAGGAAGACGAGCCGCTCGCGCCGGGTCCGCTCGCGCAGATCGGCCACGAACGCGGGCTCCGCGCCGAGCCTGCGCTGGAGCGCGTGCCGCTCGGCGGCGATGCGAAGGCTCCGCTCGAGGGTTTCCGGGCAACAGCCTGACAGGACAAGGGTTTCGTGGGCGCCGACCAGGAGGGCCGCCCGCCCCGGATCGTCCCCTCCCTCCGTCATCAGCACCACGAGGGGCAGCTCGGGCGCGGCGCGGCGCGCCGCGCGAACCGCGTCGAGGACGTCGCCGAGCGGCCCCTCGGCGCCGAGCAGCACCGCCTGGGCTCCCGCCGGGACGATGCCTCCTTCGGCCGCGACGGCGGTCACGACGGGACGCCGCTGCGACGGGATGCCGGCCACCGCAGCCTCGATCCGTTCCCGGAGCGCCGGCCCCGCGATGACGATCAGTCTACGCTGCGCGGTGTCGGCGCGCCCCGGCGCCGGCCGCCGGGGGCGTTTCGGTTCATCGGCGGCGGGCTTCATGGGCCTCCCCCCGACCTCACGGTCCTGGGAACGCGAGGTGCAATCGGTGGGGGGATGCGACGGCGTATACCACGCCGCCACCTCCGACACCAGCGCGACGTCAGACCAAGCGGCTGTCGTGGCCCTGCCAGTACCGGTCGCGCAGCAGCCGCTTGGCCATCTTGCCGGTCTCGGTCCGCGGCAGCGTGTCGACGAAATCGATCGTCACTGGGCACTTGTAGTGTGCGATCCCGGCACGGCAGAACTCGATCAGCTCCCGCTCGAGCTCAGGTCCCGCAGCCGTGCCGGCAGCCGGGACGACCACCGCCTTCACCGCCTCGCCCATCACCTCGTCGGGAACGCCGATCACCGCCACGTCATGGACCTTCGGATGCATGACGAGATGATTCTCCGTCTCCTGGGGATAGATGTTGACCCCGCCCGAGATGATCATGTTCGACTGCCGATCGGTGAGATACAGGAACCCGTCCTCGTCGAGGTAGCCGATGTCGCCGATGGTGAAGAGATCGCCGCGGTAGGTCTTCGCCGTCTTCTCGTCGTCCTTGTGATACTTGAACCGCGCTCCCGCCTCGGGAGGCGCCTCGAAGTACACGGCGCCTTCGCGGCGCGGCTCGTCGATCTCGCGGCCCTCGTCGTCGAGGATGTGGACGCGGCCGTTCGTCCAGTGCCGGCCGACGGAGCCCTTGTGGGTGAGCCAGTCCTTTGCGCGGATGAGCGTCCCTCCGCCTTCGGTGCCGCCGTAGTACTCGACGATGGCGTCTCCCCACCAATCGATCATCGCCTCCTTCAGCGGGATCGGGCACGGGGCCGCCGCGTGGATCGCCACGCGCAGGCTCGAGACGTCGTAGCGCCTGCGAGCCTCCTCGGGCACCTGCAGCAGGCGCCGGAAGTGCGTCGGCACCCACTGGGACGCGGTGATCCGATAGTCCTGGATCAGCCGGAGCGCCTCCTCTGCGTCGAAGCGCCGCATCACCACCGAGGTCGATCCCAGCCGCATCTGCGCCGAGGTGAACAGCAGCGGAGCGGCGTGGTAGAGCGGCGCCGGCGTGAGGTACCGGTCCTGGTCCGTGATGCCGAACAGGTGGAGGAGCCCCGTGCTGAGCAGCGACACCAGGGTGTCGCCGGCGGGTCGGCCCGTGAACGGGCGCCGCACCCCCTTCGGACGACCCGTGGTTCCCGACGAGTAGAGCATGATCGCTCCCTCGAGCTGGTCTTCGAGGGCGAGATCGTCGGGGACGCCGGCGATCAGGTCCTCGAGCGGGACGAACCCGGGGATCTCGCCGCCGACCGAGAGGCCCTGGATTCCTCTCGGGACCGACTCCAGCACCGAGGCGGCCACGTCGGCGAAGCGCGCGTGGGCCACCAGCACCTTCGCATCGCAGTTGTCGACGATGTACTCGATCTCGCCGCGCTGCAGGTGCCAGTTGACGGGTGTGAAGTAGAGCCCCACCCGGTGGCACGCCCAGTACAGGTCGAAGAATGCGTCGTCGTTGGCCAGGTAGACCGCCACACAGTCTCCCGGCTCGAGCCCGATCCGCCGCAGGGCGTGCCCGATCCGTCGCGAGCGCCGTTCCAGCTCGCCGTAGGAAACGACGTGCTCTCCGTGTCCGTAGATGAGGGCCGTCCGGTCCGGGTACTTCTCCGCGATCGTCGCAACCGTCGTCACGTACCGAATCTCCTCTCGCGCGGCGCTGCTCCGCGGCTATTCTCGATTCCGAGGATGCCACAACGGAGGACGAAGGTGCCCGAGCGAGATCGCCCGAGCTGCCGAGCGACCGCGGGCTCCCGCGCCGGGAGACCGAGCCGGACCTTCGCGTGACGCAGAGCCCCCTCGCCGGGAAGCCCCCGCCGCGAAGCCTCCTGGTGAACGTCCCGCGTCTCGTGACGGCCTACTATGCAGGGCGGCCCGACCCGGCGATCCGCGAGCAGCGGGTCGCCTTCGGCACTTCGGGGCACCGCGGCTCGTCGCTCCAGTGCGCCTTCAACGAGGCCCACATCCTCTCCGTGACCAAGGCCATCTGCGAGTACCGCGCGGCGAACGGGATCAGCGGCCCACTCTTCCTCGGCATCGACACCCACGCCCTCTCGGAGCCCGCGCGGGTGACGGCCCTCGAGGTGCTCGCCGGCCACGCGGTCGAGGTGTGGATCGATTCGCGGGACGGCTACACCCCGACGCCTGCGATCTCCCACGCAATCCTCTGCCACAACCGCGGACGGGCGAAGGGACTCGCCGACGGCATCGTCGTGACGCCTTCCCACAACCCTCCCGAGGACGGCGGCTTCAAGTACAACCCGCCCAGCGGCGGCCCGGCCGACACGGCCGTCACCGGCTGGATCGAACGGCGCGCCAACGAGCTGCTCGCCGACGCGCATCGCGTGGTTCCCCGGATCCCCTACGAACGAGCGCTGCGCTGCGACACCACCCGGCGTCACGACTTCGTCTCGGCGTACGTGTCCGACCTCGGCGCCGCCATCGACATGGACGTCATCCGCGGCGCGAAGCTCCGGATCGGCGCCGACCCGCTCGGAGGCGCCGGCGTCGCCTACTGGCAGCCCATCGCCGAGCGCTGGGGGTTCGCCGTCGAGGTCGTGAGCGACGTCGTCGACCCGACCTTTTCGTTCATGCGGGTCGACTGGGACGGGAAGATCCGGATGGATTGCTCGTCGCCCTTCGCGATGGCCGGGCTCGTCGAGCTTCGCGAGCGCTTCGACGTGGCGTTCGCCAACGACACCGACCACGACCGCCACGGCATCGTGACGCGAACCGCGGGGCTGCTCCCTCCAAACCATTTCCTCGCCGTCGCCATCGACTACCTCTTTCGCCACCGCCCGGGATGGCGGCCCGACGCCGCCGTCGGCAAGACGCTGGTCTCAAGCGCAATCCTCGACCGGGTCGCTGCTCGTCTCGGCCGCCGCCTCGTCGAGGTACCCGTGGGCTTCAAGTGGTTCGTCGAGGGCCTCCTCGACGGCAGCCTCGGCTTCGGCGGAGAGGAGAGCGCGGGCGCGTCGTTCCTGCGGCGCGACGGCACCGTCTGGACGACGGACAAGGACGGGATCCTCCTCGACCTCCTCGCGTGCGAGATCACCGCGCGGACGGGCCGCGACCCGGGTGAGCTCTACCACGCTCTCGCACAGGAACTCGGCGATCCGGTCTACGAGCGGATCGATGCCCCGGCGACGCCGGAGCAGAAGGCGCGTTTCTCGCGCCTGTCTCCCGAGTCCGTCACCGCCCGCGAGCTGGCCGGAGAGAAGATCGAAGCGACCCTCACCCAGGCTCCGGGCAACGGCGCTGCCTTCGGCGGGCTCAAGGTGGTGACGGCCAGCGGGTGGTTCGCAGCGCGCCCGTCGGGCACCGAGAACGTCTACAAGATCTATGCGGAGAGCTTCCGCGATCGCGAGCACCTCCGGCGGATCCAGGACGAGGCGCAGTCGCTCGTCGCGCGGGCGCTCGCGGAGTAACCCGAGGAGGCGGAACGCCCGATGGCCAAGCCGATCCCCGCCCTACCCTACCTGCTTCCCGAAGTCCCCGAGGGCCTCGAGGAGCTTCCCGAGCTCGCCCTCGACCTGCTGATCGGAGGCCGGCCGGGGCCGAGCGCCGGATGGAGCCAGCTCGATCCAGACCTCTGGCATGCGACCCACAATCCGTGGCTCCTGCTCCAGATCGTCCCGCGCACGATCCTCGAGCAGGTGGCGCGCGATCCCGAGAGGCTGCGTCGCATCCAGGAAGCCATGCGCGCCTATCAAGCCGAGCTCGCTGCGCCGGGCTGGTTCCAGAGGACCCACGCTCGGGAGGACCTCGGTGCCGTCGCGTACCTCAGCCTGGAGTTCGGCCTCTCCGACGCGCTCCCGATCTACTCCGGCGGGCTCGGCAACGTCGCCGGCGATCAGCTCAAGAGCGCCAGCGACCTGGGCGTACCCGTCGTAGGGGTCGGCCTCCTCTACCAGCAGGGCTACTTCCGGCAGGTGCTCGATGCCGAGGGCGGTCAGCAGGAGTTCTATCCCTACAACGATCCCGCCCAGCTTCCGGTGATCCCGCTCCGTGACGATGCGGGCGAGTGGGTCCGGATCGAGCTCGACTCCGGCGGGCGGCGGTTCTTCCTGCGTGCCTGGGAAGTTCGCGTCGGGCGCGTGCGGCTGCTGCTCCTCGACAGCAACGACCCGGCCAACGCTCCCGCAGACCGGGGAATCACGAGCGAGCTGTACGGGGGAGATTCGCGCCTGCGCCTCGAGCAGGAGATCGTCCTCGGGATCGGCGGCTGGCGACTCCTGCGCCGGATCGGGATGGATCCCAAGGTCTGCCACCTGAACGAAGGGCACGCGGCGTTCGCCGTCCTCGAACGCGCGCGCTCCTTCATGGAAGACACCGGGACCGACTTCGAGACCGCTCTCACGACGACCCGGGTCGGCAACGTCTTCACGACGCATACGCCGGTGGCGGCGGGCTTCGATCGCTTCGACCCGCGCTTGGTGGCGCGAACCCTCGGCACCTACGCTCGCGACCAGCTCGGCATCGACGTCGAGCGCCTGCTCGCCCTCGGCAGAAGCCGCCCACAGGACGCCGCCGAGCCGCTCAACATGGCGCTGCTCGCGATCCGCGGCAGCGGCGCAGTGAACGGCGTGAGCCGACTCCACGGCGCCGTGAGCCGTGAGCTCTTCCAGTCGCTCTTTCCCCGCTGGCCCCTGGCAGAGGTGCCCATCGGCCATGTCACGAACGGCGTCCACCAGCGCTCCTGGGTGTCGGGAGCGGCCGAGGCGGTGTGGCTCGGATCGTGCCGCCCCGACGTCTTCGAGCACTGCGCCGGTGATGCGGAAGCCGACCTCGACTGTGTCTCCGACGAGAAGATCTGGCACATGCGCACCGAGAATCGCAAGGAGCTGGTGCGCTTCGTCCGGCGCCGATTCGCGCGGCAGGTCGCCCAGCAGTACGCCGCGGCCTCCCAGCGCTGCGACCTCGAGCAGCTCTTCGATCCCGACAGGCTCACCCTCGGTTTCGCCCGCCGCTTCGCCACCTACAAGCGCCCGAATCTGCTCCTCCGCGACCCCGACCGGCTGGCGAGGATCCTCGCCCACAGCGAGCGCCCCGTTCAGCTCGTGATCGCCGGCAAGGCGCACCCCGCTGACGTACCCGGGAAGGCGATGATCCGCGAGTGGGTCCGCTTCGCCCAGCGCGACGACGTGCGCGACCGCTGCGTCTTCCTCGCCGACTACGACATGGCGCTTGCCGAACACCTGGTGCAGGGCGTCGATGTCTGGATCAACACGCCCAGGCGTCCTTTCGAGGCCAGCGGCACCAGCGGCATGAAGGTGCTGGTGAACGGAGGGCTGAACCTCTCGGAGCTCGACGGATGGTGGGCCGAGGCCTACGCGCCCGCCGTGGGCTGGGCGATCGGCGACGGTGCAGAGCACGGAGAGGATCCCGCCTGGGACGCCGCCGAGGCCGAAACGCTCTACCGGATCCTCGAACAGGACGTCGCCCCGGCCTTCTACGACCGCGACGCGAAGGGCATCCCAAGCCGCTGGATCCAGATGCAGCGGCGCAGCATGACCGAGCTGACCCCGCGCTTCTCGAGCCAGCGGACGGTCCGCGAGTACACCGAGCGCTACTACCTGCCTGCCGCCCGCGCCTGGCGTTCCCGTTCGGCGCAGAAGGGCGCACGGGGCGCTGCTGCCCGCGCGTTCTGCGAGAGGATCGCCCGCGGCTGGCCGTCGGTCCGCTTCGGCGCCCTTCGCACGCGGGGCGGCACGGGCGTTCACCGGTTCCAGGTCGAGGTCTTCCTCGGCGACCTCGACCCGAAGGACGTTTGCATCGAGGCCTACGCTGACCCGCAGGACGGCTCCGGGCCCGAGCGACATGCGCTCGAGCGCGGCGCCGCCCTTCCCGGCCGACAGAACGCATTCTGGTACGAAGGCGAGGTGAAGAGCGACCGTCCTCTCGGCGACTATACCCTTCGGGCGGTTCCCAACGGCAGCGACGTGATCGTTCCCCTGGAGGCGCCGCAGATCCTCTGGCAGCGGTGACGCGCTCGGGCGGCTCGCCTGCGGCAGAACGGGGGTCGTCGGCGGGACTGCAGATGGTACCGTTGGCACGCGCCTCACTCCAGCGCCAGGAGACGACGCATGGGAATCGATGACGGCATCCTCGTCGCCGCCTGCGGGCGGACCCTCGAACGGACCGATCTCGCCGGCTTCGGCGAACGCCACGAAGGCAAGGTGCGCGACAGCTATGTCGCGGCGGGACGCCGGGTAATCGTCGTGACCGACCGCGTCAGCTGCTTCGACGTCGTCGTCGGAACCCTCCCTTTCAAGGGACAGGTGCTCAATCAGGTAGCCGCGTTCTGGTTCGAGAAGACACGGCACGTGGCGTCGAACCATTTGATCGCCGTCCCCGACCCGAACGCGTCGGTGGTGCGCGAGTGCCGGACGCTGCCCATCGAGTTCGTGATGCGCGCGCACCTCACCGGCGTGACCTCGACCTCGATCTGGACCACCTATTCGCGCGGAGAGCGCGTCTACTGCGGCCACCCCCTTCCCGACGGTCTTCGCCAGCACGAGGCGCTCCCGGAGCCCCTGCTCACGCCCACCACCAAGGCCGAGAAGGGACAGCACGACGAGCTGATCTCGCGTGCCGAGATCCTCGCGCAGGGAATCCTCGACGAGGATACCTTCGACCGCGCCGCGCACGTCGCCCACCAGCTCTTCGCCGAGGGCAGGCGCTGGGCGGAGCATCGGGGGCTCGTCCTGGCCGACACCAAGTACGAACTCGGCCTCGACGAACACGGCGAGATCCTGGTGATCGACGAGATCCACACGCCCGATTCGTCGCGCTACTGGCTGCGCGAGAGCTTCGAGCGGGCGCTTCGCGCGGGAGAGAACCCGGCGGCCCTCGACAAGGAATACGTCCGCCGCTGGCTGGTCGACCAGGGCTACCGCGGAGACGGGCCCATCCCGGCGATTCCGGACGAGATCCGCTGCGAGGCGACGCGGCGCTACATCGAGGCCTACGAGCGCATCACGGGGCTGGCCTTCGAGCCGGACCTCGAGCCTCCGGCCGAGCGGCTCGCGCGCAACCTCAAGCCCTTCGAGATCTGAGCCGTGCGCGTCCTCGTCGCG
Source organism: uncultured delta proteobacterium (assembly GCA_963710635.1). GTDB lineage: Bacteria > Myxococcota_A > UBA9160 > UBA9160 > UBA9160 > MYXO. The sequence goes on from CAVQAY010000004.1 coordinate 1,638,664, forward strand.
GGCGGCGCCGGCTACATCGGGTCGCACACCGCCAAGCGTCTCGCCGAATCCGGCCACCAGGTCGTTCTCTACGACGACCTCTCGCGCGGCCACCGCGAGGTGGCGTCGATCCTCGGGCTACCCCTCGTGGCGCGGCCCCTCGGCGACCGCGCCGCGCTCCTCGCCGCCCTTCGCGAGCACCGGATCGACACGGTCATGCACTTCGCTGCCTATGCCTACGTGGGGGAGAGCACCTCGTCTCCGCTCCTCTACTACGACAACAACGTAGCCACCACCATCGGCGTACTGCGGTCGATGCAGGAGGCAGGCGTCCAGCGGTTCGTCTTCAGCAGTACCTGCGCCACCTACGGCGACCCCGAGACCGTCCCCATCACCGAAGAGGCTCCCCAGCGGCCGGTCTCGCCGTATGGCTGGAGCAAGCTCATGGTCGAGCAGATTCTGCGCGATCACCTGGCATCGGACCCCGCGTTCTGCTTTGCGTCGCTGCGCTACTTCAACGCCTGCGGCTGCGCCCTGGACGGCAGCCTCGGCGAGGATCACGACCCCGAGACACACCTCATCCCGTCGCTACTGCAGGCGATCCTCGGGCTCCGCGGCGAGCTGGTGGTCTTCGGAACCGACTATCCGACTCCCGACGGCACCAACGTGCGCGATTACATCCACGTCGACGATCTCGCCGACGCCCACATCGCCGCGATGACGAAGCTCGGCGCCGGACAGGGCCTCTTCTGCAACCTCGGCACCGGGCGAGGCTTCTCGGTCCGCGAGATCCTCGCCGCCGCCGAGCGCGTGACGGGCCGGAAGGTTCCGGTCCGCTACGGCGAACGCCGCGCGGGAGACGCGATCTCGCTGTTCGCAGACCCTTCCCGCGCGAAGCGGCTGCTCGGCTGGGAGGCGAAGCACCGCGAGCCCGAGCCGATCATCGCCTCGGCGTGGCGCTGGATGCAGGCACATCCTCGCGGCTACCGCGGCTAGGGGGGCGGCCCGCTCGCATGGGCCGCCCGCGGCCGCGAGATAACCTCGTGAGCAGATCCACTGCACCGGAGAGGTTCCCGGATGGACCGTCGACCGAGCCCCCTGCCCTCAGGCCGGATTCTCGCGGTCGCGGTGCTCGTCGCCGCCCTCGTCGCGGCGGTCCCGGCGGCCGCCTACGCCTCTGCGCTGGCAACCGGAGACGCCGCGTGGGCGCGCCGGGCCGAAGGCCAGCGCGACGGCCGCGCCGAGCCTGGACCGATCCGCGAGGCGATTGCCGCCTACGAGCAGGCGATCGTCGAGGATCCCGCGAGCCTCGAGCCGTATTGGAAGCTGCTACGCGCCCTGTGGTTCGCCGGAGACTTCGCCGAGCCGACGCGAGACGCTGCGCGCGCACGCTACGAGCGCGGGCGCGAGGTCTCGGAGCGCGCGGCCGACGTGATCGCTGCACGCGCGGGAGGCCGCGAAGCGCTCGACCGATCGGCGCCCGAGGATCTGCGGTCGCGGCTTCCCGAGTCCGACCACGCCCACGCGGCCCGCTTCTACTTCTGGTCTGCCGTGAATCTCGGTGCGTGGAGCCGGGTCGCCGGCCTCCTGCAAGCCGTCCGCGCGGGCGTCGCCAACCGGCTCCACGACGAGACCGAGCGCGCCGTCGCCCTCGATGCAGCGCTCGAGGAGGGCGGTCCGCTGCGCCTCCTCTCGCGCCTCCATGCCGAGCTTCCGAAGATCCCCCTGCTCTCGGGCTTCGTCGACCGCAAGAAGGCGATGCCACTCGCAGAGCAAGCGCTGCGCGAGTACCCGCAGCACCCCGGGAACCCGTTCCTTCTCGGCCTCACGATCCTCGATCTCGACCCCGACCGGCGCGACGAAGGCCTTCGCCTCGTCGAGGACGCGACGCGCATCGAGCCCCGGCGTGGCTACGAGATCGAGGACCTCGCGGTCCGCAAGGAGGCGGTGAAACGCATGCGGAAGGAGCTCGCTGGAAGCGCCGCCCCAGCGGCGCAGGGGGGCTGAGCCCCCGCGGTACCGAGGTCGGGCTCGATGATCCGCCCGGGCGCGCGCGGCAGGCTTGCCGGCTGCTCGCGCTCGCAGTGCGCGGAATCGAAGCCGGATCCCCTCAGCGCAGCGCGAACGCGATCAGGTGATCGCCGAGGGTGCTGTGCCCACGCGCGTGACCACCCGCTGCGATCACGATGAACTGGCGGCCACCCGGGCGCAAGCGGTACGTCATCGGTGTCGCCTGCGGACCCGCGGGCAGTCGCGCCCGCCACAGCTCGGCGCCGTCAGCGATGTCGAAGGCCCGCAGGTAATTGTCGACGGCGGCGCCGATGAAGACGAGACCGCTCGCCGTCACGAGGGGACCGCCGAGGTTCGGAACGCCCGCCTTCCAGGGGATCGGGAGCGGCGCAATGTCACGGATCGTTCCGAGGCGAACACGCCAGCGCACGTCGCCGGTCGCGAGATCGATGGCGAGCAGCTCGCCCCAGGGCGGCGCATTGCAGGGCATACCGAGGGGCGAGAAGAGCGTCTCGCGCAACATCCCGTAGGGGGTGCCCGTCTGCGGCGAGATCTCCTTCCCAGGGTTCCGCTCCTTGGTTCCGGGGAAGTCAGCGCGTGGAATGAGTCGCACCACCCAGGCGAAACTCATCACGTTCGCAACGAGGACCTGGCGCTCGGGGTCGACTGCGACCCCTCCCCAGTTCGATCCCCCGGCGTTGCCGGGGAACATGACCGAGCCCTGCAGCGTCGGCGGCGTGAAGATCCCGTCGGAGCGAAGGCTCGCGATGCGCTCGCGACAGGCACCGCGATCCCATGGCGTGAATCCCCACGCGTCCTCCGGCCGCAGCACGCTCGGGACCAGCGGCGGCGGCTTGACCGGGAAAGGCTGCGTCGCCGAGAGCGCTTCGCCGGGAGCACCGTCCTGCGGAACGGGTCGCTCCTCGACGGGGAACAGCGGCGCTCCGGTCTCGCGATGGAGCACGAACACGTGGCCCATCTTGGTGGCCTGGATCACCGCCGGCTCCATTCCGGCGTCGCGACGCAGGTCGACCAGCGTAGGCTGCGCCGGAACGTCGTAGTCCCAGAGGTCGTGATGCACGGTCTGGAAGCGCCAGCGCACCTCGCCGGTCGAGGCTCGCAGCGCCACCACCGACGAGCCGTAGTAGTCGAGCGACGCCGCCCCGCGGTAGTAGTCGGGCGCCGGATTGCCGGTCGGAACGAAGACCAGATCGCGGTCGGCGTCGGCCGAGATCGGCGCCCAGACGTTCGGCGTACCGGGAACATAGGAACCGTCGCTCGGGCGGGGATGGCCCGGCGGCGCGAGATCCCACGCCCAGCGAAGCGCGCCGCTTCGGGCATCGAAGGCGCGGATTACCCCGCTCGGGGCGTCGGTGCGCTGGTTGTCCGAGACGGCCGAGCCCACGACGACGAGGTCGTGTACCACCGTCGGCGCAGAGGTGACCTGGTACTCGCCGAGCCACTGCTCGCTCCCCAGTCGGCCTCCCTTCAGCTCGACCGTCCCGGCGTCGCCAAAGCCCGGGCACGGCCGCCCGGAAGCCGCATCCAGCGCAAGCAGCCGGCCGTCGTTCGTCGCGGAAAAGATCCGGCTCTCGCACGGCGCGCCGGCGGCCGCATCCGGATCGCGCCACGAAGCGACACCGCGGCAGATGAGCTGATTGGCGTAGCGGCCCGATGGATCGATGCCGGGGTCGTAGCGCCAGCGCTCGCTCCCGGTCTCGGGGTCGAGCGCGAAGACGCGGTTCATCGGCGTACAGCCGAAGAGCGAGCCCTCGAACAGGATCGGCGTGAGCTCGAACGCGGAGGTGGAGCGCCACTCACCCTTGCCATCCGACCAATCCCCGTGGCGATACGTCCAGGCGACTTCGAGCCGGTCGACGTTGTCGCGCGTCACGTCGGAGAGCGGTGAGAAGCGCATCCCACCTGGATCGCCGCCGTAGGCAGGCCATCCAACCGCCGGGCGCTCGTCGTCCGGCGCGGCGCTCGCCTGTGCCAGCGCCACAGCGAAGACGCCTGCGAACAGCACCACCGCTCGATGCGCGTGCGCCGAGGAGAGCAGTTTCACGCGACTCCTTATAGCAGACTGGCGAACCCACCTCCTCCACACCCCCTCGCCTCGCGATCACGGGGGCCGAAACAGTGGCGCCGGAGAAGGCGACACTGCCGGAGCGCCCCAGAGGGGACACGACGCGTCAGCCGCTGCTACGGTCGCCTGCGATGCGAGTCCCGGCGACGAACTGCGTTCGCCTTCCGCACCCGGTGCGGGCTCGTGCTCCAGCCGGACACCGTGACCGGTGCGAGCGGCCATGAACCTCATCCACTTCGCGCAGCTCGGCGACACGGTCGCCACCTCGGGGCAGCCGACGGCGGACGAGTTCCGCGAGATCGCGGCGCAGGGGTACGGCGTCGTCGTGAACCTCGCGCTGGCGTCGTCGACGGGGGCCCTCGCCGACGAGGGCGCCGTCGTCGCGGGCCTCGGCATGACCTACGTCCACATCCCCGTGCCGTGGGACGCTCCGCGCGTCGAGCAGTTCCGCCGCTTCGCTGCGCTGATGCGGCTGCTCGGCGACGAGAAGGTCTGGGTCCACTGCGCGATGAACATGCGGGTGAGCTGTTTCTTCTACCTCTACCGCCGCTTCGAGCTGGGCTGGGCCGAGGAAGACGCCCGCCGGCACATGGACCCGATCTGGAACCCCCGCGACAACCCCGCGTGGTCGGCCTTCATCGATGCGGTGGCGGCGGACTACGGCGCCGACGGAGACCTCCTTCTCGGCGAAGGAGAGCTGCGCGAGGCAGGCCGGCTCCTCGGCGAAGCGCTTGCCGACTACCAGTCGGGCCTTCGCGACCGACCCGTTTCCCCGAGCCTCGACCGCGCGCTGGTGCGGCGGATCCAGGACGAGCCGCTTCCCGACGCCGGCAGGCCTTGGGCCGAGATCTTCCGCGAGTTCCGCGACGAGATCGTCCCCGGCTCGGCCCAGATCGCTCACCCGCGATACCTCGCCTACGTCCTCGCGTCGCCCCACGGCCTCTCGCCCTTCGCAGCCGCGCTCATCGCGGCGCTCAACCAGAACTGCTGCATCGCCGAGCTGTCGCCGCTCGCGAGCGTCATCGAGCAGAAGCTCCTCGCCTGGTTCCGCGAGCTGTTCGGCCTTCCGGCGGAGGGAGCAGGCGTTCTCACGAGCGGCGGATCGATGGCGAACTTCGCAGCCCTCGCCGCCGCGCGGGATGCACACCTCGGCAACGAGGCACGCGAGACCGGCCTCCAGCGCGCGGCGCCGGCCCTCGTCCTCTACGCGTCGCGCGAGGTCCACACGTCGGTCGTCAAGGCTGCCGCGCTCCTCGGTATCGGGACGCGGAACGTCCGGACGGTCGAGACCAACGACGCGCTCGAGATGCGCGCCGACCGGCTACGCGAGGCAATCGCGTCCGACCGCGCAGCCGGGCTCGCGCCGTTCTGCGTCGTGGCGTCGGCCGGAAGCGTCACGACCGGGTCGATCGATCCCATCGCCGAGATCGCCGGTGTGTGCCGCAGCGAAGGCCTCTGGCTCCACGTCGACGGCGCCTACGGCGCCTTCGCGGTGTTGAGCGATCACCTCGCGCCCAGGCTGCGGGAGGCCGGCCTCGCCGACTCACTCTCCCTCGACCCCCACAAGCTCCTCTTCAACTCCCTTGGCGCCGGGTGCGTCCTCTACCGGAGCGCCGGCGCCGCCCGGCGAAGCTTCGCCTTCGCGTCGTCGTACCTCGCACGGCCGCACGACCCGGACCTCATCGACTTCTCCGACTACGGGCCCGAGCTCTCGCGCAGCTTCAAGGCCCTCGAAGTCTGGTGGGCGCTCCGCACCTTCGGCCGCGCGGGCTACGCGCGAGCCATCGACCGCCTCCTCGCCCTCACGGCGCACCTCGTGCGCCGGATCGACGCCGAGCCGGCGCTTCGGCGCATGGCGCCCGCTCCCCTCACCGCCGTGTGCTTCGCGGTGAAGGGCCTCGGTGACGAGGGCCACGCGCAGCTCCTTCGCCGACTCCTCGATTCCGGCGTCGCACATCTCGGCCCCGCGCGGATCCGCGGCGAGCCGGCCCTCCGCGCGTGCATCACCAACCTGCGCTCCACCGAAGCCGACCTCGACCAGGTCGTGGATGCGGTGCTCGCCCTCGCCCGCGAGGCGTGAGCCGGCGCGCGCGTTCCCGCACAGCCTCATCCGGGCACCCGAAACCCACTCCGGCGGCTACAGTCCCGAACACAGCGGGCGGCGCATCGCCCGACGGAGGAAGACCATGATCGGCTACGTCACGCTCGGCACCAACGACATCGCCCGCGCAGGGAGCTTCTACGACGCGCTGCTCGGCGCGAGTCGGCGCCAAGCGCGTCATGGAGATGGACGACCTTCATCGCCTGGGGCACGGACCCGGCGCTCCGATGGTGTCGGTCATCAAGCCCTTCGACGGCAAGCCGGCGACACCGTCGGCAACGGCGTCATGGTGGCGCTCGCTGGTCGAGCAGCAAGGCCAAGGTCGACGCGATCCACGCCAAGGCGCTCGCGCTCGGCGCCAAGGACGAGGGCGCGTCCGGGCCCGCGCGGCGCCGGTTTCTACGCCGGCTACTTCCGCGACCTCGACGGCAACAAGCTGAACGCGTTCTTCATGGGGTAGCGGGGCAACGACCTCTTCGCGACGAGCCAACATCCTCACCGCCGGAGGCGCGCAGTCGGGCCGATCGGGCGTGGCGATCCCTACGCCCGGTCGGCGACGAACCAGCCGAAGCGGTCCCAGAGGGCCCGGGTCGAGACGACGCGGAAGCCCGCCTTCGTGAGGCCGTCCTCGAAGCGCCGGGCGTCGAAGCGGTCTTCTTGGGGATGCTCGAGGAGCCGCCGCCAGAGCGGGGCGGTGATGAAGCGCTCGAAGACCTCCTCGGCATAGAGACGGCCGCCGGGGCGGAGTACGCGGTGGATCTCGCGAAGCGCCGCGCGCCAGTCGGGAACGTGGTGGACGATTCCGAAGTCGAAGACCGCGTCGTAGTGGCCATCCGGCGCCGGGATCTTCGTGACGTCGCCGACGAAGAGCCGGACCGGCTGCGTACGGTCGGGCGAGCCGCCGGCGCGCGCGCTCCACCATCTCGGGGTCGAGGTCGAGGGCGTCGACCTCGGTCGCGCCGAAGCGGTCCAGGATCAGCTCGACGCCGACTCCGCGCCCGCAGCCCACCTCGAGGGCGCGGCCGCCTCGCATGGGGCCGCCCATCTCGAGCAGGCGCCGGGCCTCGAAACGCCGCTGGATCGCCTCGCGAAGCGGGTTGTTCATGAGCGCGGTCTCGATGGCGTTGAGCTTCACGCTTCCCTCCTTCTCCTCAGCAACTCTCGAAGGACGACGACGTCCTGCCGGTCTTGCGGCCGGTCTGCGGCCTCCTTCGAGCGCAGGATGTCCGAGAGGCTTGCTGCGAGGAGCACGGCCCCGAACACCTCGTAGCGGATGGCATCTTGGCACAGATCGGCGTAGCCCTTCGTACCCGCTGGGGCGAACACCAGATCGAGGCGGCCGGCGTTGGTCACGAGGTTCCACAGCGGCGCCCGGGAGAGCGCAACAGCGCTGCAATCGAACGCCAGCCCTTCGGGAACGCACTCGGTGAACACCCGCGCCTCGAGCTCGCGCAGCGCCGCCGCGAGGTGCTCGAGATTGTCCCGCGACGGATCGGGCGTGATGTCCGCATCGGCGCTGAGCCGCGGAAACCCCTGGAGCCTTGCAGCGAGGGCACCGATCAGGACGTAGCGAACGTGGTGCTCGGCCAAGGTGCGGACGAGCCGCTCGGGATCGAGCGCCGCCACGTTAGCCACGGCGCACCGCCGCCTCGAACCGACTCACGTTGGCCACCTCGCGAAGGCGATCCTCGGGAGTGAGGGCGAGGAGCCGGGTGACGTCGTCCAGCATGTGCGTGTCGGCGACCGCCGCCGGCACGAGCTCGGCACGCAGCGCGAAGCCGGCCGCAGCGAGAAGCCGCGTGAGCGTCACCGTACTCGGATCGGCGGCGCCTTGCTCGATGCGCGCGACCACGGACTGGGCGGTTCCGGCGCGCCGCGCGAGGGCGCGTTGGGTGAGACCTGCGCGCCGCCGCGCCTCGCGCACCAGCTCGCCCGCAGCGAGGCCTTCCGTCATGAAGGTCTTGATAGCTGATACGCTATCAAGACGCCACCTCCGCCGAGACCGGCTCCTGCGGCGTCTGCGCGTACCCCCGCCGCCCGCGGTCATTCGTCGGAGAACGTCGTTCGCGGGGGCTGGAACTCGCCGATGCCGCGCGTCTCGTAGTAGCCCGTCAAACGGTAGTGCTCGGTCGCGCCGATCGCGTTCTTCCGGCAGATCGCCATGCAGTTGTTGCAGCTGATGCAGCCGATCGACCCTTCGACGACCCGCGCCTTTCGCTTCTTGCCCTCGCGGCGCACCTCGAGCACCCGCGCCGGGCACGCGATCACGCACATCCGGCAGCCGTCGCAGGCCTCGGTGTCGATCGTGACGCGGTGGAAGCGGCACTGTTCCGGGTCGTCCCAGGTCGGAAACTTCCCGAAGAGCAATCGCGTGAGGAACGACATCCGGTCTGCCTCCAACGTCTCAGTAGAGGATCTTCTTCTCGCCGTTCTCGAACCAGGCGATCTCGTGGGTCGCTCGCTGGACGACCCGCTGCCACGGCGCACCCACCGGATAGCCGACGCAGATGGCCTCCGAGAGCTCGAAGCGCTCGTCGATGCCGAGCCGTTCACGCCACGCAGGGCTCTGGTTCAGGAACTTCGAGAACCCGACCCAGCACGTGCCGAGCCCCTGGCTCTCGGCCGCCATCACGATGTTCGTCCCGACGATGCCGATGTCGACCTCGGGGACCCCAATCCCGTGCTTGTCCGCGAGGAGCAGGATCACCGTCGGCGCCTGGTGGAAGATCGTAAACTTCCCGTCGGCAACGAGGCGGAGCACCTGGATCGGGACCGGGTGCATCCCATTCGGCTGCGCTGCCGTGACGAAACGGGCCAGCGCCATTCCGACGCTGCGCCGCAGGCTGCCCTTCTCGCGGGCGGTATAGCCGATGGTCGACCAGAGCTTGCGGCACTCGGCGATGCAGAACTCCTCCATCTCGCGAAGGAGCGCAGGCTCGCGGACGACCGCAAAACGATACGGCTGGCAGTTCCCCTGGGACGGCGCGAAGCGGCCGATCTCGAGCATCCGCCGGACGAGGTGTGCCGGGACCTGTGTCCGCTTGAACTTGCGGATGCTCCGCCTCGTGAGGAACGCGCGCTCGATGGCGTTCCAGTCGGCGCCTTCCTGGCACGAGGCGCGCTCGGCGCCGGCGTCCTCGTCCACCTCGAGATCGTCGCCCGTGTCGATGGCGATGGTCGCCTCGGTCATCGTCGCCGTGCCTCCTGGTTCCCGGTTGTCATCGCGCCGCCCGCGCCGGCTGCCGTCAACGCGCACCCTCGAGGTGCTCGCGTAGGGCGGCATTGAATGGTGCCGCGGCCTCGATGTTCGAGAGGTGGCGGGCCCCCGGCAGCACCACCAGCCGAGCGCCGGCGATGCCGCGCTGGATCGTCTCGGACGCTGCCACCGGAGTCCCCTCGTCGCACTCTCCCACGACGACGAGCGTCGGGCAGTGGATCTCGGCGAGCCGGTCGGTGAGATCGAGCTTCATGATCGCGCGGCAGCACCCGACGTACCCTGCCACCGGCGTCCTGCGGATCATCTCGCGCACCGCGTCGACGGTGGCCGGGTCGCGTTCGCGGAATTGCGGGGAGAACCAGCGATCGATCGTCGTTTCGACGAGGGGCGCAAGGCCCGTGGCCTGGGCTGCGCCGATCCGCGCCTCCCACGCCGGACCGGTCTCGGCGGGCACCCGGCTCGTGGTGTCGCAGAGCGCGAGGCTCGCGATGCGCTGCGGGTGCGCCAGCGCGAGGGTCTGGCCGATCATCCCGCCCATCGAGATGCCGACCCAGTGGACACGGTCGATCGCGAGCGCGTCGAGGAGGCCAGCGGCGTCTTCGGCGAGGCGTTCGAGCGTGTAGTCGGTGGCAGGCGCGCCGGTCTCGCCGTGTCCCCGCGTGTCGTAGCGCAGGACGCGGAAGTCCCGCGCCAGCATCGGCAACTGCGGCGACCACATCGCGAGCGTCGTCGCCAGCGAGTGGCTCAGCATCACGACCGGAGCACCGGCGGGCCCGTCGATCTCGTAGTGGACGTCTATGTCGTCGATGCGGCGCTTCATCGCGGATCCTGGCGGTCGGAGGCCGGAACTCTAGCGCCACCGCATTCCCCCAACACCACTCTCGGCTCCGCGCGGCGCCGGGCGCCGGCAGTCCGGACAGCGACCTTCCGCATCGACTTCCGATTTCGTCCGCTCCTTGCGACCCTCGGGTGCTACCTCTCGGGTCGTGACGACGCTCGACCCGGAGATCTGCTGGCGCGCCTGGACGGCCCGAGACCGCCGCTTCGACGGCAGCTTCTTCATGGGGGTCTCGTCGACCGGCATCTACTGCCGCCCCATCTGTCCGGCGCGGCTTCCCTCGCGCCGCCACTGTACGTTCTTCTCGAGCGCTGCGGCGGCGGAAGCGGCAGGCTTCCGGCCGTGCCGCCGGTGCCGCCCCGAGTCGGCGCCCGGATCGGCCGCGTGGTCCGGAACGTCCGCGCTGGTGCGGCGTGCGCTGCGCCTCATCGAGGACGGCGCGCTCGATCGGGGCTCGATCGAAGACCTTGCCTCGCGCGTGGGAGTGACGTCGCGCTGGCTGCGCGAGCTGTTCGCCGAGCACGTGGGCGCCTCGCCGCTCGAGGTCGCGATGACGCGCCGGGTCCACTTCGCCCGCAAGCTGCTCGACGAGACGCGGCTCCCGGTCGGCGACGTCGCCACGGCTTCGGGGTTCGCGAGTCCGCGCAGACTCCGCGCGGCATTCGGCCGAACCTTCGGCCGCCCTCCGGGCGACGTCCGGCGCGCGCCGCTGCCGGCTGCGGCCGGCGCCCTCACGCTGCGGCTGCCGGCACGCGAACCGTTCGAACCGGCACCGCTGCTCTCGTTTCTCGCAGCCCGGGCGATCCCCGGGGTCGAAGAGGTCCACGGCGCGACGTACCGGCGGACTGCCGACGTCGACGGCAGACCTACGACGATCGAGATTGCTGCCGAAACCCGCGGGCTCGAGCTGCGGCTCCCAGGCGTGGCACCCGCCTCGCTACCTCGGCTCGCGAGCGCCGCCGCTCGCTTGTTCGACGTCGACGCCGACGCGGCGTCGATCGCTTCCCACCTCGCCGCCGACCCACTCCTGTGCAGCGCTCTGTCGGGCCGTACGGTACGCGTGCCCGGTGCGTGGGACCCCTTCGAGCTGGGCATCCGCGCGATCCTCGGCCAGCAAGTCTCGGTGGCGGCGGCACGCACCCTCGCCGGCCGCCTCGCACGCAGCTGCGGCACACCGCTCGAGCGCCCCGAGGGCACTCTCACGCACCTCTTCCCTGCGCCGGCCGTCCTGGCCGCAGCGCCCCTCGACAGCATCGGCCTCACGCGAGCGCGGGCCTCCGCGGTGCGTACGTTCGCTCGCGCCGTCGCAGACGGATCCCTCGATCTCGCGGGATGCGGCGGCGCGCACGATGCGGTCATGGAGCTGGCCAAGCTGCCGGGCTTCGGGAGGTGGACGGCGGAGTACGTCGCCATGCGCGCGCTGCGTGATCCCGACGCCTTCCCGGCTTCCGACCTCGGCGTTCGCCGTGCGCTCGCTGCCCCGGGAGGCCGGCTTCCTTCCGAGCGCGAGGTGCTCGCGCGAGCAGCCGGCTGGCGTCCCTGGCGCGCGTACGCTGCGCTGGCGCTGTGGGCACGCGAAGCCGCCACCGCGCAGCGGGGAAGCCCCGGCTCCGCGCGGCGGCGCGCCGCCCCACGGCAAGAAGGCCAATCCCCACGTCGAAGAGGAGAAAGCGATGAGGATCCTCGCCACGCAAACCGTCGATACCCCGGTCGGCACGGTCGTCGTCGTCGCCACCGAGAGTGCCGTGGTCGGACTCGAGTTCGAGAGCGCGACCCACCGCCGCGCCGCCCTCGCGCGACACCTCGGACGCTACGTCGGCCTCCACGTACTGCGCGACCACTCCGACCCCGCAGGCGCCGCCACCCGCCTTGCCCAGTATTTCGGAGGGCGGCTCGGCGCACTGGACGAACAACCCGTCGAGATCCACGGCACGGAGTTCCAGCAGGAGGTGTGGACCACCCTGCGAGCGATTCCCGCCGGTGAGACCTGGAGCTACGCGGAGCTCGCCGGACGGATCGGCAGACCCGCCGCGCGCCGTGCAGTGGGCGCGGCGAACGGCGCAAACCCGGTCGCGCTCTTCGTGCCGTGCCATCGGGTGATCGCAACCGACCGGACGCTGTGCGGCTACGGCGGCGGCATCGAGCGCAAGCGCTGGCTGCTGGCCCACGAGGGCGCCCGCTTCGTCGCTCCTCGGGCGCAGGCCGTGGCGTAGGATCAGCCCCGCCCGCCACCGGAAGGCCCGGACCCGGCCGGGCCAGCCTCGCTTGCTCGCGCGCGTACGCATCCGTCGTGCGCGGCGCAGGGTGCCCGCGGTCGCGTGTCATGCAGGTTCGACCGGGCCGACGCCGCGCGAAGGTGCGTGCCGGCGTGGGCGCTCCGGGGGGATTCGCGCCACCGCGGCCGCTTCACCCGGCCGGCTCCTCCTCGACCTCCTCTTCGTCGCCGTCGTCGTCCGCCGATCCGCGGTGTCTCTCGTGATGGATCCGCACGCCGCAGTCGGCGCAGCCCCACGACGGGTCGTGTTCGGAGATGAGGCAGCCGCCGAGTCCGACCTCACCGCGCCGGGCCTGGTCCCTGAGGTCTGGTCCGGGATAGCCGTACACGAGCCGGACCACGCGCTCCGAGCCGCAGCCCGGGCAGCGCGCGGGTCGCCGTGCCGAGAAGTACCGCTGGCGTTTGCTCATCGCGCCCCTTGGCCTCGCAGGCGTTCGAGACGCTCGCGCGCCGGGTTGTCCGCCGCCCCGCCGACAACGAGCGCTCGCTCGAGCAGCGCCTCGGCCTTCGGCGTCTCACCAAGGATCCGATACGCCTCGGCCAGGTGGATGAGATCCTGCTGCGTCCCGCGGTTCAGCCGCTCGAACCGCGACACCGCCACCCGGGCGAAGTCGCGAACCATCTCCTGGAAGCGCGGGTCGGAGCGGACCGGCTCGTAGGTGGGGCACGTCAGCAGGGTTTCGTACCAGTCCCAGCCACGACCGTGCGCGGCGCGAAGCGCACCAACGGTCCCGTCCACGTCGCCGGCGCTCGCGAAACGCTCGGCCTTCAGCATGTTGGCCGCGATGCCGTCGGGATTGCCCCGCGCCGCATCGACGAGGAGCGCCGTCGGCGACGTCCAGAGTGCTGCGCGGTCGGCGCTCCTCTCCGAGAAGAGAACGCACGCACCGAAGGTGACCCCGGCCAGTACACGGCCCCAGCGTACGCGTCGGGGCTCGGGAAGCCGCCCCAGCGTGCGTGTCGCGAGCTGCGCAGCCGCGAGCAGCAGCCCTGGAAGGATGAAGTAGAGATACCGATCCGCGATCGGGTAGAGGAACGGAACGATCTGCGAGACCGGCATGAAGCCGGCGGCCGCCCAGACCCAGCCCGCCGCCTCGAGATCACGAGCTCGCAGGCGCTCGACGGTACGGACGGCGATTACCGGGAGAAGAACGAGGGAGCCGAGCCACCAGGGATCGAGCCACGACTCCACAGGGGCCGGATCCTGTACGCCTCCGACGTTGAGCGAGGTCAGCGCCATCACCAGGTACCGCGCCGGAAGGGTCACACTCGTCCAGAGCCGAAGCCACGGATCGGCGTCTCCCATCGGAACCGATCCGGCGGTTGCCCTCGCCTGGGCGACCACGAAGAGGACGCAGAGCACTGTCCAACCCGCGAGCCACCTCCACGGCCACTCCTCTGGGGCAGGCGCTCCGGCCCTGCCCCGGCCCGGCGCGCGGCACCACCCGATCACGGCCGCCACCGGCAGCACGAAGAGCGCCGAGGCCTTCGATCCGAGCGCCAGCACGAAGAGCACCGTGGCGAGGCCAGGACGCCGCGACAGCGCGAGCAGCGCCGCGAGGGAGAAGATCATGCACAGCGGCGTCCAGAGCTGCCGCATCCAGGCCACGGCTTCGACGTTCGCCGGATGCGCCAGGAAGAAGAGACCGCATAAGGCGGCGGCGCCCGCCGGGATCCCGAGGGTGACGAAGAAGGCGGCCAGCATGGCCGACGCGAGCGCGTGTAGGAGCACGTTCTCCGCGTGATACGCGATCGAGTTCTCCGGATGGAGCCACGCCTGGGCGACGTGGACCAGCGCCGAAACGGGCTTGTAGTTGGTGAGGCTGATCGAGGCCTGGCTCGTCGGATCGAAGAGCGCGAGGAGCTTCGCCGGTGTCGGATCCGTGATCCAGGGGTTCACGAGATCGATGAAATCATCCGAGATCGGCGGGCCGTCGAGCGCCGACCGGTAGACCGAGGCGGCGACGATCAGATAACCCACCGCCAGTCCGAGAATCGCGAGACCGGAGAGCCCGCGACCCGGCCGAGCAGCCGAGGGGGCGAGGTCGTCCGGCACCGGTGCTGCCACGCGATCCCAGGGTACCACAACCCGCCGCGGCCCGGGGACGCGTGACGAACGCCGGCCCGCCTCTCCTGCACCATCCGTCGGACGAAGTGCCGCTAGCGCCCCTTTCGCGCCGCCGCGCGGGCCCATGGGGGCAAGGATCCCGGGAGTGCTATGGGTTGGCGCGCAACGGCGAAGAGGAAGCACCCAGATGGCGACCGAGACCTACGACGTGATCGTGATCGGCAGCGGCCCGGGAGGCCTTTCGGCGGCAACGCTGCTCCAGAAGCGCGGCCTGCGCTGCCTGCTGCTCGAGAAGAACAACCTCCTCGGCGGCAAGATGATCAGCATCGAGAAGGACGGCTACGCCTACGACCTCTTCCCCCACGGCCAGGTTCCGATGCGCGGCTCGGCGTTCGAGCCGATCTTCGCCGAGCTCGGCGTCGCGGGCGAGTTCGTCCCCGCCCTCGAGCCCAGCGATCCGCGCGACATCATCACGCTCCTCTACCGGCGCGCCGACCGCAAGGACTACAAGCGCGTCGTCCAAGGCCAGGCGATGGCCGACCCGTCGCCCTTCTTCGAGCTCTGGGACGTCGAGGAGAAGGACAAGGCCAAGATCACCCAGGTGATGGCCGAGATGGCGATGATGCCCGACGAGAAGATCGACGAGTTCGACGGCGTCACCATGCACGAGTGGCTGGCGCAGCGCGACGTGCCGAGCGCGCTCTACAACTACCTGGGCTTCCATGCCAACGCATCGCTCGCCGAGCCGCTCGACCTGGTCGCCGCCTCCGAGCAGATCCTCATCATGAAGCAGATGATGCTCCAGGGAGGAGGCGGCCAGTACAAGGGAGGATTCGGCGGCCTCACCAAGGTGATGGTTCGCGAGTTCGAGAAGAACGGTGGCCGCGTCATCAAGAACTGCCGGGTCGAGAAGATCGACATCGTGAACGGCGCCGTCACCGGCGTGACGACGTCGAAGGGGCGGTTCGAGTCGGGCGTCGTCGTCAGCAGCGCCGGCATCCACCCGACGATCCTCAAGCTCTGCGGCGAGGAGCACTTCGACAAGGCCTACGTCAACTACGTCAAGGGGCTCGTCCCGGGATGGGCGTTCACCTCGATCCGCTACTTCCTGCGCGAGCCGGTGATGAAGACCGCCATGTACGTGATGTACTCGGACGACTCGTGGCTCGACACGACCCGCTTCGAGCGGATCAAGAATGGCCACGTCCCGGACGAAGTGATCCTCTTCATGGTGAACCACTGCTTCTACGACGCCGATGCGGCGCCGCCGGGCAAGCAGGTGCTCGTGAGCGGAACCGTCTGCTCGTCGAACCCCGACGCCAAGGAGATCGACGCCCTCTGGAAGACGATGGACGAACAGATGCAGCGGCACTTCCCGGAGATCTGGGCCGCCTGCGAGCGCCGCGAGTACAACGGCCCGAAGGAGATCTGCGAGCTGACGCGCGACTCGGTCCTCGAGGGCCAGGGCGGCGAGTGCGTGGGGCTCGCCCAGATCGTCGGCCAGTGCGGCTCGATGAAGCCGAACTCGAAGGCACCGATCAACGGCCTCTATCTCGCCGGCTCCGACGCGGGATCGAAGGGCATGGGCACCCACCAGTCGGCGCTCTCGGGAACCGCCGTCGCGCGGATGGTCCAGCACCACCTGCGCGGCCGGGTGAAGATGCGCTGAACGCGAGCGCCCGCCACGAGCGGCGCGGCGCCGACGGGCTTCACGCCGGCCGGGGGCCAAGGCAGGTCAATCGGCTTCGTGCCGATCCGCCGACTGACAGTGAGCGCACGGCCGCTCCTTGGCGGGCCTGGCCCGCTCCCCTGCGAGCATCCGAGCGAAGGCCTCGACGTTGCCCATGGCATCGTTCACGGGGTGGTGGTCGTGCTTGGTGATCCGGAGACGCTTCCACTCCGAGGCTCTGCGGAAGTCGCCAACCAACCCGGCGTAGAAGTCGCCGATCCGCCGCGCGGAGTGCCCGAACGGGTTCTCCCCGAAGTACAGGTGGAAGTAGAAGCTGATCGGGGCCCAGTCGTAGGCGGGATTGTCGGACACGAAGATCTTGCGCTCGCTGCCGAAGCCATCGAGCCACGTCTTGAAGGCCTCGAACGTCTCACGGGAGGAGTCCGTCCCGTGGAATGTCCGGCGCGACTCGAACTCCACGGCTCCGAACTCCCGCAGGGTCCAGCCCGACGGCGTAGGGTTTGCATCTTCCGTGTCGACGAAGATGAGCGGCACGTCACTCTCCTGTGCGAGTCCTCGCTCGATCACCCGCTGCCGCCAGCGCTCCTCGGATCGCACGAAGAGCCGGGGCATCCGAATGGGTGCCGCGCGGACTCGTCATCCGCAAGCTCCGGGGCGCCGGCGTTTCGCCGGGATCCAGATGCGGACCGAGGCAAGCAGCGCCGGAGGATACCGGTCGTCGGCCGAGTCGTATGGACGAGGCCTCCCACCGCGGGACGAATCCTCCCGCAGGCAGCCGATCGACGAAGCAGCGGGTCGTTCTCGGAACCATCGCCTCCCTCAAGATTCGCCCTCCCCTTGACGATTCTGCCATATGGCGCAACAATTACGCCAGATGGCGAACGCGAGGAGGCCGTCCATGCGCAACTCGAGAGAGGTCGAGGGGGCCGTGAGTGTCCTCGGAGGTCTCGAGGTCGTAGGGAAGAGCGTGCGCTCGCCGGAGGATCTGGCCGAGCGGGTGCGGAAGGGCCTGCCCTTCGCGGCCCTGTCCGCCGTGATGCAGCAGTATGGGATCTCCCGCGACGTGCTCTGCACGATCCTCCACCTCTCGGCCCGAAACTTCCTGCGGCGGAGGGAGCAGCAGCGACTGTCGCCGGACGAATCTGACCGTCTCTACCGCCTGGCTCGCGTGATCGCGCACGCGAATCGGGTCTTCGAGGACCCCGAGGAGTCGGCGGACTGGATCCAGAGCCCCAACGTGGCGCTGGGCAAGCAGCAGCCACTGACTCTCCTCGACACGGACATCGGCGTCCAGCAAGTCGACCAGGTACTCGGCAGGATCGAGCACGGCATCGTTGGCTGATGCGCACCTGGCGCATCTGCAAGGCCGAGCACGCCGCGTCGGCCTTCACCGGCGAAGGAGCCCTCCTCTACCCCGGCCGCTGGCACCACGCGGGAACCGCAGTCGTCTACTGCTCGGAGAGCCGTGCGCTCGCGGCCCTCGAGCAGCTCGTCCACCTACAGCGCAGCCGCCTTCCGCCGAACTTCGTTTGCTTCTCGGTGACGATCCCGGACGACCTCCCGATTCGTGAGGTGCGAATCGCCGAGCTCTCGACCGACTGGCGTCATCACCCCGGCCCCCCCGAGCTACGAGACATCGGCACCCGCTGGGCCGAGTCGGGCGACGGCGTCGTCCTCCGGGTGCCGTCCGCTGTCGTTCTCGGAGAGCACAACTTCCTGCTGAATCCGAGGCATCCCGACTTCCGCCGGCTCGAGATCGGCCGCCTCGAGCCCTTCGCCTTCGATGAGCGCATCGTCGGATCCTCCACGTAACGCCCGCCGGTAGACGGCGGCCTGCTGCGCACGATCGACGAGGTCGATCTCGTCACCTCCGCGCCCGCGTCGCCGCGCTACGTTCGCCCGCTCGCCGAGGAGGGATCCGCATGAAGATCCGCGCCGCCGTGTGCTGGGAGCCGAGGACACCGCTCGAGGTGACCGAGATCGACCTCGAAGGCCCCCGGGCCGGCGAAGTGCTGGTGCGGCTCGCCGCCACCGGCGTCTGCCACACCGACGCCTACACCATGAGCGGGAAGGACTCGGAGGGGCGCTTCCCGGCCGTACTCGGCCACGAGGGCGCCGGCGTCGTGGAGGAGATCGGCCCGGGCGTAACGTCGCTGGCCCCCGGCGACCACGTGATCCCGCTCTACACCCCTGAGTGCCGGCAGTGCAAGTTCTGCCTCTCCGGCAAGACCAACCTCTGCATCACACTGCGCGCAACCCAGGGCCAAGGGGTGATGCCCGACGGTACGAGCCGTCTCTCCCACCGCGGCCGGATGCTCCACCACTACATGGGCACGTCGACCTTCGCCGAGGCGACGGTGCTGCCGGAGATCAGCGCTCGCGAAGATCCGCAAGGACGCGCCGCTCGACCGCGTGTGCCTGCTCGGCTGCGGCGTCACGACGGGGATCGGGGCGGTGCTGAACACCGCCAAGGTGACGCCGGGCGCGAGCGTCGCGGTCTTCGGCCTCGGCGGCATCGGTCTCTCGGTGATCCAGGGCGCGGTGATGGCGGGCGCCGAGCGCATCATCGGAGTCGACACCAACCCGCGGAAGTTCGCGCTCGCGCGCCAGCTCGGCGCCACCGACTGCCTCAGCCCCTCCGAAGCCGGCGACGTCGTGCAGGCCATCGTCGACCTCACGGACGGCGGCGCCGACTACTCCTTCGAATGCATCGGCCACGTCGACGTGATGGGGCAAGCCCTCGCCTGTACGCACCGCGGCTGGGGACACGTCGGTGGTCATCGGGGTGGCCGGCGCGGGCGAGGAGATCCACGCGCGCCCGTTCTTGCTGGTCACTGGCCGCACCTGGAAGGGAACGGCCTTCGGTGGCGTACGCGGCCGGACCGAGCTGCCCCGCTACGTCGACCGCTACCTGGCGGGACGAATCGAGCTCGACGCGCTGGTCACCGCCACGCTTCCCCTCGCCGAGATCAACCGCGCCTTCGACCTCCTGCACGCCGGCGAGGCGATCCGCACGGTCGTGAGGCTCGACTCGCCGTAGACCGTCAGCCGGCAACGCCGGTCCCTCCTCGCGGCCTCGCTCGACCGCTACAGGCGGCATACCGTCGACACCGCGAGGGAAGGGGGTGGACCCGGACGCAAAGTATTCGAACCGCGGCAGCGGAGCCATTCGAGGTGGTGCTGGTCGAGACCTCGGCGCCGCCCGCCTACCAGGCCATGGCCTCGAGAGCACTTCAACTGCGCGAGCTTGGCTTGTCCGACCGGGTGACTGCCACCCGGCTCGGCGTCACTGACAAGACCGTCGCCAAGGCGATTCGTAGGCTTCGATCGACCGTTCGCCGCTGAAAGGAGGCCAGCGCGGGCCGCTCCTCTGCCCGCCCTGCGCTTCCCGGCTCCTCTTTAGCCGCCTCCGAGAAACTCGTTCAGCCGCTCGACAATCAGCCGACGCCGCTCAGCGAGGAAGCTCTTGTAGGCGCCGACCTCGAGCAGGTTGTCCTGCGTGGGAATGCACTGTGCCTCGAACGCGCCCAGGCCCGACTTCTCGACCAGCTTCGGGAAGTACTGGCTTGGCGCCTTGTCGCTGATCTGGCGGTTGGTCTTGCCGCCGATGAAGGCCAGGTTGGCGATGTCGTCGGCCTCGCGCGCGGTGTAGCTGCTCTTCAAGACGGCCTTCGGGAAGATGTGGTGGAACTGGAGGCGGTGTTGAGCGCCACGGTGCCCCAAGGCGATGGCCAGGTTCGAGTGCCAGTCGCGGGCGTCCGCGTCCCGGAAGGCCAGGAACATCGTCTTGAAGAGGGCGCTGCGCTGGTTGCGGCCTTCCAGCTCCTCGGGCGCGATGTCGAGGCGGCCGACCTGCAGCCGCAGGCGATCGATCAGTTCTGCCGCTCCGCCTCCCTGCCGCAGGGTCGCGAGGTCCTGGTCGAGCAGCGTCTCACTCGACCCCCGCGAGTAGCGGCCTTTGGCGTTCGCGACCAGTACCCAGTGGAGAAGCCGCTCGGCCTCCTCGGCACGGATTTCGTAGTGCAACTTGTGGCCGTAGTAGCCCAGCGTGACGAGCAGGAATGGCGACGAGAGGAGCGCGGGGCTGTCGAGACCCGCGTTGCTCTTTAGGAAGTTGAGCGCGAACTCCATTCCGGGCACGCATTCCTTCCAGGCGCGCTGCAGGTTCTCGACTAGAAGGCCGCCGACTGTGAGAAAGCGCGACTGCCCAGTAGCGAAAGCGACCAGGTTCTTCAGATGGAGGCCGAGGTCGAGCTCGAAGCCGGCCTTGCTGCATTGCTCCTGGAACGTTTGAAAGGTCTTCAGCGCACCACGCCACTTCGCCGTGATCTGGGCGAGCGCCAAGTCGGAGCTCCGGAGCTTGGCGCCGAGCGAGTTGACTCGGACGAAGATCTCGGTCACCTCGTCGTAGGAGAGCGCGCGCTCCAGGATGTCCATGCGGTAGACGTACTTCCGTACGCCGCGCAGGCGGGCCAGGCGCTGGCTGTACTTCTCCGCCCGCGGGTCGTCGAGATCGCTGATGCCCGCGCGCTTCAAGAATGGGCGGTCGCTGTCGCTCTTGAAGACATCGGAGACCTTCACCCAACGGGGAAGCTGCTCGAGCTTCCTCGTCGCGACCACGAAGGTCATCCGATCGAAGCGTTTCTGGAGCTCGTCCTCGCTCGAGTCGGACTCGTCCTCGATCAGTTCCTCCTCGTCCTCTTCATCGTTTCCTTCTTCGTTGACCTCCGTTACGACCGCCAGCTCTTCGGGGTGCTCTAGGTTGAAGAGCAGGTCGATCGGCTTGCGACGCCCCCGCACCCCCACGGGCTCGCCGCGAATAACGGCTGAGAGCGAAGTGAGACGTTGCTGACCGTCGAGGAGAAGCCGCGTGTTCTGGTAGGGGTTGCCCTGCTGCTCGACTGCGAACTCCTGGAGCGGCACCGCCTCGTCGGTCTCCCAGAGCAGGATCGCACCGGAGGGATAGCCCCGGTACAGGGAGTCCAGGAGGTCACGCACCCGCGTGGAGCGCCAGACGTAGCGCCGCTGCATTTCGGGTAGGCGCAGCTCGCCGCGCTCGATCATGCCCACGAGCTCTTCGACGGTTGCCTCAGCTTTGGCCATGGGCGGATGTCCTCACGCTGTGGCCCAGACCTCGGACTTCACTTCCCCGTTCCTGTAGGCTCGGTCCTGGTGGCCGGCCCGCCCTCACCACCGGACTCGAACAGACGGGCCTGGGAGATCGAGTAGCGCGCATTCTTCTTGTTCTTCTCCAGTGCACCTTCTTCCACGAGACGCTCCAGCCATTTCTGGGCCTGAGATCCGGTGACTCCCAGGCCGCGGGCGATCTCGGCTGCCTTCGTGGGTCCGCGCACGAGCCGAATGACCAGCGAACGCACAGTCGAGAACAGCTCCTCGGCAGTCGAGAGTTCGCGCTGGTCCGCCGGAGGAAAGCTCGCTGGAGAAACGGAAGCGGGAGTCTCCGCTTCTCGGACCTCCCCTGCGCCATCGCGAGGCGGCGGGAGAAAGAGCTGCCCCTGGTCCGCCGGAGGCCTGTGCTCGTGGGCGGGCGTCGCGATCGCGGCCGCCAGACCATCGGCATCGACCGGCTCCGGCCAGGCCAACGCCCCCTTCTCAGCGAGCGCGTCGAGCCCGGAGGAGGATCCCGCTGTCGTGCGCACGAAGACGGGCACCAGGTGGAGCTTCTCGAGCTGCTCGATCGCACCAGCCCACGTGCCGCCCTTGCCGCGGTCTGCGCTCACGATCAGCGCGGCATCGGCCAGGGCGTAGATCAGCTTGTTGCGTTGCATCGCATGGCCGACGTTGAACCCTGCACTCGGGTCATAGGGAGAGACCAGGACGAAGCCGATCCTCCAGCAGCATGTTCCGGTGTTCTCGCTGCATGGCTGTCTTCTCAAGGCTGTCCGCGAGCACGCCCGTCACCCTGCCGCCCGCTTCCAGGGCACCGCGCATGGCCGCCTGGTCGATGCCCCGGGCACCCCCGGAAACCACCGTTCTCCCGGCCGACGCCGCGAGCTGGCCGATCTCCTGCGTGTACTCGATCAGTGTGTCGTCGACGTTACGCGAGCCAACGACAGCCAGACCGCCGCTCTCCAGGACCTTCCTGTCTCCGCAGCCGTAGAGAACGGCCGGAGCATCCTCGCGCAGGCGCGCCTTCAGTCTCTGCGGGTAGGTGCCGTCCGCCCGGCTCACCACCCAGATCGCCCGGGCATGCCAGCGCTCGACGGCCTGGCTCAGGAGGAAGCCCCGGGCCAGCAGGCGCTCGAGTCGCGCCTTGTCGATCACGCGGTGGCAATCGCCGAGGATCTGGTCGGCTGCAGGGGCCAGAAGATCGGCGGGCTTCGCTCCGCGCTCGAGCAGGTGCTTGGCGAGTTTCTTGTACTCGCCCGGTGTGAGGAGATCGCTGGCCTTCTTGCTCCGGCCGGTGATCAGCGGGGCCGTCAGCAGCAAGATGGCCTTCGTGTTCGGCGAGAGCGCGTCAGTCATTGGAGCCCGATCCCGTCTGGGCCAGGGCAAGCGGCCAGACCACGCCGCTTCCATGCGAACGCAGCAGCCAGGCGGCCACGGTGAGGGTCCACCGCGAGTCCACCATGTCGTCGACCAGCAGCACGGGCTCTCCGGGCACGCGCCCGTGAACCTCGCAGCGACCCGTCGACGTTCCGTGCCTGCTGAGTGCTGTTGGCCATGGTCTTCTGCTCGGGCGGTCATCCGTCCTCACGAGGACCGGCTCGAACGGCAAGCCCGAGTGAACCGGCCAGCCGCCGTGCGAAATCCGGCACGAGGTCAGGGTGGCGCCGCGAGGGCACGCAGGTCACCCACATCGGGGCCGGGTCCGGTCCCCACTGCTCGACCAGCTGACGACAAGCCTCCACGAGATCATCCGAGAAGCGACCGTCATGATACTTCCCATGCCGGACCGAGGCCCCCCAGCCGGCATCGCCCCAGACGCAGAGCGCCTTGCCCGGCTGGGCCTGGAGTTCCTTCGGGATGCGACCGCGAGACGGCGTAGCTGCGGCAGACCTCCGGCCGGCCACTGCTTCCGTGGCTCGATGGGCAGGCTCGTACGGCGCAGGAACTCGATCGCAGCGCGGACGAGCTCTGGATCTACCGTGTCCGGCAGGGGCGGCAGATCCGGCTGCGAGACCTGGCCGGGGTCTCCGTCGAGCGCCCGAATCAGGAACTCCATGTGCCCCGAAGCCAGGGTCGACGTACTCCTGCATCTGGTCCTGCTCCGCCCGTCGCAGCGCCGTGAGCCGCTCGGCGCGCGCCCAGAACGCATCGCTCAGGTTCGCCGCCGTGAGCTGCCACTTCGTGCCCCTGCTTCGCGATCGGGGCGGGCGACTCCAGCGAGAGCAGGTCGCATGGTCTTCTGGATCCGCCCGATAGCTGACATTGACCTCGCCCATCAGCTCCGGCACCGATAGGCCCTCGCGGCGCCGCCTCGAGAGCCTCGAGCACCACACTCTACCTCTTCGGGCGTGGGGAACGCGCTCTCGATGAAGTAGTCAGTGATGTCGGTGTCCTCCTCGCCGCTCAGCAGCACGCCATAGGCCGAATCGAGTGCGCGGCCCGCACGGCCCACCTGCTGGTAGTAGGCCACCACCGAGCCCGGCGTCTGGTAGTGGATGACGAACGCCAGGTCGGGCTTGTCGAAGCCCATGCCCAGCGCAGTCGTCGCCACCAGCGCCTTCACGCGGTTCTCGAGGAGCGCCTGTTCGAGCTCGGCACGGCGATCGCCCGTCTGCACCGGTGTAGGCCTCGACATCGATCCCGCGTGATCGGAGCCATGCGGCAACCTGCTCGGCGTCGCGAACCGTCAGCGTGTAGATGACGCCGTGCCCCGGAAGCGCCGGCACGTGCTCGGCGAGCCAGGCCAGACGCTCTGCCTGGCTCGGCAGCCGGATCGTCTGGAGCGCAAGCGAGGGGCGCTGAAGGTCTCCGCGGAGAACGGCCAGGTCGGGCCCCAGCACGGCCGCCAGATCGTCCATCACCCGGTCGTTCGCAGTGGCGGTCGTCGCGAGCAGCCGCACGTTCGCCGGGAGGGTGCCGCACGATGCGCTCGAGCAGCCGGTAGTGCGGGCGGAAGTCGTGCCCCCAGTCGGAGATGCAGTGGGCCTCGTCGATCACGAGCAACGCGACCCGATCGGCGACCTGCGCCAAGACCTCTTCGCGGAAGCGCTCGTTGGCGAGCCGCTCAGGCGAGATGAGCAGGATGTCCACCTCGTCGCGCCGGGTCGCGCGCTCGACCTCCTCCCACTCCTCCTGGTTGCCGGAGTGGATGGTCCGGGCGCGCACGCCCATCCGCTCCGCGGCGAGCGATCTGGTTGCGCATCAGGGCCAGCAGCGGGGAGATGAGCAGCGCAGGGCCCAGTCCAGCTCCGCGCAGCAGCTTCGTCGCGATGAAGTAGACGAAGCTCTTCCCCCAGCCCGTCTTCTGCACCACGAGCAACCGCCCGGCGCCTTCGACAATGTGACGGATCGCCTCCTCTTGCCCTTCGCGGAACACGGCATCGCGCCGCCCCGATCCCAGGCGGAGCAGCTCCAGCGCGCGCTCCGCGTCGTAGCTCACGCCCCGGTTTCCTCGGCGGCTTCGTCGAGATCGTCGGCCGTGGCGTCCTCGGCGTCGCTCAGGGCCTCGGGACGCATCCCCCGGTTACCGCGGATGTCCGCGCCGCTCATCGCGATCGGGCGCGCGATCGCCAGGCGAGCCCGAGCGTCCCGACACCGATCAACGTCGTCGTGCCGGGTTCCGGGACGAAGCGCAGCGTGAGCGTCGCGAAGCCGGCCGGTTCGGCGGCAGAGGGACCCAGCGTCTCGGGATCGATGAGCAGGGGCGTGACGAGGACGATCTCGCCGAGGCCAAGCGCGTCGCGCGCGTCGGAGCCGGTCACGACGAGCGGATCGTCGAGTCCCGGCGGC
Source organism: uncultured delta proteobacterium (assembly GCA_963710635.1). Taxonomy (GTDB): domain Bacteria; phylum Myxococcota_A; class UBA9160; order UBA9160; family UBA9160; genus MYXO. Next base: position 1,663,847 of record CAVQAY010000004.1, read on the forward strand.
GAGACGCTCGCAGTGCCGGTCGCCCAGGTGTCGCCGTCCATCCGAAGCCTGACGCCGCTGCTCGTCGCGGTCGCGCTGCCGCCGATGCCGAGCGACGCGAACGGGACGTTGCTGAAGATCCCGGGCGGCGGTCCGAAGTAGCCCCATTGCCACGTACCGCCGAAACCCATCGAGCCGACCACGTCGCCGCCCGCAGGCGCGAAGCTTCCCGCGAGGTTCGCGAGCGCACCCTGCTGCGACACGACCGGATAGCCGGGGCCGAGCCTCGGAGTCGTCGCGAACGTCCCGCCGATCGATCCCGCCGGCAGCAGCGTGATCGCAAGGAGGACGACCACGGCGCAGCGCGCGGCGAGGCGTGTCGGGGTGCGGGGCATGCTCGAACGCGCTCCGGATGGGTCGCGCGCTGGGATGGGCGACCGGAGCATCCTATCACGATCGCGGGGATCTCCTCCCGATCCGCGAGGGACAGCCCTTCGCCGCGGGGGGCGCCGTGGCCGGGGGGCACCATGCCACCAGCGGGACCGGGCGCTCGTCCAGGAACATCCTGCGCAAGTCGGAGCGCCGGTGGGCCGACACGCCGAGGGTTCTCCGCGGGGAGGGTCTCGGGTGAGCTGGCTGTGCCTGGCGGCCTTCATCATGGCAGCGGTGGCGCTGCGGCGCTCCCGCCGCTCCGCAGCGCTGCACGAGCGCGTCGCACGGCTCGAGGAGCAACTGGCCGGTCTGGGGGCGCCGCCGGCCGCCACTCCGACCGCAGCTCCGGCTGCGGTGGCGCCGCCGAAGGACGCAGCGACGCTCCCGCCCCGGATCGACGCGCCCGCTCCTCCGCGCCCCCCGTCGGCTCCCGCACGCCCCAGCGGGCCACACATCCCCTTCCCCGCGCTGCCACACATCGACTGGGAGCGCTGGATCGGCGTTCGCGGTGCCGCGCTGCTCGGCGGCGTCGTCCTCGCCCTCGCCGGTCTCTACTTCTTCCAGTACTCGATCGAGCACGGCCTCATCCCGCCGTGGCTCCGCGTCCTTCTCGGCACCGCCGTCGGTCTCGGCTGCGTCGCGGGTGGCGAGCTGCGCGCGCGCCGGCGCTACGAGGCGCTCGCCAACGGCCTGATCGGTGGCGGCATCGTCGTGCTGTATGCGGCGTTCTGGGCCGCTTCGGCCCGCTACCACCTGATCGGCGCAGGGCTCGGCTTCGTGCTGATGATCGCCGTCACGGCCGCGTGTACTGCGCTGGCGTATCGCCATTCGTCGCTGGTCATCGCGATGGTCGGGCTGATCGGCGGCTTCGCGACTCCTTTCCTGCTCTCGACGGGCGAGGACCGCCCGATCGCGCTCTTCTCGTACATCCTGCTGCTCGATTCCGGTCTGCTCTTCGCCGCGCGCCGCCGCGGCTGGCCGCTGGTCGCGCTGGTGAGCCTGCTCGGCACCCTCTTCTACCAGGCGGCATGGATCGGCGGGCGAATGCAGTCGGAGCAGGGCTGGATCGCGGTGTGCGTCGTCGCGGTCTTCTCTGCGCTCTTCGCGGTTGCGCTCCGGCGCGAGGGCGCCGAACCGCGGCGCTCGCTGCTCATCACCCAGGGTGGCGCCGTGGTCTTTCCGTTCGTCTTCGCACTGGTTCTCGCGGTCCGGGCAGACTTCGGCCCGCACCTGTACCCGATCGCCATCCTCCTGATGTTGCTCTCCGCCTCCGCGTGCTGGCTCGCACGGGAACAGCGCCAGGCGTGGCTCGGGCTGGGTGCGGCGTCGGGCTCCGTCGCCGTCTTCGCGGTCTTCCTCTTGCGAACGCAGCTCGACACCGCGCTCGCGTGGGAGGCGATGGCGCTCGGCGTGCTGGTGGCCGGCGTCTTCCAGGCCTTCGTCGAGCTCGACCGGGACGCCGCGGGCTCCGAGGGCCCTGCCCCGGCAGCCTTGCTCAGCGCCACCGGACTCCACGTCTTCGCCGTGGTGGCTGCGCTCTCGAATGGAGCCGTCGGCCTCTGGCCGTGGCTCGCGGGCTGGCTCGGACTGACGGCGTTGTCGCTGCGCCACGGCAGCTTCCCGGGCCGGGCACAGATCCAGGTCGGCGCGGCGGCCGTACTCGGGGTGGGCTGGGGAGTGTTCCGCGGGTGGCACGGCGCTGGCGTCGAACCCGCGGACTTTCTGCTCCAGAGCGGCGCGGTGGTCGCCGTGGCGATCGCGGGCCAAGGGCTGGCGCTGCTTCGCCGCGATCGGCTGGGTCGGCTCTGGGCCGAGCACGCCGCCGCCGCCTTCGCGTCGATCCTCCTGATCTCCTTCGCGCCCGTCTCCCCGATGCCCGCGCTCCCGGCGCTCGGCGTGAGCGCGCTGCTCGGCGCGTTCGTCCTGATGGCGGCCGCGCGCGCGCCTGCGGGCGGCTGGGGCCTCGCGGCCACCCTGCTCACGGCCTGGGCGCACACGGCGTGGACCTTCGGCGAGCCGCTGCTCCTGCAGGACCCGAGCGTCGCGCTCCGCGCTCTTGGCATCCAGCTCGGCGCGGTGGTGTTCTTCACCGCCTGGCCCTTCCTCGCCTTCGCCCGCCTGCGCGGCGAGCGCTTCGCCTGGTACGGGTCGGCGCTGGCAGCGCCCGCCTGGTTCCTTTCGCTCCGTGCTCTCTACGAGGTGGCCCTCGGCCCCGCGACGATCGGTCTTCTTCCCGTCGCGCTCGGCGCGCTCGCGCTCGCTGCCGCCTGGCAGGCGAAGCGTCTGCGTGAGGCGCCCGATCCGCGCCGAACGAGCAACCTGGCGTGGTACCTCGCCGCCTCGCTCGGCTTCGTGACGGTCGCCATCCCGCTCCAGCTCGAGAAGGAGTGGATCACCATCGGGTGGGCGCTCGAAGGGCTGGTCGCAATCCTTCTCTGGAGGAGCCTCGATCACGTCGGACTCAAGTACTTCGCGTTCGCGCTGCTCGCCGGCGTCACGCTTCGACTCGTCGCAAACGAGGCCGTTCTCGGCTACTACCCGCGGCCTTCACTTCGGATCCTCAACTGGCTCCTCTACACCTATCTCGTGCCAGCCGCCGCGTTGATCGCATCGGCAAGGGTCCTCTCGCCCCTCGAGCTCCAGCGCGTGAGGCCCTGGGAGCGTCCGCTCTACGCACGCGGCCAGGCGGTGGGGGCCCTTTTCGCGGCCTTCGCGGGCGCCTGCGTCGTCTTCGTCTGGATCAACCTCGCCATCGCCGACGTCTTCGCGACCGGCGACGTCCTGCGCGTGCGGTTCGATCGCACTCCCGCGCGCGATCTCACCACCTCGATCGCCTGGGCGCTCTACGCGTTGGCGCTCCTGACCGTGGGCGTTCGCGGGAGGAGTCGCGGGGCACGCTGGCTCTCGCTCGCTCTGATGATGGTGACCGTCGTCAAGGTCTTCCTCTACGACCTCGGAGAGCTCGAGGACCTCTACCGGGTGGCGTCGCTGCTCGGGCTCGCCATCTCGCTGATCCTGGTCTCGTTCGCGTACCAGCGATTCGTCGTTTCGCGCGACGGCCCCGCGACTGTGGAGGCTGCGCGATGAAGACCCTCGCAAGGGGCGCAGCGCTCTCCGCTCTGGCGGCCTCGGCGCTCTGCGGCTTCCTTGGCGCCGCCGCTGCCGATCCCGAGGCCTCCGGCGGGCTTGCGAGCCTCCTCGAGAGCGAGGCGACGATCTCCGCCGCAGCGCCGGGACTGGTTCGCCTGGTCCTCCCGCCCGGAGTGGTCCAGAGCTGTCGGCAGGATCTCTCCGATCTGCGCGTCTTCGATCCGGCGGGCCGCGAGGTTCCCTTCCTCGTCGACAGCCTCCGGCTCGACGAGCGGCTCGAGGTGACCGAGACCTTCGACGGCGAGGTGCGAGGCCTGCGCCGCGAGATCATAGAGCCCGAGCGCGGCCCCGCTGCCACGAGCGAACACTATGCCATTGCGCCGCCTCCCCGCGAACCGCGTGCCGGCACCTGGGACCTCGTCTTCGACGCCCAGCCGGAGCGATTCGTTCGCGAGGTGACGGTCACCCAGACCAGCGAGAAGGGCGACCAGACGCTGCTCAGCGCAGAGCCCGTCTTCCGCCTCGACGGCGAGACGCGGAGGATGCGTCTTTCGTTGCCTCCCCTCGGCACCGGAACGCTTCGCGTCGAGATCTCGGGAAAGGAGGGCTTCTACCTCGAGCCGCGCCTTCACTTCGAAAGCGGTCGCCGCATCGAAGCTGCGGAGCGAAGCGGCGTCTTGCTCGAGGAGTTGGCGAGGGTGAAGGCAGACGGCCGGACGATCGTGGTGCTCGCACGGCCGAGCGGCCTCGTCCCGGCGTGGCTGCGCGTCGAGACACGGACCGGAGCGCTCCGTCGGCCGATCGCCGTGTTCGATGAGCTGCAAGGCGGGGGCGACCTGCGCCTTGGCACGGGGACGCTCTATCGGCTCGCTGGCGGCGATGTCATGAACCTGCTCGTCTATCTGCGGCCTGCGCGCGGGGCGACGCTCCGGGTCGAGATCGAGGATGGTGACAGCCCCGCTCTCGAGGGTCTGCGCTTCGAGGCGGTGATCCGGCAGCCGGCCCTCGTCTTCGAGCTCCCCGCGGACCCTCAAGGCGGAGCGTCCGGGATGCTTCGCTTCGGAGGCGGCCGCGTACGCCGCGCGCACTACGACCTCGCCTCCCTGGCCGCGCGCACCGGCCAGACGGGTGACGAGGCCAACCTGGCGGCTCGGCTCGCCGAGGGCTCGTGGCTCCCCCTCGCGACGCTCGGTGAGGTCCGCAGCAATCCCGGCTTCGATCGGACGCCCGCCCTCGCGTTCGCGATGCACCCGGGCGCCGCTCTCGATCCGCGACTCTTCAGCCACCGGCGCGGCCTTGCGATCGAACCCTCGGCCGAAGGGCTCTCGAGGGTCTCGCTCGCCCCCGAGGATGCTGCCCTCGTACGCCCCGACCTCGCCGATTTGCGGATCATCGACGACGACTCGCGGCAGTGGCCGTATCTCGCCAGCAAGCGCGCGCGCCGCACGGACCTCGCGCTGACCATCGAGGAGGCTCGCTCGGAGCGCCGGCGCTCGCGCTATCGGCTGGCGCTGCCCGCATCGCCGCTCCGGGTCGAGAGCGTAGCCCTCCAGTCCGAGGCCCCGTTCTTCGACCGGCGCTACGAGCTCCGCGCCGAGGACGAGGACGGCCGCAGCCGCATCGTGCGGGAGGGGCGTCTCGTCAAGCAGGCGCTGCGGCCGGGCCCGGTCGAGATCGGGCTTCCCGGCGAGCCGGTGTCTTCGCTCACCCTCGTCATCGACGACGGCGACGACGCGCCGCTGGCGTTCTCCGGGGTGACCGCGGAAGTGCTCCTTCCCGAGGTCTTCGTGGTGGCGCCGCAGGGCGCCTATCGCCTGCTGCTCGGCAACCCGGACGTTCCCGCGCCACGCTACGAGCTCGAGCGGGTGCGCGACCTCGTCCTCGCGGCGAGCAGCAACGCCGCGGAGCCCGGCGCCCTCGAACCGAACCCGGCGTACAGTTTGCGCGCGCGCCTCGCTGGCGAGGACGGCCCCAGCGGCGTGTTGCGAACGGGACTCGTCTGGGGCGTGCTGCTCCTTGCCGTCGCCGTACTCGCAGCGCTCACCGTGCGCGTGATGCGCCAGGCTCCGCCCCCCGACGATACGGAGGCGCCGGGCCCGCGCTGACCCGGAGCCCGGCGAGCACCGAGGGATCAGTAGAGGCGCAAGCGGACGAAGGCCTCGGCAGGGCGCTCGGCGCTGCCCCAGTGGGCGCCGAAGCGGCACGCGGAGTCGATCAGCCCGCCCGCACCCACTGCAACCTGGCTGGCGTGGGCTCGAAGCGCTGTCTCCTTCGCAGCAACCTGCCGGGTGACGTCGACGTACAGGTCCGGAGCGGCCGTGTCGAACAGCCACAGCTCGCGCGGATACCAGGGCTTCACGGCGGCGTCGCCCGAAAGCTGCTCGGCGTAGAAGTTGGGGCTCGCCGAGCGCGGGTAGATCGCGTCGAGCACTCCCTGCCCCGCAGCGCGGTGGTCGCTGTGGCCGGGGTGTACGATGTCAGCGACGCTGGTCCAGAGGGTGCGGGGATCGTGGGTGAGCACCAGGTCGGGCCGCAGGCGCCGGATCGCGTGAACCAGCTCGCCTCGCAGCGGGTCTCCCGGCTCGAGGGCGCCATCGGGGTGCGCGAGGCAGCTCCAGTCGCCGACGCCGAGCGCTTCGGCAGCCGCGGCCTGCTCGGCCCGCCGCACCCCCGCTGGGTCGGCGAGGCCGCGCCCGCCACGCCCTCCGTCCGTGCAGACGACGATCGCCGTCTGCGCACCCCGCTCGCGGAAGAGGCTCATCACGCCGCCCGCGAAGAACTCGACGTCATCGGGGTGTGCGCCGATCGCGAGGACGCGCTCCGACTCGAAAGGCAGCAGCGGACTCACCCCGGGATCGTATCCATGACCCCCGTGTTGCGCTTCGGACCACTCGCCGACCCCTCGCGCTCCCGAGAGGTACCCAGCGCCGGCGATGGGTCTCTCGGCGCTGGTGACGTCGGAAGCTCGAGGTCGCGCACCTCACCCGTACCCAAGCTCCTGCGATGGGCGCGCTTCGCTCGCCGTCGTCTAGCCAGGAGGTCGCGGGCGACACAGGAGCTGGCCGCCCCCCGACGCGACGCAGCGACCCTGCTCGTCCCACACGCGATTCTCGAAGCCGATGAGGCCCTCGGTCGCGACGTCCGCGCGCGCATCGAGGAGCAGCCACTCCGAGTACGGCGGCGCGCGGTGGAAGCGCACCGAGATGTCGAGGCTCGGCGCCATCCACGGGTTCTCGTTCTCGGCGTGCGCGCGGCACGCCGCCGGCCACGAGAGCGTGTCGATCAGGACGAGCGCGCGCGCGGCGTCGAGAAACGGCTCGTCGAATCGCGCAGCCGGGCGGAAGCGGTACCAGCAACACAGCCGCGGCGCACCGGGCTTCCACTCGCTGCGCGGAACCCAGTCCGTCGGGCGCCCCTCGAGATTGTCCCAGAACGGAAAGCTCGGCCCCTGGCGCTCGGCCTCGTCGAGCAGCTCCTCGTACGGTCGCAGCGCAGCCGGCGGAGCGACGTGCGGCGCCGGCGCGAAGTCATGCTCCATCCCCGCTGCGGTGTCGCTCGTCCACACCTGCGCCTCGAGCAGCGACCGGCCGTCCTGTGTGAGCGTCGCCCGCAGCGACTCCGCGCTCCGGCCGCTGCGCAGGATCTCGACGTGCGCCTGCGCCGGAGCGAACGCCCCGACGCCGAGGAAGTGACACGCGAAGCTGACGGGCCTCCGGAAGCGGCTCACCGCCCCTGCAGCGCGCAGCGCGATCGCCGCCACGTAGCCGCCGTTCGGCCCCCAGATCCGCCAATCGGGCGAGAGCGTCACCGCGTAGCGGCCGCCGTCGCCCTCGAGTCGGGTGTCATCGTCGAGGCTCCCCATGCGCCTACCCTACCCGATCTCCCGCCCCGCTCGGCTCCGTGCCCGTTCCCCTCTCGCCCAAAGCTCTCGAGCCACTTCTCGAAGGCCTCGAACCTCTCCCGGGAGGAATCCTTCCCGTGCAACGCCCCGCGCGACTCCAAAGCGCCTGCTCCGAACTCCCGAAGGATCCGGACAGCCGACGTGGGTTCGGATCGTTCCTGTCGACGAAGATGCTCTGCAAGGACTCGCCTTTGAGAGCCCTCGCTCAGTCCCCCTCTCCCTCCAGCGCTTCCCGGATGGCGCGGAGAGCCAGGAACATCGGAATGGGTGCCGGGCGGGCATCGGACTGGCCCTCGACCACGTCGATCGAGACGAAGCCATACCGGCTGTAGAACTCCACGGCGTCCGGCTTGGCGTCGACGCACACCCCGACGCATCCGTAGTCGCTCGCCATCTGCTCTGCGAGCCCCAAGACGAACCGGAGGAGTCGCCGGCCGAGTCCGTGACCCCGGGCGTCCTGATCCACGGCCAGGCGGGCCAGCCGGAGCACCGGTAGCGGGTGACGAGGCAGCTTCTTGCGGGTGGCCGCGGGAAGATCCTCGATCTCGACGTGGCCCGGAGCCACCGTCGCAAAGCCGAGGATCCTTCCTTCCTCCACCGCCACGTAGGTGACACCCATGTGATGGCGGAATTGATTTTGGCCTGCAAAGCGGTGGAGAAAGCGATCGAGATCAGCGTCACCGCACTGGAACCGGGACCGGTCGTCCCCCTCCTGGAGAGCCCTAATCTCCATCGCGGAGAAGCTCGCGTAGCGCCTCCGTGGGCCTCGCCTTCTCGACCTCCTTCGCGATCGCCTCGCCCGACTTGCGGGTCACGACGAGCCTTGGGTTAACGATCACGTCCGCGGGAAGCTCCTGCAGTGCCCGAAGATGGTGACGCAGGGCCTGCTCGACGAGATACCCCTTCTTCACACCCGTCGCGCGTACGTGGCGCTCCAAGAGTTCCCGGGTCGTCTCCGAGACGACCGCCGAGATCTGGGTTTCCTTCTTCATGGTTTCCCTATGATTCCATAGATTTCTGTAGATCGCCCGGCCGAGCTTACCGCTGCTCCGCCGCCTCCGACAGATCCCCTCCCGCGTCGAGCACGTCGAGCACCATGAATCGTCCCGGCTTTGCCCGAGGCTCTCGGACGCGGCTCTCGCTACGCGCTGGCTCGCACGGCTCGGCGAGAACGAGCCTCCGGAGAAGCCGGGGCGATTCAAAATTGCTTTGACACGGGGCAGGTTCTGCCCCCCGGATGACGAATCGCTTTCGCCGATCCCGGAGCAACCATCAGCCTTGGTCTCACGCGCGGCGGCGCCGGCCACTAGACAAGAGCGCAAGCCCGAGACCGGTCATCAGCAAGGTACTCGGCTCGGGTATCAGTGTGGGACCATACCAGACCTCTGCGCTCAGCGAAAAGCGCGACTGGCTCTCACCGACACTGTGCAGAGTCGCAAGAAGCGCCCCGCTCTGGCCAGCGATATCGCGCACATCAATCTCGCTCACATAGAACTCTTCAGCGAACAGATCGATACCGGTCGATTGCCATAGGACTCGCTGGACTCCATCGCTCCAGCTATCGAAGCGCAACGAAAAGAGGTTCTTCGGGGAATCGTGTGGGTTGAGGGGCTGGGAGCGGGGCCTGGATTACGTTTGGGGGCATGAGAGACCGAGGGGTTTGGCGTGATCTGTTGGGGTTGGTGGCGCCGTGGCGAGTGCGGGACGTGGAGCTGGCGCTGGGAGAGGGAGAGGTCCGGATCTTCGTCGAGGCAGAGGGCGGCGCGAAGCTCGGGTGCCCGGCCTGCGGAGCGGAGCGGCCGGGGTATGACGCGCGGGAGCGGCGGTGGAGGCATCTGGACACGATGCAGTACCGCACGATCGTGATCGCGACGGTGCCGCGAGTGGAGTGCCCGGAGCACGGCGTGGTGCAGGTGCGGGTGCCGTGGGCGGAGGAAGGCTCTCGGTTCACGGCACTGTTCGAGGCGCTGGTGATCGACTGGGCGTTGGAGGCGAGCCTGTCGGCGGTGTCGCGGCAGCTTCGGCTTTCGTGGGACGAGGTAGAGGGGATCCAGGCGCGGGCGGTGCGACGGGGTCTGGAGCGCCGGGAAAAGCGGTACCCGCGGCGGATCGGGGTGGACGAGACGTCGTTCCAGAAGCGTCACGAGTACGTGACGCTGGTGAACGATCTCGAGAGCGGGGTGGTGCTTTACGTGGCGGACGATCGTAAGCAGGAGGCGCTGGATGGGTACTACCGGGAGCTGGGGGCGGAGGGCTGCGCGGGACTCGAGGAGGTGGCGATGGACATGTGGCCTGCGTACATCGGATCGACGCGGGCGCACGTCCCGGACGCGGGCGAGAAGATCGTCTTCGACAAGTTCCACGTGGCGAAGCATCTCGGAGAGGCGGTGGACTTGGTGCGGCGGAGCGAGAACCGGGAGCTGCGGGCCGAGGGGGACGAGCGGCTGGTCGCGACGAAGTACCTGTGGCTGCGGAACCCGGACGGGATGGATCGCAAGCAGTGGCAGGAGTTCGGACCGCTGCGAACGAGCCGGCTACGGGTGGCGCGGGCGTGGGCGATCAAGGAAGCGGGGATGAGTCTGTGGGGCTATGCGAAGCGCGGCTGGGCGGAGCGGATGTGGGAGCGGTGGTACGGGTGGGCGATCCGCTCCCGGCTGGAGCCGGTGAAGCGAGTGGCAAGGATGATCCGGAAGCACTGGGACGGGGTGCTCAACGCCGCGACGAGCAACGTGACGAACGCGCTCTCAGAGGGACTGAACAGCAAGATCCAGTGGATCAAGCGCAAGGCATGCGGCTATCGCAACCGCGAGCGCTTCCGCAACGCGATCTACTTCCACCTCGGAGGGCTCGATCTCTACCCGCGGATCGCGTCCGCTACCCACACGAATGCCTGAAGCGCCACGATTTTAGACTGCAGGACTTCGCAGCCAACCAAGAGCGGTATTCCGTCTTTCCAGCCGGGGGGGGCATGACGCTAGCGGGATCAAAGGGGCGGCAGAGGCTGCGGTGGCTGCCGCGAATGATCCGACAAGAGCCAGAACGGCCGCCGCATGCTTCATGACGGGCTCCCTTTAGAGGAAAAAATGTAGCCGCACCACGGAGGTGGCCGTTTCGGGGCGCAGGTGGCACGCAGGCGAGGGGGGGGGCGGAGCTGCGCCTCCGGAGAACCCGCGGCGACTCATTACGCCAGTGAGCGCCCCTCTGGGGGCACCCCTCGCCGGGCCTGCCGGTGTCAGCGAGCGTCGCCGCACAGTACACCGGCCTCTCGCAGCGAGGCGATCTCGGCGCTCGAGAAGCCGGCCTCGCGCAGCACCGCCTCGCCGTCCTCGCCGTAGGCGGCAACGCGACCACTCACTCGCCAGGGAGTCCGCGAGAGCTTCACGGGAGTTCCGATCACGCGCCGCTCGCGCCCGTCGAGCTCTCCCAGCGAGACCGACATCTCCCGGGCGTGGGCCTGCGGGCTCGCGTGCGCTTCGGCGATGTCGCGCACCGGCCCAGACGGAACACCCTCGGCGCGCAGCCGCGTCACCCAGACCTCGGTGGGCTCCTTCACGAAGGTCGCCTCGAGCTCGGCGAAAAGCTCCGGCTTGTTGCGCAAGCGATCGAAGCCGGTGCGGAAGCGCTCGTCGGCTGCCAGCTCCGGGCGACCGATTGCCCGGCACAGGCGCTCCCAGTTCGATTGGGTGGCGGCGCCGAGCGTCAGGTGCCCGTCGGCCGTCGCGAATGCCGCGTAGGGCGACCCGAGGCGGTGCGACGCGCCAGCCGGCCCTGGAACCTGCCCGGTGTCGAACCAGGTGGCCGACTCCCAGACCGTGTAGGCGAGCGCCGCCTCGAAGAGCGAGGTGTCGACGTGCTGGCCGAGCCCGGTGCGTTCGCGGTCGAGAAGCGCCGAGAGGATGCCCATCGCGGCGAATGCGCCCGCATTGAGATCCGAGATCGGAACGCCTGCCACCAGCGGCGGCCCGCCAACTTCGCCGGTGACGCTCATGATCCCGGCCGCACCCTGCGCGACGAGATCGAAGCCGGGCTGGTCCGCCTCGGGCCCGCTCGCCCCGAAGCCGCTGATCGAGCACGTCACGAGGCGCGGATTGCTCGCGCGCAGCGCCTCCGGCCCGACACCCAGCCGGGCGAGCGTTCCAGGCCGGTAGTTCTCGACGAAGGCGTCCGCCCGGCCCGCGAGCCGCCGGAGCACCGCGGCCCCGCGCGGGTCGCGCAGGTCGATCGCGAGGCTCCGCTTCCCGTGATTCACCGCGTCGTGGGGCCGGAAGGCGCCGCCCGACGCCGTCTGGTGGCGGCGCAGGTCGTCCCCGCCGCCCGCGCGCTCGACCTTGACGACGTCGGCGCCCATCAGCGAGAGCAACAGCCCACAGTAGGACCCGGCCATCACGTGCGTCACGTCGAGGACGAGGACCCCCGCGAGCGGCCCCTCCCCTTCGTTTCCGTTCGACATCGAGGGTAGGATACCAGCATGGGTGGACGCGTCCGTCACGAGAAGGAAGGTGCGATCGGCTCGATCGTCTTCGACCAGCCCGAGCGCAGGAATGCCATTTCCGTCGAGATGTGGGAGCAGCTTCCTGGGGCCGTCGAGGCTCTCGGCGCCGATGACGACGTTCGCGTCGTCGTCCTCCGGGGCGAGGGCGAAGCCTTCGTCGCCGGCGCCGACATCTCCCAGTTCACCGACCAGCGGACCGAGTCCGGCGCCGTCTCACGCTACGGGCAGCTGGCGGGCGGCGGTCTCGGCGCGCTGCTGCGACTCGAAAAGCCTCTCCTGGCTGCGATCCACGGTCCGTGCATCGGCGGCGGCGTCGTCGTCGCGCTGACCGCCGACCTGCGATTCGCCGCCGACGACGCCGTATTCCGCATCCCCGCCGCGCGCCTCGGCCTCGGCTACGAGGCCAGCGGCGTCGAGGCGCTGGCCGGAATCGTCGGCTGGCCGAGCGCCCTCGACCTCCTCCTCACCGCGCGCAGGATCGACGCGCAGGAGGCCTGCCGGATCGGTCTCGTCAGCGACGTACGCTCCAAGGCCGACCTCGACGACTTCGTTCGCGACCGCGCCGGCCAGATCGCGCAGAATGCGCCGCTCACGCTTCGCGCCGTGAAGATCGCCGCCCGCGAACTGCGAAAGCCCGAAGGCGCCCGCGACATGGGCGCCGTCCACGCCGCCTACGCCGCGTGCTACGCGAGCGACGACTACAAGGAAGGCGTCGCCGCGTTCCTCGCCAAGCGAACGCCGGCCTTCCGCGGGCGGTAGGGGCGGCGCGCCTGCAAGAGGACGGCTACACCCTCGGCGTCCGAACGGCCGCCGCGCGCCGCCGGTACGTTCGGCGCCCGTCGCGAACTCGGATCCACCCCACGACTCGCTGCCCGTGAGCGCAGGCTCTTGAACGAGGAGACATGATGCCGAAGCTGCTCGACCAGAAGGTCGCGATCGTCACCGGCGCAGGCCGCGGGATTGGCCGCGAGATCGCCCTCGACTTCGCCCGTCATGGCGCGAAGGTCGTCGTCAACGACCTCGGCGCAGCGGCGGACGGAACCGGCGCGGCAAGCGTCGCCGACGAGGTCGCGAACGAGGTCCGCGCGAGCGGCGGCGAAGCCGTCGCGAGCCTCGACAGCGTCGCCACCGTGGACGGCGGCCGGCGGATCTTCCAGGCGGCACTCGACGCCTTCGGCGCCTGCGACATCCTCGTCAACAACGCGGGCATCCTTCGCGACAAGACGATCTTCTCGATGGAGGAGAGCGACTGGGACGCCGTGATCGCGGTCCACCTGAAGGGGCACTTCTGCTGTTCGCAGCCGTTCGCTCGCTACGTCCGAGAGACCCGCCGCACGGGCTGCCGGATCATCAACTTTTCGTCGGTCTCGGGCCTCTTCGGGAACTTCGGGCAGTCCAACTACGGCGCCGCCAAGGCCGGCATCGCAGGGTTCTCGCGCGTCCTCGCACTCGAGCTCGCGAAGTTCGGCTGCACCGTCAACACCATCTCGCCGGGCGCGGCGACGCGCCTCACCATCCCGCTGATGGAGGGCCGAGGCGTACAGGTCGATACCGAGAACCCGCTCGTCGGCCCCCAGCAGATCGCTCCCGTCGTGACCTGGCTGGCCTCGCCGAAGGCGCAGGACGTGACGGCGCAGATCATCCACGTGATGCGCGGCCAGGTCGCCATCATGCAGCAGCCCGCGCTGATCCGCGCCTTCGAGAGCGATCACCTCTGGACGCAGGACGATCTCGACCGCGTCATGCCGTCGCTCCTCGAAGCCAAGCACGCGCACGACGAGCGCGCGAAGCGCGAGGCAGCGCCCGAGCGGCTCGGAAGGGCCGGCCCGGGCGCATGACGCGCGGCGCCGGGGTGCGCAGGAGCGAGCGGGCCTTCTGCGGGCGTCCTGGTCCATCCTGCGTCCCGCAGCGTGCTTTCTAGTCGGAGGATCCCGCCGATGGACTACCGCTTCGCCAGCGACAACACCAGCGGGCTTTGCCCGGCAGCGTGGGAGGCGCTGCGCGCCGCAGACCAGGGTGCGTGCGCGTCGTACGGAGACGACCCGTGGACGGCGCGCGCGGCCGATGCGATCCGCACGATGATCGGCGGCGAGAGCGATGTCTACTTCGTCTTCAACGGAACGGCGGCGAACTCACTCGCGCTGGCGGCGTGTTGCCAGTCGTACCACAGCGTGATCTGCTCCGACGTCGCGCACATCCTCCTTGATGAGTGCGGCGCACCGGAGTTCTTCTCCAACGGCGCCACGCTGCTCCCGGCGCGAAGCGTCGATGGCAAGGTCACACCGGCCGAGGTCGATCGACTGGTGACGCAGCGTAGCGACCTGCACTATCCCAAGCCGCGTGTCCTCAGCTTGACGCTGCCGACCGAGGTCGGGACGCTCTACTCGCTGGACGAGCTCCGCGCGCTCGCCGCAGCGGCGCAGCGCCACCAGCTCGCGGTCCACCTCGACGGCGCCCGCTTCGCCAATGCGGTGGTCGCGCTCGGCGTGCCTCCCGCCGAGCTGGTGGCCGCCGCCAGCGCGGACGTGATCTGCCTTGGCGCGGTCAAGAACGGCCTCGGCCTCGGTGAGGCGGTGGTGTTCCGGAACCGCGCCTTGTCCACCGAGTTCGACTGGCGCTGCAAGCAGGCCGGCCAGCTCGCGAGCAAGATGCGTTACCTCGCCGCACCCTGGGTAGCGGGCCTCGAGGACGGCGTGTGGCTCTCCAACGCTGCCCACGCCAATCGCTGTGCGCGGCTGCTCGGCGAGCGGCTTTCCCGGATTCCCGGCGCACGTCTGCTGCAGCCGGTGCAGGCCAACGCGATCTTCGCCTCGCTGACGCCCGAGCACCACGCGAAGCTCGAGGCCGCCGGCTTTGCCTACTACACCTTCATCGGCGGTGCCGCGCGCTTCGTGTGCTCCTGGGCGACCACCGAGGCCGACGTCGACGCGCTGATCGGCGCACTTGCCTGAGGCCTGTCCGGCTGAGCCTGCGGCGCGCAGCCCTCTCCGCGAGCGGCTCCGCTGCCGCGCGGCTCGCGGTCCGGCTCGATCACCGGCGTCTGACGACGCCCAGCAAGGGTGTAAAGGATCTACCCGGACTCTTGTAAACCATCAGCCAAACCGTTCACACGCCGCCCCCCCCCTTGACATTCTTATTTCTTTCGCATACTGTTTCGTTCGTCATCCCACCGGTCCCCATCGGTCCCGAATGGTGGTTCGTGGATGTGCGGTCGACGACCAGGGTCATTCTTGGATCGCAGCGTATCAAGCCCGCGCAGGGGGCTGCGCGGGAGCACTCGCCCTCCGAGGACGAGTTTGGGGCTGCCTTGGCAACGGCAGCATGCCGTCGCCCCGGTGGGCACGCCGTCGTGGCCGCTGGCGCGGCGCCGAGCCCGCCGGCTGCGCCCTCTCGCATCGCGCTGCTCTTCCTGCGCGGTCGGGATGCGGACGCGAGGATCGCAGCGCTCGTGGCCGAGCGGCGCGCGCTGCGGCCGGCGCTCGGCGTCCTCGCCGCGCGGCTCGTGAAGGGTCGCCGCCACGAGCCGCTCGGCTTCCGCTGCCTCGGCGACTACGCCCGCGAGCGGCTCGGCGTGACGGCCCACGCCCTTCGGGAATGGGCCCGTGTGGCGCAGGCCCTCGCGACGCTTCCGCGGCTGCGGGAGGCCGTGGTCGCGGGCGAGGTCTCCTGGTCGGTGGCGCGCCGGGCAGTCGCCCACGCCGCGCCGGAGACCGATGCGGCCTTCGCCGAGGCGCTGCGCGGCCGCACGGTGCGAGCGGCCGAGGCGATGCTTCGCGCTGCGTTTGGCGAGGCGTACGAGCGCCAGGCGGCGGCGCGGGAGGACGGTCGCGAGCGCGTACGCGTTTCGGCGCCACTGCCCGCAGCGGAGCATCCGCGCTGGCTCGCGGCGCTCGAGCTCGCGCGCCGGCTCGCTGGCGAGCCTCTCCCGGTCTGGGAGTGCGCCGAGGCGATGGCAGCCGAAGCGCTCGCGGCGCTTCCGCCGGCCTGCGTCGCGCAGGCGGCGGATCGGAGCGCGGCATCTGCGGACGCTGGGCGGCGGACGGGAGAGCGGCGTGCGAAGGGCCGCACACCGGGCAGCCGTTCACGCGAGCACGGCATTCGCCACGAGGCGTTCCCGCTGCTTCGCTGGCAGCGCCTCGGTCAACCGGACGGGGTCGGCCTCGATCGGCTCGCGGCCTGGGCCGAGACCGCCTCTCCCCACGGCCTCGACGCTGCACTTCGCAGCGCCCTGCGGCGAACCCGGCGCCTCGACCACGACCTGGGACAGCTCCTGCGGCAGGTGCTCGACCGCCGGCTCTACCGCGAGCTCGGCTTCGCGTCCTTCGAGCGCTACGCCGAGGAGCGCGCCGACGTCTCGCCACGCACGGCACGGCGCTGGGTTCGCCTGGCGCGCCTCGGCCCCGCCGGGAGCGCTGTGGCGAGCGCGCTTCGCTCAGGAGAGATCAGCGCGATGCAGGCCTCGCTGGTCGCGGAGCGCGTTCCTGTCGACCATCATCCGGCTGCGATCGAGCGTGCACGCGGCGTCACGCTGCGCCGGCTCGAGGACGACCTCGCCCCGACGTCGCCCGTCCCCGGCGTCATCCAGTTCCTGGCTCCCCCCGAGGCGGCCAACGTGTTTCACCTCGCCCTCGCCGCGGTCGCGCTGCAGCTTGGCGCCGCGAGCCAGGCCGACGCCCTGCGCTGGATCGTCGCCCACGCGATCGCCGAATGGACCGCGCAGGGAGAGGCCTTCGACGACTACGCCGACTTCACCCGCGACGGCTTCCGCTGCACCGCGCCAGGCTGCACGGCACGCAGGAACCTCCACTCGCACCACATCGTGTTCCGCTCGCACCGCGGCGCCGACGAACCGCGAAATCGCACGACGCTGTGCGCCTTCCACCACCAGCGCGGCGTCCACGCCGGAACGGTCTCGTGCAGCGGCCGCGCGCCGCACGGCCTCGTCTTCGCGCTCGGCCTTCGCCCGGCCGGGCCCCCACTGCTGCGGGCCCGCTCCGGAGACGTCCTGCTCGCATGACTGAATCGCCGGGTTTGCCGGAGGCTCCTGGGTCATGTTCGTGAGAAATGACCTGCCATCACGGCGCAGCCTCGATCAGCCTCTCCACGTTCTCGAGAAGCCAGGGAAGGTCGCACACGATTCCCGCCGACGACTCGACGATCTTGCTCGATCGCGAAACCAGGATTCGATGCTTCGCACCGATCGCCTCCGCGAGCGTCGTGAGCTTCTCCAGATCGCGACGATCGGGCTGCGTAGACAACTTGCATTCGATGGCCCACCGGGACCCACCGACCTCGAGCACGAGGTCGATCTCATGTCCGTCGTGCGTACGGAGAAAGTAGGGCTGCACGCGCCGTCCCAGCGTCTCGATCTGCCCGATGATCTGCTCGATCACGTGGCACTCGAAGCTGGCTCCGACCCATGGCTGCTCGAGGAGCTGCCGGTCGGCCTCCATACCGAGCATTGCGTGCGCCAAGCCGCTGTCGCGCCAGTAGACCTTGGGCGCTTTGACCATGCGCTTCTTCAGATTGGCGTGATAGGGAGGGAGCCGCCGGATCAGGTAGGCACCCTCGAGGAAATCGACGTAGCGGCCGACCGTCTTTGCATCGAGACCCAGGCTCCGCCCCAGAGCCGCACCGTTCCAGGTCTGGCCATGGGTCGCCGCCAACATGCGCATGAGTCGCATCGTGAGTCGCGGTGCGGCGGTCAGCCCCCAGTTGGGAAGGTCTCGCTGCGCGAGCAGCTCGATGTAGTCGAGCTGCCAGCCGGGGAACCGCGACGGACGCAGGACCCCGCCATCGGGATAGCCGCCCGTCAACCACAGCCGCCTCCGCTGGGCATCGTTCTCCAGCTCGGTCCAGAGCAGGGGTGTCAGCTCCACGAGGGCGAGACGACCCGTGAGTGCATCCGAGACCGAGCGCCTCAGGACGGGCGAGACCGAGCCGAGAATCAAGAAGCGTCCCGTCCTCGATCGCTCGGCGTCGATCGCTGCCCGTAGCCGCGGGAAGACTTCCGGGAACGCCTGGGCCTCGTCGAGGACCAGCAGTCCCTTCGCCCGGACGAGTTGCTCCCACTCGAGGTCGAGCCGCAGGCGTTCCGTCTCGAGCTCGAGGTCGAAGTAGTTCCCTCCGAGCGCGCGGGCAAGCGTGGTCTTCCCAACCTGGCGAGGGCCGAGGAGCGCGGCTGCGGGCTGCTCTCTCAGCGCCGAGCGAAGTCGCCGTTCTGCGTAGCGCGGCAGCACAATTAGAATATCGGGAATTGTTTCCCGATTTACAATATCCCATCAGCGGCCTTGGCCAGCGCGGTGCCAGGCCTCCGCCGCCGCGGGCCGGGGGCTGGGACGGTCTCCTCGCGTGACGCGCCGGCTCGCACGGCTCGAACCGCCGCCGGGCCAGAGCGGCCCGGACGGCGGTTCGAATCGTTTGCGATGGTGGAGGCGGCGGGAATCGAACCCGCGTCCGAATGATGTCCAACGAACGCGTCTACGTGCGTAGGCATCGATCGATGTCGGCCCGGGTCGTCTCGACGCCGTGAGTTCCCGGACCCAGCCCCATCTTGATCTTGGCACCCGCCGGAGAGACAGCGACGAATGCCCAGCCTTCTGATGACGCCCGCGACCCGCTAGAAGGCGTCACGGACGGGCGTCGCTACTCTAGTTTGAGCTAGGCAGCGAGAGCGTAGTCAGTGTCGGCAGTTATCACTACCAACTGCCACCTGTTTAACGACGGATGTGACGACGTCGGCACGCAGCGCCCGCCTTCGACCACCCGTCGAAGCCGATCGCCCCCGTGGAAAGAAGGCTAAGGTCGGGCCGGGGCCTGCGCAAGGCGGGCGGGCGACGCGAGCCGGACGACTCAAACTTGCCAGGGGGGGTGGAAGCCATGTCCGACGATTCGATGCAGGCCGAGCTGGAGCGCCTTCGCGCCGAGAACGAGGCGCTGAAACGGCGTACGAACCGAGCGGTGTCTCTCAAGGTGAGCGAGAAGGGGGGCCTCTCGGTCTACGGCCTCGGGCGTTTCCCGGTGACGCTCTACAAGGAGCAGTGGAACAAGCTCCTCGACATGGCGGACGAGATCCGCACCTTCCTCCGTGAGAACGACTCGAAGCTGAAGACGAAGGAATGACGCCGCGGCTCCGGCGTCACGGAGCGGCCTTCGCTCCCGGCGGAGCGGCGCGGAGCACGAGCGAGTCGACGGGCGCTGCGAGCCACGGGCGGTAGGCGGCGTACGCCGCCGCCGGCGCCTCGGCGATCGCGAGGACGACCCTGCCCTCACCCGCTTCGACGAGGGTCACCTCCTCGATGGTGCCGGTCTCCTCGGCGTCGACGGCGAAGCGCAGCGCGCGCCGGCCTCCGATCTCGAGTTCGCGCCGTCCGAGGAGCGGCCCCTTCCCGAGGTGCGCGCCGCCGTAGCGATCGAGGTACGCGTCGATCCCGCCGACGGGAACGCTCATCACCTGCAGCGAGGCATCGTAATCCCAGGCGAAGCCGTCGACGGCCGCTACACCGCGGTCGATCGGCACGACGGCCCAGCCCTCGGGCACGTGAAGCGAGAAGCCGAGGTCCGGGTCGGTCCACGGCGCCGCCGCCAGCCGGACGGCGCCGGGAGCCGGAGCGGGCTCGGCGCGCGGCGCATCCTCGCCGCGCCGTCGCCGCGCGTAGACCGTTCCGTTCGGGAGCGCATAGAGCGCGGCGAAGGAGTTCACGTCCTGCACCGAGAGCCGGCGGGCGCCGAGCCGGTCGCGGGCGATCTCGTGCATGAGGTCGGCCGGGAGCGGGCTGTGGCTGCGCCCGCCGAGGGCGTGGCCGATCTCGTGGGTCGCGACGGTCTCGACCTGCTCGGGCGTGAGGAGTCCGACCTCGTCGGCGACGTAGACCCGTACCTCCACCGCGGTGAGCGCGGCGTCGACGCGCCCGCTGGCAGGGTCTCCTCCGCGCAGCCGGCAGGCGCCGGCAAGGGGCGTCATCCCGAGCACCTGCTTGTCGTCCTCGGGTGTCGGCGCGCGCTCTCCGAGGAGCCGGATCCGTACGTCGGGCGCCTCGCCCGCTGCGGCGGTCCGGAAGCGGATCGGATCGCCGAGCTCGCGCTCCCAGCGCGAGAGCGCCTTCTGGGCGGCATCGAGGTACACCGCCGGCGCCGTCGGGTGGTCGACGTCGGCGAGCGCACCCGTCAGGTTCGGGGGATCGATCGCCACCGCCAGCGGAAACCGGTCGTCGCTGAAGCGGCAAATGACGAGGAGGTCGTCGCCGGCGCTCCCGGTCCGGAGCCGGTGAACGAGGAATGGCAGGTAGTTCGGCTCCGGCAGCCCGGGGTGCGCCGTGCGGAAGGCCTCGTACTCGCGCCGGTCGGCCGGAAGCGGCGAGACCGACTCGGCGCCGGGCCCGGCACCGGAGCACGCAACGGCAGCGGCGGCGAGGAGCACCCCGGGCAGCCGGGCCATCGCCTCGCATCGCCCGTTCGCCCCCGCGGTCACCGCGCGCCGTGCCGCCGGCCGCGCATCGTCCGCTGCAGCTCGCGATCTTCTTCGCGGCGGCGGATCGTCTCGCGCTTGTCGTGGAGCTTCTTGCCCCGCGCGAGGGCCAGCTCGACCTTGGCGCGCCCATCCTTGAAGTAGAGGCTGAGAGGAACCAGCGTGAACCCGCGCTCGGAGACGTCCCCCGAGAGGCGCGCGATCTCCGCCCGGTGGAGCAGGAGCTTGCGCTCGCGCCGGGGGTCGGCGTTCTCGCGGCCGGCCTCTTCGTAGGGGCTGATGTGGGCGTTCACGAGGTACGCCTCGCCCCGACGCACCACGGCGTAGGCATCGCCGAGGCTCGCCTTCCCTGCCCGCAGCGACTTCACCTCGGGGCCCCGCAGCACGAGCCCAGCCTCGTAGGTATCGAGGATCTCGTACTCGAACCGCGCGCGGCGGTTGGTCGCGATGAGCTTGCGCGTCTTCTCCCGGGGCTCGGCCACCCCCGCAGCGTAGCGCTACCTGGCGAGCGCCCGGATTGCGGCGACGTCTACCGGAGCCCTTCGACGAACTCCTCGACCGAGATCTCCGCGGTCCGGAGAATGCTGCGGAGGGTGCCGCGATCGAGCTCCCGGTGGAGAGGCACGGTCACCGGCTGCCGATCGGAGTGATTCAGGCGGGCGTGACTCCCACTCTGACGAACGACGCTATAGCCGATTCTCTCGAGGGCGCGAACGCAGTCGGTGCCGGAAATGACGGGGAGCGCCACCACGCGCTACGCGACGGCGACCTGGGCAACTTCGTAGTGCGCGGGCAGCTCCCACCCCTCCTCCTCGCGTGTCTCGAGACACAGAAGGATCGCTTCCCGGATGTTCGAGAGCGCCTCCTCCCGCGTCCGTCCCTGGGACACGCAGCCGGGGATGATCGGGCATTCGGCCACGATCCATCCATCTTCGCCGGGCGTGAGGACGACGGGGAGCTGCATCGTGCCCCGAGCGTAGCCTACTCCCGGATCCGGTTCTTGCCGTCGACGAAGACGCGGCGCGCGTGCCAGTCGCGGCACGCGGCGTCGTCGGCCTGGACGTAGCTCGCGATGATGATGACGTCGTGAGGCTTCACGAGGTGCGCAGCCGCGCCGTTGACGCAGATCTCGCCCGAACCGGCCTCGCCCGGGATCGCATAGGTGTGGAGCCGGCTCCCGTTCGTGCAGTCGTAGAGATCGACCTGCTCGTAGGGGAGGATGTCGGCCGCGCGGAGCAGGTCTTCGTCGATGGTGATGCTGCCCTCGTACTCGAGGTTCGCCTCGGTCACCGTGGCGCGGTGGATCTTCGACTTCAGCATGGTTCGCATCACGAGCGTTCCTCCCCTTCGGGCTTGGGACACAGGACACGGTTGTCGATGAGCCGCACCGCGGGCCCTCCGGCCTCGGGAAGCGGCACGAAGCGGACGGCCAGCGCAAGGAGGGTAGGAGCGGTGAGGCGCCCCGAAGCCGGCGCGAGGGTCTCGGGGTCACACAGCTCGGCATAGTCGATCTCGGCGCGCGGAGCGTGGGAGATCTCGGCGCGGACGAGATCCAGGAGCACGTCGGCATCGGCCTCGCCGGCAGCGAGCGCGGATTCCGCGGCGTCGAGGGCGCGGACCAGCACCACCGCCTGCCGGCGCGCATCGGCGTCGAGGTTCTCGTTGCGGCTCGACCGGGCGACGCCGTCGGCCTCGCGGCTGGTGGGAACGCCGACGATCTCGATGTCGAAGAGCAGATCGCCCGCCACCCGCCGCACGAGGGCGAGCTGCTGAAAATCTTTCTCTCCAAAGACTGCGACGTGGGGCTTGGCCGCGAGGAAGAGCTTCGCGACGACGGTGGCGACCCCGCGGAAGTGGCCGGGCCGCGAGCGGCCGCACAGGGGCTTCGAGAGTTCCTCCACCGTCACCCAGGTCTGGCTTCCGGGCGGGTACATCTCGGCGGGCGACGGGGCGAACACGACGTCGACGCCCGCCTCGCGGCACAGGGCAAGATCTCGCTCGCGGGGCCTCGGATAGCGGGAGAGGTCCTCGTTCGGCCCGAACTGCGTGGGATTCACGAAGATCGAGACGACGACGCGTTCCGCTCGCTTCCGGGCCTCGCCGACCAGCGCGAGGTGCCCTTCGTGGAGCGCGCCCATGGTCGGGACGAGGGCCAGCCGCAGCCCGGCGGCTCGCTCGGCCTCCGCGAGCGCCTGCAGCGCTCGCACGCTGTCGACGACCTGCATCGCGGCTACCGGTAGCAGTGCTCGGGGCCCGGGAACTTGCCGTCGGCGACGTCGTCGGCAAACGCCCGGGCGGCCTGTCCTGCGACGAGGCCGAGGCTCGCGTACTGCTTCACGAAGCTCGGGGGCGAGCCGTCGCCGAGGCCGAGCAGGTCGTGCATCACGAGCACCTGGCCATCGCAGTCGGCGCCGGCGCCGATGCCGATCGTGGGGATCTCGACGGCGCGGGTGATCTCGCCGGCGAGGTCGGCGGGCATGCCCTCGAGAACGACGGCGAAGGCTCCGGCCGCCTGGGCGGCGCGCGCATCGGCCATCACCTGGGCGCGGCCGGCCTCGGTGCGGCCTTGGACGCGGTAGCCCCCCATCGCGTGGATCGACTGGGGAGTGAGGCCGACGTGGCCCATCACGGGGATGTCGGCCGCAGCGATGGCGGCGATCGCAGCGGCGGCCCGCTCCCCGCCTTCGAGCTTCACGGCGTGGGCGTTGCCCTCTTTCACGAGCCGCACCGCGCTGCGAACGGCCTCCTCGACCGACACCTGGTAGGACCCGAACGGCATGTCGGCCACCACCAGCGCACGGCGTGCGGCACGGGCCACCATCCGCGTGTGGTAGACGATCTCGTCGAGGGTCACGGGCAGCGTGGTGTCGAGGCCCTGGACGACGTTCGCGAGCGAGTCGCCGACGAGCAGGACATCGATCCCTACTTCGTCGAAGACACGGGCGAACGGAAAGTCGTACGCGGTCAGCATCGAGAAGCGCTGGCCGCGGCGCTTTCGCGCGGCCAGCGAGCGAGCCGTCACGCGGTGCTCGCTGCGCGCAGGGGCATGGGTGGACGAACTCGGCGTTCGCGGGGGGGTGGACATCCTGCCTCCGTCCCGGTCTCTCAAGGAGATCCAGGCGATACCCGGCGGTCCAGTCGCGATGGGGTCTGTCTTCGCTCCGCAGGGCCCGGAACCTCGGGGGCCGGGCCTCTCGTCGATGGAGATCGCACCGTGCGATTCCCCTCGACACCCAAATCCTTGCGACCCACCGGGTGGGTGTCAACGGCGCGGCAAGAGGTGTCAGCCCCCCGCGGGCCCGTCGAGCCGGTCGCGGACGGCGGGGGGGATCCAGCGCTCCTGCCACGCCCCGGGCCCTGCACGGCGAAGGCCCTCCACCAGGGCTTCGATCCGGTCTTCCAGGGAGTCGGCGTCGGCAAGGAGCACCAGGAGGTGGCCATGGACCCTGCATACGCCGCTCCGGACCGGCGCGTCGGCCTCGGCGCCGCGGCGGGCCGGGGCCACCCGGACCGCGAGGCCAGCCTCGGTGGCGAGGCCCCGGAGGCAGTCGAGCATCTCGGCGGCGGTCATGTGGCACCGGCGTCGGCGAGGGCGTCGGCCAGCGCGACGAAGCGATCGGGCTCGACCCTCTCGGCCCGAATCCCGGGCGCGAGGCCGGCTGCCGATAGCGCCGCTGCGATGCGGCCCGGGTCCGCACCGGCGCCGAGGCCGCCGCGCAGGGCGTTGGCGAGGGTCTTGCGCCGCGCGCTGAAGGCAGCGCGGGCCACGCGCTCGACGCGAGCCAGCGCCGCGCGATCGAGTGCCCCGCCGCTGCGGGGCGTCACGCGCACGAAGGTCGACACGACGCGCGGGGCCGGAAAGAAGCAGCCCGGCCGCAGGTCCATCCCACGCTCGACGTCGACCGACAGCCGGTGGAGCACCGTCAGCGATCCGTAGTCGCGGCTCCCGGGCTCGGCCAGGAGCCGCTCGGCCAGTTCGCGCTGGAGCATGATGCTCCAGCCCCGGAGGTTCTCCCGGGCGTCGAGCAGCCGCCGCAGCAGCGGCGACGAGATCGCGTACGGGAGGTTCCCGACCAGCCGCACCGGCGCACCGAGCGATGCCGCCAGCGCCGGGAGGTCGACGGCGAGGGCGTCCACGTGGAGCAGCTCGACGTTGCCGGGAAGCACCGCCTCCTCGCGGAGGGCGCGGACCAGCCCGGAATCGACCTCGAGAGTGACGACGCTCCGCGCGCGGGCGGCGAGGGCCCGGGTCATCACGCCAAGACCCGTCCCGATCTCGATCACGGTCTCGCCGGATTCGACACCTGAAAGTGTCACGAGCCGCTCCGCCAGTGCGTCGTCGACCAGGAAGTTCTGACCGAGATCGCGGCTCGGCGCGAGGCCGTGGCGGGCGAGGAAGTCGCGAACGCCCGCAGCGCCCATCCGTCACCCGCTCCGCCGGCCGAGGGGAGTTCGCGAGAAGGCCTCGACGTCGAATCCGTGACGTTCTCCGCGCGCCAGCAGCACGGCGCCCGCGGCGGCAATCATCGCCGCATTGTCGGTGCACAGCGCGGGCGGCGGAAAGACCACCGAGAAGCCGTCCTCGCGCGCCGCGCGCGCCATCTCGGCGCGGAGCCGCCGGTTCGCAGCGACGCCTCCCACGACGGCGAGCCGGCCGAGCCCTTCCTGGGCGAGGGCACGCCGGGCGCGGGCCACCAGCACGTCGGTGGCGGCCGCCTCGAAGGCGGCGGCGATGTCCGCCACATCGGCGTTCGAGAGGGGGCGCCGCCGCGCCACCTCGTGGGCGACGGCGGTCTTGAGGCCGCTGTAGGAGAACTCGAGGCCGGGCAGCCCGGCCAAGGGTCGTGGCAGCGCGATCGACGCGGCGTTGCCGCGCAGGGCGGCCTCCGAGAGCGCGGGCCCCCCCGGATACGGAAGGCCGAGAAGCTTGGCGACCTTGTCGAAGGCCTCGCCCACCGCATCGTCGCGTGTCTCGCCCAGCAATACCGGCGGGCCGTCCGCCTCGATCCGGTAGAGCGCCGTGTGCCCGCCCGAGACGACGAGGCCCAGGTAGGGCGCCGCGAGGGAGGGATCGGCAAGGCGAGCCGACGCCAGGTGGCCCGCCAGGTGGTGTACTCCGACGAAGGGGATCCCGAGCCGGAACGCCAGCGCCTTGGCGAAGGACAGACCGACGAGGAGTGATCCAACGAGGCCGGGCCCCTGGGTGACGGCGACACCGGTCAGGTCTGCGGCGTGGACCCCGGCCTCCTGTAGGGCCTGCTCCACGACGGCGGAGAGGGTCCGCACGTGATCCCTCGACGCCAGCTCGGGTACCACGCCGCCATACGGCGCGTGGACGTCGCCCTGCGAGTGGATCACGCTCGACCGTACGTGCAGGCCGCCCTCGACCAAGGCTGCGGCCATCTCGTCGCACGAGCTCTCGACACCGAGCACGAGCGCCGCCGGCCCGCCCCGGCTCATCCCATCCGGCGCTCGAGCTTCTCCTGCTCGGCCTTGCAGTCGATGCACAGCTCGGCCACCGGCCGCGCCTCGAGGCGCTTGATGCCGATCTCCTCGCCGCACTGCTCGCACTCGCCGAAGGTCCCCTGCACGATCTTCTCGAGGGCGGAATCGATCTTGTTGAGGAGCCCCCGCTCGCGCTCTCGCAGCCGGCCGATGAACGCCAGCCCGACTTCGGACGACGCGGTGTCGATCTCGTCCGGAAAATCGTCCGGATCGAGATGGATGTCTCCCGACAGCGCTTTGCGCGCATTGCCGAGGAGCTGCTCCCGCTGCTGCTCGAGCAGCTGCTTGAACCGCGTCAGATCGCGCTTTCTCAACGCTGCACCTGCCGTTTCTAGGGTCCGCTAGGGTTCGGTGCGCCCGCTCTTTCTTATCGCTTCGGCGCCGCGACGCTGGGCGGGCCACCGAGCTGGTCGACCTGCTTCTTCGCCTCGGCCGCACGCGGCGAGTCGGGGTAGTCCGAGAGCACCTGCTCGAATGCCTGCCGTGCGGCCTTGGTGTAGGCGGGGCCCGACTTCAGCAAAGCCTCTCCCTGCCGGTAGAGCGCGTCCGCCGCCTTGTTTCCCTTCGGGTAGCGCTTCACTACGTCATCGAATCGCAGAATGGCCGTCCGGTACTCGCCTCGCTTGAAGTAACAGTCGGCCATCCAGTACGCAGCATCGTCGGCGTAGGGTGAAGCCGGGTGAGTTTGGAGGAACTTCCGGAACTGGTCAATACACGACTCGGTATCTCCGGACCGCCACGCCGCATACGCACTGCGATAGCTCTGCACCTCGTCGCCGCCGGCCGACTTCTCCTCGTCTGCACCGAGGGGGGCCTCGGGACCGGGCGGCAGCGCCGGAGTCGGAGCCTCCGCCCGCTTGGGAAGCGCCGCGGTCTGCCGCGGCTCGGACGGGGCGGGAGTCACCACGGGCGCGGCCGAGCCGAGCGGCGCTTCCGCTCCCGCGTGCAGCGGCGGATCGATCTCGGCAGTGGCGGTGCGTGCGCTGGCGTCCTTGCGCGCGGCGCGCGCCTCCTGCAGCGCCTTCTGCGACTGGTTCTCGACGACGTCGATTCGCCCCTGCAGCTTCTTGATCTGATCGGAGAGGTCGTCGATCTGCGTTGCGACCGACGCGACCTGCTCGCGCCCGGCCTTGGTGTCCTTGCGCTGGATCGTCTGCACGTCGCGCTCGAGCCGGCGGAACTCCGCCGTCGAGACGCAGCCCGCGAGGCAGCCCGCAAGAAGTGGCAGCAGCAGCGCCGCCATCAGCATCCCCCGAACGAGCACCATGGCTCTCCCCCCTGCCTGCCGAGGCGCAGACGTTACCGCAGCTCGGGCCGGTACGGTCCCCAGGCGGGGCTGGTCGCGTCGCCGTCGCCCTGGGTGATCCTGCGCGGCGTCCCGCCCTGGATGTCCGCGACGTAGAGATCCGACCGGCCGCGCCGCTTCGAGCTGAACACGATCTTCCGGGAGTCGGGCGACCAGCTCGCCGACTGGTCCGTGGCCGGATTCTCCACGAGCGGCACGTTCGTCGCGCCCTCGGGATCGATCAGCCAGATGTCGAACTGGCCTCCCACCCGGGACTCGTAGGCGATCCACTTGCCGTCGGGAGACCAGCTGGCTCCGGTGTTGTAGCCCCCCTGGAAGGTGAGGCGTCTCTGGCCCGATCCGTCGGCGTTCATCACGTAGACCTGGGGGCCTCCGGCGCGGTCGGAGACGAACGCGATCCGGCTGCCGTCGGGAGACCAGGAGGGAGAGACCTCGAGCGACTTGCCGTCGGTGAGCTGCCGGGGATTTCGCCCGTCGCGGTCCACCGTGAAGATCTTGGTCGCGCCCGCGATGCTCATCACGAGGGCCACCTTCCGGCCGCTCGGGTCGATGACGCCGCGGTACTGGGAGGCTCCGGGGCGGAGGCCCTGGAACACGCGTCCCGGCGAGCGCCCGCCGCGGGAGAGTACGAAGAGGCCGGGAATCCGGTTCTCCCGGTAGGACGTGTAGAGCAGCGTGTCGGCGTCGGGCCCCCAGGAAGGAAACTCGTTGATCGTCCGGTTGCGGGTGACCTGGCGGACGTTCGAGCCGTCGACGTCCAGCAGATGGATCTCCTTCGCGCCGTCCCGGGCGAGGACGAAGGCAACCTCGGTGCTCGCAACGCCCGGCTTGCCGGTGAGGGCGCCGACGACCTCGTCGGCGACGCGGTACGCGAGACGTTTCTCGTCCTTGGCGGCGCCGGAGTAGTGCTTGGCGACGAGCTTCTGGCAGCGCGCCACGTCCCAGGCCTCGAAGTCGACGCCGATCCCGCCCCCGGCCTCGCGGCGCAGCGCTCCCGCGACGAGCACGTCGGTACCGATCTGCCTCCAGTCGGGGCATGCCACCGCCGCGCCGAGGCCGGTCGTCACGTCGCTCGCCAGGTAGGCGTCCGGCGAGAGGACGCTGAAGAGGCTCGAGAAGTCGAGGCCGCTCCCGACCGACTCGCGGAAGCGCTGGGCCAGCGCGGTGTCGTCGCTCGCGAAGCGCTGGACGGCGGCCTTGTAGGCGCTGCCGCCGGCCCCCTCGATGACGACCGTCGGATTCTCCTGGGCGCCGGCAGGCCCTCCGGAGAGCCACACGAGCGCCAGGAGCGCGAGAGCACCGCGGGGTGACGCGGAACGCGGAACGATCGGGCGGGGCATCAGCTCTCCTCGTCAGGTCTCGTCGGGCTGGAACAGGAAGTCCCACTCGCCCGCCCGCGGCGGCGCAGGCAGGGGGCTCGCCTTCTGGATCGCGCGCAGCACGCTCTCGTCGTACCAGGGATTGCCCGAGCGACGGACGACCTCCGGCTCTCCGAGGACGTTGCCTGTCGCATCGAGATTCACGCGCACCTGCGTCGCCAGCGGCTCGAGGCGGAACCCGGGCGGAAGAACCCAGCCTTTCCGTACGTGTATGCGCACGCTCTTCAACCACGCCATCACTTCGGGAGAGACCCGGACGCTCCCTCCCCCGCCACCGGTCCCGGTGACGTCCGCGACGGGAAGGTCCGCGGGATCGACCCGTGCCTCCTCGATGGGAGCGGGGGCGGTCTCACCGGCTTCGGCCCGGAGCTGGCTCAGCACGTCGTCGATCGACACCTGCTTCTGGGGCTGCGGCGCGGGCTTGGGCGCGGGAGCCGCCGGCTTTACCTTCTCCGGAGCCTTCACGGCTTCCTTCGGAAGCACGGTGGTGTCGGCCTTCGGGGGAGGCGGCACGGGCTTGGCCTCGGGCTTCGGAGGCGGAGGCAACGGCTCGGCCTTCGCGGGCGGCGGCGGCAGGGGCGCCGCGGGCTTCGGCGCCTTGGCGGCGGGGGCCACCTTCGCCGCAGGCGCAGGCCCGGGCGCCGCCAGCAGGTCCACGGTGATCGCTGCCGCGAGGTCCACCGGCGCAGAGCCCCGCGGCCCCACGGCGAGCACGGCGAGCAGTACGGCGTGGACGATTCCCGAACCGAGGAGGAAGCGCCGGAAGCGGCGCCGGTCGTCGTCCTCCATGTCCCACGTCGCGCCCATGGGCCCGCGCCCCCTAGCGCTCGGGCTCGGTCACCATTCCGAGCTTGGTGGCGCCGGCCTCGCGGGCCGCCGCCATCGCCCTGGCCACCGTTCCGTAGGGAACCGACTGATCGGCCCGCAGGTAGAGATCCTTCGCGTCCATGCCCTCGAAGATGACCGTCAGCTTCTGCTGCAGCTCCTGCTGGGGGATCTGGACCTTGCCGAGCAGGAGCGTTCCGTCCTTCTTGATGGTGAGGATCAGCGGCTCGTCCTTCACCCGCATCGGCTGGGTCGTCGTCTTCGGCAGATCGACGTCGACGCCCTGCTGCATCATCGGCGCCGTCACCATGAAGATGATCAGCAGCACGAGCATCACGTCCACCATGGGCGTGACGTTGATCTCGGAGAGCGGGCGGTTCCCGCCGCCGCGCAGCGAGGCGCCCACGTCGCGCTAGCCGCCGGCCCGGCGCACGGGCGGGGCTTCGGAAGCCCCCGCTCCCACGCGGCGCAGGTCGTCCTGGAGCTGGGCGCCGAAGAGGTCGATGGCTGTGGTGAGGGCGCGCAGCTGCGTTCCGACGAAGAAGTTGTAGGCGACGGTCGCGGGGATCGCTGCAAACAAGCCGAGAGCGGTCGCGATCAGCGCCTCGGCGATGCCCGGCGCCACGACCGCCAGGCTCGCCGTTCCCGACACGCCGATGTTGTGGAACGCGTTGATGATGCCGATCACGGTCCCGAAGAGTCCGATGAAGGGGCTCGCGCTGCCGGCCGTCGCCAGCAGGGATAGGCCACGCTCGAGGCGCAGGCCCTGCCGGGAGGCCGTCCACTCGATCTCCCGGGCCAGCCGGCGCAGCTGCGATTCCTCGATCCCCCGCGCGAGCGGCTTTTCGGCGTAGCGCGCGATGCGCCCCGCCTCGGCGTATCCGGCGAGGAAGATCGCAGCCAAGGGGCTGCCCGCGAGCTGACGTGCCGCAGCGTGCGCGCGGTCCAGCGAGCCCTCGTGATAGACCTCGAGGAAGTCCTCGCTATCCTGCGCAGCGCGGCGCAGCTCGCGCCACTTGAAGACGATCACGGCCCACGAGACGACCGAGATCACGGCCAGCAGGAGGAGCACGAGCTGCGCAATCCAGCTGGCCTGCAGGACCAGGTCGATCATGTCGAGGCCCGCGAGACGCCCCCCCAAGGCGGTCCCGGCGAGAATGAGGCCCATCGTCGGTTCGAAGCACCTCTCGGTTCGAAGCCGCGAACGAGTGTAGGGAAGACGAAACGGCACGCAAGCAATTCAGCCGCAACACGAGGAGATCGCATGCAGATCCAGGTCGAGGCACGGGAGCCGGCGGGCGTCGAGGCCGACCTTCTCGCGGTGCCGATCGCCGCGCTGGCCTCCCCGCGCCAGAAGCTCCCGGGACGACTCGCTGCGCTCGACGAAGCGTTCTCCGGCCGGCTCTCGCGAGCGGTGGCGGGAGGTGATTTCCGCGGCAAGCGCGGCGAGACGCTGCTCCTGCTCGGCGACGCCCGGTCGCCGGTACGCCGGGTCCTGCTGGTCGGCCTCGGACCCGAGGGAACCCTCTCCACCGACGCGGTCCGGAGGGCCGCAGGCGCGGCCATCGGCGCGGCCCAGGCACGGCACGGATCGAACGTGGCGTTCCTCGCGCCCGCGTCGCGCAGCCTGCGGCCGCCCGCACAGGCCCAGGCCGCAGCCGAGGGCGCCCTGCTCGCCGCCTACCGCTTCGACCGCTACAAGACCCGCCGCGAGGAGGCGCCGGCCTCGATCACCCGCTTCACGGTGCTGATCGAACGGGGCGCAGACCTGCGGGCGGCACGCCTGGCCGCCGAGTCCGGCCGTGTGATCGCCGAGTCGCAGAACGTCGCGCGCGACCTCTCCAATGCCCCGGGCAACGCGCTGCCGCCGGCAGCCCTCGCGAGCGCGGCCGAGAAGATCGCGCAGACGTCTGGCCTCGGCTGTCGCGTACTCGACGTTCCCGAAATGAAGAAGCGCGGAATGGGAGGCATCCTGGGAGTCGGCCAGGGCAGCGCGAACCCTCCCCGCCTGATCGTTCTCGAGCACGGAGCGCCGCCGAGACAGCGCGGCGCGGCCGCACGCCGGCGCGGCACGCGGCCCACCGTGTGTCTGGTCGGCAAGGGCATCACCTTCGACTCCGGAGGCATCTCGATCAAGCCGGCGGCGGCGATGCACGAGATGAAGCACGACATGTCCGGCGCCGCTGCGGTGATCGGAGCGCTCCGCGCCGCGGCCCTCCTGAAGCTCCCCCTCCACGTGATCGGGATCGTCGCCGCGGCGGAGAACCTGCCGAGCGCGAGCGCCTACCGCCCGGGCGACGTGCTCACGACCGCCTCGGGCCAGACCATCGAGATCCTGAACACCGACGCCGAGGGACGCGTCGTGCTGTCGGATGCGCTCCACTTCGCGCGAACCGAGTACGAGCCCGACGCGATCGTCGACGTGGCGACCCTCACGGGAGCCTGCGTCGTCGCGCTCGGCAAGTGGTGCTCGGGCCTCTTCGCCAGCGACGACCGGCTGGCGGAGCGCCTCGCCCACGCCGGCGAGACCACGGCGGAGCGCGTCTGGCGCATGCCGGTCTGGGACGACCACCGCGAGGCGGTCCGCAGCGACGTCGCCGACCTGAAGAACACGGGGGGGCGCGACGGCGGCGCCATCACCGCCGCAGCCTTCCTCTCGTGCTTCGTCGAGAAGACGCCCTGGGCCCACCTCGACATCGCGGGGACGGCCTACGTCGACAAGCCGTCGCCCTACCAGCCGCGGGGAGCGACCGGGGTCGGAGTCCGTCTGCTGACCGAGTGGCTGCGCGGGTACCGCAGTCGGGCGTGACCCGTGGCCTCCGTGAAGGCAGCTGCTATACCCCTGCGCGGGTTTCCTCACAAGGAGGTGTTCATGTCTCGCTCGAATGGGACCCTCGACGCCGACCGCCGGCGTCTGCTCAAGATGGCGGCCCTCGGCCTCGCGGCGGCCCCCTTCGCATCGGCTCTGCTGGCGCGGGACGCCAGCGCGGCCGACCTGCCGATGCTCGACGAGAAGGATCCGACGGCCCAGGCCCTCGGATACCACTGCGTCGCCACACAGAACCCGGCCCGCAAGCAGGCCGACGCGTTCTGCGACAACTGCCTCTTCTACAAGGCCAGCAACGACAAGGCCGGCACCTGCCAGCTCTTCCAGGGCAAGAACGTGTGCGCCAAGGGCTGGTGCAGCTCCTGGAGCAAGAAGGCCTAGCGCCTTCCGTCCTGCTCCGCCTCGACGACGGGCGGGGCCGGCCGCGATGGCCGGCCCCGCCCGTCTCCTTTTCCGGCTGGCAGCGCGCCCGCTACCCTGCCGGCGAGGCCTGAGGAGTGCCCGGTTGACCTCGGATCCCCCCGAGCGCGAGATCCCCGCCAGGGTGCCCGCTCTGCCCGAGACGGGGTCCCGCGCCCTCGAGCGCAGCGACGCCCTCGGCCGCTACTTCTCCGAGCTCCGCGCCCATCCGCCGCTCTCCCGCGAGGAGGAGCACGGGCTGGCGGTCGAGCTCGTGGAGCGAGGCGACGTCGACGCGGCGCGCCGACTCGTCCTCGCCAACCTGCGGCTCGTCGTGAAGATCGCCATGGAGTACCGGCGGGCCTGGACGAACGTCCTCGACCTGATCCAGGAAGGCAACGTCGGCCTGCTCCAGGCCGTTCGTCGCTACGACCCGTACCAGGGAGTGAAGCTCTCCTCCTACGCCGCCTACTGGATCCGCGCCTACATCCTCAAGTACCTCCTCGACAACATCCGTCTGGTGCGACTCGGAACCACCCGCGCGCAGCGGAAACTCTTCTTCCGCCTCAACAAGGAGCGGCGCGCACTCGAGGCGCAGGGCTTCGAGGTCGAGCCCAGGATGATCGCCGAGCGGCTCGACGTCACCGAGGACGACGTTCGCGACATGGAGCAGCGCCTCTCCGAGAGCGATCTGTCGCTGGATGCGCCGGTGCACCCGGGAGACGGCACATCGGTCTTCGGCGACTTCCTCGCAAGCGGCTCCGAGGGCGCCGAGGAGCGCGTGGCCGACGGCGAGCTGCGCCGGGTGTTCCTCGAGAAGGTGCACTCCTTCGCCGAGGGCCTCGATTCGCGCGATCGACAGATCGTCGAGCAGCGCATCCTCGCCGAGGAGCCGCGGACCCTCCAGGAGATGGGGACCGAGTTTGGCGTTTCGCGCGAGCGGATTCGTCAGCTCGAGGCGCGGGTCGTGTCGCGCCTGCGCGACTACCTGCGCGAGAACCTGGTCGACTTCGAGTACTACGCTCCCGGCAAGGACTGAGCCGCGGCCGAAACATTTCCGCCCTGCTCGAGAAAGCGCAGCGCCACGGCGGCGTGGAGCGCGATCCCCGTCGCAAAGGCCGACTCGTCGAGCCGCATGCGGTTCGAATGCAGCGGGCCGCCCTCGCCGCCCTCGGGCCGTGCGCCGAGGAACGACATGGCTCCCGGCACCTCTCGCAGCACGTACGCGAAGTCCTCGGCGCCCATGATGGGCGCGGGCAGGTCGATCGCGCGCTTGGCCCCAACCAGCTCGGCCGCCACGCCGCGGGCGAACCGCGCGAAGGCCGGCTCGTTGATCGTCACCGGATACCCCGCCACCACGTACGCCTTGACTCCGAGGCCGTGGGCGGCGGCCACTCCCTCGGCCACCCGGCGGATGCCCTCGTGCATGGCCGCGCGCGCGGCCTCGGACACCGAGCGCAGCGTCCCGAGCAGATTCGCCGTCTCCGGGATCACGTTGGAGGTGGTTCCCGACTGGAGCCGTGCGATGGTGAGGACGACCGGGTCGAAGGCGTTGGTTCGCCGCGTCACCAGCGCCTGGAGCGCCAGCACCGTCTCGCACGCGGCGGGGATCGGATCGAGCGTCAGATGCGGCATCGACGCGTGCCCGCCCCGGCCCGAGAAGTCGATGGAGACGACGTCCGCCGCGGCCATCACCGCTCCCTCGCGCCCCGCGACGGTGCCGCAGCGAAGCGAAGGCTCGACGTGGATCGCGAAGGCCGCGTCTACGCGAGGCTCCCGCGAGAGCACGCCCTCCTCGACGAGGATCCTCGCTCCGCCGAAGCCCTCCTCGCCGGGCTGGAACACGAGCTTGACCGATCCCGCGAGGTCGCGGCGGCGCGCGGCGAGGAGCCTCGCAGCCATCGCGAGCATCGCCACGTGGGCGTCGTGTCCGCAGGCGTGCATGGCGCCCTCGCGCTTCGACGCGTACGCGAGCCCCGTGTCCTCTCGCAGCGGAAGCGCGTCCATGTCGGCGCGCAGCAGGATCGTCGGCCCGGGCCGCTCTCCGCGCAGCGTCGCAACCACCGCGCTCGTTGCGCCACCGGTCTCGATCTCGAGGTCGAGATCGCCGAGCGCCTCCAGCACGGTCTTCTGGGTCTCGGGAAGCACGAGGCCGAGCTCCGGGTGGGCATGGATGCGGCGGCGCAGCTCGATGCACGCGGGCAGGAGGGCCTTCGCCTCATCGAGGAGCGACTCTGAACCGACGGGCATGCTGCGTTCCTCCGGAGCGAGCCCGCAGCATACCCGAGGCCCGCTACCCTCCTACGCCGTGGCCACCGCCCGCCGTCTCGCTTTCGCCTTCGCCGCCGCGTGGCTCGCGTCCCCGGGCACGGCGCCGGCCCTCGACGACTCGCCGCCGCTGCAGGAGCGGACGACCGTCACCATCGGCGGTCACCCGATCCGCGCGGAGGTGGCGCGGGAGGCGGACGAGCACGCGCGCGGACTCGGTGGCCGCGATGGGCTCGCTCCCGGAACGGGGATGGTCTTTCCGTACGGCGCGCCGCGACGCCCCGAGTTCTGGATGAAGGGGATGCGCTTCGACATCGACATCGTGTGGATCCGCGGCGGTCGCATCGTCGACCTCTCGACGTTCGTTCCAGCTCCCCGCGCACGGCCACCGTCTGCCATGGACACGCTCCCGACCTTCTCGCCACGGGAGCCGATCGACGCGGTGCTCGAGGTCGTCGCGGGAACCGTCCAGGCCCGCGGCTGGAAGATCGGCGACGCGGTCGCCTTCGATCCGCCGCTCCGGTAGCCAAAGGCTGCGGATCACGGCGCAAACGACGGGAACTCCGCTTCGATCCGCGCCCGGACGGCGGCGTCGACGCCCCGCGTGTCGGTCCCGACGACGGCGCGCAGCGCGTCGTCCTCGCTCTCGCCCTCGCCGATCCGCCGCAGCAGCTCTGCGCGGGCCGCGGCGTCGGTCCGCTCGACGATCCACGCAGCAGCCGCCGTCGACTGGAGATATGCCGCCCGGGCCACCGGGTCCGAGAGGCCGGAGAAGCCGGCCGAGAGATCGGCGAGAGGCATCCAGCGGCCTCCCTCGATGGCGGCACGCAGGCTGGAGCGCTCGCTCACCGAGAGGCCCTCTTGGCGTCGCGCCGCCCGCCCCGCGAGTTCGGCGAGCCCCTCGTTGAGCCAGTAGGGACGGTCGCCTCCGGTCCGCTCGCGGAAGAGCGCGTGGACGAACTCGTGGAACAGGAGCGCCCGGAGCTCGCCGGCCGGGTGCGCTGCCGAGACGACGTGGATGCGACCGTCGAAGAAGCCAACGGTCTGGAAGCTGAACCGGTGCCGGTGCGCCCTGTCGTAGGCGCCCCGCCCGTAGAGGACGACTCCAGTGGGCTCGGCAGGCCGGGAGCCGACCTGCCCGGCCCCGTAGTCGAAGGCCTCCTCGAGATAACGCAGGACGGTGTCGAGATAGCCACGCTCGCCGTCGATCAGCGCCGAGTCGACTTCGACGCGGAAGCGCGGATGCTCCCGGGCGACGCGCGCCAGCGCCACCGACTTCGACGTGGGCCGCGCGAGCCGCTCCTCGTCCTCGAGGGCCGCGAGGCGCCGGGAGGCGGAAGCCCTCCACGACTCGAGCCCCTCTCCCGCCGTCGCCACGAAGTCCCGCAGATGGGAAGCGGCTTCGTCGAGATGGCCACGCTGCTGCTCGAGGAGCGCCAGGTACCAGTGCGCCTCGGCGAGGTTCGGCGCGAGGGCGAGTGCCGCTGCGAGGGTGCTCCCCGCCCGGGCGGTTTCGCCGCGGCCGAGGTCCTCGAGCGCTCCGCGCAGGAGCCTGCGCGCCCGGTCTGCGGCGTCGTGGGTGCCATCGTAGACGGACGGCGGAGGCGGCCCCTCGAGGTCGCCGCCCCAGAGCGCGTCTCTTGCCTCTCCTTCGGGGACGAGTCGCTCGCGGGCTGTAGGCGGAACCGCCGAGAGGTCGCCGGTCGCGTGGGTGGCTCCGGCCTCGTCGACCCACAGGTAGGTGTGCGGGGCGGCCGGCGCCGGGACGCCCACCACCGCAAGGAACGCCAGCCGGCGAATCGCGCAGCGCACCCCCGACGGATCGAACCGCCGCTACCGGGTCTTGACCGCCTCGGCGGCCAAGTGGCCGAGCTCGGGCAGGATGAGTCGCTCGAGGGCGAGGCGGACGGCACCCCGGGAGCCCGGCACGACGAACACGACGCGCCCCCGGGCGAGCCCGGCGAGCGCGCGAGAGAGGAGCGCCGCGCTCCCGATCTCGGCGAAGGAGAGCGAACGGAACAGCTCCCCGAACCCCGGAACGACGCGTTCGAGGAGCGGCTCGACACTCTCGGGTGTCACGTCGCGAGGCGCCACCCCGGTCCCGCCGGTGACGACCACCGCGCGAACCGCCGGGTCGGCAAGGGCGCCGGACACCGCCGCGGAGATCTCGGCCGGCTCGTCCCGAACGATTCGCCGCCAGGGAACCGGGTGGCCTGCCGCGCCCAGCAGCTCCGCCGCCAGGAGGCCCCCCGTATCGGTCTCGAGGGTCCGCGTGTCGCTCACCGTGAGGACGGCGGTAGGCACCACTGCCGCGGCGGCGCGGCGGTGGGCGGTCAGCCCCTCGGGCGCCGCTCCGTGGCCCGCGTGGCTCACGGATGGTCCTCGACCCAATACGCGCCGTCGGTCGCGACCTCCTTCTTCCAGATCGGAACGCGCTCCTTCAGCCGGTCGATCGTGAAGCGGCAGGCGTCGAAGGCATCGCCCCGGTGGGCGGCGGCTGCGACGACGACGACCGCAATGTCCCCGATGGCGAGCACTCCCGTGCGATGGGCGACCGCTACGCGAACACCCGGCCAGCGGTCGGCCGCCTCGGCGGTGATCTTCTCGATCTCACGCTCGGCCATTCCCGGATAGGCCTCGTATTCGAGCCGCTCGATGGCGCGGCCGCGCGCCTCGTCGCGCACCTGGCCGACGAAGGTGACGACACCGCCGGTATCGGGTCCGGCCACGCGCCGGACTACTTCGTCTACGTCGAGGGGCAGGTCCGAGAGCGTGCA
The DNA here is from genome assembly GCA_963710635.1 of uncultured delta proteobacterium. Lineage (GTDB taxonomy): Bacteria > Myxococcota_A > UBA9160 > UBA9160 > UBA9160 > MYXO. Next base: position 1,701,494 of record CAVQAY010000004.1, read on the forward strand.
GCGGCCCGAGCCTCCCGAGACGGGGGGCAGCAGCGCCACCTCGTCCCCCTCGGCGAGGGCGGTCCCCGGCGAGGCGAGCTCCTGGTTGACGGCGACGGCCACCCGTGACCCGAGGCGGGCGGCGGCCGGCAGCCGCTTGGCGAGCGCCTCACGGACATCCTCGACCGTTGCGCCCTCCGGCAGCTCCAGGGTGAGGGTCCGGGAGCCCGCCGCTTCCCGCAGCGAGCCGAACAGCTGGAGTGTGACGTGCATGGGGCCGAGGCTATCCCGCAGGAGCCCCCCCCTCAACGCAGGGCGCCGGGAGGCCGATCCAAGACGCCATGGTCCCGCGGACGCCGCCGAAGCCCCTCCACCTGCAGGTCGAGGCCGTCCTCGACCGCCTGCGGCCGGCCCTGATTGCCGACGGCGGCAACGTCGAGCTCGTCTCGGTGGACGACGGCGGAACGGTCCGGATCACGCTGCGCGGCGCCTGCGCTACGTGTCCGGCCCAGCTCGCGACCGTTCGGCTCGGCCTCGCGCCGGCGCTGCGCGCCGCCCTTCCCGCCGTGACCTCCGTCGTCGCGATCTGACCGGGAGCGGCATCGGGGCCTTCCCTGGCTAGACTGCCGCCGCCGTGCCGGACGCCCCGCTCTCCATCGAACCGCTGCTGGCCCGGAGCCTCGCGAGCGGCCGCATCCACTCGGCCTACCTGCTCTCGGGGCCCGGCGAGACGCCGCGGTCCGCAGCCCTCGGCTTCGTCCGCGCTCTCGTCTGCACGTCGCCGTCGGCGCGGCCCTGCGGCGTCTGCGCCGACTGCCGCCGGTCGGGAGCGCCGAGCGATGTGGCCATCGACGGCTCGGGGAAGCGCGGCCCCCTCTACCGCCACGTCGGGGACCACCCGGACCTGCTCTGGGTGACGCGGGGAGCCGACGACACCCGCGTCCGCATCGGGCAGATCCGCGCTCTCCAGGCGCAGCTACGCCTGCGCGTCTCCGAGAACGGGCGCCGCGCTGCGGTGATCGACGGCGCCGAGTGGCTGAACGCCGAGGCGCAGAACGCGCTGCTCCGGCTCCTCGAGGAGCCCCCGCCCTCGACCACCCTCGTCCTGGTGGCGGCCACTGCGGCGGGCCTCCTGGCGACGCTCCGCTCGCGCTGCCAGCGCGTTTCGTTCCCGGCGGCGCGCCCCGAAGCCTGGCTCGACGCGAGCGCTCCCGAGACGGTACGCGCGACGGCGGCCCGCCTCGACGAGATCGAGCGGATGGACGTCCCGGCGCTCCTCGACTGGGCCGAGGAGTACCGCGGTGCGCGGGCCGAGGTGGCCGCTGCCGCCGAGGAGCTGCTCGAGACCGCGACCGCGTGGATCCACGGTGAGGTCGTCCGGCGTGTCCGCGCCGAGAGCGCCGACGTGACCCCAGCACTCGCTGCATTCGCTGCGGTCCGCGCCGCCCGGCGCGGGCTCGTCCAGCGAAACGCCAACCCGCAGATGGCGGCCGAACGTGCGCTGCTCGCCCTCCGCGAGGCCTTCTCGTGAGCCGCGCCTACTACGTCACGACCCCGATCTACTACGTGAACGCCGAGCCCCACATCGGCCACGCGTACACCTACTGCGTCGCCGACACTCTCGTGCGTTTCCACCAGCTCCGCGGCTGCACCTCGTGGCTCGTCACGGGGACCGACGAGCACGGCGAGAAGATCGTCGAGGCAGCAGCCGCCCGGAGCCTTCCGCCGCGGGCGTTCGCCGACGAGATCTCGGCCCAGTTCCGTGCAGTCTGGGACGAGGTGGGGCTGCGCGCGAACCGCTTCGTCCGGACGACCGACGCCGACCACCAGCGCAACGTGCAGGCGATCCTGCAGAAGGTCCACGACGACGGCTGGATCGAGCTTCGCACCTACGACGGGCTCTACTGCGTAGGCTGCGAGCGTTTCCTCACCGAGCGCGACATGGTCGACGGAAAGTGCCGCGACCACGAGCGCGCGCCCGAGACCCGGCGCGAGTCGAACTACTTCTTCCTGATGAGCCGGGCCTTCGGCTGGCTGCGGGACCACATCGAGAAGCACCCCGACTTCATCCGGCCCGCACGCTACCGGAACGAGGCCCTCGCGATGCTGCGCGACGAGAGCGGCCTCGGCGACCTCTCGATCTCGCGGCCCAAGAGCCGGCTCGACTGGGGGATCGAGCTGCCCTTCGACCGCGACCACGTCTGCTACGTCTGGTTCGACGCGCTGATCTCGTATCTCACCGGAGCCGGCTGGCCCGACGATCCGGCCTTTCCGGCGCGCTGGGCGGCCGCGGAGCATCTGATCGCCAAGGACATCCTCAAACCCCACACGATCTTCTGGCCGATCATGCTGAAGGCGGCCGGCGTGCCGCCGCCGCGCCACGTCTCGGTCCACGGCTACTGGAACGTCGAAGGCCGGAAGATGTCGAAGAGCCTCGGCAACGTTCTCTCGCCCCTCGAGATGCGAGACCGTTACGGATTCGAGGCCTTCCGCTACGCGGTTCTCCGCGAGATGAGCTTCGGCCTCGACGCCGACCTCCGCGATGCCGCGCTCGTCGAGCGGATCAACGCCGACCTGGCCAACAACCTCGGGAACCTCGTCTCGCGAACGCTCAACCTGACCGAGCGCTCGACCGGGGGGAAGGTTCCGCCGCCCGACGAGTCGGCAGTCGGCGACCCGGAACGGGGTCTCGCCGCATTGGCCGCCGAGGTCGCGGCGAACGTCGACGCGCTGATGGCGAACCTCGAGCTGCACCGCGCGCTGGAGGAGATCTTCCGGCTGGTCGATGCCGGAAACCGCCTCCTCGACCTGCGCGCGCCGTGGAAGGCCGCCAAGGATCCCGCCGGCGCCCCGGTGGTCCGCACGACCCTTCACGCCACCTGCTCGGCGCTTCGCGTCGTGGCGCTCCTGCTGGCGCCGTTCCTCCCGGCTTCGTGCGCGGAGATCCTCTCCCGTCTCGGCCTCGACGGCCTGCTCGACCGCGCCCGGCTCCCGGACGACGCGCTCCGCTGGGGCGACGTCGGCGTTGGCGCCCCGACCCGCAAGGGCGACCCGCTCTTCCCGCGGCTCGAGGCGCGCAAGCCCTGATGTGGATCGACAGCCACGCGCACCTGACGGCGGCCGAGTTCGACGCCGACTGCGCCGCGGCGCTCGACAGGGCCACCCGTGCCGGGGTCGGCGCCGTCGTCGCCATCGGGTCGGGCTACGGGATCCAGCACAGCCTTCGGGCGGCGCAGCTCGCCGCGGTCGATCCGCGGGTCTTTGCTGCGGTAGGCGTCCATCCCCATGACGCCGCGCTCCTCGACGACGCGGGCCGCGCCGATCTCGAGTCCTGGCTCTCGCTTCCACGCGTCGTTGCGGTCGGCGAGTGCGGCCTCGACTACCACTACGACCACTCTCCCCGGTCCGTCCAGCGGGAGGTGTTCGCCGAGCAGGTGGCGCTCGCCCGCCGGCGGCGGCTCCCGGTCTCGATCCACGTTCGCGACGACGGGCCGGATGCCTACGACGACCTGCTCGACGTCTGGCGATCGGAGGGCGCCGGCGCGGTGGAAGGCGTCTTGCATTGCTACACGGGGACAGCCGGGTTCGCCCGGCGTGCCCTCGACGTGGGGCTCTACGTGTCGTTCTCGGGGATCCTCACCTTCAAACGGGACCGCGGCCTGCGTGACGTGGCCGCGGCACTGCCCCTCGACCGCCTCCTCGTCGAGACCGACTCGCCCCTCCTCGCGCCGGAAGGCTTCCGCGGCAAGAGAAACGAGCCGGCCCACGTCGTGCGCGTCGGCGAGGCGCTCGCGAAGATCCACGGCCGCGATCCCGAGGAGGTCGCGCACGTCACGACCCGCAGCGCCAAAGCCCTGTTCCGCCTCGATGCCGCACCGCCGGCAGGAGCGCCCGATGTCTGAGATCGACGAGATCCTCGCCCTCGCTACCCGCCTCGCGCGCGCGGCCGGGGACGTCCAGCGCGAGCGCTACGAGACGGCGCTCGAGATCGGCACCAAGAGCGCGGCGGTCGATCTCGTGACCGAGATCGACCGCCGCTGCGAACAGCTCATCGTCGAAGCCCTCCGGCGCGAGCGGCCCGCGGACGCGATCCTCGCCGAGGAGGGCAGCAACCGCGAGAGCGAGGGCGCCGCATGGCGCTGGGTGATCGACCCCCTCGACGGAACCGTCAACTATGCCCACGGCTATCCGCGGTTCTGCGTCTCCATCGGCGCCGAACGCGACGGGGCCCGGACGGTAGGAGTGGTCTTCGATCCGCTCCTCGGCGAGCTGTACCACGCCGTCCGCGGGGGCGGTGCGTTTCGAAACGGCCGGCCGATCCGGGTTTCGCAGGAGACCGACCTTGCGCGCAGCCTGTTCGCGACCGGCTTCGCCTACGACGTCCACCACAGCGCCGACGACAATCTCGACCACTTCGGCCGCTTCGTGAAGAACGCCCGCGCGGTGCGGCGCGACGGCAGCGCCGCCCTCGACCTCTGCTACGTCGCGAGCGGCCGCCTCGACGGCTACTGGGAGCTGCGCCTGCACCCCTGGGACATCTCGGCGGGAGCGCTCGTCGTCGAAGAAGCCGGAGGACGGGTGAGCGACCTGCGCGGCGGGCCGCTGCCCGCGGACGGAAGCAGCGTCGTGTCGAGCAACGGCGCAGTCCACGAGGCGATGCTCCGCCTGCTGGCCGCGCGCTAGTGCACCGCCGTCAAGATCGAATCAATATGAAGGAGATCCGTCCAACGTGGTATGAGACGGATGCACATGATCGTTCTGAGCAGCAAGCAGCGGCGCGAGATGAAGCGGATCGTGGCTCGGCCGGCTGAAGAAGCGGGCGTCGCGCGACGAGCGCATGTCGTGCTGTGGAGCGCGGACGGGATCTCGGGGGCGGAGATCGCGCGGCGCCTTCATCTCTCTGTGGAGGCGGTTTCGCGGATTCGGCGACGATTCCTGGAGGGCGGCGTGGCGGGACTTGCAACACGGCCGAAGCCGGGGCGTACGGATCACGCCGTGCCGGCCGCGACGGTCGAGCGCGTGGTCGAGCTGGCGATGTCGCCGCCGCCGGCGGGACGCAGCCGGTGGACGACCCGGCTGCTCGGCCGAGAGGTCGGGCTGACGAGCGGCTGCGTGTCGGACCTGTTGCGACGAAATGGCCTCAAACCACATCTGACCCGGACGTACAAGGTGAGTCGAGATCCCGCCTTCGTTGCAAAGGTGCGCGACGTGGTGGGTCTCTATCTGAATCCGCCCGAACACGCGGTGGTGCTCAGCGTCGATGAGAAGACGTCGATCCAGGCGCTCGAACGCACGCAGCGGCCGTTGCCTCTGCGCTCGGGACGCGCCACGCGGCACACGCACGACTACAAGCGCCATGGCGTCGTCGATTTGTACGCCGCGCTCGAGGTCGCCACCGGGCAGGTCACGCATCGTCTGAGCGCCCGGCATACCGCGGCCGATTTTCTCTCGTTCATGCGCAAGGTCGTTCGTGCGTATCCGCGGCGCGAACTGCACGTCGTGCTCGACAATTCCTCGACCCATGGAACGGCCGAGGTGCGGGCGTGGCTCGCGAAGCACCCCCGCGTGCACTTCCACTACACGCCCACCAGCGCGTCGTGGCTCAATCAGGTGGAAGGCTTCTTCGGCATCCTCGGAAAGCAATCGCTCAGCCTGACCGACTTTCATTCCACCCGCGCCCTCCGCGATCATCTCGGGAGCTACATGCGCGCGTGGAATCGAAACCCCACCCCGTTCGAGTGGACCAAGCCGGCACGTGCGATCATCCGCTCGCATCGTCGCATGCTTGATCGCATTACGACGGCGGTGCACTAGTGGCGCGCAGGGCTACGCACCGCCCTCGAAGCGGACGCCATCGCCCACGGCGACGCTCCCCGGCGAGCGGACGCGCGCGTAGACGCCGAGGTTCTGCGCCGCATGCTGGACGATCGCCCGCAGGATCGCGGTGTCCTTCCCGAGCCCAGGCTGCGGCCGCGTCGGGATCCCGCAGCGGAACGCTGGAACCACCACGTCGACCAGCGCCTCCCCGATCCGAAGCGTCCGCCCGCACCATGCGATCTCGGCGAGGCCTTCGCCATCGGTGTCGATCAGCAGATTCGGCCGGAAGCGGCGAGGGTCGGCGTCGCTTCCGGGCGAGATGCTGCGCAGGTGGGCGAGGGACGACGTCGTCACGATGTGGAGCGGAAAGGCATCGAAGTACGTGCCCGGCGGCGACACGAACTGGAGGAGCTCCGGTGGGAATGGTGAAAAGTCCGGGAGCGGCTCGCCCTCGACGCGGCCGAGCACCGCTCGGATCGCGGCGACCGGATCGCCCTCGAGGGGAGCCCGCCGGTAGTGGGCAGCGTCCTCCGCGGGGCGCAGCCCGCAGAGCGTCACCGGCTTCCCGAGGAATTCAGAGAGCAGCACCGATGCGGAGGGCTCGTTCGTAGCGGTGCGCGTGCCGTCCGGGAGGGTGATGCGCGCCGGGGGAGTGCGGCCCTCCTCGGGCTCGGCGTCGTAGCGCGCCTCGCAGTGGAGGAGATCCGGCAGGTTGCGCGCGCCGCGAATCTCGCCCGCGCGGTCGTCGCGCACCGCGAAGGCGCGGTCGCCGGGAACGCCGGCGGCACCGAGGCGAACGAGCTGGACTCGCTCGCCGCCCATCGACTTCACCGGATGGCGCCAGATCTCCCGGACGTGACCGATGCGGCTCACGTCACTGCCGATCCTTGTATTTGTCGAGGAGCCGTCGCGGCCTGCGCAGGGCGTCGCGCCGGAAGGGATCTCCCAGCTCGCGGGTCACCATCATCTCGAGAACCGTCGTCTTCCCTTCGCGCTGTGCGTCGCAGGCGGCCCGCAGCGCGGGACCGACGTCGGAGAGCTTCTCGATGGTGTGTCCCTCGGCGCCCATGGCGCGGGCCACCGCAGCGAAGCTCGGGTTCTCGAGATTGACGCCGAGGAACCGGTCGTCGTAGAAGTCGACGTGGTTCTTCTTCTCGGCGCCCCACTGCTGGTTGTTGAAGACCACCGCCGTCACGGGGATCCGCTCGCGTACGCAGGTCAGGATCTCGCCGAAGCTCATCCCCCACGCGCCGTCGCCGACGTAGGCCACCGCCGGACGGTCCGGGCTCGCGGCCTTGCAGCCGATGATCGCCGGAAACGCGTAGCCGCAGTTGCCGAACATCATCGCTCCGAACATGCTCCGCGGCCGTTCGAAGCGCAGATAGCTGTTGGCGATCTGGCAGATGTTGCCGATGTCGGTCGAAACCATCACGCCGTCGGGAAGCGCCCGTTCGAGCTCGCGAAGAAGCTGACGCGGGTGCATGTGCGACGACCCGCGGGCGACCTCGAGGCTCCAGGCGTCCTTCTCGAAGTGCCACGCGGCGAGCTCCTGCTCCCAGGCCGCGCGCGCTGCGTCGATCCGAGCCCGGCGCTCGCCGCGAGTCGCCTCGCCGGCGATCCGCCGGCCGGTGAGGCGCTCCACCAGCGCTCGCGCCGCTTCCCGCGCATCGCCGCAGACGGCGACCGCGGGCTTCTTCACCAGGCCGAGCACCCGCGGATCGGCGTCGATCTGGATCAGCCGCGCCGTCTTCGGCCAATAGTCGAACTCGTACTGCGGAAGCGTTCCGAAGGGTCCGAGGCGCGATCCGAGGGCCAGCACCACGTCGGCTTCGTGGATGAGCTGCATCGCGGCCTTCGAACCGTGATAGCCGAGTGGGCCGCACCAGAGGGGATGGCGCGCAGGGAAGGCGTCGTTGTGCAGGTAGCTCGTCGCGACCGGCGCTCCGAGAGCCTCCGCCAGCGCAATCGCTGCGTCGACGCCGCCGGCGAGGACGACGCCACCTCCCGAAACGATCACCGGGAACCGCGCGTTCGCAAGCAGGTCCGTAGCTTCGCCGAGGGCCTGCGAGCCGCCCGGACCGCGCTCGATCCGGATCGGCGGAGCGATCTCGCACTCGAGCTCGCCGTAGAAGTGGTCGCGGGGAATGTTCAGCTGGACCGGTCCCATCTCGAGCATTGCGCGGTCGAAGGCGCGGGCCGCGAGCTCGGCCATCCGCTGCGGTGTGTTCACGTGGGCCTGGAACTTCGTAATCTTCGAGAAGATCGGGAGCTGGTCGGTCTCCTGGAACCCGCCCAGGCCCATGGTCGCGCTCCCGGTTTCCGGGGTGATCGCCACCACGGGGCTGTGGGCCCAGTAGGCCGCAGCGATGGCGGTGACGAAGTTGGTGATGCCGGGGCCGTTCTGTCCGACGCACACGCCATGCCGGCCCGACGCCCGCGCGTAGCCGTCGGCCATGTGCGCAGCGCCCTGTTCGTGGACCGTCGGGATGAAGCGGATCCCCGCGGCGGGGAACAGGTCGAGGGCGTCCATGTAGGCGGAGCCGACGATTCCGAAAACGTCGGTCACGCCCTGGGCCACCAGCGTCTCGACGAGCGCTTCGCTCGGCGTCATCCGGTGTCGGCCCTGCACGACGCTACGGCGGGGGTCGCTTGCGTGGGTCACGAGGCGGTCCTTTCGCGCGGGAAGGCGCGGGACGGGCGGAGCCAACCCCGACTACTCGTCGGAGGGTGCCCCGTCCTCGATCGGCTCCGCGCCTTCCGGGAGCATATCGGCCTCGCTGCCGCCGTCGCCCGCTCCGTCGGGCTTCGCGGCAAAGATCCGCCGGAAGCCTTCGGGATCCGCCGGAAGCCAGTCGCGCGCCGAAGGAGCGAGCCGGTAGATCACCCGGGAGGACGGGTCCCGGACCACCGGCCCCGGGTCGCCCGGGTCGATCCCGACGTCGATCTTGGCAAGGACGGGCGGCGCCGCCGCGCCGTCGGCGGAGCCGAGGACCCGGAGACTCGCGCGCGGCGGGACCAGCCCGAGCCGGGCGAGTTCGTCCTCGCCCGCGTCCTCGTCCACGATGTCCGCCGCCCGCAGGTGGGCCAGCTCCGCAACGAGGCGCGCGGCCTTCCCCGGCTCGATCGCCTCGGGCTCTCCCTTCCACCCGCTGTCGTCGTGGACGAGCTTCTCCTCGAGCGCCGCTGCGGAGTCGCCGCGCAGCGTGATCTCGACCGTCTTTGCGTCGGTGGCGCTGAAGGATGCGACCTCCTTGAACCGGTACGCCGTGACGGTCCGCGGGAGGTCCTCCATCCGCTGGGCCGGGACGCGGTACAGCGACGGCTGCATCCCGCGAACCAGGCGCTTGCCGCCGCTCTCGGCGCCGAACGCCACCCGGAACTCGGTCGGCGCGGCGCCGCCTTCGCCGGGCCGCGTCGCGAGCGTCGCCGCGAAGGCGGGCTCGACGAGGCCGGCCCTCTCGTCGGGCGGCGGCGAGTCTTCGAACGAGTCGGCGCGCAGATAGCTCAGGTTCGAGAGCAGGGTGTCGAGGGTCGCATCGTCGGCGCGGCCCGAGGGCGGCTCCACCAGGATCCAGCCTCCGTCACCGCGCTCGGCGCGCACGTGCCCTCCGGGCCAGCGCGCCTCGACGGTGTGGATGCTGCTGCGGTCGAAATCGAGGACGCGCCGGTCGCGAAGGTCGTCGAGGCTGCGCTCGAGATTGGTCGCCCGATACGTTGGGATCGTCACGACGCGTTCGGGCTGCGCTCGGCTGACGACATAGGTGGTGCTGCCCACCGGGGCCTTCTTCCCGATCCGGAGCTCGTGCTCGGCGCCGGCGGCGCCGAAGCGGACGACCCGGCCCGAGGCGCCGATCCCGTAGATTTCCGGCGCCTGGGGGCTCTCGATCTGCGTCTCGCTGACGAGGTCGGCGAGGCCCGCAGCGATCCCGTCGAGATTCACGCCGTCGCCGGGGAACGCGACGGGAGACACCACACGCCATGCGCCATCCTGGCGCTCGGCGCGCGCGGCCTGTCCGTCGGTGGTCGTCAGCTCGATCCACGAGACGTCGGTCGCCGCGATCCCCGGGAAGATCCGTTTGGCCGCCTGCTCGGCGTCCCGGCGCTCCTCACCGCCTCGCACCTCGTAGACGTACACGAAGGCCGCCAGGGCAGCCGCCACCAGGAGCAGGACGCCGGTGGTCCGCGGGTTCATCGCCCGGGCGCGCGCCGCCGCAACCACCAGGCCCAGACGCCGAGGAAGGCGATCGCCTCGGGCAGTACGAAGAGGGCGAGGTAGCGGATGTTCGAGAGCTGCTGGCTCGACAGCTCGACACGCGACGGCCTCGACTGGTTGGGCCGCACCGAGATCGCCTCGACGTCGCCGAGGAGCCAGTTGATGGCGTTGACGAAGAGATCTCGATTCCGGTAGCTGTCGAGGAGGGCGTTCGCAGCGAAGTCGGAGTCGCCGAAGACGACGAGCCTCCCGGCCTTGGCCCCTTCCGAGCCGCCGCCCGGCTTCGCTTCGCCGGCGACCGCCAGCGTCACCGGGCCCGTCCCATCGGCGTCGGACATCTCCGCCTTGCCCTCGGCGAAGAACGCCTCGAGGTCACGCTCGGCCCACGAGTCGGGGCTCGACTTCACGATCTCGGTGAAGCGGGTGCCGCCACCCTCGGAGGGGCGGACGCTGCGCACCACGTGGAACAGCGTCACCTCGCGGAGCCCCTGGGTGATCGGGTGGGCCCCGTACTCGCCGGCGAAGGGCGTCGCGGCCCGGCCGAAGAAACCCTGCAGCCGATCGACCACTACGTCGTCACCGACGCTCACACCCCAGCGCTCGAGGTCGGCGCCGAGGTTCGACCCCGACCGCGGATCGAGGAGCACCGCCACGGCACCGCCGCGGGCGAGATATCGATCGAGGGCCTCGCGTTCCTCGTCGGGCGTCGTGCGCGTCGGCCCGGCAACGACGACGACGTCGGCGTCTTCGGGAACGTCGCCGCTGCGGCCGAGGACGAGCCCTTCCACCTGGTAGTTCTCGTTGCGGAGCGCCTCGGCCGCCCGGGAGAAGCCCTCCTTGCCTTCGGCGCCCTCGCCGGTGATCGCGCGTTCGCCGTGACCCTCGACGAAGTAGACCTTCTTCGCCCCCTGCCGCGTGAGCTTCACCAGGGCGTTGGTGAGCTTCTCCTCGTCGAGCTCGGAGAGCTCGACGGCCTCGTCGCCGATGGCCACCCGGACCAGGCCCCTTCCGAGGTTTTCGGGCGAGACGCCCAGCTTCTCGACCAGGTCCGGCCGTGCGGTCGGATCGGCGAACTCGACCTTGAACCGCGGACTCTCGTAGACGTAGCGGTCGAGGACCTCTCGCGTAGCGGGTAGCGCACCTGCGGAGACGAAGGCCGTGACGTTCACGTCCTGGTCGAGGCCCGCGAGAACCTTGCGCGTCTGGTCCGAGAGCGAGTGGATCCCGGCCTCGCTCCAGTCGAACCGCACCGAGTGGCGGTGTGCGAGGAAGCCGAGCAGTCCGAGGATGGCGATTCCCAGCAGCGTCGAGAGTACGGCGGCGGTTCCGTAGCGCGACGCTCGCCGCGCCTCGCCCGTGTGCAGCCGCTCGCGCAGCGCGTCGAGGCTCGTGGCGAGGGCCACCAGGAGCAGGATCGCGCCGACGACGACGTTGGCCCAGATCCAGGTGAGATCGGTCGGCGCCCCTGCAAGCATCAGGAACACCGAGACGAGGCCGAAGGCGATCGCCACCAGACCGAGCGGAGCGAGGAGGGAGGCCCAGCTCTTCATCGCTCTACCGCCACCGCACGGATTCGACCGTGAACTTGGTGAGGAGCAGCGCGCTCCCGATGAGCACGCCGAAATAGGCGAGGTCCGCCGTGTCGATCAGACCCTTGACGAAGCGTTCGAAGTGCTCGGCCGTCGACAGCCAGCGGAGCACGTCCGACATCCCCGTCCCCGATCCGATCGCGCCTCCGGCTGCGCCGAGATCGGCCAGAAAGGCCAGCATCCAGAGGATCAGCAGCAGGACGAACGAGAAGACGAACGCGATGATCTGATTCCGTGTGAGCGACGACGCGAACGCGCCGATCGCCGCGTAGGTGATGCCGACGAACCACAGCCCGAGAAGCCCCGCTCCGGTCTTCGCGACCTCCGGGTCGCCATAGAGCAGGAGGATCGCCGGGTACATCGCCAGCAGGAGGACCAGGAGCGTGACGAAGGCGGCGGCGGCGAAGAACTTGCCGAGGACGATGTCCCAGATGGTGAGCGGGCTCGTGAGGAGGAGCTCGTCGGTGTGGTTCGCCTTCTCGGCGGCGAACAGCCCCATGGTGATTCCCGGGATCATGAAGAGCAGGACGATCGACATCACGCCGATGAACGGCGCGATCACGTGATCGTTGAGGTTCAGCTCCTTCATCTGGTCGAAGTACTGGAACTGCTGCATCCGCGCGATGTACTCCTCGAACTGCAGCAGGCTCGACAGGAAGAAGAAGCCCGCGAGCAGCACGAAGAGCGTGAGAACGGCGTAGGCCACCGGCGAAACGAACAGCGATCGGAGCTCGCGGGACGCGATGGTGGGAACGTGCTTCATGCCGGGACCGCCTCGCCTTCGTCACGGGCCGTCTCCCGAGCGAAGACCGATTCGAGACCCTGGGTACCCTCGACGAGCTGCGCGAGCGGCGCGTCGAGACGCTTGCGGCCCCGGTGGATCAGGATCACCCGCTGGCAGATGGCCTCGACCTCCGAAAGGATGTGCGTCGAGAGGATGACGGTGTGCTGGGTGCCGTCGGCGCCGGGCGCCGCGAGGCTCGCGATCAGCGAGCGGATCTCGCGGATCTGCACCGGGTCGAGCCCCACGGTGGGCTCGTCGAGGATCAGCACGGGGGGCTCGTGGATGATCGCCTGCCCGAGGCCGACCCGCTGGCGGTAGCCTTTCGACAGCGATCCGATCACGCGCCGGCGGACGTCGACCAGGCCGCAGCGCTCGAGGGTCCGGTCGACCGCAGCGCGACGCGCGGCCCGGGGCAGACCCTTGATCGCAGCCACGAAACGCAGGTAGCCCTCGACGTCCATCTCGGGGTAGAGCGGAGGCACCTCGGGCAGGTAGCCGACCGAACGTCTGGCCCGGAGGGGATCGGTCAGCATGTCGTGGCCGTCCACCAGCGCCGTTCCGTCCGTCGGCGGCAGGAATCCGGTGAGGATCCGCATGGTGGTGGTCTTCCCGGCGCCGTTGGGCCCGAGGAACCCCACCACCTCGCCCCGCGCGACGGTGAACGAGACGTCGTCCACGGCGACGCGCTCGCCGTAGCGCTTCGAGATGCCGCGCGCCTCGATCACCGACGCACTCCTTCGGCCGCGAGGCCATGGAGGAAGATGTCCACCACGGTGCGTGCCACCTTGAGGTAGTAGTCGCGGGCGCCTTCCGGCGAGCTCTCGACGCGGACGAGATCGAGGACGAGGCTGGTGAGCACCAGCTCGAGCGCGCCGATGAAGACGTAGCAGGCGACGTCGGGATCGAGGTCCCGCCGCAGCTCGCCGGCCTCCTGCCCGGCCCGCAGGATCCTGGCCACGGCCTGGATGAGGGCTCCCACGGCGCGCATCTGGCCGGGCTCGGCGAAGCGCGACGACCGCTGGATCTCGAGCACCAGCACCTTCACCCAGTCGGGGTGGAGCCGGTAGGCGTTGAGGATCAGCGCCGCCACCGAGACGAGCTTGTCCGCCGTCGGCGTATCGCGGCGCGAGACCCCCTCCACCGCCTCGAGGAAGCTGCTCCAGCGCTCCTCGAAGATGGTGCCGAGGATCTCCTCCTTGTTCTTGAAGTAGTGGTAGACGAGCCCGTAGGCGATGCCGGCCTCGCGGGCGATGTCGGAGACCCTGGCGTGGTGGTACCCCCGCCGTGCGAAGACCTCGACCGCGGCCTGAAGAATCGCCTCTCGCTTGTCGCGGCGGGGACGGGGCGCGGCGCCACCGGCTTCCGACGCAGCGAGCGCGAGGGCGGGTACACGGGCCATGGCGTGGATCGCATCTCCCCTGCCGGTGTTCTGCGCGGCGCAATATGAGTCGCGCATCCGGCGCCGTCAACCACGGAGCCGTGGAGAGACGGACGCACGGCGAGCGCGGGGTATTCGGGATCGTTGCAGCGACAGGGGTCCGGTGTACCCTCTTGGCATGCGCCGCGCCCGGATCGCGATCGGGATCCTCTCGGGCCTCGTCCTCGGATGCGCCGTCCTGGGGCTCGCCGCGCCGAGGGCAAGGGCCGAGACGGGCCTCACTCCCGCACAGGCCGAGGCTGCGCGCGTGTGGCGCGGGAGGTTCTGTACACCGAGCGGCTGCGGCCCCGCGCCGGCCACCAACGCAGCGTCCGTTGCGGCCTTCGGGCTCGCGGCGCTGGGAGCGGGATGGGTCTCGCGACGCAGGGGCCGCGCGCCCCGCTAGGGAGCCCGGCCCCGCCCCTGCGCATCGCGCTCGTGATCGAGCGCGCGGGACGTACCGCGGGAGGCGCAGAGGGCGTCGCGTGGCAAACCGCCGCAGCACTGTCGCGAGCGGGTGACGAGGTCACGCTCGTCTGCCGCGAGGGCGAGGCGCCTCCCGGGGTCCGGCTGCGGCGGGTGCGGGCGCCGGCGGGATGGCAGCCGCTGCGCGTCCTCGCGTTCTCGTACGCTGCCGCCGCCGCCACCCGAGACGGCTTCGACGTCGTGCAATCGTTCTCGCGGACGCTCCACCAAGACGTGTTCCGGGCCGGAGGCGGAAGCCATGCCGACTACCTCGAGCGCATGCACGGCCCTCGGGGCGCCCGGCTACGGAACGTCACGCCCCGCCATGCGGTCCAGCTCCGGATCGAGCGCCGGGTCTTCGCCGACCCGTCCCAGACGGTGATCTGCAACTCGGTATACGTCCGCGACCAGATCGCGACGCGGCATGGCGTTCACGCCGACCGGCTCGTCGTGATCCGGAACGGTGTCGACCTCGTCCGCTTCCATCCCGACCGGCGGCACGGCGAGGGCGAGCGGCTGCGGGGACAGCTCGGCGCCGAGGGACACACGGTCTTCCTGTTCGCGGGATCCGGCTTCCGGCGCAAAGGCCTCGACGTGGCGCTCGGTGCCCTGGCGGGATCGCGAGACCGCGACGCGACGCTGTGGGTGGCCGGCCGCGACGAGCCGACGCCGTGGCGGCAGCTCGCGTCGCGCCTCGGTGTCGGCAGCCGAGTTCGCTTCCTCGGGCCCCGGACCGACGTCGAGACGCTCTACGCCGCCGCCGACGCGCTCGTCCTCCCGACCCGCTACGACGCCTTCGCCAACGTGTGTCTCGAAGCGGCGGCCTCCGGGATCCCCTTCGTCACCAGCGGCGCCAACGGCGCCGCCGAGATCGCGTCCGGAGCGGGGATCGTCGTCTCCGATCCGGAGGACGTGGCTGGCTTCGCCGCGGCCTTGGACCGTCTCGCCGACCCTGCCGCGAGGCGCTCGCTCGGGGCGGCGGCCCGCTGCGTCGCCGAGCGCCACGACTGGGACTCCCACGCGGATTCCCTGCGCGCGGTCTACGCGCGCCATCGCCGATGACCGGACGCATCCACTGGCTCGGAGGAAGCGCCCCGGCCCGGGACGCCGCCGTCGCCTGGCTCGAGCGCGCAGAAGGCGAGCCGCTCCACGAGAGCCCCCACCGGCGGGTGGTGCGCCTCGGCGAGCACGCAGGCCGCCTCCTGCTCAAGCACTTCCGCACGGGCTCGGGCCGCCATCCCTGGCGCGAGCGCGCGAGGTCCTGGCTCGGTCGGGGCCCGGCGGACCGTGAGTGGCGCGCACTCCGGGCGCTCTTTCGAACGGGGGCCCCCGTTCCCGAGCCGCTCGCGCTGGGAGTCCTCGCCAATGGCGATCGTCTGCTGCTGATGGAGCACGTCACGGGCGCGGCGCTTCCGGCTGCACTCGACACCGGCGCCGCCGACCGCCGCGCGCTGACGGCGGCGCTCGGCGGCGCCGTCGCGGCGCTCCACAGCCGCGGATTCGTCCACGTCGACCTCCACGTGGGAAACGTCCTCGTCGGCGCCCGGGGCCCCGTGCTGCTCGACCTCCAACGGGCGCGAAGAAGCCGATCCCACGCCGCGAGGATCCGCGACCTCGGCCATCTCGACCATTCCCTCGCGGCGCTCCTTTCCACGAGCGACCGGGTTCGCGTTCGTGCAGCCGCCCTCGGGCTCGTCCGCCCCTTCGATCCGGCGGCGCGCGCGGCGATCCGGTCGGTGGGCGACGCATCGGCGCAGCGGGCGCGGCGCCATGCGGCGAGCCGGCGGCGCCATGCCCTCCGAGAGGGCCGTGCCGCAGCGCCCGTCGCCGTTGCCGGCGGCCATGGGCTGCGGCTCCGTTCGCTCTCTGAAGCGGCCGTCGCATCGGCGATCGCCGCCCACGAGGCGGCTGCCGCGTCGCGAGGCCCGGAGGTGATCGACCGCGACCCCCACGGCGCCGTCTGCGCGATCGAGATCGAAGGACACCGGATGGTGTCGAAGGAGGCCCGGCCACGCGGGCTCTCCCGCGCCCTCGCCGACCGTTTCCGGGGGTCGCCGGGCCGCCGCGCCTTCGCCGCGGGACATGGGCTCCAGGTCCTCTCCGTCGGCGCAGCGACCCCCCTCGCCTTCGTCGAGTGGCGCCGTCTCGGGCTTCCGTCCCGATCGGTCGTCCTGCTCGAGGACCTGCGGCCCGACGAGGGAGCCCACCGCGTACTCGAGGCGGCGACTCCCGCCGTCCGCAACGCGGCCCTCGATGCGCTCCTCGGCCTCGTCCTCCGCCTCCACCGCGCCGGAATCGACCACGGCGACCTGAAGGCGAGCAACGTCCTCCTGCGAGCGACACGCGCCGGATTCGAAGCGCGCCTCGTCGACCTCGAGGGCGTCCGCTTCCTCGGACGCGTGCCGGACGCGACCCGGGTGCGCGCCCTCGCACAGCTCAACGCCTCGGTCGGCGATTCCCTCGATGCAGCCTCGCGCCGGCGATTCTTCGGACGCTACGCGCAGGCGCTTCGCTTCGCTGGCGGATCCTGCGCTGCGCGCGACGCCGTGGTACGCGAGAGCCTCGCGCGACGGCATCGGTGGAGCGGCCGCGGCTGCGACGCGGCGACGTGCGCGGCGACCCCTAGCTCGGCTCGCGGCGGATCACGATCCACTGGAACGTGATCGAGCTGCCCGGAACGCGCCCGCCGTTGCCGAGCTCGTAGACGATCCCCCGCGCGCTGTCGCAGCTCCCGAGGATCTCCTTGAACGCGTCGATCTTGCGCCCCGGGTCCTCGGGATTGAGACCGTGGAAGACGAGCTCGGCCCGGGAACGGGTGTCGAGGACGTTCAGGACCAGCGTTGCCAGGGTGAAGAGCTTTCCGATCCCCTCTACCGCCTCCACCGAGAAGCGCGGCACCTCGCAACCGGAAAGTTCGAACGTGTACTCGAGACGCATGGGTGAACGAACCTCCGGAAGCGGGCCGCCGAGCGTCGCCCGCCCGGCTGGGGGTGTCAAGCAGGGTCCCCGGCGCCTCCGGCGGATCGAAAACACCGGCTGCGCCCTCCGCGCACCGGCACGAGCTGCGGCGCCTCCACGCGACAGCGGTCGAAGGCCTCCGGGCACCGCGTGTGGAACCGACAGCCGTCCGGCGGCCGCGCGGGCGACGGAACGTCTCCCTCCAGCCGTACGCGAGCCGAGCGCCGCGCCGGGTCGATGGACGGGATCGCCGAGAGCAGCGCTCGCGTATACGGGTGCCGGGGCTCCGCGAACACGCACTCCGTGCTGCCGGCCTCGACGATCTGTCCGACGTACATGACGGCCACGTCGTGGGCGAGATAGCGGACGACGCCGAGGTCGTGGGTGATGAAGAGGTACGCCAGGCCGAGGTCGTCCTGAAGGTCCCGCAGCAGGTTGAGGATCTGCGCCTGGATCGAGACGTCGAGCGCGGAGACCGCCTCGTCGCAAACCAGGAGCCGCGGGGAGACCGCCAGCGCCCTCGCGATGCACAGCCGCTGGCGCTGTCCGCCCGAGAACTCGTGCGGGTAGCGCCCCATCTGGCCCGGATCGATCTGTACCCGCCGCAGCAGCTCCGCGACTCGATCGGTCCGCTCGCTGGCGCCCGCGCCGATTCCGAAGGCGTCGAGGCCCTCGGCGACGATGTCCCGGACGCGAAGCCGCGGGTCGAGCGACGCCATCGGGTCCTGGAACACGATCTGCAGCTTGCGCCGGTAGGGATGGAGGCTGCGCGGGTCGAGCGTCAGAAGATCGGCCCCCTCGAACCGGACGCTCCCCGCCTGCGGCTCGACCAGCCGCAGGCACGAGCGGCCCACGGTCGTCTTCCCGCACCCCGACTCGCCGACCAACGCCAGCGTACGACCCGCCTCGACGGTGAAGCTCACGTCGTCGACCGCGCGTACCCAGCCCCGGACGCTTTGCATCACGCCGCCACGGATCGGAAACCACGTCCGCAGCCCTTCGACCTCGAGCAGCGGCCGAACCGCCCCTCCGTCCGCGGGACCGGTCATCGGTCCTCCTCGCGGGCGACGACGTGACACCACGCCGTCTGGGCCGCTCCGACCGTCACCGCCGGCGGATCAGCCTCGCCACAGAGCGGAATCGCCCGATCGCAGCGCGTCCGGAAGCGACAGCCACTCGGCCACGCTCCCGCCGTCGGAACGACGCCGGGGATCTCGACGAGCCGCTCTCCCCGCCGGGCGCGCGCGGGCATCGACCGCAGCAGCCCCTGGGTGTACGGATGCCGCGGGGTCCCGAGGATCTCGGTCCGCCCGCCCTCCTCGGCGATCTTGCCGGCGTACATCACGGAGACACGGTCGGCCAGCTCGTTCACGACGCCGAGATCGTGAGTGATGAGCAGGATCGCCGTCCCGAGCTCCTCGCGCAGCTGGCGCATGAGATCGAGGATCTGCGCCTGGATCGTGACGTCGAGCGCGGTGGTCGGCTCGTCGGCGATCAGCAGCCGCGGCCGCATGGCGAGCGCCATCGCGATCATCACGCGCTGCTTCATCCCGCCCGAGAGCTGATGGGGAAAGGAATCGAACCGCGCCCGCGGATCCGGGATCCCGACCTGCTCGAAGATGCCGAGCACCCGGTCGCGTGCGCTCGACGCGCCCACCCGCTCGTGGAGACGGATCGCCTCGACGACCTGCGCGCCGGCGGTCACGACCGGGTTGAGGCTCGTCATCGGCTCCTGGAAGATCATCGCGGCGTGCTGCCCTCGGAGGGCGCGCATCTCGGCAACCGGGAGGGAGAGAACGTCACGTCCCTCGAGGCGGACGCTTCCCCGTTCGACCCGGCCCGGACGCGGGACGAGCCTCAGGATCGCGAGTGCCGTCATCGACTTGCCGCAGCCCGACTCGCCGACCAGGGCGACGACCTCGCCGGTGCCGATCGAGAGGCCGATGCCGTCGACGACGCGGGCGCGTCCGCCCTCGTGGGGAAACGAGACCGCCAGGTCGTCCACCTCGAGGATCGGCGCGGTCACTGGCGCTCCCGCAGCGTCCGCGGATCGAGAACGTCACGAACGGCATCGCCGACCAGGTTCACCGCCAACACCAGCGAGAAGAGCGCGATGGAGGCCGCTGCGAGGTTCCACCAGACGATCGGATCGCGGGAGAGCTCGTCGCGCGCCTGGTCGATCATCTGTCCCCAGCTTCCGTCGATGCCGATTCCGAGCCAGGAGAGCGTCGCCTCCGAGAGGACGAGTCCCGAGAAGAGCAGGACGAAGGTGATGACCACCAGGTGCATGAGGTTCGGAAGGATGTGGCGGACGAGGATCCTCGTCTCCGAGACCCCGAGAGCCCGCGCAGCCTGGACGTAGTCGAGCTCGCGGAGCTTCATCGCCTCGCCGCGGGCGACCCGGGCGAAGCCCACCCAGCTCGTGACGCCGAGGGCGAGGCACACCTGCAACGGGCCCCTCCCCAGCACCATGATGAGCGCGATCAGGAGCAGCAGGCCCGGCATCGACGCGAGGGTGGAGCTGACGAAGAAGAAGGCGTCGTCGATCCGCCTGCCGAAGTACCCCGCACAGATTCCCGTAACGAGGGCCAGGGGGATCACGATCAGGCTGGTGAATCCGCCGACGAGGAGCGCGACCCGGGCTCCCTTCAGGGTCTGGTGGAGGATGTCCCGCCCGAGGATGTCGGTCCCGAGCAGGTGTCTTCCCGGATGTCCCAGCGCGGCGCCACCGTAGAACTCGACCCTCGCGAGCGGCGCCGAATAGCTCCTCTCCCGGAAGTCGTCGGGGAAGAGCCGATCGATCACGCTGCGCGCCTCGAAGCGGGCCACCGCGTCGGCCCCCGCCGCCGCGGGCGCTCCCGCCTGCCAGCGAACCGAGTCGAGCAGGGCGACGGCGATGAAGATCCCGACCACCGCCAAGGCAACCGGCCTGCGCCGCGCCAGCTCGAGGCCCGCCTCCCGCCAGAGCGGGCTCCGGCGCAGGCGGAGAACGATCCAGAGGCCTCCCGCAACGAGCAACGAGACGACCGCGTTCGAGACGACGTGCGGCTCCACGCGGCCCCCTACTCCAGCCGCACGCGGGGATCCGCCAGCGTGTAGCTCACGTCGGTCAGGATCTGCCCCAGCACGAAGAGCAGCGAACCGATGAAGACCATGGTCCGCAGCGTCGCGAAGTCGTTGGCGTGGATCGCGTCGACCGTGATCGATCCCAGCCCGGGGATCCCGAAGAACGACTCGAGGAGGATCGATCCGGTGAAAAGGAACGGGATGGCGATCACGATCTGCGTCAGGATCGGAATGAGGCCGTTCCGGAAGACGTGGCGCAGCATGATGCGCCCCTCCCCTGCCCCCTTGGCGCGCGCCGTCCGTACGTAGTCCTTGTGGGTCTCCTCGACGAAGACCGTCCGGTTGAAGCGGATGCCGTCGCCGAGGCCGGCGATCACGCCGACGACCAAGGGCAGTGCGAGGAAGCGGTAGATCACCGCCGGCGTCGGGTCGAAGCCCGAGATCGGGAACCAGCGCAGGATCTTCCCGAGCAGATACTGGCCGCCGATGATGTAGAGAAGGGTCGACACGCTCATCAGGAGCACGCACGCGACGACCCCCGCGCGATCGATGTAGGTGTCGCGGAAGAACGCGACGAGGAGCGCGAGCGGGATTCCGAGCAGAAGCCCCACCGTGAAGAGCGGGAGCGTGAGTGCGAGGCTCGGACCTACGCCCTCACGAAGTCGTTTCGTGATCGGGACGTCGTCGGCATCGCTCGCACCGAAGTCGAAGGTGAGCATCCGGCGGAAGTGGTCGACGAGCATCGTATCCGCGGGATTTTCGGGGTTCCAGAACCGCGGGCGGTCGTAGCCGTGGTTCTGGATCCACTGCTCGATGGCCTGCTGCGGCGCCCGCTCGCCCAGCGCCTTGCGGGCGACGTCGGCGGGCTCGGCCACCAGGAAGAAGAGGACGAACAGGAAGAACAGGACACCGAGGATCGTGACCGCGCCCGCCGCAACCCGCCGCACGAGATACGCCAGCATCACTGCCTCTCCCGGAGGAAGGTGAAGATTCCCGGAACGATGACGATCACGAGGGCCACGAGCGCCGCCCACGCGGGCCAGGTGACCGGCTCGTTCCACTCGGCGCGCCGGAGCGCCCGCTCCGCCACGTCGATGTCGAGGTACTTTGCGGTGGGGAGAGAGAGACCGGCGGGCTTCTCGTTCTCGACCCACCCGTGGTAGAGCGCGTAGCGCTCGGGGTAGTAGTGCTCGATCCACGGCCGGTCCTGCTGCAGGATCCCGCGCATCTCCTCGATGATGCGCATTCGCTCCGGTCCATCGCTCATCGCCTTCATCCGCAGGAAGAGATCGTCGAAGCGGGGATTCGAGTAGTTCGCCGTGTTCGGCCCGCCGCCGTGGGTCCGGCCCATCGGCGTCCAGAGCAGGAACAGGAAGTTCTCGGGGTCGGGGTAGTCCGCGACCCAGCCCCAGCCGAAGATCTGGTACGCGCCCCTTCTCACCTTGTCCTGGAACTGGTTGTAGCTGGTCGCGGCGACCTCCACGTCGAGGCCGATCCTGCGCCAGGCGCTGGTGTAGAACTGGAAGACGAGGAGCGCGGCCGCACCCGTATCACCGGCGTCGAAGGTGAGCCGCAGCGGCCGCCCCGTCTCCGGATCGATGCCCCCCGGAACCCCCGCTTCGACGAGCAGCGCCGCTGCCCGCTCGAGGTCGGGCTGGCGGTATGGGTTCCGGTACGCGGCGTCGTAGCCGAAGATCCCGGGAGGAATCGGCGTCTGGGCCGGTACGCCGCGCCCGTTGGCGAACAGCCGGAGGAATTCCTCCGAGTCGATGGCGAGGCTCATCGCCTGCCGCAGCTTGCGAGCCCGCTCGCCGCCCTTCGTCCCGACGACCGGGTCGTCCATGTTGAACCCGAGGTACGAGACGGCCGGCTCCACCGAACGAGCCAGGCTGATCCCGAGGCTTCGCATGTCGGGCGAGAGATCTCCCTTCTGGATCACGCGGTCGAAGCTCTCCTTGATCACCCCGGACGCGTCGTAGTAGCCCTGGAGGAACTTCGTGAACGTGGGGATCGGTTCCTTCTCGCGCCTCAGCTCGATGCGCGACAGGAACGGCAGCGGCCGCCCGACGTACTCCGGACGGAGCAGTCCTGCCTCGGCGTCGCCCGGCTCGCCCTCGCTGGGATACGTCGCCGCGGGCGCCTTCCACTCGGGGTGCGTGACTCCATACCACGACGCATTGCGCTGGAGGACGATCCGGCTCCGCTTGTCGTAGCGCGCGAGGAAGAACGGGCCGGTGCCAACCGGGTGCTCGGCGAAGCTCTCGGCGCCGTCCTCTCCGGTGTACCGCGCGACCGCCTCCCACGGAACCGGCGCGGTGAAGGGCATGGCGAACCAGTAGAGGATCTGGGGATACGGCTCGTCGAGAACGACCTCGATCTCGCGGTCCCCCAGGACACGCAGGCCCTCGATGGGCCCGGCCACCTGGTACTGCTCGTCGATGCGCAGGCGTGCGAACGCAGGATCTGCCTCGCGCCGCTCCGCGAGCCGCTTGCCGAAGGCGACGAGGCCCGAGATCTTGCCGAGCGTCTCCAGAACGGGGCTTCCTACTGCGGGATCCCCGACCCGTGCGAGCGAAAAGGCGACGTCGGCGGCCGCGAGCGTGCGCGTCCGCGCCCCGCCCGCACCGGCCGGGAAGCACGGATCCTCGTGGAACAGCAGCTCCGGCCGCAGGCGGAACCGGTACGCGACGCGACCGTCGCCGAGCGGCCGGGCCTCGGGCACCTCCTCCGCCAAGCCCGGAATCAGGGTGAACGGCCGCTTCAGATAGTGGTAGTCGAGCAGCGTGTCGTAGACGTACCCGGTCACCATGTGATCGACCACCGAGTAGGCGACTTGCGGATCGAGGGTCCTCGGCGGATCGTCGAATGGCTGGTAGAGGACCTTCTCTCCCGCGTCGGCTCGCGGATACGGGTCGTTGGTGCAGCCCGCGAGGACGAGCGCGGCGGCGATCCCGGCGCACGCGGCGCGCAGCCCGATCCTCACGCCGCAAGCCTGCGCGAGAGGGGAGGCCCGCTCGTGCGCGGAGGCGGCAACGTGAATACGCCTTCGGGCAGGTCGGGGTTCAGCTCGACCTGCTTGAAATCGAGCTCGACTTGGGTCTGCGACGCCGGGAACCAGAGGACGATCTCGTAGGCAAACTCGACGCCACCGATCGGCTGGTGGCCCCGGTACTCGGCGCTCCACAGCAGCCGCTCGCCGGGCTCGTAGGCCTCGACGCGCGCCAGCCGCCCCTCGGAATCGAAGTCGAGCCGCTGGCGAAGGACACCCGCCGGATCGACGCGGTCGAGCCGGACCCCTCCGCCGTCGATTCCCGCCGCCGACGCGAGCAGCAGCCCGTCCGGATCCGGCGGCGCCCCCAGCAGGAGCGCGACTCCCTCCTCTGGCGTGAGGTCGATCTGCGCCACCTCGAACAGCAGGCCCGGGTAGACTGCGCCGCTCCTTCGTGAACGGTCCTCGGCGCGGAACAGGTCGAACTGGCCGCTGTCCGTCACGAGCACCGCGAGCGTCTGGTTGAGGAAGCCCTGCACCTCGACGCGTAGCCGGGACGGCGCGTCGACGACGATCACCTGCCGAGACCTCACGTTCCCGGCGGTTCCGTCGAACGAGAGCGTCGCGATTCCGCGCAGCGAGCGTCGCTCTGCGCTGGTGACGCGCAGGCCGTCGAGCAGGGCCTGCGCCTGCTGCGGATCGACCGGAAACCTCGCTGCCGCGCGCTCGTGGCCGGGGGTCGCGCAGGCCGTGAGCCCGAGCCACACCAGCGCGCCGAGCCAAAGCCCGCGCTTCACCGCGCTCCGAGCTCCTGCTGGAGCGACTCGAGCTTTTGCCGCAGTTCGGGCTGTTCGGCCTCTCTCGGTTCGAGACGGATGGCTTCGCGGTACTTCTCGAGTGCCTGCTTCTTGTCCGGGAGGAGCAGGTAGGCATCGCCCAGGTGCTCGGCGATCACCGGATCGCCTCCGGTGAGCTGCACGGCCTTCTCGAGCTCCTCGATCGCACGGCGCAGCAGCGGGCGCCCCTCCTTCAGGTTGCCGCGCTCGATCAGCGGCCTGGCGCGCATGTAGTAGACCCAGCCGAGGCTGTCGGTGATGAATCCATCGTCGGGCCGGAGCTCCAGCGCTCGCAGGATCTTCTGCTCGGCCTGCTCGAGGTTCATTCCCCGCTCGGCCCAGCTGTAGCCGAGATAGTTGAGCGCTGCGACGTTGTCCGGGTTCCGCTCGAGGGCGAGGTTCATGTAGTGGAGCGCCTCGTCGAAGCGCTTCTGCTCGCCATACAGGACCCCCAGCTGATAGAGGATCTCGTCGTCGGCAGGGTTCTGGTCGAGCATCGCCTGGAGGGACGCGACGGCGCCGTCGAAGTCCCCCGAACGCGCGCGGAGGGTCGCCGCGTAGAGGTCGAGCTGCCGCGACGGAGACCGGGTCCGCGCCTTCTCGATCTCGGCCACCGCCGCCACGAGATCTCCGCGCCGTTCGAGGAGGCCTGCGATCTGGCTCCTCGCCTCGGCATAGCGCTCGTGTTCCGGAGGCACCCGCTCGAAGGCCGCGATCGCTCCCGGCTCGTCGCGG
Organism: uncultured delta proteobacterium; assembly: GCA_963710635.1. Classification (GTDB taxonomy): domain Bacteria; phylum Myxococcota_A; class UBA9160; order UBA9160; family UBA9160; genus MYXO. The sequence continues at coordinate 1,726,342 of CAVQAY010000004.1, forward strand.
GCGCGGATGCGGACCAGACCCAGGTAGTACGCAATCTCATGCTGCTGCGGATTCGCGTCGAGTGCCTTCTCGAAGCGCGACACCGCCTTCTGGTGTTCTTCGGCCTCGTACTCGAGGAAACCCAGACGCAGGACGGATCGCAGGTCGCCGGGGTTCGCCTCGATCACCTTCCCGAGGGTGACGATGGCGTCGTCGCGCCGCCCGTCGGCGAGCTGCGCATCGGAAAGCGCGATCATCGTGGCGTGGTGGTTCGGGTGGATCCGGAGGACCTCTTCGTAGACCTCGATCTCGCGCTTGCGCTCGCCGCGGTCGTGGAGGATCCGCGCGAGGGCGCTGTAGACCGCGAGGTTCCCGGGCTGGGCGCGCAGCGCCTGACGCAGCGCTCGCTCGGCGTCTTCGCCGCTGCCCATCTTCTCGTGGACACCCGCCAGCGCCAGGTAGCCCCGGACCCCCGTCGGGTCGGTCCGCACCAACCACTCGGCGAGCCCGAGCGCATCCGGGAGACGATCGGCTTCGACGTAGATGCTGAAGAGCAGGATCGCTGCATCGTCGCTGAACGGCTCACCGCCCGGCTCTCGCAGGATCCCCTCGGCAGCGGCGGCATCGTGGCGAACCCGGTAGAGGGTTCCGAGGAACAGCCGGGTCGATCCGTCGTCCGGATCGAGTTCCCGCGCCCGTTCGGCGTAGGCCAAGGCCTCGTCGTAGTGTCCTTGACGAGCCTCCAGCTCTGCGAGCCGCCGCACCAGGTGCGGGGAGTCGGGATCCTTCGCGAGGGCACGGGCGTAGGCGGCCGATGCTTCGGCGAGCTGGCCGTCGAGCTCGAAGTGCCGCCCCACGAGGAAGTCGTAGTCGGGCGGCGCCTCGGGACGAACCAGGACCGGCTCTCGCTCCTCGGCGAGGGGACCGCCGAGCAGCGCGCAGCCGCCGAGCACGAGGGGCGCTGCGAGCAGCGCCGCACAGGCCCTCCGCCAGGCGTGTGCGCGACTCACCCTCCGGCCGTCTGCCCGGCGCTCGTCGCGAGGTAGCCCTTCTCCTCGAGGAAGGCGACCACTTGGGCCACGCTCTCCGCGACGGTCTGGCGATTGCTGTCGAGCACCAGCTCGGGGGCCTCCGGCGGCTCGTACGGCGCCGACACGCCCGTGAACTCGGGGATCTCTCCCGCCCGGGCGCGCGCGTAGAGGCCCTTCACGTCGCGCGACTCGCACGTCTCCACCGTCGCCGAGACCCAGGCCTCGATGAAGTCGCCGTCGCCCATCAGGCCGCGGACCGAGTCGCGGTCGGCGCGGTACGGCGAGATGAACGAGGTGAGAACGACGACGCCAGCGTCGGTGAAGAGCTTGGCCACCTCTCCGATCCGCCGGATGTTCTCGGTGCGATCGGTGGGCGAGAAGCCGAGGTTCTTGTTGAGCCCGTGGCGGATGTTGTCGCCGTCGAGGACGTAGGCCAGGTGCCCGCGCTCGACGAGAACCCGCTCGACGCCGACCGCGACCGTCGACTTCCCGGAGCCCGAGAGGCCCGTGAGCCAGATCGTGACGCCGCGCTGGCCGAGGACCCTCTCGCGGTCGGCGCGCGTCACGTGACCGGAGTGCCAGGTGATGTTGGTGCTGCGGGATCCTGCCGTGTTACTCATGCGCCGCGAGGGTAGCCGGGGCGCGTTCCCGGTGTCGAGAGCGCGCGCAGCCGGCTCACCTCGGCGACGAGGCGGCCCGCAACGTGATCGATCTCCGCTTCGGTGTTGAAGCGGCCGATCCCGATCCGCAGCGCGGAGCGGACGCGAGGCTCCGGCAGGCCCAGCGCCAAGAGGACATGGCTCGGGTGCGGCTCCGCCGAGCTGCACGCCGACCCCGTCGAGAGCGCGACGTCGGGGAGTGCCAGCAGGAGGGCTGTCGCATCGACTCCGTCGAAGGAGAGATTGAGGTTGCCGGCGAGCCGCAGCGCCGGGTGCCCGTTGACCTCGACGCCGTCGAGGCCCTCCCGGACGCGAGCCAGGAGCCTGTCGCGCAGGGACGCCAGCCGGGAAGCCTCGGCCTCCCGCAGCTCCAGGGAGAGATCGAGGGCGCGCCCCAGCCCCACGAGGAGGGGCACCGGGAGCGTCCCCGGCCGTAGCCCCCGCTCGTGGCCGCCGCCGTGGAGCAGCGGCTCGAGGCGCACCCGGGGCCGCGAGCGGACGTAGAGAGCGCCGACGCCCTTGGGTCCGTAGAGCTTGTGGCCGCTCACGGAGAGCAGATCGATGGCGAGGGCCTCGACGTCGAGGGGGATCTTCCCTGCAGCCTGGGCTGCATCGCAGTGGAACAGCACCCCGCGCTCCCGGCACACGGCGCCGATCTCGGCGAGCGGCTGGAGCACACCGATCTCGTTGTTGGCCGCCATCACCGAGACCAGGAGCGTCCGGGGGCCGAGCGCGCGGCGAATCGCGCCGGGATCGATCCGCCCGTCGCTCTCCACCGGGACGACCGTCACCGGGTGCCCGGCGCGCTCGAGCGCAGCCGCGGTGTCGAGCACCGCTCGGTGCTCCGTCGCGGCCACCACGAGATGGTTCCGCGCCGCGGCGTGGGCCCTGGCGGCCCCCGCCAGGGCGAGGTTGACGCTCTCGGTGGCGCCGCTCGTGAAGACGATCTCACGCGGGTCGCTCGCCCCGATGGCGCGCGCGACGGCCTCGCGCGCCACCTCGACGGCGGCTTCGGCCCGCCAGCCGAAGACGTGGCTGCGGCTCGCCGCATTGCCGAACTCTTCGGTGAAATACGGGAGCATCGCCTCGAGCACCCGCGGATCGACGGGCGTCGTGGCGTGATGATCGAGGTAGATGGGAGCGCGGGGGGCCACGGGGGCTCCGCAGCGGGTGGCGCCGGAGCCCTTCTCAGGCGCCGAAGGACTGCCCGCAGCCGCACGAGTCCTTGGCGTTCGGGTTCACCACCTTGAAGCCGGACTCCTGGAGGGTGTCGACGAAGTCGAGGGCGCTGCCGGCCAGATAGAGGGCGCTCTTCTCGTCGACGAAGACCCGCACCCCTCCCGCCTCGATGACCTCGTCGGCATCGCTCACGCGGTCATCGAAGCCGAGCTGGTACTGCAGGCCCGAGCAGCCGCCTCCGATGACCCTCATGCGGAGCCCGTGGGTCTCGAGCTTGCCCTCCCGGTCGAGGAGGGCCTTGATGCGGCCGGCGGCGGCGGGGGTCACCTCGACGAGGGACATCTCGATCTCCTTCCACACGGGGAACGTGCAGCCTTTTCGCATGGTTAAGTCACCGGAACCGGGGCGTCAAGCCGGGGCTCACGCCGGCACAGGAAGAGGAAGATCTCGCGGTTCCCGCTCGGACCCGCGAGCCGGCTCTCGGCCGTCGCGACCGCCGAGAGCCCGAGGCCTTCGGCGACCCGGCGAACCTGATCGACCGCGGCGAGCCGGTCGGCGTCGTCGCGAACGACGCCACCCTTTCCCACCCGGTCGCGGCCCACCTCGAACTGGGGTTTGACCAGCAGCAACCAGTCGGCTCCGGGAGCCACTTCGACGAGCCGCGGCAACAGCAGGCGGAGCGAGATGAACGAGACGTCGCACACCCCCAGCTCCACGCCCTCGCCCACCACCTCTGCGGTGAGATGCCGGGCGTTGGTCCGCTCGACCACGCGGACGCGAGGATCGGCGCGCAGCCTCGCATCGATCTGCCCGTATCCGACGTCGACGGCGACCACCTCGCGGGCCCCCGCCTGGAGCAGACAGTCGGTGAAGCCGCCGGTCGATGCGCCGACGTCGAGGCATCGCAGGCCGTGCGGGTCGATGCCGAGGTCCTCGAGCGCCCCCACCAGCTTCTCGCCGCCGCGCGAGACGAAGCGCCGCTCGGCACCCCGAAGCCGAACCCTCGCGCCGGGCGCAATCCGTGAGCCCGCCTTCCCGGCGGGAGCGTCGTCCACCAGGACGCGTCCCGCGAGGATCAGCGCCTGGGCTCGGCTGCGGGTCTCCGCGAGCCCCTCGCGGACGAGCCGTTCGTCGAGACGCTCGCGCGGGATCAGCCGCCCGCTCGCGCGCGTGCCGCAGCCAGGCCACGCACCGCAGCCGCGATGCCTTCGGAGTCGAGGCCCAGCGTGTGGAGCTGCTGCGCCGGGTCGCCGTGCTCGACGAAGCGATCCGGCACCGCGAGGGAGCGTACCGGAACCGTCACACCCGCTTCGGCGAGCGCCTCCATCACCGCGCTTCCGAACCCCCCGCAGGCGCCGTGCTCCTCGACGGTCAGCACCGCTCGGCACTGCCGCGCGAGGGCCGCGATGCGGGAGACGTCGAGGGGCTTGGCGAAGCGCGCGTTCAGGACCGCCACCGAGATCCCCTCGGCGGCCAGCTCTCCCGCCGCCTCGAGGGCAACGTGCGCCAGGGTGCCGAGCACCACCACCAGCACGTCGTCGCCGTCGCGAAGCAGCTCCGACTCGCCGATCTGGAAGCCCTTCACGTCGGGATCGAGCGGCACGCCGAACCCGCTGCCCCGCGGATAGCGCAGCGCCGCCGGACCGGGGTACTCGATCGCCGTGCGCAGCATGTGCTGGAGCTCGTTCTCGTCCTTGGGAGCCATCACGACGAGGTTCGGCAGCGCTCGCAGGTAGGCGACGTCGTACAAGCCCTGGTGGGTGGCGCCGTCCGCGCCGACCAGCCCCGCGCGGTCGAGCGCGAAGGTGACGTCGAGGTTCTGGAGGCACACGTCGTGGACCACCTGGTCGTAGGCCCGCTGCAAGAACGTCGAATAGATCGCCACCACCGGCTTCAGCCCCTCGCTGGCGAGGCCCGCCGCGAAGGTCACCGCATGCTGCTCGGCGATTCCCACGTCGTAGAAGCGGTCGGGAAACTCGCTCTGGAACCGGTCGAGCCCCGTGCCTCCCGGCATCGCCGCCGTGATGGCGACGATCCGCGGGTCGTCTCCCGCCAGGCGAACCAGCGTCTTCGCGAAGATCCCGGTGTACGACGGCGGTCCCGGCTTCGCCGGCGACATCCTTCCCGACGCCACCTCGAACGCCGTGACGCCGTGATACGTGAGCGGGTCCTTCTCGGCCGGCTCGTAGCCATAGCCCTTCGACGTGAGTGCGTGGACGACGATCGGGCCCTCGCCGGCCTCGAGCATCCGCTTGACGTTCTCGAAGGTCTCGAGAAGCACGTCGATGCGGTGGCCTTCGACGGGACCGACGTAGCGCAGGTTCAGCGCCTCGAAGAACAGTCCCGGAGAGAAGAAGACCTTGAGCGACTCCTCGGCCTTGTGCGCCCAGTGCAGCATGTCTCCCGGCAGGCTGCCGAGGAAGTCCTTCGCCCACCCCTTCATGCGGCGCGCCATGGGCGCAGAGAGCTTGCGCGAGAGATACGACGACATGGCCCCGACGTTGGGAGAGATCGACATCTCGTTGTCGTTGAGGACGACGACGAGGTTTCGCTGTCGGAGCTCGCCCGCGTGGTTGAGCGCTTCGAAGGCCATTCCAGCCGTCATCCCACCGTCGCCGATGAGAGCGATGGCCGCGCCCGGCCGGCCCTGCTGCTCGAGCGCGCGCGCCATTCCGAGCGCCGCGGAGATCGACGTGCCCGCATGACCGGCACCGAAGTGGTCGTACGGCGACTCGCTGCGTCGCAGGAACTTCCCGATCCCGTCCTCGAGGCCGATGCGGTCGAACTCGCGCCGCCGGCCGGTGAGCATCTTGTGGGCGTAGCCCTGGTGACCCACGTCGAGGACGACCCGGTCGGTCGGCGTGTCGAACACGTAGTGGATCGCGGTCAGCAGCTCGACCGCGCCGAGGCTCGACGCGAGGTGTCCGCCGGTGCGCGAGACGCGCTCGACGATCTCCTGCCGGAGCTCGGCGGCGACGTCCTTGACCTTCTCGCGAGGCAGCCGGCGCAGGTCCTGCGGCGACTCGATGAGGTCGAGGAGCTTCCCGCCGCTCACCGGTTTCTCCGGACCGCGAACCGCGCCAGCTCGCGAAGCGGCTCGGCCTTCTCGCCGAGGTCCTCGAGCTGCGCGAGGGCACGCACGAGCAGCTCCTCGGCACGGGCGCGCGCGGCCTCCTCACCGAGTACGCGGACGAGCGAACACGCGCCGTCCTCGTCCTTGTCGAGCACGTCGTCGGCGATCTGGAACGCGACCCCGACGTCCTCGCCACAGCGACGCAGCCGTTCGATGAGGTCGTCGCCAGCGCCGGCGAGCCGGGCTCCCCCGGCCACCGACGCCGCGATCAGCGCCGCCGACTTGCGCCGGTGGATCGATTCGATGCGGTCGACGCCCGCGGGCTCCGCCGCTGCGGCCAGGTCGTCGACCTGACCTCCCACCAGCGCCGCGGCGCCCGCCGCCGCGGCGAGATCGCGGAGCGCTCCGAGGGCTCGGTCGGGGGCGCCGTCGCGGGCCCCGTTCGCGGCGAGCACTTCGAAGGCGAGCGCCTGCAGCGCGTCTCCCGCCAGCACGGCGACGGCCTCGCCGTGGACCACGTGGACCGTCGGGCGGCCCCGGCGCTCGTCGTCGTCGTCCATGCACGGAAGGTCGTCGTGGACGAGCGAATAGGTGTGGATCAGCTCGACGGCCGCAGCGACGGCGAGCGCCGCTTCGGGCTTCGCTCCGCTGGCTTCGGCCGCCGCGAACGCCAGCGCCGGGCGAAGGCGCTTGCCTCCGGGAAACACCAGGTGCCGCATGGCGGCGGCGAGGGCCGCGGGAACCTCCTCGGCGGTCGGGAGCACCTGCTCGAGGAAAGCGTCCACCAGCTCTCCTCGCTCCCGCAAATAGGCATGCACGTCCATCGCTCGAGGCTCCCGTGACGCCGCGGCGCTACTGGCGGCTGGCGGAGGTCGTCGTCGCCTCCGGCGGCTTCTCGCGCAGCCGTTCCTCGTACTCGGACCAGTGCTCGAGCACGTCGATGGCGCGCGTCAGCTGGGGATCCGCATCCTCCGGGGCCCCCGCCTGGTCCGCAGGCTGCGCAGGAGCCGCTTCGGGCGTGGCCGGCGAGTCGGACCCGGCCGGCGCCTCGGACTCCGGCACCGGCTGCGCGTCGGGCTGCGCCGCCTCGTGGGAGAAGTGGTGCTCGAGATCCTTCTCGCGCGTCACTCCGGGCTCGCCATCCTCGCCGGGCGACTCCTTCTCTCCAGCACCGGCCACCTCGAGATCGGGAACGATCCCGACCTCCTGGATCGAGCGGCCCGACGGCGTGTAGTAGAGCGCGGTCGTGAGCCGCAGGCCCGAGCCGTCCTCGAGCGGGTACACCGTCTGCACCGATCCCTTGCCGAAGGTGTGCCGCCCGATGAGGAGCGCACGCCGCTGGTCCTGGAGAGCCCCTGCGACGATCTCCGAGGCGCTCGCGCTCCCGGCGTTCACGAGGATGATCATCGGGTAGTCGGGCTCCTGCCCGTCCTGGTGCGCCCGGAACTCCTGCCGCTGGGACTCGGCGCGCCCCTGGGTGTAGACGATGAGGCCGTCACCGAGCCACAGGTCTCCGACCTTCACCGCCTGGTCGAGCAGTCCTCCCGGGTTGTCGCGTAGGTCGAGGACGACTCCCCGGAAGGGCTCCTTGGCCTCTTCGTGGAGGTTCGCGAGGATCTTGCGAAGCTCCTGCTCCGTTCGCTCCTGGAACGACCGGATCCGGACGTACGCGATCCCCGGCGCCAGCATCCTCCCATCCACCGACGCGACCTTCACCGCGTCACGCGTGATGGTGTAGGGCTGGGGGCCGTCGAATCCTTCGCGGAAGACGTGGATGAGGATCGTCGATCCCCGTGGACCCCGCATGAGCTTGACCGCGTCGAAGAGCATCATCGACTTGGTCGGCTTGCATTCGGTCGTCCACCCTTCCGGCTGGGGCTTGGGACAGATCGAGACGATCTGGTCCTTCGCGCGGAGCCCGGCCTGTGCGGCGGGTGTGCCGTCGATCGGCGAAACGACCTCGATCTGCCCGTCCTTGCGCTTCGTGATCTCGATGCCGATCCCGAAGAACTCACCCCGGGTATCGACCTGCATCTCCCTGTGCTCGTCGGGGTCGAGGTACGACGAGTGCGGATCGAGCTCCTGCAGCATCCCGCGCAGGGCGCCCTGGACGAGCTTCTCCTGGTCGACGCCCTCGACGTAGTTCTTGCGAACCAGGTCGAGAACGCTCGAGAACACGCTCAGGTCGTCGTACGGCGGGGAAGATCCCGAACCCGACACCGAGTTCGCCCCCAGCAGCAGCGTGCCCGCCAGCACGCCGGCCACGAAGGGAACCACGGACCGCAGGTTCGGCCGACGCACGCGAGAAACCTCCGCTTTCCAGTCCCTCACTCTAGCCCGGTGCCCCCTGCGAGCCAACGCGCCGGATCGAGCGGCTCGTTGCCGTGCCGGATCTCGAAATACAGCAACGGACCTGCGAGCGAGCCCGTATCTCCCACCGTCCCGATCGGCTGATCGGCGCTGACCCGGTCGCCCACGGCAACGTCGATCTGGTCGAGATGCGCGAGCACCGTGTAGTAGGTTTCGCCGTGATCGACGATCACCATCTTCCCGTAGCCGCGGAACCAGCCCGCGAAACGCACCTCACCGCCTGCCACCGAGCGTACGCTCGCCCCGACCGGGGCGGCGAAGTCGATCCCCTTGCGGAAGGTCGCGGTTCGGAACTGCGCATCGACGACCTTTCCGAAGCGCCGCGCCACCGGCGCTGCGACGGGTGCGCGGAGCCGGCCCCGCAGACCGGCGAACGGCTCCGCCGGGGGCGGGCGCCGGGGCGCGACCGCCCCGAGCCTCGAGAGCGTCTCCTCGAGAGCCCGGGCGGCTGCCTCGATCTCGGTCAGCGCGGCGCGCTCGCGGGCGCCATCGCTTCGAAGGCTCGCCAGGAGGTCCTGCTTCGCGGCGCGCTCGTCGTCGAGGGACAAGGCCCGCGCTGCGAGGCGCCTCACGGCCTCTGCACTCGCTCGCCGGGACGCCTCGGCCTCGCGCCGCGCCCGCGCCAGCGCCTCGCGGTCGGACCGGGCGCGGGCCGCCAGGGCCGCATCGCGCTCGGCTGCGCGCCGGAGCGAACGCCCTCGCGCCAGGAGGTCCGGAAGGCTCGCGGCCGCTGCAAGCAGTCGCACTCCACCGACGCGGCCCTCGCGGTAGAGCTGCGCCAGGCGGAGCGACAGCGCGCGTTGGGTACGCCGGTAGTCGGCCTCGGTCTGCTCGGCCTTGCGAGCAGCCGCTGCGAGAGCGGCCTCCGCCGCGCCCGCTTCCCGCCGCGCGGCCAGTACCTCCCGGGCGATTCGGGCTGCGGCCTGGTCGGCAGCCTCGAGTGTGTCGAGCAGGCCCTGCTCGCGCGTCGCAAACGCCTCGACCCGCGCGCGTCGGGCGTCCACCTCTTGCTGCAGCCGGACGAGGCCGGCGGCGGCATCGGCACCGCCCTCGGCAGCGTCAGGCAGCGGCCCGGATCCGGTCGCACCGGCCGCCGCCAACACTCCGATCGCGCACCCGAGCACCGCCCCTGCCCAGCGCGTCACACGCGTGCGTCCGCCGCCACAGACACCGCCGCGCCGAGCAGTCCGAGGAGCGCGCCGCCGGCCACCAGCGCCAAGCCCTCCTGGGCAGAGAAGAAGGCGACGGCCCCGGGGCCGGCGAGGAACGCGAGCTCCGCCTCCACGGCGGGCTGCGCAAGGAGGAAGAGGCCCCGCAACAGCGCCAAGGCGAGGAGCCCTGCCGCAGCGCCCTGGGCAGCGCCCTCCAGCAGGAACGGCAGACGCAGGGTGCTGCGGCTCGCACCGACCAGCGAGAGGATCTCGAGCTCATCCCGCCGCGCGAGCAGGGTCAGCCGTACCGTGCTCGCGACGATGACCAGCGTCGAGAGCGAGAGGACGAGGCCGACGGCGAGTCCCACGCTGCGGACGAACGCGAGAGCCCGCTCGTATGCCGGCACCCAGTCGTCGCCGGCGGAGACGTCGGTCACTCCCGGTATCGCCTCCAGGGCCGCGCGGATCCGCGCCGTCTCGCCGGTGACGCGGCGATCCGCGCGAAGCCGAACCTCGATCGACGCCGGGAGCGGGTTCTCGTCGAGCAGCTCGGCAACCGCTGCCGGGATGCCCGTCCGTTCGGGAAAGCGCGCGAGCGCCTCGTCCCGCGAGATGGGCTCGGCAGCGAGTACGCCGTCGATCCGGGCGGCGCTCCGCGCGGCCTCTGCCTGCGCCGCCTGGTCGAGACCGGGTCCGAGGTAGGCGCTCAGGGTGAGCGCGTCTCCCATCCGCTCGACGAGGCCCTGCATGTTGCCGAGGACCAGCGCGAAGGCGCCCGCCAGCACGAGCGCCAGCGCCATGGTCACGACCGCCACCGACGACGTCGTCGCACTCGCGGCAAGGCCCCGCGCGGCGGCCCGGAGCACGAACCGGGCCCGTGCGATCGCGCCTCTCACCCGCGGCTCCGCATGGCCGGTGAGTCTTCGACGACGCGGCCTGCTTCGAGCCTCACGGTGCGCCGGCCGTGACGCCGGACGAGGCCGAGGTCGTGGGTCGCGACGATCACCGTCGTGCCCCGGGTAGCCACCGACGCGATGAGGTCCATGATCTCGACGGTGAGGTCGGGGTCGAGGTTTCCCGTCGGCTCGTCGGCGAGCAGAAGCGCCGGGTCGCCCACCAAGGCGCGCGCGAGGGCGACGCGCTGCTGCTCACCGCCGGAGAGCGACCGCGGATCCTGGTAGCGCCGCTGCTGCAGGCCCACCTGCTTGAGCACGGCGAAGACCCGCGCGCGCGCGTCCCGGGCGGGCACGCCCTGGACGTCGAGGGCGATCTGGACGTTCTCCTCGACGCTCAGGCGCGGCAGGAGCTTGAAGTCCTGGAACACGACCCCGACGCGGCGCCGCAGCGCCGGGACGGCGCGGCGCGGCAGACGCGCCACGTCGCGGCCGAGGACCCGGACCTCTCCGGAGCTCGGCCGGTCTCCCGCGAAGAGCAGCCGCAGCAGCGTCGTCTTGCCAGCCCCGCTCGCACCCGTGAGAAAGACCAGCTCACCCTTGGCGACGTCGAGGGAGAGATCGTGCAGGGCGAAGGCCCCGGCCTGGAACGACTTCGACACGTGGCGGAGCGCCACCAAAGGATCGGGGGCCGGAGCCGTACCGGCGCGCTCGACGGGTGCTCCGTCGCTCAAGACGGATGGCGCCTGCGCTTGCGCGCGCGCTCGACGAGGTAGTCGAGGACGACCTCGTCGAGGCGCCTCTCGTCGGCGCTCGCGGCCCCTGCTCCGCCCTCGGCGGGAGCGGCGTCTGCGCTCTCCCGGACCTCCCGCAGCGGCGCCTCGCCGGCCGCGGTCACGGCGTTGGCGTCGGTCGCGGGAGCCTCGCCGCCGAGGCGCTCCTCGAGCCGCGCGTCGAGCTGCCCGCTGCGGAGTCGCTCGAGCATCGCGCGGTGCTGCGATTCCATCAGCTTCCGCACCTCGGCGGCGAGATCGGCCGAGGCGAGGTGATCCGCGTAGCTGGACTTCTCCGACGCGAGAATCGTCCCCCCATGAAAAAGATGGGTGATGATGTGGGGGTGCTTGCGCCCGCTGTCCTCCGTCTGCACGTGGAGGAGCAGCCCGCGGTGCTGGACGTTGGTGTTGAAGCCGGAGAGCATTGCCGGCCCGTTCCCCCCGAAACTTGCCGCGTGCAGGGCCCGAGCTTAATGGAAGGAGCCCCGCGCCGCCGCCTTGGCGACACGGGGCTCCGAAAGGGCGGCCGTCGAGGCAGGGGGACTGGCCGCCGTCAGGGATCCTCTCAGCAGCCGCGCCGTGCACTCCGGGACCGGCGGCGGCCCGACCGCGCCAGGCCCGCAAGACCAGCCACGACGAGTACGGCGCTCGCCGGCTCCGGCACCGCCGCCAGCGGCGCCGCCCCGGGAGTCGGCGACTCGAGTACGACGAAGTCGAGGGCGTTGTCGCCGGTGTCGAGGTTCGCGAAGCGCCTCGCAAGGCTCGCTCCAGCCGGCCCGCCCGGTGCGGGGCTGCCTTCACCGGCAAAGACCTCGCCCGGCGCGAACTCGCCGTAGCCCACGGCGTCGAGCACCTCTTCGCCCCACCGCAGGACGATGCTGTCGGGTCCGTTCTGGAAGTCGAAGTTGAGGACGAGGTCGGCACCCGGGACGAGGGTGCCGCCGCTGCCGTCATCGTCGCCCACGACGAACAGGCCGCTGGCGGGAATGCTCCCCGAGAGCACCAGGCGCGGACCGATCGCGCCGTTACCGCCGTTCACCCCCTCGACGGTGATCCCGGTGAGAGAGGTTCCCGGATCGCCCCAGAGCTCGACGAACGACACTCCGTTGTCGCTCCCGACCGCGTCGTAGAAGACCTCCGAGACGAGCGGCAGCGCGACCGCCGCCGGGGCTGCAAGGAGCAGCGAGAGCGCGGCCACGAGCCGTTCCACCCACACCCGCGCGCCATTCGTTCCCTTCATCGAACCCTCCCATTCAACGGGGTGAACCACGGTCACCGGGACAGCGATGGCACACGGCGGCCGAACCAGCCTCCGGTCCAGGCATCGAGGCCTGCGGCGAGCTCGTCCGCCCGCAGCCGGAGCTGGTCTGCATCGGGAGCCTCGGCGCCGTGCTCGAGGCCCGCGAGTTCCAGCAGCACTCGGCGCCGCTCGAAGAACAGGTGGGTGATCTCGTCGAGGACGTCGTCCCGGAGCTGGATCACCGCGCGCGCCTCCTTCGAGAGATCGACCGCATCCGACGGGAACGCGACCTCGCCGAGGTCCCACGAGAGCTCGACCAGCGCGCTCACGTCGCGCTGGCTGCCGGAGCGCAGGTCGCTCAGCTGCCGAACCGTTCCCGACGTGAACGTCTCCCGGTCGTCTCGCTCGTCGCCGATCTCCCGCGTTCGCTCGATCCGGAGATCGAGCTTCGGAAGCAGCCCGCGCAGGGCGAGGCCACGCCGAAGGTCGCGAAGCGCCTCGGGCCGAAGACCGAGATGGTCGAGGGCGGCGCGGAAGACCTCTTCCACCGCCGGATCCCGCATCATCGGAAACTCCGCCGCGAGGACCGCCGCCCGCCGCAGCGGCTCCCTCGAACCGGGCGACCTCGCCGTGCGGCCCTCGAGCAGCCCCTTGTCCGTCGCCGCCAGGACGCGCCCACCGTCTCCCGTCACGTCGTACACGGGACCGGGCGCCGATGCCGCTGGAAGCCTCGCCCAGCCTCCATCGGCTTCCTCGGCGAACAGCCCGCGATCGCTGGCGATCCAGCGGCGGCCCGCCGCCGACCCGAGGCGAAGCCCCTCGGCGCCGGGCGCGAGCGCGGGTCGCACGACCCGCCACGGCTCCGACCCGGCGCTGCGAAGGGCGAGGCGATCGCCGGCAAGGACCGCCTCGCCCCCTCCGGGCTCGAGCAGCACGTCGACGGCCCGCGCGCGGATTCCGGGATCGAGGGCCGGAGCCGGCTCGACCCGATCCAGCGCCGGCTCATCGACACGGAAATGCGTATACCATACGTCGCCGGCGCCGACGGCCCACATCTCCACCTCTCCGCCGCGGCAGCGCAGCGCGACGGCCTGCGCTTCGGTTCGAGCCAGCGGGCCCGGAACCGGCTGCCAGCTTCCGCCGCGCGACACGAACACCCCCTCGTCCGTTGCGACGGCTGCTGCGCCTCCGCACGCCGCGAGCCTGCGTACACCGCGCGCACCCTCGCCCGGCGCGAGCGCTTGGCCCGCAAGACCGCCGCCCGTTCGGCGCAGGTAGAGCCCCTCGCGAGTTCCGACGAGAAGCTCGCCGTCGTCCGTGAAGGCCAGCGCCGTGACGGCGGGCGACGGCTCGGACCCGGCGATCTCTCCGTCTGCTCCAACCAGGATGACCCCGCGCGGGTCTCCGGCGGCGACGCGGCCCGACGGCCCGTCGAGGGCAACCGCCGTGAGTGGCCGCCGAGCCTCGAGCGCCGTCTGCCACCCGAACGCCAGCGCCGGCGCATCCGGCAAGCCCAGCGCGGCGGGCGCGGCATCGCGCGCGAACCGGGTGGCATCGTGCGCCAGGGGAGCGGAATCGTGTCCAGACGCCTGGAGCGGCGCCAGGAGGAGTCCGGCCAGGAGCGCGGTGCGCGGCGCAGGGGGCACGCGTCCCGCGTTTGCAGGCGGCGTGCCAGCCGCTCCTCTACGCGCGGCGGCGCCAAGAAACGGCCGAGCCCCCTCCGGGCCCCGCGAGCGCCCCGGCGTGAACCACGACACGCCGCACCCGAGAGAACCGGCGTCGACGGCCGCGTGCTTGACGTCGCCGGATGCGTCGCCAAGAATCGGCGCCATGAAGCCGCTTCGCCCCCCTCGCGGCACGTACGCCCGCCTCGGCGTCGTGCTCGCGCTCCTGCTCTCGGCCTCCGGCGCGAGAGCGGAGCGGCCGGTGGTCTACCGCTGGGTCGACGCCAGCGGCATCGCCCACTACACCACCCAGCAGGGCCGCATCCCGCGCGAGTTCCGCGACGGCGCCCACGAGGTCGGGCGCGCCCCGGCCCAGGTTCCTCGCGCGCCCGGGTCCGTCGCGGCCCCGCCGCCGGCCACCGCACCTCCGGCTTCCGCCTCCTCGGCTCCTGCTCCGTCGGGACCGCGCGTGATGCCCGAGGGCGAGTTCGAGGAGACCCCGCTCGGAAGCGCCCCTACGCCGAAGGCGCAGGAGGCCCCTGCGCCGGCCGCCGGCCCCGACGTCGCCGCGCCGCCGCCCGGATTCATCCGCGGCGCCCCCGGAGCGCCAGCGACCTCGTCCCCGAGTGCCCCCGCCCTTGCGCCGCCGGCGCCCTCCGCAGCGGCGGCCGCCGGCGACCAGGCTCTCGACGAGCGGATCTCCTCGCTCGAGGAGCAGGTGGCCCGCGACCAGACCGCGCTCGAGGGCATCCTCGGCGAACCGACGGAGTCGCGCGTCGCCGATCGAACCGACTTCCGGGAGATCGCACGGCGTCTTCCGAAGCTGCAGGCCGATCTCAAGGCCCTGCGCGAGCAGCGCGCACGCCAGGGGCTCTGATGCGCGGGCCGGTGGTGGCGCTGGCGGGCGGCGTCGGCGCCGCCCGCTTCCTGCGAGGGCTCGTCCAGGTCGTTGCTCCCGACGACGTCATCGTGATCGTCAATACCGGCGACGACCACACCTTCTACGGCGTCCACGTCGCACCCGACCTCGACATCGTGACCTACACCCTCGCGGGAAGGATCCATCCCGAGCGGGGCTACGGCCTCGCCGGAGACACCTTCGCCGTGGTCGACGCCCTCGGCGCCCTCGGCCACGAGACGTGGTTCCGCCTCGGCGACCGCGACTTCGCGACGTGCCTGCACCGCACCCTGCGGCTTCGCGATGGGAGTGGCCTCGCCGCCGTCTCCGACGACCTGCGCCGCCGGTTCGGCGTTGCGGTACGCATCGTTCCCATGTCCGAGGAGCCGTGCCCGACCCTCGTCGAGCTCGGCGGAGGCCGCAGGGTACACTTCGAAGAGTATCTCGCGCGAGACGGCGCTCCCGACGAGGTCCGGAGCGTCGACCTCTCGGCGGCAGCAGCCGCACGCCCGGCGCCGGGCGTCCTCGACGCGATCGCCTCGGCTCGCGCGGTGCTGATCTGTCCGAGCAATCCGGTCGTCTCGATCGGCCCGATCCTCGCCCTGCCGGGAGTCCGGAGCGCGCTGGCCGCTGCACACGCGCCGGTCGTCGCGGTGTCTCCCATCATCGCGGGAGCACCGGTGAAGGGCCCCGCCGACCGCCTGCTGCGCGGGATCGGCGTCGAGGTCTCGGCCCGGGGAGTCGCCGGCCTCTACCGGGGACTCGCACGCGGCTTCGTCCTCGACCAGCGCGACGCGGCGCTCGCCCCCGCCATCGAGGCCCTCGGCATGCGCTGCTCCGTGGTGGACACCCTGATGCGCGACGCCGCCGCAGCGGCGCGCGTCGCCGACGCCGCCCTGCGACTGGCCGCCGACTGCGGATGATCGCGGCGGTCGTTCCCGTGAAGCGGCTCGGCGGCGGCAAGTCGCGCCTGCGGCCCGGCCTCGCCGACGAGCACATCGAGCAGCTCACCCTCGCCATGCTCGAGGACGTCGTCGCCGCGCTCCGCGCCTCGCCCGAGATCGGACCGGTGGTCGTCGTGACCGAGGACGAGCGGATCGCCCGAGCGGCGCGCGGCTGGGGCGCGCGAGCCGATGTGCGGGCCGAACCCGGACTCAACCCGAGCATCGAGGCCACCGGCGAAGCGCTCGCCGCCGAGGGCGCCCGGGCTCTCCTCGTCGTCCTCGCGGACGTTCCGGGGATCGTTCCCGCCGACGTCCGCTGCGTGGTGGAGGCGCAGGAGGCCCTCGGGCACCGCGGTATCGTCGTCGTTCCCTCCCGCGACGGTGGGACGGCGGCGCTCTTGCGCGCACCTCACGACGTGATCCCGGCAGCCTTCGGCCCCGACAGCGCTGCGCGCCACTGCGCCCTCGCCCGGGAGCGCGGCGTGCCGCTGCGCGAGCTTCCCCTGCCCGGCTGCGCGACCGATCTCGACTACCCGGAGGACCTGGACGTCTTCCTGTCGGGGCCCGGCGGCGGCCCCCGCACCCGGGCGCTCCTCGCCCGGGTCGGGCGGAAAGCGGCGCCGTGACGCGCCCGCAGCGGCCGCCGTGCGACGTGCGCCTGCGAGCGCTCGCCGGCGTGCCGGCCGTCGGTCCCGGCGACGATCTCGCAGCGCTCCTGGCGTCGGCGGCGAACCGCGCGGGCATCGTCCTCTCGGGTGGCGTCCTGGTCGTGTGCCAGAAGGTCGTGTCGAAGGCCGAGGGCAGGATCGTGTCGCTCTCGAGTGTCGATCCGTCGCCGGAGGCGCAGCGGCTCGCAGCGGAAGACCGCAAGGACCCGCGGCATCTCGAGGTCGTGCTCCGCGAGACCGCGAGGGTGGTGCGGCGCGGCCCGGGGGTCCTGATCTGCGAGACGCACCACGGCTTCGTGTGCGCCAACGCCGGAGTCGACCTCTCGAACGCACCGGGCGACGACGTGGCCGTCCTTCTTCCCGAGGACCCCGACGCATCGGCGCGGCGGCTGCGCGCGGCCCTCACCCCCCCCGGCGCGCCGGCGCCTGCGGTCATCGTCTCCGACACCTTCGGCCGGCCCTTCCGCGAGGGGCTCGTCGACGTCGCTCTCGGCTGCGCCGGCTTCGCCCCGATCGACGACCTGCGAGGGCAGGCGGACCTCTCCGGCCGGACCCTCCAGGTGACCGCGATGGCCACCGCGGACCAGCTCGCCGCGGCCGCTGGCCTCTTGATGGTGAAGGACGCCGGAGTACCGGCGGTGTGGATCGAAGGCTTCGCGGTGCAGGGCGACGGCGACGCCCGCGCGCTCCTTCGCAGGCGCGAGGGCGACCTGTTCCGCTGAGGCCCTCACGCGAAGGACAGCAGCGCCTCCCAGAGGGCATCGACACCAGCGCCGGTCGTGGCGGACGTCGCCAGTACGCGTCCCTCCGGAAGGCCCGCCGCCTCGGCGAGGGCGCGGACGCGCAGCGACCGCTGCATGGGAGCGAGCTTGTCGGTCTTGGTGAGGACCAGCACGATGGGCAGGCCCCGCTCGGCGAGCCACGCGAACAGCTCGCGCTCGGCTTCGGCGAGCTCGCGACGGACGTCCTGCAGCACGATCACGGCGCGCAGCGGGTCACGCCGGCCGAGATAGCTCTCGACGAGATCGCGCCAGCGGCGGCGCTCCGCCTTCGAGACCTTCGCGTAGCCGTAGCCGGGGAGGTCGACGAGCACCACGGCGCGGCGCTCGGCATCGACCGCGCACGACACACGATAGAAGTGAAGGAGGCGGGTCTTGCCCGGATCGGCGCTCGCGCGGGCGAGCCCGCGCCGGTTCGCAAGGCGGCTCAAGAGGCTCGACTTGCCGACGTTCGATCTCCCGGCGAAGGCGAACTCGGGAAACTCGGGCTGCGGAAACTGTGCCGGCCCCGCCGCCGTGGCGATGATCTCGGCGTCGATCGCGCGCACACGGGGCTGCGGCGTCTCAGCCGGCACGGAGGAAGTCCTCGGCGAGCCGGAGCGACATGGCTCCTTCCTACCGGCGCGCGCACGCCGCGTCAAGGGGCCTACGCACGCAAGTGTTTGAAATCCCGTCGTTCTTCGCCTGGGTTGCTTTGACGGAGTTCGGCGCGGGTGATAGCTTCGAAGGCACCGGGAGGGCAGGATGTCCAAGGGCGTTCAGATCGCCCTCGCCGCCGTGGGGATTGCCGCGCTGCTCGGCTGGTACGCGGCGAGCAGCCTCGAGGGCGCGGGAACCTACCGTTACTTCGAAACGCTCGCAGAGCTCCGCGAATCGGGCGCCGCCGGGGCCCACGTGAGGGTCCACGGGTTCGTCGCGCCCGGGTCGATCGAGCGCGACGTTGCGGCGCGGTCGATCCATTTCTCGGTGCAGAGCCGGCCACCCCATGAAACGGGCTCGGAGCCGACGCCGCTGGCCGTGGTCTACGGCAGCCTCGAGGTGTCCGACATGTTCAAGGACGGCGCCGAAGTGGTGGTCGAGGGCAAGCTCGTGGGCAACGGCAGCGCCGGCGTCTTCCACGCGACCAACGTACTCGCCAAGTGTCCTTCGAAGTTCCAGGCACAGCCGCCGCCGATCGAGTCGTGAGCTGATCGCCGGGCGGCGGTTCCGCCATGGGAGTCTTCGTGTCCGATCTAGGCCTCTTCGCGCTGCGTCTCGCCTTCGTCGTCGCATGCGCGGGAATCGGCGCTGGGGTCGTTGCAGGCATCTCCCGGCGCCCGGAGTGGACCGAGGTCGCACGGCGAGCCGTGATCGGGGTCGGCGCCTGCGTGACCGTTGCGATCGTCACCCTGTGGGTCGCCTTCGCGGGATTCGAGTTCCAGATCCGCTACGTCGCCGAGCACTCGGCGCGCAGCATGACCCTTCCGTACCGGCTCGCTGCGCTCTGGGGCGGACAGGCCGGATCGCTCCTGCTGTGGCTGTTCCTGCTGTGCGGCTACTCCGTCGCCTGCGCCGTCGCGAACCGGCGGAGCAGCCCGCGTCTGCTGCCCTGGGTGTTCGTCGCCCTGCTCACGAACGCCCTCTTCTTCCTCGTCCTCACGAACTTCGTGACGAACCCGTTCGAGCTGCTGCCTCCGGAGGCGGTTCCGAGCGACGGCAACGGCCTCAACCCGCTGCTCCAGCACCC
This sequence comes from uncultured delta proteobacterium, assembly GCA_963710635.1. Taxonomy (GTDB): domain Bacteria; phylum Myxococcota_A; class UBA9160; order UBA9160; family UBA9160; genus MYXO. Next base: position 1,745,369 of record CAVQAY010000004.1, read on the forward strand.
CGCGATGATGATCCATCCGATCCTGCTCTACATGGGCTTCGTCGGCTTCGCAGTCCCGTTCTCGTTCGGCCTCGCTGCCCTCGTGACCGGCGAACTCGGAACCGCCTGGCTCCGCAGTACGCGCCGCTGGACGCTGGTGCCCTGGCTCTTCCTCTCGCTCGGCATCCTGCTCGGCGGGCGCTGGGCCTACGAGGTGCTGGGATGGGGCGGCTACTGGGCGTGGGACCCGGTGGAGAACGCGTCGTTCATGCCGTGGCTGACGGCGACCGCCTACCTCCACTCGGTCATGATCCAGGAAAAGCGGGACATGCTGAAGATCTGGAACCTGGCGCTGGTGGGGCTCACCTACTGCCTGTGCCTGTTCGGGACCTTCCTCACGCGGAGCGGGGTCGTCCAGTCGGTCCATTCGTTCACCTCCGCCGGCTGGTTCGGATACATCTTCCTCGGCTATGTGATCGCGCTCGCGGGCGTCTTCTTCGGCGCCCTCCTCGTCCGTCGCCAGGAGCTGCGGAGCACGAGCCGACTCGAATCGGTCGTCTCGCGGGAGGCGAGCTTCCTGCTCAACAACTGGGTCTTCCTCGGGATCCTCGCGGTGGTGTTCTGGGGAACCCTGTTTCCGGCGATCTCGGAGTCCGTGACGGGAACGCGGATCACCGTCGGCCCTGCCTTCTTCAACACCATGGCGGGCCCGCTGGCGCTCTTCCTGCTCTTCCTCACCGGCGTCGGTCCGCTGATCGCCTGGCGAAAGGCGTCTGTGGCGAGCGTGCGCCGGCAGTTCCTCTGGCCCGGCGCGTGCGGAGTCGCCGCGGCGGCCGTCCTGCTCGTGATCTTCCGCGGCGGCCCGTCGTTCTTCTCGCTGGCGACGTGGAGCCTCGCGGCGTTCGTCTGCGGGACCATCGTCCAGGAGTACTGGCGCGCGATTCGCGCCCGCGTCCGCGGCGGCGAGAGCCCGGCGCGAGCGGCTGCAGCGCTCCTGCGCCGCAACCAGCGGCGCTACGGCGGATACATCGTCCATCTCGGAGTCGTCTTCCTGTTCGTCGGCATCGCAGGAGCGGCGTTCAACGAAGAGCGGCTCGAGAACATCCGTCCGGGCGAATCGTTCGAGATCTCCGACTACCGCCTCGAGTACCTGACGGCACGACCGATTCCGATGCAGCACTACGGCGGGGCCGTCGCGCGGATCGCCCTCTACCAGCAGGACCGCCCGCTGGGAGTGATGGCGCCCGAGAAGCGGATGTACTGGATGGAGCAGCAGCCGGCTTCGATCCCGAGCATCCATTCGACGATTCGCGAGGACCTCTACGTGATCCTGACCGCCGTCGAGCCCGACGGCTCCGCGACCGTCAAGGTCTATCACAACCCGCTCGTCAACTGGATCTGGATCGGCGGCTACACCTTCGTCCTCGGCGCCGTCGCGATCCTATGGCCTCATCCGCCGCGCCGCAGGGTGGAAGCCGCAGCATGAGGCGTGCCGCGCGCCCGCTCCTGCTCGCCGCCGGCCTCGCTGCCGCCTCCGCCGCTGCGCAGACACCCGATGCCGGCGGTGTCGGAGACGTTCCCGGCGGACCGGCGCGGATCCACGGTCGCATCGTCCGCGAGGCGCGTCCCGGCGACGTGGGAGGGATCGAGGTCGTCCTCTACGCGCTCCCGACCGGCGCCGAGCCCGGCATCCGGCGGGTCGTCACGGGAGCCGACGGGCGCTTCGCCTTCGACGGCGTCGCCAACGACCCCGGCACCCCGTACCTGCTCGGCGCGCGGGTGGGAGACGTCCCGTTCCCCGGCGAGCGCGTGCGTTTCGACGCGGGCCAACTCGACCGTGAGGTGACGATCCGGGTTTCCGAGCCGGCCACCGATCCTGGAGCCATTGGCGCCAAACAGGCGACCCTGCGGCTCGACTGGAGCGGAGGGCAGCTCCTGGCGACCGAGACCCACGTGCTGCGCAATGCGTCGGACCGGGTCTTCTTCGTCCCCCGAGCCGACCGGGGCCGGCTCGGTCCCGGCTTCCGGACGGGTCTCCCGGCCGCGGCGGCCGGTCTGACGGGCCCGCTCGGGATCGTTCCCGAAGGCCTCGTCGAGCGCTCCGGCGAGGTCGTCTTCTTCGGCCCGGTCTACCCGGGAGAGCAGCCGCTCACCTTCTCCTACTCGGTCCCATCCGCGGGAAGCGAGGTGACTCTGCGCAAGCGCTTTCCGGCCGGAGCCCCGGAGGTGACCGTCCTCGCCGCAGAGCAGGGGCCCACGGTCGCCGCGCAAGGTCTGTCGGAGGGAGAGAGCGTCACCGTCGAGGGCCGGCGCTACCGCACGCTCGGGCCGGGAACGGTCGCTCCGGGCGCCGAGCTCGCCGTCACGGTCACGCTTCCGCCTACCCAGGACGATCCCGGCGCGCTCTCGGTCACGGAGGTACGCACCTTCCTCGAGTACGACGCGGCTGCGATCTCGGTCCGACAGAGCCACGGCCTGCAGGTGGCCGGCGATCGGATGCTCGTCGCCCCCTCCGGCGAGCCCCTCTACCGGATCGCCCTCGACCCGAATGCCCGCGACGTCCGGTTCGCGACGCAGCCGCCGGGCATCGCGCTCGCGGCGGAGGAATCGGGAGGAGCGCTGGTGGTGTCCGGGCCGATTCCGGCGGGGCCCGTGGAGATCGACCTCGTCTACCAGGTGCCGGTCACGTCGCAGACCAGTCGGGTCGACCTCCAGTCGTCGAGAGCCGTTCCACTGCTCTCGATCTACATCGCCGACACCGGGCTCGCGATCGGCTCCGACCGTCTCCACCGGCGGCGGCCCATCCGCAGCGAAGACCGCACCTATCTCCATCTCGAGGCGTTCGAGGTGGAACCTGCGGAGACCGTGAGCCTCGAGCTGGAGAGCCTCTCGCGGAGCGCAGGAGCCGGAGGGACGATCTCCCTCGCCGCGGCGCTCGCCGGTGCGGCCGTCCTCGGAGGCTTCCTGCTCACGCCGCTGCGGCGCTCGCCGGGGACGCAGACCGCGCCGCAGGCGCCGGAAGGCTTCGTCACCCGCGAGCGCGAGGCGCTCTACGCGGCCATGCGGGACCTCGAGGAAGATTTCGAAACCGGCAAGCTCTCCCCGACCGACCACACCCTGCTCCGCGACGAACTCCGCGTCCGCGCGGCGACGCTCCTCGAAGCCGAGCGCGACGCAGCGAAGACTCCTCCGGCAGTGGCCGCCACTGCTCCCGGATGCAGCCACTGCGGTGCCGCAGCGAGGCCGGACGACCGCTTCTGCGCCCAGTGCGGGGCACCTCTCGGAGCAGGCTCGCCGCCCGCCGCCGGAGCGCAGGCGTGACCTGCCCCGCGGCGGCGATCACCGCCCGCGGACTCGTCAAGCGGTTCGGCCCCGTCGTCGCGCTCGACGGCATCGACCTCGACGTTCCGGCGGGAGCCGCGCTGGCGGTCCTCGGCCCGAACGGAGCGGGCAAGAGTACGCTGCTGCGCCTCCTCGCGGGGCTCGCGCGCCCCTCGAGCGGAACGCTGCAGGTCGGCGCCGCCGGAGAGGCCCGGACCGCGGCGCGCGGACGGGTCGGCTACGTCGGCCACGAAACCCTTCTGTACCCCGCGCTCACCGCCCGCGAGAACCTCGTCTTCGCCGCGCGGCTCCATGGCGTCGCAGACCCGGGAGGCCGCGCCGACGTGCTGCTCGCCGAGCAGGATCTCACGCCGGCGTCGAGCCGTCCGGCGGGAGACTTCTCCCGCGGAATGGCGCAGCGGCTCGCCATCGCCCGCGGCCTCGTCCACGATCCCGCGATCCTCCTGCTCGACGAGCCCTTCGCCGGCCTCGACCGCAGCTCCGCCGGACGGCTTGCGGAGCGCCTGCGACGGCTGCGCACCGAGAACAGGACGCTCGTCCTGGTCACCCACGAGATCGGCCTCGCCAGCGCCCTCGCCGACGCTGCGATCGTTCTCTCTCGAGGCCGCGTCGTCCAGCGCGCCGAGGGGGCAGCCCTCGGCGCCTCCGTACTCGAGGCCGCGTACGTGAAGGCGGTGGAGCCGGCCGCGTGAACGTCCTCCTCGCCGTACTCTGGAAGGACCTGGTGACGGAGTGGCGAAGCCGCGACCGCGTCGTCTCGATGCTGCTCTTCTCGCTCCTCGTCGTCGTGACCTTCCACTTCGCGCTGCCTCCCCTTCCGCCCGAGCAGGCGCGAAGCCTCGCACCGGGGCTCCTGTGGGTGGCGACGGTCTTCGCCGCGCTCCTCGGACTCGGCCGCGCCTTCGCCCTCGAGCTCGAGAACGACGCCCTCGCAGGCCTTTCGCTGGCTCCCGCCGACCGTGGCTGGATCTTCCTCGGCAAGGCCCTCGCGAATGCCGCGCTGATCTTCGCCGTACAGCTCGTGACCGCAGCAGCGGTGGGGCTCGCCTTCGACGTCCCGGTGTCGGAGCACGCCGCGGCGCTGGCGATCATCCTCTGGTTCTCGGCGCGCTGGGCCTCGCAGGCGCCGGCACGCTGTTCGGCGCCGTCGCGGTCCGCACGCGGTTCCGGGAGCTGGTGCTCCCGCTCCTGCTGCTCCCGCTGCTGGCGCCGGTGGTGATCACCGCCGTCCGCGCAACGTCGGCCGTCCTCGAAACGGGGTCGATCCCCGAAGCCCCGGCGCGCCTCCTCGTGGTGACCGATGCGATCTTCTGGATCGCTTCCTATGTTCTCTTCGAGTTCGTACTCGACGAATGAGGCCATGAACGACACGTCCCTCGACCGCCGCGCCGAGCGCTGGCGACGCCCGCTCGGACTCGCGCTCGCGGTCGCCACGGCAGCGTGGGGGCTACTCGTTGCGACCGCACCCGTGGATGCCATGCAGGGCGAGATCCAGAAGATCCTCTACCTGCACGTTCCGGCCGCGTTCGCGGCCTACGCCGGTTTCTTCACCACGGCGGTCGGGGGGGCGCTCTACCTGTGGCGCGAGCGCGACGAGTGGGACCGCCTGGCGCTCTCGGCCGCCGAGGTGGGCGTCGTCTTCTGTACGCTGGTGCTGGTGACGGGACCGATCTGGGCCAAGGGTACCTGGGGTCGCTGGTGGAGCTGGGATCCTCGCCTCACGGTCACCCTGCTCCTGTGGTTCATCTACCTCGCCTATATCCTGCTCCGCAGCTTCACCGAGGGCAGCGAGCGGACGGCGCGCTTCGCCGCGGTCTACGGGATGGCGGGGCTCGTGGCGGTGCCGCTCAACTACCTGGCCATCGACCTGTTCGGCGGCCGCGCCGTACACCCGGACAACCTCGGCCGCGGAAGCCTCGACTCCGGAATGGTGGCGCCTCTCGCGGCGGGATCGATCGCTGCGCTGCTCGCCGCGGCGTATCTCACGCTGCTGCGCTTCCAGCTCGAAGGGCTGCGGGTACGCGCCGCTTGGTCGCTCCGTTCCGGAGGGGCAGGCTGAGGTGCGCTTCCTGATCGCAGCCTACGGCGTGGCCCTGCTGACGCTGGTGCTCTATGGCCTCAATCTTGCCCGGGAGCATCGCGCCCTCGGCCGCCAGGTCGGCCAGGGGCCGGAGCGAGATGGCGGTTGACACCGCGACGGATGCGGCAGTATAAGCATTGAGGCTCGACGGCCGCGGCGTCCCGCCGGGGCCGGCCAGCCGCCCAATCCCTGAACCCGACGAAGGCCGAGGATCCGGATCCTGCTGTGTCTGCGCTGGCCGTCCGGCACTACGCCTTGCCGCCTCCGAAGCCTTCGAAATGTTTTGCGGACTGGGGGGTTCGAGCCGCGGAGGGGGAGCCCGATTCGCCTCGAAGGGCGCGCACGGATCTCCTGAACGTTGCGGTCCACCGTCCGTCTGTACGCAGGGAAGCAGCAACGAAACCCGACAACTCTCTGACCCACCAGCCGTAGCGGTCCCCCCCACCGGCCCTTGGCACGGGGCTTGCGATGGCTGGAGCCTGTGGATTCCGGGCCCTGCGGCGCCCGGCGGCATCTCGATCAACGAAAAGGGCCTCGGGGGCGGTCCGGAGAGGATGGCCAGCATGAAGCGCGGCGTCGGCTACTGCGAGAACACCGACTGTGAGGACTACGCCAAGGGCGTCTTCCTCCTGAACCACGGCGACACCTTCTACTGCCCGCGCTGTCGCCAGCTCGGGAAGGTCGAGAAGGAGCGCGGGTTCTACACCGGCAACTCCGACATCTTCAAGGAAGTCCGCGTCGAGTACAACTTCGATCCGGTGAACGGGCTCTATCGCGAGATCGCCATCGTCCGCGACGAGAGCCTCTGGGGCCGGAACAACGTCTACACACTCCAGTCGCCGCTCATCAAGACCGAGAAGCGCGCGCTCAAGGTGGCCGAGGCGATCCTCGCGAACCTGAATCGCTACCGCGGCCTCCTCGCCGGCGACGACATCCCCCGCACCACCGAGATCATCCTGTCCTTCGACGACGACCTCGACGAGTTCACGCGCAAGCTCCAGCAGCTCTCGAAGGAGTGGGAAGCGAGCGGGCTGCGCGAAGCGGTTCGGTAGCGTCAAGGGGGGAACGAAACCGGCGCCGCCGCGCTCCGCGGCCGCCACTTACTGGGGGGGAAGATGGCATCGTCCGTCCGATTCCAGGTCGCCGTCGCCGCGCTCGCGATGGGTTTCTCGTTCGCGCCCACTCCTGCGTGGGCACAGGGGAAGCCCTGGGACCAGAAGGCGGTCACGGGTATGGCGAAGGATCTCGCCGCCGGGGTCAAGGATCTGAACGTCACCGTGCAGAAGACACCCGACGCGATCGCCGGTTCCGCGATCCGGCGAGCCCAGTACGAGGCTCGGGAGGACGTCCGGCTTCTCGTGAACATCACCCAGCGACTCGCGTCACAGCTCGGGGACGGCGAGGACAAGGACGCGACGTTCCCGACCTACAAGCGCCTCCAGTCCGTCCGGCGCGACGCAGCCGAGGCCGGCCGCAGGGCGAACCTCGACTCGCTGACGCTCGAGAAGATCGTGAGCGTCCGCGGCGTCCTCGACGAGCTGGCGCCCTACTACGACGAGGCCCCCGAGCCGCCCGACGCAGCAGCCGGCGCAGGTGCCGCCGCCAAGCCGTAGGCGCGAACCGCTCAGCCGCCCGCTGCCGCCTTCACGAACGCGACGACGTCTCCGTCGGCGACGGGAGTCCTCGCACCGCGCCGATGGCTCGCGAGCACTCCGTTGACGGCCACCGCCGCTCGCTGCTGCAGGAGATCGAAGCGCTCGGCATCGGCGCCAAACCGCTCGCGCAGCAGGCGCTCGACGTCGGCCACCGTTCGCGCGCCCTCGATCTCGACGCGGCTGGTTCCGAGGAGCTTGCGCATCTCGTAGGTGAGCTGGACGGTGACGGCCACGGTGGCTCCTACGTCCGCACCTGGAGACGCCGCAGCGTCGCCGGCAGCGGAACACCGTCCGGGCTCCACCCGCGCTTGCGATAGTAGTCCGGGAGCAGACGCGCGAGCGGGTGACCCGACGTCATCCCGGGAAAGGTCGGCTCGTCGAGGATTCGCTGCGGCAGCGTATCGTCCTTCGCCGTGAGCCCCTCGCGCAGGTTGTACATCCGCTCGAGGTTGAAGATCCGCGCGCCGATCTCCTGCAGGTGCCCCGACGAGAAGGGGGTTCCCGTGACGAAGGTGAGCCACTTCTCCCACCAGAGCATCGGCTTCCCCTTCATCCCCATCGCTCCGCGCAGCAACGCCCCGGGAGTGTGCTCGAGGACGAACGACAGGGCTCGGTGCTGCCACGACCCGGGCGAGAGCGCGTGGACCTGCTTCGGGATCATCCCGTAGGTGGAGAAGATGCACAGCACCATCGAGTTGATGGCGCACGCCAGGTTCTGCTGGACGATCGGGATGTCGGTCTTGAGCCGCAGGCTGTGCGGATCGATGGTGAGGGGCCCCACCGACTCGAGGTACATGCTGGCGCCCTGTACGTGGCAGCCGCCCCGATTGGTCGTCGCGTACTCGACCCCCTGGGCGTAGGAGCCGCGCGGGTCGTACGCCGAAAGCTCGAGCCCCTTGACGTGCATGGCGAACTCGCTTCCGCCGAAGCGCTCGGCCATCCGCTTGGTTCCGTCGGCGAGGATCGCCCCCAGGCCGCGGCGATGTCCCACGTCCTGGATCAATTCGGTGATTCCCGACGGATCGCCGAAGGGGAGGCTCGCGTCGAGCATCCCGCGCTCGGAGAGCTCCATCGCGAAGGAGATCGTCGCGCCGAGGCTGATGGTGTCCATTCCGAGGTCGTCGGCGTGTGTGTTCCATTCGGAGACCTTCTCGAGGTCGCCGATCTCGAGGTTCGATCCGAGGAGGGCGAGCGTCTCGTACTCGGGGCCCTTCACCCGGCCGAATCCCTTCACCTCGACGTCACGCCCGCAGGTGACCGGACAGTGGATGCAGCTCGACTTGACGCCGACGAGGCCGTGCTCCTCGAGATACTCGCCCGAGATCTCCATCGCGCGGTCGAAGCGGCCCTTCTGGAAGTTCCGCGTCGGGAGGATGTTCCGGGCGTTGGTGGTGTTGACGATGGCGCCGGTGCCGAACCGCTTCATCGACTCGCCGAGGACGGGGTGCTCCTCGAAGAGCTTCCGAACCGTCTTGGTGTAGGCACGAAAGGCCTCCGGATCGTCCATCTCGAGCTTGCGCGAGCCGCGCACCGAGACGGCCTTGAGGCGCTTCGATCCCATCACCGCGCCGACGCCGGTTCGCCCGGCAATCCGTTCGTCGCTCACGATCCCCGCGAAGAGTACGAGGTTCTCGCCGGCCGGGCCGATCACCGCGTGCTCGTGCCGCTTCGGGAGGAGCCGCTGGGTCTCGTAGGTGCCCTTGCCCCAGAGGTCCGCCGCATCGACGAAGGCGACGTGGTCGCGATCGCCGTCGATTTCGAGCCGCACGGGCCGCTCGGCCCGCCTCGTCACGAGGAGGACGTCGATCCCCGCCTTCTTCATTCCGAGGGCGAACGACCCGCCGCACGCCGCGTTGCCGATGCCACCGGTGAGCGGACTCTTGCACACCACCGCGAAGCGGTTCGACTGGGGAGCGACGGAGCCGTTCAAGGGCCCGGTGGCGAAGATCAGCGGGTTCTCGGGCCCGAGGGGGTCGATGCCGGCAGGAGTGCGGTCGTAGAGCAGCCGCGCTCCGTAGCCCTTGCCCCCGAGGTAGAGGCGCGCCGTCTCCTCGTCGAGGGGCGAGAAGGTGAAGCGCTGCGCCTGGAGATCGACCTCGAGGATTCGTCCTGCGTAGCCCTTGATCATGGGTCCGACCTCGCGTCGCCGGGAGAGCCGAGGATGCGTACGCCGTCACGGCGCCGCAAGGGTGGCCGCCGCGAGCTCCGGATCGCCTGGACGCCGGGCCCGCGCGTCGCCCAGGATCTTCCTCGCGCGCGCTCCGTCTCCAGCGGCGTCGAGCGCCAGCGCATACGCGACGGCAAACCGCGAGCGGTCGGGATCGAGGGCAACAGCGCGTCCAAGAGACTCCAACGCCTCGGGCATGCGTCGCTGCCGGACCAGCGAGAGACCGAGTGCGTAGTGAACATCCGCGCTGTCGGGAGCGCGGCCGAGGGCCTCGCGCAGCGCCTGTTCGGCCTCCGCCTCCCGGCCGAGGGCACGCAGCAGATCCGCGCGGTTGACCCGTGCCGGGATCGCATGGGGCGCGAGGCGGATCGCCCTGTCGAAGCGGGCAAGCGCGGCCTCGGGCTCGCCGAGCGCTGCGTGGAGGTTGCCGAGGTTGAGCTGTCCCTCGGGCTGGTCTGCGGAGACGTCCTGCGCCATTCGGTACTCCGTGAGCACGTCGGCCAAGGCCACACGGTCCGCCGGACGTCCACAGCGACGCGGGCACCTCGGCGAGTGAGCCCGCGGCCTCGAGTCGCACGGCGCGGACGGGATCCCGAACGAGGCGCCGCAGCAGCGCGAGACGCTCCGGCGGCGGCAGCGCTTCGCCTATCCCCGCTACAGCGAGGCGCAGGAGGGGCTCGTCGCTGGCGACGGCCCGCTCGAGAGCCTGGAGCGAGCGCCCGGACAGGTAGCCGCCGAGAAGACGCACGGCGGTGCCGCGGGCGATCGCGGGCTCGGACTCGTCGAGGACGAGGGCAATGAGCGCGGATTCCGCGTCTCGCGCTCCGGAGCGCCCGGCGTGGAGCGCGAGTTCCGAAGTGCGGCCGCGGCGTGGCTCCCGCTCCCCTCCAGCGTACGATCGCCTCTGCGGCCCAGGCGCCGGATCGGTTCGCGTGGCAGCCGGTGCAGGCGCTCGGCGAGCCCGTCTGCTCGGCGAGATCGGGCCGCGGAACGCCGAACGAGTGGTCGTGACGCTCGTCGATCTCCATGTACGTACGGACCGGCGCGTGACACGAGACGCAGCGCGCCGCGGCGGATCCGGCCGCGTGGTGGTGATGCGACGCCGTGTCGAAGACCTCCGGCGAATGGCAGCGGCCGCACAGTGCGTTGCCCTCCTCGTGGAGCCGCAGGCCGTGGGGGTCGTGGCAGTCGCTACACGTGACGCCCGCGGCGTACATGCGGCTCTGGAGGAACGAGCCGTACTCGAAGACCTCGTCCTGGATCTGTCCGTCGGCGAAGTAGAGGTCTTCCTCGAGGAGCGCCACGCGGTGGGTGTCGAGGATGGGCCGGCCATGGACGTAGTCCTCGCTCAGCACCGAGCGCCGGCTGTGACAGCGGGCGCAGGTCTCGATCTCCGCCTGCGACGTCCGGGCCACGCTGCGGCGTGCGATGGGCTCGCTCTCCCCGCGCACCCACGTGGCGCCGTCGCCGGCGCCGATCCGGAAAGCGAGCCCCATCGAGGCATCGACGTCCCGCTCCCCGCCGGATCGACGCAAGCCCTCGGCCCACGTCACGTGCGCCGATCCCGGCCCATGACACGCCTCGCACCCGACGTCTTCCTCGGCGAACGTCGTCGCGTAGCGCTCGGACGCGGCGTCCCAGCCCTTCCGTGCCTGGGTGGAGTGACACTCGGCGCACTGGTGGTTCCAGTTGCCCGCGACGTTGGTCCAGTGGAGCGGATCGTCGGCTCGAAGAGGCTCTTCCGGCCGGAGGTGGAACCAGCGCTGGCCTCCGTCGCCTGCCGGTCGCGAATCCCATGCCCACGGGAGCGCCTGCTTTCTCCCTCCCGGAAGCGGAACCAGGTATTGCTGCAGCGGATCGACGCCGAAGGTGTCGGTGACTTCGAACTCTCGGAGGGCTCCGTCCACGCCATCCGTTCGGACGACGAAGCGACCGTCCTTGCGGAGGAAGAACGTCTCGACGCCGAAGTGCGCCAGGGCGCTCGCGTCGAACCGTCCGAGCACCGAGTCCTCGGACGCCGGCTGAAGGGCCAGATCGTGATGGGAGCCCCGCCAGCGCTCGGTTTCCTGCGGATGGCACGGCGCGCAGGACGAACTCCCTACGAAGGCAGCCTCGATCGGCGCCACGGCCGGCCCCTGTGCGATTTCTTCCCGCCGGCATCCTGCTTGTGCCGCGAGTGCAGCGAGAGCGCCGCAGAGGGCGATCCGCCACCGAACGGAACGCCGCAGTGACTTCGGGCGCTTGGTCATCGGCCCGAAGCCTACCATCGGACGGCGATCGCCGGCCTCGGCCGCCGTCGATTCCGAAGTGGTCGAGCTGGTCCGCAGCGCGGGGGACCGCCTGCATGCGGCCGAGCGCTTCTCGTTCACGGCGCACACGCGTTACGAGGTCGTCCAGGAGGACGCCAGCAAGCTCGAGTTCGGCGCCACGCGACGCTATCTGGTGCGAAGGCCCGATCACGTCCGCGTCGAGGTGCGACCACGGAGCGGGAACGACCGGACGATCATCTTCGACGGCGAAGGCGTAGTTCCAAGGGCTGGGCTGGACAATGCGCGAGCGGGTCGCGGACGCGCGATGAGGAGCGGGTCAGCACTGGAGAAGCCCGATCGCCGAAGCCGTCGGCATCGGCTACCGGTTCTGACCTAGGCGACGCTCTCCCGGCCGGTGCGCACCCAGGACGGCTTCTCAGTCGTCCCCGCCGCGAAGCCGCATGCGAAGGTCGATCCGCAGTCCGGCCAGCACCGCGCCGATGCCGTGGCGCTCTTCGCAGCGAACTCCCGTGCGGTCTGCCAGCGCATCGGCGATCGGGCGGCGGAACCAGGGGAACAGCGTCGGCGGAAGCGCGTCGGGCGCGAAGAAGCGGACCCGCGGCGTCTCGGAGCTCGTGCGGAGCAACCCGCCCCGGCTCCGGCAGCGGTAGATCACCGCCGTGTGGGGCCGGAACCCGGTCCGCACCCACTCGCCGACCCGCTCCTCCAGGACGATCTCGATTCCCGTCTCTTCTCTCACCTCGCGGCGCAGCGCGTCGTCGAGCGCCTCGCCGGGCTCGGGAGTCCCTCCCGGCAGCTCCCAGCCGAGGAGGTCGCTGCGCACCGAGAGCAGGATCCGTCCGGCGTCGTCCCGTACCACGCCCTGCACGATCACGAGGGGCTCGCGCTCGGACAGCCGGGGAGACGCGAGTCCCCACCACGCGAGCTTCGCGTAGATGCCGGCGCCTCGGAGGAGTCCCCGCTTCATGGGGGCCCTTCCGCCTACTCCACGATCTTGTTGAGCGGATACTCGACGATGCCACGCGCGCCGGCGTCGCGAAGCGCCGGAATCATCTCGCGAACGAGGCTCTCCTCGATCACGGTGTTGACGGCGACCCAGCGCTCGTCGGCCAGCGCCGAGATCGTCGGCGTCGCCAGCGCCGGGAGGATCCGCAGGACGGCGTCGAGATGGTCGCGCCGCACGTTCAGCATGAGGCCCACCCGGGCTGCCGCTGCGATGGCCGCCCGCAGGAGGAGCGCCAGCCGCTCCATCTTGCGCCGCTTCCATTCGTCGGCGAACGCGTCGCGGTTGGCAATGAAGCGAGGCGTACTCTCCTGCACCACGTCGAGCACCCGCAGGTTGTTGGCCCGGATGCTCGATCCCGTCTCGGAGACGTCGACGATGGCGTCGGCGAGCAGCGGAGGCTTGACCTCGGTGGCTCCGTAGGAGAACTCGACCTCGGCCTTGATGCCGTGCTGCTTCAGGTACCTGCCCGTCAGTCCGACGACCTCCGTCGCGATCCGCTTGCCGCCGAGATCCTTCACGCTCCGGAAGGGAGATCCCTCCTTGACCGCCAGCAGCCAGCGCACCGTCCGGTAGTTCGGCCAGGGCGCCGCCAGGTCGGCCAGTTCCTTCACCTTCGCCTTGTTCTCGAGCACCCAGTCGATGCCGGTGATCCCGCAGTCCATCGCGCCGTGCTCGACGTACCGCGCCATCTCCTGCGCGCGGATCAGGATGCATTCGATCTCCGGGTCGTCGATCTGCGGGTAGTACGACCGCTCGGGAACGCGAATCCGCCAGCCCGCGAGGCCGAAGAGCCGCAGCGTCGTCTCCTGGAGGCTCCCCTTCGGAAGCCCCAGGCGGATCCTGCGGGGAGCAGCCGTCTTCACCGTCATTGCCGGTAGACCTTTGCGGGGTCGAAGACCTGGACGCCGTCGTCGGTCCAGCCCGCACCGTCGCGCCGCCGGAAGAAGCAGTGACGCTTTCCGGTGTGGCACGCAGCGCCTCCGCGCTGCTCGACCTTCAGCAGCACCGCGTCGCCGTCGCAGTCGATCCGCAGCTCGACGACGCGCTGGGTATTGCCGCTCTCCTGGCCCTTGTGCCAGAGGCCCCTCGACCGCGACCAGTACACGGCCTCGCCGCTCTCGAGGGTGCGGCGGAGCGATTCGGCGTTCATGTGCGCCACCATCAGGATCTCGCCGGTCCCGGCGTCCTGGGCGATGGCCACGACGAGGCCGTTGCCCTTCTCGAAGTCGACGGCGTCGAGCAGGTCCATGGAGGCGGCGAGCCTACCGGGGGGCGAGGGCCCCCGCCAGCCGCTCGCGCAGGGCGCGAAGGTCCTCGAATGCCGCGCCGCGCAGGAAGACCGCCTCGCGTGCCGTGCCGCCTCCCGAGCGGTTGCGAACCAGGATCCCCCGGCGCACCAGGACGTCGAGGGCGTTCTCGAAGGTGATCGGGTTCGCGGCCTCCGGGCGCTCGACCTCGCCGAGAAGCTGCGATCGCTGGAACTGCTCCAGGGCCTCACGCGCGAGGCGCCGCACGGTGATCCCCGGCTCTGCCTGCAGCGCTGCCGAGAAGGCCGCCAGGTATGCCTCGAAGAAGCACTGGGTCTGCGCAGCGAGGAAACGGAAGTAGGGAACCCCCTTCTCGGTCGCGCGCAGGCCGGTCTCGGTTCGCTCGAGATGCCCACAGCGCTCGTAGTAGTCGAGGAAGCCATCGAGGTGCGCGGCCAGGACCTCGCCTCGCGGGACGAAGAACTCCTGGTAGAAGAGATCGATCCAGAAGCCGAGCGCTTCGCCGAGCTGCGCCCGGTCTCCTCCTGCGAGACACGCACGCGCCAGGAAGCTCGGCGCCGCCAGGTAGTGGAGGATGGTGTTCCGGTAGAAGTCGAGGGCACGGCGCCGGGACTCCTCGAAGTAGAGGACTTCCCCCCGCGGGTCGGGGGCCGAGCGCAGCAGGTCGCTCCGCACGAGGAACGCAATCGCCTCCCGGAAGTCGCCACCGTCCCGGGCGAGCGCCGGCGTGAGGCCGACGTCCTGCAGGCGCAGCAGGTCGACGACGAGCTGCATCCTGCGGGTGAGCTCGTCGCGCACCAGGCCGCGGGTGGGCCCAGCGAGGACGGCGCACGCAGCGACGGAGGTGGCGTTCACGACCGTGGCCCAGTTGATCCGCTCGACGATCCGGCGGGCGAGCGCCTCGACGAACTGCCGCTTCTCGGCCTCGACCTCCTCGGAATCCCCGGCCGCCAATCTCTCCCGCCGGGCGCCGAGCGCCTCGGCCAGCGAGATCGGCTCGCCGAAGTTCACGAACACGCTCCCGAAACGGCGCTGGAGGAACTTGCGCGCCCGGATCAGGCCGAGCGTACTCTCCTCGACCTTCTTGCCGCCCTCGAGCTCGTCGACCATCGCCCCTTCCTCGACGAGCCGCTCGTAGGTGATGGCGATCGGGACGAAGAACAGATCGCGCCGCGCGCACGAGAGGAACGCCTCGACGTCCCAGGACAGCATCCCGAGACGAGGCGCGAGGGTCTTTCCCGTCCGCGACCGGCCGCCTTCGATGAAGAACTCCTGGGTGAATCCTTCCTTCACCAGATGGCCGACGTAGCCGCGGAAGATCTCCTTGTAGAGGGGATCGGCGAAGGAGCGTCGCAGGAAGAACGCCCCCGCACGGCGGAAGATGAACCCGAACGCTCCGAACCCCATGTTCTCCCGCGCGGCGATGTGGGGCGGAACGAGATGGTTCGAGTAGAAGAGCACCGACAGGATCATGAAGTCGAAGTACGACCGATGGCTCGGCACCAGCACCAGCGGATGGTTCTTGGCGTACCCGGCAACCTTCTCGATCCCCGAGACCTCGATCGAGGCGAACATCCGCCGGAAGATCCAGCTGACGATCACGTTCAGTACCGCGAGGAACGTCGAGTTCATGTTCGCCGCGATCTCGCGGAACATCTTCTCGGCATCGCGCCAGGCTTCGTCGGGGCTCCGGCCCCGCTCCCGGGCGTGGGCCTCGATCGCCCGCTTCACCCGGGGATCCCCGAGCACGGCCTCGAGCACCTTGTGGCGGGGCTTGAGCGTCGGCCCCTCGACCACCTTCTCCTCGCGATAGAAGAACACGAGGAGCGACCGCCGGACCTTTCGGACCAGCGCCTCCTCTCCCTCGTGGCGCCGCTCTGCGACGAAACGCGTGAGATCGATCGGCTCGCCGACCTTCACGTGGAGGCCCCGATACGTGGTGAGGAACGACGCCACCTTGGCGAGATCCGACGGCCGCGTCTGGGCGCCGTAGGCGAGGTTGAGGAAGCGGCGCTCCGCCCGCGGCCCCTTGCGCCAGAACAGCGCGAGGGGAACGAGGTGCACCGGCCGGCCGCCGCTCCAAGCCGCACGCACCATCTCGTCGAGGCAGTCGAGCTCCTGCCGGCCAGCCTCGATCGCGGCGCGGCGCCCCCGGAGCCAGCCCGCGAGCCGTGCCGTCCGCAGGAAGAGGAACTGCGAGCCGCCGTGGAGTGCGATCTCCCGGGCGTACGAGCACTGGGTGGCGTGGTCCGACCGCAGTCGGCCGGTGATGCGGTGGCGAAGGATCGCCAGGCCTTCGTGCAGCGGACGGTAGTAGTAGAAGTGCAAACCGTTGGCGGCCGCCGAGAGACGCAGCCCTTCGCGCAGGAACAGTGTGTTGAACAGGAAGTAGTCGAGCCGGCTCGCGTACCGCATCACGTAGACGACCGACCCGGTGCGCTCGAGATCGAGCAGCGAGGCAACGGTCTTCTCGTCGAGATCGAAGTGCCGGAAGAATCGCCGGGCGAACCAGCGGAAGAAGAGATTGAAGCGGGACGTCATCGCCGAGAGGCGGTCGACGTCGGTCGAGCGAGCCGAACCCATCGGCGCCGGAGGTTCGCGGAGATCCGTCGTACGCTCCGTCATTCCGGGTGACGATACCGCTGGAGCCGCGACGTGGGCAAGCGCCCGGCGACCGAGGGCCGCCGGGCGCTCCAGTGGCCGAGACGCGCCGTTCGCTAGTGAATGAGGATCTTGTCGATCTTCGCGGCGATCTCCTGGGCAGTCCACAGACCGCCGTTCTCCTTCTTCGTCTCGCCCTCGTTGCGCGTCATCCGCATCTCCGCGATGGTGCCGCCTCCGACGAAGAAGGTCTTGTCGGTGAGGTGCTTCGCCTGCTCGCTCGCGAGGTACACGACGAGCGGCGAGACCAGCTTGGGATCCATTCGCGCCTTCATCTCATCGGTCTGGAACATCGGCAGATCGTCGGTGAGCCGAGTGAGAGCCACCGGCGCCAGCGAGAAGACCCGGATGTTGAACTTCTTGCCCTCGAGGGCGAGGCAGCGCATGAAGCCCCAGATACCTGCCTTGGCGGCGCCGTAGTTGCACTGCCCGAAATTGCCGTTGAGCCCCGACGTGCTCGACGTGCTGATGATCACGCCACCCTGACCGCGGTCCTTCATGTGACGGAATACGGGCTGCGTCACGCAGAAGGTGCCCTTGAGGTGCACCTGCACCACGAGGTCCCACATGTCCTCGGCCATGTTGGAGAGGGTCTTGTCGCGCAGGATGCCGGCGTTGTTGACCAGGACGTCGACCTGTCCAAACGCCGAGACGGCGGTATCGACGATCGACTGCCCGCCCTCCATCGTGGCGACGCTGGCGTAGTTCGCGACGGCCTCTCCGCCGCGCGCCTTGATCTCGGCCACCACGTGGTCGGCCATGTTGTGGCCTCCCGTGCCTGCGCCATCTCGGGCGCCACCGAGATCGTTCACGACGACCGCGGCTCCCTCCGCCGAGAGCGCGAGCGCGTGCTCGCGGCCGATCCCACCGCCGGCGCCCGTCACGATCGCCACCTTTCCGTCGAGCAGACCCATGGAATCTCCTTCGTGCCGGCTGCGGAGGGGGCTCCGTGCCGATCGGACCGCTCAGCCCGGCCGCGGGCATCGACGCGAGGATCACGTCGGCGCGCGCCTCGCGGAGCTTCTCGTAGCCGAGCCCGAGCTTGTTCATGACGCCCGGACGAAGTTCTCGATCGCGACGTCGCAGTGCGAGACGAGGCGGAGCGCGAGCGCCTGCCCTCGCGGCTTCTTGAGGTCGATCGTGACGTTTCCGTTGTACGGCCAACCGGCGTGGTTCTGGATGCTGCGGTCCGGGTCGCGCACGCCTCCTCCGAAGGGCGGAAGCGTCCTGTTGAGATCGATCCGCGCGCGCGACTCGATCTTGTAGACCTCGGCGCCGAGCCACGCGAGCGTCTGTCCGGTGACGGGCCCGAGCCATCCCCAGCCGAAGTTCGCGACACGGACTCCCTCGAGCGGACGCCGCCGGGTCGCTGGCGGCCGCGCCGCCCGCCGCCTCGAGGCGTCGCGAACCTCTCCGATCACCGCGGCGCGGTGCTCGTCGAGGAGCGGCGCCGGGCGCGAGGCGCCTCCGGGGCAGGCGGGTAGCCGCACCGGAGGCCCGAGCGTCCGGACCTCGCCGAGTGCAGGGTGCGCGAGGGTGCGCCAGAAGCCGCGGTCCTGCAGATGTGCGAGCTCCGCGACCTCGCCGACCGTGAAGAGCGCGGTCGTCGGGCAGCCGTTCGCTTGGCAAAGGTCCATCACCTCGTGCTTCGTGCGCTCGCGGGTCCACTCCTCGATGAGCGGGTACAGCACGTCCGCGTTCTGCCCGCGAGCGAACATGTCCTGGAACATCTCGGGCTCCGCCCACTCGGGGTCGCCCATCGCCCGCCGCAGGCCGTTCCACTGGCCGGGCTCGAGCGCAAGCATCCAGACGTGGCCGTCCTTGCACGGGAGGATCGTCGCGGGAGCTCCGAGCCGCATCCCGACGCCGCTGCGCCGCTCCCACCTGCCGTCCTGCGCGAGTGCGCCGACGTTCTGCGCGCGACGAAGAGCGCAGCAACGGCCTCGGCGCACGAGAGTTTGGGAACAGTAAATTGAAAGAATTTAGTGGTATGAGCTGAATGGAAACATGAGTGTTGAGAAATGTGCTGGTGGTGAATGGGTTATTCGACGGCACGCACGCGGGATGCAGGTCTGGAGGCTGTCGAAAGCCGCGGAGGAAGCGCGAGTTCGAGCAGTGAGATATGCACAGGAACGAGCCGCGGGGCACACGGCAAATGGAATTTGATGTATGCAGTGGGATGAAGAACTGTATGCGGGTAGAGGATATGGGATGGCTGGGGGGGTTGGAAAGTTGTGGTGGGAGTGAGTGGATGTATAAAAAGCGACTGGACCGGACGCGAGCGCTACGACGACTACTGGAGACAGATCGACGTCGTCGCCCACGCAGGACGAATCCGCGTTCCGCTGCTCCACATCGCCGGTTGGTACGACGGGTTCCTGCGCGGGCACCTCGACCTCGAGCGCGCGCTCGCAGCGCATCCGGACACGCTCGTTCGCGACGAGCACCGCTTCGTCGTCGGCCCTTGGGACCACATGGCGTACCTCGGCGTTCGCAAGGCGAGCGCCGGCGAGCGCGAGTTCGGTCCAGCCGCCGTCGGAGGCCCCACCACCGCCGCCCCGCTGTGTTTCGAATGGTTCGACCGGTTCGTCGCCGAGCGCGAGACGCCGCCGAGCGGACCGAATCGCGTGCGGTACTTCGTGATGGGCGCAGGCGAGTGGCGCGAAGCCCGCGAGTGGCCCCCTCCCCACCGCCCGCTGCGCCTTCATCTGCGAAGCGGCGGCAGGGCGCGCTCGCGCCAAGGCGACGGTACGCTCTCCGAGACACCCGCCGGCGGCGAGCCGCACGACGCCTTCGTCCACGATCCGCGCACCCCCGTCCCGACCGTCGGCGGGCGCAGCATGGTGCCGGGCGTTTGTGGGCCGGGCGTGCAGGACCGCTCGGCCGTCGAGGAGCGCAGCGACGTCCTCGTCTACACCGCAGCTCCGCTCGACTCCCCCTGACCCTCGCGGGCCCCGTCTCGGCGAGGCTCTTCGTTCGAGCGACCGCTCCCGACGCCGACTTCGTCGTCAAGCTCGTCGACGCCGAGCCTTCGGGAAGGTGCGTCCCGGTCGCCGAGGGCATCATCCGCGCGCGTTTCCGCGACGGCGCCGATCGCGAGACGCCTCTGGTCCCGGGCGAAGCGGTCGCGATCGACGTCGACCTCCTCGCGACGGCGTACGTCTTCGACGCAGGACATCGCATCCGGATCGAGATCGCGGGGAGCGACTTCCCGAAGTACGACCGGAACCCCGGTACGGGGCGCTCGCCGCTCCTTGCGCAGGACGCCGATCTGCGGCCGATCGAGCAGGCCGTGCTCCACGACAGGGAGCACCCCTCGCACCTCACGCTTCCGGTGTCCTTGTGAGCGCTGCGATCTCGGACGCCGAGTAGCCGATTTCGCGAAGGATCTCCTCGGTGTTCGCTCCCGGCCGGGGCGCGAGCGACCGGACGCGCCCGGGCGTGTCCGACAGCTTCGGCGCGATGCCGACCTGTCGCACCGGGCCAAGACCCGGGTCGTCGAGCTCGATGACCATCCCGCGCGCCCGGTTGTGCGCGTCGGCGAGCGCCTCGGCCATGTCGTAGACCGGCGTCGCGCAGATCTCCTGGTCGCGAAGCTCGGCGAACCACACGTCGCGCGGCTTTTCGGCGAAGCGGCTGCGGAGGAACGCGAACATCTCGGGAAAGCGCGCCGCGTCGAACTGGACGTCTGTGAACGCCTCGCAGCCGAGGGCCTCGCACAGCCGGCGCCAGAACCACGGCTCCATGCACGCGATCGAGAGCCAGCGGCCGTCGGCGCAGCGGTAGACGTGGTAGCACGGGAGGGCGCCGCCGAGCGCGTGCTCGCCGGGACGGGGCGGCGCGCCCGTCTCGAGGGTGTCGGATGCCGCGAGGCACGCGAGCGAGAGGGCGCCGTCGCTCATCGCCATGTCGATGTGCTGGCCGCTTCCGGTCTTCTCGCGGGCGACGACCGCGGCGAGGATCGCGAACGCCGCGAAGAGGCCTCCGCCTGCGAAGTCGGCGAGGATGTTGAGCGGGATCGCCGGAGGCTGCCCGGGGCTCCCGATCGACCCGAGGACCCCCGCGATCGAGATGTAGTTGAGATCGTGGCCGACCAGCGATGCGTAGGGACCGGTCTGGCCGTAGCCCGAGAGCGAGCAGTAGATGATCCGTGGATTGCGGGCGCGCACCGCGTCGTAGTCGACGCCGAGGCGCGATACCACGCCGGGCCGAAAGCCCTCGACGACGACGTCGGCGCGCTCGGCGAGCCGGAAGAAGGCCTCGCGCGCGCGGGGGTCCGTCAGGTCGAGCACGATCGACCGCTTGTTGCGACCCATCGGAACGAAGGCCTTGGTGCGCTCCGAGACGCCCATCGCCGCGTCGACGCGACGGGCCTTGGCGGGCGGCTGCTCGACGACCGTAACGTCGGCGCCGAGGTCAGCGAGCAGCATCGTGCAGTACGGCCCGGGCGCGTAGCGCGAGAGGTCGACGACCCCGAGCCCTTCGAGCGCCATCATCGGTCTCCCTCCCAGCTGCGCGCATCTGCCGGCCTATGCGCGTGGCGCCTCGAACAGCACCGTCCGCAGGGACGCGAACGGCCGGAAGCCAAGCCCGGTGTAGAGCGCCTGCGCCGCCAGGTTGCCCGCAACCACCGCGAGCTGCACGTGATCGGCCCCGGCCCGGAACGCCGCCCGGCACACCGCGGTCACGCCCGCGCGTGCAAAGCCCCGGCGCCGCGCCTCGGGCCAGGTGTAGACGCCCTGGACGAGCCAGCCTTCCATCCGCTGGACATCGGCGTAGCCGACGAAGGCCACGCGGTGGTCCACCTCGACGACCCAGGCGCGATCGATGCGTCCCCGCACCCAGCGCCGGAAACCGTCGGGATCCACCTCGAAGGGGTCGGGACGCCGCTCCTCGGCGAGGCTCGCGCGAGCCGCATGGACGAGCGGACCGAGATCCGACGCCCGTGCTCGCCGGACGCGGCATCCGGGCGGCGCCGGCGACAGCCTCGCCTCGTCCGGAGTCAGTGCATAGGACGTCTCACCCCGGTCGACGATCGCCCGGCATCCGACCTGCGCGAGCATCTCCCACACCACGCCGGCCTCGCGGACGGGGCTCTTCATCAGTCCCGACTGCAGCGCCTCCGATCCACGGGCGGAGCGACTCGATCCCAGCGTCCGGGATCCCCTCCTCGATCACGACGCAGGGACGGAGCGCTGCGAGGCCGCGCAGCCGATGGCGATCGAAGGCCCCCAGCACCTCGGCGCCCGCCTCGCCGGGCAAAGGCCTTTCTCCGAGGTTCGCGACGAGATCGGCGAGCCAGAGGTTCGCTCTCGTTCGCCCCGCCAGGTGGGCGAGCGCGGCGCTGCGGTCGGCCGCAGAGAGCAGCGACGCCTTCACCCGACCGCGCCCGCCTCGATCACCGCCAGCACCACGCCCTCGTCGACGCTCTGCCCTTCGCTCACCCGGATCTCCGAGATGCGCCCTCCGACGGGCGCCTCCACGGGGATCTCCATCTTCATCGACTCGAGGATCATGATCACGTCGCCCTCGGCGACCGTGTCGCCGACGGCCTTCTCGATCTTCCAGACGCTGCCGGTGATCTGGGCTTCCACGCTCGTCGCCATCGGATCCTCCTCGCTTCGCTTTGACCGCAGGCTCAGCTCCGCTCTCGCTGGAGCAGCCGGGTGAGATAGCTCGTCGAGAGCTCGCCGCGATGGAACGCGGGATCACCGAGTACCCGGTCGAGAAGCGGCGCGTTGGTCTTGACGCCGTCCACGACGAGGGCGCCCAGCGCCTCCCGCGCCCGGCCGATGGCGGCGTCGCGCGTGTCGCCACGGGTGATGATCTTCGCGAGCAGCGGGTCGTAGAAGGGAGTGACCGCCGAACCCTCCTCGACTCCCGCATCGACCCGCACGTCAGGGCCCACCGGCCACACGAGCCGCGTGATCCGGCCGGGTGACGGCAGGAAGTTGCGGGCCGGATCCTCTGCGTACAGACGCAGCTCGATGGCGTGCCCCGTCTGACGGACTTCGCCGAGGTCGATGCGCTCGCCGGCGGCGAGGCGGAGCTGGAGCTGCACGAGGTCGACCCCGGTCGTCCACTCGGTGACGGGATGCTCGACCTGGAGCCGGGTATTCATCTCCATGAAGTAGAAGTCGCCGCCCGGCGCCAGCAGGAACTCGAGGGTACCGAGGTTGCGGTAGCCGATGGCTCGCGCGGCGCGGACCGCGGCCTCGCCCATGGCGTCGCGAATCGCCGGGGTGAGCCCCGGCGCCGGCGCTTCCTCGAGGACTTTCTGGTGCCTGCGCTGCACGGAGCACTCGCGCTCGAAGAGGTGCACGATGTTGCCCTGGTCGTCGGCTGCGATCTGGACCTCGACGTGCCGCGCGCCGTGGACGAGGCGCTCGAGATAGACCGCGCCCTCTCCGAAGGACGACTGCGCACGGCTCCTGGCGGAGGCGAAGCCGCGGCGCAGCTGCGTCTCGTCTTCGCAGGGGACCATTCCGATGCCGCCGCCGCCGGCGGTGGCCTTCACCATGACGGGGTAGCCGAGGGTCTTCGCGGCGGCGACGGCGTCCTCGACGTCGCCCAGCAGGCCGGTTCCCGGCGTCACGGCGACCCCGGCTTCGAGCATCCGGCGCCGGGCCGAGGCCTTGTCGCCCATCGCACGGATCGCTTCGGACGGCGGCCCGACGAAGACGGCTCCCGCCTTCCGGACGGCGTCGGCGAAGTCCGCGTTCTCCGAGAGGAAGCCATAGCCGGGATGGACCGAATCGGCGTCGCTCTCCGCGAGCGCCCGCAGCAGCCCGGCTTGCGAGAGGTACGACTCTCGCGGCGGCGAAGCGCCGATGGCGATCGCCGCGTCGGCCTCGCGCACGTGGGGAGACGCGGCGTCGGCGTCCGAGTAGACGGCCACGGTCTCGATTCCGAGAGCGCGGCAGGCGCGGATCACGCGACGCGCGATCTCGCCCCGGTTCGCGATCAGGACCCGGCGTAGCACGGGGGGCGATGTAGCACGAGGCCCCGGCCGCCGCCGCGCAGCCACCCGGAGCAGCCCGGCGCCCTCCGACCCTGGGAGGTATGCTGCGCCGGCCGGAGGTTCCGATGCTCGAGACGCTCACCCGCGGGTTCACCGCAGCACGCGAACGGCTTCGCGGTGTCCGCGAGCTCACCGAGGAGAACATCGACCAGGCTCTCCGCGACGTACGGACGTCGCTGCTGGAGGCCGACGTCGACTTCACGGTCGTGAAGGGATTCCTGGCGCGGGTCAAGGAAAGGGCCCTCGGAGAGAGGGTCGAGACCCGCGTCGAGGACGCGTCCGGCCGCGCACTCCGGGTGACACCCGGCCAGCACTTCATCGCCACCTGCGAAGCCGAGCTCTGCGCGCTCATGGGGCCGGTCGATCCGTCCCTTGCCACGGGCAAGGGCGGCGTCGTCTCGGTCCTGCTCGTCGGACTCCAGGGCGTGGGCAAGACCACCGTCGCCGCGAAGCTCGCGCGCCACCTCCAGCGGGGCGGAAGGCGACCGTTGCTGGTGGCGGCCGACGTCTACCGGCCCGCGGCGATCCTTCAGCTCGAGACCCTCGGCGCGTCGATCGGAGTCGCCGTCCACCGCGGCGCCGACGGGGATGCGCCGCCGGCTATCTGCGCCGCGGCGGCCGAACGCGCCCGCAGCCAGGGCTTCGACGCGATCGTCTACGACACGGCGGGCCGACTCGCCGTCGACGATGCGCTCATGCAGGAGCTCCAGGACATCACCGCCCGCGTGGCGCCCGCCAACTCGCTGCTGGTGTGCGATGCGCTGATGGGCCGCGACGCGGTCCAGGTGGCGCAGACCTTCCACGAGCGACTGTCCCTCGACGGCCTCATCCTGACCAAGCTCGATGGCGATGCGCGCGGCGGCGCGGCGCTGGCGATCAAGGCCGTGACCGGAGTCCCGATCAAGTTCCTCGGCACCGGCGAGAGCGTCGACCGACTCGAGGAGTTCAGGCCCGAAGGCCTCGCGTCGCGGATCCTCGGCATGGGTGACGTCGTCGGCCTGGTTCGAGACTTCGAGCAGGTGGCCGATCAGAAGGAGGCCGAGGACGCCGCCCAGCGCATGCTGAAGGGGCGGCTCACCCTCGACGACCTGCTCTCCCAGCTGAAGACGATCCAGCGGATGGGGCCGCTGCGCGACGTGTTCGCAAAGCTCCCGATGTTCGGCTCCTTCGCCGACCAGGTCGACGACCGGGAGCTGCGCAAGGTCGAGGCCATGATCGGGTCGATGACGCCGGGGGAGCGCTCGAGCCCGGAGATCATCCACAAGAGCCGCGCCGCCCGGATCGCCCGCGGCAGCGGCCGGCGCAGCAAGGAGGTGCTGCAGCTCGTCCAGCGCTTCCAGCAGATGCGCGAGATGATGGGCGCGCTCGGCGGAGGCGGGGGCTTCGGGGGGCTGCTCTCGAAGGTGCCCGGCCTCGGTCGGCTGATGGGAGGCGGCGGCCTGCCCCCGGGCTTCGATCCGTCCGCGCTGATGGGTGGCGGCGGGCCGGGAGCCGCCAAGAACACCGGCTCCGGGGGCTCACGCAGTGCGGCGCGGCAGCGCGACGCGCAGAAGAAGAAGCGCAAGCAGGCGCGCAAGGACCGGCGCAAGGGCCGCAGGCGGTAGTCAGCGTCCGCGCGGCCCGTGTGCGCGGGATGGGCGTCGCGCGCGCCAGCCCCCGGCAATCGCTGCGCAGCCAGGTGGCATCACGCGTGCAGCGGCGTAGACTACAACGCTGTTTCGCGGGCGCGGTCGCCGTCTTGCACCGGGGGGGGCCGGACGGAGGACGCGGGAAGCCCGGCACAGGACGCTTCAGGTTCTGCGCAGGGCATGCCGATCCGGGGGATCCATGCGCCGAGCCCTCACCGCTCTCGTCGCACTCGCGATTCTCGCCGCGCCGCCGGCTGCGACGGCGTCGCCCGACCTGTTTCCGAACCCGCCCGCCCTCCAGCCCCAGGTGCGCTTCTGGACCCGTATCTACACCGAGGTCGGGACGGACGGCGCGCTGATCCACGACGCCAACAACCTCGACGTCGTCTACGAGCGCGTCGACTTCGCCGAGAGCCTCGGCGGCCGGGCCGTCGATGCCCTCTATGAGGCGACCAAGGAGAAGTACCGCGAGATCCTCCGCAGGCTCGCCTCCGGAGCGCGGGAGAATCTCGGCGCCGAGGAGCAGCGGGTCCTCGCGCTGTTCCCGAATGGGGTCTCCACACAGACGCTCCAACTCGCCGCAGAGAGCGTTCGCCTGCAGCGGGGTCAGGCCAACCGCTTCCGCGAGGGGCTCGTCCGGTCGGGGGCCTGGGAGGGCCACATCGCGGGCGTCCTCGCCCGCAAGGATCTCCCGAAGGAGCTGATCACCCTTCCCCACGTCGAGTCCTCGTACAACCCGGAGGCCTACTCCAAGGTAGGGGCCGCAGGGCTGTGGCAGTTCATGCCGGGAACCGGCCGCACCTTCCGGCTGCGCGTCACCCATGTCGTCGACGAGCGGATGGACCCGTTCCGCGCCACCGAGGCCGCCGCCGACCTGCTACGCGACAACCACTCACGGCTCGGCACCTGGCCCCTCGCCCTCACCGCCTACAACCACGGCGCCGGGGGTCTGGCGCGGGCCGTTCGCGAGCTGGGAAGCAGCGACATCGCGGAGATCGTGAGGCGCTACGGAGGGCCCGGCTTCGGCTTCGCGTCGCGGAACTTCTACACGTCGTTCTTGGCCGCCCGGGAGGCATCGTCCAACGCCGAGCGCTACTTCGGCCCGATCCAGAAGCAGGCGCCCACCGAGTATCGCGAGGTGCGCCTCGAGAAGCCGTTCTCCGTGAAGACGCTGAAGAGCACCTTCGGCGTCGACCTCGACACGCTCCAGGCCCACAACCTCGCCCTGCGGGAGGGCTTCTGGAAAGGACGCCAGACGGCGCCGGCAGGCGTCACGGTTCGCGTACCCAAGGGCAAACAGCCCGCCGATGCCCTCGCCATCGCGCGCTCCGATGGCTGGAAGCCGAAGCCCCTGCCCCCTTTGCAGCCGGCCTCTGGCACGGCCGAGCCTGCGGCAGCGATGGCTGCCGTCGAGGCGGCGGGCGGCGACGGGGACGGCGCCGCTACGCAGGCCCCTGTCGCGGAGCCGAGCGTTCCCGGCGAGGTCGCCGCACGGAGCGGAACGATCATCCATGTGGTCCAGGCGGGAGAGACGGCCGCGGCGCTCTCGCGGCGCTACGGCGTCCCGGCGAGCACGATCCTCGGGGTGAACCACGTGGCGAGCTCCCGCGCGCTCAAGCCCGGCCAGCGCCTGCGGATTCCTGCCATGGCGCAGGAGCCCGTGCCCACATCCATGGCCGCAGTGCCCGCGATCCGCGAAGCGACGCCGGCTCCCGAAGCGGCCCCCGAACCGCCCGCGAACACAGCGGCCAGCGAGACGAAGCCTCTCGAGGACGTGCTGGTCGCACTTCGGCGGGACGACGCCCCACCGGAGGCCGTTGCCGCCGAGCCCGAGGTCATCGCTCCCTCCCAGGCCGCAGCAGGAGTCGAGGACGCCCCGGACACTGCGCAGCCGACAGCCAGCGCACCCGACGTGAGGGAGCTCGTCCGCGAGACCCTCGACCGGTCTCGCTACCAGGTCGGGGCGAACCAGACCATCGTCCTCCAGCCCGACGAGAGCCTGGCGCTGGTGGCCACCTGGCTGGGAACGACCGAAGAGAAGGTCCGGGGTTGGAACAAGCTCTCGCGCAAGGCGAAGCCCGCCGCGGGCCAGAAGCTCCGCCTCGAGCTGTCGAAGGCCTCCCGCAAGAAGTTCGAGGCGCGACGGCTCGCCCATCACGAAGCGCTTCGCGACGAGTTCTTCAGCGCCTTCGAGGTCGCCGGCACCGAGCAGCGCGTGGTCCGCAAGGGAGACACGCTCTGGAGCCTCACCCGTGGCAAGACGCCCGTCCCGACGTGGCTCCTCGACT
Organism: uncultured delta proteobacterium; assembly: GCA_963710635.1. Taxonomy (GTDB): domain Bacteria; phylum Myxococcota_A; class UBA9160; order UBA9160; family UBA9160; genus MYXO. The sequence goes on from CAVQAY010000004.1 coordinate 1,772,734, forward strand.
ACTACAACCCCGACGTCGATCTGCGCGCGCTGCGCCCCGGAAAGCGGGTCGTGATCCCGAAGCTCGAGAAGCGCCAGTCGTAGCGGCGGCTACACCTGGAAGAGCGTCTCGTCCGGGAGCCGGATCGCCGTGAGGGGTCCGCCGAAGGTCGCTCCGGTATCGATTCCGATGCTGAAGGGAGCGTTCCAGCGGACGGCGAGATCCGGGGCCGGAGTGTGACCGTAGATGATGGTCCGTCCGAGGCGATGGGGCTGATCCCAGGTATCGCGACGCCAGAGCAGGTCTTCGGGGCGTACACGGCGCAGCGCAAACTCGATGTCGGTCTCGGCAAGCTGCGCCGGCGCGAGCCCTGCGTGAACGAACAGGTAGTCACCCTCGAGATGCCACAAGCGAAGCGACCGGAAGAATTCCTCGTGGGCGGCGGGCAGCCGGAAGCCCACCGGGCTCGGATCGTCGCGGTCGAAGTACCCGTAGCTCGCCAGCGTCCGCGCGCCTCCATTGGCGAGGAACGCATCGCCACCGAAATACATCCTGCCCTTCCACCCGAGGAAGTCGAGGAACATCGACTCGTGGTTTCCCAGCAGGAACAGGCAGGAAAACTCGGCAGAGAGCTTCGTCAAGCGCTCGACGACGCCATGGGCGTCGGGGCCTCGATCGACGTAGTCGCCGGTGAAGACCAGACGGTCACCGGAGCGGAGCGGAAGACGAGCGAGCAGCGCTTCGAGCTTCTCGCTCTCTCCGTGGATGTCGCCGACCGCATAGAGCACCGCCGCCGTCCTCCGCCGCCCCGCCCGCTCGCGGCGCCGCCCGTCCTTATCGGCCCGTTACGCCCCGCCCTGACCTGCCGGGGTTCTGCCCCGCCAGTTGTCCGCAGGCAGCGGCGATGTCGGCTCCCCGGCTCCGCCGGAGCGTCACGGTCATCCCGCCCCGGGCGAGGATGCCGAGGAACCGGTCGGTCACCTCGGAGCCGGGCGTCCGATAGCGAGAGCCTGGGTGGGGATTCACCGGGATCACGTTCACCTTGGACGGAAGACCGCGCAGCAGCGCGAGGAGTCGTTCGGCGTCGTCCGGCGCGTCGTTCACCCCCTCCAGGAGCGTGTACTCGAAGAAGACCGGGCGCCGCGCCGAGATCGCCTCGATCGCGCGGAGCTCGCCGAGGAGCGCCGCCAGGGGAAAGCGCCGGTTGAGGGGCACCAGCTCGTCCCGGAGCGCGTCGGTGGCCGCGTGAAGAGAGACGGCGAGATTGACGGGCGCTCCTTCGAGGAGCGGCCGGATCTGCGGGACGAGGCCCGCCGTCGAGACGGTGATGCGCCGGCCGGCCAGATCGAACGCCCGCGGGTGCAGGAGGATGCGGATCGCCCGCAAGACCGCCGGAAGGTTGAGCAGCGGCTCGCCCATCCCCATGAAGACCACGTTGGTGATCCGCTCGCCCTCGCCCAGCGCTTCGCGCATGCGGCACACCTGATCGACGATCTCGGCAGTCGTGAGATTGCGCGTGAAGCCCATGGCGCCGGTGGCGCAGAACGAGCACGCGAGGGGACAGCCCACCTGCGTCGAGATGCACAGCGTGGTGCGCCCTTCGTCCGGGATCAGTACCGATTCGACGACGGCGCCGTCGGCGGCCTCGAGCAGCGCCTTCCGGGTCCCGTCGGCCGATCGCTCCAGCGCTACCGTTTCGAGGGCGCGGGTGGTCCATTCGCCCGCGAGACGCTCGCGAAGCTCCGATGACAGGTCGGTCATCGCGCGAGGATCCTCGATCCCCCGGGCGTAGAGCCAGGCGAGGATCTGCTCGGCGCGATAGGCCGCGACCCCACTCTCCGTGAGCCGCTGTCGAAGCGCCGGCGGGTCGAGGTCCTTCAGGTTGGGAAGGGATTCGCGCATGGCCTCCGCACGCCTATCCCGCCCCCCGCCGATACTGCCAGAAGTGCATCGCACGCCCCTCGGCGCGCCATTCGGCCTCGTAGGCCGTGGTACGCCGGCCCGGAACGTCGCGCCGGAACGGCGCCGGCGCGAAGGCGTTGACGAGCAGCGGCTCCCCCGCGAGGGCCGCATCGATCCAATCGGCGTAGCCTTCGTGGTCCGTCGCAACGTGGAGCGTGCCGCCCGGGACCAGCCGCAGGCCGAGATCCCGGACGAATCCGGGCTGGAGAAGTCGGCGCCGGTGGTGACGCTTCTTGGGCCAGGGATCCGGGAAGTTGATCCAGAAGGCCTGGACCGATCCGGGAGCGATCAGGTCCTGCACCACCGGCTCGGCGAGGGCGTCGAGGAGGCGGACGTTCCGGATCGCCGTCTTCGCCAGACGCCGCGCCATCTTGAGGACACGCTTCGTCGAGTACTCGATGCCCACGTGTGGCACGGAGGGGGCTGCGAGGGCGAGATCCATCAGGAACTCTCCACGGCCGAAGCCGATCTCGACCACCAGCGGCTCCTGCGGATCGACGGGTTCGCCGAAGATCGCCGCCCATCCCTTCGCGCGAACGTCCTCCTCGGTCACCCGCCAGTCGGTTCCGGGGATGTCGTGTTTGAGGGCCCGCGTCATGGCTGGCGACGCGATCCGGCGAGCCAGTCCACGAGGGAGAGGCCGACCCAGGCGCGCAGCCCTGCGAAGTGCGGCAGCTTCGGATGGACGTCCACCAAGGTGCGCTCGCCGGCACCGATCCCGGCCCGGCGCTCGGCTTCGGCGAGCGCCTCGAGCGGACCCCCGAGCCCGTCGACGAGGCCGAGCTCGCGAGCCCGTACGCCGCTCCAGACGCGCCCCTGGGCGACGGCCTCGACGGCCTCCGGCGCGAGCTTGCGCCCCTCGGACACCCGCGAGACGAACGTCTCGTAGACGGCTTCCATCTGCGTACGCAGGGCCGAACGCTCGCCGGGCGTGAAGCCGCGGGTCTCGGAGAACAGGCCTGCCCTCGCTCCGCGCTCGATGGCGTCCCGTCCGACGCCGAGGCGCTCGTACAGACCCTCGAGGTTCACCTTGCCGCCTACCACGCCGATCGAGCCCGTGAGGGTTCCCGCTTCCGCGAGGACCCACGGCGCGGCGGCTGCGAGGTAGTACCCGCCCGACGCAGCGACGTCTCCCATGCTGACGACGAGGGGCTTCTCGCGGGCGAGCAGCGACAGCTCCCGCCACAGCAGGTCCGACGCCAGCCCGTCACCTCCCGGTGACTCCAGCCGCAGGACGACGCCGCGCACCCGCGAATCGTCGCGCACCTTGCGCAGCAGCTCGCGAAACGGCTCGGTTGCGATTCCGCTTCGCCCCCGTCCCCGGCGGATCGATCCCCGCGCGACGACGTAGGCCACGTGGGGCGGCTCGCCGAGCAGCGGGAGCCATTCGCGGTCGCAGACGCGCCAGGAGAAGTACTCGCGAACGTCGATCGGGCGCTTTGCCGCCGCGGGCGCCAGGTCGACGAGGGCATCGTCGACCTCGTCGGGGTAGAGCGACGCGTCGACGAGGCCCTCGGACTGCGCCGCAGACGCGGTGAACAGCCCTTCGTCCACGAGCTCGCGAACGCGCTCGGCCGGAATGCCGCGGCCCTCCGAGACGGCTCCCACCAGATCCTCGAACAGATCGTCCAGCAGGCGCTCCCGCTCCTCTCGCTGTTCCGGCGACATGGACTCGCGGGTGAAGATCTCCGCCGCGCTCTTGTGGGCGCCTACCCGGACCACGTCGGCCTCGACGTCGAGGCGATCGAGCAGTCCGCGCAGGAAGATGCCTTCGAGGCGCAGCCCCGTGAGATGGACGCTGCCCCCGGGAGCGATCCACAGCTTCGACGCGGCGCTGCCTACGAAGAGATCGCCCGTATCGAACGCCTCCGCGTAGGCGACGACGGGCTTTCCCGCGCGCCGCACCTCCGCGATCCCGCGCCGGAGGGCCTGCCTGCGACTCCAGCCTCCGAGGCCCCCTTCCAGCTCGACGAGCACACCGCGCACGTCGGGGTCTCCGGCCGCGTAGGCCAGGCTCTGCAGTACCTCGAGCAGGCCGAGCCCGGCGCCGGGCACGCGAAACGGCCCGGGCTCGCGCAGCTCTCCGAGGCCCCTGCCGAGGCGCAGGCGGAGCCAGAACCCTCCCTCCCGCGGAGCCCCCGGGCGCAGGAACAACCGGCGCGCAGCACGCCGCAGATTGACCGCGACGCGGCGCACCGCGCCGGTCGCAGGAGAAGGCGTTCGCATCGGAGTCCTCTCGAGTGCCGGCCGGCGACCGACCCTACGGAACGTCGACTGCGCGCGGGAGCGACTTCTTGCGCAGGGTCTCGATCAGGTGGCGGATGATCGAGAGCACCGAGCGGTCGAAGTACTGGTTGTCGACGATCGGCACCTGGAAACGGTCCGCCAGCTCGAGCAGGTGGTCCTGGATCCGCAGGATGGCATTCAGGTGCTCGACGTAGCGATGCGGAAGCCGGCTCGTCTCGCCCTTGGCGCGCGATTCGAAGCGCCCGCGAAAGACGTCGGGGTCGAGGGCCGCGACGAGCAGGAAGACGACTTCCGCACGGTCCTTGTAGGGTGCGAGGTCGATCAGCCCCGGCACGATCGAGACGCCGTCGATGATCACGCTGGCGTTCTCGGCGATGGCGCGGTCGATGATGGCGCGAACGCCGACGGAGACGATCTGTGCTTGGTCGCGGAAGCCCTCGACCACCGGATCTTCGGACCGGGTTCCGCGGGCGAGCACCTTCCAGGCGTCGTAGGACGAAGCATGAACCGCCGGCACCAGCTCCGGGGACAGCATGATCCGCATCACCTGACGGATGGCGTCCGTGGAGACGACCCGGTGGATCCCGAGGCGGCTCGCGACCTCGAGGGCGAGAGACGTCTTTCCGGCGCCGGCCGGGCCACCGAGGAGGAGGATCACGGGCCGCTCGGGCTCCTGGTAGCGGCGCCAGACCAGGTAGCGCTCGGCAATCTGGGGCCCCGTACGGGCCTTCAGCGCCTCGTAGGCGACGCTGCGAAGCTCGCGCCGGTCGATCCGTCGGACACCGCGCGCCAAGAGGCCGTGCTCGATCTCCCGCGCGACGTCGAATGCGACGTTCGGGTCGATGGCGGCGGCCAGGAGCGATTGGGACAACGTGCCCTTGGAGAAGGGGGTCTCCCGTCCGTGACCCACCACGGTGATGGTGCCCGCCACCGGCGACGCCTCGTCTCCGAGTACGTCGGAGCCCACCAACTCCCGCGCCGCCTCGGCGATCTCGGCGCGGGTCACCAGCGCCCGTCCCCGGAGCCGGCGGCGGATCTCGTTGGCCGCGCGGAAGGCCTCGTCGAAGGGAACCCCCCGCCCCATGAGCGAGTGGACCAGGATCCCGCGCATGAACGGGCGCCGCCCGGCGTCGTCCTCGACCAGGATGCGGCCGCCGTCTCCCGCTGTCTCCGGACGCGGGCTCCCGGTTTCGTCCGGCTCCATCACGCGGACCATAGCCGAACTCGAGGATCGAACATTTGCGGCCCTTTTTTGTTGACATGGCGGCTGGCCTGGTCCTACGGTGAACCTCGTATGGTGGGCAGGTGGGGGGAGTCCATGCCGGGAAAGTCCCGTGCGCCGGCCAAGCCTGTGGAGCGGCTCTTCCGCTCGAGCGACGTCCAGCAGCTTCTCGAGCTCTCGCGTCGCCAGCTCCACTACTGGGCGGACACCGACCTGGTGCGACCCACCGTTCGGACACGGGGGGGGCATCACCGCTACACGCTCGAGGATCTCGTGGCTTTGAAGGCCGCGAAGCGCCTCATCGACGCCGGCGTATCGGTTCAGCGCATCCGCAAGAGCATCCAGGCGCTGCGGAAGATCCTGCCGACCGTACGCAGGCCCCTCGCGGAGCTGGTTCTGGTAGCGACCGGGGACGTGGTCCTCGTCCTGAACGGCAACGCGGCCTTCGAGGCCGTGAGCGGACAGGAGTGGATCTTCGACGTCGCGCGCTTCGAGCGCGAGGTCGCGTCGTGGGAGGAGCGTCTCGGGCGCCCCGCCCACCGGAAGCTCCGGCTCGCCCGCCCTGCGAGGGACATCGCGCGCTCCGCCTGACACTGCTGCAGCCGTCCTGAACCCCGCGGTGGTCGGTCGATCGGCTTCGCGTCCCGTGTGAGCGGGCCCGCTCGTGAGACCGGGGGCACGAATGAGAACCATCGCCGTCGTCAACCAGAAGGGTGGATGCGGAAAGACGACCACGGTCGTGAACCTCGCCGGCTGCCTTGCCGGCGACGGAGCACGGGTGTTGGTCGTCGACCTCGATCCCCAGGCCCATGCGACCCTCGGCCTTGGCTGCGATCCCGAGGCCGTGGACGAGAGCCTCTACGAGGTCCTTGCCGATGCCCACGGAGCGGCCTCGCTGGAACGCGTCGTGGTGCAGACCGAATCGGGGGTCGAGCTGGCTCCGTCGGGAATCGTGCTGTCGGCCCTCGAGCAGAAGCTCGCCGCCGAGCGCCCCGAGACTCGGACTGCGCGCCTCGCCACGGCGCTCGCGTCCCTCGGACGGCCCTACGACTACGTGCTGATCGACTGCCCACCCAACGTCGGCATGCTCACCTTCAACGCCCTGCGCGCCGCTGGGGAGCTGATCGTTCCGCTCGAGACCAGCTACTACGCAATCCACGGAGTCCAGAAGCTTCTCGAGACGATCGGCCTGCTGGCGGAGCGGATCGGTCATTCGGTCGAGGTACGGATCCTCCCGACCCTCTACGACGGACGAACCCGCTATGCGCGAGAGACCCTTGCCGAGATCCGCGGCCTCTTCGGCGACCTGTGCTTCGATACGGTGGTCCGCTCCAACGTGAAGCTGCGGGAGGCGGCCCGGCGAGGGCTCCCCGCCTGCCGCTTCGCGCCGCAGTCGAACGGCGCGTCGGATTATGCCTCGCTCGCGGTCGAGCTCGCCGCGTCGGCGCCGCTCGAGGCAACGGCGCCGGCAAAGCGCCCGGCAACGACGCCCCGGCAGGTCGAGATCTCGTACCGCGACCCGAGGGCCCACGACGTCCGCATCGCCGGCGACTTCAATGGATGGGTCCCGGACAAGGGCGTCCGCACGACGCACCAGGCCGACGGCGAGACGCGGGTCTGGACCAAGATCCTCGCGCTGCCGCCGGGGCGCTATCAGTATCGTTACGTCGTCGACGGCGAGTGGCGAGAGGATCCCGAGAATCCTGACGCCATCCCGGGGCCGGCGGGGATTCGAAACTCGGTGCTGGTGGTACGCTGATTTGGCTCGCGGGCTCGCCGACGTCCTCCACTACTTCGTTCCCGAGGTGCCTCCGGCGGAGGCTGCCGAGGGGGCTCCGTCCTCCCGGCGGGAGCCGATCGTCGGGGTGCCCCTCGCAGGCGGCGACGTCGTCCGGGCGGCGCTGGTGTGGAACCTGGCCGTCGAGATCGCGCGCCTCGGCTCCCGGAGCACCCTCGTCGCGACGTCTGCGCAGGATGCGGCGGCGCTCTGGCCTGAGCCCGGCAAGGGCCCGCTCGGAACCGAGCTGGTGATGACCTTCGCCGAAGATCTGGGCGAGCTCGCCGCCGCCTGCGTCGTGGCGGCTTCGCCGGGAGAAGGCTTCCAGGATGGCAGCCTCGTCCTGGCGCAGGTGCCGCCGGCGTGGCTCGAGAAGGCCGCCGCTCCCGTTCCCGTTTTACGCCAGATCCTGATCTTCGCTTCGCCGGAGCGCAGCGGTCTCGCCGAGAGCTACGCGGTCCTGAAACGCTGCATCGCCGCCGGAGCCGAGCGGATCGGCGTCACGATCCACGGCGTCCGCTCGGTCACCGAAGCCGAGGAGGCGTTCCTCCGGCTCGCCCGGGCATCCGAGCGCCACCTCGGACGCCCCCTCGCGAGCTACGGGCTCCTCGTGGACGACCTCCACGTCTACCGCTCCATCGTGAGCCGGCGCCCGATCGGCCTCACGCACCCTCATTCACCCGCGGCACGCGCCCTGCGCGACGTGGCGCGCCTGCTCGTGGCCGACCTGCGAGGGGGCGTCCTTGACTGACGTACGACTGGTCCCTGCGCCAGGCCGGCAGGAGCTGCGGAGCGCCGTCCGCTCCCGGCTCGCAGACCTCGGGATTCCCCTCCGCGTCGTCGCAGAGGACATCCTCGGGGCGGAGGGTCCCATCGACTTGGTGGCCCTCGACCCCGACGGTGGCGTCGTGCTCGTGCTGCTGGCGTCCGACGGCGCCGACCTCGAGCTGGCCGGACGTGGCCTTGCCCAGCGTTCGTGGGTAGAGGCGCGCCTTCGCGACTGGCAGCAGCTCTCACCGAGGCTCGGCATCGCCCCCCACGCAGCCGTCCGGCTCCTGCTGGTCGCGCAGGAGTTCGGCCCCCAGGCGCTGGCAGCGGCCCAGGCCCTCGGCCCGTCGGTGACGGGCCTCGCGACGTACCGCTGCGTCCGCAACGGCGGCGCCCTCCAGGTGCTGCTCGAGCGGGTTCGGGTCGGCACGGCTACCACCGCCCTCGGAGCGGAGCGCGGCGCGCCGTCCTCGCGGTTCCGCAGCGGGCTCGGCGACTCCGACCTCAGCCTCACCCCCGAGGAGCGCCGCGATCTCGAGTAGACCCTCGGGGAATCCCCCTAGCAATTTTCGTCCCCACCAGACAAACTTTGACACCTCCGCGCCACTTCGGGTCACAACCAAGGCGGGTGTCTGCGCCCCGACGGTGCTGGACGGTGCTGGGTTCTTCGTAGTGAGCAGGGGGAATGCTGAATGGCGGATGCAGACTCGGCCGCGACGCCGCCGAGCGACACGGATCTGGTCGAGCGGCTTCGCGGAGGCGAGCGTGAAGCCTTCGAGAAGCTCTACGCACGTTACCTGCCGCGCATCTACAAGTACGTGGACCGGCGATTGCGGAACCGCGCAGACACCGAGGAGACCGTCCAGGAGGTCTTCTTCAACGTCTTCCACTCGCTGGAGTCGTTCCGAGGCGATGCTCCCTTTGGCGCGTGGGTCTTCGGCCTGACACGGAGAACGATCGCCGCCCGCTTCAAGAAGAAGCGCCATTCGACGGTGCCCCTGGGAGACGACGACGGCGAGGGGATGAGTCTCCTGCTCTCGACCGTTCGGAGGGAGCCCGATCCGCTGCAGGCCTACGAGGCCACCGAGCGGGCGTCGCGCCTCGACACGGCGTTCCGCGACGAGCTGTCGGAGGAGCAGCGGACGCTGTTCCACCTGCACCACTTACAGAACCACCCGATCCAGGAGATCGCTCGCGCACTGCGCAAGAGCGAGGACGCGATCAAGTCGAATCTCTACCGCGCGCGGAAGGTGCTGTTGGCACGCTAGCCTCGGTGGATGGCAAGATCCGATCCCGACCCCGCGTACGCTTCCGAGCCCCTCGACCCGTTCTTCGCGGACGCGCCGCCGGCCGATGACCTGCCCGACCTCCGCCGGCAGGTGTTCGAGTATTCGAGCCGGGGAGACCGCGTGCCCGGAAGGCTGCTCCTGCCTCCCGGTGCAGAGGGCCCGTTCCCGCTGGTGCTTCTCCAGCACGGCGCCGGCGGATCGAAGGAGGCACCGTACCTGACGGCCGCTGCGGGGCCGTGGGTCCGCGCTGGCGCGGCCGTGGCGTCCATCGACTTTCCCCTTCACGGAGAGCGCGCGAGCGACAAGCTCGGCGCGGACCTGCTCCGCGGGCCGAGGGGACCTGCGGCGGCGAACCCCACCGTGCGTCTCGGCCTCGTACAGCAGGCCGTGTCGGATCTGCGCCGCGCGCTGGACGCCCTCGAAGATCATCCGCAGGTCGACCCGCGCCGCGTGGCCTATGCCGGATTCAGCATGGGCGCGATCCTCGGCGCCCTCTTCTGTGGAACCGACGAGCGTCCGCGCGCTGCGGCCCTGGCGCTGGGAGGCGGAGGCTTCGGCCCGCCAGAGGCCGATCCGCTCCAGGTGATCGGACGCTTCGCGCCGCGCCCTCTCCTCTTCGTGAACGCCGAGCGGGACGAGGTGATCCCGAGATCCGCGGCCGAGGCGCTCCACGCGGCCGCGGGCGAGCCCAAGGAAATCGTCTGGTTCGACACGACCCACGCCGGCCTTCGGGGGGTCGCGCTCAAGGCGATGTGGTCCTTCCTGCGGCCGCAGCTCGGGCTCTGACCGGCGCCTTGCGGCTCCCGGCGTGTGCTAATGTGCCGCGCGCTCTGAAGGAGAACCCATGGATCATCCGTTTCGACTCGCTGCGTCGGCCCTCCTCGCCGGCGGCCTCGCCCTTGCCTGCTCGCCGCCCGCGGCGACACCGGAGGGGACCAGCGCCCCGGCCCCCGGAGCCGCCAAGACGTCCGCAGCCACCAGCGACGCAACCGTCGTCGCCGAGATCGGAGGCGAGGCCGTGACCGCCGGCGATCTCGACGCCTTCATCCGGGAGGATCTCTTCCGGCAGGAGGTCACCGCGAAAGGCAAGGCGGAGCAGTTCGAGATCCGAAGTGGCGCCCTCGAGCGGATGCTCGACGAGCGGCTGGTCGCGGCCGAGGCGGCGAAGCAGTCCATCACTCCCGAGCAGCTCCTCGCCAAGGAGGCCCGCGCCACCAAGCCCGTCAGCGAGGACGACGTCAAGGCGTTCTTCGAACAGAACAAGGGGCGCATGGGGGCGTCCACCCTCGAGCAGCTCTCCCCGCGAATCCGCCGCTTCCTCGAAGAGCAGCAGTCGGGCGAGGCGCGAGAGGCCTACACCCGCTCGCTCCGCGACAAGGCAGGCGTCACGATCAAGCTCGACGCTCCCCGCATCCAGGTCGCCGCCGACGGGCCGTCGAAGGGCCCGGCGGACGCGCCCATCACGATCGTCGAGTTCAGCGACTACCAGTGCCCCTTCTGCCGCCGGGCCGAGCCGATCGTCGACGAGGTGATGAAGCGACACCCGGAGCAGGTCCGCGTCGTCTTCCGGCACTTCCCCCTCGACCAGATCCATCCCCGCGCGCGGCCGGCTGCAGAGGCCGCTGCCTGCGCCGAAGAGCAGGGCAAGTTCTGGGAGTTCCACGAGAAGCTCTTCGGGGGCGGCGGGTTCGAGGAGTCCGACCTCACCGCCTACGCAGCCGCGGTGGGCCTCGACGCCGACAAGTTCAAGGCCTGCGTGACCGAGCGGCGCTTCCAGGCCAAGGTCGAGGCCGACGTGGCCGCCGGGCGCGAGGCAGGCGTGAGCGGTACGCCGGCGTTCTTCGTGAACGGCATCATGTTCTCGGGCGCCAAGCCGGTCGAGGAGTTCAGCGCGATCATCGAGCGCGAGCTGAAGGGCAAGAAGGCCGGCTCCTAGTCTGCGCTCTCGATCCGTGCCAGCAGGCGGTCGCGCTCCTGCGACATCCGATCCCGTGTGGTCGCCTCGAGGTTGAGGCGCAGCATGGGCTCGGTGTTGGACGGCCGCAGGCTGAACCACCACTCCGGATACTCGACGCGCAGTCCGTCCATGTGCGAGATGAGCGGCGCGCCGGCGTGCGCGGCCTCGACGGCCCGCAGCAGGGCGTTCGCGTCGCGCGACCCGCCGGTTGATCTCGCCGGTGGCGTGGTAGCGCCGGAGGGGTGCCACCAGCTCGGAGAGCGGCTTGCGCTCGGCCGCGAGAACGTCGAGCAGGGCGACGAAGGCAGCGCAGCCGTCGTCCGCCACGAGGGTGTCCGAGAACCGGAAGTAGAAATGTCCCGAGAGCTCGCCTCCGAAGACGGCGCCGCTCTCGCGCATGGCGGCCTTCACGAAGGAGTGGCCGACACGGCACATCTCGGCGATACCGCCTGCCGCCTCGATCGCCTCCCGCGTGGCGCGGCTCGACCGGAGGTCGTAGAGGACGCGGCCGCCCGGGCGGGCGCCGCAGGCGGGGTGCTGCGAGGAGCGCCGTCATGAGGTCCGACGACACGGTCCGCCCCGCCTCGTCGACGAAGACCGCGCGGTCCGCGTCTCCGTCGAAGGCGACGCCGAAGTCGGCGTTCGTGCGCCGCACGGCCTCGGCGACGTCGCGAAGGTTCTCCTCCTCGAGCGGGATCCGCGGGGTGGTTCGGGAAGCTCCCGTCGGGCTCGAAGTAGAGCCGCTCCACCGTGAGCGGCAGGCGCGCGAGGAGCGGCTCGAGGCCGACGGCGGCCATGCCGTTGCCGCAGTCGATCGCTACGCGCAGCGCGCGGGCACGGCTGCGTCGCCACCGCGTGCGAGGTGCGTCGACGTAGGCCGGCGCGCAGCGAGACGGTCCGCACGGCGCCGCGGCGGGCAGATGGCGGGGCGCCTCGGATCGCCGGCCGGCGAGCGCCTCGATCTCGCGTAGGCCGCTGGCTCCACCGATCGGGATCGCGTGCTCGCGGCAGAGCTTGAAGCCGTTGTAGCGGGCACGGGTTGTGGGAGGCCGTGAGGCTGATCGCCGCCGGCGGCACCCTCGGTGCTCGACGCCGAAGTAGACCATCGGCGTCGAGACCAGGCCCGCGTCGAGGACGTCGCGTCCCTTCGTCGAGGATTCCGGCCACGAGCGCCTCGGCAAGGACCGGCGAGCTCGGCCGCGCATCGCGGCCCACCAGCAGGCGAGGCGCAGCCAGGAAGTGCGCGGTGGCGCGGCCGATGGCGTAGGCATCGGCCGGGCCCAGCTCCTCCCGACGACCCCTCGGATGTCGTAGGCCTTGAAGATCGACATGGCGCGCGAGCCTACCGCGAACCCCTCGGGTTGACCCGGGCGCTGCCGGGCGTCACCTTCCCCTCGTCATGTTCGGACTAGGCCTCCAAGAGGTCCTCATCATCGTGTTCCTGGTCGTCGTGATCTTCGGCGCTCGCCGCCTGCCCGAGGTGGGCGCGGGCCTCGGCAAGGCGATCAAGAACTTCAAGGCCGGCGTCTCGGGCAAGGACGAGATCGACGTCACCCCGAAGAAGGAAGAGGTGACGGAGGGGAAGGGTCACCCGTAGCCGTCGCGGGGCCTTCCGCCTCGCCTGGAGTCTGCGGCACACCCTCCTCACGAGCCGTCTCGAGACGCAGCTCGAGCTGCGCGTCTCCTGCCGGTGGACCCGCGAACACCGCCTCGAAGGGAACCCGTTCGCCCGGCGCGAGCCGTGCGACGAGGGGTGCGTCCGCTCTGGAGGGCTCCGGCGCGGGCGGCGATTCCCGGAGCGCGTGCGGCGCCGAAGGGACACGTCCCCGAGCCTCGGAAGCGACTCCGTCGGCGCCGGTCACCCGTACCGAGAGCTCGCTTTCGGCCACCGTGGATGAGCCGCGATTCACCAAGGCGCCGCCGATGACGAGGACCGGCCCCAAGACGCCATTCTCGAGACGGCGAAGCGAGAGATCTTCGGCGACGACGCCGTCGCGCAAGGAAACCTCGCCGGCGATCCCCGCCTCCGGCGGTCCCGTCCAGTCGATGCCATGGGCGATGGCGAGGAGCAGGATCCCGGTCATGGCCCAGCCCACGGCCTCGATGGCACGCGAGCGCGTCCCCGTCACGGACTCGGACCCGACCTCCGCGGTCGGCGCCGCCGCCGGGGATCTCGCTCCCCTCGCTGCAGCGGCGGGAGACGCAGCCGTCGCCGACCCGTGCGATGCGGCGGACTGGGGGGACCGCAGGGGCGGAGCCTCCTCCGAGACGAAGCTCCAGCTCTCGGGGCTCCCGAGCGTATCGAGCTCCCGCGCCTCGGGGGGCTTGTCCTCCTCCAGCACTTCTTCCCAGGGGTTGGGTTCCGGCACCGGCGCGCGGACGGCCTCGGGATCCGGCGTCCTCGCCTCGGCGAACTGCCACTCGGAGTCTTCGCTCTTGGGCGGAGGCCGCGGCACCGGAAGGTCGTCTGCAACACCCTCGGGCGTCGGAGACGCAGCGACAACGGCGGCCTCGGCGGCAGCGTGCGCAGCGCGCTCGGCAGGGGGCGCCTCCGGCAATACCAGGAACGCGTGCTTGCAGCGGGAGCATCGGACCCGCGCGCCACCCGCCGGTACCCGGGCATCATCGAGCTGGAAGCGGGTGTCGCAGCCCTCGCAGGTAACGATCACGCGCTCTCCCCTGTGCTAGCGTCGCGCTTTCCCGCCGTCGTTTCGGCGCCCCCGGCGGGGGGCTTGAGAAGCCGGAGGACTCCGCCCGTGGCCGAGCCGCCGCGCCCGCTCCTCGAGCGGCGCCTCGTGATCGTCACGGGAAAGGGTGGAACCGGGAAGACCAGCGTCGTCGCGGCGCTCGCCTTGGCCGCAGCCCGCGCCGGGCGACGGGTCTTGGTGGCCGAGGTGGGACGCGACGAGCACGTTCCCCGGCTGATCACACCCGGCACCCGCCCGGTGGGCCACACGGGCCGCGCCCTGCGGCCCGGACTGACGGTGATGCGCGTCGATCCGTTCGAGGCGTTGGCCGAGTATCTCTCGCTGCAGATCGGCGTCCGCAGCGTCGTGAATCTGGTGTTCCGGAACCGCGCCTTCCGCCAGCTCATGGAAGCATCGCCGGGTTGGCGGGAGCTCATCACCCTCGGGAAGATCTGGCACCTCGAGCAACGGACCGACGCATCCGGGGGGCCGCTGCACCAGCTGCTCATCGTCGACGCGCCGGCGACCGGGCACGGCCTCACGTTTCTCGACGTACCGCGAGTCGTGGTCGGCGCAGTACGCGCCGGCCCTCTGCGCAGGCACGCAGGCTGGGTCGAGGCGATGCTGACGGACCCCGAGCGAACGCTCCTCCTCCCGGTGGCCCTCGCGGAGGAACTCCCTGCACGCGAGACCGCCGAGCTGGCGCTGCGCGTGCAGCGAGACCTCCGCGTGCCCATCGACCGCGTCGTCGTCAACGGTGTCGTCGGCCCACCGTTTCCGCCGGGTTTGGAGGACCTCGACGAGCGCCTCGCGCGGCTGCCCGCCGATCGCCGTCTCCCGGGCCTGCCGACTTCCCCTGCCCTCGCAGCCTGCGGCGCGCATCTTCGCGCGCGCTTCGAGCTCAACCGGCATTGGAGCGCAGAGATCGCACGCATGACCGCGCTCCCGCTGCTGCGTCTGCCCTACCTCTCCAGCGGGATCCGCGGGCCCGACGATCTCGAGCGCCTGGCACCGCACCTGCTCGCCGAACCCGAGGAGGGAGCCGCGTGAAGGCGCCCGCAGACCCGACCGCGCTGCTCCGCGAGCGGCGCATCGTCGTGTGCGTCGGTGCGGGCGGCGTCGGGAAGACCACCCTCGCCGCGGCGATCGCCCTCGGCGCTGCGCGCAGCGGGAGGCGGGCGCTGGTCCTGACCATCGACCCCGCTCGGCGCCTCGCCGACGCACTCGGCATCGACGCCCTCGGAAACCAGCCCCAGGCCATTCCGCGGGACGTCCTGACCCGGCTGGGCGTGCCGCCCGGCGGAGAGCTGTGGGCGCTCATGCTCGACATGAAGCGGACCTTCGACGATCTGGTCGAGCGCTTCTCCGAGAGCCCCGAGGCCCGGGACCGCATCCTCCAGAACCGGATCTACCAGAACGTCTCGGATGCCCTCGCCGGAAGTGCCGAGTACTCGGCGATGGAGAAGGTCTTCGAGCTCGCCGAGAGCGGGGGTTTCGACCGCCTCATCGTCGATACGCCGCCCTCCCAGCACGCCCTCGACTTCCTCGATGCCCCGCAGCGGCTGCTCGAGTTCCTCGACAGCGCGATCGTGCAGCTCCTGCTGCACCCAGCGTTCGCTGCGGGCCGCTTCGGGTTCCGCGTCTTCCAGCGCGGCGCCCACCGGGTGGTGCAGATCATCGAGAAGATCTCCGGCGTGAGCTTCCTCGAGGACGTCTCCGAGTTCCTGATGGCGTTCGAGGGAATGTCCGAGGGGTTCCGCCAGCGCGCGCGCCGCGTGAATGCGCTCCTCGTCGGGAGCGAGACGGGCTTCGTCCTCGCGGCCGGGCCCGCCGCCGAGTCGGTCGTCCACGCCGAGGCGTTCCTCGAGCGGCTCGAGACGTCCGGCGTCCCGCTCGCGGGGGTGATCCTCAACCGGGCGAGGGTGTGGCCGGGCCCTGGAGCGGTCCCGAGCACGATCCCGGACGCGGGGTCCGAGGACGAAGCCGTCCGCGAGCTCGCGGCCGCTCTCGGCGACGAGGCGGCGGCGCGGGCTGCCATCGATGCAGCGAGCGAGTACGCTTCCCTCGTGCGGCGCGACGAGTCGTCGACCCGTACGCTGCGCCGCAGGACACGCCGGCTCGGCTGCTTCTGGCGCCGCGTACCGGAGCTTCCCTGCGACATCCACGATCTCGACGGACTCGCCCGCGTCGCCGACGTACTGTTCGCCGAGCAGGTTCGAGGAGATGCCGATGCCTGACCCGGGACGGCCGACCGATCCGAGGCCTCCCGCCAGCGCCGAAGAGGCGCTTTCGAGGGCACGCCGGCACGGAAGGGCGGCCGCGGCAGAGGCCGCGCTGGCGGCGCGCGCGCTCCTCGACGCCCTCTCCCTCGCCACGAGCGGAACACCCAGCGACGGGAGCCAGGTGCTGGCGTGGGCCGCCGCGGCTCTCGACGACGCCGCGCGTGGCCTCGGCGCGGACGCGCCGGGCGCGCTCTCGTTGCTCGGCGCGGTGGCCGAAGCCCTCGACGCCGAGATCTCCCGCTGGGAAGCCCGCGCCGGCGTGGACCGCGACGCGCGCGCCGTGCTCCGCGCGTATCTCGGCCTCCGCGAGATCCTCTGGGAACTGGGGCTGCGCAGTCCGACGCCGCCGATCCGCGAAGCGGCGAGCCCCGACGCCCCGCGTCCCGCCGTCCGGCCGCGTCGCGGCGCCCCGCCGCCGCAAGGCTTCCAGCGGATCCGCGTCGATGGCTGACGCCAGTACCCCGGCGGAGTGCTAGCCTCGGCTCATGGTCGTCCTGATCAAGCGGTACGCCAACCGGAAGCTGTACAACACGCAGACGAGCCGATACATCACCCTCAAGGGGATCGGCGAACTCGTGGAAGCCGGCACGGAGGTCCGCGTCGTCGACAACGAGACCGGCGAGGACATCACGTCCGTCACGCTCTCGCAGGTTCTCGTCGACACCGAACGGAACAACCGCGGAGTGCCCGGGACGCTGCTCTCGGAGCTGATCCAGCGTGGAGGCGACGTCCTCTACACCGCCCTTCGCAAGGGAGTCGGAGACGGCGCGAGACCGATCAGCGAGCTCCAGCGCAACGTCCGGCGCTTCATCGGCGCCCGCGAGCGCGGCGCCGAGAAGCTGCAGGAGTGGGTCGCCCTCGCGACACCCGATCTCGAAGGTCTGGTCCAGCGCTCGCTCGAAGGCGTGATGCGGGCCCTCGACCTGCCGAGGCGCTCGGATATCGAAGCGCTCTCGCGGGACCTCGATCGCGTGGTCGCTGCGCTCGAATCGCTGCGACGCAGCGAGCGCTCCGATGAGAAGCCGCCGGCGCCCGTCCGCCGCGAGGCTTCCTAGCACGCGACGGCGGGCAGGCATCCGATGACGCCGGGCTCCCGACTCCGACGACCGACCGCGCCATGTTCCAATCCGCCAGCCTCGACCACCGGGTCGGCAAGACCCGCTACCGGCGTGAGGAGCCTGTCCTTCGCGAGGCGCTGCTCGGCGCACAGTACGACTTGGCACGGAACGGGAAATTTCCAGTCGTGATCGTGATCGGCGGCGTCGAGGGAGCTGGGAAGAGCGAGACGGTGAACCTGCTCAACGGGTGGATGGATCCCCGCCACATCCGGACCCACGCGTTCCCGCCGCCCACCGACGAAGAGATCGAGCGGCCCCGCCTGTGGCGCTACTGGCAGGCGCTACCTCCCCGGGTCTGATCGGGATCTTCTTCGGCGCGTGGCACTCCCAACCGATCCTCGATCGCGTGATGGGGCGGAGCCGCCGCTCCGACCTCGACCGGCACGTCGACGAGACCCTCCGGTTCGAGCAGATGCTGGTGGCGGAAGGCACCCTCCTCATCAAGTTCTGGTTCCATCTGACGCGAAATCAGCAGGAGAAGCGCCTCCACGCGCTGGAGAGGAACCCACGAACGCGCTGGCGCGTCACCGATCTCGACTGGAAGTACTTCGCGCGATACGACCGGTTCGTCCGGGTGGCAGAGAGCTACGGCCAGCGAACGTCGACCGCCGACGCGCCCTGGCACGTCGTCGCAGGAGCCGACGCTCACTACCGCAACCTCACGGTCGGGAACACGATTCTCACCGCACTGCGCGAGCGGCTCGAAGCGAAGCCCTCGCGGCGCGCTTCGACGGCCCCCCCCCTGCCCGCGCTTTCGATCGATCGCATCAACGTCGTCCGCGCCCTCGATCTCGGCCAGACGATTCCCCAGCAGCGGTACGAGCGACAGCTCGAGAAGTGGCAGGGCGAGCTCGCGCTCCTGGCGCGTCACCCCCGTTTCTCGCAAACAGGCGTCGTCGCGGTCTTCGAAGGCGCCGACGCAGCGGGCAAGGGCGGAGTGATCCGGCGCGTGACGGGAGCCCTCGACGCGCGACAGATGCAGGGCGTCTCGATCGCGACACCCACCGACGAAGAGCGCGCCCAGCCCTACCTGTGGCGGTTCTGGCGGCGCTTGCCGCGCAGGGGCCGATTCGTCCTCTTCGACCGCTCGTGGTACGGCCGCGTCCTCGTCGAACGCGTCGAAGGCCTGTGCCCGGAGGAGGCCTGGATGCGCGCCTACGGCGAGATCAACGACTTCGAACAGGCGCTCGCCGAGCACGGGCTGGTCGTCGTGAAGTTCTGGCTCGCGATCAGCAAGCAGGAGCAGCTGCGGCGCTTTCGCGCGAGGGAGAAGACGCCGTTCAAGCGCTTCAAGATCACCCCCGAAGACTGGCGCAACCGGAGGCGCTGGGACGACTACGAGCACGCCGTGTGCGACATGGTCGACCGGACGAGCACCGCGATCGCTCCCTGGACGCTCGTCGAGGCAAACGACAAGCGCTTCGCGCGGATCAAGGTGCTGAAGACGCTGTGCGCGGCAATCGAGGCGCGACTCGGCCAGGAGTGACGACGCGCACCCTCGCCACGGCGATCATGCGAATACCGCCGTACGCTCGCGGAGCCCCTGGTCGAGCATCGCCTGCAGCCGCCCGCGCAGCTCCTCGTTGAGCCGAGCTACGAGCAGCTCGTCGTCGGCCGCGTCGGGCCCGAGAAGGCCGAGGTCGAGCGGGGGGCCGAAGCGCACGTGCCACCGGGAAGGCAGCGGCACGAGGCCGAGGGGTCCGAGCAGCGGGAAGGTCGGCGTCACTGGCAGGAACGGGACCCCGGCGAGCCGCGCGAGGCTCGTCAGGCGGAAGAGCACCGGGTGGGTCTCCTCGGCGCCGACGACCGCCACCGGAACCAGGGGCACCCCCGTCGCGAGCGCGATGCGAACCACCCCTCCACGCCCGAACCGCTTGAGCCGGTACCGCTCGCGGAAGGCCTTCGTCGAACCCTTGACGCCCTCCGGAAACGCGATGACCGACCGCCCACCGCGCAGCAGACGCTCGGCGTTCTCGCGGCAGGCGCGTACACCGCCGATCCTCGCGAGGTTCGACTGGACGAACGGGAGCGTGATCAGCCAGTCGGCCACGAGGAACCGCGGACGCTCGCGTCCGGACTGCGCGCGCGCCACGGAGTGCGAGATCATGATCGCATCCCATGGAACGAGTCCCGACGCGTTTGCGACGAACAGGCTCGGCGCAGGCGGCGCCGACGCGTCGAGGCCCACGGTTTCGACCCGCCACCAGGTGTCCATCAGGAGGTCGAACAGGCGGCCTGCGCGGCGCAGGACGACCTCGTCCATCCCGAACTCGTCGACCTCCCCTGAGCGCTCGGTCATCCCGAGGGTCGAGAGACCCCTGCGCACCCGCTCGAAGAGGTCCTCCCAGTCGGGCAGCGCAGGAGACGCGCTGCCGCCCCCGCGCAGCCGCACCTGCACCTGCTCCCGCAGCTCGTCCAGCGCCCGCCGCACGTCGTCGCGCTCGCCTCCGTCCGGGTCGTCTTCCGGCGGGCTCGCCGTCTCGTCAGGCTCCACGTTCCCTCCCCGGAGCCTCCCGCCGGCTCACCGCGCGCGCTTCGCGACGCCGGTTCGACGCCGTCGCCTCATCGGTACCGGCGCATCCGGCGCGACGAGACGAACGAGATCCACGCCTCCCGAGCGCTGTAGGCCGGCTCGCCGAACCGGTTCCAACCCTTTTCCCCATCGGCCACCCAGAGCCAGCGGAGGTAGTCGTAGAAACCCGCCGGCGGGTCACCGCTGCCCCGCTGGTGGACCCAATGATGAAGACGGTAGAACACGGGCACTGGCATCGGCAGGCTGCGCTTGCCCGCGAGGCTGAGAAGCGTCGAGAGCGGCAGGACGCCGCGCCCCACGACGTTGTACACACCCGGGTGTCGCTCGAGGAGGGAGCGCAGCAGCACGTCGAGGACGTCGTCCTCGTGGACGAGCTGGAGCAGCGGGTCGTAGCCGAGAAGGGTCGGCACCACCGGCCCCGCGAAGTACCGGACGACGTGGTCCTCGAAGGAGGGTCCCATCACCCAGCACGGCCGAAGGACGGTGGCGTCGGTCTCGGGGTGACGTTCGCTCCAGCGCGCGAGCATCGCCTCCGCCTCGACCCGGTTCCGGACGCCGTGGGCGTCCGGGTGGCCGCGCAGCGGATGCGACTCGGACAGGAAGTTCGGGTTGTCGGGCCAGGGACCATAGAGCATGGTGCTCGAGAGCCAGACCAGCCGCGAGACTTTCGCAGCGGCGCACGCGTTGAGGACGTGAAGGCTGCCGACGGTTTCGAGCTCGTGGTCGGCCTCGAGGTCCGGCGTCGGGTCGCGGCGGAAGGCCGCATGCACCACCGCCTCGACGCGCTCGCGGACGAGGACGTCGGCCAGGCGGCTCCCGGCCGCCGGGTCGGTGAGGTCGACGCGGTGGAAGCGTACCCGCCCCTCGAGACGGTACGGCCGCCGCAGATCGACCCCCACCACGACCGGCGGCTGGGGCAACGCCTGGAGCCGCAACGCGAGGCGCTGGCCGAAGTAGCTCCGGAGCCCGGTGATGGCGATGCAGGAGGGCGCGTCCACTCCTGCCTCGGATACCATCTAGCAGGATGCCCGTCACGCGCACCGTGGGGGTCGTGGAAGATCCGCGGTATCGGGACCACAGGGCCCCTGCGGGCCACCCCGAGCGGCCGGAGCGCCTTGCGGCGGTCGAGGAGGCCATCGCAGAGCGCACGAGTCGTTTCGTCCCGATGCCGTCGAGGGAGGCCGACGACGCGGAGCTCCTCCTCGCCCACGGCCGAGAGCATCTGGCGCAGATCGCCGCTGCAGTGTCCCGGGCGCCCGCGCAGCTCGACCCCGACACCTACGTCTCGCCGGCGAGCCTCCACGTCGCCCGGCTCGCCGCCGGGTCGGCGGCGGATCTGGCCGATGCGGTCGCCGCGGGGCGCCTCGACGCAGGCTTCGCAGCCGTCCGCCCACCGGGTCACCATGCCGAGCCCGGACGCGCGATGGGATTCTGTCTGTTCAACAACGTCGGCATCGCCGTGCGTGCCGTGCAGCGGCGCCAGCAGCTCGATCGCATCCTCGTGGTGGACTGGGACGTCCACCACGGTAATGGCACCCAGGCGCTGTTCGAGGAAGACCCGTCCGTCCTCTTCTTCTCGACGCATCAGTTTCCCTACTACCCCGGGACCGGCGCAGCCACCGAACGGGGCTGGGGCCGGGGCGAAGGCGAGACGGTGAACGTCCCGCTGCCAGCGGGCTGCGGAGACGACGAATACGTAGGGGCCTTCCAGCGCATCCTCGTTCCGCTCGCCCTCCGATACCGACCCCAGATGATCCTGGTCTCGGCCGGTTTCGACGCGCACCGCGACGACCCGCTCGCATCGATGGAGGTGACCCGGTCGGGATTCCGGGGGATGGCGAGCATCGTCCGGGCGCTGGCCGACGAGCTGTGCGAAGGCCGGGTCGCCTGCGTCCTCGAAGGCGGCTACGCGCCCAGCTCCCTCCGCGAAGGCACGGGGGAACTCCTCGACGTCCTCCTGGCTCCCGACGCTCCGCCTGTGCCGGCCCGCGTCGACGCCCCGCCCGGGAGCACGCTGCGTACGGTGGTGGATCGGGTGGTACCGGTCCACGGCCGCCGCAACCCGGGTCTCGGCTCGGCCTGAAGCCACGCGCCGCGATCGCTCGCGACACGATCAGGGACGGCCCAACCACGCCCCCTTCATCTTGTGCAGCGCGCGCATCATCGACACCAGATCTTGTATGCCGGCGTCAACTTCAGGAAAAGTGAACCGCGGCGCGCGTTTTTATTTGATTTCTGCGCACCGCGGCGATACAAAGCCCATCGAGTGGTACGGAGTGGTATTGAGCGGTGCTACAGCCCACCGCGCCACGCCGGGTGGACGGGACGCCAAGAATGTTTCGCGGTCGCTTCGTTCACACCATCGACGCCAAGGGACGCATGAGCCTCCCCTTCGACTTCAGGACCGAGATCAAGCGGCGCAGCGAGCATGCGCCGATTCTAACGAACCTCCGGGACTGTCTCGCCCTGTATCCGTTCGAGGACTGGCGCGAGATCGAAGACCGGCTGTGCAGCGCGTCGCCCATGCAGCTCGAGGTACAGGCGCTGCAGCGATTCATGGTCTCGGGTGCGATCGACTGTCCGATCGATCCACAGGGCCGGATCCTGGTGCCGCCCTACCTGCGGGAGCAGGCGCGCCTCGGGCGCGACGTCGTGGTGGCAGGCGTCGGGCCCCGGATCGAGCTGTGGGACAAGGCGAGCTTCGACCGGGAGCTCGCTCGCACCCAGGCGATGTTCACGGAAATCGCGGCTGCGGCCGTGGAACGAGGGGTCTAGCCATTGGGGGAACGGAGGGGCTTCGGCTCTTCCGGTGAGGGGTTGGGGTGTCCCCGGAGCACCTTCAGGCGGTGGGCGGGGAGTTCATGGGGGGGACGAGCCGTCCCCGTCTGAGTGGTGCTTCGGGGCACCCCAAAACCCGGTTCGAGATTCCGACGCTTCCTGGCCGCGCACGCGCCGGCCACCGGTCCGATCCCGTGTCCGATGAGTTCGCGCATGAGCCCGTGCTGCTGGAGGAGGCGGTCTCCCTCCTCCGCCTGGTGCCGGGCGCCGTCGTAGTCGACGCCACGGTGGGAGGGGGAGGCCACGCCGAAGCGATCCTCGAACGGACCGGACCGGGCGGCAGGCTGCTCGGTCTCGATCGGGACGACGACGCGCTGGCGGCGGCAGCCCGCCGGCTGGCGCGGTTCGGTCCGCGGGTGCGTCTGGTCCGGGAGTCGTTTCGCAACCTCGGATCGGTCCTCACGACAGAGGGGATCGGCGCGGTGGACGCAGTGATCTTCGATCTCGGCGTCTCTTCCTGGCAGCTCGACTCGCCCGAGCGGGGCTTCCGTTTCTCGGAGGACGCCGGCCGGCGATCCGGCGCTCGACATGCGGATGGATCGCCGCTCCGGCCACACGGCGGCCGACCTGCTCGCCCACGCCTCCATCCCGGAGCTCGAACGGATCTTTCGCGAGTTCGGCGAGCTTCCGGGCTCCGCGCGGCTGGCACGCGCCATCGCCGACCGCCGCACCCGGGCGCCGGTACGAACCCGCGCCGACCTGGTGGATGTCGTCCGCGAGGCCAGGGTCGGCGGCGGGCGGCGACACCACCCTGCGACGCTCGTCTTCCAGGCACTGCGGATCGCCGTGAATGACGAGCTCGGCGCGCTCGATGCCGGCCTCGAGGCAGCGATCGACGCACTCCGGGTCCTTGGGCGCCTCGCGGTGATCTCGTACCACAGCCTCGAGGACCGGAGGGTGAAACGGTTCCTTCGCGCCGCCGAGCGCGGCTGCGTGTGTCCACCCCGGATCCCGGTGTGCGTCTGCGGCCGCCGGCCCCGGCTGCGCGCGGTCGAGCGCCGGGCCATCACGCCCGGCGAAGACGAGATCCGACGGAATCCCCGCGCACGCTCCGCACGCCTTCGCGTCGCGGAACGAATCGAGGCCCTGCAATGACCGCCACCAGTCCCTGGATCGAGCTCTCCATCCCCGAGCGCCGCCCCGTCCGCCGCATTCCCCACGGAACCGGCGCGCTCACGATCGGCGTCCTGCTCGCTGCGCTCCTGCTCTCAGCCCTGCGGATCCACGTGACGGAGCTGCGCTACCAACGCGCCGACGCCCTCGAGGAGGAGCGGCGCCTCGGCGACGAGCACCGCGGGCTCACCGCCGAGGTCCAAGGCCAACGGACCCCGATCCAGCTCCAGGCGCTCGCCCGGGCGCAGGGCTTCGTGACGCCGGAGCGCGTGATCGAGCTGCCGGGCCGGACCGCAGCGCGATGAGAGGGCCGGACCTGCGGCGCCCTGCCCTGCGCCTCGTGGTGCTGCGGGCCTTCCTGTGCGCGGGGATGCTGGCCGTCGGTGTCCGAGCGACCTATCTCGGCCTCTTCGACGAGCGCGCCTCCGGGAAGGACTTCCTGCAACGCGTGAAGAGGATCACCATCGCCGCCGAGCGGGGAGAGATCCTCGACCGGCGCGGCCAACCCCTCGCGGTCACCGTGAAGGCCCCGAGCGTCTTTGCAGTTCCGAGCGCCGTCACGGATCGGCCGAGGCTGGCCAAGGCGCTGGCGGACGCTCTCGGCGCCGACCCGGCACGCATCGAGAAGCGGCTCTCCTTCGGCCGCCACTTCACCTACGTCGAGCGCCACGTCACCGCCGAGCAGGCCGAGCGGGTACGCGCCATCGACATCGAGGGTGTCGGCATCGCCGAGGAGCCGCGCCGGGTGTATCCGCACGGCGGATTCGCTGCCCAGGTCGTGGGCTTTTCCAACATCGACGGCATCGGCGCCCGCGGAATCGAGCAGCAGGAGGACGCGCTCCTCCGGGGAATGGCGCAGAACGTCCCGGTCGAGCGCGACGCGCGCGGAAGGTTCCTGCTCTCCGAGTCCATCGATCCGGCGGCGACCGTGGGCGGCGACGTCCAGCTCACCCTCGATGCCGCGTTCCAGTCCGACGCCGAGTTGGCCCTCGAGGAAGCGATGACGGCCACCCGCTCGGCCAGCGGTCTCGTCCTCTCCCTCGATCCGCGGACCGGCGACGTACTGTCCCTCGCGGAGCGTCCGACCTTCGATCCGAACCGCTACCGCACCACGGCGTTCCTCGAAACCCGCGCCCGCTCGGTCCTCGACGCCTACGAGCCCGGGCTCGACGTTCAAGATCTTCCTCCTCGCCGCAGCCCTCGAAGCCGGCGCCGTCGCGCCGGGGGACCAGTTCCACTGCGAGAATGGCCGCTATCGGGTTCCCGGCAAGCTGATCCGCGACGCGCACCCCTACGGCACCCTCGATCTCCACCACGTGCTGTGGAAGTCGAGCAACATCGGTGTGACCAAGATCGCCTACAAGCTGGGCCCCGACACGCATCACCGCATGCTGACGGCCCTGGGCTTCGGCCGCCCGACGGGAAGCGGCTTCCCCCACGAGTCGAGCGGTCTGCTCCGGAGCTGGCAGCGCTGGCGGCCGGTGGACCGCGCGAACATCGCCTTCGGCCAGGGCGTGAACGTCACCGCCCTGCAGATCGCGGCCGCCACCGCGGCAATCGCCAACGGCGGAGTGCTGGTGGAGCCGCGCTTGGTCCTCGCGCGGCGGCCCCGCGGCGGCAGCTTCGTTCCCGCTCCCGTGGGCAAGAGCCGGCAGGCCATGAGCCCTGCAACGGCGGCAACGCTCCTCGGCATGATGGAGGGCGTCACCGGGCCCGAAGGCACGGGGAAGCGAGCGGCGCTGCCGGGAATCCGGGTGGCGGGCAAGACCGGCACCGCCCAGAAGCTCGACCCACGGACGGGCGCGTACTCGAACAGCCGCTACCAGGCCTGGTTCATCGGCGCGGCGCCGGCGGACGATCCCCGGCTGGTCATCGCGGTGATGCTCGACGAGCCCAAGGGACTCGCTCACACCGGTGGCGCCGTCGCGGCCCCCGTCTTCGCGAAGGTCGCCGCATCCCAGCTGGCCCGGCTCGGCATCTTCGCCGCGCCGAGCGCACCGTCGCCGGACGCCCTGCCGGCGCCGCCGGTGGTCGCCGCTGCTGCGCAGGACGCGGCGACCCCGGTCGAGCGCTACGGCGATCGCGTACTCGTTCCGGACTTCACCGACCAGACCGTCGACCAGGTCCGGCAATTCGCCGTCGGAGTTCTCGACGTCGTGATCTCCGGCAAGGGACGTGCGGTCGCGCAGGAGCCGCCACCGGGAACCATCGTCGACGGCCACGAGGCGCGAGTCCTGGTACGATTCGAAGGCGGACCTGGGGAGGGATGATGCGACTATCGGCGCTTCTCGCAGCGTTGCCGGGCGAGAACGCGCCGCTTGCAATCCACGCGGATCCGGGAAACGACGATCCCGTCGTCCGCGGACTGTGCCACGACTCCCGCGCCGTCTGTCCCGGAGATCTGTTCATCGCCCTGCGCGGGTCCCTCGCCGACGGCCACGTGCACCTCCGGCAGGCGCTCGACCTCGGCGCCGCCGCCCTGCTCGTCGAGGCGGTCGATCCTGCGCTCGACCAGAGGGGCCGCCCGCTGGTCCTCATCCGGGACACCCGGCGCGCCGTCGCTCCGTTGGCGTGCGCCTTCTTCGGACATCCATCCCGCGAGCTGCTGCTGGCCGGAGTCACCGGAACCAACGGCAAGACGAGCGTCACGTACCTGCTCGAGTCGATCCTCTTCGCCGCCCGGCGGCGCGTCGGCGTGATCGGGACCGTCGAGACGCGGTGGCCGGGCGAGAGGAGGCGCAGCCTCAACACGACTCCC
The DNA here is from genome assembly GCA_963710635.1 of uncultured delta proteobacterium. GTDB lineage: Bacteria > Myxococcota_A > UBA9160 > UBA9160 > UBA9160 > MYXO. The sequence goes on from CAVQAY010000004.1 coordinate 1,799,264, forward strand.
GACGGCCTCGAGCTCCAGCGGGTGCTTCGGAACATGCGCACCGCCGGAACCGACGCGGCGGTGATGGAGGTGTCGTCCCACGGCCTCGCCCTCGGCCGGGTCGACGGCTGCCGGTTCGCCGTCGCTGCGTTCACGAACCTGACCCAGGACCACCTCGACTTCCATGGGGACATGGACCGCTACGGCGAAGCGAAGCTGCTGCTGTTCCGCGAGCACCTGGCGGAAGGCGGCAGCGCCGTCGTGAACCTCGACGACGACGCCGGTCCTCGCTTCGCCGATGCGGCGCGCAGCGCTGGCGCGCGCGTCGTAGGCGTCTCGCGCCAGGCTGGCCGCGGCGCCGACGTGACGCTCGTCGATGCGGATGTAACCCTCGGCGGCACGACAGGGCGGATCGCGCTGCCGTCGGGCCCCCTCGACATCACGTGTCCCCTGATCGGTGACTTCAACGTCGAGAACGTCCTGGTGGCCGCGGGCTGCGCCATCGCGCTCGGCGTGGATCCCGCCGCGCTGCGCGCTGGTCTCGCGGCGTGTCCCCAGGTCCCGGGCCGCGTCGAGCGGGTGGGCGCCGAGGTCCGCGGCGCACCGACGGTGCTCGTCGACTACGCCCATACGCCCGATGCCGTCGAGAAGCTCCTCCGGACGGTGAGGCCCCTGTCCCGGGGGCGGCTCGTCACCGTCTTCGGCTGCGGCGGCGACCGCGACCGGGCCAAGCGGCCCCTCATGGCCGAAGCCGTCGCGCGCTACAGCGACCGCGTGATCGCGACCAGCGACAACCCGCGCTCCGAGGATCCGCTCGCGATCCTGAGGGACGTGGAGGCCGGGCTCTCGAAGCTCTCTCGCGTGGTCCCGGCCGATCTCTCGGCGACGGCGGCGAGCTTCACGACGGTCTCGGACCGGCGCGCCGCCATCGAACTCGCGCTCGAGATCGCCCGGCCCGAGGACACGGTGGTGATCGCGGGCAAGGGCCACGAGGACTACCAGATCGTCGGCCGCGAGCGGCTCCCGTTCGACGACCGCTCCGAGGCGCTCCGCGCGCTTCGCCGCCGGGCGCTCCCGTGAGCGTCCCGTTCACGGCCCGCGACGTGGTGCGCTGGACCGGCGCCCGACTCCTGTGCGGCGATGCGGAGACGGCGTTCAGCGGCGCCTCCATCGACACCCGGACCCTCTCCCCGGGCACGCTCTTCGTTGCGATCCGCGGCGAGCAGCACGATGCCCACGCCTTCGTCGCCGACGCGGTCGCGCGCGGCGCGGCGGGCCTCGTCATCGAGTCGGGCCGGGCGCTGCCGGCGGGGCTCCCGGAGGCGCTGCCGGTCCTCGCCGTGGACGACACCACCAGGGCCCTCGGTGCCCTCGGCGCGGGCCACCGCTCCGGCTTCGACGGGCCCGTGGTCGCGATCACCGGCAGCAACGGCAAGACGACCACCAAGGAGATGTGCGCAGCGATCCTTGGCGTCCGCGCGCCGTGCCTCAGGACGCCGGGCAACTGGAACAACAACTTCGGCGTCCCCCTCACGCTCCTGCTCCGCGAGGCAGACCACCGCGCGCTGGTGGTCGAGATCGGCATGAACCACCGGGGCGAGATCGCGCCGTTGGTTGCGCTCGCACGTCCGACGGTCGGCCTCCTCACGAACGTCGGAACGGCGCACATCGAGAACCTCGGCTCCCAGGAAGAGATCGCCCTCGAGAAGGGAGACCTGGTGGCGGGTCTCGGCCCGTCGGCCGTGGCGGTCCTCAATGCGGACGATCCCCGGGCCCTCGCGCAGGGAGCCCGCACCCGCGCGCGCGTCGTGACCTTCGGCCAGAAGCACTCCGCCGACGTCACCGCCGAGAACGTGTGCGCCCTCGGCGAGCGCGGCTACGCCTTCGACCTGGTGTCGCCGGCGGGCAGGCAGGCGGTCCACGTTCCGGGCCTCGGCGAGACCACCGTCATCAACGCCCTGGCCGCCGCGGCAGCCGCTCTCGCCGCCGGCGCCGCGCTCGGTGACGTCTCGGCGGGCCTGTCGCGATTTCGCCCGGTCGGCGGGCGCATGGAGCAGATCCACCTGCCGCGAAACGTCATCGTACTCAACGACACCTACAACGCGAACCCCCAGTCGATGGAGGTCGCCCTGCGTAGCCTCGCTGATCTCAAGGGCGCGAGCCGCGGCCTCGCCGTGCTCGGCGACATGGCGGAGCTGGGCGATGCTGCGCCGGACTCCCACAGGGCCACCGGCGGCCTGGTGGCCGCCCTCGGCATCGACTGGCTCTTCGCCGTGGGACGCCACGCCGAATCGACGGCCGCCGGTGCGCGCGATGCCGGGATGGACCCTGCCCGGATCCGGGTGAGCGAAGACCACGCGGCGACGAGCGCCGAGGTGGCGAGGATCCTGCAGGGCAACGATTGGGTCCTGGTGAAAGGCTCACGCTCGTCGCGGATGGAGCGCGTCGTCGAAGCCCTCGCAGCCCACGCGGCGGGTCGCTGATGCTCTACCACCTCCTCTATCCCCTCGCCGGCGATTTCGGGGGCTTCAACGTCATCCGATACATCACCTTCCGGACGGCGGCCGCGACGCTGACGGCATTGTTCCTCTCGTTCCTGGTGGGGCCGCCGCTGATCCGGGCACTCGGTCGCCTTCGGGTTGGACAGCCGATCCGCGAGATCGGCCCGGATCACGGGTCGAAGGCGGGAACGCCCACCATGGGCGGCCTCCTGATCCTGCTCTCCCTGTGCGTCGCGGTTCTGCTCTGGTCCGAGCTCGACAATCGGACGGTCTGGATCGTCCTCGGCCTCACGACGGGCTACGGCGCCCTCGGCTTCGTCGACGACTACCGCAAGGTGACCCAGCGGCGCAGCGACGGCGTCTCGGCCCGGGTCAAGCTCTTCTGGCAGTTCCTGCTCGCCGGCGCCGTATCCCTCGCGATCTATCTCCAGCCCGGCTTCAGCGCCAAGCTCTCGATCCCGTTCTTCAAGGATGTGGCTCCCGATCTCGGCATCCTCTACGTGCCGTTTGCGATGCTGGTGATCGTCGCGTTCAGCAATGCGGTCAACCTCACCGATGGCCTCGACGGCCTCGCCATCGGCCCGGTCATGATCACCGCCGGAACCTTCCTGCTCCTGGCGTACGCGGCAGGCAACAAGACCATCGCCGACTACCTGGCGATCGCCTACGTGCCCGGTGCCGGCCAGCTCGCCATCTTCTGCGGCGCCCTCGTCGGAGGAGGCCTCGGGTTCCTCTGGTTCAACACCTACCCGGCGCAGCTCTTCATGGGCGACGTCGGGTCGCTGGCACTCGGGGGTGCCCTCGGCACGATCGCCGTGCTGGTCCAGCAGGAGATCCTGCTCGGCGTAGTCGGCGGGGTCTTCATGCTGGAGATGCTCTCGGTGATGATCCAGGTGGCGTCCTTCAAGACCACCGGGAAACGGGTATTCTTGATGGCTCCCCTCCACCACCACTACGAGAAGCAGGGCTGGCCGGAGCAGAAGATCGTCGTCCGCTTCTGGATCGTCTCGATCATCCTCGCGTTGGTCGCACTCTCCTCGCTGAAGCTGCGATGACGCTCGACCTCCATGGCACAGCGGGTCCTCGTACTCGGCCTCGGCATCTCGGGACGGAGCGCGGCGCGTTTCTGCGCAGGTCTCGGCGCCGAGGTCGTGGCGGCGGACGAGCGCCGCCGCGAAGACCTCGGCGACCTCGGCGATCTCGGCACGATCGCAGCCGTGTCGCGCAGGCGCGCCGTTCCCCGATGCCGCGGGGTTCGACCTCGTCGTGCCGAGCCCGGGCGTTCCGGCGAGTCGCTATCGCGACCGTGCGCGCAGGGTCTGGGGCGACATCGAGCTCGCCTGGCGGGCGCTCCCGGTGCCGATCGTGGCGGTCACGGGGACCAACGGGAAGTCGACGACGACGCGCCTCGTCGAAGCCCTCCTGCGCGCGGGAGGACTCCGCGCGGAGGCGGCCGGGAACATCGGAAGCCCGGCCCTCGGCCTCGTCGGCCGCCCGCTCGACGTGGCCGTCCTCGAGGTCTCTTCGTTCCAGCTCGAGACGACGGAGGGCTTCCGGCCGAAGGTGGCCGTCGTCCTGAACGTCACCCCCGACCACCTCGACCGGCACGGGAGCTTCGAAGGCTACGCCGCGGCGAAGGCCCGGATCCTCGCGAACCTCGGTCCCGGCGACACCGCCGTCCTCTCGGTGGACGATCCCGCGACGCGCGCCCTCGGCCGCGACCTGCCGTGCCGCGTTCGCCTCTTCTCCCAGACCGAGGCCGTCGCCGACGGCGCCTGCCTCGACGCGGGCGCGGTGCTGCTGCGCGACGGCGAGCGCGCGTTTCGGATCTCCCTCGCCGACTTCCCGCTCCCGGGATCCCACAACCGCGAGAATCTCCTGGCAGCGCTGCTGGCGGCGGAAGCCGCCGGAGCCGACCTGCGGCGAGCGGTCCGCGCCCTCCCCGCGTTCCAGGGCCTTCCGCACCGTACCGAGATCGTCCGCCGGCGCGCGGGCGTCACGTGGGTGAACGACTCGAAGGGAACCAACGTCGGCGCTGCGATCCGCTCCCTCGAGAGCTTCGACGCGCCCATCGTCTGGATCGCAGGCGGCAAGGACAAGGGCCTCGATTTCCGCCCGCTGACGCCGCTCGCAAAGGAACGGGTGCGGGCGGCGGTGCTGATCGGCGAGGCGGCGCCCAAGATCGCTGCCGCCCTCGGCGGGAGCGTGCCGCTCCACGAGGCCGGCGACATCGATCGCGCGGTCGCGATCGCAGACCAGCTGGCTCGGGCGGGCGACGTCGTCCTGCTCTCGCCCGCCTGCGCGAGCTTCGACCAGTTCAGGAGCTACGAGCACCGCGGCGAGCGGTTCCGCGCCGCCGTCGAAAGCCTTCCGGAGGTGAGCCCCGCATGAGCGCACGCGCTCCGAACCCGCTCGACCCGGGCGACCTGCCCTGGGGAAGGCAACCCAGTGATCGCGGCCGTTTCGGCGCGGCCCTCGCACATCCCCGCGCCGTCCGGTCGGGAAGCGGCCTTCGGGCGCCGATCCACCGCGGCGTACTGGCGGCGGTGGCGCTCCTGGTCTCGATCGGGATCGTCATGGTCTACAGTACGACGGCACACTTCGCTCCGGAGTCGCTGGTGCCGCCGCACCTGGTGCGACATCTCGGCGGCATCGCCGGAGGCCTCGTCCTCGCCCTCGTAGCGTTCCGCCTACCGCTTGCTCGCCTGCGGCGGCTCGCCATCCCGCTCTGGGCAATCACGGTCCTCCTGCTCGGGATCACCCTCGTCGTCGGGACACGCGTGAACGGCGCACAGCGCTGGCTCACGATCCCAGGTCTCGGAGGCTTCCAGCCGGCGGAGTTCGCCAAGCTCGCGACCGTCCTCGCCGTCTCGGCCGTGCTGTCCCGCAGCTCCGGAAGGTCGACCTTCGAAGTGAGGTCCCTTGCCGTTCCTGCCGGGCTGGCGCTGGTCCCGGCTGCGCTCGCGCTCGCCCAACCCGACATGGGAAGCGCCGTCGTGATCCTCGCCCTCACCGGCTGCCTCGTCCTCCTGGCGGGCGCGCCGCTTCGCCTGTTCGTCCTCCCGGGAATGGCAGGCCTCGCAGGGATCGCCGCCTACGTCTGGGCGAAGCCCTACGCCGCCCGCCGGATCACGGGATTCCTCCGACCGTGGGAGAGCCAGCAGGACGAGGGCTGGCAGCTCGTCCAGTCGTTCGTGGCCTTCGGGCGCGGCGGACTGTTCGGAACGGGTCTCGGCGCGGGCTCCCAGAAGCTCTACTACCTGCCCGAGGCGCACACGGATTTCATCCTGGCCATGGTGGCGGAAGAGCTCGGCCTGGTGGGCGTCGTCGTGGTGATGGGCGCCTTCGCCGTCCTGCTCTTCACGGGCATCGAGATCGCGCGCCGTTCGCGCAACCGCTTCGCGCTCCTCGTGGCATCGGGCCTCACGCTCCTGGTCACGCTCCCGGCCTGCGTCAGTGGAATGGTCGTGACGGGATTGCTGCCCACCAAGGGGATCGCCCTCCCCTTCCTCTCCTACGGGCGGTCGAGCATGGTCGTCTGCTCCCTGGCGGTGGGCCTGCTCCTCGGAGTCGGATGCCGCGAAGGTGCGCCAGAACCTCCCAAGGTGGCGGGCGCCGAGAGACGAGGGCTGCTGCGCACGTGACGCCGATTTCTCCTGCACGCCGCTGGGTCGTGGCCGGAGGCGGCACCGGAGGTCATGTCACCCCGGCCCTTGCCCTCGGCGAGCGGATCGCTGCGCGTGGCGACGAGGTGCTCTTCCTCGGGACCGAGCGAGGCCTCGAGACGCGCCTGGTTCCTGCGGCGGGCTTCGCGCTGGAAACCCTCCCGTCGCGGCCTCTCCAGGGCCGGAGCCGCTTCGAGCGCGCGGCGGTCTGGCTCGGGCTTCCACGGGTGACCCTCGCGGCCCGCCGCGTACTCCAGCGCTTCGGCGCCGAGATCGTCGTCTCCGTCGGCGGCTACGCCGCCGTGGCGCCGGTCCTCGCGGCCGCGTCGCTGCGCCTCCCCATCGCCCTCGTCAACACCGACGCGGTCCCGGGCCTCGCCAACCGCGCCGCCGGCCGTCTCGCAGCCCGCATCTTCGTCGGATTCCCGGCGGCCGCACCGGTCTTCGAGCGCAGCGGTGCGCCGGGTCGCGTCACCGTCTCGGGAGTACCGCTGCGCCGTGCGCTGGTCGAGGCCTTCGCCGAGAACCCCGCCCGCCGCCCTCCGGAGCGTCCGCTCCGGCTCCTCGTATTCGGTGGCAGCCAGGGGGCGCGGCAGATCAACGAGGCCGCGATGGCGGCACTGCCGCTCCTCGACCGCTCCGGCCTCGAGATCTTCCACCAGACCGGCGAGGCCGACCGCGACCGCGTCGAGAAGGCCTACGCCGCCGTCGGCGCACGTGCCGAGGTCGTCGCGTTCGAGCCCGACATGCCTGCCCGGTACCGCTGGGCCGACGTCGCCCTCTGCCGCTCCGGCGCCCTCACCGTGGCCGAGCTGGCCCTCGCCGGGCTGCCGGCTCTGCTCGTCCCGTATCCCTACGCCGCCAACGACGAGCAGAGCGCCAACGCCCGCGAGCTGGCCGCCGCGGGTGCAGGGCGCCTCCTGCCATCTTCCCGATTCGATGCGAAGATGTTGGTGGAGGAGCTGGGCGCGCTGATGGCCGACCCCCCGCGGCTACGCGCCATGGGTGAGTGTGCGCAGAAGCTCGCGCGGCCACGCGCTGCCGAAGACATCGTCGACGCGTGCGCGACGCTTCTTCGCACGTGAAGATCTCGGCGCGTCGGCCGAGTGCAGTCGGGGGTGAGAGGGATGTTCCGCAGGATCCAGCGCGTCCACTTCGTCGGTATCGGCGGCATCGGGATGTGCGGTCTCGCGGAGCTGCTGCACAACCAGGGCTATGCCGTCTCGGGCTCCGACGTCCGCGAGGGTCCGACCGTGGAGCGGCTCCGCGACCTCGGGGTTCCCGTCGCCATCGGCCACGACGCAGGGCACGTCGGAAGCGCCGACGTCGTGGTCTACTCGTCGGCGGTACGCGCCGACAATCCCGAGCTGGTCGAGGCCGAACAGCGCAAGATCCCGGTGATCCCGCGCGCCGAGATGCTCGCCGAGCTGATGCGTCTCCAGCACGGCATCGCCGTCGCCGGGACCCATGGAAAGACGACCACCACGTCGCTGATCGCCCACGTACTCGATGCCGCAGGGCTCGATCCGACCGCGGTGATCGGCGGCCGCGTCCTCGCTCCGGGGACCGACCCCACCGGCGCGCGGATCGGCCGCGGCGAGTTCCTGGTAGCGGAGGCCGACGAGAGCGACGGCTCCTTCCTGCGGCTCATGCCCGTCATCGCCGTCGTGACCAACATCGACCCCGAGCATCTCGACCACTACGGGAGCTTCGACGCCGTCCGCGCCGCCTTCACGGAGTTCGCGAACCGGGTGCCGTTCTGGGGCGCCTCGATCGTGTGCCTCGACCACCCGGGGGTGCAGGCGATCCTGCCCTACGTGAACCGGCGGATCACGACGTATGGTTTCGCGCATCAGGCCGACTTCGTCGCCACCGACGTCGAGACCTCGGGCTGGGGCATGCGGTTCGGGGTCCGCCACCGCGGCGAGAAGCTCGGCAACGTCCATCTGCGGCTCCCGGGAAGGCACAACGTCTCGAACGCGCTCGCCACGTTGTGCGTCGCCCTCGAGCTCGACGTCCCGTTCGACGTTGCGGCCGAGGCGCTCTCTGGGTTCGTCGGAATCGAGCGCCGCTTCGAAACCAAGGGAGTGGCGGCCGACGTTCGCGTCGTCGACGACTACGGCCACCACCCGGCGGAGATCCGGGCGACCCTCGCCGCCGCGCGCGGCGTCCACTCCGGCCGCATCGTCGTGACCTTCCAGCCTCACCGCTACACCCGGACGCGAGACCTCTTCGACGACTTCGCCACCTCGTTCATCGATGCCGACGTGCTCGTCGTCACCGAGATCTACGCCGCTGGCGAGGACCGGCTCCCCGGCGTCGACGGGCGGTCCCTCGCCGACGCGGTTCGCGCCCACGGCCACCGCGACGTCCGCTATGTCGGCGACCTCGGCGCGGTGCCGGAGGCGATCGCAAACGATCTGCGCCGGGGCGACCTGGTGGTCACCCTCGGCGCAGGGAACGTCCACACCGCCGGGCCGCGGCTGCTTCGCCTGCTCGAGGCCCGCGAGAAGGAGAGGCTGGGATGATCCCGGCCGGTTTCCGCAAGGCGCTGGAGGATCTCCTCGGCGAGCGGATCGAGTTCGGCGTTCCGCTGGCCAGGCACACCGCCCTGCGGATCGGCGGGCCCGCCGACGCACTGGCCCGCCCGGCGGACCGTGACGAGCTGCTGGGGCTGCTCCGGCTGTGCGCCGGATCCGGCCTCCCGCGTCACGTACTCGGCGCGGGATTCAACACGCTCGTCCTCGACGGCGGAATCGACGGCGTCGCGATCCACCTCGGCCGCTTGCGCCGGGTCGCTCCCGAGCCGCCTTCCGCACTGCGCGCAGAGGCTGGCGTCTCCCACGCAACCCTCACCCGCTTCTGCATCGAGCACGGGTTGTCGGGGATCGAGTTCGGCGCAGGCATCCCGGGCAGCATCGGGGGCTGGACCGCGATGAACGCCGGCATCGGCAGCCGCGAGCTGAAGGACGTCCTGATCGAGGCCGAGGTGGCGAGCTACGACGGGACCCGGCTCGAGGCGATGACGTCCGCCGACCTCGACCCGCACTACCGGGGCCTCGGCGGGCTCGAGCCCGGCGCCGTCATCGTATCGACACTCCTGCGTGTCACAGCGGCGGACCCGGCATCGGTCCGCGCCGAGGTCGAGCGCCTGCGGGGCCAGCGCGCCCGGACCCAGCCCCAAGGCCTGCCCTCGTGCGGCTCGGTCTTCAAGAATCCGCCGGGAGACTACGCCGGGAGGCTCATCGACGCGGCGGGGCTCAAGGGAGCGGTGGAGGGCGGCGCCGAGATCTCGACGCTCCACGCGAACTTCATCGTCAACCGCGCAGGCGCCCGGGCCGCCGACGTACTGGCGCTGATGGAGCTCGCCCGGAAGACGGTGCACCAGCGCTTCGGCATCGAGCTGGAGCCCGAGGTGCGGATCATCGGGAGGTCGGCATGAGGCGCGAGCGAAGGAGCGCGCGCCCGCAGCACGAGCGGGCGGCGGGCGATCGGAACCTCTGGCTCGACCCGAACGCACGCCGGCGCGGAGGCGAGCCGGTCCGCCGCCGGCGCCTGCGGCGCCGGACGTGGGCGCTCGCGGGCGCCGCCGCGGTCGCCTGCACGGCCGCGCTGGCTGTCTGGGCCGTTCGTACCGAACGGCTCGGGCCTCTCGATCCGGCGGCGATCGATCGCGCATTCACCCTCGAGACCGTCTCGGTGGAGGGCAATCGGCGCGCCGGGACGGCCGAGCTGGTCTCCGCGTCGGGGCTCGTCGCAGGGACGCGCCTTCTCGCCGTCAATGCCGAGACGGCGCAGGCACTCGTCGAAGCGCATCCCTGGGTCGAGCGCGCACGCGTCCTTCGTGTTCCGCCGTCGCTGGTGCTGATCTCCGTGACCGAGCGCGAACCCGTCGCCGTCGCGGCGGAGGAGGGAGGCGCGCCCTGGCTCGTCGACGCGTCGGGCCTGCCCTTCGCGCCGGCCACTCCCGCCGACATCGAGGTGCTGCCGTGGCTGGTGGCGCCGCACCCCGTCCGTGCCAGCGTACTCTCGACCGATCTCGCGCGGGGGGCCGCGCTGGCGGTGGAGCTCCAGGCCACTTCGTTCGCCGCAGGCGCCGAGATCCGCGTGGCGCCCGCGCCCGACCTGGAAGGGGTCTCGGTCCTCGTCCCGGGGCTCCGCGGACGAGCGGTCCTCGGGCATGGCGATCTGCGCGAGAAGCTGGTGCGGCTCGAGCGGCTGCAGCGGGCTGGTGTACCGGAGGCCCAGGCCGCCGCCGTCATCGACCTTCGCTTCGCCGATCGTGCGGTCCTGCGAAGCGCGTCTCCGGCGGAAGCGGCGCAGCACGCAGGGGTGGGAGCGCTTCCGGAAGGCGCGAAATCGGAACCGGGCCGCCGCCTGTAGCAGGCTGGCGGTCCTCTCGAGAGGGGGGAGAGGACATGGCTCGCAGGGAGAAGGAAGGCGTCGTCGTCGGGCTCGACATCGGAACGACGAAGATCTGCGCGATCGTCGCCGAGCGCTCGGACCGCGGCCTCGACATCATCGGCATGGGAACGCATCCGTCGAGGGGCCTGCGCAAAGGAATGGTCGTCGACATCGACGCCACGGTTTCCTGCATCAAGGCCGCCGTCGAAGAAGCCGAGCTGATGACCGACTGCGAGATCTCGTCGGTCTACGCCGGGATCTCCGGCGGACACATCCGCAGCTCCAACTCCCACGGCATCGTCGCCGTCAAGGACCGCGAGGTTCGCGAAGGGGACCTCAAGCGCGTCTTCGACGCGGCCAAGGCCGTCGCGATCCCGATGGATCGCGAGGTCCTCCACGTGATCCCTCAGGAGTACATCGTCGATGATCAGGAGGGGATTCGCGATCCGCGCGGAATGAGCGGCGTTCGCCTCGAGGCCAAGATCCACATCGTGACCGCCGCCGTCAGCAGCGCCCAGAACATCGTCAAGTGCTGCAACAAGGCGGGGCTCAACGTCATCGACATCATCCTCGAGCCCCTGGCATCCGGCGCCGCGGTGCTGGCCGACGACGAGCGTGAGCTCGGCGTGTGCCTGATCGACATCGGCGGCGGGACGACCGACATCGCGGTCCTGTCGGGAGGCGCGGTCAAGCACACGTCCGTATTGGCTCTCGGCGGCGCGCACATCTCCAACGACATCGCCGTCGGGCTGCGGACGCCGGCCGAGGAGGCCGAGCGCATCAAGAAGAAGTTCGGCGTCGCCGCAGCGCGGTTCCTGTCGAGCGACGACGTCCTCACGATCCCCAGCGTCGGAGGGCGGCGACCGCGTGAGGTCTCGCGGAAGATCCTGTGCGAGATCATCGAGCCCCGGGTCGACGAGATCCTCTCCCTGGCGCGGCAGGACCTCGAGAAGGCCAAGCTCGCCGACCGCATTCCGTCCGGCGTGGTCCTCACCGGCGGCTGCTCGGCCCTCGAAGGCATGACCGCGCTGGCGGAGGAGATCTTCGAGATCCCCGTTCGACTCGGAACCCCCATCCACGTCACGGGTCTCCAGGAGGTGGTGCGGAGCCCCATGTACTCCACCGGGGTCGGGCTCGTCCTCTACGGCGAGTCGCAGAACACGCGGCGGACCCAGAGCCGGTTCCGGATCCGGGACGAATCGATCTTCTCCCGGGTGAAGGAGCGGATGATGCACTGGCTCTTCGCCGACGAGGAATAGATCGGGGACTGACACAAAACCGCATGGTTCGTGTTAGATTTCGCGCCGACGAACGAGGGGGGGAGTCATGGCGCACGGACGCAAGGGGTCTTCCGGTTCATCCGGCCACGGGCAGCCGGATCTGCTCGAGCTCGGGCCCGACGACGAACAGACGACGGACCTCCTCGAGTTCGACGAGACCCCCCTCCTCCAGGCGTCGATCAAGGTCATCGGCGTCGGCGGGGGCGGGAGCAACGCCCTCAACACCATGATGCGGGCCGGCCTCGACGGGGTCGACTTCATCGTCGCAAACACCGACGCCCAGGCCCTCCAGCACAGCCGAGCGCCGGTCAAGATCCAGCTCGGCCCCGAGGTGACCCGCGGGCTCGGGTGCGGAGCGAATCCCGAGAAGGGGCGGGCCGCGGCGCTCGAGGCCCGGGAGCGCCTGCGCGAGCTCTTGACCGGCACCGACATGGTCTTCGTCACGGCCGGCCTCGGCGGCGGCACCGGCACCGGTGGCGCGCCCATCGTGGCCGAGATCGCGCGGGAGGTCGGTGCCCTCACGGTGGCGGTCGTCACCCGGCCGTTCCAGTTCGAGGGCAAGGTGCGCAGCCGCCACGCCGAGCGCGGCCTCGAGGAGCTCCACCGCGTCGTAGACACGCTGATCACGATCCCGAACCACCGACTCCTTGCCTTGGCGGGCAAGTCCGCCAGCGTGAAGGACGCCTTCCGGCTGGCGGACGACGTCCTCTACAACGCGGTCAAGGGGATCTCCGACCTCATCACCGTCCATGGCCTCATCAACCTCGACTTCGCAGACGTCCGGACGATCATGAGCGAGATGGGAATGGCGCTGATGGGAACCGGCCTCGGCCGCGGCGACGCCCGCGCCGCCGACGCAGCCCGGTCGGCCATCTCGAGCCCGCTGCTCGAGGATCTCTCCATCGAGGGGGCGCGGGGAGTCCTGATCAACATCACCGGCGGCTCCGACATGACGCTGTTCGAGGTCAACGAGGCGGCGACCCTCGTCCAGGAGGCGGCCCACGAGGACGCGAACATCATCTTCGGAGCCGTCGTCGACGAGCGGCTCGCCGAGGGCGAGATGCGCGTCACGGTGATCGCAACCGGCCTCGACGACGGCCGCATGCGGCGAGACTCCGGACGCGACCGCGATCTCGACGCCGCCGACGTCTCCAACGTGACGCCGTTGCGGCGCGAGCCTCCGCGGCCGGCGGAGGGCGTGACGGCTACGGCCCAGTCGGAGCTCTTCGAGGAGCCGGCCGTGCCGGTGGCTGCTCCCGAGCCGCTGCGGCCGATGCCGCAGGCCGCCGCCGAGCCGATGGCCGAAGCGCTGGCCCGGCCCGAGGACTTCATGTCGCCGTTCGAGGACGAGATGGACGTCCCGGCCTTCTTGCGACGAAACAAGGAGCGTGGGCGACGTCTGGTCGACGAGGAGGACATCGAAGCGCCGGCGTTCCTGCGGCGCAGCGCCGACTAGTCCCGTGACGAGCGCGCTCGTTCTGTCCCGCCGGGATGGCGACGTGGTGGTTCTCACCCTCAGCGATCCGCCGCGGCGCAACGCCATGACCGAAGCCATGGGGCGGGCGTTGTCCGCCGAGGTCGCTCGCCTCGCCACAGACAACTCGGTGCGCGCCGCCGTCCTGACCGGTGCCGGAGGGGCGTTCTCCGCCGGCGGCGACCTGGGAATGATCGAGTCCAAGGCAGCCGCTGGACGGGCCGAGCCCGGTGGCGCAGCGCGGGTCCGGAACCAGCAGGAGATGGAGGCCTTCTACCGGCTCTTCCTTGCAGTCCGCGACCTCCCCTTCCCCACCGTCGCCGCCCTCAACGGCGCCGCCATCGGCGCCGGCCTGTGCGTCGCCCTCGGCTGCGACCTGCGGATCGCCGACGAAACCGCGCGGCTCGGGCTGAACTTCACCCGCCTCGGCATCCACCCGGGAATGGGAGCGACGTGGACGCTTCCGCGCCTGGTCGGCGCGTCGCGCGCCGCCGAGCTGCTCTACACGGGCCGGATCATCGACGGCGCCGAGGCCGCGCGGATCGGCCTCGTCAACGAGGCCGCGCCCGCAGGCCATGCCCTCGAGCGCGCCATCGGCCTGGCCCGCGAGCTGGCAACGTGCGCTCCCGCAGCCGTCCGCGGCGCGAAGCGCGCCCTCGCCCGGACCTTCGACGTCGGCCTCGACGACCAGCTCGCCTTCGAGGCCGCCCGACAGGCCGAATGCTACGAGACGACCGACCTCGCCGAGGGCATCGCCGCCGTTCGCGAGAAGCGTGCGCCCGTCTTTCGCGGCCGATGACCGCCGCCGCGACACATTTTCGCGATGACGCGCACCGGCAGCGTGCTAATCACTCAAGTGTCACGCGGCGCCGCTCGATCCTCCACATGGGCGATGGCACACGTCGCGTCACGGGCCGAGCCGGGGGGGGTCGGCCGCGGACTCTGGGACTCGAGGGAAGGGGGGATCTCTTGGCTCGCGCGCTCCGCAATCAGAGCCTCTGGCTCGTGATCGCCTACATCGGCCTCTTGCTGCTCATCGCGCGGGGATACGCCTGACGACGCAGCTCCCGGCTCACCCCCGGCCTGGAATCGCCTCGACCGGCGCCTGGATCTCGAACGCGCTGAAGAAGTACGCGATCTCGACGCGAGCGGTTTCCGGTGCGTCCGAGCCGTGGACCGCGTTGCGCTCGATGTCCGTGCCGAAGTCGCCCCGGATCGTCCCCGGTGCAGCCTTCTTCGAATCCGTCGGCCCCATCAGCTCCCGGTTTCGCGCGATCGCGTCGGGGCCCTCGAGCACGCTCAGCACCACGGGGCCCGACGTCATGAACGCGACCAGGTCGCCATAGAACGGCCGCTCCTTGTGGACCGCGTAGAAGCCCCTCGCCTGCTGCTCGGTGAGGTGCGCCATCTTGAGGCCGATCACCCGGAGCCCTGCCGCCTGGAAGCGGCGGAGGATCTCGCCGGAGGCTCCCTTCGCGGTGGCATCGGGCTTCACGATCGAAAGCGTACGCTGGATCTCGGCCAACGGTTCTCACTCCTTGGTTCGGGTGGTGTGGGTCCGATTCGGGAGGCGGCAGGGTAGCCGCATGGGTGGCGGCCGTCAGGCCACCGAGAGGACGATCTTCCCGAAGTGGTCGCTGGCCTTCATGGCCCGGTGGGCCGCCGCCGCATCGGCCAGGGGAACGACGCGGTCGACCACCGGCCGGAGCCGGCCGTCGTCGAGCGCCGCGCCGAAGCGCTCGACGAAGGCCCCCACGAGTGCCGCCTTCTCCGCCGTCGGCCGCGACCGGAGCGTCGAGCCGATGATCGACAGCCTGCGGATCAGCAGCTCCCCGAGGCCGATCTCGGCCTTCGCACCGCCCATGAGTCCGATCAGCACCAGCCGGCCGCCGGCGGCGAGGCTCGCGAGGTTCTTCGCCAAGTACGGCGCGCCGATGGAATCGAGGACCACGTCGACGCCCGCGCCGCCCGTCGCCGACCTCGCCGCCGCGGCGAAGTCGTCCGTCCGGTAGTTCACGGCCGAGTCGGCGCCGAGGGCGAGGCACCGGCGGCACTTCTCGTCGGACCCCGCCGTCACGACGATCCGCCCGCCGGCGACCTTCACCATCTGGATCGCCGCCGTCCCGATCCCGCTCCCCCCGCCGTGCACCAAGGCCCAGCCCGCCGCCGGTAGCGTGCCGAGCTGGAATACGTTGAGGAAGACCGTGAGGAACACCTCGGGAACGGCAGCGGCCTCCTCCAGCGAGAGCCGCTCGGGAACCTTCATGGCGCACACGGCCGGGACGACGACCTCCTCCGCGTAGCCACCTCCGGTGAGGAGCGCCATCGCCCGCTCGCCGGCGCGCCAGCCCGACACGCCCTCGCCGACCTCCGCCACCGTCCCGGCGCACTCGAGTCCGAGGGTCGGCGACGCCCCCGCCGGCGGCGGATAGAGCCCCTGCCGCTGCAAGAGGTCTGCACGGTTCACCGCCGCAGCCGCGACACGGATCCGGAGCTCGCCCGCGCCGAGGGACGGCGCCGGCACCTCGCCGATCCGCATCGCCTCCTCGCCGCCCGGCTTCTCGACGACGATCGCCCGCATCGGTACTCACTCCTTCCCTTCGTCCCGCGGGCTCTCGCACGCGGCCTTCGAGCCGCTTCGCGCCAGCGCCCCGACGTCGCCGGATCCGGCCTGGCGCCGGCGGGCGGAGTCTTAGCGTAATGTCTCACCTTCGCGAACGGAGTCGCTCGTGCGGCCGTTCCCGACGACGAAGCGCGCGTCCAAGGCGCGGCTCGTCGGGTCCGAGGCCTCCGCGCCGCAGGGTGGCGCCGCATCGACGAACCCGGACGAGCGAATCGGAGAGGAGTGATCGTGCGAAACGGACTGATCCTGGTGAGCGGCAGTGCGCGCGGCGACGTCGCGCTCGCCCAGCGGGCGGAGGAGGCCGGCTTCGATTCGGTCTTCAGCATCGAGTTCTTCAACCGCCACGGCTTCGTCGCCCTCGGCGCCATCGCACAGGCGACCCGGCGCATCCGCATCGGAACCGGGATCGCGAACGCCTTCACACGGAGCCCGCTGCTCCACGCCAGCGCGGCGATGGATCTCGACGAGCTCTCGGGCGGCCGAATGGTGCTGGGGCTCGGCAGCGGAACGCGGCGAATGAACGAAGACTGGTACGGCGTGCCGTTCTCGGCGCCCGCGGTGCGCATGGCGGAGCTGGTCCGCCTGCTCCGCGCCGCCTTCGCAGCGCAGAAAGGCGGCGGCCTCCGCTTCGACGGCGAGTTCTGGAAGCTGAAGGTCCCGCTCTACTCCCGGCCCGGGGCGCCCCGGGAGCAGATCCCGATCTGGATCGCCGCGGTGAACCGGGGGATGATCCGCGCCGCCGGCCTCGTCGCCGATGGCCTCGTCGGCCACCCGATCGCGACGCGGCGCTGGCACCGCGAGGTGACCCTTCCCGGGATCCGCGCCGGCGAGGCGGAGGCCGGCCGGGCGGCGGGCTCGTGCGTCCTCGCCCCGTATGTCCTGTGCTCGATCGCCGAGACGCGCGAGCAGGCGCTCCGCGAGGCGAAGGGACAGATCGGCTTCTACTACACGACCGAGCTCTACCACTCGGTCCTCGACCTGCACGGACTGCGCCACGTCGGCGACGCGTGCCGCGCGGCCTTCCGGTCGTTCGACCTCCGTGCGCTGGCGGAGGCGGTCCCCGACGATCTCGTCGACGAGATCGCGATCGCCTGTACGCCGGACGAGGCGCGAGACCGGCTCGCCCAGTGGGAGGGGCTCACCGCCGACCCACTCTTCTACCCGCCGTCGGTCGGCGTCCGCCCCGAGCGCGTCCTCGAGAACGCGCACACCATCCTCGACGTGTTCGCCGTGTCACCGCCGGCGGCGTGAGGATCGGCGACGCCACATGTCCCCAGTTGGGTCGACTGGTTGCTCCTACCAGGTCTCTGGCCAGCTCTTGCCATTCCGTATGCTGGCGTCATGGGCGAAGTCAAGACGAAGGTCACCGTCAGTGTTCCGGCCGCAACGCTGCGGCGAGCCCGAACGATCACCGGCCGGGGAATCACCGACACCATCGTCGCCGGCCTCGAGGCGCTGGACCG
Organism: uncultured delta proteobacterium; assembly: GCA_963710635.1. Taxonomy (GTDB): domain Bacteria; phylum Myxococcota_A; class UBA9160; order UBA9160; family UBA9160; genus MYXO. Next base: position 1,816,653 of record CAVQAY010000004.1, read on the forward strand.
CCAGGCACGCCGCCCCGCCCTGCGCGCTCTCAGGGGGCGAGTTCGCCTCGATCTCGATCTGGAGAGAACCCGGCGTTGATCCTCGTGGACACGTCCGCTTGGGCAGCGCGCGCTGCCCCCGCCGGCGACGCCCTGCGCAGGCGCTACTTCAGCTCCTTGCTCGTGTAGCCGAGGATCGATCGCGCCAGGATGAGGCGCTGGATCTGGCCGGTTCCCTCGTAGATGTCGGTGATGCGAACGTCGCGGAACCACTTCTCGAGCAGGTGATCCCGCGAGATTCCCATCGGGCCGAGCAGCTCGATGCAGCCCTGGGTGATCTCGCGAACCACCGCGCCCGCCTTGGCCTTGCAGATCGACGCCTCGTCGTTGTTCGGCTTGCGCTCGTCGCCGAGCCAGGCCGCGTGGAGCGTCGTCAGCTTCGCGGCCTCGAACTGCGCCTCGAGGCGCAGGAACTTCTGCGCCGCAGCCGACTGCCCGTGGATCCCGGGGCCGTAGGCGATCTCGACGCCCGCCTTCTCGAGCTCCTCGCGGGTGAAGTCGAGCGCCGCCTCGGCCATCCCGAGGCCGATCGCTGCGACACCCGGCCGCGTCATGTTGAAGGTCTTCATCACGCCGCGGAAGCCGCCCGACCCCTGTCGGGGGATCGACTCGTCGCCGCCCAGCAGGTTGCCGCGCGGGATCCGGCAGTTCTGGAACACGTAGGCCGCGGTGTCGTCGGCGCGGATCCCGAGCTTCTTCTCCTTGTGGGCGACGACGAAGCCGGGCGCTCCCTTCTCGATCAGGAAGCTCTTGATGCCGGCACGGCCCGCGGTCTTGTCGATCGTCGCCCAGACGACGACGCCGTCGGCGCGGCAGCCGGTCGTGACGAAGATCTTCTCGCCGTTGATCACCCACTCGTCGCCATCGAGTACGGCGGTGCACTGCACGCCGGCGGAGTCGGAGCCGCAGCCCGGCTCGGTGATGGCCATCGCGAGGGTGTGGTTGCCCCACTTCTCCTGCTGCTCGGGGGTCCCGGCTGCGCGGAGCGCGGCGTTGCCGAGACCGCCCTTCCCGCGCCGCATACGAACCGAGTAGTCGCCCCAGGTCTGGCCCATGGCCATGAGCAGCGAGATCACTCCCATCCCGGTGTCGTCGGCCGTCCTGCCGCCGAACAGCGACATGGTGTCGGCGAAATCCTTCGCCTCGGGAAGCGTGTCGGGCGGGAACTCGTGCTCGTGCTCGTCGTAGTGCCGCGCGTAGGTGCGTGCGACGAGCGCCTCGCGGCGGACGTGATCGAGGACCTTCCGGTCGTTCTGCGTGAGTTCGAAGTCGATCATGGGGGTTCTCCCGTGGATTCTCGTGGGTCTAGACCGCGACCGTGCCTTCGAGCACGCCGAGGGTGCGAGCCGCCCGGTACCAGAGCTCGACCGGATGCTCGCGGATGAAGCCGTGCCCACCGAGCACCTGGAGGCCGTCGTCTGCAATCTTCATCGAGGCCTCCGCCGCGTAGGAGCGCGCCAGGTGGGCCGTGCGCGTCGCGTCGCTTCCGCGCTCGAGGGCCGACGCCGCCTGCCAGGTGAGCCAGCGCTGGGCGTCGATCTCGATGCGCATGTCGGCGAGCCAGAACGCGACGGTCTGGCGCCGCGCGATCGCCTCACCGAAGGCGATCCGGTCCTTGGCGTAGGGAACGGCATAGTCCATCACCGCGCGGGAGAGGCCGAGCATCGTCGCCGCGAGACCGGTCCGCGCCGACGCCAGGAGCCGCTTCGCATCGATTCCGGCTTCTCCGCCGAGCCGGCTCGCCGCGGGCACTTCGACCCGGTCGAGCTGCAGCGACGCCGTCGGGAGACCGCGCAGGCCGAGGTTCTTCTCCGGGCCCGAGATCTCGAGCCCCTTCGCGTCGCGCGGAACGATGAAGGCATCGACTCCCGCGAAGCCCTCCCCGCCGCTCGCACGCGCCACCACCAGGAAGTGGCTCGCGCGGTCGCCGAGGGCGACGAACGACTTGCGACCGGAGACGAGGAAGCGGTCGCCCTTGGGCTCGGCCGTCGTCCGCAGCTCGAGCGCGTCGAAGGCCGGGCTCGGCTCGGCGAGCGCCAGCGAGGCGGCGTGGAAGCGCTCACCGGTGAACAGCGGGAGGTAGGTCTTCTTCTGCTCGTCGGTCCCCATGTCGAGGATCGGGAGCGCGAAGCTCGACGGCGAGACGATGGCCAGCGCCAGCGCCGGGTCTCCCCACGCCAGCTCCTCGAGGGCAAGCACGTTGGTGATCGGCGACCGCGCCTCGCCGCCACCACCATGGGTCTCGGGAATCTGGGTCGCCGTGAGCCCGAGACTCCATGCGGCGTCGAGGATCGAGTCGGGGATCGCTCCCGCCTCGTCGCACTCGCGCGCCAGCGGGCGGATCTCCTTCTGGGCGAACTCGCGCAGCGTCTCGCGCACGAGCTCCTGCTCTTCCGTCGGTCCGAACGAGATCATGGGGTTCTCCTTCGCTTCCGGGTCGGGGGGTCCGCCCGGTGGGGACGTTCTTCGGGAAGCGGATCGGGCTGGGCGGGCCGTCCCACCTGAAAGAAGAAGTGGTCGAGCGCCTCGGGTCTGCCCTCCTTGGTGAGGGCCCCCATCCGCACGGCCTCGCGCGGGTCGAGCCGGCCGAGGGCGACCGCGCACCACGCGCGCGCGTCGGCGGTGTACCGGACGTCGGCGCGGTCGGCGAAGCCCGGCTCGACGCTGCACTCGCCGTCGGCGATGCGGACGGCCCAGACACCGCCACCCGCTCCCGTGAGGCGGATCTCGAAGACGAGGCCGATCCCGCGCGCCCGCTCGTGGCGCAGCAGGAACGGCAGCGACTCGAGGATCGACTGCGCCGACGTCTCGGTGAACTGCCCCGGCGTGGCGCCGGGCTCGCCCATGGCGTGCTCGACCCACCAGCGCGCCACCGCGGCGATGATCGGCTCGAGGGTCCTCCCGCGGGCGGTGAGCGCGTAGACCGACCGCGACCCCTCGGCCACCGGCGTCACGAGGTCGGCCGCCACCAACTCGCGCAGGCGCCCTGACAGGACCCTCGGCGCGATCCCCGTCCGTACCCGCAGCTCCTGGAAGCCCCGCGGCGCGGCGAGCAGGTGCCGGACCAGCACCAGCGTCCAGCGGTCGCCCACGCGGTCGAGGGCCCGCGCCACCGGATCGAAGACCTCGACCGGTCGCGGGATGACCGGAGCCCCGCCCTCGTCGCGCACCGGCAGCGGCCGCACGGGCCGTGCGATGGATCCTGCGGGAATCTTGCCGGCTTCCTGCTCGGCCATTGACGAAGTATTATAAAGATACTTTCATGGCCGTCAACCAGGTACTGACCGGGCGCCCACCGGCCCCTTCCGGGCTCGGCGGGGCGCATCGGGTGTATCCTCCGCGGACGTTCCGCGGCGGCCGCCCCGGAAGCAGCCCAGGAGGACCCCCATGGCTCGTGAAGTCGTCATCGTCGACAGCGTCCGCACCGCACTGACCAAGGCCCATCGCGGCTCGTTCAACCTGACCCCGCCGGTCGATCAGCTCGCCCACACGTTCCGCGCGCTCCTCGAGCGCAGCCCGAAGGTCGACCCCGAGGAGATCGGCGACGTCATCACCGGGTGCGGAATGCCCGAAGGCTGCCAAGGGATGAACACGTCGCGCATCGCCGCAATGGCCGCCGGCCTTCCCGTCACCGTCGCCGCCACCACCGTGAACCGCTTCTGCTCGTCGGGCTCCCAGGCGATCATGATGGCCGCCCATGCGATCCTTCACGAAGGCGTCGAGATCGCCATCGGCGCCGGCGTCGAGACCATCACGATGATGCAGGACGGCACCCAGAACACGACCCGCATCGTGAACGAGGCGGCGAAGAACCGCTTCCCGGGCCTCTACTTCCCCATGGGCGTCACCGCCGAGGTCGTCGCCGAGCGCTACAAGGTCTCGCGCGAGGACCAGGACCGCTACGCGCTCCAGAGCCAGCAGCGCTACGCGAAGGCGCAGCAGGCGGGGTGGATCGCCGAGGAGATCGCTCCGATGAAGGTCCGCCGCAAGGTCGAGAAGAAGGGCGAGACGCCCTACGAGGAGGACTTCGTCGCCGACCGCGACGAGTGCAACCGCCCCGATACCACCCTCGAGGGTCTGGCAAAGCTGCAGCCGGCCTTCAAAAAGGAGGGCGGCACGCGTCACGGCGGGCAACGCGTCGCAGCTCTCCGACGGAGCGTCGGCGACGCTGGTGATGTCGTCCGACCGCGCGAAGCAGCTCGGCCTCACGCCGCTCGGCATCTACCGCGGAACCGCCGTCGCGGGCTGCCAGCCCGACGAGATGGGAATCGGCCCGATCTATGCGGTGCCGAAGCTGCTCAAGAAGCACGGCCTCACCATGAACGACATCGACCTCGTCGAGCTGAACGAGGCCTTCGCATCGCAGGTGCTGCAGGTACAGCGCGTCCTCGAGATCCCGAACGAGAAGCTGAACGTGAACGGCGGGTCGATCTCGATCGGCCACCCGTTCGGAATGACGGGGTCGCGCCTCACGGCGAACGCTGCTGCGCGAGCTGAAGCGCCGCGGCAAGCGCTACGGGATCGTCACCATGTGCATCGGGGGTGGGCAGGGTCTGGCGTCGCTCTTCGAGCGCGCCTGATGCCGTGACCGCTCACGCCAGAGCGTCGGCCGCGCTTCGGGCGTGGGTGTGCGCCGCAGGGCTCGCGGCGGCGGGGTGCATCCCCGCCGCCGGCGATCCCGACGCGGCGACCTGTACCCCGGAGTGGACCCGGGCCTACGTCGGAACACGCTTCGACGCGGCGGCGGCGTACGATGCGGCGCACGCCGAGGTCGTCCTCTTCGGCGGCTTCCCGTCCTTGGGGGAGGTCACGGGAGATACCTGGGGCTGGAACGGGCTGGCGTGGCGCCGCCTCGCCACCACCGGTCCTGCGCCGCGGGTCCTCCACGCGGTGGCCTACGACGCCGCCCGCGGCCGGGTCGTTCTCTTCGGCGGGCGATCGGGCGGAGCGACGCTCGGCGACACCTGGGAGTGGGACGGAGCGGCGTGGACCCTCGCTGCCGAGGGAGGTCCCGAGCCCCGGACCGCCCACGCGATGGCGTGGGACGTCCATCAGCAGCGGGTCGTCCTGTTCGGCGGCGTTGGGGCGTGGGGCGAGCTGGAAGACACCTGGGAATGGGATGGCGCTTCCTGGACCCCAGTCGCCAACTCGGGCCCGGGCGCCCGCGCCTTCTCGTCGCTCGCCTCCGACCCCCTGCGCGAGCGCCTCGTCCTCTTCGGCGGCCTCGCCGGCGGCGCAGCCCTCGGCGACACCTGGGAGTGGGACGGCGACCAGTGGACGCCCGCCACCACCACCGGGCCGCCGCCCCGCAGCGACGCGGCGCTCGCCTTCGATCCTGGCAGCGGGCGAACGCTGCTCTTCGGCGGCTTCGACGGATCGACACTCTTCGGTGACACCTGGGCCTGGGACGGCGGAACCTGGACGCAGTGGATCGCGCCCGGGCCCGATCCGCGGGGGGGCCACGTCCTCGCAACCGACTCGGCCCGCGGCCGCGTCGTCCTCGCGACCGGCGCGCGCTTCGACGAGCTCGACCGCACCACCGATACCTGGGAATGGAACGAAGACGCATGGACGCTCGCGCAGGACCTGCGGCGCGCCGGGCGCTTCCAGCACGGCGCAGCCTTCGACGCGATCCGGCGGCGGACGGTGATCGCCGGCGGCTTCTCGATCGACGGCGGATTCGCCTCCGGCGACACCCACGAGCTGGACGGGACGGCGATGCGCCTCGCAGCGACCGATGCGCCGCAGCGGATCGGCCCCGCCATGGCCTTCGACGGCCGGCGGGTCGTCCTCTTCGGCGGCCTCTCGCCGGCGGGCTTCGCCGGAGACACCTGGGCCTTCGATGGGACGAGCTGGAGCGCGCTCGCCCCCTCGGGCCCGTCACCCCGGATGGACACCGCCGCCGCCTTCGACCTGCGGCGCCGGCGCGTCGTCCTCTTCGGCGGCTCCGGCCCGGGCGGGAGCCTCGGCGATACCTGGGAATGGGATGGCAGCGCGTGGACGAGCGCAGCCAGCACCGGCCCTTCGCCCCGTTCGCGCCACGCGGTCGCGTACGACGCCGCTCGCAGAAAGACCGTCCTCTTCGGCGGGCTCGCGACGAACGGTGAGGCCCTCGGCGACACCTGGGAGTGGGACGGGAGCGCCTGGACCGAGCGGCCGGTCGCGGGGCCGCCGCCCCGATTCGCCCACGCCATGGCATACGACGCCGCGCGTGGCCGCGTCGTGCTGACGAACGGAACGACGCCGGAGAGCGGTGGCGCGGCCCTCGCCGACGCCTGGGAGTGGGACGGCGCCGCGTGGCGCGAGATCACGCCGTCCGCTCTCGATGCGCCCGAGCCGGTCCACTCCCATGCCCTGGTCTACGACCCGATGCAGGCGGCGCTCGTCAGCATCGGCGGCACGAGTTCGGTCTACCCGACGGGGCTGCTGGCGCCGGATCAGGTGTGGAGTCTCGGCTGCGACCTCGCGCCGCCCGACCGGGACGCCGACGGCGAGGCCGACGCCACCGACAACTGCCTCGACACTCCGAACGGCCCGCTCGTTCCGGGAGTCGCCGCGCTCACCCAGCGCGACACCGACGGCGATGGCTACGGAAACGCCTGCGATGCGGACCTCGACGGGAGCGGCCTCGTGAACTTCACGGACCTCGCGCTGATGAAGGCCGCCTTCTTCCAGACCGGCGTCGGCCTCGCGGCGGACCTCGACGGCAACGGAGCCGTCAACTTTGGCGACCTGGCGATCCTGCGGGCGGGATTCTTCGGCGCTCCCGGGCCGTCTGCGCTGGCCCCGTGACGCCAAGCCGCTCGCGGACGGATGGAGTGAAGGGAATGCGCGCACGGAGTTCGATCGGGATGCGGATGCGGAGATGGATGGCGCTGCTCGTACCGCTGGCGTTGCTCTTGCTCGGCGCGGGCTCGTGCTGGTTCGCCGACGGAGGGCCGTACCGCGGCGGCGCGGGTCTCATGCTCGCGGCCACGGGCCGCTTCCGGGTCGAGCAGGTGGACGGCGTCTGGTGGTTCGTGACGCCCGATGGCCGCCCGTTCTTCTCGGCCGGCATCAACCACGTGAGCTCGAACACGGATTACGAGCCCAAGACCGGGCGCTATCCCTATCACGAGAACATCCTCGCGCGTTGGGGAAGTGAAGAGGCCTGGGCCCACGAAGCGCTGCGGCGAATGGACCTGGCGGGAGTCAACACCGTCGGCGCGTGGAGCGAGCTCGGCCGATTCCGCGGGCGCTTCCCGTACACGCAGATCATGGGTTTCTCCGGGGCCGCGCCAGCGATCCCGGGGACGGGCGGCGGGCCGGTGCCCGCGCTGCGCGACTACTTCGCACCCGACTTCGTGACCGGCGCCGACGCGCATGCGCAGGGAGCGACGGCGTGCGCGGCGGACCCGTACTGCATCGGCGTCTTCAGCGACAACGAGCTGGCCTGGGCTCCGAACCTGAAACAGCCCCTCCCCTTCGTCGACGGCTTCCTGCGCCTCCCCGCCGGCGCACCGGGCAAGGTCGCCCTGCAGGCATTCTTCGAGGAACGCTACGCCGGCGACGTGGCTGCGTTCAACGCCGCGTGGGGCGCGTCGCTCGGGAGCTTTGGCGAGATCCAGGCGCTCGATGCGCTGAGCACCAACTGGATGGGAGACTCGGGCGCCGCGAAAGCCGACCGGACTGCGTTCCGCGCGCTCGTGGCCGAGCGCTACTACCGGGTCGTCCACGACGCGCTTCGCACCGTCGATCCCCAGATCCTCATCCTCGGCGATCGGTACATCGCCTACGAGGCGGCGCCGGAGGTCGTGCTCGCGGCCGCGCGCTTCGTCGACGTGCTGAGCATCAACGCCTACGAGTGGACGCCGGGCTGGCACGCCGCTACGCAGATCCTCGCGCAGAGCGCGGGGTTCATCCCTGCGCCAAACCTCTTGGACGACCTCGACGAGATGCACCGACTGACGGGAAAGCCCGTACTGATCGGCGAGTTCGGCTACCGCGCCGCCGACGCGGGGCTTCCCAACAGCTGGCCCCCCGTCTACCCGATTCTTCCGACGCAGACCGAGCGCGCCGATGCCTACGAGCGCTACGCGCGCGCCGCGGTCTCGAGGCCCTTCGTCGTCGGGCTCCACTGGTTCGAGTGGGCGGACCAGCCGGTGACCGGCCGCTTCGACGGCGAGGACGACAACTGGGGCTTCGTCAGTCTCCGCGACGATCTCTACCCGGAGATGTTCCTTCGCATGTGGAGCGTGCACGTGCAGCTCTACGAAACGAGGCTCGGCCTCGCGCGCTGAACTCCGCGGCGCGTGCTCGAGAACCCGGAGTTCGCGCAGTGCAGCGTAAACGATCAGCGGCCTCGAAAGACCGGGGGACGCTTCTCCCGAATCGCAGCGAGGGCCTCGCGGTGGTCTTCGCTCCGGAGGGTGGCGATCTCGAGCGCCGTGGCGACATCGAAGCTGAGACCCGCCGCTGCCTTGATGCCCGCGTTGACGGCCTGTTTCGTGTAACGCAGGGCCATGGGCGCGCCGTCTGCCAGCCGGCGTGCGAAGGCGAGTGCCGCGTCCTGGAGCTCGGCCGCGGGGACGACCGCGTTCACCAGACCCAGGCGCTCGGCCTCGGCCGCCGTCAGCGCATCGCCCGTGAGCAGATACTGCTTGGCCCGTGCCGGGCCGAGAACGAGCGGCCAGATCAGGGTCCCGCCGTCTCCTGCGGCGATGCCCACGCGGACGTGGGGGTCGGCCAGCGTCGCCGTGTCCGCCATGAAGATCACGTCACACAGCAGCGCCAGCGATGCCCCGAGCCCGACGGCGGCGCCGTTGACGGCCGCAACGACCGGAATCTCGACATCGAGCAGGTCCCAGATCAGCTGCTTGGCATCACGGCGCAGATGGTCGAGGGCGGCGAAGTCCTGCAGCTCGGGAAACCAATCGAAGCTTCCCCCTGCGCTGAAGGCCCGGCCCCGCGCGGTGAGGACGACGGCCCGCGCCTCCTCTTCCTGCTTGAGCTCGCGGAAGAAGCGGGTGAGCTCGCCATGCAGCAGGCCGTCCACCGCATTGAGCTCGTTGCCAGGATGCTGGAGCGTCACCCGCAGGATGGAGCCGAGCCGTTCGAAGCCGAGCGTCTGGTACGTCTCGCCGTCGAGAACAGGCTTTGCGGTGTGAGGCATGGCTCTCCGTGCCTTGCGCCGGCGGTGCATCAGCGCGCACAGCTTGCGCAGCTTTCAATGCTTGCATAGCAAGACCCGCATCGCTAGGGTCGCCCCGATCGAGGACCGGAGGCGCCGGTAGGCCCGTGAACTTCGCAGAAGAGCCGGAGCACATCAGCGCGCTGCGCCACACCCTGCGCCGCTTCGTCGAGCAGGAAATGCCCCGGGATCGCGTGCGCGCGTGGGACCGGGAGCACCGCACGCCGCCCGAGCTCTTCGAGAAGCTGGCCGCCCTCGGCGTCTGCGGCGTCACGGTGGACGAGGCCTACGGCGGACAGGGGCGGGATCTCGTCGCGGCGGTGGCCATCATCGAGGAGCTGTGCCGCCGGGGCAGCTTCGCAGCCGGACACTTCATCCACTGCGCGTTCTACGGCGGCATGAACATCTCCGAGAATGGCTCGGAGGAGCAGAAGCGCTCGCTATTGCCCCGTCTGGCGCGCGGCGAGCTGCGCTTCGCCTACGGCCTGTCGGAGCCCGAGGTCGGAGGGGACCTCGCGAGTGTGCGCACGAAGGTCCGGCGCTCGGGCGACGGAAAGAAGCTCGTCGTCGACGGCTTCAAACGCTGGTGCACCGGAGCGGACTTCGCCGATTACATCTACTGCCTCGCCCGCAGCGACGCCGACGCACCGCGCTACGAGAACCTCTCCTTCGTGCTGATCCCTCCCGACGCTCCCGGAGTCAGCATCCATCCGATCGATCACATGAACCTCCGCTACACGCTCTCGAGCGACGTGATCTTCGAAGGCGTGGAGGTCCCGATCGAGAATCTCGTGGGCGGCGAGGCGGGCTGGAACCGTGGCTGGCCCATGCTGGTGGGCCCCGCGCTCGACGCCGAAAAACTCGAGATCACCGCCGTCACCTTCGGCATCGCCCAAGCCGCCGTGGAAGACGCCTGGCAGTACGCGCAGGAGCGGCGGCAGTTCGGACGACCCATCAGCGGACATCAGGCCGTGCGGCACTCGCTCGCGGAAGCGCGCACCCGCCTGGAAGCGTGCCGGCTCATGCTGTATCGCGCCGCCTGGCTGGCCCAGGTCGGCAAGCCGTGCAGTGTCGAGACCTCGATGGCCAAGCTCTTCGTCGGCGACACCGCCCTGCAGATCGCTCTCACCTGCCAGCGCGTGCTCGGCGCCTACGGGCTCTCCGAGGGCTACGACATGGAGCGGCACGTGCGCGACCTGCTCGGAATGCCCATCGTCGGCGGTTCGTCGGACATGCAGAAGAACAACATCGCCAACCGCCTGGGTCTGGCGGGCTAGTCGGGACGGGAGAAGACGTGGCCCCGGCTTCATCCCACGGCAATTCCGGGAGCGCGGCGGCCGGCGTGCAGGCCCTGAAGCGCCAACTGACGCTCCCGCTGATCGTCGCGCCGATGTTTCTGGTGTCCGGACCCGAGCTGGTGGTGGCCGCCTGCCGCGAGGGCGTGATGGGATCCTTCCCCTTCCCGAACGCCCGCACGATCGAGGTCCTCGACGCGTGGATGTCGCAGATCGACCGCGAAATCACCGCACTGCGCGAGACGAACCCCGGACGGAAGATCGCGCCCTGGGCCGCCAACATGGTGGTGCACAGCTCCTACGATCGGCTGCGAGAAGAGCTCGCGCTGGTGGCGCGCCACCGGCCTCCCGTGGTGATCACGGCGCTGGGGAGCCCCGCCGCAGTGATCGAAGTCGTGCACGGCTACGGGGGCCTGGTCTTCGCCGACGTGAACAGCGTTGCATTCGCGCGCCGGGCCGCCGCGCTCGGTGCCGACGCGCTGGTGCTGGTGGCGGCAGGAGCGGGAGGCCACACGGGAACGATGGCCGGCTTCTCCTTCGTGCCGGCGGTGCGTGAGTTCTTCGACGGCGCGATCGTGCTCGCCGGCAGCATCGGCGACGGGCGCGCCATCCGGGCCGCAGAGGTCCTGGGCGCCGACTTCGCCTACATGGGAACCGCCTTCATCGCCGCCGAGGAGAGCCTGGCGAGCGACGCGTACCGCCAGATGGTGGTCGACTCGAGCATCGAGGATCTGGTGGTCACGAACGTCTTCACCGGCGGCAACGCCAGCTACATGCGCCGCAGCATCGAGAACGTCGGCCTGGACCCCGACGACCTGGGCAGCAAGTCCAAGATGGATCTGACCGGCTCCCAGGAGCGGATCAAGGCCTGGAAGCACGTCTGGTCCGCCGGGCAGGGCGTCGGATCGGTGAAGAAGATCGAATCGACCGCCGCGATCGTGCGCCGTCTCGAGCGGGAGTATCGGGCAGCGCTCGAGCTGCCCGCATTCGACCGCTGACCCGGACGCGCGGGCTTCACGACTCCAGCGCCGGAAGCCCCCGATGGTACGGCGGGAAGATGTCTTCCTCTCTGTGGGTCCCCATCATCTTGTCGACGCACAGGACACCCGACAGCGCGGCCCCGTCGACGCCGCCACCCCAGAGCCGCCTGCCGTACTGATCGCCGGCGAAGTAGAGGCCGCTCACGTGCGGCGACTCCACGTCCGGCCGCTGCTCCCCGATCGGCCGCCACAGCCCGTAGGCCTCGGGCGACGGCGTCCAGATCATGAGCTCCAGGTCCTCGTCCCAGGTGGGGAACGTGGCCCGCGCCCAGCCCTCGCAGGTCTCGATCACCTTGCTCACCTTGGCGGAGTCCCTCATCTCCCCGTCGGTGAGCGCCGTCGAGAAGATGAAGTCGTGCTTGCCCGCCGGTCCGCGCCCGGCGTTTCCCTTCCCGTAGGCGGTGAACTCGGTCATGACCATGTCGACGGCACCGATGTAGCCCTCGCGAATGATGGCCGGCATGTAGATGAAGCTGCTGGGCTTTAGTCCGATGTCCTGCCAGACGCTGCGCTTCAGCACGCCCCAGCCCGTCAGCAGCCCCGCGCCCCAGAACTTCTTCTCGAGCAGATCGACCCATTCGGCCGGGAAGTGCTGCCGGGGCAGCACGCTGAAGATGTACTTCGGCGGAATCGTGCAGATCACGCGGTCGGCGAGGATCGTCTCGCGCTGGCCGCCGCTCTCGATCACCACACCGCGAACCCGGCCATCTTCGACGAGGACGCTTCGCACCGGCGTGCCGCGGCGAACCTCGCCGCCGTGCTCCAGCAGCACCTTCTCCATCGCCAGCGGGATGGCGATCGGTCCGGGTGCGGCCGCCGTTGCCACGGAGCCCTTCACGAGGTTCATGCCGATGTCGCGGGCGATCGCCATGTAGCCCAGGAAGTCGCCGGCCGGCGTCATCTCGGGCTCGGCTTGGGCGGTCTGCGAGGCGGCGAGCACCTTGATGTAGGCGTAGGCCTCCGGGTGCAGACCCTGGGCCTCGAGCCAGCCCTGCAGCGGCGTCGTCATCAGCTTGGCCATGTCCTCGAAGGTCACCGTCCCCATGGCGCGGAGGGCCGCCATGGTCTTGGCGAAGCCCTCCTTGCTCATCCACGGGTAGGGCTCGCCCTTGCCGACCTGGTAGGCCTTGCCTGGCTTGCCCTCGCCCTCCCACTCGACGAAGCCGAAGCCCTCGTTGAGCGGCAGCTCGACGTCGGTGCCGAAGTGCTTCAGCAGGCAGGTCACGCGGCTGCGGTTGCCCCAGAAGAGACCGTGGCCGCCGCCTTCGAAGGTCCAGCCGTCCAGCAGGCCCCGCTCGAAGATCGTCTCGAGGTCGGGTGTGCACTTGCCGAGCATGCAGCGCGCGTGACCAAGCGCCTTGCGGAACTCCGCGGGTCCCATCTCGATGCCGTCGACCTCGACCTTGTTTCCCTTGCCGACGACGGAGAAGGTGCGCCCGCCGATGAAGGGGGCCTGCTCGAGAACGACCACCCGCTTGCCGAAGTCCTTGGCCAGCAGGGTCGCCGCTGCCATGCCCGCGACCCCGGCACCGATGATCGCCACGTCGGTACGCGCGTCTGCCATGTTCGGTTCTCCCTTGGGAACGGCCGGGGAACATCCCGCCGCTGGCACCGGCGACCACGCTATCCCGGAGAGTCTTGCAATGCAAGTGATCTCGGCTAGGTTCGAATTCAACGCGAGAGGCTTGGCGCGGTGGCGGGCGAACACGAGATCGGACCGGTTTCCGAGCGCCACCGCTTCGACGAAGCGGCGCTCGAGCGCCACCTGCGCGCGCAGCTCGCCGGCTTCGAAGGCCCGCTCCGCGTGCGTCAGTTCGAGGGGGGCCAGTCGAATCCCACCTTCCTGCTCTCGGGTGCTTCCGGCGACCTGGTGCTGCGCAAGCAGCCGCCGGGCCGGTTGCTGCCGTCCGCCCACGCCGTTGACCGCGAGTTCCGAATCTTGCGCACGCTCGCGGACAGCGACGTCCCGGTGCCGCGAGCCTTCCACTTCTGCGCAGACCCCTCGATCATCGGCACCCCGTTCTACGTGATGGAATACCTGGCGGGCCGCGTCTACCGGGATCCTCTCCTGCCGGGGATGCAACCTGCCGAGCGCGCGGCCGTCTACGACGCCATGAACGAAACCCTCGCTCGGCTCCACGCAGTCGACTGGAAGGCGGCGGGCCTTGCCGACTACGGCCGCACCGAGAACTACGTCGCGCGTCAGCTGGCGCGCTGGAGCCGGCAGTACGCGGCCTCCAGGACCGGCGACGACCCGAGCATGGAGAAGGTCGAGGCGTGGCTCGCCGCGCATGCGCCCGCCGACGAATGCGTCAGCATCGTCCACGGCGACTACCGCCTGCAGAACCTCGTCGTCCACGCGAGGGAGCCACGGATCATCGGGGTGCTGGACTGGGAGCTGTCCACCCTTGGCAACCCGATCGGGGATCTCGCCTACAACTGCATGCTCTACCACCTGCCCACGAACGACGGCCCCGCCCGGGGCTTCCGGGGCACAGACCTCCCGGCCCTCGGGATTCCCGGCGAGACCGCGTACGTCGAGGCCTACTGCCGCCGGCGGGGATCGGATTCGGTCTCCGATTGGCGCTTCTTCGTGGTCTTCAGCCTGTACCGGACGGCCGCGATCATGCAGGGCGTCTACGCACGATCGCTGCAGGGCAACGCCAGCTCGGAGCGCGCCCACGTCTACGGCGAGCTCTTCACCATCGCGGCGGACGCCGCCTGGGAGCTGGCTGCGCGCTCCGCGTGATGCCCGGGCGCGCGAGCGCCCGGCTCGCGATCAGGTGCCCTGGGAGATCGACATGCCGCCGTCCACGACGATCACCTCGCCGGTGAGGAAGGCCCCCGCGCGCGAAGCGAGGCACGCCGCCAGGCCGCCGATCTCGTCCGGCGTCCCGATGCGTGCCAGCGGCGTCATCTTGTGCGTGTGGGACAGCAGCTCGGGATTCTCCCACAGGGCTCGCGCAAAATCCGTCTTGATCAGGCCCGGCGCGATGCAGACCGCGCGGATGTTGCTCGATCCCCACTCGACCGCCAGATTGCGCACGAGCGCCATGTCCGCGGCCTTGGTGATGCCGTAGGCGCCCAGCGTGCTGTTGCCCCGAAGGCCACCAATACTCGAGATCACGATCACGACGCCGTCCCGGCGCTTGGCCATCTCCGGCAGGACCATGTTGCACAGCCACAGATTGCTGCGCACGTTGTTGTGCATCATCTTGTCGAACATCTCGTCGCTCAGCCCGTGGAGAGGTCCGTAGTAGGGGTTGGTGGCGGCGTTGCAGACCAGGATGTCCACCCGGCCCCATTCGCTTCGGGCGCGCGCGACCAGCGCCTCCAGCTGCTCGCGGCTCGCGATGCTGGCCGCCTGCGATATCGCCTGCCCGCCTTCATCGCGAATCGCAGCCGCCACCGCGTCGCAGGCGGCCTGCTTTCGGCTGCTGATGACGACCCGAGCGCCGCAGCGCGCCATGTTCTCGGCAATGGCGCGCCCGATGCCGCGGCTCGAGCCGGTGATGATGGCGACCTTGCCCGTGAGGTCGAAGATGGGGTTCATGGATCCGCCTGTTCTCCGGGTTGATGGAAGACGCCCGCCCTTCGCGAGCGCACGTGCCTGCTTCAGAGGGTCGTCGGATCGGCGGCCATCGCGAGCTCTCGCAGCTCCCGCCGCACGATCTTGTTCATCGGGTTGCGCGGCAGCCGGCCGACGACGCGCAGGTGCTCGGGAAACTTGAAGACGGCGACGCCCTGCTCTTTCAGGTAGCGAACGATCTCGCCGAGTGCGACGCTCTGCCCGGGCTTTGGTACGACCACGGCGCAGACCCGTTCGCCCATGGTCGCGTCTGGAACCCCGACCACGGCGACCTCTGCGAGCTTCGGGTGGCCACCGAGCACCGCTTCGATCTCCTCGGCCGAGATGTTCATGCCACCGCGGATGATGCGCTGCCCCAGCCGGCCGACGAATCGATAGAACGCGGCCTCTTCGCCCGGACCCGCGATCTCGAAGAGATCGCCGGTTCGGAAGAAGCCGTCGTCGCTGAACGCCTTCGCATCGAGTTCCGCGGAACGGAAGTAGCCGTCGAAGACCGTGGCCCCTCGGATCAGCATCTCCCCGGCGCGACCGGGCTCGACGATCTCCTCGCCACTCTCGGGATCGCACAGCTTCGTCTCGATATGCGCCGACACGCGATTCTTCCACGAGAACTCGGGGCGCCCGAAGCGCGGGAAGAGGCTCGCCCGGCGCTCCGGATCCGCAACGTCGCCAGGCCCGCTGATCAGGGCCATGCCCTCGTTCGAGCCGAACAGGTTCACGACTTCGATGCCGAACTCGCTGGCATAGCGCTGCACCATCCAGGGAGAGAGAGGCGCCGATCCGGAAGAGATGGTTCGAAGAGACGCGAAGTCGGCGCTCGCTCGCAGCTGCTCGTTCTGGAGGATCATGTTCAGCAGGGCCGGAGGCGCCACCGTGTGCTGGACGTGTTCTTCCGCGATCTGTCGCAGGAAGACACCCAGATCCAGCGGGTGGTGGAGCACGAGTCGCCCGGCCGCTTGCAGCCAGCTCATGAAGAGGCCCCCGATGCTCGCCATGTTGACCAGGGGAAATGGATTCAGCAGGACCTCGCCCGGGCGAACGTCGATGGCGTCGTGGGTCCCGTGACCGATGGCGATCCAGTGATTGTGGCTGCGCGGCACGCCCTTGGGAACGCCTTCGGTGCCCGAGGTCCAGCAGATGGTGGCGACGTCGTCGGCGCAGATGGACGTGCGCCGGAGGTGGGTCTCGAGGTCGGCAGCGGCGGACGTGCCGGCCGGACCCTCCTGCTCGAGAAGGGGGTCGAGCGAGACGTGGGATCCGTCGACCTGCTCGCCCCACACGAGCACGCGGTAGCCGAGCTCGCCGCGGCAGCGCTCGGCCAGCTGCGCCCCGTCGAAGCCCTTCAGATTCGAGCACGTGACGAAAGCCTTCGGACGCAGAAGCTCGAGGATGTGTCCGAGTTCGTGCTCTCGGAACTGCACCACCACGGGACTCACGACGGCACCGATCTTCCAGGCGGCGAGGAGGCTGACGACCAGCTCGGAGACGTTCGGGAGCTGAACCAGCAGGATGTCGTCGTTCGCGATCCCGAGAGAGAGCAGCCGGCACGCCAGCCGGTCCACCTGCGCAGCCAACTCCCGATAAGTGAGGCGTCGCGGCGCTCCATCCGTGAACGACGGACGGTTGGGCGCATCGACCAGCGCCGTCCAGTCCGCGTGGCGCTCGGCATTGCGGGAGAAGAGGTCGGTGATCCGGGTCTCCGCCCACAGGCCGCGGCGCCGCATGGCTTCGATGGTGTGTGCGGGGGATGTGAGCATCGGACACCGTCTCGGTGGCAACAGCCCGGAACATACGGTCGTCAGTCTCGTTGTGCCAGCGATCAGCCGCGGGCGGGCGTCGCGTCCGCGCCGACGACGGAGCTGACGTCGTGCGGCTCGAGAACGCCGCCGCAGCTGCCGCAGGAGACCACCGCGCCGAGTCGCTTGCCACAGCCCTTGTGGTACACCCACAACGGGGGGCCGTCCGCACCGGCGAGCCAGCGATCGCCCCAGAGCAGGAGTGCCAACACGAAGGGATAGGTCTCCCGGCCCTTGCGAGTCAGCCGGTAGTCGTGCCGCGGCGGGCGCTCCTGGTAGAGCTTCCGCTCCAGCAGGCCGTTCGCAACCAGGGTCTTCAGGCGGTCGGTCAGGATGTTGCTGGCGATGCCCAGGAACTGCTGCAGCTCGTCGAAGCGATGCAGCCCGAAGAACTGGCAGGACAGGACGAGACCACTCCATCGATCCCCGAGCAGGTCGGTGGCCTCGAAGATCTCGCCGTCCTCGTCTGCAAGACGCGAGCTGCTGTTGAGGCGGCGCGACAGCCGCCCCAACGGTGCCGCTTCGAAGCCCGCTCCGGGACCCTCTTCGAAGCGGCAATCGTGCAGCGCGATTTCTTCCCTGCAGTGGATGCATCGGAGAACCGGAACCGTCTGGTGCCCGCATGACCGCCGAACCAGAGCACGCGGCAGACGCCCATGCGCCGGTCCCCAGCGCGTCTCCCACTTCCAGATCATGACCACCACCGGGTAGAGGCCGAGGCCCTCGTCCGTCAGGTGGTACTCCCAGCGGCGCGGCGCCTTCTGGTAGGGAACGCGGCGCAGCAGGCCGTTCTCTTCCAGACTCCGCAGCCGTTTCGTCAGCGTGCTGCGGGCAGCACGCGTGCGATCCCTGTACTCCTCGAAACGCTTTGCGCCGAGAAAGGCCTCGCGCAGGATCAGCTGGGTCCAGCGGTCCCCAATGACGGCGAGGGCGCGGGCGACGGAGTTGATCGGAACCTGGCTGCCGCCGTCCATGCCCTTCGATCCTGAGCTTCCCCGCCCGAAGATCCATTCGGAGGCCCTGCGATCGACGCTCGTCATGACCCGGCTTCGCTCGCGGTCGTCGCGTCGGTGCGAGTCTCCCTGCCCTTCGCGATGGAAGACGGCGCGCACGATCGGGAGATGCCTTGCCCGCGCCTCGAATGAGCGCCTGCCCAGGGCACTACCGGCAGCTGCGGATCTCCCATCCACACCGCCCGCTCGCGAGATCGCGCAGGCAGCGATCGGTCGGTCCCGCGACCCTCCCATCCGCGCACAGCCAGTTCGGCATTCCGAGCGGCGGTCCGCACGCCGCCGCGTCACACGGCTCCACCACTTCGAACGTCGGCGTCACGACATCGCCCAGGGCCTGGCAGCTCTGCGCCGAGAGCGGACGATCCGCCGCGCAATCCAGCCCCGTCGCGTATCGGAGTCGCCAGATCCCCGGCTCTGCGGGCACCTGGAAGCGATCCTGGCGCGACGCATGCGCGCCGACGGGCTGCGCAAGCCCCTCCCACAGACACACGACGGGCCACCCGCCGTCCACCCATCCCGCCGGCTCCAGCTTCTGGAACCCGAACACGCTGCATCCGCCGAGCCAGGCGGTGACGTCCGACCCGTTGTGGAATGTCGCCGCCCCTTCGTCGCCGACGGCGTAGCGGGCCTCGTCGACGTTCGCCGTGCAAGCGACGGCGAGAGAAACGCTGAGCGCTGCGAGAACGCGAAGGAGAGGCATTCACCCAAGTTTACAGCATCCGGCGGCAGAGGGTCCGAAGGAGTGCATGGTTTCGTCTGGGGCGGGATCTGCCTCGAGCCTCGTCGAGCCCCTGCTTCAGATCCCGTCCCTCCCGTCCTTGGAACTCGGGTCGGGCGCGGTTTCGTCGAGCGGGCCGGGCGGAGACGGCGGCGCGCACGAAGGCTCACGGCGCCTCGAACGTCGCGCGCGCCTCGAGGATGTATCCGCCCGGGTCGAGCTCGAAGACCACCGCCGCCGTACACGCCCCGCCGCTGCACGCCGACGGCGCGAGGGTGACCCGCTGGCTGACCGGCGCGCGGCCGATCTTCGGCTTGGCGGTCACCTCGACGTCGGTTCCCGCCGGAACGTCGGTGGTCGCGAGGTCGATCTGGATGGAACCAGGCGAGTCGACGAGGAGGTCGATCTGGCCGCGGTGCCCGACCGGGCTCACGGGCGTCGCCTTGCCGTCGACGCCGGTGATCGTCACCGTAGGGGTGATCGGGTTCGCGAGGGGCCCGGGAGCCGGCGCCCGAACGGCGACCGGGTTCGTCCCGTTCACCGCAAACGAGTTGGTGATCGCCTCGAGCCGGATCCGGCCTGACCCGCCGCCGTTGCCGCGATCGTTGAGTTCGCTCCATTCTGGGCCACCGCCGGCCCCGACGGCCTCGATCGCGCCACCGCCGGTGATCGCCGACGCGAGGATCCGGATCGCGCCGCCGCTCCCGCCTGCGCCGTTGCTGCTGCAGCTCCCTCCCGCGCGGGTCCCGCCGGCGCCGCCGTTCGCAGACACCGTGCCATCGATTCGCACGGTGCCGTTGGCGGCGATCAGAAGCGCGCCGCCGCCTCCTCCTCCGCCGGCACCTGAGCAGCCCCCGGCGTTCGTGAGCGAGTGGCCGCCGCCTCCCCCCGAGCCTCCCACCAGGGGACGCAGCTCGGGAACCCCGAAGAAGCTTCCGCCGCCCGCACGGACGCGCCCCTCGGCGATGCTGCCCGCGCCTCCGCCGGGCCCGACCCCGGCGCCGCCATTGCTGGCGAGGTTCGAGAGCTGGTAGGCGCCGTCGCCGCCGGCGAAGCCCCCCGGCCCTCCCAGGCCGCCGACACCGTTCGAGCCGGACGACCCATCCGAGCCTCCCGACCCACGCACCGAGAGCAAGTCGCTATCCCCAACAGTGAGATTGCCCCGGATGAGCAGCGTCACGGGGGTGTTCGCCGCGTTGGGAACGAAGCTCACGGTGGCGTTGAGGGTCCCGCAGCCGGTGCTCCGGTTCGACACCGTGAAGCTGTCGAAGACCATGACACCACTCTCGGGAACCGGGATCCGGATGTGCGGGCTGCACCAGTTGTTGATGTCGACCGTCCCCGCAGGCCACGTGGCGGGATCGTTCGCGTTGAAGCTCCCGAGGCTCTCCGGGCTCCCCGCGCAGCCGCAGAAGTCTGCGGTCGCCTGCGCCTTCGCGCCCTCGCCGCCGAGCAGCAGCGCCGCCCCGATGGCGACGGCCGATCCCGCAAGCCAACCGCTCCGCATCTTCGCCGTTCGTCGTCTCGTCATGACTCTCTCCTTCGAGCGTTCTCGAGCCGCCCTCAAGGGGCAGGCACCTCGATCCCTACCGGCGGCGCCAGCGCCTCCGGCCGCCGGCCGGCCGCCGGCACCCCTACGACTACGAGGAGCGTCCTGCGCTCCGCGCCGTACACGATGTCGATGATCGTCTCGTCGCCATCACTCCCTTGGGCCGTCACCGCGAACGCGACCTTGCGCTCGCCGACGGGCAGCGTCTGGACCTGCGGCGTGACGCTCGCCACTGCCGGAGAGCGGCTCTCGGCGGTGACCGGCAGGTCGATGAGCGACGGGAAGGCCAGGAGGTCGAGGACGAACGTGCGGGTGCCCCCGGGATCGACGTAGACCGTCGCGAGCGTTCCCGGCTCGAGAACAGCGGCGCCCACCGGCGGCGCCAGGATCGGCGGCGTCTCGCCAGGCGCTGGCGTTCCCACCACGACCCGCAGCTCGTGGCCCGTCCGGAGGTCACCCGCGGGCCGGATCACGAGAAGCGCCTCGCCGGCAGCGCTCGCATCGATCGGGAGCGTCGCCGTCGTCGACCCGGCCGGGACCACTACCGCCTGCGTCACCGCCGCCACCGCCGGGTTGCTGCTCGTGACGACCAGCGCCGTCGCCTGCGAAACCGGCGCATCGAAGAGCCGAAGCACCACGCTCCGAGTCCCGCCCGGCGCCACGATCACGTCACCCAGCGACGGCAGCGACAGCACCAGGGCTCCCACCGGCGGCGCGAGGATCGGCGGCGTCTCGCCGGCCTCGGGAGTCCCCACCACCACGCGTAGCTCGCTGCCCGTCCGCAGGTCTCCCGCGGGCCGGATCACGAGGAGCGCCTCGCCGGCAGCGCCCGCGTCGATCGGGAGCGTCGCCGTCGTCGACCCAGCCGGGACCACCACCGCCTGCGTCACCGCCGCCACCGCCGGGTTGCTGCTCGAAACGACCAGCGCCGTCGCCTGCGAAACCGGCGCATCGAAGACCCGAAGCACCACGCTGCGCGTCCCGCCCGGCGCGACGATCACGTCGCCGAGCGACGGCAGCGACAGCACCAGGGCGCCCACCGGCGGCGCGAGGATCGGCGGGAGCTCGCCGGGATCGGGCGTCCCCACGATCACCCGCAGCTCGCGGCCCGTCCGGAGGTCTCCCGCGGGCCGGATCACGAGGAGCGCCTCGCCAGCGAGCCCCGCATCGATCGGGAACGTCGCCGTCACCGAGCCGGCCGGCACCACCACCGCCTGCGTCACCGCCGCCACCGCCGGGTCGCTGCTCGAAACGACCAGCGCCGTCGCCTGCGAAACCGGCGCATCGAAGATCCGAAGCACCACGCTGCGCGTCCCGCCGGGGGCGACGATCACGTCGCCGAGCGACGGCAGCGACAGCACCAGCGCACCCACCGGCAGCGCGAGGATCGGGGCCGTGTGGTCGGGAGCAAGCGCTCCCACCACGACCCGCAGCTCACGGCCCTCCTCACCGATGCGAAGCGTGAGGCGCGTCTCCCCCGGCGCTCCGGCGACGAGCGTCACCAGCGCGCTCGTCTCGCCGGCGGCGACGCTCACCGCAGCGCCGATCGCTGCGATGGCAGGATCGCGGCTCACCACCTCGACGGGCATCGCGCTGGCCGCGGGTGTATCGAGGAGGCGCAGCCGCACCGTCCGGATCGCGCCGGGCGGGAGGATCACCTCGCCCGCCGACGGGAACGTGCGGACCAGAACGCCCTGCGGTGCCGCGAGCACCGGCGCGCCGGGGCTGATCGGCAGCGATTCGCTCACCACCGCAATCGTCGAGGTGCTGCCGTGGCTCGACGTCGCTACGACGGCGGTGGCGCCCTCGGTGAGTCCCGCGGCCGGGATCGAAAGTTCGCGCGCGCCGGCGGGGAACACGACCGACGCCGGGAGCCCGACGATCGACGCATCGTGGACCTCGATCGCGATCGGCACGTCGGAGAGCGGCGGGCTCGATGCGACGACGCGAAGGGCGCCCGTCTCGCCGAGCGGCACCCCGGTGATCGGCCGCTCGAAGCGAAGTCCCACCACCACCGGGACCGTTACGGCGTCGGTCGCCAGCTCGGCGCCCGCTGCATCGAAGGCCGTGGCGAGGATCGTCGAGGGTCGGCGCCTCGGCCGCGCGGGGCGCGGTGATCGCCCTCCGGAAGGGAGCCGCCGTCACGGCCGGGAGCGCCTCCCCGTTCACGCTGAAGACGACCCGGGCGATCCCGAGGGCTGCGCTGCCGCTCGCCTCGATCGTGACTGCGCGCTGCTCGATGAGCGCCGCTCCGGCGGCCGGCTGCGTGATCGCAAAGCTTCCCGTCGCGAACGTATGGGTCCGCGTCTCGAAGGTCTCTCCCGACTCGCCGGTGACAGGGTTGCCATCGGCGCCGCGCAGCGTCCCTCGAAGCTCGGCCGCGTAGCTCTGCTCGAAGCCGAGCGGCGCGTCGAGGGTGAGCGCGACGCAGCGCCCGTCGTCGCTCGCCGCGAGCGACCCCGCGAGCGCCGCCCCTCCCACCGCGTAGTCGAGAACACGCAGGACCGACGACGATCCGGCCCCGAAGCTCGCCGGATCGAGAACCTCGTCGAAGCACGCGCGAACCAGCGGGCGAACCGACACGCCGCCCGCGCCGTCGGCCGGGAGCAGCTCGACGAGGCGCGGTCCCACCACGTCGGGTCCCTCGGTCGTGAAGCTGCTCGCGATCGGCATTTCCAGCGCGTTGCCTGCGAGGTCGGTGACCCCGGTGCCGATCCGCACGGTGTACACCGTCCTCGGCTCGAGCGGCGCCAGCGGCGTCAGCCGGACTACGGTGACGGTCTCGTCGAGCGTCCGCGTTGCCGCCACGACCCCGCCGCCCGGCGCCTCGAGCCAGATGCTCTCGGGCGTGACGCTCGCGGGAGCGATCGGCTCGTCGAAGGCGATCATCACGGCCGTCCCGAGCGGCACCTCTGCGGCGCCTCCTCCCGGAATGATCATGACGACATTGGGCGACTCCCTGTCGCCGCCGTACACCGAGAAGCTCGACACGACGGGGGAAGCGAGGGCGTTGCCCGCAGCGTCGCGGACTCCCGTCGTGACCACAGCCGTACACAAATCGCCTTCGCGAAGCGGTGCGGCCGGGGTGAGGACGACGAGCGTGTCGGCGCTCGCGAAGGAGAGCGACGCGGCAACCGCTCCCTCGCCGCAGGCGAGCGAGATCGTCTCGGCCGTCACGCTCGCCCGCGCGACGGGCTCGTCGAACGTGACCCGAAGGACTGCCGACGGATCGACATCGGTGGCGCCGTCCGGCGGATCCACGGCGACCACTGCCGGGCGTACGATGTCGGCTACGCGAAGCGCTCGCGTGACCGTCGTCTCCCGCCCGCCGGTGTCCCTGGCCACCACGGCGAGGGCCACCACCTCACCAGCTTGCGCGCCCGGCGGGACCGCGACCGAGAAGCGCTCGTCGACGGCGAGCGGCGGCGGAACGGAAGCCCACGTCTCGCTGGCGCTCGCCGCGCCGGTCGCCACAAGCGCCAGCGCGGCTACACCGGTCCGGTCGCGGGCCACGACCCGGACTTCGAAGGCCTCGCCCGGCCGCACCAGGCCGCCCTCCGCCGGCTCGGCGATGGTGAGCTCCGGCGGACTGAGGTCTGCCGCAGTCAGCACGAGCGGCGCTGCCGCTCCCGCGTTGCCGGCGGCGTCGAAGGCGGTCGCAGCGACTTCGAGCGTCGCGCCGAGCGCGAGCGACTCCGGCACCACCAGGGTGAAGCGTTCGCGGGCGGTGCGGGTCGGCGCGATCGTCCGCGTCTGGACGGCCTGGCCGGCGGGCGCGAGGTCGATCCTCACGACTCCCGCGTCGTCGTCGGCCGCGACGTCGATCTCTACTGCCGCGCCAGGCTCGGCGAGCAGCGATCCGCTCCCGGTCGCAAGACGCACCGTCGGCGCACGGACGTCGGCGATGCGAACCACACCGATCCGGGTCGATTCGTTGCCCGCCACGTCCACGGCACGCGCGACGAGATTGAGGCTCCCCGCCGGGGCGTCGGAAGCCACCGGAACCGTGAAGCTCGCCTGGGCAGCGGGCGCCGGCGGCGAGAAGCTCCGCGTCTCGTCGAAGCCGAGCGCGTCGCTGGTGAGCCGCAGCGACGAAACGCCACTCGCGTCGTCGCCGCGTACGAGAACGGTGAGCGTGCTCCCGGGCGAGACGCTCGCTCCCGGCGGCGGGCTTCCGATCGTAACCACCGGCGCGAGCTGGTCGCCGACCTCGAGCAGCGCCGTCGCCGACTGCCCGGCGACGCCGAGCGAATCGGTCGCCGCCGCGCGCACCGGGATCAGCGACCCGATCGGCGCGCTCTCCGGGACCTGGAAGCTGAAGAGACGGACGGCGCTCCCTCCGGCCGCAGCGCTGGCGCCGCTCGCAACGGCGCCGTCGCTTGCAACGAAGCGAAGCTCGGCGAGGCCGACGTCGTCGCTGGCCGAGACCTCCACGGTGACCGTGTCGCCCTGGGAGACGGGGCCGCTCGCGGGCCGGACGAGCGTCACCTGCGGCGGCTGGTTCGGCGAGATGGCGAGCGCGAGATCCCGCGGCGGGCTGCGGTTTCCGACGGAGTCGACCGCGACGGCGCGAACGCTCGCCGCCGTTCCGAGGGCGGGCGAGAGCACGAGTGCCTGGGTGAAGGGCGCGCTCGTCGCAACGCCGAGCAGCGCGCCGCCGACCGAGAACTCGACCCGCGCGCCCGGCTCGTCGCCCGCGAGGGAGGCTTCGAGAAGGACGGTCCGGCCCGTGACCAGGGTCGATCCGGCGACGAGCGCGAGCGACGCCAGCTCCGGCGGCCGCGTGTCGACCGTCACGAAGCGGGTCGTGAGCTCGGCCTCGGGCATCGGATTGCCCGAGAGGTCGCGAACGGGGCCCTGCAGCCGCGCGGTGTAGGTCTCGTTGACGGTCAGCAGCGCGTCGGGGGTAAATACCAGGACACGCCCGCCGAGGATCGGCGCGTCGCCAAGGCTGCCGGGGACTTCGGCGCCGCCGCTTCGCGTGAGCGAGACGCCTGCGACCGAGTCCCTCGCGATCGGCTCGGAGAACTCGAAGCGGACCACCGAGGCAACGTGGACCTCGCTGGCGCCGTCGCCCGGCGAGACCGAGACGAGCTGGGGCGGCTGCGCATCGCCGGTGGTGAAGGCGAACGTGAAGTCGGCAGCGAGCGAGAGCCCAGCGAGGTCACGAACGCCGGCTTCGAGCAGCTCGTTCTCGAAGCCGAAGCGGTCGGCGCGTACGGTGACCTCGACGGGCTGGAGATCGGGCAGCGGCGCGGCGGGG
Organism: uncultured delta proteobacterium; assembly: GCA_963710635.1. Lineage (GTDB taxonomy): Bacteria > Myxococcota_A > UBA9160 > UBA9160 > UBA9160 > MYXO. The sequence goes on from CAVQAY010000004.1 coordinate 1,842,124, forward strand.
ACGAACGCGAGGGCCGTCCCGCCGTCGCGCAGCGAGCGCGCTCCCAGTACGACGGCGCCACCTGCGCGCACCGTGAACGTCTCCTCGCTCACCGACGCCGCGTCGATCGGCTCGTCGAATCGAACGACGATCTCGCCCGAGGGCGAGACGCCAGACGCCGACTCGGCCGGCTCGGTCGAGACGACGCTCGGCCCCTCGGCGTCGAGCAGGACGTCGCCGAGGCTCGCGACCTCGCCATTTACGGTGAGCGCGACCAAGCGCAGTGCGACGCCGTTGGTGACCGGCTCGCGCACGGAGAGGCGGTAGCTCCCGAGCGGGATCCCCTCGAAGAGGATCTCCCCCATCGCATTCGCAACCCGCGAGAGACGGAGCCCCCCCGGCTGCTGCTCGAGCAGCGCGACGGCGCCCTCGGCGAGCGTCAGCCCGTCTGCGAGGAGGACGCGCCCCTCGATCGCACCCGCGGCCTGGATTCGGATCGCTTCGTGGTCGGGATCGGCGTCGCCGTCCTCGAAAGCGACGAGGTCGCCGTCCGCCTGGAGGGCACCGTTCGCGGCGCCTCCGAGCTGCGGGTCCTGCAGGTTGGTTCGCACGCTGAGGGAGAACCCCGCGACCGGAACGTCGGCGAAGGCGAAGCGTCCCGAGGCATCGGTGATCCGCGTACGGGCGCCCGCCGCGAAGTGGCTCTCGCTCGAGAACGTCACCGACGCGCCGGCGACGGGCGAAGTGCCGAGCGAGTCGAGGACGACTCCCTCGACCGTCCCGACCCCCGCGAGGGCCAGCGCTGCGAAGGCGATCTCGCCGTCGAAGCGGATCCGCGTGCTCGCGACCGCACCGTCCTCGGAGATCTGCGATCGGGCGACGAGATCGTAGTCGCCGGTCGGGAGGAAGGCGCCCGAGCTGAAGCCGCCGTCCCCGCCCGTCTGCACCGCCTGCACGAGCGTCTTGCCGCGGCGGATCTCGACCGAGACGCCCACTGCGCGCGGCGCATCGGGGAACGCCGACCCATCGGGGTGGAGCGGTGCTCCGCTGGGCCCAACGACGACCCCCGGTCCGTAGACGACGCCGGTGATGCCGCCGCTCGGCTGGAGGCGTACGTCGGTCGTGACCAGGTCGCCGTCGCGGCGCAACGTCGCCGAGGCCTCACCCGCGAGGCCGGTGAGGAAGTCGCGCGCCCGGACCGTGTAGGGCCCGAGCGGAACTCCCGGAAGCTCGTACACGCCCGACGCGTCGGTCCGCGTGACCAGCCGGTCGCTGAAGTCGCCCGACGGGGCGAGCTCGACGTCGACGCCCGGAAGGCTCGCAGACCCGTCACTCCGCAGCACCGACCCGGTGACCGTCCCGAGACCGACGAGCGTCACTGGCGTCTCGACGGTCTGGCCTTCGGTGATGAGTGCTCCCGTCGCCGATCCGCGCCGCGACGTCATCGGCTCGAAGACGTCTACGCGGAACGCGCCACCGGGGACGTTCTCGGCGAGGTAGCGGCCTTCCGAGTCGGACGTTGCGAGGATTCGCGCCCCCTGACTCATGACCGTCACCTGCGCGGGGTTGTCGAGGCGCGTCCCGTCGGCGCGGAAGACCGTTCCGGCGACGCTTCCGAAGACCGCACTCTCGATCACCTGTCCCGACGCCGTCGTCACGGCGCCGAGCTGGACCGTGATCGGGATCTCGAGGCCGTTCGGCCCGTTCTCGGGGACAGACCCGCTGGCCGACCCGCGCCGCGGATCGCCCACGAGGCTCACCGACACCGAGAAGGAGCCCTCGATGACCGGGAAGAACGTGACCTCGCCGCTCGCGTCGGTGAAGGCGGCAAGCGGATCGGTGTCGAGGGTCGACGAGGTCGAGACCGCGACCCGCGCGCCATCGACCGGCGTCGCGCCGTCGGCGGCCACCACCCGCACCCGCGCGCCGGCGACGTCGCGAAGGCGGACGTCCGCCGTCATGAACTCGCCGAACTCGAGGAGCGGAACCGCGCCGCGCGCGTCGCCGAAGAGTCTGACGTTGAGGAGACGGTTGCCATCCTCGTCCTCGAACCGCTCGGTCTGCATCTCGGCGGGCGACGTCGCGCGGATCTCCGGAGGCGGCGCTCCGGTGTCCGCGGTGAGGACGAAGGCCCCGCGCAGCACGAGCGGGAACTCGAAGCGGCCGTCGGGGTCGGTCACGACCTCGATCTCGGGGAGCACCGGCTGCGTCACCGTTCCGCCGGCCGAGGGGACCGACCCGCTGTTGTCGAGGGACCGCAGCCGGACGGCGACGTTCTCTCCCACCGGTGTCATGCCGTCGGGCATGTACACGGTGCCGCGGACGGCCCCGGTCGCCGGCTCGATCACGATGTCGCCGACGTCGACGAGGCGCTCGCTGGGATCCGGCGTTCTCGGGATCTCTCCCTTCACGACGGCCGGCGCGAGGAACGGACCGAAGGCCGCCACCGTGAACGGCCCCCCTGCCACCTTGTCGCTGAAGCGGAAGCGTCCCGTCACCTCGCCGCCCGGCCCGAGCTCGTCGCTTCGCAGGTGCGCGCTCTCGTCGGCGAGCATGAAGTATTCGTTCGCCGGCTGATCGAGGCCGTTCTCGGAGATCGTCCGGGAGACGAAGTCTCCGAGCCCCGGGATCTGCGCGTACTGGGCGAGGATCTGGAGGGCGAGCGCTCGGTTGTCGACCGGGAGCCCGCTCGCGTCGGTGAGGATCCGCCAGACCTTGTGCGTCACGATGAGGTCGGCGATCGCCGGTGTCCCGTTGCTCTGGACGACGCGCCCGCTGATCTCGCCGAGGCCGCGGAAGCGAACGTCGACGTCGCGTACGTCTCCGGCGAAGCGGATCTCCGATTCCGCCATGCCTCCGTCGAAGTCGCTCCGGCGGATCGCGCGCAGCGAGTACTTCCCGACGGGGTAGTTGCGGAAGGCGTAGTTTCCCTGCGGATCGGTGAAGGCCTCGGCCGCGACGCCGCGGTCTCCGAGCCAGAGCTGCACCTTCTGGGCGACGATCGGCGTCACCCCGTCGGCCTCGAACAGCGTGCCGACGATCGACCCCACCGGCTGGAGCGTGACCACCACTTCCTGGAGGTCGTCCGGCCCGGTGGTGGTGAGGCGGACGGTGCCGAGGGCGGGAGAGTCGAGGGCTTGGCCGTAGACCGTGACGCTTCCCCGTGGAAGGCCCCGGATCTCGAAGCGACCGCTCGCGTCGGCGTTCGTGAGGGTGAAGCCGCCCGCGACGGCGGCTCCCGCGACGGGGTTGCCGAAGGCATCGATCACGAGCCCGGTGACGGTCCCGCCGCCTCCGGGCAGCACGAGCTGGAGCCGCGCCTCGCCGCCCTCGGGAACCACGCCGCGCGCCTCGCCCTCTTCGAAGGTCGACGCGCGCTGCGCCACGATGTGGACGTTTCCCGCCGGGACGTGCTCGAAGCGAAAGACCCCGGACGCGTCGGTGGCAGTACTTCCAAGAAGGCCCTCTTCGTCGCTTCGCCCGTCGAAGCCGAAGCCCGAGAGGACGCGGCCTGCCAGGTGTACGGCGACGTTCGCGGCCGGCGTTCGCCCGTCGGCCTCGAAGACGATCCCCGACACCACCCCGTACCGGAACGGCGGCAGGAGCACCAGATCCTGCGTCTCGCGCGCGCCGGCGGCCGGCAGGTTCACCGTCGACACCGCGGTGGCGCCGTCCGACGGACGAACGACCAGGAGCGCCACGTTGCCCGCCGGCAGCGCTGCCGCCTCGGTCACGCGGCCATCCGGAGCGACGAAGCGCCGCGGGAACGCGTAGCCTCCGTCGGCATCGACCCACGACTCGGCCATCTCGCCCGTACTGAGGCTCTGCGCGAAGACGCGCAGCGCCGGCTCCGAGCCGGGCTCTCCGCCTACGACCGCAGTGCCGTCCTCCTCGAGGACGCGCCCGTCGATCGCCCCGAAGCCACGGATCACGACGTCGAGGCGAAGCGTCTGGCCGTCGAACTGCGGCCGGATCGAGAGCCTTCCTACCTCGCCGGTCTCCGGATCCTCGGCGTCGAGCTTGAAGTGGTTCGTTCCCCCCGCGCCGCGCTGGTTCAGCCAGACGTCGGGGGAGCAGACCTCCCAGTTCTGGTATCCGCTCTGCAAGGCGAAGTCGATCGAGAAGCGGCCGGCCGCGTCGGTCTGGAACGTCGAGACGACGAAGTCCTGCGGGAAGCACTCGAAGAGTGCGTATTGGTACATCGGCTGGATGTAGCGGACGTTCGCGAATGGGATCGGCTCGCCCGACGATCGGAGGACCCGCCCGACGACTCTCGCGCCGATCCCACGCTCGGGGTCGGCGACGACCGGACGCTCGCTGCGCGACATCGGCTGATCGTGCAGGTCCTTCACTCCCTCGGCGGCGAGGGTTCGCGGAACGAAGGGACCCAAGGGCTTCTCGAAGACGACGAAGGCCAGTCGGCGGTCGGGCTGGAGGGCGACGCTCACGGGCGCGTTCTCGGCGATCGTGTACGCGCCGAGCCGCTCGGCCGATTCGCGATCGACCTCCTCGCTGAAGAGGACACCGACCATCCGGCCGATCGGATCGCCCATCTCGAAGCTCGGTGTCACCGTGGGCCGGGCTCCCTTCGCCCACTGCTCGACGCCGAGAACCGACGGAGGCACGTCGGCGATGGCCTCGCTCGCGAGGGGGGAGAGCCGCGTCTCGACGACGCCGTCGGCGTCGCGGTCCACCTCGAGCGTCGCGTCTCCGCCGTTTGGCAGGACGAGACGGCCGGCGGCGCCCGGCGTCGAGCGAGACCCGCGGGAACGTGAGGAGCCTCGGGCCTTCCTCGCCCGGAACGACCGCCACCAGATCGAGATCGCTCCCGCCCGATGCGGCCGCGAACGCCAGCGTGTAGGTCGCGGCCTCGGGAGACGCGACCATCAACACCTCGTCCCCCACCTCCGGCAACGCGTGGAGCGGGAGCCGCGCTGCGTAGGCGATCTCCCGCGCGGCCGGCACTGCGGGATCGAGCCCGCCCAGGCGGCCGCCCTCTCCGTCCTGCAGCTCGAGCGCGACGGGAGCCCCGCTGGCGGTCGCTCCCACCGCGAGGAATGCCGGCCGCGACGCGAAGCGCTCGGCCAGGCGGCGAACGACCGCGGCAGCGGGCTCTGCGCCGCCGAGCCGGCCGAGGACCGCACCCGCCACGGCGTCGAAGTTGCTCCCGGCGCCCGTCGTCCTGCGCAGCGCATCGAAGGCGCCCGTGTCGCGCAGGAAAGCCTCGCGCTCGGCCTCGTCGGGGAAGAGCATCTCCGCCCGCGCGCGGTCGTTCCCGTACCAGTCGAGGAGGACGTCCTCGATCGCGTGGTCCTGGCTCTCGCCGAAGCGAACGTGGAGCCCGCTCTGGGCGAGCTTCACCGCCCGGTCGAAGACGTGCGCGCGGCCGACGCGGGCGACGTCGGCCGGGAGCGCCCGCGCAGGCGCGGTGGCGACGCTGTAGGCCATTCCGAGCATGCGGACCGCCGCAGCGACGAAGTCCGGGTCGTCGGGGAGGAACTCGGTGGTCTGGGGGAGCACCAGCGTATCCGGCGAGAGTGGGATGTTCCGGTCTCCCACTCCCGTCGTGAGGACGAAGCTCCCGTTGATGCCCTCCTCGGCGAGGAACACCGTCCCGGTCACCTCGCCGGTGGTCCGCGCGACGAGGCGGAACTCGAAGGTCTCGGCCTCGCCGGGAAGAAGCTGGTCGAGGGTTCGCAGCCCGGTCTCGCCGTCAGCGAGCCGCGCTCCCGAGAGCGACCGGCTCGCCAGCTCGATCCGGAACAGGTTCGCCGGGGTGCTCGACGTGTTGGTCACGGTGGCGAAGATCGGGTAGCCCTCGCCCTCGCGGACGACGCGCGGGTGTGCCAGGACGATCGAGAAGGTCGGATTGCGGACCTGGACGACGCCGGCGGCGATTCCCGAGAGCTCGACCTTCCGGCCGAGCGCGGGAACGAACATCTCGCCTCGCAGGTCGAAGTCGACCGCGGTGCGTTCCCTCGCGAAGCCCCTCGACGAGGAACTCGGCGGCGTTGGTTCCCTGGGGCGTGATGGTGTCCGAGCCCTCGGTGTCGACGAGGGGCAGCTCGGTCTGCACCCCGCCTGACGACGTTTCCGCGACGCGCAGCGGGTCGTCGCCGGTGCCGTCGATCTCGTCCTCGCCGGCCGGCAGCGAGATCGTCGCGCGGGCGGCCTCGACGCTGAGGCCCGATCCCTCGGGAGCGAGATTCGTCGCCTGGAGCAGGACGCTGAAGAACTGGTTCAGGAAGGCGATGTTGCCCGGAATCACGATCACGCCGTGGATCGGCGGGATCGCCGGCCCCTTCTCCTCGTCGAGCTCGGGCGGCGGCCGGATCGAGAAGCCCGAGAGCGAGAGGTTCGGGATGTTGATCCGCCGGAGCTGCGCCGGATCCGGATTCAAGGAGACGAGCCGCGGCGTCTCGAGGCTCACGAGCGCCTGGGAAGACGTCGGCACCAGCACCGGGAGGTCGATCGTCACCTGCTCGCTACCGAGGGTCAGCCCCACCGCGAAGTTCATCGCGGTGAAGTTGTCCTCGTCGATCACGATCCCCCGCTCCTGGATCTCCTCGAGCGTGAGCGGGCGGGTCGTCACCGAGCTGACCAGGAGCTGGTCGATGACGTCGATCCGGATCGGAGATCGCGTAGGATCCCGCTCGAACAGCACCGTTCCGTCCGCGGCTTCGAGACGCACGCGCGTCACGCGGTGCTCACCGGCAACGCGCAGGAGCGGCAGCTCGACGAGCTGGTTCGGCAGCGCTGCGATCTCGACCGCTGCATCGCCGAAGGTCGGCCCCCGCAGCTCGGCCTTGACCAGCGCCCCTGCTGGCGACGACCGCACCGCAGGATCGAGCGGCGAGCCGAGGAAGGTCTCGAGCCCGGTCGGAACGTCCTTCACCGCCGTCATCGTCTCCTGGAGGCCTTCGATGTCGGGGCGCGTGTCGAGGTCGACCGCGAGGCCGAGCACGCGGATCTCGCTTCGCCCGAGCGGAGCCGGCCTCTCCGAGGCAAGGCTCGGGAGCGTGAGGAGCAGGAGAGCGAGGAGTGCGGCGAGGACCTGCATCACCAGGCCTCGTGGAGGAAGGGGGTCTCGCTGACGATGTCGTCGCCCGTGCCGGACAGCGTTCCCGCGATGACGCGGAGCACGTAGGCGCCCTTCGGAAGATCCGGGAAGCGGCAGACGGGAACCGGCGACCCGGTATTGGCGACTCCCGTCCGCTCCGGGAAGCCGGTCGCCTGCCCTGCCGACGGGATCGTCGTCCCGGCGTCGGTGCGAACGAGCGCGCCGTTCGACGCCCTCCTCACCTCGCAGCGGATCTTGTAGATCTTCCAATCGCGGATCACCGGGTGGACCGCGATGACGCCCCGGGTGATCGCTCCCGACGCCGGCGCGGCCGTGACCAGCGTGTTCCCAAAGGCGATCGACGGCGACGCATCGGACGTCACGTCGAAGTCCTTCATCAGCGGAACGTCGAACCGCCCGCTCTGATCGAACGCCGTGTCGAGCGTCGTATCCGTGGGATCGAACGGAATCACCTCCATCATCCGCTGGCCTTCGGCGATCATGGCGGTCGCCCAGATGCGGAGCCGCGGTTTCGTTCCCGCGAGATGCGCGGCAAGCAGGCCGCCTTCCTGATCCATCGCGAACGAGACCGGGAAGTCTTCCTGGAAGTAGAGCCGCTCCTCGCGCGCGGTGAGCCGTCCTTCGATCTGCGCGTCGATCGTTCCGTCGGCACGCAGCTGCGTCTCGAGGGCGGCCTTCTGTTCCGTACGCGGCTCGACGAAGCTGCCGAGCATCCGGGTTGCCGAGGTGAGCGCCTGGAACGAGCCCGTCGCCGGGTCCGCCTTCAGGAGGGCGAGGTTGCCCGTCCCGTGGAAGACCATGTAGGCGAGACCGCGGAGCGGGTCGATCGCCATCCCCCGAACGCCGCTCGTGGCGGTGTCCATGAGGCGCGCGCGGCTTTGGAACGCCCCGAGCGGGAAGCCCACCATGTCGCCGGCTGCGAATTGCTGTGCGACCCGGTCTGGAATGTTCGATCGGATCCGTCCGTTGGGGCTGCCCGCCGGGTCGACGGGGGCGAGATTGCTGCCGCGGTGCACCGTGGCCGCCGTGACGCTCTTGTGGTCGCCATAGAGGACGTAGACGTGGTCTCCTCCCGACCGCGGCGCCACGGTGAGGCCGCTCGGCCCCCGGCTCGGCGGAGACGCGAACGACTCGCCGAGGTCGGCGACCTCGAAACCGTCCCGCTGGTCGATCCGCCAGCGCGCCATGCTGCTCGACCGGGGCTTGCGGACGAGATGTCCGGAGTAGCCGTCCGTCGTGAGCGCGTAGAGCGTGTCGTTCGCCCCGAAAGCCACCGCACGCACCTGTCCAACGTTCACGCTCGCGCGGAACTTCTTCACGTCGACGATCCGATCGCTCCGCGTATCGAGGAAGGCGACCCTTCGGCCTTGCAGCGGGATCGCCAGGATCTGACCGTCGCGGCTCAGCGCCATCTGGATCGACGGAAACTCGGGGAACTCGTACTGGTTCAATTGCATCCTGAGCGGGACCGACGACTCGATGTGAGGCGACGACGTGACGTCCGCCTTTGTGTTCGTGTTGGCATGCCAGACGAGGATCTGTCGACTCCCCCGACACGCGATGTAGACCTTGTCGCCCGAGGACGACGGCTGGAGCGCGTAGGGCTGGTAACAGTCGTGAGCGAACAGATCGACGGGCGGGTCGATCACGAAGTCCTCGCTGCTCAGCGTCCGCTCGAACGGCGTCTTCACGAGAACGCGGACGAGCTGGCTCCGCGGGCGGTTCAGGACCCACAGGTAGCGCCGCAGGCCCGGGAGGTAGTCGACAGGCGCTGTTCCCGTCGCGGCTGCCGCCCCCCGGTGGCGCAGCGCCATTTGCACCGCTCGGAGCGCATCGAGTCGGCGCGGCGCAGTCCACGTGCCCCAGCCCCAGTTCTTCGGAACCCCCTTGAGGGGCGTCGCGCTGTCGATGATGAGGCGCTTGGTCTCCGCGGCCGTGAGGCTGGGGTCGATGGCCTGCACCATCGCCGCGACGCCCGTGACGAGCGGCGCGGCAGCCGAGGTGCCGCAGAAGTAGTCGTATGGGTTGTTCGCCGGGAGCCCGGCGTCCTTGCAGCCGTCCGAATCGACGGTGGCGTCGGTGTTGACCGAGAGCACCCCCTCGCCGGGAGCTGCCACGTCGACCCCCGGGCCGTAGTTCGAGAACGACGAGCGGATGTCCGGTCGTCGACCGTTCCACGCCACGCGGAAGCCGGTCGACACCGCTCCGACGGCGATCACCCGATCCTGCACCTCGGCGTCGAGGGTCAGCGCCGAAGGCGAGTGGAGATCGGCCGCTTTGTTGTCGTTGCCCGCAGCCATCACGAAGAGCGTCGTGGGGCGGGCGTCGCGAATGAGATCCTTGTAGTACTTGAGGTCACCGCCGATGTCGGCAGCGGCCTGGAGGCTGCCGAACGAGAAGTTGGCGATGTTCATCGGAAGCGTAGTCGAGCACGCGGGAGCGAGGGCACCGCAACCCTCGAGCGCATACTCGGTCTCGCGGAATTCGACGCCTTTAGGAGCAGCAGGACTCGTCGCGTTGTAGAGGTCGATCGAGTAGAAGGGCGGAAGGGGAGCGTCCGCCGACACGAGCCCGCCGAGGAGGCCCGTCGAGCGGCTCAGTAGATCGTCGACGTTGCGAGCGCCGATCACCGCCGAGACGTGAGTCCCGTGGTCCATCTTCGAGGACTGTGCCCAGCCGGGATGAACATTGAAGTCCTGGGGAGTGACGATGCCCGTGAGCTGCGGTACGGAGATTCCCGTCGGAACGAAACCCTGGTCGATTACGCCGACACGGATGCCAGCGAAGGGCCCCGCGCCGGGGCCGCGGAAGAACCCGCTGTCGGCAACCGCCTGCCACGCCTCGAAGGCGCTGATCTGCGCGTAGGCCGCGGACTTCCGCGCGTCGCTCGGCCGGCTCGGGTTGGTCGGGATCGAACGGTCGGGGAAGTCGTCGCGGCCCGCGATCGGGAATGCGGTCGGCTCCGGATTCGAGAGGAGCCTCGCGTACCGCACCTCCGGGAGCGCTCGCAGCGTCTCGAGCCGGGTACGCAGCACGACGGTGTCGACGCCGGCGAAGCGCAGCTCGTAGGCGTTGCGCGGCGGCCAGACGCCGACGATCTCGGCGCCCATCGCCGCGGCGATGGCCTCGACTCGAGGCCGCAGGACGTCGCGCTCGAACGCCACCTCGATCCGCTCGCGGACGATGGTCTTGCCGGTCAGCGCGTCGGTCACGAGATCGGCCTGCGCAGGATCGGAAACGACGGCATCGTCGGACCACTGCCCGCCGAGGCCCGTCGAGAACGGCACTCCTTCGCTCTCGCGCTGTCCCGACCACACCGAGACGCGCCCGTTGCGGGCGAACGCCGGAACGACGGCCTCGATCTCGGTAGGCGACACCCGGCGCGGCGGGAGGCGAAGGTCGCCGAAGGCGACGACGTGGTGCCGCTCGCTCGTGCCGAAGTTGCGGCCGCGGATGACGACGGCAGAGCCCGGAGGTGCCCCCGCCGGGGTGATGCTCTCGATGACCGGCATCGCCTGATCGAGCCTCGCCGAGAGCTGGTACGCGGCCGGACCCGTGGCGGCGGTCACCGTGACGAGGAGCGGCGACTCGCTCGCCGGCGCTTCGACGACGAGCGGCGCCCCGCCGGCGTCGATCGGCCCGAAGACCTCCCCGCCATCGCCGATCACCGACGCGCGTGCGCCTTCGCCGCCTAGCCTGATCGTCCACGTTCCGGGCAGATCCCGCGCGACGGCGAAGACGTCCGCCACGTCGCCGCCTCCCACCTGTCCGTCGACGATCGCGGCCGACTCCAGGATCCCCGCTCCGGCGGCCGTGTCGTTCGGCTCGAAATCGATGTTTCTCGCGATGACGGTGAAGTCTGCACTCGCAGTGAAGACCCGCCCTCCGTCCGGCGCCGTGATCCGCGCCGTGATCCGGCCCGAGCCGGTCGTCGAGAGCCCCGTGAAGATCGCAGGCGCGTCGCCGCCGGCGAGAGCCGCAGCGCGCTGCGTCGTCTCGTCGGCAGCGAGCCCTTCGAGGACGAACTCGACTTCGAGCCCCTCGAGGGTTCCGGTGCCCTGGATCCTTGCAGACGCTCCGACGGCGCCCACGTCTGCGTTCACGACGCTGCGATCGAGCCGCAGGTCGATCCCGGTCACCTCGGGGCGAACGACCTCGTAGACGGTGACGTCCGCCACTGCGTCGGCGTCGCCGGAAGTGACGCGGATCTGCGTCTCGCCCGCCGAGAGCGGGAGGACCCGCCCGCTCGCATCGACTCCCGCGACGCCCGGGTTGGTCGACGAGAAGACGATGCCGTCGGCAGCGGTGAGCGGCCGGGACTCGCCGTCGCTGAGAAGGCCCGTCACCTCGAGGACGGCGCTGGGACCTCCCAGGGCGAGCCGGAGCTCCTGCGGATCGACCGCGAGGCCGCCGATCGCAGGCGGCAGCGTCGCCGTCGCGAGGAGGCTCTGCCTGCGGCCCGCCACCTCGTAGACGATCTCGCTCTCGCCGCCCGCAGCGGCGGTGAACGCGCCGTCCGTTCCGATCGAGCCGATCGCCGAATCGCTCAGCTCGACGGTCGCGAGGGGCGTCAGGTGGTAGAGGACGTCGTCGGCGCTGACCCCCGAGATGACGATCGGGTGCGGCCCCGGGCCGTCGGCAACGATGTCGTCTCCGTCGACGCTCACGAGCGCGTCGACGGGCACCGGAGAGAAGGTTCCGGCGAACGCCGCAAGGGGCTCGGCGCCTTCGACGATGGCGATCGAGAACGAGGCCGCGGCGGCTGCGCCAGGCACGGGAACGAGCCGCAGGTGCTGCGTTCCCGCAGCGACCGAGACCTCGCGGGCGCCGCCCTCGAACGCGAGCGGCGCGTCGCCGCCGAGCACCGCGCGAAGCCCCGGATGCCCGGGCGGGATCCGCGCCTCGACGTTGATGAGGAGCGCCTGATCGCCGTGGAACGCTCGCCCCGTCGCAAAGATCGACGACTCGTCGTCGCGGTCTCCCGGAAGGACGTCGCGGCGAACGTCGGTGACGACCGCCTCGGCAGGGCCGAGCTGGGCGAGGACGAGCCCGGCAGTTCCGGCCGAGACCAGCCCGAGCGCGCGGCCTTCGTCGAGGTCGAGCGCCAGCGGCGAGGACGGCGCGAGCGAGAGATCGACGAGCCCGGCGATCCGATCGTCGAGCCCGTCGCCGTTGCGATCGATCGGATCGAGCCCGTCCCCGCCGGCGAGGTCGATCACCCCGACCTTGCCGTTGGTGCACGCGAACCAGGCACGCTGGAGCGGCGAATCGACCGCCAGCCGGGAGACGGCGCAGCCCGGGAGCACCTGACCGACCTTGGCGACCTGTGCAGGCGACGCGGGGCCGACGCCTCCGGCGACCTCCTCGCCCCCCTCGATCGCGAACGTCTGTACGCCGCCGGGAAGGCCTGCTGCGACGAGCGCGAGCCTGCGGCCGGAAACGCGCGAGAGGACAATGTCTCGCGCCGTTCCCGTGATCGCGGCGGTCGCGAGCGGCGAGAGGCTGGCCGGGTCGTGGAGCGTCAGCACCGCTCCCGTGACCGACGCGACGAGTCCCTCGTCTCCAGCGACCGCGGCATAGCTGGCGCCGTTCGGCGGATACGACAACGGCTCTTCCGGCGGCACGGGCCCGAGGCCGCCGGCCAGCGAGAGACGCTGGAGCCCGATTCCCTGGGTCGCCACCACCACCGCGTCTGTGGCAGGCGCGAGCGCCGACGGGATTCCAGGCCGCGGATCGACGCCTTCGACCGCAGGTTGTCCTTCCGGCGTGGAAAGGCGCCGGGCGGCAGCAAGGACCGGCCGCAGCGGATCGGCGACTCCGATCCGCTGGACGGCGCCGTACTCGGCGCCTCCGCCGCCCGCAGCGAGGAGCAGCGGGGAATCCTGCGCCGCGTGCCGGAGCAGGCGGCTCGTCGCCGCGCCCAGCTCGAGACGCGCGCCCTCGACCGGCGCGCTCGGGCTCGTGAGGTCGAGGGGGCGCAGGCGCCCCGCGTCGAGGGCGAAGGCGAGCGGGCTCGCCACCGCCGCATCGCGTACGTCGGTTCCAGGAACGCGCGCCACCACCGACGGCAGGAACGCGTCGAAGTCGCCCACCTGGTCCGCCGCGAGGCGCGCTCCGCCGATTCCCGCGACCTCCGTCGTGATGCGGTAGCCGTAGTGCTCATCGAACCGCCACGGGCGATCGGGGACGAGCTCGACGCGAGACCCGTCGCCAACGAGCCTTCGCTCCGCCGCAACGGCGCGCCCGCTCGAATCGGTGACGACGACACTCACGGGCGTCACGCTCGCGGCCGAGACCGGCTGGCTGAACTCGAAGGCGATCGGCCCGCGGCCATGGACACGCCCGCCCGGACCGGTTCGCACTGCCACGGCCAGCGCCGGAAGGCCGTCGTCGCCGAGCCGCGCCTCGCTGCGCGTCTCGCCTGCCGCGAGCGCGGGGGCCGAGCGTCGCGAGAGCTCGGCGCCCGTCGCCGCGTCGAGCCGCCGCAGGACGAGCGGCTGGCCGGACGCGACAGGGAGCAGGAACGCCCCGCCCGGAACGCCGGCCCGGGCGACGAAGGGAGAGCCCTCGGCGCCGACCAGGACGTCGCCGTCGGCGCGCCCCTCGATCCACGCGAGGCTCGCTGGAGCGCGAACGATCCAATAGTTGCCGCTCTCGCGAAGGCCGAACGGCGCGAGCGGGTCGGTCACGAGCTGCGGGCTCGCGCCGTCGAGGCGCTCATCGACCCGCCAGGCGCGCTCGCTCCCGAGCGCCTGCGCGCGGAGCACGAGCCATGTGGCATCGGACGCTGCGCCGCCGGGGCGTGGCGCTGCGATCTCGACCCGCGGCTGCACCGCTTCGGCGCGGAGCGTGAAGGCTTCTTCGGGCCCGAGGCAACGAGGCGCCGTCAGCAGGAGCGCCGGAGCCGCGGCGTCGTCGCGAACCGTGCGGGTCTCGCCGCAGGCTGCCGCGCGGCCCTCGGCCTCGATCGCGACGACTCGCTCGGCACCCGCGGCGTCGCGGCTCGTCGCCGTGAAGGTGAACCGCGACGCCAGCCCCGTCGTCGCGGCTGCGATGCGGGTGGCCTCGATCCGCAGCGGCGGCGAGAACGCGCCGCTCTGCGGGAAGCGCCCTGCGGCCTCGTCGACCTCGAGGGCGGTGGCCTGATTGAGGAGCGCAGCGTCGAACTCGAGGCTGAAGCCCTGGGCGAGAACGACGCCAGCCGGAAGGGGAGCCTCGAGGTCCGATGCCGCGCGGTCGCCGATCCGGACGAGCGCCGGCGCGAGGAGCGCTCTCGGGCGAAGCCGCGCGACGACGCCCGCCGCCGAAGACGCCTCGCCGCCCTCGGGCCCGATCATGAAGCCGCCCTCGCCGTCGGAGAACGGGATCGCCCCGAGATCGGTGGCGCTTCCGCCGGCGCCGATCACCAGCAGCCGGACCGTGTCGCTGGCCTCGGCGGCAACGCGCAGGAAGAAGCTGCCGTCGGGTCCGGCGAGAACCGACGTCGTGGTGCCCTGGGTGAGGTTGCGGGCCGTGACGAGCGCCCCGGGCGGAACCGCGCCAGGAGCGCCGCGAACGTCGGAGCTTCCTCCGAGCGGCATCGAGAGCGTGACGATCCCGGGCGCGGGCCGGGGCGGCGGCGTCGTGTCGACGGTGGTGAACGCGCTCACGAAGGGCGCCGCGAGGGTCCTTCCGAAGACGTCGCGCAGCGAAGTGCCTACCTCGACCTCATGGGCGGCCGCGCCGGGGAGCGGGCCGAGCGGCGTCAGCACGACACGCTGGCGGTCCGGGAGGAGCGAGCGCGCGACGGCGACGGCCTCGCCGGCGCGCCGGAGCGCGACGGAGTCGTCGCCGATGCTCGCCGGGTCGATCGGCGCCGAGAAGCGGAGCGTCACGGCCGAGGTGACGGCAGCGTCCGAGGCGCCGGCGGCCGGGTCGACGGCGACGACCGCGAGCGCAGCCGGCGCGAGGAAGAGATCTCGCGACACCACCTCTGCGGCGGCGGAGATCGCCGTGTCGGCTACTGCCGCGTCGCCGTTCGAGAGATCGATCCCCTCGACCCGTACTGCGCCCAGCAGCGCCGCGACGCCGTAGCGAGGATCTCCCGCTCGCGTCCGGCTGACGAACGCAAGCGAATCGGAGCGAACGAGAGCGTCCGTCACCGGGGATCCTGCGCGGACGACCTCGCCCCCGATGAAGCCGACCGGCTGGCGCATCCGCACCAGCAGGTAGCGCCCGCCGCTCCGGACGCCGGGCAGTGGAAGCCCAGCGCCGCCGGCTCCGACGACGACCGCGTCGCCGGACGGTGTCGCGATCCCCGCCAGCTCGAGCTCGGAGCGGCCGAGCACCGTGATCGGACGGACGAGCAGGATCTGCTCGCCGGCGGCAGGCGGCGCGACCAGGGGGAAGCGGAGCACGGCGGACGCGGCGAGGGAGCTGCCGCCGAGATCGATGTCGACGCCGCCGAGGACGTCGTAGCGGTCGTCCGCGGGGAGGCCGGTCGCGTTCGCGGCAATCGGCTCGATGCCGGACGGCGTCTCTCCTCCGAGCGCTCCGGGGGCGATCTCGAGAGTGACACCGCTGGGTGTCTCGAGCCGCCCGCCCTCGGGACCGACCAGGGTGGGCGCCGCGGTCGGCCTCGGCTGCGCAACCAGCTCGATCACGCCTTCGGAGAGCAGCCCCGGATCGAGCCCGGGAACCGGCACCGCAACGAAGCGAGCGGCAGGCCCCTCCGGCTCGGCGAAGAGCAGGAAGTCCTGCGCGCTCGGCGGCGGCTCGACCCGCGAGCCATCGCTCTGGTCGTAGGCCTCGCGGAAGCGCACCTCGATGGGCGTTCCGCTCGGAAGCGGCGCCGGGACGGCGAGCCGGACGGTCACGTCGGCGCGGGCGTCTGCGGCGGCGAAGACGATCCGCGGAGCCGGGAGCAGCGTCGCGGTGGCGCCCTCCGGGATCTCGACCGGGGCGACCCCGGCGAGGAGTGCTTCGGGATCGGGGAGCGGCGGCGCGGCCGGAGCGGAGTCGGGGCGCACGACCGCGACGAATCCCGAAGCCGACACGGAGACGTGTCGCCCTCCGGTAGCACCCGCCTCGGTCGCGACGCTCCTCCACGCACCTGCGGCGGGATCGAAGCGAACGGCCACGGGCGCGCTCGCGAGGGCGTCGTCCTCGAGCACGAGCGCTGCCGGAGCCGCGAAGCCTGAGGTCTCGATCTCGAAGGCCCCGAGCGGCGTCCATCCCGGCGGGAGCGGAAGCGGGAGCGCCTGGGGCCCGAGTCGGGTGAGCGCAGCGGCGCCGCTCGCGGCAAGCGCGCCAGGCGGAACGACCAGCCGTGCGACGCCTCCTGTTGCCTCGACGGCGCCACCCTGGGCACGATCGATCGCGACCGGCGGTGCTCGCGGAGCGATCCGCGAATCGAGCACGCTCGCAACGCCCTGCGAAGGCACGTCGGCCCACCGCCACGCGCGCGTGTAGCCATCGAGGTCGATCGCAAGCAGTGCAGGACCTTCGGGAAGCGCGAGGCGCCAGCCCCCGCGCTCGTCGCTCACAGTCTCGGGAGCGGCGCCTTCGGGAGATGCGCCCGCTACGACGACGGCGCGTACCCGCGCTCCCGCGAGAGGCCGGCTCACCGCGTCGTCGTAGACCTCGCCGGTCGCAAAGCCCTGGCCAGGCTCGGCGACCCGGGTCACCGCAGGAGCCGATTCGCCCGTGTTGCCGGCGAAGTCGACCGCAACGGCGGTCCAGACAACGATGCTGCCCGGGGTCCGGCCAGCTGGGAGCGCGACGCGGGCCTCGAAGGGCGGCGCTCCGCGCTGCGCGACGACGATCCCGTCCGCGAGGAAGCGCACCGACGCCACGCCGGTGTCGTCGTAGGCCGACGCCGTGAGGAGGACTTCGCCTCCCGGCGCTGCCTCCTCGGGCGCCTCGATCGCGACGGTCGGCGGCGAGGTGTCGGGCGCCGCAGCGACCGCGACCGTTCCGCTCGCCTGCGCGGTCTGGCCGGCGCCATCGACCGCCTCGGCGGTGACGGTGAGCTGCGAGCCGACCGGCGCGTTGGCGGGAACCGTCAGCTCGGCCTCGTAGGGCGGAGTGAGCGCAGACGCCGACGCGCCTCCCGCAATCGCGAAGCGTACCTCGGAGACGCCGCGGTCGTCGCTCGCATCGGCGCCGACGCGAAGGCGTGTCCCCGGAGCGGCCGACGGCGGAAGGCGAAGCGCACCAACGGTGGGCGGCGCATCGCCTGCCTCGTCCACCACGGCCACCGAGGCCGACGCCTCGCTGCGATGGCCCGCCGCGTCGCGGGCCACGGCGCGCAGGGCGAGGCTCGCCCCCGGAGTCGCCGGAGCGACCAGGTCGAAGACGAAGGGAGCGGCCGTCCGCTCGCCGGCCGGCGCGCCGTCGGCGAGGAGCTCGACCGAGGCGATACCGACGTCGTCGTACGCCTCGGCCACCACCCGCAGCGCCTGGCCCGCGCCGACCTTCGCCGGCGCGACGAGGCGCACCAGCGGCGCCAGCGAATCGCCGGCGGCAGGGCCGAGCGGCACCAGCGTCACGCGTGCATTGCACGCGCGGTCGATCGCACTGACCACCAGCGCCGGAGCGCCGGCCGGAAGCGGCGCCTGCGCGGTGAAGGTGAGAGGCGCGGCGCCGGGCGCCACCACGGCATCGGCGCCGTTCACGAGGAGCCGGAACACCGGCTCGTCGACCGTGCCGGCAACCGAGACAGGCGGCGTCCCGAGGTCGCTCCCCGGCGCGGGCGACGAGATCGCCACCGCTGGCGGCGTCGTGTCGGGCGGGCGCACCGGAAGCCCCGTTCGGCCGAGCTGGTCGTTGACGAGCGCTACGTCCGCAGCATCGATGGCGCCGTCGCCATCGAGATCGGCCCGCGCGCACTCGCAGCGCCGCGCGGGATCCGACCCGACGCAGCTCTCGGTCTTCGCGAGGTCGGTCGCGTCGACGGCGCCGTTCCCGTCGAGGTCGGCGTCGGGGGCGAGGGTTCCGAGCCGCAGGCGCCAGTCGAGCAGGTTCGGGTCGTAGCCCTTCGCGCGGTCGTGGCGGAGCGTGAAGCCGTCGGCGGCAGCGAGCCGCTGCTGGGCAGGGACGCGCCCCGTCACCGTATCGTCGAGGATCCCGGTCTCGGGCGAGCGGCTCGTCACCGTCGCGACGACGTCCTGAGCCTCTCCGGTTCCGTTCACGAGGTCTGCGGAGTAGGCGAAGTCGAAGCGCGTCCGGTCGACTCGGGTCTCGGACATCTTCGTCTCGGGGCCCCAGACCAGGATGACGCCGGTGATCGCCGTCGGATCGAAGGGCTGCGAGCGGTCGTGCTGGACGGTGATGGTGTCGAGGGTCGGTGCGGTGCCCCGCCTCGCGACCGGACCGCAGCGGATCTGGTCTTCGACGACGACGGTGTAGGGCGAGCGGCTCAGCGCGATGCCCGCGGCCCCCGCGCTGTCATCCCCCGCGTTCGAGCACCAGCCGCGCAGCGCGTATTGGAAATGGGTGCGGTCGATCCGCTCCTCGCTCACGACCTCCCAGCCATGGATCGCGTAGGACCCGACGCCGACCTCTCCCGGATCGAGGTGGTCGCACGCGCCGAGGGGCAGGACACACGCCAGGAGAGAGGCGAACCACCCCCGGACGGCTACACGCGGGCCTCTTCGGCCACGGGTGGTCCGATTCATGCTCACGCTGGGGCAAGTGGCCATTCTGCTCAGGTTAGTGGCGGGAATGGCCCATTATGCACCGGCGGTGCAGGAGGCCGGCGAGGATTCCGCAGCCGGCGGCGCGTGAGATGCCCCCGGGGGCATCTCACGCCGCGATCGCCTTCCGCCGGGTCACCCTCGGCCAGCTCGACTGACCGCGCAGCCGACCGCCGCGCGCCGCACCGGCGGCCTCGCAGCGGACCTCGGAGTCGCCGGAGCTCCCGCTCGGCGCGGGCCTCATCATTCGCGGGCGCGTTCCGTGGATCCTGTTCGCGGTTCTCTGGGGCGGCGTCGCGCCGGCTGCAGGATCGCTCGAAGAGCCGCGGCCCCCATGATCGCCATGGTCATGCGGCTCGCGAACGCCCTTCTCGGCATCCTCCCGGTCGAAGGCGGCAGCGGGCCGCTCCCCTAGAGAGGCAGATCGCCAAGTCGTCGGATGACGGTGCGAGCCATACGACGCGCCGACCGATCACAACACAAGACTGTCGAGCCTCGAACGCGAACCCAAGCATCCGAGCAAATCGCCCGGGCTTCCTATCGCCTGCTATCGTCGTCCTGCGCCCCAGAGGACCTCATGGCATCCACCGAACCGAACGCGGTCGAACCCGCTCTGCTCGGCGTCGACCTCGCAGCGGCACGGCGCCTCGGCGTCGACGTCCGCGATCCCTGGCTGGGATCGAACCCGGCCGACCCCAGCTTCCGCGACGATCCCGCGCCCGTGCTGCGCCGATTGCGCGAGATCGCGCCTGTGCACCACTCGCCGATCGGGGCCTGGCGTCTGTCGCGCTACGACGATTGCGTTCGCCTGCTGCGCGAAGTGAAGAGCGGCGTGCGCTACGCAGACGGCAGGGCAGCCATCGGCGGTCGGGCGAGCGCCGTCACCGCCGGCCCCGGGGAATTCATGCTGCAGCAGGATCCACCGAATCACACACGACTCCGCCGACTCGTCAGCAAGGCCTTCACCCCACGCGCCGTCGAGCGACTGCGGGATCGCGTGCGCGAGAACGTGCGCGTGCTGCTCGACGCTGCGCTCGCGCGTGGCGAGATGGACGTCATCGCCGACCTCGCCCTTCCGGTCCCGTCGACCGTCATCTGCGAGATGATGGGCGTGCCGCTCGAGGACAGGCCGCGTTTCACGGCGTGGACGGGAGACGCCACGCACCTGCTCGCAGCCGAGTTCGCGCCTGAAGAGGTCGTGCAGCGCGGCCTCTCCGCTGCAGGCAATCTCGCACTCTACTTCCAGAAGCTGATCGAATCGCGTCGCGGCCAGGCCCGCGACGACATCCTGTCGGACCTGATCCGCGCAGAAGAGGAGGGGGACCGGCTCTCCCCGAGCGAGCTGCTCGTGCAGTCGATCGGCCTGCTGATTGCGGGCTTCGAGACGACGATCGGTTTGATCGGCAATGGCATGTACCAGCTGCTTCGACATCCACACGAGCTGGCACGGTTGCGTCGTGAGCCCGGCCTCGTGCGAACGGCCGTCGAAGAATGCCTGCGTTTCGACGGACCAATCGGCGCCACGCTGCGCATCCTGCACGAGGATGCGACATTCGGTAGCGTCGTGATCCCGCGCGACAGTCGCGTGGTAGCGCTGCTCGATGCCGCAAACCGGGACCCCGCGAAGTTCCCCGATCCCGACCGCTTCGACATCGCGCGCACGCCCAACGAGCACCTTGCCTTTGGTGGCGGCGTGCACCTGTGCTTGGGCGCGCATCTCGCACGCATGGAGGCCCAGGAGGCCATCGGCGCGCTCGTGTCGCGCACACGTGTGATCGAGCCGCTGACGGAGACACGGAGCTGGGGCCGCTCCCTGTTCCGCGTGCCGGGCACACTGCCGGTACGTCTCGGCGCGGCTTGACGTGGATCGCGGTTGCGCCCGCGCCGGTGGCGCGGCGCAAGGAGTATCCATCGCATCGCGACCGATCCGGATGTTCTTCGCCTCGAAGTCCGAGGCGTGGTATCCGCTCTACCGCGGATACCAGGAGTTTCGCCAAGTCGATCTGCCGCTCGAGACCAGCCGGGCTCGTCGTCGATCGGCAACTGCGGCGAGACCTGGCCCATGAAGGCGCCCTGACCGGAGCACCCTGCGGTCACGGCATGTGCCAGATCGGCGACGTCCATGCGCGCTCCTGCAGAGTGCGCGGCACGCGCGGATCGGCGCAGCCGTCGGGGCGCTGATCGCTCGGGAGCGACAGGCACGTCCAGGTCGACCAGCGGCAACTCGGGCTCTCGACGACGCGCGCGTAGTAGACGGCCGCCTGCGACGCGTCGAAGTCGGGGTCGGTCCAGGCGGCGCAGAGCAGATCGGCGCCGCCCCCGCTCGGTGCGCAGGTCTCCGGATCCACGGACGCCGACTGCTTCGCGCGCGCCACGTCATGCACCGCTTGGTGGAAGTTCCCGTCGCGCCCAACCCAGGCCTTTACGATCTGGATGCGATCGAGCGAAGCGCCTTCAGGATCGCGGCGGGCCTCGGCAACGAAGCGGAGAGCCGCACCGGCCGGCCGCTCGCCGAGAGTCCCACCCATCGGGACTCCTCCTGCGTAGGCGCGGGCGACGAGGTCGTCGCGCTCGCAGAGGTCCGCGGGAAGGTCCCAGCCCGCAAAGAAGCGCGGCGCGATGCGGGTCCCGCTGGTCGCGAATGCCTCGCGGCGCGCGAGCGCGTCGAAGATCGCGTCGCGCGAGTTCTCCTCCGCCCAGACGCCAGCGAGGCCACCTGCGCTGCGGAAGACGCCTGGATTCTTCTCGTCGCCGATCGTGACCAGCGCGCGAGGTGACGCGGCGAAGCTGCCGACGAACTCCTTCTCGGAGACGGCGCCCGGATTCGCGAGATGCGTGTCGGTACTGCCGATGAATCCGACCTGATAGGGATTGACGCCGATCCGCTCCGCCTCGCGCAGCCCCTCGACGAGCGCGTAGCGAGCGTAGTCGAGCCTCGACACGCAGCCGCGTCCGCGCTGCGCCCCCTCGCCCGTCCCCTCCTCGCAGTCGTCGAGGGGCGTACCCGGCATGTCGCGAAGCTTCTCGAAGTCGCAGAGCTCGTCGGGCCCGCCGACCACGCCGTACATTCCGTTGCGGCACTCGGACTCGCCCTTGTGCTGAACGATCTCGACGATTGGCTCGAGTCCCGCGCGCAGGCGCGCCTGCTCGCGCTGCTCCTCGAGCGGCAGGTCGCGGTACCAGATCGCGAAGAGTTGCCCGTTCGACAGATTCGGGTTGTGCGGGATCGCGAGCGCGTCGCAGCCGGAGTCGGTGTCCACGCACTGCGCACGGAGCTTTCGCCAAAACTCGGGTTCGGTCGGCGTGTCGATCCACGAGATCGGCAGCTCCGGCACGATCTCGTTCCTGAAGATCACGTTGCGGTGGATCTTGGTGAACGAGGGTGATCGGCTGTACTCGTAACCGTGCAGCGTCGTGAAGCGACACGACTCGCTGCGGTCGTACCAGCGTTCCGTCGCCTCCTGATTCGCCTGCCACGCGGTCCGCGTCTCCTCGCGACAGCGCCCGGAGCCCTCGCCGCAGATCTCGTGGTTGCGACCGCGGAGCGACACCGCGCCGACGAGCTGCTTGCGAAAACCCTCGAGGCCGAGCAGCCGCGCCAGCAGCGCCTCCTTCTCGCCACGGAAGACCTGACACGAGTCGGTGGAGTAGACCGGCGACTCGGGATCGCGGCAGAGCCTCAGCTCGCCGAGCCACTCCGCATGGTCGGTCACCGCGGCGAAGTCGAGCGGTCGTTGGATCCGGGCGCTGGTCGCAGGGCGGCCGGCGTCGTCGTAGGGCGGCATCCCGATCGAATCGCCGCGGGCGAAGCGATAGGCGTCGTCTGGCGTCGCAATGGTTCCCGTCAGCCACGCGTCCATCGAGAATCCCGTGTGCACGTGGAGATCCCCATAGAGAGCGCGGCGCAGCGGGTCGCGCTGCGCGCACGGCGCGCGGGACGCAACGCTCGCCTTCCGGGCGGGCGCCGAGTCGGGAACCCAGGCCTCCTTCCCGGGATCGAGGCCGCACGCCGCGAGCAGCGCTGCCAACACGGTGAGAGCCTGTGAGCTACGCATCGACGACCTTTCGATTCGATGGGCGTGCAGCACGATTCGGAGCTGCTCGCGCGCTGCATGCCACGCTGCGTCAGAGCAGGTAGTGTACATGGGTGTTCAGGAGTCGAGCCGGTGGAAGACGCGTGAAGGTCGGTGTGGCCCTCGTATCGTTGCTGACGGGACTGATCGCCGGTGCGGCGACGGCGAAACCCCCCAACATCGTCCTGATGCTCGGCGACAACGTGGGCTTCGGTGAGATCGGTGCCTATGGGGGCGGCGTGCTGCGCGGCGCGCCCACGCCGCGACTCGATCGCCTCGCCGCGGAAGGAACGCGCTTCACGAACTTCAACGTCGAGGTCGAGTGCAGTCCGTCGCGTTCCGCGCTGATGACCGGGCGACTCCCGCTTCGCTCCGGAACCTGGCGCGCCGCGAGTCCAGGCTTGCCCGGCGGACTCGCGCCCTGGGAAACGACTGTCGCCGAGGTGCTGAAGAGCGCCGGCTACGACACGGCCATCTTCGGGAAGTGGCACCTCGGCGATTCGCCGGGCCGGTTTCCGACGGATCAGGGCTTCGACGAGTGGTGGGGCTTTCCATTCTCGACCAACGTGGCCGGCTTCACCACGCGAGTCGGCTTCGACGCCGCGGCGGCGCGTGTCCCGCAGCTGCTCGAGGGCAGGAAGGGCGAGCCCGTGCGACCGGTCGAGCCCTACACGCTCGAAAACCGCCCCCATATCGACACGCGCATCGCCGATCGGTCGGCTACCTACATCCGAGAGCATGCAAAGCGCGATCGTCCGTTCTTCCTCTTCGTGTCCTGGTCGCTCGCCCATCATCCGTACCTTGCGGCTCCCGAGTTCCGTGGCAGGTCGGGCAACGGCAATTTCTCCGATTGCATGGTCGAGCACGATCACCGTGTCGGACAGGTCCTCGACGCAATCGATGCCGCCGGCATCGCCGAGGACACGCTCGTGGTCTACGCGAGCGACAACGGCCCTGATTCGGCCGACTACCCGGAGGTGTCGTTCGCCGGGCCCTATCGCGGCTATCTCGGCAGCGCGTACGAGGGATCGATCCGCACGCCGATGCTGATCCGCTGGCCGGGCAAGATACCGTCTGGTCGTGTCACGAACGAGATCGTCTCGATCCTCGACCTGTTCCCGACGTTCGCCGCGATCGCCGGCGTCTCACTGCCCGACGACCGTGCGCTCGACGGCATCGATCAGCGCGCGTTCTTCGCCGGCGAAGAGGAGAGGTCCCGGCGGGAGGCCGTGCTGATCTTCTCGGGCAAGACGTTGCTCGCCGTGAAGTGGCGGCGCTTCAAGGTCTTCCTCACGGGCGATGACCCCGCCCCGCGCAATCGCTCCTGGCGACGCCTCTGGGCTCCGGCGATCTACAATGTGGAGCAGGATCCGCGCGAGGAGACCGACGTCTTCATGGACAACACGTGGATTCTCGAGCCGGTGATGCGCCAGCTCTATCCGCTGCTCTTCAGCGTCGAGGACGAGGGGGTCATCCTGCCGGGTGCCGACGCGCCGGCTGCAGTCGAGCTGGAGATCCCGTTCCAGAGCCAGCAGGAGATCGAGCGGAGCATGTCGGCGCTACGGTGGAAATTCCTCGAGAAGAAGATTCGAGCACTGCTGCCGTTCGGCGGAGAATGACGGACGCCTCGGCGCCACGTGGCGCGCCCCGGTGGAGAGGAGTCCTACACAGATGGCCATCGAGCGCGTGTGCGTCTTCTGCGGATCGAGTCCGGGGCTCGGGGCGCACTACCTCGACGGAGCCCGTCGCCTCGGGTCGGCGCTCGCCAAGCGGGGCCTCGGCCTCGTCTACGGCGGTGCGAGCGTCGGGCTCATGGGAGCGGTCGCCGATGCCGCCCTTGCAGCCGGCGGCCAGGTCACCGGCGTCATCCCGTCCGCGCTCGTCTCGAAGGAGGTCGCCCACCCAGGCCTCTCCGACCTGCGGGTCGTCGCGAGCATGCACGAGCGCAAGGCCACCATGGCCGACCTGGCCGATGCCTTCATCGCCATGCCCGGCGGGATCGGAACCCTCGAGGAGACCTTCGAGATCCTGACGTGGGCGCAGCTCG
This sequence comes from uncultured delta proteobacterium, assembly GCA_963710635.1. GTDB lineage: Bacteria > Myxococcota_A > UBA9160 > UBA9160 > UBA9160 > MYXO. The sequence goes on from CAVQAY010000004.1 coordinate 1,866,979, forward strand.
GCCTCCATCGCAAGCCGTGCGGCTTCCTCGACGTCGCGAACTACTACCAGCCGCTCCTCTCGTTCATCGACCACGGCATCGCCCAGCGCTTCATCCGCCCCGAGCACCGCCAGGTATTCCTCGTCGACGCCGACCCCGATGGCCTCCTCGACCGGCTCAGCGTCTACGCTCCTCCCAGCGTCGAGAAGTGGATCGACCGCGACGAGACCTGACGGCGCTACGGGCGCTGCCTCTGGGCGGCCGGGCCGCCACCTTCGACCGGACCCGAGACCGGCCTCTCGGGCGCGGGTTCGACCCCCTCTTCCTCCAGGCTCGAGGACACCGTGGCGAAGCGCAACATCGCTCCCGACGACCACTTGGCGGTCGAGAAAGCAACCCGGATGGACGCGCGCGAGGCACGACCTGAGGTGACGGCGCGCAGGTCCACGGCTCTCGCGCCTCTCGACCAACCCTGGAGCCAGACGGCCGAACAGGTCTTGGACGCGCTCGGCGTCGCCCGCGAGCGCGGTCTCGACGACGGCGTGATACGGCGGCGGCGCAAGCTGTACGGCGCGAACGCGCTGCGCCGTACCCAGCGACGCAGCGCGTGGCGGATCCTACTGGATCAGCTCGCCAGCTTGATGGTCGCCCTGCTGGCCGCGGCAGCGATCGTGGCGTTCGTCCTGGTCGACTGGGTGGAGGGCGCCGCGATTGCGGCGGTGATCGCGATCAATACCGCGATCGGGTTCTTCACCGAGCTCGAGGCGGCCATCTCGATGGACGCGCTCTACCGTCTCGGACAGGTCGAGGCTCGGGTACGGCGTGACGGCCGGATCCGGCAAGTCCCCGCGGACGAGCTCGTCCCGGGCGACATCGTCATCGTCGAAGGCGGCGATGTCGTGACCGCGGACCTGCGCCTCCTCGAGGCCTCCCGGCTGCAAACGATCGAGTCGGCGCTGACCGGAGAGTCGGTACCCGTCGGGAAGTCGGCCCAGCCCGTCGCCGCCGACGCCTCGCTCGCCGAGCGTACCAGCATGCTCTACAAGGGCACCGCGATCACACGCGGTTCCGGGGAAGCCGTCGCGGTCGCGACCGGCCTCGCATCGGAGCTCGGCCGCATCGCCTCGCTGGTGCACGAGACCGACTCCGGCAGTACCCCGATCGAACGGCGCCTCGAGGCCCTCGGGCGGCGGCTCATCGGGGTGACCCTCGGGGTTGCTGCCCTGCTCTTCGGCATCGGTGTCGCGGCCGGGCGCGAGCTCTCCGTGATGCTCGAAACGACGATCGCGCTCGCGGTCGCCACCGTCCCCGAGGGTCTTCCCGTCGTCGCGACCCTCGCGCTCGCGCGCGGAATGTGGCGCATGGCGCGCCACAATGCGCTGATCAATCGCCTCTCCGCCGTAGAGACCCTCGGAGCGACCGGGGTGATCTGCACCGACAAGACCGGAACGTTGACCGAGAACCGCATGCACGTCGCGTGTCTCAGTCTGCCGGCAGGAGACTTCACGGTCGATGGCAGATCCGCCGCGTTCGAATCCGACGGCGGCGCCGTCGATCCTGCGCAAAATGCTGCGCTCCGGGAGGCGATCGAAGTCGGCGTGTTGTGCAACAACGCCGAGTGGCAACCCAGTGACGACGGCGAAGGCAAGGCAGTCGGCGATCCGACGGAGGTCGCGCTGCTCGCTGCCGGCGCCGCGGCCAACATCCACCGAGCGGACCTGGCGAAAGAGGAGCCCGAGATCCGCGAGGAGGCGTTCGATACCGAGACCCGGATGATGGCGACGTTCCACCGGCACGGCGATCGCCATCGTATTGCCGTCAAGGGCGCGCCGGAAGCGGTCCTCGCAGCCTGTACGCGCCTGCGCAGCGACAGCGGCGAAGATCCCCTGGGTGACCGCGAGCGGCAACGCTGGCTCGACCGCAACCACGCGCTCGCCGCTGACGGGCTGCGGATGCTCGCCCTCGCCGCCAGGGAGACCGACAGCAGCGAAGCCGATCCTTACGAAGATCTGGTGTTCCTCGGGCTCGTGGGCCTGGTGGATCCACCCCGCGAAAAGGTGCGCGAGGCGATCGCCGAGTGCCGCGCCGCCGGCATCGAAGTGGTCATGGTCACCGGAGACCAGCCGGCGACGGCCGGCTTCGTGGCACGCGCCGTCGGGCTCGTCGACGAAGGCGATGCACCCGTCGTAGCCGGGTCCGAGATTCGCCCCCCGGGCGAATGCACGGAAGACGAGCAAGAGCGCCTACGGCGAGCCCGCATCTTCGCGCGTGTCAGCCCGGAGCAGAAGCTCGACCTCATCGCGCTCCACCAGCACGCCGGCTCCGTCGTTGCCATGACCGGTGATGGCGTCAATGACGCGCCTGCCCTCAAGAAGGCGGACATCGGCGTAGCGATGGGCAAGCGCGGCACGCAGGTGGCACGCGAGGCGGCCGACATGGTGCTCACCGACGATGCCTTCGACACGATCGTCGTCGCGGTGCGGCAGGGACGCATCATCTTCAGCAACCTTCGCACGTTCGTTCTGTACCTTCTCTCGTGCAACGTGAGCGAAGTCCTGGTCGTCGCCATCGCGACCGTCGCCGGCGCCCCGCTGCCGATCCTCCCGCTACAGATCCTGTTCCTGAACTTGGTCACCGATGTCTTCCCGGCGCTGGCGCTTGGTGTCGGTCCGGGCGATCCCGGCGTCATGCGACACGAGCCGCGGCCGTCGGACGAGGCGATCCTCGAAGGGTCGCACTGGGCTGCCATCGCCGGCCATGGCGCACTCATCACCGCGGCCACACTCGGCGCCTTTGCGCTCGCGCTGTCCTGGCTCGAGCTCGGCACCACCGCCGCCGTGACGATCTCGTTCCTGACGCTGGCGCTGGCCCAGCTCTGGCACGTCTTCAACATGCGCAGCCCGGAATCCAGCCTGCTGGCGAACGACATCGTCGGCAACCGGTGGGTCTGGGCGGCGCTGGTCTCGTGTCTCGCCTTGCTCGCCGCCGCGGTGTACGTGCCACCCCTGGCGGCGGTGCTGCGTCTCGTGTCGCCGGACCTTCGAGGCTGGGGGGTCATCCTCGCCTGTTCCTCGGCGCCGTTGCTGCTGGGTCAGCTCCAGAAGTCGGTTCGCGCTCCCACTACGGAACCGGGCTGATCGAGGCCCGGCGACCTTCGAGCCTCTGACGCCGGCCCGCCCGCGTTGGGCGTGGGGAATGCCGTGCCCTGCCCCGGGATCGACCGGAACCGGCTCGTCAGCCCACCTGCTCCAGCAGCTTCCGGTAGTCGTCGAGGCGCGGCAGGACGCGGTCCGCCGGCTCGGACGGGACGCCGAAGATCGCCCGCGAAAGGCCCGCGTCGCGGAGCCGCTCGAGCATGCTCCGCTCCGGCGGCGCGAAGTAGAGCGACACCTCGAGCGAGGCGGGGTCCCGGCCGGCGTCCTTCGCCAGCGCACGAAAGTCGGGAAGCCTTCGCAGCGTTCCCTCGGCGTCGCCCACCGGGAGCCAGCCGTCGCCGAGTCGGACCGCCCGGCGCGCCGCAAGGGGCCAGCCGCCGCCGACGTGGATCGGAGGCCTCGGCGTCTGCACGGGCTTCGGCCACGCGAAGATCGGATCGAAGTCGACGAACTCGCCGTGGTACTCCGCCTTCTCCCCGGTCCAGATCGCCTGCATCGCCTCGATGCGCTCGCGAAGGAGCGTTCCCCGGCGGCCGAAGGCCAGGGTGCCGTGGTTCGCCATCTCCTCCTCGTTCCATCCGGCGCCGATCCCGAAGAGGAAGCGACCGTTCGAGATGCGGTCGAGGGACGCGACCTCCTTCGCGGTCTGGATCGGATCGCGCTGGACGACGAGGCACACGCCCGTCGCGAGCCGGATCGTGCGGGTCGCGGCCGCTGCCGCGGCGAGTACCACGAACGGATCCATCGCGTCGTAGTACGGCCGGGGCAGCTCGCCGCCGCCCGGGAACGGCGTCTTGCGGCTCGCCGGGATGTGCGAGTGCTCCGCGACCCAGATCGACTCGAAACCGCGCTCCTCGGCGGCGGCCGCCAGGGCCGGAAAGTGCATCGAGTACTCGGTCGGAAACGTGCAGAGGCCGTACTTCATGGAGGCTCCTCCGGCGCCGCGCGGGCGACGGCGAAGGCTCGACGATCGCATCCGATCTGCAGCGCCGCAAAGCGCGGGCCAGGTCGGCGGCGCTGGCGCTCTGCTACGCTGGTGGCGGCTGGAGGTGGACGGAGGATCGCCGGCGGGCGCGCTCGCGCGCGGGCCGCGGGAGGAAAGTCCGGGCTCCGCAGGGCAGGGAGGTCGCTAACGGCGACCCGGGGTGACCCGAGGGAAAGCGCAACAGAAAGCACACCGCCGATGGCCCGTGATCCCGCGTGGCTCTGAGAGGGGCTCCGCGGAGGAGGCACAGGCAAGGGTGAAATCGTGGGGTAAGAGCCCACGCGCGACGGCCGGGTGACCGGCGGCGCGGCAAGCCCCTCCCGGAGCAAGCTCGAATAGAGGCGCAGACGAGGGTGGCCCGCCCGATCCGCCGCTTCGCGGTGGCTGCGCCCGGGTAGGAGCGCTCGAGCGGCACAGCAATGTGTCGCCTAGACGAATGATCCTCGCCGCGTTCGGAGTGATCCGGCGCGGAACAGGACCCGGCTTACAGTCCACTCCGGCGCCTTCGGCGCCGGACCCGGGGGAAGAAGCTCGCGCCACGCCCCCGGCGCTCCAGCCAGCCCCCTCCCCTCTCGGGCTCCAGGGGAAACACTCGGCGCGTACACGCCGCCCTGCGTTCGATCAGCCGCCGAGTTCGTGCGCAGCAGCGCTCCGCGTATACTCGGCGCCCTGCCCCGGGAGGAAGACCATGCGGCTCGAGACCTCGATCCCCCACGCCGACTGGCGCGCCATCGCGGGGGCGGCGCGAGCCGCCGAGGCCGCGGGCTTCGACGCGATCATGAGCAGCGAGATCGCCAACGATCTCTTCATCCCCCTCGCCTTCGCCGCGCTCGCGACCGAGCGCATCGAACTCGGAACGGCGATCGCGGTGGCGTTCCCCCGCAGCCCGATGATCACGGCGAACCTCGCGTGGGACCTCCAGACGAACTCGCGCGGTCGCTTCGTGCTCGGCCTCGGCACCCAGGTGAAGGGCCACAACGAGCGCCGCTTCAGCGTGCCGTGGGGGCCGCCGATTCCGCGGCTCCGCGAGTACGTCGAGTCGTTGCGGGCGATCTGGCGCTGCTGGGAGAAGCGAGAGCCGCTGCGGTACGAGGGCGAGCATTACCGCTTCTCGCTGATGACCCCCGAGTTCTCGCCGCCGCCGTCGGGACTGCCGCCGATTCCGGTGATGATCGCCGCGGTCGGACCCGACATGATGAAGCTCGCGGGACGCGTCTGCGACGGCGTACGCCTGCACGGCTTCTGTACGCGCCGCTACCTCGAGGAGGTGGCGATTCCGAACGTCGAAGAAGGCCTCTCCAAGGCAGGCCGCTCGCGCGAGACCTTCCAGGTGTGGGGAGGAGGCTTCGTCGCCACCGGCGCCGACGAGGACGGCGTTCGGAAGATGATGGACTGGGTACGCTACCGGCTCGGGTTCTACGGCTCGACCCGTACCTATGCGGGCGTACTCCACCTGCACGGCTGGCATGACTTGGCGGAGAAGCTCCACCGCCTGTCGAAGGAAGGCCGCTGGAGCGAGATGGCGAAGGAGATCTCCGACGAAGTGGTCCACACCTTCGCCGCGGTTGGAACCCACCGCGAGATCGGTGACGCCATCGCCAAGCGCTTCGGCGGGCTCTCCGACGCCATCGCACTGGGATTCCCCGAGAGTACGCCGCCGGGGGTGGTCCGCGAGGTCATCGAGGATGTCCACCGCGTGCCCCAGCAGTTCCGCGGCTTCCCGTCGACCTGGGACTGATCAGGCGGTCGGAGCGGCGATCTCGCGCCGGAGGCAGCGGACCCTCGACCTCCGCGCCGCGTCGTAGCCCTTCCATTTCGACGCCGGGACCCCTTCCTGCGCGACCTCCTCGAAGCCGTTGCGCAGGAAGAACGCCGCAACGCGGTCGGAGGTCGTGCACGCGAAGACGGTGCAGAGACCGAGCGCAGCCGCCCGCTCGCTGGCATATGCGACGAGTTGGCCGCCCACCCCCTCGCCGAGGAAGCGCGTCAAGGTGTAGAGCGACGCGATCTCCGCCACGCGGGCTGCCTCGTCCACCAGCAGCGCGCCGATCCCCGCGAGATGGGTGCCTTCGACGAAGGCACCAAAGCCGCTCGCGAGGACCTGGTCGATCTCGTCGTCGGTGCGCGGCGCCAGGTAGCCCTCCTCGACGCCTCGCCGCAGGAGGTCCGCCGCGGCATCGAAGTCGTCGATGCCGAGGCGGCGCACGTGCATGTACCGCTCCCGGGTGAAGAGCGTTCCCGACCCGGCGTAGGTGAACAGCTCGTCGGCGAGCCCCTCGAGCGAGCAGACGTTCACGGCCGGGATGCCGCCGACGAGCATCCGCTCGACCTCGCGGAGCAGCGCAAGGCGCCGCGCCTTGGTCCCGTCGCCGGCGAGGTAGTGCTGGAGCTCCTCCAGGTGGACGAAGGACAGGCGCGTTCCCTCGGTGCCTACGAGGCCACCGTCGCGATCGAGCCAGATCAGCTTGCCGACGCCGAGCCGCAGCGCCACGTCGCGGCACGCCGGCGCGAAGGCCAGCGATCCGCCGATCAGCAGTCCGACCGAGCCGTTCTTGCGCAGGATCCGCCACGCGGCGCCCTCGAGCCGCGGCGTCGCTGCCGAGAGTACCCGGCCCTCGAGCAGCGATTCCAGGTGCGCGCGCTCCGTCGACAGGACGCACACGCGTGCGCCGTGTGCCACCAGCTCGCCCACCACCGCCGCCAGCGGGGCCGGCTCCCGCAGGTCCGACGCCTGGACTGCGATGGCGAGGGTGCGCCCACGGAACTCCTGGAGATAGAAGCCCTTCTCGGAGAACGGGGGCGCGCTGCTACCGGCTTCGGCCATGGCGAGGCCAGATGTAGGCACAGATCCTGGGCCGTCGCACGCTCACCGCGCCCCCTCGCCGCCCCGGCCCCCGCTGCCGGAATCGCCGCCACGCCGGCGCTCCCGCGCGGCCGCCAGAGCGCGGGCGGCGAACCGCTTGGCCGACTCGAGCCACTCGAGACGCTGCCGGTAGTCGAGCCGAAGCCAGGCTCGCCGCTGCTCCGCGCGGTGCTCCTCCCAACCGGATTCCGTCGCTCGATCGCCACCCTCCGAGTCAATCACCGCCGCCTCTCTTGCGCTCTTCGGAGATCGCCTCCAGCGCCCGGACGTCCTCCAAGTCGACTTGCCGACCCGCCCGCCGCTTCATCGCGACGAGATCGCCGATGCTCGCGACGGTCACCATCACCTCGCCGAGATCTGCACGGAGTGCCCGGCCATACGCAGCGTCGAAGTCGAAGGGCTCCGTCACGAAGACATCGATCTCGGTCGCCGGGATCTCTCGACTCCACAGCGAGAACACGGTCATCCCTTTCTCCTCCACCCAGGCTCGCCTTGCTTCGGCGTCGGTGAGGTCTTCGATCGGTACGGCCGCTCGCGGGCAATAGCCGAGCCCCCGCAGGCTCGCGATCGCAGCCTCCAGGTTCTGGCGATCGAGCGCGAGAACCAGATCGAGATCCGCCGTGAACCGAGGGTGGCCGTGAAGGACGACTGCAACGCCGCCCACCACCAAGTAGCGGCAGCCGCCGCGCTGCAAGGCGAGGAAGATCCGCTCCAGGTCGCTCACCGGCACGGTCAATTCCTAGTGACTCCCGCCGCCGGCGAGCACCTCGGCGAGGGTCACCTCGCGGCCTTCCGCCGCGCTCCGGCCCACGGCCAGGGCGAAGGCGAGGGTCTTGCGCGCCTCTGCGCCGTCCAGGGCAGGCTGCCGGCCTTCGAGCAGGGCGTCGACGAAGTCGATGCCGCCGAGCCGGAACGAATCGGCCCAGTCGGTCTCGAGGTCGTGGAAGGCCCGTGTCTCACCGTCGCGGTAGAGCACGACCGACGGCTCGTCGAGGAGCTTGCCCGTGCAACGGTTGACCCAGATGATTCCTTCGCTCCCGTGTACCTCGATGCGGTCGTCGCACACGTAGTACTTCGAGCGGACGCGCATGCCGAGCGACGCGATCACCTCCCACGATCCCATTCGCGGGGGGTCGCCCGCGTAGCGCCACGAGACGAGGGCCGGCCCGTCGTAGACGGCATCGTCTCCGAAGCGCATCCAGTGGATGAAGGCGTGGACACGCTCGACTTCGGCCGGGATCAGGTGCCGCGCCATCTGGTAGCAGTGGAACCCGTGGTCGAACGTAGTCGGGCCGCCGCCGCAGTGGGCCTGGCTCATCCGCCACGCCTGCGAGGAGGGTTCGACCCGCCAGCCGTCGCCCGGCCGGCCGGCGGCGGTCTTGAGGCGGATCGAGAGAGGCGTCCCCACGGCGCCCGCGTCGATCAGCTCCCGCGCCTTCCGATGGGGCGGGTAGTGCATGAAGTTCTCGAATACGCGGAGCGAGGACCCTGTCCTCCCGGCTGCGGCGATCACCGCGTCGAGCTCGGCGAGGGTGCGGGTGGGTGGCTTCTGGAGGGAGACGGCCTTCCCGGCCTCGAGCGCCGCGATCGCTTGCTCGGCGTGGAGATGGTGCGGCGTCAGGATGTCGACGGCGTCCACGTCCCGGTCCGCCAGCAGGCGCTCCAGGTCGCCATAGACCCGGTCGGCCCCCCACGCCTTCGCCCGCTCGGCAGCTCGCGCGCCGTCGACGTCGCACACCGCGACGATGCGGCAGCGGGGGTGTGCCAGGTAGCCGAGCACCTGGAGGTCGGCGATCCGCCCGCAGCCTACGACTCCAACCCGGACCTCGTCCCGCATGGGCCAAGCCTCCCGCGGCTGGCAGCATCCCCTTCCCGCCCGCGCGTGTCCACCGCCTGGTCGCCTACCCCTACCGCCCCCGGGGGAATTGCCGCAGATTGCGGCGCGTCACCCCAGCAGCCCATCCTGCCACTCCTATCGTGGGCCCCGCTCGGGCCCGCCGGGGGACGAGGAGCTGCCTTGGGACGGAAGGCGAGTCTGCCGATAGGAAGGGCGCGTAGTTTTTACGTCGCACCAGAACGCCGTCGGAGGGGGTTGAAAAAAGTGAGGCAGACCCCAAGAAAAGAGTGGCGCGCGAGCGGAAACTTCTTCAACCTACGAAGCTGCTCGAACGCCCCCCCGAACAACGAGCTGCCCTTCGCCGTCGAAGGGTCGTCCTCGCCGAACTCCACCGGTGGCGGACGTTCTGGCTGGATCGCCCACCAGCGGTTGGAGACAGGCGCAGGACGCACGAAGCGTGCGGCGTGCCTCTTTATCGTTGAAACCGGAATCCTTCGGGCGGTATCCGAGAGCATGAGCGGGACCGCACCGGGGGCCGAGAGGTGAGGCTGTGAAGTTCGAAGATCAGTTCGAGACCGCTGCGAACGACGACACCGCGCGAGCTCCGCTCGGAGCGACGCCGGTGGTCGCCGCCGAGGAGCTGGATCCGGGGCGCGAGCGCCGGCCGCTCGAGTCGTATTTCCAGGAAATCGGCGGCACGCGAACGCTTCGCCGCGAGGAAGAGGTCATTCTCGCCAAGGAGCTCGAGGCCGCCACGGCCGAGCTCCGCGCGGCGCTGTACGCGATTCCGAGTTCCTCGCGCCACGTCGTGGCACGCTGGGATGCGCTGCGCGCGCTGTCCCACACGGGAGCCAAGCTCTCGGAGTCGGTCGGTGACGAGGAGACCGGCGAGATCGCGGCCCGCGTCGAGCGGGCGGTCGGCCGCCTGCGCAAGCTCCTCGTTGCGCGCGAGAAGGCACTGTCGTCGCGCAGCGTGACGGTGCTGCGGCGGACCGACACCAAGGTCTCGCAGGAGATGCACAACGCGCAGCTCTCGCTGGCGCTGCTGGCCGAGCTGCGCGAGCGGACCATCGCCCTCGCGCGGGAGTCCCGGAAGCTCCGCAAGGGCACCCGGCGACTGCGCCAGATCGAGCTCGACGCGGGAGTCACCAAGGAGATCCTGCTCACGCTCGCAGACAAGGTCGAATCTGCCCATGAGCGGATGACGCTGGTGAAGAACCGCTTCATCGAGCACAACCTCAAGCTGGTGGTGGCCATCGCCAAGGACTACCGGAATCTGGGTCTCTCGTTCCCCGACCTCATCCAGGAGGGGAACCTGGGTCTGATCCGGGCGGTGGAGAAGTTCGATCACCGGCGGGGCTTCAAGTTCTCGACCTACGCGGTCTGGTGGATCCGCCAGGCGCTGGTCCGAGCGATCCAGAACCATTCGCGGACGATCCGCCTACCCTCCCATGTCCACGACCGGCTGCAGCGCAGCCAGCGGGTGCGCGCGGAGCTGACGGGCAAGCTCGGCCGCGATCCGTCGCCGGCCGAGCTGGCTCCGGCGCTCGGAACCGACGTCGAGTCCCTCGAGGCCCTCGACCGGCTCTCGCGCGAAGCCATCTCGCTGGAATCGTCGGTGGCAGGCACCGAGAAGCGCCTCGAGGACTTCGTCGCCGACTCGGCGGCGAGCATCCCCGACGGGGGCATCGACAGCGAACGCATGCGCGCGGGTGTTGGTGAGCTGGTGGGGACCCTCACCCAGCGCGAGCAGCACATCCTGCGGCTGCGCTACGGCCTCGGCGGCGAGGAGGAGCACACCCTCGAGCAGATCGGCCAGGACCTCGGCCTCTCCCGCGAGCGGGTACGCCAGCTCGAGGCCCGGGCCCTCAAGAAGCTCCGCGAGACCGCTCCGGCGCGGAGTCTCCAGCCGATCCTCGAGCCCTGATTCAGTGTCCCGCGGCGGCGGCAGCCGCCGCGGGACGCGCCTGCCTGCCGGCCCGCAGATTCTCGAAGAGCATCCAAGTCGCAGGAACGACGAAGAACGTCAGCACGGTCGCAAAGACCATGCCCCCCACCACCGCCACGCCAAGGGGAGCGCGAGCCTCGCCGCCGGCACCGTGGCCGAGAGCGATCGGCAAGATGCCCACCACGGTCGCGACGGCGGTCATCAGGATCGGCCGGAACCGGGTCCGGGAGGCCTCGAACGCCGCCTCCCTCACGCCGAGCCCACGCTCGCGGAGCTGGTTGGCGAACTCGACGATCAGGATCGAGTTCTTGCTGATGAGGCCGATCAGCATCACGAGGCCGATCTGGCTGTAGATGTTGAGCGTGTCGCCCATGGCCCGCAGCGCCACCAGCGCTCCCGTGAACGAGAGCGCCACGGCGACCAGGATCGTCACGGGGTGGACGAAGCTCTCGAACTGTGCCGCCAACACCAGGTAGATGATCACCACCGCGAAGGCGTACGCGAAGATCAGCGAGCCGGCCGCCTCGAAGAACTGCTCCGACTGTCCCGAGAAGGTCACGCGGTAGCCGCCGCGGTCGGGGAGAACCTCCCGGGCGATGCCCTCGATCTGCCCGAGCGCGGTGCCGAGGGACGTTCCGTCGGCGAGGCTCGCCGTGAGGGTGGCGCTCCGCTGCCGGTCGAAATGAGGGATGCCCCGGGCGGCCACCCCCTTCTCGATGGTGACGACCGACGCCAGCGGCAGCAGCGCGCCGGTGCGGCCGCGGACGTAGAGTCCGAGCACGTCCCGCGGGCTCGACCGCTCGCGCTGCTCGAGCTGGGCGATCACCTTGTAGGTCTCGCCGCCGAGCTTGAACTGCGAGAGGTCGAGCCCGCCCAGGAGCACTTGCAGCGTGGTCGCGACCTCCCGCACCGAGACACCGAGGTCGCTGGCGCGGTTGCGATCGACGTGGACCTGGAGCTCTGGCTTGTTGAGGATGAGGTCGGTACGAACGTTGAGGAAGCCCGGCAGCTCCCGCGCACGTCGCTCGATCTCGTCGGCGTACCCGGCCAGAGCGCCGATCTCCGGCCCCTGGATCACGAGTGAGACCGGGGTTCCCCAGCCTCCACCGAGCCCCGATGGATTGATGGCGAACGCCTGCACGCCCGGAACGTCCCACAGCCGCCGGCCCAGCTCGGCGACGATCTCCTGCTGAGAACGCGAACGCTCCTCCCACGGCCGGAGCGTCATGAAGACCGCGCCCTCGCTCACGAGCCCGGGCGTCCCGATGCCGAGGCCCACCACCGAGAACCCCCGCTCGACCTCCGGCGTCGAGAAGACGATCTCCTCGACCATGCGCTGGTAGCGGTCGGTGTAGCCGATGGTGCTGCCCTCGGGCGCCCGGGTGAGGATGAGTGCGCTCCCCGAATCGGCGGTCGGGACGAGCTCCTGCGGAATCCGCGGATAGAGCCAGACGCCGAGACCGAACCAGGCGATGCCGAGGGCGATGGCCCAGGGGCCGTACCGGAGCGCCGAATGCAGCACGCCGCCGTAGCCCGCCGCCAGGGCATCGAAGGCGCGCGCGAGCCATGCCTTGACCCCGCGCTCGGCGCTGGCGGGCCGGAGCACCCGCGCGCAGAGCATGGGGGAGAGCGTGAGTGCGACGAACCCGGAGATGGCCACTGCAGCGGCGACCGTCACTCCGAACTCGCGGAACAGCCGCCCGGTGGTGTCGGTCAAGAACGTGAGCGGGAAGAACACCGCCACCGCGGAAATGGTCGCCGCGACGACGGCAAACGAGATCTCCTCGATCCCCCGCCGCGCCGCCTCGAGGGGAGGATGTCCCTCCTCGATCCAGCGCGTCGCGTTCTCGAGCACCACGATCGCATCGTCGACGACGAGGCCGATCGCCAGGGTGAGGCCCATCAGCGTGAGCGTGTTGATGGTGAAGTCGAGCGCGTAGAGCACGGCGAACGTGCCGACGATCGAGACCGGGATCGCGAGAGCAGGAATGATCGTGGCCCGGACGCGCCGCAGGAACAGGTAGATCACGACGACGACGAGCCCGATCGCCTCGAAGATCGTCCACGTGACGTCCGAAATCGAGCGCTTGATGTAGATGGACGAGTCGAACGACGTCTGGATCCGGACTCCGGGCGGCAGCTCCTCCCCGAGCCGCCCGATCTCGTCGATCGCCGCCTGCGCGACGTCGAGGGTATTGGCCTTCGACTGCTTGACGACCCCCATGCCGACGGCGGTGACCCCGTTGAACCGCACGAGCTTGCGCTCGTCCTCGGGGCCCACATCGACCCGCGCCACGTCGCGAAGTCGCACCGGCCGCGCGCCGGCGTCGCTCACGATCAGCTTGCCGAATCCCTCGGCGGTCGAGAGCTCACCGAGGGTCCGGACGGTGAACTCACGCTCGACTCCCTCGATGCGGCCCGACGGGATGTCGACGTTCTCACGGCGCAGCGCGTCGGCGACATCGGCGATGGTGAGGCTCTGGGCGGAGAGCTGGTCGTTGTCGATCCAGACCCTCATCGAGTAGCGGCGCTCGCCGCCGATCACGACGGCCGCGACACCCGGCAACTTCGCGAGGCGGTCCCGGATCTGCGTCTCGGCGATGGTCGAGAGCTGGATCTGCGAATAGCCGTCTCCCGACACCGTGAGCCAGAGCACCGGGTTCGCGTCGGCCTCGAGCTTGGCGACGATCGGTGGATCGACCTCGTCGGGGAGCTGCCGCTGGACCCTCGCGACCCGGTCGCGGACATCGTTGGCTGCGAGGTCGACGTCGCGGCCGAGGTCGAACTCGACGGTGACCGTCGACACCTGCTCGCGGCTCAGCGACGTGATGTGCTTGACGCCCTCGATTCCGACGGCGGCGTTCTCGATGGGCTGGGTGACCGACGTCTCGACCACCTCCGGAGCTGCTCCCGGGAAGACCGTCGTCACCGTTACGATCGGCGCATCGACGTCGGGAAGTGCGCGGTTCGGGAGGCGGCCGAGGGCGACGAGGCCGACGATCACGATCACCAGCGAGAGGACGGTGGCGAAGACGGGGCGATCGATGCAGACCTGCGAGATCCTCAACGACCGCCTCCGAGCGTCCCCGGCGAAGCAGCCGGGGGCTCGGCGACCTTCGGCCCCACGAGACGCAGAGGCGCGCCCTCGGTCACCTTGTGGGTCCCCGACGAGACGATGACGTCGCCGATCCGCAGTCCCCGGCTGACCTCGACGCTTCCCCGCTGGTGAGCGCCCACCTCCACCGCAACCCGCTCGGCGGCATCGTCCGCTCCAACGCGCCACACCCAGGTTCCGTGCCTGTCGTAGACGACGGCCTCTTCCGGGATGAGGAGCGCGTCGCTGCGCTCGCCGAGCACCAGCTCGAGGTTGGCGAACAGACCGGGACGCAGTCGGCGGTCGAGGTTCGGGACCCACGCAATCAGCTGGAGTCGCCGCGTCGCAGGGTCGAGGGTCGGACCGACGAAGAAGACCTCGCCGCGGAACGTCTCTCCCGGGAAGGCCGCCGTCGACAGCTCCACCTTCGCGCCGACGCGCGCGATCGAGAGGGCCCGCTCCGGGATCACGAACGAGAGCCGCAGCCGCGCCACGGCGTCGATACGCACCAGGGGAGTTGCCTCGGTCACGCGGTCTCCCGGAGAGACCTTCCGCGCGCCCAGAACACCGTCGAAGGGTGCGCGCACCCGCGTCCGGTCGATCTCCACCTGCGCCAGCTCGACCCGCGCCCGCGCGGCCGAGAGCTCGGCCCGTGCGCGGTCGAGCTGGGAGGCGGCGGCGATGTTCTGCCTCGCGAGCTGGCTGGTCCGCCGGAAGACGTCCTCGGCCAGCGCTGCATTGGCTTCGGCCTCGTGGAGCCGCGCGCGCTGCTCGGAGTCTCGCAGCCGGAACAGGACCGCGCCTTGCTTCACCTCGTGCCCCTCGTCGAACTCGACCGATTCGATCAGGCCGTCGATCTCGGAGCGGACCTCGACGGACTCCTCCGATTCGAGCTGACCCACCAGGTTGACCCGGTCGACCATGGGCTGCGCAGAAACGGTCACCACCTCGACCGCGGCAGGCCTGGGCCCGGACGGCTCGCTACCCGCGGCATCGGGCCCTCCTTCCCGGGTGCACCCCGACGAGAGGACGACACCCCCCCACAGCACGCAGATCGCGCGCAGGAAGACCCACAGCTGGAATCCCTGATTCATCGTGATGAAGGTACAAGACCGCGCGACGTCGGTCGCGCGCCGGAGATTCGGGTATGCTCCCGCCCGCCGCAGCGCCGGGGGACCGATCCGTGCACATCGCCTGCCTCGACCTCGAGGGTGTCCTCGTGCCCGAGATCTGGATCTCCGTCGCGGAACGGACGGGAATCGACGCACTGCGGCGAACGACGCGGGACGAGCCCGATTACGACCGGCTGATGCGGGGGCGCCTCGAGATCCTCGCCGAACGCGGCCTCGGCCTTCCCGACATCCAGGCCGTGATCGCGGGCCTTGGACCCCTCGAAGGCGCCCGGCAGTTCGTCGACTGGCTCCGCGAGCGGCACCAGGTGGTGATCCTCTCGGACACCTTCTACGAGTTCGCCGCGCCGCTCATGCGACAGCTCGGGTGGCCGACGCTGCTGTGCCACCGCCTCGAATCGGATCCGTCGGGCCGCATCACCGGCTACCGCCTGCGGATGCCGGACCAGAAGAGAGCCGCGGTGAAGGCGTTCCACGCCTTGCGCTTCCAGGTGATCGCGGCCGGCGACTCCTACAACGATGTCGCGATGCTCGAGGAGGCCGACGCCGGCATCCTCTTCCGGCCGCCCGACAACGTGGTGCGCGAGTTTCCGCAGTTCCCCGTGGCCCATGACTACGACGCGATGCGCACCCTCTTCGAGCGCGCTGCGTCGGCGCCCCACCGTCCGAAAGGCTGAGCCGGCCCCGGCGCTACGACCCCGCAGCGCGGCGAGCATCGAGCTGCGCGCGGATGCTCGCGTGTACGTCGGCGGTGATCGGGAACCGCTGGAAGACGAGCACGGCCGCCAGGTGGCACGCCGCCGGGACGATGCAGTAGAGGAACTTGATGCCGAAGACCACCTCCTCGGTCTGGTCCTGGTTCGGCACGTAGCCGATCGCCTCGAGACCCTGCATTCCCACGAAGATCGCGATGCCGATGGCGGCCTTGTCCATGAAGGACCAGATGCCCATGAACGCGCCTTCGCGACGACGGCCGGTCTCGAGCTCGTCGGAGTCGATGACGTCGGCCGAGATCGAGGGGCCGAGGGTCATGGTGCAGGCGTTGGCCGCTCCGACGATCGCGGCGAGGACGATCCAGAGCTGCCACGTCCCCTCGTGGTAGGCGTACGAGGTGGCGTAGACCGCGGTCGCCAGCAGCATCCCGGCCGACCAGGTGCGGTTCTTGCCGATCTTGCCGGACAGCCGCACCCAGAATGGGATCGCGAGGACCGATCCGGCGAGATAGGAGAGCATCACCAGCGGAACGACCTCCCGCGACTTGATCACGTACTTGGCGACGTAGAGGGTGAGCGGCGCGATGAAGCTGCCGCCGACGAGGGCGATCAGGTACGTGAACATGAGGACGACGAATGCACGGTTGCGAAACGTGACCCGAAGCCCCGCGAAGAAGGGGAAGTGTCCCGCCTGAGCCCCCTCGGGCCGCTCGCGAACCTTCGCGAAGGCGACGAGCATCAGCACGCAGGCAATGCCGCCGAACACGATCGCCATCCGCGGATAGCCGACCTGGGGCCCGCCGGCCATCTTCGCGAAGGCCTCCGGCGCGAGCATCCCCACGGCGGTTCCGATCAGATAGAAGCCCTGCCGCATCCCGAAGATGCGGGTACGCTCGTGGTAGTTCGGGGTCAGCTCCATCCCGAGCGAGATGTACGGGACCCAGAAGATCGTCCAGAAGGTGAAGAGGACGAGGTAGCAGAGCAGCAGGTGCGTGAAGAGCCCTGCTTGCGAAAGGCCGGAAACCGGAGCCCACGTGAAGTAGAAGACGATCCAGAGCGGAATGGCGCTCAGCAGGAAGTAGGGCCTGCGACGACCCCATCGCGACTGCGTACGGTCGGAGAGGTGTCCCATGGCCGGGTCGGTGACCGCATCCCACAGCCGCCCCGCCATCAGTACCCAGCTCAGCATCCCAGCCGAGAGGCCGAGCTCGTCGGTGTAGTAGTTCGGGAGGTAGACGGCGATGCTGAGCATCACGAGCCCGGTGCCGAGGGCCGGGAGCGAATAGCTGACGATCTGGCCGGTCGACAGGCGGGTCTCGTTGGACATCGACCGACGCTATACCGAGGGCGTCGCCCCGGAGACATGACCGGGCGCATACAGGTGCTCGCCCAGGAACTCGATCTGGTCGGCCACTGCCTGCTCGAAGAGCGCGCCGAGATAGATCTCGAAGTGCTGACAGGGGTATCGCTTCGACGTGCCGCGCCGTGCGCGCGAGGCCGCCTCCACGGCGGGGCCCGGCGGCGTCACGACGTCCCGCTCGGCAACGCAGACGAGAAGCGGGCTCTCGATCCGCGCTGCCCCCGAGAGGGGCCTGTAGCGCTGCACCTGGAGCACGATCCTCGCCGCGACGGCGTTACGCCACAGGCCACCCGGCGGCGAGAGGGCGAGGTATCCGGGCATCGAATCAGGCGACGTGAGGACGGCGAGGGAGCCCGGCGGGCCGACGACGGGGATCTCGTGGGGAGGGAGCCCGAGCCGGGCATGAAGCGCGTCCCGGAGCCCGGCCATGAGCAGGCGCAGCATCGGGACCGCGGAGCTCCCTGCGGCACGCGGATCGCAGTAAGGCACCTGCGCGACGATGGCGGCCAGCCGGTGATCCTCTGCGCCCAGCGACAGCACGTGGCCGCCGCTGAACGAGGTGCCCCAGATCGCGATCCGCGCCGGATCGATCCCGGGTAGCGCCCGCGCAAAGGCGATCGCCGCACGCCAGTCGGCGAGCTGCTTGCCGACGTCGAGGAGCTGCCGCGGCTCGCCCTCGCTGGCGCCGAAGTGGCGGTAGTCGAAGACCAGCGCCGCGAAGCCCGCGGCGGCGAAGCGCTCCGCGTAGGCGTCGAGGCGAACCTCTCGCGTCCCGGCGAACCCGTGGGCGAGGACGACGCACGGGTGCGGCGGCGGCCCTGCCGGAAGGTAGAGCCAGGCCGCACAGCGCAGGCCTCCGCTCTCGAAGGAGACGTCGCTGCGGGTGAAGGCTCTGCTTCCCATGGGCTCCCCTTGGTTCGAGGCCGCTGGCGGAGTCGAGTAGCACGCCTCGCGCCGGCGATCCGGCGCGAAGCCCCGGCGCCCCGGCAGGCCTGCCACCCTCGCGGGTCTGGTAGGATCGGCGGCCATGACGAAGCTTCCCGACCCTCGCGGGCGTTCCACCGTTCCCTTCGACGCGATCGAGCCCGGCGCCGACGTCGGCTCCTTCTCCTACGTACTCGACGAGAAGACCGTGTCGCGGCACCTTCGCGCGACCCAGCAGGATCCCTACCCGGGCCCCTACGCACCGGTCTCGCTCCTCGCCGCCGACGGCGTCAACCTGGCCGATCGCCATTACGACATCTCGCAGTCCGTCCACGCAGGGCAGCGACTCGAGGTGTACGCGCTGCCGCGCCTCGGGTCGACCCTCACGGTCAGCGGCCGTGCGGCGGCGAAGTGGGTCTACAAGGGACGCCGCTACGTCGAGATCGACACCGAGACCCGCGATGACGCCGGCACCCGGATCGCGACCGGCGTCACCACCGGCGTCGTCGTCTACTCGGATCACGTCGCCGACCAGGGCGAGCGGCCCGTACCTCGGGAGCCCGCGCTCACCGAAGGCCTCGCCATCGAGACGCTTCCGCCCCTCGAGCGCGTGATGACCCGCGAGGCGATGATCCTCTACGAGCCCGAAGGCGAGGTGAACTTCCACACCGACGACGAGGTGGCGCAAGCGGTCGGTCTCCCGGCATCCATCGCAACGGGAACGCTCTTCCTCGCCTACGTGTTCGACCTGCTCCAGCGGCGCTACGGACCGGCGGCAGTCCCGGGGACGGCCGTCGACGTCCGGATCCGCCTCCCGGTCTTCGCGGGCGACCGGGTCGTGACGACCGGCGAGGTCGCAGAGCGATCGGCGGGAATCGACCGGCTGCGCGTCGCGTGCACGGGCCCCCGGGGCGCGGTCATCACCGGAACGGCCCGCGTCCGGAGCGCATCGTGACCGATCCGGCGCGCGCCTTCGGCGCCCGTTGGTGCGAGCCGGACGAGGCGATCTCGCTGGTGCGCGACGGCATGCACGTCGCTGGAGGCCTCATCGAGCCGACGGACCTCCTGGCGGCGCTCGCGCGATCCGAGACGCGAGGCGAAGCGACCCTCGCCGCGTGCGCCTTCGGCGGCCTCGCCCTCGGCCAGACCGGGCGCTTCCGCATGCGAACCGCCTTCGCAACGCCCGCATCGCGGCCCCTCGCCGCGGCGGGAGTCTGTGAGTACCTCCCGCTCACCTTCGCGCGCGGCGGAGCGTTCTTCCGCTCCGAGACCTTCGACGTCGTCTTCGTTCGGCTGGCACCGCCCGACGACCAGGGCCTGTGCTCCTACGGCTGGGCAGCGGGCTACACCCCCGAGCTGCTCGACGTGGCCGTCACACGCGGGCTCCCGATCGTCGCCGAGATCGACCCGGCCATGCCGCGTACCCACTCGGGGCGCGAGGTCCCCATCGCCGCCATCGCGCGCGCGTGCCCGGCGCGCGCGCCTGCGGCGGTCGACACCCCCGTTCCGGCGTCTCCCCACGCGCCGGCGATCGCCCGGCACCTCACCGAGCTGGTGCCCGACGGCGCGACGCTCCAGGTCGGGATCGGCTCGGTTCCCGACGCGGCGGTGGCGCTGCTCGATCGCCGGGAGCTCGGGATCCACACCGAGGTACTCGGCCCGGGCCTCGTCTCGCTCGCCGTCGCTGGCAGGGTCGACGGCTCGCGCAAGAGCGTCGATCGCAGCCTCGCCGTGTGTACGATCGCCTCGATCGACCCTGCGGTCTACTCCTTCGTCGACGGCAACCCGGCCGCGCCGGTCCGCGGCGCAGACGAGGTCCTCGACCCGCGCAAGGTCGCGCGCCACACGGCCCTGCGCTGCATCAACAGCGCGATCAGCGTCGACCTTCGCGGGCAGGTCGACGCCGAGACGATCCGCGGGGAGCAGGTGGCGGGGGTCGGCGGCCAGCTCGACTTCTTCCGCGGCGCGGGCCTCGTCGACGACGCGCTCCGCATCATCGCCATCGAGTCGACCGCCGGCGGCGGCAAGCATTCGCGCATCGTCCGCTCGCTCCCGGACCGCGCCGTCGTGACGAGCACACGCTACGATGTCGACTACGTCGTCACCGAGTACGGCATCGCCCGCCTCGCCGGCCGCACCGACGAGCAGCGGGCTCGGGCGCTACGCGATGTCGCGCATCCGAGCTTCCGGGACGGCCTGCGGTGAGAAGCTCCGCAGCGGCCGGGCGCGACACCAGGACCCCAGGGAGGTACCGAGCATGGCGAAGGTGGGAGTGATCCTTTCGGGCTGCGGACACCTCGACGGCGCGGAGATCCGGGAAGCCATCTTCACGCTGCTCGCCCTCGAGAAGGCAGGCCTCGACTACGAATGCCTCGCCCCGGACGTCGACCAGCACCACGTCGTCGACCACCGGACCGGTGAGGAGGTGGCGGGAGAGCGCCGCGGCGTCCTGCGCGAGGCCGCCCGCATCGCCCGCGGGAAGGTCCGGCCCACGGCCGCCGCCAAGGCATCGGAGTTCTCCGCGCTGGTCGTCCCCGGCGGGTACGGCGCTGCCAAGAACCTGTGCGACTTCGCGTTCAAGGGACCCGACTGCCGCGCAGAGCCGTCGGTGGCGCGGCTGATCCAGGACGTCCACGCGGCCGGCAAGCCGATCGGCTTCGTCTGCATCGCCCCGGCCCTCGCCGCGCGGCTCATCCCCGGCGCTCGCCTCACCATCGGCAACGATCCCGGCACGGCCGAAGCGCTCGAAAAGATGGGAGCGCATCACGTCGAGTGCTTCTCGGACTCCTTCGTCGCCGACGACGCCAAGAAGGTGCTCTCGACGCCGGCGTACATGTGCAACGCCAGCATGCCGCAGATCGCCGCCGGGATCGAAGCGATGGTCCGCCGCCTCGGCGAGATGATCGGCCGCTGAGGCCGGGGGGTCCTACCGGATCTCGCGTTTCGAGTCGTGCTTGAAGGTCCGGTGTCCACCCGGCTGATAGGTCAGGACGAAGACCCGACGTGACAGGTCCGAATTATTCGGCTTCGAGCCGTGGACGATGTGGGGGCTGAAGAAGAGCATGCTCCCCGCCGGTGCGGCCGCCGGCACCGCCTGTCGCTCGTCGAAGGCGCTCGGCGCCGTGAACAGCGGACCGAGGGTTCCCTCGCCTTCGCGGCCCGGCAGCAGCCCGTGGCGGTGGCTTCCGCGGATGACTTGGAGACAGCCGTTCTCCGGCGACGCGTCGTCGAGCAGCACCATCACGTTCGGAAGCCGGTCGAGGTGCGCGCAGTGGAAGGCCCAATAGGGCGAGTCCTGGTGGTATCCGAACCCGGACCCTTCCCGGGGGCGCTTCAGGTTCAGCTTGTCCGTGAACAGGGCGATGTGCTCGCTCCCCACCAAGTCGCGCATGGGCTCGGCGATCCGCGGGTCGTCGAGCACCGTGTCGAAACGCGGATCGAGGTGATGGAACGGCTCGATCACCCGCACCGTCGCCGATCCCTGCCGGTGCTCGAGCTGGATCGTCGCTCCCGCGGCCTCGAGATAGCGGTTGCCGTCGACGGCGTAGTCCGCGTCGGGATGCTCGGCCTCGCGGATGGCGATCGCCACGACGCGCTCGGCCGCAGCCCGCAGGTCGGCGACCTCGTCGGGCGAGAGCACCCGCTCGCGGAGGAAGAAGCCGTCCTCGATCCAGGCTCGGCGCTCGCCTGCGCTGAGGCGCAGCCCGCTCCGGCCTCCCGCGGCGTCGGTCAACGCTTGCGGCGGCTGGCCGACAGCTCGCGCTTGCGGAGCCGCAGCGACTGGGGAGTCACCTCGAGCAGCTCGTCGTCCTCGATCCACTCGAGGGCCGATTCGATGGTGAGACGCCGCGGCGGGGAGAGGACGGTGTTCTCGTCCTTCCCGGCTGCCCGGATGTTGGTGAGCTTCTTGGCCTTCACCACGTTCACGTTGAGGTCGCCCGGCCTGCGGTTCTCGCCGACCACCTGGCCCTCGTAGACCGGGACTCCGGCGCCCACGAAGAGCGTCGAGCGCTCCTGGATGTGGAACAGGCTGTACGCGGTCGTATCGCCCGCCTCGCTCGACACGATGGCGCCCACGGTCCGCCGCGGCAGATCGCCGGCGAAGGGCTCGTAGCCGCGAACCGTACGATGCAGCACGCCCTCTCCTCGCGTATCCGTCAGGAACTCGCTGCGGTAGCCGAACAGGCCGCGGCTCGGCACCACGAACTGCATGAGAACCTGTACGCCCCGCTTCTCCATGGTGACCAGACGACCCTTTCGGACGGGCAGCTTCTCGAGGACGGCGCCGGCGAAGGCTTCGGGGACCTCGATCACCACGTCCTCGACGGGCTCGCAGGCCTTGCCGTCGATCTCTCGAACGATGATCTCGGGGCGGGAGACGGCGAACTCGTAGCCCTCGCGCCGCATGGTCTCGATCAGGATCCCGAGCTGCAGCTCGCCTCGGCCGGCGACTTCGAAGGTGTCGCTGGTCTCCCCAGGCGAGATCTTGACCGAGACGTTGCCGAGAGCCTCGCGCTTCAGGCGGTCGGCGATCTGCCGGCTGGTGACGAACTTGCCTTCGCGACCGGCGAAGGGAGACGTGTTGACGCAGAAGCGTACCCGGATCGTCGGCGGGTCGATTCCGATGCGCGGCAGCGCCTCCGGCGCCGCCGGGTCGCAGACGGTGTCCCCGATGTCGATCGAATCGACGCCGGCGATGATGCAGACGTCGCCGGCTCGGGCCTCGTCGATCTCGACGCGCTCGAGGCCCCGCGCGCCGAAGAGCTTCGTCACGCGGAACGACTCGGGCGCGCCCGTCTCCGGAACCCGCACCACCGTCGCGCTGCGCCGGAGCACGCCGCGCTCGACGCGGCCGATGACGAGCCTTCCGAGGAAGTCGTCGTAGCCAAGGGTGACTGCCTGGAACTGGAGGGGTCCGTCCTCGTCGACCTCGGGAGCCGGCGCCTCGGCGAGGATCGTTTCGAGGAGGGGGCGCAGGTCCTTGCCGGGCTGCTCCGGGTCGAGGGTCGCCGTCCCGGCCTTGGCCGACGCGTAGACCACCGGAAAATCGAGCTGCGCGTCGTCGGCGCCGAGCTCGACCAAAAGGTCGAAGACCTCGTCCACCACCTCCCGGGCGCGCTGCTCCGGGCGGTCGATCTTGTTCACGACGAGGATCGGCCGCAGGCCGTGGGAGAGTGCCTTGCCGAGGACGAAGCGCGTCTGCGGCATCACGCCCTCGACGGCGTCCACCAGCAGCAGGACGGCATCGACCATGCCGAGGACGCGCTCGACCTCGCCGCCGAAGTCTGCGTGGCCGGGCGTGTCGACGAGCTGGATCCGGACACCCTCGAACTCGACCGACGTACTCTTCGAGTGGATCGTGATGCCGCGCTCGCGCTCGAGATCCTCGTTGTCCATGGCGCGCTCGGCGACGGCCTGGTTGGCCCGGAACGTCCCCGTCTGGCGCAGCAGACCGTCGACCAGCGTCGTCTTGCCGTGGTCGACGTGGGCGATGATCGCGAGATTGCGGACTTCTTTGCGGAGGCGGCGCATGGCGGCGCAGACCCTAGCGCAGCCGCCTCCTCGGGGCGATCGGAGCGGCTCGCAGCGAGATGCGTACGCGAGTGCCTCGACCCCGCGGCCTCTTCTCCCACGCGAGACGCCCGCCCTGCCTGCGCATGGCGGCGCCGACGAGCGCCAGGAGGAGCCACCGGCCACGGAGCGCTGCGCGAGGCCCGCCCGTTTGCGGATCGAGCGGCAGACCTTCGTCTTCGACGCTGAAGACGACCCTCGCCTCGTCACGCCGTGCAGAAACGCGCACCGTGCCACCCAGAGGCGTCACTTCAGTGGCCGCCAGTACGAGGGCAATTAGCGCGTGATGCAGCGAATCGGGATCGACGAGCAGGTCGGGGGCCATCCGCGGCACGTGGATCACCACCTTCCTCGGACCTCCCGCGGATGCGCCGACGCTGCGATCGAGCGCACGCAGCATCTCGTCGGCCGCGACGCGTACGCGCTGGGGAGGCGCCGCCACCAGCAGCGGGCGGAGGAGCCCGACCCAGGCACCCGCCCGCGCGACCGCCATCTCGGCCGTCGCAGACGCTGCGGCGATGTCTCCCTCGTAGAGCCCGTTCGCCACCAGATGTGCCCCGAGGCGTATCCCCGCCAAGACGTTCTCCACCTCGTGGCACAGGCCGAGGACGAGCTCCTCCTGGGCCGTGCGTCCGCTCGGCGGGTACGTCTTCATGCTCCCTCCAGGGCCCGCGTGAGGAACCAGAACAGGCCCGCGGCGAGAACGGCCGCCGAGCCGACCTGCACCACCACCGGCCGCAGCGCGGGCCGGCGTGAGAGCAGGGCCCGGTAGAGCGGCCAGAGTGCCACAACGATGGCGAGCTGGCCGATCTCGACGCCGGCATTGAAGCCGACGAGCGCCTGGGCGGTTCGACCGGGAGGAAGCCCGGTCTCGGCGAGAACTCCTGCAAAGCCGAAGCCGTGGACGAGGCCGAAGACGAAGGCCACGAGCCAGCGGAGCCGCGCGGGCCGCCGTGCCCGGGCGAGGAGTCCGAGGTAGCAGAGCGAGAAGAGCCCGACCCCCGCGAGCGCCAGCAGCGGAACCGCGACGACACCCGCGGCAGAGCCGCCGACGGCCGCCGCGATCAGGAGCGAGAGCCCTCCGCGGACGAGCCTTCGCGTCCCCTCGGCAGCCGTTTCGAAGAAGTTCTCGAGAGCCACCACGACGATCGAGAGGCCGATGAGCGCCTCCACCGCCGCGGTCTCGGGCCGGACGACGCCGAGGACCCCGAGGGCGAGCGTCACGCTGTGGGCGGCCGTGAAGCCCGTTACCACCGTGGCGACCTCGCCAAGGGTGGCGCCGACGAGGAGCAGCGCCAGGACGAAGCAGACGTGGTCGGTACCCGAGAAGATGTGCTCGACGCCGAGGGCCAGGTAGTCGAGGAGCCCCGAGCCGCCGACGGCGGGACCGGCGTCTTCGGCAGCGAGCGCCGCACGCGGGCGGCTCGCGACGAGCACCTGCTCCACGGCGGGAGCTCCTGAGAGTCGGATCCGCGCGAGATGCAGATGGGTGGGCTGGACGTCGAAGAACGCGGTGCTTTCCACCGCGAGCGGCCCGGCGGACTCGCACAGCACCTGCCACGCACGGCCGAGATGGCTCGGGTCCGCGGTCACGACCGACCAGGCCGGGCCGACCGCCGCGCAAGGCTTTCCCGCCGAATGGAGCGCGACGTGCTCCTGCAGGTAGCGGTCCATCAGGAGAAGGGCCTCGTCTCCGATGCCGGTCGCGCTCGCCCCGAGCGACGCGAGGCCGGGAACTGCGCGCTGCAGATCCGGCACCGGCGCCCGGACGCTGATTCTCGCGCGGGTCGGCGGTCCGGGCTCGATCTCGAAGGCCGAGATCGAGGTCGAGCGGCCGTGGGCGAACGCCGCCGCGGGGACGAGCCATGCAGCGAGGAGCCCGGAGAACCCCAGCGCGAAGCCGCCCCGAACGATCCGGCTCACGGCGATCGCCCCGCGTCTCGGGCGGCCGCGCGCGACGGAAGCCGCACCATCACTTCGCCATCGGAGCGGAGCTCGCTCCAGGTAGTCTCCGAGGGCGCGTTCGCTCTCGGCGCGAAGCCACTCGCTCCGCACCTGCGGCGCGACCTCTTCGAAGGAAGCCGGCTCGCCGCCCGATCGCCCGGCGAGACGCACGACCGTGTAGCCCGATCCCCCGCGAACGGGGTCGCTCACCTCGCCCGGAGCGAGGGCATCGGTGGCCGCTGCGGCCGAGGGCCCGAGATGCTGGCGGAGGGTCTCGAGGGGGATCTCGCCACCCGGGAGCGGCGCCGTCTGCGGATCGCCGAGCTCCGCGGCGACGGCCTCCGCGGGCTCGCCGGCGCGTAGCCTGCGGGCCGCTTCGGCCGCACGCTGGAAGGCGTCGGCCTCGGGCCGCGAGACCGCGCTCGCGAACACGACCTCGGCAACGATCCTTTCCGGCCGCCGGAACCGGTCGGTCATTTCGGAATGGAAACGGCGCAGGGTGTCCTCGTCGGGCCCTCCGCTCTCGACGTCGGAGGTCACCGTCGCCACGAGAGCCGACACGATGCTCCGGCGCGCGGTCGGCTCGTGCCGCGCCAGGCCGAGGGCAAGCCCGCGCTGCAGGAGGAGCTCCTCGTCGACGAGCCGGTCGAGGAGCCGCTGGCGCTGGGAATCGTCGAGCGGGGCCCCGCGGCGCTCGGCCGTCAC
The DNA here is from genome assembly GCA_963710635.1 of uncultured delta proteobacterium. Lineage (GTDB taxonomy): Bacteria > Myxococcota_A > UBA9160 > UBA9160 > UBA9160 > MYXO. The sequence goes on from CAVQAY010000004.1 coordinate 1,893,187, forward strand.
CGCGGCCTCGAACTGCGCGAAGGCCTCTGCCGTCACCGCCTCTCCGTTCACGATCGCCACGACGCCGTCCGGCAGCGTCTTGCCGGCACCACCCCCCTCGACCAGGCCCGCTGCGGCGAGAGAGACTCCGGAAACGACGCCCGCCACGAGAAGCACGCGGGCACGGGTTTCCGCGCCGGAGCTCCTCACGCGCCGGCCGGATCGCAGGCAAGACTCGCGCGAAACGCGTCCATCTCGACGACCCGTCCTTCGAGCCGCGCCTGCTCCGCAGCGAACCCGAGCAGGTGGCTGTCGAGCGAGACGCGGCCCGACGCACGCACCTCGCCCGGGGCACCGCGGGCGACTACGTCGGTAAAGTGGTCGAGGAGGCCCTGATCGCCGCCGCCATGCCCGTCGAGCGACGGCTCCACCGGAAAGCGCTCGGTCTCGAGGGATCCATGTCGAGTCACTTCGACGATGCCCTCCTGGAACACCCCGCGCAGCTCGCCGAGGGTGCCGCTCACGCGGATCGTCCGCCGCTCGTGGGTCGCGAGCCCGTGGACCGTGAAGCTGGCCGTGATGCCTCCCTCGAACTCGAGGGCCAGCACCTGGTGATCGGGAACGTCGTTGTCGCAGCGGTAGACGCAGACGCCGTAGGGTCCGGTCTCGAGGGCGCGCCTCCTCCCCTCGCGGGTGGGGTCGAGGCCGAGGTCGGCCCACGGCCAGATCCTCGCCAGGGCATCGTCGGGACCGAGGTAGAAGCGGACCGCATCGTGGAGGCAGCCCTCCTGTGCGGGGCAGCCGTCGGTGCAGCGCGCCGGCGCGAAGGCCGGCGCCGCTTCGTGTCGGAAGTGCGTGAGCTGCCCGAAGGAGGCAACCCGCCGAAAGGGGCGGCCGACCAGCCACGCCAGGATGTCGAGATCGTGGCACGTCTTCGCCAGGATGATCGGTGCAGCGATGCGGCGGTTCCGGAACTTCCCCCGCACATAGGAGTGCGCGAGGTGCCAGTGCGCGACGTGCTCCTTCATGTCGATCGTGACGATCTCGCCGAGCCTGCCGCTGGCGACGAGGGCATGCACCTTCTCGTAGAAGGCCGTGTAGCGGAGCACGTGACCGATCTGGAGCATGCGGCCGGCGGCCTCGGCCGCAGCCACCACGCGGACACACTCGGCCGGGTCCGGTGCGATGGGCTTCTCGAGGAGCACGTGATAGCCGTTCTGCAGCGCCGCCAGCGCCGGCTCCACGTGCTGCGTGTCACCCGTGGCGATGATGGCCACCGGAGCGAGCGCCGGCCGATCGAGAAGGCCGCGCCAGTCGGCCACCACGCGATCGCCCGCGAGTCCGTGCTCGGCCGCCACCGCCACACGCCGGTCTGCCACGGGCTCGGCCAGCGCGACGATCCGTAGCCGGTCCGGGTGACGCTTCGCATAGGCCCCGTACGTGAAGCGACCCCGGTTCCCTCCGCCCACCAGCACTGCCTCGACCGCCATCCGCTCCTCCTCACCGCTGCCGTTATACTGGGGGCACCCATGGCCGACTCCGCTCCCGACGCCGCCACGCCCGAATCCAGTGCCGCTGCTCTCGATCGGATCGTAGAGCTGCGGGGCATCGGCCGGTACCGCCGCCACATCCTGCTGTGTACCGGGCCCGATTGCGCACCCACCGAGGAGGCGGCGAAGTCGTGGGAGTTCCTCAAGCGAAGGCTCCGCGAGCTCGGCCTCGCTGCCCTTGGCGGAGGCGTCTATCGCTCGAAGGCGCAGTGCCTCCAGGTCTGCCGGGAGGGCCCCATCGCCGTGGTCTACCCCGACGGCACATGGTATCGCCGCTGCACTCCCGAGGCCCTCGAGCGGATCGTGACCGAGCACCTCCTCGCGGGGCGCCCGGTGGAGGATCTCGCCTTCGCCAGCAATCCACTCGGCGCAGCAGCCATGAAGGGCTGATGGGCGAGCGGACCCTCCGAGGCCGCGAGCACCTGGAACTCGCGGCCGTCGCCCTCGAGTCGGAGGCCGATGCCGCCATCGCCCTCTCGATCGGCGGAGCGCCGAAGGTCTATTCACACACCGACCCGAACGAGGATGCTGCGCTGCTGGTGGTCTCCGAGAGCCACGTGCTGCTGGCCGTCGCCGACGGGCATGGCGGACACGAGTCCGCCGAGATCGCCGTCGAAGCGGTCCGGGGCTGGAACGCCGGCCTTGCTGCGCGCGGAGAAGCCGATCCTGGGTGGGCTCGCCTCGCCCTCGGCGCGTTCGTCCTGGCGAACCAGCGGATCCGGACCGTCTCGGCGCACCGGGGCCGACGCGGATCGCACACCACCCTCTCCCTCGCCCGAATCGATCTCGAGGAGGGGATCCTTCGCTGGGCGTCGATCGGCGACAGTCACGTCTTCTGCGCCGGAGCCGTCGTCCGCGATCTCGCGGCTCCCGAGGGTCCCGGCGCACACGCGGAGATCCCCTTCTTCCTCGGTGTCGGAGTCGAGACCGAGACGTCGCTCGCCGGCAAGTGCCGCCTCGGCGAGGAGCGCCTCGAAGGCGTGCGGGCCGTGGTCCTCGCGACCGATGGCCTCAGCGAGCACGACATCGGCGTCGACGTCCCCACGGACGCGGTCGAATCGGCCGTCGCGCGTGCGCAAGCCGAGGCCTTCTGCGACCGCGGCGCCGTACTCGCCCGCACCGTCGTCGAAGCCGCTCTCGACGCGCACCGCCGCCACCACTCGGGAGACAACGTCGCCGTCGCCGCGGCGTGGCTCGGCGGCTGACGCCGCGCGTCGTGGCGGTTTCCGAGGTGGAGCGACCGAGTTCCCCCGCGTACTGAGCTCTATCGGGGCTCCGTCGTCTCGTCGGGCCTTCCGTACAGGATCGACTCGTAGAGCTGGCGTGCGTCTTTGTCGGGATCGTCCCTCTGCGCCGGTTCCGCGTCGAAGATCCTGGTCGTGCGATGCTCCGGTTCGTAGGCCCGCCACGAAGACGCTCCTGTAGGGTCCGGATTCCCCGTGCGAATGAAACGGATCCACGCGTCCATCATGGCGTCCGAAAGCTCCAGGGGCGGGTTGGGTCCGACGATCTGATCGCTCGTCGGTGAATCGAAGGTACGGAACACGAAGGGCAGCTCGATCGCGTGGCAGTAGCGGAATTCGTCGAGGTTCGTGCCATGGAGCAGCGGCACCCCTGCTGCGGCGCCATCCTCGAACGCCTGGAATGGATCCACGGGAGTCACGACGCCGTCGAGGACGGGGGAGAAGACGATGTCGGCTTCGAACCCGACGTCGTCCAGCAGGGTCTTCTCCAGCTCGACGATCGTCGGAGCGGGCAGCGCCCTCAGCCCGGAAACGTCCTCGACACCGGCGAGTGCCATGAACCGCTGGGTGACCTTCGCGGCTTGCTCCCGGGTCCGCGAGAGGTTGATCGCACCGCTCTGGGCGATGGCCTGATGGAACAGTCCTCTCGATCCGGGCGAGATCATGTGGAACATGACGCTCGTACTCCCCGCCGATTCTCCCATGATCGTGACCTGATCGGGGTCCCCGCCGAACCGTTCGATGTTGTTCTTGATCCAGGTGAGGCCTGCGGTCTGGTCCTGGAGCGCGAGGTTTCCCGATCCGGAAAACTCGGGGCCGACGTCGTCCAGGAACAGGAAGCCAAGGGCGGCGACGCGGTAGTTGAGGCTCGCGACGACGATGTCGCCTCGCCTGGCGAGATGCTGTCCGTCATAGAGCGGATCGCCGGAGCCTCCCTCGATGAACCCTCCGCCGTGGATGTAGACGACGACCGGCCGCTTCTCCGGATCGGCGCCGGGCGTCCAGATGTTGACGCTCAGACAGTCCTCGTCCTGATGGAGCAGGGACGCGGGCTCGTACTCGTCCTCCATCTGCGGGCAGGTCGGGCCGAACCGGTAGGCCGGACGGACATGAGTCCAGCGCTCCACGGGCCGAGGCGGTGCAAAGCGGAGGTTGCCTACGGGAGGCTCGGCATACGGGATCCCCAGGAAGACGTGGAGGCCGCTCTCCGCCTCGAATCCCGCTACCCGTCCCGTAGTCGTCTCGACGACCACGAGCTTGCGTGCCCTGTCCGGCTGCGGGTCGAACGGCGCTGTCGTACGAGCACACGAGACCAAGAGAACGAGCACCGAAAAGACGGCCACCCCGCGCCGAAGACGCTTCACGAACACCTCCCTGGAGACGCTCGCCTATGGCGTCACGGCAAGCGCAGCTCACGGCAGAAGGTCCGGAACGGGAGAACCGTCGCCGCGCCGGCTTCGAAATGGCGGTCGCCGAGGTGCACCTGGAAGAAACGCAAGATCGAGGTGCGCTCGGCGAAGTAGTGGATCGCGGGACTCACGCTGCGCTCACCGCTCTTGCACTCGACCGCAAAGATCGGCTTCCGGTCCTTCAGGACGACGAAGTCCACCTCGCGTTTGTCCGTGTCACGCAGGAAACGGAGTTCCATTGCGTGACCCTCGGTGTCCTCGATGAAGTGGCAATACTTGAGGAGCTGGCTCGCCACGAGATTCTCGAAGCGCGCTCCGCCCTCTGGCGCCATCGACCAGTCCCACAGGTAGAGTTTCCGCTCCTTCTTGACGGCACGCACCCTGGAGGCGCCAAACGGCGAGATACGGAAGCAGAGGTAGAGGTTCTCGAGGATCGTGATCCAGCGCTCCACCGTCTTGTGATCTACCTCGAGGTCCTCACGCAGGCTCTTGATCGAGAGCGGAGAGCCGACGCGAGCCGGCAGCAGGTCGACGAGCTGCTCGACGAGGGAGATCTCGCGAACCTGCTCGAGGTCGCGCAGATCTTCCCGCACGACTCGCGCGACGCGGTCACGCTGCCAGATCCGATGCTCGCGGTCGTCCTGGAGCAGGAACGGCTCAGGAAACCCGCCGAAGCGCAGCAGCGAATCGACGTCGCTCTTTGTCGGGGAGGCGCTCAGCTCGCCGAGCGAAAATGGGTGCAAGCGGAAGTAGCGGTAGCGGTTGGCGAGAGAATCGCCGCCCTTGCGATAGTAGTCGAGACGGGCCGAGCCCGTGACGACGATGCGCCGCCGCGATTTTTCCGTGTCGTAGATCCCCTTCACGAGGTTTCGCCAGCGCGCATACTTGTGGATCTCGTCCAGAACGATCAGCGATTCGCCCGGCGGAAGCTCCAGCCGGCGAATGCGAGCCGCCGCCCGCGGATCGTCCCAGTTGAAGTAGGCCGGATGCGTCTCGTCGGCGCCCTCACCCACCAGAGACAAGGCGAGGGTCGTCTTCCCGACCTGCCGCGGCCCCCCGATGAACACCATCTTTCGGGGAAGAACGGGGCCGATGAAGCGCTCGAGGTACCGGACGCGAGACTTCACGAAATGGATCCTAGTCCACTTTACTCATGAGTAAAGTGGAGCCCCGGGGACGCCGAAGCCGCGCGGCCCGTCCGTGTCGGGCGAGAACACAGATCCGCGCGGCGTGGCCGCCGACCCCGCTACAGCGAGCCGAGCAGCTCCGCCACGCGCTCACCGATGGCGTGGGAGGCCGTGAGCCCCGGCGACTCGATGCCGATGAGGTCGACGAAGCCCGGAAGCCCGGCTGCCGACTCTTCGGCGACGACGAAGTCGCGGAAGTCTTCGCCAGGCCCCGCGAGCTTGGGCCGGACACCGGCGGTGTCGGGGGAGAGCCACGCGGCGTCGAGAGAGGGGAGATAGCGGCTCACCGCTGTCGCGAACTGCGCCGCCTTCCCGGGATCGACGTCGTAGCGCGGCGCATCGACGTACTCGGTATCGGGGCCGAAGCGGACGCGGCCCGCGAGGTCGACCGTCGCGTGGATCCCGAGGCCGGCCTTCGCCGGGACGGGGTAGACGAGACGCGAGAGGCGAAGCCGCGCTGCGGGCGCCAGCGAGAAGTAGTCGCCTTTGCAGAAGTGGAGGCGAAGGCGCCTCGCGTCGACGTCGATCCCCGCCAGCTCGGCGATCCGGTCCGACGCGAGCCCCGCGGCGTTGACGAGCGCGACGCAAGCGAGGGTTGCCGGAGCGCCGTCGGCGTCGCTCACCGTCAGGCGGAAGCGTCCCCTCCCGTGGTCGATCGCGACCACCTCGGCTCGCAGGGCGATCGTCGCCCCGTGGGCCTCCGCCTCGGCTGCGTAGGAGGTGGCGAGGGCCTGGGCGTCGACGATGCCGGTTCCGGGAGAGCGGAGCGCCGCGACCGCTTGGACCGCCGGCTCGGCCTCCGCCACTGCGCGCCCGTCGATCAGCTCGAGGCCCGGCGCGCCGTTCTCGGCTCCGCGGCGCAGCAACCCTTCGAGGACGGCCACCTCCGCATCGCAGGTCGCCACGACCAGCTTCCCGACCCGACGGTGGGGGATCCCGAGACGTTCGCAGCGCGCGTAGAGCGCGTCCCGCCCGAGGCGGCACAGGACGGCCTTCAGCGACCCCGGCGGGTAGTAGAGGCCCGCGTGCACCACCTCGCTGTTCCGGCTCGTCGTCTCCCGCGCGATCGCCTCGCGGCGCTCGAGCACCAGCACCGTTCGGCCGCGGCGAGCCAGGGCAGCGGCGGCGGCGAGGCCGACGATGCCGGCGCCCACCACGGCCACGTCGACCTCTCCGGCGCCGCCAGGGCTGCTCACGGCCTCCCGCGTCCTCCGCGGAGCAGCCCCGAGGGTCGCAGCAGGTCGAAAAAGGCCGAGCGTTCCGCGGCCGGCGCGCGCAGCAGCAGCGCCACCGTCAGCACCAGGTACAGGACGGTGAAGGCCCAGCGCACCTCGGTGTTCGGAAAGAAGAGCTGGCCGAAGAAGAGTACGCCCAAGAGAAGCGCCTCGCTTCGGCCGAAGCGCATGTCGGAGATCAGGACGATCGCGAGCAGCGACTGCGCCGACGTGAGGATCAGCTCCTCGGTCTGGCGGGCGTCGAGCGGGAGCCCAGAGAGCCCACCCGACGAGACCGCGAACGCGATCGGGATCGCCCCCACCAGGAGCGTCCACTGGTTCACCTTCGACGAGACGAGCGCGCCCATCCCGACGCTTGCCCTCCCCTTCCAGGCGAAGAGCACCGCGATCAGGAACTCGGGCGACTCCGACGCCAGGGGCGCGAGCCACTGGACCAGCATGAACTCGTCGTAGCCGTAGTTGCGGCCGACGTGGACGAGCCCCTCTGCGAACGGCTCTGCCGAAACCCAGATCGCGAAGGCCGCGAAGGCGAAGATCGCAAGCGCCCAGAGCCTGCGGCCGAGGTCGCCGAACTCGTAGTCGATGAGGGCCGGAGGGCCGCGCAGCTCGACCTCTGCGGCGGTGCCCTGCATCGCCCGGCGGACGTAGAGCGCGAAGATCAGCAGCAGGAATCCTGCATCGAAGAGAGAGATCGTCCCGTCGATCGGAATCAGGAACGAGTAGACCGTCGCCAGCAGCAGGAACCGGAGCTCGAGCGCCTGGCGCGGGTCGAGGACCAGCTCGCGAGTCCGCATCCGCTGGCATCCGAGAAGCGCGACCAGGGCCCAGCCGAAGCCAATCAGCAGGCGGTTCGAGCCGGTCATGTTGGCGACGGCGTAGGGCGCATAGCTCGGATCGCTGCCGGCCTTCCAGGCGAAGTGCAGGTCGACGGCGTACTCGGGGAGGACGCTCACCAGGGCGAGGACGAGGAGCGCCAGCGATTGGGGGATGTCGCGCTCGGCCAGCTCGGTTCCGAAGGAGAGCAGGAACGCGGCGCCGACAATGGCGAAGCCGGCCAGGACGGACGTCAGCTCGGGGCTCGCGCCGAGGCCGCCCAGCGCGTGGGCGACGATCCACGGCAGGGGCAGGAGCGCCGCAACGGCGAACCAGGCGAAGTCTACGCCCCTGCGCGGGTCCGTCGGACGCCGGCTCATCAGAACCCGGCGCCGAACTCCCGCTGGTAGCGGGCGCGGAACGCTTCGCGGTCGAGCTCGAGGCTCTGGGTGCCCTGCTGCTCGATCTTGAGCGCACCGAGCAGGCTCCCCATGCGCCCCGCAACCTCGAACGGAAGCCCCTGGGCCAGTCCGTGGAGCAGACCCGCGCGGTACGCGTCGCCGCATCCGGTCGGATCGACGACCTGCGCGGCCTGCACCGGCGGGATCTCGATCCGCCGGCCTCCGTGGTGGATCACCGAGCCCTTCTCGCCGAGGGTCACGACGACCGTCTTCACGTGGCCGATGATCTCGTCCTCGGTCTTCCCGGTCCGGGTCTGGGTGAGGGCCCATTCGTAGTCGTTCACGACATAGACGGATGCTCCGTCCATCATCTCGAGCAGCTCGTCGCCGGTGAAGCTGGAGAGCTGCTGGCCGGGATCGATCACCGCCGGGACCCCGCGGCGCGCGAGGCCTCGCGCCACGTCGAGCATCGCCTGCTTGGCGTTCGGGGCGACGATTCCGAGGTCGAGCGGGCCTGCGACGTCGTCGACGACGAGCTCGCTCGCACGCTCCATCGCGCCAGAGTGGAACGCGGTGATCTGGTTGTCGTCGAGGTCGGTCGTGATGAACGCCTGCGCGGTCAACAGGTCGTCGTACACGCGGATGAAGCGCTGCGAGATGCCGCGGCGGTCGAGCCACTCGGCGTAGGGCCCGAAGTCGCTTCCGACGCTCGCCAACACGATCGGATCGTCACCCAGCAGCCGCAGGTGGTACGCGATGTTGCCAGCGGTTCCGCCGAAGCTACGGCGCAGCGTGGGAACGTGGAACGCGACGTTCAGCACGTGCAGCCGATCCGGGAGGATGTGGTTCTTGAAGCGGTCCCGGAAGACCATGATGTAGTCGATCGCCAGGGACCCGCTCACCAAGATGGACATGCCCGCCTCCGGAGGGCGCAGTCTCGCGGCGACCGCTGCGGCCGTCAATGATAGACTCCACCCCCATGCGGATCGCCGATTGCTACGGTCGGGGCCTGCCCGTCGTCTCCTTCGAGTTCTTCCCGCCGAAGACCGATGCGGGCTTCGCGGCCCTCTACCGGACCATTGCCGAGCTCAAGCAGCTCGACCCGGGATTCGTCTCGGTGACCTGGGGGGCGGGGGGCTCGACCCGGCGCCAGACCATCGAGCTGGTGACGCGGATCCAGGACGAGCTCGGCATCACGGCCATGGCACACCTCACCTGTGTAGGATCGTCGGCGAGCGAGATCGCTGCGATCCTCGACAGGCTGGTGGCGGCGGGCATCGAGAACGTCCTCGCCCTCGGCGGCGACCCTCCCCAGGGCGACGCGTCGTACGGGCCCGTCCCTGGCGGGTTCATCTACGCGTCGGAGTTGACGGCGTTCATCCGCTCGCGCTGGAGCCTGTGCATCGGCGGCGCGTGCTACCCAGAGACGCATCCGCGATCGCCGAGTCCGGAGGCCGACCTCGAGAACCTCGCCCGCAAGGTCGACGCCGGCGCCGAGTTCCTCATCACCCAGCTCTTCTTCGACAACGCCGACTATTTTCGGTTCGTCGACCGGGCCCGCGCACGGGGCATCGGCGTTCCGATCGTTCCCGGCATCATGCCGATCGTGAGCGAGGCCAACATCCGGCGCATCACGACGCTCTCGGGCGCGCGCATCCCCGCTCCGCTCGATGCGCGGCTGGCGGCGGTGGGGCACGACGACGCCCAGGTGATGGAGCTCGGCATCGAGTGGGCCACCCGCCAATGCCGCGAGCTGCTCGACCGCGGAGCGCCGGGTCTCCACTTCTACACGCTGAACCGTTCGCCGGCGACCCGGCGAATCCACCGGAGCTTGTTCCCCGCGTGAGCCCGGCCCTGCGCATCGCCGTCCTGCTCTCGGGCGAGGGGACGAGCCTCGAGAACCTGTGCGAACACATCGACGCCGGCCACGTCCCCGCCGAGGTCGCGGTGGCGATCTCGTCGAAAGAGAAGTCCGGCGGCCTCGCCCGCGCGCGCCGGCGCGGGATCCCTGCGGTGACCATCCCGCGCAAGCAGTTCTCGGACAGCGCCGCGTTCAACGACGCGCTCCACGCCGAGCTCGGGCGCTTCGATCCGGGCCTCATCGCCTGCCTCGGATTCCTCTCGCTCTTCGAGCTGCGAGGCCGCTACGACGGGCGCGCGATCAACACCCATCCTGCCCTGATCCCCGCCTTCTGCGGCAAGGGGTTCTACGGCCATCACGTCCACGACGCGGTGTTGGCATCGGGAGTGAAGGTGACGGGGGCCACCGTCCACTTCGTCGACGCCCAATACGACCACGGCCCGATCATCCTGCAGCGGGCAGTGCCCGTCCTCGAAGGCGACACGACCCCATCCCTGGCGGCGCGCGTCCAGGCCGCCGAGCGCAGGATCGTTCCCGAGGCGATCCGGCTCTTCGCCGAAGGCCGCCTCTCGATCGAGGGCCAGCGGGTGCGAATCCGCCGCTGAGCGCCGAGCACCGCCGATTGATGAGGCGGCGACGCCACGGGAGGGGGGGAGATATGCTCCCGTCGATGCGCGCGCCGGACGTCACGCGCACGGGCACCGCGAGATCCGTCCGCGGCCGGTCGGAAGAGAGGGGGGCATGGCATGCAGCTAGGGCTGATCGGGCTCGGCCGGATGGGCAGCAACATGGTGCGACGGCTCCAGCGCGCGGGCCACGCGTGCGTAGTCTGGGACGCCGCCGAGAGCGCCATGGCAGAGGTCACCCGCGAAGGCGCCACGGGCGCGGGTTCCATCGCCGACCTCGTGGCGCGCCTTGCCCCGCCGCGCGCGGTCTGGCTGATGGTTCCGGCCGCCGCCGTCGACGGACTCGTGGCGAGCCTCGCCGGTCTCCTCTCTCGGGGAGACTGCATCCTCGACGGTGGCAACTCACCTTTCGAGAATGCGATCCGCCACGCGCAGGACCTGGCGGCCCGGGGCATCGACTTCGTCGACGTCGGAACCAGCGGCGGCGTGTGGGGACTCGAGCGGGGCTACTGCCTGATGATCGGCGGACCCGACGCAGCGATCGCGCGCCTCGCTCCGGTCTTCACCGCCCTTGCACCGGACCGTGGCGATGTCGTGCCGAGCGCGAAGCTTCCGGCCACGAGCACCGCTCCCGAGGGCTACCTCCACTGCGGACCCGCAGGTGCCGGCCATTTCGTGAAGATGGTCCACAACGGGATCGAATACGGGATCATGGCCGCCTACGCCGAGGGGTTCAATCTGCTCCGCCACGCGGGAGCCGGGCGCTCGGCGAAGGACGCTCCCGAACGGCCCGAGCGTTATCAGTACGACTTCGATCTGGCGTCGATCGCCGAGCTCTGGCGCAGAGGGAGCGTCGTCTCGTCGTGGCTCCTCGACCTCGGCGCAGCGGCGCTCGCCGAAGACCCGGGGCTCGGCTCCTTCGAGGGCCGGGTGGCCGATTCGGGAGAGGGCCGCTGGACCCTCAAGGCGGCCATCGACACCGCCGTGCCGGTGCCCGTCCTCTCGGCGGCGCTCTACGCGCGGTTCGAGTCGCGAGGCGAGGCCAGCTTCGCTTCGAAGCTGCTCTCGGCGATGCGCTTCCAGTTCGGCGGCCACCGGGAGAGCGGCCGATGAACGGCGAGCGAAGCGACGCGCTGGTGCTCTTCGGCGCAACGGGCGACCTCGCCCACCGGAGGGTGTTCCCGGCCCTCCTCGAGATGTCGAAGAGAGGGCACCTCACCGAGCCGGTGATTGGTGTCGCACGGTCGGGCTGGAACCTCGACCAGTTCCGCGACCGCGTCCGCGACAGCCTGCATGCCCGGACCGGCGAGGGAGGGTCTGCCGCTGCGGAGACGCTGATCGGACTGCTCCGCTACGTCGACGGCGACTACCAGAATCCGGAGACCTTCACCCAGCTGCGCGCCGCGCTCGCCGAGTCGAAGCGACCGCTCTTCTACCTCGCCGTCCCGCCGAGCCTGTTCGGTCCGGTGGTCGAGTTCCTCGGTAGCTCGGGCTGCTCCCCGGGCGGACGGGTCGTGGTCGAGAAACCCTTCGGCCGCGACCTCGCGTCTGCGAGGGCCCTCAATACGACGCTCCACGGAGTCTTCGACGAGACGTCGATCTTCCGGATCGACCACTTCCTCGGAAAGGAGCCGGTCCAGAACCTGCTCTACTTCCGCTTCGCGAACTCGTTCCTCGAACCGATCTGGAATCGCAACTACGTCGAGAGCGTCCAGATCACCATGGCCGAGAGCCTCGGCGTCGAGGGTCGCGGGCGCTTCTACGAGGAGGTCGGCGCGATCCGCGACGTGGTCCAGAACCATCTCCTCGAGGTGGTGGCGAGCCTCGCCATGGAGCCGCCGGTCGGCGCGTGGGGAGAGGCGCAGCGCGACGAGCGGGTGAAGGTGCTCCGCGCGATCCGACCCTTCACCGGCCAGACGCTGGTACGCGGGCAGTTCAAGGGCTACCGCGGCGAGCGCGGAGTGGCTCCCGAATCGGATGTCGAGACCTACGCCGCCATGCAGCTCCACCTCAGCTCATGGCGCTGGGAAGGCGTTCCGTTCTTCATCCGCACCGGGAAGTGCCTTCCCGTGACCGCCACCGAGGTGATGGTGATCCTGAAAGCGCCGCCCCAGCAGGTCTTCGACGAGCCGATCCCGTCGCGGACGAACTATTTCCGCTTCCGCCTCGGCCCCGACCAGGTCGCCATCGCCGTGGGAGCGCGCACCAAGACCCCCGGCGAGCAGATGGCCGGTGAGGACATCGAGCTCTACGTCTGCAACGCGTCGAGCGAGGCCCGCGAGGCGTACGAGCGGCTGATCGGCGACGCCATGAACGGAGACGCAACCCTCTTCGCCCGCGAGGACGGCGTCGAGGCGGCCTGGAAGATCGTCGACCCGATCATCGACCATGGGGGGCCCGTGTATCGCTACGAGCCCGGCACGTGGGGCCCTCGGGAAGCTGACCGGATGGTCGCGGCCTACGGCGGGTGGTACAACCCGCCGGCTGCGAACCAAGACACGAGAGCCTGAGGCCGCAGTGCGGATCCACGTCTGCGAAACCGCCGGCGAGGCGGCGCACGACGCCGCGCGACACGTCCTCGCGTCGCTCCGTCGTGCGCTCGGCGAGCGAGGCCGAGCGGCGCTCGCGCTGAGCGGAGGGACGTCTCCCCGGCCGCTCTTCACCGAGCTGGCGCGGGCGCGCCTCGACTGGACGAACGTCCACGTCTTCCAGGTGGACGAGCGGGTGACGTCCCGGGGCTCCGATGTACGCAATCTCACGTCGATCGAGCGAGCGCTCGTCCTGGACGGGCCGCTCCCGCGCGAGCGGCTCCATGCGATGCCCGTCGAGACGAGCGATTGCGACGCTGCCGCCGCGGCCTACGCACGCGAGCTCGCGGCGTTCGGTGCGCCCCTCGACGTGGTCCACCTCGGCCTCGGCAGCGACGGCCACACGGCGTCGCTCTTTCCCGACGACCCGGCCGTGGAGGTCGCCGACCGGGCGGTGACCCTGACCAGCCTCCACGCGGGATACCGGCGAATGACACTGACGGTTCCCACGATCGACGCCGCTCGCGAGGTCGTCTGGCTCGTCACCGGGGCCGCGAAGGCCGAGGCGCTCGGGCAGCTCGTCTCCGGCACCGGGACGCTTCCCGCGAGCAGGATCTCGCGCGAGAAGAGCGTCATCTTCGCCGACGCCGCCGCGAGCCCCCCGTAGTACGCATGACCACGCGGGCGGCGCTCGGCGCCATGCGCCCATCGCCTGATCGGCCCTGCCTGCATGCCCGGCGCCGCACGCCTCTCGCGTGATAGGCTCTGCCTGCATGTCCGGCGCTCTCCACTTCGCCGACCGGCTCATCGAGCGATCGCGCGCGCTCGGTAATCCGCTCTGCGTCGGTCTCGATCCGATGATCGACCGGATCCCGAAGCGGTTCGCCAGTGGGGACCCTTCGAGCACCGTCGGCGCATTCCTCGAAGCGGTGCTCGATCGCGCGGCCGGCAAGGTCGCCGTCGTGAAACCGCAGATCGCGTTCTTCGAACAGCTCGGCTCCCGCGGCATCGAGGCGCTCGAGCGGATCGTCGCCGCCGCCCGCGCGCGCGACCTTCTCGTCCTGCTCGACGCCAAGCGCGGCGACATTGGCTCCACCGCGGACGCCTACGCCCGCGCCTATCTCGACCCGGACGGAGCGCTCCCGTGCGATGCGATCACGATCAATCCCTACCTCGGCCGTGACACGCTCGAGCCGTTCATCGATCGCGCCGAGCGCCACGGCCGCGGAGTGTTCGTTCTCGTGAAGACCTCGAATCCCGGGTCCGGCGACTACCAGGACCGCCTCGCAGGCGGCGAGCCGCTCTTCGCCGCCGTCGCCCGGTCCCTCTCGGCCGATGCGGAGCGCCTGCGCGGAAAGAGCGGCTGGTCGAGCCTCGGCGCCGTCGTCGGCGCGACGCGGCCGGACGACGCACCGAAGGTCCGCGAGCTGCTACCTCATTCCCCGTTCCTGGTTCCCGGCTACGGGGCCCAGGGCGCATCGGCCAGCGACTCGCTCCGCGGCTTCGTCGCGGGCCCCGAGGGGCCGGAGGGAGGAATCGTGAACAGCTCGCGCGCGATCCTCTACCCCCGCGAGGCCGAGACTGCGAGCGATGCGCACGCGTGGGAAGCCGCCATCGACCGCGCCATCGGAGCCGCCATCGACGATCTCCGAGGAGCCGCGGCGCGGCGCTGACGCGCCGCGGACTGGCTTCGAAGCCGCGGCCGCGGCACTCTCCGGGTGCAGGAGGCCGCCCGTGCCGATCTACGAATACGTCTGCCGGAAGTGCTCCCACCGCTTCGAGGAGATCGTCTCGCCGCGCGCCACCGCGGCGCCGCCCTGCCCCGCGTGCAGCTCGAAGAGCGTCGAGAAGCAGCTTTCGGTCTTCGCGGTCGGGAGGACCGCGACCGCCGGGGCCACCGCCTGCGGCCTTCCGCCGGAAGCTGCAGGGCCCGGCTGCGGCTCGTGCGGCGACCCCCGCGGCCCGGGAGCCTGCGCGTTCGAGTAGCTACAGCCGCGACCGAACGGCGGCAACGAAGGCTTCGAGATCGCCGAGGCGGTGCTCGGCCGCGTCTTGGACGAGGCGCGGGTCGACCTCCGCATAGCCGTGCACCAGGATGTTCCGGAACCCCGCCATCTTGCGCAGCGCGTCGCACAGCGGGGACCCGATCCAGCCGCTGCGCTGCAGGAGATCGAAGAGATCCCGGTTCGTCCGGGGCTCGCCCAGGCGCTCGTCGGAAACGATGTGCGATGCGACGTCGAGCGCCGCCTGGATTGCCAGCTGGAGCGTGTGCTCGATGAACCGCAGCTCCCGCACGTCGCTCGCCACGGCGGAGGGTCGAGCCAGCGTCCGCAGCTCCCGGATGCAGGTCTCGATGAACGCGAGCTTCTTCGCAACCAACTCGCGATCGGTCACGGTGCCGGCTCCTCGAGACGGCGGTAGCGCCGCAGCACTGGAAGCAGGTCGAAGTAGTCGTTGCGCGCGCGAACTTCGAACCGGATCCGTGCGCTTCGATCGGACTCGCCGACGAGGATCGAATCGCGCAGCACGGCATGGATGAGGTCGAGGGGGGCGAAGTTGAGCACCACGACCTGCACCACCCGGCCGAGACGGCGCTCGAGCTCTCCTTCGATCTGCAGCGCTTCGTCCTGGAGCGCCGGAGGCTCTCCTTCGCCCAGGAGCAACGCGACGTCGACGTCGCTCTTCGGCCCCGACTCGCCGCGCGCCACGCTTCCATAGAGGTATGCCGCGCGAACCGATGGCCGCGACCGGAAGAAATCACGGAGTGCGATCGTCGCGTGCTCCCGATCCACGCAGCCCCCCTCGGGACACGCTATCGCAGCTGCTTCCCGCCGCCGCGCGGTTGACCAGGAACGAATCAAATGCGAAAATGAGGGAGTGGCCCTCCCCCGTCCGGCTCTCGCCGAGGCGCTCGCGCGGCTCGGCTCCCAGGTTCGCTTCGGCGGTCTGCCGCCGGAGAGCCTGCCGCGGCTGCCCTCGGGAATCGCCGGCCTCGACCGCTTGCTGGGGGGAGGCTTTCCGTGCGGGCGCGTCTCGCAGATCGCGGGGCCCCTCGGCTCGGGCCGCACCTCGCTGGCGCTCTCGCTGCTCGCCAGGAGCCTGCGGGAGGGAGGCCTTGCGGCCTGGGTCGATGCAGCGGACGCCTTCGACCCGGCGTCCGCCGTGGAGGCGGGGGCTGCGCTCCCGCGCGTCCTCTGGGTACGGGCGCCGGGGGCGACGGAGGCCTTCCGGAGCGCGGAGCGGCTGCTCGAGACCCGGGGCCTCGTCCTCGTGCTCCTCGACCTGTCCCTTCCGGGCGCGCCGCCGCGCGCAGCGCCTGCGGCCTGGCCTCGGCTGGCGCGGGCGGCCCAGGCCAGCGGCACGGCGCTGGTGGTGCTCGCCACCGATCCCCTGGCGGGGACGAGCGCCACCGTCTCCGTCTCCCTCACCGCGGCCCGAGCGCACTTCTCCGCAGCGCCGCAGCTCTTCGAAGGCCTGGAGGTGGAGGCTCGCCTCGCCCGCGGCCGGCCGGCGCGGCCCTCGGGCGCGCCAGCGGGGGTGCCGGACGGCGCGGCCCGTCTTCGCCTCTACGCGCTGCGCACCGCCGGATGATGCGTTCTCCGGCCGGTGCGACGAAGAGGCGGACGCAGCCCCCCGGGCAGCAGGCCACGATCCGCGTGGCCTGCCTCCTCGTTCCCGACCTGCCGCTGGCGGCCCGACTGCGGGCCGAACCCGACCTCGAAGGTTCTCCCCTCGTCGTCGCCGCCGGCGACGGACCCCGGGCCGAGATCGTGTCGGTCTCCGCTGCAGCAGCCCGAGCAGGGGTACTCGCGGGCCAGAGCTGCGCCCAAGCCCGGACACGCTGTGCAGGGCTCGTGCTTCGCATCCGCTCTCCCGAGCTCGAGCGTACGGCCCATGGGGCGCTACGCGACGCGGCGCTCTCGTTCTCTCCGCGAACCGAGGCGGTGCCACCCGGAACGGGAGTCTACGGAGCCGAGGGAGCCTGCTTCCTCGACGCTTCGGGAACGGGCGCGCTCTTCCGCTCCGAAGCGGGCTTCGCCGCAGCGCTGGCCGCCCGCGCCGCGGCGCTCGGCCTTCCGGCCCGGGTATCGATCGCGGGCTCGCGCTCCGTGGCGCTCCTGGCGGCGCGCGTCCCCGGCGAGCCGGGCGACGTTCGCGTCCTGCCGGCGGGCCGCGAAGCCGGCTGGCTCGCACCACTGGCGATCGAGATCCTGGATCCATCTCGCTTGCTGGCCGAAGCGCTCCGCCGCTTCGGCATCGGCAGCCTGGGGCAGCTGGCCCGGCTCCCTGCCCGGTCGCTGTCTACGCGCCTCGGCCCCGAGGCGATCCGGCTCGCCAGGCTCGCCCGCGGCGAGGGCGACCCCATGCCGATCGCGGTCACCCAGGAGGACGGTATCGAGGAGGCCCTCGACCTGGAGGAGCCCCTCGATCGGCTGGAACCCCTGGCCTTCGTCTTG
This sequence comes from uncultured delta proteobacterium, assembly GCA_963710635.1. Taxonomy (GTDB): domain Bacteria; phylum Myxococcota_A; class UBA9160; order UBA9160; family UBA9160; genus MYXO. The sequence continues at coordinate 1,910,477 of CAVQAY010000004.1, forward strand.
CGTAGGCTCCTCGGCCGCCTCGGCTCCCGGCTCGAAGCGCGTGGCCTCGCCGGCGCCGAGCTGCGGCTCGGTCTCGGCCTCGCCGGCGGCGGCCGCGAGGCGCGGCGCATCGGACTCGCGGCGCCGACCTCCGATCCGAAGACGCTGCTCCGGCTGATCTGCCTCTCCCTCGAAGCCCATCCGCCATACGCGGCCATCGAGAGCGTGAGGGTCATGACCCGCGGCGTTCCCGTCCGCGCCGATCAGCTCGATCTGTTTCGCCCGGCAGGCCCGGCACCGGCGGTCCTCGGCCGGACCCTCGCAGAGATCGAGACGCTCTGCGGCGAAGGAAGCGTAGGGGTTCCGGTACTCCCCGACGTCCACCGCGCCGGCGCCTTCACCCTCGCGCCATTTTTCGCCGGATCCGCTTCGGGATCTTCTTCCAGATCTTCTTCAAGAGCTTCTTCCAGAGCTTCTTCAGGAACTTCTTCAGGAGATTCTCCAGGAGATCCTTCGGAAGCTTCTTCGGGAGCCCTGGCTTCGCTTCCTGCGGCGTCCACCCAGGCGCTGCGTGCGCTGCGTCCTCCCGTGCCGGCACAGGTGCGAGAGAGGCGCGGAATGCCACAGTGGCTACACAGCGCCGTGGCGAGCGGCGAGATTCTCGACTGCTCGGGCCCTTGGCGGACCACCGGAGGCTGGTGGTCGAGCGAGCGCTTCGCCCACGACCACTTCGACGTCCGGACCCGAGGCGGCGCCGTCTCCCGGCTCCGATACGACCGGATTCTGCGCGCCTGGCACGTCGATGGCGTGTATGATTGACGCCTCGTCGATCCCCGTGAGCTCGAGGCTCCACGGACTTCTTGACCTGCCGGGCGCCGGCCGCTAGAACGCAGGACGCAGCCGAGTTCTTCTCCGCCCATCTACTCTCCGACCCTCTCCGCCCACTTGCGAGGAGTTCGAATGAGCCCCACCCCCCGGCAGCATCAGCCCGATCCCGAGCACCGCATCGCCTTCTTCCAGGCGTTCCTCCGCAAGCCGAAGGAGGTGGGATCGATCATCCCCAGCTCGCGCTTCCTGATGCGACGGGTGGTTCGCGAGGCCCGCGCCGACCGCGCGAAGCTCGTCGTCGAGCTCGGCCCCGGAACGGGCGGCAGCACGCGGGCACTGCTTCGCACCATGCGCCCCGATGCAACCCTGCTGGCCATCGAGATCAATCCCCGCTTCGCACGGCTCATCGCGGCGTCGGTGCGCGACCCGCGCCTCATCGTCCACACCGGGAGCGCAGAGGACATCACGGGGGCCCTCGCAGCCCACGGGCTCCCGGCCCCCGACGTCGTGCTCTCGGGAATCCCGTTCTCGACCATGCCCCAGGGCCTCGGCCTCTCCATCGTTCGCGAGGTACACCACGTCCTCAACCCGGGAGGCCGCTTCGTCGCCTACCAGGTGCGCGACCGCGTCGAGACGCTCGGCCGCCAGGTCTTCGGCCCCGCGCGCGTCCAGATCGAGCTGCTGAACGTGCCTCCCATGCGCGTCTACCGCTGGGAAAAGCAAGCGCGAAGCGCGCGCAGCGAGGCGTAGCCGAGCGAAGGCGCCTGCCGCCGGCGAAGCCGGCGCGGCGCAAGGCCTACGCGAAGCGCGCGCAGCGAGGCGTAGCCGAGCGAAGGCGCCTGCCGCCGGCGAAGCCGGCGTGGCGCAAGGCCTACGCGAAGCGCGCCTATTCCCCCTGCTTGATCTGCACCGTGAGGCCCGCGCGCTCCGCGGGCGCAGCCCCGGCTCGGACGATGCTTCCCGGCCCGAAGCGATCCTCGACGGCGTCGAGGGCGCGGTTGAGCCGGTCTCGCTTCTCCTGCGCCGGAGCGGGATCGAACAGCCCTGGCTGCCACGCCATCCGGGGCTCGAGGCCTGCGACGCCGACGCCCAGCAGCCGAACCGGCTCGGAGAGCGCCGCGCGAACCAGGAGACGCCGCGCCTCGCGGTAGATCACCTCGCCGTCGTCGGTGGGCGCGGTAAGCGTCACCCGCCGCGTGACGAGATCGAACCCGCGCGGGCCCGGTCGCCGGCGACCGGCGAGCTTGAGCTTGAGCACCACCGTTCGCGCGCGAAGCGCCGAGCGTCGAAGCCGCCGCGCCACCGCCTCGGCATGTCCGAGCGCCGCGGCGTCGAGGCGCCCCGCGTCGGCGACGTCGCCCTCGAAGGTGCTCTCCTCCGAGAGCGAGCTCGGAGCGCGTCCCTCCTCGACGGGCCGCGGGTCTTCTCCCCGGGCGAGGGCGACCACCGCTTCTGCATGGCGCCCGAGAAGGCGCTCGATCCTGCGCGCGTCGGCGCGGGAGAGGTCGCCGATGGTCCGCAGGCCGGCCGCGACGAGCTTCGCCTCGGCCACCGGACCGATGCCCCAGAGCCTTCCGACCGGGAGCGGCGCGAGGAACGCCTCGACACGCTCTGGCTCCACCTCGAGCAGCCCATCGGGCTTGGCGAGGTCGCTTGCGATCTTGGCGACGCCCTTCACCGGCGCGATCCCTACCGAAACCGGGAGCCCGGTTTCCTGGCGAACCGCGCACCGCAGCGCCGCGCCGACATCTCGTGCACTTCCGAGCAGCCGCTCGGTGCCGGTCAGGTCGAGGAACGCCTCGTCGAGAGAGAGCCCCTCGACCACCGGCGAGAAGCGCCGGAAGATCTCGAAGATCTGCCTCGACTCGCGGCGGTAGCGGCCCATGTCGCCCCCCAGCACCACGCCGTCGGGACACAGCCGCCGCGCCTCGCCGGTCGGCATGGCAGAGCGTACCCCCGCCCGCCGCGCCTCGTAGCTCGCCGACGACACCACCCCGCGCCGGCCCGTGCCCGCGACGATCACCGGCAGCCCGCGCAGCTCCGGGCGGTCGCGCTGCTCGACCGACGCGTAGAACGCGTCCATGTCGGCGTGGAGGATCCGCCGCGGCGAAGGTGTCTCGTCAGGCGACACGAATGGGTGTCACGTCACGCAGGAAGCGCGCGAGGGCGTCGCCGACCCGGCCCGGTTGCTCGAGGGCAACGAAGTGGGTGCCGCCTTCGAGCGTCTCGACCCGCGTCCCGGGGAGGAGCTTCTGGATCCGCTCGATGAGCGGCGGAGGCATGAAGCCGCGGCTACCGGCAACGAGGCGGACCGGGCACACGATCCGGCGCAGGGACGGCCAGAGGTCGAGGGCGGCGGCGCCGTCGTAGCACGCGGCCTCCACGGCGGGGGCACAGCGGAGCGCCACTTCTCCCGACGGGAGCCGTTCGAGACCGCCGTCGACGAACGCTTCCAGCGACTCGGCGGCGAATCCGGCGTAGGGAGGCCGCGCAGCGAGCCGCTCGCGCGCCTGCTCTGCGCTCTCGAATCGGGCCCTGCGGCGCAGCGCCTGCGCCGCCATGAAGCGGCTCCCGGGGTACGAGTCGCCATCTCCATCCGGGACGTCGTAGAGGACGGGCTCCACCGCGACCACGCCCCGTACGCGGCCGGGCCGCACCGCGGCCGCAGCGAGGGCGGTGGTGGCCCCGCTCGAATGGCCGACGAGCACGACACCGTCGCCACTTCCGGGGAGCAGCTCCGGAAGCGCATCGATCCATGCCACGACGTCCTCGGCAAGCCGCGTCCACGCGTACGACTCGGGCGCGGCGGGAGCGTCGCTCGCTCCATGGCCCCGCGCATCGGCCGCGGCGGCGCTCGCCGATGCCCCGCTCGCGCGGGCCGCCCGCCACACCGGGTCCCACACGGCGCCGCAGAAGCTCGTGGCGTGAAGGAGTAGGACCATCGGCGAACGTGCCGCCGGCGCGGGCCACGCCAGCGCCCGGAGCCGCAGCGCGCCGGATTCGAGGACGAGGTCGGACGCCGGCAGCTTCATCGTAGCGACGAGTCTACCGCGGTATGCTGCGCGCCCCATGACGAATCCCACGACGCGCCTCGACCCCACGAGCCCCGCAAGCCCTGCGGATCCTGCGAGCCCGACGAGCCCTGGGAGACTCCGCCGAGATCCGGCAGGCCCTGCGGCTGGCGTACGCTGGGACCTCTCCGATCTCTACGCCGGCCCGGACGATCCCGCCCTCGAGGCCGACCTCGCGCGCAGTCTCGCCGGAGCGAAAGCCTTCGCCGAGCGGCATCGGGGCAGGATCGCGTCCCTCACTGCAGCCGAGCTGGCGGCGGCGGTCGACGCCCTCGAGCAGCTCGACGAGCCCCTCGCCCGCGTGCGCGCCTTTGCGAGCCTCCTGTTCGCCGCCGACACCTCGGCGCCGCGCCACGGCGCGCTCCTCCAGCACGTCCAGGAGCGCGCGAGCGAGATCCGCAACACGGTGCTCTTCTTCGAGCTCGAGTGGGTGACCGTCGACGACGGCGCCGCAGCGAGGCTCCTCGGCGACCCCGCCCTCGCCCGCCGGCGCCACTTCCTGTCGGCCGCGCGCCGCTGGCGGCCGCACGTACTGTCGGAGCCCGAGGAGCGGCTCCTCGAGGAAGCCGCCAACACCGGACGCCGCGCGTTCTCGCGACTCTTCGACGAGATCATGGCGAGCCTTCGCTTCCGCCTCGAGATCGACGGCGAGGTGGTCGAACTCGGCGAGGAGGAGGTGCTCGCGAAGCTCCACGAGCCGTCGCGGCCGCTCCGCAAGGCAGCCGCCGAGAGCCTCTCCGCGGTGCTCCGCCAGAACGCACGGACCCTCGGCTTCATCTTCAACACGCTCCTCCAGGACAAGGCGACGACCGATCGGCTGCGCCGCTTCGCGACGCCGCCCGCCGAGCGCCATCTCGCCAACGAGATCGACGCCGAGAGCGTGGTTGCACTGCTCGGCGCTGCGGAGCGGCGCTATGACCTCGTGGCGCGCTACTACCGGCTGAAGGCGCGGCTCCTCGGCCTCGATGCCCTCGCCGATTACGACCGCTATGCGCCGATCCCCGGCGAGACCGGCACCCGCTCCTTCGACGAGGCGCGCCGGGTCGTGCTCGACGCCTACGCCGATTTCTCTCCCGAGATGGCCCGCGTCGCCGCCGAATTCTTCGATCGTCGCTGGATCGACGCCGAGCTGCGTCCCGGGAAGCGCGGCGGCGCGTTCAGCGCGTCGACGACGCCGGACGTCCACCCCTACGTCCTCCTCAACTACACCGGGAACCTTCGCGACGTGATGACCCTCGCCCACGAGCTCGGACACGGCGTCCACCAGTCGCTCGCGCGGATCCAGGGGCTCTTCGAGCAGGACACGCCGCTCACCACCGCCGAGACCGCGAGCGTCTTCGGCGAGATGCTGGTCTTCCGCCGCCTGCTTCGCGAGGAGCGCGACCCAAAGGTGAGGCTCGCGCTCCTGTGCGGAAAGCTCGAGGACGCCTTCGCGACGGTCTCCCGTCAGGTGGCGATGACCCGCTTCGAGGAGAGCGCACACGCCGCAAGACGTGCCGAAGGGGAGCTCGCCGCTCGACCGGGTCAACGCGCTCTGGCTCGACGCCAACCGGCCGATGTTCGGCGACTCGGTCGAGCTCGGCGACGATTACGGCTGGTGGTGGCTCTACATCCCCCACTTCGTCCACTCGCCGTTCTACTGCTACGCGTACGCCTTCGGCGAGCTGCTCGTCCTGGCGCTTCTCCGGCGCTACGACGAGGAAGGCGACGCATTCGTCCCGCGCTACCTGGATCTGCTCCGCGCAGGCGGCTCCGACACGCCGCCGGCCCTCCTGCGGACCGTCGGCCTCGACATCACCGACCCGCGGTTCTGGGACGGCGGGCTCGACCTCCTCGAGGAGCTCGTCGCCGAGGCGGAGCGGCTCGCCGGACCGGCGGGCGGCTGATCGAGCGCGCGTCAGGACGCGAGGGCGCTGCGGAGCGCATCGACCGCGGACGGCGCATCGGGCGCCCAGGCATCGGCGCCGATCCCCGCCGCCCACTCGCGGGTGACGGGCGCGCCGCCGACGAGGATCTTCACCTGGTCGCCGCAGCTCTCTCGGATCACCCGCGCGATCTCGCTCATCTGGACCATCGTCGTCGTGAGCAGCGCAGAGAGCCCGACCGCGGCCGCTCGATGCTCGCGGATCGCATCGATGAATCGTTGCGCTGGGACGTTCACGCCGAGGTCGATCACGTCGAAGTGTGCCCCGCGCCAGAGCAGCGCCACCAGGTTCTTGCCGATGTCGTGGAGATCGCCGTGGACCGTTCCGATCACGACGGTGTGCTCCGGTCGGATCCCCGCCTCGACGAGCGACGGCTCGAGGATCGGGAGGGCCGTCTTGAACGCCCGCGCCGCGATCATCATCTCGGGAACGAACGCTTCGTGACGCTTGAAGCGCTCCCCCACCTCCGCCATGGCCGCGACCATGGCCGCAAGGACCCTGCCGGGGTCGGCACCCGCCGCGAGTGCGGTGTTCGTCTCGGCGACGGCAACCTCGCGGTCACCGGCGACGATCGCCCCGGTCAGTCGCTGCAGGTCGCCCATGCTACCTCCGCTCCTTCCAGGCCCGTCCGGGAACGAGGGCTCTTCCCCGCCCTCGCCGGATCACCGGATCAGTAACGGCCCCATTCCTCCGCCGCTTCGACGAGGGCCTTCACGTTCTCGGGCTTCGCGTTCGCGGGGATCGAGCAGCCGGTCGAGAGCAGGAAGCCCCCTCCCCTGCCGACCTCCTCGATCAGCCGCTTGCAATAGGCGAGCACCTCGTCCTTCGTCCCGAAGGCGAGGAGGGTCGCCGGAACGTCGCCCATGATGCACATGCGGTCCCCGAGAACCTTCTTGGCCTCGAAGATGTTCGAATGACCGTCGAGCTCGAGGATGCACCGCCTCGCCGGGAAGCGGCGGAACACCGGGAACAGCGCAGTCCAGTCGGTGTCGCAGTGGAAGATCGGCGTCACTCCCGAATCGATGAGCCCGTTCACCATGATCTCGAGGCCGGGCCAGACGAACTCCTCGAAATGCTTCGGAGAGATCACCGACGGCGAGGTGCGGGAGAGCCCGATCACCACCCGCGGAACTCCGATTCCCGAGACGAGCCTCAGGGCGAACTCGACGAAGGTCTCGGCCCAGCGCAGCCCTGCAGCCTTCACCTTTTCGGGATAGTCGTAGAGGTCGAGCGCCATCGTCTCCATGCTGCGGCCGAAGGAGAAGTATTCGAGGAGCGGGCCGGGTGCGAAGAGCGAGCATGCGACCTCCATGCCCGCCCGCTCGACCCGCCGCCGCGCCCGCCGAGCCCTGCGAAGCATCGCCAGCATTCCCAACAGCGTCGCCAGCGCGCCGCGGCGCTCCTCGGGGTAGAGTCGGCCGACGACGTCGCGGGTGAACGGCAGGAATCCCTTCTCGATCACGCGGTCGTAGTCGCCCGGTGTGAGGATCTCCTGCTCCTCGAACTGGTGGATCTCGTCGTCGGGCAGGTCCTTTCCAGGAAGCCGGACCCGCAGGGGAACGCCTCGCTGGAGAAGGGCCGCGTTGGCGGTCTCGGCGACGAAGGTGAGATCCCAGGGGCCGAGATCGTGCGCGGTGCGGAGGACCGCATCGATCCGCGCCTCGGAATCGGTCATGAGGCGCGCCTTCGAGATGCCCGCGTAGGTCGCAGCGAAGTGGTCGAGGAGCGGCCCGACCGGGACGCGGTCCGGCGCGTCGAGGGCCAAGACCGTCGCGATCCGCTCCTTCGCGTTCATCGCTCTCCCAGGGGCCCCTCGCGCACGGCCGCGCTGTCTTCCTCGCCGAGCAGGTCCGTCACGGCCCCGCACAGGGCGGCAGACGAGAAGGGTTTCTGCAGGAAGGCGGCGCGGGCGCCTCCGGCCAGCTCGCGCAGCGCCGGCTCGGGCGGCACGCCGCTGGTGAGGACGACGCGGACATCGGGGCGGGACCCTCGCAGCCGCTCGAGCGTCGCCCGAAGGCCGCCCGGTCCAGGAAGGCCGAGGTCGAGGACCAAGACCGCGATCTCGGGGCGTTCCTCTTCGAGGGCAGCCAGCATCTCGTCGCAGGTGGCAGCGGGAACGACCTGGAAGCCGGACGCCTCGAGCACGCGTTGGATCAGCTCGCGGAGCATCTCGTCGTCGTCGGCAACCAGAACGGCAGGTGCGGCCACGACTCCATCTTACTCCAGGCTTGGTTCGCCCTTCGCCCTTTCTCCGACCTTCTCCGCGAGTTCTTTGCCAGCTCCTTGCCAGGTCCTGGTCCCACCCCCCCCTGGACGGGATACGAAATAAAAGCAAAAATCAAGCGCGGGCAGAGATTGAACGGGGTGGGAGAGGTGTAAGAGGAGAGGTGCAAGAGGAATGGCAGAGCCGGGGGAGCGGGACTACGTCGAGCTTCGCAGCCGGAGCGCCTTCTCCTTTCTCGGCGGCGCGTCGAGCCCCGAGCGCCTGGCCGAGCGGGCGGCAGAGCTGGGCTACGACGCTCTCGCCCTGGCGGACCACGACGGCCTCTACGGCGCGCCGCGCTTCCACCAGGCGGCCCGCGCCGCGGGGCTGCGCGCCCTCGTCGGCGCTGACGTCGGCCTCGCAGGAGGGGGCCGGCTCCTGCTCCTCGCCGAGTCGCCGGCCGGCTACCGCAACCTCTCACGCCTTCTCACCACGGCCCGGCGCGGCGCGCCGCGAGGGTCTCCCGCCGCGCCGTGGCCGGCGCTGGAGGAGCACTCCGCAGGGCTCGTCGCCCTCTTGCGGGGCGACGACTCGCTCGGGCCGGCCCTTCTCGACCGCGCCCACGGTCTCTTCGGAGACCGCCTGTGGGTGGACGTATCGCGGCACCTCGACCGCACCGCCGAGGCCGCCGCCCGCCGCGGCGCGGCGCTGGCCGAAGCGGCCGGCGTTCCGATCGTCGCTACCCACGACGTCCGCTTCGCGGAGCCAGCCGAGCGCCGCGTTCTCGACGTCTTCACGTGCCTTCGCCACGGCGTCCCCCTCGACCGGGCGGGACGCCTGCTCCTCTCCAATGCCGAGCGCTGCCTGCAACCGCCCCGGGCCATGGCCGCACGCTTCGCCGATCGCCCGCAGTGGCTGCGCGCCACCCGCGAGATCGCCGACCGCTGCGCGTTCACGCTCGAGGATCTCGGCTACCGGTTCCCGGTCTTCCCCCTCCCGCCGGGCGAGACCCAGGCGTCGTGGCTTCGCCGCGAGACCTTCGCCGGAGCGGCGCTGCGCTACGGCATGCCGCTCTCGCAGCGGGTACGCGCGCAGCTCGACCACGAGCTCGCCGTGATCGAGAAGCTCGGCCTCGCCGGTTACTTCTTGATCGTCCACGACATCGTCTGCTTCGCCCAGCGCGAAGGCATCCTGGTGCAGGGCCGCGGCTCGGCCGCGAACAGCGCAGTCTGCTACGCCCTCGGCATCACCGCCGTCGATCCCGTCGGCATGGAGCTGCTCTTCGAGCGCTTCCTCTCCGAGGAGCGCGGCGAGTGGCCCGACATCGATCTCGATCTGCCGTCGGGAGAGAAGCGCGAGCGCGTGATCCAGTACGTACTGGCGCGCTACGGGCCGGACGGCGCCGCCATGACGGCCAACGTCATCACCTACCGGACGCGCCTCGCCGTCCGCGAAGTGGGCAAGGCGCTCGGCGTCGCACCCGACGCCATCGACCGGCTCGCACGGCTCCTCGGCAGCTTCGATCTCGACCTGCGATCGGCACCCGGCGGCCCTGGCCCGGCGGCACCGCGCGCAGCGGCCGTTGCGTCCCGCGTGGCCGAGCGCGACGCGCTGCTGCGCCGGGCAGGGGTCGATCCGCGGGCTCCCCGAATCGCGCTGCTGCTCGATCTCGTCGAGCGCGTCCGCGGCCTGCCGCGCCACCTGGGCCAGCACTCCGGCGGCGTCGTCATCGCCGCAGGGCGCCTCGACGAGGTGGTTCCCATCGAGCCCGCCGCGATGCCCGGCCGCTGCGTCGTGCAGTGGGACAAGGACGACTGCGCCGACCTCGGGATCATCAAGATCGATCTGCTCGGCCTCGGCATGCTCGACGCCCTCGAGAAGACGCTGCCGCTGGTTCGCGAGTACGAAGGCGTCGAGATCGACCTCGCGAAGCTCCCCGCCGACGACCCGGCCACCTACGCCATGATCCGCCGCGCCGACACCGTCGGCGTGTTCCAGATCGAGAGCCGCGCGCAGATGGCGACGCTGCCGCGCATGAAGCCCGAGCGCTTCTACGACCTGGTGGTCGAGGTGGCGATCATCCGGCCCGGCCCGATCGTGGGGCGCATGGTCCACCCCTACCTGGCGCGCCGGACGGGGCGCGAGCCCGTCACCTACCCGCATCCGAGCCTCGAGCCGATCCTGGCGCGAACGCTCGGCGTTCCGCTCTTCCAGGAGCAGCTGCTGCGGATCGCGATGACCGCGGCGGGCTTCACCGGCGGCGAGGCCGAGGAGCTGCGCCGCGCCATGGGAGCGAAGCGGTCGGCGGCGCGGATGGCGAAGCTCGAGCAGCGGCTGCGCGACGGCATGTGCGCGCGCGGCATTCGCGACACGCACCAAGACGAGATCATCCGCGGCATCACGTCGTTCGCGCTCTACGGGTTTCCCGAATCGCACGCCGCCTCGTTCGCGCTGCTGGCGTACGCGTCGGCGTACCTCAAGGCCCACCATCCTGCGGCGTTCCTGGCAGGGCTGCTCAACGCCTCGCCTCTCGGCTTCTACTCGCCGGCGACGCTGGTGAAGGACGCCCAGCGCCACGGCGTCGAGGTGCGTCCCGTCGACGTCACGAGCTCGTGTTGGGAGTGTTCCCTCGAGAAGGCCGCCCCCGGCGCGCCGCCAGCGGTACGGATCGGGCTGCGCTTCGTCTCGCGACTTCGCGAGGAGGCGGCACGACGCCTCGAGGCGGAGCGCTCGCGAGCGCCCCTCACGAGCGCGGCAGACCTCGCGCAGCGGGCTCGTCTGGGCCGCGCCGAACTCGACACCCTCGCCGAGCTCGGCGCGCTCGCCGGCATCGAGCCGCAGGCGGCCGGTCGCCGCACCGCCCTCTGGCAGGTGGCCGCCCTCGACCGCGACCCGGACTCACTGTTCGCGGGAACGCGCTTCGCCGAGGCGCGCGCCGCGGGGTCGTCTTTCGCGGGAGCGCCGTTCGCAAGAGCCACGCCCGGCGAAAGCGAGTGCCCCCTCGACGAGATGACGCCGCTCGAGGAGACCCTCGCCGACTATCGTTCGAGCGGCCTCACCACCGGACCGCAGCTCCTCGCCCACCTGCGCCCGCAGCTCACGGCGCGCGGCGCCATCACTGCCGCGGCGCTGCGCAGCGTTCCCGACGGCCGTACCGCGCGCATCGCGGGCCACGCCATCGTCCGCCAACGGCCCGTCGCTGCGAAGGGATTCTGCTTCCTCACCCTCGAGGACGAGACCGGCACCGCCAACGCGGTCCTCACTCCCGACGCCTTCCGGCGTTTCCGGGCCGCGCTCCAGACCTCGGCGCTCGTCGAGGTGGCCGGCCCCGTGCAGAACGTCGACGGCGTGATCCACCTGCGCGTTCGCGAGCTCTCGCCGCTCGGCCTCGATGCGACGCTGCCGCCGTCGCACGACTACCGGTAGCGCAGCGCCGGTCGGAGGCTCCCTCAGCTCCCGGCGATCCGCCGCTCGACGAGGACGATCGCGTCCTCGAGCAGGCCCAGCACCTCGTCGCAGTCCTCGCTGCGCAGCAGGATCCCGGGCTTGAACTGGAGAACCGAGCGGTCGAACCCGGCGAAGAACGCCCACAGGCCCACCTGCCAGCCCGCCGCCGTCAGCATCGGCCCGGCCATCTCGTGGCCGAAGCGAAGGCCCATGACGAGGCCGTTGCGGCGAACCTCGACGAGGAGCGGATGCCGCTCGCGGATCGCGTCGAGGCCTCGCCCGAGAACGTCCGACATGGCCTTCACGTTCTCGAGCACCCCGGGACGCTCGACGATCTCGAGCACCTTGAGCGACACCTCGCAGCCGATCTCCGATCCGCCGAAGGTCGAGACGTGGCCCCAGCCGTTCTCCTCGAGCCAGCCCGCGACCCGCGGTGAGAGCAGCGTCGCCGCCATCGGGTAGACGCCTCCCGAAAGACCCTTTCCCGTGACGAGGATGTCCGGCACGACGCCGTAGCCCTCGACCGCCCACATCGCGCCGGTTCGCCCGAGGCCGGTCTGCACCTCGTCGGCGACCAGCAGCGCGCCGTGCGCCTCGCACAGCGACTGGACTCCCGAGAGATAGCCGGGCGGCGGCATCGGAAAGCCGAGCGTGGCCGGAATCGTCTCGACGATCACCGCGGCGACGTCGTCGCCGGCGAGCGCGCCGCGCATCGCGTCGAGGTCGCCGAACGGAACCTGCGTGAACTCCGACGCCGGCCCGTCCGAGAGAAAATAGCCGGCGTTCTTGACGTCGCCGGCCGCGAGACACAGCCCGGTGTGGCCGTGGTAGCTCCCGACGAGCGACACGATCCGCCGCCGGCCGGTCGCCCGGCGCGCGGTCTTGATCGCGACGTCGTTGGCCTCGCTCCCCCCCGACGAGAAGACGCTGTAGCGAAGGCTCCCCGGAGCGGTCCGCGCCAGCGCTTCGGCGAGCCGTGCGCGCGGCCCGCTCGCGAAGTGATGGTTGCCGACATCGTAGCGACCCGCGGCGTCGACGAGCGCCGCAACGATCTCCGGGTTGCGGTGGCCGAGGCTGAACGTGCCTCCGTTGATGTGGACGTCGAACAGCCGCCGCCCGTCGACGTCCCAGAAGTAGTGCCCTTCGCGCCGGCCCATCACGGGCTGCGTCCCGAGCAGCTTGAAGGTGTTCACCCGCCCCGGGCACACGTAGCGCGCCGCGAGATCGAGGATCGCCTGCTTCTCGGCGCTCGGCGCCGCCGGGTCCGTCATCGCACCTCCTCCGGTCGCCCGAGTCTAGGGCATGCGGCGCCGGCCTTCAGCGACCCGGCGCCGCGGTCGCGCCTCCTCCCGACTTTCGGACACGGCGCCCGCGCGGCTCGCGACCCTCGACGCCTCTCTCGCGCGGGCAGCGGCCTCGCGAGGGATCGAGGGCCTTCCCCGCCGAGCGCGGTGAATCCGCCGTCTTGCTTCTTCGCATCTCGTCCGAGAAGCGAAGCCGCACGAGAGCTGCGTAGGCGCTCTCTGTCCGCTCGTCCAAGTTCGTTCGGTCGAGTCCGTTCGATCAAGTTCGGCTCCCGGACATTCGATGCTGGCCGCCGGGGCAGGAGGAACGATGCGCATCGCGCTGGTGGTCGAGGGTACGCGGGGCGACGTGCAGCCGATGCTCGTCCTCGGCTCGATCCTGGCAGCCGACGGTCACGAGGTTCGCCTGTGCGCACCGCCGAACTTTCGGGAGGCTGCCGGCGCGGCGGGGATCGAGTTTTGCAGCGTCGGAGTCGACGTGCGCGCCTATCTTACGACCCACGCCAAGGCGATCGACGGACGCGCCCACAAGATCCTCCTCCAGAGCGTTCGCTACGGCCGTGACAGCATCCGCGCGCAGTTCGAGACGCTTCCCGGCGCCACGGCAGGAGTCGATTGCATCGTCGGCGCCGGCGTACAGATGGCCGGCGCCTCGGCTGCCGAGCTGCACGGCGTCCCCTACCGCTACGTCAGCTACTGCCCCGCGATCCTGCCGTCGAAGACGCACGCGCCCTTTACAGTGCCGGCGCAGTCGATGCCTCGGTGGATGAACCAGCTGGCATGGCAGGCTACCCGCGGCTTCTTCGCCTCCATCGTGCGGCCGTGGGTGAATCGGCACCGCCGCGCGCTCGGCTTGCCGGCGGTGAACGACGTCGTCGAGCACATGATGACCGGCACCACGCTCGTCGCCGCCGACGCGGCGCTCGCGCCGCTTCCCGGAGACGCGCCGGCGGGAGCTCGCCAAGTCCCCGCCCTGCTGCCGCCGCCCGGAGAGCTGCTTTCCGAGAAGCTCGAGATGTTCCTCGATCAAGGGCCGCCTCCCGTCTACGTCGGGTTCGGCAGCATGACCGACGCCAATCCGCAGCGGACGACGAGAGCGATCCTGGACGCCATCACGTCGCTCGGCTGTCGCGCGCTGGTATCGCGGGGCTGGGCCAACCTCGGCGGCCTCGCACTTCCCGAGGGCGTCCTCGAGATCGACGCCGTGTGTCACGCGCGACTCTTCCCCCGTGTTGCTGCCGTGGTCCACCATGGCGGAGCGGGCACTACGACGACGGTGGCACGCGCCGGTGTTCCGCAGGTCGTCATCCCCCACGTACTCGACCAGTTCTACTGGGGCCGCCGCGTCGAGCTTCTCGGCCTCGGTCCGCCGCCGATCCCTCGCAAGCGCCTCGCTGCGGACCGGCTCGCCGAGGCTCTCGCGGCCGTCCTCGACAACGAGCTCGTCGCAGACCGAGCCCGCGAGATCGGCGAGCGACTTCGCGCCGACGCTGCCGCCGGCGACGTTCTCTCGGCCCTTTCGCTGCCTCGCTGATCGCGACTTCGTCGGCCGGACGGGGCGGCCCCCGGCGAGACTCCCTTTGAAGAAACCCTTGGGAGCGGCTCCCCGCGGGCACGATGGGCAAGGCCGTACCGCCCGCCTCTCGCGCGCCGACCCGCTGTCCGGGCACGCGCCGGGGCGTGGCGCGCTGGGCCCTCGCACAGCTTCGCTCTTTCTTCGCACGAGGGCCAGTCCTTTCCAATCCAGAGATGAGCCTGAAGGGGGGTGAGCCTGCTCGGGATCAGGCGGCCGGGGTTTGGGCCTTGTGGATGGACTGGAACAGTTGGTCCCGTGCGTGGTTGAGGCGCTGGGTGGCCTCATTGTCGCTGATGGCATAGGCGATGGCATCCAGCTTCTCGAAGGTGACGCCGGGCTCGAGGTAGCGGGTCGCCCCGGGCAGGGACTTGAGCTTGTCGTAGGGCGTCATCATGTCCGCGTAGCGGTAGTGCTTGCGCAGGCGCCCCCGGGCATCGATCTGCTCGGCGGGGAAGAAGCAGGGGCGGTGGAAGTTGAGGTACGGGGAGAGGACGTTCTGGGCGAAGTCGTTGACCTGCTGGGCGAAGCGGCCGGGGATGTGCGCGTAGCCGAGATGCTTTCGCAGCACGGAGCCGTTCTTCGATTCGACCAGGGCGTTGTCGTTCGTGCGCCGGGCGCGGGACTTGGTGAACTCCTGGATGTGGAGCTTGGCGAGCAGCGCGGCGACTTGGTGGTTGATGTACTCCGAACCGTTGTCGGCGTGGAAGCCGTGGATGGTGAAGGGAAAGGCGAGCAGCAGGGCCTCGAGCACCGGCAGCAGGAAGCTCTCGGAGATCCGCTCCACCGAGCCGACGAACTGGAACTGCGTGACCTCGTCGACGAGGTTGATGTGGTAGAGGCCCTTGATGCCGTCGAGATCGCCCTGATGGACGGAATCGACGCGCAGGAAGCCGGGGCGTCCCTGGGGCGCGGGCTTGCGCCGCTCGCCGATCTGGATCTTCACGGGCCGGGTCTTGTGGACGGGTCCGCGGCGGCGCTGGTAGGCCGGGAGCTGCCGCAGGTTGTACAGGTGGCCGTTGGAGATCCCGGCCAGGCGCTCGAAGCGGGAATCCCCAAAGCACGTCCAGGCGCGCTCACAGAGCTTACGCGTGGCGGGCCCCGAGAGCGTCCCGTGCAAGGCGTCGACCTCGGCGAGTAGCAGCACGTCTTCGTGGGTGTAGCGGCGCGCGAAGGGCCGGGCCGGTGTGCCGCGGCGGTCGCTGATGCGCCCGGTCTCACGCAGCTGGCCGATCAGGCGGGTCATCTGCGCGCGCGAGATGCCCGTGATCTTGCACAGGTAGCGGCGCACGAGGCCCTTGTCCGCCTTGGCCAGCCGTACATAGCCAAGGCCGCGCAGCTGCTGCTCCACGAATGCATACGAGGCCCCCCTCCGGGGAGGCTCGAACTCGAGGGAGTGGGTGCCGTCGAGGAAGGCACGGATCTGCTCCAGCGTCTGGAGCCCTTGGGTCTTCAGGGTCACGAGCATCATCTCCCGATGATCCCAGACCCTCTGGCCCCGATCCCTTCAGGCTCACTTCTCGTTGGAATCACGCCCCGCCTTCAGGCTCATCTGTCATTGGAAGAGGCTGGGCCTTGACGAAGCCGAGAGTTTCGTATAAAGTTCGCTCCATCACCCCGGCAGCCTCGGTGGCGTGTCCGTGAACCCTGCGTTCCTTGATTCTCGGTTCGTGAGCCCGACGAAAGACCCGGAGCGCGCCGCGAGCGCGGCGGCCCAGGGCGCGGAGGCGAGCCCGACGGCGGATCGGAGCCCCGGCGCGGCGCCCGATCACGGCGGCGGCGAGGGCGCCGGCCCCAGGGGAGAGGCTGCGGCCGCGAGGCGGCGCGTGTGCGTTGCGGGCCTCGCCTTCTTGCGGGGCGCCGACGCCGATGGCCGCATCCGGCTGCTGGTGGCCGAGCGGCGAGGCGTGCGTCTCCTGCTCGGCACCCTCGCCGGGGAGCTGATCGCGCGCAGCCGCTTCGAGCCCCTCGGCTTCCGAACCCTCGGCGACTTCGCCCGCGAGCGTCTGGGCGTCTCGGCCACCTCGCTGCGCGAGTGGGCCCGGGTGGCGCGGGCCCTGTGTGAGCTGCCGCGGTGTTGCGAGGCCGTCGAGAGCGGCGCGGTGTCATGGTCCGTCGCGCGGCGCGCCGTGGCCTTCGCCACGCCCGAGACCGACGAGGCCTTTGCGCAGGCGCTGCAGGGCAGGACCGTGCATGCGGCGGCCGCGATGCTGCGGGCTGCCTTCGGAAGCGCGGCGCAGGCGGGTACTGGCGAGCAGGAGAAGGCGGAGGCGACCGATGCGCAGGAGAACCAGACCCGTGGCTGCGGATGCCAGGGCGCGCCGAGCGGCGCACCGGGCGAGGTGAGCCCGCACGCGGGCGCACCGACCGACCCCGCGAGCGACGGCGAAGAGGACGACGACCGGGTGCGGCTGCGCGTGCCGCTTGCCCGGGCGCACCACGGGCGCTGGCTCACGGCCCTCGAGCTCGCGCGGCGCTCGGCGGGCGCGTCGCTCCCGGTCTGGGAGTGCGCCGAGCTGATCGCCGCCGAGGCGCTCTCGGCGATTCCTCCGCACCAGGTGGCCGACGCCGCGCGGGCGCTGACGGCGCGCGGTGACGCCAGCACCAGCGCGGACCGGCCATCGTGCGTCGCCGGCGGCCCGCGCGCGGGTGACGGGCGAAGCATTGCAGGAGGCACCGGGCCCGAGCACGGCCTTCGCCACGTGGCCTTCCCCGCCCTTCGCTGGAGTGCTCCCGAAACGCGACGCCGTGCGCCGCGGCTCGATCTCAGGGCCATCCAGCGCTGGGCGCAGGCTGCCTCCCCTCACGGCCTCGACCGCGCGCTGCGAAAGGCCCTCGCGCGGCTCCAGGGCCTCGACCACGACCTCGGCCACGTGCTGCGCCAGGTGGCCGACCGGAGGCTCTACCGCGAGCTCGGCTTCCCGAGCTTCGAGCGCTACGCCGCCGAGCGGGTCGACGTCTCGCCGCGAACCGCCCGGCGCTGGGTCTGGCTCGCCCGGCTCGCTCCCCCGGCAAGCGCCGTCGCCGAGGCGCTTCGCACGGCCCGCCTCACGCCGAAGCAGGCCGCCCTCGTGGCCGCGGCGGCTTCACCGTTCGGGCAGCAGGCCCTGGTGGAGCACGCCCAGCAGGTGACCCTCCGGCGGCTCGAGGACGACCTCGCCGCAGCCGAGCTGCTGCGCCCGCGCACGCACGTCACGTTCTCGGCTCCCCGCGAGGCGGCCAACGTGTTTCTCCTCGCCCTCGAGGCGGCGGCCCGGCACCTCGCGGCCTGCCCCGGTGGCGGTGGCGAGGGCCGCAAGGCGCGCGCGCCGGGCCCTCCCGCAGCCACCACTGCGCCCGAGGCCGCGCTCGGGTGGATCCTCGATCACGCGATCTCCACCTGGACCCATGAGGGCGAGCAGTTTCGCGACAGCGCCGACTTCACCCGCGACGGCTTCCGCTGCACGGCGCCCGGCTGTACCCAGCGCCGAAACCTCCAGTCGCATCACGTCGTCTTCCGCAGCGCGGGGGGCCCCGACGTGCCGTGGAACCGCACCACGCTGTGCGCCTTCCACCACCTGCGCGGCATCCACGCGGGAGTCGTCTCGTGCCGCGGCAAGGCTCCCGGCGAGCTCGTCTTCGCCCTCGGCCTTCGTCCCGCGGGCCCGCCCCTCCTCGTCGCCGCATCGGGAGACGTACTCATGAGCGGGTGAACGTCAGCGCCCCGCGGATGTCAGTGCGTCGCGCCCTCTCCCGCACCGTGATCGCGGCCGGCGAGCGCACGAGCGAGCATGGCGAGGCTCGTCAGCAGCCCCGCGCCGAAGACGAGACACAAGAACCCGAACACCCCGATCAGCGCCGAATTGTCGGCGAACCAGAACCTTCGGAAGAGCCTGGCCATCACCGAGCCGATGACGACGTACATCGCCACGGTCGCGATCCACTCGACCGCCGACCGCGTACGGCCCTGAGGCAGGAACGAAACGCCGAGCCATGCCACGACCAGCACGACCGCGCCGCCCACCAGGAGCCGTCCGTAGAGTGCCGCCTCGACCTCGCCCATGCGCCGATCCTTCCCGATCTGCGCCCAGCATATCGGTCGATCCGCCCGGAGGCTTGCGGGGTGGCCCGGTCAGGCCGTCCGCACCTCGACCCGGCGCGGCCGATGCCGCTCGAGCTTCGGCAGCACCAGCTCGAGTACGCCGTCCTTCATCTCGGCGCGAATCTTTTCGCCGTCGATGCGATCGGGCAGAACGAACTTCCGGTGCCAGCCTCCCACGCGGTACTCGGTGTGGACCGGCGCCCACGCCGGATCGGCGTCCACCGTTGGCGCCGCCTCAAGAGACAGCACTCCCTCCTCGAGTCGCACGTCGACGCTGCCCGCACTCACTCCGGGCAGGTCTGCCGTCACCAGGAAGTCGTTCTCCCGCTCGACGATGTCGACGTCCGGCCGGAACACGAGCCCGGGCCGGGTCGTCTCCTGCGTCACGGGCTGCTTCTCGCGGGTCTGAAGCTCGGGGCGCTGCACGGCCCCGGCAACGTTCACCTGGGTCATGGATGATCTCCTCGTCCCTCGCCGTGAGGGGTCTTGCCGCTTCCGATCGTTCAGCTCGCCTGGACTGCGATCTGCCGGGGCCGGTGCGACGCCGCCTTCGGCAGCCGAACGCGAAGGATGCCGTCCCGGTACACCGCCTCGGCCTTGTCCGCATCGACCGGCACCGGGAACTCGAAGCTCCGGCGGAAGATCCCCGACTCGCGCTCGCGCCGGTGGATGCTGGCGCGCTCGTCGGTGGGAAGCTCGATCTTCCGCTCGCCTCGCAGCGTGATGCGGTTGGCCTCGATGGTGATCTCGAGATCCTCGTGCCGGACGCCCGGCAGCTCGGCCATGAGAACGAAGTCTTCGCCGGTCTCGTAGAGGTTCACCGGCGGGTAGACGTTGCTCGGCGCCGCCGCGCTCGGGACGAAGCGCGGAAGGACCGCTTCCATCTCTCGCCGCATCCGATCGACCATCGCCCACGGGTCGTTTGCAGTGGAATGAGTGAATCCGTAGAGCGCCATCTGTGCCTTCTCCTCTCTCTCGCGGCTGCGTTGCAGCGGCGATCGGACGACAGGTAAGCACCGTCCTCCAAGCGTCAACGGCGGCAGCGCCCGCGGGGCGTTGATCGCGGCGTTGGTTGGGCCGTCGCTCGGGGTATTCGTCCGCGAAAGGATCTGGAAGGATCTGGCAGGTGGTCGGCACAGCGGTCGAGAAAGTGGTCGGGGTGGTGGGATTCGAACCCACGACGCGGAACCCCCAAAGTTCCGGCTCTGGCCGCTGAGCTACACCCCGGTTCAGCCGAGAATCCTGCGCTGTGCCGGCAGGATACCAGAGTGGCTTGCGGCCCGGAAGCTGTTCCCGTGGCATCCCCCGAGCCGACGCGGGTTGGGCGGGCGGGCCGGGCCGGGCGGGTCGGGCGGGCGCGTCGGGCGGGCGGGGCGGGCGGGGCCGGCGGAGCGAGCGGGCCGAGCGGGTCGGCGGACCGGAGGATGGTAGGCTCCGCCCCATGGGCGCTGCCTGGCGGCTCTGGTTCGAACGCCTCCAGCCCCGCATCCGAGACGTCCTGGACTCCGCCGGCGAGCCGCGGTTCGTCGTCGGTGCGGGCGTCGTCGGCGCGCTCACCGGCCTGATGTCGATCGTCTTCGCCCGCCTCATCGAGGGCGTGCAGTGGGTCGCCATCGGCGCACCCGAGCTCGCCAGCTACGTCCTGCCATGGGTCCCCACCTGGCGCGTACTGCTGGCGCCCGCTGCCGGTGGTCTGCTGGTGGGCCTCGTCGGCCGCTACGTCTCCAGCGAGGTGCGTGGCCACGGCGTTCCCGAAGTGATGGAAGCCGTGGCGCTGCATGGCGGGCGCATGCGCCGGCGCGTTGCGCTCACGAAATCGCTGGCCTCCGCGCTCACCATCGGCACCGGCGGCTCGGTCGGACGCGAGGGGCCCATCGTGCAGATCGGCGCGGCCGTGGGATCTGCGGCAGGCCAGCTGCTGGGGCTGCCTGCCGACCAGCTACGCGCCCTCGCGGCCGCGGGCGCCGCGGGAGGCATCGCCGCGGCGTTCAACGCCCCCATTGCGGGGACGTTCTTCGCGCTGGAGGTGATCGCGCGCAACTTCTCGGCGCGCACCTTCGGCCCGGTAGTCCTCTGCGCCGTCTTCGCCACGCTCGTGTCGCGTCTCTACTTCGGCGACGACCCTGCGTTCGTCGTTCCCCCGTTCCATCTGGGCGCCGCCTGGGAGACTCCCCTCGCCGCGCCTCTTGGGATCGGCTGCGGCCTGCTGGCAGTCGGCTTCTGCAAGCTCCTGGCGGGCCTCGAGCGGGTCTTCTCGAGTCTGCCTCTGCCGGGAATCCTCAAGCCCGCCCTCGGTGGCCTTCTCGTCGGTGTTCTCTTCCTCCTCTCCCCACATCTGTACGGGATCGGCTACGAGACCATGGACGCCACCCTCGCGGGGTCGCTTCCCTGGCGCGAGCTGGCGCTCCTGCTCCTGCTCAAGCCCCTCGCCACGTCGCTCACGATCTCGTCGGGCGGATCGGGTGGCGTCTTCCTGCCGTCGCTCTACATCGGGGGTCTCGCCGGAGGTCTGTTCGGCGCCGGCCTGCCCCTCCTCCTCCCCGCTACGACCACGTCAGCCGGCGGATGGGCCCTCGTGGGAATGGCCGGAGTCCTCGCTGGAACGTCCCACGCGCCCGTCACCGCGGTGCTGCTCGCCTTCGAACTCACCCACAGCTATGACGTGGTGCTTCCGGTGATGCTCGCGAGCGCACTCTCGACCCTCGTCGCGCGCGGTCTGTCCCGCGACTCGATCTACACGGCGAAGCTCAGAGCCCGCGGCATCGACATCGACCGGCGCGAAGACCTGGCGCTCCACGGCGTCCGCGTCGGCGAGGTGATGCAGGCGAATCCTCCCGCGGTCCGCCGCGACGCGCCGCTCGACGTAGTCCTCGCGCGCTTCCTCGACAGCGATCTCGGCGGCGTCTTCGTCACCGACGGCCACGGGCACCTCTTCGGGCAGGTCTCGATCCATGACGTCAAGGAGAGTATCGGCGGCGAGAAGGCTCTCGGCAGCATCGTCGTCGCAGGAGACGTGTCGGAGTCGGCGCCGCGTGTCCACGTCGACACTCCGGTCGCCACGGCGCTCGACCTGCTGACGCGCGCCGACCGCGACGTGCTCGGTGTCGTCGATGCCGAGGGAAAGCTCGTGGGGTGTCTCTCGCTCCGGAACATCATGGACGTCCTCGCGCGCGAGGCGCTCCGTGGCGAATGGGTCTCCGTCGCCGCCGCTAGCGCACCGGGGCGCGACCGCGAAGCGCTCCGGCTCACGACGGGAATCGGCGTCCGCGCCGTCGATGTTCCGCCGTCACTCCACGGAGCCACCGTTCGCTCTCTCGATGTCCGGAAGCGGTTCGGCGTGTCGGTGATCGCGCTGCGCCGCGACGGAGTCGATCAGGGCGTCGATCCCGATCACCCGTTCGCGGCCGGCGACTCTCTCGTCCTGATGGGAGATGACCGCGACATCAAGCGCATGGTCGCGGCTCTCGCGCTCAGATGAGACGTACGGGCTGCAGCACCTTGTCGTCGAGCCATATCAGGAGATCCTTGAGGGCTTCGGGGCGGATCTCGTGGCCCATCTCGTACTCGTGGTAGCTGAGCCCGACGCCGAGCCGGAGCAGCTCCGTTCGCGACTCTCGCGCACGATCGACGGCGATCATCGGGTCTTCCGTCCCGTGCTGGACGAGCACCGGGAAGCCGGCGTGCTCGGGCTGCACGGTGATCGACGACGCAAGCGGGCCCGGCAGCCACGAAGACAGCGCAGCGAGTCCGGCAAAGCGCGCCGGATCGCGGAGAGCGAGGGTGTAGCCCATGACGCCCCCCTGACTGAACCCGAGCAGCACGACCTTCCGCTTCTCGACCGGATAGCGCTGAACGGCCTCGTCGACGAAACGGCGCAGCGTCACGAGGGCCTTCTCGAAGAGAGCCGGATCGAACCCGGCGCCTCCCGAGAGGGGGAACCAGCCGTAGCCGGGGACCCCTCCTCCGGTGTCGAACGCGAGGGGTCCCTGCGGGCACAGAACGAGAGCCTCGCCTGCGTGCAGGTAGGGCGCCAGACCGAGCAGGTCGTGGGCGCTCGCTCCCCAGCCGTGGAGCGCGATCACCGTCGGAAACGGGCCGTCGCCCGCGGGCACGTGTGCCGTATGTAGGAGTTCCATTCCGGCAAGCATACGCGATGCGGACCCGACCCCGCCCGTGCTATCTCCGGGGAGTGCGTGACGCAACTTCCAAACGATCCACTGCGGGGCAACCCGACCGGACCCATCTCGACTCGACTCTCCTCGACTCGACGCTCCTCGACTCGACTCTCCTCGACTCGGTCTGGGATGCGCATACCGTACGCGAGCTTCCCAACGGCGATACGCAGCTCTTCATCGGCCTGCACCTCATCCACGAGGTCACGAGCCCGCAGGCCTTCTCCATGCTGCGCGATATGAAGCTCCGGGTGCGCCATCCGGAGCGCACCTTCGCGACGGTCGATCACATCATTCCGACCGACTCGCGGCGGCGGCCCCTCTCGGACGAGCTGGCCGAGGCGATGATGACCGAGCTCGAGCGCAACTGCCGGGAGCACGGGGTCCGGCTCTTCGACCCAATGCGAGGCGAGCAGGGCATCGTCCACGTGATCGGTCCGGAGCTGGGGCTCACGCAGCCGGGGATGACCATCGCCTGCGGCGACTCGCACACGTCGACCCACGGCGCCTTCGGCGCGGTGGCCTTCGGGATCGGCACGAGCCAGGTTCGCGACGTACTGGCCACCCAGTGCCTGTCCCTGGCTCGCCCCAAGGTGCGGCGGATCGAGGTCGGCGGGACGCTTTTGCCTGGCGTCCATGCGAAGGACGTGATCCTGCACATCATCGGACGCCTCGGCGTCAAGGGCGGAATCGGCTTCGCCTATGAGTACGCAGGCGCGGTGATCGAGGCCATGACCCTCGAAGAGCGCATGACCGTGTGCAACATGTCGATCGAAGGTGGCGCCCGCTGTGGCTACGTGAATCCCGACGAGACGACCTTCGCGTATCTGCGCGGGCGTCCTCACGCGCCCGACGGCGCTGCATTCGACCGCGCGACGCAGTGGTGGCGCAGCATCGCGAGCGGCCCCAGCGCACGCTACGCCGACCGGGTCGAGATCGATGGGGCGAGCATCCCGCCTACCGTCACCTTCGGCATCCACCCGGGGCAGAGCGTCGGGGTGACCGGGAGGATCCCGCGGCCCGATGACGTTCCGGCCGACGAGCGCGCGTCGCTCGAAGAAGCCCTCGCGTACATGGATCTTCGCGCCGGGGCCCCCATCGCGGGGACCCCCATCGACGTGGCGTTCATCGGATCCTGCACCAACGGCAGGATCTCGGACCTGCGAGCGGCCGCCCGGGTCGCCGCCAAGGGGCGCGTCGCGCCGGGCGTGAAGGCGCTCGTCGTCCCGGGCTCCCAGGCGGTCGCAAGGGCGGCAGAGGAGGAGGGTCTCCCGGACGTGTTCCGTGCCGCAGGCTTCGAGTGGCGCGAGGCGGGCTGCTCGATGTGCCTCGCCATGAACCCCGACAAGCTGGTGGGCCGCCAGATGTGCGCGTCGTCGAGCAACCGGAACTTCAAGGGCCGCCAGGGGTCGCCTTCGGGACGAACCCTCCTCATGTCGCCGGTGATGGTGGCGGCTGCGGCCTTGCGCGGCCGCGTCACCGACGCGCGGGAGCTGCTCTAGCCATGTCGGCGAAGCGAGAGCGAGTCACGGGCCGTGGGTGTCTGCTGCGCGGCGACGACATCGACACCGACCGCATCATCCCTGCGCGCTACCTGCGCGCCGTCACCTTCGAGGGCCTCGGCGAGCACGCCTTCGAAGACGACCGCGAGCAGGCCAAGGGCAACCACGCCCTCGACGACCGGCGCTTCGCGGGAGCGAAGATCCTGATCGTGGGGAGCAACTTCGGCTGCGGATCGTCCCGCGAGCACGCGCCCCAAGCGCTGATGCGGTTCGGCTTCGAAGCGTTCGTCGGTGCGTCCTTCGCCGAGATCTTTGCGGGCAACTGCACCGCTCTCGGCCTTCCCTGCGTGACGCTCGCTCCCGCAGACCTCGCGAAGCTGATGGACTCGGTCGACCTCGATCCGGCCCAGGAGATCGTGATCGATGTCGCCGAGCGGCGGGTTGCGAGCCGTGCCGGGTCGTTTCCCGCCGGGATTCCCGAGGGCACCTGGCGGCAGCTCGTCGAAGGCTCCTGGAACAACACCGCCGTGCTGCTCGAGGCGGACGCCGCCATCGAGGCCACCGCGGCGCGGCTCCCGTATCTCGCCGGATTCCCGTCCGGCGCAGCAACCGGATCGTGAAGCTGGAGGACGGCCATGCGCCATCACTTCCACCGCTGCCCGAATCTCCGCGTCGTGACGGCCGACGCATCGGACCTCGGCGGCGGGAAGCGCCACGGGAGCGTCGCGCTCGACGAGCTGTGCGACGCCAAGCGCCTCACGCCGTGCCTCGGCCTCATCGAATGCGACATTCTCGCGCCGTCCCAGAAGCGAACCCTCCTGGTCACCCGCGCAACACAGATGCGCACCGAGGACGGGGGGGCGACGACCTCGCCGGGGGGCCGCCGTCGCAGGCGAAGCTCTTCGCAGACCTGCGACGGGAATTGGTGACCGAGCGCACGCGGATCGTTGCCGATAACGAGCGGATCGAAGCCGAGGTGGCGTCACTCCTCGACGTCGGCCGCGACGAGAACGCCGACGCCGCCGATCGCGGAGACGCTGCGGCTGCCCTGCAATTCGACGACGCTCTCGAGCGTCTCTCGATCCAGCGCCTCGACGCCATCGACCGCGCCCTCGACGCGATGTCGCGAGGCGTCTTCGGAACGTGTACACGCTGCGGAGACGCCATCGAGGCCGACCGGCTGCGAGCCATTCCCGACGCCGCTCTCTGCATCGAGTGCGCCCGCGACGCCGAGGCGCGCGCGTAGAGGTCGGCTCGGCCGTAGCGTCACTCGCCCCGGAACTTCGGCTCGCGCTTCTCCAGGAAGGCGTCCATCCCCTCAGCACGGTCGGAGCTGGCGAAGACGACGCCGAACGCCTGCTGCTCGAGGGCGTGGGCCGTCCGCACGTCGGCGTCCTGGCCTTCCAGGAGCACGCGCTTGGCCTGCGCCACGGCAAAGGGCCCCTTGCGCGCGATGGCCTCCCCGGCGGCCAGCGCCGCCGGGAGAAGCTCCTCCGGAGCGAAGACGCGGTTCACGAGGCCAATGCGCTGGGCGGTCTCGGCGTCGATGGGCTCGCCCGAGAGCACGAGCTCCTTCGCCCAGCCGATTCCTACCCGTCGGAGCAGCCGGCTCGTTCCGCCGAAGCCCGGCAAGAGGCCGAGGCTCACCTCGGGCTGCCCGAAGCGCGCCTTGCTGGGAGGCGTAGATCCAGTCGCACGCGCAGGCGAGCTCGCACCCGCCACCGAGGGCGAAGCCGTTGACGGCCGCGATGGTCGGAACGGGGAGCTCCTCCAGCGCGGCGAGCGCCTCGTGGCCGAGACGGCTGAAGGCCGCACCCTCGATCGCGCCCAGCCGCCTCATCTGCGCGATGTCGGCGCCGGCGGCGAACGCCCTGCCCTCTCCCGTGAGAACCACGGCGCGCAGCGAGGCGTCGCCCGACAGCGACGCTGCGTGGCGGCGTAGGGCCTCGAGGGTCGCCCGGTCGAGGGCGTTCAGCACCTGCGGCCGATCGAGGGTCAGCAGCGCCACGGCTCCGCGGCGCTCGAGACGAACGGGCTCCGTCACGCGGTCCTCCTCTTCACGTCGATCGTCCCGGCGGTCCTTGCGGCGATTCTCACGGCGGTTCTCACTGCAAGGACGGATCGATGATCCTGGGCACGCCCGTGAGCGCGCTCTGGAAGAATACCTCGCGCTGGCGGAGCGACTCGGCGGCGCTCTGGGCACAGTAGTGCCCCTCGCTTCCGCTCGACGGCG
Organism: uncultured delta proteobacterium; assembly: GCA_963710635.1. Lineage (GTDB taxonomy): Bacteria > Myxococcota_A > UBA9160 > UBA9160 > UBA9160 > MYXO. The sequence continues at coordinate 1,936,795 of CAVQAY010000004.1, forward strand.
CGAGCGCGGTGCATCCCGGCGTCGGGTCGAGGCCGGCGATGCCGGTGGGAACGTATTGGAAGAGCGCTGCGCTGGTCTGGGAGTCGACGTTGCCGATCACCGGACCGCTCACCTGCGGCAGGAACGGCGCCTCGCGCGCGACGGGAACCAGCTGCGGAACCGGGCCCACCTCGAAGGCCAGCGACTCGGTGGCGTGGTTCGGAACCAGCGAGTCGTCGATCCCTTCCACCAGAAGGAGGCTCGCCCTGCGGGTCGTGCCCGCGATCTGGAAGGGGCTGCGGTAGAGGAATCGTGCGTGGTTGTGCTCGTCCTGTACGTCGAAGAGGCCCTGGAACAGGGCGAGCGCCGACCACATTTCCGCGGGCGTCAGGTTCTGGAAGAAGCCCCCGAGCTGCGACAGGAGGACCTCCGCCTGCTGGTGGATCAGCACCTCGGTGAACCGGCGCCCGCCTGCAACGAGCGCGGCGGCCTTGATCTCCGGCGCGTAGGCCAGAAGGCCGGGGCCGTGGTTCGCGCCTTCGCTGATGCCGACGTAGGTGAGGGGAAGCTGCGGGGCGAGGTCCGGGACGCCATCCGGCGCGCCGACCGGGAGCACGTCGAGTCCGCCGAAGGTCGAGAGCATGCGTACGAAGGCGAGCTGCTCGGCGTTGGTCTGCACCCAGTAGTCGGGGATGCGCTGGAACTGGGTGAGCGGGAGGAAGATCGCAAATACCTGGGCCGCCACCTTCGCCGCGGGGTCGCTCTCGCCCGGCGCCACCTCGCGGTTGAGGGTGTCGGTAAAGCCGGCGACGGCGAAGCCCGCCGCAGCAAGGCTCTTCCGCGCATGGGACGGAACCTCGCTCTCGGCGCTTCCCGGGTTCCCGTGCTGGTACATGGTGATGGGCACCGGCGCGGCGAGGGCCGCCTTCGGAAGCGCCAGGACGAACGGAACACTACGCGTCCGCTGCTGCACGGGCATCCCGGCCGCACTGCGGGCGAAGAAGCCGTTGCTCCGCCAGTCGGGCGCCTGCCAGGTCCCCTCGACGATCGCCGCGACCGCGCTGGCCGGGTTCGTCTCGGGGATCACGCGATCGACGGTCCACGCCGGAGGCGCCGCGGCGAGCACCTGCGATTTCACGGCGAGGAGGTCGAAGGGAATCGTACCGGTCGAGCGGATCGAGACCCGCAGCGCCAGCGCCACGTCGTCGGCCTCGAGAGGAGCCGCCGCGGCGCGCGCCGCGTCGATGACCTCCTGCGACAGCGCGCGCACCTGGGTCACACGAGCGTCCTCGCCGGGCTGCGCGCCGCCGAGAGCCGCGGTGAAGAACGGCGACGGGTCGAGAGGTCTCCCGGCATCGACGAGGGCGCGACGGGTCACGACGAGCCCGAAGCGCCCGCCCGGCGTGAGGGGAACCGATGGGAAGATCAGCAGCGAATGGGAGACGGTGCCGATCACGCTCGTGTCGCGGCGGACCTCGAGCCGGAAGGGAACTCGCGTCCGGCTCGCAAGATCGACGAGAACGACGCTCGCCAGTGGCTCGAGCGATTCGGCCGGCGTCCGAGGGAGCGACGTGGGATCGGGAGCGTCCGACACCTCCAACGTGAAGTGCGCGATCGGGCTGAAGCCGTCGAGGCGGTTGGTCTCCGGGAGCAGCGTGCCGAGCAGGAACGCCACGTCGGCCGGGCCGCCCGAGGCCGGCACGGCGAGGCGGATCCCCGTGGCGGTACCCGGATCCGGCACCGTGTAGAGGTCGTCGGGGTACGGCACCGCCGTGCGCTCGTGAGTGCGGTCGTAGAACATCGTCGCCGGCGCTCCGGCGGCGGCGGTGTCGAATGGGAGCGTCTCGGCTCCGCCCGCGGCCTGCCAGGTGAGGGCGCACTGAGCCCCAGACGGAAGGTCTGCCTCCGGATTCACGACGAGAACCGACGGCTGGAGCGCATGGATCCGGGAAGGTCGCTCGGTCTGCTCCTCGCCGGGACGTGCGCAATCGAGGCGGAACTCGCCGTACGCCTCCGCAGGAACGGCGCTCGCGAACTCGAGCCGGATCCACTCGGTCCGCGCAACGTTCGATGCGCCCGCCACCGGGCTGCTGGAGACGAGCGGAGGCGCCGGCACCGGCGCGGTAAAGACGCGGGTCGCAGCGTAGATGACCTCCTTCCCGTCGCGCAGGAAATGCGCACTCGCCACCAACACCGCGGTGGCGCCCGGTGAGACCGGAACACTGCCGGTCGCGCCCCACGGCGATGATGTGAACGATGCCGTGACGGAGACTCCATCGAGGAAGACCGTGAGGCTGCCCGGCACCAGATCCGTCGCGAGGGTGATCTCGAAGCGCGCGAGCCCGCTGCCGAAGCGCGGAGCGCCGATCTCGACCGGGTTCGCAGCCGGCGTACAGGACGCTGCGATCAGGAGCAGCGCGGTGAGGGCGAGAGCCGCCCTTTGCCCCGCTCCCCGCACGCTCCGCGAACTGCGCTGGGCCTGCATCTGCCACCGACTCCCGTCCCGCATCCCGCGCCACCGGGACCCTCCATTCTACCATGTGGCCACCGGCGGGGGCTGCGTCGCGTTCCTCAGCGCGTGATACCCTCGCCGCGGAGGGCAACTCATGCCGCAACCCCGCACCACCCTTGCGACACTGGCGCTCGGCCTCGCCGTGCTCTCGGCGGTGGCGGCCGCAGCGGGGCTGCTCGCGATCCACGCGGGTCTCGCCGCGCCCTTCTCGGGCTTCCGCGTCTTCGGCCTCGGCTTGGTCGGGAGCCTCCCGGCCGTGGTGCTCGCACTGGCGGCGTGCATCGCGACCCGTGGCCCCGACCGCGCCCCAGGCCGGCGGATCGCCCTTCGCGCGCTCCTGCTCTCGGGAGGGATGGCTGCGATCGGCGTGCTCCTTGCCATCCCGGGCCTCGGGGTTCCGGCAATCCACGACATCACGACCGATCCGGACGACCCGCCGGACTACGTAGTGGCTCCGGGTCTCGCCGGCGACGCCGAATCGTTCGCGTACCCCCTCGAGAACGGTCCTCGGCAGCGCACCGCGTATCCCGACCTTGCTCCGATCGTCGTCGGGGCTCCTCCCCCCGACACCCACGCCGCCGCCGTTCGCGCAGCCACCGCTCTCCGCTGGGACGTCGTCCACTCGGACGCCTCGGCGGGCGCCCTCGAAGCAACGTCCACCTCCCGCGTGTTCCGGTTCGTCGACGACGTCTCGATACGCGTGCGTGGGGAGGGCAGCGGCTCGCGGGTCGACGTGCGGTCACGATCTCGCGTCGGCAAGAGCGACCTCGGCGCCAACGCGGCGAGGATCCGCGCCTTCGACGCCGAGCTCCGAAGCCAGCTGCGTTGACCATCCCGTGGCCGAGCCCGGGATGGCGCGGGGAGATCCGGCGCTACGCCGACTCGCCGAGCCTCTCGAGCGCCGCGGCCTTCGCCCACCGGTAGTCGGCCTTGCCGCTCGGCGAGCGGACGATCTCCGATACGAAGAAGATGCTGCGCGGGAGCTTGAACGCCGCCAGGTACTCACGGACACCTTCGCGAAGCTCGTCCGCGGTGACGCCCACCGGCTCGCGCAGGCGAACGAGGGCCGTCACCTGTTGGCCAAACCGCGGATGCGGAGTCCCGACCACGACTGCGTCGTAGACCGCCGGGTGGTGCTTGAGCGCATGCTCGACCTCCTCGGCGAAGACCTTCTCGCCCCCGGTGTTGATCGTTACCGAATCGCGCCCGAGGAGCCGCAGCGTGCCGTCGGCTGCGACCATGGCGCGGTCGCCGGGCACGGCGAACCGGCGGCCGTCCACGACGGGAAACGTGCGCGCGGTCTTCTCGGCGTCTTTGTAGTAGCCGAGGGGAATCGCGCCTTCCCGGGCGAGCCAGCCCTGCTCGGGCGATCCGGGCTCGAGCACTCCCGAGAGGTCCTCCCGCAGCACGACGTTTCCGGCTGCGAAGCTGAAGTCGCCCGTCGACGCGTGCCCTCCGGGCGCCGTCATCTGCGATGCCTGGGCGCCGCTCTCCGACGAGCCGAGGGCGTCGAGGATCCGAAGGTGCGGAATCCTCACCAGGAACTCGCGCTTGAGCGCCGCGGTGAGGATCGCGCCGCCCGACGTGATCATCTGGAGCGCCGAAAGGTCGTACCGCTGCTTCGCGAGCTGGTCGAGGAGCGGGCGGCCGAACGCGTCGCCCACGATGGTCAGGACGTTCACCCTCTCGCGCTCCACCGTCGACCACACGTCGTGGGCGTCGAGGTGCCGGGGCTGCGACTGCACCACCACCGTCCCTCCGGCATGCCAGAAGCTGAAGGCCGCCCAGTGGGCTGCGCCGTGCATGAACGGCGGCGCCGCGAGCGCTCGCAGCGGATCGGCCTTCGCGCGTGCAACGATCTCCTCGACGCTGCGCTTGGGCTCGAGGCCCGAGAGCGCAGCGCGATAGATGTCCTCTTGCCGCCAGAGGACGCCCTTCGGCATCCCTGTCGTTCCACCGGTGTAGAGGATGTAGAGGTCGTCGGCCGACAGGCCCGGAAGGGGGAAGGGTCCCTGCGCGGCGAGGGCCGCCTCGTAGTCGAGCGCGCCGGGTAGGAGGTCCGCACCCGACTCGTCGGCCACCTGCAGCCAGAGCCGGATCTTCGGCAGCCGGTCGCGAAGCCGCGCGAGGGTGCCTGCGAAGCTCGCGTGGAAGATCACCGCGCGCGCATCGGCGTTGTCGAAGAGGTAGACGAGCTCGTCGTCGACGTAGCGGTAGTTGACGTTGAAGGGCGCCACCCTCGCCTTGAAGGCGCCGAGCATTCCTTCGAGATACTCGTTTCCGTTGTAGAGGTAGAGCGCCAGGTGGTCCTGCCCCGACTCCCAGCCGCGGAGCGCGCTGCGCTCGGTGTGACAGCCAAGTCCGTGAGCACGGAGCAGCGATGCGATACGCCGCGTCCGGTCGGCCACCTGTCCGAACGTGAGCCGGCGATCACGGAACACGATGCACTCGCGGTCGGGAACGGCCGCTGCGATGGCCTCGTGGATGTGGCCGAGGTTCAGACAGATGTCCATTCGATCGCCCTTCCGCCGAGCCTCACCAGCGCCCGTACGCCGAGGAGCGTACTCTCGACCCGGTCGCGCGGCGATTCTTCGGCTCCGAAGCTGCCGTCCGCTCCCTGTTCCGCGAGTACGCCGGCCGCCACCTGCTCGGCGTCGATCCGTGCCCCCGGCAGCTTCCGGACGTCGCTCAGCAGGAGCACCCGTGCGGCACCGAGCGCCGAGAGCCTCCGGTCGCGAAGACCCTTCTCGAAGGCACGGCCGCACCAGGGGAGCGCCTCGTCGGCGAGCTCCATGACGCCGTTGGCGAGGACGTGGGCGAACGCCGCGAGGCCCCTGGAATCGCCGCCCTCGCCCACCTCGACCCGTTCAGGCGTGAACTGCGCTGCCACGAACGACTCGGCATGCTCGAGCACCCGCGGGCTGCCGCACCCGAGCTTCGAGAGGTGACCTGCGAGCATCGCCGTGACGAAGACAGGATCGGAGTCCTCCTGCGCGAGCCGCTCCTCGGGTGGGACGCGCCACGCACCGTCGGCTCCCTGCGCGGGAGCGAGCCAGGCGGCGACGCCTTCGGCCAGCGGGCCGCGGCGAACGGACAGCTCGTCGAGGACGCCGAGCGCATCGAGGGCGCCGGCGACACTCCCGGTGCGGGGCGCGAGCGGAGAAGGGAGGCGAAGCCGCGCGAAGCCGCCGTCGCGGCAGCGCCACGCGAGGAGAACGGCCTCGACGCGGTGGCACCCACCCGCGCCGAGCATCGCATCGAGACGCTCTCGCGCGAGAACGTTCCCCTGCGCCTCGACGAAGTCTCGCGCCCGGACGATCGCACTCTTGGCTGCCGACGCTCCGCTCACGCCCGCATCAGCAGCCCCGAGAGATACTCGCCCTCAGGATGGTCGATCGAGACGGGATGGTCGCTTGGCGCAGCCAGCGGCGCGAGGACCTGTACGCTGCGGCCGCTGTCGAGGCACGCACCGAAGGCGATCTGGCGAAAGAGCACGGCGTCGACTGGCGTGGGAGCACGAGAATGCGACGAGGAACGCCCCAGGAGCGGCTCGGCGAAGCGAATGCAGGAGGAGGTCCTTGTAGGCGCGCGCCGCTCGCGGCACGTCTGCCTTGCGCCGCGCCAGCGGAGGAGGATCGATCACCAGGAGATCGTACCCCGCCGCGTCTTGCCGAACGAACCGGAAGCCGTCGTCCTCGATCAGCCGGGGATCGCCGCTGAACCCGTTCGTCGCGAGGCTGCGCCGGGCCGCTTCCAGCGCGGCGCCCGACGAGTCCACCCCGGTGACGGACACCGCGCCTCCGCGCGCTGCCGCCACGGAGAAGCCCCCCGTGTAGCAGAAGAGGTCGAGGACCCGACGGCCCCGGGCGAGGCGCTGCACCAGATCCCGCGCGTCACGCTGGTCGAGGTAGAAGCCGGTCTTCTGGCCGCGAACCACGTCGACCTCGTAGCGACGCCCCCGTTCGTCGATCGACAGCGGCGCGTCGGGGACGGCTCCCCACAGAGCGCCCTGCTCCGCAACGAATCCGTCGCGCCGCGCGGCGACGGCGTCGTCGCGCCGGTAGCCCGCCGCCGCGCCGCTGGCGCTGCGGAACGCTTCGGCGACCAGAATCCGCGCGCGCGCTCATCCCGGCTCCCGAGCACCGGATCGACGGCGACGTCCGCGTAGCGGTCGACGATGAGCCCCGGCAAGCCGTCGCCTTCGGCGTTCACGAGCCGCAGCGCATCGGTCCCGGCGAGGAGCGGATCGGCGACGCGCATCGCCACCGCCGCTGCGATCCGGTCTGGCGATGCACCCATCGCCGGGTGCGTCCTTTCCAAACGAGAGCATCCGTACACGGATCTGTGACGAGGGCGCGAAGTGCCCGAAGCCGAGAGGCTCGCCCTCGGCCGAGATGACCCGCACCCAGTCTCCGGCCCCGGGCTCTCCGGCCACCCGTGCCACCGCCCCCGAGAGCAGCCACGGGTGCCGGCGCCGGACCGACCGGTCACGCCCCGGCGCGAGGATCACGTCGAACATGGCCGGCAGCTTCGTCCGTTCTTCGGGCCGAGTCCAGACCGGCTCCGCCTGCGTGCTAAGACCCTTCTGGCGGCCCGCTCCACCGGCCCGCCAGGAGAGGCGATGTCCCAGGACACGACGCGGCGCGCGAACCGGCTCGGCGGGAGACCAGTGCCTATCTGCGCCAGCACATGTTCAACCCGGTCGACTGGCATCCGTGGGGAGACGAGGCGCTGTCGCGGGCCCGCGCCGAGGACCGGCCGCTCCTGGTCTCGATCGGCTACAGCGCGTGCCACTGGTGCCACGTGATGGAGCGCGAGTCGTTCGAGGACGACGCCACCGCGGCGCTCATGAACCGCCTCTTCGTGAACGTGAAGGTCGACCGCGAGGAACGTCCCGACGTCGACCAGATCTACATGGAGACCGCGGTCCGGCTCACGGGAAGCGGCGGCTGGCCGCTCACGGTCTTCTGCACGCCCGACGGGCGCCCCTTCTGGGCGGGCACGTACTTCCCTCCGCAGCCCGCCCACGGGAGGCCGTCGTTCCAGCAGGTGCTCGAGGCGGTGGCCGACGCGTGGCGATCGCGCCGCGACGACGTGGAGAAGAGCGCCGAGCAGATCCTCGCCGCGCTGCGGAGCCGGCCCACGGGCCCGGCCACGCCCCTCCCCGGCACGCGGAACGCTCGTGGCCGCTGCCGAGCGCATCCTCGCCAGCGCCGATCTCGATCGAGGCGGCTTCGGCGGCGCGCCGAAGTTTCCGACGCCGACGAACCTCGACGTGCTGCTCGCGGCGTGCGATCACCTGCCTGCCTGCGGAAGCGGACGCCGCCCTCGCCCACGTCGTACACTCGTGCCGCGAGTACGCGCGGCGGGGTCTCTTCGACCAGCTCGGCGGCGGATTCCATCGTTACTGCGTCGACGAGCGGCTCACGATCCCGCACTTCGAGAAGATGCTCTACGACCAGGGCCAGCTCCTGCGGTGCTTCGCCGAGGCATGGCGCCGATCTGGCGAAGACGACGACGACCTGCGATGGCCCGTTCGTGAGACGGCGGACTACCTGCGGCGCGAGATGACGCGCACCGGACGGCGGCTTCTTTGCCAGCCAGGACGCCGACAGCGAGGGAGTCGAAGGGAAGTTCTTCGTCTGGACGCCCGGAGAGATCACCGCTGCTCTCGGCCCCGAGGTGGGAGCGGCCTTCTGCGCCGCCTACGGCGTCACCCGGGAGGGGAACTTCGAGCACGGAGCGACGCATCTGGTCGACGTCGCACGCCGGTCACGGGGCGAGCTCGCCTCCGAACGCGCGCTGCTGCTCGGCGTCCGCGCCCGTCGCATCGCTCCCGCGACCGACCGCAAGCGCGTTGCGGCCTGGAACGCCCTTGCCATCTCGGGCCTCGCGCGGGCGGGGAGCGCCTTCGGAGATCCTGCCCTCGTCACCGATGCCGCCGCTGCGGCCGACTTCGTCCTCTCGCGGATGCGCGATCACGGCGGGCGGTTATTCCGGGTCCTCGATGAGGGGTCGGCGCGGGTGCCGGGATTTCTCGACGATCACGCGGGGATGCTCGAGGCGTGTCTCGATCTGTTCCGCGCCGGCGCCGGTGATCGCTACCTGGGAGCAGCGGTCGCGTTGGCCCGGGAGATCGCCACCCGCTTCTACGACGAGAGAGAGCGCGACCTCTTCTTCACCCCCGCCGACGGCGAGCGTCTCGTCCACCGGCCGCGTGGCGAGCAGGGAGGAGCCGTCCCCGATCCCGTGGGCCAGGCGGTCCTCGGTCTCCTGCGCGCCTCCGCCCTCACTGGCGACGGCGATCTCGAGGCCATGGGACGCGCCGTTCTCGGGAGCCACTCGGCAGCGCTCGCCCGCATCCCCCACGCGTTCCCGGTTCTCGCGCGCGCGGCGGCCTTCGCCGAACAGGGCGCGGCGGTCGCCGTGATCGCCGGCGATCCGTCCTCGCCGGAGACTGTCGCGCTCGCCGCCGTCGCGAGGCGCGCCCTCGGCCCCGAGGACGGCGTCGTCGTCTTCGCTCCGGGAGCGCCGCCGGAGGGGGTCGACCCGGCCTGGCTCGAAGGCCGCAGCCTCTTCGGAGGGAGGCCCGCGGCCTACCTGTGCCGCGGCCGCACCTGCTCGCTGCCGATCACCGACTCCCGGGAACTTCAGTCGCTGGTGACGTCGTCGAGCGGGAGCGGGAACGGTCCCTCGTAGCGCTGCACCCGGCGGACCAGCAGGTAGCCCGATGCATTGGTGGTGGCGACGGGCGCTTCGTCGAAGCGCTGCCGGGCCCAGCCGCGAAGAGCCGCCATCACCGCGCCGTGGCTCACGACGACGATCTCCTGGCCGAGGTGCGCTGCGGCGATGGCGTCGAGGGCCTTGCCCGCGCGCTGCGCCACCTCGGAGAGGGTCTCTCCACCAGGGGGCCGGTGGGTCCAGCGCCCGACGCCGGTGGCCGACGGGTCGGCGGTGTACTCGGCGTAGGAGCGGCCGCGCAGCTCGCCGAAGTCCTGCTCGCGGAGGTTCTCGACCACTTGCGGCTCGAGACCCAGGATCGTGCCGACGATCCGTGCGGTCTCGAGTGCGCGCACGAAGGGGCTTGCGTAGAGCGCCACCGGATCGACGCGGCCGAGGAGCTGCCGGGCCGTCCGCAGCGCGTCCTCTCGGCCCTGGGGCGTGAGCGGCTCGTAGGGCCCGTGGGTGAAGCGTCGCTCCGCATTGGCCACGCTCTCGGCGTGACGGATCAGGATCAGCCGGGCCATGGCATCGCGCTCCCTCGCCGCGGCGAGGATCCCGTCCAGGCGACGCTCGCGCAACCCGGCCGCTCCGGGCAACCGCCTGCTACCGTCGGCGCCATGACGGCGGCGGGAATGCGCGCGGCAGTGGCCCGCGGCAAGCACGATCTCGTGGTCGAGAACGTGCCGCTTCCCGTGCCCGGCCCCGGAGAGGTGCGCGTTCGCGTCGAGGCCTGCGGCCTGTGCGGCACCGACCTCCACCTGCGCGAGGCCGGCTTCGCTCCGGGCCACGTTCCGGGTCACGAGATGGCGGGACGCGTCGACGCGCTCGGACCGGGCGTGTCGGGAGTCGGGGTCGGCGATGTCGTCGCCGTCGAGCCGCTCGTCACCTGCGGCCACTGCGAGCCATGCCGATCGGGGCGCGACTCGGTCTGTCCAAGCCTTCGGATCCTCGGCGTCCACGTCGCCGGCGGCTTCGCCGAGTACGTCGTCGCGCAGGCCCACCGGCTGTACCCGCTGCCCCACGGGATCGAGCCCCGGCTCGGAGCCCTCGCAGAGCCGATCGCCGTCGTGATCCACGGCCTGCGGCGCGGCGGCTTCGCGGCGGGATCGCGCGTCCTCGTCCTCGGCGCGGGCACCATCGGTCTGCTTTCGGTCCTCGCAGCCCGGAGCGCGGGAGCCTCCGAGGTGCTGCTCACGGCGCGGCACCCCCACCAGGCGGCGCTCGGCCGCGACCTCGGCGCCACGCGCGTCCTGTCCGAATCGGAGACGACACCGGCGCATTTCCTCCAGCTCGGCGCCTCGGCGCCAGCAGATCTCGTGATGGAGACCATCGGCGGAAGGTCCGACACCCTGCGTACGGCGGCCTGGGCACTGGCACCGTCCGGGGCGATCTCGGTGCTCGGGGTATTCACGGCGCCGATCGCCCTCGACGGCCTTCCGCTCCTGCTGCGCGAGGGAACCATCGCGTTCTCGAACTGCTACTCCCGCGACCGCGGGCGCGCAGACTTCTACGACGCGGTGGCCCTCATCGACGCCGAGCGAGAGCGCCTCGTGCGTCTGCTCACCCACGTGGTCCCCCTCGACCGGATCGCCGACGCGTTTGCCTTCGCCTCGGACAAGAAGGCCGGCGCCGTCAAGGTGACCGTCGTCCCCCCGAACGCATCCACCACGCCCTGAAGGAGCCGCGATGAACTTCGAACCCTCCGAGAAGACCCGCCAGATCCTCGGCCAGCTCGAGCGCTTCATGACCGAGCACGTCTACCCGAGCGAGCGCCCGATCTACGACGCCGTCGAGAAGTCCGGCGACCCGCACCACGAGCCGCCGCTCCTGCGCGAGCTGGCGCTGAAGGCGAAGGCCATCGGCCTCTGGAACCTCTTCCTCCCCGACACCGACCACGGCGCGGGGCTCACGAACCTCGAATATGCGCCGCTGTGCGAGGTCATGGGCCGCAGCCCGATCGCGCCGCGAATCTTCAATTGCAACGCCCCCGACACTGGCAACATGGAGATCCTCGCCCAGTTCGGAACGCCGGAGCAGAAGAAGCGCTGGCTCGGCCCGCTCCTCGACGGCGAGATCCGCTCGTGCTTCTCGATGACAGAGCCCGAAGTCTCGAGCGCCGACCCGACCCAGCTCCAGACCCGCGCCGTCCGCGACGGCGACGACTTCGTCATCAACGGCCACAAGTGGTTCACGTCGGGCGCCATCGGCTCGAGCGTGGCGATCGTGATGGCGGTGACCGACCCCAGCGCCGCGCCCCACGCCCGCGCCAGCATGATCCTCGTCCCCACCGACGCGCCGGGGTTCCGGATCGAGCGCGCGGTGTCGGTGATGGGCCACGCCGGCGGCGGCGGACACTGCGAGATCCGCTACGAGGACTGCCGCGTCCCGGCGTCGAACCTGCTCGGGCCGCTACACGGCGGCTTCATGATCGCGCAGGCCCGCCTCGGTCCGGGGCGGATCCACCACTGCATGCGAGCGCTGGGAATGGCCGAGCGCGCCTTCGAGCTGATGTGCCGCTACGCCAACACGCGCAGGGCCTTCGGCAGCCTCCTCGGCGAGAAGCAGTTCGTCCAGGAGTGGATCGCGACGTCGCGGATGGAGCTCGACCAGGCGCGCCTGCTCACGCTCTACGCCGCCTGGAAGATGGACACCTACGGCAAGGACCGGGCGCGGCAGGAGATCTCGATGATCAAGGTGGTCGGGCCGAACGTCTGCATGAACGTCCTCGACCGCGCGATCCAGTCGATGGGAGCCCTCGGCGTCTCGGACGACACGCCGGTCGCCGCGTTCTGGCGGAACGCCCGATCGCTGCGGATCGCCGACGGCCCCGACGAGGTACACAAGATGGTGATCGCACGCCGGGAGCTGCGTCGGTTCGCGTGACGGTCAGCGCCGGATCCGGCTCGGATCGCGGGAGAGGTCCTTGGTGAGGTTCTTCTGGTGGGCCTCGAGCGTTCCGCCGCCGATCTCGAGAAGCTTCGCGTCGCGCCAGAGACGCTCGACGACGTACTCGCCCATGTAGCCATAGCCGCCGAGCACCTGGATCGCGGCGTCGGCCGCCCGCTTGGCGACCTGCGCCGCAAAGAGCTTGGCGGCGTCGGCGTCGATCCGCTGGCCCGTGGCGGCAAGATCGATCCGCCTCGCCACGTCGTAGACGAGGGTTCGAGCCGCACGGAACTCGGCGAAGCTCTCGGCGATGTAGCGCTGGATCTGGCCGTGGTCGCGTAGGGCCGCGCCGAAGCTCTTGCGCTCGCTGGCATACGCGAGCATCACCTCGAGACAGCGTTGGGCGATGCCCGTCGCGATCCCCGCCAGCGTCAGCCGCTCGACCTCCAGGTTCCGCATCATGTGGCGCGTTCCCTCGCCCTCTTCTCCCAGTCGGTTCGCCACGGGGATGCGAACGCCGTCGAAGACCAGCTCCGCGGTGAAGGACGCCCGCATGCCGAGCTTGTCCTTCCACTTCTGCCCGAGCCGGAAGCCCGGCGTGCCCTTCTCGACGACGAACGAGCTGACTCGGCGAGGTTCGGTGGCCGCGTAGACGATGAAGGCATCGCCGAGGGTGTGATCGTCGATGCCGCCGTTGGTGATGAAGGTCTTGGTGCCGTCGATCACGTAGTCGGCGCCGTCGCGGCGCGCGCGCGTACGCAGGGCCAGGACGTCGGTCCCCACGCTCGGCTCCGTCATGCAGAGGCCACAGACGATGGATCCCGCTGCGGCGCGAGGAAGGAGATCCTTCTTCTGGATCGCGCTGCCGTTGACGCAAAGGTTCTGCGCAAAGAGGATGGCGTGGGAGAGCACCGACAGGGCGAATCCGGGGTCGGACGTGGCGAGCGCCTCGCAGACCTGGACCGCGGCCACCGCATCCATGCCCGCGCCGCCGTACTCTTCGGGCAGTGTCACTCCGAGCAGGCCCAGCTCGCCGGCGCGGCGGAACAAGGCATGGTTGAACCGCTCGGCGCGGTCGTGCTCGGCGGCTTGCGGTTCGACCTCGCGCTGGACGAACTCCCGGAGCGTCTCGGCGAGGAGCGCGTGCTCCGGCGTCGGCATGAACAGATCGAGGTCGCGCCAGGACCGGTCGTCGCTGCGCGTGGCGTCGTGCCCGCCCAAGGCTTCTCCTGCGCGCGCTCCGGCAATGCGCCGGGCTGATGAGGCTCAGGATAGCCGCCTCTGGTCGGATCTGCGCGCAGGGCGCTGTCAGGCCGGAGCCATCGACTCCAGGACGAACTCGGCGATCGAGCGCCGTGCCGCTGCGGGCGTCGAGTAGAAGACGAGGCCGAGATCCGGGGGGAGCTGGTAGGCGACTTCTGCCGGGGTCCAGATGTTTCCCGCGCGCGGCAGGGGGAACTCGATCTCGACGTCGGTACGCAGGTTGATGGGCTCGGCGCACCGGACGAGGCAGCCATTCTCCGAAAGCGACAGCACCGATGCCGTCCACTCGCGGCCCTCCCGGCGGAAGCGCGCCGGAAGGTGGGTTGGCACCCGTGGCGTACTGCGCGGGCGATCCTCGAGGATGGCCTGGAGCAGGCGGTAGAGCTCGTGGAGCCCGGCCGGCCGCGCGACGGCGCCGACGATCCGAGGATCGACGCCGCTGACGCCATGCCGGCCGGTCAGGAGGATGATCGGGACGCTGCCGGCGTCGCCCTCGTCGGGCACCTCGCCGAGGCGCCGCTCGTCGACCAGCCGGAGGTCCGGCCGGCGCTGACCGATGCTGGGCGGGAGCTGCGAGATCTCCTCCACGGCGATGATCCGGTAGCCGGTTCGCGCGAGGATGGACCGCGCCAGGGGAGCGAAGGCTTCGGGCTGCGCGTGCGCCACGAGCAGGCGGCGCGTCTGCGCCTCCGGGGGGGTCGAAGGAGCGCTCATGGGAGAGGTATCGGCGCCGGCCGCACGGCGATTGAGACGACGCTTTGCAGCAGGAAGGCATCGGCCGCGTGCAGGCGAGCGGCTAGACTGCCGCCATGGCCAGGGATCCCGAACTCGCGGCCTGGCTGGTGCGCCAGCGCGGAGCCATCGACCAGCGGGTCTTGGCGCGGCTCGGCGCCACTGCGCCGGGCGCGGCCGCCCCGGAGAGCGAGGCGCTGCGCCGCTTCCGGTCGTTCGCGGCGTCGTCACTGTTGCGGGGCCGCGCCATCGAGCCGTCCCTCGATGGACTTCGCGCCGACGAACAGCGGGTGTCGACCCTCCTGGGCGCGTGGTCCGACGCAGCGGCCGAGGTGGCGGGGCGTCAATCCGACGAGATCCGCGAGGCCCTCACCCCCTTGGTCACCCGCTTCCGCGCTGCGCTTCGGGCGACGACGCCGGTACGCCAGAAGAGCGGAGCACCGCGCACGGGCCGCCGCGCGGTGATGGCCGCCATCGACCGCATCGCCGACGCATTTCTCGCCACCGATGCGCTCTCCGGCCGCATCGCCGACGCCAACCCCGCAGCGGGTGCGCTCCTCGGCACTACCCGCGATGGCTTGCTCGAGGCGAGCCTGCTCTCCTTCGTCCCGCCCGGCGATCGCGCGCTCTGGCAGGCGGAGCTCGACGCCGTGAGCGAGGGGGGCGAGCCGCGGCGGTTCGCTGCGTCCCTGTACGACGGCCACGGCGCAGTGCTCCCGGTGGAAGCCCGCGCGACACGCTACGTCGCCCGGGAGAGGGTCCTGGCGCTCTTCCTCGCCCGGCCACGCTGATCGCGCGGCGCCAGGGCCACGGCCGATCTCGACTATACTCGCCCGCCATGACCGAGCCCGATCGACGCCCGCCGCACCCCTCCCGGAACGCCCTCTCGCGCGAGCTCGCCGTCGCCCTCGACGCAGGCTGCGAGGCCGCGGACATCCTGCGCCGCCATTGGGAGGGCGTCACCGAGAGCTGGGACAAGTCGGAAGACAACCCGGTCACGCTGGCAGACCTCGAAGCCGACCGCGCGATCGTCGCGAGGCTGCGCGCCGCCTTTCCGGACGACGCGATCCTGTCGGAAGAGACCGCACAGGACCCGGGCCGCACGGCAAAGCGTCGCGCATGGATCGTCGACCCGATGGACGGGACCAAGGAGTTCATCGCACGGATCCCCGAGTTCGCCGTATCGATCGCCCTCGTCGACGACGGAGACCCCGTCGTGGGAGCGATCGTGAATCCGGCGGCGCGAGTCGCGGTCTTTGCCTCCCGTGGCGGCGGAACCTGGCGCGCCGACCTCCCCGGGACCGCGGGTGCACCGGGCCAGTCGGACGAGCTCGTGGCCAGCGCGTCCCGCGTCTCGGTCTCGCGCTGCGTGCGGCTCCAGGACGCCGTCCTGATCGCGAGCCGCACCGAGATCTCGAGAAGCCAGCTCTCATCATACACCTCATGGTGTCGAGAGATCGTCCCGGTGGGATCGATCGCCTGGAAGCTCGCCTGCATCGCCTGCGGAGACGGCGACCTCAACGTCTCGGTGGCCCCCAAGAACGAATGGGACGTGTGCGCCGGCGACGTCCTGGTGCGCGAGGCGGGCGGCGTCTACTGCGGGTTCGACGGATCGACCCGTCGCTACAACCAGTCCGATCCGCTGATCTCGGCGGGAATGCTGGCGGGTCCGACCGTTCTCGTCGACGCGTTCCGCCGCCGCGAGGCTGCGCGCTGACCGATCCTGGTCAGGTGCAGCGCGAATCGGCGCAGTCGCCGGCGAAGGTCGCCGCAGCCTCGAGGGTCCCGCTCGCGCCACGGACCAGGACCGCTGCCGCACCCTTGCAGCCCTCCCGAAACACCGTCACGCCCTTGAGCCCCCGGCGCCACGCGTCGTGGTAGATGGCCTCGATCTGGTCGGGAGTCGCCTGGGCCGGGAGGTTGATCGTCTTCGAGACGGCGTTGTCGACGTGCCGCTGGAAGGCCTCCTGGATCGCCAGGTGCCAGGCCGGCTCGAGATCCAACGCCGTCGGGAAGAGGCGCTTCACCTCCTCGGGAGCCGTCGCGACGGCACGGACCGAGCCCCGGGCGCGCACCTCGGCAAGCAGGTCCGGGCCGAGCGCCCCCGTCCGCTCGAGCGCCCGTTCGAATCGCGCGTTGGTCTCGGGGAGCTGCTGGCCGTCGAGGACGTGCCGGACGAACGAGAGCGCGAAGAAGGGCTCGATCCCGCCGGCGCAGCCCGCGAGGATCGACAGCGTCCCCGTGGGCGCTACCGAGGTGAGCGTCGCGTTGCGGAGGCGGAGGCCCCGCGCCTCGGCGCGCGACCCGGAGAAGTTCGCGAAGGTTCCCCGCTCCTCTGCGAGCAGCGCCGACGCCGCCTCCGCGCGCGCGTGGATGCGACCCATCACCCGCTCCGCCGTCCGGACCGCCGCGGGGGAGTCGTAGGCGATCCCGAGGTCGACCAAGAGATCTGCAAACCCCATCACACCGAGGCCGATCTTCCGGTTCGCGCGGGTGATGGCGCTGATCTCGGGGTAGGGATATGCGCTCACTTCGATGACGTCGTCGAGGAACCGGACCGCCAGCGATACGGCCGCGTCGAGCCGCTTCCAATCGATGGCGCCGTCCGCGACGAAGGCGTCGAGCCGCAGCGATCCCAGGTTGCACGATTCCCACGGCAGGAGCGGCAGCTCGCCGCACGGGTTCGTCGCCGCCAGCGGGCCGAGCTTCGGCGTCGGGTTCGCGCGGTTCACCGCGTCGAGGAAGATCACCCCGGGGTCTCCGCTCTCCCAGGCATGCCGCGCCATCTCCCGGAGCAGGCCGCGCGCGTCTGCGCGCTCGGTGACGCGCCCCGTACGCGGGCTCACCAGCGGCCACGGCTCTCCGGCCTCGACGGCCCGCCAGAACGCATCGGTCGTCGAGACCGACAGGTTGAAGTTGTTGCAGCGGCTGGGGTCGTCCTTCGCGGCGATGAACGCGCGGACGTCCGGATGGTCGATTCGCAGGACTCCCATGTTGGCGCCTCGCCGCCGCCCTCCCTGCTTGACGACACCCGTGGCGGCGTCGAAGACCGAGAGGAACGAGACAGGGCCCGATGCGATGCCGTGGGTCGAACGCACCGCATCTCCCGCTGGTCGCAGTCGGGAGAAGTCGAAGCCGGTGCCGCCCCCGGACTGGTGGATCCCCGCCATGCGCTTCACGGCCTCGAAGATGCTCTCGAGGCTGTCCTCGACCGGGAGGACGAAGCACGCGGCCAGTTGACCGACGGACGTGCCTGCGTTCATCAGCGTCGGCGAGTTCGGGAGGAACTCCCGGCGGACGAGGGCCTCGCGGAAGCCCTCGGCCACCACCGGTGCGTCGCCACCGAACTCCCGCTCCGCCTCCGCGACGCCCGCGGCCACGCGAGAGCACAGATCTCCGAAATCCTCGAGCACCGCACCCGTCTCGTCGCGCCGCAGATAACGCGCCTCGAGGACCCGCCTTGCGTTCTCGCTCAGCACGACCGGTTCGGCCATCTGCCCAGCGTAGGTGTCCTGTTCGCGGCCTTCCAGCGAGGCCTCGCGTGCTCTCGGCAGCGCCCGGGAGGGCGCTAGACTCGGCGCCCCGAAGGAGTGAACCCATGAGCCGCCCCTCCCGCGTCGTGCGCAAGATCACCGGCAACCATCTCGAAGACTTCCGCCTCGGCCAGACCTTCCGCCACAAGGGCGGAAAGACCATCACCGAGGGCCTCTTCGCGACCTTCACCGAGTTCACCATGACGACGAATCCCCTCGCCCGGAACGCCCGCTACGCCCGCGCCTACGGCTACCGCGGCCTCGTCGTCCCGCCCGGCCTCACCATGCTGGTGGCCTTCAGCCAGACGGTCGAAGACGTCTCCGAGAACGCGCGGGCCAACCTCGAGTACATCGACATGCGGTTCGGCGCTCCGGTCTACGTCGGCGACACGATCGAGGTCGAGACGAAGGTGCTCGGCGTCAAGGCCTCGTCGAGCAATCCGAAGCTCGGCGTCGTCCACGTCCAGTCGACGGCCCGCAAGAACGTCGGCGAGGCCGACGAAGCCATCGTCATGACGTGGCAGCGGAAGGTGCAGGTCTGGAAGCTGGACGAATCGAAGCCGATCGACGAGGGAGAGGTCGCTCCCGACACGATTTCGTGCGAGCTGTGGGTGCCGCCCCACCAGACCGGCTGCGACTACGCCGCCCTCGCCCACCTGTCGAGCCGCGATACCTACTTCGAGGACTTCACCCCGGGGACGCGGATCGAACACTGGCGGGGGAGGACGATGACCACCGAGCACATCCACCTGACGGCGATCCTCGACAACACCAGTCAGGTCCACTGCAACCAGCACATGATCGACCTCAACCCCAAGCAGTACGTCGGTGGAAAGCTCATCATCTTCGGCGGCATCCCCTTCACGCTCTGCCTCGGCCTCTCGTGTCCCGACGTCCACGACAACGCCCTCGGCGACGTCGTCTACCGGACCGGACGGCACACGGCGCCGCTCTTCGCCGGCGATACGGTCTTCGCGGCGACCGACATCCTCGAAAAGCGCGATCACCCCGCGCGCCCCGACGTGGGAATCCTGTCGACGCGGCTCCTCGGCCACAAGTTCGAGAAGAAGGAAGGCGCTCCGGCCAGCGACGACGCTCCCGCGGGCTACCAGCGAACGCAGATCTTCGAGCTCGAGCGGGAGATCGCGGTGAAGCGGAGAAGCCACTACGCGTAGCGCACCGAGCCCTCGGCGCAGCGAGAGGCTTCCAGTCGGGAGAGTTGGAAGAGTCAAGAGGGCGGACGGTGAACGTACTGCTGTTTCTCGCAGGCCTCTCGGCACTCGTAGTGGGTGCGAACCTGCTCGTGCGAGGAGCCTCGCGGCTCGCCCTCTCTCTCGGCGTCTCCCCTCTCGTCGTCGGCCTCACGATCGTCGCCTTCGGCACCAGTGCCCCCGAGGCCGCCGTGGCGGTTGGAGCCGTCGTCGAAGGGAGGTCCGACATCGCCGTCGGATCGGTGATCGGCAGCAACATCCTCAACGTCCTCCTCATCCTCGGCGCCAGCGCGCTGATCAGACCGGTCACGGTCAACCTCCAGCTGATCCGCCAGGAGGTACCGATCATGATCTGCGCCTCGGCGCTCCTTCCCGCCCTCATGCTCGATCTGCGGATCTCGCGGCTCGAGGGCACCCTGCTCGTCGGCCTGCTCGTCGCGTACGTGGGTTTCCTCGTCGTCCAGTCGCGGCGGCAGACCCGGGACGCACGGGCGGCGTTCGCGAAGGAAGTGATCCCCGTGGACAGAGGCGCGTGGGACTCGACGCTTCCGGCGCAGATCGCGCTGATCGCGGCCGGTCTCGCGTGCCTCGTGGCCGGCTCGGACTGGCTCGTCGCGGCCGCGGTCGCATTCGCCAGGACCTTGGGCGTGAGCGACCTCGTCATCGCCCTGACGGTCGTGGCCGCAGGCACCTCGATGCCCGAGGCAGCGACGTCGATCGCCGCTGCGATCAAGGGCGAGCGAGACATTGCGGTCGGGAACGTCGTCGGGAGCAATACGTTCAACATCCTGGGCTGCATCGGCCTGTCGGGGCTGGCCTCCGGAAACGCAGGCCTCGGCGTCCCACCGGCGGCCCTCCAATTCGACGTCTGGGCCATGCTGGCGGTGGCGGTCGCATGCCTCCCGGTGTTCTTCGCCCGGCGCGAGATCGCGCGCTGGGAGGGCGGCTTCTTCCTTGCGTACTACGCTGCCTACACGGCGTACGTCTTGATGGTGGCGCAGAAGCACGATGCCCTGGGAGCCTACTCCAACGTGATGCTCGGCTTCGTGATTCCCCTTACGATCGTGACGCTCCTCGCCACCCTGCTCCGGGGAAAGGTCTGATTCGTTGAATTCCGAAGCGCCGGCGCCTTCATCGCAACGCCCCATGGGCGTCGCGGAACGCGCCGCGTTCAGCGCCGTCCCGGCGGCTGCCTTGGCTGTACTGCTCTGGGCGCTGGCGGAGATCGACCTGCCGCTGGTGTTGCGTACGGCCTGGGTCCCGGCGCTCGGGATCGACCTCGCGTTCCGCATCGACGGCCTCTCGGCACTGATGCTGCTGATGATCACCGGCGTCGGGTCTGCCGTCTTCGTCTACGCGGGCGGCTACCTGGCCGGCGATCCTCGCCAGCGCAGGCTCTACGGGCTCCTCCTGGCCTTCATGGTCGCCATGATCGGCTGCGTGACGGCGGATCACCTGATCGTTCTCTTCGTCTTCTGGGAGGCCACGAGCCTCACGTCGTTCCTGCTGGTCGGCTTCGACCACGAGAAGCCCGCGAGCCGGAGCGCTGCGCAGCAGGCGATCCTCGTGACGGGCTGCGGTGGGCTCGCGCTGCTCGCCGGCTTTCTCGTTCTCGGCGGCGTCATGGGAACCGGGTCGATCCGCGAGCTCATCGAGCGGCTGCCCGCGACCGAGGCGACCCCTGCGCTGATGACGGCGCTGGTGCTGATTCTCGCCGGCGCCTTCACCAAGAGCGCGCAGGTTCCGTTCCATTTCTGGCTGCCCAATGCCATGGCGGCGCCGACGCCGGTATCGGCCTACCTCCACTCGGCGACGATGGTCACCCTCGGCGTCTACCTCCTCGCACGGCTCGACCCCGGCTTTGGCCAGTGGGATTTCTGGGAATGGGCGCTCAAGAGCGTCGGCTCCCTGACGGCCGCTTGGGGGATGGTGCTCGCGCTTCGAGAGCGTGACCTGAAGCGCATCCTGGCGTGGTCCACGGTGGCCACTCTCGGGACGATGACGGTGCTCGTCGGCTTGCGGGGCGAAGGCGCTTCGGTGGCGGTCGGAGCGCTGCTGCTGGCACACGCCCTCTACAAGGCCCCGCTCTTCTTCGTCGCCGGCAACGTCGACCACGGGACCGGAACGCGCGTCATCGATCGGCTGGGGAACCTCCGGCACGCGATGCCGTGGACGGCGGCCGCCGCGCTGCTCGCGGGGATGTCGATGGCGGGTGTGCCGCTCTCGTTCGGGTACGTCGTCAAGGACGTGATCCGCGAGGCCAAGAGTGCCGAAGGCGTCTTCGCGTTCGCCCGTGCGGCCAACTCGGTCTTCGCTGCCATCGCGGTGGCGGCGGCGGGTGTAGCGGCCATCCGCGTCTTCTGGCGCCACCCGGGGGCGAACGAGACCTGCGAAGCACGCGAAGGGGGTCTGGCCCTCGTCCTCCCGCCTCTGGTGCTCGCTGCCATCGGCGTGGCTCTCGGCCTGTTCCCGTTCTTCGCGCAGCGGCTCCTCTCCAGCGCGTCGGTCTCCATGACGCCGGGAACCGAACCGATGATCGTCGACCTGGCCCTCGACGCCGGACCCGCCGTCGGCTCCTTCGCAGTGTCGTTCGCCATCGGCGCCACGGTCTACGTTTTCTGGGACCCTCTGCACCGCCTCCTCGAAGCCATGGCAAGGTGGGTGGGACGGGTCGGCATGGCGGCTCAATACGAGCGGGTGCTGCGCGCGGTCCCGGCACTGGCCGCCGCGTGTACACGCACCTTGCAGAACGGGAGCCTCCCCGGCTACTTCGCACTTCTCGCCGGCAGCGTGACCTCGGTACTGGCCCTCGTCCTGATCGCGGGGAGCGGCGTGCTCGGCTGGCCGGCCTGGGAGGCACCCCCGGTGGGAGCCGTGGGAGCATGCATGCTGATCGTCGCCGGCGCGCTGCTGGCCACCGTCGTTCGCCATCGCCTCGTCTTGCTCCTGTCCGTCGGCCTCACGGGATACGGCAGCGCCGTCCTGTTCCTGTTCGCTGGAGCGCCAGACGTGGCACTCACCCAGTTCACCGTCGAGACGGTGTTCGTCATCGTCGCGGCGTCGATGCTCCTCGCTCTCACACGGCTCGGCCGAGCCGCGAGCCTCGCCGAACCA
Source organism: uncultured delta proteobacterium (assembly GCA_963710635.1). Taxonomy (GTDB): domain Bacteria; phylum Myxococcota_A; class UBA9160; order UBA9160; family UBA9160; genus MYXO. The sequence goes on from CAVQAY010000004.1 coordinate 1,958,748, forward strand.
CGTCGTCCTGGTGCGATGGTGGTGGCCGCCGGGTTCGGCGCGGTCGTAACGGCGCTGCTCCTGGTGTCGGCCGCCGGCCCGCTCGATCCAGCGCTCTCACGCTTCTTCGGCGACCGGAGCGTGTCCGATGGCTTCGGACGGAACGTAGTCAACGTGATCCTGGTGGATTTCCGTGCGTTCGACACCCTGGGCGAGATCTCGGTGGTGCTCTTCTCCCTGCTGGCGGCGATGCCGCTGCTGCAGGCGATTCGCGAGGATCGGGAGCCAGCGTGGGCAACGCCCCCGAGTCGCGCTCTCGTGATCGTCGATGCCGTTGCGGGCTCGTTGTACTGGGTGGTACTGGGGGCATCGGTCGCCGTGCTGCTCCGTGGCCACAACGAACCCGGAGGCGGCTTCATCGGGGGCTTGGTCGCCGTGAGCGCGTCCGTTCTCTGGGCGGTCGCGCGCGGGCCCGCAGCAGCGGCCGCGAGGCTCCCACTGGGGTCTCCACGGCGACTGGCGACCGCGGGTGTCGCCATCGCGGCGGCCTCAGGGCTCGCCGCATGGGGCCGGGGCGAGCCCTTCCTCGCAGCCTGGTGGGGCTCACTCCCGCTGGTGGTCACCCACGTCGGCGTCTCGACGGTGCTGCTGTTCGATGCTGGCGTCTACTTGTGCGTCTGGGGCGCCCTCTCCGGCTACGCCCTCGAGATGCTCGGTCTCGACGCTGCCGACCCGGGTACCGAGGCGCGCCGATGATCTGGATGCTCGGGATGACCGTATGGGTGACGGTCGGGGCGGGCGTCTACTTGGTGCAGTCCCGCGACGTCTTGCGCTGTGTCCTCGGACTTGCCGTTCTGGGAAGTGGGATCAATCTCGCGCTCTTCGCATCGGGCCGTCTCGGGTCACCTCTTCCGGCCATCGTTCCCGCCGGCGAGGCGATCCTCGGTCCGGCCGCAAACCCGCTCCCCCAGGCCTTGGTACTGACCGCGATCGTGATCGGGTTTGCGCTGCTGTGCTTCTCCCTCGTACTCGTCCTGCGGCTGGTTCAGGGAGCTGGAACCGACGACGCATCGGCGCTCCGCTTCGCCGAGCCGGCGCCGACCGATCCGGTGAAGCCACCGCTTCCCGACCCGCGGTTCGACGAGGCCTCCCGCTCCCGGTCGGCATCCGGTGCTGCAGGCGGGCCGGGATGACCGCGAGCGATCTCGCCGCAACACCCGTTCTCGTGCCGCTCGTGACGGCGCTCGCCACCGCGGTCACCGGCCGGCATTCGGGTGCCCAGCAGGCGATCAGCTTCGCCGGAATCGCCCTGCTGGCGACCTGCTCGCTCGGGCTCGTCCAGATCGCCGCCGCAGGCCAGCCGGCCGGCTTCGCCGTCGGGAACTGGCCCGCCCCCTTCGGCATCGAGCTCGCCGTCGATCGGACGAGCGCGATCCTCGTCCTCGTGACCGCCCTCCTGACGGCCGCGTCGCTCCTCTTCCTCGCCAGCGAGTCCGGCCCCCGCCACCCGATGCTGCTGCCGCTCCTTCACGGCCTCCTCGTCGGCGTCGGAGGGGCGTTCTGTGCGGCCGACCTCTTCAACCTCTACGTCTGGTTCGAGGTGATGCTGATCTGCGCCGTCGGGCTTCTCGCGATCGGAGGCCGCCTCGACCAGCTCGAGGCGACCCTCGCGTACCTCGGGCTCAACCTCTTCGGAACGCTGCTCCTGCTCGTAGCGATCGGCTGCCTCTACGCCGCGACCGGCCAGCTGAACTTCGCCGCACTGGCCGCCGCCACACCCTCCCTGCCCCCCGCTCTCGCCACGGCACTTCTCGCTGCCCTCACGCTGTCCTTCCTCGTGAAGGCCGGCGCCTTTCCGCTGTTCTCCTGGCTCCCGGCCTCGTACCACACGCTCCCGCCAGCCGTGCTCGCACTCTTCGCGGGACTGCTCACGAAGGTCGGGGTCTACGCAGTCCTGCGAACGCTGGCGGGCGTCTTCGCTCCGGCCCCTGCGGTGCTCTACGACGCTCTCGGCTGGGTTGCCGCAGCGACGATGATCACCGGCGTCCTCGGAGCCGCCTATCACTGGGACATGCGACGAATCCTGGCGTTCCACATCATCAGCCAGGTCGGCTACATCCTCCTCGGCATCGCACTGGCCACCGATGCGGGCAATGCGGCGACGCTGTTCTACACGGTCCATCACATGATCGTGAAGGCAAATTTGTTCCTCATCGCAGCGATCATCTACCGGCTCACCGGAAGCTACGACCTCAGGCAGATCGGCGGCCTCTACGCCGCGCGTCCCGCACTCGCGGTGCTCTTCATGATCCCCGCGCTCTCTCTCGTCGGGATCCCGCCGCTGTCGGGGTTCTGGGCAAAGCTCCTCGTGCTGAGGGAGACGATCGCGGGCTCTCACGCAGTCTGGACTGCCGTTGCACTCGTCGTGAGCGTGCTGACCCTGTACTCGATGCTGAAGATCTGGATGGAGGCATTCTGGAAGCCGCACCCCGCGGCGACGTGCCTCCCGCCGCCACACCGGCTCGCGCCGGCGTGGGCGGCGACGGTCGGCCTCGCTGCCGTGACGCTGGCCATCAGCGCCTACCCGGACCCGCTCGTCACCTTCGCGCAGGCTGCGGCGCGAGCCCTCGGAGGACGGTAGGATGAAATGCGCGCTCGCCGCAGGTCTCCTCGCGCTGCGCTTCTTCGCCGCCGTCGTCGTCTCGGGATTCCAGACGGTTCTCGTGATCGTCCGTACCAGCTTCACACGGAGCGGGCCGCCTCCCGTCGCCTTCATCCGCGTGCGCTTCGCTCCCATGAGCCCGCGCGGTGCGGCAGTGCTGGGATGCCTGGTATCGCTGACGCCTGGAACCACCACCATCGACGTCGACATGGAGCGCCGCGAGCTGCTTCTCCACGTGCTCGATGCCTCCGAGCCTGCCGCCATCGCTCGCAACATCCGGCGCCACTTCGAGCCCAGCCTCGTGACGCTGTTCGGCGAGCAAGAGCGATGATCGGCGCCGCGACCCTGGCGCTCGTGGTCTGCTCGTTGGCTGCGGCAGGGCTCGCCGCCACGCGGATGATCGCCGGACCGACCCACGCCGATCGGATCGTCGCGCTCGACATCTTCCTCGCCGCCGGGGTAGCGCTGTGCGTCGCAGCCTCGCTCATCGTCGAACGGTCGGTCTTCATCGACGTCGGCGTCGGATTGGCCCTGGTGGGATTCGTGGCGACGATCGGATGGACCCGCCTGCCCCTTCGTTCGCCGCCGGGTGGCGGCAAGGAGCCGTCGTGACGGCGGTCGGCGCAATGCTCCTCGTAGCGGGGGGGGGCCTCCTGGTGCTGGCGGCCTGGGGCGTCATCGTCCTGCCCGACGCGCTGTCGAGGCAGCATGCCGCCACCAAGGCGGGAACGCTCGCGCTCTCGCTGGTCTGTCTCGGAGGGGCGGCGGCGGCTCCGGAGCCGGAGTGGGCGATCCGCTTCGCGATGATCGTCGGCTTCCTGCTCGCGACGCTGCCGGTCGCCTCACACCTGCTGGCGCGCGCCGCCGTCCGCGAGTCCGGCGCACAGGCCGAGGTCGACGCCGCGCCGCTCGTCGACGCCGGCCCGGATCAGGTCCGGTAGCGCTGGATCTTCGGCAGCAGCTTCTCGCGAAGCGCGGGTTCGACCACGCCCATTCCTTCACGTGGCGCGAGGCACAGCACGCCGACCTTGCCGTCGTGCAGGTTCTTGTGAACCTGCAACGCGGCCTCTCCCGACTGCTCGAGGGGGAAGCTGCGCGAGAGCGTCGGATGGATCGACCCCCGGCAGATCAGCCGGTTCGCCTCCCAGGCTTCGCGGTAATTGGCGAAGTGGGAGCCGACGATCCTCTTCAGGTTCATCCAGAGATAGCGGTTGTCGTAGACGTGCTCGAAGCCGCTCGTCGAAGCGCAGGTGACGATCGTCCCCCCGCGCCGCGCGACGAAGACGCTGGTGGCAAAGGTCTCGCGGCCGGGGTGCTCGTAGACGATGTCGGGGTCTTCGCCGCCGGTGAGCTCGCGAAGCTTGGCACCGAAGCGCCGCATCTCCTTCATGTTCATCTTGTCGCCGTCCCAGAAGCGGAAGCCCTCGGCCTTGCGATCGATGACGCGGTCGCAGCCGAGGCTCCGGACGATCTCCGCGCGGTGGGCGCTGGAGACGACTCCGACCGGGAAGGCGCCGCCGTTGACGGCGTACTGGGTGGCGTAGCCGCCGAGGCCTCCGGAGGCGCCCCAGATGAGGACGTTGTCGCCCTGCTTCATTCCCGCGCCGTGCTTCGAGACGAGCTGGCGGTAGGCCGTCGAGTTGACGAGGCCGCTGCACGCGGCCTCTTCCCAGGTGAGATGCTCGGGCTTCGGCATGAGCTGGTTGCTCTTCACGAGCGCCAGCTCGGCCATTCCCCCGAAGTTCGTCTCGAAGCCCCAGATCGTCTGGCCCGGGTCCATCATCGCGTCGTCGTGGCCTTCGGGCTCTTCGAGGTCGACGTAGTTGCAGTGGACGACTACGCGGTCGCCCGGCTTCCACTTCGAGACGCCCGGCGCCACCCGCAGCACCACGCCCGCCGCATCGCTGCCGACGATGTGGTACGGGAGGTCGTGACGCTTCCAGAGCGCGCTGCGCTTTCCGTTGCGCTCGAGGAACAGGAACGTCGGAAGCGGCTCGAAGATCGAGGTCCAGACGGTGTTGAAATTGATCGCCGACGCCATGACGGCGACGATCGCTTCTCCCGGTCCGAGTTCCGGCGTCGGCACGTCGTCGACGTGGAGCGACTTGCGGGGGTCCTTCTCGGCGGACGCCACCCCCTCGAACATCTTCTGCTCGTCCTTGTGGGTCGTGATGGCGCGGAAGCTCTTCGGCACGGGGAGGCCCAGGAAGGCATCGGCGCCTGCACGCGACTCGATGGCGTCGACGATGGGCTGGAATGCGGACGGCATGGCGGCTCCTCGGTGTGGGCCGGGGAGCGTAACCGCGGCGTCCGCCGTCGGCGAGCCGCCCGCTCGGCTTGCCGCCCCTGCAAAATGACGTTAGGGTCCGCGCGCTTACGGGGCCGTCCCCCGCTCTCCCGAGGAGTGCATGCGCTTCTACGAATACGAGTCGAAGGCCCTCTTCGCGCGCCACGGCCTGCCGCTCGGCAAGCGGGCGCTCGCCCGCACTGCCGACGAGGCCCGCAGCGCCGCAGCCGAGATCGGCGGCCCCGTCGTGCTGAAGAGCCAGGTGCTCTCCGGCGGTCGGATGAAGGCTGGCGCGGTCAAGTTCGCGAACGACCCCGGCCAGGCCGCCGCGCATTTCGACGCGATCCTCCCGATCGTCGTGAACGGCCAGAAGTCGTGCGGCGTGCTGGTCGAGGAGAAGAGCCCGATCGCGCAAGGAGTACTACGTCGGCGTCACCTGGGACGGCCGCCGCAAGCTCCCGGTCGTGATCTTCAGCGACATGGGCGGCATCGACATCGAGGAGGTCGCCGAGAAGCATCCCGACCACGTCTCGAAGACGCACGTCTCGACGCTCCTGCCCTTCACCCCGCACATCGCGAAGGAAGCCATCGCCGCCACGGGAGTCACGGGCAGCGACCTCACCCGCCTCACACCGATCGTGGCGAAGCTCGTCGAGATCTTCTTCCAGTACGACCTGACGCTCGCCGAGATCAACCCGCTCGCGAAGCTCGCCGACGGCCGCTTCATCGTCCTCGACGGCCACGTCGACCTCGAGGGCGACGCGCGCGAGAAGCACAAGAAGCTGCTCGGCCGAGCTCGGCATCGGCCCCGACGAGACGCGCCAGGCGCGCCCGCCGACCGATTTCGAGATCCGCGGCGCCCAGGTCGACGCCTCCGATCACCGCGGCGTCGCGGGCAACGTCGTCGAGTTCGACGGCAGACCTCGGCCTCGTGATCGGCGCCGGCGGCGGCTCGCTCACGCTCTTCGACGCCGTCCGCAAGCACGGAGGCCGACCGGCCAACTACTGCGAGATCGGCGGCAACCCGAGCGTCAAGAAGGCCTGCGCTCTCACCAAGCTCGTCCTCTCGAAGCCCGGCGTCGAGAAGATCGCCGTCATGATGAACGTCGTCTCGAACACGCGCGTCGACATCGTGGCGCGCGGCGTCGTCAAGGGCTGCATCGAATCCGGCCGCGACCCGGCGAAGACGATCGCGATCTTCCGCATCCCCGGCTCCTGGGAGGACGACGGCTTCAAGATCCTCCGCAAGTACGGCGTCGAGTACTGCGACCGCAGCGTCTCGATGTACGAGGCCGCAGGCCGCGCCGTCGCAAAGATGAAGAACTGAGCGCCCGGAGGGCGCGCGCAGTGAGTCGAAGGCGAACGAAGGCGCCTACCGCCCGCATCGCGGATGCGGCGCCAGGTGGAAACTCAGCATGTCGATCCTGATCCACAAGGACACCACCGTCATCATCCAGGGCATCACCGGCCGCGAGGCGGTCAACATGACCCGGGAAGGTCTCGAGCTACGGCACCAAGATCGTCGGCGGCGTGACCCCGGGCCGCGCGGGCCGCGACGTCTACGGCGTCCCGGTCTACGACTGCGTCCGAGACATCACGAGCCGGATGCACGTCGACGGGTCGATCGTGACCGTGCCGGCGGCCTTCACGAGGGACGCGGTCTTCGAGGCGATCGAGAACGGGATCAAGCTCGTCGTCGTCGTGACCGAGCGGATCCCGCGCGGCGAGGTCGCCCAGATGGTCGAGCTCGCGAAGCTGCGCGGCGCTCGCATCATCGGCCCCAACTGCCTCGGGATCCTCTCGCCCGACGAAGCCAAGATGGGCGGCCTCGGCGGCCGCGCCGAGGACGCGAAGAAGGCCTTCCGGAAGGGCCCCGTCGGCGTGATGTCCCGCTCGGGCGGAATGACGACCGAGATCTGCAACACGCTCACCGCGGCCGGCCTCGGCCAGAGCACCGCGGTCTCGATCGGCGGCGACGCCATCATCGGGTCGACCTACGCCGAGCTGATGCCGCTCTTCGAGGCCGACCCCGAGACGAAGGCCATCGCCATCTACTCCGAGCCCGGAGGCCGGATGGAGGCCGAGCTGGCCGAGTGGGTGAAGGAGCATCGCTCGCGTTTGCCGATCGTCGCCTTCATGGCCGGCCGCTTCATGGACGAGATGCCCGGCATGCGCTTCGGCCATGCCGGAACGATCGTCGAGGGCAAGGCCGACACGACGGCCGACAAGATCGAGCGCATGCGCGCCGCGGGAATCGCCGTGGCCGAGCGGATCGAGGAGATCCCGGCGCTGATCGAGGCTGGGCTCCAGAAGCGAGGCGTACACTGATGGCTGGCATGTTCATCGACGTGAAGGTCGATCCGAAGGTCGCCGGCGACACGGCACTGGCGAAGAAGCTCGTCGAGGTCTGCCCGGTCAACATCTTCGCCGCCGAGGCCGGCGCGGTGCAGATCGTCGAGGAGAACCTCGACGAGTGCGTGCTGTGCGACCTGTGCGTCCAGGCCGCGCCCCCCGGCATGGTCCAGGTGATCAAGCTCTACGAGTCCTAGCGAAGGAGCCCTCATGCGCAGCCCCCGCGATTTCCTCAAGCCTCTCGCCGTCGGCGCCCCGGCCCCGGTGTCGGAGATTCCCTTCACGCCGTCGCGCATGATCCACTTCTTCGACCCCAGCAACGAGAAGATGGCGGCGAAGCTTCCCGAGATCGCCAAGAAGACCGACATCCTTCTCGGAAACCTCGAGGATGCCGTCCCCGCCGACCGCAAGGAGGCCGCCCGCGAGGGCCTCGTCAAGATCGGCAAGACCATCGACCTCGGCGACACGGCGCTCTGGACGCGGGTCAACAGCCTCGACAGCCCGTGGGTACTCGACGACCTGCTCCGCCTCGTCGGCGAGATCGGAAACCGCCTCGACGTGGTGATGGTGCCGAAGGTCGAGGGCGCCTGGGACATCCACTACGTCGACCGCCTCCTGGCGCAGCTCGAGGCCAAGCACGGGGTTCGGCGGCCGATCCTGGTGCACGCGATCCTCGAGACGGCGCAGGGCGTCGCCAACGTCGAGGAGATCGCCCAGGCGAGCCCCCGCATGCAGGGAATGAGCTTCGGCCCCGCCGACCTCGCAGCGTCGCGCCGGATGAAGACGACCCGCGTGGGCGGTGGCCACCCCGGCTACCTCGTCGTCGCCGACCCCGACAAGAGCACCGCCGGCGCTCCCCGCGCCACAGCCCAGCAGGACCTCTGGCACTACTCGATCGCCCGCATGGTCGATGCGTGCACCAGCAACGGGATGCTCCCGTTCTACGGCCCGTTCGGCGACATCAGCGACGCCGTCGGCTGCGAGGCGCAGTTCCGCGCTGCGTTCCTGATGGGCTGCGTCGGCGCGTGGTCGCTCCACCCGTCGCAGATCGAGATCGCCAAGCGCGTATTCTCTCCCGATCCGGCGGAGGTGGCTTTCGCCCGCCGCGTTCTCGAGGCGATGCCCGACGGCCGCGGCGTCCTCATGCTCGACGGCAAGATGCAGGACGACGCCACCTGGAAGCAGTGCAAGGTGATGGTCTCCCTCGCCGAGCTGCTCGCGAAGAAGGATCCAGACCTGAAGGCGGCCTACGGTCTCTGACGGGCGGCGGACGCCGCACGGGGGTAGATTCCGGGGCCCCACCCCGCGGTCCCCGGGAGTCGGTCATGCAGACCCCTGGCCCGCTCGAGGCGCCCTCGATGGGAAACCCTCCGCGCCGCCGCGCGACCTACGACGATCTCCGGAAGGTTCCCGACCACCTCGTCGCCGAGATCCTCGACGGCGAACTCTTCGCAAGCCCGCGGCCGGCGTCGCCGCACGCGCGCGCAGGATCGGCCATCGGGAGCGACCTGTTCGGCGCCTTCGACCGCCCGCCGGGAGATCCCGAAGGGCCCGGCGGCTGGTGGCTGCTGTCCGAGCCCGAGCTGCACCTCGGCGACGACGTACTGGTGCCCGACATGGCGGGCTGGCGCCGCGACGCGATGCCCGTCCTCCCGAACGTCGCGGCCTTCCGGCAGGCGCCCCAGTGGGCGCTCGAGGTGGTCTCACCGGGAACGGCCCGCATCGATCGCGTCCGCAAGCTGCCGATCTACGCCCGCGAGACGGTAACGAACGTCTGGCTCGTCGATCCCCTCGCCCGGACCCTCGAGGTGCTGCGCCTCTCCGGCACCCGCTGGCTCCTCGTAGCGACACACGGCGGTGACGAGCGCGTCCGCGCCGAGCCCTTCGACGCCGCGGAGCTGTCACTCGCGCGCTGGTGGATGCCGCAGCCGGAGGCCGAACGCACGTAGACGCGCCCGGCCCCGAGGCCTTGGCGGTCAGCCGTCGCTGCGGGCGAGGCTTCCCCGCCGCAGCGCGCGGTTCGCCGCCGACACGACCGCCTCGAGCGACGCCGTGAGTAGGCTCGCGCTGCGTCCTGCGCCGAAGACCGGATCGCCGCCCGGCGTCTCGACCTCGACGTAGGCCATTGCCACCGCGTCGGCGCCGTCGCCGAGCGCGTGCTCGGCGTAGTCGACGACCCGCAGCTCGACGCCGCAGCCCCTCGCGCAGAGCGTCGACGAAGGCCGCGAGCGGGCCGCTTCCCGCTCCCCGGATCGCGCCGCTTCTCGCCGTGATCGAGCACGACCGCGCGCAGCTCGGCGCCCACCTCCTCGTGCTCGAGGAGCGCCAGCGGCCCTTCGCGCAGATACTCCCGCTCGAAGACCGCAGCGGATCGCTGCGGCGACGCGATCTCCAGGCCGGTCGCGATCGGCCTGCGCCTGGACTTCCTCGGCAAGCTCGATCTGGAGGCCGCGCGGCAGCCGCAGCCCGAAGTCCGCCTCGAGTACGTGGGCGACGCCGCCCTTGCCCGACTGGCTGTTGATGCGGATCACCGGCTCGTACGCGCGCCCCACGTCGGCGGGATCGATCGGCAGGTACGGGCACCTCCCAGAACGGATCGTTCGGCCGGCGCCGCGCGGCGAGTCCCTTGCGAATCGCGTCCTGGTGCGATCCCCGAGAACGCCGTGAACACCAGCTCGCCGGCGTACGGATGCCGCGGGTGGACCGGAAGCCGGTTGCAGCTCCTCGACGATCCGCCGTATCGCGCCGATGTCCGAGCAGTCGAGCCCCGGATCGATGCCCTGGGTGTAGAGGTTGAGGGCAAGCGTCACGACGTCGACGTTGCCCGTCCGCTCGCCGTTGCCGAAGAGCGTCCCCTCGACGCGCTCGGCGCCCGCCAGGAGCGCGAGCTCCGCTGCCGCCACCGCGGTCCCGCGATCGTTGTGGGGGTGCGCACTCAGGATCGCGCACTCCCGTGCCCGCAGGCGGCGCGAGAACCACTCGATCTGGTCGGCGTAGACGTTGGGCGTTGCCATCTCGACGGTTGCCGGCAGATTCAGGATCACGCGGCCGATCGGTCGTAGGCTCCCACACGTCCATGACGGCCTCGCAGATCTCGACGGCAAAGTCGAGCTCGGTCGCCGTGAAGCTCTCGGGCGAGTACTCGTACCGGACGTCGATGTCCGTGGCGTCGGCGAGCCGCCGGATGCTGCGGGCGGCGTGGACGGCGAGCGCCCGCACTGCCGCGCGGTCCATTCCGAAGACGACGCGGCGCTGGAGCGCCGAGGTCGAGTTGTACAGATGGACGATCGCCCGCCGTGCGCCGCGCAGCGCGTCGAAGGTTCGCTCGATGAGCGCCTCGCGCGCCGGCATCAGCACCGCGATCGTGACGTCCTCCGGGACGAGGTCCTCCTCGATCAGCAGGCGGACGAAGTCGAAGTCGGTCTGCGACGCGCTCGGAAACCCGACTTCGATCTCCTTGAACCCCGTCCGGACGAGCAGGTCCCAGAGCCGCCGCTTGCGGTCCGGACCCATCGGCTCGACGAGCGCCTGGTTGCCGTCGCGCAGATCGACGCTGCACCACAGCGGCGCACGTTCGATCGTCCTCCCCGGCCAGCGGCGGTCGGCGAGATCGACCGGCAAAGGAGGCCTGTACTTGGCTGCGGCTGCGATTTTCATCGACGTGTTCAGCGACGTGTTCATGGACGTGTCTCCCGTCGGCGTCCCTCGCGCCGTGCCGCCGGGAGCGTTTCGTGCAAAGAGGAAAAGCCCAGAAGCACGAAACCCCCTCCGGCCGGCTCGGCGGGAGAGGGTTTCGCGTGTGCGCCTTTCGGCCCTGTGCGCGCTACGCCCCTCCCGCCCTGCGAAGGAGCAGGGCCGGTGCGAGGGAACGATGCGTGCGGATCCGATCGGCCATGAGCGAGTGGGTAGGCCGCGCCGGGCCGGGTGTCAATCCCGGCGCGTCTCGGCGAACTCCGCAACCACCGGAACGTGATCCGACGGCTGCTTGCCCTTGCGGGCGTCGCGGTCGATGGACGCCGCCGTGCAGCTCCGGGCCAGCGGCGCGGTCGCGAGGATGTGGTCGATCCGGAGGCCGTCGTTCCGCGGGAACGCGAGCTGCCGGTAGTCCCACCAGGAGTAGAGGCCGCCTTCGTCGTGGTGCAGACGGACGGCGTCGACGAAGCCCCACTCGACGACCCGGCGAAGCGCCTCCCGCGCGTCGGGGTGACACAGAACGCTGCCCGACCACGCCTCGGGGTTCGCCACGTCCCGGTCCTCGGGAGCGACGTTCAGGTCGCCGCACAGGAGGAGCGGCTCCTTCGGGCTCGCATGGCGCTCGAGGTGCGCGCGAAGGCGGCCGAGCCAGGCGAGCTTGTACGCGAACTTCTCGGAGCCCACTTCGCCGCCGTTTGGGACGTAGGCCGAGAGGATCCGGACGCCCCCGATTCGCGCGCCGATGAGCCGCGCCTGGCCGTCGTCGACACCGTCGCACAGCCCGCGTTCGACGTCTTCCGCCGGCTCCCGCGAGAGGATGGCAACGCCGTGATACGTGGGCTGGCCGTGAACCGCTGCGTGATAGCCCGCTTCGGCCAGCACGTCGTTCGGAAAGCGGTCGGTCGTGACCTTGATCTCCTGCAGGCAGACGACGTCGGGCTGGTGGGCGGCAAGCCAGGAGACGACGCGGTCGAGCCGCGCGCGAATCGAGTTGACGTTCCAGGTCGCGATCTTCACGCGCGGATCAGACCGAGAGCGCGAGCATCTTCTCGATGGGCCGGAGCGCACGTACGCGAATGTCCTCGGGGACCGTCACTTCCGGCTCGAGGTCGCGCAGGGCCAGGAAGAGCTTCTCGAGCGTGTTGAGCCGCATGAAGGGGCAGCGGTTGCAGGCGCAGCTCTCGTCGGGCCCCGGCGCCTGCAGCAGCGTCTTCTCGGGAACACGGAGCGCAATCTGGTGGAAGACGCCGTCTTCGGTGGCGATGATGAGCGTCTTCGCCGGTGACTTCACCGCGCGGTCGATGATTCCCGACGTCGAACCGATGTAGTCCGCCTGCGACAGCACCGCGTCGTCGCACTCGGGGTGCGCGAGCACTTCCGCGTCGGGGTGGCGCACGCGCAGCTCGGCGAGCCGCTTGGCGCTGAACTGCTCGTGGACGATGCAGATGCCCGGCCAGACGATGAGATCCGGGCGGTTCGCCTCCTTCGCCACCCAGCGCGCCAGGTGCCGGTCGGGCGCGAAGATCACCGGCTGCCCGTCGAAGTGCCGGACCATCTTCACGGCGTTCGACGACGTGCAGATGAGGTCGCTCATGGCCTTCACGGCGGCCGAGGTAGTTGATGTAGGTGACGACCTTCGCTCCCGGGTGCTCGGCGATGAACTTCGTCGAAGAGATCTGCCGGACAGCCGTCGGCGAGGGAGCAGCCGGCGTCGAGGTCGGGCACCACGACCCGCCGCTCGGGATTCAGGATCTTCGCCGTCTCGGCCATGAAGTGGACGCCGCAGAAGGCGATCACCTCGGAGTCGGTCTTCTGGGCCGCCCGGGCGAGCTGGAGGGAGTCGCCGACTACGTCGGCCAGGTCCTGGATCTCGGACTCTTGGTAGTAGTGCGCCAGCAGGATCGCGTTTCGCTCGCGCTTCAGGCTCCGGATCGCGTCTTCGAGATCTTCCGGGAGGTCGCGGGGAGCGGTGCTCATGCCCCGGAATCTAGCGAAGCACCGCTGCCGTCACTTCGCGGCCGGGGCTCGATCACGAGGGTGTCGACGCCGAGGGGCCTCCCGCGGACGCTGCAGACGCGGGTGCCGGGCTTTATCCCGGCCCGTACGGGAGAGACGTCGAAGCCTGCGGAGGCGAGGCGCGCCCTCGCGGCCTCTGCGTCGGGGACCTGGTAGGAGAGCCCCATGAACCGGTCGCGGTCGGCGCCCGGCTCGCCCAGCCGCTGGGCGATCTCGACCGTGACACCCCCTACGCGGAAGAAGAGCAGCCTGAGTCGCCGCTCGTCGAAGACGCGATCGAGGGCGAGCCGCAGGCCGAGGAGGTCGGCGTAGAGCCTGCGGGTCGCCTCGAGGTCGCCGCTCACGATCACGACGTGGTCGAGGCCTTGGACGCCGGCGGCCTCCGGAGCAGTCCGCGGCGCCGCGGGAAGAGCGTCGTCCGATCCCTCGTGCTCGATGCCGAAGAGCAGGAGCCCGCGTGTCTGCGCCGGCGGCAGGACGACGCTGCGCCAGCGCCGGATCGCCCCCGTATCGGCGTCGCGGCCGTGCCCCTCCTGGGGAGCGGGCACCGAGACGCTCCGCGCCCGAAGGCTCCCGGCAAACGCACCGGCGTCGGTCGTGCCGAAGGCGAGGCCGAGAAGCCCCTCCCCTTCGGCGTCGAGCCGCGCTCGGAGGGCGTCCGCGACGGCGCCTGCGCTCGCGGGGGCGAGCAGCTCGACGTACGTGTTCGACAGGCGGAAGAGCGCGTTGGCCGTACCGAGGCCGGGGTGCTCACCGCGCCAGGAGGGACGCCTTCCGAGAAGCGCGGCGAGGGTCTGCGTCGCCGCCGGAAGGTCGGCAACGCCGATGATCACGTGATCGAGGCGCGTCAGAGATCCCAGAAGAAATCCTCGTTGGTGAGCTCGCGGCTCGCTCCTACCGCAGGACGCAGGTCGCCGGATGCAGCGGGCGCATCACCGCCGCGCTCGATCACGGCCAGCAGGTCCTCCAGGTCGCGCGTCTCGGCCTCCCAGTATTCGTGGGTTCCGAAGTGGGGAAACGCCGAGGGGAAGGCCGGGTCGTCCCAGCGCTGCGCGATCCACGCCGCGTAGCGCACGAAGCGCAGGCCACGCAGGGGCTCGACGAGCCGCAGCCACCGCTCGTCGAAGTCGCGAAGCTCCCGGTAGGCGGCGATCAGGAGCGAGCGCTGGCGCGCGCCCTCGGTGTCGCGTCCCGGCAGCAGCATCCAGACGTCCTGCACGGCGGGTCCCGTCAGGAAATCGTCGAAGTCGAGGAAGAACCACGCGTCGCCGGCGGCGCCGTCGGCCGGACCGTGGAGGAGGTTGCCAAAGTGGCAGTCGCCGTGGATGCGGTGGCACGGGACTCCCCGGCTCGCAGCCTCGTAGATCGCGATCAGCGCCCGTGCAGCGTCGCGGAACCGGCGTGCGCAGGAGGCCGGCAGACGCCCGCTCCGTTCGAGGCGCGCCAGCGGCTCGGCGCCGTAGCTCGCTGCCGAGAGCAGCGGCCGGTTCGGCGCCGTTCGGGAAGCTCCCACGTTGTGGATTCGCGCTACCAGGCGGCCGAGGATCGCGATCTCGGCGTCGCCGAGCTCCGACGGTGACCTTCCACCCGTTCGCGGCCAGACCGCATAGAAGATCCCCTCGACCTCGTGGATCGTCCCGCCACCCGGAAAGGCGAGCGGAGCGCAGACCGGGATCTCGGCGTCGCGAAGCTCGGCGAGGAAGCGGTGCTCTTCGAGGATCGCCTCGCGGCTCCAGCGCCCGGGCCGGTAGAACTTCACGACGACCTGCCGCCCGTCTTCGAGGCGTACGTCGTGGACGCGGTTCTCGAGGCACGTGAGCGCGGTGGTGTGGCCCGTCGGACGAAGCCCGGCGGCCTCGACCGCACGCAGCACCCACTCGGGCCCAAGCCGGGAGAAGAGCTCCGTCACGGGGGGGAGGATACCCGAGACGCGCTGCGCGCGTTTGCCGGCCCCGGACCCTTTCGTTAGGCTGGACGCGGAGTTGCAATGGCGGAGGCCGGCATGGCGGAACGCGAGAAGCCCTGGGTCTTCCGGACCTATTCGGGACACACCTCGGCCCGCGCGTCCAACGAGCTCTACCGGACCAACCTCGCCAAGGGCCAGACGGGCCTCTCGGTGGCCTTCGATCTCCCGACGCAGACCGGCTACGACTCCGACCACCCGCTCGCCCGCGGCGAGGTCGGCAAGGTCGGCGTCCCCATCTCGCACGTCGGTGACATGACCGCCCTGTTCGAGGGCATCCCTCTCGGACGCATGAACACCTCGATGACCATCAACGCCACCGCCGCGTGGCTGCTCGCGCTCTACGTCGCGGCTGCGGAGCGGCAGGGGGTCGATCCGAAGGATCTGTCCGGAACGACGCAGAACGACGTCATCAAGGAGTACCTCTCGCGCGGGACCTACGTCTTCCCGCCCGAGCCGTCGCTGCGCCTCACCAGCGACGTCGTCGCGTACACGGTCGACGCGATCCCGCGCTGGAACCCCATCAACGTCTGCTCGTACCACTTGCAGGAGGCGGGAGCGACGCCGGTCCAGGAGATCGCCTACGCAATGGCCACGGCGCTGGCAGTCCTCGACGCCGTCCGCGCACGGCCCGACGTCGCGGCAGAGGCCATCGGCCGGGTCGTGGGCCGGATCTCGTTCTTCGTCAACGCGGGAATCCGCTTCGTCGACGAGATGTGCAAGGTCCGCGCGATGACCGAGCTGTGGGACGAGCTCACCCGCGAGCGCTACGGCGTCGACGACCCGAAGGCGCGCCTCTTCCGGTACGGAGTCCAGGTGAACAGCCTCGGGCTGACCGAGGCGCAGCCCGAGAACAACGTGATCCGGATCGTTCTCGAGGCCCTCGGCGTCACCCTCTCGAAGAATGCGCGCTGCCGCGCCCTCCAGCTCCCGGCGTGGAACGAGGCGCTCGGCCTGCCGCGGCCGTGGGACCAGCAGTGGTCGCTGCGGATCCAGCAGATCCTCGCCTTCGAGACCGATCTGCTCGAGCATGGCGACCTCTTCGACGGGTCGCCGGTGGTAGCGGCTCGGGTGAAGGACCTGCTCGACGGCGCCCGCGCCGAGCTCTCGGCGGTGCTGGAGATGGGCGGCGCCGTCGCCGCGGTCGAGAACGCCTACATGAAGCAGCGGCTGGTCGAGTCGCACTCGGCGCGCATCCAGGCGATCGAATCGGAAGCGCTCCAGGTGGTGGGAATGAACTGCTTCCGCGAGACCGCCCCGTCGCCCTTGGCCACGGGGAGCGGCGCGATCCTCCAGGTGGACGAGTCGGCGGAGCGCGAGCAGATCGAGCGCCTTCGCGCATTCCGAAGCGAGCGAAGCGCAGCCGAGGTGAAGGCCTCTCTCGCGAACCTCTCGGATGCGGTCGCCAACGGCGCCAACGTGATGCCGCCGTCGATCCGGGCGGCCCATGCCGGGGTCACGAGCGGAGAATGGGCCGACGCCCTGCGCAGGATCTTCGGCGAATACCGCGCGCCGACCGGAGTCGTCGCGCGCCGGTTCGAGCAGGGGTCGGAGGCGACGCAGAAGGTCCGGGAGCGGGTCCACGCGTTGTCCCGAAAGCTCGGCCGTCCGCTCAAGATCCTGGTCGGAAAGCCCGGACTCGACGGCCACAGCAACGGAGCCGAGCAGATCGCGGTGAAGGCCCGCGACGCGGGGATGGAGGTCGTCTACGAGGGCATCCGCCTCACGCCCCAGGAGATCGTGCAGTCGGCGAGGGACGAGGGAGTCCACGTGATCGGCCTCTCGATCCTGTCCGGCTCCCACGGCGTCCTGGTGATCGACGTGCTCGATGCCCTCCGCAAGGAGGGGCTCGGCGACGTTCCCGTCGTCGTGGGCGGGATCATTCCCGACGACGATGCGGCGCAGCTCCGCGCCGCAGGCGTACGCAAGGTCTATACGCCCAAGGACTTCGATCTCGCCCGCATCCTCGACGAGGTGGTCGACGTGGTGGCGGAGTCTCCCGCTGCCGCCTGAAGGCGACCTTCTCGGGAGACTGCTCGCCGGTGAGCGTGCGGCGGTGGCGGAGGCCCTCAATCTCGTCGACGATTCGCGGCCCGAGCGCCGGCGAGAGGCACTGGCGCTACTCGACGCGCTGGACCGGACTGCGCCTTTCCCCGGCGCACCGCGGGTCGGCGTCACCGGCACCCCCGGCGCCGGAAAGTCGACCCTCCTCGACGCGCTGGTCCGCGAGCTGCGCAGGCGTGGGCGGACGATTGGAATCGTTGCGGTCGATCCGTCGAGCGCCCGTAGCGGCGGAGCGCTGCTCGGGGACCGCGTCCGCGTACGGTCGCTCGCCGGAGACCCGGGGGTCTTCTTCCGATCGATGGCCGCTCGAGAGCGGCTCGGCGGGCTCGCCGACGCGACACGTGCAAGTGTCGCGATCCTGGGAGCGGTCTTCGACGTGGTGCTGATCGAGACCGTCGGCGTCGGGCAGTCGGAGTCGGACGTCGCGCAGCTCGCCGACACTCTGGTCTACGTCGCGCAGCCGGGGGCGGGAGATCTTCTCCAGTTCATGAAGGCGGGGATCCTCGAGTTGCCTGACGTCTTCGCCGTCAACAAGGCCGATCTCGGGGCGGTGGCACAGAGGACCGCCGGCGAGCTCGAGGCCGGGCTCGGGCTGGGAGAGCGCGCCGGCAGCGGCTGGACGCCTCCAGTCGTCCGCGTCTCCGCGCGGGACGGCACCGGCATCCGCGACCTCGCCGACGTCCTCGAGGCGCATCACGCGCACCTCCTCGCGACCGGCGGTCTCGCCGAGCGCCGTCGGCGCGGGAACGAAGCCTTCGTCCGCGAGGCGCTCCTGCACCGGTACGGGAGTCATGGAATGGAGCGGATCGGCACCGCCGACGACCTCGTCCGGCGACTTCGCGCCGAGCCGTTCGTCTCGCCCTTCGCCCTCGTACTCAGGCTCGGCCGCGAGATCGAGGAAGCCCTCGCGAAGCCGCGCCCGTGAAGCCTCCCCGAAGATCGGGAACCGCTCGCCTGCTGGGCGTCGCCCTCTGGCTTCTTCTCGCCGCGCTGGTTGCCGGCTTCGCGATCGGTCTCGTGATCCGCCAGCGCCTCGAGCGGCCGCCGACCCACATGGGACGGGCGGGCACGGCCATCAGCGTTGCCGCATCACCCACTCGGGCTCACGGATTCCCGCACGGCAATTCTCGAGGCGTCCCAGGACGAACAGCAGGTCCGAGAGCCGGTTGAGATAGCGCAGCAGCGTTTCCGAAAGCGGCTCCTGCCGATGGAGCGCAACGGCGCGGCGCTCGGCGCGGCGGCACACGGCGCGGGCGAGCTGGAAGCCCGCCGCCGCCCTCGATCCGCCCGGAAGGATGAAGCGCTGGAGCGGCGGCAGCTCCGCCTCGAAGGCGTCGATCCGCTTCTCGAGCATCTCGACATCGGCACCACTCGGCTCGGCGATCGCGACCTTGGCCCGGTGTTCCGCATCGGGAGTCGCGAGGTACGCACCGACGGCGAAGAGGGTTGCCTGGATCTCCTCCACCACGGCAAGAACATCGGCCTGAGAGGACTCCGCCGCAGCGACGCCCAGCGCAGCACACAGCTCGTCGACGGCTCCGTAGGCCTCGACGCGAAGGACGTCCTTCCCGACGCGCTCGCCGCCAAACAGATCGGTCTCGCCGCGGTCTCCGCGCCGGGTGTAGATCTTCACGCACCTTCCTTCGCGCGACGGAACTCCTCTTCGACCCTTCGCTCGAGATCGGGGTCGAGCGGCGCCCCGCGGGCCTCCGACCCGGCGGCCGCGGCCCGCGCCGCCTGACGCCGGAAGAACACGAAGAGCAGGATGCCGCCTACGAGGACGCCGGCGATGGGCATGCCGTACGCGGTGAGGCCGAAGCCGCGAGCACGGGGCTTCTGCAGGAGCCCTTCTCCGAAGCGCGCGAGGAGCTGCGCCATGACGTCGCCCTGCGAGCGCCCCTCGCGCTCCTGCACGATGATCCATTCGCGGAGCTCCGACGCCTGGGGGCTCGGGCAGTCGGGAAGCGCTCGCCCGGGGCAATAGGGGCTCATGAGCTCGCCTGCGAGCACATGGCTCCACCCGGGCTGCGCCTCCTCTTCTCCGGCACTGGCCGCGAACCCCGCGGCAACCACGATCAGCGCAGCGCAGAGGGCAGCGCGGCGCCGGGCGCACAGCGGACCCGTTGCCCTGCGCCCTGCACGGTCTCCGAGTCCGGGCATCAGACCTCCCAGTCGAAGAAACCCTGCGCGTCGGCAACGTCCGTGCCGTGCCGGCGGACGCGGTGCCGCGGTGCGTCGGGAATGACCCGCGAGCCGGGCGGGACGGAGTGGGTCACGAAGGCGTTGCCGCCGATGACGCTTCCGCAGCCGATGACGGTCTCCCCCCCGAGAATGGTCGCCCCCGGATAGATGGTGACGTCGTCCTCGAGCGTCGGATGGCGCTTCACACCGCGGATGCTCTGCCCGAGCCGGGGGGACAGCGCGCCGAGGGTGACGCCCTGATAGAGCCGCACGTGGTCTCCGATCTCGCAGGTTTCGCCGATCACGACCCCGGTGCCGTGATCGATGAAGAAGCTGCGGCCGATCCGCGCGCCCGGATGGATGTCGATTCCCGTCGCCGAATGCGCCCGCTCGGTGATGATCCGCGGAACGAGGGGAACGCCGAAACGATGCAGCTCGTGTGCGATCCGGTAGAGCGCGAGGGCGTGGATCGACGGATGGGCCACGAGGACTTCTGCGTGGCTCCGGGCTGCCGGGTCTCCCTGGAACGCCGCCTCGACGTCCTCGGCCACCCAGCGCCGCATCTCGGGGAGCCTCTCGAGGAAGCGTGCGACGATCCACTCGGAGACGACCCCGTCGGGGAGGGCCAGCGAGCGCAGCAGGCGCAGGAGCTGTTCGGCGAGGTCGGGCAGCACCTCGCGCAGCGCCACCTCGTCGCGTTCGTGAAGGAGTACATGCTCGATCCGCTCGGCCCAAGCCGTCACCGACGCAGGGTCGGGATAGCCTTCGCCGCACGCCTTCGAGAGGGCGTCGTCGCCGCACGACGAGAGGGCGGCGATGGCGAGGTCGAGGGCCCGGGAGACGTCCTCATCCTTCACGCCGGATCTCCTTCGCGCACCCCCAGCCCTCGAAAGGTAGCGCGCTGCGGGGGGGCTGCTGCTAGGATGCCAGCCGCATCGCATCCCCCCGGTCTCGTCGCTTCCCCACCGCGGGCCCTCCCCCGCTTCGCGAGCCGCCCGATCCGCCGGCGAGGTGCACGTGTCTGCCGTCTACAGCCATTCGGGTCTCTCCAGCTTCGAGACCTGCCCGCGTCAGTACCAGTACCGGTACGTCCTCCAGGTCGAGGTCACCACGGAGTCGGTGGAGGCGTTCGTCGGCAAGCTCGTCCACGAGGTCCTCGAGCGGCTCTACCAGTTCGTCGGCGAAGGACGGGTGCCGAGGCTCGCGCAGGTGCTCGCTCGCTTCGACGAGTGGTGGCAGGAGCGGCTCGACCTGACGCGGGTCCGCATCGCTCGCGAGGGAGTTCCCGTCGACTTCTACCGCGAGACGGGACTGCGCTGCCTCACCCGGTTCTACCAGCGCCGCTATCCGTTCGACGCGGACCAGACCCTGGGTCTCGAGGAGATGGTGCACTTCTCCCTCGACGGCGACGGACGATATCGGATGCGCGGAGTGATCGATCGCATCGCCCGGGCGCGCGACGGAGCCGTCGAGATCCACGACTACAAGACCGGGAAGCGGGTTCCGTCCCAGCAGCGCATCGACCAGGACCGTCAGCTCGCCCTCTATCAGCTCGGCATCGCGGAACGATTCGGAGGCGACACGCCGGTGCGCCTGATCTGGCACTATCTGGCGGCGGATACGGTCCGCAGCTCGTCCCGCACCCGGGAGCAGCTCGACGCGCTCCGCGAGGTCACCATGCGGCTCATCGACCGGGTCGAGTCCGAGACCGAATTTCCGCCTCGGCCGAGCGCCCTGTGCGGCTGGTGCGAGTACCGGACACTGTGCTCCGCCAGCGGGGCCCAGACGCACGCCTCTGCCGCCGCCCCTGCCCTCGCGCCGACGGCCTAAGCAAGCCAGGCGCTCCCCGCCGATACGGGGAGCCCATGGAGCCCGCACCGTCTCCGCCCCGCCTGGTCTGCCGCTGCCGGGGCGTCGCGAGCCCGCGGATCGCCGACGCGATCCGTGCCGAGGGCCTTCGCACCGTCGCCGGCGTCACCAAGGCCGTGAAGGCGGGCGGCGGGTGCGGCACCTGCCATCCGGAGATCGAGGAGATCCTCGCCGATGTCGCAGGCGATCCGGTCGATCCCGCCGTCCGGCTCGAGAACCGTCTGGTGTGCCATGCCGAGACGTGCATCCGCATCGAGGGGACCCTCGACAGCCGAATCCGGCCCGCGCTCGCCGAGCGCGGCATCTCGGTGACGAGCTACTCGGTCGACGGTCTCGCCGTTCGCGTGGCACTGGCGGGCGACGCGGGAGAAGAGGAGGTCCGGCTGGTTCGTGACGAGCTTCGCCGCTTCGTCTGCCGCGACCTCGAGGTGCTCGTCGGAACCGCGTAGCCCGAGCGTCCTGCGCTCGCAGCGACCCGCGTTCGCGGCTAGCCTGCGGCCCCATGGGGCTCCGGATCGAGCGCATCCCGACGCTGCGCGACAACTACACGTACCTGCTGGTGTGCGACGCCACGGGAGAGGCTGCGGTGATCGATGCGCCCGAGGCCGACCCGGTCGTGCGGCGCGTCGAGGCCAGCGGCGCGCGGGTCGTGCAGGTGCTCTCGACCCATCATCACCTCGACCACTGCGCCGCGAACCCCGTCCTCGCGCAGCGCTTCGGCGCACCCGTCCTCGGTCACGTCTCCGATGCAGACCGGCTTCCCGGCTTCACCCGGGGCCTCGAGGAAGGCGACATCGTGCGGGTCGGCCACGAGGAGGCGCGGATCGTCCACATCCCCGCGCACACCCGCGGCCACATCGCCTACGTCTTCGATGCCGCGCGGGCCGCGTTCACCGGCGACACCCTGTTCGCCGGGGGCTGCGGCCGCCTCTTCGAGGGAACTCCCGAGATGATGTTCACCGCGCTCCACGACAAGCTGGGCCGGCTTTCCGACGACGTCCGCGTCTTCTGCGGCCATGAGTACACCGAGAGCAACCTTCGCTTCGCGGCGCACGTCGAACCGTCGAATCGGGCGGTGATCGAGAAGCTCGCGCAGGTGCGCGCGGTCCGGGAACGTCACGCAGCGAGCTGGCACGACGCAGGCCCCGACGAGATGACGATTCCCTCGACCATGGGCGAGGAGCGCGCCACCAATCCGTTCGTCCGCGCCGGGAACGCGGCAGAGCTCGGCCGCCTGCGCGCCGAGAAGGACGCGTTCTAGTTGAAGCCGCGCGAGATCCGGCCGCCGGCGCGCCTGTCCACCAGCGTTCGCCACCGGGTGCCCTTCTACGAGACCGATGCCATGGGCATCGTCCATCACGCCAACTTCGTGCGATACCTCGAGCTGGCCCGTGTCGCGTGGATGGACGCCCACGATCGCCCCTACCGCGAGTACGTGGCCGAGGGCCTGCACTTCGCAACCACCCGCGTCGAGGTCGACTACCGGCGTTCCGCCGCGTTCGACGACGTTCTCGAGATCTCGACCTGGCTCGAGTGGGTGCGCGGCGCATCGCTCCGGATGGCGTACACCGTCCAGCGTGGCGACGAGATCCTTGCGGTGGGCGCCACCGAGCACGCCATGGTCGGTCTCGATGGGCGCCCCCGGCGAATCCCCCGGGAGCGGCGCGAGCGGCTGGCGACGCAGGCCCCCGGCCCGTCGGAGCCGCCCGGCGCCTGACCCGCGCGGGCCGCCCTCACGGCTCGATGCCGACGGGCTCCTCCACGGGGGGCCTGGCGACCAGACGCCGCTTCTTCCAGCGGCCCGTTGCGTACCACGCCGCAGTGGCCAGCGTCACCACCACGATCGACACGAGCGACGCAGCCCAGAGACCGGAAAGACCGAGCAGCGACGGGCGCGAGAGCCAGACCGCCAAGGGCAGCGTCACCGCCAGGAGGATCGGCGCCGAGATGACCATCACCGGCAACATCTCGCCCGCTCCCTGGAGCGCGCGGAACTGCACCATGTAGACCGTCATGAAGAAGAAGCTGACCGCCGAGTAGCGCAGGTAGGTCGCTCCCAGTGCGATGACCTCGGAGTCGGCTGCGAAGAAGCCGACGATGCGGTCGGGGACGAGGAGCAGGACGATGGCGAGCGGCCAGAGCAGGGCAGCGTGCCAGGTGGTCGCGAGCCAGACGCTGCTGGCGGCGCGCTCGGGCTTCTCCGCTCCGAGATTCTGCCCGACGAGGGTCGCCGCAGCGTTGGCGATCGGGAGGCCGAGCGCGAGCGGAATGAGATCGACCCGCATCCCGACGGCGTACGCGGCCTGCGCCGCGGTCCCGAACCCCGCAGCCAGGCGCGCGAAGACGACGGTCACGATGACGCGGGTCGAGAGCTGGAGCGTCGGCTGCCACGAGAGCGCGAGGATCCGCCGCAGCAGCGCGGGATCGGGGCGCAGGTGGCGCGGGCGGAGCTGGATCGAGCTCTCTCCCGCGAAGAGCACCCACAAGAGGACGGCGAGGCCGAGGGTCGCAGCGGCGGCGGTGCCGACGGCGACCCCGATCACGCCGAGCTCGGGAAGGCCGAGCTTCCCGAAGATGAACGCCCACTCGCCGGCAATCATCAGGACGGTCGTCACCACCGAGATGCGCATGGGCGTCGCGGCATCTCCCGCGCCGGTCAGCACTGCGCCGCCGAGCTGGGAGAAGACCATCGCATAGGAGAGGATGAAGCTGAGTCGCAGGTACGGGACGCCGACCGCTCGGACTTCGTCGGTCGGATTCACGAGCGAGAAGATCGGCCCGGCAGCGGTGAGGCCGAGTCCGAGCAAGATCAGGTAGAAGGCGGCCCCGATGAGGAGCGTCTGCCCCGCCGCACGCGCGGCGCCCTCGGCATCGCCAGCCCCGGCGTGCCAGGCGACCACGGTTCCCGACGCCCACGACAGGCCCATGACGGCAAGGAACGCCATCTGCCGGATTCCCTGGTTGGCGAGCACCACGGCCGCCAGCGCCGCGGGACCAAGGACACCGATGAAGCGCAGCTCGGCGACCTGGAAGACGACGCCGGCGACGCTCACGGCCAGCATGGGCGCAACCAGCGAGAGCAACGCCCGCCGGAGGCTCCCCTCGGTGAGGAGCGTGCCTCGAACATCGGCGGCGGAAGACGGCTGCGGCGGGGCGGTCACGCGCGCGGAGCCTGCCACAGCAGGGGGGCTCCCGATAGCCCCGGGAGCCGGCGAGAGAGGAGCCTCCGCTCGACCGAATCAGCCCATCGACGCCCGGACCTCGCGGAGGAACCGGTCGAAGTCGTCGATGCGGAGGAGTCCGATCCGCGGGTATTCGAGATCGAGGATCACGAACACGCCGACGGCGAGCGTGAGCGCGAAGCGCACGGCGTGGAGCCAGCTCCTTCCAGTTTCTGCCGCCATGCCGTAGCCCGCCAGCAACGCCGAGGCGAGCGCCAGCACGCCGAGCCGAGTAGATCGCCGGGCCCGCAAGAGAGCCGCTACCTGCGACCGAGAGGTCGGAGGCACTTCAGGCGCCCAGCGAGCCAGTCGGCAACGCCCGAGGTGTACCAGCGCGAGAACCGCCGGTCGCTCGGTCCGCCCGCGAGCGCCGTATGGACCGCATCGTCGGAAAAGTCGGTCACGAACCGAAGTGACGGGGCGAACGTCGTCTCGCGGTCGCCCGCACGGTAGACCTGCCCTTGGTGGATCGTGGCGCGCCCGCCGGCGAGCTCGATGGGTCCGTGGTCGAAGCCAAACCAGGCCGGAAGGCGCCCGCCAAGGAGGAGATGCTTCATCGTCACGCGCTGCTGCTGCCCCCAGCGTTGCGCCGGCGCCTCCAGAGCGCCGGCGGCCACCCGGCGGAAGGCGGCGTCCCTCCCCTCTTCGCCGAACCACGCGCTCGCTTCGTCGAGTAGCACCGCATCGAAGTTGGCGTAGAAGTCGGCGAGGATGGCGGTCCGTCCCGCAACGTGCGCCGCCACCGCCTCTCCACAGACGCGGCCGACGACGTCGAGAACGAGCGCCCGGTAGAAGCGCTCGAAGAGCGTCGCACCGAGGGAGTCCGCGTCGTAGCGCAGATCCCAGCCACGGAGCAGCGCGCCATTTCCAGCATCCGGAAGGAGCGGCCGGAGGATCGAAAGGAAGCGCGCGGCTTGGAGCGAGACGAGGTCGCGCTGCATGGCGGCCGCTTCGGACACCGTCCACCCGCACCGCGCGCCGAGGAGGTCGGCGATCCGTTCCGCTCGCCATGCGCCCATGGGGAGCGTGATGGCGCGGATCTCGCCATGGCGATTGAGATCCTCGTTGGCCGTCGCGAAGAATCCGCTCCCGGGATCGACCGCGCGCGGGAGCTCCTCGGGCGACGCGAAGCCCTGCCAGTCGTTGGCCGGGTCCCAGCCCGGGACCGGAGCCACGCCGTCCCAGCCCCTCCTGCGCAGGGGAAGAAGTCCGGACATCTGGTAGCCGATGCTGCCGTTGCGATCGGCCAAGACCCAGTTCCACGCGGTCTCCATCCGGCCGAGGAGCGCCATCCCTTCTCGCACGCTCGTCGCGCGAAACAGGCCGAAGAGCGCCTCGATCGACGGGACTCCCGACGAGGCGCCCGACCAGCGCGTCGTGAGAAGGAGACCCGGCTGCGTCGGATCTCCGTCGAGAACGCCGTGGTCGTTCTCGTAGAAGACCACCTCGAGATCACCGCGGCGCCGGCGGCGGATCGTCTCGGTGCGGCGCCGGAACGGCGCCCAGCGCTCACGGTCATTCTCGACGCGCCGGTAGCACCCGTCGCGGCAGTCCTCGACCCACGAGTCGGTTGCATCCATGAACGCGTAGGTGGCGCCCCAGGCGAGGTCCGGGGTGCGGCCGATGAGCGGGCCCGGGATTCCCGGCATCGTCGCGGCAATGCAGTAGCGATCCCCGAGCTCGAGGACCACCTCGGCCCACACCGCCGGTAGCCGATTGCACTCGAGGTGGGGATCGTTGGCGAGAAGCGCACGGCCACTCGCGGTCCTGCTCCCGGAGATCACCCAGTTGTTCGAAGCCATGGCGCGAGGAGCGGCTGCGGCCCAGCGAAGCGCGTCGGGAACGATCCGCTCGCCCAGACGGACGCGCCGCACCAGCGCCGTGTCGAGCCCGCCGAGGACTCCCGGAAACACCTCGTCGAGGTGTCGCTGCGAGACATTCGCCTGCACCATCTCGACCAGCAGGCGCTCCATGTCCCCCTGGCTCTGGGCCAGCGCGACGTAGCCCGCCAGGCGCGCGACGAGCAGCGAGTCACCGGACGTCCAGGGCTCGAAAGGGTGGCCGAGCATCCGCAGCTCCCACGGCAGCCGCCGCCGAAGCGCGAGGTTCACGCCATCGCAGTAGGCCGCTGCGAGCCCTGCCGCCGGAGCCGGGAGCGCATCGGCCTCCGCGTGAACGCCGCTTGCGAGGCCGAGGCGCCGGAAGAAGAGGTCGAGCGAGAGCATCGTGTCGTCGTCGCGCAGCTGCTCGCACGCGCGCCCCTGCGCGAGAGTGCGCTGGAGCAGCATCTGCAGGCCGCGGTCACGGCCATGGGCGAATCCAAGGCCTCGGTAGAGGTCGGATTCCGAGCTCGCGCGAACGTGGAGGACGCCGTGCCCGTCGCGCTCGATCCGGATCCCGGCGTCTCCCGAGAGGGCCCAGCCCATGTCGCGCGGCACCGCGGCGTCCCGATCCCCGGAAGCCTACGCTCGCCCTGCGCCGTCCTCGTCGAGGAGGTCGCGGATCCGCGCCTCGGCCTCGCGAAGGCGGAAGGGCTTGTGCAGGAAGCGGATGTGCTCGCGCGGCATCCCGGCGCAGCCGAGGGTTTCCTGGGTGTATCCCGAGACGAAGATCGCCCGCAAGCCGGGGAGGCGCGATGCGAGCTGCTGCGCGAGCGCGGTGCCGCGCATGTCGGGAAGCCCCAGGTCGGTGAACAGCAGTCGGATCACGGCCTCTCCTTGCTCGGCGAGGCGGAGGGCATCGCGGGCGCTCGCCGCTGCGAGCACCTTGTATCCCCGGCTCTCCAGGAACTCCACCAGAAGCTCCCGTGCTGCGTGATCGTCCTCGACCAGCAGCACGGTCTCGCCGCCACCCGGAACCCGCAGCGCTGCGGGTTCCGGCAGCGCCGCCTCGGGCTCTCCTTCGGCGCGCGGCAGCAGCACGCGGAAGGTCGTGCCCTTGCCGCGTACGCTCTCCACCTCGATCTCTCCGCCGCTCTGGCGGACGATGCCGTCGACCGTCGAGAGGCCGAGGCCCGTTCCGCGACCGGGCTCCTTGGTGGTGAAATAAGGCTCGAAGATCCTCGCTCGCGTCGCTTCGTCCATCCCGATGCCGGTGTCGCGAACGCAGAGGGCGACCTGCCCCAGCTCTTCGCCAACGGCGTTGGAGGTCTCGATGGTGACGCGGCCACCTTCGGGCATCGCATCCCGCGCGTTCAGCACCAGGTTCATCACTACCTGATCGAGAACGCCTGGATCCGCACGCACCTTCCCCAGCGACGGTTCGAGTTCCAGCGAGAGCTCGATGTCCTCGCCGATGAGACGCCGCAGCATGTCGGCCAGATCGAGGACGAGGGCGTTCAGATCGACGACTCGCGGCCGGAGCGGCTGCCGGCGGCTGAATGCGAGCAGCTGGCGGGTGAGGTGTGTCGCTCGCTCGGTGGCGGACTGGATCTCCTCGACTTGGCGCCGCATGGGGTGCGGCTCCGGCAGACCTGCGAGGAGCAGCTCCGTCCGGCCCTGGACCGTCAGCAGGAGGTTGTTGAAGTCGTGGGCGACACCGCCTGCCAGGCGCCCCACCGCCTCCATCTTTTGGGCGTGGCGCAGCTGGGCTTCGAGAGCCTTCTGCTCGGTCAAGTCGTGGACGAGCGCCATGAAGATGCGCCGATTCGCGAGACTCACCTCGTCCAGCGCCAGGAGCACGGGGACCTCCCGGCCATCCTTGCGAAGGGCCTGCGTCTCGAAGCGCCTCCCGAGCGCCTCCCCGAGCGGACCGGCAGCGACGGCCGCATCGCCGGCGAGGGCGGGAACCAGCTGGGAGAAGCGGTGGCCGATGACCTCGGACGCCGGCATTCCGAAGATCCGTTCCGCACCGGGGTTGATCGACTCGATCACGCCGCTCTCGTCGAGGGTCACGATGCCATCCGGAACCGCGTCGAGGATGGCTCGCGCACGTGCCTCACTCTCACGCAGCGCCATCTCGGCCGCGTGGCGTGTGGTCACGTCGGCAATGACGCCGACGATGCGCTCCGGCGCTCCCGATGCGTCGCGGAGAAGCGCGCCTTCGTCCTCGACCACGATCCACGCGCCACTCGCGTGCTGGACCCGATACTCGATCTGGAGCCCGCTCCCGTACGCGCGGATTCCCGCGAGCGCCTCCTGGTAGCGCACCGCGTCTCCGGGGTGGATGCGTCCGCTCCAGCGCTCCGGGTCGCCTGCGAGATCGGACTCGCCGCAGCCGAGGAGCGATGCCGCGTTGCCGGCGAAGGTGACCGACCCCGCTCGCAGATCCCAGTCGTAGAAGAGCTGCCGGCTCGTCTGCAGCAGCGCCTCGTAGCTCCTCCTCCATGCGAGGGCGCTCGCCTCGGCACGCTTGCGCGCGCTGATGTCGCGAGCCACCGCCATGAGGCCGATGCGGTCTCCCAACCGGACCGGTCCGGCCGTGATCTCGACGGGAACGATGGTCCCATCGATCCGCACCACCTCCTCCTCGAGGAGGTCGACCCTCCGTCCCTCGTGGATCACCAGGTGCATGCGTTCGCGGATGGCGTCGTGGTAGCGCGCGTGGAGGATGTCGAAGACCGACTTCCCCTCGACCTCCCCCGTACTCGTCGCGCCGAGGAGCCGCGCGCACGCCTCGTTGGCGAATGCGAGTTTGCCGTCGATGTTCACCCAGACCGCCTCGGGGCACAGATCGACGAGCGCGCGGTACCGGGCCTCGCTCGCCGCCAGCTCGTCCGCGACTCGCCGCTCGTCCGAGACGCACCGGAAGAAGGTGAGGACCGCCGGCGCGCCGTCCAGGAGCGCCGGGCACACGGAGAAGCGTATGGGAACCCCGTCGGCGAGCGTGGCGTCGTGGAGCGAGCCGCCGCCCATGGAGGTCAAGGCAGAGGCCACGGCCGCGTCCACCGGGTCCCGAAGGTCGCTGCGCAGCCAGCCGAGCGAGCTCGTCCCGACGAGTGAGGCCGCATCCGGCGCGCCGAGCAGCCGGGCCGCTGCAGCGTTGGCGAACACGACGCGGCCACCACGATGCACGGCTGCAGCCTCCGGAAGCCTCGAGAGGACTTCCAGCGAGCCTTCGTCGAGGATCGCCATGGACTCGCCCGGTGCCGGCCCGGAGGGGGCGGCGGGTTCGCTCATGCCTGGCCTCCTGTGATCCATCATGGCACACGCAGGCTCGGGCGTGTCGCGAGGCGTCGTCAGGGGGTTCGGCTCCCGAAGGGGCGCCAGATCGCCCGCCACAGGCCCGCGACCTGCCCCTCCGCCCAGCTCATCACCCGCTGGATTGCGTCGAGGGCATCCCCCTTTCCGGGCCAATGGGATCTCACGACGTCCGGATGGACGTGGTTCACGAGGCGCGAGAGGGTAGCCGCGACCACCAACAGGTCGTCGACGAGGCCAATCGGCCCCAGCAAGAACTCCGGGAGCAGATCCACCGGCGACAGGATGTAGCCGACGCCGAGCAGCGCGATGGCCTTCGCGCCGATCCCGACCCGGTCGTCTCGCAGCAGGCGCACCAGGAGGACCGTCAGGTCCGGCAGCAGGAGGATCAGATCGCCGACGCCGGAGGCCGCTCCGGGCTTCGGCGCCGTCACCCGTGCACGCAAGCGGTCGTAGAGGCGCCCCCGCCGCGGGTTCAGCTCGATGGTGATTCCGTCGTCCCTCACGCCACCAGCGCCTCCCCACCATCGACGTGGATCACGTTGCCCGTGAGCCAGCCGCAGTCGCGGCCCGCCAACGCCACCAGCGCCCCGGCCACGTCGCCCGGCGTCGTCAACCGTCCGCGAGGGTGGCGAGCGCGCGCGTCGGCGGCCATGCGTTCGAAGCCCGGGATCTTGCGGGCAGCCGGCGTCTCCGTGACCCCTGCGCAGAGAGCGTTCACCGTGATCTCCTCGGGAGCGAGCTCGACGGCGAGCTGGCGCACCAGGCTCTCGAGGGCCGACTTCGCCGCCGCGACGGGGCCGTAGGCCGGCCACACGCGGCGGCCGCCTTCGCTGGTCATGGCGAAGACGCGGGCACGGCGCTCGAAGAGACCCTCCGAAACCAGGGCCTGCGTCCAGTCGACCAGGCTCGTCGCCATCACCTCGAGCGTCATCGCCATCTGGGCCGGGCTGACGGCACCCGCTGCACCGGGGCTGACGAGCGGCCGCAGCGTGCCGAAGGCCAACGAGTGCAGGAGTACGCGGACGCGGGGCCCACTTCCGCAGGCCTCGGCGAGCGCTCGCACCACCTCCGTCCTCTTCTCCGGATCGGCCGCGTTGACGTTGAAGAAGAGCGCACGGCGGCCGGCCTTCTCGACGTCACGCGCGACGGCATCGGCGAGGGACTGCGTCGCCTTGCGGTCGAGGTGGACTCCGCACACGTCGAGCCCCGTCGCGGCGAAGGCCCGCGCTGCAGCAGCTCCGAACCCACTGGACGCCCCGAGAACGACGCAGAATCCCGGCTCAACGGGCATCGGGGGACTCCTCCGCCGGAGAAGAAGCGACCGGAGGCAGCCAGAGGGCTCCCGCCACCGGCTGGCCATCGAGGACGCCGAGCTCGAAGCCGAGCAAGACGGCCGCCGTGGGAGCCACGTCCGCCTGATCCATTCTTGCGATCCGCACGCCGCCGCGCACGCCTCGTCCCCAGGCGACGAAGCCCGGCGCCGTCCCCGGCGCCTCGGTCACGTGACCCCAGCTGCCGCGGATCGGAGCGGGTCGCACGAGCGGACCGGCCGCTGCGTCGTCGATCACGTAGCCCCCCTCGGCCGCGAGGCCGAACCATGCCTCCGGGTCCGCGCCCCTCTCGAGCAGCTCACGAGCGGAGACGATCCGGAAAGCCTGGGTACGAGCCGAGACCGCTGCAAGGGCGCGGCGCGCAAGCTGCGCGTCCCGCTCGCTGCGGGCATAGACGAACGCCGAGCTGCCGTTGCTGCGCGAGAGGGCGTGCCACGTCTGGATCCCCGCACCGTCCACCGCGGGAACGATCAGGCCCTTTTCCTGGAGCGCGACGTTGGGCGAGATCGACCGGCTGACGGCTGCGACGCCGTGATCTCCGGCCACGAGGACCGCCGTCGAATCCGCGAACCCCGCCTTCCGCAGACAGTCCAGTACACGCCCGATCTCGACGTCGACCGCCGCAAAGGCCGCCTGAGCATCGGGCGAACCCGGACCCGCGATCGCCAGTGGCAGCTCGGTCTGGGAGAGGTGGAGCAGGAGCAGCGCCGGGGGGGTCTTCGAGCCGAGGATCTCGCAGGCGAGCCCCGCGAGCAGTCGGTCCCGCTCGGGCCCGGAGGCTCCCACCGCAGGATCGGCGGCACCCAGGCGACGCGCGGCGCCGAGCAGGCCCGGGCTCGCGTGGGCCTCGATCCAGTCCGTCCAGGGCTCGCCCGGCGCGAGGGAGAAGCTCTCGGGAAACGCCAAGTCGAAGCGGCCTCCGCTCGACCCCGGCCAACCGAGGGCGACGGCCCGGCGCCCTGAATCGGCGACGACCTCCCAGAGGGCAGGGCTTCGCAGGGGTGGACGCGGCGTCGGTCGCCGCTCGACGCTTCCGCGGTCCCCCGGAAGCCGATCGGTCGTCACGCCGTGCCGGGCGGGCAGACGACCCGTGACGAGGGTCGCGTGGACCGGATAGCGGGCCGCAGGTGCGACGGCGCGGACGTACTCGGCGGCGGCGCCGGCCTCGGCCATCGCGGCGAGGGTAGGCATCGCGGCCGGCGCGCCGGCGGCCGGCAGGTAGGCGGCCGGAGTCAGCCCGGCGACGGTCAGCATCACGACCCGGGCAGGCGCTGCGGCGGTCGGGGAAAGGATCGGCAGCGCAGGCGGCGACAGCTGTGCACAGCCCGTCGTCCCGGCGAGCGCAGCGAGCGCCACCCGCAGTGCGCAAACCGCAGCGGCGCGCACTACCGGAACACCCCCCGGCGTTCGCCGCGGCCGCGCTCGAACATCTCCGAGATCGCCTTCCGCACGGCATCGACCTTGTGTTGCACGGCCGCATCCTCGTCCGTCGGCGCCCCTTCGAAGACCAGCGGCTCGCCGAAATAGAGGTGGTACTTCACCGGAAGCGGCAGGATGCCGAGCGGCCCCAGCCAGGGGAAGCCGAGGGTGAGCGGGAAGGCGGGCATGCCGAGCAGCTTGCCGACCCTTGGCAGGTTGCCGAAGCCCGGCTGCTGCTCTTCGGACCCGATCACCGCCACCGGCACGATCGGCGTTCCGGTCTCGAGAGCGAGCCGCATGAACCCGAGCCCGAAACGCTGCAGCTCGTATCGGTGCGAGAACGTCTTGTTCATTCCCCGCACGCCCTCGGGAAAGACCAGGACGCACTCCCCCGACTCGAGCATCGAGACGCAGTTCTCCGGGGTACCGACCAGCACGCCTCCACGGGCAGCGATGACGTTCACGAAGGGAATCTGGGGCACCCAGTACTCGGCCATCGAACGCACGATCCGCGGCGGCTCCGCCTCGAGCAGCAATGCCGAGGAGATCATCATCCCGTCGAACGGGAGCTGTCCGGCGTGGTTCGCGACGAGCAGCACCCTGCCCTGCGGAACGCGCTCGATGTCGTGGGTCTCGACGCGGAAGTAGTAGCGGTAGAGGAGCGAAGCGAAGAGCGCGCTCGGCCTCACCTCCGTCGGCGAGAAGCCGAACGGGTCGTACCCGAAGTCGTTCACCCGGGTCGGCACCTTCGAGAGGCGCTCATCGACCTCGCGCTCGAGTGCACGGACCGAGAGGGGCACCGCGGCTCCCAGCAGATCCCGCGCGATGGCGCGAACGCCCGAAGATCGGTCGGGCATGGGGGCTCCTACTTCCGCCGCACGCTCTCGAAGGTCTCCTCGAGGCCGAACAGGCAGCGGAAACCCGTGGCCTCGGCGAAACGCTTGCCGGAGAGGGTGACCGGGAACTTCAGGTAATCCAGCGCGCCGATCGGATACGGCCACAGGCCCAGGTGGAACATCCGCTCGAAGATCGGGCGCACCAGGATCTCCGGAAGCGGAATCGCCGTTCCGCCCGTCTCGCGGATCGCGGTGTGCAGCGGAACCGCACCCGGACCCACTACGTTGAATACCCCCTGGAGGCCGTGCTGCAGGGCGAGGGCAATCGCCTCGCAGACGTCCTCCTCGTGGATGAACTGCATCATGGGATCGAAGCCCATGATGGTGGGTGGGTACGACTGGCGGAGGTATTCGCCGATCATCGAGTGTACGAAGTAGCCAAGAACGTTCACGGGACGCAGGACGCAGGTGCGGATGTGCGGGTACTTCCAGAGGAACGCCGACGCGAGGGTGTCCACCTCGACCAGGTCGCGCATCTCCGGGTACGACCGGCTGGCGGAGAGCGGGTGGTCCTCGTCCATGTAGTAAGGGTTCTCGGCGAAGGCGCCGTAGACGTACCCGCTGGAAAGTACGACCAGCTTCTGGACGCCGTAGTGACTGCAGTGGTCGAGGAGCTGCTTGGTCCCCCGGACGTTGACGTCGTGACGCGTCCGCTCGTCGGCCCGGAAGTGGCGGATGAACCCCATGTGGACGATCGCAGTCGGGAGCTCGGTCCGGATCACGTCCTCGAACTTCTTCTTCCGCAGATCGACCATGTGGACGGTGACGTCGCGGGGGCGGCCTTCCCAGGCCAGCCGGTCGACCCCGCAGACCTCGTAGCTCTCGAGCAGACGCCGGGCGAGGAGCCGCCCCTGCCCACCGGAGATTCCCGTTATCAGGACCTTTTCCATCGCGGCTCCGCGGGGTTGCAGGGCGAGGGTACCCCTCCCGGGCCCGGCCCACCAACGCACCACACAGAACCGCGTCATCTCGCCGCGCCATGCGGTACAGTGCGCCCCGGAGGGAGCATTGGAGCCGCTGGCACGGTTCGAGGAGGTGAAGATCCCGCTGATCGAGCCGGTCCACGGCCTCGAGGCGGTGTCTGCGGTGCTCGGGGTCCCCGAGTGGTGGCCCACGGGCGCACGGGTCAGCGTCGTGCTCGCCCACGGGTCGGCGAGCAACAAGGACGAACCGCTGCTCGTGGCGCTGCAGCAGGCGCTCACCGATCGCAAGGTCCTGACCCTGCGCTTCAACTTCCCCTTCGCCGAGGCCGACAAGCGGCGGCCCGACCCGTTCCCGGTTCTCGAGAGGACGCTGCGGCATGCGATCGCGACCCTCGGCCGCGACCCGTCCGCCGCCCCCGCCCACCTGTTCCTCTGCGGCCGCGGCCTCGGGGGGCGGGTGGCGGCAAACCTGGCCACGTCCCAGGTACGGACCGACGGCCTCGTCTTCCTCGGCTTCCCGCTGCACCCGCCGGGAAGGCCTGCGGAGCTGCGCGTCGACCGGCTGTTCCGGATCGTGTCCCCGATGCTGTTCGTCCAGGGAACCCGCGACCGTCAGTGCGAGATTCCGGTACTCCGGAAGACCCTGCTGCGGATCGGCGCCCCGACCGCACTCCACGTCGTCGAGGAGGCCGACCAGGGCTTCAAGGTTCCGCGTCGGACGGGACGCACCGACGCCGACGTCCACCGCGAGGTCTTCGAGACCCTCGACGCCTGGATCGGACGGGTTCTCGCGGGCTGAGCGGCGGGAGATCCGAGTGAGCGGGTCTTCGCGACGGGAAGGAGCAGCGATGGGCGAGAGCGATCTCTACTTCCAGCAGGTGCCCGTCGGACAGATGGCGAACTTCGCCTATCTCATCGGCTCGCGGAGTACGCGCGAGGCGGTGGTGGTGGATCCGGCGTGGAACGTCGGCGAGCTCCTCGACGCGGCCGACTCCGACGGCGTGACGATCATCGGAGCCCTCGTCACCCACTACCACCAGGACCACATCGGCGGCTCTCTCTTCGGGCACGAGATCGAAGGGCTCGCGCGGCTGCTCGAGCGGCGCCCCGTCCCGATCCACGTGAACTCGATGGAAGCCGATGGCGTCTGCCACGTGACGGGCGTCTCGGCGTCGGACCTGGTCCGCCATGCGGGCGGAGACGTGCTGGACGTCGGCGGCGTCCGGATCCGCCTGCTCCACACCCCGGGGCACACGCCGGGATCCCAGTGCTTCCTCGTCGAGGACGCAAACCAGCCGGCGCACCTGGTTTCCGGAGACACGCTCTTCCTGGGAAGCTGCGGGCGGGTCGACCTGCCCGGAAGCGACCCGGAGGCCATGTACCGGAGCCTCACGGGAACGCTGAAGCAGCTTCCGGACGAGACGCTCCTCTTCCCGGGCCACCGCTACTCGGCGGACGAGTCGTCGACGATGGGCGAACAGAAGCGCCGCAACCCCTTCCTACGGGTCACGACCCTCGAGCAGTTCCTCGGCTTCGTCGGAGCCTGAGTCCCGCGGCGGAGCCCGGAAGCCGTCGGCTACGGAGTCTTCTCGGCTTCCGCCTCGACGATGATCTCGCCCTCGAGCCTCGCCGCGGCCGACCGGGTGTGCTGGCCAGGGTCGGGGCGGACGACCTTGTACTTGTACCGCCCGGGCTTGAGCTCGCAGAAGCTCGAGAAGTCGCCTGCGTGCATGAGGGCCGAGCGGAGCTCGTCCTCCTCGATCTTGAAGTTCACAAGGTGATGGCAGGTCATGTTCCGGGCCACTTCCCGCTCGAACACCACCGCCGTCGGCCTCGAGGAGTAGCTGAGCCAAGCGACGACCTCGTCTCCCTGGAGCTTCACGAGGCGCGGATTGAGCGACTGGTCGGTGACGAGCACGACCTTGTGGTTCCCGGTCCGGTAGGTCGGATCGAGCTGGGGGATCTCCGTCGGCGTCTCGTACGGAATCTCCTTGGGCCGCGTGTCCTCGGCACGTACCGCCGGCGCTGCGACGGTGGCAAGAGCGGCGGCGAGCGCCGCTGCGAAGACCGGCCGGTGTGACAGGGAGCGGAGCGGGGATGCAATCTGCATGGGACGAGCCTTGCCTCCTTGCGGGCGAAGAGCGTGCCCGACGCGGCATATAGTAGACCAAACATGGGGTTGTGGGTGAAATCTGCGGGCCGGCGCCCGCGGGAGCGTTCGCGCGGCGCCGCGCGGCGGCGCGGTCGATCGTGTCCCGCTTCGAGCCCTAACGCCCTGAATCCGAGTCACTTTCCAGCGCCCGGCAGTGCTTGAAACTGGCCCGCCGGTCCGGTAGGGTCGCCCGTCCTCGGCGCCCACCGGCAGTCGCCTGGCCCGAGCCATCCCCGGAGGAATGTCTCGATGAAGATCATGGTCTGCTTGAAGCAGGTACCGCACCAGGACGCGCGCCTCGACGTGCGCGCCGACGGGACCTGGATCCAGGAAGACAACATCAAGTTCGAGATCAACAGCTACGACACCTTCGCCCTGGAAGAAGCGCTGCGCGCCAAGGATGCGAGCGGCGGAAGCGCCGAGGTGGTGGTCGTATCCATCGGCCCCGAGCGCGTGACCCAGGCCCTGCGAACCGCCCTCGGCATGGGTGCGGACCGCGCCATCCACGTGAAGGACGCAGATGCCGACGCCGCCGATGCCCTCGGCGCGGCGAAGGTGCTCGCGGCAGTGGCCAAGGCCGAGAGCCCCGATCTGGTGCTCCTCGGCCTCATGTCCGACGACGGGAACTTCGCGGCCGTGGGCCCCATGCTCGCCGAGCTCGCCGGCATGCCCCACGCGACGTCGGTGGTGAAGGTGACGCTCGATGGAAGCGTCACGGTCGAGCGGGAGCTCGAGGCCGGCGCCACCGAGGTGGTCGAGCTCTCGAAGCCCTGCCTGCTCGCCGTCCAGACAGGCCTCAACCAGGTCCGCTACGCGTCTCTCAAGGGCATCATGGCGGCCAAGAAGAAGCCCATCGACACGAAGACCCTGGCCGACCTCGGCCTCGGCGGCCAGGTCGGGAAGGCGGCGGCGAAGGTCGAGATCCTGAAGATCTATTCGCCCCCCAAGGGCACGGGCGCCGAGATGCTGACCGGCTCGACGGACGAAGTCGTCGGCAAGATGCTGGGCAAGATCAAGGAGCTCGGGCTCCTCTAGCCCGAAGCGAGGACGACCCATGGGAACCATTCTCGTCGTTGGTGAGATCCAGAACGGCAGGCTCCGCGAGGCGACCCTCGAGCTGGTGAGCTTCGCACGCCAACTCGCGCCGGCCCTCGGCGCCGACGTCAAGAGCCTGATCCTCGGTCACGGGGTGCAGGCCCAGGCCGAAGGGCTCTCGAAGAAGGGAGGCGGCGAGGTACTCGTGGCCGACCACGAGCTCCTCGCGGCCTACGGCGTCGACGCCTACAACCGGGCCGTTCGCGCGGCGATCGATCGGGTGAAGCCCGACGTGGTCCTGCTCTCGAACACCCCGAGCGGCTGGGACCTCGCTCCTCGCCTCGCGGCCGGCCTCGACGCGGCCTTCGTGAGCGACGCCTTCAAGATCGAAGCGGAGGGCGGGAAGCCCGTCTTCGTGCGGCGCGTGTTCAATGGCAAGCTCGACGCACGGATCGCCGTGAAGTCGCTGCCCGTCGTCGCAACGATGCAGCCCGGCGCGACGGCAGCCCACGCCGGAAGTGAGGCGGGCAGCGTCACCAAGCTCGACGTCGCGATCGCCGCCTCGGACCTGAAGGCGAAGTTCGTCCGGCTCCAAGCCGCCGAGGCCAAGGGCGTCGACCTCACCAAGGCCGACATCATCGTCTCGGGAGGCCGGAGCCTCGGAGGCACCGAGAAGTTCATGGAGGTGATCAAACCCCTGGCCGACGCCCTCGGCGCCGCCATGGGCGCATCCCGGCCCGTCGTCGATTCGGGCTGGCTCCCTCACGAGTACCAGGTCGGATCCTCCGGCCAGACCGTGACGCCGAAGCTGTACGTGGCCGTGGGCATCTCCGGCGCGATCCAACACCTGGTGGGCATGAAGAGTTCCAACTACATCATCGCCATCAACAAGGATCCCGACGCTCCGATCTTCGAGGTCGCGAACCTCGGCGTCGTGGGAGACCTGTTCGAGGTCGCGCCCGCGCTCACCAAGGCGGTGAAGGAAGCGAAGGGCCACTAGCGCGCGCCTCTCCGCAGCGTCCGTCCCTGGTTTTCACGATGCCAGGGACGGGCAGCGGTTGACATGCCTTGCGTCGGAGAGTAGGAAGGGAGCGAAGGCCCCCGCGCCGCGGAGCGCAGTGCCGCGCTGCCACCGGATCCGTTCTCCCCCCCCACGGTACTGAGTTCCACGTACGAGGGCCCTCGGGGGGTGGGTGGCTCTGCGTCGGATCGCATTCATCAACGAGAAGGGCGGCAGCGGGAAGACTACGCTGCTCGGCAACATCGCCGCCTTTCTCGCGCTGCGCAGGGGCCGGCGAGTGCTGGGGATCGATCTCGATCCCCAAGGACAGCTCGGCAAGGCCCTCGGTGTCGACGTCCGGAGTGCTCGACGTTCCGCGCTCGACCTCCTGCTCGACACCGTACTCGAGGGTCCGGGGCCTGCTACGGCCGAGGCGGCGCCGAGCGCAGCCGGGCGCCTGCCCATCGTTCCGACGCGGATCGCGGGGCTGGACCTCGTGCCGGCCAACAAGTCGCTCGGGCTCTTCCCCTGCCTGCAGCCCGGCGCCGAGGATCCGACCGGGCGCCTCGCGCGGAGTCTGCGGCGCTCGCGAGAGATCTCCTCCTACGACTTCGTCCTGTTCGACGCGCCGCCCTCCTTCGGGCCGCTCACGCTCAGCGTCCTTCGCGCCGTCGACGAGGTCGTGGTGCCGGTGCCCCTCACTTACCTGGCCCTCGACGGGTGCGCCGAGCTGATGCGAAGCCTCGCCACGGTGCGTACCCGCTACGGGAATAGCGGCCTCCGCGTCACCATGGTGATCCCGACCTTCTACCGCCGCACCCGTCTGGCCCACGAGTCGCTCGATCGCCTGAAGGCTCGTTTCCCGAAGGAGATCGCGCACACCGTGGTCGGGTTCCACGTCAAGCTCGACGAGGCCCAGTCGCGCGGCCTCTCGATCTTCGACTACGCCCCGAACGACCGGGGCGCGCGCGCAATGGCAGCTCTCGCCGAGGAGCTCGAGGCGCGAACCGAGTCGGCTGCTGCGGGGCGGTCGTGAGCGAGCACCCCCCGCGGATGCTCCTGGATGGCGACGATCGCGACGAGATCGCGGCGCTCGCAGGCGACGGCCTGCGCGCTCTCGGGCGGGATCCCTTCGATTCGGACTCCGGGCCCGACGCGTGTCTCGCGCGCCTCGACGAGATCACGAGCCTGCTCGCCCGGGCCGAGGCCTCCCTGCTGCCGCCGCGCCCGGACCCTCCCAAGGCCGACCGGATCCGCCCCCAGGAGGCCCGGCCTCGGCGGCGATGGGCAACGACTCCCCATCTCGCAGAGGTCGAGCTGCTCGAGAAGACCGGCATGCTCGAGCGCCTGTTGGGCGAGGCCGACCGCCGGCGCCTGGCGGCGCTCGACCATCTGGTCGACGCGGAGGCTCCCTACGATCGGTTCGGATTCTCTCCGGCCGCCGCGCGCGCTGCGTTTCCGCTCTTCCTGGCGTTCTACCGCTTCTACTTTCGCGTCGAGAGCAGCGGCCACGAGAACGTACCCGTGGAAGGGCCGGTCATCCTTGCGGCGAATCACGCCGGGGCCCTGCCCTTCGACGGCGCCATGGCGGTGATCGACCTCCTGCTGCACACGGACCCTCCGAGGCTCCCGCGGGCCGTCGTCGACCGCTGGGCGGGCGGGCTTCCTTTCGTGAACGTGTTCTTCGCGCGCGTCGGACAGGTGATCGGTACGAGGGAGAACTTCTCCGATCTCCTCGACGACGGACAATGTCTCCTGGTGTTTCCGGAGGGGATGGACGGCATCCGCAAGCGCATCACCCAGCGCTACCGGCTCCAGTCGTTCCACTCGGGATTCGTCGAAGAGGCGCTGCGCGCGCGCGCTCCGATCGTTCCGATGGCGATCATCGGAAGCGACGACCAGATGCCCATCCTCTTCGACCTGCCCCGGCTGGCGAATCTCCTCGGGCTCCCGATGCTGCCCGTGACTCCGACCTTCCCCTGGCTCGGACCGCTGGGGCTCCTGCCCTATCCGGTCCGCTACCGAATCGTCTACGGCGAACCCCTCGTCTTCCACGAGCGCTTCGGCCCCGATGCCGCCCGCGACGCACGTCTGGTCCAGCACCTGACGCAGCAGGTGCGGCGCACGGTGCAGCAGCTGATGGACAGGAACCGCTGATGCCCGGCGTACTGGTCACCCACGCCGACGAGCCCATTGGCCGCCGCATCGTGAAGACGCTCTTCCATTCCCCTGACGTACGGTCGATCCTCGGAGTCGGAAGCGGCCCGGCGCCTCGGGTCTTCGACCGGTTCCTCGCCGATCCCGGCGGCCGCTTCGGATACCTGCGGTGCTCCCTCTCGCGTCACCGCCCGGTGTCCGATCTGTTCCGCTCGGCTCGCTTCCGGGAAGCCGAGATCGACACCATCGTCCACGTTCCCGGCCATCTGCCGGCCCGCGGCGACTCCCGGCGCCTGCTCGCGGGCCTGCCGCCCCGAACCGCCGAGGCCCGGCTCGTTCTGCAGAACGCGCTCGAAGCGCCTGCGGTCCGATCGCTCGTCGCCCTCGGGAGCGCCTTCGTCTACCGGCTCCTGCCCGGCAACGCGAACCGCGTCAGGGAATCGAGCGAGCTCGATCTCTCGCCGGACGTCTCGCCGGAGCTCCGGTCCTGGATCGACTGCGACATGGTCTTCCACGCCGAGGTCGGGAGCGACCGGCTGCGGGTCGTCCTGCTCCGGCTTCCGACCGTGGTCGCGTCCGGTGGGTACGTCTATCTCAACCCGTCGCTGGAGGGCCGGGCGGGGCCGCGGCTCCGGCCTCTCGGCTTCGATCCGCTGTGTGCGCTCGTGGCCGACAAGGACGTGGCGCAGGCCGTTGCGGCAGCCGTGCGGGCAACCTGCGCTGGGGTCTACAACGTGGCGGGTGCCGAGGTGGTTCCCCTTTCGGTCCTCGGCCGCTGGACCCGGCGACCGCTCGTGCCGATGCCCGGACCCTGGCTGCGCCTCGTTGCCGCCGGACTGCGCGTCGCGGGAGGCGAGACGCGCCTCGCAGCGCTCTCGGGTGACCACCTGCGCTACGGCTTCACGCTCGACACCCGCCAGGCCGAGCGCGACCTCGGCTTCCGTCCGGCCCATCGCGTCGGAATCTCGCGGGCCGGCGACGGCGAGCTGCGTCTCGAGACCGCGCCGGTCTAGCCACGCGGCCCGAGGATCCACGGCGTGCCCGCCTTCGGCGGGTCGGCTAGGCTCCCCGCCTCGAACAGCGGAGAGCAGCATGTCCGTCGACACGTCCCAGTTTCGCAATGGCCTCAAGATCGAGCTCGACGGCGAGCCCTACACCATGACGTACTTCCAGCACGTCAAGCCCGGCAAGGGCGGCGCCTTTGTCCGAACGAAGGTCAAGAATCTCAAGAACGGAAAGGTGCTCGACCGGACCTTCCGCTCCGGCGAGAAGGTCGACGAGGCCGACGTGTCCGAGCGTCGCATGCAGTATCTCTACCAGGACGGCGACGCGCTCGTGTTCATGGACAACGAGACCTTCGAGCAAACGCCCTTCTCGGCCGAGCAGGTCGGAGACGCTCGCAAGTACCTGAAGGAGAACCTCGATGTCGAGGTGCTGTTCTGGCGCGGCAAGCCGATCAACATCGAGCTGCCCGCCTTCATCGAGGCCCTCATCACCCAGTGCGATCCAGGCCTGAAGGGCGACACCGCCAGCGGCGCGACCAAGCCCGCCACCCTCGAGACCGGCGCGGTCGTCCAGGTTCCCCTCTTCGTCAAGGAAGGCGAGCGGATCCGGGTCGACACCCGGACCGGCGTCTACGTGGAGCGCGTTGGCTGAGCCGGCCGCCAGGCCTGCGGCGCCCGCCACGGCGGCCGCCGTCCGCAGACCCGTCCGGGCCATCGTCCTCTCCGGGGGCGGCGCCCGCGGCGCCTACGAGGCCGGCGTTCTCCGCTACCTCCTCGACGAGCTTCCGGCGCGCCTCGGCCGCGCTCCCCGGTTCGACGTGATCTGCGGCACCTCGGTGGGTGCGATCCACGCGTGCTTCCTGGCGGCGACGGCGCACCAGAAGGAGGGGCGCGGCGCGCGGCTCGCCGCGGTGTGGCAGGGCTTCCGGCTCGCGGAGGTGCTCCCGGTCTCCACGAGCGACCTGTTCCGCTTGCCGCGTCGGCTGCTCGGCGCCGGGCGCGTCGCCGCAGAGCTCCGGAGCGGAGGGCTTCCGGCGCGGCTCTATGGCCTCCTCGACACGACGCCGCTCGAGTCGGTGGTCCGGAGCGCGATCCCTTGGCGCAACGTCCGCAGCAACCTGCGCGAGGGGCTCGTCGGGTCGGTCTGCATCGCCGCCACCGAGATCGCGACGGGCAACGTCGTCTGCTTCGTCGAGAACCGCGAGCGGGCGCTGCCGCCCTGGTCGAGGGACGTCACCATCGTCTCTCGAGCCGCGCGCCTGATGCCCGAGCACGCCCTGGCATCCGCGGCGATCCCGATGCTGTTCCCCGCAGTCAGGATCGGCAGCACCTACTACGCGGACGGCGGGCTCCGCATGAACACGCCGCTCTCGCCGGCGATCCACCTCGGCGCAGACCGGGTGCTCGTGATCGCCCTGCGGGCAGGCCTCGCCGAGTCACGCGAGGCGCTGCTGGCCAACAGCCGTATCTCGGACTATGGGAACCCGCTCTTCCTCTTCGGCAAAGTGCTGAACTCGCTCCTGCTCGACCACATCGACACCGACCTCTCCCGGATGCGCGTCCTCAACGAGCTCATCGCCGACGCCGAGGACGCGTGCGGGCCCGACTTCCTGGAGCGAGTGAACGCCGTCTCCCGGAAGGCGCGCCGCCACTCGTTCCAGCGGATCGAGGACCTCGTGATCCGGCCGTCGGCCGATCTCGGGCTTCTGGCCGGGCACGTCCTCTCGAACAAGAAATCCGCCGGAACGCTGACTCCCCTGCTCCGGCTCTTCCTGCGCTCGATCAGCGCCTCGGGAATACCGTCGGAAGCCGATCTGCTCTCGTACCTGCTCTTCGACGCCGACTTCGCCACCCCGCTGCTCGAGCTGGGCATGGCCGACGCGCGGGCGCGGGAGGACGAGCTGCTCCGGTTCTTCTCGGACGACTGACGACTCGGAGGGGCATCGCGTGCGCGGCGA
The DNA here is from genome assembly GCA_963710635.1 of uncultured delta proteobacterium. Taxonomy (GTDB): domain Bacteria; phylum Myxococcota_A; class UBA9160; order UBA9160; family UBA9160; genus MYXO. The sequence goes on from CAVQAY010000004.1 coordinate 2,002,051, forward strand.
CCAGCTCTCGCGGCAATGGAGGCTCTTCCAGAAGCTCGCCCGCAGCCGCTACGGCGTCGGGCTCGATGCGCTCGCGTCGGAGCTCGAGTGTACGAAGCGCACCGTGTACCGCGATCTCGACGCGCTGTCCCTCGCGGGCTTCCCCCTCACCAGCGAGAAGCGCGACGGACGGGTCCTCTATCGCCTCATCGAGACCTTTCGCGTAGGCGACGTGCCCTTCACCCCGGACGAGCTCCTGGCACTCGCCTTCGGGGAGGATCTGCTTCGCACCCTCGACGGGACGGTCTTCCACGATTCCGTCCGCAGTGCCCTCGCCAAGATCCGTTCATCGCTTTCGCCGGCGCTGACGGAGTACCTCGCCCGCCTCGGCCAGTCGTTCCGGGTCCTCCCGGGGCCCCACAAGAGCTACGCACGCTTCCGCGACACGATCCGCACGCTCAGCGATGCCGTCCTCGCGAACGAAGCCGTTCGCATCCGCTACCGCACCGGCGGCACGGGAGACGCATCGACGCGCGACCTCGACCCCTACCGCGTCTGGTACCGAAGCGGGGGGCTGTACGTCGTCGGCTTGGACCACCGGTCCAAGGAAGTGCGGACCTTTGCCGTGGACCGCATCGTGAGCCTCTCCCGCACCGGCCGCCGCTTCTCGGTGCGGCCCGATTTCGACTTCGACGCTTACGTGGGATCGTCGTTCGGCGTCGTACACGAGCCCGCAACGAAGGTGAGGATCCGCTTCGAGAAAGCCTGGGCGACCTACGTCGAGGAGCGGACGTGGCACCCGAGCCAGATCCTCGCCCGTCTCCCGGATGGAAGCATCGAGCTGGCCATGGAGGTGGGCGGGGCATCGGAGCTGCGCAGCTGGGTACTTTCCTTCGGCGCGGGCGCGGAGGTGGTCGAGCCCGAGTCGCTGCGAAGCGATGTGGCGCGCGAGCTCAGCGCCGCCTGCGCTCGCTACTCGCCGCAGGCGGCGGTCCGCCGGCGGGCACGCTAGACGGGCCCCGCGCTCCGTCGAGCTGGAGTTCGAGTGCACGCCGCAGCGCCGCTTCTGCCTCCTCCCGCGAAGCCATTCGGAGCAGAAGCCAGGCCTGTACCCAGAACGCGTAGTGCGCAAAGAACGCGGCGACGAGGTCCCCGGGATCCCGGTCCGGCCTCACCTCACCTCGCTCCCGGGCGCGCTCGACGAGGGCGCGAACGCGCTCCATGTACGTGACCGTGAGCGCACCGAACCCCGAATCCTCGCCGGGCTGGAGGAAGATCTGCTGGATGAGGTCGTGGGCCAGCACCGGATGCGACGCGTAGAAGTCGATGAACGCACCGAAGAGCCGCATCAGCGCCGGCACCAGGGGCTCGTCGATCCGGGCCGACCCTGCCCCTTCCGAGAACAGCCGCGCCGACTCCTCCTGGAACACCTGGAACAGCAGATCGCGCTTGTCGCGGGCGTAGAGGAACAGCGTTCCGGTCCCGATCCGCGCGCGCCGGCAGATCTCGCGCGCGGTCGCTCCGTCGAACCCCTTCTTCTCGAACAGCTCCCGTGCGGCGCGTAGCAGCCGCTCGCGCTTCTCCCGCTTGTTCCGCTCGCGTTGTCCCTCCGGCACCGGAGACGAGGTCGACGCAGCGGGCATGGCTTCATTATGAACGGGTTCAGTTTCTCTCGCAACCCGGAGCCTCTTCCAATGACAGATGAGCCTGAAGGCGGGGCGTGATTCCAACGAGAAGTGAGCCTGAAGGGATCTGGGCCAGAGGGTCTGGGATCATCGGGAGATGATGCTCGTGACCCTGAAGACCCAAGGACTCCAGACGCTGGAGCAGATCCGTGCCTTCCTCGACGGCACCCACTCCCTCGAGTTCGAGCCTCCCCGGAGGGGGGCCTCGTATGCATTCGTGGAGCAGCAGCTGCGCGGCCTTGGCTATGTACGGCTGGCCAAGCCGGACAAGGGCCTCGTGCGCCGCTACCTGTGCAAGATCACGGGCATCTCGCGCGCGCAGATGACCCGCCTGATCGGCCAGCTGCGTGAGACCGGGCGCATCAGCGACCGCCGCGGCACACCGGCCCGGCCCTTCGCGCGCCGCTACACCCACGAAGACGTGCTGCTACTCGCCGAGGTCGACGCCTTGCACGGGACGCTCTCGGGGCCCGCCACGCGTAAGCTCTGTGAGCGCGCCTGGACGTGCTTTGGGGATTCCCGCTTCGAGCGCCTGGCCGGGATCTCCAACGGCCACCTGTACAACCTGCGGCAGCTCCCGGCCTACCAGCGCCGCCGCGGACCCGTCCACAAGACCCGGCCCGTGAAGATCCAGATCGGCGAGCGGCGCAAGCCCGCGCCCCAGGGACGCCCCGGCTTCCTGCGCGTCGATTCCGTCCATCAGGGCGATCTCGACGGCATCAAGGGCCTCTACCACATCAACCTCGTCGACGAGGTCACGCAGTTCCAGTTCGTCGGCTCGGTGGAGCGGATCTCCGAGAGCTTCCTGCTGCCGGTGCTCGAGGCCCTGCTGCTCGCCTTTCCCTTCACCATCCACGGCTTCCACGCCGACAACGGTTCGGAGTACATCAACCACCAAGTCGCCGCGCTGCTCGCCAAGCTCCACATCCAGGAGTTCACCAAGTCCCGCGCCCGGCGCACGAACGACAACGCCCTGGTCGAATCGAAGAACGGCTCCGTGCTGCGAAAGCATCTCGGCTACGCGCACATCCCCGGCCGCTTCGCCCAGCAGGTCAACGACTTCGCCCAGAACGTCCTCTCCCCGTACCTCAACTTCCACCGCCCCTGCTTCTTCCCCGCCGAGCAGATCGATGCCCGGGGGCGCCTGCGCAAGCACTACCGCTACGCGGACATGATGACGCCCTACGACAAGCTCAAGTCCCTGCCCGGGGCGACCCGCTACCTCGAGCCCGGCGTCACCTTCGAGAAGCTGGATGCCATCGCCTATGCCATCAGCGACAATGAGGCCGCCCGGCGCCTCAACCACGCACGGGACCAACTGTTCCAGTCCATCCACAAGGCCCAAACCCCGGCCGCCTGATCCCGAGCAGGCTCACCCCCCTTCAGGCTCATCTCTGGATTGGAAAGGACTCCCGGGCGCCCACCATGGCGGCCGTCGTACACCGCCCATACCCTGCCGCGCGATGCCCCTCGAGAACGGCGAGATCGGCTCGTGAGCCGCGACGACGGCGCGAGGACGGTCTACTCGAGCCACCGGGGCCGGGTCTGCCCTCGCTGCGGCAACGCCACCTCGTCGTGCCGCTGCCGCGCCGCCGCAGCAGCCCCGGCCGGCGACGGCGTCGTTCGAGTACGCCGGGAGAAGCAGGGGCGCGGCGGCAAGACGGTGACGACCCTCTCCGGAGTGCCTCTCGGCCCGGACGATCTGCGCGACCTGGCGGCGGATCTGAAGCGACGCTGTGGCAGTGGCGGCACCGTGAAGGACGGCGTGATCGAGATCCAGGGGGAGCACGTCGAGACCCTGATGGCGGAGATCGCCGCCCGCGGCTGGCGGGTGAAGCGCTCCGGGGGCTGACGCCTACTCGCGCTCCTTCCAGCGCACCGCTCGGCGCTGGAGCCAGCGGACGCCGAAGACGTCGACGAGGCCCACGAAGAGCCGGTTCCCGATGCCGTATTTCGAGCGGCCGAAGCGACGGGGCCGGTGCGACACCGGCATCTCGATCACGCGGGCGCCCTCGAGCCGGAGCAGCGTCGGCAGGAAGCGGTGCATGCCCTGGAAGCAGTGGATCCGCTTGAGGAAGCTCGTCCTGGCCACGCGCAACGAGCACCCGACGTCGGTCACCGACTCCTCGGTCATCCAGTTCCGGAACCCGTTGGCGATGCGGGAGGAGATTCGGCGCTGGAGGCCGTCACTGCGACGGACGCGTACTCCGTTCACGACGTCGGCCTCGTCGAGCCGTGCAAGCATGCCCGGAATGTCCGCCGGGTCGTTCTGGAGATCCGCGTCCATCGTCACGGTGAATTCGCCTCGGGCCGCCTGGAAGCCCGCCGCCAGCGCCGCCGACTGCCCGTAGTTGCCCGCGAGGGCCACGACCCGGACACGGGGATCGCGCTCCTCGAGCTCGCGGAGGGCCTCGAGACTCCCGTCGCTGCTCCCATCGTCGACGAGGACGAACTCCACGCCGCCGGTGAACGAGTCGAGAACAGCCGTCAACTCCGCATGAAGCGCCGGGAGGGACTCGACCTCGTCGTGGATCGGCACCACCACGGAGAGCTTCGGGACCAGGGTCACGGTTCACCTCGGCGGGGGAACGTACACCGGGGGCGGCTCTGCGTCGCGCGCCAAGCCCTCCTCCCGGGCGGACGCTCCCCGGTCGCCGCGCAGGCGGTGTGCGATCGCGAGGTTCCGGTGGGGATCCGGCGAGGAAGGATCGATCTCGGCGGCGCGCTCGAGGCGCCGCACCGCCGCGTCGCGGTCCCCAGCCGCGTAGAGTCCGACCGCGAGCCGGTTCTGCACGGCGGCATCGGACGGCGCCGCCGCGGCACGCGCACGCAGGAGCGAGAGCGTCGCCTCGCGGGTAGGCGCGACGAAGGCCTCGTCGAACGTCTCGTACCGAAGTGGCCCGTAGCGGAACCGACCTCGGCCGAGGGGCCGGAAGACCGACTCGCCCACCACGCGCATCGCCTCGTGATCCGACGCCTCGACACGTTCCTGGCGCGGCCGGCAATCTGCCCCGTAGAGCAGGACGTCCCAAGCAGCCAGCGCGTTCTCCCGCAGGACCAGCCAGCTCCCGGGTTGCATCCTCGGAGCCGGCTGGACGTCGTCGCAGGGCTGGGTGACCCGGACCAGGAACGAGCCCCGAGCGTCGGCGCCACGCCGCCCTGCGAGCTCCGAGGCCGGACGGTCCTCCGGTGCTCCGACACCGAACTGCGTGACGCGGAGCCCGGCCAGGGTGACGCCCGACTCGGGATTGTGGACGAACGCAAGGACCCGATCGATGGAATCTCCTGGGGAGACGTCGATCAAGTCCTCGCCGCGCACCCCCGGGTTGTCGTCGAGGAAGACCTGCAGCGGGTCGGGCTCCGGCGCCTCGTCCGCCTTCGCGGCGGCGCCGAGAAGCGCCACGAGGCCCGCGACCAGCGCGAACTCAGCCCTCACGGCACAGGACGAACCAGCTTCCGAGGTCGCGGCCCCCTCGCGCTGCAGATCCGATCGTGACGTGGTCGGAGACCCGCCGCAGTGTGTCCAGCATGTTTCCGTAGACGAGGCGGCCGAGCCCGCGATCGTTGCCTTGGATCGGCGGCCAGTCGGCGGGAGCGGCGGTCGGCACCTCGCGGTAGTCGATGAGGACCTCGCCCGTCGACGCATCCTCGCGGGCGACGAAATAGCCGGGCCCCGTGAGCGGCGCCATCCGCTGGAAGTTGAAACCGACGAGACGCCGGGGCCGGTCCGGATCCTCGCCCCGCGGCCGCGCGAACCTCTTCTCGAAGAGACGGAACGCGGGCAGCGTGTTGCGGCCGTAGTGGCGAACGGGAACGAGATCCGGCGTCGCCGGCGGCACCAGGTCTGCCAGCCGGACCGTCGCGAAGCCCTGCACCGCCTCGAAGAGCCGCCGCTGCTCGGTGCGGCCGAGGGAGCGGACGGCGCGAATCCTCTCATCGCCGTCGAGGCGATCGAGCAGGCCCGCAATCTCGAGAGGCTTCACCACCGCGCTCCGAGCTCGGGCGAGCAGCTCTTCGGCAGGGTCCACCGATCCGCTCGGGCTCATGGGCACCTCCTCCACCCACACGGTACCGTCGTTCCCCAGCTTCTCGCAGCCACCCGTCCGCGGGCGCTCGCGGAGAGCAGCGGGCGGGGGACGCGAGGATGACGGGCCGTTTCATGGGACGGGGCTGGCAGGTGCTCGTCCTCGTCCTGGCCACCCTGCTCCTCGGCACACGCCTCGGCGGCATCGACCTGTGGGCCCCGGACGAGCCTCGCTATGCGCAGGTCGCCGAGGAGATCCGCGGCTGGGAGCGCGGGCCGTCCGGTCTCGTCCTGCTGTCGCTCAACGGCCAGCCGTACGATCAGAAGCCTCCTCTCTACTACTGGCTCGCTGCGCTCGCCGGAGCGCCCAGCGGGCGCGTGACCGAGGCGGCGGCAAGGCTTCCCTCGGCCGCAGCGGGCGTTGCTCTCGTCGCTCTCGTACTCGCCTTCGGGACCCGCCTTTTCGGCCGCGCCTCGGCGACTTTCGGAGCCGGAATCCTCGTCACTGCGGCACTCTTCGCCCACACCGCGCGCCGCGCCCAGCTCGACGTGGTGCTCACGCTGTTCGAGAGCGTCGCGCTGGCAGCCTTCTGGCGGCTCGATCGCGGCGCCGGATCACGCCGGACGAACCTCGTGCTGCTCCATGCGTCGATGGGGCTCGCCGTCCTCACCAAGGGGCCCGTGGGCCTCCTCGTGCCCGCGTTCGTGATCGCCGTGTATCTCGCCTGGGAGGGTCGTTTCCGATCGATGCGATCGGCGTTTCCCCTGCGCGCCCTCGCCCTGTCGGTGCTGCCGGGAGTCGTCTGGATCGCCCTCGCCACCGCGATCGGCCCTCCGGAGTTCTTCCACGGAGCCGTCGTCGAGAACCTGTACGGCAGGTTCTTTCTCGGCACCTCGAAGGTGAACCCGTGGTACTACTTCTTCGGCGCGCTGCCGGCCGACTTCCTTCCTTGGACGCTGCTCTGGCCGCTCGTCTTCGTCGTGGGACGCCGCACGATCTTCGCCCCCGGCGCTCCCGACGAGCCGCGTCGTGCGTGGCGATTTCTCCTGTCCTGGGTAGGCGCAACGTTCCTGTTCTTCTCGGCGTCGTCTGGAAAGCGGGACCTCTATCTCCTCACCTGCTTTCCGGCCATTGCGCTCTTGTGCGCAGACGCTGCGGTCCGCGCGTTCGTCGCGCGCGAGACTCTCCCCGCCTGGGTGGGCCGCCTCGCAGCGGCCTCCGCGATCGCCGTCGCCTCGGCCGCACTCCTCTCGGTGGTCTTTCCGCTCACGCCGGGAGTCGACGTCCCGCTCGCGTTCTTCGCCGGGATTTCGGCAGCGCTCGTCGCGGGCTTCGCGCTGTGGCGACGCGCCTCGCCGGCGTCGGGCGCCCTCGGCCAGCTCGCAGCAATCGTCTTCACGGTTTTGGCGGCTGAGTTCGCCGCCTTCACGCTGCTGTTTCCAGCGATCGACGTCCAGAAGTCGCCGCGCCCGATCGCCGACGCGGTGGGGTCCCTTCTCCCACCGGGAGCGCCCGTCGGCCTCGTCGAGCAGCGGCCCGCCGTCGGCGGCCTCGTCTACTACTCCGGACGTCGGGTCGTCGAGATCGGCTCCGCCGAGAATCTTCGGAGCTTCTTCGAGAGCGGCGGCGCGGCGGCGGTGGTGCGCGCCGAAGCGCTGGCACGGGTAGGAGGCGAGCAATACAGCGAGATTCGCGCTCGCCTCCGCTCGGGCAAACGCGAGGTGCTCGTCGTCACTCCGCGCTCCGCCGCAGGATCCGCACCGTCTCCCGCCACCGCATCGCCGGAGAGCGGCGCGCCCTGACGAGGTGTCCGGCATCGGGATCGTCGGCTACCCTCGTTCAGGTTCCACGAAACCACCCGTCTTCCCAGGAGAAGTCTGCCATGACCGAGACAGCACAACTCCGCGTCGGCGGCCGAACCATCGAGCTACCGGTCATCATCGGCACCGAAGGCGAGCGAGGAGTCGATGTCCGAAAGCTCCGGGACCAGACCGGGCTCGTGACGTTCGATCCCGGTTACGGAAACACGGGAGGCTGCCGGAGCAAGATCACCTTCATCGACGGCGACCAGGGAATCCTGCGCTACCGCGGAATCCCGATCGAGCAGCTTGCCGAGAAGAGCACGTTCCTCGAGGTCGCGTATCTGTTGATGGACGGGGAGCTTCCGAAGCGATCGGATCTACAAGCGTTCAGCGAATCGATCCGCCGGCATTCGATGCTGCACGAGGATCTGAAGCGGTTCTTCGGCGCGCTGCCCAAGGACGCGCACCCCATGGCAGCGTGCTCGGCGGCGGTCGGGGCCCTTGCCACCTTCTACCCGGATTCGCTCGATCCGCGCAATCCCCGCGAGGTGGAGATCTCGGTCCACCGGCTGATCGCAAAGCTTCCGACGATCGCCGCCTACGCCTACAAGCACTCGATCGGGCAGCCGTTCATGTACCCGGACAATTCCCTCAGCTACGTGGGCAGCTTCCTCCACATGAACTTCGCGAACCCGTGCGAGCCCTACGAGGTCGATCCGGTCGTCGAGAAGGCGATCGAGCTGCTCCTGATCCTCCACGCGGACCACGAGCAGAACTGTTCGACCAGCACGGTCCGGCTGGTGGGATCGTCGATGGCGAACCTGTTCGCCGCCATCTCGGCAGGAATCAACGCGCTCTGGGGCCCCCTGCACGGCGGCGCGAACCAGGCGGTGATCGAAATGCTCGAGCGGATCCGCGACGAAGGCGTCAGTGCGCGGGAGTTCGTCGAGCGCGCAAAGAGCAAGGACGACACCGCGCGCCTGATGGGCTTCGGCCATCGGATCTACAAGAACTTCGATCCGCGGATGAAGATCATCAAGAAGGCATGTGACGACGTTCTCGAGAAGCTCGGCGTTGGCAGCCGACTCCTCGAGATCGCCAAGGAGCTGGAGGAGATCGCCCTCAAGGACGACTACTTCATCGAGCGAAAGCTCTACCCGAACGTCGACTTCTACTCGGGAGTCATCTACAACGCGATCGGGACACCGAAGAACATGTTCACGGTTCTCTTCGCCATGGGAAGACTGCCCGGCTGGATCGCCCACTGGATGGAGATGCACCACGATCAGGACTTCAAGATCGGCCGACCGCGGCAGATCTACGAAGGGGCGATGGAGCGCACGTACGTCCCGCTCGATCGGCGCTGACTCCGTCTTCGGCTGCTACACGAGCGCGCGCTACGAGGCGGGCGCCGTGCGCCACGCGGAGCGCCATGCGCGCCGGCTCGCCCGCGATGCGGCCGCCCTCGGCCTCGGGCGGCTGGACGAGAGTACGTTGCAGGCGGCGCTGTCGGCCATCGGACACGAAGCCTTCGGAGCGGGAACTGGAGTGGTGCGCCTCGCGCTGAGGCCCGATCCAGAGGACCCCGGCCGGACGGTGAGGGTCGCCACGACGCGGAACCTCGGCCCCGAGCCGCGCTCTTGGCGCGTACGCCGCCACGCCGAGCCCCACCCCGGCGTGCTCCGCACGCCGGGCGCGAAGTGGGAGGGCGTCGCAATCCACGCCGCCGCGAGGGAGGCAGCCCAGCGCGAGGGCTTCGAGGAGTCGCTCCTCGTCGATGCGAGTGGAGCGCTGATCGAGGGAGCCCGGACCAACGTCTTCTTGGTGATGGCCGAGGACGACCTCGTGACTCCGCCCGTCGCAAGCGGAGCGGTGGCGGGGGTGGCGCGCGAGATCGTCCTCGAGCGCATCCCCCACGCGCGAGAGGAGATGGTCCCATTCGAGGCGATCTTCCGCGCGAAGGAGGTCGTGCTCGTCAACGCCGTCCGCGGCGCCGTCTGCCTCGCACGGCTCGATGGCCGCGCCGTCGGCAGCGGCGCCCGGAGCTGGACGGCGCGGCTCCACGCCGAGCTGCTCTCCGACCCCCTGCCGTAGGCACGGATGCTATCCTTCTCGTCCTCCGATGCAGGGAGGCCGTCAGCGGCATTGGATGGGGGTGCCACGAATGAACGCTGCGGGCGAGGTACTGATCTCCGGCGCGACGGGCCTCGTCGGGAGCCGGCTCGTGCCGGCCCTCGTCGCCGCGGGAGCGCAGGTGACGATCCTCAGCCGCGACCCGTCTCGCGCGGCGAGTGACCTCGACGGCGTTCGGGCGCACGGCTGGGACGGCCGCCACTGGCCATCCGACGCCCTCTCGGCGGCGTCTGCGGTGGTTCATCTCGCAGGAGAGCCGGTCTTCGGCGGCCCCCTCACGGCGGCACGCCGCGCGCGTATCCGCGAGAGCCGCGTGCTCTCGACGGCCGCACTGGTCGAAGCCCTCGAGGCGCTCCCGGCGCCGGTGCGGCCGGACACGCTCGTGTGTGCATCGGCCGTCGGCTACTACGGCTCCCAGGGAGACACGGTGCTCGATGAGACCGCCGGGCAGGGCTCGGGGTTCCTCGCGGAGGTCTGCGTCGACTGGGAGGCCGCCGCCGAGCGCGCGTCGGCTCTCGGCGTACGCGTCGTGCGGCTTCGGACCGGCATCGTCCTCGCCCGGGAGGGCGGCGCGCTCGCGCTGATGGCAATGCCCTTCCGCTTCGGCCTCGGAGGCCCGCTGGGAGACGGCCAGCAGTGGGTGCCGTGGATCCATGCGGACGATCTCGTCCGCCTCATCCTGCACCTGCTCGGCGACTCGACGGTCTCGGGGCCGGTGAACGCGGTCGCCCCCGACCCGGTACGCAACGAGGTCCTCACCCAAGCGATCGCCCGCACGCTGCATCGGCCGGCCCTGCTTCGCGTCCCGGCCTTTGCGCTGCGCATCGCGCTCGGAGAACTAGCGGGCGAGCTGCTCGGCTCGCGCCGCTGCGTTCCGCGACGGGCCCAGGAGGCGGGCTTCACCTTCGCCCACCCGTCCCTCGAGGGCGCCCTCGCCGAAGAACTGGGCAAGGGCGCGTAGCGCCCGCGCAGCGAGCCGAAGGCGAGCGAAGGCCGCTGCCGGCGAGCGCAGCGAGCCGTGCGGCTCAGTGCGGCAGCGACGCTGCGTTGTTCGAGCGGCCGCGCTCGGCGAAGAGCTCGGGGAGCACTTCCTTGAGGCCGACGCCCCGCGCGTCCGGCAGGACCTCGTAGAAGCCGAGGTCGATCTCGGGATCGCTGGTCGACGGGAAGCGCTCGCTGAAGTCGGTCAGCAGGCGCGTCAGGATGCTGCGCGCACGGTCGCTGTCGACGTCCGTCAAGAACAGCACGGCACGCTCGCGGGTCATCCGGAAGATGGCGTCCTCGACGCGCAGCGCGCTCGACAGGAAGTCGATCACCTCGGATACCAGCGGCTCGCCTTCCCGTGCGGCGATTCCCACGACGACCGAGGGGATCGAGTGCTGCTCGGCCAGCTCGCAGCTGCGCGCAAGGAGATCCCGCAGCCGCCGCGGATCTTCGCTCGAAAACGGGGGGGCCTTGGATGTCGCCATCATGGGCCTCGTATCGACAGCCAGCCCGGACGACTGAAGCCGTGGCCGCCGGTTCCAGTGTAGCCACGCGACGGTGCACGGAAATCTGCCGCAGCGCCCCGCGGCTGGTTGCCACTGGCTCCATGGCCTACCGTCCCGCGGTCCGCAGCGTACGCGCAGCGGGCGTGCGGGTGGCCGGAAGCCCTCGGAGGGCTCTTCGGAATCGAGCGTTGCCGAGGGGGCGAGAGGCGGAATGGGGCATCCCGGGCTTCCGCAGGACGGGGAAACCCGGCACCGGCTCCGCGCGGCCCGCCAAGCGCGAGGATTCACCGCGCTCCTCGGGCTCGTCTACGGCTTGATGGTGCTGGGCGCCACGGTCCGGGCCCATGGCGCCGGCCTGGCGTGCCCCGATTGGCCGCTGTGCTTCGGAGCATTCGTTCCCCCCTTCGACTTCCACGTGGCGTTCGAGTGGGGACACCGGTTCGTCGCAGGAATCGTTTCGCTGCTCTTTGCGGCCCTCGCCTACGACGTGGCGAGAGAACCGGTGCCTGGAAGATCGGTCGGGCGGCTGGTCCTAGCCGCCGCCGTGCTCCTCGCTCTCCAGGTCGTCCTCGGCGGCCTCACGGTGCTGCACCTGTTGGCGTCCTGGACCGTCACGGCGCACCTCGTCACCGGCAATGCGTTCGCGCTGGTGCTGCTCTTCGTCGTGCTCCGGCTCCGGGAGACGGCGTCCGGATCCGTGCCCGACTCGCGCCCCATCCCGCCGGCGCTGCGAGCGTTGGTCACGGCCGGTGCGGCCCTCCTGGCGTTCGAGATCGTCCTCGGCGGGCTGGTCTCATCGCATTTTGCGGGTCTTGCTTGCAGCGAGTGGCCAGCCTGCAGCGACGGCATCTACTTCCCTGCGCTCGAAGGCGCCGTCGGACTCCACGTCCTCCACCGCATCACTGCGTACGCCCTCGCCGCGGTGCTCGCCCTCACGGCATGGGCGGCGCGGGACGTCGAAGGTCTGGCACGATCCGCCGCCCTCGCCCTCGCCCTCGTGGCGATCCAGATCGGGGTCGGCATCGTCAACGTGTTGTTGCGCGTTCCCGTGGAGATCACGGCGCTCCACACCGCCACGGCCATCGCGCTGGTGCTGACGACGGCCACCTGCGCTCGCACCGCGTGGCGCAGACCCTTGCGCGTCACCTCCACCATCCGGGCGCAGGAGCCGGCCGAAGCCCGAGGCTGACCCCGCACGGGAGCCCACGGGCCCGGAAGCGCGCGTAGCGGGATCCGCTAGCGTGCGGCGCAGATCACGGGGGGAGAGCCTGCATGCGCTGCTTCGAGATCTTTGCGGCAATGCCCGAGGGGCAGGCCCGTCAGGTACTGCGCGAGATCCGCGAGAAGGCTCCGGCCGGCTACCAGCAGGCCCTGCTGCTGGCCTGCGGGGTCATGCGATCGCGACCCGTCTACATGCGAAAGCTCGCCTTCGAGAAGCAGGCCGACGCCGTACGCCGGGCGCTGGCGCGCGTGGCATCGAACACCGTCGCCGAGGAGATGCTCGCGATCTTCTTCCTCGAGTGCCGCCGTCCTCTCCTGGTGGAATGGCTCGACGCCATCGGGCTCGCCCACAAGGACGGCGTGCTCGAGGACGAAAGCCCCCCCCAACCCGAAGAGGGAAAGCTCCGCGAGGTGGCGGGTGGCTTCCTCGCCGGTGAAGAGCCGGACACCCGCCGGCTGCTCCTGCGGGCGTTCAGCGCCCAGGAGCCCATCGACTGGCCTGCCCTCGATGCCCTCGTCGCGGGCAGCGCCGCCAGCGCGCCGTAGCCGTCCGCGGCGACGATCAGGCTCCTGCCGCGCTGGCTCGCCGGCGCCCCGCCACCCAGGCGTCCATCCGCTCCCAGTGGCCGTAGAGCCAATCGATCCGCGCGTCGCGGTCCTTGGGGATCTCCGAGAACGGGACACGCCAGAACTCGACGTGGATCGTCTCCCCGACGAGCGCCCCATTCCAGAAGTCCCAGAACGTCGCTGCAGCGTCGAAGCCGACGTGGGCGCAGAACAGGACGTCCGCTCCCGGGTTGCGGTCGAGGAGCGCGAGCGTACCGCCGAGCCGTGGCGGAAGGACGCGCTCGAAGCGCCGGGCGCGCGCCACGAGCGTCGCGTCAGCGGACTTCTCCATGCGAGCGAGGACGCGCTCGCGCTTGGCTGCCGTGAATCGCGTGCCCTCGGGATAGATCACGACGCCATCCCGCCGGCCGAGCCCGTCGACCAGACGGGCCACCGCCTCGGACTCCCGAGCCGTGTCGCCAGACCCTCGGAGAACGAAACAATTCGGCAGGCGGCTTCCGACGAGGTCGAGACAGGGATCCCAGAGCAGCTCGCGCTTGAGGACGTAGCGCAGCCGGAGGCCGCGAAGACGGGACAGGAAGACCGCCGGGATCACCGTGTCTCCGACGCTCGCATGGCGAGCGACCACGATGAGGGGCCCGCGGCCAGGGTCGGCTCCCCCCTCTTCCACCCGCCGCCGGAGTCCGTAGATCCGCTCCGTGCCGCGGTAGAGCGCGGCCGCCCACCAGGCCTGGAGGGCGTAGTGAGCCTGCTGCACCCGCGGCGCGCGCAATCCGCCAGCGAAGGGAGCCCAGAGCCAGAGCGCACCGCTCGCGAGAATCCCCGCCACTTCGCACGAGAGGTAGAGCAGCACGAACGCGACGCAGCGTAACGTCGCGTGCCTGCGACGCCGCACCAGATCGGCGGCCGCAGCGGCCGGCACGATGACGGGAAGGAGGACGGCGAGGCTCGCGAGCAGCAGGAAGTAGAGCGGGATCGTGACCGCGCGCCGGCGCCAGGCGGAGAGCGACATCGTCCACCTCGTCCGAGAGCGCCTCGCCGTGCGCGCTACGCCACCGCCGCCTCGATCGGCTCGTCCGCCTCGCCCGCGCCGTCCGGCTCGCCGAGAAGCACCCCCAGGCCGAGACGATGGGCTTCGGGACGCAGCTTCGCCAGTGCGCCCGCCTCGATCTGGCGGACCCGCTCCCGGGAGAGTCCGAGCTTCTGACCGATCTCCTGGAGGGTGTGGTCCTCGTCGCTCCGGATCCCGAACCTCATCCGCAGGATGCTCTGCTCCCGCCCCGAGAGCGTTGCGATCAGCCGCTCCATCTCGCGGGCGAGCCTCCCTTGGTCGAGACCCTCCGAAGGCTCGGCGACGGTCGAATCGGGAATCGTGTCCTGGAGCTGCTTGGAGTCGGTTCCCGGCAGCCGCATTTCGAGCGACACGGGCTTCTGCTTGAACTCGAACAGCTTCTCCACCTGCTGCTCGTCCATCGACAGCGCCCGCGACAGCTCGACGGTCGTCGGATCACGCCCGAGCTCTGCCGAAAGCTTCCGAGAGATCCTCGTCTCCTGGAGCATCAGGTCGTATACGTGGGACGGCAGTCGCACGGTCCGCGAGTGATTCTGGATCGCCCGGATGAACGACTGGCGGATCCACCACACGGCATAGGTCGAGAACTTGAAGCCCCGGCGGTAGTCGAACTTCTCCACGGCGCGGATCAGTCCGAGATTCCCTTCCTGGATGAGGTCGAGGAAGGTGATCCCCATGTTCCGGTATTCCTTCGCGACGGAGACCACGAGCTTGAGGTTGTGCCGTACGAAGATGTCCTTGACCTCGCCCTGGCGCGCGTCCGCCGCATCGAGGGCTGCCATCCGCTCACGGAACGAGGCGGCGGTGAGCCCCACGCGTCGCTCGAGACTGCGCAGCCCGGCGCTCCCGCGGCGCACGCCGCTCCGCTGATCAGCCGCCGCGGACCGCTCGGCGTCGTGGAGATCCGACAGCGCCTCTCGCAGCGCGCGGTGGATCCCACGAAGCACCTCGAGGGCGAGTCCGGCCGATTCGACCGCCTGCGCCAGCTCGCGATCGATCCGCGCGCGCCGAGCCGCGGTTCCTGCCTGGCGTGAGACCTCGAGCCGCGCGCGTCGCGCGAGGAGCGATTCCACCCGACCCAGCGCGCGATCGATCGCGGGGCTGTAGTCGCGGCCGCTCCCGTCCCGGTGGCTGTCGCTCAGCGTCGCCGTGATCCGCCCGTCGTCGCGGATCTTCGCCCACAGGGCATGCGCAGTGCGTGCAGAGAGCGGAATCGAGAAGAGGACCTTCCGCCAGGCCTGCGAACTCTCCTCGTATGCCGCAGCGAGTTCCCCCTCCTGGCTCCGCGTGAGGGTGGGAATCGGCGCGATCTCACGCAGGTAGCGCTTGAGGGAGAGACGCGGATCCACGGGATCGAAGTCTTCCCGGCCGCGCGTCTTCTTCTCGGCATCGACCGCACCGCGCGACTCGCTCGCCTCGATCTCCGGCGCGAGGGTGGTTTCGTTCCAACCGAGTGCTCCGCTGAGGGAATCCCCGCTCTCCCGGTCGTAGTCGTCCATGTCGGGACCTCGGAAGCCTGATGGGGCCCTCCTGGCGCCCATCGGCCGCTCCAGACGGGGCGCTGGCTGGGAGGGCTCTCTGCTCCGCCCAGCCACCGATCCGGGTTGGCCATGACCGACCACGGTCACTGACAAGTTTGTAAACATTCAAATCGTCCATGTCAAGCCCCTCTATGCACAATCGGACCCCGCTCGTCCGATTATCATCCGGCGCCAGCCCCGGCATTTCTAGCCCTGCCCTGGACGTTTCGGACGAATCGTTTTTGACGGGTCTGAATCCACCTCTTATCCTCCCGAGGTCGATATGGTCGTCTGCCTCGGGGGACTTGGTGCAGCGCCTGGACCGGTTCGTGTCGCCCGCTCAGCTCGCGAGAGCCCTTGGCCTCGGAGAGTCGACCCTCAAGCGCTGGATCGATCAGGGCAGGATTCCCGCGGAGAAGACCCCCGGAGGGCATCGCAGGATCCGCCTGGCGGATGCCCTGCGCCTGGTACGCACCGAAGGGGCCTCCGCAGCAGACCCGGCCGCCCTTGGCTTCGCGGGATCCGACGAAGCCGCTCCCGAAGCCCTCGCCGCGACCCTCTCGTCCCAGGCACCGGACCAGGCCCTGGGTCTCGTGAAGGGCCTCTACGCCGGCGGGCTTGCCGCAGCGGACCTCGCCGACCGGTGGATCGCGCCGGCCATGGCCCGGATCGGGCACCGCTGGGCAGCCGGGCGTTTGGGCGTGACCGGAGAGCACTGCGCCACCGCCGTGATGCTCCGCGCGCTCCACGGGCTCCTCGAGGCCCAGCCCGCGCCGCTCCCGGCAGCCCCCGTCGCCCTCATCGCTGGGCTCGCCCAGGACCCCTACCTGCTCGCGCCGCTCTGCGCGCAGCTCGTCCTCGCCGAGGCGGGGTTCCGGACGGTCAACTTCGGCCCCGACACACCTCCCGCGAGCCTCTCGACGACGGTCTGCGAGCAGCGGCCGGCGCTGGTGGCGGTGAGCTCGTCGGTCTCCGAGAACACCGGCCGTCGTTCCCGGGCCGCGCTCGGGGCCGCCTGCCAGGAGGCCGGGAGCATCCTCGTGGTCGGCGGGCGCGGTCTTCGGCCGGACGTGGTCGACGAGTTCGGAGCCACCGTCTGGTGTCGGACCATGGCCGAGTTCGATCGTTTCGCACGACACGTCGCGGTGAGCCACCCCTCGATCGACCTCGCGCGAACGGCCTGACCGGTCGGCGTGGCCACGGGGGAGCACCATGGGAGCGCGAGTCGGCACGGCCGGACGCGGCGCAGCGAGCCACGTGCGAGCCATCCACTGGTTTCGCCACGATCTCCGCCTGCGCGACAACGCAGCGCTCTGCGAGGCCGCCGCGCGCTGCGACGAGTTGATCCCTCTCTTCGTCCTCGACGATCGCCTCCTCGGCACGCTCGACCCGGCCTCGCCACGCGCCCGTTTCCTCCTCGACTCCCTCGCACGGCTCGCACGAGACCTCGCGTCGCGCGGCTCTCGGCTCGTCGAACGCAGGGGAGAGCCCGTCGCCGAGTTGGAGAAGCTGCTCGCCGAGACCCGCGCCGAACTCGTGACGTTCGGCCGCGCCTACGCGCCGGCCGCGCTGCGCCGCGATGTCCGCGCACGCGAGGCCGCCCGCCGGGCCGGCGCCCGCGTGGTCGAAACCAAGGACCACGTGGTGTTCGAGAGCCACGAGGTCCTGAGCCGCGAGGGACGGCCCTACGCCGTCTACTCGCCCTATCGGCGCGCCTGGGAGCGGGCCTGGGCCGATGCGCCTGCGGCGCCCCTTCGCATCCCGAGGCTGCCGCCCGCTCCCGCCGGCATCGCGTCCGCCGCGCTCCCCGAGGCGCCGACGGGAGGCGCACGGATCCCAACCGGCGGCGAGGCTGCGGCGCAGCGCCGGCTCGCGCGATTTCTCGAATCCGACGTGTCGGGCTACGACCGCCTGCGAGACCGTCCCGACCTCGACGCGACGTCGCGCCTCTCGCCGCACCTGCGTTTCGGGACGATCTCGGCACGCGCCTGCGTCGACGCCGCGCAGGAACGGGCCGCGTCGGAGCCGAGAGCAGCCGCCGGCGCGCGCAGGTGGGTCGACGAGCTCGTGTGGCGCGACTTCTACTGGGCGATCCTGGCCGAGAACCCGCGCGTCGCCACCGGAAGCTACCGCACGGAGTTCGACCGCATCCGTTGGAACGACGACGAAGAAGGCTTTCGCGCCTGGTGCGAGGGCCGAACCGGGTATCCGATCGTCGATGCCGGAATGCGCCAGCTCGCGCAGACCGGATGGATGCACAACCGCGTCCGCATGGTCGTGGCGAGCTTCTTGACCAAGGATCTTCTCATCGATTGGCGCCGCGGAGAGGCGCACTTCTTCCGCATGCTCGTCGACGCAGACCCCGCGTCGAACAATGGCGGGTGGCAATGGGCGGCGTCCACCGGTACGGACCCCCAGCCGTACTTCCGGATCTTCAACCCCGTTTCCCAGGCCGAGCGCTTCGACCCCGATGGGGCCTACGTCCTGCGGTTCGTACCGGAGCTCGCGAAGCTGCCTCTCCGCTTCGTGCACCGTCCCTGGGACGCTCCGACGCCGCCCCGCGGCTATCCGACGCCGATCGTCAGCCACTCGGAGCGCCGCATCCTGGCGCTCCAGCGCTACGAGGCCGCCCGGCGGGAGCGATCGCGCGGCTGATTCCCCGGCGCGGCGCCGACCGCGGGCCCGAGGGTGCGCTGTGCAGTGCGTTGCAGCACGGAGCGCAGGGCGCTCCTGTCGATCGGCTTGGTGAGGAAGTCGTCCATCCCGGCGGCACTACACCGCACGCGATCCTCCTCGAGGATCGACGCCGTGAGGGCGACGATCGGCGTCCTGCGGCCACCGGCTTCGGTGCGCCGGATCTCCAGGGCGGTCTCGACGCCGTCCAGATCCGGCATGTGCTGGTCCATGAGGATGAGGTCGTAGTCCCGCGAGCGCGCTGCGAGGAGCGCCTCGCGGCCAGTCCTCGCCAGGTGGACGCTGCAACCGAGGCGTTCCAGCATGCGGACCGCCACGAGCTGGTTCACCGGATTGTCCTCCGCAAGGAGCACGGTGAGCCCTGCCCCTGCGGCCGAGTCGTCGCGCGGCTCAGATTTCACTTCCTCGCTCACCGGCTTGACCGCCACCGCGAGCCGGACCGTGAACCAGAAGGTGCTGCCCGTGCCAACGACGCTCTCCACTCCGATCTTTCCGTGCATGAGCGTCACGAGCTGCCGGCAGATCGCGAGGCCGAGCCCGGTGCCGCCGTACCGGCGTGTGGTCGACCCATCGGCCTGCGAAAAGCTGTCGAAGATGCCGCACAGTCGGTCGGAAGCGATACCGATTCCGGTGTCGCGGATCGTGAACCGCAAGACGACGTCCTCTCCGTCGCTCGCTTCACGCTCTACACCCAGGGAGATCTCCCCCTCCTTCGTGAACTTCGTCGCATTGCTGAGCAGGTTCACGAGCACCTGCCGCAGCCGCAGCGCATCCCCGCACATCGCCTCCGGCACGCCATCGTCGACGCGCACGGCCAGCGCCAGGCCCTTGCTGCGAACGATCGGCGCGACGATGTCCGCGGCCTCCTCGAGAACCCCCGCGAGGCCGAAGTCGGACGACTCCAGGACGAGCCGCCCGGCCTCGATCTTCGAGAAGTCGAGGATGTCGTTCAGGATCGCCAGCAGGCTCCCGGCGCTCCGGCTCGCGATCTCGGCGTACTCGCGCGCCTCGGGAGGGAGATCGCCGCCGAGCAGCAGGTCGAGGGCTCCGAGGACGCCGTTCATCGGCGTGCGGATCTCGTGGCTCGTGTTGGCGAGGAAGCTCGACTTGGCGCGCGACGCCTCCTCCGCACGCGTCCGCGCCTCGTTCAGGTCCGACACCAGGCGATGCAGGCGCTCGAAGAGGCGCGCCTGGGCGAGACCCGCGCCCGCTTGCCTCGCCATCGCCTGCAGCAGGTCGATCAGCTCGGCGGGCAGGCTACGTGGCGCCTCGTCGCTGAGGATGACGGCCCCCGCAACCAGCCCCTCGACGGTGACGGGGAGTGCAACGAGGGATCGCGTGGGAAGTGTCACGCCGGAGTTCTCGCGAAGATCCCGCTCCTCCTCCTCGGCGAGAGTGCCCCGCACGAAGGGCCTGCCATTGCGAACGAGGTCGAGGATCTCCTCGGCGGCGTGGGGCGTGACGGGCCGTCCCCGCATCTCGGCGTCTTCTTCCGGCGAGAGGCCCGCCGTCGCGACGACGGTCATCGCCGGGTCGTCGGCGACGTCGCCTTCCTCGCGCAGCACGATCATGCATCGGCCAGCGTCGAACACGTCCCGGAATCGCTCGGGGAGCAGCGCCAGCAACTCCGATTCGACGGAGGTGCTGGACGCCACCTCGGCCAGCTCGCGCAGGATGCGCTCTCGACCGCACGCGTCCTGCCACCACTGGGTCGACCTCTCGAGCAGCGCGCGATACGCGAGGATGATGAGACCGCAGGCGGCCCCGGCGGCCATCGATCCGCCGATCATCAGCGCAACGGTATTGATGGGTTCATGGACCGGAGGGAAGAGTGCAAGAACGATCGAGTGGCCCGCGACGATGAGAGCGCTCGTCAGCAGCACGTCCCTTCCGGCCTGCAGGAAGATCATGGGTATGAACGTGGCAAGGGCGGTCACCGGGAGCAGCGCCGCCGGGTTTCCCTGGACGGCGTGGATGTAGCCGGTGCCGACGGACATCAGCACGGCGAGGGCCACGGTGTAGAAGCGCCCGAAGGCGCCGGTGAACCAGGACGCGCAGACTACCCCGACTACGCCCCAGAGACAGATCGCGCCCCGGACGAGATCGAAGGCCGGCTGGAGCGGATCGTGGCGGGTGATGGCAACCAGCGTGTAAGCCAGGAGCAGCACGGAGCACGCCGCCCGGACCGCCGCCGCGTTCATCGGGTCCAGCGAGTTCACGAGCCGCCACAGCTCGGTGGCTCCGGCCTTCGCCGGAACCGCGGGCGAGAGATTCCCCTCGGACTCGCCGGACGTGTGGTCCATCGCGGCGGGTATCGACCGGTGTGGGGCCCGACGTGAGGACGGGATGCCGGCGCGGGCCGCACGGAATCCTCTCCTGCACGCGATCTGCCGCTGGCCGAGAACAGGCCAGTCCCGGCTCGTGTGCGGCCCTCCCGGGCCTCGGTCAGCCCTCGAGGCGCCTTGCTGCGAGCGCCATCACCCGGCGAACGATGCTCCGCGGCAAGACCGAGGTGCCCGCAACCATGGCGCGGTTGAGGCCGCCGGGAACGACCACCACGTCGGCGCGGGCGAGCGCGGCGAGGGAGGCCTCCACCACCGCATCGGCGCTCATCCACGCGAAGCCGGGGATCTGGCTGGTGTCGATGTTCGCGCGTTCCTGGAACTCGGTCCGGGTGAAGCCCGGGCAGAGCGCCTGGATCTTGACGCCGGAGCCTTCGAGCTCCCCGGCGATCGCTTCGGTGAAGCTCGTCACGAAGGCCTTGGTGGCACCGTACGTCGCCAGGTAGGGACCGGGCTGGAAGCACGCCATCGACGACACGTTCACGACCGCACCGCGTCCGCGCTCGATCATGTGCGGAAGCGCTGCGTGCGTGAGACGGACCAGTGCGGTCACGTTCAGCCGGATCTCCTCCTCCTCACGCTCGACGTCGAGTTCCGCGAAGCGGCCCTGGGTTCCGAAGCCTGCGTTGTTCACCACGAGGTCGAGGGTCTCGTCCTCGGCCACCCTGCGCTCGACGATCCGCAGCTCTTCGGGCCGGGTGAGATCAGCCGCGATCACCTCGACTGCGACGCCGCGATCTTCGCGCAGGCGTTTGGCGATCTCCTCGAGGCGCTCGCGACTACGCGCCACCAGCACCAGGTCGTACTGATCTCGCGCGAGCCGCTCGGCGAAGGCGAGGCCGATCCCGGCCGAGGCTCCCGTGACGAGGCCGCTGAAGCGCGGCCCTCCTCCTTCCCGGCGCGGCATGGTCCCGGACATGGTGCTGCCCTCCCTCGGGTGCCGGAGGATGCCACCTCCCACCGTCGCCGGCATCCGCCGTGCGGCGCCGACAGGCGAGCACCCGCCCCAGGGGCTACCGCGTCTCGCGCCGACCCGGCCGCCGGTCGGCTATTCGCCGAGCCGCGGAAGCAGCGCGCGCGCCGCCGCGTCTACGAGCGACAGCGCCGCTTCGCTTCCGTCCGCCTCGCCCTTCTCGAAATCGCCCTCGATCTGGCCCATCCGGTTGGTGACGAACGCGAAGCACACCACCGGCTTCTGGCGCGCCATGGCGAACGTGTAGAGCGCCGACGCCTCCATCTCGACGGCAGCGAGGCCACGGCGACGCATGGCGTCGATGGCGTGGGCGGTCTCGCGGAATGGCGCGTCGGTCGTCCACGTGCTCCCCGCATGGACCGGCGTCGCGAGGCCCGACAGAGCGCCGCAGAGGCCCTCGAGGAGTTTCGGATCCGCGAACCCGAACTCCGATGGCTCGGCATAGTGATAGCTCGTTCCCTCGTCCCGAAGCGCCTTCTCGATGAGGATGAAGTACGGCGGAGGACCGAGGTCTGCCAGCTGGCCGGCGGAGGTCACGCTGAGGAGCAGTCGGCAGCCCGATGCGAAGAGCTGCTCCGCGACGAGCACGGCGAAGGGCGCTCCCACGGCGAAGGGAACCAGACCGATCTCGAGGTCGCCCCGCGCGTGCCGGTACAGCTCCGTGTGATAGCAGGCCCAGGCATCGTCCCTCTCGGTCCGCCCCTTCCGGCGAAGCGTCCTCACGATGTCGCCATCCGGGTCGAGGACGCACACCGGCGGCACGGAGGCGAGAGGCAGGTCGCGCTGTCGCCTCGACTCGCGCAACAGGCTCTCGGGCGTGAACGCCGATGGCTCGCGCGGATCCTTGTGCGCGAGGATCGGGACGTCGTCCAGATCGCGTTCCGTCACGGCCGTGGGGTCGCCTCGGGAGCCGCGGCCCCCGTCTCGTTGGCATCCCGCGCGGGAGCTGCGCGCAGCCGAAAGCGGCAGTAGACGAAAGGCTGATCCACGCAGCCTGGCGTGACGTGGGTCGCGGTGAACGACTCGACGAGATCGAGCCTTGGCCCCAGCTCGGCCGCGAGCTGCGATGGGTCGTAGCGGACGACGTCGAGACCGCTGCACCGCAGCGGACCGGTGCGTGCGAACGTCGCGAGGATCACGTGACCGCCCGGGGCAACGGCTCCCTCGACGGCTCGGCGGTAGCGGGCACGATCGGCTGCGTCCGTGAGGAAGTGGAAGACCGCGCGGTCGTGCCAGAGTGCGTAGCGCCGATCTGCGACGAAGTCCGTCACGTCCGCTTCGAGGAGCCGCACCGACGCGCCGCGGGCTCCGAGCCGCTCCCTCACCCGCTCGAGTGCCGTCGCAGAGACGTCGAGGACCGTGACATCCGTGTGCCCCGCAGCGACCAGCGCATCTGCAAGCAGCGAGGCGCCTCCCCCCACGTCGAGGATCGGATCGTCGGGACCCAGTCCGGCCGCCGAGATGAGGGCGCGCGAGTGATCCGGGCGAGCCTCGTACCAGCTCAGCTCCGTCGCGGCCCGCCCGCGATAGACACGCTCCCAGTGAGCCCTTCGGGAGGGTGCAGCCTCGCCAACGGCGCGCGGTTCTGCGCCGCTACCAGCGGCTTCGTTCTCCGGGGTCGCCCGTAGGACGTTGTTCATTCGTTCATTTTATGGAATACTGGACCGAAATGTCAACCGCCAACCCGAAGTCTGCGCTCTTCCAGCAGTTCGCCGTGGTCGGCAAGGCCGTCGGACACGCGAGCCGGCTCGAGCTGCTCGAACATCTCGCGCAGGGCGAACGGACCGTGGAGACCCTCGCAGCGCGAACGGGGCTCTCGGTCACCAGCACCTCGCAGCACCTGCAACTGCTCCGCCGTGCAGGTCTCGTCGCACCGCGCCGAGCCGGGAGGTTCGTGCACTACCGGCTGGCGGATGACGCCGCCGTCGACTTGCTGACATCGCTTCGCCGGGTCGCGGAGAAGCGCAGCGCGGAGGTCGAGCAGGTCGTCCGTAGCTACTTCCACGATCGGGATTCGCTCGAGCCGGTCTCGCGGACAGACCTGCTCGAACGACTTCGCGCCGGGGCGATCACCCTGATCGACGTGCGTCCCGCCGACGAGTTCGCACTCGGGCACCTGCCGGGGGCCCTGCACATCCCCTTGGCCGACCTCGAACGAAGGGTGTCCGAGCTCGATCCGGGGCGACCCGTCGTTGCGTACTGCCGGGGCCCCTACTGCGTCCTCGCGTATGAGGCGGTCGCCCTTCTGCGCCACCGCGGCTTCGATGCGCGCCGTCTCGAAGCAGGTCTCCCCGAGTGGCGAGCAGCCGGACTTCCCATCGAGGGGCACCGCACGCCTCCGGCGGGATAGGCGCCGACAGGCGGGCACCCGCGCCCGGGGGCTCGCATCGACGAGCGCCATGCTACAAGAAAGGACCCGATGGATGCAGCGCACCGCGCGTGCGGGGGGAGGATCCGATCGATGGCGACGAAGTCTCCGAAGACGAAGAAGGCGGCAGGAGCCAAGAGGGCCGCGACCGCGCAAAAGGGCAAGCGCCCTCCGACGAAGGCCACGAAGCCCGCAGCCAAGAAGGTGGCCCCGAAGCCGGCGGCACCGAAGGCGGCTCGGGGCACGGCGGCGAAGACCTCGACCGGAATCGTGTACTCCAGCGCCCTGCGCGAGATCCTGGCAAAGCGGCTGGGGCGGAGCTGACGGCCGGCGCCTAGTGGCTCCGGATCAGGAGCATCGATCGCGGGTCGAGGGCCACGTGGAGCGCCGACACGTCGGGATTGTCGTGGTCCTTGAGCGCCCGGAGCGCCACCGAATCGACTCCCGGCTCCAGCGCGAGCACGACGCTGGCCACCGCGTTGACGGGGCCGAGGGAGGCCGGAAGGTGGGTGATCCGCTCCGCCGGGAGCGCCGCCGACACCCAGACCTCCGCCTGGATCTCCTGCGCCAGCGCCCGGATCTCGGCGAGATCTCCCGGGGGCGATCCGGCGAGATCGAATCCGTCGACGATGACCAGCGCGGGCTGGATCCCGGCCTCGGATTCGACCTTGACCGCCTCGCGCAGCTTGCTGGCGCTGAACTGGCTGGCTCCGTACGCGCGAATGCTCCGGAGGTGGTCGACCTCGCTGCGCGTGACTGCCTGCTCCTCGAGATGGGTCGAGTTGGCCAGATCCTCGAACACGGTGTCGTAGAAGGCGCGAACGTGCGCCACCGTCTGGTCGAGAGTCACGTGGAGCACATGTTCGCCGCGGAGCAGCTCGTCGAGAGCGACACCCACCAGGAACGACGTCTTCCCGACTCCGTGACCGGCCAGCACCACCCCGAGGTTCCCGCGCCCCAGCCCTCCGTGGAGGCCCTTCTCGAGGAGGCGGAGCGGGCTTCGCGCGTTCAGGTACTTGCGATACATGGAACTCCCTCGACGGCGTTCTACTCCTCGTCGACCTTGACCTTGCCGGCGTACTTCTCTTGGAGCGTCTTGGTCACTTCGGACGGCGCGGGGACGTAGCGCGAGAACTCCATGGTGAACTCCGCCTTGCCCTGGCTGACCGAGCGGAGATCCGTCGCGTAGCCGAACATCTCCGCCAGCGGGACCTCGCTCTCGACCCGGCAGAAGCCCTCCTCCTCGGTGGTGCCGATCACCAGGCCGCGGCGCTGCAGGATCGTCTTCAGGTACTGGCCCTGGAACTCCGTCGGTCCTTCGACCGCGACCTTCATGACGGGCTCGAGGACGATCGGCTTCGCGCGGGGGTAGACCTCGCGGAATGCGCTCCGGGCAGCCACCTGGAACGCCATGTCGGAGGAGTCGACCGAATGGGCCTGGCCGTCGTTCACGACGGCACGAACGCCGATCACCGGGAAACCGATCAGCCGGCCCTTGGTGATCGCCGCACGGAACCCCTTCTCGACCGACGGAATGAACTCCGTCGGGATGGCGCCGCCGCGCACCTCGTCGACGAACTCGAAATCGCCGCCGTCACTGATGGGCTCGACGTAGCCGCCTACCTTGGCGTATTGGCCCGAGCCGCCGGTCTGCTTCTTGTGGGTGTACATGAAGTCGGCGCGCTGGGAGATGGTCTCTCGGTAGGCGACCTGCGGTGCGCCCGTCACGACCTCGACGTTGTACTCTCGCTTCATCCGCTCGACGTAGACGTCGAGATGCAGCTCGCCCATCCCGGAGATCACGGTCTCGCTGCTCTCCTCGTCGACGCCCGCGTGGAAGGTCGGGTCCTCGCGCGTGAAACGACCGAGGGCTTTGCTCATGTTCTCTTGGCCGGCGTTGTCCTTCGGCTTGATCGAGAGCGAGATCACCGGCGCGGGCACGTGCATCGAGCTCATGGCGACCTGGACCGACTCGTCGGTGAACGTGTCTCCCGACGCGCACTCGATCCCGAAGAGCGCCACGATGTCTCCGGCCTCGGTCTCGCTGATGTCCTCCATGTCGTCGGCATGCATTCGGACGAGCCGGCCGACCTTGTGGCGGCGCTTGGTCCGGCTGTTGATGATCGAGGTGCCCTTGCCGATCGTCCCCTGGTAGATCCGCAGGTACGTGAGCTGGCCGTACCGGCCCTCGTCGAGCTTGAACGCCAGCGCCACGAGCGGCTTCTGCGGGTCGCTCGCAAGAACGATCGGCGCCTCGTCGTTGGAGAGGTCGACTCCGGTGTTCTCGACGTCGAGCGGCGACGGCAGGTACCGGGTGACGGAATCGAGCAGGAGCTGGACCCCGCGGTTCTTGTACGCCGAGCCCAGGAAGACGGGGCAGAGCTCGAGCGACAACACGCCCTTGCGGATGGCCTCGTGGATCATCTCCTCGGTGGGGCTGCCTTCGAGGATCGCCTCCATCAGCTCGTCCGAGAACATCGAAACCGCGTCGAGCATGTTCTCGCGCGCCATCCGCGCCTCGTCGGCGAGCGATGCCGGGATCTCCTCCTCTCGGATCCGCTCGCCGTTGTCTCCGTCGAAGTAGACCGCCTTCATGCGGACCAGGTCGACGACTCCCTGATGGTCGGCTTCGAGGCCGATCGGAAGCTGCATGAGGACTGCGTTGAGCCTGAGCTTCTCGCGGAGCTGATCGGTCACCTTGAAGGGGTTGGCGCCGGAGCGGTCGAGCTTGTTGACGAACGCCAGCCGGGGGACCTTGTACCGCCGCATCTGGCGATCGACGGTCATCGACTGCGACTGCACCCCCGCAACGCCGCAGAGCACGAGGATCGCACCGTCGAGGACGCGCAGCGCACGCTCCACCTCGATGGTGAAGTCGACGTGGCCAGGCGTGTCGATGATGTTGATGTGATGGTCTTTCCAGCCGCAGTAGGTTGCGGCGGACGTGATCGTGATCCCCCGCTCCTTCTCGAGCTCCATGAAGTCCATCGTGGCACCGACGTTGTCCTTGCCCTTCACCTCGTGGATCTTGTGGATCCGCTTGGTGTAGTAGAGGATGCGCTCGGTGAGCGTGGTCTTGCCCGAGTCGATGTGGGCAGAGATCCCGATGTTGCGGATGCGAGAGATGTCCCGGGCCATGGCGGGCGCGGAATCTAGCCCGGTTTTCGGTTTGTGCGACCCCCCGCCCGAAGTGTCCCCGGGGACCCCCCGGCGAAGCGCTCCCGCCGAGCGGCCGGCGCTCGCACGGCCGTCAGCAGAGCTGGTCTCCGGGAACGAGCCCCACGTGCGCCGCCGGGCCCTTCTTGCCGTCCCCTGCACGGGCGCGGCCGATCCGGAGGCGGCCGCCGCCGGCCGCGACGACGATCGCATCGCCGTCGAGGGCGAGCACCGTCCCGGAGGGCTCCCGAGAGTCGCCGGGCAGGAGCCTCGAGTCGAACAGCCGGATCGACACTGATTCGCGTAGAGCGTGCGCCCCGGGCTGCGGGTCGCAGCCGCGGATCAGCCGGTCGATGGTGATCGCGTCGCGCCCCCAGTCGATCCGCGAGGCAGCGTCGTCGACGAGCCCCTGGAAGGTGGCGCGGGCCTCGTCCTGGGCGCGCGGAGCCGCCACACCCGCATCGACGGCCCGGACGGCCTCGGCCATCGCCTCGAGGCCGAGGGGGTAGAGCTTGTCGAAGTAGAGGCTCGCGGCCGTATCGGTGTCCGAGATGACGACCCCTCCCTTCTGCACGACGATCGGGCCGGTATCGACCCCGGCATCGGGCCGGAAGACCGTGACGCCGGTCTCCCGCTCGCCGAGGATCACCTGCCACGGGATCGCCGATCCACCCCGGAAGCGCGGTAGCAGCGACGGGTGGAAGCACAGCGACCCGAGCCGCGGCGCCAGGACGATCTCCGGCGGAAGGATCACCGTCGTGAAGGGCATGAGATTGAGCTCGGCTCCGAGCGAGAGGTACTCGGCAACGATCTCGGGGATTGCCTGCCCCTGGCGTCGGAACCTCCCGTGACGGAGCAGACGGAGCCCTTGGGACTCGGCCTCTGCGGCGAGCGGATCGGGGCGTCCGCGGTCCGGAGGCACGTAGACCCCGACGATCTGGTGACCGGCGGCGAGGAGCCCGACGAGGACGTCCCTGCCGAAGGGCGCCTGGCCGAAGATCGCGATCCGCCGCACGGAACCCTCCTTTCGCCGGGGCCATCGCGGCCCGCGGGCGCGTCGTTCAGCGTACCGTGCTCCGGTCTCCTACGCGGCCACGGACCTGCGCCGGAACGCCGTAGGCGAGGCTGTGGGGTGGGATGTCTGCGACGACCAGCGAGCGCGCACCGACGACGCTGTGGGACCCGATCTGCACGCCGCGCAGGACCGTCACGTCGGTGGTGAGCCAGACGTGGTCGCCGAGGCTCACCGGCCCGCGCCGCTCGGGGTGTTCGGCATCGAGGGCGTGCTGGTCGGCGTCGAGGACGCGGCAGCCAGGACCCACCCAATCGCCGGTCCCGAGCGTGAGCGACTGCTTCGCGCTCAAGTGGCAGCCCGAGAGCCAGCATCCGTTCCCGATCGAGAGTCGGGCGCCCTCGAAGCTCGCCAGGTAGATCGGCGCGAACTCGGTACGCAGCCACACGTCGTCGCCGATCTCCATCCGCGCGCCGCCCTCGACGTGGAAGACGAGCGCCCCCGGGAAGCGCTCGGTGACGACGCCCGCGCCGATGCGCAGCTCCGCCCCGGGCCCGAGCTCGAAGCGCGCCACCGCGAGGTTCGTGCTGGCGGTGGGGTCGATCCGAAGGCCGGGATGGAGTCCCGCCAGCCGCCGCAGACGCCTCCGGTCGGCGGCCTGGATCGCGCGGAGCAGGAGCCGGAGCAG
Source organism: uncultured delta proteobacterium (assembly GCA_963710635.1). Lineage (GTDB taxonomy): Bacteria > Myxococcota_A > UBA9160 > UBA9160 > UBA9160 > MYXO. The sequence continues at coordinate 2,030,778 of CAVQAY010000004.1, forward strand.
CCACGGGCGCACGGGAACCCGGCGTCAGCGGCCCGGGCCGGGGCCGCCGCCCATCTCGCCCTCTCGCAGGCGGAACGTGATGAAGCCGTGGGTCGGGTCGTAGGGCGAGAGCCCGACCTGGACGCGGTCGCCCGGGATCACACGGATGCGGAACCGGCGCATCCGACCCGAGAGCTGGGCCGTCACGGTCTGGCCCGTCTCCAGCTTGATCTGGTAGCGCCCGCCACCGAGGATCTTCTCGACGGTTCCGGTCGCCTGGATCAGGTCGTCTTTCGCCAACCGAACGCTCCTCCCCTGCCGCCGCGCACCGACTTCGACGCTCGAAGCCAGCCGGACTGTCGCCCATGCGCGTCGCTCGTGCCATCGCCCGCGCACCGCGAGCCCCGGCGGCACTCGCACGTCCCCCGGCCGCGCTTGCCCGCCCGGTCGCGGGGCCGTAGCCTGCACCCACAGCCTCGCGCTATCTCGCGGGGAAGGAGGCTCCATGAGCGCCGCTTCGCCTGCGCGCCCTGCTCCGGTACGAACCGTCCTCGCCGCGACCGACTTCTCGCCGACGGCTTCCGCAGCGCTCCAGTGGGCCATCGAGCTGGCGATCGCCCACCGCGCCCGCATCGTGCTGGTGCACGCCCTGGCGCCCCCGATCCCTCCGGCCGCCTCACCCGATTTCGTGACGCTCCCGCCGGATTTCCACGAGCAGTACCGCGAGGCCGCGCTCCGAAAGCTTTCCGCCGACGTCGAGATGGCCCGGTCTCGGGGCGTCGAGGCGTCGAGCGATCTCGACATCGGCCCGGCGTCGCCGCTCGTACTCGAGCTCGCCACCAAGCACGGCGCCGACGTGATCGTCGTGGGCACCCGCGGCATGACGGGCCTTCGCCACCTGCTTCTCGGGAGCACGGCCGAGCGGGTCGTGCACGGCGCCGCGGTCCCCGTACTGACCGTTCATCCCGACGACGCCGACAAGCATCGCCGGATCCGGACGATCGTGGTTCCGACCGACTTCTCCGACGATGCGACGCTCGCAGTGCGAACGGCGCAGCGGATCTTCGGGCCGAACGATGGCGAGGCGAAGCTGATCCTGGTCCACGCCTACCATCTTCCGGTCGAGTTCACCGCGCTCGGTGCGGTCCCGCTGGCGCCGAGGCTCTTCGCCGATGCAGCAGACCAGGCGCGCGAGCGGCTCGAGCAGGACGCGAAGCCCCTCCGCGAGAGCCGGCCTTCGCGTCGAGACGATCGCCCAGGAGGGCTACCCGCCGCTGGTGATCGAGGAGGCGGCCCGCGAGGCCAACGCCGACCTCATCGCCATGGGAACCCACGGCCGCTCCGGTCTGCGGCATCTGCTGCTCGGCAGCACCGCACAGCGGGTGGTCCAGCACGCCCCGTGTCCCGTGCTGACGGTGCGCAAGCCCGCGTAGGGCGGAACCCTTCGCGAAGCCGCGTCTTGCTCTCGGCGACTGCGCACGTCTCGTGCGCGGCCACGGCCGCGGGCCGCACGCCGGCCGCGAGAAGGCGCTCCCAGGCTTGCCGCCGGCCGCAGGTCCCGTGCTAGGGTCTGCGCCGGAGAGGTGCCGGAGTGGTCGAACGGGCCTGACTCGAAATCAGGAGTACTCGCAAGGGTACCGTGGGTTCGAATCCCACCCTCTCCGCCAAATCAGAGCTGGAGTTGCCGGTTTTCGGATCGCTCGATTTCGCTGCTGGTCACCATCTGGTCACAGTTGGGCGTCTCCCGGGGACAGGCGACTGGATGAACGGCCCGGGAGCCGATGTCGAACCCGTTCTTCGACCACCCCATCCTCAACTCCCCGTACGAACGCCCCGAGCGACATTGGGAGCTGGACGCGCAGGGGCAGCCCACCCAGCGGGTCGTCGAATCGCGCCGCCGCGCCTCGTTCATCACCCCGATCCCGAAGCCCAAGAAACGGAAGACGGCCGCCACGCAGGAGGAGTTCGTCTTCGACGAGGGGCAGGCGCTCTCGACGAAGCGAGCAGCAGTACGACGCCACCTCGATCATCAACGAGGTTCGCGGACCTCGTTGATTCGTGGCGGAACCTGCTCGAATCCGAGCCAGTGGCAGGTCACGCCCGAGACCGCGCGCCTTCTCCAGCACTGGCGCCACCACGCAGTTCAGCGGCGTCCGGCCCGTTCTTCTGCCAGGTCGAGGCCGTCGAGACCGCTGATCTGGCTCACCGAGGTCGCGCCGCAGTCGAAGACCGGCAAGCGCCTCCTCGAGCACCTCGCGGCGGCAAGCCGAGATGCCAACCCCGAGCTGCAGCGCCTCGCGCTCAAGCTCGCCACCGGCGCCGGCAAGACCACGGTCATGGCCATGATCATCGCGTGGCAGACGATCAACGCCGTGCGCCGGCCCGGCAGCAAGCACTTCACGCGCGGGTTCCTCGTCGTGCACCCCGGGGCTCACGATCAAGGACCGCCTTCGCGTTCTGCAGCCCAACGACCCCGACAGCTACTACGCCAGCCGCGAGCTCGTCCCCGGCGACATGCTCGACGATGTGAACCGGGCGAAGATCGTCATCACCAACTTCCACGCGTTCAAGCTGCGAGAACGGCTCGAGCTCTCGGCCGGCGGGCGTGCGCTGCTTCAAGGGCGCGCTGGCGAAGACCTCCACACGCAGGAGACCGAAGGCCAGATGCTCCAGCGCGTGATGCCCGACCTGATGGGCATGAAGAACATTCTCGTGCTGAACGACGAGGCGCATCACTGCTACCGCGAGAAGCCGACAGAGCCAGACGACGAAGACCTGAAGGGAGACGAGAGGAAGGAGGCGGAGAAGAACAACGAGGCGGCCCGACTCTGGATCTCGGGCCTCGAAGCCGTGAATCGCAAGCTCGGTCTCGGCCAGGTGGTCGATCTATCGGCGACGCCCTTCTTTCTTCAGCGGCTCGGGCTACGCCGAGGGGACGCTCTTCCCGTGGACCATGAGCGACTTCTCGCTCATGGACGCCATCGAGTGCGGCATCGTGAAGCTGCCGCGCGTCCCGGTAGCGGAGAACATCCCGGGCGACGAGATGCCCATGTTTCGCAACCTCTGGGAGCACATCCGCAAGGACATGCCCAAGAAGGGTCGCGGCAAGGGCGGCGATCTCGATCCGCTCAAGCTGCCCACCCGACTGCAGACGGCCCTGCAGGCGCTCTACGGGCACTACGAGAAGACCTTCGAGCTCTGGCAGGAGAACGGGCATCAGCGTCCCGCCCTGCTTCATCATCGTCTGCCAGAACACCTCGATCTCGAAGCTGGTCTACGACTTCGTCTCGGGCTTCCACCGCAAGAACGACGACGGCACGGACGACCCTGGAGAACGGCCGGCTGGCTCTGTTCCGCAACTTCGATGAAGTCACGGGCAATCCGCTGCCGCGACCGAACACGCTGCTGATCGACAGCGAGCAGCTCGAAGCGGGCGATGCGCTCGACGACAACTTCCGCAGCATGGCGGCCGACGAGATCGAGCGCTTCCGCCGCGAGATCGTCGAGCGGACGGGCGATGCTCACGCGGCGGAGAACATCACCGACCAGGACCTGCTGCGCGAGGTCATGAACACCGTGGGCAAGGCCGGCCAGCTCGGCGGCGGCAGTCCGCTGCGTCGTCTCCGTTGCGATGCTCACCGAGGGCTGGGATGCGAACACCGTGACCCACGTGCTCGGGCATCCGCGCCTTCGGCACGCAGCTCCTCTGCGAGCAGGTCATCGGCCGCGCGCTGCGCCGGCAGTCCTACGAGCTGAACGAAGAAGGACCTCTTCGACGTCGAGTACGCCGACATCTTCGGCATCCCATTCGACTTCACGGCGAAGCCCGTCGTCGCGCCGCCGCACGCCGCCGCAGGGAGACCGTGCAGGTCAGGGCGATGCGGCCCGACCGCGATGACCTGGAGATCACGCTTCCCCCGCGTCGAGGGCTATCGGGTCGAGCTGCCCGAGGAGCGGCTGACCGCCGACTTCAACGAGGACTCCGTCCTCGTTCTGAGCCCCGATCTGGTCGGCCCCTCCACACGTCCGGAACTCGGGGATCATCGGCGAGGCCGTCGACATGAGCCTCGAGCATCTGGGCGACTTGCGCCCCTCGTCGCTGGTCTTCTACCTCACCCAGCGCCTGCTCTACACGAAGTGGCGCGACCCTGGCGAGGAGCCGAAGCTGTATCTCTTCGGGCAGCTCAAGCGCATCACCAAGCAGTGGCTGGATACCTGCCTCGTCTGCGACGGGCGGCACCTACCCGGCGCTCCTCATGTATCAGGAGCTCGCCGACATGGCCTGCAACAGGATCACCGCCGCCATCACGCGCAGGTTCCTGGGCGAGCGGCCGATCAAGGCCCTGCTCGACTCCTACAACCCGACCGGCTCCACCCGCCACGTACGCTTCAACACGTCGAAGACGACGCGCTGGGAAACGAGCGGCCCGCCGCCGAAGAACCACGTCAACTGGGTCGTGCTCGACAGCGACTGGGAGGCCGAGTTCTGCCGCGTCGCCGAGGCGCACCCGCAGGGTGATCGCCTACACCAAGAACCACGGGCTCGGTTTCGAGGTGCCCTACCGCTACGGATCTGAAGCGCGGAAGTACCTGCCGGACTTCATCGTCCTGGTCGACGACGGCCACGGGCGCGAAGACCCGCTCCATCTCGTGGTCGAGATCAAGGGCTACCGCGGCGAGGACGCCAAGGAGAAGAAGTCGACGATGGAGACCTACTGGGTGCCCGGCGTGAACCACCTCGGCAGCCTACGGCCGCTGGGCATTCGCGGAGTTCACCGAGGTCTATCGGATCGAGCAGGATTTCGAGGCGAAGGTCGCAGCCTCGTTCGACCAGATGATCGAGGCCGCGCTGGCGCGATCGGCAGCCGCAGGGGAGTAGCGTGGCCAAGAAAGCCGCAGGCAAGACCGTCGAGTCGCTCAAGCACGGCGCCGACAAGCGCAAGAACATCCCGACCGCAGAGTTCCAGTCCGTCCTCGAGCCGCAGGATCAGCAGCCCGTCGAGCTTCGCTATCCGCGCAACACCGATCTCGATCCGCAGCTCGTCTGGCGCGGGAAGGACGAGCAGGACTGGAGCGACCTCGTCGTCCACGCCCCGCCGCTCTACATCCAGGAGAAGGTCCACCCGAAGGTGCTGATCGACGACCTGCTGCGGCAGACGAAGGACACCAGGGCACAAGAGCCCGGGCACGCAGCCGGACCTGTTCGCCGACTTCAACGGCATCCCACAGGGTGCGGACAAGACCGAGTTCTACCAGCACGACCAGAACTGGTCGAACCGCATGATCCTCGGCGACTCCCTCCAGGTCATGGCCAGCCTGGCCGAGCGCGAGGGCCTGCGCGGGCAGCGTGCAGTGCATCTACTTCGATCCGCCGTACGGCATCAAGTTCAACAGCAACTTCCAGTGGTCCACCACCAGCCGCGACGTGAAGGACGGCAAGGCCGATCACATCACCCGCGAGCCCGAGCAGGTCAAAGCCTTCCGCGACACCTGGCGCGACGGCATCCACAGCTACCTCACCTACCTGCGGGATCGGCTCACCGTCGCCCGCGATCTCCTCACCGATTCCGGCTCCATCTTCGTGCAGATCGGCGATGAAAATGTCCACCGCGTCCGGGCGGTGATGGATGAGGTGTTTGGCGAAGACAACGCCGGCCCGACAATTGATTTCAAAACGGTTCTTCGGGGAATCGTGTGGGTTGAGGGGCTGGGAGCGGGGCCTGGATTACGTTTGGGGGCATGAGAGACCGAGGGGTTTGGCGTGATCTGTTGGGGTTGGTGGCGCCGTGGCGAGTGCGGGACGTGGAGCTGGCGCTGGGAGAGGGAGAGGTCCGGATCTTCGTCGAGGCAGAGAGCGGCGCGAAGCTCGGGTGCCCGGCCTGCGGAGCGGAGCGGCCGGGGTATGACGCGCGGGAGCGGCGGTGGAGGCATCTGGACACGATGCAGTACCGCACGATCGTGATCGCGACGGTGCCGCGAGTGGAGTGTCCGGATCACGGCGTGGTGCAGGTGCGGGTGCCGTGGGCGGAGGAAGGCTCTCGGTTCACGGCACTGTTCGAGGCGCTGGTGATCGACTGGGCTTTGGAGGCGAGCCTGTCGGCGGTGTCGCGGCAGCTTCGGCTTTCGTGGGACGAGGTAGAGGGGATCCAGGCGCGGGCGGTGCGACGGGGTCTGGAGCGACGGGAGAAGCGGTATCCGCGGCGGATCGGGGTGGACGAGACGTCGTTCCAGAAGCGTCACGAGTACGTGACGCTGGTGAACGATCTCGAGAGCGGGGTGGTGCTTTACGTGGCGGACGATCGTAAGCAGGAGGCGCTGGACGGGTACTACCGGGAGCTGGGGGCGGAGGGCTGCGCGAGGCTCGAGGAGGTGGCGATGGACATGTGGCCTGCGTACATCGGATCGACGCGGGCGCACGTCCCGGACGCGGACGAGAAGATCGTCTTCGACAAGTTCCACGTGGCGAAGCATCTCGGAGAGGCGGTGGACTTGGTGCGGCGGAGCGAGAACCGGGAGCTGCGGGCCGAGGGGGACGAGCGGCTGGTCGCGACGAAGTACCTGTGGCTGCGGAACCCGGACGGGATGGATCGCAAGCAGTGGCAGGAGTTCGGACCGCTGCGAACGAGCCGGCTACGGGTGGCGCGGGCGTGGGCGATCAAGGAAGCGGGGATGAGTCTGTGGGGCTATGCGAAGCGGGGCTGGGCGGAGCGGATGTGGGAGCGGTGGTACGGGTGGGCGATCCGCTCCCGGCTGGAGCCGGTGAAGCGAGTGGCAAGGATGATCCGGAAGCACTGGGACGGGGTGCTGAACGCCGCGACGAGCAACGTGACGAACGCGCTCTCAGAGGGACTGAACAGCAAGATCCAGTGGATCAAGCGCAAGGCCTGCGGCTATCGCAACCGCGAGCGCTTCCGCAACGCGATCTACTTCCACCTCGGAGGGCTCGATCTCTACCCGCGGATCGCGTCCGCTACCCACACGAATGCCTGAAGCGCCTTCAAAACAACCGCTGGTCTCGCGTCTGATCTTCTCGCGGGATCAACCGATCATCTCCTCTGGTATTTCAAGAGTCGTCCGAGCGCAAAGTATCGGCGTCTATTCAACAAGAAGACGGCAGGAGAGGAAGGAGCTACTCAGTTCAATCTCATTCAGAGCTCTGATGCATCTGTCGTCCGAAAGTTTGAAGATGGTCAGGATGAAGAGCTTCTTGAGCAGGGGTGGTCGCGCCTCGCACACGACAACCTGACCTCAACGGGATTTGCCACGACTACAAACTACGAAATGGAGTTTGAGGGACGCCGGTTCAAGTTGCCGGCAGCAAACATCCGATGGAAATCGCCGCCCGATGGGATGACTCGCTTGCACAAGGCCAAACGGGTCATGCTCGTTGGGAACACGCCTCGGTATCGTCGATTGTTGGAAGACTTCTCCATCTATCCCATCGTCGATCTTTGGACCGACACGGGCATTTCAGGCTTCTCCGACAAGAAGTTCTACGTCGTCCAAACCAACCCAAAGGTCATTGAGCGATGCGTTCTCATGGCCACCGACCCCGGCGACCTCGTGCTCGACCCGACCTGTGGTTCCGGCACGACCGCCACCGTCGCCGAGCAATGGGGCCGCCGCTGGATCACGATCGACACCTCGCGCGTGGCGCTGGCACTGGCCCGCGCTCGCATCATGGGCGCGAGGTATCCGTTCTACCTGCTGGCCGATTCCCGCGAAGGCCAGCTCAAGGAAGCCGAAGTCACCCGCACCGCGCCGAGCACGCAGCCCGTGCACGGGAACATCCGCCACGGCTTCGTCTATGAGCGCGTGCCGCACATCACGCTCAAGTCCATCGCCAACAACGCGGAGATCGATGTCATCTGGGAGCAGTGGCAGAAGACGCTGGAGCCGTTGCGCGAGAAGCTGAACACTGCGCTCGGGCAGAAGTGGCAGGAGTGGGAGATCCCGCGCGAGGCCGATGCGAAGTGGCCCAGCAGTGCAAGGCAGCTCCACGCCGAATGGTGGCAGGCCCGAATCGCCCGCCAGCAGGCGATCGACAAGTCGATTGCCGCCAAGGCCGAGTTCGAGTTCCTCTACGACAAGCCCTACGAAGACAAGAAGGTCGTCCGCGTGGCCGGCCCCTTCACCGTCGAGAGCCTCAGCCCCCACCGGGTCCTCGGAGTCGATGCGGACGACGAGCTGATCGACACGGCGAAGCAAGCGAGCGGCGAAGCGAAAGGCGTGCAGTCCTTTTCTCAGATGATCCTGGAGAACTTGAAGACCGCAGGCGTGCAGCAGGCGCACAAGGAAGACCGCATCACCTTCACCGCCCTCGCCCCCTGGCCCGGCGACCTCGTCTGCGCCGAAGGGCGCTACCTGGAAGGCGAAGCGGAGAAACGTGCCGCCATCTTCATCGGCCCCGAGTTCGGCACCGTGCAGCGCGCCGACTTGGTCGCCGCGGCGCGCGAGGCCGGCGACTCCGGGTTCGACGTCCTCATCGCCTGCGCCTTCAACTACGAGGCCCACGCCACCGAGTTCAGCAAGCTCGGCCGCATCCCGGTGCTGAAGGCCCGCATGAACGCCGACCTCCACATGGCGGAGACGCTCAAGAACACCGGCAAGGGAAACCTGTTCGTGATCTTCGGCGAGCCGGACATCGACCTTCTCACCGACCCCGATGGCCGTCTCCGCGTGAAGGTGAAGGGCGTCGACGTCTTCAAGCCCCAGACAGGCGAAGTCGTGAGCGACAACGCCGACGGCATCGCCTGCTGGTTCATCGACACCGACTACAACGAGGAGAGCTTCTTTGTTCGCCACGCCTACTTCCTCGGCGCGAGCGACCCCTACAGCGCGCTCAAGACGACTCTGAAGGCGGAGATCGATCCCGAGGCTTGGGCCACCCTCCACAGCGACACATCTCGTCCCTTCGAGAAGCCGAGCAATGGCCGCATCGCCGTGAAGGTCATCAACCACCTGGGCGACGAGGTCATGAAGGTGTTCCGGGTCTGAGGCGCCTCCCGGCGTTCCAGCGGCCGGGCTGCGCCCGAAGGGGCAATTTGACCCTGTTTACCAATCTTATTGACCGTCGATAAATCGACGAAACTGCCTATACTTCGAACCGATGGACCCGGTCACCAACCCGTTCGCCCCTGGAGCCGGAACCCGGCCACCCGAGCTGGCGGGCCGGGACGAGCTCCGCGAGACGGTCCGGATCGCGACCGAGCGCGCACGCCGTGGGCTTCCCACGAAGAGCGTCCTCATGGTGGGCCTCCGGGGCGTGGGCAAGACCGTGCTGCTCGACCGCATGCGGGACGACGCGGAGGCTGTGGGCATCCATACCTTGCGCGTCGAAGCGCCCGAGAACCGCTCCCTGCCGGCGATCCTCGCCCCCGAGCTGCGCCAGGCCCTGCTCCGGCTCTCCCGCAACGAGAAGTCGAAGGCTCTCGCACAGCGCGCACTCCGCGCCCTGGCCGGGTTCGCAAAGTCCCTGAAGGTGAAGTTCCAGGACATCGAGGTGGGCTTCGACTTCGACCCGGAGCCCGGCCTCGCCGACAACGGTGATCTGGAGCACGACCTCCAGGCTCTCCTCGAGGCTGCCGGTCTCGCCGCCAAAGAGGCGGGAACCGCTCTCGCGATCTTCGTCGATGAGCTCCAGTACGTGAAGGAAGAGGAGCTCGCGGCCCTCATCACGGCGCTGCACCGCACCGCACAGCGGAGCCTTCCCGTGATTCTGGTGGGGGCCGGCCTGCCGCAGCTACCCGGCCTCACGGGTCGGGCGAAGTCCTACGCGGAGCGACTGTTCGACTTTCCGGAAGTCGGCCCTCTACCACCTCCAGCGGCCAGGCTCGCGATCGCCAAGCCTTTGAGAGATCAAGGCGTCGAGATCACGCCCGAGGCATTGGAGCTCATCGTGGAGGCGACCCGAGGCTACGCGTACTTCGTACAGGAGTGGGGCAAGCACTCGTGGGAAACGGCGGCTGGCTCGCCGATCACGCGAGACGACGTCGAGCAGGCCTCGACCACGGCCGTGGCCGCACTGGACGAGAGCTTCTTCCGCGTGAGGTTCGACCGCCTGACACCCGTCGAGAAGAGATACCTCCGGGCGATGGCCGATCTCGGTCCCGGCCCCCATCGGTCTGGAGACATCGCGGAACGCCTCGAGCGCAGGGTGACGTCGCTCGGACCGACGAGGAGTCAGCTGATCGCCAAGGGGATGATCTGGAGCCCCCACCATGGCGACACCGCGTTCACCGTGCCCCTGTTCGACGAGTTCATGCGCCGGATCATGCCCGGCGACGACTGGAGAGCGTAGTCGACCGCGAAGCGCGCGCGACGACCCATCTCATGCAAGTTCTCATCGCCGACACGTTCACCGACAGTCTCGCCCGCCTGACCGGCGAAGAGCAGAAGGCGGTGAAGACGACGGCGTTCGACCTTCAGCTCGATCCCGCCAGCCCTGGAATGCAGCTCCACAAGCTCGACAGGGCACGAGACAAGGGCTTCTGGTCCGTGCGTGTCAGCGCGGACATTCGGCTGATCGTGCACCGGAGCAGATCGAGCCTCCTGCTCTGCTACGTCGACCACCACGACAAGGCCTACGCGTGGGCGGAGAAGCGCCGGCTGGAAACCCATCCCAGGACCGGCGCCGCACAGCTCGTCGAGATCCGGGAGACGGTGAAGGAGATCGTCGTCCCGGTACATGTGGCGGTGAAGCCGGTGGGGAAGAGCGCGCCGCCCTCGACGCGGCCCCTCCTCTTCGGCGGTGTGCCCGACGACGAGCTTCTCGGCTATGGCGTCCCCGCGGATTGGATCCACGACGTACGAAACGCCACCGAGGACACGCTGCTGCCCCTGACCGATCACCTCCCGGCGGAGGCGGCGGAGGCGCTCCTGGAGCTCGCGACTGGCGGCACGCCCCGTGTTTCAGAGACCAGCACCGCGACGGCAGCCGAGTGGAAGCACATGGCCTCGCCCTCGATGCGCATGGAACAGGCGCCCATGCCTCACGCGGAGCCGGCGGATCCGTTCCAGCACCCCGATGCCCAGCGCCGATTCCGCGTGATCTCGAACGTCGAAGAGCTCGCGCGCGCGCTCGAATACCCGTGGGAGAAGTGGACGGTCTTCCTGCACCCCGAGCAACGGGAGTGGGTGGAGCGGAGCTACAGTGGGCCCGCGCGGATCTCCGGATCGGCGGGCACGGGCAAGACCATCGTGGCCCTCCATCGGGCCGCCCATCTCGCGCGAACGAACGCCGACGCCCGCGTTCTGCTGGCGACGTTCTCCGACCCCTTGGCTCATGCGCTGCAGACCAAGCTAAAGCGGCTGCTGTCGAGCGAGCCACGTCTTGGCGAGCGGATCGATGTCTACTCCCTCGATGCGATCGGCCTCCGGCTCTACAAGGCGCAGATCGGAATCCCGAAGATCGTCGACCGCCAGACGCTGCGTGAGCTGATCGGCGACGCTGCACGCGCCGTCGCCGGCCACGAGCTGAGCCTGCACTTCCTCCTCATGGAGTGGGAGCAGGTCGTCGATGCCTGGCAGATCGAGAGCTGGGAGGCGTATCGAGACATCGTGCGGCTCGGCCGGAAGACGCGTCTCCCAGAAGCCCAGCGCGCGGTGCTCTGGTCGATCTTCGAGAAGGTCGCTGCCGCGTTGCAGGCACGTGGCCTCACGACCAAGGCGGCGATGTTCACGACGCTGGCAGGCGCCATCGAGGCCGGCAAGCGACACCCGTTCGACTTCGCCGTCGTCGACGAGTCCCAGGATCTCGGGGTGGCCCATCTGCGATTCTTCGCCGCGCTCGGTGCCGGGCGACCCAACGCCCTGTTCTTCGCCGGCGACCTCGGGCAGCGGATCTTCCAGCAGCCATTCTCCTGGAAGGCGCTCGGCGTCGACATCCGCGGGCGCTCGCGCACCCTCCGCGTCAACTACCGCACCTCTCACCAGATCCGCTCCAAGGCCGACCGTCTGCTCGGTCCGACTGCCACCGACGTGGACGGCAACACCGAGGACCGCAGCAACACGGTCTCCGTCTTCAACGGCCCCCCGCCGACGATCCAGTCGTTCGAGAGCGAGGCCGAGGAGATCGACGGGGTAAGCACCTGGCTATCCCAGCGCGCCCACGATGGCGTTGCTCCGCACGAGGTCGGCGTCTTCGTCCGATCCGAAGCGCAGTTCCACCGAGCCCGCGCCGCCGTCGAGAAAGCGAACCTGGCCTTCAAGGCCCTCGACGACCACGGCGAGACCCGGAGCGGCCACGTCTCGATCAGCACCATGCACCTGGCGAAGGGCCTCGAGTTCCGCGCGGTCGTCGTCATGGCGTGCGACGACGAGATCATCCCGCTCCAGCAGCGCATCGAGACCGTCGGTGACGACGCCGACCTCCAGGAGGTCTACGACACCGAGCGGCACCTGCTGTACGTCGCCTGCACACGCGCCCGGGATCACCTGCTGGTCACGAGCGTCGATCCGGCGTCGGAGTTCCTGGACGACATGCGGGCGTAGCAGCGCAGCGCGCGGGCGGTGTCACCGGATTCGACGACAGCGTACTCATCGGGCCCGGCGGCGCGGGCGGTCTCGCGCTGCTCGCGATGCCCCTCGCCACGCTCGCGCGCCCCGCGAGGCTCCGGCGACGTGCGCCGGTCTCGCCGGCCAGCCTGTCTTGACCAGCTCGATCAGCTAACCCATCCTCACCGCGCAGCCGCCGGTCCCGGCGAGGACGCTCCTTTGAAGGCCATTCCGATGAAGGTGGTGACCATCCACGCCGCGAGGACGAACCTTTCGAAGCTCATCGAACAGGCGTGCGCCGGGGAGGAGGTCGTGATCGCCCGCGGCAAGGAGCCGGTGGCCCGGCTCGTCCCTTACGCCGCGGCAAAGCCCGCCCGCACCTTCGGAGCCATGAAGGGGCGAGCCCGTCTGACGGAGGCCTTCTTCGAGCCGCTGCCGCCCGAGGAGCTCGATGCCTGGGGGGTGTGACCGTGCAGCTCCTGCTCGACACCCACGCATTCATCTGGTGACTCGACGGGCACCGCCGCCTTTCGCTCCGCGCCCGCCGTCGCATTGCCGACGCCAAGAATCACGTCTTCGTCAGCGCGGTCAGCGTGTGGGAGATCACCACGAAGGCACACGCCTGGGCAAGCTTCCCGGCGCACTCGACGTCGCGGCAGCACCGCATCCCGGGAGACCCGTGCGACGGATCGGTGTTCGGGGAGCGCGCCCCCCTACCGCAGCCGGAAGGAATCCGCGCTCGCCGCGAACGAGGCTCCGTTCAGAGCGCGAGCTGCTTCGGCGGACGGACGACGATCTCGGCGACGTTCACGTCGATCGGCTGGGTGACCGCGTAGAGCACCGCCCGCGCTACGTCGTCGGCGCTGCCGAGGTGCTGCTTCATCGCGGGCTGGAGCCGCTCGAAGACTTCGTCCGGAAGACGCTCGCCCTTCTTCACCTCGACCTGTACGCCGGACGCCTTGACGATGCCCGCCACCACCGCCGGGTCGAAGTTTCGCGCGAAGTTCGTCGCGATCGCGCCGGGCATCACGTTGACGACGCGGATCGTGTCCCCCTCGAGCTCCTCCCGCAGCGTGTGGTGGATGCAGTTCACCGCGTGCTTCGTGGCTCCGTAGACCCCCGAGTTGTTGCGCTGCGCCGCGATCGACGAGATGTTGACGATGTGGCCGTGGGCACCGCACGCGCGCATGGCGCGGATCGCCGCCTGGCAGCCCACGAGCAGCGCGAGCACGTTGGTCTCGAGCATCGCCCGCCACTCCTCGGGGTCGGTCTCGGCGATCTTGCCCGGAAACGAGAGGCCTGCATTGTTGACCATGATGTCGACCCGGCCGGTGTCACGGACGGCTCCGTCGACCAGCTCCCGGACCTGTGCCGGGTCGCGGACGTCGAGCGCCACGACGCTCGCGCTGCCGCCGGCCTTCCCGATCTCGCGGGCGGCCTCCTCCATGGCATCCCGGGTACGCCCTCCGAGAACGACGTGCGCCCCGGCAGCGCCGAGGCGAAGCGCGATGGCGCGGCCGATGCCGCTCGAGGCGCCGGTGACGACGGCGGTCTTTCCGGCGAGGGGCTGTGAAGCGGACATGGGGTTCCTCCCAGGTGGACGTGGCGCGAGGGTATCCGACGCGGAGCGCCTGTCCGCCGGATGTGCTCGTTCCAGCGCGCGCCGTTGGCGCTCGCCGCTCGGATCTCCGGGAAGGGCCGCGAGCGGTCGATGGTGCCCCGCTCGTACATCAGCTCGTCGAGCCTTCCATTCACGAGCATTCGCCAGTCCCATGGATTGCTCGCACCCACGTGCTGGACGCGCTGACGGATCACCGCCGGCCACCGCAACCCCTTCTCGGCGGCTTGCTGCGAAAGGAAGCAGGCGAGGTTCCACCTCGAACCGGACGCAGCGAAGCGCGAATCGTCGAGATCGCGCTCCGCGCGTGGGGGCAATGGCCGGGCTCGGGTAGGATCCGAGCGTCATGCAGCCCGCGCGCGTCTACCACTCGCAACCGTGAGCGCGCTCCGCAGCCATCGGAGGGGTGGCGCGTACGCACCATGGGAGCTCGTCGCGGCGGCGCCCCCTGCCTGTAGAGTGGTCGAGCCGGCGGAAGCGTCTGCGCCCGGGTGCGCCGGGCTCACGGAAGCGAGCGGCGCAGGGCGGCGCGCGGAAGGATGGCCAGGGTCTTGACCGAGCTTCGCCTGACACTTCGCCTCACGCCGCACGGGCGCCTCGTGCTCGCAACCGCGGACGACGCGCCCGAGCTGGACGCGACGCGGGCCCGGCACATCGAGCGGGCCTTCGCGCGGGGTCCGGGCCACGGGCTCCTGCTGCTGGGTGCGGCCGAAGTCGGCAGCGTCCTCCCGCCCGTGTTCGCATACTGGCGGGAGCTCGGCGCCCGCCATGTGACCGCGCTCTGCACAAGGCCGAGCGTCGCCCTGGAGCGGGCGGCGACCGCACCGGCGCCCCTTCCGTCCGACGGTGAGCTCGAGTCCCTTGCGTCCGCCGCTCCCGTGATGCCCGGCGCCGAGTACCTGACGGCTGCCGTGCTCCGCGCGCTCTGGGGCGAGCTCAGCGAGGCCTTCGCGATCGAGCTGCGTGAGTCAGGCGCCACCGTCCAGGACTTTCTCAAGAGCTTGAACCCGGCCTGGAACGTCGTCGGGAGGGTGCACTTCAACTTGGCCGAGAACCGCCGGGACGAGGAGGCGCCTTTCGCCTTCCTCGCGACCTATAGCGGCCGACTCTCGCCGCACGGGAAAGCCCAGCACCAGCCGCTCGGTCAGGCCCTGCGGGAGTACGCGGGCGCGGCGAACAAGGAGCGCCTTCTCTCGTTGCTGCTGCCCGTACAGCGCGCGGCGGAGCGCTGCGCTTGGCTCGAGGAATTGGTCGACGCCGGCGAGATCTTCCACCCCCTGCGCTGGTCGCCCTTGGAGGCATTTCGCTTCCTCGGCGACGTCCACGAGCTCGAGCAGGCCGGCATCATGGTCCGGATGCCTGCCACCTGGCGGGCGGGCCGCCCGCCCCGCCCGCAGGTCACGAGCACCGTGGGAGGCAAGTCACCCTCCGGGCTCGGCAAGGACGCGCTGCTCGACTTCCGGATGGAGGTCACTCTCGACGGAGAGACGCTGACGCCCGGAGAGGTGAAGTCGCTCCTCGCCGGCTCGAACGGGCTCGCGCTCCTCCGCGGCCAATGGGTGGAGGTCGACCAGGGGCGACTCGCGCGGACGATGCAGCGGTTCCAGGAGGCCGAGCGCCTCGCCGCCCGGGGTGGCCTCCGCTTCGCCGACGCAATGCGTATGCTCTCCGGCGCAGACATCGCAGACGACGGCACGGCCGATCGAGCCGACTCCGACTGGTCGCGTGTGGTCGCCGGGCCGTGGCTGGCCGAGATGCTCGAGGGCCTGCGCTCGCCCGAAGCTCTCGAGAAGCTCGACCCCGGAAACGAGCTGCACGGGATCTTGCGGCCCTACCAGCAGGTCGGCGTCCGCTGGCTGCACCTGCTCTCGCGACTCGGTCTCGGCGCCTGCCTCGCCGACGACATGGGCCTCGGCAAGACCATCCAAGTGCTCGCGCTCCTCCTCGTGCAGCGCGAGAGGGGCGCGAAGAGGCTGCCGAGCCTGCTCGTGGCCCCTGCCTCCTTGCTCGCCAACTGGGCCACAGAGATCGAACGGTTCACGCCGAGCCTCACGGCTTTGGTCGCTCATCCGTCGGCGATGCCCGCCGAGGAGCTGAAGTCGATCGCTCCGGAGAAGCTCTATGCCACAGACCTCGTCATCACCAGCTACGGCTCCCTCTTGCGGATCCCGTGGCTCCAGGCGACGGCTTGGCATCTCGCCATCCTCGACGAGGCCCAGGCCGTCAAGAACCCGGAGGCCAGGCAGACGCGGGCCGCCAAGAACCTCTCGGCGCGGGCGAGGATCGCGCTCACGGGTACGCCGATCGAGAACCGCGTCGGCGACCTGTGGTCCATCTTCGACTTCATCAACCCGGGGCTCCTCGGCTCGGGCAAGGAGTTCACCCGCTACACCAAGCGCCTCGCATCGAATCCCGGCAGCCCCTATGGCCCACTGCGAGATCTCGTGCGGCCGTACATCCTGCGGCGGCTGAAGACCGACAAGTCGGTCATCTCCGATCTGCCGGACAAGACCGAGGTCAAAGCCTACTGCCACCTCAGCCGTAAGCAGGCGGCGCTATACCAGCAGGCGGTGAAGGAGCTTGGCGCAGAACTCGCGGCTGCCGAGGGAATGAAGCGAAGAGGCCTGGTCCTCGCCTTCCTGATGCGCTTCAAGCAGATCTGCAACCACCCGTCGCAGTGGCTCGGCGACGGCGCCTGGAGCGAGGACGACAGTGGGAAGTGGGCCCGACTTCGCGAGCTCGCCGAGGTCGTCGCGGCCAAGCAGGAGAAGGCGCTCGTCTTCACGCAGTTCCGCGAGCTGACTGCCCCGCTCGCCGCGTTCCTGGGTGGAGTGTTCGGCCGGCCGGGGCTCGTGCTACACGGCGACACCGAGGTGAAGAAGCGGAAAGAGCTGGTGCAGCGATTCCAGGAGGACGAGGCCATTCCGTTCTTCGTGCTCTCGCTGAAGGCGGGCGGCTCGGGGCTCAACCTCACCGCCGCCTCGCACGTCGTGCACTTCGATCGCTGGTGGAACCCGGCGGTCGAGAACCAGGCCACGGACCGGGCCTTCCGCATCGGGCAGACGAAGAACGTGCTGGTCCACAAGTTCGTATGCAAGGGAACCGTGGAAGAGAAGATCGACGAAATCATCGAGTCGAAGAAGCAGCTCTCGGCGGATCTGCTCGAAGGCGGTGCCGAGCTGACTCTGACCGAGCTCGAGGACGAGAAACTGCTCGAGCTCGTCGCACTCGATCTTGGCGCCGCAATGAAGGAGTGACGCATGTGGTACGGGCGGCGACCCTACGTCCCCGTGGCGAAGCGCAGGCGCAACGCCGAGCGTGAGCTGAAGAAGCTCGAGAAGAAGGGCCACTCGGTGTCTCCGGTCGCGGTCGAGGGTCGCGTGATCGCACGAACGTTCTGGGGCAAAGCATGGTGCGACAACCTCGAGCACTACAGCGATTTCTCGAACCGCCTCCCACGAGGACGCACCTACGTGCGCAACGGCTCCGTGGTCGATCTGCAGATCGCTCCGGGCAACGTCGTGGCCCTGGTCAGTGGCTCGGAGCTCTACCGGGTGGTGGTCCAGGTGGCCGCCGTCCCCAAGGCCCGGTGGACCTCCATCTGTGGAGACTGCGCGGGCGCCATCGACTCCCTGGTGGAGCTGCTGCAGGGGCGCTTCTCCAAGGGTGTCATGGAGCGCATCTGCCAGCAGAAGACGGGGCTGTTCCCCTCTCCGGCCGAGATCGAGCTCTCGTGCAGCTGCCCCGACTGGGCCACGATGTGCAAGCACGTCGCGGCCGTGCTCTACGGCGTCGGCTCCCGGCTCGATGAGCGGCCCGAGCTGCTCTTCGCGCTACGCAAGGTCGACGAGAAGGACCTGATCGCCAAGGCCGCTCGGGGACTTCCCGTGTCGAAGAGCCGCCCCCGGGCCGAAAAGGTCCTGGCAAGCGACGGCCTGTCGGAGCTGTTCGGCCTGGAAATGGGCGCTGCCGAGATGACGCCAGGCGGAGCCAGGAGGAAGGCGCGGACGGAGCCAGCCCGAGGTGGACGAGGGACGAAGGAGGTGCCTCCGGTCCACGAGGCCGCGACCACGGCGAAGTCGAGAGGGACACGACCGTCGTCGTCGATCCGCAGCGCGAAAGCGAAGAGTCCTTCCAAGGTCCGCGCCAAACGAAGCCGCGGAGCACCGGGGGATGTCCCAGAAGGTGTTCATGTGAGGGAATAGAGGGGGCGGCTCCTTCACCGTCCGTGTGGTCCGGCCGGGGTCCCAGCCACGAAGGCGCACCATGGGCGACTTCCCCTGATCTCAGCCGCCGCGGCGCTTCCGTAGGCGGCGCTCCGTGCGACCTACAACACCCCGGAAACCTTCGGGCGCAGAGGGAGTCCTTCGCGGATGCGAATCGAGAAGTCGGGCGCGCTCCCAGCCGCCTGCGCCCGGCCGCTGATGGCGCTCGCCGCTCGGATCTCCGGGAAGGGCCGCGAGCGGTCGATGGTGCCCCGCTCGTACATCAGCTCGTCGAGCCTTCCATTCACGAGCATTCGCCAGTCCCATGGATTGCTCGCACCCACGTGCTGGACGCGCTGGCGGATCACCGTCGTGCAGTTCGTCGTGGCGGCGTTGTACCAGCGCGGCTCCGCGGCGAGGCGATTCATGTCGGAGGCGTAATCGAGGAGGAGGGCGCGAGCACGCGGAAGGGGCATGGCGACCCGATACAAGTACGTGTCCTCACCGCGGTGGTTCGTCCGTACACCGATCACGTCGCGCTCGTCGGCAACGACGTAGTAGAGCTCGTATTGCCGGAAGAACCCGAGAACGGCCGAGTACTCTTCTCCCTTCTCCTTCCGCGTCTCGATGGAGATCGCCAGCGGAGGTGCCCCCTCGAACTCGAAGCTCGCAATGGTGTGAGCGATCCAGGGAGAGCCCCAGTACGAGAGGAAGAGGTCGGCCCCTTGGAGCTTCGAGAGGTCGAAGGTCCGCGTCTCCCAGCGCTCGTCGTAGTCGCCGTCTGCGCGGTAGTGGAAGTCGCGAACGTTCTCGATGGTGAGGCGGTCGCCGTCGAGCGCCGCCACGGGAGACCGCGCGACGTCCCGGAGCCAGGGCCGATCGTTCCGGGCCTCGAGCGAGGACCACCACAGGAGGACTGCCAGAAAGACGACGGAGAGCGCAACGACCTTGCGTCCGAAGGGGCGCACGAAGACGAGCGCGGCGATCCCTACGATCGCAACGGCCGTCGCCAGCGCAGTCGCCATGGGCGCCGGTGCGTCGATCGCCAGTGCAGCGACGGCCCAGGCGACGGCAAGGGCGAGCACCGCGAGCAGCAGCGCCTTTCCGAGCGCCGTCACGGGTTCGCGTCGAGGTGCTCGACGAGGATCCGCCGCAGCTCGCGGATCCCCTCCGCCCGCTCCTGCACCGAATGGTCCGACCCGCGAACGACCTTCTCCGACTCCGCTCCCTCGAGGTGGGCACTCGGATACCGGACGACGCCGTCGCTCTCGCGCTCGAGCGGCCCGTCGCCGAGAACGGGGATGATCGAGTGGGCGCGGATCTGGGGATCGATGGGAAGCCTTCGCAACGTCTCGAGAAATGGGTTCCCAGCGCGCATGTTGTCGAGGCTGGTTGGCGGCCTCGCGAGCCGCTCCCGGATCTCGGCCACGTCGCTCTGCTGGGCGAGTCCCGCAACCAGCCGGGTCACCGTGAGCGGCATCTTCACGATCCTCGCAATCCAGGCGGCCATCGGAAGGTCCGAGAGATAGCTCCCGCCATGCGGCGTCGATAGGAAGACCACGCGCTCCACGAAAGGAAGCGGCTCGTAGAAGAGCGAACGCTCGACCATCTTGCGGAGCTCGGGGTCGAAGCTCGCCTCCGCGAAGGGCCGGTCGCTCACCTGGCTCCAGAATGCATCGCCACTTCGCACCGCGGTGGTCTTGGTGAGGAGCCCACCCTGGCTGTGACCGGTCACGACCATCCTTCGCAGCGCGGGGTCGCGTTCGTCGGGATCGAGCTCGTCGATCACGTCCTCGAGGGAGCTGCGGAGAATGCCGGCCGAGTAGGCGACGGGATTCCCCGTGTTGTAGAGGAAGAGCCAGATCTGGTAGTGAGCCGAGACGATGGGGTCGTTGTCGAGCTCGTTCACCAGCTGCGCCCACGTGGCCGGGCTCGAGAAGGTTCCGTGGACGAGCACCAGAGGGATCTTCCCGGGCCGGTAGGGCCGCAGCAGGAAGATCTGGTCTGCCTGGCTCGTGGTCATGAAGTCGCCGACGCGGAACCCCGCGACGCCGAAGTCCCAGATCGGGGCGCCCTCGAGGGTCCAGGCGAGCGACGAGCTCTTCTCCCGCTCGAGCGGGATGGTCCGTCCCTCGATCTCGAGATGCGGCCGTTCATCCTCGGTGAAGAGCTCGATGCTGCCGTCGAGGCTGCCACCGGAGAGCTTCTGACGGAGATCAGGGAGGCGAAGCACCGCCGTCACCGGAACCTGGAGCCGGGGAGCGACCCTCGCGGCGCCCGGCGGCTGGACACCGACCGCCTCGCCCCGCGTCGCCGAGAGGGGAGCCCCGAGCCCCGACTGCCGGTAGCGGTTCGCGAGGCCGCGCACGGTGATGGCCGTTGCGGAACGAAAGCTCGTGAGTAGCCGTCCTCCCCAGTGCTTCTCGCTCGCGTCGAACGAGACGGTGAGCGAGCCGAAGGGGAGCGGCCGCACGCCGCTCTCGATCGAGACGGCTCCGTCCGGCTGCATGAGCGCCCGCGCGAGGGCGATGTTGTAGACGTTCCGTGCCACGCCGACCCTCGGGTCGAAGGCCTGGAGCGCCTCGTCCGGGCGGCGGCCGAAGAGGAACGCGTACGAATAGACGGCGGCTGCCAAGGCCTGGTCGCTGCGGCCCGTCTCCTCGGCGCGAAGGAACGACAGCTCGCCGAGGGCATACAGACGGTCGGGATCGTCATCGCCACCGAGACTCTGGTGCAGCTCGGCGAGAACGACGTCCGGCTCTTCCTCGTAGCGGTCGCGAAGCCCGAGGCGGGTGAGAAGCTCCTTGCTCTTCGAGCTGGGCTCGGTGTCCGACACGGCGCTGCCGGCGATCTCGCGGTAGACGTCCCTCGGATCGGCACGGTCTACGCCGATCGGCGTCGCGCAGGCCGCAGCGAGCAGGAGAGGAAGCAGGCGCGCGAGGGGACCCGGACGGAGCGAAGAGCCCTGGGGGTTCATGAAGGTGGAAGCTACTTCACGGGTGGAAGTGGGCCAGAATGGAGCGACGGCCTTCTACGCAAGACCGCTGCGGATGGGCAGGCTCGCGCCGAGGCCCGGATTGCCGTGGATTGCGTGTCAGACCTTCTGCGGAACCGGGTTCCCCCGATCGACCAGGAAGCTCGCCGAGGTGAACACGGGCGACGTCGGCTCCGACACGGTTTCGACCGAACGGTAGTCGGCCCGCCAGGTGTCGCGGCCGATCTCGTGCCGTACGTAGCCGTGCCAGAGCGCCTCGTAGTGCACCATGTTGGGGAGCGTCCGGTATCCCACCTCGAGAACGGCGTGGGTAGCTGGATCGAGCTGCCCCGAGCTGATGCCCGTGGCCAGGAACTCGGCCGCCACCGGGTCGGCGTAGCTCGAAGGCGGCCCCGGCGGCGTTCCCGGAACCCAGGCGACGACCGAGGCGTGGAGGTCTCCCGTCAGCACCACGGTATTGCGCTCCTCGCGGGCACGAAGGAACGCGGCAATCCGGTCTCGTGCGAAGGGATAGCCGTCCCACGCATCGAAGCTGACGAAGACCCCGAGCGGTTTCGGGGCGAACTGCACCTGCTGCGCGAGCACGTTCCAGCGTGCCGCCGACGCGCCGAGCCCGGCCAGGAGCCATGCCTCCTGCTCCGCGCCCAGCATGTCGCCCTCGGGGCTCGGGAAGCCTGCACACGGGACACCTTCGCTCCCGGTTCCGCACTCCTGTCTCGTCCGGTACTGCCGCGTGTCGAGGACGAAGAGCTGCACCAGATCTCCCACGGCGAGCTGATGATGGATGCGGAGCGACGCGCCGGCGGGCGGTGCGAGCCGCACGGGCATGTGCTCGTACCACGCCTGGTAGGCGGCTGCGCGCAGCGCCAGGAAGGTGGCAGTCTGCATCGCCGTCGATCCGGAGAAGTCGCCTGCGTAGTTGTCCGACACCTCGTGGTCGTCCCAGGTGACGATCCACGGGAAGGCATGGTGCGACGCCTGCAGGTTCGGATCGCCCTTGTAGAGCGCATAGCGGTTGCGGTAGCCGGCGAGGTCGCGAATCCGAGGACCGTCGTGCGAACGGACCGGCCCCGTGTTGCCGCCCTCGTAGATGTAGTCGCCGAGGAACGCGACGAGGTCGAGATCCTCTGCCGCGAGCGCAGCGTGGGCGGTGTAATGGCCGTTCGCGTACTGCTGGCACGTGGCACTTGCCATCCGGAACACGGCGGGCGCCTCTCCGGGAGCGGGAAGCGTCCGCGTCCGGCCGGTTGGGCTAACAAAGCCCGGCGCCCAGAAGCGGTAGTAGTACCAGCGGCCGGGCTCGAGACCCTCGACGTCCGCATGGACCGAGTGGGCGAGATCGGGATGCGCCGTCGCCGCGCCGATCCGCACGGTGGAGCGGAACCCTTCGTCGTTCGAGATCTCGTAGTAGACGGGGACCGGAACCGCCGGCATGCCGCCGCGGCCATCGGGCGCGAGCGGGTCGGGAGCGAGGCGCGTCCAGAGGACGACCCGGTCGTGGAGCGGATCGCCCGACGCGACACCCAGCGTGAAGGGATAGCCCGGAAGGCGAGGCACCCCGAGATCGCAGCCCGAGACGCCGAAGGCCGCGCTCGCGGCCATGAGCCCGAGGAAGCGGCGGCGCGTGAGGGCGAGAGCGAGGGGGGAGAGGGCGGTCGGCATGCCTTCTTCTACCATGCCGCGGGGAAACCGGCCTCTCCTCGTGCAACACATGCGCAACTCGCCGTTCCCGCACCGGAGGTGCCATGCCCCTCGACCCCATCGTCCGCTCGCTCCTCGACGTCATCGCTTCGCAGGCCCCCGCGCCCCTCACGAGCATGACACCGCAGAAGGCGCGCGAGATGTTCGAGAGCCTGCGGCTTCCATTGCCGGGAGAGCCGGTGGCCCGGGTCGACGACCTCCGCATTCCCGGACCGGCGGGGGAGATCCCGATCCGCATCTACGGGCCGAAGGACGCGCGAGGGGTACTCGTCTACTTCCACGGCGGAGGCTGGGTGATCGGAAGCCTCGACAGCCACGACGCCTTGCTGCGGTCGCTCGCCAACGCGGCCGGCTGCACGGTCGTCTCCGTCGACTACCGCCTCGCTCCAGAGAGCCGCCACCCCGCTGCTGCGGAGGACTGCCATGCCGCCACGCGCTGGGCGGCGGAGAATGCCCGCAGCTTCGGCGGCGATGCGGATTCGTTGGCGGTGGGCGGCGACAGCGCCGGCGGCAACCTGGCGGCGGTCGTCGCGCTCCTCTGCCGCGAGCGCCGCGGCCCGCGCCTACGGCACCAGCTCCTCGTGTATCCCGTGACCGACCACGACTTCGACCGCACCTCGTACCGCGAGAACGCCGAGGGCTACCTCCTCGCCCGCGACGACATGCGCTGGTTCTGGGATCACTACGTGCCGGACCACTCCCAGCGCGACGAGTTCACCGCGTCGCCGCTGCGGGCGAAGGACCTCTCGGACCTTCCCCCCGCACACGTGATCACCGCACAGTTCGACCCTCTCCGGGACGAAGGCGAAGCCTACGCAGCGCGCCTGCGCGACGCGGGCGTCACGGTCTCGCATACACGATACGACGAAATGATCCACGGCTTCTTCAGCATGGCCGCCGTCATCCCGCGCGGCCAGGAGGCCGTCCTCGACGCCGCGTCCCGGCTTCGCGCCGCGCTGCGCGAATGAGCACACTTCACCTCCCCTTGCTACGCCTCGTGACGGCGATGGTCGGGGCGCTCTTCGTTCTGCAGGGAATCCTGTGGTGGGCCCTTCCGGCCCGCGTCGCGGAGGGGCTCGGGATGCCGCTTCTCGATGGCGTCGGCCGCAGTACCCAGATCGGCGATCTCGGTGCGTTCTTCCTCGTCGCCGGCGCGACCATGCTGCTCGGTACGCGCCCCGGCCGCGCCCGGCTCCTCCTCGTGCCGGCCGGCGCCTTCGCGCTCGCCGCCACCGGCCGGATCGTCGCGTGGGCCCTCCACGGCGCCGACTTCGCCGGCGCCTTCATCGCCGTCGAGGCCGCCCTCGTCGCCCTGCTCGTCGCCGCCTCGCGCGGCGGCAACGGCTGGCCTGCGCCCGACTCCGCCAGCCGATAGCGCGCGCTCCGGAGGGGGCCGCGCGGGCCCCAGGTCAGGGTGCGCCGGCCGATCCCGCAATCACCAGCGCGACCCTCGCGCACACGGCGCCCATCAGTGCCGACGCCGGCAGCGTGATGATCCATGCCACGAAGATGTTCAGCGAAAGGCCCCACTTCACGGCCGAAAGGCGCTGCGTCGCACCGACGCCCATCACGGACGTCGTGATCACGTGCGTCGTCGAGATCGGAAAGCCCATGTACGCGGCGCCGAGGAGCACCGCCGATGCGGAGGTCTCGGCCGCGAACCCGTGTACCGGTGAGAGCTTCACGAGCCGCATGCCGAGGGTCCGGATGATGCGTTTGCCGCCGGCGTAGGTTCCAAGGCCGATGGCGAGCGCCGAGGCGAGCTTCACCCAAAACGGAACGTCGATCGATGGGATGGCACCGCCGGCGAAGAGGGCGAGCGTGATCACGCCCATCGTCTTCTGCGCATCGTTCGAGCCGTGGCTGAAGGCCATCAGCGAAGCCGAGAACAGCTGCGCCACCCGGAAGCGGCGATTGAGGGGGCCGGGATGCGCCAGACGGAAGCCCCAGAGGAGCGCGATCATGATGAGCACGCCCATCACGAACCCCATCAGCGGCGCCTCGAGCGTGGGAATCAGGACCTTGTGCAGGATTCCGTTCCACTTGACCGAGTCGGTGCCGGCAGTCGAGAGAACCGCGCCCGCCGTTCCGCCGATCAGGCAGTGAGAGGAGCTCGACGGGAGCGCCCACCACCACGTCAGCAGGTTCCACGCGATGGCGCCCACCAGCCCTCCGAGCATGACCGGCGACGTGACGGCGCTCGACTCGACGATGCCTCCCGCGAGCGTCGCGGCCACGTGGGTCGAGACCATCGCCCCCGCGATGTTGAGCACGGCGGCCCCGGCGAGCGCGATGTTGGGCGGCACTGCCCGGGTCGAGATCGACGTCGCCACGGCATTCGCAGCGTCGTGGAATCCGTTCGTATAGTCGAAGATGAGTGCGATCACGACGACCGCGACGAGTGTGAGCTCCATCAGGCGTTCTCGAGAACCACCCCTTCGACGACGTTCGCGACGTCCTCGCAGCGGTCGACCGCATCCTCGATGTTCTCGTAGATCTCCTTCCACTTGATGAGCATCTTCGGGTCCTGCTCCTCCTTGAACAGCCGCGCAGTGGCGCGCCTTAGCAGGCGGTCGTTCTCCTTCTCCACCGCCTTCACCTCGCTGCAGAGCGCCCGGATCCGGTTGGCGTCGCGCAGGTCGGAGAGCGCGTCGATCGTCGCCTTCACGGCCTCCGTGGCACGCAGGAGGTGCTCCGACATGTCCGGCGCTTCCGGCGTCACCACCGTGATCTCGTAGAGCCAGAGCTTCTGCGCGGTCGCTTCGATGTGATCCATGATGTCGTCGAGACGGCTCGAGATGTCGTGGATGTCCGCGCGCTCGATGGGCGTGATGAACGAGCTGTGGAGAAGCTCCATCGTCTGCTGGCAGACGTCGTCGGCCTGGTGCTCGACTTCACGGATGCGGAGCGACTGCTCCTCGACCCTGCGCAGGTCGGAAAACAGCGCCACGAGCAGCCGAGCGCCCTCGACGCCGAGCGCGGCATGACGCGAGAACAGTGCGAAGAACTCGCTCTTCTTCGGCAGGAGCTTGCGGAGCAAGGTCACCCCCCCTCGATGCCTTGGCGCCCGCTTGTGTACATCAGGCGCCCGCCCCCGGCGAGCGGACTGGCGCCGCTCGGGCCCCTGCCCCACCGTGATGGCGCCCCGGATCACTCACCCAGACGTGGAGCCGCCGCCATGGACACCGTCCGCTTCTACTTCAGCTTCCGGAGCCCCTACGCGTTCCTCGCCCATCACCGCGCCGGACGTGCCTTCCATGGGCTTCCCGTCACGATCCAGCCGATCCCGGTCTTCCCGCCGCCGGACTACCCGAACGACCCGGCGGCCGTCCCGGCGAAGCTCGCCTACATCGCCCGCGACGCTGCACGCATCGCGCGCGAATACGGGCTCCCCCCCTTCACATGGGGCGGCGACGTGAAAACGGATTGGATGCGGCCGCACGCTGCGTGGGTTTTTGCATCCGACTCGAACGAGGCCGACGCATTCGCCCGCGGCGTTTTCGCGGCGCGTTTCTGTGACTCACGCGACGTCGGCGCCGACGAGACGCTGCGCGACGTCGGCGCACGCTGTGGACTCGACCCGGACGCGGTCGTCCGAGCCGCCGGCGACCCGGCCCTGCACCAGCGCGTCGGCCTCGGGATGCTCCAGGCCCGGGAGGACGGGATCTTCGGCGTTCCATTCTTCGCCTGGCGCGACCAGCGCTACTGGGGCAACGACCGCCTCGAGTGGCTCGTCCGAGACATCCAGCGAGCGCACGGCGCCTCCGTCCCGGACCTCGTCGACGACCCGATGGCGCGTCCGTCGGCCTGACGGCGGACACGTCTCATTCATCGCCGATCCTGGCGAAGCCGCATCGCAGGAGCCAGGCGCCGAGGTCGGAGCGCCGTCGCTGCCAGATCGGCGGGCGCTCGTCCTGTCCACCGGCGAAAGGCCTTCGTGAACGCGCTCGGATCCGAGAAGCCCAGCAGGAACGAAACCTCTCCCACCGCCCGGCGCTCTTCGAAGAGATACCGGCGCGCCAGCTCGGTACGCACGTCGTCGAGGATCTCCTGGAAGTTCGTCCCCTCCTCGTGGAGCCTCCTGCGGAGCGTCCGGGCGCTCAGCGCGAGCCGCGCAGCGACGGCATCGGCGCCGAAACGCCCCCCTCGCAGATCGGAGAGAATGCACGCGCGAACGCGCCGGGAGAGGGGAGCGTTGGAGAGCGTCCTCGCCAGCTGGTCTGCAGCGTATTGTTCGAGAAGATGGCGAAGAGCGGCATCTGCGGAAGGATTGGACCCGTCGAGCATCGCAATCGGGAACAGGACCCCATCCTCCCCCGTTCCGAAGCGCACCGGGAGGCGGAGAATCTCCTCGTACTGCTCCGCGTAGTCCGGCGGCGCGAAGGAGAACCTCGCCTCGAGGGGGTCGAGCCGGACCGATCCGAACGCCCGGCCCATCGACACCATGAGCCCGACCGCATACTCGGTCGTGAGCCGACTCGTGGGATGGTCGCTCCCGGAGCGGCATCGGATGAAGGCGGCGTCGGTGTCGCACTCGAGGTCGCACTCGACGCCCTCCCAGAGCAGGGGAGTGAGCCCTCTCACGACTTCGAAGGCGCACCGCCCCGACTCGCTGACGAGCGCGAGGTGTCCGATCACACCGAGCGTGCTCGGCCGGACCCGCGTCGACGTGCGGAGCGCGACGGCAGGATCACCCGTGAGATCGACCGCCGCGAGCCAGAGCGCCTCGAGCCGGTCCTGCGGAAGCCGGACTCCGGCGTCGTCGAGCACGGAAGCCGGGATCGCCGCACGCGCCAGCACGTCTCGCGGATCGAACCCCTCATCGGCGAGGTGTTCGAGCAGCGGAAGCAACACGTTCAGCGACCCGTATGCCCCGGTCCTGGGAGGGGGAGACGGCACGTCCGGAAGGTGCCGCTTCGCAGGCACGGGCGCACGGAGCAGGGCGCCTCGCGGCGGGAAACGCCGGCCGCGCTGACCGGAATCGACCAGCGATCGGGCCGCGCCGGACGCGCGGACGCGCCGCAGCGTCCCTAGCGTCGGTTTCGTCCTGACCGGTAGACCGGACAGGCGTCCGACCCGGAGTCCCGTCTCGGACTCTTCTCGGGAGGCACGTTGGTGCGGCCCATCACCCGACGGAGCTTCCTCCTCGGCGCCAGCTCGGTAGCCGCGCTGGCGCTCCTTCGGCTCCGTCCGGCAGAGACCGAGCCGGTTGGCGCCGTCGCGGCCTCGCCGGGAGCCCCCGGGATCGACTACGCAGGCTTCGAAGACGTCTACCGCCGGCAGTGGACCTGGGACCGGGTCGTCAAGGGCACCCACTACGCCAACTGCGGGTATCAGCGCTGTGCGTGGAACGTCTACGTGAAGGACGGGATCGTCTGGCGCGAGGAGCAGCTCGCGACGTACCCGCAGACGACGCCAGACCTTCCCGATTTCAACCCCCGCGGCTGCCAGAAGGGAGCGTGCTACAGCGACCGGATGTACGACGCGGCGCGCCTCACCGTCCCCCTGAAGCGGGTCGGCGAGCGCGGGCAGGGCCGCTGGAAACGCGTGTCGTGGGATGAAGCGCTCACAGGGATCGCCGACGCCTTCATCGCCGCGATCACCTCTCCCGAGGCAGGCCCCGGGTCGATCTACTGGGATCTCGGCTCGGCGTCGAGCAACGGCTGCCATGCGCTCGGCCTGACCCGGAGCGCGTATCTCCTCGATACGCCGATTCTCGAGAACACCGCCGAGATGGGTGACCACGCGCCCGGCGTCACGACGACCACCGGCAAGATCATCTTCACCAGCTCGATGGACGATCTCCTCCACAGTGACGTGATCCTCATCTGGGGCGGAAACCCGATCTACACCCACATCCCGAACGCCCACTTCATCACCGAGGCCCGGTACAAGGGGGCCCACGTCGTCTGCGTCGCCCCCGACTTCAGCCCCTCGGCGATCCATGCTGACGAATGGGTCCCCGTCGGGATCGGAACCGACGCCGCGCTGGCTCTTTCCCTGGCGCAGGTCATCGTCGAAGAGAAGCTCTACGCGTCAGGCTTCATGGCCGAGCAGACCGACATGCCTCTCCTCGTTCGCACCGACGACGGACGGTTCCTGCGAGGCAGCGACGTCGACCCAGAGGCTGCCGACGACGTCTTCCACGTCTTCGACACGAAGACCGGATCCATCGCCGAGGCACCGAAGCGAAACCTCTCGCTGGGGGAGATCGTGCCCGCTCTCACGGGCACATTCGACGTCGAGACGAGGTCGGGCCGGGTGCAGGTCACGACCGTGTTCCAGCGTCTCGCGGCGAGCCTCGCAGAGTACACACCGGAACGGACCGAGGCGATCACCGGGGTCCGCGCCTCACAGGTCCGCTCCCTCGCGCGGCGGATCGCCCGCGCCCGGGCTTGCTCCAACGTCTGCCAGACCAATCTCGGCAAATTCTACAACGGCCTCGAGATGGAGCGGAGCGTCCTGCTCGTCTTCGCCCTGGCCGGCCATTTCGGCAGGAAGGGCGCCGGCTACTCGGCGGTTCCGATGCTCTCGGTCTCCGGGGCCGATCCGCTCACGGCAGCCAGCGGCAAGTACGCACCCCGGATCGCCGTCGCCCTCCTGGCGCTCGAAGCGGCACCGGAAGTCCTCCGCTTGAAGCTCTCCGGATACTCCGACGAGATGATCATCCATCACTTCGCACGGCGGGAGTACGCTCGGGGGCAGCTCGTCGCAACCGCCCTCTTCCACTACCGGCATGGCGGGCTTGCGGACCTCTACGGCGGCGCCCGGCGGTGGGACCCCGGGCTTCCGCGCGAGTTCGACGAGTACCTCCGCGAGGCCGTCGCCAACGGGTGGCAGTTCGTTCCCGAGGTGCCACCCCGCCTCTTCTTCGCCGTCGGGGGCAACGCGCTCCGGCGCGTACGCAGCTACCACCGCCTGATCGAGCACCTGCTCCCGAAGCTCGACCTGCTGGTGACGGTGGATTCGCGAATGAGCAACACGGCCCGCTACAGCGACTACGTCCTGCCTGCAGCGGGCTACTACGAGAAAGACGACATCGCCTGGTCTTCGGGCCTCGCCCCGTTCAGCCACCCGACTCTCGAGGCCGTCCGCCCAATCGGCGATTCGAAAACGGATTGGGAGTTCCATTGTCTGCTCCTCGCGAAGATCCAGGAGCGGGCGAAAGCGCGTGGCATCACCACCTACTCCGATCGTCACGGCGGCGAGCGCCGCCTCGACGAGTGCTACGACGACTTCACGTTCCAGGGGCGCTTCACCGAGAAGAACCCGCGTGCGCTCCTCGATGAGCTGCTCGCGATCACGACGAACCTGAACGGCGTCGACTGGGAGACGCTCTCGGCGAAGGGCTTCGAGCGCTTCACCGCCGTCGGAACCGGCGTGGTCCACATCGGCAACTCGGCGGACATCGAGCCGAACGAGACCATCGTCGCCAACAGCTGGCACGTGCAAAAGAAGATCCCCTGGCCGACGCTCACCCGCCGTCTCCAGTTCTACATCGACCATCCGCTCTTCGAGGAGCTCGGAGAGGTGCTGCCAGTGCACAAGGCCAACCCGCCCATCGGCGGCAACTGGCCGCTCCAGATGACGAGTGGCCACAATCGCTGGTCGATCCACGCGGCTTGGCGGGACCACGCGCCCCTGCTTCGGCTCCAGCGAGGCGAGCCGGTGGTGTACCTGAACTCGATCGACGCGAAGGCCCGCGGCATCCGCGACGGCGACCACGTCCGCGTCTTCAACGACCTCGGCGCCTGCGAGGCGGTGGCCTTGCCGTCCGGAGCCGTCCGGCCGGGCCAGCTGATCGTCTACCACGCCTGGGAGCAGTTCCAGTTCCGCGGGGGCGCCTCGATCGATGCGCTCACGCCGAGCCCACTCAATCCGGTTCAACTCGCCGGCGGCTACTTCCACCTGCAACCCATGGTGATGATGCAGCAGCCGGGGTGCAGCGACCGGGGGACCCGCGTCGAGGTCGAGCGGGTGGCGCACTCTACGGCAGGCGCCTAGACCGCGACGCGGCGAGCCGCAGCAGAGCCGGCAAGACCAGCAGGGTGAGCGCCGTCGATGACAGGATTCCGCCGATCACCACGGTCGCGAGCGGACGCTGCACCTCCGCGCCGGTCCCAGTCGCGGTGGCCATCGGAACGAATCCGAGCGACGCGACGAGCGCCGTCATCAGCACGGGGCGCAGGCGCGAGAGCGCCCCCGTACGGATCGCGTCGATCCAGGGCGTCCCTTCTCGCCACGCGCGGTCGATTCTCGAGACCAGAACGAGCCCATTGAGCACGGCGACGCCGGAGAGAGCGATGAAGCCGATGCCGGCAGAGATCGAGATCGGAATCTCGCGGAGCCAAAGCGCCGCGATTCCCCCCGTGAGCGCGAGCGGAACGCCGCTGAAGACGACCAACGCGAGACGGGCAGAGCCGAAGCTTCCGATCAGTAGTGCGAGAATGAGGGCAAGCGACAACGGCACGACGACCCACAGCCTGCGCGCCGCCGAGAGCATCTGTTCGTACTGCCCACCGAGGCGCGTCCAGTAGCCGGCCGGAAGCTCGACCTCGGTGCGAACCGCTCTTTCGGCTTCTTCGATGAACGACCCGAGGTCGCGCCCCCGGACGTTCGCCGTCACCACGACCCGTCGCTTCCCGTTGTCACGGCTGATCTGGTTGGGTCCCTCTGCGATCTCGATCGTCGCGACGTTCCGGAGAGGAATGAACGAAGGCGCGCTTTCTCCGTCGTAGCCAAGCCGGCGATGCGAGAGAGCGGTGATCCGAGAGGGATCAGCCTCCGCGGCCGGCAGCGCGATCGGAAGTCGCCCGAGCGCATCGAGATCGCTGCGGATCTCCTCGGGGAGACGCACGATCACGTCGAACCGACGGTCGCCTTCGAAGAACTGAGTCGCCTTGCGTCCGGCCACTGCGGCCTCCACGGTCTCCTGGACATCGGCCACGTTGATCCCGAAACGCGCGATCGCGTCCCGATCGACGTCGATGCTCAACATCGGTAGCCCCGTCACGGGCTCGGCCTTCACGTCCGAAGCGCCCGGCACCCCAGCCACGACGTCGGCGATCCGCTCTGCGATCTCGCGCAACACCTCCATGTCGTCGCCGAAGACCTTTACGGCCACGTCGCTCCGCACCCCGGAGAGCAGCTCGTTGAAACGCATCTGGATCGGCTGCGTGAACTCGTAGCTGTTCCCAGGGATCGAGAGGGCGGCCTCCTCCATCTCTCGCACGAGCACCGCCTTCGGCTTCTCCGGGTCCGGCCATTCGTGCCTCGGCTTCAGGATCACGAAGCCGTCTGCCACGCTCGGCGGCATCGGATCGGTGGCAACTTCGGCCGTTCCGATCTTCGAGAATGCGAGTGACACCTCGGGAAACTCCAGGAACCGCTTCTCCACCACATGCTGCATCTCGATGGCCTGGGATAGGCTCGTAGCGGGAATCCGAAGCGAGTGAACCGCGACGTCTCCTTCGTCGAGGCTCGGCACGAATTCCGTTCCCATCCGGGACGCGCCGAACAGACTTCCAGCGAACAACACGACGGCCACCAAGACGATGGGAACCGGCCGGCGCAGCGCGACGTCGAGGAGCGGTGCGTAGGCGCGGCGTCCGGCACGCATCAGCGGATTTTCCCTCTCGGAAATGCGACCGCCGAGGACCAGCGCCGCGGCGGCGGGAATGAAGGTGACCGACAGGACGAGCGACGCCGTCAGCGCGAGGATCACCGTGTGTGCCATCGGCCGGAACATCTTCCCCTCGACGCCGGTCAGGGCGAGGATGGGGAAGTAGACGATGGTGATGATCGCGACCCCGAACACACTCGGCCGGACCACCTCGCGTGACGCCTCGTACACCAGCTCGACGCGATCGCGCAGCGACAGCCGCCCTCCCCTCCGATGCTGCTCCTCGGCGAGGCGGCGGATGCAGTTCTCGACGAGGATCACGGTCCCGTCGACGATGAGTCCGAAATCGAGCGCCCCCAGGCTCATGAGGTTTCCGCTGATCCCCGCCGTAGCCATGCCCGTCGCCGTGAAGAGCATCGCGAGGGGAATCACGAGGGCCGTGAGAACCGCTGCCCGGACGTTCCCGAGCAAGAGAAAGAGGACGACGATCACGAGGATCGCGCCCTCGACGAGGTTCTTCCGCACGGTCTCGATGGTCCGGTCGACGAGGGTGGTGCGGTCGTAGACCGCTCGCGTCTCGATCCCCTCCGGCAGGATGCGATTCACGTCGTCGAGCCGCTCGCTCACCCGCCGGGCAACCGCATGCGACTGTTCGCCCATCAGCATGAAAACGGTTGCGAGCACGACTTCGCGGCCGTTCTCGGTAGCCGCACCGGTACGAAGCTCGGAGCCCTCCAGGACCTCCGCCACCTGCCGGACTTGGATCGGAACGCCGTCACGATGGCCAAGGACGATGTTCCGAAGGTCCTCGAGCGTTCCCACCTGCCCCGGGACTCGGATCAGGATCTGTTCTCCGTTGCGCTCGACGTAGCCCGCCCCGACGTTGGCGTTGTTCCGGGCCAGCGCTTCCATGAGATCGTCGAATCCGAAGCCGAGACCCGCCAGGGCTTCCGGTCGTGGCGTCACGTGGATCTGCCGGACGAAGCCTCCGATGGTGTTGACCTCGATCACCCCTGGTACGGTGCGGACGAGCGGCTTCACGACCCAGTCCTGGAGAGTCCGGAGCAGGGTCTGCGTCACCGGCATCCCATCGACCTCGGTGACGCCTGCCTCCGGCTCGACGGTGAACATGAAGATCTCGCCGAGCCCGGTAGCGATTGGGCCGAGTTCGGGATGGAGGCCCGGGGGAAGGACACGGTCGACACCGGAGAGCCGCTCGTTCACGAGCTGCCGAGCGAAGTAGATGTCCGTTCCGTCGCGAAAGACGGCGGTCACCTGCGAGAGGCCATAGCGCGAGATCGACCGCGTATGTTCGAGGCCTGGGATGCCGGCGAGGGCGTTCTCCACCGGAAAGGTGATCCGCCGCTCGGTCTCGAGCGGCGAGGAGCCCGGGGCTTCCGTGTTGATCTGGACCTGTACGTTCGTGATGTCGGGGACGGCATCGATGGGAAGCTGCTGAAAGCTGAAGATCCCGAGGAGCGCCATTCCGAGCGTTGCACCGAGTACGACCCAGCGCTCGCGGAGCGAGAAGCGGAGGATGCGTTCGAGCACGAGGCCTCCTAGTGATCGTGTGTCGCGCCGCCCTTGCCGACATCCGCCTTCAAGACGAAGCTGTTGACTGCGGCGTAGGAATCTCCGGCCACGACTCCGGAAAGGATCTGCACGTGGGCACGGTCCCGCGTTCCGATCAGGACCGGGCGCGCCTCGAAGACGTCGCCCACCCGCACGAAGACCACGTCGAAGCGACCGAGGCTCTGGATCGACTCGGCACGTACCGCAACCGGCACCTGCGTCACTCCCCGTCGTAACCTCTCCCGTCACGAACAGTCCGGGCCGCCAGATCCCGGTCGGGTTCGGAACCGCGGCACGGGCGAGCATCGTCTGCGAAGTGAGCGATCCAATCGGGGAGAGGCGCGAGATCGTCGTCATCACCGGCGGAAGGCCCTCCCCTCCGTCGATCTCGACGGGCTGCCCAACGGCCAGCGCGGGGAAGTCCGGGCGATGGACGTCGAGGTCGGCCCACACGGTTCGCAGATCGGCCACGACGAACATCTCGCGCGCGCTCGAAACAGCCTCGCCCGGTGTGACATCCTTGGCAATCACGGTGCCCGAGATCCGCGAGCGAACCTCGTAGGGATGGAGGCTCTCGTTTCCCTCCACGACCACGAGCACCTCGTCCTTCTCGACTGGATCCCACAGCGACTTGCGGACTTCGCGCGCGATCCCGTCGAACCGGGGCATGATGTGCGCGACGACATTCTCGTTCGGAGCGAGTCGCCCGCGCAGGCGGAGCGAGGTGCGAATCGTCGCCGGTCCTGCCCCTAGCGCTTCAGCGCCGGAACGTGACGCTCGCGCAGGCGGCGGACGTAGAGCTTGCCGGTCGTGTCGCGCGGCAGGCTCGGCTCGAAGTCGATGGCGCGCGGCACCTCGTAGGCGGCAAGGCGCTCCCGTGCGAAGGTGCGCAGCTCGCCGGCCAGCTCGGGCGAAGGATTCATCCCGGGTACCAGCTCGACGGCGGCGCGAACGGTCTCTCCCCACTCCTCGTCGGGAACGCCGAAGACCCCGACGTCGGCCACTGCGGGGTGCTGCGCCAATACGCGCTCGACCTCCGCCGGGTAGATGTTCACGCCGCCCGAGATGATCATGTTCGACTTGCGGTCGGTGAGGTACACCCAGCCGCCCTCGTCGACGCGCCCCACGTCGCCGAGGGTGAAGACACCGGGAGCGACGTAGGCCGCCGAAGTCTTCACCGCGTCGCCGAGGTACTCGAAGGGTCGGGCCTGCGCCTCGCTCCGCGCGCACAGCAGGCCCTCGGCGCCGGGAGCGAGGCGCTGCGCCTGGTCGTCCACGGCGAACACCTCGAAACCGGGCAGCGCGCGGCCGACGGTCCCCGGATGCGCGAGCCAGTCGTGGGAATCGACCGTCGTCGTGACGCCGCCCTCGGTCCCTCCCCAGTACTCGACCAGGATCGGGCCCCACCAGTCGATCATGCGGCGCTTCACGTCGATTCCGACGGGCGCCGCGCCGTGCAGCACCAGCGAAAGTCTCGGCGCACGGAAGGCGGCGCGCTCCTCGGGCGGGAGCCGCAGCAGCCGCACGAACATGGTCGGCACCAGGTGGGTGTGCGCGATCTCGCGCTCGGCGAGGAGCGAGAGGGCCGCGCGCTCGTCCCAGCGCGGCATCACGATCATCGGGGCGCCGTTGGCCTGGTCGTAGATCGCGAAGAGCAGCGGCGCGGCGTGGTAGAGGGGGCCCGTCACCAGATGAGGCCCGGCCCCGTCGAGGCCGATCCTGCGGCCGGCCGCCTGCTGCTGGGCGAGCGCGTCGCGGAGGGTCGAAGGCCGCGCGCGCAGGACGCCCTTCGGCCGGCCGCTGGTGCCGCTCGTGTAGATGAGTGTCGCTCCGGCCGGCCCCGCGAGGTCCGGAGGGGCGTCCGATGCGCTCGCGAGCGCTCGATCGAGGTCGTCTCCCGCGAGCAGCACCTCGCGGGCGCCGGAGGCCCTGGCGAGGCCCTCGAAGCGCGAGTCGGTCACCACGAGCTTCGCGTCGCTGTCGCGGAGCACGTGCGCCACCTCGTCGGGCGCCAGATGCCAGTTCACGGGGACGACCCACACGCCCGCCAGGACCGCCCCGATCACCAGCTCGACGGCCTCGGCGCGGCTCTCCATCAGCACCGCCACACGATCGGTCGCCGCCAGGCCGGCGCTCTCGCGAAGGAAGCGCGCGATGCGTGCGCAGCGGTCGGCCAGCTCTGCCCAGCTGCGCCGTCGCGTGCCGTCGTCGAGGGCGAGGCCTTCCGGGTCGCGCGCAGCGCGTTCGAACAGGGGTCCTGCCTCTCGCCGCCGGTCGCTCGCGTTCACGGTGCTCCGGCCGACGGCCCCGGCGGCAGGAAGAAGCCAGTCCTTCAGCAGCGCCAGATCGGCGAAGTTGACGACGCCGTCGCCGTTCAGGTCCGCATGCGCGTTGCTCGTGAAGAAGACGCTCTTCATCTGGGCGAGGTCGCGGAAGTTGACGATGCCGTCGCCGTCGAAGTCGCCGTCGCATGCATTGCCGTGGCCATCGCCGTCGGTATCGCGCTGATCGGGGTTGGCGCGGGTGACGCAGTTGTCGCAGGCGTCGCCGACGCCGTCCGAATCGGTATCGGCCTGGCCCGCATTGGCAACGTCGGGACAGTTGTCGTCCGCGTCCTTCACACCGTCACCGTCGCCGTCCGGGGAGCCGACGTGCAGGTCGAAGGTCACGCCGCCCAGCATGAGGCTCCCGCTCGCGAGATCGCGCCCCTGGAGCACCAGCCTTCCGGTGGCGCCGGGCGGCGCTCCCGGCGGCGGCACGATCCGCGCGCGGGCGAGAACGGTTCCGAGCGGAGGAACGGGGATCGCTCCCTGAGGCAGGATCTGGTAGCTCCAGCCAGGGGGAAGGCCCGTCGCGTCGGCGACGATCTCGATCTGCCGCGTACCCTGGTTGCTCGGGTTGTGCACCTCGAAGTCGAGCGTTCCGTCTTCGGTGTCGGTGAACTCGTCGGCGACGTTCTGCTGCGCAAGGTTGTTGTCCCAGGGAACGTAGTCGGGGCTCGGGTTCGGGATCGCCGAGGGCGAGGACGCTCGCGTAGCCCGGGAAGGTGATGCCGTCGCCGACGGCGGTCACGGTGGCGAGCAGGCAGACGTGGGCGCTGCCGTCGTCGCCGATCACGAGGTCGGCCATGTTCCAGGTGTAGCGGATCTCGCAGTCCGCGGGGTCGCTTCGCTCCCCCGGAGCCAGCGCGGCGATGATGCAGGCGCCCATCGGGTTCGCCAGGTAGTCCGGCCAGTCGCGGCCGATGTTCGAGTTGGTCCAGTAGAGCTGGACGACGGCATTCTCCACCGCCACGTTGCCGCGATTCGTGACGGCCACGTGGAGCACCTTCTCCTCTCCCGGATCGATGGCCTCGCCGCCCTCGATGGTGATCTCGGGGGTCTGCCAGTAGCGCTGGGGAGTCCAGCCGTCGGGTCCCTCGACCACCGACGGCACCCCTCCGTCGTCGCCGGCGTAGTCCTGGATCATGACGTCCGGCTGCACGCTCTGATAGATGAGGGTGTACCGCTGGGGCGGGAGCAGATCCGACGGCGGAGCGATGATCGTCGGCCGCACGTGGATCGTCCAGTTCCCGGAGACCGGGTTCGCGAGATCCACCACCTCGACGACGTTCAGCGAGTCGCGCCCGCGCGTTGCCGCGTTCGCCGGAGCCGCCGGATTGAGGACCCACGGGCGGGTGACGGTTCCGTCGGGCGCCACCAGGAAGAGGTCGAGATCGTCGACCAGGGCCGGCGCCCCGCGAGCCAGCAGGCTTCCGCCGACGGAGAGGTCGTCCCAGACGAGCGTCGCACGCCAGCTCGCGACGCCGGCCGGGATCGCGACGGTGTACTCGTCGTCATCGGAGTCGCCGTCACCGTCCGGGTCGCAGAGCACCGTCGCATCGGTCGGACAGCTCCCGGGAGCACCGAACCCCGCGGCCTCGACGACGTGGCCGTTGCGGTCGTCCCGCAGCAGGTCGGCGGCCGCCTGCACGTCGATCTTGCCGTAGCCGAAGGCGTAGTCGGGGCCGGCGCCGTCGGCGTCCACGCCCGAGCCGTCGCTGCAGCACTGATCGACGGCGGTATGGACGAGGAGCGCCTTCACCGTCGAGGGCCACGGATCGCTGCCGCGCGTACGGAACTGCTGCACCAGGAGCGCTGCCGCGCCTGTCGCGGCGGGAGTCGCCATCGAGGTGCCGCTCAGGTTGTCGTAGGGGCCGACCCCGCGCCGGCGCCGCAGTCGTCGGTGCCGTTCGCCGCAGGCGCCGTCGCTCGTGCAGCCGCTCCCCTGCCCCGCCGGGCACACTCCGGCAACGGCGGCATCGTCGGTGAAGATCGTCATCACGGTCGAGTTGACGAGGCTCCCGGCCGCGCCGCCGGCCTGTGAGCCCGGGGCGAGTACCTCGGGCTTGAGACGCCCGTCATCGACGGGCCCGCGGCTGCTCGTCGAGACGAGCTGGTTGCGGGCCGGTATGCCGACGAGGTCCGAGGTGATGCTCCCCACCTCGATCGTGTTCTTCGCGCTGTTGGGAATCCGGACGGTTCCCCAGTTGACGGCACTTCTCGCCGGCCCCTGGTTGCCGGCAGATCCAAAGATCGACAGCGCCTCGCTGCGGTCCGGATCGTCGACGGCGGTGATCAGGTCGTCGTAGAGCTCTGCGCCCCGGTCGTAGCAGGTGCCGCCGATCTGGTGGCAGTGCGTGTACCCCCAGGAGTTGACCGAGAGTTTCGCGAGACGAGCGATCGCGTCGTCGTACTGCGACGAGTGGGTGGCGACGGGCGCCGCGTCGGCGATGTTGTCACCGTCGGTGTCGAGATTGGGCCGCAGGTACGCGAAGAGACGGGCGTTGGGAGCCATTCCGCGCCACTGGAGGCCGAGCCCCCGGCTGCGGCGCTCTGCGAGCCATTACCGAGGACGATGCCCGCGACGTGGGTCGCATGATCGCCGATCGTCGCGTCTCCGGCGGCCTGATAGCTCGAGCCGTTGCAGTCCGTGTCGAGCGCGCCGTCGCCGTCGCTGTCGCCGAAGCGCACGCGAAGCGCAGTGCCGATCGTCGTTGCGTCCGATCGGAGCCGTCCCTGGAAGTCGGCGTGACACGAATCGGGGCGCAGGTTCTCCCACTGTGCGACGACCACGTCTTCTCCGTCGAGCGCGTAAGGAGCGCCGGGCTGCGTTCCCGTCATCGCACCCGCGACGACCACGTCTTCGACGACCTGCACGTTGCTGGCGTTGGTGTCGATCCGGGTCTGGTCGAGATCCTCTTCCGCCGGAGGCGGCACTGCGTCGATGAGCTGGACGAACTCGAGGTCGTCGATCAGCAGCAGGTTCGCCATGGCGCCCCGCACGAGGAACGTATGGGTTCGGTCGTCCTCGGCGAGGATCTGGACGATCGACGAGAGCAGCTGGCGGGCCGTACCCATCGAGACGTCGTCGTAGACGCGGATCTCGACGGCGATGGACCCGTCGGGGAAGACGAGCCGCGGGTCGACGCCACTGCGGAGCGCCTCCGAGACGCGGTCGGTCGGTACGAGCCCGACGATCGCTCGGATCGCCGGATGCGCGAGCAGCGTCGTCGCGGCGCTCGGCGGGAAGGACGCCAGCCACGCGCGGTCCGGGATGCGGACGAGGAGCGTGAGGCCGAGCTGCCGGAGGGCGCCGAGCTGGGCGCCGGTCGGGTAGCCGTGGAACTGCACCAAGGCATGGACCCGGTTTCCGGACGGGAGCGTCCCCGAGAGGCCCGGCGGCGGCACGAACTGTCGCGAGTGGAGCTGGACGGTGTAGGGAGCTGCGGCGTCGGCGGGCGGCGCAAAGAGCGGCAGCAGGGCCGTGAGCAGCACCGCGGCCGCCTTCGCGACCGGACGGAGCGGAGGGAGCGGACGCATGCGGAGGCCTCCCGGTCCCCCCCCACGGAGATCGGCACGGAAACCAGCCTACGCCTCGGAGCACGCCGAGTGGGAACTTTCTTGCATTGCGCGGCGTTGCGCCGAGTGCCCGCCCCGGCCCGGAGTGATACCGTCGGGGTGCGCCCGTGCGGAGACCCGCGATCGCAGGGTCCCTCTCGATCACGAGCCCCGTGAACCCCGTCAGATCCGGAAGGAAGCAGCGGTAGCGAGGTTTCGGTTGCGAGGGGGAGCGCCCTGCGATCCCGGGTCTCCGCACGGGTCATCTCCAACCCCGGGTCCCGATTGAGCTACCAGGTTCTCGCCCGCAAGTGGCGCCCCCAGAGCTTCGACGAGGTGGCTGGGCAGGGCCACGTCACGACGGCGCTCCGCAATGCCATCCGCCTGGGACGGGTGCCCCATGCCCTCCTGCTCACGGGGCCGCGCGGCGTAGGCAAGACGACCCTCGCGCGCCTCCTCGCACGCTGCCTCAACTGCGAGAAGGGTCCGACGGACTCGCCGTGCGGAGAGTGCGCATCCTGTCGCGAGATCGCCGGCGGCTCGAGCACCGACGTCCAGGAGATCGACGCCGCGAGCCACACGGGCGTCGACGACGTACGCGAGCTGATCGAGGCCATCCGCTACGCCCCGTCGCCGGGCAAGTACCGGATCTTCGTCGTCGACGAGGTCCACATGCTCTCGACACCGGCGTTCAACGCGCTGCTGAAGACGCTCGAAGAGCCGCCCCCCCGGAGCCTCTTCGTCTTCGCCACGACCAACCCCGAGAAGATCCCCTTCACGGTGGTCTCGCGCTGCCAGCGTCACGATCTGCGCCGCCTGCCCACCGACGAGATCGCCGCGCGGCTGCGGGAGGTGGTGGCGGCCGAGGCCGTCACGATCTCTGCGGCGAGCCTGCTTGCCGTGGCGCGGGCGGGAGATGGATCGCTCCGCGACGCCCTCACCCTCCTCGACCAGATCATCGCCGCGGGTGGCACCGCGGTCGACGACGAGCGCGTCGCGGTCATCCTCGACCTGGTCGATCGGAGGCTCCTGCTCTCGATCCTCGAAGCCTGCATCGACGCGAACCCGGCCCCGGCCCTCGAGGCCTGCGCGCGGGCGGCGGAGTCGGGGATCGACGCCCGGCGCCTCGCCGGCGAGCTGCTCCGGACCCTGCGCGACCTGGTGGTGCTACGGGTCGCGCCCGATGCCCCGGGGCTCGTCGAGGCGGCGGACGCAGACCTGGCGCAGATGCGCGAGCTCTCTGGCCGGGCCGACGAGCTGCGGCTGCGGCGGATGTTCCGCGCGCTGCTCCGCGAGCAGGAGGATCTCGCGTGGGCGCCGCAGCCCTTCACGGTGCTCGAGATGGCGCTGGTACGGATCGCGACGCTCCCGGCAGGCGACGACGTGGCGGCCCTGCTCTCGCGGCTCGACGCGCTCGAGCGGCGCCTTGCCGGAGGGTCCGATCCGGGGCCCGGAACGGGCGGAGGCGGCGAGGTGCCCCGCCCCGACAGCGTCACCCGGCGCCCCCCGCCCCGAGCGCCGGCGCGGCGTGCCGAGCCGGGCCCACGGACCCACGAGGCGCCCCGCTCCGAGGCCGCTCCGGAAGCCGCCATGGAAGGAGCCACAGCGGGCGCGCTCGCGGGTGCTCCTCCCGAAGGAGCCCCCCTGCCCCTGGTCATGGACCGGCTCCGCGGGTTCCTGCAGGCCGAGAGCGCGAGCCTGGCCGCGCCCCTCGAAGACGCGGCGCTCCTCGCGCGCGACGCGGGCCGGCTGCGGATCGGAGTCCCGGCCAGCTTCGCCGCCGCCCGGCTGCAGGCGAAGGCCGAAGCGCTCGAAGAGGCGTGCGCGCGCTTCTTCGGACGCCCGATGCGCGTCGAGGTGGTGCAGCACGATGCGCCCTCTCCGAGCAGCCCACCGCGCGCCGAGCTCGATGACCTCGCGCGGCGCCGCAAGCTCGAAGCCCTGCAACACCCGGCCGTGAACGCGGCTCGGGAGATCCTCGGTGCAGAGATCGTCGAGATCCGTTCCCTTGGCCCCCCGCGATGACGCAGCCCGATCTTCGGCAGCTGATGGAGCAGGCCCAGGCGATGCAAGCGCGGCTCGCGTCGGCGCAGCGCGAGCTGGCACGCCGGCGGGTCGAAGCCTCGGCGGGCGGCGGCATGGTGACCGCCGTCGCAACGGGAGACCTGCGCATCGCGGAGATCCGGATCGAGCCTGGCGTCTACGACGGCGGCGACCGCTCCCTCCTCCAGGACCTGGTCACTGCGGCAGTGAACGCGGCCCTCTCCCGGGCGCAGCAG
Organism: uncultured delta proteobacterium; assembly: GCA_963710635.1. Taxonomy (GTDB): domain Bacteria; phylum Myxococcota_A; class UBA9160; order UBA9160; family UBA9160; genus MYXO. The sequence continues at coordinate 2,073,123 of CAVQAY010000004.1, forward strand.
ATGGTCCAGGAGGAGCTGCAGCGGCTGGCCCTCGTGCCCGGCGCGCCTGGCGCCTGACGCCCCATGCGAACCTCTCCCCCCATCGAGCGCCTGGTGGCGAGCCTGCGGCGCCTGCCGGGAATCGGCGAGAAGTCGGCCCAGCGCCTCGCCTTCCATCTGCTCTCGGCACCGGAGTCCCAGGCCCACGAGTTGGCCGATGCGATCCTGCGGATGAAGCGCGAGATCGTCCTGTGCTCCGAGTGCTTCGATCTCACCGACACCTCGCCGTGCCCGCTGTGCCGCGACCCGAGACGCGACCCGTCCCTGGTCTGCGTCGTCGAGGAGCCCGCGGATCTGGCGGCCGTCGAGCGGACGCACGGCTTCTCCGGCCACTACCACGTGCTCGGAGGCGCGCTTTCGCCGATCGAGGGAGTCGGTCCCGCGGAGCTGCGCATCGCAGAACTCGAGGCCCGCGTCGCTCGCGGCGGCATCCGCGAGGTCATCCTCGCGACGAACCCCACCGCCGAAGGCGACGCCACGGCGCACTTCATCGCCGACCGCCTCCGCGAGGCCGGCGTCCGCCTCACGCGGATCGCCTGTGGCATGCCACTCGGAGGGGATCTCGAGTACGCAGATCACGTGACCATCGGGCGTTCCCTGGAGAACCGGCGGGAGATGTAGCGGCGCCCTCGCTCAAGCGAGCCGTCGGCGGCGCCGATGCGAGCGCGAGCACGCGTGTGCTTGCCGGAGGAGCGGACGGCGGGGTACAGTCGCCCCGTTCTCGTTTCACGCCGGACGGTTACGAAGCGGGGTTGCGGATGGGCCTGGGGCCGCTCGTGATGTACGACGAGGAGTACCGGCGGATCGTCGCCGTCCTGGAGCGCTTGGTCCGCGACGCGAGCGCCCGCGGGATCTTCCTCGTCGACAAGGACGGGCAGCTCGTCGGCGAGGCCGGCGAGATGCGCGGGATCGATTCGACGAGCCTCGCCTCGCTCACGGCCGGCAACATCGCGGCCACGGGCGGCCTCGCGCAGATCATCGGCGAGGAAGAGTTCCCGGTCCATTTCCACCAGGGCCAGCGCGACAACCTCCACATCACCCTGGTCGATCGCCGGATCATCCTCGTGGTGGTGTTCGACGAGCGCAGCTCGCTCGGTCTCGTCCGCCTGCGTGTCAAGAAGGGAACCGCCGAGCTCGCCCGCATCTTCGAGGACATCCAGAAGAAGAACGAGCGCGCGCAGGCCTCCGGGTTCGCCAGCCCGTTCGCCGAGATCACGGACGACGACATCGACAATCTCTTCTCCGAGTGACCCGGAGCCCATGTCCTTCATCAACTACTCGTCGCGCGAGATCAACTGCAAGATCGTCTACTACGGCCCCGGCCTGTGTGGGAAGACGACCAATCTGCAGCACATCTATGCCCGCACCAACCCAGAGCTGAAGGGCAAGATGATCTCGCTTGCCACCGAGACCGAGCGGACGCTGTTCTTCGACTTCCTTCCGATTGCCCTCGGTGAGATTCGCGGCTTCAAGACGCGTTTCCATCTCTACACGGTGCCGGGGCAGGTCTTCTACGACGCGAGTCGCAAGCTGATCCTGAAGGGGGTCGATGGCGTCGTCTTCGTGGCCGACAGCCAGATCGAACGGATGGAGGCGAATCTCGAGAGCATGGACAACCTGCGTCTCAATCTGCGTGAGCAGGCGATGGCGCTCGAGCAGCTTCCGTTCGTGATCCAGTACAACAAGCGGGACCTTCCGAACGCGGCGCCAATTCTCGAGATGCGGCAGCTCCTGAACCCGGGCCAGGTCCCCGACTTCGAGGCCACCGCGCATACCGGAACAGGGGTCTTCGAGACCCTCAAGGCCGTGGCGCGCGGGGTACTGGGCGATTTGAAGCGGCTGGGGGCGAAGCAGTAGCCTCCGGGTCGCCATGCCCCACGCCGTCGTCGCCGGACGCAAGGTCCATTACGAGCTGCACGGTGACCCCAGCGGAACACCGCTCGTCCTGGTGATGGGGATGGGCGGCACGTCCCGGGGCTGGCTGCCGCTGCAGGTCCCCGACTTCTCCCGCGAGCGCCGGGTACTGATCTACGACGCCCGCGGCGTCGGAGAGAGCGAGGACCCGGGCGGGCCGTTCAGCACCGCCGACCTCGCCAACGACCTGGCCGGCCTGCTCGACGCCCTCGGCCTCCGGCGCGTCGATGTGCTGGGCGTTTTCCTCGGCGCAATGACGGCCCAGGAGTTCGCCCTTCGCCACCCACTGCGGCTCGACCGGCTGGTCCTGGTGGGCTCCTACGCTCGCCCCGACGCGAAGCGCCGCATGCTGATCGAGAAGTGGAAGGAGATGGTGCGCCTCGACATGCCGCTCTCGCTCCAGGTACGCGAGCGGCTGCTGTGGACCCTCGAAGACGACACCCTCGAGGACACCGAGTTGATCGAATCGATGATCGACTTCTTCACCCGCGAGGGCGCCCCCGTCCCGAACGACCTCTTCCTGCGGCAGTGCGACGCCTGCCTCGGCCACGACTGCCGCGACCGTCTCGGGAGGATCCACGCCCGGACCCTCGTCGTGGCCGGCCGGCACGACCACCTGACGCCAGCCAAGTTCCACCGGGAACTCGCCGGTGGGATCCCCGGGGCCCGTCTGGTCACTCTCGCCTTCGGCGCGCACCTGGTGATGGCCGAGTCGGCCCAGCGCTTCAACCGGCTCGTCCTGCAGTTCCTCGCCGAGGACCGGTAGCCCGCACGCTCGACGCCCGGTCCGGCTCAGGGGAGGATCGTGACGCTGCCGTCCTCGCCATCGCCGTAGTAGCCGTCGCCACCGCGGGCCGTGATGGCCGACGTGGGAAGCGAGCGGCCTGCCGTCGTCCGGACCGCCACGCGGCCGCCTGCGCCGCCGACGTGGTTCGCGCCGCCAGTGCTGCCGCCGTCGGCGGAGATCGTCCCCGCTCCCGACAGCGTTCCGAGACGCAGGTTCACGGTTCCGCCCGAGCCGTCTCCGGAGGCCGACCCCTCCGAGAGCGCTCCCCCCGCGCGCACCGCGCCCTCGCACACGAGCGAGCCGGCAGTGAGGACGATGCGGCCTCCTCCGTCGCCTCCGGCTCCGCTCCACGCGCCTCCGCCGGAGCCGAGGTGGGCGGGGTCGAGGGCATCTCCGTAGACCGTGTTCGGGAGGTTGCTGCCGGATCCGGAGTACTTGCCGCCGAGACCGCCGTGGGAGCCGCCGGTCCCGGCCTCGGCGCCCGGTGCGAAGCCGGCGGTGTGTGCGACGCCGCCTTCGAGGCCGGACCGGTTTCCGCCGAGGTGCCCGCGGCCCGTCACGTCGATGGCGCTCCCGGCCTCGACCTCGACGCTCCCGGCTTCGGTGACGAGTCCGCCCTCGTAACGATCGGTGGTCTCGGGGTGCGCGAGTACGCTGCGCTCGGTCACGCGCAGCGCGCCGTCCACGGCGAGGCGGTCTCCGACGGTGAGCCGCGCGCCTCCGCGGACCGTCACGGAGCCGAACCGCCAGGAGCCGGCGTAGGTCGCTCCCGGCGCGGCGACGCTGGTGAACTCGACGCCATTCTCATTGGGCGTCACGACGGTGATCGTCGTCTCGTCGCTCGCCGCGATCGCGAACGTCTCGTCCTGTGACACGTCGGGGTTGAGGCGAACTCCGGCGAGGCCGCCCGGCGGCGGGAGGACGACCGCACCATCGACCGTGAGGCCGTCGGGGCCGGCCGCCTGGGCGGTCCCGGGCCCGATGGGGGGCAGTACGGTCTCCATGGGCCAGGTGTCCGCGGTGCGACCGGCGTCGATCACGAGCGAGCCCTCCGGCGAGCTACCGAGCTGGAGATGCACCGTCCCCGGCGCCCCGTCTCCGTAGTAGCCATCGCCGCCGAAGGCCGTGATGCCGCGTAGATCCGCGAAATCCGCGTCCGGGTCGACGCTCTCGGCGTCGATGGCAACGCGCCCCCCGCCGCCGCCCGCGTGGTTCGCTCCGCCGGTCCCGCCGCCGTTGGCGCTGATCACGCCCGAGCCCGAGAGGGCGCGGGTCGTGATCCAGACCGAGCCGCCTGCGCCTTCGCCCGAGGCGGATCCGTTCGAGATCCCGCCATCGGCGCGGACTGCTCCGTCGACGACCACCGCGTCATCGGCGTCGATACGAACGCAGCCGCCTCCGTCGCCGCCGTGTCCCGACCACGCGCCGCCGCCGGCTCCGAGCGCCGCCGGCCGCCGGATGTCTCCGTAGACCTGGTTCGTCACGCGGCTTCCCGCTCCTCCGTAGTGGCCGCCGCTGCCGCCGTGGGATCCGCCGTTGCCCTGCTCCGCTCCGGCGAAGAACGCGAGCGTCTCGGCCTGACCATCCGGAAGAGGACTCCGGTCGCCTCCGCGGTAGCCGCGACCCGTCACGTCGATGGCGCTCCCGGCTGCGACTTCGACGCGGCCTGCGTCGACGACGAGGCATCCCTCGTTCGCGGACGAGTGCGAGAGGACGCTTCCGCCTTCGAGGCGGAGCGCTCCGCGAACGACGAGACCCGAGTCGGCGACGGCGCGAACTCCCGACCGCAGCACGAGGCTCGAGAGGTCGAGGCCTGCCGGAAGGACCGTCGAGTCCGCAGGCTGCGTGAACCCGAAGCCGTCGACGACGAGCGTCCCTCGGTCATCGCCGGGATCGAGGACGAAGACCGTGCCGTGGCCTCCGTCGCTGTAGTAGCCATCACCGCCGACGGCGCGGACCCGGTCGAGGGGCAGCGTTCGCGCCGCCGTCGTCTGGAGGCGGATCCGCCCGCCGCCGCCGCCAGAATGGTTCGCATTGCCGGTTCCTCCGCCATGGGCGGTGATCGTCCCGTCGCCGGAGAGCGTCTGCGCCGTGAGGTGGACCGCTCCGCCCGAGCCTTCTCCGGACGCCGAGCCGTCCGAGACGCCGCCGTCCGCGCGAATCACGCCGTCGACGACGATCGTCGATGCCGCGATGCGTACACGGCCGCCACCATCGCCGCCCGCGCCGGACCACGCGCCGCCGCCGGAGCCGAGCTCGACGGGCTGCGCCGGATTGCCGTGGCTCGCGTTCGGGCGCCGCGAACCGGCACCGGAATACGTGCCCCCGACGCCACCGTACGAACCGCCGGTTCCCGCCTCGGCACCTGGCGCGAAGCCCGTGGTGTGGGCGACGCCCTCACCGAGCCCCGATCGGTCGCCTCCGAGGTGGCCGCGGCCGGTGACATCGATGGCGCTCGACGCCGTGACGACGAGGCTCCCTGCCACGAGATCGAGGCCACCTGCGTAGCTCGCCGTGGTCTCGGCGTGGTGGAGAGCGCTCGTCTCCGACACCAAGAGCTCGCCGCCGACCCGCAGCGGATCGTAGAGTTCGACCCGCGCCCCCCTCCGGAGCGTCACCTTGCCGAAGTGCCACTGCCCTGCGTAGCGCAGCCCTGCGCCGGAGACGCTCGCGAAGGCGACACCGTTCTCGTTCGGCGTCACCACCCGCACGGCCGAATCCGTGCTCGCGGTGATCGCGAAGGTCTCCGCCTGCTGGACGTCGGGATTGAGGCGGAGGCCGGCGAGCCCGGACGGCGGCGGCAGGCGAACGGCCCCGTCGACGGTGAGCGAATCCGCCGTCGCCGCCAGCGCAGTTCCCGGCCCAAGGGGCGGCAGGATCGTGGCAGGCCCTGCCGTCGTGCCGTCGAGGCCGGCATCGAAGACGAGCTCTCCTTCGGGCTGGCCGGCGATCGCCAGGAAGAGGGTTCCAGCCGCGCCGTCGCCGTAGTAGCCGTCGCCGCCGAAGGCCGTGATGCTGCGCAGCTCCGAGAGGCTGGCATCGGGATCGACGAAATCGGCCTCGATGGCGACGCGGCCCCCGCCGCCGCCCGTATGGTTCGCACCGCCCGTTCCGCCGCCGTTCGCCGTGATGGTGCCGTCGCCGGAGAGCTTGCCTGTCGTGATCCACACCGAACCGCCGGCGCCTTCGCCGGACGCCGACCCGTCGGAGAGCCCGCCGTCGGCGCGGATCGCGCCATCGACCCGCAGTGCATCCGTCGCGAGGATGCGGATCGCTCCGCCTCCGTTTCCTCCCGGGCCGGACCACGCGCCGCCACCCGCACCGAGGGCCCTCGGCTGCCGGACGTCTCCGTAGACCTGGTTCGAGACCGAGGCCCCCGCTCCCTGGTGCCTGCCGCCGGTGCCGCCGTGGGAGCCACCGGTACCCGCCTGCGCACCGGCAGCGAACGCCAGCGTCTCGGCCTGTCCCGACGGAAGCGGAGTCCGATCGCCGCCGCGATAGCCGCGGCCCGTGACGTCGATGGCGCTCCCCGCGCCGATCTCGACGTGCGCCGCGTGGATCTCGAGACCCGCCTCGCTCGCGCTCGGATGCGTGAGGCGCGCGCCGCCCGTGAGCCGCAGACGTCCGGCGAGCTGGATCATCCCCTGTGCGATCACGTTCGCGCCGTTCTGCAGGGTGATCGAATCGAAGGTCTGGCCCGGGCGGCATCACGAGATCGGTGAGCGGTGAGCTCGGCCCCGTTCCGTTGATCACCAGCTCGCCGCCCGCCTGCCCTTCGGGCAGCAGGAAGATCGTTCCATCGGCGCCGTCGCCGTAGTAGCCATCGCCGCCGCGCGCGGTGACGCTGGCGAGGGCATATGTCGCGAGGTCGAGGAAGCGGATCGCGATCCGACCGCCGCCGCCGCCGGTGTGGTTCCCGCCTCCCGTCGTCCCGCCGTCCGCTTCGATGCTCCCGCGACCCGAGATCGTCCGTACGGCGAGATTCACCGACCCGCCGGAGCCCTCGCCCGACGCCGAACCCGACGAGACGCCGCCATCAGCGCGGATCGCGCCGTCGAGGGCGACGTTGATCGCGCCGACGAGAACCCGACCGCCGCCGTCGCCGCCATCACCGCTCCAGGCGCCGCCGCCGGACCCGAGATCCATCGGATTCGTGAGGTCGCCGTACACGGGCGCCGGCTGACGAGAGCCGGCTCCCGCGTACCATCCACCCATCCCACCGTACGATCCTCCGGTGCCGCTTTCGGATCCCGGAGCGAAGCCGACGGAGTGCGCCACGCCGTCCGGCAGCCCCGACCGGCCGCCGCCGAGGAAACCGCGCGCCGTCACGTCGAGACGGCTCGTCGCATCGACGCTCAGCGTCCACGCCGTCATCTCGACACCGTAGGCCTCGCTCGCCGTCGTCTCCCGGTGGGTGAGCACGGCTCCTTCGAGCAGCTCGACGTTCCGGAAGGCGTGGCTTCCGACCAGCGTCACCGTGGCGCCGACGACGCGAAGGTTCCGATCGTCGAGGAGCGTTCCGACGATCTCCGTGTCGGACGTGATCACCGTGACCGGGATCCCGCTCGCGATGGCGACCGTAGCGCCGGTATCCGGCTCCGGGTTCTCCCACGAGCCAGGCGGCGTCTCGCGATTGCCGGCGCGATCGACGCCGACGGTGAAGAACTCGAACTCGCCGTCGCCGCCCATGCGGGTGGCGTCGAAGGCGATCGTTCCCGACCCGCTCGCCGACGGGGCGAACTTCCCGTCGGGGTTTCCATTCGCCGCGTCGGTATAGCGGTTGAAGGTCCCGATGCCGCTTCGCCGGAAGTAGAGCTGGACGTGATCGAGATCGTCGAGGCCGGCGGTCACCTCGTACTCGACTGCGGCGCTCGGACCGGACGATGCCGTGACGCTCGTGACCCGCGTCTCGGGCGCCGTGATGTCGGCGCCGGTGAGCTGGATGCGAACGTCGGCGGCGCGGCCCTCGTTTCCGGCCTCGTCGCGCGCGAATGCCCGGATCACGAGCTCGGCACCCAGGGGGCCATGCGGTACGACGAGCGAGAAGCTGGCGGCCGCGAGGCTCTGGGCCGGCGCCACGACCTCGGCTCCCGAGAACGCCTCTGCGCCAGCGGTCTCGTAGCGGATCTGCGTCACGCCCACCGCATCGCTCGCCGCGATCGTGAGCGGGATCGGTGCGCCGTAGTTGAAGACCGATGCAGGCGCCGGCGCCTGGATCGAGACGGCGGGCGCCGTCGTGTCGACCACCGCGAGAGTGATCTCGGCGGGCGCCGACGTGCGCCCTCCCGTGTCCTGGGCCTCCGCACGGAGCGAGATCGAGCCGCCGATGGCGGCATCGTCGCCGACCCGCAGGGTGAACGTCTGCTCGGTGCTGCTCGACGGAGGCGCCACCGGACGCGTTTCGACGAACCCTTCCTCGCCGCTCGCCGTGAGACGCACCCACACGACGCCACCGATCGCGTCCTGCGCACGGACCACGACCTGCACCAGCTGACCCCGCTCGACCGCCGTTCCCGGCGCGGGCGAGATGATCTGCACCGCCGGTGCCGGGTCCTGCGTCGAATCGACCGACACCGGCACCACCACGGGCGCCATCCCTGTCCGCTGCACCGTCACCAGCGCAGCGCCGTTCGCTCTCGAGGTGACGATGCCGGTCGCCGTCACGCTGGCGACGGCCGGAGCGCTGCTCACGAACGAGAGGCCGCTGATGAGAGGCTGGCGCGAGCCATTGCTGAAGACGCCCACGACCTCGAGCGAGCGCGACTCCCCCAGCAGGACGAACGCCATCGACGACGGGCCGACCTCGATCGCGGTCAGGACCACGGCGTCCACCTGGACGGGAACCGAAGCGACGAATCCTCCGAATCCCGCGTTCACCTGGGCTGCGCCGTTGCCCTGCGCCGTCACCACCCCTCCGGCCGAGACGCTGGCCACGGCGGAGGCGCTCGATCCGAAGCTCGCCTGGGTCGTCACGACCGCGGAAGACCCGTCGCCATAGCGCGCAGTCACGACGAGCGGCTGCGTGAGGCCGAGAGCATCGAACGCGACCGCGGCCGGAGACACCTCGATGCCCACCAGCACCGGCGGCGCCGGAACGACCGCCTGGGCCGCCGCGCTCGGCTGCTGGGAGGTCGCGTAGTCGAAGACGACGACGCGCAGCCGGTCGCCTCCTGCGGCGTCGAGGGTCGCCTGGAAGGCTCCCGAGGCATCGGCCGTGACCCGCGCCACGAACCCTGACGCGAGGTTGGTGACATCGACCTCGCCGAACGGGATCCCCGTCGATCCGGTCACCGTCGTACGCCCAGACGAGGGGACGGTGGCGCCGGAGAGTACCGGAGCCGGCGGCGGCGGGCCGTTCGGCGGCGTCCGGACCATGAACTCGAGATACGAGCCTGGGTTTGCGGCGGTGTTCGACACGCCGAGGACGTTGGTCGCGATGGCATAGAGACGGTGCGCTCCCGCCGAGAGCGCCGCCGTGTCGATCTGGACGTTTCCGAGGCTCGTCACGAGCGGCGCGCCAGCCGGGTCGTCCAGGGCGACGTGTACGGACCGTACGCCGACCGGGTCCTCGGCCGTCACCGCCACCGGGATCATCGCGCCCTGGACGAAGCTGCTGCCCGTGGCGGCGCCCGCGAACCGCACCACCGGCTCGCTCGGGTTCTCGGCGAGCTCGAACGCGAGCTCGTCGCTCGCCGTCCGGCCGAGGCCGTCCTCGGCCACCGCCAGGACGACGTGCGCTCCAAGCGCGAGGTCGGTCGTCCCGACCACCGCCATGAACGGCGCGAGGCCGACCGTGGCGAACGGCGCGCCGGCGCCATCGAGGAAGAACCGGACCCGCCGCACGCCGTCCGAAAGGGTGCTGGGCGTGATGGGGAGGGAGATCCCCGCGAGCACCGGCTGCGCTGGGTCCTCGGGGAGGTCGATCGACGGCGGCGCCGACGAGGCCGCCAGCATGATCGGGATCGTCGCATCCTGGACGTTCCCCGCTCCGTCGAAGGCCGTGCCGCGGAGCTGATAGGTGTGGCCCGGAAGGAGCTGCGCCGAATCGATCGCGAAGATGCACGGCCCCTGCTCCGCCTGGTCGAAGACGCTCTTCTGGTCGACCCAGGTCCACCCCGGGTCGCCGGCATCCTCGTCCCGCATGCGGAGCTCGATCCGCGAGACACCGGTCCCCTGATCCGCGGCGTAGGCATTCAGCCGGACGATCTGCCCGGAAAGGACGCGCGTCGCGTCGACCCCCGGCTCGATCGAGAGCGTGAGCGTCGGCGGATTCCGATCGTCGCTCGGGCTCGTCGTCGTGAACGCGCTCTCCCAGGGGTTGAACAGCGCGTTGCCCTCCAGGTCCCGGATCTCGTTCGTCACAACGACCGTGTAGGTGCTGTTGCCGGTGAGCCGGTTCGTGATGCCGTCCGCGAGCTGCCAGATCGCCACCGTCTTCTCGCGGAGCTCTGCGAAGCGCAGCCGGCCCGGAGCGATGTGGCCCGCCGGATCGAAGACCTGGAAGCTCCCGCCGGCGCCAGTCGTGATCGAGCTCTCCCGCACCTTCTCGCTGAAGAACGCCGTCACCGGAGAGTCGATCCCGATGCCCTGGGCATTGGCGAAGGGCAGCACGTGGACGGTCGGAGCTCCTCCGGCCTCGATCGAGGGCGGGGAGAGCTTTCCGGTGATGCAGCCGATCCGTCCGACCAGCACCTCGAGCGTCACGTTCTGGTCCGACACGCCGACGCACGAGGTGATGTCGCCCGACACCTTCGGGACGACGGTGAACTTCTCCATCGCAACGTCGCCCGGGTAGAGGTGACGGAGGTTGCGGACGAGCGGTCCCGGCACCTCCTCGCAGGACGGCGGATGGTCCACGGTCTCGCCGGCCTTGCAGTCGGCAAACTCGGCATCGGCCCCGACGTCGAGCTCGAGGCTGGCGAAGAGCGCCGCCGCGTCGCCCCGGTTGGTGATCTCGACGCCGAGCTCGTAGGGGACGCCGGCGACCACTTGGGCCGGGTGCGAGACTCGGACACCGAACTGCGGAGGGCCCTTCACCTCCACCTCGGCCTCGGCGGCTCCGCTGAACGGGATCGGGTCGTCGTCCGGGATCCCCGGCCCCGTCACCCGCCCGCCGAAGTCGACGCGAACCCGCCGCTTGCCGATCTCATCGCCGCGGACGATGAACTCGCGCTCCTTCTGGCCCGGAGCGGCTCCGTCCCCCGGCAGGATCTCGTCGAAGGCGACGACGCCATCGGCAGGAAGGGTCGCCGAGAGGCCCCCGTCCGGGAAGCCGAGGCTCGCCTTCACGTCCGAGAGCGTGAACAGCCCCGACACGTTCATCAGCAGGAGCCTCACGGAGAAGAACTCCTTCAGGCTCTTGATGGCGCCCTCGATCACGATCACACCGGGGATCCGCGGCGGCTCGGCGCAGGTCGAACACGGGACCACCTGGTCGAAGACGATGATCTCGACGTCCTGGGGGTTCGGCTTCGAGCCGCCGTCGCTACCGACGTCGCGCGGGAGCCGGATGTTCTCGGAGCCCATCGGCTCCAGCTTGGGCAGGGCGATCGAAACTTCGATCGGCACCTCCTCCCTACCGATGGTCAGCACGAGGGCGAAGACCGAGACGTTGAAGTTGGACGGGTCGTCGAGGTCGATGACGCCATCGCTCACGAGCTGGATCACCCGCTCCGGCGGAAGCGGCGTCGCGGTCACCTTCGAGACGACGATGCTCTCGAGGGAGAGCTGCGTGATCGAGACCTCCTTCGACACCGCGTTACCGGCATCGTCCGTCGCCTCGACGGTGAACTTGTTCACGCTGTTGCGCTTGAGACCGACCGCGGGAAAGGAGAACCGGCCATTCGCATCGGGTGCGATGGGCCCACGCGACTCGGGTCCCGTGAGCAGGACCTGCGTCGCGGCGCCGCTCGGCGAAGCGCTCAGGGCACCGGCCACGAGGGCCACCCCCAGCGCCCACGCCACGCCCCCCGGTCGGCGTCGCCCCAGGAGGCGTCGGAAACGGCTGGGCGTCCTGCGCTCCATCACAGCGGCCGCTTCAGCACCGACGCACCGAAGGGGCTCGGGAGCACGCTGGCGTCGGTCCACGTGCCCTTGCGGGTCTCGGGATCGAGGCGCTTCACTCGGATCCGCGCCTCGCCTCCCACCGGCCCATCGCTGCGTCCGCCGGCGAAGAAGATGTCCCCCCGGTCGCGCCGGATCGTCACCGGAAGCTGCTGCCCTGCCTGCTCGACGTGCATCTCGATCACGTCGCCCGAGGTGAGCCTCCCGACGATCGGAACGTCGAAGGCAGCCATTCCGTCGGGAGTCGAGACCAGATAGCGGCGCTCCCAGGTATCGAGCTCGACGTCCCCGGGATGTTCGACGCCGACCTTGATCAGGAAGCCCCGCTGATCGAGCTCGGAGTCGCTGGAGATCGGCACGCCGAGGAAGAGGACCCGGTCGACCTCGTCGCTGGGAAGGAGGAAGATCTCGCCGCTGGCGTAGTCCGCCACGAAGAGATTGCCTCCGGAATCGACGGCGATTCCCGACCAGCGCCGTCCCGGGATGCTGAGGACCTTCGACACCTCCGCCGCACCGTCCCCGTCGGCGTCCTGCAGTGCGAAGAGATTCTCCTCGTCGGAGAAGAACAGACCGCGCGGCGCTGTCTCGGACGTGCCGCGGACCTTGCGGTCGGACTCGAGGTCCGACGGGCCCGTCATCTGGAAGTCCGGATGCTCCGCATAGGGCTGCATCACCAGCCGGTGGCGGTTCGCCGGATCGGCATAGAACGGAACCGTCTCGAGCTGGTGGATCGGAAGCCGGTGGATTCGGTTCGTGGGCAAGATTCCGCGATCGAAGTACACGCCCGGGTCGAGCTCCGCGATGAACAGGTTCTCGACCTTGCCCGCCGACGGATCGACGAAGTCGCCGATCTCCATGGCGACCGGCTGCACCGGACGCGCGTACTGGAGGGTGAAGCTGTAGTAGGCCATGGCGCCCACGAGGTCACGGACGATCGGATCTCCCTGATACCGGAAGATCCGGCCGCCGAAGCTCTGGCTCGAGCTCAGGTTCTGCAGGTAGACGGCGCCCTTCGAGTCGACGGCGATCACGTCCGACGGGAACCCGGCGCCGATCAGCTGCGCATCGGGGCCCGTGAACGGGAAGTCCCGCACCAGGAAGCCCTCCTTCGGATTCGGAGCGAGCGGAGGCGTCGGACGCAGGATCGCGAGCTCGTTCCTCCCGTCGGGGTCCATCTCGAACGGTGTCGGGAAGCCGGAGGTACCGGTGGATTGCACGGGGCGGAGCCCCCAGCCGCGCTGGCGAAGCGCCTGCTCGCGCCGCGCGAGCCGGACCCGACCGGCGGCGGTCGGCACCGCCTCCTCGCCGCTGTCCTCGAGGACGCGCGGCCCGCGAAGCCGCGCGGTGAAGGGATCGAGGCCGCGCAGGAGCGGCCTCGCGAGCGCAAGCGCCGACCCGGGCGCGGGCTCCGGAAGCGCGGACCCGATCTCCCGCGGCCACGCCACCCGCGCGAGCTGCTGCGCCCAGGGCGCGTCCAGGCTTCCCTGTGTCTGCACCGGCTTCTCGGGAACCACGACCTTGCCGTCCTGCTTGAGGACCAGGATCAGGGGCGACGGTGTCGACTTCAGGATCTCGAGCTCGTCGCGGACGGAGTAGGCCGACTGGGTGATGTCGAGGGCAAAGCCGAGGTAGTCGCCCGCACCGAGCCGCGGCTTGAACTTGGGGCCCGGAGTCGGCGCGTCGATCTCCGACGCAATCGTCGCCGGTGCGGTCCCGGTGACGGGGTCGGGCTTCAGCACCGGCGGGTCTCCCTTGGAGACGGCATCCTCGAGTATCGACTGCTCCGCCTTCGAGAGCGCCGTCGCGTCGTCGAGGATCTCCTGCGCCTGCTGGAGCGCCTTCTGGTGGTTCGCCTTCTCGATCTCGAGCTGCTTCGTCTTCTCCATCAGCTCCGCGATCTTCTGGCCCGAGGCGTCGACCTTCGTGCTGAGCTCGGAGTTGATCTTCTTGAGCGTCTTCTCGAGAGGCCCCATCTTGCCGTCGAGCTGGGAGATCCAGTCCTTTCGCAGATCCAGCTCCGCGCGGAGCTCGGCCCGTAGCCGCTCGATCGTGGCAAGATCGCCCCCCGGGATTAAGTCGGGATAGACGACCTGCGTCGTCGCGGCCGAGATCTGCGGCACTCCGTCCGCCGCGAGAGATCCCGGGGTGAGCTGAGGGAGCTTCAACACCTGGTTCTGCAGGGGAAACGGCCCGCCCTTGCGCACCACGGCCTCGGCGACGTCGAGTTCGAGAAGCGCCTTGCGGATCTCGTCCTGCCCCTCGCGGAGTGCGTGATGGGCGATCTCGAAGTTCTGGAGCGCCCACGCCTTCTGGAGCACCTCCTGGGTCTTTGCGACGACGTCGACGCTCACTCCCGGCTGTTGGGAGAGGTCACGAACCGCATACCCGATCCCGGTCCGGATGTCGGCCGCGTCGGCCAGGACCTCCTCGATGCTCCGTCCGAAGTTCTTGGGATCCTGCAGGTAGCGATGGATCGCCACCGCGAGACGCTGCCGCGCCTCGAGGACTCCCTTGTCGACGAAGATCGACTTCAGCTCTCCATTGACGGCTTGGAGCCTTCCCTCGATCGCAACCATCTCTTCGAGGGCCGCTTTCTCCGCCTGCTCGGCGCGGCCGATCGAGGTGATGTCGATCTTCTTCGGCGACTGCGTATTCTTGACGCTCTCGACGTCGCTCTCGATCTTCTGCGCCGTCTGCGTAACGGCCTGCTGCTGCTGGAGCTTGGCGGCGTCGGCGTCGGGGCGCTCCTCTTCGAGAAACGACTGGATCGCGGTCGCGGTGGCCTGGGCTCCGTTGTTCTGAAGCGAGGACATGGTCGTCTGCAGCGCGTTCGTCAGCAACGGGTCGTTCGCGGGGTCGAGACCCAGATCCGGATAGGCGACGCTCACGGTGCCGATCGCGTCGGGATTGATCTCGGTCCACATGCGGCGGTAGAACTGCACGGTGACGATGCCGAGCCAGTTGTCTCCCTGCAGAAGGGCCTTCGAGGGAACGACGAACTTGAGATACTCGTGATGGTTGGGGATCTTCGACGAGCGCGGAACCGGAAGCGGCGAGAGCGGCAAGTAGGTCGCCTTCGTCTTCGTGAACTCGAGCGGCAGTGTCGGGTCGTCGAACCGGAAGAGGAAGTAGCGATGGTCGACGTACCGCGGATCGATGCTCCCGGAGACGACGTTGAAGACGTCGACGTTCCACGTTCCCGCGTAGTTCGACCCGAGTCCGACCTTCTTCTCGCGATCGAGATCCGACTCCGAGCGCCTGAACAGGATCTTCGCCTTACGCTCCCCCTCGACGATTCCGGCTTGGACCTGGATGCCGGCCGGGGGGGCGGGCTGGTTGTCGATCGCCGCGTTCGGATCGGCGATGGCGGCGATCACGAGCTTCGCAATGAACGCGCTCAGCGCCGAGACCCCGGCGGCGAAGAGCACCGCACCGATCGTCCCCGTGACGCCCAGGAACGCCGCCCCGGTGAACGCCGCGATGAGCGCGAGGATTCCCGTCACGGCGAATGCGAAGAGACCGGCGGTGAGCCCTGCACCGATGGCGGGCAGGAAGCTCTTTCCGACGGCTCCGTACCAGGTCTGTCGCTTCGGAGCCGCCACCGTGTTCGGCGGCTCGGCAGGCTCCGGATCGGCCGCCCAGGCCGCCTGCACCAGCGCGCGGGCAGCGATCCGTCCGACTCCTTCGGCAGCCCAGCGAGCGACGGTCCCGAGGCTCGGCTTCGCAGGCATCGCCGCGTAGAGGGCCGGTCCGAACCCGGCGTCGCGGAGGACGTCTCCGGGATCGAGGCCGCGCTGCCGGAGCTTCTCGTCGACCGCACGGTCGAGGAGGTCCAGGTTCTGGAGGAGCTGCGCCGAGACGTAGAGATACGCCTGGAACGCGTTGAAGCGCGTCTCGGCGCCGATGACCGGGGGGGCCGGATCGAGCGTGGTGCCGTCGTTGAGGATGAGCAGCACCCCCGCTGCAGCCGGGTTCCCGGGGTCGGCCCAGGCTGCGTTCGCCGCCATCTGGAGCCGGATCCGCAGCGCGTCGAACGAGAGCCCCTCGAGCGCCCAGCCGAGGCTGCCTTCGAGCATGAAGGCGAGCTGGCCGAAGGTGTAGACGTCGCGCTGGACGATGCGCTCGGCCAGGTGATCGACCATCGGGGACGTGGGACTCAGGAGCCCCGGACCCACGACGTTTGGGTTGAGCTGGTTCCCGGCGGCGTCGAGCACTCCGGTGTCGTCGCCGCCGATCGCGAGGAGCGCGTCCTCGACGGCCGCCCGCACCTGCTCGAAGCCGATCTCGGCGTCCTTCGACGTGACGCCCCGATCGATCGCGCTGGCGACCGTTGCGGCGCGCGGCAGGCTTCCGCCGGGCTGGAACGGCCGGGCGAGCGCGTCGATCCCGATCTGCTCGCCGAGATCGATCTGGGAGTTCGCCCGAACGGCGACCCCGATGCGGCGCACTGAGTAGTCCGGCCGGGTGACGACGAGATCGCGAGCGCCGGGAGGGATTCCGTCGAGGGTGAAGCGGCCTGCGGCATCGGTCGTTGCGAACACACTCGCGGCTCCGAGCACCGAGACCCGGGCGCCGGCGACGGGCTGCCCCGTGAAGGAGTCGACCAGGACGCCTGCCACCTCCGCCGCACCCGCCTCGACGGAGAAGGCCACCACCGAAGGGGCCACTCCCGTCGGCTGCTGGATCCGAACGGAGCGAACGCCGACCGCAGCATCGAGGGCGGCCGCCACCGTGACACGAAGATGGGTCGGAGAGACGACCTCGACGGCCTCGACCGTCATCCCCTCGCCGAAGTCGGCCGTCACCGCCCCCGCGGCGAACTGCGTGTGCAGGCCGGTCACGTCGACGGTGGTCCGCCGTCCCTGGCGAAGCGCCGCCGGCGCGAGACCCGTGACGAGCGGCTCCGCCGCAGTGCTCCCGGGCAGGACCTGCCCGCGGGTCGATCCGGAGATGTTCTGGCTGCCGGCGAAGGTGGGGCTCGGCACCGGATCGATCACGAGGTCCGTGACGGTGGCCGGCGGCGCTGCATCCTCGACGACGATCCGCAGCGTCCGCGCCGTGCTCTCCCGGCCGTCGGTCGCCGAGAGGACGACGTCGTACTCCCCGGCCTGCTCGTAGGAAGGAGTGAAGGTGAGGCGCTTGGCCAGCTCGTCGAAGACAGCACCCGTAAGCGCGAGTCCCGGCGCCGAAACGCGGACCGGATCGCCGTCGGGGTCAGCCGTTTCGATGCCGAGCACGAGCCGTTCGCCCTCGCGGACGCGCTGCTCCGCGGGGACGGCGAGGGTGGGAGGGCGGTTCGGGCGGCGAACGCGGATCGTGACCGGGTTCACGTCTCTCGCGTCGCCGAGCACCGCTTCGAACCCGAGATCGAAGTCTCCTTCCTGGTCGGCGGCCGGTGTGAAGACGAACTCGTCGCCGTGCACCTCGGCGTTGGCGATCCTCGGCTGGACGCGAAACCCGGCGCGCTGCTCGTTCGCCACGAAGCGCAGGCGAAGCGTCTCGCCGGGAGCCACCTCGAAACTGCCCGACGGTGAGACGAGGTCGAGGGGATCACCGGTCACCTGGAGCGTGAAGCGCTGGGTCGAGAAGGCGCCGCGAGGGTCGGCTGCCGAGACGGCGAGCGGTACCGCGCCCACGTCCGCGGTGCCCGGGGTCCACGCGACGACCCCCGTCTCGGCGTCGATCGACATTCCCTCCGGCACGGGGCCCGAGAAACCGAAGCGGACCGGCTCTCCTTCGGGGTCGAATGCCCCGGCGAGATAGGCGTAGGCAGCTCCGACGCGGCCGTGGAGGAACGGGACCGACGTGAACGCGGGCGGCTCGTTGTAGTCCGCCACGTCCACGACGAAGGCCTGGCTCGCGAAGGCCCCCTTCGCATCCGTCGCACGCACCTCGACGGCGTTCGGGCCGATCTGGCTCGCGGCGGGCACCCAGGACACGAAGCCCGACCCCGGATCGATCGCCATCCCCCCCGGCGGGTTCACGAGGGAATACGCGATCGCGTCCCCATCCGGGTCGCCGGCTGCAATGGTGGTGTAGTAGACGTGCCGCTCGAGCCCGACGGTGAGGGGCGCCGACGTGATGACCGGCGGCCGGTTGCCGGACGATCTTCCGGCAGCGGTGAACGAGCAGCCGTTGGAGGCCTGCGAGACCGCACCCCCCGGGCCGACACTCTCGACGGTATAGATGTACGCGAGGCCGATCTCGAGACCGAAGTCGGCGAAGACCGTGCGCGCCGTCTCTCCGACGACCGCTGCGGGAGCGCCGCCGGCGCTGCGCAAGACCCGGTGGACGGCGGCGCCCGCGACGGGTGACCAGGTGAGATCGACCTTGTCCCCCTTGGGGCGGCACGAGAGATCGGAGACCGCAGGCGGCGGCTCTCCCCGCGCGCCACCCGGCGTGCTCGTCGCGGTGCAGGGCTCGGACTCTCCGGAGACCCTTCCCCGGAGGTCGATCGCGAGGACGCGGTAGCCGTGCGGGACGCCGTTGGCGGTGGCGAAGTCGGCGAAGGCGGGGCCCGTCGTCTCGCCGGCGGGCGCCTCGGGCCCGCCGCCAACGCTCCGGAGTACGCGGTAACGGGCCGCACCGGCTACCCCCGTCCATGCGACGTCGATCTTGCCGTCCTTGGCTCGGCAGACGAGGCCCGACGGTGTCGCGGGACCGGCGCTGGCCGTCGCGGTCCCTTCGCAGGTCGCTGGGCCGCCCTCGCCCGCCTCGCCAACCGCAACGACGTGGTAGCGGTAGACGACGCCTGCCTCCGCTTCGAAGTCGGCGAAGACGAGGCTCGGCCCTTGGCCGAGCACCACCGGAAGGCCCTCTTCTCGCTCGCGCTCGACCCGATAGGCAAAGGCGCCCGGAGCCGCGCTCCAGGACAGCTCGATCTTGCCATCCTTGGCGCGGCACGTGAGATCCGTGACCGCACCCCCGGGAGGCTCGGGAGCGGGAGCACCCGACGGATCGCACGCGGCCGCCACCAGCAGGAGCATCCGCGCAGCAACCGCCACGGGGCGCGGGATCCCGCAGCCCCTCCAGGGTGTCCTCGACATCACCCCATAAGGTGGGAGGGTTGGTCGAAACGTGGCCAACCCTCTGCAGAATTAAATGGGGGTCGATGGTGCGGCGGGCCTTCCCCGCGGGACTCACCGCAGCGTCCGGAGACGGAGGCTCCGAAGGGATGGCTTCAGCACCGGGTCGGCAGCGATGGCCGCGCGAAGGGCGCGGGCGTCGGAGATCGGACCGCCTGCGGTGACGATGCGGTTGTGATAGCCCTCGACGCCGATCGAGACCCCGGCGCCGAAGAGGCGGCAGAGCATTCGCGCAGTGGCCGGCGCCTCGGCGATGGTGTTGCTGGCGAGTACACCGCCCGGTGTGACGCGAGCAGCCGCCAGCCGAAGCCCGGGCTCGGGAAGCCAGTTGGGCTTGCGAACGCTCCGGGCATTGCCGATGAAGACGTCGTCGAGGACGGCATCGAAGCGGCGCCGCTCCCGGACGAGGAACTCACGCGCGTCGGCGATCGCGACCTCGAGGCCGAGCCGATCGAGGCCGAACCAGCGGCGCGCCGCCGTCACGACGTCGGGATCGAGCTCGACGGCAACGATCCGCGCCTGCGGGGCGATCGCCCGGACGATCCGCGCAGCGCTGCCACCACCGAGGCCGAGGAGGAGTACGCGCCGCCGGCGCTCCGGCTCGAGCGCCAGCACCGGCGCCGCGAGCGCGTCCCACACCGAGCCGGTCGTCACCTGGCCGGGCCGATACAGCGACGCGAACGTGCCCCCCACCAGCAGCTCCCGGCCCCGCGGACCGTCCCGGACGACGACGTTCGCACCTCGGCGAGGGCTCCGGACGCGACCGCGCATACACTCCTCCCATGACCGATCCCGGGCCCGCGCTGCCGACCGTCGTCTCGCTCGCGCTCCCGGTCCCCGTCGACCAGACCTTCGACTACGCGGTGCCGCCGGAGCTGGTGACCAGCGCCGCGCCCGGATGCCGCGCGATCGTACCGCTGGGCGCGCGCCGTGTGGTGGGCGTGATCGTCGGCCCGGGAGAAGCGGCAATCGGACGGCGCCTTCGCCGCATCGAGCGGGTCGTCGATCCGAGGCCGGTCCTCTCGGCCGAGCTGCTGGCGGCGGTGACGGAGGAAGCGGCTGCCGTGCTGTGCCCCATCGGTCTCGCGCTGGCCGCAGCGCTCCCCGCCGGCTCCGCGCCGCGGCCGAAGCGAACCTGGCGCGCCACCGCACGCGGAGACGAAGCCCTTCGGGCGGGAGCGCTGCCCGCGCCGGCACGCGCGCTACTCGCGGCGTTGGAAACGGGCCGGGGTCCCCGCACCGCCGCCGACCACCGGCTGCTCCGCACCCTCGCGCGCGACGGGCTCGTCGCACCCGACGACTCCGTCGCAGCGCCTCGCGCCCGCGAGGCCGTCGTCCGCATCGCGGCGCTGGCTCCGGGAGTCGATGCCGAGGCCACCGCAGCCGGCCCCCTCGCCCGCGCCCCGCGCCGGAAGGCGCTCGCGCGACTCCTGGCCGACGGCCCTCTCGCGTTTCCCGACGTGGAAGCGCGGCTCCCGGGGTCGGCGGCCGCCCTTCGGGCGCTCGCGGCGCAGGGCATCATCGTCGTCAGCGAGCGGGCCGCACCGCGGGACGTCCTCGGTGCGCCGCTCGAGGCATCCGGACGCGTCGAGCTCTCGCCGGAGCAGGCGGAGGCCACCGCAACGCTCCGCGCCGCGGTTCGCGAGCGCCGCGCGGAGACCTTCCTGCTCCACGGCGTCACCGGGAGCGGCAAGACCGAGGTGTACCTCCAGGCAGTGGAAGAGGCGCTGCAGGCCGAACGCCAGGCGCTCGTCCTGGTTCCCGAGATCACCCTCACGCACCAGATCGTGGCGCGGCTGCGCGCGCGCTTCGGGGACGCTCTGGCGGTCCTCCACAGCGGGCTCACCCCCGGAGAGCGCCTCGAGCAGTGGGAGCGCCTGCGGGCCGGAGGAGCGCCAATCGCGGTCGGCGCGCGCTCCGCCCTCTTCGCTCCTCTCGAGCGGATCGGCGTGATCGTGATCGACGAGGAACACGATGCCGCCTACAAGAACGAGGAGGGATTCCGCTATCACGCGCGCGACCTGGCCGCGCGGCGCGCCGCCCGGGCAGGATGTCCCGTCATCCTCGGGTCGGCGACGCCTGCGCTCGAGACTCGCTTTGCGGCCGACCGCGGCCACGTGCGGCGTCTCGTCCTGCCTCACCGGATCGGGGGCCGGCCGCTGCCGGCCGTCACGCTGGTCGACCTCGAACGAGAACGCGCGGCCGCTCCGCGCGGCCGCAAGCTCATCCTCTCGAAGCCGCTGCGCCGGGCCATGGCCGAGACCCTCGCCGCCGGCGGCCAGTCGATCCTGCTCCTCAACCGCCGCGGCTTCTCGACCAAGATCCTGTGTTTCGATTGCGGATTCGCCGAGCGCTGCAAGCACTGCGACATCGCCCTCGTGTTCCACGCGGGAGACCAGCGCCTGCGCTGCCACTACTGCGGCTTCGAGACGGCGCCGTCCGACGTCTGCTCCCAGTGCGGCGCTCCCGACACGGCGCTGCTCGGGATCGGAACCGAGCGCCTCGAGGAGGAGGTGCGGACGCGCTTTCCGGACGCGCGCATCGCGCGGCTCGACCGTGACACGGCGTCGAAGCGCGGGGGAACCGAGCGCATCCTGCGCGCGCTGCGCGACGGCAGCGTCGACATCCTCGTCGGGACCCAGATGGTCGCCAAGGGCCACGACTTCCCGGGCGTACTGCTGGTCGGGGTCGTCACCGCCGACCTCGGCCTGCAACTGCCCGACTTCCGGGCCGCAGAGCGGACCTTCCAGCTCCTCACCCAGGTGGCGGGTCGTGCGGGGCGCGGCAACACCCCGGGACGGGTGCTGGTGCAGACCTTCGTTCCGGAGCACTACGCGATCCGCCCCGTCCGCGACCACGACTACGAGACGTTCTACGCCGAAGAGCTCGCCCAGCGCGCAGCGCTCGGATATCCGCCGTTCGGACGGCTCGTCCACGTCCTCGTCTCTGCCCCCGAGGCTGAACACGCCCGCGCAGCCGCCGATTCGCTTGCCGCCGTCGCACGCGCGGAGGGAGCGACGACCGCGGGCGATCCCGGCCACGAAGCGCTGCCGTCGCGCGGAGCCATCGAGCTGCTCGGCCCGGCGCCGGCGACGATCGCGCGTCTGCGCGATCGCCATCGGTTCCAGCTGCTCCTCAAGAGCGCCAACGAGGGCGCCTTGCGCACCGTCGCGAAGATCATCTCGCGCGAAGCCACACGACTCCCTGCGGGCGTCTCCGCGTCCGTGGACGTGAATCCGGTCGGCATGCTATGAACGAACGCAGGCATGCCGGTGCGATCCGTCCTCAAGTTTCCCGATCCGGTGTTGAAGCGCGTCGCCGCGCCGATCCGCGACGTGACCGACGAGATCCGCGCGCTCGCGGCGGACATGCTCGAGACGATGTACCACGAGCCCGGGATCGGTCTCGCAGCGCCGCAGGTAGGCGAGTCGATCCGCCTCGTCGTCGTCGACACCGCTTGGACCGGCGAAGGCGCCGAGCGAAGCCCGCTCGTGCTCGTGAACCCCGAGATCGTCTCGCGAGAGGGCAATCTCACGTGGACCGAAGGCTGCCTCTCGGTTCCGGACTTCGAGGCCGAGGTCGAGCGTGCGGCGCGGGTGCGACTTCGCGCGCAGGACCTCGACGGCGTCGACATCGCGATCGACGCCGAGGAGCTGCAGGCGGTCTGTTTCCAGCACGAGATCGATCATCTCGATGGCATCCTCTTCATCGACCGGATCAGCCGGCTCCGGCGCAGCCTCTACGTGAAGAAGCGCAAGAAGGAGCTGCGCCGGGGAGGGGGAGAGGACGAGTCCGCGCACGACCCGAGGGTCGAGCTCTGACGGCGAGCGAGGCCCGGACGCGCCGGGGGCGCTGCTGAGCCCTCTGCGAGTCGCCTTCTTCGGAACCCCGGAGTTCGCGGTCCCGACGCTGGAACGCCTCCTCGGGGGGCCCCACCGGGTGGTCGCGGTCGTCTCTCAGCCCGATCGCCCGCGCGGGCGAGGCCGCACACCGTCTCCTTCGCCGGTGGCAGCACGGGCGATCGAGGCGGGCGTCCCGCTGCTGCGGCCCGAGAGCGTCGGTGCGAAGGAGGTCGAGGAGACGCTGCTGGGTGAGGAGCCCGACCTCGGCGTCGTGGTGGCGTTCGGTCAGTTCCTGCCGAAGCAGATCCGCGAGCTGCCGCGCCTCGGCTACCTGATCAACGCCCACGCGAGCCTCCTCCCCCGGCTTCGCGGCGCTGCACCCATCGCCCGCGCGATCCTCGAAGGAGAGCGCGAGACCGGGATCTCGGTCATGCGGGTCGAGCGAGAGATGGACGCCGGCCCCGTGGCGCTCGTCCGGCGGATCGCGATCGGAGACGAAGAGGACTCGGGGAGCCTCGAAGCGAGGCTTGCCCACCTCGCTGCCGACGCCATCGCCGAGACGCTGGAGGCCATCGCCGGAGGCGTGGCGATCTGGACGCCGCAGGACGAGGCCCGCGCGACCTTCGCGCCCAAGATCGACCGCGCCGAGGCCCGCCTCGATTTCACGCTCCCGGCCGACGTACTGGTGCGCCGCGTTCGCGCCTTCTCTCCGCGACCGGGAGCCTTCACCGAGCTGGAGGGTGAACCGCTGCGCATCCTCGCAGCCCGTACGGACCCGGGCGTCGTCGAGGACAGGCCCGGGACGCTGCGCATCGCCCCCGGCGACGACCGGCTGCGGATCGCCACGCGATCAGGTTGGCTCGTTCCGCTGAGGGTGCAGCGGGCCGGGGGGCGAGTACTCGTCGCCGCGGAGTTCCTTCGCGGCGCGCATCTCTCCGACGGAATTCTTCTCGGGGCGTAGCGCGCTCCCGCCGCGCGCGCGCTAGCTTCGCTCCGTGAACCACGATCCGCCGGCGGGCTCCCGCCGTCATCGCGGCCGGCCGGGGGGCCGATTGCGACTGGGCCCGCGGCGCCGCGAGAAGCCGACCCAGGCCAGAATGCTCGCCCTTCGCGTCCTGTCGCGAGTAGAGCAGGTGCGCGCCTTCGCCGACCTCTCGCTCCATGCGGCCCTTGCGAGAAGCGAGCTGGCGGCGGCCGACCGCGCGCTGGCGACGGAGCTCGTCTACGGCACGCTGCGCTGGCGCGGGCGTCTCGACTTCCTTCTCTCGACCGTCTCCGACCGGACCCTCTCGGACCTCGATCCGCTGGTGCGTTCGAGCCTGCGGATCGGCGCGTATCAGCTCGTCTTCTCGGATCGCATTCCCGCGGCGGCAGCAGTCGACGAATCCGTTCGCTGCATCCAGGCGGCCGGCGCCGACCGTGCCAGCGGCTACGTCAACGCTGTGCTGCGTCGCCTCGCCGTCGAACACGAAGCGCTCGCGCTGCCGCCGCTGGCGAGCGACCCGCTCGGCCACCTGGTGCATGCGCTGTCGCTCCCCGCGTGGCTTGCCGAGCGCTGGCTGGCGATCTTCGGGAAGGAAGAGGCGGCCGCGCTGGCCGAGAGCCTCAACCGCGTACCGCCCCGGACCCTCCGCGCCAACCGCCTGCGGACGACCCGGGACTCCCTGCTGGCCGAGCTTCGCGAGCGAGCGCCGGACGCCGCGGCGTGCCGCATCGCTCCCGACGGCATCGTCCTCGGCCGCGGAGGCGACCCGGGCCTCGACCCGGCGTTCCGCGAGGGCCGCTTCACGATCCAGGATGAAGCCTCCCAGCTGGTGGTCGAGCTGCTCGACCCGCGCCCGGGAGAGCGCGTCCTCGATTGCTGCGCCGCTCCCGGCGCCAAGGCCACCGCGATCGCCGAGCGGATCGGCGACGGCGGCACGGTGCTCGCCCTCGACCGTCACGAACGCAGGCTCGGGTTGGTGATGCGCGATGCCCGGCGCCTCGGCCTCGGTGGCCTCTCGGCCGAGGTACGAGACGCGTCCCAGCCGCTTCCGGAGAGGATCGGCGGCTTCCATCGCGTACTGGTCGACGCGCCGTGCTCGGGCCTCGGGTCGCTCCGGCGCAACCCCGACGCGCGCTGGCGCGTCCAGCCCGAAGACATCCAGCGCCTCGCCGAGCTCCAGACCTCGATCCTCCGCAGCGCTGCAGGCGCCTTGAGGCCGGGCGGCGTGCTCGTCTACAGTACGTGCACGCTGCTTCCCGAGGAGAACGAGCGCGTCGTGGACGCCTTCCTTCGCGAGCACCCAAGCTTCCGGCTGGCGCCCCCCTCCGAGCTGCCGCAGACGCTTCGCGCGGTGGCGGACGAGTCGGGCTTCGTCCGCCTCCTTCCCCACCGCCACGACACCGACGGCTTCTTCGCGGCCCGGATCGAGCGGAGCGAGTGAGCGCCCGGCGCCCGCTGATCGCGCCGTCGATCCTGTCGGCCGACTTCTCGCGCCTCGGCGACGAGGTTCGCGCCGTGGAGGCTGCCGGCGCCGACTGGATCCACGTCGACGTGATGGATGGCCGCTTCGTCCCGAACCTCACCCTCGGCCCGGTCGTCGTCGAGGCCGTGCGGCGCTCGACGCGCCTTCCCCTCGACGTCCACCTCATGATGGTCGAGCCGGAGCGGATGGTCGCCGATTTCGTCCGCGCCGGGGCCACGACGGTGGGCGTCCAGGCGGAGGCCTGCGTCCATCTCCACCGCACGGTCGCGCAGATCAAGGAGACCGGAGCCAAGGCCTGCGTCGTCGTGAACCCCTCGACACCACCGGAGGCGATCGCCTACGTCCTCGGAGACGTCGACCAGGTGCTGCTGATGACCGTGAATCCAGGCTTCGGAGGCCAGCACTTCATCGAATCCATGCTCGAGAAGATCGGCGTCGTCCGGCGCTGGATCGACGAGCGGGGCCTCGAGGTCCGTCTCGAGGTCGACGGCGGCATCGCGCCGGCCACCATCGGCCGTGCTGCAGCCGCCGGGGCCGACACGTTCGTCGCCGGTACCGCCGTGTTCGGGGCCGGCGACTACGCCAAGGCGATCCGCACCCTCCGCGAGATGGCCGAGGCCGGCCACGACGGCGCTCCCGGGCGGGGGTGATCGGCCGACCCACGCCCCGGAGGCGAGCAGCGGGACTCCCCGAGGCGGCGCTTGGCGTACGGCACCGGCGCGGTCATACTCCGACCGCTGGCTCGGGGCGTGGCGCAGTCTGGTAGCGCGCTTCGTTCGGGACGAAGAGGTCGCTGGTTCGAATCCAGTCGCCCCGACCACCGCTTTCTTTCGAGGCCCCTCCCGAGGGCCTCCGCCACGCAGCGCAGCGGCCCCGGATCTGCGCGCGCAGACCGCGACCGTCGCGCGCCCCGCGCACTCCGCCCGGCGCGCGACCGCTCGTTGCGCACGAGCTGCAGCTCACGGCAACACCAGCCTGCGGCGGCATCTGTGGGCCGACTGCGCCGTACCTGCTTCGCTTCGCTGCGCGCAGGCGCCGGAGACCGCCGGTTTTCCTTCGCATCTCCAGCGCTTTCTCGATCGTCTGCGTTGACAACGCCACGCTCCGAGTGGCACGATCGCCTTCTCTCGCGGCGGTACGCATGCTCCGCCGACCGGCTCGAAGGCGCCCATACCGACGTCCCGAACGTCTGGAGATGTTCCGATGACCCGCTCCGAGCTGGCCTGGGAGCTCGCTGATCTGTTCACCGAGCTCAAGGTCGATCAGATCAACGACATGCTCGCGAAGAACGTTCCCTTCGACACCCTCGAGTTCTTCAACGAGTACGGTGAAGACTTCGGAAGCGCTGAAGGGATCGACGGCGATACCCGGAAGCGGCTCCCGAACCTGTTGTTACTCGGCTACATCCTGCGCGTCCTCGAAGAGCGGCTGCTCCAGGACGGAGAAGAGCCGGCCGGGAGCTAGCGCGTGCGCGAAGTGCGTACCGACCGGGCGCCGAAGCCCGTCGGGCCTTATTCCCAGGCGCTCGTCCACGCCGGGCTCGTCTACGCGTCGGGCCAGGTGCCGCTCGACCCGGACACCGGTCGGCTCGTCGACGGCGAGATCGAGTCCCAGACCGAACAGGTGATCCGGAATCTCGCCGCGGTCCTCGAGGCCGCGGGAAGCTCTCTCGAACGCGTGGTGCGGACGACGGTCTACCTGACCGACCTGCAGCTCTTCGCGCGGATGAACGCCGTCTACGCCCGGCACTTCACGGGCGATCCGAAGCCTGCCCGCTCGACGGTCCAGGCCGCCGCCCTGCCCCTTGGCGCCCACATCGAGATCGACGTCATCGCTGCGGTGGATTGACCGGATCGATTTCCGTTCGGTCGCGCGGAGATCCGCCGTACTCTCGAACCAGGAACCTCAGGTTGACGCCGTTCAGGGTTGCGTGGGCGACGACCGGCGCCAGCAGGTTGCCCGTCGACTCGAAGAGCACCCCGAGGACGACGCCGGCACCGAAGGCGTAGACGCTCCAGGGCCACAGATCGCGCCGGGGCGCGAAGTGGACCGCACCAAACACGGCGCTCGCTCCGAGGAGCCCAAGGGAGGGCTGGAGGGCGCCGCGAAACAGCGCCTCCTCGCCGGCCGCGCTGGCGACCGCGAGGACGAGACACTGGCCAGGTGACAGCGAGCCCAGCGCGCCGGCAAGGGCGCGCGCCAGCCGCTCGCCTGCCCCGGTCCGGCGAGTGACGAGGCGCGAGATGCCGATGCCGGCGATCCCTGCCGCGACCCCGAGCGCCGTGTCGGAGGCCCAGCGAATCCCTGCTTCCGCCGCTTCCGGGGTGGCGTACAGCACGGACTGCCTGCCCCACCCCCCGCGCAAGGCCCAGGCGAGACCCGCCATCGCGGCATAGAAGAGGACCGCCCATCGCATCCCTGCCCGCCCCAGCGCCGATCCGGAAATCATTTCAGGCCCGGGGGGTTCCATCCACCCTCCCTGGCAGGCGCGTTGACACCCACCTCCCCCGCTGGGTAGCCTTGGGCGTCGCCCGTCCGCCCCCAGCCGGCGGACCGGCCCAGCTCCCGAGCCGCCGCGTGAAGCCACGCCCCGGCTCCAGCCGGGGAATCCCGTCCTCCATGACCGACCGCATCCCCATGAGCCCGGCCGGATATTCGAAGCTCGAAGACGAGCTCCGGCGCCTCAAGTACGAGGATCGGCCCCGGATCGTCAAGGAGATCGAGATCGCCCGGGCCCACGGCGACATCTCGGAGAATGCCGAGTTCCACGCCGCCAAGGAGCGCCAGGGCCACATCGAGGGGCGGATCCGCATCGTCGAGGACCGGCTCGCCCGGGCCCAGGTGATCCAGCCGGGCTCGGAGCCCCCGGAAACCGTCCGCTTCGGGGTGACGGTCACGCTGGTCGATACGGATACCGAGGAGCAGATCACGTACACCCTGGTCGGGGAGGACGAGTCCGACGTCTCCCAGGGGCGGATCTCGGTGACCTCGCCGGTGGCGCGTGCGCTCCTGGGAAAGGGCATCGATACCACGGTCAGCGTCCGGGTGCCGAAAGGCAACCGGGAGTTCCAGATCCTGGAGATCCGCTTCGAGCTTTGACCGCGGGGAGTGCCCTCCCCTTCGGAGGCCCCGAGCGCCCGTGCGATCCCTGCAGATGAAGGTGAGCTGGCTGGCAGCGACGCTCCTCGCGAGCGCATGCCTGTGCCTCGCCTGGATCGCTACCCAGAACCAGAAGGGCGCCCTCGAGGCCGAGGTGGAGAAACGGGCGGTGTTGCTCGCCACGGGCCTCGCCGACAGCTCCGCCGAAGCCCTCGTCTTGCGAGACGACCTCACCCTCGGCCGGCTGGTGCAGGACGCCGGCCGCAGCGCCGGAGTCGCGGACGTTCGCATCCTGCGCCGGGACGGCGGCCTGGAATCGTCCCTCTCGGAAACCGGTCGTCGCGCAGCCGCCGACCGGATCCTGGCCGACGGCGAGGCCGTCCGGCTCCTCCGCGACGGCGAGGTCCTCGTCGTGGCGGCACCGGTTTCGTTCAGCGGCACCGCGGTGGGTGAGGTCCAGGTCGATCTCGACCTGGCCCAGCTCGTCTCGCCGGTCCTGTGGAAGACGCGCCGCGATCTCGGGATCGCCACGGCCGCCGTGGTGGCGGCGGGCGTCACCGCCGGTGTGTGCTTCGTCGCCTTCCTGGCGGGGCCCCTGCGAAGGCTCCGGGCGGGAGTCGAACGGCTCACCGCGGGCGACCTCACGGTGCGGGTGCCGCCGACGTCCCGGGACGAGGTCGGCGAGCTGACCCGCGCCTTCAACGAAATGGGCGAGTCGCTGCAGCAGAAGGAGCGGATCCAGAGCGCGTTCGGCCGTTACGTGAGCGAGAGCGTGCTTCGCCAGCTCCTCGAGACTCCCGAGGGTGACGAGCTCGGAGGCGCCGAGCGCGAGCTCACCATCGTCTTCATCGACCTCCGCGGCTTCACACGGATCTCCGAAGACATGAAGGCGCGCGACGTCGTGGCGCTCCTGAACGAGTTCTTCCAGCTCGTCTCGGACCGTGTCCTCGCGTGTGGCGGCACCATCGACAAGTTCATCGGCGATTCGGTGATGGTCTACTTCGGGGCGCCGCTGCACCACCCCGATCATGCCGTCCGGGCGGTGACGGCCGCCATCGACATCGTCCGGGCCTGCGCCGAGCGCAATCTCGCCGTCGCACGCGGCGCCGAGCGCGGATCGGGCCTCGTTCACCCGATCGAGCCCGGGATCGGCGTGCATACGGGCTTCGTCGTCGTCGGGAGCATCGGGTCGGACCGCCGGGCCGACTACACGGCGGTCGGAGACGCCGTCAACGTGGCCCATCGCCTCGAGAAGCTCGCGCGCCCGGGAGAAGTCCTCGTCTCGGAGGCGGTCCAGCGACACGTGCGAGGGAGCTTCCGGCTGCGCTTCGAGGGTGAGCGACAGCTGTCGGGACGACAGGAGCCCGTACACGTCTACTCCGTCGAGCGGGACGATGGCGCCGCGAGTCCCCACTCCGGGCGCCGGGAGTGGGCCCGCTCGTGACGCACACCCTTCGTACGGGCCTCGCGAGGCCGCTCGTCGCCATCGGCCTGCTCGTCGCCGGCTGTACGACGCCGCTCGAGCACGGCGCGCAGCTCTACCGGCAGGGCGACCGGCTCGGCGCGATCGAGGTCTGGCGGGGGATCGGATCGGACCGGCACGAATATCCCACCGCTCAGGAGCGGATTGCCGCGGCGGAGGACGAGCACCAGAAGCTGATCGCGCGTCACGAGCAGCGGGGGTTGTATTTCGAGCGCAAGGGGAGACTCGCCGAGGCCATCCTCAGTTGGAGGGTCGTCCTCAAGCTCGACCCGAGAGACACGGGAACGCTCGCACGCGTCCAGGGCCTCTCGCGCCAGCTCGCCGCCCGCAAGGCAGAGCTCGATACCGCCTTCCGCTCGGCGCTCGGCGAGGGGCGCCTCGCCGACGCGAGGGCGAGCGTCGCCGAGCTGAGACTCCTCGATCCGTTCGATCCCGCTGCCGAGAGCGGCGAGCGCGCCGTGAACGAGGCCCTCGGCGCCGAAGTCGAGCGCCTGCTCGCAGCCGGACGCCGCGGCTTCACGGCGGGCGACTACACCCACGCCAGCGAGCACTTCCGCGCGGTACTCGCGCTCCTGCCAGAAAACGAGTCGGCACAGGGCTATCTCTCCTACATCGATCTCATCCGCGAGAGCGAACGGTCGCGGCCGGCGGCAGCGCCTTCGGCCGCGGGCAGGACCGTCGCCCGCGCCGATCCGCCGCAGCTCCGGGCGACGGAGGCCGAGATCCGTGCTGAAGGATTCCATCAGAACGCCCTCGCTGCGGAACGCTCCGGCGACGCCTACGGCGCGATCCGCCACGACCTGCGTGCCCTCGCAGCGAGCCCGGGACATCCCGGCGCGCAGCGGCACCTCACCGCGCTCCGCGAGAACCTCTCGTCCGGCGTGCCTGACCTCATCGACGCGGGCCGCGCCGCCTTCCAGCAGGAAGACCTGCAGTCGGCCCTCGATCACTGGCGGCGAGCGCTCCTGGTGGAGCCCGGCAACGAGCGGGCTGCCGAGTACGCCACGCGGGCGGAGAAGCTCCTCCAGAACCTCGAGCAGCTGCGCGCGGAGCCCGATTCGCCGCGCGCGGTGGGCGCCCAGCGGTGAAGGCCGCGCACGTCCTCACGGCGTGCGCGCTGGCGCTCGGCGGGTGTGCCGGCGCCACCCTCGACATCGCCGGGCCCGGACGCGTGCTCCGCGGAAACGCGCCGGAGCCGTCGCGCGTACTCGTCGAGTCTCCCCCAGCCGAGCTCGCCGGCCCGACGGGGATCCGGGCGACACGAGGCGAGCTCCGTGAGATCGCCCTCGCCTGGGATCCCGTTCTCTCCGGACAGGTATCGGGCTACGTCGTCGAGCGCTCCCTCGACGAGGCGGGCCCCTTCTCGCGCATCGCGGTCCTCGGCGACCGCTTCGAGACGGGCCTCCTCGACCGGGGCTTCGACCTCGCACCGAAGTCGCCCGCCACCGGGGGCGAGGCGGGCCTCGGCGACGGAGCGGCATACTTCTATCGGGTCCGCGCCTTCGATCCGCGCGGCCACATCGCGGCCCACGCGTCGAGCGTTGCGGCCGGTCGCACGGCGCCCCGCCCCGATCCTCCCGACGGCGTACGCGTCGTGAGCCGGCTTCCCCGGAAGGTGGCGCTCGGCTGGCGGCCGTCGGTCGATCCCACGGTGAAGGGCTACGTCGTACTGCGCAGCCCCGGTGCGTCGGGCCCCTTCGAGCCGATCGCCCGGCTCGACGGACGACACCGCACCCACTACGTCGACCGCGGCCTCGGCGACCTGCACGTCTTCTACTACCAGGTGACGTCGGTGAACGCGGCCGGCGCACCCGGAGCGCCGAGCGAGCCGGTGCAGGGGCTGACGAAGCCCGACCCGCTCCCTCCGATGGGGCTGCGGATCACCGCTGAACCCGGCGGCGTCGCGACTCTCGCGTGGGAGCCGAACGTCGAGCCCGACGTCGTGGCGTATCGCGTGCTGCGGCTACGCTCCGGTTCCGGAGACTCCGAGCTCGTGGCGACGGTGCGCGCGCCAGCGACGTCGCTGCGCGACGATGCCTCCGGTGATGCGGTCGCCTACCAGGTGATCGCGGTCGATGCCGATGGCCTCGAGAGCGAGCCCGCCGAGATCGCCGCCGCCGCACCGAGCGGGTCGCAGGGCGGCCCACTCGCTCCGGGCGGCGTCGCCGCTCCCGGCGAATAGCGAGGCTGGCCGCACGCACGTTGCGGTCCCGCCGGCACCCCGTAGACTCCCTGCCCGGCGTTCCCCGGTAGCTCAGTTGGTAGAGCAATCGGCTGTTAACCGATTTGTCGCAGGTTCGAGTCCTGCCCGGGGAGCCACCGCCGCACGGGCCCCGTGCGCCGACCTTCGGGCGCGTCCCGCCCCCTGCGAACGCAGGCCGCGCTGCAGGCGATCAGGCCCGCGCCTTGTGGTGCGCTCCGCCCTCGCGCACGTCCGGCTGCGTGTACCCGCGCGGGGACCGCACCCAGACGAACGGTGAGGGTTCTCCTCCGCTTTCGGCCTCGTGGCGCTCGATCGCCTCCTCGAAGACCTCGCGGAAGGAGGCCGCTCCGTCCGCCTGCTCGCGCGTGCCGAGGACCGCGAGCCAGCGCTCGAGCAGGTCGTCGAAGGACGTCCGGGGAGCAATCAGCTGCCCTTCGAAGCGCGGATGCCCCGCGAACCAGCTCTGGACGAGGGACGACTCGAAGGTTCCGTCGCGCGCCACGAGGACGCACACCCGACGATCGCGCGGGACGCTGGCGTCGAGCGTGTCGAGGAAGCTGCGGAACTGCTTCGCGCGAGCGCGCCGCTCCTGGACGGATCGGAGGCGTCCCTGCGGCAGGCGAAGGGCCGCCAGCGGAGAGCTGCGCCAGATGTGGCGAGCTTCGCCACCCCCGGCACCGTGCGGTCTTCCCTCCGGCACCAGGGCGACGCTCTGCGGCGAGCCTACGCCGAGGCACAGGGCGAGGGCATGGGTCGGCGGATCCGCGTAGACGCCTGCGAGCCCCTGGACCTGCTCGACGAAGTGCGGATCGTGCCAGAAGCGCGTGTTCTCACCGCGGTAGGGACGCAGACCGTGGGCGCGCCAGATGCGGCTGATGGCGCTCTGGCTGAGGCCCGTGACGTGGGCCAGCGAACGCGTACTCCACGGCCGATCTCCGGGGCCGAGGGACTCGACGGTGAGCGTGATCACCCGCTGGATGTCGTCGTCGAGGATCCGCCGCGGCGCACCGGTCCGCGGCTCGTCGAGAAGCCCGTCGAGGCGCTGACGCAGGAAGCGCGCGCGCCACTTGCCGACCGTCTGTGGCGTCGCGCCGAAGGCGTGGGCGATCGCTTTGTTGGTCTCACCCGAGGCGCACGCGAGCAAGATCCTCGCGCGCCCCCCGAGAGAGGCCGGCCCCCCCGCTCCCGCGGCCCAGTGCTGAAGTGTCTCACGCTCCTCGTCCGAGAGCGTGAGGGGCGCCTTGGGTCGCCCACGCTGCATCGCCGCCTCTCCTCCGCCCCTGCGAGCGGCGCAGGCCCTCCCCCATTCGTGGGCTGATCTGCCGCCGATCTGGGATTCATCACCGCCCCGCAGGGGAAACCAGTATCGAGGATAGGGTAGAAACGTGGCAGGGAAAACCCTAATCCTCGAAAAAAGGCGATTCGCGCGAGTAGCCGCAGAACTAATTTCCGGAAGGCCGGACGCCTACGGGAAGACCCCCCGGCGCCGCTTCGCCTCTGCGACCCGGCCGATGCCGAGCATCATCGCCGCAGTCCGGAGGTCGACGCCCTCGGCGCGGGAGCGTTTCAGCACCTCGCTGAACGCGCGCTGCATGATCTGGATGAGGCGGGTGTTCACCTCCTCCTCGGTCCAGAAGAACTGCTGCGCATCCTGGACCCACTCGAAGTAGGACACGGTCACCCCCCCCGCGTTGGCGAGGATGTCGGGCACGACGAAGATGCCCCGCTCGCGCAGGATGGCGTCGGCCTCGAGGGTGGTGGGACCGTTCGCACCCTCGGCCACGATGCGGGCGCGGATCCGACCGGCGTTCTCGGCGGTGATCTGGTTCTGGATGGCGGCCGGCACGAGGATGTCGCAGGGGAGCTCGAGCAGCTCGGCGTTCGTGATCCTCTCCGCGCCTGAGAATCCCTTCAGCGATCCCTGCTCCTGCATCCACGCGTCGACGCGTGAGAGATCGAGCCCGTTCGGATCGAAGATGCCCGCGTCGAGGTCGGACACCGCGATGACGCGGGCGCCGAGGATTGCCGCGATGCGCGCCGCGGTGCCGCCCACCTGGCCGAAGCCCTGCACCGCCACACGCGCACCCTCGACCGTGAGTCCCAGATGCCGGCACGCCTCCTTCACGCACGCGATCACCCCGCGGCCGGTGGCCTCGCGCCGGCCGAGCGACCCTCCGATCTCGATGGGCTTCCCCGTGACGACCCCCGGCACTGCGTGGCCCTTCTGCTGGGAATAGGTGTCCATCATCCAGGCCATGGTCTGCTCGTTGGTCCCGAGGTCCGGCGCCGGGATGTCCCGGTCGGGGCCGATCATCTCGATGATCTCGGACGTGAAGCGCCGCGTGATCCGCTGCAGCTCCCCGGGCGAGAAGCTCCTCGGATCGATGCGGACGCCGCCCTTCGCTCCTCCGAACGGAAGGCCGATGAGCGCGCACTTCCAGGTCATCCACATGGAGAGGGCCGTCGTCTCGCCGAGGTTCACGTCCTCGTCGTAACGGATTCCGCCCTTGGTGGGGCCCATCGTGAGCAGATGCTGCACCCGATAGCCGAAGACCGTGTCCACCTCCTCGTAGTTGTCCCGGCGGAAGGGGAACGACACCACCAGCGCCCGCTGGGGCGTTCGCAGGCGCTCCCAGATGTTCTCGTCGAGATGCATCCGGGCGGCGGTCTGGTCGAGCTGCGCGACGGCCAGCCTGTACATCGGCGTATCCCATTCGAGCTTCTGCATGGGAGCCCTCCTTTCCCGGTCTCGCGGGTCGCTACCGCGGCGAGAGGACGACGACCGGGATCTCGCGGTCGGCGGTGGTGAGGAGCAGGACCGGCGCTCCGCGCAGGAAGCGCCCGCCGACCCGCCCTCCCGTCACGCGGTAGACCCAGACGTTGGCCAACGACATGATCCGGATCACGACGTTTCCGACACGCTCTTGTGTCGGTGACCAGGGCGCGGGACGCTTCTCGCTCATGGGGCGACCATAGCGCGGCGGGCCGCCACCGGGACGGGCTATCCTCCACGCTACGGCCTCGACCGTTCGCCAGGAAGGCGGATCCAGCGGCCGGCCGAGGAGGTTCCGATGCTCCGACCGCAGCGCACTCCGCCCCGAATCGCCGGGCTCGCCGCCCTCGTCGCGCTCGCGCTCGGCGCCTCCGCGTGCGGCGGGAGCCGAGATCCGTGGCGTGTGACGGCGCCCGATCCGGAAACGCGGCGGCTGACACCGAGCGGTGACATCATCGGCGGAGAGGGCCGGTACGGCTCCCACGCGTGGCTGGGGATCCCCTATGCCGAGCCCCCGGTTGGAGACCTCCGCTGGCGGGCCCCGCAGCCGGCGGCCCCCTGGACCGGTGTCCGCGAGGCGCTCTCCTTCGGCGCAGCGTGCCCCCAGTACACGAGCCGCTTCGCCGGTGTCGAGGGTCCTCCCGGGTCCGTCGCCGGCGACGAGGACTGCCTCACGCTCTCCGTCTGGGCTCCGCGATCCTCCCCGGACGCGGTGCCGACGGGGAGCGCACGGCGTCCGGTGATGGTCTGGATCCACGGCGGCGGCAACACCATCGGAACGGCCGCCTTCTACGACGGAGGGAACCTCGCGGCGACCCACGGCGTCGTCGTGGTGGCGGTGCAGTACCGCCTCGGCCCCTTCGGCTGGCTTCGCCACGAGGCCCTGCGAGCCGGCGCCGCAACCGAGTCCGACCGCTCGGGGAACTTCGGAACCCTCGACCTGGTACGCGCGCTCGAATGGGTGCGCGATCACATCGCCGCCTTCGGCGGAGACCCCGGGAACGTCACCGTCTTCGGCGAGTCGGCCGGCGGGCAGAACGTCTACACGCTCCTCCTCGCTCCGCCCGCAAGGGGCCTGTTCCACCGCGCGATCTCCCAGAGCGGCGGGCTCTGGCGGTCGACTCCGCAGCAGGCCGAGAACCTCACCGACGACGCGTCCCCAGGCGACGCCCAGAGCTCGGGCGAGATCGTCCTGCGCTTGCTCCAGCGCGACGGGGCCGCCGATCGCTCCGCTGCGAAGACGAGGCTCGCGGCGATGGACGACGCCGGGATCGCGACGTTCCTGCGCTCCCGCAGCGCCCGCGAGATCCTGGCTGCCTACGAGCCGCAGGCGGCATCGGGAATGATCACCATGCCGCGGGTGTTCGGCGACGGCGCGGTCCTTCCGCAAGGCGACCTCGCCGATCGCTTCGCCGCCCCCGGCGGATGGAACCGGGTTCCGGTGATCCTCGGAACCAATCGCGACGAGAACCGGCTCTTCCTGTTTGCCGACCCGAAGCACGTGAAGCGGATGCTCTGGATCCTGCCGCGCTTCGTCGACGAGGCCAGGACCCTCGCCATCGCCGAGGCCCTGTCGCGCATGTGGAAGGCGACCGGAGCCGACGGGCCCGCGGCGGCCATGCGCGAGAGCGAGCCCGGAGTCTTCGCCTACCGGTTCGACTGGGACGAGGAGCCGACCCGGCTCGGCGCCGACCTCTCGAAGATGCTCGGCGCGGCCCACGGGCTGGAGATCCCGTTCGTCTTCGGCCACTTCGACCTCGGCCGCGCCGGGAACATCATCCTCACCGGGGAGAATCTCGCAGGCCGCGAAGCGCTCTCGAGGGCCATGATGTCCTACTGGGCCGCCTTTGCGCGAAGCGGCGATCCCGGACGCGGGGTGGCGGGCGATCTTCCGCACTGGGGCGCATGGGATCCGTCGCGGGCCGATGCGCCGAAGTACGTGGTGCTCGACACCGCCGAAGGCGGAGGCATCCGGATGGCGAGCGAAATCGAGACCCCGGCGAAGGTGATCGCCTCGGTCGAAGCCGATCCGAGGCTCTCGAGCCCCGGCCAGCGCTGCGAGGTGCTGCGTGCCCTGGCCGACTGGGGCCGCGGCTACAGCCCCCGGGAGTACGCCGCCCGCACCGACTGCCGCGACTTTCCGCTCGACGAGGTCGCCGCGCGGTGATCCGCCTCGACGCCGTGTCGAAGCGGCATGGCCGCCAGATCCTCTTCGTCGATGCGTCGGCTGCCGTGCATCGCGGCGAGAAGGTCGGTCTCGTGGGTCCGAACGGCGCCGGCAAGTCCACGCTGCTGCGGCTGATCACCCGGGAGGAGGAGCCGGACGACGGCCACGTCACCGTCGATCGCGGGGTGACGATCGCACACTTCAGCCAAGACGTCGGCGAGATGAAGGGGCGGACCGCCGTCGAAGCCACGCTCGACGGCGCCGGCCCGGTGGCGGACGCCGCACGCGAGCTCCACGCCCTCGAACACGCCCTCGCGGACCCGGAACGATCCGCCGAGATGGACTCGCTCATCGAGCGCTACGGCGAGGCGCAGGCGCGATTCGAAGACCTCGGGGGCTACGGCCTCGAGGCCAGGGCACGAGAGGTGCTCGCAGGCCTCGGCTTCTCCACCGACCGGATGGACGGCGACGTGGGCGCCCTCTCCGGCGGCTGGAAGGTGCGGGTGGCGCTGGCGCGTATCCTCGTGATGCAGCCGGATGCTCTGCTGCTCGACGAGCCGACGAACCACCTCGACCTCGAGTCGATCCTCTGGCTCGAGGACTGGCTCCGGAGCTTCCAGGGTGCGGTCCTCATGACGTCCCACGACCGGGAGTTCCTGAACCGGATGGTCTCGAAGATCGTCGAGATCGACGGCGGCGAGCTCGTCACCTACTCGGGCGACTACGACTTCTACGAGCGCCAGCGAGCCCTCGCCGATCGCGAGCAGGAGGCGCAGTACTCCCGCCAGCAGGCGATGCTCGCCAAGGAGGAGGCCTTCATCGCACGCTTCAAGGCTCGCGCGAGCCACGCAGCGCAAGTGCAGTCACGGGTCAAGAAGCTCGACAAGATCGAGAAGGTCGACCCGCCGAAGCGCCGACAGACCGTCGACTTCGAGTTTCGGCCCGCGCCCCGCTCCGGAGACGACGTGGCGCGGCTCACGGAGGTTCGCAAGGCCTATGGAGCCCAGACGGTCTTCGACGGGCTCGATCTCCTGATCCGCCGCCGCGAGCGCTGGTGCGTGATGGGAGCGAACGGCGCCGGCAAGTCCACGCTGCTGCGCTTGATCGCGGGGCAGGACGCGCCCGACTGCGGGACCGTCGCGCTCGGGGCCTCCGTACGGCTCGGCTACTTCGCCCAGCACACCATGGAGCTTCTCGCGGCGGACGAGACGGTCTGGGAGACGCTCTCGAACGCCTTTCCGAACGCTGCCGTCGGATCGCTCCGCGCACTTGCCGGCGCTTTCGGCTTCCCAGGCGACGACGTCGAGAAGCGCTGCCGGCTTCTCTCGGGCGGAGAGAAGGCGCGGCTCGTTTTGGCGCGCATGCTCTACGACCCGCCGAACTTCCTCGTCCTCGACGAGCCAACGAACCATCTCGACCTCGCGACCCGGGAGCTCCTCATCCGATCACTGTCCGGATTCGATGGCACGCTGCTCCTCGTGTCCCACGACCGCCGCTTCCTGGCGGCGCTCACGAACCGCGTCCTCGAACTCGACGAGACGGGCCCGCAGGTCTACGGCGCCGGCTACACCGACTACGTGGCCGCCAGCGGCCACGAGGCGCCGGGAATGCGCGGCAGCGTCGTGACGGTGGCGTGACGCGCGGCCTCCTCTTCCTCTGTGTCGCCAACTCGGCGCGGAGCCAGATGGCCGAGGGCATCGCGCGAAGCCTTGCCGGGAACGCGATCGCGGTCCAGAGCGGCGGGTCGATGCCGTCGCGCGTCAATCCCCTCGCGATCCGGGCGCTCGCCGAGGTGGGCATCGACATCTCCGCCCAGCGCTCGAAATCCGTCGACGAGATCGATCGCTCGGCGGTCGACACCGTCATCACCCTCTGCGACGAAGAGGTCTGTCCGGCCTACCTGGGCGCCGCGCGCAGGCTGCACTGGCCACTGCCCGACCCCGCCGGGCACACCGAAAGCGAAGCCGCGAGCCTCGCGCGGTTCCGTATCGTCCGAGACGAGCTGCTCGACCGGATCCGGCGCTACTTCGCCGAGGAGGGGATCCCATCGTTGCGG
Source organism: uncultured delta proteobacterium (assembly GCA_963710635.1). Taxonomy (GTDB): domain Bacteria; phylum Myxococcota_A; class UBA9160; order UBA9160; family UBA9160; genus MYXO. Next base: position 2,112,102 of record CAVQAY010000004.1, read on the forward strand.
GAGGACCAACGGTGAGTGGGACCGCGGCAGCCAAGCGGCTGAGCGTCTTCGAGCGCTACCTCTCGGTCTGGGTCGTGCTCTGCATGGCCGCCGGAGTCACGCTCGGCGAGCTCTTTCCCGGCTTCACCGATGCAGTCCGCCGGCTCGAGTTCGGCGAAGGCTCCCAGATCAACGCAGCGATCGCCGTCCTGATCTGGCTGATGGTCTATCCGATGATGCTCAAGATCGACCTCGGCAGCATCGTCGCCGTGCGCGAGCGGCCACGAGGGATCCTCATCACCCTCTTCGTCAACTGGCTCGTGAAGCCGTTCTCGATGGCGGCGATCGGTTACCTCTTCTTCCGGATTCTCTTTCAACCCTGGATCGGCGCCGAACTCGCGAATCAGTATCTGGCCGGATCGATCATCCTCGCGGCGGCGCCGTGTACGGCGATGGTCTTCGTCTGGTCGTATCTGACCGACGGCGACCCGGCGTACACGTTGGTGCAGGTCTCGCTCAACGACCTCATCATGCTCGTCCTCTTCGCCCCGATCGTCGGCTTCCTGGTCACCGGTGCGAGCACGCTCACCGTCCCGTTCGGGGTCCTCCTCATGAGCGTCATCGTGTTCATCGTCATCCCGCTCGCACTGGGAGCGGGGAGCCGGATCGTGTTGCTGCGCACGAAGGGCCGCGACTGGTTCGAGGAGACGTTCCTGCCGGCGTTCCACCCGGTGACGATCGTCGCGCTGCTCGCGACCTTGGTCCTCATCTTCGCCTTCCAGGCCGACAACCTGACGAGTCGACCCCTCCACGTCGCGCTGATCGCGATTCCACTCCTCATCCAGGTCTACTTCAATTCGGGCCTCACCTACGGCCTGATGAAGTGGCTCCGGGTCCCCCACGACGTCGCGGCGCCTGGCGCCCTCATCGGTGCGAGCAACTTCTTCGAGCTCGCCGTCGCAACGGCCATCGCGCTCTTCGGCCCCGAGTCTGGCGCCGCGCTGGCCACGGTAGTGGGCGTGCTGGTCGAGGTTCCGGTCATGCTTTCGGTCTGCGCCTTCTGCAATCGCACGCGGCATTGGTTCCCGGCACAGGCGTGAGAGGCGCCAAACCTGGCGAGAGGCGATCGCGACGGTGTGGCGGGAGCCCCGCTCGCTGTCACGATTCCACCTCTGCACCTGGGCTCGGGGCGGAGCGAGGGAGGACCCGATGACGAAGCCGGTGACCCTGGCGAGCCGTGGGAACCCGTACGAGAACCCCGAGCTGCTTCGCTGGCTCGACAGCTACGAGGGCCTGCCCGCGATTACGGATCCTGGCGAGAGCCAGGAGGAGCAGGCGAGCCGCGAAGGCTGGCAGGCACGCGCGCATCATGCGTTCGGAGTTGCGGGAACCGTGATGCCGGGCGTCGCCCTCGCCGCCGGCCTTGCCTGGGCCGGCGAGGCCGTCGCCGCCGGCATCGGCCGCAGCGTACTCGGCCTCGAGAAGAGCCCCGTGAGCGGCATCCTCGTCGCGATCCTGCTGGGGATCACCATACGCCAAGGGCTCGGACTCCCGCTGGTCTACGACGCAGGGCTGCGTCTGTGCGTGAAGCGGCTGCTGCGGATCGGCGTCGCCCTGCTGGGGATCCGGCTCTCGCTGTCCGCCGCCGGTCGGATCGGCATCGTCGCCGCTCCCATCGTCATCGGCTGCATTGCGAGCGCGCTCCTCGCAGTCTCGTGGATCAGCCGCGCGCTCGGGCTGCCGCCGCGACTCGGGACGCTGATCGCCGTAGGCACCAGCATCTGCGGCAATACCGCCATCGTTGCCACCGGGCCGGCGATCGGCGCCGACGACGACGAGATGAGCTACGCGGTGGGCTGCGTCACCCTCTTTGGACTCCTCGCCCTCCTGACCTACCCCTGGATCGCGCATGGCCTGTTCGCGGACCAGCCGATGCTCGCCGGCCTCTTCCTCGGCACCTCGATCCACGACACTTCGCAGGTGGCGGGTGCAGGGCTGCTCTACGCGCAGCAGTTCGGCGCGAACGTGGCCCTCGACACGGCGACCGTGACCAAGCTCGTCCGAAACCTCTTCATGCTGGGCGTGATCCCGCTCATGGCAGTTCTCCACCACCGCGGCGCGGGGCGCAGCCGGCACTCGACACGAATGCCTCTCTCGCAGATCGTGCCGCTCTTCGTCTTCGGCTTCCTCGCAATGACCGCTCTCCGCAGCCTCGGCGACGTGGGCGACCGCCCCTTTGGCGTCCTCACCCCCGAGAGCTGGCAGACTTCCATCGAGCTCCTCAGCTCGGCGGCCACCGGGTGTCTCGCCGTGGCGATGGCTGCCGTGGGTCTTGGAACGAGCTTCTCGAGGCTCCGGGCCCTCGGGGTGCGTCCGCTGGCTGCGGGGATGGCTGCCGCGCTGCTCGTCGGCGTCGTGAGCTTCGCCCTGATCCACACGGCACAGGCGGTGGCGGGCCCGTTCTGAGGTCGCTCGGCTCTCCTCTTCTCGCGACGTAAAGCCCGCGAAGCCCGGTGCCCGAGACGGGACGGGCCGCACGAGGTCGGCGACCCGCGCGGACTTCCCGTGGCCGAGGTCGCCGCCGAGTCGTACACGAACCGTCTCGCTCTGGGTCAGCGCACCAGCAGCACGGGACAGTTCGTGGACTCGAGAACCTTCGCCGTCACGCTGCCGAGGAGAAAGCGCCCGAAACCGGTGCGGCCGTGCGTCGCGATCACCAGCAGCGAGACCCCCTGTTCGTTCGCTACCCGGGAAATCTCCGTTGCCGGAACGCCGTCCTCGACGAGAAGCTCCGGCGTGACGGCGCCGATGTCCTTCGGCAGGCACTCGGCGAGCCGCGCCCGCACCTGCCTCCGCGACTCCTCTACCTCGGCTCGGCTCGGAATCGGGTAGTAGTGCGCGTAGAGCGGGTTCGGCGGAGGAGGAAGCTCGACGACGCTCAGCACGAGGAGGCGAGCGGAGTGGTCCCGCGCCAGGCGCACGGCAATGGGCAGTGCCGCATCTCCAAGAGGCGACATATCCGTCGTCACGAGGATCGTGCTGAACTCAGCGGGAAGGTCCGACTCCACGATGGGCGCTCCGTTTCCGCGGCCGGGATGGAATCGATCGCGAACAGGGTACGGAACCCGGCTGCCTCCGGAGAGGCGCGGCGCCCCTGGAGACGCCGCGCCTCCCCATCAGCTCTCCAGCTTGCAGCCGAAGGTCTCCATGGTGTCCTCGTCGAGCTTCTTCGTTTCCTTGTCGATCGGATCCGGCGCGTCCACCTTGTTGGCGAACTTCCCGTTCTCGTCCTGGGGATCGGCGATCCAGTAGACGTAGACGGGCCGGTTCATCTCCAGGTCGGTGAGCTGCGCCTTGCTGCCGTTCTTCGACACGACCGTCCCGGCCTTGTCGAGAACGGAGGTCGCCTGCTTCACGCGGAAGGTCTCCTCGTTCTTGTTGAAGCGGTCCTTGACGACGAGCTTCCCCGCGCCGCCATCGAAGCTCACGAGGCAGCCCTCGGTCTTCTTGGTCTTGCTCCCCTGTGCGTGGGCCGCGAGCGGCATGCTCACGGCGAGCGTACCCGCCAGGGCAAAGGCTGCTGCGCGGACGATCGAAGACAGCGAACGGCTCGTCATCGTTCTTACCTCCATGGTGGGTCCCCCCGGGCGGCTCCGTCCGGGGTACGACCGGCCGGATTCTACACGGCCCCCGGGGCGTTCTCGAAGCCTTTCCTCGGGCGCCCCGGCGGCCCTACGACGCGCGGGATCCTGGGGGTCGCCGCTCCCGCGATCCCGCGCCCCCCCGCGCGCGGCCGCCGGAACCAGGGCTCCAGGCTCTCCCGGGCGGCCGGACGGCGACCCCTACGCGAACACCTCGCGTGCACGCAGTGTCGACGACGGGGGGCGAGACGACGGGTCACGTGGTTCCCGCAGCTTCGCTCGCTGTCCCTGCTCCCGGCACATCCGTTCCTGATCTCGCATCGACCGCGCCCTCTGCTGCACTCCGAACGACCCGCTCATCCACAACGAACCGTCACTCGCGAGCCATCCGGTCCTTCCCCAGCCGCGGCGCGAGACCCGTCGGATTGCGACACCTCGTCTCGAGCCGCGGCGGTTCGCCACAGACGCCGTGGCGACAGCTTGCCCGCACGCCACCTGCGCCCACTCTCGACGGCACGGCGTGTGCAATAACGCGGCAACGACAGCTCTGCTCAGCCCCGAAAGGAACCCCATGGCGAAGAGCAAGACCCGAAAGAGCGACATCCGCAAAGAGGCCCGCCGGATCGCCGACCTCGTGCAACGAGAGGTGGACGAGGGCGCGAAGAGCGTGGAGGAGATCCATCGCTCGATCGCGGCGATGCCCCTCGACGTACTCGAGCGGCTCGACGTCTTCGAGACCACGGTGAAGGACGTGCGCAAGGTGCAGGACGCCTCGATCGGCGCCGTCTACGACGTGATCCACAAGGTGAACCACGAGGTGAACCGGCTCGCGAAGGAGCTGATCGACGGCAGCGCCCGATCGAGGAAGCCCGCAAGCAAGCCTTCGACGAAGCCCGCGGCACGAAGGCCCGCAGCGAGAGGAGCCGGCGCCACCGCACGGACCTGACCCGAACGACTCGGAAGGTCCGGCGTCATCCCCAGACGATGGCGGGGAGCCGGCTCGCCTCAGCAGATCAGCAGCCGCCTGCAGCGAGGACACTGGACCACGGCGGCGGCGCGATCCTGACGGATCTTGGTGGCTGCAACGATCGGCAGCGTCGTGTTGCAGCCCCGGCAGGTCTGCCCATCGAAGAGAGCCGTCACGACCCCGCGAAGCCGCGGCTCGGTCCGCAGCTTCTCGTAGGCGGCCAGCAGATCGCCCGCCACGGTGGGCACGACGGCGGCGCGGAGCGCCGCGATCCGCTCGAGTTCGACCTCGGTCTCCGCGGTCGCCGCGGCGATCTCTGCCCGAATCGCTCCGGCCTCCTGGTGCAGCGCCGCCGCGCGCCCGTCGAGCTCCGCCAGCTCGCAGGCGATCGCTTCGCTTCGCTCCAGAAGCTCGTATTCCTCGCCCTCCAGCTGCCGCCTCCGCGCCTTCATGCCGTCGAGCTCGTGCTGCAGGCCGACGAGGTCCTTCGTCGCTCTCACGCTGCCCGAGTAGAGCCTCGTCTCGGCCTCCGACATACCGGCAACGAGTTCCGCGACCCGCTCTCCGAGCGCGCGCTCCTCGCCCTCGAGCTCCTCCCGTCGCTGGGTGATGAGGCGCCGCTCGGTCTCGATGCGAGCCTGCTCGGCCTCGCTGGCCACCAGCGCGGCGCGCGCTGGCAGTTCCTCGAGGCGCAGCCGCAGGGCGGCGGCCTGCACATCGAGCCGTTGCAGCTCGAGAACGGGGACGATCGCTTCTTCCAGGATCGTCCGACGATCGCACGAGGCCACGAAGGCCGCCATCCAGCCGGCCCACGGTGAACGGCGGCTCGACCCTCGCGCGCGAGAACGGGCCGGTTGTACCTCAACGCAGGAACAGAGCCAGCCCGGTAAGGGCGACTCCCGCAGCTTCGGGGCGGTTCGCTACGCCACCGTCCCGGCCGCACGGAGTGCGGCGATCTCGTCTTCCGAGTAGCCCGCCTCGCGAAGGATCTCATCCGTCTGCTCGCCGAGCCTCGGCGGCATCTCTCGCAGGTCGGCCGGCGTCCGTTCGAAGCGCGCGGGCTGACGGAGCAGCCGGAGCCGCCCCGCCTCGCGGTCGTCGACCTCGAAGACCGTCCGGTTGGCGGCCACCTGCGGGTCGGCAAGGAACTCCGCAATCGTGTTGGCCGGCGCGACCGGCGCGCCGAGGGCACGGGCGCGCGTCACCAGCTCTGCGGTCGGCCATTTCCGGATCTCCTGCTCGAGGATCTCGAAGATCTCCTTCGCGTGCAGGACGCGCAGGAGGAGGTTCCGCGCCCGCGGATCATCGATCAGGTCCTCCCGTTCGATGGCCCTGCAGATGCCGCGGTAGTGGTGGTCCTCGATGATCATCATCACGACGAAGCCGTCGGCCGTCTGCCAGGTCCGGTGCACGTCGCCCGGCCGGATCGCCGGCTCCGGCGGTCCGTCGGCGAACGCCTCGGCGAGCATCACGTCCGGGAGCATGAACGCCGCATAGGCGTCGAGCATCGGAACGTCGACGTGTTGGCCGCGGCCGTCGCCACGCTCGCGCGCGTAGAGCGCCGCGACGACGGCGTACGCCGCGGTGAGCGCGGTCGCCTTGTCCGCGACGATGCAGCGGACGAGCTGGGGCGCCGCGCCTCCGCCCTGCGCCTCCATGAAGCCCGAGAGGCCCTGGATCACGCTGTCGTACGCGGGCTGGTCGCGGTAGGGGCCCTCCGGACCGAAGCCGTTGATCGAGACCGTGACCAGCTTCGGGTTCTCGCGCGCGAGCTCCTGGTATCCGAGACCGAGCCGCTCGGCGGTGCCGGGACGGAAGTTCTCGATCAGCACGTCCGCGCGAAGCGCCAGCCGGCGCGCGATCGCCTGACCCGACGGGGCCTTCAGGTCGACCACCAGGCTTCGCTTGTTGCGATTGAAGTGGACGAAGAAGCCCGAGAGCCCCGCGCGGAACGGGGGCCCGAGACGCCGCGTCGTGTCTCCCGAGGACGACTCGAGCTTGGTCACCTCGGCGCCGAGGTCGCCGAGGATCTGCGTACACAGCGGGCCCGACACCACGTTCGAAAGGTCGAGGACGCGGATCCCCGCGAGGGGCCCATGGGGCGTACCGCCGAGATTCGCGTCCATCAGCTCTCCTCCGGTCGTCCGCTCCCACTGTACACTGGCGCCCCGCCGGAGCGAGAGGATACGCTGCCTTTGCGCATGCTCCGAACGAACTCTCCCGGTTTCGTTCTCGGGAACTTCTGGCCGGGGAAACCTCCGACCACACGCCTTGCAGACGCGGTTCGCCGCGCCGCCCCACGAAGCACCACTTTCTCGGCCGCGCTGCTCCTCGTTCTCTCCTTCGGTGCGGGGAATGCGTCTGCCGCCGGGGTACGCGCCGGGGCAGGCGCAGCGCCACTTCCGGCGCCACCGGGCGGCCCCCTCGGCGGCTATGGCGGGATCACCGATCGGCGCGCAACGGGCGTTCTCGATGCTCCAGAGGCCCGCGCGCTGGTGATCGAGCAGGGTGATCAGCGGCTCGGAATCGTCTCGCTCGACGTCGTCATCGTTCGGCCGCAGGTTCGCGAGGCGCTGCGGGAGCGGGTTCGCGGGCTCGGCCTCGACACCCTGCTGCTCGTCGCCACGCACACGCATTCGGGGCCGGGCGGCTTCGTCGAGGGCTGGCTCGGCGAGCGCATGACGGCGGGCGGTTTCGATCCCGCGCAGCCCGCGGGGCTCACTGCTGCGGCGGCGAAGGCGCTCGAGCTGGCCGCTGCGGCGCTGGTTCCAGCGCGCCTCGGCGCGGCCTCGGGGCACCTCGATCTCGCGCGAAACCGGCGGCACCCCGGCGGACCGCGGGAGACGGCGCTTCCCGTGCTGGAGCTGACGTCGCTCGGCGGCGAACGCCTCGCACGCGTCTTCGCGTACGGCGTCCACGCCGTCGCGCTCGGTCCGGCGAGCCACGACTACTCGGCCGATCTGATCGGCGTGGCCCGGCGTACACTCGATGGCGACGGAGGCCTCTCGATCTTCCTGCCGGGGCCCCTCGGCGACCAGAATCCGATGCGCGAAACGCTCGATCCCTGGCCGGACGACGTGGCGGCGCAGCGTGCGGACTCGCGCGCGTGGGGAGAGCGCATGGCCGGCGCGGTACGCGTCGTTCGTCCAGCGACGCACGCGAAGGCGACCCTCGCAGCGCGGGCAGTTCGCGCCGACGTACCCCCGGTGGCGCTGCGGCGCGGGAGCCTGCTGTGGTGGATCTCGCCGCTGGTCCGCAAACAGATCGCTGCCTTCGTTCCGCATACCACTCTCGTGCAGGCGATCCGTCTCGGCAACGCGTGTCTGCTCGCGGTTCCTGCCGAGCCGTCGACTGCGGTGGGCAACCGTCTGCGCTCGCTCGTTCCCGCGGACTGCGTCCCCTTCGTGATCGCCCACGCGAACGATTGGCTCGGCTATGCCCTCACGCCCGAGGATTACGCGCAAGGTGGCTACGAGGCGGATCTCTCCCTGCCCGGCCCTGGCTTCGCCCCGTGGCTGCTGTCACTCGCCGCCGAGGCTGCGCCCGTCTTCGCAGAGCCGTAGACGCCGAAAGCGCGGGCTGCCGCCGCCTGCAAGATGCCGCTGCCAGCGGGGCGCTCGGCACCGCCCGCGGACGACCCGCCTCAACCCCGGCCCGGGGCTGCCGAACATGAGGGCATGGCGCGTGCGATCGCTCTCCTGCTGGGGGTCCTGTTCGCGGGGCACTGGTGGTTCTCCGGACGCCCCATCGAGCGTCCGCCCGGTATCCTCGCGCCGAACGAGCCTACCCAGCAGAACCTGAAAGGGGGCCCGGTCTTCGAGCTGCCGGGCCATCGCGCGACGGCCCTCGCGAGATTCTCGCTGGAGGCACGGGTACTGGGGGCAGAGCGATATCGCTACGACCGGGGATCGAAGATCTCCCCCATCGACCTCGCGCTCGGCTGGGGCCCCATGTCTTCGAGCGGCATCCTCGACCAGCTCGAGATCGACCAGTACGGTCGGTTCTACTTCTGGTCGGCGGACGAGCTTCCGATCGATTTCGGCCAGATCACGGTCCACAGCGCAAACATGCACATGATCCCGGCAAACGAAGAGGTGCGAGGGACCCTGCTCGGCGCCCGGCCGGGTAACCTCGTTGCCCTCGAGGGCTACCTCGTCGACGTGACCGGCGAAGATGGCTTCCGCTGGCGAAGCTCCCTCTCCCGTCGCGATTCAGGCGGCGGCGCCTGCGAGGTGGTCTACGTAGAGAAGGCCGCCCTCTACTGATCGTTCGCGAAGCGCACTCCCGCGAACGAGACCCGCTACGTTCCACGCCGCTCCCGGGCGCAGCGACGCGTACCGACCCTCGCGAGGAGATGCGGCCATGGCGGAACCCTTCCACCTGCTGATCCTCGGGGCCGCAGGGCAGATGACGTCGGCGGCAGGCCGCCTCCTCTGCGCGGCCGATCCCGGCCTGCGCGTGACCCTCGCCGACCGCGACCGCGCCGCGGCAGAGCGACTCGCCGCGCAGCTCGGCGGTGCGCGGGCAGCGGTGCTCGAGTTCGACCTCTTCGACGACGCTCGGCTTCGGCGAGCCCTCGACGGCGTCGATTTCGTCGTGAATGGCGCGGGCCCGTTCCACCGCACGGCGGACGCGGTGATGCGCGCCTGCATCGATGCAGGCGCATCCTACATGGACATCGACGACGACGTCGAGAGTACGCTGCAGGCGATCGATCTCGACGGCGCCGCACGCAGAGCGGGCGTCACGCTCTACGTCGGGCACGGCGCGTCGCCAGGACTCTCGAACGTCCTCGCCCTCGACGTGCTGCGGCAACTCGACGATCCCCATCGCGTCGAGGTGGCGTGGTGCGTGGGAGAGTCGGGCGGCGAGCCCCTCGGCCGCGCCGTCGCGGAACACACGGTCCACATCGGTGCGGGGGAGTACACGGGCTGGCAGGGCGGCCGGCGCTGTACGCGCGAGAGCTTCTCGGCGAGCACCGTCTTCCCGCTCGCCGAGCCTCTCGGCGACACCCGACTCTACGAGTGCGCGCATCCGGAGCCCGTGATGCTCGGCTTCAGCCACCCGAGACTACGAGACGTGATCTGCTGGGGAGGGCTGCACCCGCAGCCGCTGAATGGAGCGCTCCGAGGCATCGCGTCGGCGGTTCGCGCGGGTCGCCTCTCGATGGACGCAGCGTGCGCCTTCCTCCAGGAGACCGGCCGGGCGAAGAGCGGCCGTCCGTCCGCTGGCGGCGAGAGCCAGGGCAGAGCGGGCCGTCACGCCCTCGCAGGGATGCTGCGACAGGCGCTCCGCGGCGAGTCGTCCCTTCGCGAGCTGGCGGCCCTGCTCTCCGGCGGCTGGCTCGGGCGCCGGCCACGCCCCGCCTCCGGCATCGGTGCGCGGGCCCGCGGAATGTCCGGTGGCACCCCCGTCGAGGTGGTGGCAACCGTGTCTCTGGGCGGTGGCCCGGACGATGCGGGGACCATGGCCGCCGCCACGGGAGCGTGCGAGGCGGCGTTCTTCCAGCTCGCACGACGGCGAGGCGCCGCTCCCGGCGTCGCGTTTCCCGAGATGTGGGCCGAGCCGCAGGCCTTCTACGCGTGCCTCGACCAACTGACGGGCACCCGGACCGAGGTCCAGATCACGCGCAGGGAACTTCGCCCGAGGCCTTGAATCCGCGGAGCTGACCGCCGGTGTTCAGCAGAGGGGCGCCGAGAGACACGCTTCGCGAGCGTAGTGGCCGAGGAATTCCTGCGCGGCTTCGCGCCCCATGTAGGCATCGAGGCGCCGCCGGTCGCTGCTCACCAGGTCGACCGCCACGAGGCCGTCGAGAACTCCCGCGAACGCGGGATCGACGCTGAAGCCGAGCACGCGCCCTCCGAGCTTCAGATACTCGCGGAGGAGGATCGGAAGGCCCTTTCCGTCGGCTTCCGCGTCGGCCACCACGGCCGAGAGCTCGCAGGCATCCTCGAGGGTCTGCGGCAAGCGTCCGAGGGCACGGCGCAGGGAGCGCCGCATCCGCAGCGGATGCCGCGGCGCTACGTACCTCGCAAGCGGGTGGCGCTGGCCCGGCTCCGAAAGAGTCTGCGCAAGGAGTGCCCGCGAGAAGGCCTCGTAGCTCGCCGGGACGCTCACGGCGCCGAAGAGCGTCCGGTAGCGCGGGTTGCGCGCGACGAAGGCGCACAGCCCGCGCCACAGGAGCAGCAACGGCGCATAGGCGCGCTGGTACTCGCTCCGAACGAAGGATCGGCCGAGCTCGAGAGCGGGGCCGAGCTCTTCGAAGAGCTCCGGAGCCAGTCGGAAGAGCGTACTGGTGTAGAGGCCTCGCACCCCGAAAACCGGAAGGACCTCATCGGTCTGTGCGAACCGGTAGGCCCCGGCCACGCGGCACGCCTCCCGATCGAAGAGCACCAGATGGCGATAGATGCGGTCGTAGGCGTCGAGGTCGAGCGCCCGGCCCGTGCCTTCGCCCGCAGCACGGAAGGTGATCTCACGAAGGCGCCCAAGCTCGCGGACGCAGGCCGGGATCTCGTGCGCCCGCGCGTGGACGACCAGGAATCGTCCGCTCTCGACGAGACGCTGGTCGTCCCGCAGCCCTTCGATCTCGGCAGCCACGAGATCGGGAGCCTCCGCGTCCACCACCACGGCGGCTCCACCCGGTGCCGGCGCGAGGCTCGCTGCGAGTGGCCGATGGAGCAGCGCCACCGCGCGCGACTGGAGGAAGCCGCCGAGCGCGGCATCTCCCGCGATCCGCGCCACGCGATCGGCGGGGATCGGCGTCCCGAGGAGCGCCCGGCGCGGGTGCTCGCGAACGACCACGGGAAGGACGCCCGCGCCCGATGCTCTCGCGATCCTCGCCACGTCGAGGGTCGAAGGCGCCCGTGCCATCGGTGCTCCGGCGCCCGACTCGCGAAAGACCAGCACCAGGAGAGGCCCGTCGCACGGGACGCGGTCGCGGGGCCGCAGCGCGAGCGGAAACCCGACACCGAGCAGCCCGCGGATCGTTCCTGCGACGTCGGGGGGACCCGTCGCGCCCGTAACCTGCGCCGCCACGACGGCAAGCGGCTCGCGCCCGAGCAGGCGGCCGATGCGGCCTGCGAGCACGCGAGCGGATGCTCTCGCGCGCGGCGGCCGACTTTGCGGCTCGATGAGACAGGGATCGAATGGTGTGACGCTCTCGAGTGCCATCTCACTCCTCCGTTCTGCGCCTTCACCATCGCCGCGCCCTGTCACGATCTGGTGTCGAACTGTGACGTTGCGGGAACGCGGCCGGCACGATGCGGAAACGGAGTCGTCGCGCCTCGACATCTCCGGAAGGCCGTCACCGAGCCGTCACGGAGACGGCCGAGCCTCCCCTGCGACACGGCCCCACGAACGAAAGGAGTGCCATGGGTCTTCTCGAAGCAGCTCGCGTCGGAACGCGAATCACGACCATGACGTCCGCAACCACCCTCACCATCGGGCGCCTTCGCGCGCGCGCCCGGTTTCGGGGCGATTGCCCCCATGCGGCGGTGCGGCGTGGCCATGCCTGGGCGCGGCGCGTCGTTCCCGCGCTCGGTATCGATCTCGACGTGAGCGGCGCAGTTCCCCGGGAGCGCGTCCTGCTGCTCGCGAACCACAGGTCCTACATCGACATCCCGGTCCTGCTCTCGCAGGTTCCGTGCAGCTTCCTCGCCAAGGCGGAGATCGCGCGCTGGCCGCTGTTCGGCACGGCGGCGCGCCTCACCCACACGGTCTTCGTCCAGCGGGACGATCCCGCAAGCCGGCGAGCGGCGCGTGCGGGGGCCCTCGATCGCCTGCGGCAGGGGCTCACGTTCGCGGCGTTCCCCGAAGGCACGACGTCGCGAGGCCCGGGGATCCTCCCCTTCTTCCCGGGGCTGTTCCAGCTGGCGAGCGAGCACGGCATCCCGGTCGTTCCGGTCGCCATCGACTACGACGACCCCGGCGCAGCCTGGGTCGACGACGACCCGTTCCTCGGGCACTTCCTCACGTGCTTCCGCAAGCGTCGCATCGGCGTGTCGCTGACCTTCGGCCCGACGCTGCGGGCCGAAAGCGTCGGCAACCTCAAGTCCGAGGCCGAGCGCTGGATCCGCGCACGGCTCGCAGCCGGAGGCGCAGCCACGCCCGCCCTCGGCCTCGGCCCGGCGGCCCGCCCCCAGCCGAGCGTCGCATGAAGGCGAGACCTCCGAGCTCCGGGAGGGGTCCGCGCACGACCCGCCGCTGGCAGATCCGGCGCCGGACCAGGCTTCGGCCCGAGCGCAGGCGCTCGCAGCGGTAGGCGGTCTCCCGCTGCCGTGCGCCCGAGGAAACCCGTGTCACACTGACACGACGCATACCCGGGAGGCTGGAGCAGCGATGATCGACCTCTACACCGCACCGACGCCCAACGGCTGGAAGGCCTCGGTCACCCTCGAAGAGCTCGGCCTTCCCTACGAGACCCACGCCGTAGACCTCGGCCGGGGCGAGCAGAAGCAGCCCGCCTTCCTCGCGATCAACCCCAATGGACGGATCCCGGCCATCGTCGACCGCGATCTCGGGAACCTCGCGGTCTTCGAATCAGGCGCGATCATGATCCACCTCGCCGAGAAGGCCGGACGCCTGCTCCCCACCGACGCCGCGAAGCGGGCGCGGGTGCTCTCGTGGCTGATGTTCCAGATGGGCGGAATCGGCCCGATGATGGGCCAGGCCAATGTCTTCTTCCGCTACTTCCCCGAAAAGATCCAGTCCGCCATCGACCGCTACCAGAACGAGTCGCGACGTCTGTTCGAGGTGCTCGACGGGAGGCTCGGCCAGAGCGAGTGGCTCGCCGACGACTACTCCATCGCCGACATCGCCAACTGGTGCTGGGTACGCACCTACAAGTGGTCCGGGGTCTCGATCGACGGCCTCACCCATTTGCGGCGCTGGCTCGACGCGATGAAGCAGCGCCCCGCCTGCCAGCGCGGCATCGAGGTGCCGTTCCGAATCGAGAGCCTGGTCGAGGACGAGGCGGCGGCCCAGGCGTTCGCCGAGCGGGCTCGAAGCTCGCTGCAGCGCTGAAAGCGCCAGGGCGATCCACCCGAACCGCGTTCCGGCAGGAGGCGCTCCCATGACCGAGCCGTCGTACGATCTCGTGATCCGCGGGGCGTCGATCTACGACGGATCGGGCGCGGCGCCGGTGGCCGGAGACCTCGCCCTGCGCGGCGACCGCATTGCGGCCGTTGGCGAGGTCGCAGGAAGGGCCGGGCGAACGATCGACGCGCGCGGCCTCGCAGTGGCTCCCGGCTTCATCGACGTCCACTCCCACGACGACTTCGCCGTGCTCCTCGAACCGCAGGTTCCCTTCAAGGTGCTGCAGGGCGTGACCACGGAAGTAGTCGGGAACTGCGGCCTCGGCGCGGCCCCCTTCGCCCAGGCGTCGGTGACGGCGGCTGCGCTGCACCCCGGCCGGCACATCGAGCCCTACGAGGGCTATGCGGGCTATCTCGCGGCGATCGACCGCGACCCGCCGAGCCTGAACGTCGCTGCCCTCGTAGGGCACGGAGCCATTCGGGCCGCCGCCATGGACGATCCGTCGAAGCGGAGCTCTGCGGCGGAGCAGGACCGCATGCGTACGCTGCTCGAGGAAGGACTCGCCGCGGGTGCGGTCGGCCTCTCGACCGGCCTCATCTACGAGCCGGGCCGCAACGCCGAGCCCGCCGAGCTCGTCCACCTCGCGCGCGGCCTCGCAGGAACGGGAGCGGTCTACACGAGCCACATGCGCGACGAGTCGACGCGGCTCCTCGACTCGGTCCGCGAGACGCTCCGCGTCGGCGAGGAGGCGGGAGTTCCCGTACAGGTGTCGCACCACAAGGCGGCGGGACGCGCCGCTTGGGGGCTCGTTCGCGACTCGCTGCGCCTGCTCGACGAGGCCCGCAGTCGCGGCATCGATGCCGCTGCCGATCAGTACCCCTACACTTCTGCGAGTACGATCCTCGCCGCCGTTGCGCAGAATCGCTGGCTCGAGGGCTCGCCCGGAGGCGAGGGCTCCCGCGCTGGCGCGGCGGACGAGGTGATCATCGCTTCGAGCGCGAAGCGTCCCGAGTGGGACGGCCGCAGCCTCGCCGAGATCGGCGCCGGCCGCGGCGAGACGGCGGCCGAGACGGCCCGGCGCGTCCTGGCGGAGGACCCTGCCGTCTGGGTGATCGTCCGGATGATGAACGAGGACGACGTCCGCACCGTCCTGCGCCATCCCACGACGCTGATCGGCTCCGACGGCATTCCGACGGGAGGCAAGCCACACCCGCGGCTCTGGGGAACCTTCCCGCGCGTCATCGGTCACTATGCCCGCGACGAGGGCGTGCTCTCCATGGAGGAGGCGGTGCACCGGATGACGGGCGCATCGGCGAAGCGCTTCGGCCTCCGCGACCGCGGCTTGCTGCGTCCGGGAGGGTTCGGGGACGTCGTCGTGTTCGATCCAGCACGGATCATCGACTGCGCGACACCCGACGACCCGTGCCGGCCGCCTGCGGGAATTCTGCACGTCTTCGTGAACGGCACCGAGGTCGTTCGCGACGGCGCGCACACCGGAGCCCGTCCGGGCCGGGCGCTGCGACGCGCCTCCTGAGGACCTCTCACCGGGCGATGCGCGCGGACGGACACCTGCGGGTCGGGTGTGGACGAAGCCGAGGGGGTCGACTACACCTCCTCGCCTTCCCGGGCCCGCACACGACGGAGAGACTGTCCGGTGCGACCGGCGGATGCCACGGCCCCCGATGCAGGAACACGCCATGAAAGCCCCCTGGGTCACCTACCGCCCTGAAATCCAGGTCCTCGACGCCACGATCCGCGACGGCGGCCTCATCAACGACCACCTGTTCGACGACGGCTTCGTCGCCGCGTGCTACCGCGCCTGCGTCGATGCCGGGATCGACGCCATGGAGATCGGATACAAGGGCTCGGGGAAGGTCTTCGCACCCGGCAAGTTCGGCGCCTGGAAGTTCTGCACCGAGGACGACCTGCGGCGCGCGATCGGCGACAACGACACGGCACTCAAGATCGCGGTCATGGCCGACGCCGGGAAGACCGACTGGCGGACCGACATCCTCCCCAAGGCACAGAGCGTCGTCGACATCATCCGGGTCGCTTGTTACATCCATCAGATCCCGGAAGCCGTCGACATGATCAAGGACGCCCACGAGAAGGGCTACGAGACGACGTGCAACCTCATGGCCGTGTCGACCGTCCACGAGAGCGAGATCGACCAGGCGCTCGAGGTGCTCCGCGACGCGCCCTGCTCGACGGTGGTCGTCGTCGACAGCTTCGGCTCGCTCTACGGCGAGCAGATCCAGCTGCTGGTCGAGCGCTACAAGAGAGCGCTCGAAGGGACGGGCAAGGAGATCGGGATCCACGCCCACAACAACCAGCAGCTCGCCTTCGCGAATACGATCGAGGCGATCATCCACGGCGCGAACCGGGTCGACGCCACCATGGGAGGCATGGGCCGCGGCGCCGGCAACTGCGCGATGGAGCTCCTGCTCGGATTCCTGCGCAACCCGAAGTTCAACATCCGGCCGGTCTGGAAGTTCATCCAGGAGCAGCTCACGCCGCTCCGCGAAACGACCGAATGGGGAGCGCTCCCGCCGTACGTCATCGCCGGCCAGCTGAACCAGCACCCGCGGGCGGCCATCGCCTGGCGCGCGAGCGACCAGCGCGATCAGTGTCTCGACTTCTACGACAAGGCGACCGCCGACGTCTAGCGCGCGCCAGAACCTCGGCCGAGGGTCACGGCCCTGAGCGCCACCGTGACGCCCGCGGTGTGTTCGCCCAGCGCATCACCACCGTTGGGCCCGAGCCGCTCGCCACCGTGCCATCCGCTCCCGAAATCGGCCGTCGAGAATGCGTCCGAGCACGCGGGTTCACACCGGACAACCCGTCGGACGGTCTCGACCCGCCCAGCGAGCGGTGCCGCCTTGCTCCTCGGCCTGCGGCGGAGCGGGCGCGTACTTTGCATGACGAGTGGCTCCTGGGCGCTGCATCCGAGGCGAAGGCTGCGACCCTCGGGGACCGGGCACCCGGATCCTGCCTCTTGCGTATATATATCGGAAAGGGTATATGGATCCGGGCGACAAGCCGCTGCGCTGGCTGGCGCGGGCACTCGAGACGCCACCGGTGAGCGCGCAAGCGCGCAGAGAGGCAGGCCTATTGCTCCGGCGGGCGCAGCGCGGTGAAGCCCTCGAGATGCCGGACTCGCGGCCGATGCCCGGAATCGGACGAGGAGTACACGAGCTTCGCGTGAGGGACCCGGTTTCCGAGCTGACCTGGCGAATCGTCTACAGGATGGATCCCGAGGCCATATTGGTCGTCCATTGGTGGGCGAAGAAGTCTCGGAAGACCGCGCAGCGAGACATCGATCTGTGCAGGAGGCGGCTGCGTGACTACGACCCGAGGTAGCGCGTGATGGCGAGGCGAGTGTCGGGGAAGCCGGGTTGGGTCGAGGGTACCATCGAGGATCTCCTCGGCCTCGAGCCGTGGGAGTCCGCTCTCATCGAGCTGCGGCTCGCACTCGCCAGGGCCGTGCGAACGATTCGCACCAGGCAGGGTCTCTCGCAGAAGGACCTCGCAGACCGCCTGGGCTCCACCCAACCTCGCGTCGCGAAGCTCGAGCAGGCCGATGCGAGCCTCGATGCGATCCTTCGCGCCGCCTTCGCACTCGGCGCCACGCGCGACGAGGTGGGGCGCACCGTGGCGAAGAGCGGTGCGTGTACGCCCCGTCGTTCGCCGACCTCGGACACTCGAACACAGAAGACGGCGATCGCAACGCGCGCCCGGAGACCGGCTCGGCGCAGCGCATGATTCGCGGGGACGCTTTCTCAGGCGTTTTCGCTTGCCGCTGGCCGTCCCCGCACAGAGATCAACGTCGCGCGAAAGGCCACCGTCAGCCCGGGCCGAGAGGAGCTCCTGCTACGGCCACCGCCCCGCTCTGCTGCTGGGAGCTCGGAATGCCACCCTTCGACTCTCGGGCCGTTCACGTCGCTCGGCGCAGGCGCTTCCTACAGGTCTTGATAGAGCCTCACGTTCTCGGGGGTCCGGACCGTGGACACCGGATCGGGGTCCGGATTAGATGGCGTCGGCGGCGCAATGATCTCGACGACGGCGAGCCCGCCCTCCGCGAGGGTTGCGTTGTTGAACAGCAGGGCGCCGGCGTAGGCCGAGCAGCCGCTGTCGCACGCCGACTCGGTCTGGTAGATCGTGTCGTCGAGGAACACGTACGGAAAGCCGACGCCGAGGTCGTCGAGCCCGACGTTTCCGTACAGCTCGCATCGCCGAGCCCGAGGCTCGGCGAGTCGATGTTCCAGACCGAGAGGCTCGCCCGCAGCCTGCCGAAGTCGACTTCGAGCTCGATGTCATAGCTGCCGCCGTCGGTGAGCGCGACGTCGTCGTTCGGTACTCGATGCCACCGGCCGGCGTCTCCGAGTATCGACCGCGTCCTGGAAGGTCGTGATCGGTCCGACGGCAAAGCCCGGGATGCCGAGCAGGTCCGACGGCATGTCTCGGCGGCAGTCCGACGGCGAGCTCGGCAGGTCGGGCCCCGGAGACAGGTCGCTTCCCAGCGCGCTCGCGATCACCTGCTCCTCGGTCTCGTCCTGCTGCGCCGCGGTCGTCACCTGGTCGAGTCGCCCCTGCGCGCCGATCCGGCCTTCCGCCCCCGCCGCTGCCTGCGACCCCGCGGCGTCGCCCCGGCCCGACACCTCCGTCGCCGACCGCCCGTCACCGTCCTCCACGCCCCCGCCGTCCGCCCCAGCCGCCACGTCCGTCGTCTTCCCGTCCGACTTGCCCGCCGTCTGCGTCCAGCCCGTTGGGTCCGACACCGCCTGCGTCAGCCGGTCCAGCTCCTGCTGCGGAACCCGGTACGGATCCGAAGGCGGCGACGCCGGCCCCTCGATGTTGAGCCCGTACCCCGGCCGCCTCACCTGCTTGCACACCCCGGCGTTGCACGCCTCGAACGCTCCCGGCGGCGCACCCGTGTCGTTCTCCTGCCCCTCACCCAGCAGCACCAAGAGCGAGCCCCCGCTCGCCTCGTCGACACGACCCGCCACCATCGTGCCCCGCACCCCGAGCGTTCCCGACGGCAGCCGCACGTTCATGTCCGCAGGATTCTGCTTCGCGACCTTCCCCGTCACGAACCGGAACACCCCCTTCGTGATCTGCGCGCTCACCTTGCCCGCGTTCGTCTGCGGGTCGTAGACGAACTCGTCCACCACCAGCTCGCTCTCGGGGCCGATCGTGAACACCGTCTCGTCGAGCAGCAGGATCTGCATCCCCGACTGCGCCCCGCTGCGGATCGCGTCCTGCAGGTGGATCGCCTCGCCGCTCACGACCTGGCGCCCTACCCCGGCCTGCGGCCGGCGGAGCGCCACCTGCCCCTTCACGGCCGCCGACACCCCGGCCTGCTCCGTCCCGAACGCCCCGCCTGCCGGCAGCGTCAGCCCCACCAACAACCACCCCGCCGCAACGAGAAGACGAGCAGACCGCATCAGGAACACCTCCAGAAGTTCGACGCTGTCGCAACCACCCGGCTGGGGAGACGGACCGGCCGCCCTCCTGCAGACGATCGATGAGTGGCCGCAAGTCCGCCGCAGGTGACCACCCCTCTCCTAACCGGATCCTACCAATTGCACCGGCAAGACCGCCCGCCGAGGGTTCCCTGGGGGCGCTGCGGTCTCCTGGAAGGCCGGGCGAGCGCCTCAGACCACGCCGGCAGCGCGCAGGGCCTGGTAGGTCGCAAATCCACCCGAGAGGTTCGCGGCCCGGTAGCCGTGCTGCGCCAGGAAGCGCGTCGCGAAGTAGGCGCGCTGCCCCACACCGCAATAGACCGCCAGCGGCCGATCGGCAGGCAGCTCCCGGAACCGCGTGCGCAGCGCCGAGAGCGGGAGGTTGACCGCTCCCTCGATGTGGCCGGCTTCGAACTCGTCGCGCTCACGCACGTCGACGAGCAACGCGTCTCCCCCGGCGGTCGCCCAGTCGGCCAGCGGCATGAGGCCGTCGAGATGGTTCACGGCGATCATTCCAGCGAGGTTCACGGGATCCTTCGCGCCGCCGAACTGCGGCGCGTAGCACAGCTCCGCCTCGGCCAGGTCGCGCACCGTCGCGTTCATCTGGATCAGCGCCGCGATGACGTCGATGCGCTTGTCGACGCCTTCGAGACCGATGCCCTGCGCGCCGAGGATCCTGCCGTCCGAGGGCCGGAAGAGGAGCTTCAAGCGGATCGGCTTCGCGCCAGGGTAGTAGCCCGCATGATGCCCCGGGTGCAGGTAGACCTTCTCGAAGTCGGTCACCCCCGCGCGGCGAAGGCCCTTCTCGCTCGCGCCCGTACACGCGACCGTGAGCCCGAACACTCCGACGATGGCCGTCGCCTGGACGCCCCGGAAGGGCCGGCCGCGACCGCAGATCGACTCCGCGGCGATCCGGCCCTGCCGATTCGCCGGGCCCGCCAGCGGAACGATCACCTCCTGCCCCGTGAGGACGTCGCGAACCTCGACGGCGTCTCCCACCGCCCAGATGCACGGATCCACCGTTCGCATCTGGTCGTCGACCGCGACTGCGCCGCGCGCTCCGAGCGCGAGTCCTGCGCCGACGGCGAGCCCTGTCTCCGGACGTACGCCGAGCGAGAGGATGACGAGGTCGGCCTGGATGCAGGCGCCCGATTCGGTTCGCGCGACGAGCGCCCCCTCGCCGGCCTCGAAGCCCGCGAGCCCGTCGCCGAGCCGCAGCTCGACCCCCGCGCCGCGGAGGTGCTCGGCAACGGGCGCCGCCATCTCCGGATCGAGGGGCGGCATCACCTGGGACAGCTTCTCGAGGATCGTCACCCGAAGCCCGCGGTGGGCGAGGTTCTCGGCCATCTCGAGGCCGATGAAGCCGCCGCCGACTACGAGCGCGCGCGTCGGCCTTCGCTCGTCGATCCAGGTCCGGATCCGTACGCTGTCGGGAATGGTGCGGACGGCGAAGACCCCCGGGAGGTCGATGCCGGGCAGCGGCGGACGGATCGGCGCGGCACCTGGCGACAGCACCAACGCGTCGTAGCGCTCCTCGCGCTCCGAAGGTCCGCCCGGCGCATCGAGATCGCGTATGCGCAGCACCTGGCGAGACCGGTCGATGGCCAGCACTTCGTGGCGGGTCCGCACCTCGATGTCGAAACGCTCCCGGAAGAGATCCGGCGACGCGACCAGCAGTCTCTCCTCGTCGGCGATCACGTTGCCGACGAAGTACGGCAGGCCGCAGTTGGCGAACGACACGTGGGGGCCGCGGTCGAAGAGTACGATCTCCGCCGTCTCGTCGAGCCGGCGAAGCCGCGCCGCGCACGACGCCCCGCCCGCGACTGCGCCGACGATCAAGACCCGCCTTCCCATGCAGCACCTCCTCCGGACCGCGTAGCGCGCGGCACCGGCAGCGTCGAGCCCGGTGTGACAATTCGTCGTCTTGCCCGACCCGCAGGGGCCTGCCGTATCTTCGGGGTGCGCCCCCTTCGCGGGGTGTTCAAGGCGGGAGCCCATGCGCTACGCACACTACGACCGCCTCTCGGCCCTCGACGCCACCTTTCTCGAGATCGAGACGCCGAGCGTACACATGCACGTCGGGTCGGTTCATCTCTTCGACGGCGAGCCGCTCCGGACACCGGAAGGCGGACTCGACATCGAGCGGATCCGTGCCCTGGCGGAGCCGGCCCTGCGCCGCAGCGCGCGGTTCCGGCAGCGCATCGAGCGGATCCCGGTGTTCGGCCATCCCGTCTGGGTAGACGACGCGCGCTTCAACCTCGACTATCACCTCCGCCACACCAGCCTCCCGGAGCCCGGCGACGCGCGGCAGCTCAAGCGACTCGCGGGCCGGATCTTCTCCCAGAAGCTCGACCCGAACCGCCCGCTCTGGGAGATGTGGTTCGTCGAAGGTCTCGAGGACGGACGCTTCGCCGTGATCATGAAGGCGCACCACTGCATGATCGACGGCGTCTCGGGGGCAGACCTCCTGGCGGGCTTCCTGCAGGGCGCGCCGGGCAGCGGCGAGCCGCCGCCTGCGCCGCGCTGGCTGCCGCGCCCGGAGCCGGGCCCGGTCCGCCTGGTCGCGGGCGAGCTCGCCCGCCGCGCTTCGCTTCCCCTCGCCGCGGCGCGCGCGGGCCTCTCCGCGCTCGGCGAGCCGCTGCACGCGCTGGAGGCCGTCCGCGAGAGCGCCGCCGCCGTGGCCGAAGCCCTGCGCGCGGGCCTCAGCAGCGCATCGCCGACTCCTCTCAACGACGACGTCGGCCCCTATCGCCGCTTCGACTGGACCCGCTTCGACCTCGCCGCCGTGAAGGAGGTGAAGAGCCGCCTCGGCGGCACGGTGAACGACGTCGTGATCAGCGTCGTCTCGGGCGCCATGCGCCGCTTCCTCCAGCGGCGCTCCGTCGACGTCGACGGCCTCGACTTCCGCGCCATGATGCCGGTGAACGTCCGCAGCGAGGACCAGCACGGCAAGCTCGGCAACCGGGTCGCGTTCCTCATGGCCCGGCTCCCGGTCGACGAGAGCGATCCCGCACGCCGGCTCGCTCGGGTGATCGAGACCACCCGCAGTCTCAAGGATTCCAGCACCGTCGAAGGCGGCGAGATCCTCGAAGAGATCAGCGACTGGACTGCCACCTCGCTGTTCGCGGGCATCTCCCGCCTCGCTGCGCGGGCGCGCTCGTACAACATGGTCGTCACCAACGTCCCAGGCCCCCAGTTCCCCGTCCATCTCCTCGGCGCGAAGATGCACGAGATCTATCCGCTCGTTCCGCTGTTCTCGAACCAGGCGCTCGGAATCGCCCTGTTCAGCTACGACGGCGGCCTGTTCTGGGGGTTCAACGCCGACTGGGACGCCGTTCCCGACCTGCACGATCTGGTGGAGATGGTGCAGGCCGAGTTCGAGGTCCTGCGCAAGCTCTGACGGAGGGCCCCGTGAGCGACTTCGCCTACTCCCGCCTGACCGAGCTCGACCGGTCGTTCCTCATCTACGAAGGGCCGAACTCTCCGATGCACGTCGGAGCGGTGACGATCCTCGAGGGGGGCCCCCTGCGCGGCGCCGACCACGCGATCGACTTCGACCGCGTCCTCGACTACGTCGCCTCGCGGCTCCACCTCATTCCGCGCTACCGCCAGCACGTCGAGGCCGCGCCTCTCGACGGCCATCCGATCTGGGTCGACGACCAGCGCTTCAACCTCCGCTACCACGTCCGGCATACGCGGCTTCCGAGGCCCGGAAGCGAGCGCATCCTGAAGCGCACCTGCGCGCGCATCCTCGAGCAACGCCTCGACCTCCACAAGCCCCTCTGGGAGCTGTGGCTGGTGGAAGGGCTCGACGACGACCGTGTCGCCTTCGTGAGCAAGACGCACCACTGCATGATCGACGGCGTCTCGGGCGCCGACCTGCTCGCCGTCCTCATGACGCCCGAGCCCACGGAGAAGGCGGAGCCGCCGCCTGTGTGGCTCCCGCGCCGGGCGCCTACGGCGCTCGAGTACGCCGCCAGCGAGGCCACACGGAGACTCAGCGAGCCGTTGCACGCGGCGGCCGCGCTGGGCCGCATCGTCACCGATCGGGACCACGCGCGAGGCGAGTTCGCCGAACGCCTGCGCGCGGTGGGGCATCTGGCCGCCTCGGCGATCGCCGGCGCGAGCCCGACGCCGCTCAACCAGCCGATCGGCCCGCACCGCCGCTTCGACTGGCTGCCGATGAGCCTCGACGACATTGCAGTCATCCGGGCGCGGCTCGGCGGAACGGTCAACGACGTCGTCCTCGCGGTGACGGCCGGAGCGATCCGGCGCTTCCTCAAGCACGTGCGGCTGACCGACCCCGACGGTCTCGAGTTCAAGGTGCTGGCGCCCGTGTCGCTCCGCGACCCACGCAACCACGACCGGGCCGGCAACCGCGTCGCAGCCTGGTTCGTCCCGCTTCCCATCCAGGAACGCGATCCGCTCGTCCGGCTCTCGCGAATCCGGCAGACCACCGACGACCTGAAGCGGCGGCACGAGGCGCTCGGCGCAGAGACCGTGACCCAGGCGCTCGAGTGGCTGGGGACCACGCCGATCTCGCTCGGCGCGCGAACGGTCGAGACGTCGCCTCCCTTCAACATGGTCGTGACCAACGTTCCGGGCCCGCGCGGCCCCCTGTATCTCCTCGATGCGAAGATGCTCGAGGCGCATCCGATGGTGCCGCTGATGGGCAGCCTGTCGGTCGGGATCGCCCTGTTCAGCTACCAGCGAACGATTTCGTGGGGCTTCACGGCCGACTGGGACCTGGTCCCCGACCTCCACGACCTCGTTCTCGCCGTGCAGCGGGCCTTCGACCAGCTCCTCGACCGCGCGCGGCGGGCCCCCGAGCCGCGCCGAGCCGACCCCACGAAGCGCCGCGCGACGCATCCGAAGCGTAGGGCGCGGCTGCCGGCCTTCGGCCCGCCGGGAACGCGGCGTCAGAACGTCCGGAGTCGGCCCGCGTCGACTCGTTCGAGCAGCGCATTTCGCCGCTCGGCGAGATCGGCGACCTCGCTTCGCCGCAGGCCGAGCTGCAAGGCTCCGTCGCCCTCGAAGACACCCTCGTCGGGGCTGCGGCTCGGTCCGGAAGCGACGGGCCGCAGTACGCCGCCGGCGTCCCGCCGCAGCTCGGCGACGACCGGCGAGCCGCTCGAAGGCGTCGTCCGGAAGCTCCCGGAGACGATCGACCGACGCGCGCCGCAGCGCAGGAACCCGGATCTCGTCCCAGTTGCGGACGAAGTAGTTGTGGATCACGGCGCCGAAGGCGATTCCGTTGTCGATGCTGTAGACGCGGCGATTGTCCGGGTCGTTGGAGAGCAGGAAGTTGTTCGAGCGGCCGTCCTGGTGGCGGATCAGGTGGGTGAGGAGGTTCAGGTCGGCCAGGTGCGCCGCATGGACGCGGATCGCGCGCGAAACGCTTCGGGTCGTACAAGCCGCTCGGGAACGTGCGCATCGTGTACCCACAGCGTCGATCTCGCCGAGGACGCACTTGGCGCCGGCGACGTTGGGCTTCGTGCCGCTGGGCGTCGGCCGCGAACGCGCTCGTCTCGAGGCAGCGCAACACCGTCGTCGGAACGACGTAATCGGCGGGCTCGAGGATCGAGCCGCTGGACATGGTAGGCGGCGATCTCCTTGCGCGGCGAGTTGTTCCAGGCGTCGAGCCCGCGCGGAACCGGCTTCCACTTGACGACGACGTCGTCCGAGTCGCCGAAGCGAAGCGTCAGCTTGCGCGCGCCGGTGATGCCGCCACCTGCGTCCTCGTCCTTCACGACGACGCACGGATCGCTCGCGAGCCGCTCGGCAGTGCGGCTCTCGTCGCCGAGCCAAGCCGGCTCACCGGCGGCCGGCGCCGCCATGGCGATGGCGCCGAGTACGCCGAGCATGGCGAGGGTTCTTCTTCGCTCTCCCACGGGCATCTCGTGACCGCCCGTTAGATAGAGAACTGCGCCGATCTCCGCACGGGGGAGCGAGGTCGAGGGCCCGCCTACGGCGCTGGCCTGGCGTAGAGGAGGTCGGCGTACTCCCGCACCATCCTGTCGGCGCTGAAGCGCGGGATGAAGCGCCGCATCGACGCCTTGACGCGCGCGAGCCAGCGCCCGGGCAGCCCCGCCGCGTCGCGGTCGTAGAAGAGCGGGATCACCTCGTCTTCCAGCAGGTTGTAGAGTGCAGCGGCATCGAGCTCGTCCTGTGTCCGTGGGTCGCCCGACGCCGATGCAATCCCCCATCCGCTCTCTCCGTCATAAGCCTCTGCCCACCAGCCGTCGAGAACGCTCAGATTGAGGCCGCCGTTGAGCACGACCTTCATGCCGCTCGTACCGCTCGCTTCCAGGGGCGGCCGCGGGAGATTGAGCCAGAGATCGACCCCCGACACGATCCGGGGCGCGAGGTGCAGGTCGTAGTCCTCGAGGAAGACGATCCGCCCGGCAACGTTGGGGGCTCGGCGGAAGTCGAGCAGCTGCCGCAAGGTCTGCTTGGCATCCTCATCGGCTGGGTGCGCTTTGCCGGCGATCACCAGCTGGATGGGACGCCGCTCGTCGGCGAGGAGCCGGAGTCCCCGAGCGAGCTCGAGGGTGAGAAGGTGGAGGCGCTTGTAGGTGGCGACGCGCCGCGCAAAGCCGATGGTGAGGGCATCGGGGTCGAAGAGGCGCATGGCCGCCTCGACGTAACCCGGGGGCTCGCCCCGGGAGAGCCGCATGGGCACCGAGCGCTCGCGGGCCTCCTCGACGAGGCGCTGCCGCAGTACGCGCCGCACCTGCCAGAGCTCGGAGTCCGGGATGTGCGCGACGGCATCCCAGATCGCCTCCTCCGACGATCGCGCCCTCCAGTCCGCAGGGAGATAGCGGTCGAGAAGCGCCTGCATCGGTCCCGCCATCCAGGTCGTCGTGTGAACGCCGTTGGTGACGCTTCCGATCGGCACCTCGGTCTCGGAGCGGTTCGGCCAGAGCGGCTGCCACATGCCGCGGGAGACCTCCGCATGCCGCTTGGAGACGGCATTCGCCGCACGGCTCGTCCGTAGCGCCAGGGGCGTGAGCGCCACCGGATCTTCCGGGTTTCCCGGACGAAGGCGTCCGAGATCGTAGAAGAACGAAGCAGGCACCCCGAGCCGCTCGTGCAGCGCTCCGAGCACGGGCTCCACCTCGGCCGGTGGAAACCACTCGTTTCCCGCCGCGACCGGCGTATGGGTCGTGAAGACCGTCTCCCGTCGCACCTTCGCGAGGGCATCGTCGAGGCTGCTCCCGGCTCCCAGCAACGATCCCAGCCGCTCGAAGGCGCCGAGGGCGGCATGCCCTTCGTTGAGGTGCACCAGGCCGGGCTCGACGCCGAGGGCGTCGAGGACGCGTACGCCACCGCACCCGAGCGTTGCGTACTGGGCGATCCGCGTGTGACGGTCGGCGACGTAGAGCCGCGCGGTGATCCAGCGGTCGATCGGATCGTTCTCGGCGCAGTCCGTATCGAGCAGGTAGACCGGAACGCGACCGAAGTCGACCCGCCACACCTGGATCTGGACGACCCGGCCGCGTAGCTCGATCTCCGTGATCAGGGGCCGGTTCTCACCATTGGTGATGCGAACCGCCGGCAGGCGCTCGATGTCGATCGGGGTCCAGTACTCGATCTGCGACCCGTGGGCATCGAGGCGCTGGCGGAAGTATCCCTGCCGGTAGAAGAGGGTCATGCACACCAGCGGCAGGGCGAGGTCCGACGCCGACTTCACGAGGTCGCCGGCCAGTACGCCGAGGCCGCCGCCGTAGAGCGGCAGCGAGCAGTGGCCTCCGAATTCGGAGCAGAAGTAGACGACCGGGTGCTCGGGCCGGACGGGGCCCTCCCGGTCCGGCCGCGCGAGATCGTCCGCCAGCGCCGAGGCCACCGTCTCGACGCGCTTCACGTAGGCCGCGTCCGCAGCGAGCTGCCGCAGCCGCTGGGGCGGGAGCGCTTCGATGAGCCAGCGAGGGTTGCATCCACCACGCCGCCAGAGCGCGGCGTCCATGTCGCGAAACACTTCGGCGCCGCCGGGCAGCCAGCTCCAGCGGTAGTTGTAGGCGACGCGTGCGAGAGGCGCGATCGGCTCCGGGAGCCTCTCACGCAGCTCCGCGATGGCGCGCTCGAGATCCTGCCCGCCCGCGCCCTGGGTCTCACTGCGTCGGTCCATCGCGCCCTCCGTCGCCTCCGCCCCGCGCACGGTACCGGCCACGTGCGGGCCAGTGTACGGCGTCGTGGCCGCAGCCGGCGCCACGATGCGCAGATCGTCAAGGGCCACCGAGCCCACGCCGCCGCAGGTCGTCAAGAAGCCGTGACAAACCGCCGCGGATCGAGGCACTTCGCGGAGGCGCTGGGTCGCCCCGAGAGGCAGTTCGACCCATACGGATGGAGACCATGACGCAGGTCATATGCCCAGTCCCCCGGATCCGCGATGTTGACAGGGCCGTTCGCAGCGCCCTGGATGTCGGAAGCGTGGATGTAGGCCTCCCCTCCTGCCGAGGTTGCGCGCGGCCCGGTGTGCGCGTGGCACGCGCGCTGGCGCTCGCGAGCGATGCCCTTTCCGCCGTCGGCCGGCGCGTCGTCTTCGCGCGAGCCGGCGACTTCGTGTTCGTGACGTTCGGGGCGCTGGCCGGACTCGGCACGCTGGTCGGCTTCGCCTGGATGGCGCTGGTCTGGGTGGGGCAAGGGCTCGATCCCGCTCACCTATCCGGGTTGGGTTGGACCGGGGCGCTGAGCGTCGTCGGCGGCTCGTGGATCGCGGCGCTGGCGCTCGACCACCGCTCGCTTCTCGCTCGTCCGCTCGAGACCCTGCGCCGTCCCGCCTTCGTCTCGTGGGGAGGACTCGCGGGCGCCTTCCTCGCGCTCGGGATCTGCGCGGCGATCTCCCAGTTCGGCGTTCTCCTGCTCCTCGACGGTTTCGCCCGCGGCGCACCCCTGGGACACCTGCTCGGCCGGATCGGCTGCCTCACCTACGGCTGCTGCTACGGACGCCGGACCCAGCGGGCCCCTGTCGATCGTCTACACGCATCCCGAGTCGAAGGCGGTCCGGGTGGGCGGACTCCACGGCGTGCCGCTCCATCCGGCAGCGGCGTACGAGGCCGTCCTCGATGGTGCACTCTTCATCGGACTGAACGTGCTCGCCGTCGCCGGCGCTCCCCAGGGCGTCGCCGCAGCACTGTGTCTCATCGGCTATGGGCTCGGCCGGTTCGGAATCGAGTTCTTCCGCGACAACCACGGCCGGATCCTCCCGGGCGGTCTCGCGGTCAATCAGGTGGTCTGTCTCGCCCTCGCGGCCGTGGGCGGCCTCGCGCTGCTCCCGCTCACGATCTTCTCTCCACCGGCGCCTTCGATCGTCTGGAGCGAAGTCCTCTCGGCCGCTCCCGTCCTGCTCGCTGCGCTGGTTCCCTGCGCAGCCCTGGTCGGCCTCGGCTTCTCGATCCACCGCGGCCGCGTAGGCTCCTGGTAGAAGGGATGCAGCCGGCGTAGGCTCAGCGCGGGAACGCCCTCGGCGCTGGCTCGGCGACGGAATGAACACGAGGCGTCCCGGAGGAGGATCCTCGCGTCGTGCTGAAGCGAGCCCTCGCGAGCGCGGCCCTTCTCCTCCTGGCGATCGTGGGCATCACCGTCTGGGCGCTCGAATCGGGCGGCGTCGCGATCGTCGAGACGACGCGTCCCGACGGCTCCCGGCGCAGCACCCACGTGTGGTACGCGCTCCATGAGGGCCAGACCTGGCTCGAGGCCGGAACACCCGAGAACGCCTGGTTCCGGGACGCGGGCGCCCGACCCGACGTGGTGCTGCGAATCGATGGAGTGTCCACGCCCTGCCGCGCCGAGCCGGTCACCGACCCCTCGGGCCACGCGACGATCCGGGGGCTCCTCCGCGAGAAGTACGGCCTACGCGACGCCTGGATCGCGCTCCTCTTCGACACGTCCCGGTCGGTGGCGGTGCGGCTCGTCCCGATGAGCTGACGGCGCGAGGGCTCCCGAGCCACGAGATCGGCGCCGGGCGGTTCACGGCTGCACTCCTTCCGATCGGTCGCGGACCATCACCAGACCGAAGATCGTCGTCGAATAGAGGGTGCCCCCGGCGGGGTGGAGGAAGATCGCGCCGGCCCAGTTGTTGTAGCCCTGCCCCGCTCCGACGCGCAGCCGGTAGGCGGGGAGCCCGGTCACGAAGTCGGTCGCCGTCACGAAGAACTGATCGACACCGTCGGGATCGTCCCGGAAGTAGGTATAGACGAGCCCGCTCCCGAGAGAGAGCTTGAAGACGCCGATGTTCCCGACCGGGCTCTCCCACATCGGCCGGCACTCCCAGCCGCCGTCTTCGCGCGGGACGGCATCGACCCGCGCCAGGCCGGGAACGGGATGCGCCACCGGGAAACGGTGGTGCCCCCAGTTGTTCTCGACGACCGCCGAGAAGCGCCCCGTCGGTCTTCCGGACGCGTCCGCGTGCTCGAAGGCGATCGCGCTGATGTCGGTGCCGCTCCGTCCCGCGTCGAAGAGCGGAGTCCGGCAGGCCTCCGTGCCGTCGGACCGTCTCACGAAGAGCAGGTGGATCCGCGGGTCGGCGTTGTCGGTGACGACGACGAGCCCGCCGGGCCCTCCTACCAGGGTGACCGACGTTCCCGAACCTCGGGTGATGTGGCCGGGCTTGATCCCACCGCCCCGGTCGTAGGGCATCCGCCAGTCGGTGACGATCCGGCCCTCACGGTCGCCGTGGAACCGGTAGAGCGCATGGTCCGAGAGGATGAAGATCCCGTCCTCTCCGACTGCGAACGAGTTCTCGATCGTCTCGCCGGCGAGCCGGAGCGTTCGGACGTCTCCCGACGCGACGTGTACGGTGCCGACGATTCCCCCGACCGTTGCGTACCAGTAGTGCTCTCCGCTCCACTCGGGAAGCACCCAAGCGACGCTGTCCTCGTGGGGCCATGGCATCGGGACGACGTGCGGCGAGAGGTCGTAGCGGCGAACCGGCTCGAACCCGCCGCGAGACGGGTCTGCCGGCGCCTCGACGACGACGACCTCGTTCCCGGCGGTGGGGACCACCGCCCGGCCCCTCTCGTCGAGATAGAAGTACATCCCCGCGCCGATGTACTTCCACGGGGGAACCCCCTGGAGTGGCGCGTACCACGGCCGCCCCGGGAGCTCGAAGATCGCGAGCCGCTCGAGGCTCCGCGGATCGAGGAGGTCGAGCCGGAAGCCTCGGCCGTTGCTGTACACGCCGACGAGGCGCCCGGCCGCGTCGAAGGCGATCGTTCCGTATCCGCCGAACCCCTCCGACCGCGACGACACCGCGGGAGAGATCCCGAGCGGGCCCGCCGCTTCGGTGGTGTCGCTCATCGAAGCGTCGTCGTGCATGTTGTTCCCGGCGTTCGCCGCCATGAACGGGTGCTGCGGGACCGGAACGTGCGCGATCGGCTGCGCGGCGTCGGACGGAAGGAAGCGCGTGACCTGCCCACCTGGCTTCGTCCGCGGATCGTCTTCGCCCGACAGCCGGCTCCGAAAGATCGACGCCGCCTCGGCCGGGAAGAACAGCCAACCCGGGATCGGCTTCGCCGCGTGGAGATCTCCCGACCCGCAGCCGAGCGCCGCAGCAGCCAGGCCCGCGACGATCCGCCCGGCGTTCACGTGCGCTCTCGCGCCGGGCCCGGCTCGAGCCGCGGGTAGTCGAATGCCTCGAGGGCGAATCCGAGGCGTTGGTTCACCGCGGCAATCACGCTGCCGTCGACCCGGTACGAGTTCTTCTCGAACCCGCGAACCGATTCAGCATAGGTGCGAATCGCCGGCTCGGCGCGGGCGAACCCGGGAAGATCGAGAGCGTCGTAGACGCCGCGTACCACGTCGACCGGCGCCGCGTCGAGCGCCTCGTACGAGACCTCGACCAGGCGGCCTGCCTGAATGAGCTTCTTGTCTGCCAGGTACTTCCGCATGAGGCGCTCGTAGAAGCGGAGCACCAGCGCGTCGATTTCACCGTCGCCGATGCCCTGCAGCTGCGACATCTCGAGGACGACCCGGAACGTCCTCCTCATCGATGCGATCACGCGATACGGATCGCGGCGGATGTGGACGAACCGTGCGTCCGGGAACAGCTCCAGGAGCGCCGGGATCCTCGCCGAGTGGGCAGGGTCCTTCAGCACCAGCGGCTTCCCGTCGCAACGCAGCGTGGCCTTGCGCAGGATCGTGAGGTACGCCCGCGTCCACTCGGTCCGCTCGCGGTCGTCGAGGCCCTCGAACAGCGCGTACTTCTCGAAGATCTCGGCCGCCCGCCTCGGAACCGTGTAGAGGTGGAGCGGAGCGTAGGGTGTCAGGTTTGCGAGGGCGAAGCTCTCCTCCTGGGGCGCATCGAGATCGAGGGGAATGTTGTCGATCTCGCGGGTCGGGTGCCGCTTTCGCGCGCTCCGCGCGATCACCCGCTTGATCCGGCCGTCGCCCGTGAGACAAAAACCGGGAGCCATGGCCTGGAACGTCGAGACGTATCCGAACTGGGGGTCTTGGCACAGAAGATGGTGGAGGTGCGTGGTCCCGGTGCGCCAGTGGCCGAGGATGAAGACCGGCGAGGGGTGCGGGGTCGTCCTCGCCACGAGCCTCCCGTACCGGAGGCGCTCGTAGACCCGCAGCGGGGTCGTCAGCAGCGTAGTCAGCGAGATCCCGAGGGCACGCGGCACGAACGCCCGGTCGACTCCGCCGCTGCCCGCGAGCAGCCGCAGCCAGCTCGTCAGCGAGCCCGTGGCGAGAGCGTGCTCGATCGTTGACCCGCTCCCCTGCGAGGCGCCCGCCACGCTTCTCTCCGTGTTCTGGCCGCTGCGTCGCGTCGTCAGCCCGGCGGCATCGTGAAACCGTCGACCACCGGCTCGAGCTTCTCGAAGTGCGGCGTCAGCTGCGCGCGAAGGCCATCGACCGTCCACGGCCCCTCGCTGTCGAAGACCGTACCGATCGTGGGGCGCGAGAGCACCTTCACCTGGCGCGCCCAGACGATGAACACGTATCCCGAGATGCGCGCCGCCGCCGGCGACGCGAGGTAACCGACCAGCGGCGACACGTTCTCCGGTGCGAATACGTCGAAGCCGTCGTCGGGCTTCTTGAACATCGCCGCCAGCGGCCCCGAGTCGTTCATCCGCGTTCGCGCCCGCGGCATGATCACGTTGGCCGTCACGCCGTACTTCTGGAGGAGCTGCGCCGCCCCCATCGTGAGCGAGACGATCCCCGCCTTGGCGGCAGAGTAGTTCGGCTGCCCGGGCGGGCAGAAGATCGCCGACTCGGACGAGGTGCTGATCAATCGGCCGTAGACCGTCCCGCCGCGCTGCTTCGCCGCCTCTCGCCAGTAGGCCGACGCGAAGCGCATGGTACAGAAATGTCCCTTCAGATGGACACGGATCACGTCGTCGAAATCGCGCTCGGTCATGTTGAACATCACCGCGTCGCGCAGGAAGCCCGCATTGTTCACGAGCACGTGGAGGTCACCAAATCGCTCGATGGCCATCCGGATCAGCGATTGGGCGTCATCCCACTCGGCCACGTCGCCGAAGTGCGCGACGGCCTCGCCGCCAAATCCGCGGATCTCCTCGACGACGCCGTTCGCAGCCGCCTCGTCGCGACCCGACCCATCTCCCGCGACGCCAAGGTCGTTCACGACGACCCGTGCCCCCAGCCGCGCGAGCTCGAGGGCCTCTACCCGGCCGAGGCCCCGCGCGCCGCCCGTCACGATCGCCACCTTCCCGTCGAGATCGCCCATCGCTTTCTCCTCTCTCCTGCTACGCCAGCCGCTCGAGGATCGTTCCCGTTCCGATCGACGATCCACAGCACATGCTGATGTATGCCGTCGATCCACCGCGCCGCTCGAGCTCGTGGAGCGCCGTCACCAGCAGCCGCGTTCCCGTCGCTCCGACGGGGTGCCCGAGGGAGATCCCGCCGCCGTTGACGTTCAGCTTCTCGGGGTCCGCATCGAAGACCTTCTGCCACGACAGGACGACGGCGGCGAAGGCTTCGTTCACCTCGTAGAGATCGATGTCGGAGAGCTTCATCCCCGACTTCGCGAGGATCCGCTTCGTCGCGTCGATCGGTCCGTCGAGGAGGAAGTGCGGGTCGCTCCCGACGACGACGTCGAAGAGGATCCGGGCGCGAGGCCGCAGGCCGCTCGCCTTTGCCTTCTCGGCGGTCATCCAGAGGATCGCCGCGGCTCCGTCGGAGATCTGCGACGAGTTGCCCGCGGTGTGGATCCCGCCGGGCGCGACGGGAGCGAGCTTGGCGAGGCCTTCCAGCGTGCTCGGCCGGATCCCCTGGTCGCGCTCGATCTTGCGTGTCTCGCCGGTCGGTGTGCCGTCGGCACCGATCACGGGCGCATCGATCGGGAGGATCTCGCGGGCGAAGCGACCCTCGTCGCGAGCGCGGAGCGCCCGCTCCTGCGATCGCAGGGCGAACCGGTCGCACTCCTCGCGCGTGATGCCGCGCTTCTTGGCGATGCGCTCGGCCGCCTGGAACTGGTCGGGGCTCGAATCCCACGGCCAGTCTGCCGGCTGGAAGAAGCCCGGGCCATGGATGACGTTGGCGCCGAGGCCGACATGGCTCATCACCTCGACGCCGCACGCGATTCCCGCATCGATCGTGCCAGCCTTCACGAAGGCAGCCACGATGTGGTTCGCCTGCTGGCTCGATCCGCACTGGGTGTCGACGGTGGTTCCGGCCACCTCCCACGGTGCGCCCCGAGCGAGCCAGGCGTTGCGTGCGATGTTGTTCGACTGCTCTCCCGCCTGGGTCACGCAGCCGCCGACGATCTGCTCGATCTCGAGCGGGTCGATCCCGGCCCGCTCGACGACCGCACGCTGGACCATGCCGAGCAGCGTCGCCGGGTGGAATGCAGACAGCTCACCCGCGCCGGACTTTCCTCTCGCGATGGGGGTTCGCAGGGCCTCGACGATCACGGCTTCACGCATGGGACCTCTCCTTCCGCTGACGGTTCAGCTCGCCTTCCCGAGGATCATGGCGCTCGTCGGAACCCCGACGCCCGCCGTCACCAGCACGTGGTCGTTCTTCGCAGGCTGGTTCACCGACGTCCCGCGGACGAGACGCACGCCCTCGTTGACGCCATTCATCCCGTGGATGTAGGCCTCGCTCAGCTGTCCGCCGTGGGTGTTCGCCGGGAGCCTGCCGCCGAGGTCGAGGTGCCCATCCTTGACGAAGTCCTTGGCCTCTCCCCACTTGCAGAGCCCGAAGGCCTCGAGTTGCCACAGAACGATGGGAGTGAAGGCGTCGTAGATCACCGCTGCGTCGAGGTCGGCGGGCCCGAGGCCCGACATGCCGTACACCTGCCGGGCGACGACCTCCATCTCGGGAACCCGCGTGAGACTCGGCCGGTAGAAGCTCGTCATCACCTCCTGCTCGGCGCCGGCCGCCTGGGCGACGCCGCGGATCATGACCGCCGGCTGACGGAGGTCGCGTGCGCGCTCGGGCGTCGTCACGATGCACGCGCAGCCGCCGTCGGTCTCCTGGCAGCAGTCGTACAGGTGCAAGGGGTCGACGATCATCCGAGACGACTGGTGCTCCTCGAGGGTCAGCGGCCTCCCGTGGAAGAATGCGTTCGGATTGCCGACCGCGTGCCGCCGGGTCGACACCGCCACCCGGGCGAGGTCTTCGCTCGTGGTTCCCGTCTCGTACAGGTATCGCTGGGTGAACATCGCCACCCAGCTTGCGGGCGTCAGCAGCCCGTACGGGAGGTACCAGCTCCAGTGGATGAGATCGGAGGTCACGACGTCACTGGCGACTCCCTGCGAGTAGCGCTGCCCCGATCGTCCATTGAGCGCCCGGTACACCACCACGACTTCGGCGCTCCCCGTCGCAACGGCCATGGCCGCCTGGTGCATGACGCCGATCGCGGCGCCGCCGCCGTGGGGCGTCCGGCTGAAGAACCGCAGGTCGCCAATGCCGACCGCGCGGGCCACCTCGATCTCGTCGCTGGTGTCGAGGGTGAAGGTCGTCATGCCGTCGACGTCGCGAGGCGAGAGGCCGGCGTCGTCGAGCGCGGCTTTCACGGCCTCGCAGGCGAGCTGGAGTTCCGATCGTCCCGAGTTCTTCGAGAACTCGGTCTGCCCGATTCCGGCGATCGCCGCCACGTTGCACAGGCTTCTGGTCACGGCGTCCTCGCTACGGAAGGCGCACACGGACCGCACCGGTCACGTGATGGCCCCAGGAATTGGCTCCGGCAACCTCGATGTCGACCGCGCGAGCGGCCTCGTCGCGAGCGACGACGCGTCCGGAGAAGGTCATCGTGTCGCCGGGCAGGTTCGGCGCACCGAGCTTGATGGCGACCCGCTCGAGGACGGCGTCGCTTCCCGCCCAGTCGGTGACATAGCGCCCGACGAGCCCATTGGTCGTGAGGATGTTCATGAAGACGTCGGACATCCCCTGGGCCTGCGCCGCAGCGCGCTCGTGGTGCACCGTCGTGAAGTCACGCGAGACGATGGCGCCCCCCACGATCAGCGTCGCCGTGAGAGGGATCGCCAGCTCGGGCAAGCGCTCGCCTTCACGAACCGCGTCGAATCGAAGCGTCTCACCGGTCACTGCGCGTCCTCCTCGACCCGGAAGAGCGGAAGCCGCATCTCATCGTCGACGGCCTGCATCTCGAGCCGGACCCGCATCCCGATCCGCACCGCCTCCGGCGCGCAGCCCACGACGTTGGAGACGATTCGCGTGCCCTCGTCGAGTTCGACGAGCGCCACCGCGAGCGGGAACCCGTAGCCGGGAATCGGCGGGTGGTGCATCACGACGTGGCTGTAGACGACACCCCGTCCGCTGGCTTCGACCGAGTCCCAGCGGATCGATTGACACTTCCCGCACATGGGCCGCGGCGGGTGTCGGAGCGCGCCGCAATCGGCGCACCGCTGGATCCGCAGCTCTCCGCGCTCGATGCCCTCCCACCACCAGGCGTTGTCGTGGGCGCGCAGGGGACGAAGGCGCCGAGGCTTGGCGGGGGCCGCCGACGAAGGAGCCGCGGCCTGCGCCGTCTGCGCCGGCTTGAACTTCAGTACCCGGAAGGTCATCCACGCAACGGGCTCCCCCGCCGCGTCGCGATAGGTGGTTCGCGTATCGATGAAGCGCCCGGTTCCGAGACCCGTGGCCTTTTCCGGCGAGATGGCCTCGATCACGGTGGTGGCCGTCACCGAATCTCCCGGCCGCAGATAGCGGTCGTAGGACTGCTCGCAGTTGGTGGCGACGACCGACGTGTAGCCGTGAGCAGACAACAGCGCGTGGAGCTCCTGCTGCCGGTCCGCGGGCGCCCCGCCGCTGCGCGCCAGTGCGGCCCCCGGCATGGTCCAGACCTGGAGCATCGTCGGCGGGGCGACGAGCCCGCCGTGCCGCGATTTCGCCGCGGCTTCGGCGTCGGTGTAGACCGGGTTCTGGTCTCCCAGGATCTCGCACCAGTGGCGGATCATCGGTGCATTCACGAGATCGGGCCCGACCGCAGGCGGTCCGATCTCGGCGCCGACGTACGTGCGCAGCTCGCGCTCGAGCTCTTCGCTGCCGCTCATCCCGGGCACCCCTCCATCGACGTCTCCATCAACCTTTCCATCCGCTCCATCCGCTCCATCCGCTCCATCCTCGGATCTTCGCCCTTCGCGAAGCTGCCACGAAGCGGTCCGCGTCTCGCAATTTCGCGCGGGAGGGATAGCCCGGACGCGTCGCACACGCACGCGCTATGACGTGCATCATGCCGCCCTCGCCTCGCTGTCGCGCAGGATGAACGGGCGCCGAACACGCTCGGCGCCCGTCCGATCGAAGCAAGATTCCTTTCCGAGGAGGAGCCGGTGAGCGAAAACACTCCCGATGGGGGCCGTGGCCCGCGGATCAGCCGGCGCGGCTTCCTCGCCGCGGCAGCAGCGGCGGGAGTCGCCGGCACCGCAGCATTCCTCGGCCTGCGGCACCTTCGGCCGCAGAATGCACCGCTCGAGACACCCCCGGCCACACCCCGGGCGGCGCCGAGCTACGCCGGCTGGCAGGACGTCTACCGCGAGCGCTGGACCTGGGACCGCGTCGTCCGCAGTACCCACTTCGTGAACTGCTGGTACCAGTCCCACTGCGCGTGGAACGTCTACGTGAAGGACGGCGTCGTCTGGCGCGAGGAGCAGGCTGCCGACTACCCGCAGACCCGACCCGACGTTCCCGATTTCAATCCCCGCGGCTGTCAGAAGGGCGGCTGCTTCAGCGAGCGGATGTACGACACGTCGCGGGTCAAGCATCCGCTGAAGCGCGTCGGCGAGCGCGGATCCGGACGCTGGCAGCGGATCTCCTGGGAGCAGGCGCTCACGGAAATCGCCGACCAGATGCTCGACACCATGACCGGCGAGGGCAGCGATCGCATCGTGTGGGATCTGGGCCCGCTCTTCACCACCGGCGCCATGTCGGCCGCGCAGCAGTTCCTGGCGACCGTCCTTGACTCGACGAGCCTCGACATGAACACCGAGATCGGAGACGGCCACCGCGGCGCCGCCGAGACCTTCGGCAAGATCGTCTTCGAGCGCTCCGCAGACGATTACTTCTTCTCCGATCTGATCCTCATCTGGGGCGGCAATCCCGTCTACACCCAGATCCCGAACGCGCACTTCCTGCTCGAAGCGCGGTACAAGGGGGCGCAGCTCGTGTGCATCGCGCCCGACTACAGCGCGTCGGCGATCCACGCCGATCAGTGGGTCACGGTTCGGCCCGGCACCGACGCGGCGCTCGCTCTCGGCATGGCGCACGTCATGATCGAAGAGGGGCTCTACGACCGGAGCTTCGTCGCCGAGCAGACCGACCTGCCGCTGCTCGTCCGCGAGGACGACGGGAACTATCTCCGCCGATCCGACCTCGAGGCCGGGGGAAGCGACGAGGAGCTGTACCTCCACGATCCGAAGCGGGGAATCGTACCGGCGCCGCGGAGAAGCCTCGACCTCTCGGGCCTCGACCCGTCGCTCGAAGGACGCTTCGAGGCGACGCTCGCACGACGGCCGCACGGTCCACGTCCGCCCGGTGTTCACCCTGCTCCGCGAGAAGCTCGCTGCCTTTTCGCCCGAAGAGGCGTCGAAGCAGTGTGGAACGCCGGCGCCTCAGATCCGCCAGCTCGCCCGATCGATCGCGCGCGCGAAGGCGGCGGCGATGGTCACGACCAGCAACTTCTCGAAGTACTACCACGGAAACCTGATCGAGCGGAGCCAGGCGCTCGTCTTCGCCCTCGCAGGGCAATACGGCAAGAAGGGAAGCGGCTTCGTCGCGTTCCCGTTCCTCATGCACGACGGATTCGAGAAGCTGCTACTTCGGGCTCTATGACACCGAGGAGCGGGTCGAGATCCTCGCGGGCCTGCTCCCCGGCGAGTGGCGCCGGCAGATCCTCGATGGCTGGACCGAGGAGATGATCGTCTACGAGCGGACCCGCCTCGCACTCAGCGTCGGCGCCGGAGTCGGCTGTTCGGGCGCCCTCTTCTGGTACATCCACGGCGGCCTGCTCGAGGCGAGCGAGAAGCTCCAGGAGTGGGATCCCTACGCAAAGCGGCCCGTCCGCGAGGTGCTCGCCGAATCCCTCGAGAAGAGCTGGCAGTACGTCTGGCCGAAGCCGGGCAACGACCCCCGGATGCTCTTCGTCTACGGGAGCAACCCTCTCCGACGGGTTCGCTGCTACCCGCTGCTGCTGAAGCACCTCTGGCCGAAGCTCCGCGCCGTCGTGACCCTCGACTGGCGGATGACGTCGACCGCGCTCCGGTCCGACTACGTACTCCCGGTCGCCGCCTGGTACGAACGCACCGAGCACAAGTGGGTGACGCCGCTCATGCCGTTCATCCACGCGGGAGAGAAGATCACGACCTTCTACGAGGCGAAGTCCGACTGGGAGATCCTGTCGCTGCTGACCCGGACCGTCCAGGAGCGCGCGGCCGAACGGGGTCTCACGCAGTTCACCGACCGGCATGGAAACGTGCGCAGCCTCGAAGACGTGTACGACCGCTTCTCGTTCGGCGGGCGCTTCGGCCCCACCGACGACGACGCGGTGGCCGGCGCCCTGATCGAGTCGGCGAACAACCTCGGCGGCGTCGAGTGGAAGGACCTGAAGAAGCGTGGCTGGGCGCGCTTCTCGGGGGTCGGGTCGAGCGCCGGCTCGATCGGGAACGCGACCGAGATCCGGCCCGACGACACGATCACGCCGCTCACGAAGCACGTCTTCGGCAAGGAGCCGTACCCCACGCTCTCGCGCCGGATGCAGTTCTACATCGACCAGGAGCTCTACCACGAGATGGAAGAGACCCTCCCGACCCACAAGGCTCCGCCGACCGCAGGAGGCAACTACCCGCTGATCCTGACGGGCGGTCACACCCGGTGGAGCATCCATTCGGCCTGGCGCGACGATTCGCTCCTGCTTCGCCAACAGCGCGGCGAGCCCGTGATGTACGTGAGCCTCGCTGACGCCGCGGCCCGAAACATCGCCGACGGCGAGCGCGTACGCGTCTACAACGACCTCGACGCGTTCATCGTGATGGCGAAGCTGTCGCCGGCGATCCAGCCCGGACAGCTCATCCTCTACCATGCGTGGGACAACTTCCAGTTCGCGGGCGGCAAGGGGT
Source organism: uncultured delta proteobacterium (assembly GCA_963710635.1). GTDB lineage: Bacteria > Myxococcota_A > UBA9160 > UBA9160 > UBA9160 > MYXO. The sequence continues at coordinate 2,151,721 of CAVQAY010000004.1, forward strand.
TCCAGAATCTCATTCCCTCACCACTCAACCCGGTCGAGCTGGCGGGGGGCCAGTTCCATCTGCGCCCCATGGCGACCGCCATGCAGCCGAGCCACACCGACCGCGACACCCGGGTCGAGGTCGAGAAGGTCTGACCCGGGGTGACGGCCGTCATGGCGTGGGGCCTGGGCCTAGTATAAACAAACGTTCGTTTGGGCGGCCAGACCGGCCGTCCGTGGGAGGCGGGCGATGCGGGAATCCGGCACGACGGACACCAGCGCAAAGACGCGGCGCGACGCCCGTCGCTCGGGGGGGATCACCCGGAGAGGCTTCCTCGTCGGTGCGGGCGGCCTCGTTCTCGCTCTCTCCTGCCTCCGCGAGTCCGACCGGCCGGCTGCGGCCAAGGCCCCCGGCGCTGCCGCGAAGGCCGTCCCGATCCCCGTCGCCTATGGGAGCTTCGAAGACCTCTGGCGCTCCCGCTGGACCTGGGACCGCATCGCCAAGGGCACCCACACCCGCGCCAACTGCATCGCCGCGTGCTCGTGGGACGTCTACGTCAAGGACGGCGTCGTCTGGCGCGAGGAGCAGGCGGCCGTCTACGAGCCTCCGCGACCCGACGTTCCCGACTTGAACCCGCGGGGCTGCCAGAAGGGCGCCTGCTACAGCGACCTCCAGGCTTCGGGCGCGCGGGTCCTGCATCCCCTGAAGCGCGTCGGCGAGCGCGGCTCCGGGCGCTGGAAGCGCGTCTCCTGGGACGAGGCCCTCAGCGAAATCGCCGACGGCCTGATCGACGCGGCCGTCGCACAGGGAACCGAGTCGATCGTCTATGACCATGGCACCACCAACGCGGGCTACGGCCCCGAGACCTCGGGGGAGATGCGATTCGCCGAAGCCGTCAACGCGACCATCCTCGATTCGTGGTCGGGCGTCGGCGACATGCCCATGGGCGCCGTGCAGACCTGGGGGATGTACAACTGCGAGGGCACTGCAGACGACTGGTTCCGCTCCGACTACATCGTCGTCTGGATCGGAAACCCCACCTATACGCGGATCCCCGAGATGCACTTCATGCACGAGGCGCGCTACCGCGGCGCGAAGCTCGTCGTGATCGCGCCCGATTTCAGTCCGAGCTCGATCCACACCGATCTGTGGATCCCGATCAAGCCCGAGACCGACGCGGCCTTCGGCCTCGCCGCCGCACGGATCCTCATCGAGGAGAACCTCTACGACGCGGACTACGTCCGCGAGCAGACCGACCTGCCGCTCCTGGTGCGCGACGATACCCAGCGCTACCTGCGCGAGTCGGACGTCGCCCGTGGCGGGAAGGAAGACCGCTTCTACGTCTGGGACGAGGCCGCGGGGGCCCTCGCCGAGGTCGCCGGCGCCCAAGGCGACGACCGCCGCTCGATCGCCCTCGGCACGGCGCGTCCGGCTCTCGACGGCAGCTTCGAGGTCGAACTGGCGAGCGGACAGCGCGTCCGCGTCCGGCCGGTCTTCGCGCGGCTCCGCGAGCACCTCGGGGCGTACGACGAAGCCGGCGTGTCGGCCACGACCGGGGTTGCTCCGTCGGTGATCCGCCGCTTCGCCCACGAGCTGGCCGCAGCGAAGACGGCGATGATCAACGCCTGCTGGGGCTCGTGCAAACACCACCACAGCGACCTCTTCCAGCGCGCGATGATCCTGCTGATGGCGCTCACGGGAAACCAGGGCAAGCCCGGGGGAGGCCTGCGGATCGCCGCCTGGTGGGGCCTCGACGGGCTCGACGCGATGACCACGGCGGGACCGAATTGGCTCGACATCCTCAAGATCCTTCCCAAGGCGGTCCGGGGCCTCACGCCCCGCGACTACGAGACGATCTTCACCGACTTCAGCAACAAGCAGCCCAACGCGCCGCTGATGCCCTTCCTCTACGTCCACGGCGGATACGACGAGCTGTGGTCGAGGCCCGACCTCATCGACCCTGCCCTGCCCCGCGGAATGGCCGACTACATGAAGCTCGCCATCGAACGCGGCTGGACCAAGATCCATCCGCCCCCGGACCGGACGCCGAAGGCGTACATCTTCACCGGATCGAACCCGCTTCGCCGCTGGCCCGCGCCGCAGATCGCCCGCGAGAAGCTGTGGCCGAAGCTCGATCTCATCGTTGCCGTGAACTTCCGGATGAGCACCTCTGCGCGCTGGGCCGACTACGTCCTGCCCGCGGCCGGCTACTACGAGAAGCACGGCATCAAGTACGCCCAGAGCTATCTCCCGTACATCGTCCTCTCGGACCAGGCCGTAAGGCCGCTCGGCGAATCGAAGGGAGAGTGGGAGATCTTCGGCCTTCTCACCGAACAGATCTCTGCGCGCGCGAAGGAGCGGGGCGTCACCACGGTGCGCGGATTCCGCGACCGGCCACTCGACCTGTCGAAGGCCTACGCACAGTTCACGAGCGACGGCCGCTTCGATCCGCACGACCCGATGGACCCCGTCCAGCTCATCGACGACATCATGCGCAAGAGCCCGAGCGTCGGGGGCATCAGCGGAGAGGAGGCCCTCCGGCTCGGTGCCGTGCGCATCGTCGGGCCGGCGCGGCCGACTCCCATCTACGCGACCTACAGCGACTACGACCCGAAGGACACCCACTGGCCGCACCGCTGGTTCGTCGACCAGAAGCTGCCGTGGCCGACGCTCACCGGGCGCCAGCAGTTCTACCTCGACCACGAGTGGTACCTCGAGGCCGGCGAGGCGCTGCCGGTGCACAAGGACCACCCCGAGGCGAAGAGCCGCTTCCCGCTCCGCATCAACGGTGGCCACACCCGCTGGAGCATCCACGCCATCTGGCGGGACCACGACCTGATGCTGCGTCTCCAGCGGGGCCAGCCGGTCTGCTTCCTCTCTCCCGTCGACTGTGCCCCGCGCGGCGTCTCGGACGGTGACGACGTCCACGTCTACAACGACGCCGGCGGCTTCGAGGCGATGGCGAAGGTGACGCCGCGGGTGCAGCCCGGGCAGGTGATCATCTATCACGCCTGGGAGCCGTACCAGTTCAAGAACTGGAAGGGACAGCAGGAGCCCGTGGCGGCTCCGTGGAAGCCGATCCATCTGGCGGGCGGCTACGGCCAGCTCCACTACCGGATGTTCTACGGCTCCCCCGGCCACGCTCCCCGCGGCGCTCCGGTCGAGGTCGAGAAGGCGACGCGCACCTCGTAGACGACGCTACCCGCCTGCGCGCTCGATCTTCTCGAGGAGCATCCGCGTACAGATGTTGTTCGAGCCGAAGTCGGACTCCGTCGGAAGGATGCCGAGATCGCCGAGGAGCTGCGCGACGCGGATCATGATCACCGAGAAGCGGAACGCCGCGAAGACGTCGTAGTAGACGAGGTGCTGGAGCGGGCGACCCGCCCACTCCTCGTAGCGCGCGACGGTCTCGTCGGCGCCGGGCATCCCCTCGAGCCGGGGGATGCCGCAGCCGGTGCTGTGGTGCTCGTCGAAGAAGAGCCACCACGCGACGTCTTGGGCGGGGTTCCCGAGCGAGACCATCTCCCAGTCGAGTACGGCGACGCAGCGGCCCTCGCGGAAGATCATGTTGCCGAGGCGGGAGTCGCCCCAGCACAGCGCCGTCGGCTCCTCGCCGGTCGGCCGGTTGCGCTCGAGCCAGGCGAGGCCGGTCTCGCTCGCCGGGTAGCTCCCTCCCTGGGCGGCCCAGGCGAGGAACCGCCGGTAGTCGTCGAGCTGCGCGCCGAGCGGGGTCGTTCCCGGCCGGGGCGCGGGCAGCACACCGAGCTTCTTCCAGTCGAGCGAGTGGATCTTCGCCAAGGTCTCGAGCCCGCTCCACCAGATCGACGCCCGCTCGGCCGGCGAGATCTCCGTCATCCAGCCCTGCGCATGGTATGGCGGGCTGTCCGGCGGGATCTGGCCCTCGACGCGCTCCATCACGTAGAACGGAGTACCGAGGACGGACCGGTCGCTCTCCTGCCAGAGCAGCCGGGGAATCGGGATCCCGGCCGCACCGAGCGCTTCCATCACCCGGTACTGCAGGGCGATGTCGTACTCGGGGAACACCCCGACGCCGATCGGCTCGGTGCGAAGCACCACCGCGCGGTGCTCCTGGCGACCGCCCTGCCGATAGCGCAGGTCGAACATCAGCGTGTCGCTCGAGAAACCGGTCGCGCCGGGCCCCGTCAGCTCCGACACATCGATCTGTGTGGCACCCGGCAGTCGGGACGGGAACCACGCCAGGATCTGCTTGCGGGTCTGCTCGAGATCGCGACGGGGAGCGGGCATGCTCGGATCCTTTCCATGAAGGGAGGGTGCCGGTTCGGGGCACTGCCGGCGGCGGAGCCCCGCGCGGCCTAGGCCGTGCCGAACAAGCCCCGGCGCAGCCGGTGATAGCGCAGGACGAGATCGGCCACCTTGATTCCGGAGTCGACGGCCTGGTGCGTTCCGCAGCCCCAGCCGCCGGCATCGGCGCCGACGTAGAAGAGGCCACCGATGGGCGCCTGCGCCGAGGGCTTGCTGCGGCCGCATTGGCCGATCACCTGACCGAGGCCGATCGTCTCGCCTCCCACTCCAGGGAAGGCCGCCTCGCGCGAGAGGCCGCTGGCATCCCGGACGTCGTAGGTCTCTCGCGACTCGACGTGGGAATGGAACCCGGGCCACACGCGCTCCATGACCTCGTCGATCTTGCGCCACCAGCGCTCCTTCTCGGCGGTCGGCGCGTCGGGATCGGGCGAGCACCAGATCCCGGTGAGGACGCACTGCTTGCCCGAAGGAGCAAGGCTGGGATCGTTGCGCGACGGAACCTGCACCCACATCACCACCTCCCGCGGAAGCGGCCCGCCGGCTCGAACCGCCAGCCAGCGATCGGTGGTCCAGTAGGCCTGCTCGGAGAAGACGAGGGCGTAGGGGTCCTCGACGAGCTCGGCGTCGAGGAAGTAGCGCAGCCCGATCATCCCCCACGAAGGAACGAGGTCCTTCACCCAGTTGACGTAGCTCTTGTCGAAGTGCTCCTCTCCTACGAGCCGGAGCACCGTCGGCTGGAGCCCGGCGTTGCTGACGACGATGGGCGCAGCGAAGTGCCCTGCGTCCGTGCGGATGCCCGACGACGCGGCCACCGTCGACGTCGATCCCTCGGACCCGCGTGCGGTAGCGGACGCAGCCGCCGTTCTCCGGGACCGTCTCGGCGTAGAGCTCCGCAAGGCGGCCGATCCCGCCGCTCCTGGCGTAGAGGCCGCCGTGGTTCAGCAAGATCGCCTGGAGGGTCCGGATCGCCTCCGAGGCCGGGAGCTGGTCGGACGGAACCATGAAGATGCCGTTCGCCAGCGCGTGCAGGTAGCCGACCACTGGCGCTGGCGCTCCCCGCCCGTCCATCCAGTCTGTGAAGCTCACCTCGTCGAGCGGCGTCGATCTGCGCGGCGGGCAGCAGCACCAGCTCGGCCAGCACGCGGATGGCGACGTCGATCTCCGCCTCCGGTACGCCGAGCAGCCGCAGGATCGCCCGCCCTTCCGGGTCGGGATCGCTCGGAAACGGCCGCACCTCGCCTCCGGCATCGACGAAGAGGCCGCCGCGCACCTGCGGGACCGACAGCTCGACCCGGTCCTCGATGCCGAGCTCGCGGAGCACCTCGATGCAGCGGCTGTTTCGCGCCGGCGCGTGGATCACCGGCCACAGCTCGTAGGTGAAGCCGTTCTTCGACACCACCATCGCCTTGCCGCCCGCCTGGCCGTTCTTCTCGACCAGCAGCACGCGCATTCCGCGCCGCGCCAGCAGCGCCGCGCAGGTGGCGCCGCCAAACCCGGCGCCAATCACGATCGCATCGAAACGCTCGCTGCTCACCGTGCCTCCCATCGGATTGCTGCTTTCACACCGCTCCCGCCCGCTCGACCTCGACACGCGTCCCCCGATCGCAGAGCCCGGGCTCGCCTACGATCATCATCGGTCTGCAGATGGAAGTAGCCTCCTGCGAGCTGGATCGGATTGATCGGACTCGGCAGCGCGCTCTGATGCGACTTCCCACTCGGCGAACTGAAACGGCTCCCAGCCGTGATACATCACGACCTGCCCCGGACGCACCGTCGGCGACACCTTCGCCTGGACCTCGAAGGCCCCGACGTCGTTCCACACGCGCACCCGGTCGCCGTCCGCGATCCCCCGCGCTCCGGCGTCGGCGCGGCCGATCACGAGCAGCGGGCCGCCCCGCTGGAGACGGAGCAGGTTCACCTCGTCGCGCCACGACGCATGGATCGACCAGCGCGTGTGCCCTCCGGTCATCCGCAGCGGATGGTCACCGCCGATGGCGGGGTCGTCCTTGTGGACAGGCAGCTCCTCCCCCAGCTCGAGGAAGAGCTCCTGATCGATGTAGAACTGCATCCGGCGCGTGAGCGTCGGCCAGGGCACCTTGTCGTGCGTGTGCCAGGTGAGCGCCGTGATCGTCTCGTCGGGGCGGATCTCGGTCGCATTGCCGAGGTTCGCGAAGCTCATCCCGACCTCGGTGTAGCGCGCGAACCCCTTCTGCTCGAGCTCCTTCCAGCCGGCTCCACCGAGGTTCGAGTTCACCGACAGGATCTTTTCGAGGAGGTCCTGCGGGTTGTCCCGCGTGAAGCGCCGGTCGAAGGTGAGGTCTTCGTACACGCGGTCGAGACGCCGCTCTTCCCCGTGACGGTCGCGGAAGGTCGCCACCCCGCGCTCGGCTGCGCGGCGCTGGAGTGTCTCGAGGAAGTCGCAGTGGAACTCCCAGTCCGACTTCGACTCGCCGAGCGGGCTCACCGCTCGCGTCGTCACGTGTGCGAACGGCGAGATGGGTGTCGCCCAGGTGATGTCGTCCCGCTCGTACCAGCCTGCGGCCGGCAGGACGAAGTCGCTCTGGAGCGCCGTGTTGCTCATCCGCCAGTCGAAGGTCACCAGCAGGTCGAGCTTCGGGAGCAGCCGCTCGGCCAGGCGGTCGTAGCTCCGAAGACGGCGAAAGACGTTCCCTCCGACCTCGAAGAAGATCCGCGGGGCGACCGGTGACACGAACTGCCAGCGCTTCTCCAGGGATTCGGCGAGGTATTCGGAGAACTCGCGAGGAAGCGACGGGTCCCAGCGGCGGGCGCTGCCGTAGAGATCTTCCATTCCGCCGTGCTTCAGGAAGAAGAGCGACGCGGCCGCGAAGCCGCCCCGCTCGTACTCCTTGCGCGCCAGCTCGTAGAAGATCATCTCCATGCTGAACCCGCGCAGCTTGAGACGCGCCATCTCCGGGGCTGCCGCCACGCCCAGCATCGCCATGCCGATGTCGGGCGAGTATGCGCCGGGCGCCACGTTGAACCCGTCGACGCCCGCCATCGACAGGAACGGAAAGCCGTGCATCCCGCTGCCCTTGCGTCCCCACTGCCCGGCGAGGGCCAGCACCAGGATCTGCGCGCGCTCCATCTCGAGACCGTGATAGAACTTCGAGAAGTTCGACTGGGTGAGGATCGTCGCGGCCTTCGCCTTCGCGATCTCGCGGGCGAGTGCACGCGCCAGCGCGGGCCGCACGCCGGTGGTCGCCTCGGTGGCCTCCGGCGAGTGCCGCGCGAGCTGGGCGCGCAGCAACTCGAAGACGGTCGTCACCGCCGTCTCTCCCGACAGGGTAGTCACCCGATGTTCGCCCTCGAGAGCGGGATCGAGTGCGTCGAGCGACAGATTCGACCGCGGCGCCTCTCGTACCTGCCCCGTCGCCCGGTCGAAGACGAAGAATGCGTCGTCGTCTCCTCCGGCTTCGAGGTCGCTCCCCCGCAGCAGACGGTGGGTATCGAGGCGAACCAGGAGTGGCAGATCGGTCTGCTCGGAGACGAAGCGTGAATCGTAGAGCCCCTCCTCGACCATCACGTGGGCAAGGGCGAGGCCGAGGGCCGCATCCGTTCCGATCGCGACGGGGACCCACTGATCGGCGTGGATCGCAGAGGCGTTGTAGTCGGGCGCGATCGTCACGACGCGTACGCCTCGGTAGCGCGCCTCGTTCACGAAGTGGGCGTTCGGGATCTGCGTGTACGTCGGGTTCCCGCCCCAGATCAGGATCAGGTCGGAGTGGAAGACGTCGTCGGCAGAGCTCGCGAACGAGATCTTTCCGAGCGTGGCCGCCGCCCCCGGATGGTGATCGCCGATCTCGGCGTTCATGTCGAGGACGATGGTGTCGAGGATGTTGCTCGTGCGCTGGAGACCGAGTCCGTTGCAGCCGTTGGTGGCGCCCGTTCCCATGTCCCACACGATTGCGCCCGGTCCGTCGCTTGCGAGCACGTCGAGCGTCCGGTCGGCGATCTCGTCGAGCGCCTCCTTCCAGCTCACTCGCTTCCAGCGCCGCTCGCCCCGAGCGCCCACGCGCCGAAGCGGGTACAGCACGCGCGATGCGTCGGCCATCCGGTCCGAGTAGCAGGCGCCCTTCTGGCATCCGCGCGGGTTGAAATCGGGGACCTCCGCGTTCGTCTGCGGGTAGGTCGCCACCTGCTCCTCGCGGAAGACGACGCCGTCCTTGACGTACACGTCCCAGTTGCACCCGCGCTGGTACCAGCAGTTGACGAAGTGCGTGCCCTTCGAGACGCGGTCCCACGTCCATTGGCGGCGGTAGAGGTCCTGCCACGAGCCGTATTCGGGGACCACCTCGGGGGTCAACGCGACCGGCGCGGGCCCGGTCGGCGCCGGAGACCGCAGGGCGAGCCGCCCGAGCAGCAGCAGCCCTGCGACGCCTCCCGCTCCGACGAGGAACGCCCGGCGGCTGATTCCCCTCCGCTTCGTCACGAGACTCGCCCCGCCACCTACGCCGGCCGGAAGTCGAGCGTCGTTCCCCGCGGCGCATGGTGCGGCCCGGCGTAGAGGAATCGGTAATGGAGCTGGCCATAGACCGCCATGTGGAGCGACTTCCAGACCGACGGCACCGGCTCCTGGTTGCTCTTCCAGTCCTTGAACTGGAAGTTCTCCCAGGCGTGGTAGACGATGACCTGCCCCGGCTGGACCGACGGCGAGATCTTCGCCAGCAGCTCGAAGGATCCTTCGTCGTTGAAGACGTGGATGCGGTCGTTGTCCTTCACCCCTCGCGCCGCCGCGTCGTCGACGTTCACGTAGGCCACCGGCTCACCGCGCTGGAGCCGGTTGAGGTTCGTCTCGTCGCGGAAGCTCGAGTGGATCGACCAACGCGTGTGTCCGCCCGTGAGGCGCAGCGGGTAGTCTCCGCCCACCTTCGGCATCTCCTTGTGCGTCGGAAGCTCCTCGGCTGCGGCGATGAACCAGGGATGATCGAGATAGAACTGCATCCGTCCCGTGAGGGTCGGCCACGGCTGCTTGTGCTGGACGAACCATTGGCACGGGTAGACGGAGTCTCCCGGCTCGTAATCGCTGCACAGGTTCGTGTGGGTCCGGAACGGGCCGAGACCCTGGATCCGGATCGCGCCCTTCGACGCCGCCTCGTCCCACCCGATGCTTCCCATCTCCGGTGAGCCGCGCGTCGCGGCCTCGTAGTAGGCGAGGTCGTCGGTTTCGCTGAAGCGGCCGTCCTTGGTCCAGCGGTCGTAGACCCGAGCCAGATCACGGTCCTTCCCCTTCGGATCCTTCACGGGCTTCATGCCACGATCGCGGGCGCGCTCCTGGATCGTCTTCAGGAGAAGGCCAGCGATCTCCCATTCGCTCTTCGATTCGCCGATGGGGTCGACCGCCTTGTCTCCCACCACGTAGTAGGGCACGTAGCTCTGGGCGTACTTGATTCCGCGGCGCTCGTAGTAGCCGCAGACGGGCAGCACGATGTCCGACTTCATGCAGGTCGACGACATCTTGACGTTGACGCCGACGATGAGGTCGAGCTTCGGGAAGAAGTTCTTCTCGGCGAGCTGGGGCATCGGCCAGCGCCGCAGCGGATTCACGCGGGTGTGGATGTAGACGCGCGGCTTCTTGCCGTTCTTCGGGTAGAGCGGAAGCGCGCCGCTCGCGATCCCCTCGTCGATCGCCTCGGCGAGCGGCTTGCCTGGCCGAGGATCGTGGTATTCGGGCTTGTTCACCACGTCACCGAGTCCAGCGAACTGATGGAGGAAGAGCAGCGCGGGCACGTTCATGTACATGTGCTCGTCTTCGTAGTCCCGGAAGGCGGAGATCCACTCGCGGACCGTCGGCGTGAAGACCTTGAGCAGCGCCTTCTGCCACCAGGCAGGCTCGACGTCGGAGAGGACGCTCTCGACTCCGCTCATCATGTACCAGGCGCCGATCCGCAGGCCCGCGCCCCGCTTTCCGACGTTCCCCGTGAGCGCGAGCAGCAGGATCATTCCGCGCTGGAAGAGGTCGCTGTGGTGATGCTTCATCATCCCCCACGACCCGAAGATGCTGACCGACTTCGCAGCTGCGAACTCCCTCGCGAATTCGACGATGCTCTCGGCGGGGACTCCCGTGATCTCGGCAGCGCGCTCGGGCGTGTAGTCTGCCAGACGCTCGCGAAGCCGCGCGAAGACCGGACGCACCGCGACGGTCCTGCCATCGGCGAGTCGGACCTCGAAGCTCCCCTCGAGGGCGGGGTCGAGCTTTCCGAGCGCGAGCTTCGTGCTGCGGCCGAGGCCCTCGCTCCCCGGCGCCTCGACCGCCTCGCCCTCGGCGCGGTCCCAGACGTAGAAGACGTTGTCCTTGCCACCTTCTTCGAGGTCGGCTTGGCGCAGGAAGCGCCCATCGTCGTCGCGGACCAGCAGCGGCAGGTCGGTCTGCTCCTTGACGAACTCCTCCCGATGGAGGTTCTCGGTGACGATGACGTGGGCCATTCCGAGCGCGAGCGCGGCGTCGGTTCCGATGCGGACGTTCAGCCAGTCGTCGCAGTGCATCGTCGAAGCGTTGTAGTCCGGGGCGATGCTGACGATCTTGGTCCCGTTGTAGCGGGCCTCCCACAAGAAGTGCGCGTCCGGAATGCGGGTGTACGACGGGTTCCCGAGCCAGAGCAGGACGAGATCGGAATGGAAGTAGTCGTCCGACGTCGAATCGACGTTGAACAGTCCCCACGTCATGATGACGCCGAGGGGCATGTCGCCGGCGCATGCCCAGCCGTCGAGCTGGGTCGACCCGAGGATGTCGAACGCGCGCATCTCGCCCGCTTCGCTGCCGTAGCCGGCGTTGGCCGTTCCGCTGTCGTAGATCACGCACTCGGGGCCGTCGTTCGCCGAGACCTCGACGATCTTGTCCGCGATCTCTCCGATCGCCTCGTCCCACGAGATGCGCTTCCAGCGGCCCTCGCCCCGCTCTCCCACCCGGCGGAGCGGGTGCCTGAGGCGACCCGGGCCGTACATGAGCTGGCTGTAGCAGACGCCCTTCTGGCAGCCGCGCGGGTTGAAGTCGGGGAGGTTCTCGTTGTTGGCCTCCATCACCGGGTTCTGCTCCTCGCGGAGGACGATCCCGTCCTTCACGAAGAGGTTGAACGGACAGGCGGACACGCAGTTCACGACGTGGTGCGCGCCCTTCACGACCTTGTCCCAGGTCCACTGCTGCCGGTAGACGTCCTGCCAGCCACCGTAGGCCGGCGCCGCGCCGGCGACCGCGGCCGCCGGCGCCGCAGGGGTCCGCTCCTCCGGACCGGAGCAGCGGAGCTGGAACAGCGAGAGCGCCAGCAGACCGCTCGCGCCTCCGAGGAAGCTTCGTCGCGTGATGTCGTGGGTCATGGCGCGGGCCCCCTACAGGTTCGCCGGATCGTTCTGGAAGTCGGGGAAGATGTCCCTCGGCCAGCGATAGACGATGAGCGTCCGCATCAGCTCCGAGTCCTCGCCGCGGCGGCGCTTGTCCATCTCGGTTCGCAGCGTGGCGAGCGCGTCATCGACCGCGTCGCCGAAGAGCCCTCGCAGGTATTCGATCGGGATGCGGGACTTCTCGCGGTCCGGGCGCCCCGATGCGTCGAAGCGCGGCGGCGAAAGGGGCGGCACATAGAAGACGTTGGGGCCGGTACCGAACTCGGCGTGGAGCGGAAGCGCGACCTTCCATTGGTCGACCAGCTTCCAGATCGGTCCGTTCGGGTCGTCGCGGTAGCCGACGAACCGCAGGCGCCCGGGACACTGCCGGGCGCAGGCCGGCGCGACTCCCTTCTCGAGCCGTGGAAAGCAGAAGATGCACTTCTGGCTGATGCCGCGGGCCGCGTTGAAGTAGATCCGCTTGTACGGGCACGCCTCCGCGCAGAAGCGGTAGCCCTTGCACTGGTCTTCGTTCACGAGGACGACGCCGTCCTCCTCGCGCTTCTCGATCGCGCCCCGCGGACACGCCTCGAGGCAAGCGGGGTGCGTGCAGTGGTTGCACAGCCGCGGGAGGTAGAAGTAGTAGGAATTGGGGTACTCCCCTCCGCCCTGGTCCTCGTCCCAGTTCGGGCCCCAGGTGGCGGGCTTGCGCGGCTGGAGGTGGACGCCGGTCCCCTTGCCGCCGTAGAACACTTCCTCGTGGTTGAACTCGAAGGCCTCGCCGAAGGCCTCGCGGGTCGGAAGCTGGCCGGGCCGGGCAGCGCCTCCCGCGTCGAAGCCGCCGCCCGACTTCTCCCAGTCGCGGGGCGTCCCGCGGCCGGGCATGGTGTTGACGACGGTCCACCACATCGAGTCCATGCCCTCGCCGCTGGTCCACTGGGTCTTGCACGCCATCGCGCAGGTGTGGCAGCCGAGGCACTTGTTGAGGTCGAAGACCATGGCGAGCTGGCGCTTCGGCTGCACCACCTCGCCGTCGCGCGTTCTTCCGACGAGATTCGACGCCATCGGAATCAGCCCTCCAGGGTGAGCGAATGCCAGGCCGGTGAGAAGCTCTTGAGCCCGCCGCGTTCTCCGTTCGAGCCCTCCCAGACGGCGAATGCCACCGAGAGCGTCTCTCCCGGCTGCATCTGGATCGCCTCTCCGGAGGGCGCCTTCGTCTGCAGCGCACGGCGGAAGACGACCCGCCAGCGACCGTGGTCCCAGAGCGCTGCCGTCGTGATCGAAGTGTCCGCGGTGACCCGCGTCGTCCCGAGGCCCACCGACACGTTGTTGCGGGCGTGGTCGGGCCGGTCGGCGCGCCAGTGCCAGGCGTTCACCGGCTTGCCCTCGGCGCCCATGGTCACCAGCGGGGCGCCGTCGGCGAGCGGGAACAACAACGCCGCGCCATCGGGAAAACGATCGTCGACGGGAGGCTCGGCGTCGCGGTCCGGGTCGTCCCACGAGAGGAGGAACGACACCTGCTCGCCGTCGTGGACGGCGCGTACCTCGACGGCGCTCACGCGGCCGAACGGCCTCGCCTCGCGGCTCGCCTGGACGTAGGCCGACGGCTGGAGCGCCGAGCGGCGTCGCGATCAGGTCGACCCGCTCGGTCTCGGCCTGGGACCACACGCCGGAGGCCGGGTCTCCCAGATCGCCCGCCCCCTTCGCCAGGCGCCTCACCCGCATCCCCGGCCCTCCTCGCGCCTCGGCAGGCGCTCCGACAGGTCCAAACGAACGTTTGTTTATACCGCCTGCAAGCGCTGCGGGATGACGGGGGTCATATGCTCGGTCGGCCCCCCGTCCCTAGCCGTAGAACGTCTTCGCGATCCCCTGGCCGTAGAAGAGCAGCTTCTCGGGAGGCATCCCGTAGGCCGGAGGGACGAGGCACATGGAATCGGCCACCGTCCACGCGCGCTCGATGCGCTCGCGGACGGCGTCGGGCTTCCCGCACAACACGAAGGCCTTGACCATCTCGTCGGGGACGAGGCGCCCGGACGCCAGCGCCTGCTTGCTCTTCACGGCCGCCTGGAGCCTGCGCGCCTCGTTGCCGAACCCGTGGGCCTCGAAGAACGACTCGTACTGCTCGACCCCTGCGTAGAAGGCGATCGTCGCCCGCGCGTCCTCGATCGCCTCGGCCTCGTCGGGATTGATCGCGACCCAGAGCCAGAGGTTGAGGTCGACGTCCTCGCGCCTCCGCCCCGCCTTCGCCAGGCCGGCGCGCAGGTCGGGTTGGATCTTCTCCACCGCCCAGTCGATCGACCACATGGGATGGCCCATGACTCCCTGGCCGATCTCGGCCGCGAGCCGCACCAGCGGACCCCGCAGTGCGGCGATCCAGATCGGGATCTCCTCGCGAACGGGCGGAGCCGTCCCCTGCAGCTCGTGGAAGCCCGCCCGGAAGTACTGGCCCTCGAACGGCTCGAGCCCCTTGTGCGCGCCGCGGATCACGTGGCGCACCGCCGCAACCGTCTCCCGCAGGTGCGCGAGGGGCTTGTGGTCGGGCGCGCCGAAGATGTCGCGAGTCCACGACAGGACGCTCGCGCCGAGGCCGAGGACGAAGCGGCCGCCCGAGATGCGATCCAGGTCGAGGGCGGCCATCGCCGTCTCGAACGGGCTGCGCGCCGCTGCGATGGCGATCCCGCTCGCCAGCAGGATGCGCTCGGTGACCATCGCGGCGGCCGCCAGCGGAACGAACGGAGGACCGTAGACCTGCGGCGCGAAGAGGCCGACCAAGCCCTGCGCCTCGGCCTGCTTCGCGATCATCCCCAGGATCGGCGCCGGCATGGGGCTGACGAAGCCCCAGTAGCGACGCGGCTTCGACGGTCCTGCTGCCATCACGGTCCCTCCCAGGGCTCAGCGCACCTTCTCGACGTCGACCCGCACGGCGCGGTCGGCCGGAATCGGCTGCCACGAGAGGATGCGGTAGGAGAGGTGGCCATAGCCAGCCGCGAGGCCAAGGGGCTTCACGTGTCCCGGTTCGAGGTCCGACTGGCTCGCCCACCCCTCGTGCATGTACGGCTCGAAGCCGTTGTACACGATCACCTGCCCGGGCCGGACGGCAGGCGAGATCTTCGCCGCGTAGCGCACCTCGCCCACGTTGCTCACCAGCTTCACCTTCTCGCCGTTCTCGATCCCCAGCGACTTCGCATCGCCGTCGTTGATGAAGACGAACGGCTCGCCGCGGTGGGTGTTGAGGATGATGTCGTTGGTCATGTTCATCGAGTGGATGCTCCAGCGGTTGTGGCCGCTGGTCATCTGGAAGCGCCGCTTGCCGCCACCCTGCTTCGGCGGCTCCTTGTGGGTCGGCAGCTCCTCGCCGCACTCGAGGAACCACTCGTGATCGATGTAGTACTGGGCGCGGCGAACGAGGGTGTCGTAGGGGATCTTGTCCTCGGTGTGCCAGCGCAGCGGGTTGTGTACCTCGTCGGGCTTGATCGTCGAGGCCTGCGACGTGCCGTGCAGTACGTGCCCCCAGTTCGTCCAGCGGACGAAGCCCTTCTCGCGCAGGGTGTCGAGAGTCGTCCCCTTCGGGCAGGACTCCGTAGACCGCCGCATCGCGGATGCTCTCGTCGGCTCGCTTCTCCTCGTCGCGCAGGGCCCCCTTGTGACTGATGTGGTCGGCGAGCCCCGCGATCGGCCGCTTCTGGCCCCGGGCGTCGGTGAACTCGGTCATTCCCCGCGCCGCGGCGCGCTCCTCGATCTTCTCGAGGAGGCGGAAGCCGATCTCGAGATCCGGAAGCGCCTCGCCCACCGGCGCGGCTGCCCGGTCGCACAGCACGTAGTTGAGGTGGTGCACGGACGGCATCGAGTGGCCGAGCTTCTCGTAGTGCTGCGCAGCGGGGAGCACGTAGTCGGAGTAGAGCCCCGTCGTCGTCAACCGGTAGTCGACCGAGACGATGAGGTTCAGCTTCGGCCACAGGTGCTCGAGCAGGAGCTTCTGTCCGCCTCGCTGGCGGCGCAGGACGTTGCCTCCGGCCTCGAAGAGGACGCGCGGCTTCGTGTTCTGGTAGACCTTCGCGAAGCGAGGGTCCCACCAACCCTTCTCGATCGCGATGTTCATGTATTCGTCGAAGGAGCGCGGGTACGACGGATCGTGGTTCTCGGGATCGTTCCAGCGCTCCTCGTACCCGTACTGGTAGTACCACAGGAAGGCCGGCGGCATCCCGAAGCCAGGGCCCTGCGGCATGTCGTTCGCGAGGGCCATCATCCGGTTCTGGATCATCTCGAGCGTCAGCGTCGGATCACTCGCCGTGAGCAGCCGCCGCATGGCGATCAGCCCGGCAATCTGCTTTTGCGCGGCCTCCTGACCGGGCGACTCCTTGCCGGGGATGAAGATCTCGCCGTCCATCCCCGAGATCGCCCACGACCGCGTTCCGGTTCCCTTCTTGCCCCAGTTCCCCGTGAGGCCGAGGAGCAGCGCCATGGCACGCTCCATCAGATCGCCGTGGTAGTACTTGCCCGAGTTCCAGCCGATGAAGATCTTGGTCTTCCGCGTCGCCACCTTGCGCGCCAGCGTCCGGATGTTGTCGGGGCTCACCTCGCAGATGGCGGCGGCCTTCTCGGGGGAGTAGTCGTCGAGCTGGCGGCGGAGGCGCGCGAAGACCGGCTCGACCTCGACCGTCGCTCCGTTCACCAGTGTCACCGTGAATCGCCCCTCGAGCGCGGGATCGATGCCCATCGTCGCGAGCGTGTGCCGAGGCGCGGGCGAAAGCGTTCCCGAGAGCGTGTCCCACCAGAAGAACTGGTCCTCGCGCTCGCCTGCGAAGACCTCGGGGCCCCGCAGGAAGCGGCCGGTGTCGGTACGGACGAGCAGCGGCAGGTCGGTCTGCTCCTGGACGAACTGCTTCTGGTAGAGGTCGGCGTCGATGATCACCTTGCACATCGAGAGCGCGAGCGCGGCGTCGCTGCCGATGCGCACCGGGAGGTGATAGTCGGCGTGGATCGCCGACGGGCTGTAGTCGGGGGCGATGGTGACGACCTCGCCGCCGTTGTACCGCGACTCGGCGACGTAGTGATACCAGTGGATGTTCGTGTAGACGGGGTTCGCATGCCAGATGAGCGTCAGCTCGGCGAGGAACCAGTCGTCCATCGACGAGGTCGGGTTGAACAGGCCCCAGGTGAGGTGCCAGCCGGGGCTGAAGTCCTGGAACTCGGCGTTGCCGTCGGTCATCGGCAGCCCGAGCGCCTCGGAGAACATCCGTGCGGGGGCCGCGCCCGGCTCCGGCGTGAAGAGGTTGATGATCGAGGCCGCGCCATCGCTCTCGATGGCGTCGAGGATCCCGTCGGCGATGTCGGTGAGCGCGACGTCCCACGACACCTGTTCGAACTTGCCTTCACCTCGTTCGCCGACGCGGCGCAGCGGATGGGTGACCCGGTCCTGCGAGTAGTGGCAATGGCTCCAGCTCGCACCCTTCTGGCAGCCCATGGGATTCATGTCGGGGACGCCCGACTGGATCGTCGGGAAGGTTCCGGATTGCTCCTCGCGGAGGATCCGGCCGTCCTTGGTGTAGACACGCCAGGGACAGCCGCCCGGATAGCAGTCCACGGAGTGGCTGCCCCAGCTCACCTTGTCCCACGTCCACTTGCCCCGGTACCGATCCGCCCACGCGCCCTGGGTCTTCGTCACCCGCAGTCCTCCCGCGCCCGGTCCGAGACGGGCCGGGAGATCGTCGGTGGGTCACCCCTCGGCCGTTATGACGGCGGTCATGCGCAGAAGTCTTCAGCGTCCCGGGGCCTCGACGCGCGGGGCCGCCCGCGCCGGTGGCCGCATCCGGAAGGCGATGGCCACGCCGATCGACATCGCCACGATCCAGAACGCCACGGCACCCACGTAGCTTCCCATGGCATCGAAGAACAGCCCTGGAATCACGGGGGCGAGGCCGATGGCGACCGTCGAGCCCAGCTGGAGGAGCCCATACATCGTCGCAAAGCGCGACTCTCCGAGTACCCGCAGGGCGAGGACCGGCGTCACGGCCACCTCCGTGCCGACGGCGACGCCGTGCAGCGCGACGAACAGCGCGAGCACGGCGACGTGACCCGTCAGGGGGAGCAGCGTGAGCGCTCCGGCCTGGAGCACGAGGGCGAGCCGGAGCGCCTGCAGCGCTCCGATCCGATCGCCGAGGGCGCCTCCCGCCACCTTGCCGATCGCAGAGAGGCCCACCGCGGCTCCGAGCGCCGCTGCCGCCACCTGCGCGCCGTGACCGACACTCGCGAGATAGGGAACGATGTGTACCTGGAAGCCGAAGTTCACGAGCCCCGGAACGACGAGAAGGGCGGCCAGCGGAGCGACTCCGGGGCGGCGCAGCTCCCGCCGCAGGTCGAGGGGAGCCGGCTTCTCGGCGGGCGCTTCCCCGGGGCGGGTCCGCTGGAGGCGTCCCTTCGGGAGCGCGGCCAGGGCGACGAGCGGCGTGAGCATCACCACGACCCCGAGGACGGCGTAGGTCGCCCGCCAGCCACGCGCGTCGATCACCGCCTGGAGCGTCGGCGCGAGCAAGAGCGCCCCCGCGCTGGCTCCCACCGACACGACCCCCAGGGCAAAGGCCGTTCGATCCGGAACGCGAACCGTGACCGCGATCGTGATCGGGAGCATCGCGGTCGCGGCGAATCCGGGGCCCAGCAAGACGTTGGCCGCGACGAAGTGCCACGGCGCCGTCATCGCGAAGAGTACGCCGAAGCCCCCGGCGAGAAGCGCCGCGCCGATCGCGATCGGGACCCGCACGCCAAAGCGGTCGATGAGGATCCCGACGCCCGGCGTCGCGAGCCCCGCCGCGACGACGCCGACTCCGATCCCCGCGGAGAGCGTCCCTCGCGGCCAGCCGTTGGCGGTGGCGAGCGCATTCAAGAACACGCTCACGGTGTCGATCCCGCCGCCGATCACGACGAACTGGATCGCGAAGCCCGCGGCGATCAGCGGCCAGGCGGCCCGGATCCCGGAACCGGGTCGTTGCGTCAACTCCAGCTCTCCGCCTCCCGCGCGCCCGCTCATCGCAACCGGAACTCGATCGGCACCACGAACCACAGGTCCTTCCAGTCGACTCCCGGCGGCGGGGCGTCGAAGCGCCAGCGCCGGACGGCGGCGAGCGCTGCGCCATCGAGCTGCGCATCCCCGGCCGACTGCTGGAGTCGCACGCCGTCGACCCGGCCACTCGCCGCGAGCTTGAGGGCCACATGGGCAACTCCCTCGGTACCTCGCCGGCGCGCGGACTCCGGATACACCGGTGCAGGCTGTACGCCGCCGCGCGGCATCCATCCCCCCGGCGCACCCGGCCCCCGCGAGGCCACGTCAGTCGCACGCTCCCCCGCCGGCGCCGACCTCGGTGGGGGGATCGCCGGCGGCGCCCGCCCGCGTGCCCATCGCAGCGTCGTCGGAAAGAGAATCCGATTCCGACGCGGCCGGTGCCGTCTCCGCGGGCGCCGCGGGCACTTCGGCTGCGGCGCTCACTGCGGCCGGGGCCGGGCGGGGCCTGGGTCGCTGCGGAGGCGCCGGGCGGGGCGCCGGCGGCGCAACGGCCGCCTCGGACGGGGCGACGAGGCGTTCGGCAGAGCCGGCGTCGACGCGCACCCACGCGATCGGGATGGGGGGCCTCGCCACCGGAGCGCGCTGGGACAGCCAGGCGAACGCAGCCGCGCCTCCGGCCGCGTGCAGCAGGAGCGAGATCGCAACGAAGAGCCCGATCTGCCGGTGGCCGGCGCCTCGACGGGCGCCGCAGCGGCGATCTGGCCCGGCCGGCGCGGCGAGGATCCGGCCATGGGCGGGCCGAGCGTCACGAAGGTGCGCCGCTGCGTTCGGAGCACCGTCGGGGCCTCTCCTCGCTGCGAGTCTAGGCCAGCCCCGCGTCTCCTGCACCGACGGATCAGTCGCGGCGCTCCATGCAGCGCTTCGCGATGATTTCGCGCATCATCTCGCTGGTGCCGGCGCCGACGCCCCAGTTCTGCACGCCTCGCGAGCACCGCGCCACGTAGTTCTCTTCCATGAACCCGTAGCCACCGAAGGCCTGGGCGCAGTCGGGGATCAGCCTCCGCGCCATCTCCGCCGCGTAGAGCTTCGCCATGCTCACGGACACCTCGGCCGCAGGATCTCGCGCGACGAGCCGATCGGCAGCGCGATAGGTGAGCAGATCCGACGCTTCGAGATCGGTCATCCGATCCGCCATCCGGTGCCGCCACACCTGCATCTCGGCGAGCTTCTGGCCGAAGGCCGACCGCTCGGACAGATAGGCCATCGTCTCCTCGGCAATGTCCCTGCACAGGGCATTGACCATCGTGGCGAGGACCAGCCGCTCGCTCTGGAAGGCCTGCATGATGTAGCGGAAGCCCCTGCCCTCCTCGCCGATGCAGTAGCGAACGGGAATCCGCACGTCGTCGAAGAACAGCTCCGCCGTGTCGCTCGAGTGGAGGTCGAGCTTCTCGAGACGCCTCCCGACCTGGAACCCGCGCGCATCGGTGGGGACCACCAGCAGGCTGACGCCGCCGGGCCCGGGGCCTCCGGTCCGGGCGGCGAGCGTGACGAAGTTCGCGCGGGCGCCGTTGGTGATGAAGATCTTGCTGCCCCGGATCACGTATTCATCGCCATCGCGGCGCGCCGACGTCGTGAGCGCCGCCACGTCCGACCCGCCTCCGGGCTCGGTCACGCCGAGGGCTGCGATGCGCTCGCCGCGGATCGCGGGAACGAGCCACTCCTGCCGAAGCGTGTCGCAGCCGTGGGCGTGGATCACCGACGTTGCCATCTCGCACTGGACCAGGAGGCCGACGGTGGCGCCGATGTCGCGGCCGCGCATCAGCTCCTCGACCAGGATCACGGTGTACCAGTGATCGAGTCCGCTCCCGCCCCACTTCGGATCGAAGCGGATTCCGAGCAGGCCGAGCGCGCCGGCCTTGCGGAAGAGGTCGTCGGGAAAGCCCTCCTTGCGCCACCGGTCCGCATGGGGGCGGATCTCCTCGCGCGTGAAGCGGCGGACCGCCTCGCGGAAGGCGTCGTGGTCGGCGTTCCAGTCGGGAAAGCTCATGTCGTTCTCCACCGTTCGTGACGCCCGCGCCAGGAGTCACCGTGCGGCGCTCGGGCCCCGCGCATCGATCACGTCCCGCGGCGGAAGAATGCCTCCAGCGACGCAGGATCGAGCGGGAGCGTCCAGATCTCGGCCGCCCGTCCGCCCACTACCCGCGCCAGGAGCAGATAGTCGGTCTCGTACCCGCGGCCGGAGACCTCCGCGCGGACGTGGAACACCATGGCGAGGCGCTCCTCGCTCGTGAGGACATCGTCGAGCCGCGCGTCGAACACCTGCATCAGCTCGCCGATGCGGGCAAGGAACTCCGAGATGGCCTGGGGGCCCGCATGGTCTCCCTCCCACGGAGCGCGTGCGGTGGCGTGCCAGACGACATCGTCGGTGAAGATCCGCTCGAGCGCGTCGACGTCGCCCACCGAGACAGCCTGCCAGGCGGCGCGGGCGAGCTGGACGTAGGGATGCTCGGACAACAGGTCCCTCCTCGATCCGCTCCAGGACGAAGCCCTGGCTCACGGCAGGCTGGATGCGGCCACCCCATCATACTCTTCCCGCCGGAATACTCTTCCCGCCGGAATGCGAACGACCGCTCCCGACTCCACGTCGGCATCGGTCACGCGCACGTTCCGCTCGGGACCATCGCCCGCCCGGATGCGCCACGGACCGACCAAGCGTGCGGGAGCACGCGTCTCGTTGGCGTACGGAACGCGGATGCGCGCGATGCCGCTCGGCTCCGCCGTCGCCTCGGCGCGATG
Source organism: uncultured delta proteobacterium (assembly GCA_963710635.1). Classification (GTDB taxonomy): domain Bacteria; phylum Myxococcota_A; class UBA9160; order UBA9160; family UBA9160; genus MYXO. The sequence goes on from CAVQAY010000004.1 coordinate 2,173,112, forward strand.
GAAGAAGCGGCGTCCCGTCGGCGTCTCGACGAGCGCCTCGGCGACGACCGTCTCCCCCGGCGTTGCGTCCACCTCGAGGACCACTCCCGGAACGATCTCGAAGAGCTTGTAGGGCTGCCCGCCCGGAGGCAGATGGACTCCGTAGGGCAGGAGCAGCGGAACTCCTCCGCGGGGCCCTTCGGTCACGAGCCGCAGCCGCTCGAGGCGCGGCCGGCCCCCGACGGCGCGCCCATCGTCGAGATGGAGGCGCTGGTGGAGTGAGTCCGGCGGCATCTGGATCGGCATCGTCACGACGTAGCGCGCTCCGAGGGCCGCTGCGCGTTCGACGGCCTCGCTCTCGTCGGACAGCTCGAGGAGGCCGCGGGCAAGGCCGTAGGTCTCGAACTTGTCCCAGAAGTTGTCGGCGGCCACCGGGCGCCGCGCGTAGTAGCGAAGCGCGTGTCCGATGCTCGGATTGCTCACGAGACCGTAGGCAGGCCTCCCGTCGTCGCCGAATCCTGGCGTCTCCGGGGTCGCCGCGCGCACCTGCGCGCGAAGGCCTCGAGGGTTCCCTTGGCATCCAGCGCAGGGCCCCCGTCACGGGCGGAGCGCCCCGCGAGGTACTCGACCGTTGGAAGGACATCGGGAGCGAAGTCGCGGAGCGAGGGCGCGAGGAGCGCGAGCGCCAGCGCGACGACGATCGCCTTCGCAGGCGCCGCTGCAATTCGCGTTCGGGAGCGGAGCAGGCGATCGAGCTCCGCGAGACCCACGGCGAAGCACACCGCGGCGGGCGCTCCGGCGTCGTTGCCGTAGCGCATCTGCAGCACGGCGAGCGCGATGAAGGGAGCCGTCCACGCCGCCAGCAGCAGCGCCGGGGCGCGGCAGCGAGGATCCCGCACCGCGAGCAGCGCGAAGACGGGAGCGAGCGGCAGCGCCCATGCCCAGGCGCCGAAGTAGACCGTGGCCGGGTAGAGCGGGATCCGGCCGAAGAGGGGAAAGAGCGGAACCTGCTCGACCGTCCCCGCGCCCGACGCGTCGCGGAGCGTGATGAAGCGAAGCGCCGGAACGAGCTGCTCGCGAAGGGGGCCGATGCTCGCCAGGAGGGCGCCCACCGCCACGGCTGCCGCCGCCACGCGGAGCAGCCTCCGAGACGCGGAGGTCGCGGGCCGGCGCCGCTCCCACTCGGCGCCGCCGATCAGAAGCGACGCCGCCCATCGCGACACGACGGTGAGATGGAGCAGCGAGAGCGTGATCGCCGGAGAAGGCCCTCCCGAGATCTCGCCGGGCGTCGCGATGAAGGGTGCGACCAGGGCTGCGCTCGCCAGTGCACCGACGCCGAACGCCCGGAGGCGGCGCAGGTCGCCGAGCGCCACGCACACGAGCGCGAGGCTCCCGTCGGCGATCGCGATGTAGAGCAGGCTGCCGCTCCAGCCGAGCAGCATGGCCGCGCGTACGAGTGCGAGGCCCGCGGCGAGCGCGATCACGCGGCGCCGCCCTGCTCCCGGCGAGACGAAGCCGAGGCCGAGCGCGAGCCACGTCGCGCCCAGCAGGCCGACCCAGCCGTGGTGGTCGCCGCCGCCGACGATGCTGTACGCGATGGTGATGCCGAACCCGGCATAGAGAAGCGCCGCGACGAGAGACAGGAGTGGACTCACCAGCGCGCGTGCGGCGGCGAACACGGCGAGCACGCCGAGCGTCCCGAGAACCGGCCCCGACCAGGCGAGGACGGGGTCGATCTCCGCGGCGCCAAGGAGCCGCGCCGTCCCGGCGATCAGCAGGTCGAAGCCAGGCGGCCAGGGAACGGCGCCGCCGAGAGGCCCCGCCAGATACCAGTCCCAGGTGAGGAACTCCGGGAAGCGTGAAAAGCTGAAGTGCGCGAGCCGGGCGTGGTAGAGGCCATCTCCATTCTCGAGAACGACCGTCCCGTCGCGGGGGAAGACGTGGACGACGCCGGCGCTCCGCAGGACGAACGCCGCTGCGGCGATGGCGAAGAGCGCGAGGGCCACTCCGGGCGTCGAGATCGGCCGGCCCCGGGACTTCATCGCCCGCGACCGTACCACGGCCGGAGCGGGCGACGGCGCGCGGCTACGGCGCCGCGCGGGACCCGGCGGCCGGAAGAGCAGGCGCTCGAGGAGCACGAGGTCGCCGAAGCGCAACCCGTCCGTCGCCGTCGAGATCGGCGTGGGGATCGCGCGTGAACAGGCGCGCGCGCAGCAGCGCGAAGTCGCGCAGGCCTACACGGCCGTCGTTGTCGAGATCGGCGTCACAGCGGTTTCCGAAGCCGTCGCCGTCGGTGTCCCGCTGGAGCGGATCGGCGTGCAGGAGGCAGACGTCGCAGGCGTCACCCACCCGATCGGCGTCGGCGTCCTCCTGCGAGGCGTCGGCACGGAGCGGACAGCGATCCTTCGGCTGCGTCGACGCCATCGCCGTCGGCGTCTGCGATCGTCGGCAGGCGTCGCAAAGAACGCCACCAGCGCCTCGGCACCGGGAAGCTCGGAACGCAGCGGGCCCGCGGCGTGGAGGAGCCCTCCAGCGAGCGCCTCGAAGTCGCCGGTCGCCTCGGTGATCCGGAAGCTCGCGGCCTGCTGCCAGAGCCAGCGCAGCGGCGCCGGATCTCCTGGAGCGGTCGCCGTCGGCGAGCGGCGCCACGGCGAGGCTCCGCACGGCCTCGACCGCGTGGCACGACGCGGGAAGCACGTACGAGCACGCGTCGATGCGGTAGGCCTGAGCCGCGTCGAATGCGGCCGGGTCGCTCGGTGCGCCCGGCGAGGCGGCGACCAGCATCATCTGCAGGTTCCACGGACAGGCGGCCGACACGCCCTGCCACGGCTGTCCTGTGAAGGGATGGGCTGCGCGGAGGACCGGGTCCACGACGAAGGGCCTCGAACCCCGGAAAATCACGCCGGTCCCGTCGGGAAGCCGATCGGACGACGGCCGGGTTGGCGCCACCGAAGATCGGGTCGTACGCGGGTCGCTCCGGATCCCGGCAGCCGGGCAGCACCACCACCTGGCCATTGGACAGCACGCGCGTGCAGACGGGCCCGCCCTGGTAGCCGATGGTTCCGGGCTGCGGACGGAGGTCGTCGGCGCGCGGCGGAGCGCCGCCGAGCCCCGTCCAGCTCTGGAGGAGGGCCCCCGCCTCGATGCCCAGGAGATCGAAGACGCCGGGGAGCTTGGGCGCGCACGTCTCGCTGCCGAGGCCTGCTTGGCGAGCCCCTGCGTCGCAGACGACACGCTCCGGTGTCGACTCTGCGACGCGCGCAGCCGACCGCGGCCTGTCTCGAGCACGGCCTGCCGGCCGCAGCGCCTTCGCCCGTGGCGAAGTCGAGCGAGAAGATGCCCTCTCCCGGAGCCCACGGCGAGTGGGCGCCGACGGAAAGCGCTGCCGCGAGAGTACGCCTTCGATCCGGACGATCTCTCCGCCGCCTCCGCGGAGGATCCCGCCCGGGTCACGACGCCGGCGTAATCGACCCAGCGCGCCCCTCGCGACGCGCCGCTGCGATCGCGAGGAGGCCCGGGAAACAGATCGCCGGCGGGAATCCGCGACTCCCTGCGCCGGCGTCGGGATCCTCCACGCGCTGCCATCGACGAGCATCCCGCTCGTCGCCGACGCGGTAGCCGACGCGCAGGTGCACGCTCCCGGCGACGGCCTCGACGCGAAGCCGCAGCGCAGCGCCTGCCGCGGTAGCCGGGAGCTCGTCGCACGCCGTCGTGACGCCGTCGCTCAGTACGACGACGTCCTCACCGGCGGCGCCGCATACCGGCGGCGACGTGGGCGCGGGGTCGAGCAGGAACAGAGTCTCTCCGGCCGAAGATCGCGTTGCCGCCGGCCCTCGGATCCGCGAGCGATGCCGCTGCTGCGGCGTCCTCGGGCGCGGGAAGCCCTACGACGGACACGGGCCCCCTGCCCGCAACCAGGACGACGCCCGTCGCGGCTGCCTTCGCATCCTGCGTTCGCGGTACGAGGGCGACGCCGCGGAACGCCGGCTCGCCGCCCGGCCGGATCGTCACCTCGATCGCCGCCTCCCCCGCACCCCGGCGAAGCGGCCGGTCGAGAACGACGAGGTCGAAGGCGGGAGTTCCCTCGAACCCGTCGTCGTCGCTGAGCCGCAAGGCGCCGTCCCGCTCGTCCACCCGGCTGCGCCAGCGGTCGACGAGGCGCCGCGTAGGCCCCGCATCGCGCAGGCCGTCGTCGAACTCGTCGACGTAGGGCGCCTCACCCGTGATCTCGAGGCGCTCGACGCGGACGTCGAAGCCGGTCTCGGCGCTCGACGCGGCCGCGAAGAGGGCGAGCGCACCGGCGACCAGGCTGGGGCTGCGCAGCGCAAAGCGCGCCGCGAGCTCCCGGCCCCTCGTACACGCGCTCGTGCCCGCGCTGGTGCCCACCGCTCCCTCCTGTGGCTGCCCCGTGCGGCGACGGCCCCATCCTATCGCAGCCGTGGCTACCCTTGCGGCGGCCCCATCCTACCGGAGCGGCAGTGCGACGTGGGAGCCGTCCGGCGACCACCGGGAGCCCGTGGAAAACCCGCAGGACAGCAGGTAAAGAACCCACCCGACCGTCCGAAGCGCCCGAGGGCGCTCTCTCGTCGGGCCCGCGCTCGCCAGGGCCTTGGGAAGGGCGACCCGGAGGCCGATCGAGAGCGAGGCCCGCAGGCAGCACGAGGAGCTCGTCGTGGACACCCCGAACCCCGCAGCGGCTTCCCCCGCCGCCTTCGCCGTCGTGAGCCGCTTCACCGTCGCCAACGGCACCACAAGCGAGGTGAAGCGCGCCTTCGCGAACCGCCCGCACCTGGTCGATTCGGCCCCGGGCTTCGTCCGGATGGACGTGATCAGCCCCCTCGACCTTCCCGACGAGATCTGGCTCCTCACCTACTGGACCGACGAGGAGAGCTACCGCCGCTGGCACCGGAGCCACGCCTACCACGAGAGTCACCAGGGAATCCCCCGCGGCGTGAAGCTCGTTCCGCGCAGCACTGCGATCCGCTTCTTCGAGTACGTCGCGTCCTAGGGAGGGTTTCTCGATGCGCCAAGAATCCGACCGGAGCGCATCCCATCTCGCTACGTCGCGACGGACCCCTCGGGGACCTCCCGGTCCGCTACACCGAGGCCCTCCTCGACGGCGACCGCCGCGAGGCGACGCGGCTGGTGCTCGCGGCGGTCGACGCTGGCGCGCCGATCCGCGACGTCTACCTCGAGGTCTTCCAGGCATCGCAGATCGAGATCGGCCGGCTCTGGGAGACGAACCGAATCACGGTTGCGCAGGAGCACTTCTGCACCGCCGTCACGCAGATGGCGATGTCGCAGCTCTACGACCGGATCTTCTGCAGCGAGCGCGCCGGACGCGGCCTGGTCGCCACCTGCGTTCACGGCGATCTCCACGAGCTCGGCGTCCGGATGGTGTCGGACTTCTTCGAGATGGAGGGCTGGGACACCTGGTACCTCGGCGCGGACACGCCGGTTGCGGGCGTCATCGACACCGTGGCCGACCGCAAGGCCGACGTACTGGCGGTCTCGGCTTCGCTGGCGTCCCACGTGCGGCAGGTGGCCGAGACGATCGAGGCCTTCCGCGCGTCGGACGCCTGCCGGGACGTGATCATCCTGGCGGGAGGCCGCCCTTTCAACGCCGTCCCGGATCTCTGGAAGCGGGTCGGCGCCGACGGCGGGGCGGCAGATGCGCGGGGGGCGGTCGAGGTCGTCGCGCGCATGCTTCGGGAGGCGCCGCGGCCGTGACGCGCCGGCCGACGACCCGCGCGCTGGTGCTGCGCTGCGACGCCTCGGGCCGCATCGAGCAGGTGCTCAACGATGACTTCGGGCTCGCAGACCTTGCCGCGCGACGGAGCGGCCTCGCGGATCTCGTCGACCCGGCGAGCGCGAAGAAGGCACACCGGTTTCTCGACGCGATCACCTCGACGGGCGCGGCGCACGACTGGGAGCTGAACCTTCTCCTCGGCGAGGGCATCGTCCTCCTCCACTGCACAGGAGTGAGCCTTCCCGGCGGCGGATTCATCGTCCTCGCAGCGACCAGTCCCGGCGATGCCCTGGCCTGCGCCAGCGAGCCGGGCGCCGAGCGAGCGAGCGCCGGACGAACGCTCCGGACCCACGAGGATGACCTCGACCAGCTTGCGCAGGTGAACAACGAGCTGGCGACGCTCCACCGCGAGCTCGCCCGAAAGAGCGCCGACCTCGCCCGCGCCAACGAGCAGAAGGGCCAGCTCCTCGGCATGGCGGCCCACGACCTCCGCAACCCCCTCGGCGTCATCCGGGGCTATGCGGCGTTCCTCGTCGGAGACGACGGTCCACCGCTCGAGAAGGAGCACGCCGAGTTCCTCGGGATCATCCGCTCGTCCGCCGAGTTCATGCTGCACCTGGTCGAAGACCTGCTCGACGTATCGCAGATCGACGCCGGACGGCTCGAGATCGAGCGCGAGGTGGTCGACCTCGTCGGCCTCGTGCGGCGGATCGTCGCGCTCAACCAGGTGCTCGTGCAGAAGAAGCCGATCGAGCTGCGATTCGACCCGGCGTTGCCCGTGCTCGAGATCGCGGTCGATCCCCGCAGGATCGAGCAGGTACTGAACAACCTGATCTCGAACGCGGCCAAGTTCTCGCCGGCCGGGAGCCGCGTCGACATCCGCGTAGAGCGGGTCGGAGACGACGCCGCGATCCGCGTCGCCGATCATGGGCAGGGGATTCCCGAGGCGGAGCTCGGCCGCCTGTTCAGGCCCTTCGGCCGGACGAGCGTCCGGAGCACCGCCGGCGAGAAGAGCACCGGCCTCGGCCTCGCAATCGCCCGCCGGATCGTCGAAGCCCATGGCGGTCGCATCCGCGTCGAGAGCGAGGTCGGCAAGGGCACTACCTTCGAGGTCGCCCTTCCGATCGCGGCCGGAGAGACTGCCACGCCGCAGACGGCTCCGAGCGACGAGCCCAGCGCCGCTCCCCGGGCGCCGCTCCGGATCCTGGTCGCCGACGACGACGCCGTGAGCCGCGCCATGGTCGCGCGGACGCTCGAGCGCGGCGGCCACCAGGTCGCGACGGCGGAAGGCGGAGACGACGCGCTGGCGCGAATCGCCGGCGGCGGCTTCGACGCACTGGTGATCGACCTCGAGATGCCCGGAACGAGCGGCCTCGACGCAACCCGCTCGATCCGCGCAGCCGAAGCCCAGCACGCGACGAAGCGCCTCCCGATCGTCGTCCTCTCGGGGCACGATCCCGCCGAGGTCTCGGCTGCGTGTCAGAGCGCCGGCACCGACGCGGTGTTCCGCAAGCCCGTACGCTCCGCGGCCCTGCTCGCGCGGCTCGTCGCTCTCGTCACGCCGGGAGACCCTGTGGAGGAGATGCGCCGCTCGGCGAGGTAGCGGACGAGCGGTGGGCGGCCCGGGCGAACGCCGAGCTCGAAGACGAGGGTGTCGGGTGCCTCGCCGAGGCAGCGCATCAGGCGCGCGTGGACGCCGCGCAGGTGATGCCATGACGGGCCTCGGGACCCTGGGTCATGATCGTGGGAAGTGACAACCCGTCCGGCCCCTCACCTCTGGATCAAGTCTGCGTCGGCCGAGTGAGTCTGGACCGGATCCCGTCCACAAGCCCGCGGATGTACGCCATCGACTCGTCGTCCGGCATCTCCCCGAAGTGACGCCAGCGGCGTTGCTCGAAGAAGAGGCACGTTCTGAGATCGCCAAGCGAGTCATTCCGCCGCGCATTTGCGATCTCTGCACACTTCTCGAACGACCCCTGGGTGGTGTAGCCGTCGTACGTCAGAGCGAACGCCTCGATCTGATCCCAGGACGCGTCCGGGCCGGGGACGCGCCTGGGGTCGAGGTCCTCGTCGGAGATGATCCGTCTCTCGTGCATGGCGTGTCCCACCCGGAAGAGTACTTGTTGTCAAGCGCCAGAAATCTCTTCACCCCTTTGCGAGAGTAAGCTGACGCTGGGGTACTTTGGTGCTGGGCCAGCGCGGCGTGCCTGCCGTGCTTCGGTCTCTACGAGGATGCGATGTCGCCGTGCGCGCGGAATCGTCCACCTGTCGAACCTGCCGCGCACCCTCAGCTCGATCTACGTAGATGGGGCGGTTTGGTCAATAGTGCCTTGGTCTGAGGGCCCGGAGGATCGTTGCGAAGCACGGTGATCACACCCGGTTCGTCCATTCCGGAGATTGCCTCCCGGATGGACGCCTCCGTAGAGTCTGAGTCGAGATACATGAAGTGCCAGCCATCGCGACGGGCCCTCGAGAGCAGCTCGCCCGCGATGAGCCTTCCTTCTTCGATGTATCGCGACAACTGGAGCGGGGCTTCAGCATCGAGGTGGCCGTCCACCTCCATCATCTTCACCGCCGCCTCTTGCGGGCAGATGTAGAGGATACCCGCGGCGGCGTACCACTTCGGAAAGAAGACGGTGGGTCCGCGCAGGCCGAGCTCGTCTTGCGTAAAACTGTTATCGACGACGTACCGCAGAACCAGACCTCGGCGAGACGAGCTCGGCACATACCGGAGACACGCTAGACGCGAGGTATTGCGCGACGGCATCGTCCCACGCCTTCATGGCCACCGCACTTCGATACAAATCCTCCGCCATGATGAACGCGGAGAGAACCAAGTTGTCGTCCGAGAGTGCGGCAGCTCGCTCAGCCACTCTCGCCCCGAGGTCCCGGAGAACGGAGGCCAAGGCGTCGAGAGACGATGCTCGCAATGCTTGAGCACCGCGGTCGATCGCGGCGTAGCGGGCGTCCCAATAGTCGCAAATCTTGGCGTACGCCCAAGAGTGCATGAGTACTCCGTCCGCGGAACAGGCGGCCCACGAGCCGCCGCCTGCTGGGGACGCCTGAGTATCGACCGGCCGAGGTCCGCGCGTCAAACACCGAGGGGCCCAAACTCCCAGATGCCTCGTCTACTCGTCGCCGATGATCCTGGGCCCGGATCCGTAAGGGTTGTTCGGACTGTCCGGAGAGTACGGGCTGCCCGCCCCGAAGCGATTGTTGATGCTGTCGGCAGAGTACTGGCTGCCGTACTGACCGTAAGGGTTGGATGTCGATTCTGGATCGTACCGGTTCGCACTCAGCTTCCCGTGATAGTTGCCCTGGCTGTCGTAGAGCTTGGGCGCATCCGTGGCGTAGGGGTTCGTCGCGCTGCGCGAGCTGTAGGGGCTGCCGTACGGTCCGAAGCGATTGTTGATGCCGTCAGCCCGGTAGGGACTTCGTGTTCCATACTGGTTGGACGTCGAGTTCGCATCGTAGGGATTGCTGCTCAGATTCCCGAGGTACCGCTGCGCATCGGCGTTTGCGGGCACTCCGGCCACTCCCAGAAGTACTGCGACGAGTAGAAACCTCATTCCGTCACCTCGGTTCAATCGGCGTGAGATCAGCACGCCAGACGTTCATGGCAGCGAAGATCGGCCTCGCCTCCTCGCGGAGACGGGCCCATGCCGCTGGAATATCTCGGGGACTGTCGTCGAAGTCGAGGCGATCGGTCTCCTGAAGCGAGGTCTCGACTTCGACGAGCGTCGGACACGACCTGAAGTGCCGAGGGCAGAAGGCAATGCAGGCATCCAGCAACGCATCGGGGTCGTCTGGCCCAGCGGGCACGATGACTCGCAGCTTGCCGATCGGCGTGATGGAGCCGTCGATGTAGTGAGGTTCGAGCCACTGGCGGCTGCTGTGACCGACCAGGACCATGAACTCGATTGGATTGATCCCGTCGGCCCCCATGAAGCCTCCGAGACCGCCGACTACGTAGAGCCTGAAGAAGCCTGCCACGGTCGCACCTTCCCTTCCATCGCTCGGGCTGACGGATCAGTGATCCGCTGCAATCCGTAGCTTCGGGGTGGCTTATGACAGATGCGGACACGCGGACGGGGCCGGATTGCAGTCAACGTCACTGCCCAGGGGGGCATGATCGTGGCTCACGCCAGGGAGAGGTAGTTCACGCCCCCGGCCCGCTTGACCTCCGGTCGGGAGTGGTGGGACTTTGGTGGGACTTCGGCCTGAAAAGACCCAATCGGCAGGGTCTAGGCAGCGGCTAAGTCCTCAAGATCCCTCAATTTTTCATCACCCACGCCGCCATCGACCCCGCTTCGAACCTGAGGGTCGGGGTTCGAGTCCCTCCCGGCGCGCCATTGGACGCGCGGAGACGCCCGCGCTTCGACAGGGTTGGGCGGATCGTCAGGCGAGGCGCCGCTCGGCGCTGTAGCGGACGAGCGGCGGGCGGCCCGGGCGAACGCCGAGCTCGAAGACGAGGGTGTCGGGCGCCTCGCCGAGGCAGCGCATCAGGCCCGCGTGGACGCCGCGCAGGTGATGCCACGCGCAGAGCGTCGTGCGGTTCGCGAGCTCGTCGCTGCCCCCCGCGCTGCGGAACACGACGTGATGGTCGTGGAGGTTGCGGTAGGAGGAGCAGCCCGGCGCCGTGCAGCGCCAGCCATCGCGCTCGAAGACGCGGTGCTCGCGGGGCACGCGCCGGTGCCGCGGGCGCCAGGTCTCGAACACGTGCTCGAACATGGCGTCCATCGCCTCTCCCCGGGTCGGAAGGGGGCCGATCTGGCGCTCGATGTGCCGCTGAACCGTACAGATCGTGGCCTCGATGAGGAGCGCAACGTCGCGGGGGCCGGTGAAGAAGAAGCGGGCCGTCTCGGCGGCCCTGGCGGAGGGGGCGGCGTGCTCGTCGTGGTCTTCGTCGTCGCCGAGTGATGCATCACCTCCCGCGTCCCTGGGTTTTGCACACGATTGCCGCTCGTCGGGAGGCTCGAAGGTCTCGAAGGCGAGCGCGCGCTCGACCTCCTCTTCGAGGCGCCGCACGGTGATCTGCGTCGCATGGGCGATCCAGCGCGCCCGCCAGGGGAGGGAATGCTCGAGGACGATGATCGGGACCAGCGCCAGCGCCTGCACCCACGACAGGCGCCCGTCGCGGTAGGCCTCGCGCAGCTCCGGGCATAGCTCTCCTGCGCGCTCGAGCCGCAGGAGGGCGCGCGCCTTGCGAGGTGAGATGCCGAGACGCTCGCGGGCATAGGCTTCGACGCTGCGGTAGCCGAGGGCGAGGTAGTCGCGCTCGCAGGCGAGCATGGCGAGGAGCGTCCCGGCCTGCGCCCAGAGGCGCTGCTCGAGGGCAACGCCGCGACGGAAGCGCGCATCGAGCGCGAAGGCGTCCGCTTCGTCAAGGCCGGCGACGAGCTTGCGCAGGAAGACCGGCAGCTGCGGCGGGGCAGGCGGCGCCTCCGCCACGTCGGTCGCCGCTGCGTCCGCCGCTGGAGAGGGCGCCGGTACCGGGCTCTCACCAGCGTCCGGCTCCTCGACGGCGAACACACCCGTCGCGCTAGAGGGTGCCCCCGCCCTACCCACGCGATCGCGCTCTCCGGCGGCGTGCGCATCGCTCGCTTCGCGCAGCACGCTGCCGGCACGGGGCCGGTGCGTCTCGGCGTGGCCGGCATCCCATCCCGCAGTCGCCTCGTTCTCCTCCAGGACCGCATCCGCCGCCAGCGGCAGGGCCGAGAGCACCTCGGCGACCACGGCCTCCATGCAGGCCCAGGGCGGGAGCGGCTCGCCGGCCACACGCCGTGCGAGCTGCCGGGCCTCGTGCCACCTCCCCCGGACCCAGGGCGTGCAGCGCACCTCGACCGTCTTGCGCCGCCAGACGAAGGCGCCGTCCTCGTCCGTCTCGGTGCCGAGCGCGCCGGCCTCGATCGAGCCCCGGTCGACGGCGCGCACCTCGCGCTCGAGCGTGTGCACCGGGGAGCGCCGCGCGAAGGCGAGCCAGCGCGCCTCGTCAGCGGGCTCGGCCACACGGCACAGCAACCGCAGCTTCGACCAGGAGATCTCGCCCGCCACGAAGGCCGCCTCGGCGCGCGGCAGCCGGGCGAGCGCGGCATCGACGTGGGCGAGATCGTAGACCGAGCGCGCCGAGAGCCCCGCCCGCTCGCGGGCCCAGTCGGAGAGGCGGGCGAAGCCGAGGGGCTCCCAGGCCTTTGTCGCAACCAGGCGCCCCGCGATGCGCGCCAGGACGCGGCGCAGCGGCGCCTGCGCGCGCACGCAGGCCGCGAGCCGGAGGTCTGCCTCGCGAGCCGCCGCGGCGCGCGGGCCGGCTCCCGCACGCGAACCAGTCCGCGAGCCGGCGTGCGAACCAGCGCACACGCCAGCGCCGGAACAACACCAAGACCAGAGCCGGAACCCGCGCCGCGGCTACGACGAGCACCAGCGATCGGGCCAGGAGCAGCCGTCACGATCCCCTCCCGCTTCGAGAGCTCACCGGGACCGATGGGGTGGGTCGACCCTTGAGAGTATGCGAATATAACACGAAAGTCAAGGGTGCGGATCGGAAGCGCCCCCCTTGCGCGCCGCGGCCGTTCGCCCGAGTGCGTGCCACGCCCTCGGATCCCTCGTGGCCCCTCAGACCCCTTCCGGCGCCCGCCGGCGCTTGGCGTGGGCGACGAGGACCGTCACGGCGCAGCTCGCGACGCGCGCGCGAACCGAGTCCGCCCGGCTCGCGAGCGCGATCGGAACGCGGGCGCCGAGGACGATCCCGGCGGTCTCGGCGTTGGCGAGAAACGCCAGGAGCTTGGCGACCATGTTCGCGGCCTCGAGGTCGGGGGCCAGCAGGATGTCGGCGTCGCCCGCAACCGGCGAGCGGATCCCCTTCGCGCGGGCGGCATCCCGGTCGATGGCGTTGTCCATCGCCAGCGGCCCGTCGAGAAGGCCGCCGGTGATCTGTCCGCGCTCGGCCATCTTGCACAGCGCCGCCGCCTCGATCGTCGACGGGATCTTCGACGTCACGATCTCGATCGCCGACAGGATCGCCACCTTGGGGCACTCGATCCCGAGGTCGTGGGCGAGATCGATCGCGTTCTGGCAGATGTCGACCTTGTCGTCGAGCGTCGGGAAGATGTTCACCGCCGCGTCGGTCACGAAGAGTGGCTTCGGATAGGTAGGAACGTCCATCACGAAGACCTGGCTGATGCGCCGGTGCGTCCGCAGGCCGGTCGACGGCGACGTCACCTCGTGGAGGAGCTCGTCGCTGTGGAGGCTCCCCTTCATCAGCACCTCGGCCTCGCCGCGGCGGACCAGCTCGACGGCGACGCGGGCGGCCTCGTGGCTGTGAGGGGTCTCGACGATGCGGAGCCCCGCGAGATCGACCTCGATCTCGGAGGCGAGCGCCTCGAGCCTCGCCCGCGGCCCCACCAGGATGGGCTCGATCAGGCCTTCGTTCGCGGCATCCACGGCCGCCTGGAGCGCATTCACGTCGCAGGGATGCGCGACGGCCGTCGCCACCGGCTCGAGGTCGCGGCATCGCTCGATGAGCCGAAGGTACTTCGCGTGACGGTCGGCGGGCGCGCTCACGTCGGGCACGAAGGGCTCCTCGCAGAGGATCGCCACCGGGTAGCGGCGTCAACGTCGGTGGTCAAGCGACCGGAAAGCCGAGCTCGCGCAGCTCCACCGGACGCTTCTCCCGCACCGACCGCTCTGCGGCCGCGCCCACCCCCACGGCGAGAGCGCCGTCGGCGGCGCTCACGATGGGCTTGCCTCCCGTGCGGATCGCTCCGAGGAAGGCGAGGTGTTCGAGGAACGTCGACCCATGGTGGGCGCCCGCCTCCCGGGCGCGCGGGTCGACCTGGAAGCGGACCGTCGCGGGCTCGTTGCGGTCGCGGCGGGTCAGCACCAGCGTGTGCGCAGGAAGAAAGGCCTCGGCCTTGCCCCGGTCTCCCGTCGCCGCCACCTCCATCTCGTTCGTCGAGTTCTCGGCGAACATGCACAGGTCGAGCAGCCCGCGGGCCCCGCCGTGGTAGTCGACGACGGTGAAGGCGTTGTCGAGGATGTCGGGCTTCTCTCCGCCGTAGCGCTCGTCCAGGTGGTTCACGTCCATCGCTCCGGAGGCGTAGACGCGGACGGGCCTTTGCCCGGTCAGCAGGTTCATGAGGTCGAAGAAATGGCAGCACTTCTCGACCAGGGTCCCTCCCGTGTTGCGCGAGAAGCGGTTCCAGTCGCCGACCTTCGGGAGGAACGGGATACCGGTGCTCCCGGATCGCCACCATCCGGAGGCGCCCGATGGCGCCGGCGCGGACCTCCTCGACGAGCCGCCATACCGGCCGCATGAACCGGTACTCCATCCCCACCCAGACGATGCCGGGATGCTTCTCGGCCGCTTCGACGACGCGAAAGCAGTCTTCGACCGTCGTACACAGCGGCTTCTCGACGAGGACGTGCTTGTTCGTCTCGAACACCGCCTGCAGGACGTCGAAGTGCGTGTAGTTCGGCGTCGCGATCACGACCGCGTCGACCGGAGCCCGGGAGAGGAGGTCGCGCGGGTCGTCGTAGACCTCGACGCCCTCCCCGGCCGCGATCCTTCCCCACCGCCGGCTCGGCTCGTGGGGATCTGCGATGGCCGTCACCTTCGCACCGGGCACGAGGGCGAGGTTCCGGATGTGCTCGCAGCCCATCATGCCGGTGCCGATGATCCCGTAGCGAACGGTGTCGCTCATGACGAAGTCCTTCTCGAAGGTGCTCGGCGGCGGCCCGACCCGTTGGCGAAGTCCCTCCGTTGGCGAAGGCCCTCGCGAAGTCGTCGGCGACCGGGCGGAAGGCCCGCCGGCCTCCTAGGATAGCCGCCGAATGCCGGCACGAGACGCACGGAACGAATGACCGCAGCCGCACCGCCGGACACAGAGCGCGAGGCCCTCGGCAGCCTCGGAGCCGGCGGCGCCGGCGACCGGCTGCATTTCCGACTGGTGCTCCGCATCCTGGCCCGCTGCCTCCGGCTCCTCGTCCCCGTCCGCGGCCACGTGCTGCGCCTGATGGTCGGATTCGCCACGGTGGCCGTCGCGGTGACGCCGATCGGCTTCGTGGTCTTCGACCTGTTCTGGACGCGTGCGCTCCAGGGCGAGCCGCTGACCGACCTCGAGGCGTGGCTCCTCCGGCTCGACCCGGCGCTGACGGTGCACGCCGGCGCGCTCGGCGCCGAGGTGCGGCGCAGCGTCGCCCGCCGGACGGTCTTCCTCGCGGTCGGGGCGGGGTTCGTCGCAACCCCGCTCTTCCTCGCCCTCTGGTACTACCAGGTCTGGATCCTGCAAAAGATCAACCAGGCGCTGCGCATCGACCTCATCGAGCGGCTGCAGTCGCTCTCGCTGCGCTTCCATGCCGAGAGCCGCGTCGGTGACGCGATCTACCGGCTCACCCAGGACAGCGCGATGGTGACCCAGCTCATCGACGTACTGATCCTGACGCCGCTCGCGATCGTCTCGCGCTACCTCTTCTCGCTCGCGCTCGTGTTCTGTTTCGACCCCTGGCTCGCCGTCATGCTGGCGGCTCTCTGGCCCCCGGCGCTCGCCGTCGGAGCCATGCTCTCGCGGCGCCTGCGCGTCCGCTTCCGCGCGGCCCGCGAGGCGAACAGCGACCTCACGTCGACGATCCAGGAGACGCTGGCCGGGATCAAGGTGCTGAAGGCCTACGGCGCCGAGACGAGGGCACAGGCGAGCTTCGAGCACCGGTCGCGCGATCGCCTTCTCGCGGGCCTTCGAGGCGCGGAGCCTGCTGGCGATCTTCTCGATGGCGATCTTCTGGATCGGCGGCGCAGGCATGCTCGCGAGCACGGCATGGGCCGCCCTCGAGACCCGCTCGCAGGATCCCCTCTTCGCCCAGCGGCTCCTGGCGGTCTTCGGCTTCAGCGCCTGGAACCTCGGGCTCTTCAACGCCCTCAAGATGAACTTCGGCGCCGGTGCGAGCCAGGTGCATCGCCTGTTCTCGACCTGGGGACGCGTCCAGGACATTGCCATCGGCCTCGACCGGGTCTTCGAGCTCCTCGACCTCGAGCCCGACGTTCGCGACGCGCCGGACGCCCAGCCCCTCGAAACCGTCCGCCGCTCGGTCGGCTTCCGCGAGGTGACCTTCGGCTACCACGGCGACCGGACGGTGATCGAGCGCGTCAGCCTCGACGCCGACGTCGGCACCGTCACGGCGATCGTCGGGCCGACGGGCTCGGGCAAGAGCACCCTCATGGCGCTGCTGCTCCGTCTGTTCGACCCCCAATCAGGCCGGATCGAGATCGACGGCGTCGACCTGCGAGCCTTCACCCTCGAAAGTCTCCGGAAGAACGTCTCGATCGCCCTGCAGGAGAACCTGCTCTTTGGCGCCACGGTTCGCGAGAACATCCGCTACGCCGTACCGGGCGCGCCGGACGATGCCGTTCGCGAGGCGGCCCGCGTCGCCTGCGCCGACGACTTCATCGAGCGGCTTCCACAGGGCTACGACACGCTTCTCGGCGAGCGCGGGACGAAGCTCTCGACCGGGCAGCGGCAGCGCCTCTCGATCGCGCGGGCGGTCTTGAAGGACACGCCGATCCTGATCCTCGACGAGCCGACGGCGTCCCTCGACGCCGAGACCGAGATGCGGGTGCTGGCGAATCTCGCCCACTGGGGGCGGGGACGCGCGATCTTCCTGATCACCCACCGGCTCTCGACGATCCGGCGCGCCGACCGGATCGTCTACCTCGCCGAGGGGCGCGTCGTCGAAGCCGGCTCCCACGACGATCTCGCGGCCCGCGAGGGAGGCGCCTACCGCGGGCTCGTCGAAGCCGAGACGGCGCACGCGGCGAGAGGCGGGGCGCGGTGAGGACCGACTTCGAGGAACGCGAGCAGATCTCGGGCCGCGAATCGGCGGCGCTGCTCCGCCGGGCGCTTCGCTACGTGTCGCCGTTCCGCGGACGCTTCGCGGTGAAGCTCGCGCTCGCGATCACGAGCCTCCTCCCGTTCCTGCTCCTGCCGTGGCCGGTGAAGATCGTGATCGACCACGTGATCGAGGCGAACCCGATCGGGCAGACGGTGACTGCCTACCCGTTCTTCATCGCGCCGCTGCTGGCGCCCCTCACGGGAGCGTCGCCCGGAGAGGTGCTCGCGTGGACCATTGCCGGCCAAGCGGTGCTGCTGATCCTGATCGGCGCCGTCGGCGCGGCCGCCAACGAGAACGACCGGATGGACGCCTACCTCGCCGGCGGGCAGGACGTCGCGACCCAGACCGAGAACCAGGCCAACGCGGGGTTCAGCCTGGCGGGCGGCCTTCTCGGCACACTCGACTTCCGCTGGACGCTCCGGCTCACCCAGGACCTCAACCACCACTACCGGTCGCGCCTCTTCGAACGGATCCACTCGCTGCCGATGACCGCCTTCGACGACGAACGCATCGGAGACGCGGTCTACCGGGTCATGATCGACACCCCCGCCATCACCGAGGCCTGCTACCGCCTGCTGCTCACTCCCGTCGTCGCTCCGCTGGGCGTCCTCGTCGTGTCGGCGATGATCGCCCTCGTCTACGGAGACCATCCGATCCTCGCTCTCTGCGGGGTCGCCTTCATCCCGATCGTCCTCCTGGCGACGCTGCCGTTCAGCGGGCTGGTTCGCAGGAGCGCCGAGCGGGCGCGCAGGGCCGGTGCCACGACGACGTCGTCGGCAGAGGAGGGCCTCTCGAACATCCTTGCCGTCCAGAGCCTCGGCGCCGAGGGCCGCGAGCTCCGGCGACTCGACGCCGATAGCTGGGCCGGCTTCTCGACGTTCCGCGGCCTCGTGCGCGCCGGCATCTTCGCCACGCTCGCCGGCGCCGCGCCCGGCGCGGTGCTCGGCGCCTTCGCGTTCCTCTACGTGACCGATCTCGTGATCGCCGGAGCGCTCTCGCCGGGAGACTTTGCCGTCCTGTTCACCTACTTCGTCCTGATCGCCACCTCGTGCGTCGACCTGGGCGCGCTGTGGATCCGCCTCCAGGCGTCGGCGATCGGACTGCACAGGGTCTTCTTCTTGATGGACCTGCCTGGGGAGAAGGACCACCCCGGCGCGCGCCCGCTCCCGCCCGTTCGGGAAGGACTGCGCATCGAGAACGTGTCCGTCGACTACCCCGACGGTACCCGTGCGCTCCGCGACGTCGACCTCGAGGCGAGGGTCGGGACCGTGACCGCACTGGTCGGGCCTGCGGGCGCCGGCAAGACGACGCTCGCGTATCTCGTCTCCCGCTTCCTCTCGCCGACCGCCGGCCGCGTACTCCTCGACGGCATCGATCTCGAGGAGGCCTCCCTCGAGTCGCTTCGCGCCCAGGTCTCGTTCGTCTTCCAGGAGACGGTGCTCTTCGACGACACGGTCGAGGCGAACATCCGTCTGGGTCGCCCCGACGCCTCCGACACCGAAATCCGGCGGGCTGCCGCCCTTGCCGGAGCCGACGAGTTCATCGGTCGACTGCCGGACGGCTACGCGACGCGCCTCGGACGTGCGGGCGGAAAGCTGTCGGTGGGGCAGAAGCAGCGGCTCTCGATCGCCCGCGCGCTGGTGTGTGATGCGCCGATCCTGATCCTCGACGAGCCGACCTCCGCGCTCGACCCGGGGACCGAGCAGCGCCTCGTCGCTGCGCTGCGCGAGGCGAGCCGGACGCGGCTGGTCCTGGTGATCGCCCACCGGCTCTCGACGGTCCGCGCCGCCGACCAGATCTGCTTCCTCCAGGAGGGCCGCATCGTCGAGCGGGGCACCCACGAAGCGCTCATGGCCGATCCGCGAGGCGCCTACCGCCGCTTCGTCGAGCTGCAGAGCCGCGGAGCTCCGTAGCCGGCGCTCAGACCGTCGCGACCGCCGCAGCGATCGACTCCGCGAGGACGTCGGTGATCCGGTCGATCTCGTCCTTGGTGACGATGAAGGGCGGTCCGAGGCAGATCACGTCGGGGCCTGGCCGGGTGCCACCGGGGTAGAAGAAGACGCCGCGGGCGAGCCCGGCGATGACGACGCGGCCCGTGATCTTCTGCTCGCGGGCTGAACGATTCGAGCGTCTCGCGGTCGCGGACGATCTCGACGGCGTGGAGCAGACCGCGGCCGCGCACCTCGGCCACGTTCGGATGGTCGGCGAGGCCGCGAAGCCTCTCGGCGAGGTACGCGCCCATCTCAGCGGCGCGGGCGACGAGACCTTCCCGCTCCATGATCTCGAGCACCTTCTCTGCGACGGCGCAGGCCGCCGGGTGCGCCGAGTAGGTGTAGAACATCACGTCCTCGCCGCGCTCGGCGATCGGCGCCACCACCTCCTCGCTGGCATAGACACCGCCGATCGGCGCGTAACCGCAAGCGAGGCCCTTGCCGCCCACCAGCAGGTCGGGGACGACGCCGAAGTGGTCGACGCCGAAGGCGCGCCCCGTCCGCCCGAAGCCCGTCATCACCTCGTCGGCGATGAGGAGCACGCCGTGCCGCCGCGTGATCTCGCGCAGGCGCGGCCAGTAGCCGTCCGGCGGCACCAGCGCGCCCGCGGTCGAGCCACCGATGGGCTCGGCGACCACCGCAGCCACCGTCTCCGGGCCTTCGCGGACGATCAGGTCCTCGATCGCATCGGCGCAGGCGAGGGTGCAGCCACCGTCGCCGCGGCAGGCGGCGCAGCGCAGCGGATAGCACGCCGGAGCCTTCGGATGCGGCGACAGCAGCGGATCGAGCCCCGCGCGCCGGGCGCCGTGGCCTCCCACCGCCAGCGTGGCGAGGGTCGTCCCGTGGTAGGAGAGGTCGCGTCCGATGAGCTTCCAGCGCTCCGGACGCCCGGCGCAGACGTGGTGCTGCCGGGCGACGCGCAGTGCGAGGTCCATCGACTCGGAGCCGCCGCTG
The DNA here is from genome assembly GCA_963710635.1 of uncultured delta proteobacterium. Classification (GTDB taxonomy): domain Bacteria; phylum Myxococcota_A; class UBA9160; order UBA9160; family UBA9160; genus MYXO. The sequence continues at coordinate 2,192,666 of CAVQAY010000004.1, forward strand.
GCGAACAGCGCGCGGGTGATTCCGTCGGGAAGCCAGCTCTCGCGCAGCCTCGCCAGCAATGCGAGGCGGCTCGGCGTCGCGAACGGCGGTACGACGAAGGTGGTCTGCGCCAGCGCGCGCGCCGCGACGTCGGCCACCTCGGCGCGGCCGTGACCGATGCCGGCGACGATCGCTCCACCCGCCGCGTCGAGGATCCGGCGGCCGTCGGCCGTCACGAGCCAGACCCCTTCGGTCCGCTCGATCGTGAGCGGGGCGCCAGAGCTACCGACGAACGGATAGACGATCGGGCGATCCGTCACGAGACGCCTTTCGACCGCGCCGGAGTCCGGCTTCAGATGATCGTGATCGGATCTGCGTCGCCGCGGATCGCGCTCGTCGCCACCGCCGCACCAAAGTCGGCTGCGCGCACCACCATCGCGAGGTCGATCCCCGCCGGAAGGTCGTCGAGCCGGTGGTAGTTGCGCGGCACGCCGTTGGCCTCGAGCGAGATGAGCGAGAGGGCCGGGAACCCCTGGCCCGCAGGAACGTGGCCGTCCGTCCCGGCGAGCAGGTCCGTCGGCGTCACCTCGCCGAAGGCGCCGCTCGCGGCGACACGCCGCGCGAGCTCGACCAGGTGCGGCGGATAGCCCGTCTTGCCGAGGGTCCCCTCGCTGCGGATCCAGTGGAGCGCGCCGCCCCCCACGCACTCGAAGTTGACGAAGAAGGTATCGTCGAGGTTCCACTCGGGATGCGCTTCGACCAGGGCGTGCATGCCGCAGCAGCCGACCTCCTCGGCGCCGGTCCCCGCGATCCAGACCTCGACGTCGGGCGGGAGCTGGGCGAGGAGCTGCTCGGCACAGGTCAGCATGCCGGCGACGGCCGAAGCGTTGTCGTTGGCGCCCGGAGAGCACGGCGCCATCGCCCACTGGGCGCCGAGGACGGCAATGAGGAGACAACCGAGCCCGGCAGCGGCCTGCGCGAGGCCGAACAGGAGCCCCGATGCGCCGAGCCAGGACGCGGCCGAGACGACCGCCGCGGAGAGCAGGATGGCCTCGGGAAGCGCGTTCGGTCCCGAAGGCGGGGCTCCGGGACGCCGCCGGGCATGGGCGCGCGACGCGAAGAAGTCGGCGATGGGCTTCGCGAAGAGCCAGCCGGCCTGCGCCGCATCGATGTGCGCCGAGAGGACGACGCGGGCACGGGCGGCCTTCGCGGCGGGGACCCTCCCCACGACGCTGACCGATTCGGGCGCCGGGAGGAGGCGCGAGAGCCAGCGGCCGCCGCCGGTGCATCTCGGCGCGGAAGGAGAGCGCCGCGCCGACGGCGAGGACGGCGCCGAAGAAGCCCCCCAGCGCGACGCCGACCGCCGCGACGCCGCCATGGAGCGCAAGCGCCCAGCCGGAACGCGGCCTCGCCGGGACCGGCTCGAGCCGTACCTCGGGGACGCCGAGCTCCTCGATCCAGCTCCCGATCCGTGCGGCCGCCTCCCGCTCCGAGGAGGTTCCCGCAGCGCGCTCGGGAAGGTCGGCCAGCTTGGTGACCCAGTCGAGGACGCGCCGCTCCCGGTCCGAGCGCGCAGGGGATCCGTCCCCCCTGCCCTCTGCGGCGAGGCTCTCGCGCCCTCCGGTCCCGGGCGACTGAATCGTCTGGCTCATGACGGCCTCCTCCGGCGCCTGCGAGGCGCCGCAGGGAACGTGCCGCGGAACGCAGCGTCCGTCACGCCTCCGCCTCGTGGCTGATCGACTCGAGCTCCCGGCGGCCGGTCTCCGGGAGGAGCAAGAGGACCAGACCGGCGCCGACGACGGCGAACGCGAGGAGCGACGTCATGAAGGCGATGTTGCCCGGGCCTCTCGTCCCGAGGGCGAGGAGCGCGAGACCGAGGGCGGCGCCGAGGGTCTCGACGAGCGCGTTCCACCCCGACGCCGTTCCGCGGTGGGCCGTCGGGAACAGCTCCGTCGCCACCGACCGCAGGATCGTGTGCTGCGCGGTCGTACACAGGACGAAGAGCACCCAGCACAGGGGAACGAGCCAGCCCCCGCCGTGATAGAAGCCCAGCGCGAAGATCGGGAAGAGCGACATCACCGCAAACCCGACTTTCCGGCGCCCGAACCGATCTCCCAGGCGCCCGGCGAGGACGTTGCCGAGGATGCCGATGGCGCCGCCGACGATCACGAGCACCGAGAACTGCCACGGCGCCCAGCCATGGACCGTCTGGACGAAGTACCCCGTGAACTGGAAGACCGGCGCGCTTCCGGCCGCCGCCAGCAGCGAGACGGCGCCGACGCCGAGCGTTCGGCCGGGGTACCTCCGCACCATGTCCTCGATCGGCCCGAGCCAGCTGCGGAGCCCGGATCCTGGGGGGCCGCTGCGATCCCGGCTGCGCTCGAAGCGGCCGGTCTCGCGGACTCCGCGGCGAAAGAGCGGAAACAAGAAGACCGGCGCCAGCCCGACGACGTAGAGGGCCCGCCAGCCGAAGGGCAGCACGTCGACCAGCGCGAAGACCAGCGCGCCGAAGCCGACGCCGCAGGCTGCGAGGGCGCCCATCATCCCGACGCCCCACCCCCGGTGCTCGGCGGGGAACTCCTCGGTGACGATCACGACCGCGCACGCCATGGCCGTCACCATGAACGTGCGAGCGACCATCTGGAGGGCGACGAACTGCCAGGGCGTCTGGGAGAAGGCCGTCAGACAGGTGAAGACACTGATCCCGAGGATCGACGCCAGGAACACGCGCCGCCGTCCCAGACGGTCTGCGATGGGGATCAGCAGGAAGGCCGGGAGTGCACCGAGCCGGATGACGCCCAGGTAGCCGCCCATCTCGCGCTCGTCGATCGAGAGGCCCTCTGCAATCTGCTTGAGGGCAGAGGTGAGCATCGAGAGGTCGTAGCTCTCGAAGAAGAGCGCGAGCGACACCAAACCGAGCAGCCGCAGCAGATCGTCCGGGATCGGCGGAACCGGGCCGAGGAATCGCGGAATCCACCACGGGCGGCGGGGCGATTGCGCGGCCGCCGCTGCCTCCTGCGGCGATCTCGGTGGCGGCGGGACCGCTAGCCGATCGGGGCATACCGCCGCCGTGCCTCTTCCGGCGGCAGCTTGGCGGCCTTGGCGATCTCGGCGAGCCGTGCCGGGTCTTCGAGGTCCGGAACGCTCGACCCGGGTCTGGAGCGCGCGGGCGCTGGCGAATGCGTCGGTCGAGACGTCGACCTCGCGAACGCGGGTGCGCCCGGTCTTCTCGTCCATCAGCTCGGCGAACGGGATCGGAACGATCCTCGACGCCTGCCGGGTGATCAGCGCATTCGACCGGCCTGCGAGGAGCGTCCGGACCGCGCCGACCCCGAGGTCTCGCGTGTAATCGCGGTCGAAGGCCGTCGGCGGAACGCAGCGCAGCTCGTACCCGACGTCCTTGTCGCCGATGGTCAGCTTGACGCCCCGCGACGCGAGGCTCCCGGCGACGGCCGTTCTCAAGAGCTTGCCGAGCGGCACCTCGGCGAGGCGCACGTGCCCGTGCTCGTCGCGCTCGACGTCCTTCATGAAGTCGAGCTCGGCCGGGTCGAAGCGCTCGGCGATCCCCTCGGCCAGCACGGCGACGCCATGGCCGTGGCCCTCGGCGCGGCGCTTCACGATCGACCCTTCCAGCGTCCGCACCACGTCTTCCAGGCGGATCGCTCCAGCCGGGAACTCCTCGGGGATGAGGGCGACCGTCGCGCCGGCGGCCTTCGCGGCGCCGAGCGCCAGGAACCCCGCCTTGCGCCCCATCAGCACGAGGAAGTACCAGCGACCTGCCGTCTTCGCGTCCTCGATCATCGCGGACACGACGCCGGCCGCATGCTCGCGGGCCGTCTCGAAGCCGAAGGTCGGAATGCCTTCCGGCAGCGGAAGATCGTTGTCGATCGTCTTCGGAACGTGGACGACCTTGATCCGACCCCTGCGGTGTCGGCAACCCGCTTGGCGGAAAACGCCGTGTCGTCGCCGCCGATGGTGATGAGGTGGTCGATGCCGAGCGCGCCGAGCGACCGCACGACGGCTTCGAGGTGCTCCGGCTTCTTCGTGGGGTTCGCGCGCGCGGTGTGAAGAATCGACCCGCCCTGCAGGTGGATCGTCGCCACGTCGTCGGCGCGAAGCTCACGGACCCGGTCGGTCCGGCCCTCCATCACGTGGGAGAAGCCGTCCATCAGGCCAATGACCCGATGCCCGTGTCGCGTGGCGAGGAGCGCTGCAGCACCGATCACACCGTTGATCCCGGGAGCCGGACCGCCGCCGACCACGATTCCGAACGTCGCCATGCTTCCTCCGTACTGCCTGCGAGCCCGCTCTACCCCTGGATCCGGCGAAGGCTTCGCATGAAGAGGTCCTTCCAGTCGGAAACGCCCTCGGACTCGGGCGCGCGCCGGGCGACGGCGCGCTTCCGGGGCGACGGCGCCTCACCCACCGCGGCACCGAGCCCGAGGTCGGCGAGCACCTCCTCGGCGAGGTCCTTGAACTGCCGATGGACCGGCGTCCCCGTCGCGTGGTGCAGGATCGAGAGCGGCCGGTCCGTCGCAGAGTTCAGCGCCTCGACGCGCGGACTCCGGGAGAGCGTCGTCCGGTAGAGCGGCCAGCCGCGGGCGCGCACCTCGTCTCCGAGCCGACTCCGCAGATCGTGGCCCGGCTCGTCGATGCGGGTGCGGAGGTCTGCGAGCGTGAGGAGGACGCGCGCCTTGCGCTGGCCAGGGCGTACGCGAGCCAGGAACGCGAAGATCTTCGAGGCCTCCTCGAGAGACGCCCAGTCGGCGACGGGAATCAGCACGCGGTCGGCCGCCACCAGCGCATTCTGGGTGAGGGCCTCGAGATCGCTCTTGGTGTCGAAGATCACGAGGCCGTCCCACTCCGTCCTCTCGACGACGCGGCGCAAGGTCCCGATGTCCTCGGCACGGGCCTTCAGGCCGATCAGGTCCGGCGGCGACGGGACGAAGTGGATCCCGTACTGCCCGAGCTGCGCGACGCGGTCGAGGCTCCTCTCGGAGAAGGCGTGCTTCAGGTTGCCGTCGCCCGGCCGGGCGGCACGCAGCGCGAACATGCGGTCGACGGTCTGCTGATCGTCGAGGCCGACGACCAACACCGGAAGCTCCTCTCGGAGGGCCCGGAAGTAGATGGCGAGGTTGGTCGCCACGGTCGTCTTGCCCACGCCGCCCTTGTTCGAGGCGACGGTGAGGACGCGCGCGCTGCGGGCGATCGGGGGGGACGCTACCGACACGGCGGGAACCATAGTCATCGGGTAGGATCGCGGCCATCGTGACGGCGCGGCAGGGGACGAAGGCCGGCGGGCCTGCGGGAACGGCAGTGGGCGTGATTCCGGCCCGTCATGCCGCGTCGCGCTTCCCGGGGAAGCCGCTGGCCGCGATCGCGGCATCCCGATGATCCAGCGGGTCTGGGAAGGCGCGCGCGCGGCAAAACGCCTCGCGCGGGTCATCGTCGCAACGGACGACCCGCGGATCGCCGATGCCTGCAGCCGTTTCGGCGCAGAGGCGGTCCTCACCTCGGACCGGCATTCCACCGGCACGGACCGCATCGCGGAGGTCGCGGCGAGCCTCTCCGAGGACGTGATCGTGAACGTCCAGGGCGACGAGCCCCTCATCGAGGGCTTCGTGATCGACGCGGCGGTGGACGCGCTGGCCGCGGACCCCGACGTACCCATGGCCACCGTCGCCCACGCCGCAGACGCGGACGCTCTCGACGACCCGAACCGCGTGAAGGTGGTGATCGACCGCCGCGGCCGGGCACTCTACTTCTCGCGGAGCCGGATCCCCTTCCAGCGCGGCGACGCCCCCGAGGCTCCCGTCTGGCAGCACGCCGGGCTCTACGCCTACCGGCGCGAGTTCCTGTTGCGCTTCGTCGGCCTCGCGCCGACGCCGGCCGAGCGCGCGGAATCGCTCGAGCAGCTCCGTGCCCTCGAGAACGGTTTCCCGATCCAGGTCGCGGTGGTCGAGGGCTGGCGCAGCATCCCCGTCGATGTCCCGGAGGACGTGGCACGCGTCGAGGCGTACCTGCGCGCTCGCGGCCGCCGACCCTGAATACCCGAAGAGGCTTCCAAGGAGGACGACGTGAGCACCGAACCCGTACGCGTCGAACGCGACGGAGGCGTCGCAACGGTGACGCTGAACCGCCCCGAGAAGATGAACGCCCTCAACCAGGAAGTGATCGCCGCGCTGCCCGGCGCGCTTCGCGAGCTGGCATGGGATCCCGAGGTGCGCTGCGTCGTGCTGACGGGGGCTGGCGACCGCGCCTTCTCGGCGGGGGGCGACATCAGCGAGATGGGGAACGCCGGGTCGGCGATCTTCGCGGGGCACCGAAAAGGGGCGGACGGGTTCCCGCTGCTGGAAGACACGATCGACAACCTGCGCCGCGGGCAGGAGGCCTCGCTCCTGCTCCACGAGATGGGGAAGCCCACTCTCGCGGTCATCAACGGAGCGTGCGCCGGCGCCTCGCTCTCGCTGGCGCTGGCCTGCGATCTGCGGATCGCAGCAGACCACGCCGTATTCCTCACGGCGTTCGCGACGATCGGCTTCTCAGGCGACTATGGCGGCTCCTACTTCATGACGAAGATCCTCGGAACCGCCAAGGCGCGCGAGCTCTACCTCCTTCCCGAGCGGATGCCCGCCGACGAGGCGCACCGCATCGGCCTCGTCCACCGCGTAGTGCCCCGGGAGAAGCTCCGTGACGAGGCGCGCGCGGTCGCCGAGCGCCTCGCCGCAGGGCCGCCCATCGCGTACCGCTACATGAAGCGCAACCTCAACCTCGCCGAGCGCGGGATCGACCCGCACACGGCCCTCGACTTCGAAGCCGAGGCGATGATGCGCACCGCCCGCAGCGAGGACTTCATGAATGGCGCCCTGGCATTCCTCGCCAAGAAGCCGGTCACCTTCAAGGGGCGCTGAGGGCGGGCGCCGTCGCCGGCCTCCGAATGGGCTTCCCACGGCCGAGGGCGGCGGGTGTAGGATGGGAGCGGTAGCAGGAGGCCCCCATGCGTCCCATCCCGCCCCGATTCGTCCTCGCTCTCGCCGGCCTGGCCCTCGTCACCCTCGGTGCGGGCCCCTGCGAGGGGGCCCCGGGGGCCCTCGCCTGGCTGACCGGCGTCGTCGCCGACCACGGCGAGCGCCTCGAACGCGTCGAGTCGTGCACCTGCTGCTGCCCCGGCGTCCTCGACCCCGTCTGCGGCGCCGACGGGACGACCTACGTGAATGCCTGCGAGGCGCGCTGCGCCGACGTGAAGGTCGCGTCGCGCGGCCGCTGCACGCCGCCGGTCTGCGGCGGCCCGGGCGGAACGCCGTGCCCCGATGGCCAGGTCTGCGAGCTTCCGCCGGGCTGTGATCCGCTCGCCCACGGCACCTGCGAGGAGCGGCCGGACGTGTGCCCGAGGGTCTGGGCGCCCGTGTGCGGCTGCGACGGCCACACCTACGGCAACGACTGCGAGCGACGGCGCGCAGGCGTTCCCCTCGGCCACCTCGGCGCGTGCGACGATCCGCCGCCGGGATGCACGAGCAACGACGAGTGCAAGGAAGGCCATCTCTGCGCACGGCCCGACGGTGCCTGCGACGCGCAGGGCGCGTGCCGGGAGCGCCCTGCCGCGTGCCCGGACGTCTGGGCGCCCGTGTGCGGCTGCGACGGACGCACCTACGGCAACGCCTGCGAGGCGGCGGCAGCGGGAGCTTCGGTAGCCCGGCAGGGCGCGTGCGAGCCTCCGCCTTCGCCGTGCAAGACGAGCGACGCGTGCCCGGACGGCGGCTTCTGTGCGACGCCCGACGGCATGTGCACAGAGGTCGGCCAGTGCCGTCCCCGCCCGGAGGTCTGTCCGCATGTCTACGCACCCGTGTGTGGCTGTGACGGGCGCACCTACGGCAACGCCTGCGAGGCCGCTGCGGCGGGAGTAGGCGTCGCCAGCGCAGGACCGTGCGGAACGCCCCCCGGTGCGTGCCTCGACAACGGCGAGTGCGATCGCAGCCGGTTCTGCGCGCACCGGCCGGGTGACTGCGGCGGGCCCGGCGCGTGCACGACCCGGCCGCCGGCATGCGCGCTCTTCTACGATCCCGTCTGCGGCTGCGACGGCCGCAGCTACGGCAACGCCTGCGGCGCCGCGACCGCGGGCGTCTCGGTCGCGAGCCAGGGGGCCTGCGCGGAGGAGTAGGCGCTCCGGACCGATCAGGTCTTCCCGCGACGATCGTACGACGCGAGGTCATGCGGCCCGGCCGCCCGAGGCTTCACCGTATCGAGCTCCTTGGCGGCTGACATCTTGATGACGACGCCGTGGCCTGCCACACCGCTCGGTGCCTCTCGACCGGTGGTCGATGTTTGCTCGCACGGCCGCTGCGCCCACGGCCACGGGACTACCGCCTTGGCGTCATTGACGTCGAAGCACCGGACGATCGCCGCTGCCGAACGGCCTGGCGATGACCTGCCGGCCGCGCATCACCGATGCGGCGGGGGGTCAGCTGCAGGTTGATAGCGAATCTGCAGCCGCGAGGGCCTCCTCGAGGATTCGGACAGCGCCGGTCGGGGACGCCTGAGCGACGAACCCAACGGCCTCGTCGAGGGCAGCTCGTGCGCGCGGAGCCCAGACTACTCGGCGCCGAGCCGCCACCTACGCCGCAGTTCTCGCTCAACCTGCTCATGGGGAATCCCGCGCCCCGCGTCGAGCTCTCGGGTGCCGTCCTCGATCTCGGAAATCACGTAGAGGTGATAGAGGACATCCTGCAGCGTGCACTCGTCGGGAAGGCGATCGAGGAGCTCGCGAACGGTGTCCTTGGTTTGCATGTCCCCTCCCGCGCGCTCGCGCCGAACATCGGAACCAAGTATAGCCTCCGCCAAGATCGCGCGCCGATTCCGTGCAGCTTCGGGCCATGCCACCCAACGGCTCGCTGCTCACCCGCGCGGCCCGGCGGCCGCCGAGCTGCGCCAACGGCAAGCACGCTACGACGCCAGACTGCAGCTTGCCACTACTGGAGCGACGCCGGGCTGCGTCGGGTGCAGCAGCTTGTTGTGCAGCCTTCTGGCAGCACCAGGCTCAAAGCCGGTCTTCGCCCGCCGGCGGAACGCTGCGAACCTTGCGAAGAACTTTCTGGAACTTTTGCTTGCTGCCCCGCCGCGCGCGCGTCTCGAGATGCTCTTCCGTCATGAGTGCGGCGAGCTTCTCTGCTACGGCCGTGCTGACCAGCTGGTTGATCGAGATGCCTTCCCGACGGGCGAGCTTCTTCACCTCTTCGTGGAGAGAGTTGGGAAGCCGCAAGCTGAGCGTGCTCATTTCGGAACCCCGATGATGTGAAGGAACTCTTGCGGAGTAGCCAAACGAACGGGCGACGGATGGCCGGACTCGAAGTCTCGCCTGTTGAACGTGACGATGTACCGCGCACCGGCGGCCACCGCCGCTTCGAGAACCATGTCGTCGCCGGGGTCCTTCAGGCGCGGCCGCCACAAGAAGAAGATCGGTTGCCGCCGAGCTACCGAGCAGACGTAGTCGAGGAAGTCCGAGACGTCTCGCCTTGCGAGGCCGAGCGAGCGAGCCTGTCGGACGAGCACCGCCTCGTACTCCAGCACCAAGGGAACGGAGACGCAGATCTCGAAGCGACCTGAGTCGATCTCGGAAATCAGCCGAAACGACGCCCCGCGATTTGATCGAAGTGCGGCTACGACAACGTTGGTATCGAGGACGACCCGGGGAGCCATGAGTCGGTATCGTACGTGATACCGCGTCGAAACTCAACCGTGCCCGCGGCAGACCTTCCGGGGGCTGCACAACAGGTCTTCTACCGCCCACCATCGCGACCGAGCTGTCGCGGGAAGGCGCGGCGTTGCAAGTCGCGGATTCGGGCAGACGGGGAGCCGCCCTTTCGCGGATCTCTCCGGTCGTAATCGGTTGAATCCATCGAGGGTACGGTCCGGGTTCATCGTTTACAGGAGTCCGGGTACATCGTTTACACCCCGGGGATGCCCTGGATGCAAACGGATGCGATGGAGCAAAGACGGAAGTTGGTGCTCGACTACGAGAGCGGCCAGTGGTCGATGAGCGAGCTGTGCGAGCGATACCGGGGCCCACGGCCCACCGGTTACAAGTGGGTCGGTCGCCACGAGGGGGGAAGGCCTGGCGGGGCTCTTCCTAGCCGCCCGCGCCGCCTCCGGCGACGTCGCGCTGTGTGGGGCGCCGGTCAGCCGAGCGCGGCCGCCCGGTCGCGGTGCCGCGCCAGGAGCTCCGGGTCGCGGAACAGCAGCACCAGCACCGCGCCCGCGGCGAAGCCCCCGACGTGGGCCCAGAACGCGACGCCCGCTCCTTCGCCACCGAGGGTCGGCAGGCCGCCGAGCACTTGCAGGAGGAACCAGTATCCCAGCATGACGTAGGCCGGCACCAAGATGGTGCGGATGTAGAAGCCGAGGATGATCAGCGTATCGATGCGGTTGTGTGGATACAGGAGGGCATAGGCGCCCATCACGCCGCCGATCGCTCCCGAGGCTCCGACCATCGGGAGCTGGCTCGCCGGGTGCGAGAGCATCTGCGCCGCGGCCGCGGCGAGACCGCAGGCGAGATAGAACGCCACGAACCGTGCATGGCCCATCGCATCCTCGACGTTGTTGCCGAAGACCCAGAGGAACCAGAGGTTGCCGATGATGTGGAGCCAGCCTCCGTGAAGGAACATCGAGGTGACCGGCGTCAGCCACACCGGGCCCGCGCCGAGGACGCAGGTGTAGCTGCCACCCAGGGAGACCTCGGTCCCCGTCGGCGCGAGACGGAGGATCTCCGCCGGGATGAGGCCGTACTCGCAGACCGACCTCGTGAGCGCCTGCTCCGACCCCATCCCCTGGACGAGGAGCCAGGCAGCGAGGTTCACGGCGACGACGAGGTAGGTGGCGAAGGGTGTGAGGATCCTCGGATCTTCGTCGCGGATCGGGAACATGCTCGCCGGACGCTAGCAGCGGTAGAATGCGGCCGAAACGAACCGATGCCGCCCCGATCGCCGGACGGCGTCGCAAGACGTCGCCGGCTGGCGACCCAGGAGGAGAACGTGAGCCAGACGAACCGGCAGGGACCGCTGCAGGGAGCGCTCGCCGTCGTGACCGGCGCATCGAGCGGCTTCGGCGCCGACTTCGCCCGCATCCTCGCAGGGCACGGCTGCGAGCTGGTGCTCACCGCCCGGCGCGAAGACCGGCTGAAGGCGCTCGCCGACGAGCTGGCGCGCGACTACGCAGCGGTGTCCCACGTGGTCGCCGTCGACCTCTCCGCACCTGGAGCCCCGCAGATCCTCGCCGATCGCATCGCGGGGATCGGAAAGCCCGTCGACGTTCTCGTGAACAACGCGGGCTTCGGCCTCTACGGCGACTTCCTCGACCAGCCCTGGGAGCGCGAGCGCGCGCTGATCGAGGTCGACGTGACCAGCGTCGTCCACCTGACGCGCCTGTTCGCACCGGGGATGCGCGAGCGCAGGCGCGGCTGGATCCTCCTCGTGAGCTCGATCGGCGCGTTCCAGGCGACTCCCACCTACGCGATCTACTCCGCCGCGAAGGCCTTCGTACTGAGCTTCGGCGAAGCCCTCGCCGGCGAGCTGCGGGGCACGGGGGTGAAGGTCTCGGTCGTCTGTCCCGGCGTCTCGCCCACCGAGTTCATCGGGGCCGCGGGCCAGCGCCCGACGCTCTACCAGCGGCTCAACATGATGAAGAGCCGCACCATCGCCGAGGCCGGGATCCGGGCGATGCTGGCCGGCAAGACGTGCAGGATCCCGGGCGTCCAGAACTCGATCCCCGTCTTCTTGATGCGGTTCACCCCGCGGCGGGTCGCGACGGCCCTGGCCGGCCTCTTCATGCGGAACGGCTGAGGCAACCGGCGAGGCCGCCCGGCGGCGACCCCGCTTGCGGCCCCCTGGGGGCTCCCGTACTCTCCCGCTCCGCCCGGAGGTCTGCACCGGGCCCGCGCTCACGTCTGGAGGCATTCGAGTGGCCAAGCTTTCCCAAGTGGTCCGGGATCAGCGGCGCGAGCAGCTGATCAAGAAGTATGCGGCGCGACGCGCCGAGCTGCGCAACAAGGTGAGGGATCCCGAGCTCGCGCCGCGCGAGAAGGACGAGGCCGTTGCGGCGCTCGCCAAGCTCCCGCGCAACTCGTGCCCCACCCGAATGACCCGCCGCTGCAAGATCTCTGGCCGCGCTCGCGGCGTCCACCAGAAGTTCCAGATCTCGCGCATCGCGATCCGCGAGCTGGGTCTTCGCGGCCAGCTCCCGGGCGTCCGGAAGTCGAGCTGGTAGACCGCCATGAAGGCCGACATCCATCCCGACTATCACAAGGTCGTCTTCCACGACTCGGCCACCGGCGCCGAGTGGATCTCGCGCTCGACGATCACGTCGAAGGAGACGAAGACGGTGGACGGCGAGGAGCTTCCGCTCGTCCGCCTCGACATCTCCGCCGAGAGCCATCCTTTCTGGACCGGCAAGCTCCGCGAGCTCGACGCCGACGGCCGCATCGACCGCTTCCGCCGCCGCTACGGCCGGGGCAAGACCGCGAAGTAGCCGACTGCCAACCGGGCGATGTCGCCGGCGCGAGCGGGCGATTTCGTTCCCACGGCGCCGCACGAGTCGGGTAGGCTGGGGCCTCGCGCTCCCCCGCAACCTCCACGCGCGCGGAGAAGGCTCCTGTTCACGCCTCCCCCCGGCTCCCAGGTTCGTGCCCGCGGGCTCCTCTGGGAGGTCGTGCACGTCGAGCCTGCCGGAGCCGAGCAGCGCTTCCGCCTGCGCTGCGTGTCGGGCTCTCTCGCCGGCTTCGAGCTCGACCTCCTGCACCCCTTCGAGCCGATCGAGCCCGTGACGCGCGAGCTCGACCCCGCGCGGGCGGGGCGGCTCCCGGCCTGGCTCCTTTACCACCAGGCCTTCCTGCTCGAGCAGGCGCTCGGCCCGCGCGCACTCGCGGCCGTTCAGCCCGGCCGCCTCGAGATCGCACCCTTCCAGCTCGTTCCGGTGATGCGGGCCCTCGAGATGACGCGCCCGCGTCTCCTTCTCGCCGACGGCGTCGGCCTCGGGAAGACGGTGCAGGCGGGTCTCGTCCTGGCGGAGCTGATCGCACGGCGGCGGGCGCACCGGATCCTCGTCGTCTCGCCCGCAGGCCCGCTCCTCACGCAGTGGCAGGAGGAGATGCGGTCGCGCTTCGGCCTGCGCTTTGGCGACGTGCGCGATTGGGGCTCGCTCCAGGAGGTCCGCCGCGGCATCGAGCTCGGCGCCAATCCCTTCGACGCGATCCCACTCTGTCTGCTCTCGATCGACTTCGCCAAGCAGGAGAAGGTGCTGCAAGACCTCGAGCGCACGACCTGGGACGTGGTCGTGATCGACGAGGCGCACCACTGCGTACGGATGGGCGGGGCCGCCGACCGCGACGATTCGCTCCGCCGGCGGCTCGCCGAGGTGCTGGCGCGGCAATGCGACGGTCTGCTGCTGCTGACGGCCACGCCCCACGACGGCTTCGATCCGCACTTCACCTCGCTCGTCGAGCTTCTCGATCCGAGCCTCGTCGACGGACGGGGAAGCCTGCGCGGCGAGTCGTACCGCCGTCACGTGATCCGGCGGCTGAAGCACCACGTGAAGGATCCCGTGACCGGCGACCCGCTCTTCCAGACGCGCGAGGTGACGCCGCGCCCGGTGGCGATCGAGCCCGACGCCCGGCCCCGCTTCGCCGCGCTGCAGCGGGAGCTTCTCGCGCTGGTGGCTCCCCGCCTTCGCGCAGCCGTGCGCTCGCGGCGCTTCGGCGACGTGCTGGCCTTCGTGTCGCTGCTGAAGCGCTCGGTCTCGTCCGCCCGCGCCTGCCGCAAGACCCTCGGGGTCATCCGGGAGCGCTTCGAGAAGCTCGCGGCCGAAGGCGCCGAGGCGCACGAGGCCCGCCGCCAGCGGCTGCGAACGCTGCGAGACTACCGCGCGCGCCTCGAGCGCTACGGAACGCTCGGCCTCGAGGAGGAGCAGGACCAGCAGCTCCTCGAAGGCGAGGACATGGCGGCCGAGCTCTTTCGAAGCGCGGAGGACGTCGAGACCGAGATGGATGCAGCGACCCGCGAGCTGCGCCGCGAGGGCGACCGTGCGCGCCGCCTGCGCGAGGTGCAAGACGCCCTCGCACGGCTCGAGTCGCTGGCAGCCGAGGCCGAAAGCGAAGATCCGAAGCTCACCGCTCTTCTCGCCGAGCTCCGGGCGATCCGCGCACAGGAGCCCCGCGCGAACGTTCTCGTCTACACGGAATACACCGACACGCTCGGCGCCGTCGTCGAGCGCCTCGAGCGTGCCCGCGAGGCCGGAGAGCTCGCCGGCGAGGTGGTGGCCCTCACGGGGGACGATCCCGTCCGCCGCACGGGAGGCCCGGGCGAAGCCTCGGCTGCGAAGACACGCGAGAGCGTCACCGCGCGCTTCTGCAGCGAGAACGACCTCGTGCTCGTGAGCACCGACGCCACGGCGGAGGGCCTCAATCTCCACCGGCGCTGCCATCACCTCGTACACGTCGAGCTTCCCTACAACCCGAACCGCCTCGAGCAGCGCAACGGCCGCATCGACCGCTACGGGCAGAAGGAGGTGCCGCGCGTCCGCTACCTCTATCTCGCGGGCACCTTCGAAGAGCGGATTCTGCTGCGCCTCGTCGCCAAGTGGGAGCGCCAGCGCGCGCGGCTCACGTTCGTGCCGAATACGCTCGGCGTCTTCGCCGACGCGAACGCGGTGGCGACGACGCGGCTGCTGGAGGGCCTCGCCGAGGAGGAGGGGCTCCTCTTCCAGCGTCCGCGCGAGGGGCTTCGCTTCGGCGACGGCGGCGAAGACGAAGGCGCCACCCTCGCCACGCGCGAGCTTCTCGCCGAGGTGGACCGTGCGCTCTCGGGCTACGAGCGCGCCGCGAAGACGGCCTCGTGGCTCGCCGAGACGGGTGCATCGGCCGAGGAGAGCCTCGTGCGCGACGCCGAGGCGGCGCGATCGCACGGCCGCGCGCAGGGCGCCGTCGATCTCCTCGGCTTCGTTCGTGCCGCCCTCGAGACCGAGACGGCCCGGGCCGGCGCCGTCTCGGACGGCGCCGATGGGACGGTGACGCTCCGGCTTCCGGCCGAGTGGTGCACCCACCTGGACGGCCTTCCGGGCTTCGATGGCGAGACGCGCACGATGCGGCTCGCGACCGACCCCGAGCGCGAGCTGTCCGGCGACGAGACGCCTCTCGGCTTCGTCGGCCGCGCGCACCCGCTCCTGCTCCGCGCTCTCGACCGCGTGCGCACGCTCCAGCACGGAGGCGAGGCCTCGCTTCTCGATCGGCGCGTGGCGGCAGCCTTCTGGGACGAGCCTGCCCCAGCGCTTCTCTTCACCTTTCTGTGTACGGTGCAGAGCGGCACGGGCCGGGAGCTGGAGCGCGTGGGTGCGGTGCTGCTGCGGTGGGGAGAGAAGCCCGAGACCTTCTTCGACCCCGTGCGCTGGCTCGCCCATGCACGGCCGGACCGCGCGGCACCGACCGCCGGCGTCTTCGACCGGCACTTCGCGCCCTGGTACGCAGGCCGAGCGGAGGCGGCGCGCGCAGCCGCACTCGAGATCTTCGCGCCGCTGGCCGCGGAGCATGCCGAAGCCCATCAGAAGGGCGTCGCGAGGGAAGCCGGCGACCTCGTTCTCTGGCTGCGCTCGCGTGCGGGCGATCTTGCGGGGGCAGCGACGCCCGTGACCGGTGATCTCTTCGCTCCTGCCCTCGGCGCGGCACCCGCGTGGCAGCGCGAGACCGACCCGCGGCTTCGTCTCGCGGCCTTCGCGAAGGACGCCACGAGCGCGCTCGCTCGAAGGCGCGAGGCCGAGGGCGTGCTGCGCCTCTTCGAGGCGAGAAGCCGGGACCTCGCCGCCCGTGCTGATCTCTTGAGCCCGGTGGCCGCGCCTCTCGGGCTCCTGCTCCTCGTGCCCGCGAAGGGGGCCTGACGGTGGCGCTCGATCTGCGCGACGTCTCGCTCGCGGGCCCGGCCCTGCCCGAGCCCTTCGTGCGGCTCCAGCTCGAAGCCGCCCTCGCGAAGCGGGGCCTCTTGCCGAAGACGACCGGCGACGAGGGCCGCTCGCTCGCCGCCACCTGGGATCCGCTGCATCGCAAGCTTCGGGGGCTCGGCGACCACGGCGGCGCCCTTCGCGTCAAGAACCACGTGCTCGACCCCCTCGCGCCGCGCCTCGGCTACGAGGCGCCGGAGCCGGCCGAGAGCGTCGCGACCCGCGAGGGCACCGAAGACGGCGGGTACCTGCTCGAAGCCGCAGGCAAGAGCGCGCGGCTTCGCGCGTGGGCGGTGGCGGCCGGCACCGATCTCGACGCTCCCGCTCGCCGCGGCCGTGCCTACCGCTTCAGCCCGGAGCGCGTCGCGCAGCGCGTGCTCCTCGCCTCCGGCGAGCGTGCGGGCCTGCTGACCGACGGCGTCGAGCTTCGCCTCTTGCTCTGCGATCCCGCGCGGCCGGCGAGCCACCTGTCGATTCGCCTCGACCGCGCCGGCGGCTGGCGCGGCGCACGCGACGTCCCCGATTCGTTCCGGCTTCTTTGCGCGCTCGCAGGGCCGGCCGGCCTCGCCGCCCTTCCCGAGATCCTCGAGGAGGCGCGCCTCGCGCAGACGAGCGTCACCGGAAAGCTCCGCAGGCAGGCCGAGGCCGCGGTGACCGGCTTCGTTCAGGAGGTGCTGGACCGCCCCGAGAATCGCTCGCCCCTCGCCGAGGCCCGGCGTCTTGCGGGCAGCGACGACGCCTTCGCGCGGGTCCTGTGGAAAGAGGGCCTCCTCCTCGTCTACCGCCTGCTCTTCGTGCTGAAGCTCGAGAGCGCAGCCGACCCCGCGCGCGCGTTCAGCTTCGCCGCGACGTCGCTCTGGCGGAACACCTTCTCGCCGCAGACGGCGCTGGCGCCGTGGGCGCGCCGAATCCTCGACGACGGCGCCGTCACCGGCGCCTACCTCGAGCACGGCCTTCGCACCCTCTTCCGCGTGTTCGAAGAAGGCCTCGCGTCGAGCGAGCTTCGCGTCCACGCCCTCGGCGGCATGCTCTTCGGCAAGGACGCGCTTCCAGTTCTGGGAGGCCTCGCCTGGGGCGAGCGCGCCGTAGCGCGCCTTCTCGACCAGCTCCTGTGGACGCAGGAGAGCGGAGGCGGGCGCGCCCGCGTTCACTACGGCTCCCTCGACGTCGAGGATCTCGGCCGCGTCTACGAGGCGCTCCTCGAGCGCGAGCCCGGCATCAGCGCGGAGCCGATGGCGCGCCTTCGCCGGGCGAAGCTCGAGGTCGTGGTGCCGGCAGCCCAGGCGGCCCCGTACCGCGAGCGCACCGCCTTGCGTGCGGCGAGCCAAGACGAGGCCGGCAGCCTGGACGACGAGGAGAGCGACGAAGCGGAAGCGGGCGAAGGCGAGGAGAGCGGTCGCGGCGCGGCCCGCGGCAAGAGCCGCGTCGCCTTCGTCGAAGACATCCCCGCCGGGCGCTTCTATCTGCGCGCGGGGCTCGGCAGGAAGTCGAGCGGCTCCTACTACACGCCCCACGCCTTCGTTCGCTTCCTCGTGCAGGAGACGGTGGGCGCCCTCGCGGCCGAGCGCAGCCCCGCCTCCGACCCGAGGCCCGCAGAGATCCTTCGCCTTCGCATACTCGACCCCGCCATGGGAAGCGGCCACTTCCTCGTCGAGACCTGCCGCTTCCTCGGAGACGCCCTCTACGAGGCCTGCCGCCTGTGCGACGAGCTCGCGGTGGCGGCAGAGGAGAAGGCCGAGGAGGCCGAGCGACGCAAGAACGCGGCCGAGGCCGAACGCCTTCGCGCCGAGGCCGCCGAGCTTCGACGCCGGGTAGAGGACCTTCCCGACCCCGACGACGCTCTCGTCGCCTATCTGCCGTCGCGCGCACCCGAGGGCGGCGAGTCGGGCCACTCGCAGAGCTTCGCGCTCGCCCTGTGCCGTCGCCTCGTCGCCGTACACTGTCTCTACGGCGTCGACAAGAACCCGCTCGCCGTCGAGCTCGCGAAGCTCGCGCTCTGGCTCGAGAGCTACTCCGAGGGCTTCCCGCTCACCTTCCTCGACCACCGCTTCGTCTGCGGCGATTCGCTCACCGGGCCCTTCTTCGAGCATCTCCTCACCTACCCGGTGGGCGGCGCGCGGGTCGAGGGGCTCTTCGTCGCCGACCTCGAGCACCGGATGACCGAGCGCCTCGCAGCGGCGCTCGTTTCGGTGCGCGACCTCGATGCCTCCGTCGGCGCCGACCTTGCCGACCTCGCCCGCAAGCGCGCCGCCAAGGCGCGTCTCGATGCCGAGCTGGCGGACTTCCGGCTGCTGGCGGCGGCGTGGAGCGGAGCCGTCCAGCTCGGGGATCCCAAGTGCGATCCGGCTTACGAGATCTTGCTGCGCACCGTGGCGCAGCGCGAGGACGCCCTGACTATCGCTGGCTCGAACGAGCTGCTCGAGACGGATGGTCGAAGCCGGGCGTGACGGCGTCGCGTACGACCTGGTGTTTCCCGAGGTCTTCCACCCTGACGGGGGTGTTGCGCGGACCGGCGGATTCGATGCGGTGGTGGGGAATCCGCCGTGGGATGCGATCCAGCCGCTTGCGAAGGAGTTCTTCGCTGCGTTCGATCTCAGGATCCTCGATGCGCCAACACGGCGCGAGCGATCTGCGGTGGAAGCGCGCCTCGCGGCCGACGCCGTCGTCTCAGCGCTCTTTGCAGGGTACGTCGCGGGGATCGAGTCTCAGAAGCGACTGATCCAACGCGTATTCCCGGCGGTGGGGAAGCAGGCGGGCGGCCGACCCAGCGGCGCCGTGACCGACGCCTGGCAGGCCTTCGCGGAGCGCGGCCATCAACTCCTCAGCGTGGGAGGCGGGGTCGGAATCGTCCTGCCATCGGCGTTTCACGCGAACCAAAGCGCAACCGGCATTCGGGCACTCTATCTAGAGAAACTGAGTCTCCTCTCCTGCTTCTCCTTCGAGAACCGGAAGAAGCTCTTCGAGATCGATTCGCGCTTCAAATTCGCCGTCGTCGTCGCCCGGAAGACCGGAATGGCAACGCAGGCCTTCGACTGCGCCTTCTACCTGCACGATCTCGACTGGCTCTTCGAGGGCGGCGAGCGCCTTCGCTACACGCGGGAGTTCGTCGAACGCACGGGCGGCGAGTATCTGAGCCTCCTCGAGCTGCGCTCGACGGGGGACGTCGAGGTGGCCGAGAAGTGCTTCAGCGCGGGTCAGTCCTTCGGAGACATCCTCGAGCACAGTGGGATTCGCTTCGGTGAAGAGATGCACATGTCGAAGTCGTCCCACCGCTTCACGCCCGTCGCGACCGTCCTCCCCGGCGGCGAGGATCCGCGCGACCCGGAGCGGTCGGCCGCGCTCGTAGCCGAGGGCTGGCTCGTGCTCCACGAGGGCAAGACCTTCCACCAATACGACGACCGCTGGGGCGACCGCCCCCGCTACCTCGTCCACGTCGACGCCCTCGCCGACAAGCCCGCCTGGCGCCAGGCCGCGCGCTTCTACCGGCTGGCGTTCCGCGACATCGCGCGCTCGACGGACGAGCGGACGGGGATCTTCGCGGTGATGCCGCCGGGGGTCGTGTTCGGAAACACCGCGCCATGCGAGCGTGAGCCGTGGGATCGAGCCATCGGCCGAGCACTTCTGCTCACGGGCATTGTGGACACCTATGCATTCGATTGGGGGTTGCGCCAGAAAAGCGCAGCGCACGTCAACCTCTTCATCTTGAACGGCTGTCCCGTCCCGGCGCTCTCTGCGGATGCCCGCCGCTTCCTCGCCCACGCCGCCCTCCGCCTCACCTGCAACCACTCGGGCTACGCGGCGCTCTGGCGCGAGCAGCTCGGTGGCGCGTGGCGCGAGCCGTCGCCTCGCTTCACCTGGCCCGTTCTCGCCGGTGACGACGCCCGCTGGGCCGTCCGCGCCGCCATCGATGCCGTCGTCGCCCACGCCTACGGCCTCGGCCGCGCGCAGTACGCGCACGTCCTTGCGAGCTTCAGCCACCGCACGTACCCGAAGGCCCCCGAGCGCTGCCTCGCCGCCTTCGACGAGATCGAGTCCGCGGGCCTCGAAGCATTTCTCCGCGCGCACGACCCCTACTTCGACATTCCCTTGGTCGAGTCGCTCCCCAGCCCCGTGATCGATCTCCCCGAGCCGGCGCCCGCCGAGGAAGGCGCCGCCGCAGACGGCGCCTCCGCTCGGCCGCACGCCGGCCCCGGCGGGGCCCGCGCGGCCTCCCGCGCCTCCGCGACCGGCGCGCCCACCGCGGGCCGCCCGAATGCAAGCCGCAGCGGCCAGATGCTCCTCCTCCCCCCCGACGACGGCCCTCTCTTCCGCCCGGCCCGTCGCGAGGCCGAGCAGGCGCCGCGACCGGCCCCGCTCGTGTCCGGATCCGTCACACCGCTGGGTGATGCTGCCGCCGATGCCGATCGCACCCGCTACGACGCCCTCGTGGGCCTTCTCCGGAGCCGAGGGCGCGTCCGCTCCGCCGAGGTTCAGGAAGCACTCGGCCTCGATCCCGTCACGGCGCGCCAGCTTCTGCAGCGCCTCGTCCGGGACGGCCTCGCCGTGGTAGAAGGCCGGGCACGGGGGACCGTCTATCGCTCGCGGACTCCCTGATGGGAGGAGAGGGCACCTGGGGTGCCGTACCCGATCCAAGATAAGCTGGTGATCGCCGTGGCTTCGAGCGCCCTGTTCGACCTTAGCGAGTCCGACCGTGTCTTCCGCGAGGAGGGACTCGACGTCTATCGGGAGCACCAGCGCGAGAACGAGAACGTCGTGCTGAACCGGGGAGTGGCCTTCCCTCTCGTGAAGCGGCTTCTCGCGCTCAATGGAACGGAAGAAGACGACATGCCCGTCGACGTCATCCTACTTTCCCGGAACGATCCGGATACGGGACTGCGCCTGTTCAAGTCGATCGAGCATCATGCGCTCGACATCACCCGCGCGGCCTTCACCAACGGCCGTGACCCTTTCCGCTATCTCGAGGCGTTCAATGCCGCCTTGTTTCTGTCCGCCAACCACGACGACGTGAGGTGTGCCATGAGCAGAGGAGCCCCGGCCGGCCAGGTCATTCCCACCCGGTTCAGCGATGATGCCGCCGAGCACGAGCTTCGAGTCGCCTTCGATTTCGACGGAGTGATAGCGGACGATGCTGCGGAGACCGTCTATCAGCAGCAGGGTCTCGATGCCTTCCGGAGCGAGGAGAGGAAGAAAGCGGCCATTCCTCTCGACCCTGGCCCGCTGCATCGATTCTTCACCGAGCTCGCGAAGCTCCAGCGCCGGGAGCACGACCGCGCCAAAGCCGAATCCGGCTACCAGCCCCGGCTGAGGATCGCGATCGTGACGGCACGCAACGCCCCTGCTCATGAGCGGGTGGTGAACACCCTCCGGAGCTGGGGCATTCAGGTGGACAAGGTCTTCTTCCTCGGCGGGATCGAGAAGTCGAGGATTCTGAAAGAGTTTCGTCCCCACATCTACTTCGACGATCAGAGAGGGCATCTCGAGCTCGCCGCCGATATCGCTCCGTGTGCACACATCCCCTTCGGTGTCATCAACGATGCGGCCACCGAGCTTGTACGTCGTGCGGGGGATGCGGGGTGAGCTCGGCGTAATGGCGAAGATCTTCGATGCGACGCCCGAGCGGCTGAGCTTCCTGCTCTCGAGCATCCACAACCGCGCTGTGGCGCTGCCGGACTTCCAGCGCGACTTCGTCTGGGATGCCCGCGCCACCGAGGAGCTGATCGAGAGTATCTGCCGGAGCTTCCCGGCGGGGAGCCTCCTCCGGATCAAGAACGGCGCAGGCTTCGCGTTCGCACCGCGTGCCTTTGCAGGCGCTCCCGAGCTCGACGGTTATTCACCCGCCTATCTCATCCTGGACGGTCAGCAACGTCTCACCTCGCTCTACCGGGCCTTCTACGGCGCGGGGACCCACCGGTACTTCCTCGACTTCCAGGGGCTGCTGGACGGCAAGGATCTCGAGGACTCCGTCTTCTATCTGCGGCCGAAGGTCGCGAAGCGGCGTTACGGAACCGTCGAGAAGCAGGCCGAGGCCCTCGTGTTCCCGATGGCGGATCTCTTCGGCTCGCCCGAAGGCTTCGAGGGCTGGCTCGACCGGGTGCTCGAGGCACGGGCGGAAGAGGGCGACGCGGGGAAGGCGCTCAAGCAGCGGCTGCGCGAGGAGCAGCGACGCTGGCTCAAGCCCGTCGAGGACTACGAGTTCCCCATGGTGACGCTGGCCGACCAGACGTCGGCAGAGGCGGTCTGTACGATCTTCGAGACCCTGAATCGAACGGGAGTCAAGCTCTCCGTCTTCGATCTCCTCGCTGCGCGGTTCTGGGCCGACGATCTGCGGCTCCGAGATCTATGGGACGACGCGCGAACCCGGGTGCCCCTCATCGAGGAGTTCGAGATCGATCCGTACTACGTCCTGCAGGTGGTGGCGATTCTCAGCGCCCCGGCGGCTCCGGCCTGCAAGCGGAGCGATGTTCTCGCGCTCGACCCGGAACGCATGCGAAGCGGCTGGGGGCCAGCGATCCGCGGGCTCGGAGAGGCCCTCGCGTTCCTCCGTGACGAGTGCCGGATCGTGGTGCCGCAATGGGTGCCGTACCTGCCCATGCTCATCCCCCTCGCCGTGCTCTTCGCCGAGCTCGACGTACGGGGGCCCGAAGCCGCCGCGGTTCGCGGAAAGCTCCGGCGCTGGTTCTGGTGCTCCATCTTCGGACAGACCTACGAGAACCCGCCGAATTCCCAGGCGGTGAAGGACATCGGCGAGTTTCGCCGCTGGCGAAGCGGAGAGGCGCCGCCGGACGCCGTGCGCGAGTTCAGCTTCGATGCCTCGGTTCTGCGGCAGACGACGCCGAATCAGCGGGCGCTCTACCGCTCCGTCATCTGCCTGCTCCTCGAGGGCCGCGCGCGCGATTTCCACAAGGACAAGCCGATCGACGCGTCCCTCGTGCGCGAGCAGCAGATCGAAGACCATCACGTCTTCCCGAAGGCCTGGCTTCGGGATCACCGGCCCGACGTGCCCGAGGCGCTCCGTGACTGCGTCCTCAACCGGACGCTCATCGACAGGTCCACGAATCAGAGCATCGGACGGGATGCGCCGTCCGTCTACTTGCAGAAGATCGAGGCGGCCACGGGGACGGCTCAGCTCCGTGACATCCTGCGGTCGCATCTGCTCCCAAAGGCGGGAAGCGAGATCTACCGGAAAGACGACTTCGACGCCTTTCTCGGCGAGCGCCAAACCGCCATCGAGGACGAAGATCCGGAGGCTCACCTCATGAGTGCCTCGGCCGTAGGTGATGGGCCCCGTTACGCCGCGGTGCGGACGGCCTGCTGGTGGGAGACCCCCGGGAGCTTCCGCACGGCTCAGACCGCGACGTCGATCTCGCGGACGATGGCGCCCTCGCCGAGGTCGCCGGCAGCGGCGAGATACTCGCGGATGGCATCGCGGATGTTCTCGACGGCCTCCTGCTCGGTGACGCCCTGGGACCAGCAGCCGGGAAGGCCGGGTACGGAGACGCTGAATCCCTCTTCCGAAGGGCG
This sequence comes from uncultured delta proteobacterium, assembly GCA_963710635.1. Taxonomy (GTDB): domain Bacteria; phylum Myxococcota_A; class UBA9160; order UBA9160; family UBA9160; genus MYXO. The sequence goes on from CAVQAY010000004.1 coordinate 2,216,138, forward strand.
AAGTGCGATCTTGAACTTCATGGGTCCTCCCGAGACCGAGGTGGAAGATAGTGCCCGCGCGAGGCATTGGGAGAGAGGCAGCGGGCTGGCGTGACCCTCCATCCCGCCACGTTCGTGGATCGCGCGCTCGATGAGTGCCCGATGGCGCAGCTCGACCCGACGGGCGTACCCTGCGGGCTGCGGGGAGGCCTGTTCGACGGGCTCGATCCCTTCTCGACCGGGCGAGGGGTGTAGATGCTCGAGCGGGTCATCGTGAGGAACTTCAAGCGCTTCGAGGAGGCCGAGGTCGAGCTCGGCCAGAACGTCCTCCTGATCGGCCCGAACAATGCCGGCAAGACATCGGTCCTGCAGGCGCTGGCGCTCTGGGAGATCGGCCTGCGCCGCTGGCACGAGAAGAAGGGAAAAGGCTCTTCGGCGAAGGTTCGCCGGGGGGTCGCCATCAACCGCCGGGATCTGCTCTCGGCGCCCGTCCCCGACAGCAAGCTCCTCTGGCGAGATCTCCACGTTCGCGACGTCGAGCGGGACAACGGCAAGCAGCGGACGCAGAATGTTCGCCTCGAGATCGTGGTTCATGGGGTCGTGGACAGCGAGCGCTGGGAGTGCGGCCTCGAGTTCGACTTCGCGAATGCCGAATCGATCTACTGCAGGCCCATCTCGCCTGGCGGTGGCAACGGCCCCGGGGAGGTGCCCGCCGCCGCTCTGCAAGTGCGGATGGCCTTCCTGCAGCCGATGTCAGGGCTTGCGGCCAGCGAGCTGCGCCTCGAGCCGGGCGCGATCCAGGTCAGGCTCGGCGATGGTCGCACTGCCGAGGTCCTCAGAAACCTCTGCTATCAGCTTTCGGAGAGCAGGCTCTCGTCGGGCGGCTGGAACGAGCTCCAGCAGAAGATCGGTGCACTCTTCGGTGTGTCGCTCGATCTTCCCGAGTACATCGTCGAGCGGGGCGAGATCACGATGTCCTATCGGGACCGGAGCGGGGTGCAGCTCGACATCTCGAGTGCCGGGCGCGGCTTGCAGCAAACGCTTCTGCTGCTGGCCTTCCTGTACACGAACCCCGGGTCCGTTCTCCTGCTGGACGAGCCCGATGCTCATCTCGAGATTCTCCGGCAGCGGCAGGTCTATGACATCGTCACCACGGTTGCGCGGGAGGTGGGCGGGCAGGTCATCGCGGCGAGCCACTCCGAGGTCTTGCTCAACGAGGCCGCCGATCGGGACGTGGTGGTCGCCTTCGTCGGCAAGCCTCACCGGATCGACGATCGGGGGCATCAGGCGGTGAAGGCCCTCAAGTCGATCGGCTTCGAGCACTACTACCTGGCTGAAGAGCGCGGCTGGGTCCTCTACCTCGAAGGTGCGACCGATCTGAGGGCCCTCGCAGCCTTCGCGCAGACTCTCGGTCATCCGGCCGCGGCAGACCTCGAGCGCCCGTTCGTCCATTACGTGGGCAACCAGCTCTCTCAGGCCAAGAGCCACTTCTATGGCCTCCGGGAGGCGGCTCCGAGCCTGGTCGGGATCGCGGTGCTCGATCACGAGGAGGGATTCGCACCCGAGAAGGGCCCTCTCACGTGCAGGCGCTGGAGCAGGCGGGAGATCGAGAACTACCTCTGCTTCCCGGAGGTGCTGGAGCGCTACGCAGAGCGGGAGGCGACGCAGCTCGCCCTCCCCGGGCCGCTCTTCGAGCAGGCCGAGGTGTCGAAGAGACGGGATTTGATGCGATCGTGCGTGTCGGAGCGCATTCCTCCCGCTGCGATGCGAGACCCAGCCGATGACTGGTGGCGTACGGTGAAGGCCAGCGACGAGTTCCTGGATCGGGTCTTTGCGGAGTTCTACAGGCGCCTCGATCTTCCCAACCTGATGACGAAGAGCGACTACCACGAGCTGGCGGGGCTGGTTCCGGCCGAGCAAATCGATCGAGAGGTCGTCGATGTGCTCGATCGCATTCATGCGGTGGCGCTACGCGCGCAGCCCGTGTGATCCGGCATGACGCTCCACCCCATCACCCTCGTGGACCGCGCGCTCGATGAGTACCGCGGCTACCTCGCGACCGAGTTCCGCGCCAGCGATCCCGGCCTGCGCAAGGCCCTGGAGGATGCGCTCGGCGAGGCGGGGTTCCTGGCGCAGGAGCCGTTTTTTCAGGCGCACCGCCCGTTCAAGGATGGGAAGGCCTGGCAGGAGCTGGGGCTCGACGCGGCGCTCGCAAAGGTCATGAAGGAGCGGAGCGGAAGCGCCCGTGCGTATCTCCACCAGAGCGATGCCATCGCGCACCTGCTCTCTCCCGCCGCGGCTCCGCTCGTGGTGACGACCGGCACCGGCTCGGGGAAGACGGAGTGCTTTCTCCTTCCCGCGATCCAGAACGCCATCGAGGACGCGGTGCGCTTCTCGCGAGCGGGGCTCACCGCGCTGCTCGTCTATCCCATGAACGCGCTCGCCAACGATCAGGAGGAGCGCATCCGGCAGTATCTCGAAGCTTCCGGACACGGCCACGTTCGCGTCGCGCGCTACGACCGGACCACGAGCCAGGAAGAGCGCGAGAGCCTGCGCAAGACTCCGCCACGAATCCTTCTGACCAACTACATGATGCTCGAGTATCTCCTCGTGCGGCCAGCCGACCGCGAGGCGATCTTCGCCAACCACCGCTGCCGGTTCGTGGTGCTCGACGAGGTGCACACGTACCGGGGGAGCCTCGGCGCGAACATCGCGCTGCTCTACCGGCGCCTCGGCGCACACCTGCGCCGGGCGCTCCAGGACTGGAAGGTCGACGACCCGTCGGATGCGAGCCGCTTCCCGAAGCTCACGGTGGTGGGGACGTCTGCCACCATCAAGAGCGTCGACGAGACGGGCAAGACCCCGGACGAGGTGGCGAAGCTCCGGGACGAGGCCGTCCGCGAGTTCTTCTCGAAGCTGACGGGAGAGTCGGCGGATTCGATCCGCGTGCTCGGCGAGACGATCTGCGATCTCGAGGTTCCAAAGGAAGCATGCTGGCCCGCGGAGCCTGCGGCCGTTGGCGCACTGGATCCGGGCGATGCGGAGGCCGTGCGCCGCGCAGCGTGTACGCTGGGAGATGCGCGGCCCGACGCCGCCGTCGAGGCGGCGGGGCGGCGAGCCGCCGTGCTCTGGAAGCTCGGTGCGCTCCTCGCGCGCCGCCCGCTCTCGCTCTCGGGAATCGTCGAGCGCATCCGGAGCGAAGTTCCGGAGCGCGCGCAGAGCGACCCGGCGGCCGTTCGCCGCGAGGTCGAGGCTGCGCTCACCTGCGGCGCGGCGCTGCCCGATGGCTGCCCGGGTGCGCTGCGCCTGCGAACGCATCGGTTCGTCCGCGGCGGCTGGCGCTTCCACCGCTGCGTCGATCCCGGTTGCGGTCGGCTCTACCCGATGGGCGAGGCGCAGTGCGCCTGCGGCCGAGCCGCAGCGCCGCTCTATCTCTGTCGGAGCTGCGGAGCGGACACGCTCCGGTTCAAGGAGCCGGAGGGCGGGGTGGGCGCCGGGCCGCTGGTGCCGAACGCCAATGCTGGCAGCGAGGGAGAGCTTCTCCTCTACCGCCGCCCAGGTGACGGAGAGGAGGACGAAGAGGACCTGAAGGATCAGGAGATGAAAGGCAGGCGCGTCCTCACGGGCTCCTTCGATCCCGTCACCTGCGCCTTCTCACCTGATTCGTCGACGTATCCGCTGGCGGTCACGCTGGCGCCGGCCCGGAATCGCTGTCTAGTCTGCGGTGCCTTCGCAGGGAGCGGAAGCGTCCTCACCCCCGTGACGCTCGGAACCTCCGCAGCCGTGCGCGTGCTGGCCGAAGGGCTCGTCGAGGCCCTGTCCGAGCAGAACCAGGGCAAGCCGGGCCATGACGGCAAGGAGCGCCTTCTCATCTTCGCCGACAGCCGACAGGACGCCGCACATCAGGCGCGCTTCATCACCTACGCCGGTCGTTACGATCGCATGCGGCGGCGGCTGGTGACGGTGCTGCGGGAGGCGAACGGCCCGCTTTCCATCGATCGTGCCGTGCAGGCGCTCATGATCGAGGGCGTGAAGGGCCATGACAACCCGCACACGCTCGGCCACGACGACGCGAAGTATCTCTCGGATCCCGTGCGGCGAAATGCCGGCGCCTGGGAGGAGGTGACGCTTCTCGACGATCTCGCCGTGAGCGCAGGCTACCGGTCCACGGTCTTCAACCTCGGCCTCGTGGGCGTGCGCTACGAGCATCTCACCGACTACTGCCGCGAGCGGGGAGAGGCGCTCGCGAAGAGGCTCAGAATCTCGGCGTCACAGCTTGCCTATCTCGCGCGGTGGGTGCTCGACGACGTTCGCCGGCGAGGGGCCGTCTCGCGCCCGCTGCTTCGCTACCACCCGCAGAGCCCACAGTGTCCGGAGGAGCTTCGCAGCGCCGACTGGGAGCGCCGGGTGAAGAGCCCGACCGGCTTCGCCTGCACGCCGGAGGGCGCGCCGCTTCTCTATCTCGACCGTGCCGAGGTGCCCGAGGGGATCGGGCTCAACAACCCCTGGCGCAAGCCCAGCGGTGGCGGGCGAGGTCCGTTGCTCGAGCAGCGCTTCAAGCGGCTGGTGAAGCGGCTCGGAGGAGACGAGGCCGGCGCCGACGAGATGCAGGAGATTCTCGACTTCCTCTCGCGCGGTCCGAAGCTCCTCGTGCCCGTGAAGCTCGAGGGCTTCCGCAAGAGCCGAAGCCTCCTGCAGGTGAACGCCGACTGCGTGCAGCTCGAGCTTCTCGGCGAGGCCGATCGCTTCCGGTGCAGCGTCTGTAGCGTTCGGATGCCATGGGTCACTGCCGGATCACCATGCCCCACCTGCGAGGGGACGCTCGAGCCGTGGCCCGAGGAAGAGATGCGCAGGAACCGCTCGGTGCGACGGATTCTCATGCCACACCGGGCGACGCTCGTTGCGGGCGAGCACACCGCTCAGGTGACGGGCGACGCACGGATCCAGCTCGAAGAAGACTTCAAGGGCCCCCCGAGCCGCTCACCGATCAATGTCCTCGCGTGCTCGCCGACGCTCGAGATGGGCATCGACGTGGGAGGGCTCGACGCGATCGTGATGCGCAACGTGCCGCCTCGTCCGGACAACTACGCCCAGCGCGGGGGCCGCGCCGGGCGCCGTTCGCGCGTGGGCGTCGTCGTCGGCTACGCGCGCAGCACGCCGCACGACGCCTACTTCTACGACAAGCCGGTCGAGATGATCGCGGGCGAGGTACCCGCTCCGGGGATCGGCCTCGGCAACCGCGACGTCGTGCTCCGACATCTCCACGCGATCCTGTTCGGGCTCGCCGATCCCGGCCTCGCGGGCCGCATGGCGGAGTACGTGAGCCTGCACGGGGCCGTCCAGACCGAGGCCGTGAAGGCGCTCGTCGACGCGCTCGCCGCCCAGATGCCGCACGCGGCCGAGATTGCGCTCGATGCGTGGGGGTCCGAAATTCTCGGGCCGGCCGGGCTCGGCACGAAGGCCGACCTCGAGGCGGCGCTCGCGGAGCTTCCCCCACGCATCGAGGATCTCTTCGATCGGGCTCGCCTTCAGATCGTCCAGCTCGAGGAGGCGATCAAACGCTGGACCGAGGGAGGCCTCGGCAAGTGGTCCGCGATCCAGGCGATGGATCTCAAGAAGCGTCTGCTCGGGATCCGCGGGGACGACTCGAAGGGGAAGGACGCCGATGACCGTGCATCGGGCCACCCCATGCGGAGGTTCGCCGAGTTCGGAATCCTCCCCGGCTACGAGTTTCCGAGCGAGCCCTGCACCCTGCGCCTGCTTCGTGATCGGGACGAAGACGAGCCCGTGACCGTCGCGCGGCGCTTCGGCATCGCGCAGTACCAGCCCGATGCGAGGGCGCACGCACGGGGGCACCGCTGGCGAGTGGTCGGCCTCGACCTCGCCTCGCCGTGGAACCCGAAGACGCCGAATCCAACCTGGATCTACACCGTATGCCGGCGCTGCGATCTTCGGTACGGCGCCCAGGAGCATGCGGCATGCCCTCGCTGCGGATCGACCGAAACGCTCGGCGGAGCGCTCCCGGCGCACGATTTCGGCGGCTTCCTCGCCGTTCGCGACGACACGCCCGTGCTCGAGGAGGAGGACCGCTTCGCGATCAGCTCGCTGGTCCAGTGTCATCCGCAGCGGGGTGGAGAACTCCTGGGCCGATACGCGCTGCCGACGGGCGCCGTCGCCGAGCTGCGCACCCGCGAGGACGTGCGCTGGGTGAACAAGTGGAAGGCCCCCACGGCGCGCGAGAAGAAGCAGGGGCGGCCCTGCTTGCACGAGAAGGGCCGCGGCTTCTACCTGTGCCCCCACTGCGGGCGCGTGCTCGCCGTGCCCGAGGAGCCGGGGAAGGAAGGCAAGGGGCGCAAGAAGGCCAGAAAGGGCGGAGCGGACGACCCGTTCGGTCACGGCACCGACTGCCCGGAGAAGGGCAAGCCCCCGCGCCCCCTCGCCATCGCCATGCGGAGCCAGGCCACGACCCTGCGCCTTCTGGTTCGCCTGCCTCTCGACTTTGGCCCTGACGCGTATGCACGCTGGGGCCTCTCGCTCGGCTACGCGCTACGCACCGGGATGCGCCATCTCTACATGCTCGACGGGCCGGAGATCGAGTTCGTGCTCGAGCCCATGTGGGAGGAACGTGACGGCGAGACCAGGACCCGGCTCGGAGCCCTCACCTTCGTGGACGACGCCGTCGGCGGCTCGGGCTTCCTCGAGCGTGCGGCCCGCGAGCTCGACCGCGTGGCACTGCGCACGATCGAGCACCTCGACCACCCGACCTGCGAGACGGCCTGCTACCGCTGCCTCAAGTCGTACAACAACCAGCGGCACCACGAGAGCCTCTCGTGGCCCCGCGCCATGCCCGACCTCGAATCGCTCGCGACCGCGCCGCCGCAGCGCGTTGCGCTCGACCGCAAGGACGTCTTTGACCCGAAGCCCTGGCTCGAAGCCTTCGACGCCGGTGTCGGCTCGCCGCTCGAGCTGCGCTTCCTTCGCCTCTTCGAGCAGCACGGACTCGTCGTCGAGAAGCAGGTGCCCGTCGCTCCGGCCGACGGCGAGAGGGCGATCAGCGCCGCAGACTTCGTCGTGAAGGGCGCGCGGGTAGCGATCTACGTCGACGGCGCCGCCTTCCACAAGGGAGAGCGCCTACGTCGCGATCGCGCGATCCGCGACCGGCTGCGCACGGGCAGCCTCGGCTGGGCCGTGGTCGAGCTTCGCGCACCCGACCTCGCACGGGGCGCCGGGCTGGTGGCAGAGATTCGGGCTGAGGCGTAACAACGGAACGAGGGTCGCGGCACCAGCTGAGAGGAATGCCGTTCCGCCGGCCTATTCAGCCCCGAGGACTCATGAACTCCCGGACCGACATGTCGAGCCCTGCCTGCTTCAGGATCGCCCTGAGAGTCCCGTCGGCGATCTCGGTGCGGTGGTTCGGAATCGGGAAGCGGTGGCCCGCCGGGGTTTCCCAGATCTCATGGCCACCCGTTTGCCGGACGAATCGACAGCCCGCCAGACGTTCGAGCTTGCGGACCACGTCGCGGTGCCGGAGGTAGCGGAGCGCAAGCGGCGATCGCTGGGCGATGCGAGAGGCTCGCGGCACGAGGTAGTTGACGCGGCTCGTGACTCGCGAGATCCCCCCGAACGCATGCGGAAACGCCGACCAGATCCCGGCACTGCGGCCGGGGACAGTCGGCACGGCTTCGCGGAGGTTCTGCTCCGCGAAGCCGTTGCGTGCGCGAACGAACGATTTGTCCCCAGCCAGCTTCGAACCGAGCCGATAGCCGGGGGGACACGACCTGACGTACTCGTGCAGGATTCGGAGCGCCACTCGCCGCTTCGCGGGATCATTCGGCTTCTTGAATGCGCGCTCCCCAATTTTCTGGAGTGCCGCCGCGTTTGCCAGCGCTTCCTCGACACACTCATCCGATCCGATCACTCGCGTGAAGAACCTCGTGAAGCCCGTGCGGTAGAGGGGCTCGCGATGCGCGAGCTCGAGGCGCGTCGCGAATACCTCGACACCGTGATGGAACGCTTCGTGGCCATACGCAAAGAGCCGCGCCACGACGAAGCCTTCTGCGCGAGAGAGCTGTCCACTGGAGCGGCGAGAAATCCAGTCGCCGAATTCCTCGATCGCCTCCGCCAGCAAGTAGATTCCCCACCAGCGCGGATGAAAGAAGTGGAAGGGCAGGTAGAAGGCCATGGCGTCCGGCGGAGGAACCGGTTCCTCCGGGTCTTGCTGTCGGTAGCCACCGGCGAAGATGCCGAGGCTGGAATCGACCGGCGGAAGCTCGTGCGGGTCGAGAACGAAACCTGGCGTCGAATCGTATGTGACGCCCCCTTCTCTCTCCACCATCGCGTCCGGATCCTGATCCATCAGGTCGGACTCGATGAGGTTGCCGCGCTCCGGATCCTTCACGGGGATGAGGACGTAGTCGTCGGGGAACAATCCGTCGCGCGATCTCGGCTCGAAAAGATCGGGCAGCTCGTCCCTCAAGACGTCGATGTCGTCTACTGCCAAGCTCTCACACTCCCTCGGGGCCTCGGAAGGCCCCGGCGTTCGCCCGACAATCCTACACAATCTCGCGCGAAGCCAGCGAGGTGTCCGGGTCAGCCAGGAGGCAGCGGCGGAGTGGGAGCCGCATCTCTGTCGGGACTCTGTCCCATTTCCTGGCAAGCAACCGAGGCGCTATGCGTTCGGAAGCCATCGACCGCTTCCGCCGCCGCTACGGCCGGGGCAAGACCGCGAAGTAGCTGCTTGGCGGCGTAGGGCTCTCGCCCGCGTCACTCCGGAACGAGGTGAACGTCCTCGGGCCGGATGGCGAAGGACACCTGGTCGCCGCGGCGCAGCGAGTGGCCGAGGCCGCGGCCCGAGATCGCCACGGTTCGCAGCTCGTGACCGGCCCAGGCGATCCACGCGGTTGCGAGGACGCCGTCGTGAAGTGTGCGGGCGACGGTGCCCTTGCCGACGACGAAGGTTTCTCCGCGGCCGACGTCGACCTTCACGTGCTCGGGCCGGATTCCCGCGAGAACCCGCGCGCCGGGCGGCAGGTCCGAGACTGCGCGCAGCATGCACCCGGGAGCGACCTCTACGCGCGCGAAGCCCTCTTCGTCCCGGCCGACGACGGCGGCCGGGAGCAGGTTCGCCATGCCCACCAGGCGCGCGACCTCGGCGCTCACGGGGCGAGCGAGGACGTCGTCACGCGGCCCCACCTGCGCGAGGCGTCCGCCGACGAGGACGGCGATCCGGTCGGCGAGCAGCATGGCTTGGCGCAGATCGTGGGTGACGAGCGCCACGGCGACCCGGCTCGCTCCGAGGACCTCGCGCAGATCGGCGCAGAGCTGCTCCTGCGCCCGGGCATCGAGATCGTCGAAGGGCTCGTCGAGCAGGAGCACCGCGGGCTCGCGGACGAACGCCTGCACCAGGGCGAGCCGCCGCATCTCGCCGCCCGAGAGCGTCGCCGCGCGCCGCCCCGCGAAGCCTTCGAGCCCGAAGTGCGAGAGAGCGCGTGACGCGCGGGCGCGCCGCTCGCCCCGCCGCATCCGCGCTCCCCAGAGCGGCAGCTCGGCGTTCCACGCCACCGACCCCGTGAGGAGCACGGGCCGCTGGAAGACCATCGCCACGGCTCCGATGGCCCGCGCGACGACGATCCCGCGGTCGGGACGCTCGAGGCCGGCGAGGGTCCGCAGGAGCGTGCTCTTCCCCGCCCCGTTCGGGCCGAGGACGGCCAGCACCTCGCCTTCGTGCAGGTCGAGCGCGTCGACCTCGAGGACGAAGCCCCGCGGCGATCCCGAACGCTCCCCGTTGCCCGCGAAGGGGCGAACGCGCAGGTCGCGCGCCTCGAGGGCGACGTGGCTCATCGTGGGGTGCCGCCGGGCACGATCATCGGCGCCCCGCCTGCTGCACGGCGGTGAGGGTCCCTGCCAGCACGAAGGTGATCCCGAGCAGGACGGCCGAGAGCGCGAGCGCCTCGTGGAATCGACCCATCTGTGTGTACATGAGGATTCCGGTGGTGAGAACGCGCGTCTGTCCCTCGAGATTGCCTCCGACCATCATGACGGCGCCCACCTCCGAGAGGATCCCGCCGAGAGCGGCGATGACGGCGGCGAGCAGTCCGAGCCGGGTCTCGCGAAGGAGGAGCCAGAGGGCGCGCGCCCCGTGGATCCCGAGCGCGCGGACCTGGAGACCCCACTCGGGGCCGAGGGCGCCGACTGCGGCATGGCTGATGCCGACCACCAGCGGGAGCGCGATGGCCACCTGCGCGATCACCATCGCCACCGGCGTGTACATGAGGCCGAGCGATCCGAGGGGGCCGCTTCGCCAGAGGAGGATCGCGACGACGAGCCCGACGACGACCGGGGGAAGCCCCATCGCCGCATTCACCAGGGAGACGGCGACGCCGCGGCCCCGGAAGCGGCGCCCGCCGAGGTAGAGACCCACCGGGAGCCCGAGCGCGACGGCGAGCGCGAGGGCGCACCCGGAGACGGCAAGGGTCCGCAGCGCAATCTCGACGAGCGGCGAGAGCGACGCCTCGCTCATGGCACACCGGCGAGCGGGAGCAAAGAGCGGCCCCTCGCCTTCGGCGGCGCCGAAGCGGGCGATCGCATCTCGCATCTCGGCCGAGAGGAGGTGCTCGGCGAGCCGCTGTGCCTCGGCGGAATGGATCCGGCCCGGCGGGAACTTCTCCGGGTCGACCCGGAGGACCGAGTAGACGTTTCGCAGCGCAGGATCACGGCCCGTGAGCGCAGCGAGCCCCGTCCGCTCGCGGAAGGCGCGGAAGGTGGCGCCGTCGGTGAGAACGTACGCGCGCTTCTCCCCCGCCACGAGCAGCGTCTGCCCCATGCCGGCCCCCGTCCGGAGCAGTCCAGGCCACGCGGCATCCTGCCCGAGACCCGCCTGTGTGAAGAGCTCGCGCTCGCGCTGGTGCGTTCCCGAATCGTCGCCACGACTCACGAAGGGAGCCCTCGCCCCAGCGATCCGGCGTACTGCGTCGGCTGCGGTGGGTGCGCCGCGCACCTGCGCCGGGTCGCCGTCCGGGCCGGCGATCACGAAGAAGTTCTCGGCGAGGGCCCGGCGATCGAGGACGACACCCTCTGCGACGAGCTTCTCCTCGCCCTCCGGAGCATGGGCGAGAACGAGGTCGGCGTTTCCGTCGCGCGCCAGCCGCAGCGCGGCGCCGCTCCCGACCGCAATCACCTTCACATCGATCCCGGTCTTCTCGCGAAACGGTGGCAGGAGGACGCCGAGAAGGCCCGCGTCCTGTACGCTGGTCGTCGTTGCGAGGACGACCTCCCGCATCGCGCGTTCCTCGGCACGCAGGATGCTGGCGTCCAGCGCGACGGCGACCAGAACGGCGAGAGAGCCCATACGAAGCGAATGCCTCACACCGTCACCTCGGCCACGCCAACGGGGGGCATCCGGAAGCCTCTCTCCTCGAGCCCCTGCCGCAGGTCGCTCCCCGGCTCGAGGAGGCGCCGGAAGGCGACGACCGCGGGTCGCCCGAGGCGGCTTTCGGGAACGGCGAAGTCGTAGGACTCGGCGCGCAGGGCGGTGAACCGCAGGCCCGCGTCGCGGGCGACGGTCTCGATGGCGACACCCCAGTCGGCACGACCCTGGGCGATGGCGGCGGCGACGGCGTAGTGCGAGCGGGGCTCGTGGACGTAGCCCGGCGGCCTCCGGCCGGCGAGCAGCTCGTCGACGAGGACGCGCGTCCCGCTCCCACGGTTGCGATTCACCATCCGTACACCGGGATCGGCGAGGAGCTCCTCGACGCTGCGCGTCTCGCCGGGCCGCGTCACGACGCCTTGCATCCGGACGTAGCCCGGAACGAGCACGAGGCCTTCGGAGAGGAAGGGCGTGTTGTAGCGCCCGCTCGCCGCGTCGAGCAGATGGATCGGCGCTACGTCGCACTCGCCGCGCACGGCGGCGGCGAGACCCGCCTGGGAGCCCACGGCCAGGACCTTCACCGAGAAGCCCTCGCGCGCGAGCGCGCTCGCGAGCAGATCGAGGCCCGTACAGTGGCTTCCGATCACGACGAGGTCCGCGACGGCCAGCTCGCGGCCGATGAGCGTCACGTCGACGCGCTCACCTGCGGCGAGCTGCTCGACGTTCCGGGGAATGCGGACGAAGCCATCGGCGCGGCTGAAGGCCGTGACGCTCCCACTGCCCTTGCCCATGGGGTACGCCGCGAGCGCGCCGCCCGGCTGCGAAACGAGCCCCACCAGCAGGTATTCGAGCCGGCCACGCTCGGAGTTCGTTCGCACGGCGAGCCGGGCCGGGGTGGTCTCGCGCCGCTCGGGAGCAAGGCCTGCGAGCCGGCGGATCACCGGAGCGACGAGCTCGTGGAAGGTGAAGACCGCAGAGGTCGGGAAGCCAGGCAGGATGACCACCGGGCGACGGCCCGCTGCCGCGAGGCAGATCGGCTTTCCGGGCTTGAGCGCGACGCCGTGGACGAGGATCCCGGGCGACAGCTCGCCGACGACCCGCGCACAAAGGTCGCCCTCTCCTTTGGATGTCCCACCCGAGAGCAGGACGACGTCGGCGCCGGCAAGGGCGCGTGCGAGCCCTTCCCGCAGCGCGGCTTCGTCGTCGCGGATCCTCCCGGCGAAGATGGGATCTCCTCCGATCTCGCGCACCGCATCGAAGAGGACCTGCGCGTTGCTGTCGTAGACGAAGCCGGGCCGGAGGGGCTCTCCCGGCGCGACGATCTCGTCGCCCGTGGAGACGATGGCGACCCGCGGCCGGCGAACCACCGCGACGCGGTCCCTCCCGATGGCGGCGAGTACGCCGGTATCGCGGGACGTGAGCCGGGCTCCCGAGAAGATCACCGTCTCGCCGCGCCCCATGTCGGTGCCGGCGAAGGACACCGCCCCCCCCGGAGCCGTCGCGCGACGCACCACGACGGTGGTCCCGCCGTCGTCTAGATCGGTGTCCTCGACGGGCACGACGGCATCGGCGCCGCGGGGCAGCATGCCGCCAGTGGCGATGGTGCTCGCAGTACCGGGAATCACCTCCTGCGCCGGCGCCATCCCGGGAGCGATCGACTCGCCGCTCCGGCGCAGGCGAACCGGCGCGGACTCGGTGGCGCCGAAGGTATCCGCCGCACGGACGGCGAAGCCGTCCATGTTGGAGCGGTCGAATCCCGGAACGTCGACCTCCGCCCGGACATCCTCGGCGAGGACCCGTCCGAGGGCCTCGTCGAGCGGCACCGTCTCCGAGGGAAGCCGCGCGAGATCCAGCGCCGCGTGCCAGACCCGCTCGGCCTCGTCGCGGTCCAGTACCTCGAGGAACTGCCGCTGCCTCACGACGCCGCCTCCGGCTCGTCGTCGTAGAGCAGGACGTCGACCTCGGCCCCCTCGGGCATCCCCTCGCGCGCCCGCGGAACGATCACGAAGCCAGCCGCTCGAACCGTCGACGAGAGGATCGCCGCGCCGCTGGTCGCGAGCGGAACCACGCGGCCCTCCTCGATGGCAACGCGCACGTAATCGGTCCGTCCGACGGCGGAGCTGATCTTGCGGGCCAGAGGGAGCCGCACCCGGCGGTGGGGCCATGCGCGCGAGCGGCCGCCGAGCGACCGGATCGCGGGACCGGCGAAGAAGTCGTAGGCGCACAGGCAGCTCACCGGGTTGCCCGGCAGCAGGAAGACCCACGCCCGCCCGATGCGGCCGACTGCCGGCCGGGCTCGAGGGACGCATGGCGATGCCGTGGAAGTCGAGGGAGCCGAGCTGCGCGACGAGGCCGGGGGCGAAGTCCTCGCGGCCCACCGAGCTACCCCCCGAGACCAGCAAGACGTCGGCTCCCGGCGCCGAGAGCACTGCCCGGATCGTGTCTTCGCGATCGGGCAGCAGCCCGAAGGGGAGCACCTCACCCCCGTCCCGCGCGACCAGCGCGCGCAGCATCACGCTGTTGCTGTCGACGATGTGGGAGCCGTCGGGAGCCGAGCCGGCCGGCAGGAGCTCGTCTCCCGTGATGACGAATCCCACCCGCGGCCGGCGGACGCACGACGACGCGCGGCTCACCGATCGACGCAAGAAGGCCTACGTCCTGCGGCCGAAGGCGCCTTCCCCTGCGGAGCACCACGTCGCCGCGCCGCAGATCCTCGCCGCGCGCGCCGACGTGCTTGCGCGGCGGCACCGCTTCGCGTACGTCGACCGCATCGCCCTGCTCTGCCGCCGCTTCGGCCATCACCACCGCGTCGGCGCCGGCCGGAAGCGGGGCACCCGTCATGATGCGAACCGCTTCGCCGGGGCCGATGGCGCCTGCGAAGGGCCGGCCGGGCATCGACTCTCCGCGCAGCGCGAGCCGGACCGGGTCGTAGTCCGACGCACCGAAGGTGTCCTCGCCCCGCACCGCGTAGCCGTCCATCGCCGAGCGGTCGAAGCCCGGCACGTCGACCCGCGAGCGGACGTCCTCGGCGAGGACGCGGCCCGCACAGCCGGCGAGATCGACCCCCTCCGCCGCGAGCGCCGTCACCTCCCGGGCGAGGAAGCCCTCGACGTCCTCGACGTCGGCACGGGATGCGAAGCCCTGCATGCGAACGTCACGCACGATTCCCGCTCGAGGCGCCTGAAGCCCGTGGGCGCCCGGGATCAGCCCGTCGCCTTGATGGCGAACATCTCCTTGCGGTACGGCATCTTCACCTTCGCCTGCGCGATGACGTCGGCCGGGACGTCGAACTTCATGACGCCGTTCGGGCCGACGCCGTCCTCCTTCATGCACGCCGGGAGGTCGTCGTCGGCCTTCGTGAAGCCCGCCGCGTCGTTGAACGCCCACTCGTCGACGAGACACTGCCACCCGATGTCCGCCACCTTCTCGGGAGCGATCTCCTCGCCCAGGAGCAGCGTGTAGAAATTCGCGATCTCGGCGAGGGTCGGCTGGAGGAACTGACAGAAGCCCGACGAGTCGCACGCCGCGTTCACCAGCTGCGACTCCTGCGAGGCGCGCGCGTACTGGTCCGCCGGCATTCCCGGGTTGACGATCAGGCCGGCCGTATGGTCGGCGCCCATCGCGCTCGTCGCGTAGGTGATGCCCGTCGCCTTGAGCGGTCGCGGATCCCACGCCGGGATCGACTGCCCCTTCACCACGGGAATCCGATGATGCTTCCGCTTGCGGCCGATGGACAGGGCGCCATTGCCGATGGCACGGCCGAGCTCGGTGCCCTCGGCGATCTCCCGGAGGATCCGCTTCGCACCGTCGGCGTCGCCGAACTCCATCCCGCCCGAATCCATGTAGACCGCGATCGCAGCGCCGGTCTCGATGGTGTCGAGGCCGATCTCGTCGCAGAGGCGGTCGAGGTCGGCGACGTCCTCCCAGCTCGCGATTCCGCAGTTGGCGCCGAGCAGGGTCAACGTCTCGAACTCGAGCGCCGAGGTCTTGTACCGGCCCTGCGCATCGTTGACGATGTTGCTGCACTTCACGATGCAGCCGGTCATGCAGTTGTGCATGCCGCCGCCGCGGGTCGCAAAGCTCTCGACGATCCGCGCTCCATCGAGGCTCGCCACGTGCTCGAACTGGCCTGCGGTGCGGTTCCGCGTCGGAAAGGTGTGGAGCATGTTGGCGATCGGCACCACCGAGCTGGTTCCGGTCTTGAACATCTGCGGCCCGGCGAGATAGTCGCGGGTGTAGGTCTTGCAGAAGTCCATGAAGGCCTTCATGTCGGCAGGGCGGCGGACCGGGCGCTTGCCGGCGTCGACCGATACGAACTTGAGGCCCTTGCTCCCCATCACGGCACCGAGCCCGCCGCGCGCTGCGTGGCGCGCCGGATGGCGAGAGTCGCCATCGGTACACGCCACCGACGCGCCCTTCAGGCGCATCTCGCCCGCAGGACCGATCGAGATGAACGATGCGGTCGCGTACGTCTTGCCGAGGGCCTCGCACAGCGCGTAGTTCCACTTTCCCTTGTGCTCGTCGGCAGGAACGACGCGAACCGAGTCGGCGGTCACCTCGAGGCCGAAGCGGCGTTCCGGGTCGGCCGGCTGCCCCGTGACGACGATCGCGCGGACGCCGATCTTCATGAGATCCTGCCCGGGGTTCCCCCCCGCGTTCGCTTCCTTGATCCCTCCGGTGAGGGGGCTCTTGCCGCCGATGGAGATGCGTCCCGAGGTGGGGGCCGCCGTCCCGGACATCACCCCGGGCGCCATCACCAGGACGTTCTTCGGGCCGAGCGCGTCGCACGTCGGGTCGCACTCGGCGAGGAGGATCTTCGCCGACAGCGCGCGCCCGCCGAGGAGCCGCCACGCTGCAGGGAACGGTTCGAAGCGAGCGGTCTGGCCCGTCATGTCGACCCGGATCAGGCGATCCCCGGTCTCCCCCTTGGCTTCGGTCATGAACGTCTCCCTCGGTGTCCGGCGAGGCTACCAGAGCCGTGCGCCGGGTGATGGTTCCGGCCCGTCAGCCCCCGGCGATCGCGGCCAGGACGGCGATCTCGTCCTTCGGCCCGACGGCCCGGTCGAGATCCGACGCGAACAGCGACGCGCCGTTCAGGAACAGGCGAACGAACCGGTGGACGCCGCCGTCCGGCGTCAGGATCTGGGCACGAAGGCCCGGAAAGCGCTCCTCGGCCGCCTCGATGCACTCCCGCACGGTGCCGCCGGAAACCTCGACGTGGGCCGTGCCGTGGGTGGGGCCGCGCAGGGGCGGCGGGAGGGTCAGCGTCGGCATCGGGCCCTTTCCAGCACGGACTCGCACGCACCGAGCGCGCGTCTCCCCGAGCCTAGCACCTCGCCCGCTCCTTCTCCCGGAGGCGGAACTTCTGGATCTTCCCGGTCGAGGTCTTCGGCAGCTCGCAGAACTCGACGGCCTTCGGGCACTTGAAGTGCGCGAGCCGCTCGCGGCAGAACGCGATCAGCTCGTCTTCGGTGAGCGCTGCGCCGGGGCGAAGCGTGACGAACGCCTTCGGCACCTCACCCCACTTCTCGTGGGGCATCGCCACGACCGCGCACTCGAGCACCGATGGGTGCTTCACGATCGCGTGCTCGACCTCGATGGTCGAGATGTTCTCGCCGCCGGAGATGATGATGTCCTTCTTGCGGTCGCGCAGCTCGATGTAGCCGTCGGGGTGTACGACGCCGAGGTCCCCCGAGTGGAACCATCCTCCGGCGAACGCCTTCGCCGTGGCCTCCGGATCTTCGTAGTATCCGAGCATCACGTTGTTGCCCCGCATCACGACCTCACCGAGGGTCGCAGCGTCGGCGGGGACGTCGCGCATCGCCTCGTCGACGACACGAAGATGTGTCGCCGTCACGTGAGGAACCCCCTGCCGCGCCATCACGCGCGCACGCCCCTCGACGTCGAGGCCCTCCCAGCCCGGCTGCATCTCGCAGGTGACGTGGGGGCCGTAGGTCTCGGTGAGCCCGTAGAGGTGGACGATCCGCACCCCCATCTGCTCCATGCGGCCAAGCAAGGTCGGAGACGGCGGTGCTCCGCCCGTGGCGACGCGCAGCGGCGGGTCGAACCGCAGCCCCTTCGCGCCGGGCGCCTCGGCGAGCATGAGCAGCACCGTCGGCGCTCCGTTCAGGTGGGTGACCTTCTCCTCGGTGATCTTCCGGAGCGCTTCCGACGGGTCGACCCGCCGCAGCATCACGTGGGTGCCGGCGGCGGCCGTGACGGCCCAGGGGAAGCACCAGCCGTTGCAGTGGAAGAGCGGGAGCGTCCAGAGGAAGACCGAATCGCGCCCGAGGCCGTGGACGATCACCTCTCCGAGGGCGTTCAGGTACGCGCCGCGGTGGGTGTAGAGGACTCCCTTCGGGCGGCCCGTGGTGCCCGACGTGTAGTTGATCGAGAGGATGCGGTTCTCGTCGTCGACGGCGCCCAGAACCGGGACCGGCGCCGCGCCAAGGGTGAACTCGGCGGTGGTAGGCCCCCCGAGCGGTGACCCGGTGACGCCGGCCTCCGGGTCCTCGACGCTCACGACGAGCGCGCCCGTTCGCAGCACGCCCCACCAGCGGCGCCAGCTCGGGATCGACGAAGACGACCTTCGCACCGCAGTGGTCGAGGATGTAGCCCACGTCATCGGCCGAGAGCCGCGTATTGATCGCCACGAGCGGAGCGCGGACGAGCGGCGCGGCGAAGTGGGCCGCCAGCAGCTCGGGAACGTTGGGGGCGAGGAACGCCACCCGGTCGCCGGGCTCGACGCCGGCGCGCAGCAGCGCGCCCGCCATCCGCCCCACGGCATCGGAGAACTCCGCCCAGGACCAGCGGCGGGCGCCGTAGGCGACCGCCGTCTTCTCCGGGTAGACGCGCGCGGTGCGCTCGAGGAAGGCGAGGGGCGTGAGGGGATCGAGGCTGACGTCTACGCGCATGGACGCGCAGCATAAGAAAGAAAAACCCCAGGAGTAGAGCCGGTGGCTCCATCGCGGCTACGGCGTCCGCGCCCCTGGGGTCGGTGGCTCTGGGAACTCGCGTCCCCGTCTACACCGAGACGAATCATGCGATTCGGTGCGGGCAGTCCTAGGACGCCACCACCTCACTCGCCGTAGTGGGACATTTCTCCACCGAATCACCTCCATCCCGGCGTGGAAGACACCCAGCGGGGCCCAGACCCCGCTTCCGGGTCCCGAGTACGGGGGTCGCCGTAACCGCCGCCTCGGGTCGCCCCGTCCGACGGAGGCCGCCCTTGCGGCCGCTGCCCGAACGCTTGCGCGGCGGGAAGCTCCGGACGGAACTCGGGGACGAGTGTGATCCCCTGACCCTGGAAACGTACCGAAGCCGGGGGCGTTCGCCACGCAGCCGGGGCGCCGCGGTCTGCTGCGGCGCTAGGATCGGGCTCCCATGAGCGCACCGGCCTCCCCTGCCCACGCCACCCTGCTGGTCTCCTGCCCCGACCGGCGGGGGCTGGTCGCCGCCCTGGCCCAGCTCCTCTACGGCCTCGGCGGCAACATCCTCGACGCCGACCAGCACACCGACCCGGTGGCCGGGCAGTTCTTCCAGCGGATCCGCTTCGACCTCTCCGAGATCCACGTCGACCGGACCGGGCTCGAGCGGGCCGTCGCCGAGGTGGCCGGACGGTTCGAGATGCGCTGGCAGCTCCGTCTCGCCAGCGAGCGCAAACGGCTGGCGATCTTCGTCTCCCGCACCGACCATTGCCTCTACGACCTGCTGCTGCGCCACCGCGCCGGAGAGCTCGCCTGCGAGATCTCGCTCGTCGTGAGCAACCACCCCGACCTCGAGCCGGTGGCCCGGCAGTTCGGCGTCGAGTACCAGGTCTTCCCGGTCACGGCCGGGAGCAAGCGCGCGCAGGAGCAGCGCGAGATCGAGCTCCTCGAAGCCCGCGGCATCGACCTCGTCGTACTCGCCCGCTACATGCAGGTGCTCTCGGCGGAGTTCGTCGAGCGTTGGCCCGGACGGATCATCAACATCCACCACTCGTTCCTTCCGGCCTTCGTCGGGAGCAAGCCCTACCACCAGGCCTACGAGCGCGGCGTCAAGCTGATCGGCGCCACCGCGCACTACGCGACCACCGACCTCGACGAGGGACCGATCATCGACCAGGACGTCGCGCGCGCGTCCCACCGGGACTCGCCGGCGGACCTGGTGCGCAAGGGCCGCGACCTCGAGCGAACCGTCCTCGCGCGCGCGGTCCGCTGGCACGTCGACGACCGTGTACTGGTGTACGGCAACAAGACGGTGGTCTTCGATTGAGGGGCCGCGTCGTCCTCTTCGTACTGATCGCCCTGTTTGCGGGCGTGAGCTGGGTCCTCTCGTTCGAGGCATCGCGGCTCCAGGATCTGACCGAACGCGTCGGCGTCCTCGAGCCGCGGAGCTTCGAGACGCTCACGGTGATCGCGGCCGGGACGGGAGCCGCGCAGGAGGACCCTGACCGGCTGGGACCCGTGATCGGAGTCGGCGCCGGCGAGCGACTCGTGATCGTCGATGCGGGGCGGGCGGCAGCCGAGGCGCTGCGCCGCGCCAAGATCCCGCTGTCGCAGCCCGACACCGTCTTGCTGACCAGTCTCCTCCCCGAGAACGTCGTCGGCCTCGGCGAGCTTCTCCTCACGGGCTGGGCGGCGTCGAGGACTGCGCCGCTACGCGTCGTGGGCCCGCCCGGGACGAGTGCGCTCGCGGCCGGTCTCGAACGAGCCTACGCCACGTCGATCGCCGCAGCGTCGCCGGGTGTCGGAGCCGCGCCGGAAGGCGCGCGTATCGAGGCGATCGAGATCGGCGACGGCTGGAGCGAGACCCGGGATGGGCTCGCGATCCGCGCGGCGGCCCTTCCCGGTGGACCGCTTCCGGCGCTCGCCTACCGCTTCGAGAGCGGCCGGCGCTCTGCGGTCGTGAGCGGCTCCGGCTTCGGCCACGACGCGCTCGTCGAGCTCGCCCGCGGAGCGAACCTCCTCGTCCACGAGGCGATGCACACGCCCACCGTCGAGAGCATCGTTCGGACGGAAGGAGCCGGCGGCGAGCGAGCGACCGTCGAAGCCTCGTGGCACACGCATGCCGCCGATGCCGGGCGGATCGCCGCGAAGGCCGGAATCGGGACCCTCGTCCTCGTCCGCCTTCGCCCGCCGCCCCTCCACGACCGGCAGTACATGGGGCTCGTCCGGGAGGCGTTCACGGGCCCGGTCGTCGTTGCCGAGGAAGGCGCCGAGATCACACGCTGAGGGTGTCGCCTTCTTCTTCGTCGTCGGGGAAGGGCTCGCGCGGCCAATCCGGCGGCTCGTCGATCTCGGGCTCTCCGGGCCACACCGGAGCGCCGGGCGGCTCCGGACGGTCTTCGAAGGCGCGCTCTCCGGTGAAGCGCCGCCGCTGCTCGACGAAATAGGCCTCACCCGGGGCGAGCGCGATGGCCTCGTCGATCGTCTGGAGCGCCTCGTCGTCGAAGCCTGCGCGGAACTGCGCCTCGGCAAGGGTGTCGAGGAAGTTCGGGTCCGCGCGATCGCTCTGGGCCACGGCGCGCTGCGCCGACCGGAGGGCGATCTCGAGCTGCGGCGGCGTCGCGCCCGTGCCCGTGAGGATCATCCACGCCGCGTTGTTGAGCATCACCGCCGGAGC
Organism: uncultured delta proteobacterium; assembly: GCA_963710635.1. Taxonomy (GTDB): domain Bacteria; phylum Myxococcota_A; class UBA9160; order UBA9160; family UBA9160; genus MYXO. The sequence goes on from CAVQAY010000004.1 coordinate 2,237,085, forward strand.
CTCGGGGTGGGCGAGCAGCCGCTCGGCGCGCCTGCGCCAGCGCGTCGGCACCGCCGGCCACCTCGCGCGCCACGGTCACGCCCGTGCCGATCAGCAGCAGCGCCGCCGCGGCGGCAGCCGCCTTGTGCCACGGAGCAGCCGGAGTGGCGCCGAGGGTGCGCGGCGTGACGGCCAGGGCCGCGAGGGCTCCGACGACGAAGCCTCCCAGGTGGGCGGCGCCCGCCACGGCGGGAACGAGGATCGAGAGGGCCGCATCGACACCGAGCGCCACCGCGAGCAGCCTGCGCGGGATCCGCCACGCTGCCGGCAGCTGCTCCGGACGCTGCAGCTCGAGCAGCAGCGCCGCGCCGATCAGCCCGCACACGATCCCCGACGCGCCGACGGCGTATTCGTAGCCTGCGAGCGCTCCGGCTCCCATGGCGCCGATCGCCGATGCGGCCATGATGATCGCCGTCCGGCTCGCTCCGAGGGGTCGCTCGACGAGACCTCCGAGCACCCAGAGGCCGAGAACGTTCAGCGTGAGGTGAGCGGCGCCCGCGTGGAGGAGGTTCCCGGTGATGATCCTCCAGTGCTCTCCGGCGAAGAAGAGCGTCGTGCCGAAGTGGCCGGCGTCGTGGAGCGCCGGCTCGAGCTCCGCGGCCAGGATGAAGGTGCCTACGCACAGCGCCATCGCCACGCCAGTGGCGCGCAGCGGCGCGCCATGCCGCGCGACCTGCTCGACGGCAGCCATCCGTGCGAGCTGCAGGCTGCCGCCCGGCATGGCAGCGATGCGCGTCACGAGCGAACGGGCGATCTGCTCCGGCGCCGCCTCGTCGGCGAACTGGCGCCGGGACAGCAGCAGCACGCTCCTGCGGGTGCCGATCCGCAGCCCCTTCGGTCCGGCTGCCAGGTCGGTGATCTCGGCGAATTCGGTGAAGGTCTCGCCGCCACCGAGCCAGGAGGCCCGGTGGCGAAGGCCCGTGGCGTGGATCGTGAGCGCCCGGCGGCCTCCGCGCAGCGCGTAGCGCTCGACCTCCGGCGAAAGACTCTCCGCGCTCACGCGGAGACTCTTCCCCACCGGGTCAGCTTCGTCGAGGTACCGCCAGCGACGGGAAGACCCGGGTGAACGCCAGGTAGACCAGCGTGAAGGCGCCGAGGAAGCCGAGCGCGATGCCGAACTGCACCGGACCTGCCCACGCTCCCGGGTCCGACGGCGCCAGCGACGGCCAGACCAGTACGTTGCGCTCGATCCAGAATCCGGCCATCGATACCGCGGCGACGCTGCCGAGGATCGCCGGCGTCCGCTTGGGCCGCTGGCCGAGGAGCGCCCAGAACGGAACCACCCAGCACCCGATCCACGCAGTGAGGGTGAGCTTCACCCAGGGCTCCCCGAGCCGGGACCAGTCGATGTCCCAGGTGCTCTGGAAGAACTGCGACCCGAGACGCGCCTCGAGAAAGAACGTCTCCTCCGGAAGGTTCCCGTACCAGATCGGCAGGTACTGCGACCAGAACAGGTACATCCAGAAGATCGAGAACGCGAAGATCATCTTCCCGACGTCGTGGAGCCGGCCGGAGGTGATCTCGCCCTCGAGGCCGGGAGCGCGGCGGTGCAGCACCGTGAGGAGCGCCGTCGCCGAAACGGCCGTCAGGAACCCGCCCCAGGCGAAATAGGCGCCGAACAGGTTCGAGTACCACATGGGAGAGAGCGACATCACCTGGTCGAATGCGAGGATCGAGAACCCGAACGCGTACGCCAGCAGCAGGGCCGGCGCGATCCGCCGCAGGCTCCGCGCCGATCGCTCGAGCTCCTCGCCCTGCCCGCGCCAGCCCCGCGTCCACCGCGCAATCAGCCCGCGCGCAATGCCAGTCGCCTCGACGCCGTGGAGCGTCGGCCGCGCCGAGTGGTAGAGGAAGCGGACCGAGAGCACGGCCAGCACCGCGAGGATCGCCAGGTCGACGATCACGAGGCGCGGAACGTTCAGCCACGCGGCCTTCGCCGGGACCGGGTCCGCGATCCACGGATAGATGTGATCGCGGCCCAGGAAACCGATGATCCCGAGGACCAGCGAAACGGGCACCCACGCCGCGAGCCCCTCGGCGATCCGCCGGACGGGGCCCGGCCAATGGGCGCCGACGGTCACGAAGATGGAGGCGATCACCACCCCGCCCTGGGCGAGGCCCGCGAAGTAGAGGAAGTTGACGTGATAGGCGCGCCAGGCGGTGTCGGCGTCCGTCGAGAGGCCGTAGCCGAACGCGAGGGCTCCGACGCCTACGAAGGCGAGACACAGCAGCGCCAGCGCCACCGGAATCGGCCGGGGCCGTGCGATCTCCACCAGCGGCTCCTTGATCGCGGTCACGGCCGGCCTCCGCCCTGCGCTGCCGACGCGACACTGCCCTGACCGGTCGGGAACAGGTATCGCACGTAGTTCACGATGTCCCAGCGCTCCTGCAGCGTGAGCCGGGAGTAGGCCGGCATGCGGCGCCGTCCGTAGGCAATCGTCGTGTACAGGTGCCCATCGGTACGGCTCTTCGAGACCACGAGCGGCAGGACGCCGAGGAAGACCTTCGACACCGGGCCATCCGCCGCGCCGGTCGTCCCGTGGCACGGCGCGCAGTAGACGCCGTATTTCACCTTGCCGTTCTCGAGCGAACGGAGGTCCGCCGCCACCGGGTTCACGAGGCCATCGGCCACGTCGTCGGGGATCCCGGTCGTCGGGCCCGCGAGGCCCTCGACGACCTGGGTCGCCGGCGTCTCGAGGCCGTTCGTCGGAATCGCGCCCTCCGGCGGCGTGAACCCCTGCGGGTGCCCCTCGACTCCGCTGTTCTCGAACGCCTGCGCGACGATCTGGCGCTTCATCTGCGGAAACCAGGTCGACGACCACTGCTCCCAGCAGCCCATGTTGCCGATCGCGACCACGACCAGGCCCGCCGCCGCGAGGCCCTGCGTTCTACGCCTCGACAAGGCGCACCTCCCTGGCCTTGGCGGCGCGGAGGAGCGCATCGATCTCGGCGACGTCGCGCTCCTCGCAGCGCACCACCAGTCCGAAGTCCTCGGCCGAGAACCGCGGGTCGTAGGCCACGTCGGTCTTTCCGAACTTCCCGTAGGGCAGTCCGCCGACGAGGAACGTTCCGAGTACGGTCATCAGTACGCCGAACAGGATGGTGAGCTCGAAGGAGATCACGGTGTACGGCGCGTAGGACGAGATCGGCTTGCCGCCGACGATGAGCGGCCAGTCCTCGGACATGAGGACGGCCATGGCATAGCCCGTGACCGCGCCGGTGAGGCCTCCGATGAGCGTGAAGTAGCGGACCTTGCTCGGCCCGGGGTCGAGCGCACGGTCGAGCTCGTCCGAGGGAACGGGCGAGTAGATCTCGAGATCCGTGAAGCCGCGGCCGCGAAGCTTCTCGGCCAGCACGCCCACGTCCTTGGGCTGAGAGAAGACTCCCACCAGGGTCGGCATCAGCGCGTCTCCCCGTATCCGTGCGCATGCTCCCAGAACTCTCCCTCGTGCTCCTTCTCGTGGATCACGAGCTCCTTCACCTCGGCGATCGCGACGACCGGGAAGAGCTTGATGAAGATGAGGAAGAACATCCCGAAGAAGGCGAAGCTGCCTGCGAGGATCGTGAGCTCCGGCGCCGACGGCGTGTAGACGTTCCACGCGGCCGGGTCGTATTCGCGGGAGAGCCCCGTGATGATGATGACGTACCGCTCGAACCACATGCCGACGTTCACGAGCACCGAGACGATGAAGAGCGTCGGAAGGTGGAGGCGGGCCTTCTTGAACCAGAGGATCTGTGGAAAGACCGCGTTGCACAGGATCATGGTCCACGCCGAGATCCAGTAGGGCCCGAAGGCCCGGTACCAGAACGACGTCTTCTCCGGCTCGACCCCGCTGTACCAGGCGATGAAGTACTCGGTTGTGTAGGAGTAGCCGACGATCAGCGACGTCAGGAGGATGAACTTCGCCATGTTGTCGAAGTGATAGTCGGTGATGTAGCGCTCGAGGCCGAAGATCCGGCGGACGGGGATCATCACCGTCAGCACCATCGCGAAGCCGGAGAAGATGGCGCCTGCGACGAAGTAGGGGGCGAAGATCGTCGCGTGCCAGCCGGGGACGATCGACATCGCGAAGTCCCAGGACACGACGCTGTGCACCGAGAGCACGAGAGGCGTCGCGAGGCCAGAAAGGTGGAGGACGGTGCGGTTGTGCGCCTTCCACTGCCGGGAGGTCCCCTGCCAGCCCGAGGGCGAGCGCGGTGTAGAGGAGCTTGCGCCAGCCCTTCGAGCGGTCTCGCGCGATCGCGAGGTCGGGGACCATGCCGATGAAGAGGAAGAGGATCGACGTCGTCGCGTAGGTCGAGATCGCGAAGGTGTCCCAGACCAGCGGGCTCTTGAAGTTCACCCACAGCCCGCGCTGGTTGGGGTACGGCAGGATGAAATAGCGACTTCCACATCCGCCCGACGTGGATCCCGAGGAACTGGGCGGCGGTGAGGACCGCGAAGACCGTCATCGCCTCCGCGCTGCGGTTGATCGCGTTTCGCCACTTCGACCGGAACAGGTAGAGGATGGCCGAGATCAGCGTTCCGGCGTGGGCGATACCGACCCAGAACACGAAGGTGACGATGTAGACGCCCCAGAAGATCGGGTGCGCGTAGCCGGCGATCCCGAGGCCTTCGTAGACCTGGTAGACCCAGACCGCCCCGGCGACGTGGACCAGCAGGACGCAGAACCCGAGGAGCCCCCAGTAGCCGAGGCCCGGGTTGTCCATCACGGCCAGGAGGTCGCGGTTGGTCTCCGAGTCCGCGGGCGCAGGAGCGGGTCGCATCAGCTCGGCGACGGATACGGCGGGAGGCGGAGTCATGATCTAGGCCTCGACCGGGCCGCGGGTCACCTTCGCCAGGTAGGTGACCGCGGGACGGGTGTTGAGCACGTGCAGCGCGTGGTAGCCGCGGGCGGGATCCTTGCCGAGCGGCGACCGCACGGCTGTTCTCGTCGCGGAGGTTCCCGAAGACGATCGCGTCGGTCGGGCACGACTGGGCGCATGCCGTCGTCACCTCGCCGTCGGCAACGGCGCGACCGAGATCCTTCGCGGTCTGCCGGCCGAGCGCGATCCGCTGGACGCAGAACGTACACTTCTCCATGACGCCCTGACCGCGCACCGTGACGTCGGGGTTGAGCCCGATGTTCATCGGATACGGGAACTTCGAGTTCTCGGCTGCGTAGTCGAAGTAGTTGAAGCGCCGCACCTTGTACGGGCAGTTGTTCGCGCAGTAGCGCGTGCCGATGCAGCGGTTGTAGGCCATTCCGTTGAGGCCTTCGTCGTTGTGATACGTGGCGATCACGGGGCACACCGGCTCACAGGGCGCCGCGCCGCACTGCTGGCACATCAGCGGGAGGTGCCGGACGTCGACGTCGCCGAGCTTGCTGCGGTCGCGGATCGGCGGCCTTCCGGTGACGTAGTCGACCTCGCCGCGTCCGACGAAGCGCTCGATGCGGATCCACGACATGACCCGGCCGCGGATCACCTGGTCCTCGCCGACGACGGGGATGTTGTTCTCGACGTAGCACGCGACCACGCACGCGCTGCAGCCCGTGCAGCGGTCGAGGTCGACCGTCATCCCCCAGCGGTGCGGGAGGTCGGGCCTCGCGTCGAGCGCGGCGTCGAAGGGGATCCGCATCTCGTGATGCCCCTCGGCGTGGCCCCCGTGGGCGTCCGGTGCGCCGTGGCCGGCCGCAGCGTGCCCGTCTGCCGCGCCGTGGCCGGCGGTGGCGTGCGGGTCGGGCGCCGCGCTCACCGGCGCCGGCGGCGGAGCCGCCGCCAACACCGCGACGGGAACCGCCTCGCCGAGCTGCCGCTCGCGCTGGTTGTCGAACTTCTGCTGGATGGCGACCCGCTCGCTGCGCCCGGTCTTCGAGAGCTTCGCGCGGGTCGAGAGCCACGCGCGCCCGCCGGACTCGTCGGTCGCCGCCGGGAGCGCGGCGATCACGTTCACGCCGCGCGGCTCTCCGGGGGTCGTCTTGCCGCCGCGCGACGCGTAGGTGCCAACGGTGTGCCCCTGGCCGATGGCGACGGCCACGACGTCGTCGCGAAGCGCGCCCCGCGGCACGACCGGCGCCTCGAAGCGGCCGAAGGGGGTCTCGACCGCGAGCACGTCGCCGAACTCGACGCCGAGCCGCGATGCGACGGCGTTGCTCACCTCGACCCACGACTGCCAGCCGATCTTCGTCACCGGATCGGGCACTTCCTGGAGCCACGGCAGGTTCGCGCCGCGACCGTCGTAGAGCAGCGGCGACGGATGGGCGACGAGCGACCACTCGCCGTCTCCCTCGAGCAGAGGCTCGGCGACCTCGATCCGGGCGACTCCCGGAGAGAGCGACAGGCCCTGCGCGGTCGGCATCTCCTCGAACACCCCACCGGCCGAGAGCACCGTCCGCCAGTCGTGCCCGGCGTACGCCTGCTGCAGCAGCTCGCGGAATGTCCCTCCGGGAAGCTGCCGCCTTCACGTCGTCGCCCATGGCGCGCCCCGCGGCGAGAAGGGTGTCCACCATCGCGCGCGTGTCGTACAGCGGCCGGAACGTCGGCTGGACGATCCCACGCACTCCCGGTCGGGGGGAGACGTCGCCCCAGCTCTCCGCCGGTGTGTGATCAGGAAGGATCAGGTGCGCGCGATTCGTGGTCTCGTCGGGAATCGATGCGAACGACACCACGAACGGCACCTTCGCCAGGGCCTCGGCGAACCCCGTCGCCGGCGAGAGCGAGTAGAGCGGGTCGGCATCGTGGATGAGGAGGACCTGGACCTTGCCGCTCTTCATGGCGTCGACGAGCGCCAGGATCTCCCGGTAGCTCGCGCGCGGAGAGGCGGCGGGGCCGGCCGGCGGCACCTTCACGGCCTTGCCGACTGCGCCCGTCACCTGATTGAGGATCAGGACGGCCGACGCCGTCGCCGTCGCCCGCCGGCTGGTGAGCGCCACTCCCGGAGGAAGCGCCACCGGCGCCTTGGCCGCGGCGAGCGCGCGGCCGACACGCTCGATCGCCCGCGCATCGACACCCGTCCGTGTCGCTGCGGCTCTGGGGATCGAAGGGATCGAGCAGGCTTCCGAGCGCCGCGCGGTCCGACGCCGTGCCCTTTCCGCTCGCGAGCGCCACCCGCGCCAGCGCCAGCGCCAGGATGCCCTCGGTCCCGGGCTTCGCCGGGAGCCACTCGTCGGCGTTGGACGTGGTGAGCGAGAGCCGCGGCCCGACGTAGACGAAACGGGCCCCTCCGTCCTTGCGCGTGCGCGCGTCTCGCGCGGCCGCGAGCTGGCGCGCGTGCTCCACCGGCGAGACGCCGGTCTCGAGCAGATCGTCGCCGAAGGAGATCACGAGATCCGCCGCCGAGAGATCGAAGACCGGCAGGGAGTCGACGCCGAAGACCGCGTCGGTCGCCTCGCGCAGCGCTTCCGGCGCGAAGGGCTCGTAGACGACGCGCCCGCCGGCTCCGACCGCAGCGACCCAGCGGTCGATCTGCTCGGCTGCCGCCGGCCCCGGATCGGCGCCGAGGACGAACGTCCCGGCCCCCGCGGCCTTGACCTTCGCCGCCAGCTCCGAGATCGCCGCGTCCCAGGCCACCGCCGTCAGCTCTCCCTGGGCGCTCCGGGTCTGGGGGCCCCGGAAGCGGTCGGGATGGTACGTCCGGCCGAGGCCCGCCTGGCCGCGGCCGCACAGCGCGCCCCGGTTGACCGGGTGGCCGGGGTTGCCCTCGAGCTTGAGGGGGCGACCCTCGCGGGTCGTCACGTGCACCCCGCAGCCAGCGGGACACTCGCGGCAGGTCGATGCCCAGTAGTTCGGGATCCCCGGCGTGATCACTTCGGGCTGGACCACGTAGGGGATCAGGTACTCGACCGGGTCGGAGCACGCGCTCGCAACGGTGGCGCCGGCGCCGACACCGACGAGCTTCAGGAAATCACGACGATCGAACTCGGGCATCCAGTGTTCGTCCTGGCCTTGTGCGGCCTAGTAATGGCACGTGAGGCAGTCGATCGAGGCCTTCTTCGCTTCGTGGCAGTTGACGCACCAGCCCATCTCGAGCTTCTGGGCGGGCATCCCGTTCATCCAGACGCGGTCGGGCACCAGGTAGACCTTGTGCATCTCCTGGACGGGACCGTGGCAGGTCTGGCAGGCGAGGCCCGCCGCGACGTGTCGGTTGTGCCGGAACTTCACATGCTCGGGGAGCCGATGGATCTGGATCCACTCGATCGGAGTCTTCTCGTCCCAGTGCTTCTTCAGGATCTGCACGCCCTCGAGGTCGCCACCGAACTGGGCGTGACACCCCATGCAGTTCTCCACCGACGGGACGCCCGCCACCCGCGACCGGTCGGTCCCCGAGTGGCAGTACGTACACTCGATGCCGTAGGTGCCGGCGTGGAGCGCGTGGCTGAAGGGAATCGGCTGGTTCGGCCCCGGGAGCGCCGGATCCGACGCGAGGCGCTGGGCCTCGTGGGCGGCCTCCGACGACTTGGCCTGGGCAGCCGCGTCGTGGGGCAAGACGCCGAGAACGGCCGCCGCGCAGGACAGGCTCGCGAGCAACCCGCGCACGCCGGCGAAACGAGACGGACGAAGCGATCGCCAGCTCATGCGGAGCGTCGGCCCCCTCTGGTGCCTGTCGTCGCTGGCGAGCACCAGCCTTCGACGGTTGCTGTGGACACGTTCGCCGCGGTCGGGCAGCGGGAGCCGGCCGACGACGCGCGGTAGGTACTACTTCAGGGGAGTCGCGTCAAGACGCTGCGGCGCATCGCAAGCCCCCGCGAGCGCGGCCGAATCAGAACCGGAGGAGGCCGAAATCGCGTCTCTCGAAAACGGACTTCCAGTCACGGCTCGGTGGTGCCCTCGCGCCCGAAGTCGTCGCTGATCCGCACCACGTCGTCGAGCTCCGGTGTCGACACCTCGACGAGCTCGACGCGCTCGATCCCCGAGAAGCGATGCTTGCGACCCGTCGGGATCCTGCGGTGGTCGCCGGGGCCGAGCTCGTGCGTCACCAGCACTCCCCGGTCGTTCTCGAGCTCGAGGCGTAGCCGCCCGCGCACCACCAGGATCGATTCATCCTTGCGCTCGTGGTACTGGAGCGAGAGCCGCTTGCCCGCCTCGATCACCAGCATCTTGCCGACGTAGCGGTCGGTGTGCGCCCAGATCAGTTCGTGTCCCCAGGGCTTCTCGACCCGCCGGGGCTGCTCCCGCTCCATGCTCGCGCCTCCTTGGATCCGCTCCAGATGTTCGCGCAGGGCGGCATCGACCTGCGCTGCAGCCTCGAGGGTGACTGCGTGGCCGCATCCGTCGAGGCGAAGCCTCCGCGCGCCAGGAATCGCGTCGGCGACCGCTCCCGATCCGGGGGTCAGCACGTCGTCCTCGGCCTCGACGACCAGCACCGGCATTCGCAGCCGAGCGAGGTCGCCGCGCGAGAAGCCCGCGAAGGCGCCGAGCCCCTCCGCCATACGCCGAATGGTGTCGGACGGCACCCGCACGGCCATCTCCGCCAGGCCCTCGGCGACGCGCCGGCGCCGCGGGTCGTCTCCGAGGGCATTCGCCGAGAAGAGCCAGGGAACGAGGGAAGCGGCGACGTCGCCCGGCGACGCGGTCGCCGCGAGCCGCGACCAGGCCGCGGTGACCGCGAGGAGCCGCCCGTCCGGGACGACGACGGGCGTGAGCAGCGCCAGAGAGAGGACGCGGTCGGGGTGCGCGAGAGCGACGCCGATCGCGATGGCGGCGCCGAGGCTGGCCCCGACCAGGTGCGCGCCGTCGCCGACGAGCGCCGCCACGTCCCGGGAGAGCGTCGCGACGTCGATGGGGCCGTCGCCCGGAGCGTCCGAGAGGCCGACACCGCGCAGGTTCACCGCGCGCACCCGGTGGGTCCGCGCGAGCGACGGGATGAGCCGCGCGAAGGCGGTGACGTCGCTGCCGAAACCGGGAATGAGGACGACGAGGGGCCCTTCGCCGCGCTCTCGCACCTCGAGACGAACCCCGGGGGCCACCTCGCGCCTCGCCGAGAGGGCCTCGGCGAAGGCCTCGACGTCGTCACGGGTGACGCGCCCACCCGGCCCGCTTCCCGGCACCCGGGTCGGGTCGACCCCCAGCTCCGCTGCCCGGCGCCGGGCGGCGGGAGTCACCGGCGCTCCGGCGCGGCCCTCGCGCGCCCCGGCGTCCTGCGCCGGGACTCGTACGCGCCCGGTCGACGACCGGAGCCGCAGCGCGCTCCCGGCCGAGCCCGGCGCCTTCCCGGAACGCCGCGGCATCGAAGGGCTCGTCCGGCGTCGCCGTCAGCGCCGCGAGGGGCTCTCCGCAGGGGACCGTCGCGCCGGGATCGACGAAGACGTGGCGGAGCCACCCCGACGCAGGGGCCTCGATCTCGATCTCCGCCTTGTCGGACTCGATCACGAGGAGCGGACGCCCGCGCTCGACGGCGCCACCCGGGGGAACCCGCCACTCGACGACCCTCCCCTCGCGCATGGTCATTCCCAGGCGCGGCATGGCGACCAGCGTCGGCGGCGGCGGCATAGAAACGGCACTCTACCGCCAACCCACACCGGAGAGAACGATGGAGCTCCCCCGCGAGCGCCTGCTCGATGCCTACCGCCGCATGCGACGGATCCGCGCCTTCGAGGAGAAGCTCGCCGAGCTCGTGACCGCAGGCCGGCTCGCGGGCTTCCTCCACCTGTACGCCGGCGAGGAGGCCGTCGCCGCCGGCGTCGCCGCGCACCTGGGAGACCGGGACCACTTCGCGTCGACCCACCGCGGGCACGGCCACTGCATCGCCAAGGGCGTCGACGTCCGGGGCATGATGGCCGAGCTCTTCGGCCGCGCGACCGGGACCTGCAAGGGCAAGGGCGGGTCGATGCACATCGCCGACCTCTCGAAGGGGATGCTCGGCGCCAACGGCATCGTCGGCGCGGGGATCCCCCTCGCCGTGGGCGCGGCGCTGAGCGCGCGGATCCGACGGACCGGCGGAGTCTCCGTCGCGTTCTTCGGCGACGGCGCATCGAACCAAGGCCAGTTCCACGAGAGCCTGAACCTCGCGGCCATCTGGAAGCTGCCAGCGATCTTCGTCGTCGAGAACAACGGCTACGGCGAGGCCACCCCCGCAGAGTTCGTGACGCCGGTTCGCGACATCGCCGACCGCGCAGCCAGCTACGGGATGCCCGGAGTGATTGCAGACGGGATGGACTTCTTCGACGTCTTCGCCAAGGCGGGAGATGCGATCGCACGGGCGCGCGCCGGAGACGGCCCGACGCTTCTCGAGTGCAAGACCTACCGGTATTTCGGACACTACGTCGGCGACAACCTCCAGTACCGCAAGAAGGAGGAGGCCGAGCGTTGGCGGCAGGAGCGCGACGCCCTCGAAGCCTTCGAGCGTCGCACCGCCGGAGAGGGCTGGCTCGCGGCGACGGACCTCCGAACCATCGACGGCGAGGTCGCCGCCGAGATCGACGACGCCGTCCGCTTCGCAGAATCGAGCCCGTTCCCCGACCCCGCCGAGCTGACTTCCGACGTGTACGTGACCTACGAGGAGACGTGAGCATGCCGAGACCGCTTCTCATGGTTCAGGCGATCAACGAGGCGCTCCATCTCGCCCTGGCGTCCGATCCCGACGTCATCGTCCTGGGAGAGGACGTCGCAGGCGGCGGCGGACGCGCCGACCAGGGAATCGAGGAGGCCTGGGGCGGGATCATGGGAGCGACGAAGGGGCTCTACACACGGTTCGGCGCCGAGCGGGTCCGCGACACGCCGATCAGCGAGATGGGATTCCTCGGTGCAGCGGTGGGCGCGGCGCTCACGGGACTTCGCCCGGTCGTCGAGCTGATGTTCATGGATTTCCTGGGAGTCGCCTTCGACCCGCTGCTCAACCAGGCTGCGAAGCTCCGCTACATGTTCGGCGGCAGGGCCCGCGTACCCCTCACGGTGCGAACCGTCACCGGCGCCGGGCTTCGCGCCGCTGCGCAGCACTCGCAGTCGCTCTACGGAATGACCGCCGCGATTCCGGGACTGAAGACCGTGTGTCCGTCGAACCCGGCGGACGCGAAGGGGCTCCTGCTCGCGGCGATCCGCGACGACGACCCGGTGATCTTCTGCGAGCCGAAGTCGATCCTGTTCACGTCCGGCGACGTCCCGGAGGGCGACTTCACCGTGCCGCTCGGCAAGGCCGCGGTCGTTCGCTACCGGCGGAGACGTGACACTCGTGGGTGTTGGCAGGACCGTCCACGTGGCGCTCGAAGCGGCGGACGTCCTCGCCGCCGAGGGCACCGCCGCCGAGGTCATCGACCTCCGATCGCTCTCTCCTCTCGATGGCGAGACGGTCCTCTCATCGCTCGCCCGCACCGGAAGGGTGGTGGTGATCGACGAGGCGCCGCCCCGCTGCGGGATCGCGTCGGACATCGCCGCGCTGTGCGCCGATCGGGGGTTCGATCTCCTCGACGCTCCGGTCCGGCGGGTGACGGCGCCGCACGCGCCCGTCCCCTTCAGCCCGGCCCTCGAGGACCTCTACGTACCGACGGCCGCCCGCGTCGCCGCGGCTGTGCGCGGAATGGGCTGACGCGATAGCCTCGCTGGTTGACTCGGGAGTCAATCCCCGACTCCGACGCGGAATACTGGAACCGGAAGAACGAACTCGAAAGGAACGAGCGCCATGGGCGAGGCCTTCATCATCGACGCCGTACGGACCCCGCGCGGGAAGGGCAAGAAGGACAGCGGCGCCCTCTCTGGAATCCATCCCCAGGAGCTCCTGGCGCAGTGCCTGAACGCCTTGCGGGATCGGACCGGAATCGACGTGCGCGACGTCGAGGACGTCGTCGCCGGCTGCGTCACCGCCGCCGGCGAGCAGGGCGCATGCATCGCCCGGATGTCGGTGCTGGCGGCGGGCTGGTCCCACGAGGCGACCGGCGTGACGCTGAACCGCTTCTGCGGGTCGGGGCAGCAGGCGGTGAACTTCGCCGCGATGGGCGTGATGGCGGGCCAGCAGGATCTGGTGGTCGGAGGCGGCGTCGAGAGCATGTCGCGCTGCCCGATGGGCGCCGACGGCGCCGGCCTCGACGGCCACAACCCGCACCTCGTCGAGCTCCATCCGCTGGTGCCGCAGGGAATCTCGGCGGACCTGATCGCGACCCTCGAGGGCTTCAGCCGCGACGACTGCGACCGCTTCGCCGCCCGCAGCCAGGAGCGCGCGGCCGTCGCCCAGAAGGAGGGCCGCTTCGACGCGCAGCCTGGTTCCGGTGCGCGACGCGTCCGGCAAGGTCGTTCTCGACCGTGACGAGCACCCGCGCGCGGGAACCACCGCCGAGAGCCTCTCGAAGCTTCCTCTCTCCTTCGAAGGCATGGGAGCGTACGTCCCGAAGGGCGACACCCGATCGTTCGATGCGCGCGCCAAGGAGCGCTACCCGCAGATCTCCGGGGTCGAGCACGTGCACCACGCGGGCAACTCGTCGGGAATCGTCGATGGCGCGTCGGCGGTCCTGATTGCGTCTCCCGCCTACGTGAAAGCGCACGGCCTGCGGCCCCGGGCGAGGATCGTCGCCACGGCGACGGCGGGCGACGAGCCGGTCATCATGCTGACGGCGCCCGTCCCCGCGAGCAGGCGCTGCCTCGCGAAGGCCGGGATGACGATGAAGGACATCGATCTCGTCGAGATCAACGAGGCCTTCGCGGCGATTCCTCTCAAGGTGATTCGCGATCTCGACATGGACCCGGAGAAGGTGAACGTCAATGGCGGGGCCATCGCCCTCGGCCACCCGCTCGGCGCCACCGGCGGAATGCTGATCGGAACGATCCTCGACGAGCTCGAGCGACGAAATCAGGCGACCGGGCTCGTCACCATGTGCATCGGGGGCGGTATGGGCATCACCACCATCGTGGAGCGGATCCGATGATCGACTTCGAGCCCACCGAGGAGCAGCAGCTCATCGTCGACACCGTCCGGCAATTCGCCGCCAACGAGATCCGTCCGAAGGCGCGCGAGTGCGAGGAGGCGGCGAAGATCGCCCCCGAGCTGCTCGAAGGGGCCCACGAGCTGGGCTTCACGGCGAACTCGCTTCCCGAGGCGTTCGGCGGCGGCGGCGAGCGGAGCGCAGTCACCGGAGCGCTCATCGCCGAGGAGCTGGCGTGGGGCGACCTCGCGCTCGCGCTGGCGGTCCAGTCGCCGACGCTGATCGCGCTCCCCGTCGCCGACTTCGGAACTCCCGAGCAGCAGCAGGAGATCCTCCCGCGCTTCACCGCTGGCTCGTTCGTCCCGGGCTCCCTCGCGCTGGTCGAGCCGGCCTTCCGGAGCGATCCCTTCCGGCCCGCGACGACGGCGCGCCGCGAAGGCGGCGACTGGGTCCTCGACGGGCAGAAGTGCTTCGTCCCCTGGCTGGGCGGCGGGCGACACGGTCCTCGTGACCGCCACGGACGGTGAGCGCGCGCAGGCCTTCCTGGTCCCCCGCGACGCGAAGGGCCTCGACGGTCACTCCCGAGCAGAACCTCGGCATCCGCGCGCTGCCGACCGCGGAGCTCTCCCTGGCCGGCGTCCGCGTCCCGGCGTCGGCGAAGCTCGGCGGCGATGCCGGATGCGACGTTCGTTCCCTGGTCAACCGCGGGCGCGTGGGCCTCGCCGCGATGGCCGTCGGGCTGGCGCGGGCCGCCTTCGAGGTTTCCCGTGACTACGCCAAGCAGCGGCAGACGTTCGGAGCGCCCATCGCCACACGGCAGGCCATCGCCTTCAAGCTGGCCGACATGGCGATCGAGATCGACGGCGCGCGGCTCCTCGTCTGGGAGGCGGCGTGGAAGCTCGACCAGGGGCAGGACGCCACCCGCGAGGCGGCGCTCGCCCGACACCAGGCGCAGCGGGTCGCCCTCGAGGTGGCCGACGGAGCGGTCCAGGTCTTCGGCGGCCACGGCTACATCCGCGACTATCTCCCCGAGCTGCACCTCCGGAACGCGCGGGGCTTCGCGCTCTTCGAAGCGCTCACGATCGTCTAGGAGAACCCATGCCGATCTCTTTCCAGCCGACCGAGAACACCGAGAAGTCACGCGCCTTCTACCACCGCATCGCCGAGGAGCAGATGCGGCCCATCTCGCGCAAGTACGACGTCCACGAGCACGAGATGCCGTGGGAGTTCGTCCGTTTCATGTGGGACCGCAGCCAGTCGACGCCGCCCGCCCGGCTCGACGGGCCCGACGACGGCTTCGTGAAGGTCTGCGTCCAGGCCGAGGAGCTGTGCTGGGGTGACGCCGGCCTCTACCTGCGGATCCCGAGCCCGGCGCTCGGGGGGTCGGCCGTCGGCGCGGCGGGAACGAACGAGCAGAAGGCTCGCTTCATGGGCCCCTTCAACGGCGAGGGAGAGCCGAAGTGGGGCGCCATGGCGATCACCGAGCCGGGCGCTGGCTCCGACGCGGCCGCGATCACCACCACCGCGACACTCGACGGTGACGAGTGGGTCCTCCGCGGCACCAAGATCTTCTGCACCGCCGGAGACGCGGCATCGACCTACGCTGGCGGCTTCGTCGTGGTGTGGGCGACCGTCGACAAGTCTGCCGGCCGCGGCGGGATCAAGTCGTTCGTCGTGCCGGCGGGGACGCCTGGAATGAAGCTCGTCGGCTGCGAGAAGAAGCTCGGCATCCGCGCGTCGGACACCGCGACCCTCATCTTCGAGGACTGCCGCGTCCCCCGGGAGAACCTGCTCGGGAGCGCCGAGGTCAAGAAGGCCGACCCGACGAAGACGGGGGACAAGGGGTTCAAGGGCGCGATGGCGACCTTCGACGCCAGCCGCCCCATCGTCGCGGCCATGGCGGTGGGAGTGGGCCGCGCGGCCCTCGACTTCGTGCGGGACGAGCTGGCGCGACAGGGGGTCGTGGTGCGCTACGACGCCCCTCGCCACGAACTCACGTCGATCGAGCGCGACGTGATCGACATGGAGGCGGAGCTCCAGGCCGCACGCCTGCTCACCTGGCGCGCGGCCAAGATGCTGAACCATGGAAAGCGGAACAATCTCGAGGCCTCGATGGCGAAGGCCAAGGCAGGCCTCGCGGTCACCAAGATCACCCAGAAGGCGGTGGAGATCCTGGGGCCGATCGGCTATTCGCAGAAGACGCTCCTGGAGAAGTGGATGCGCGACGCCAAGATCAACGACATCTACGAGGGGACGCAGCAGATCAACCAGCTGATCGTTGCGCGGCGCATCCTCGACTACTCGTCGGGGATGCTGCGATGACGATCCCCGCCGAGCTCCTCGAGATCCTGGTCTGCCCCGAGACGAAGCAGCCGCTCCGGGCGGCGCCGGCGCAGCTCATCGACCGGCTCAATGCCGAGATCCGCGCCGGGCACCTCCGCAACCGGGGCGGTGACGCGGTCACCAAGCCGATCACCGAAGCGATCGTCCGCGAGGACGGCCGGGCTCTCTACGTGGTGGACGACGGCATTCCGGTGATGCTCGTCGAGGAGTCGATCGAGGTCGCCCCGTAGGGGAGCCTACTGCGCGAACTCCCGGCGCTTGAGCTGGCGGACGTACTCGGAGATCTCCGGGTCGGCGGCCACCAGCGCCGAGACGCGCTCCTCGAACTCGGCCGCGGCCACCCGGAGGGGAGTTTCGTCGAGGTCCGCGCCGAGGAACTCGCGGAGCTTCTCGACGAGCGCCAGCGCACCGCGCGGATTCGGCGAGACGCTCACGTAGTGCGGGAGGCCCGCCCACACGCTCACCACCTCGCGGCCGCTCCGCATCAGGCGGTCGGCGACGACGGCGACGATTCCCGTCGGCCCCTGGTACGTCGAGATCGGCACCGAGAGCTTGTCGAGCAGGTCGGGCGCGCTGGCGAATCCCGTGAGGCCGACCGGGCGCGAATAGACGACGTCGGCGAGGAACGCGCCGAGCAGCAGTACCCGGCGGGCACCGACCTGGTCTGCGAGGCGCTCGACGTGGTCGGTGAAGGCGCCCCAGCGCAGATGGGGCTCGCTGCCGATCCCGATCACGATCTCGCGCTCATCGTCGAGCGACGCGAGCAAGAACTCGTTTCGGGGCCACTCGATCCGCCGGCGCGCGGCCGGATCGAGACGCACGACGGGGCGGCGGACGGTGAAGTCGTAGAACTCCTCGCCATCGATCTCGGCGAATGGAACGGCGCCGAGCGAGTCGGCGACGAAGCGCGCCGCTCCGGTGGCGGCTTCGCCCGCGTCGTTCCAGCCGCCGAAGGCCAGAACGAGCGCGGGATCGTGCAGCGACGGCAGCACGTGCATCCGCAGGGCGTCGACCATGCCACGAGCTTCGCACGGAACCGCGGGGGGCGACAAGGGGTCGAGACTACCCGTTCTCCACCACGACCCGGAGCAGATCGAGCGACGAGATCACTCCCACCAGCCGGCCACGCTCGGTCACGATCAGCCGGTGGATCCGCCGGTCGCGCATCACGCTCGCGGCGACGGCGGCGCTCGTGTCGCGGCTCACGCTGTGGACGTGAGGCGTCATCAGCTCACCCACGGGGGTGTGCGAACGGTCGACCGGCAGGTCGGCGAGGTCCTGATAGTCGTCGACGTCGCTGTAGAAGCGGCCCGTCTGCGCCGCCGTCATCCGCCGCGCTTGGTGACGCACCAGATCGCTCTGGGAGACGACGCCGACGGGCTGCCCGCTCGCATCGACGACGGGGGCGCCGCTCACGCCCCGCGCGGCGAGCAGCTTCTGGGCGTCGGCGACCGTCATCTCGGGCGTGAGACAGACGACGCTCGGATTCATCAGCTCCGAGACGCGGCGCTGGGTCATGCGAGACGGGTACCCGATCAAGGGACGAACCGGTAGCCGTGGCCCCGCACCGAAAGGATGTGACGGGGCCGCGCCGGATCCTCCTCTACGTAGCGCCGCAGCCGGACGATGAAGCTGTCGACGACGCGCGTGTTGGTGTCCGCCCGCAGTCCCCAGACGTCCTCGAGCAGCTCACCACGGGTGACGGCCTGTCCCGACCGCTCGACGAGCGCCCGCAGCAGGGCTGCCTCCCGCGTCGTGAGGCGGATCGTCCCGCCCGGGGTCTCGAGCTCGAAGCGGTCGAAGTGAGCCGTCACCCGCCCGATCGCGACGGATCGGGGGGACTCCTCCTCCCGTGGCACCCGGTCCCAGCGTCGCCGCCGTAGCAGGCCGCGGACCCGGGCCAGGAGCTCGTCGAGCCGGAAGGGCTTCGTGAGGTAGTCATCTCCCCCCTCCTCCAGCCCCCGTACGACGTCCGCTGCCTCGTCCTTGGCCGACACGATGAGGATCGGGACGTAGTTTCCCGCCGCTCGCGCCCTGCGCGCGACCTCGAAGCCGCCCATCCCGGGCAGCATCAGGTCGAGGATCACGAGATCGAGCGGACGATCGGGCTCCGCCAGACGCGCAGCGGCCGCGATCCCGTCGGCGGCGATCTCCACCTCGTGTCCCTCGGCCTCGAGATTGAACTGGAGCCCTTCGGCGAGGTGCGCCTCGTCCTCGACGACGAGGATTCGCGGCACCTAGGCCTCCTCGGCCGCAGCAGCCGGCGCAGCCCGCAAGGTCACGACGAAGCGGCTGCCATGCCCCGCTCCCTCGCTCCGCGCGACGACCCGGCCGCCCTGTCGCCGGACGAGGCTGCGGACGATGAACAGCCCGAGTCCGAGCCCCGTCACCTGCCGCTGGACGTCGCGTCCTGCCCGATAGAAGCGGCCGAAGATCCGCCGCAACTCGCGGCGGGGGATGCCGATGCCGCGATCGGCGATCTCCACCGAGACGCGCCCGTCTTCGGGCCCTCGCACCGCCACCTGCACGTCCACCGGCCCCGGGGAGTACTTGACCGCATTCTCCAGGAGGTTGCGGAACACCACCCCCAGCTCGGCCGCGTCACCACGAACGCGAACGCCGCTCCGCGTGTCGAGCCGCAGCGCGTGCTCGGGGAGATCGTGGCGCGACCGGATCTCCGCGATGCAGCTCTCCAGCAGCGCCGGAAGCTCCGTACGGTCGACGTGGTCGGGCCGCACCGGCGCATCGGTACGCGCCGCCGCGAGCACCTGATCGACGGTCCGATCGAGGCGGTCGAGATCCTCCCCCATTCGCGAGAGGAACTCCCGCCTCCGCTCCAGCGGCGGATCGTGACGACCGAGGGTGTCGACGAAGAGTCGGAGCGACGCGAGCGGCGTCTTCATCTCGTGGGTGACCGCGTCGAGGAACGCCTGCTGCCGCTGGTTGACACGCATCTCCCGGACGAGCCAGATGCACAGCAGCACGAGCCCGACGATGAGGAGGATGAAGAAGAGCGTTCCGAGAACGAGGAGGACCCAGTGGAGGGTACCGACCTCCTCGGCCACGGGTCGCAGATCCCCTACGACGAGGATCTGCCAGCCAACGGCAAGCGACGCCGCCAGCAGGGTGAGCGTCACGCCGACCGTGACCCGGAAGCCGATGGATCGCCGCAGCACGCGAGGGTCCGCCTCGCGGGTACG
This sequence comes from uncultured delta proteobacterium, assembly GCA_963710635.1. GTDB lineage: Bacteria > Myxococcota_A > UBA9160 > UBA9160 > UBA9160 > MYXO. The sequence goes on from CAVQAY010000004.1 coordinate 2,256,496, forward strand.
ATACCCTCGTCGGGTGATTCCCGGAGGGTCCCCCGTGAACGCCGCGCCCTGTACCCGACGTCCCCTGCTGCCCCCGCTCCTGCTCGCAATGTTGTTCGCCGCGTCGCCGTCCGCGGCCGCTCCGCCTCCCGAGGGAAGCTGCCCGCGCAGCGGGACCCTGGCCGGCGCCGTCGTCGAAGACGGAGGCGGCGCGATCCTGGAGGAAGGGGCGCAGATCGGGCTCGGTGACCTTCCGAAGCTGCGTCAGCTGATTCCAGAAGAAGTCTGGCAGCACCGGACGGTCTTCTTCCACGAAGGAATGCTCCTCCAGATCGGCCCCTGCCACCGCCGCTACGCCTTTCCCCAGTTCTTCACCCGCGCCACCGAAGCGCACGCGGCTGGGGTGACCCTCGACGAGGAAGGGAACCTCTCGGGCTACCGGGCAGGGCTCCCGTTCCCTCCCGAGAAGATCGACCCGGCGGCGCCCGACGCCGGCGCGCGCTGGGCATGGGACCTCGCGCTGCGCTACCGCGGGGCGGGCCCCATCGGGAGCTTCCGGATCACGGATCTCCCGAGCCGGATCGGGAGCCCGGAGATCTACAGCGGCAGTTTCTTCTGGCTGCAGACCGCCGGCCGCGCCGACCTCTTGCACGAGGGAGATCCGTCGTCCGGGAGCCTGCTCGGGCGCGCGCTCTGGGTAGCCGGCGGGCGCTTCGACGAGCCGACGAACGCGCGGGAGCTGGCCTGGCGACAGATCCGCCCCGACTCGACCCTCGCCAGCTTCGAGAAGTCCGACGATACCTTCGTCTACGTCCCGTCCATGCGGAAGCCCCGGCGCGCGGCGACCTCCTGGGTCGATGGCCTCTACACGCCCCGGTTCCGGGTGAGCGGGACCGACGCCTCCGGCGGCGCCGTTCCCTACGGCAGCACGCAGTACGGCCCCGAGGCCGCGGTCCATCCCACCGCGGGCCTCTCGATCGCCGCGTCGGAGAACCTCCGGCGCGGCTTCGAGGGGCTGGCGATCCGGCCCAACGCCTATCGCTGGACCCTCGCCGCGGAGCGCGACGTACTGGCCCCCCTCAACTCCGCGAACCCCGGCTATCCGGAGAACCCGGACCGGAACTTCGGCGAGAGCGGCCTCTCGGTGGCGAGCGACCGCTGGGACGTCCGCCACGCCGCCGTGATCGAGGGGGTGGCGAAGCGCAACGACGAGGGCGACGCCGCGCGACTCACGATCTACGTCGACTGGCAGACCCAGCAGCCGCTCTACTGGATCACCCGCAAGCGAAGCGGCCTCATCCTCGAAGTCGGGATCCTCGTGCACCGTTACAGCGGCGACGTCGCGCAGTATCCCGAGTGGCCGGGAGGCGGCCTGTCGCTGGTGTTCGACCCGGTTGCCGCGAGCTTCTTCTCGGTCTCGGAAGGCCGCAGCGGCTGGCGACGTGAGTCCTACGACGTCCGTTCGGTCCCGGTCGACGACGCCGAGATCAAGCGGATGACCTCGACCGACGCGCTCTTGCGAGGGCGATGAGTCCTTCTCTCAGAACGTGTAGCGGAGCGCCATGTAGATCTCGTCGCGCTCGGCGATGGCCGAGAGGCCCTGGAAGCGGAAGCGCTCCATGAAGTTTCCGCCGTTGTTCTGGACGCCGAGCTGGCTCAGCGGAAGGTTTCCCCACTGGGGCTCTCCGTAGAAGTTCGAGAACCCGATCATCGCCGAGAAGCTCTCGGTGAAGCGGTACACCATCTGCGCCAGGATGCCCCCCGAGTTCGACCCCACGTCGTGGACGAGCGTCACCGAAGGCAGCAGCCGGTCCTGGAAGTAGCCCGTCATCATCGTCAGGGTGCCGAGCTGGTTGAAGGGGCCGTTCGCCGAGTAGCGGCCCTGCCCTTCGTAGTCGGCGATGTACCCGAGGAACCACTGCATGTTGAACAGGACCGTCCGGCCCGGGTTCACGAAGTTGATGAACGTCGGCCGGTCGACGGAGATCGTCAGGTTGTAGACATCGGAGAAGCTGAACCCTTGCGCCGACATGGTGTTGTCGAACGCATCCTTGCGTACCCAGGTGAGCTCGGCGCTCCAGTTCGTCTTCGTCACGTCCTCGGCGAAGTCCGCCGAGAAGCCGAGGACGTTGCGCTGGCGATACTTGATCACCGCTTCGCCGCCCGAGTTCCAGACGAAGTCGCGCCGCCCGAAGCGCCCGTTGCCTCCCGCGATCGCCTCGGGCCGCTGGACGCCTGCGGACTGGAACATTCCGCGGACGAAGGTGCAGGTGAGCGGCTGCGTGATGTCGCAGCCGGCATCGTCCTTGGCTCCGAAGGCGGCGATGATCGTCAAGAAGTTCGACGAGAGGGCAGCGAGCTCGTTCGTGAAGCCGAACTGGATGAGATCGTTCCCCGCCGCCGCGCAGGAGCCCGCGGCGATCGGGGGGAGGCCTTGGGTCGCCCGCGCCGCGTTGATCGAGGCCGGCGGGCCAGGGCAGCCGTCGATCGATGGGCTCCACGCCGGGTCGAAGATCGTCCTGGCGCCGGGGAGCCGCACGGCCTGCCCGTTGACGTACCGCGTCGCCACCGGCCCTCCGGGCTCGAACTGGGGAAACGACTGGAGGAGCACGCTCGCTTCCGCGTTGAAGAGGTCGATCCCGCCGAGGTCACAGCTCGTCCCGTAAAAGGGGCCGCAACCGAGGAGCGCCTGCTGCTCCTGGCTGAGGTAGGTCGTGAGGGCGCTCCCGGCGAACACGAGGGGGATCGCGTCGTCGACGGGAGAGAACGGGCCGTCGCCCTCGTTCTTGTTGAGCTCCCGGATGTTGGTAATGAGGTACGCCACCTCTGCCGCGGTTGGCGGCGGACCCGGGTTGCTGAGGACCCCGATGAGGACGAGCTTGCCGAGGGCGGTCCCCGCGAGGGTCGCCCCGAGGGCGATCGGCACCGTGACGGGGTTGCCGAGCGCCGTCGCGATCACCTTCGACGAGTTCAGCAGCTCGAGGAAGCACTCGGTGCCGAGGGCAGGGATCAGCTCGCCGGCGAGCCCGCCCGTCGCCGAGCAGAAGACGTCGAAGAGCTGCCGGTTGGCCGGGTGCTGCGCAAGGGCGTTCGTCGCGCTGAGGAACGACCCGTCGACGGCGAGGGGCCTCCCCGTCGCCGGATCGACCTTCCGCGAGTACTCGTTGAACTTGTCGACGAACGGGAAATCGCTGAACCCGTAGAAGTCCGTGAGGGCGAAGCTGAACCGCTCCCAGCGCCACTCGACGCGCCCGCCGAACTCGAGGCCTCGCGACTCTTCCCAGAAGTCCGGCGGCCGCTGCTCGCCGGCGAGACCGACGCCGATCAGCCCGTGGATCATGAGGCCGAAGGTCTTTCCGCACACGAGCCACGCCGTGTAGGGCTCTCCGCACTTGCCGATGTCGTTCGGCTGGTAGCGGTCGAGGTTCACGCCCATCTCGACCCGAACGTCTTCGAGAGGCCCCACGTCGTAGAACGAGTAGATCGCCCGCGCCGCCCACAGGGCGATCCGCGACTCCTCGAGGCTCGGAAGGTTCGTGAGGCCGAAGTCGTACGGGTTGAACTGGTCGACGATCGGGAACAGCTCGGTCTTGCCCCAGACGATGGTCTGCTTGCCGAGGCGCAGGAAGAGCCGCCCCTCGAGCATCTCGATGTCGAGAAATGCCTCCTTCAGCTCCTTGGTCTGTTCCTGGCTCCCGCCGCGGTTCCACTGGAGGTCTTCCTGGCTGAAGTTCTGATCGAAGGAGTCGAGGTCGTCCATGCGCGCGAGCAGCGCCGGGCTCGGAACGTAGAGGTTGTGCGCCTGGCCAAGGCCGCGAGTCGGGTCGTTCGGGACCAGCGGCCGGGTCGGCAGCTCCGACACCATCGGATTGTAGATTTGCGCCAGGGTACCGACCGCGTCGATGTCGGTCTTCGGTTGCCACGGTCCGAGGGCGAAGCTGAGGGGGCCGAGGGTGCCTTCGTACTTCTTCGTGGAGTAGAGGCTGTCGGCCACGGGGCCGATCGTGGCGAGGGTCCGGGTCGCACCGAGGCCGATCAGCGTCGAGATCGGCGGAACCGACTCCAGGCTGACGAGGTTGCCGTTCGGGCTCTGGCTGCGCGTCGGCGCGGGCTCAAAGGGGATTACGCCCGTCAGGTTCGACACGACTCCGTTCGCGAGGTTTCGCGGCGCACGGTTCGAGCGGTCACCGAAGAGCGTCGCCGACCGCATCATTCCGCAGAGCTGGCTCCAGATGCAGTCGAAGCGCGCCTGGCCGCGGACGAACATCTCGATGGAGTCGAAGGGCCCGAAGCCGTCCGGAGCGATCTCGGCCTCGATCTCGATGTTCAGGACCTGCGCCCACTGGCTCACGAACCAGCGGTCGTCCCGGAAGCCGTCGGACATCGACCGGAACTGGCTCTCGGTGTAGCCATGGACCTGCAGGCGGCCGTCGAAGAACTCGACGGCGCCGGCCTTCCCCGCCGCCGGGAGGCTGGCGGCGAGAAGGACGACCAAGACGATGAAGGGGCGCAGCGGCTGCATGGTGCGGTGGAGGGTGCGGCCGGCCCCCACCCGGGGTGCCGGCCGCGGGCGCTCTAGAAGGTGTACCGCAGCCGCATGTAGACCTCGTCGCGATCGCGGATCGCCGCGAGGCCGTTCTCGACCCAGGAGCGGTACGCATACGATCCCGTCTGGTTCCCGGGCGTGAGGGGATTGAGCGGGAGGTCCTTGCCCTCGTAGCGACCCCAGAAGAGCGCGAAGCCGAAGGTCGCCGAGAAGCTCTCGGTGAAGCGGTAGGTGACCGACGGAAGCGCCGCCCCCGACTCCGACTGGACGTCGTAGACCCAGGTGATGCCGGGAAGCAGGCGGTCCTGGAAGTAGCCCGTCTGGGTCGTGAAGGTGAAGAACACGTTCCACGGGCCGTTGCTCGTGAAGCTGTTGTGGTAGCCGGGGACGTAGCTGAAGAACCACTGGCTGTTGAAGAAGAAGGTCCGGCTCTGGTTGAGGAAGTTGATGAAGGTCGGGCGGTCCACCGAGAAGGTGAGGTTGAGCTGGTCCGTCTTGTTGATCCCGCCGAACTTGTTCTGATCGGTGAAAGGGTTGTTCCTCACCCAGGTGAACTCCATGCCCCAGTTCGTCTTGGTGAAGTCCTCGGCGAAGTCGCTCGAGAAGCCGAGTACGTTGCGCTTCTGGTAGCTCAGCACCACCTCGCCGCCCTGGGACCAGACGAAGTCGCGGCGGCCGAAGCGCTCGTTTCCGCCGGCGCTCAGCGACTGCCGGCGAACTCCCGTGATCCCCCAGAGGGATCGCATGTTCGAGCACATCCACGGGACGACGTACGAGCAGCCGTCGGTCCGGTAGGCGTTCGTGATGTCGAAGCGGAAGGCCGGGTTCGAGCTGACGGGGTCGAAGGGATCGATCGGGTCGGTCGCCTTGGTCGAGAACGCGACGAAGAGCATCTGGATGTTCCAGGAGAGCGCCGCCATCTCGCTGCGCCAGGTCTGCCCCGTGAACGGTTGCCCCTGGGACGAGATGATCGGGCCGAGGGCTGCGTCGCCGAGGGCCGGGACGCCCCCCTGCCCCGCCGGGAAGCCGATGTTGACCGCGGCCGGATCGCCTCCGTCGATGCTGGGGTCGTATCCCGGGTCGCCCGGGCCGCGGCAGCCCGGGAGCATCACCTGCTGGCCGTTCGAGAGGACGCGCGTGCAGACGGGGCCTCCCTGGAAGCCGACTGTTCCGGGCTGGGGCCGGGAGCCGTCGGTGGTGAGATACCCGTCGATGGGAGTCCCATCGAAGCCCATCCACGACTGCATGATCGCGCTGGCCTCGGCGTTCAGCAGGTCGATGCCGCCCGGAGCGGGGGTTGCATCGACCTGGTTGGCGCCGCCGTCGCAGGAGGTGCCGTAGAAGGGGCCGCAGCCAAGGAGCGCTTGCTGCTGCACCGTGAGCGTCTGGGCGAGGGTCTGGAATCGATTGTGGTTTCCTCCGAAATTGAAGCCGGCGTTCTCCGCGAACGCGGCGAAGAGGCCGGTCGGGCCGCCCTGCGCCATCGAGCGGCCGCCATTGTTGGCATCGATGCTGAGGGCCACCACCGGGATCCGCGAGCTGGTGTCGGTAAAGTTGACCGTCGTATTGATACCCGTCGGACTGCCGGACGCGATCGAGCTCACGAGCTGCGCCACCGAGACGACGCCGGCCGCCTGGAAGTTGGCGCTGGTGAGGACGCTCTGGGCGCAGACCGTCCGGTCGAGGGAGCTGAAGCCCGTCGACGCCGAGCAGATCACCGCGAAGATCTGCTGGTTGAGAGGCGAGTTGACCAGGGCGTCGGTGCCGCCCTGGAGGCATGCCGGCTCGCTGCCGGTGGTGCACGGCGTCGTCGCGCCGTAGCGGCGCGGGCGGCCCGACGACGGATCGACGTTGCGGTCGTAGGTCGAGAGCCGGTCGGCGTAGGGGATCCGCGTGTAGTTCCAGAAGTCGACCAGCGCGAAGCTGAAGCGGTCCCAGCGGAACTCGAGCCGGGCGCCTCCCTGGAGGCCCTTGGCGTCGTCCCACCACATGGGCGGCCGCTTCTCGCCGGCGACGGCGACGCCGATGGCGCCGTGGGCGAGAAGGCCCGTCGTCTTGTCGCACACCGGATTCGGCGTGTAGGGCTCGCCGCAGCGGCCGAGGTCCGTCGGGTAGAAGCTGTCGAGGTCGAGGGCCACCTCGAGGCGGACGTCCTCCAGGGGCCCCACCTCGTAGAACGAGTAGATCGCACGCACGGCCCAGAGAGGGATCCGTGACTCTTCGAGGCTGGTGAGCGACCCGAGCGCAAGATCGGTGGGGTTGAAGAGGTCGGTGGTGGCGAAGAGCTCCGTCTTGCCCCAGACGATGGTCTGCCGGCCGACGCGCAGGAAGAGCGACCCACTCAGCATCTCGATGTCGAGGTAGGCCTCCTTCAGCTCCTTGGTCTGCTGCTGGCTGGCGCCCCGGTTCCACGCGAGCTCGTCCTGGCTGAAGTTCTGGTCGAACGGGTCGCTGCCGCCGGCGCGGGCGTAGTTCGCATAGGGGAGGCTCGGCAGGTAGAGACCCGACGCCGTGCCTTCGTCCGGCGCCTGGTTCGGCGCGTAGAGCGGAACCGGCCAGTACGGAAGCGGCCCGATGATCTGCTTCACGCCGCCCCGGACGAAGGTGCCCGGTGCGATCCCGGTGTAGGGGTTCACGTCTGCCGTCCGGAACGGGTTCACCCGGTCGCGGAGGGTCGCGTGGGGGTCGATGTCGTCCTTCGGATCCCACGGCATCGCCTGTGCGCCGATGCCGTTGTTGCCCGAGCGTACGTTGCGCAGCGCAAAGCCGTAGGTGAGGAAGCGCTCGAAGGTGTAGCGCCCCGGGATGTACTCGACGTACGGAGGCTGCGCCGCGCCGGCGGCGCTGCCGGCGGCATAGGGAAGCGCCGTCCTCGTATCGAGAAGGGCGTCGAAGGGAGAGACCTGGTTCACGCCCCGGTAGATGTCGGTGCGGCGGGTGAGGCGCGGGCCAGCCGGCGGCGTCGCGTCCGCCGGCGTCACGAGGACGGTCGTGTCCGCCGGGTTGTAGGACACACCGAGGTTGTCGGCGTAGGTCTTCTTTGTCTCGATCCACCGATCGGGCGTCCGATCGGTCGGATCCATGTAGTTGATCGTACCGATCATCCGACCATTTTTTGCGTTGTCGAGCCGCGCCGGCACCCGCTCGGAGCGGTTGCCGTAGACGTTCACGGACCGCGAGAGACCGCAGGCGCGCGTCCACACGCAGTCGTAGCGGACCTCGGCGCCGATGTAGCCGGTGACCGAATCGAAGGGCCCCCAGCCGTCCTTCGCGATGTCGAGGTCCATCTCGAGGTGGAGGATGTGGTACCACTGGGTCAGGTCGAGACTCTGGTTGAAGTCGGCGCTGATGGCGCGAACGGTCTCCTCGAAGTAGCCGTGGAGCTGGATCCGCCCTTCCAAGAACTCGAACGCCTGCGCGGCCGGAGCGGCAGCAGCCGTGAACGCCCACAACCCCGCAGCCGCCGCCAACCGTCGCGTCACGAACCCTCTCACCATGCACCCCTCCTGTGACGCTCGTGACCGCTTGGCCGAGCATCGAGCCACGCTGCACCGATGGAGGTCGTCGACACCCCGCGATTCCCCCAGCTGCGGGATCCGACGGGGAGCGGTGGACGTGCCGGCGCAGGTCCGGGCGCCGCTCCCCCCTCGAGGCCCGGCAGTGCGCTCGCAGATATACACCCGGACCGCGCAGCGATACAACGAAATTCGTCGTGCCGGGTGAACGGGCCCGCAGGGTGGCGGCCGACGTGCTGGCGGCCGGGTGGCCGCCGGTTCAGGATCCGGAGGTCGGTGCCGGGCCGCGCGAACGGCGGCCGGTCTTGGCCGTCCCGGTGGCGCCCTTCGAGCGCTTCGCCGCGGCCGTCTTCCGGGGCTTCTCGGCAGCCTTTCGCGGACCGGCCGTCCGGCCGGTCTTGCGGACCGGCTTCGCCGGCGCGCCGGGGGGCCCGACCTTCTTCTCCCGGGGCGGGAACTCGAAGCCGTGTCGCCCGTTCTCTTTCATGACCAACGTCGCCGAGAACGGGCGGCCGAAGCGTGAGGTGAAGTCGGTGAGCAGCTCCGTGCGGCGATTCTGCAGGTAGTAGAGCGCTTCGTCCCGGGTGATCTCCCGTTTGCAGACCGTTCGCGGGAGCTGGAAGCCACAGCTCTTGGGGGCATCCTCGCGCTTGCCGTGCTCCGACTCCTTCAGCTTGCGCTCGCAGACGAAGAGCGTCGGAGACTCGACGACCTGGCATTCCTCGTCGAAGGGACAGCGTCCGAGGGGCTCCGGATCGACCTCGTACTCGAGGGCCGCGCTCGCGCTCTCTCCCTCGCCGGGTCCCACCGAGCGCACCTTCATGCGCCACGCCTCCCGGTCGATCTCGATGACACCTTTGTAGGTACGGCCGTCTCGAGCCGTGAACCCATCGAGGACTCCGGTCTTGCCGTCCCGCAGCAGGGTCTCCACCACCTCGCGGTTGATGTAGCGACCGCTGGTGTCCTTCCAGAAGAGCATGGGGGTCGGCTCCCCTTCCTTGGCCTCGGGGTCCTCGTCGGCGCTGTAGAACCAGGCGCGCTCCTTGACCGGCCGTCCCGTCCGCGGACATGCCCCGAGCGGGGGCTCGCCTGCGTAGAGGGCGTCGTACTCGAAGGTGCGAGCGTGCTCGACGATCTCCCGTGCGTAGGCCTCGATCTCGCTCATGAACTGCGCGGCGCTCCGCTGGCCGTGCTCGACCTCGCCGAGGTGCTTCTCCAGCTCGCCGGTGAGCGCAGCGGACGCGAGGCGATCGATCTGGACGCGGCGCAGGATGTCGATCAGCCGGATCCCCTTCACCGTCGGGCGAAGGGCCTTGCCGACACGAACCGCGTAGGCCTTGGCGATCAGGTTCTCGATGATGTCGGCGCGGGTGGCCGGAGTGCCGATCCCCTTCTCGTGGAGCGCCACCGCGAGGCTCTCGTCCTCGATCTGCTGGCCGGCGTTCTCCATGAGCGAAAGGAGACGCGCTTCGGTGATCCGCGCCGGAGGCCGGGTCTCGACGGCCTCGGTCGCCAGCTCGCGGGTCTCGACCCGCACGTCGCGGGCCTCGTCGGCTCCCGGCCGCAGCGGCGGGAGGACAGCCTCGTCCTCCTCGGGCTCCGAGACCAGCACCGCGCGCCAACCCGGCTCCTGCAGCGACCGCGCCCGCGTACGGAAGGGCTCGTCTCCCACCCGTGTCACCCGCTCGACCTTCACCCACTGTGCCGGCGGATGGAATGCGCCGAGGAAGCGCCGGACCACGAGATCGAAGAGCCGGCGGTCGTCTCCCGAGAGCGACGCGCCCGGAAGGACGCCGGTCGGGATGATCGCGAAGTGATCGCTGATCCCGGTATCGTCGAAGATGCGGCCCTGGTTCTCGAGCCCCTGGGAGAGGAGCCGCGCCGCCGCCTCGGCGTAGTCCCGAGCCGGTCCGGCCGCCTCGTCGCGAGCGCCACCGGCGAAGGCCCGAAGCACCTGGTCGACCGTGTTCCGGTAGTCGGTCGGCAAGCAGCGCGAGTCGGTTCGCGGGTAGGTGAGGATCTTGTGGGCTTCGTAGCAGCGCTGCGCCGCGCCGAGGGTACGCTTGGCGGACCAGCCGAACCGCCGGTTCCCCTCCCGCTGGAGGCTCGTGAGATCGAAGAGCGGGGGCGCCGACTCGCGCGAGGGCTTGCGGGTCTCCTCGGCGAGCCCAGCCCGTCCCTCGATCGCCTCGACGATGGCCCGGGCACGGGGCTCGTCGAAGATCCGGTCGTCGCGCCGCTCGGCGTCGTCGCTCTCACGGAACGCCGGATCGAACCACACGCCGGTGTAGGGGCTCCCGTCGTGGACGAAGGTCGCCGTGAGGCGCCAGTAGGGGCGCGGCACGTGGGCGACGACCTCGAGCTCGCGGTCGACCAGGAGCGCGAGGGTCGGCGTCTGGACACGCCCCGCAGACCAGGCCGTCTTCTCACGCCGGCTCTTGAGGCGCTTGGTGAGCGCGCGGGTGGCGTTCATCCCGATCAGCCAGTCGGAGAAGGCGCGGCACTGGGCGGCGGCGGCGAGGCCCTCGAGCTCCTCGCCGGGCCGCAGCCGCCGGAAGCCCTGGCGGATCGACTCGTCGGTCATCGATTGGAGCCACAGCCGCTGGATGGGCTTGCGCAGCCCCAGGTGCTGGACGATCTCTCGGAAGATCAGCTCGCCCTCGCGGCCGGCGTCGCAGGCGTTCACGAGGCCAGTGACGTCCTGGCGCTCGGCGAGCTTCTTGATCGTCCGCACCCGCTCCGTCTGCCCGCTCTTGACCTTGAGTCTGAACTCCTGCGGAATGATGGGCAGATTGTCGAGGGTCCACCTCTTGTAGGCGGGATCGATCTCGTCGGGCTCGAGCAGCTCGAGCAGATGGCCCACGGCGAAGGTCACGACGTAGTCGTCGCTCTCGGAATAGCCCTCGTGGTCGGTGAACCCGCCGAGGGCTGCCGCGATGTCGCGGGCGACGCTGGGCTTCTCGGTGATGACGAGCGACTTGGCCACGGGGTTCCTCGGCGGGGGCGCAGCGGTGTCAGGAGGCCGGCAGGGCCGGACGCATAGCCCGACCCCCCTGGGCTGACAACAACCGGCGCCCCGGCCCCCCGCCCGTGGGTTGCCGCGGCCGTGCTGCCCGGTTGCCGGTGCCCTGCCGGCTGGATCGGGTTCCCGGCCCGTAGCTTGAGCGCGGGCGCGGGACTTGACCCCGGGGGCAGGATTGCGGTGCCCCCCGGCGTCGGGCACGCTGCGCCCGCCCGGTGCCGAGGAGGGGACCCATGAGCGATGCCCAGCCGATCACGGGGCTCCGGCCCGGCGACGTAGCGCCCCACGTCTTCCTCTGCGGCGACCCGGCGCGGGTGCCGCGCATCGCGGCCTCCTGGAAGCAAAGCCGCGAGGTCTGCAACCGGCGCGAGTATCGGGTCGTCAGCGGCGAGAGCGGCGGGGTCCCGCTGACGGCGGCGTCGACCGGGATCGGCGCGCCGAGCACGGCCATCCTTCTGGAGGAGCTGGCGAAGCTCGGCTCCCATACCTTCATACGCGTCGGCAACAGCGGCGGGCTGTCGCCGCGCCTCGATCTCGGCGAGCTGGTGATCACCACCGGCGCGGTCCGGGACGACGGCACCTCCCGCAGCTACGTGGCCCCGGAGTATCCCGCCGTCGCCGACCATCGGGTCGTGTCCGCCCTCGTCGGGGCGGCCCGCGAGCGCGGCGCACGGTTCCACGCGGGGATCACCTGGTCCCTCGACGCGTTCTACGCGCGCAACGCCATCGCCGCGCCGGGAGGCGCGATGGCCTCGATGAGCTTCGGGGACTACTGGACGCGCGCCCAGGAGGAGCGGATCCGCGACCTCCGTGCGGCGGGCGTCCTCAACTGCGAGATGGAGGCGGGGGTGATCCTCACCCTCGCCGGCCTGTTCGGCCTGCGTGCAGGTGCGGTCTGCGTCGTCTCCGACCGCACCCCCTGGCCGGGCCCGGCGGCCATCGACCTCGACCGCAACATGGGCACCTGCATCGAGGTCGCCAGCGCGGCGATGCTCGCGCTGGCGAGGTCGCCCGCGTAGGTCAGCGCGAGGAAGCCCGCGGCTCCAGAAGCTCCACCGGAGCCGGCATGAGATTCCAGGTGAGCACCGACCCGGGCACCGTGCGCCGCAGGATGACTTCCGCCTCCGGCCGTCCCTCGCGCCAGACGTAGCGCCTCACCTCGCCCTGGTCGTCGGCCGCGACGTACAGCTCGTCCTTCCCGTCGCCGTCGAGGTCGGCCAGCAGCGAGGCGTGCTCGAACCCCGAGGAGCGGGCGTCGACCAGCTCCTTCTTCCACGCTGCGCCGGCGTCGGCCCCCGGCCGCAGCAACCAGACGCCGCTCTTGAAGGGCGCCGCGACCAGCTCCTTCCGGCCGTCGCCATCGACGTCGCCGGCGGTCAGGAACCGGCAGAAGCGGTCGTCGAGGGTCGCGAGCACTTCGCCCGCAGCGGGGTCCGTGCCGGCCCGGTAGCGGCGCACCTCGACGGGCGCTTCGACCCGCACCGCCGGCTCCTTGCCCGACGTCAGCGCCTCGACGCAGACGTAGAGTTCGTCGCGGCCATCGCCGTCGAGGTCGCGCACCAGGATCTCCTTCGCGTGCCGCTCGCCGAGATCCGCCACCACCGTCCGTCCCTCGCGACGCTTGGGCACGTAGCGCACCACCTTGCCGCTCTGGGGCGTTCCATCGACGCGGTTCGGCTCGCTCGGTGTCGCGTAGACCTCGAGGACCCGGTCGCCATCGAGATCGCCGATCTCGATCTCGTGGACGAAGGTGTCGGCCTCCTGGTCGAGCTCGCGCACCTCGAAGGTCCCGTCCGGCGTCGGCAGGAGGAGCGCGACGACGCCTTGGTCGTGGGTCGCCACGGCGATCACCGCGCGACCGTCGCCGAGTACGTCGCCGACCTCGGCATCGCGCATCCGGTTGTGCTTGCCGCCGAACTCGGCGCGCCAGAGCGGCTGCGCCGTGAAGCCGCCTTCGCCGGACCGCCACAGCTTCACGGCCGCCGCGTTGCCGCCGAGGGTGAGGATCCCCCGCTCGGCGCCGGGGAGCGAGTAGACGAGGCCCTTGTGGAAGACGTTGCTCTCCGGGTCCTCCAGCGCCCCGGTCTGCCAGCGCCCGTCCTTGCGAACGAGCCACTCGAGGCGGGCCGCTCCAGGCTTGGGAAGGACCTTGCCCTCCGGCGTCACCTCGAACTGGGAGAGCGCCAGGAGCAGGCCCTGGGGCAGCGCCGCCGGCGTTCCGGGGCTGGCGGGCGACTGCGGCGCCGGGGCCTCGTTCGCAGCGGGGCCGCAGCCAGCGAGAGTGGCGCCGAGCAGCAGTGCGAGGGCAACGGATCGCGGCATCGGAAGCCTCCTGGCCCGGCGGTGTAGCAGCCCAGCGCCGCTGTGGTAAGCAGGCGCCGTGAGCACCGCCCTGCTGCAGCCTCCCCGCGGCACGCGCGATTTCTACCCGGACGAGCTGCGGCGCCGCAGCTGGCTCTTCGAACGCTTCCGCGAGGTGGCGCACCGCTTCGCCTTCGAGGAGGTCGACGCGCCGGTCGTCGAGCACGCCGATCTCTTCACCCGCAAGGCGGGCGAGGAGATCGTCGAGCAGCTCTACCACTTCGAGATCCACGACCGGCACCTCGCGCTGCGCCCCGAGATGACGCCGTCGATCGCGCGCATGGTGATCGCCCGCGCCGGCGCCCTCCGGATGCCGCTGCGCTGGTTCAGCGTGACACAGAACTGGCGCTACGAGCGGATGACCCGCGGCCGCAAGCGCGAGCACTACCAGTGGAACATGGACGTCTGGGGAGAGCCGGGGGTGACTGCGGAGGCGGAGCTGATCGCGGCGATCTGCTCGCTCCTCGACCATCTCGGCCTCGCGCCGGCCGATGTGAAGATCCGGCTGTCGAGCCGCGCGTTCCTGGAGGAGGTGCTTCGCGACGGCGTACTCCGGAGCCGCCCCGAAGCGTTCGCTCCCCTGTGCGTCGTCATCGACAAGCTCCCGAAGATCGGCGCCGACGCGGTCGTCGAGCTGCTGTCGGATCCGGCTGGAGCGGTCCAGCTCGACTCCGGCGCAGCCCGGGCGGTGGTCGACCTGCTCTCCGTTCGCGACCTGGAGGAGGCGGCCCGGCGGGCGCCGTCAGGATCGTCCGCGGTCCCGGAGCTGCGGCGACTCTTCGACTTGCTGGCCTGCTACGGAGTCGAGGAGCGTACGGTATTCGACGCCTCGATCGTTCGCGGCCTCGCCTACTACACCGGGATCGTCTTCGAGGCGTTCGACGCCGCGGGCACCCTGCGGGCCGTCTGCGGAGGTGGCCGCTACGACCGGCTCAGCGAGACGCTCGGTGGGCCGGCGATCCCGGCGGTCGGCTTCGGCTTCGGCGACGTCGTGATCCTGGAGCTGCTCGCCGACCGCGGGCTCCTCCCCGAGATCCCGCGCAGCATCGACGACGTGGTCTTCCCCTTCGGTGAGGCGGAGCGCCCCGCCGCGATGCGGCTCGCGGCTCGCCTTCGCTCCGAAGGCCGCTCGGTGGAGCTGGTGCTCGGCCCGGCGAAGCCGAAGCGGGCCCTCGCCGACGCCGACCGTGCCGGCGCCCGCCGGATCTTCTTGATCGGCCCCGACGAGCTCGCCCGCGGCGTCGCCCGACTGCGCGAGCTCGCGACCGGCGACGAGCACGACGAGCCGCTCCCGGCGGCGCGGTCCCCCCTGCGCGGCGAGCGCGAGGCGCTATAGATTGCGCGCGGCCGCCCTCCCCCATGCCGCCCCGGGAGCAGCACCACGACGATGCGAGGCTGGACCGTTCGCGACAGCGCGGAGCTCTACAACGTCGCCAATTGGGGAGCCGGATTCTTCACGGTCAACGACAAGGGCCACGTCGAGGTCCGTCCGAACGGCAACGGAGGGCCGGGAGTCGACCTGCTCGAGCTGGTGGGCGACCTCGAGCGACGGGGCCTCCGCGCCCCCCTGCTGGTCCGTTTCTCCGACATCCTGAAGAGCCGCGTCGCAGGCCTGTGCGGCGCCTTCGGCAAGGCCATCGGCGAGTACGGCTACCAGGGTCGCTACCGCGGCGTCTATCCCATCAAGGTCAACCAGCAGCGTCACGTCGTCGAGGAGATCATCGAGTACGGCGCGCCCTTCGGCGCGGCCTCGAGGCCGGGAGCAAGCCCGAGCTGCTGATCTCGCTGGCGCTCCTCGACACGCCGGGCGCGCTCATCGTCTGCAACGGCTACAAGGACCGCGCCTACGTCGAGACGGCGCTCCTCGCCCAGCGGATCGGCCGCTACCCGATCATCGTCATCGACCGATTCCACGAGATCGAGCTGGTGGTGAAGACCGCCCGCGAGCTCGGCATCCGGCCGCACCTCGGGGTGCGCGCACGGCTCACGACCAAGGGCGCCGGCAAGTGGGTCGAGTCGACGGGAGACCGCTCGAAGTTCGGCCTTTCGGCGGCGGAGATCGTCGAGGCCGTCGAGCGGCTCCGCGCCGAGGACATGCTCGACTGCCTCGAGCTGCTCCACTTCCACATCGGATCGCAGATCACGGCGATCCGCGCCCACAAGGATGCCCTGCGGGAGGCGAGCCGGATCTACGCCGGCCTTCACCAGATGGGCGCCACCCCGCGGATCCTCGACGTCGGCGGCGGCCTCGGCGTCGACTACGACGGGTCGCAGACCAACTTCCACTCGTCGATGAACTACTCGGTGCAGGAGTACGCCAACGACGTCGTCTCGTTCATCCAGGAGGCGTGTGACGACGCCGGGCTTCCACACCCCGACATCGTCACCGAGGCCGGCCGTTCGATGGTCGCGCACCACTCGGTGCTGATCTTCGACGTACTCGGCGTGAACGAGGTGATCACGGGCAAGCCTCCCGAGGCGGTGAGCGAAGACGATCCCAAGGTTCTCCAGGATCTCGCCGAGGTCTGGACCGGCGTCTCGCGCAAGAACGTCCAGGAGGCGTACCACGACGCGCTCCAGCTCAAGGAGGAAGCCGCGACGCTGTTCTCCCTCGGCTACCTCGACCTGCGCGGACGGGCGCGCGTCGAGCGGCTGTTCTGGGATTGCTGCGAGAAGATCCTGCGGATCGTCCGCGAGCTTCCCCACGTCCCCGACGATCTCGAAGACCTCGAGAAGGGCCTCGCCGACACCTACTACGGCAACTTCTCGGTCTTCCAGTCGGCGCCGGACCACTGGGCCGTGAAGCAGCTGTTTCCCGTGATGCCGATCCATCGGCTGAACGAGCGGCCGACGCGCCG
Source organism: uncultured delta proteobacterium (assembly GCA_963710635.1). Taxonomy (GTDB): domain Bacteria; phylum Myxococcota_A; class UBA9160; order UBA9160; family UBA9160; genus MYXO. The sequence goes on from CAVQAY010000004.1 coordinate 2,272,777, forward strand.
CGGCGATCTTCGCCGACCTCACCTGCGACAGCGACGGCAAGATCGACCAGTTCATCGACGTGCGCGACGTGAAGGACGTCCTCGAGCTGCACCCGTGGAACGGCAAGCCCTACTTCATCGGCGTCTTCCTGGTCGGCGCGTACCAGGAGATCCTCGGCGATCTGCACAACCTGTTCGGCGACACCGACGCCGTCCACGTCCGCCTCGACGACGAGGGGCGCTACCGGGTCGAGCACGTCGTCGAGGGCGACGAGGTGAACCAGGTGCTCACCTACGTCCAGTACGACCGGAGCCGCCTGATCGAAGAGGTCCGCCGGACCATCGAGACGGCGCACCGGGCGGGGCAGATCAGCCTCGAGGAGAGCGCGCGACTGCGCAAGCGCTACGAGCAGGGGCTGCAGGAATACACGTACCTGGTTCGCGACGAGTAGCGGGCGGGAGGCGACATGCGACGTTCGGGAAGGCGATGGTCGTGGGCAGCGGGAGCCGCGCTCCTCGCGCTGGCACCGGCGCCCCCGGCGGCTGCCCAGGCCGCCGCGCTGGTGCAGGCGGGAGGAGAGGCGTTCCAGCGCTACTGCGCGGCATGTCACGGCGCCGGGGCGAGAGGCGACGGCCCGGTGGCGCCGCTCCTCCGTACCCCTCCCCCGATTTGACGGGCATCTCCGAGCGACGCGGCGGGACGTTCCCCGCCGGAGACATCGCGGCGATGATCGATGGCCGCTTCCTGATCGGAGCCCACGGCAGCCGCACCATGCCGGTCTGGGGTCGGGTACTCGGCGAGCCGATCGCCGACGACACCACCGCCGACGAGGTGAGCCGCGGCCGGATCGACGCGCTGGTGAGCTACCTGCAGTCGATCCAGCGCTGAGATCCGGCGGCCACCGGGCGCGTTCCCGGTGCTTCCCCCGAGGTGATTTCCCGGAGGTGCTTTCCCGCGTCGGCGATTCCACCGTTCTCCGGGTCCTGCTGTATCAAGGCGGGTGCGCGCCACCCCGATGAACGGGTGCGGGCCGCTGCCGTGCAGCGCGCCGCGGAGGGTCGTGCCCCATGCGCAGCCGTCTCGCGCTCGCCGCCGGCGCGGTGCTGCTGGTGCTCGCCGGGAGCTTCGCTCTCTGGGGTGGGGGAGCGCCCCCGGCCATCCGGATCGGCATCACCTCCCGGCCGCCCCACGAGCTGCTCCTGCTCGCGGCAGAGCGGAAGCTCTTCGAACGGGAAGGCGCGCCGGTCCAGCTGCTCGAGTTCCCCTCGGTGGTCGATGCGAGGCGCGCCTACGAAAGGAACCAGATCGATGGCCTGGTCGGCACCCTCGTCGAGCTGACCCACCTCCAGGCCGAACGGGAGCGCCGGCCGGTGGCGTTCGCGGTGGTCGGCGTCTCAACGGGCGCCGACGTCCTGCTCGCCCACTCCGGCGTCGGGAGCATCGCAGACCTGCGCGGGCGCCGGGTCGGCCTCGAGCTCGACACCAGCGCCGAGCTCGTCCTCGCCCGTGCGCTGGCGTCGGCCGGGCTGGGGCCAGGCGACGTGCAGCGCGTCCACGTGCAACCGGAGAACGCTCCCGGGGCCCTCGCTCGGCGGGAGGTCGACGCGATCGTCGCGCACCCGCCTGCATCGGTCCTCGCCGAACAGGAGGGCGCCGTACACCTACTGTTCTCGAGCGCGTCGATGCCCGGCGAGATTCCCGACCTGCTGCTGATCGATCCGGCGCTCCTCGGCGAGCGTACCGGCGAAGCGGCAGGGATCCTGCGGGCCATCGAGCGCGCCGTGCATCGTACCCGAGGGAGCGCCTCGGCCGCGCATCGGCTGTACCAGCTGATGGGGCGGTCCGAGGGCCTGTCGGCCGGCGAGATGCGCGAGGCGTTCGAAGGCGGCTTCACCCTGCCTGCGCCGGCGGAGCAGGCAACGCTCCTCGCGCCGGGCGGCCCCCTCGCGCGCGAGCTGCGGCGGGTCGCGCAGGCGCTCCAACGCCTCGGAGGCGAGAGGGCTTTCGCGGCGCCGGACGACCGCAGCCTCACCCCCACCGTCGCCGAGCGTGCCGCACGTGGTTGAGGCGGCTCGAACGATCCAGCGCTCTAGGGAGTCGCTCCGCTCGAAGCTCCTGCTCCCGCTCCTGATCGCGGGGGTGTCGGTCACGGCGATCGGGGCCGCCGCGAGCATCGCCGCCTTCTCCCGGTACTTCGAGCACCAGGCACAGATCCGCGCCCAGCGTGTCTCGTACCACGTGAGCCTCGCCGCCGAGGCCTTCGACGAGGAGTCGGAGGTCCAGCACGTCGTCTCGTCCCTCGGCGCAGACCGCGACGTCGAGCGGATCGTCGCGGTGGCGGGAGATCCGCCGCGCGTCATCGCGGCAACGCGGCGGGTGTGGATCGGGGAGACCCTCGCGGCGTTTCCCGATCCCTCGGTTCGTGCGCTCCTGCGGCGGGCCATCGAACGGGGCGACGTAGTCGGGCGCCAGGGGGACGGCTTCTCGTATTGGATCGCGAGGCCTCTGGTGTTGGGGCACGCGGCTACCGGCACGGGCCTGGCGAGTCGGGGCGCCGTTTTCGTCCAGCTCGTCGAGAATGCCGGGCAGCAGGGCGTCATGCAGGTGGCCATCGGCGGAACGGCGGTCTGCATGGGCCTCGTCCTCGGCCTCACCCTGCTCGGCCAGGTGCAGCTCCGGCGGCGCGTCCTCCGGCCCCTCGAGGCGATCCGCGAGTCGCTCGAACGGCGCGCCGGCGGCGACCCCCTGGCGCTCGCGCCCGTGCTCCGCGACGACGAGATCGGCTCGCTGGCACGAACGTTCAACGAAGTGACCGACCGGCTGTCGCAGACCGAGAACCAGCTGCAGCGGGTCGCGGAGAGCATCGACCAGTGCATCTGGGTCGTCGAGGCGACGCCAGAAGGGAAGGTCCTCTACCTGAGCCCAGGCTACGAGAAGGTCTACGGAAGGCCCCTCTCGGAGGGGCCTTCCGTGCTCGCGGCGACCGCCCGTTCGCTCCATCCCGACGACCGCGAGCGGATCCTCGGTCTCTGGCCGACCGCCTGGCGCGAGCCGCTCGAGCTCGACCATCGGCTCATCCGGCCCGATGGAGAGGTCCGCTACGTACAGCTGCGGACGCATCCGATCCGCGATGCACAGGGCCGCACCCTCTCCGTCGCGGGCCTCACCGACGACGTGACCGAACGCCACCGTTCCCAGGAGGCTCTCCGGGTCGCCCATGCGGCGGCCGAGGCGGCGAGCCGTGCGAAGGGCGAGTTCCTCGCCACCATGAGCCACGAGATCCGTACTCCGATGAACGCGGTGATCGGGATGACCGGCCTCCTCCTCGACACCGGCCTCACGCCCGAGCAGCGCGACTTCGCCGAGGTGATCCGTACGTCGGGAGACGCGCTCCTCGCGATCATCAACGACATCCTCGACTTCTCGAAGATCGAGGCCGGAAAGCTCGCCCTCGAGTCGGCAGAGTTCGACGTCGCCGAGCTGGTCGACGACGTGCTCGGCCTGGTCCGCCAGCACGCCGACCGCCAGGGCGACGTCCTCTCGCACCGGATCGACCCCAGCGTTCCGTCGCGCCTGATCGGCGACGCGGGGCGCCTGCGGCAGGTGATCCTCAACCTGGTCTCGAACGCCGTCAAGTTCACGACCGGCGGGAGCGTCTCGCTCTGCGTCGAAGCGAACGACGTGTCTCGCGACATCGCACAGGTTCGGTTCGAGATACGGGACACGGGCGCCGGCATCTCCGAGGAGGCGAAGTCCCGCCTGTTCCAGGCCTTCAGCCAGGCGGACTCCTCGATGAGCCGCCGCTTCGGCGGAACGGGCCTCGGCCTCGCCATCTCGAAGCGGCTCGTCGAGCAGATGGGCGGTGAGATCGGCGCCGAGAGCCGGATCGGCCACGGCAGTACGTTCTGGTTCCACGTCCCGCTGCCCACCGTCGAGAAGGAGCTGGGGGCGGCCATCGAGACGCCTGCGGCGGCGACCCCTCGCACGCCGCTCGGACTCCGCGTCCTCGTCGCCGAGGACAACGCGGTGAACCAGCGGGTACTGGTGCGGCTCCTCGAGAAGCTCGGATGCCGCGCCGATGCCGTCGGCAACGGACGCGAGGCCGTGCAGGCGGTGGCGCGGGTCCCCTACGACATCGTCCTCATGGACTGCCAGATGCCCGAGCTCGATGGCTTCGCGGCGACCCGCGAGATCCGCGCCGCCGAAGGCGGACGGCGGCCGCTGCCGATCGTCGCCGTCACGGCGAACGCCCTCGCCGGAGACCGCGAGCGCTGCCTCGATGCCGGCATGCAGGACTACGTCTCGAAGCCCGTCAACCTCGACCGCCTCTACGAGGCGCTGCAGCGCGCGGTCGGCTGACGGCGGCCGGGCTCAGCCGCCTTCCGACTCCCAGCGGCGGCGGCGCGCGGCGTAGCCGGCGAGGGCCGCCAGCGCCTCGACGGCGCGGTGGGCGCTCGCGTAGCAGATCCGCCCACCCTCCTTCACGGCCAGCGGGCCCGAATTGCCGTAGTCGCGGTCGGTGTAGACGAGCTCGGTCGCCACCAGGACAGGCTTTCCGAAGCGCTCGGACGCCGCGCGCGCGGCCTCGGCGTAGCGGCGATCCTGGCTCTCGTGGTAGGCGCTGATCCGCTCGAGGCCGTGGTCGGGGAAGAAGGGACCTGTCCGGAAGGCGTGGGCCTGGTTCGCCTGGATGCCGATTCCGAGCTGGATCACGGCGTCGATCTCCGGATGGGCGCACAAGAGATCGAGCACCGCGGGGATCGTGTCGCGGGTCTCACCGCCCGCCAGATCGATGGGGTTGCTCCGGCTCCAGCGTGCCGGGACCATGCCGTCGATGGCGCGCTTCACGTCGTCGGGAAGCGGCACGAGCTCGAGCCCCGCCGCGGCGCACGCATCGGCAGCGAGCACGCCCCACCCACCCGCCGACGTGAGGACGACGACGCGCCGGCCGCGGGGGAGCGGCTGGGTCGCGAAGGTCGCGGCCCACTCGAAGGCCTGCTCGACGGTCGGCGCGCGGACGATGCCGAGCTGGCGGGCGACGCCGTCGAACACACGGTCGTCGCTGGCGAGGGAGCCGGTGTGGCTCGCCGCGGCGCGCTTGCCCTCGGCGGCCACGCCGCCCTTCACGACGATGAGCGGCTTCTTGCGGGTGAGGCCGCCCGCCGCCTCGAGGAAGCGGCGACCGTCCTTCACGCCCTCGAGATAGGAGAGTACGACCGCGGTCTCCGGGTCGGCGGCGAAGTAGTCGAGGTAGTCGGCCAGCGTCGTCTGCGCGGAGTTCCCTGCGGAGACCGCCTTGCTGACCCCGACGCCCGTGAGAACGGCGTAGTTGAGGAACGACGACACCAGGTTCCCGCTCTGGCTCGCCACCGAGATCCGCCCCGGCGGCGGGTAGGGCGCGACGATCTGCGCACACAGCGACGCCGGCGTCGAGACGACGCCCTGCCCGTTCGGCCCGGCGACGAGCATCCCGAGGGCATCGGCGGTCTCGACCAGCTCGCGCTCGCGCGCGCGTCCCTCGTCTCCGGCCTCGCCGTAGCCGCCGCTCGCGATGAACGCCGCGCGGACGCCCCTCGCCGCGCACGCGCGCAGCAGCGGAACGTTCACCGAGTTGGGCGTACACACGAAGACGAGGTCGGCCTTGCCCTCGGGAACCTCGGAAACGTCGCCGCAGCGACGTGCGGCCGAGGATCTCGGCGCCGTCGCGGTTCACGGGGAACACCTCTCCGCGGTAGCCGAAGCGGAGCAGGTTGTGGAGCGCGACGAAACCGAACTTGCCCGGGTGCGTCGACGCGCCCGCGACGACGACACCCCGGGGATGGAAGAGCGGCCGGAACCGCTCGAGGACGTCCGCACTGCGGCGATCGACACGAACCGGTGTCGGATGCGGGCCCGTCGCTTCGCCGAGGACGACCAGCGAATCGACCGCCACGGGGCGACCGCCACGAAGGATGAGCGGATTCACGTCGACGCTCGAGACATCGGGGCGCTCGGTCGCGAGCGTCCCGAGGCCAACCAGTACGTCCGCCAGCGCATCCAGGTCGGCCGCCGGCTCCCCGCGAAACGGCTGCGTCAGGAGCCGGCTCGCCCGGAGGCCGGCGATCAGCTCGTGCGCGTCACCGCGGGTGAGCGGCGCCGCGGCGAAGGCGACGTCGCCGAGGGCCTCCGTGAGGATGCCGCCGAGGCCGACGACGACGCAGGGCCCGAACTGGGGATCGCGGACGACGCCGGCGATCAGCTCGCGCCGTCCTTCGACCATCTCCGCCACGAGAAGCGCGACCGGGCCGTCTTCGGGCCGCCGCAGCGACAGCAGCTGCTCGGCAGCCGCGCGAACGGCCGCGCGATCCGGCAGGCCGAGGCGGACCAAGCCGCGCTCGGTCTTGTGGGAGATCGCGTCGCCGCAGAGCTTCAGGGCCACCGGAAAGCCGAGGGTCTCGGCGGCACGCACGGCATCGGCCACGTCGGCGGCCAGCGCCTCGCGCGCCACCGGCACGCCATGGCGGGCGATCAGGGCCTTGGAGTCGTGCTCGGACAGGGTCCGGGTGCCCGCGAAACCCTGGGGCTGCGCCATGGAGCAGGGGTCAGCGGCGCTCGCGCGGGGCGGGCTCTTCGTCTTCCACGAGCCCGTAGCCACGCAGGTCGTCGTGGGACGCGATCTGGGGGCCCTCGGCGCGCGGCTCATCCGGCCGGCGCTCGCGCTTGAGCGCAGCCTTCTCCGCCTTCTTGAGCTCGCGCTGGCGCTTGAGGACCGAGGTTCCCTTCTTGCCCATGCGTGGGATTGTACCGGACGCGTCTTGCCGCGTCACGAGCCGGTCCTGCAACTCGGGGGTCCAACCCGGCAGGTCACCGTCCCTTCCAGACCGGCCGCCGCTTCTCGGCAAACGCCCGGGAACCCTCCCGCAGGTCGTCGCTGCGGAGCATGAGCCCCACCTGCTCGTAGCGGCCGGCGATGGCCGCTTCGAGGCTCGGCGCATCGAGGCCGGCCATCGCCGCCTGCTTCGCCGCGCGCACCGACAGCGGAGCGCAGTCGAGGATCTGCTCCGCCCAGCGGCGGGAGGCCGGGAGCACCTCCTCCTGGGGCACCACCTCGTTCACGAGCCCGAAGGCCAGGGCCTCCCGGGCATCGACGGTGCGGCCGGTGAGGAGCATTCCCATCGCGTGCTTGAGGCCGATCTGCCGGGGCAGCCGGTGCATGCCGCCCGCCAGGGCTGCGATCCCGACCCGGGGCTCGGAGAGCGCGAACGTCGCGCGCTCCGATGCCACGACGAGGTCGCACGCGAGGACGATCTCGAAGCCGCCTCCCATCGCGACGCCATTGACGGCGGCGATCACCGGCTTCACGCAGCCGTGGCGCGACGTCAGTCCGCCGAAGCCCTTCTCGCCCGCCCCCAGGTGGCCCGTCTCGGCGTGATACTTGAGGTCGTTGCCCGCGCAGAACGCACGGTCGCCCGCTCCGGTCACGATGGCGACCCACAGCTCCGGGTCGGCCTCGAAGACGTCGAAGACCTCCGACAGCTCCTGGCTCGCCGGCGGATGAAGGGCATTCATCCGCTTCGGGCGATCGATGGTCACCAGCAGGAGGTGCCCCTCGCGTTCGGCGCGGCAGAACTCGGTCACGACTCCCCTCCTCATGCCGCCGCGGCGCCGCGGCCTACTCCAGGATCTCCTTCATCACGTGCCCGTCCATCGGCCGGCCCGGATCGATGGCCAGCAGGTGCAGCGCCGTCGGGTGCACGTCGACCAGCCGCAGCTCCGGCACCGCGCGACCCCGTGCGATTCCCGATCCGCGCGCGTAAAGGACGCCCTCGACGTTCGGGGTGTCCGGCGGGTAGCCGTCGGCCGTTCTCCGCCAGAGCCCCTCGGGCGCCCACCCCTCGATCCACCGCGCCCAGGCAGGCCACCCCGCGACGTCCTCCAGGAAGAACGGCGGGCGTACGACGACGACGAGATCGCCGAGGCGGTCACTCGTACCGACCCGCGCCCATCCCGGCGCCTTGTCCGGCGTGAAGGCCTCGATCTCGCGCACGCCGGCCAGCGCCTGCGCAGCGCGCGCCGAGTCCGACGCATCGTCGAGGTACACGAGCGCGACGGAGCCGCTCGGCCTCGTGCGAGCGCGGATGCCGCGGGTCGCGAGGGCCCTCTCGAGGTCGATCCGCCGCGTAGCCGGGAGCCTTCCCTGCCGCGCGGTGACGAAGAGCGCGACGCGGGCGCCATCGGTCATCGCGTCGATGGTGGAGAGAACTCCGGCCACCGCGGCGTCGGCCTCGCGCACCGCCTGCTCGGCGGCATCGGGGCCTTCGTCGTCCGGAACCGTCGCCGGGACGTACGCAAGAAGGAGTCGCGGCCGGGCCTCGGGCGTCGTCCGAAGCAGCCGGACGATCTCGTCGGCTCGCTGTGCGCTGGCCGAGGTCGCAGCCGCAGGAGCCTTCCCGGAGACGAAGGTCGCCTGGGGCCCCTTCTTTTCCGACCGGGCGCCCGGCCAGCCGAGGGCCGCGGCCCGAACTCCCTGCCGCTCGGCGGCCTGGTGCATGCCCTCGCATCCCAGGACCCAGTCCGCGTCGAGGGAGCCGTCGTACTCGCCGCGGCGCGGGTCGGCGAAGCGGCCCGCGACGATGCCGTGCCGCTGCGGCCAGCAGCCCGTCGAGAGCGTGAAGGCGATCACTGCGGCGGCGGCGGGAAACGGCGGCACCAGCCGGTGGGTCGCGCTGCCTTCCCGTCGCAGCCGGTCGAAGGCGGGCGCGCGCGCGCTCGTCAGCAACGATGGCGTGACGCCGTCGAAGGCCATCACCACCACCGTCCGCGCTGCGAGATCGCCCAGGGGCGCCTCGTCCGCGCCGGCGGAGCCGGCCACCAGCATGAGGGTGATCGCCGCCGCGGCCCCACGGCGCACTGCCTCCCCCACCCGGAATTCCCGCACCGGACTGCTCGCGCTACTCGGCGACCTGGATCTTCTTCACGGGTGTGAAGCGCACGCGTCCCGAGGCCCCGGTGAAACCGCCCACGGGCATCTTGCGCTGGAGCGGATCCTTCGGATCGATTCGCACTCCAAGGGGCGAAGCCAGCTCGGTTCCGTAGTAGTAGACCGCTGCGAGGGGATACGTCCCGGGCTTGCCCGGCGCCTTCAACGTGAAGACTACCTGGGCGCTCGGAAACTTGGCGTTCGCTACGTCCGACGAGATCCCGTCGATGTTCACGTAGGAGAGGCTACGGCCGAGGGTGGCCGGGCGCTTCTCCAGCCACTTCGTCTGCTGCGCTCCGTCGGGCCCGCGGATCTCGGGCGCGGCCGTGATGGCCCACCCCGCCGCCGGAGCCGGGCGTGCGTACCAGCGCTGGTCGACATCGACGAGACCCACGCCGGCGACCGGCCCGCCGCCGCCGTGGACGACGACCGTCACCTGGAACTCCTGTCCGGGCGCAACCGAGTCGGGCGCGTTCATCTCGACGGTCGATGCGATGTCGAGGGCCTCGATTTGCTTCGCGAGCAGGTTCCGGTCCACCTCGCTCATGGCCTGGTAGCCGCTGCCCGCTGCGCCCGCCTTGATCTGGGCGATGTGCTTGCCGGCAGCGAGCTCCTTGGCAGCCCGCTCCGGCGGCGCACCCGCCATGCTCGACGTGTCGACGCTCGCATGGCACGAGGCACAGAACGGCGCCACGTCGGTCTGGTAATCAGGAGTTCCTCCCGGATACGCCGCTGCGCCCGAGGGCGCCCCCAGGACGAAGATCACCGCGAGAACGAACGGTCTGCGAACGATCATGTTCCTCCCTCCGCGAATTCGGGGTGACAACGGGCGCAGAGCGGCCTGAGCCGCGATGCGTCCATGAAGTAGGCCTGCGGATTGCCGCCGCTTTCGTGGGCGACGTGGCACTCGACGCACGCCACCTCGAAGCGCGCGTTGTGGACGGGAATCGAGTGGAACGGCTCGGCGCCAGCGGATGCCGGCGAGAAGTCGGCGTGGCATTTCGTGCAGTCTTCGTCCCGCAGCGGCCAGCGCATGGAATCGGGCTCCTCGAAGTGACCTACCACGTACCAGAACGCGTCCTTGGCTGCGAGGGCCTTCACCCGGAGGCGGCCCGCAAGCCCCGTTCCGCCGTGGCAGTCGATGCAGCGCAGGCTCCCGTCGGGTCGCGCCTCGGTTCCCGCCAGTCCGTGAGCCGACGCGAGGTTGACGGGCGGCCGCGCGTCGAAACCCTGCCGGATCCGCTCGTGGAGCGGCCGTCCCGGCTCGAGATGGCATGCGTTGCAGAAGTCGTTGTCCTCCTCGAGACGATCGCTCAGCACCCACCCCCCGGGCAGGAGCAGCCCGGCCACGAGCACGAAGAGCCCGATCCAGCGGCCGCGACTCATCCCCCACGACATCGCGCGCAGTCTGTCACGACTGGGCGGTGCGGCGCTACAGTCGGCGGGCGCGCCTGCGCGAGGAGGTGAACGTGGATCTCGGAAGCATCGGTCGGCTGGGCGTCTGGACCTGGCTCGACACCCTACCCGCGGACGGAGCCGCAGCCGCGGCCCGCCGCATCGAGGATCTCGGCTACTCGATGCTCTGGATCCCCGAGGCCGTCGGGCGGGATCCCTTCGCCCTGATCTCGTTCCTCGCTCCCCAGACCACGCGCCTCGTCTTCGCGACGGGAATCGCGAACCTCTACGCCCGCGACGCCATGACCATGAACACCTTGCGGCAGACCGTCGGCGACCTGACGCGCGGGCGCTTCGTTCTCGGAATCGGCGTGTCGCATGCGCACCTGGTGACGAGCGTCCGTGGCCACGAGTACGGGAAGCCCGTCTCGACCATGCGCACCTATCTCGACTCCATGGCCAAGGGCCTCTACATGGCGCCCAAGGTCGACCCCGCGCCTCCCATCGTCCTGGCGGCGCTGCGACCGAAGATGCTCGCCCTGGCGGCGGAGAAGACGGCGGGAGCGCACCCGTACTTCGTCCCGCCGGAACACACCGCGCGCGCGAGAGAGGTGCTCGGTCCCAAGGCCTGGCTCGCGCCGGAACAGATGGTGCTCCGCGAGAAGGATCCGTCGAAGGCCCGCGCCGTCGCGCGCGCCCAGATGAAGATCTACGCCGGGCTCCCCAACTATCAGAACAACCTGCGCTGGCTCGGCTTCGGCGACGACGACTTCGCCAGCGGCTGCAGCGACCGCCTGGTCGACGCCATCGTCGCGTGGGGCGACGACCGCAGTATCGAGGCGCGCGTGAAGGCGCATCTCGACGCGGGAGCCAACCACGTGTGCATCCAGCCCCTCCGTCCAGACGGCCAGCCAGGCCCGGACATGGAGGCCCTCGAAGCCCTCGCGCCGCGCTAGATGGAGCGCAGCGCCCGCAGCTTCTGGGGCTGGGGGATCGAGGGCGCAGGCCCTGCGCCGGAACAGATCGAGGGGATCCGGCGACTCCTCTCCGCGCGCTTCGACACGCCGCTGTCGTTCGCCCCGCCGCCGAGGATCGAAGACATCGACTTGCGGGCGCCGCGGATCGCGCCGCCGCCCGCCCTCGCTCCGCTGTGCTCGGCGACGGTCTTCGACCGTGCGTCGCACACCTTCGGCAAGTCGTACCGCGACATCGTCCGCGGACACGCACGCCGCTTCGACGACCCGCCGGACCTGGTGGCGTGGCCCCGGAGCGAGACCGACGTGACGCAGCTCCTCGACTGGGCCGCGTCGGCCAGCGCTGCGGTCGTTCCCTACGGCGGTGGATCCAGCGTCGTCGGCGGAGTCGAGTGCAGCGTCGGCGAGGCATACAGGGGTGTCGTCAGCCTCGACCTCGGCGCCATGGGCCGTGTCGTCGAGATCGACCGGGTCTCGCGGGCGGCCCGGATCGAGGCCGGCGTACTGGGGCCGGCCCTCGAAGATCAGCTTCGCCCCCATGGCCTGACGCTCCGGCACTATCCGCAGTCGTTCGAGTTCTCGACCCTCGGCGGCTGGATCGCGACGCGGTCGGGAGGCCACTACGCGACGCTCTACACCCACATCGACGAGCTGGTCGAAGCGCTGCGCGTCGTGACACCGACCGGTGTGATCGAGACGCGGCGGCTTCCAGGGTCCGGAGCGGGACCGAGCCCGGACCGGCTCTTCATCGGCTCCGAGGGCATCCTCGGCGTCATCACCGAAGCCTGGATGCGGCTCCAGGACCGCCCCGTCTTCCGGGCGCAGACGAGCGTGCGCTTCCCGGGCGACGACGCATTCCTTCGCGGCGCCGAAGCGGTTCGCAGGCTCTCCCAGTCGGGACTCTTCCCGACCAACTGTCGTCTGCTGGATCCGGGAGAAGCCGCGACGGCTGGCGCGGCGAGCGGAGCCGGCGAGGCCATCCTGGTGCTGGGCTTCGAGTCGGCCGATCACCCGCTGGGCGCCTGGATGGAGCGCGCCCTCGAGCTCTGCCGCGACGCGGGAGGTCTCGCCGAAGAAGGTTCCGGCGCAACCCGGCGCGGCGACGCGGCACCCCGCGACGCCGCAGCAGGCGCATGGCGCGACGCGTTCCTGCGGGCCCCCTACCTGCGCGACACGCTCGTGTGTCTCGGCGTGATCTCCGAGACCTTCGAGACGGCGATCATCTGGGACCGCTTCCCTGCCTTCCACGCCGGGGTGATGCAGGCCACCCGCGACGCGGCGGGCCGCGCGTGCGGGGGCGCGAGCGTCACGTGCCGGTTCACCCATGCGTATCCCGACGGTCCGGCCCCCTACTACACGGTGCTCGCCCCCGCCCAGCGCGGCAGCGAGCTCGGCCAGTGGGGCGAGATCAAGGCTGCCGCGAGCGAAGCGATCCTCCGGCTCGGCGGCACCATCACCCACCACCACTCGGTCGGACGCGATCACCGGCCCGGCTACGACCGCGAGCGCCCGGAGGGCTTCGCCCGGGCGCTTTCCGCAGCGAAGTCGGCCCTCGACCCCGGCTGGACCCTCAACCCGGGCGTCCTCCTCGACCGCCCCTGACCGGACCCCGCAAACGCCGAGCCGCCCGCGGGCACACGGCCCGCGGGGGGCTGGCTACGGACCCGGGGGTGGGGAGACGCCTACGCCCGGGACCGCGGCCTGCCGGCGACGGCGAGTCCGGCAAGGCCAGAGAAGAGGAGCGCGAGGCTGCCCGGCTCGGGAACGGATCCGCCGACGGTCTCCGACGTCGCACCCGGAAGCGAGGTGCCCTGGACGTGCGCGGCCACGTGGACGGTGACGCCGCCGGACGTGGTCGACGCCTGGTCGAGCATCGCGAGGGTGAGCGGCGTCGCTGCCGAGAGGGTGAAGGTCGCAAGCGGAAGTACGCCGTTCCCGGGGCCGCCTGCGCCGCTCCCGAAATCGACGCCGTACTCGAACGACGCGCCCGCACCACCCGCCACCGCAGGGCTCAGCAGCAACGCGTAGGGACTGGTCGGCGCGTTGGTGGTCCCGAGCGCAACGCCAGCCGGTGACCCGACCAGGTTGAAGTAGAAGACGTGGAGGTCCGCACCCGCGCCGAGGGCCGAGCCGGTGATGTCGACGCTGAAGTCGAGAGCGGCGCCATTCTGGGTGACGGTGACGGTGCCGTAGGCGCCGAGGCTACCGGCGTCGAACTCGACGCCCAGCGGGATCGTGATCGCCGAAGCGTTGGCAGCAAGACAGAGGGTGGCCAGGAGAGCAAGGGCGAAGCGGCGGGGGCAGCATACGGAGCGGTGCATGGGAGCTTCCTCGTGGTTCCGGGTCCGGGTCTCGCCCCCTTCTTTGCAACGCTCGTACCATGGGCGGCTACGCGGCGAACTCCTCGGCTGGAAAGGCGATTCCCGATCGGCTCCCGCCGGGGCTGGCGAAGACGGAGTGGCCGGCCATCCCGTCGGTGGGAAATCGACCTCCCTCCTGCCGCGCCGCTATGCAGCCTTCTTCGCGGCCATCCCCGGAGGCGGCCGCTGCCGCTAACTTGCGCGGCATGGCACGCATCAACGAGAGCTTCCTCGCGCTGCGCGCGGGCTACCTCTTCCCCGAGATCGGGCGGAGGGTCCGCGCCTACGAGGCAGCCCACCCCCGCGCCCACGTGATCCGTCTCGGCATCGGGGACGTCACGCTCCCGCTCGCCCCCGCCGTCGTCGAGGCGCTCCATGCCGCGGTCGACGAGATGGGAACTCCCGAGGGCTTCCGCGGCTACGGTCCGGAGCAGGGCTACGAGTTCCTGATCGACGCCATCCGCGAGCACGACTTTGCGGCCCGCGGTGTCCGCCTCGAGCGCGACGAGATCTTCGTGTCCGACGGCAGCAAGTGCGACACCGGGAACATCCAGGAGATCTTCGGCGAGGGATCGCGGATCGCGGTCACCGACCCGGTCTATCCGGTCTACGTCGACACCACGGTCATGGCCGGCCGGAGCGGCGGCGCCGGCGACGACGGCCGCTTCGCGGGAATCCACTACCTGACGGCGAACGAGGCCAACGGGTTCGTCCCCGATCCGCCGGCGGTCCCGGTCGACGTGGCGTTCCTGTGTACACCGAACAACCCGACGGGCGCCGTCGCGACCCGCGAGCAGCTCGCGCGCTGGGTGGCGTGGGCCCGCGCGAACGACGCGGTGATCCTCTTCGACGCCGCCTACGAGGCCTACATCAGCGATCCCTCCCTCCCCCGCTCGATCTACGAGATCGACGGCGCGGCCGAGTGCGCGATCGAGTTCCGGAGCTTCAGCAAGCGCGCCGGCTTCACCGGCCTTCGCTGCGCCTACACCGTGGTGCCACGCGCGCTCTGCGGAACCACCCGCGGCGGCGAACGGGTTCCGCTGGGCTCGCTCTGGCTCCGCCGCCAGACGACCAAGTTCAACGGCGTCTCGTACCCGGTGCAGCGGGCCGCCGCCTCGGTCTACACTCCGAAGGGTCTCGAGCAGACCGCGGAGCAGATCGGCCACTACATGCAGAACGCGAAGATCCTCCGCGAGGAGCTCGCCGGCGGCGGATTCACGACCTTCGGCGGCGTCCATGCGCCCTACATCTGGATGCGGACCCCGGGCGGCATCGCCTCCTGGGACTTCTTCGACCGTCTCCTCGCCGAAGCGAACGTCGTCGGAACCCCCGGGGCGGGCTTCGGCCCGGCAGGAGAGGGCTACCTGCGGCTCTCGGCGTTCAATTCTCGCGAAAACGTCACCGAGGCGATCCGCAGGATCCGCAAGGCGTTCTGCTCGTGAATCCGCGTCAGGTGAAGACGACGGCCGACGCCAAGAAGATCGTCCAGGAGCGCAACCTCGGCCACGTCAAGGTCGGCCTCTTCGACGTCGACGGGGTGATGCGCGGCAAGTACATGTCGCGCGAGAAGTTCCTCTCGGCGCTCACCGGCGGATTCGGCTTCTGCGACGTCGTTCTCGGCTGGGACTCCCAGGATCAGCTCTATGACAACGTGAAGTTCACGGGCTGGCACACCGCCTACCCCGATGCCGCCGTGCGAATCGTCCCCGACAGCTGCCGCGAAGTGGCCGGCGAGCCGGGGACGCTGCTCTTCCTCGCCGAGTTCGAGCCTCCGGCCGAGTCGCTCTGCCCTCGCGGAGTCCTTCGCCGCGTGATCGAGAAGGCGCGCGGAATGGGCTACGAGGCGCGGGGCGCGGTCGAGTACGAGATCTTCCTGTTCGCCGAGACGCCAGACTCGGTTCGTGCCAAGGGCTACCGCGACCTCCAGCCGATCACCCCCGGCAGCTTCGGCTACTCGATGCTCCGCAGCTCGGTCCATGCCGACTTCTACCACGAGCTGCTCGCTGCATGCGAGACGATGGACATGCCCATCGAGGGGCTCCACACCGAGACCGGCCCCGGCGTGATCGAGGCGGCCATCACCGTCGACGACGCCCTCGCCGCCGCCGACAAGGCCGCCTTGTTCAAGACCTTCGTCAAGGTCCTCGCCCAGCGCCGGGGCTGGATGGCGACGTTCATGGCGAAGTGGTCGACCCGCTGGCCCGGCCAGAGCGGCCACATCCACCTGTCTCTGAAGACGCGGGCGGGGAAGTCCGCGTTCCACGACGCGAAGGCGCCCCACGGCATGAGCCGCACCATGCGCCAGTTCGTGGCGGGCCAGCAGGCGCTCCTGCCCGAGCTGCTCGCGCTGGTAGCGCCGAACGTCAACTCGTATCGCCGGCTCGTTCCCGGC
Source organism: uncultured delta proteobacterium (assembly GCA_963710635.1). GTDB lineage: Bacteria > Myxococcota_A > UBA9160 > UBA9160 > UBA9160 > MYXO. Next base: position 2,288,837 of record CAVQAY010000004.1, read on the forward strand.
TACTGGGCGCCGACCAGCGCGACCTGGGGCGTCGAGAACCGCACCTGCGCGCTGCGCGTGATCCCCGGTTCGGAGAAGTCCCAGCGCGTCGAGTACCGGATCGCCGCCGCCGACGGGAACCCCTACCTCGCCATGGCCGCAGCGTTGGCGTCGGGCCTCTACGGGATGGAGCGCGAGATGGCGCTGCCGCCCCCCGTCGCCGGCAACGCCTACGCGGAGGCGGGTCCCGCGAAGCTGCGCCTTCCGGCAACGCTCTGGGACGCGGCCCAGCGCCTCAAGGCCTCGCGCCCCGCACGCGCCCTGCTCGGCGACGCCTTCGTCGACCACTACGCGGCCACCCGCGAGTGGGAGGAGCGGGAGTTCCGCAAGCACGTGACGGACTGGGAGCTGGCGCGGTACTTCGAGATCACATGAGCCGCACGCTTCGACGTGATCTCCCCGGTCGACGGCCGCGTGGTCGCCACCCGCCCCCTCTCCTCGTCGAGCGAGATCGACGCCGCCCTCGCCGCCGCGCGCAGCGCCCAAGGCGCTTGGCGGCGAACGCCGGTGGCCGAGCGTGCAGCGCTCGTCGAGCGCTTCTGCCAGGCCATGCTCTCGCGCCGCGACGAGATCGCCAGGGAGTTGACGCTCCAGATGGGCCGGCCGATCCGCTTCGCGCCGTTCGAGGTCGATCGTCTCGCCGAGCGCGCGCGGACCATGGCGGGCCTTGCCGCAGAAGCCCTCGCGGACATCGGTCTCGCACCGGCGGCGGGCTTCACACGCTTCATCCGGCGCGATCCCGTCGGCGTCGTCTTCGTGATCGCCCCCTGGAACTATCCGTACCTGACGGCAGTCAACTCGGTCGTCCCCGCGCTGCTGGCGGGCAACGCCGTCCTGCTGAAGCACTCGGCACAGACCCCCCTGTGCGCCGAGCGCTTCGGCGAGGCGCTGCGGGCCGCAGGCCTTCCCGCTGGGCTCTTCCACGTGCTCCACCTCTCCCACGCCGACACCGAGCGGGTGGTCCGGAGCCCTGCCGTCGACTTCGTCGCCTTCACCGGGTCGGTCGAAGCCGGCCACAGCATCCAGCGCGCCGCATCGGAGCGCTTCATCGGAACCGGCCTCGAGCTCGGCGGCAAGGACCCCGCCTACGTCCGCGACGACGCGCATCTCGCGCACGCCGTCGAGAACCTGGTCGACGGCGCGTTCTTCAACTCGGGCCAGTCGTGCTGCGGAATCGAGCGCATCTACGTCCATGCATCGCTGTACGACGCCTTCGTCGACGGCTTCGTCACGCTCACCCGCAGCTACCGGGTCGGCAACCCCCTCGACCCGGAGACGACCCTCGGCCCCCTGGTACGAACCAGCGCTGCGGAGTTCGTCCGCGGTCAGGTGGACGACGCCGTTCGCGCCGGAGCGCGGCTGCTCGTCGATCCGCGCACCTTCGAGAACGACCGGCCCGGGTCTCCGTACCTGGGCCCCGCGGTGCTGGTCGGCGTCGATCACTCGATGCGTGTCATGACCGAGGAGAGCTTCGGCCCGGTGATCGGGATCCAGCGCGTCACTTCCGACGACGAAGCCGTACGGCTCATGAACGACAGCGCCTACGGCCTCACCGCAGCGGTGTGGACCCGCGACGAGGCAGCGGCCATCGCGATCGGTGACCACCTCGAGACGGGGACGGTCTTCATGAACCGCTGCGACTACCTCGACCCGGCCCTCGCCTGGACCGGCGTCAAGGATTCGGGCCGCGGCTGCACGCTGTCGCGCCTCGGATTCGACCAGCTGACGCGGCCGAAATCCTTCCATCTGCGAACGAAGGCCTGACCGCGCACGGTGAACGCGCGGAAACATTGGCCCTGCGCGCCGTCTACAGTAGCGTTCCGTCATGTCCGGCTCGTCCCCGAAGCGGCGCGCGACCTACGCAGATCTCCTGAAGGTCCCCGATCGCTTCGTCGCCGAGATCATCCACGGCAAGCTCTACACCACACCGCGACCCGCGCCGCGGCACGCGCAGGCGGAAACCAGCCTGGCGGGGAGCCTGCATGGCCCGTTCCAGAACGGGCTCGGCGGACCGGGTGGCTGGTGGATCCTCCTCGAGCCCGAGCTGCACCTTCTCGGCGGCGACGAGGTGCTGGTGCCGGATCTCGCAGGCTGGCGTACGGAGCGCATGCCGGCGCTGCCGGAGACCGCCTTCTTCGAGACGGTCCCGGACTGGATCTGCGAGGTGCTCTCGCCCACGACGGCTGCGCTCGACCGGAGCGAGAAGATTCCCATCTACGCCGAGGCCGGCGTTCATCATGCCTGGCTGGTCGATCCCCTCCTCCAGACGCTCGAGGTGCTGCGCCGCGAGGGCGCACGCTGGTTCCTCGTGACGACGTTCCGGGGCGAGGCGCAGGTCCGCGCCGAGCCCTTCGACGCCATCGCGCTCGATCTCCCGCTCATCTTCCGTACGCGTGCCGAGGAGTAGGATGACACTCGATCCCACGACGCTCCGGGGCAACTGGAGCTATCCCACCAGCGTCCGCTTCGGAGCCGGCCGGATCCGCGAGCTCGCCGATGCGTGCCGCGCCCTCGGCATCGAGCGCCCCCTGCTGGTCACCGACCCGGGCCTCGCCGCGCTGCCGCTGGTGAGCGGTGCCGTCGCGGCCAACGAGAAGTCCGGCATTCCGACCGCGGTCTTCTCCGATGTCCGGTCGAACCCGGTCCTCGCCAACGTCGAAGCGGGCGTCCGCGCCTACCGCGCCGGCCGCCATGACGGCGTCATCGCCTTGGGCGGCGGCAGCGCCCTCGATTGCGGCAAGTCCATCGCGTTCATGATCCCCCAGACGCGCCCGATCTGGGACTTCGAGGACATCGGAGACTGGTGGACCCGCGCCACTTCGGCCGGAATCGCCCCGGTGGTCGCGGTGCCGACTACGGCGGGAACGGGGTCCGAGGTCGGGCGCGCGGCCGTCATCACCGACGAGGAGACCCACGTCAAGAAGATCATCTTCCACCCGAAGATGCTGCCCGCCGTCGTGATCGCCGACCCGGAGCTCCTGGTGGGGCTGCCGCCGCACCTCACCGCGGCCACCGGGATGGACGCCCTCGCCCACAACCTCGAGGCCTACTGCGCTCCTGCCCATCACCCGATCGCCGACGGAATCGCCGTCGAGGGCATGCGCCTCGGCAAGGAGTGGCTGCCCGCAGCCGTCGCCGATGGCCGCGATCTCGCTGCGCGTGCGCAGACCCTGTGCGCTGCGCACATGGGCGCCGCCGCGTTCCAGAAGGGCCTTGGCGCGATCCACGCGCTCTCGCACCCGCTCGGCGCGATGCTGGGCACCCACCACGGCCTCGCCAACGGTGTCTTCATGCCGTACGTCCTCGCGTTCAATCGCAGCGCGATCGAGGAGAAGATGGCGCGGGTCGCGCGCTACCTCGGCCTCGAGAAGGCATCCTTCGACGGCGTCCTCGACTGGGTCCTGGCGCTTCGCGAGGAGATCGGAATCCCGCACTCGGCGCGCGAGATCGGGCTTCGCGAGGAGCACCTCGACTCGCTTCTCGCAGATGGCGGCGGCCGACCCGACCGCGGCGAGCAACCCGGTCCCGGTCGGCGCCGGCGAGCTGCGCGCGCTCTACGCCGCCGCGCTCGCGGGCCGCGTCGGCTGATCGCCGCGGCACCGGCTCGGCCGGTCAGACGGTCTCGGGATCGTCCGGGTCCGTACCGCCGCACCGAGCAGGCGACTCGCCTCGCCGGGAGGCAGCTCCTCCACGTCACGCAGCCTGCGGGTGATGGTGCGCGTCTTGCGTGACGCCTCCTCCATCTTGTTGGAGGCCTCACCGAGCTTCTTCTGCACGGAGTCGAGGATGCCGCCGAACTTCTCGAACTCGCCTTTCACCGCGGACAGGAGCTTCCACACCTCGCTCGATCGCTTCTCGATGGCGAGGGTCCGGAAGCCCATCTGGAGGCTGTTCAGCATCGCCACCAGCGTCGTCGGGCCGGCGATCACGATCCGCTGCTCGCGCTGGAGGGCATCGACCAGGCCCGGCCGCCGGAGCACCTCGGCGTAGAGCCCTTCCACCGGGAGGAAGAGGACCCCGAAGTCGGTCGTATGGGGAGGCTCGAGGTAGCGGGTCTGGATGTCGCGGGCGCACTGCATGACACGCTTCTCGAGCTCCCTCCCCGCCAGCTCCGCCTTCTCGTGATCGCCCTCTTCCACCGCGTCCCGCAGCCGCTGGTAGTCCTCGAGCGGAAACTTGGCGTCGATCGGCAGCCAGACCGGCTTGTCGCCGTCGTCGCTCCGGCCGGGGAGCTTGATGGCGAACTCGACGCGCTCTCCCAGCCCCGGGCGCGTCGCCACGTTGGCCTCGTACTGCGACGGCGCCAGCGTCTGCTCCAGGAGCGCTCCGAGCTGCACCTCTCCCCAGCCGCCGCGCTGCTTCACGTTGGTGAGGACCTTCTTCAGGTCTCCCACCCCGGCCGCGAGGGTCCGCATCTCGCCGAGGCCGGCGTGGACCGCGGCGAGCCGCTCGGAGACCTGCTGGAACGACTCGCCGAGCCGCTTCTCGAGGGTTCCCTGGAGCTTCTCGTCGACGGTGGCGCGCATCTGCTCGAGCTTGGCGGTGCTCTCCTCCTGGATCTGCTGGAGCTTCTGGTCGATCGCCGTCCGGAGCAGGTCGAGGCGCTGCTCGGTGCTCTGGGTGAGGCCCTCGAGCCGGCGGGCGAAGCTCTCGAGACGATCGCCCTGGAGCGTCGCGATCTCGCCCATGCGCTTGCCGACGGTTTCCCCGAAATCACCGAAGGACGCCGACAGCTCGGACCGGTTGCGGGCGACCTCGCCGCGAATCGTCTCGCCGCTGCGCGAGAGCTCTTCGCGGAGCGCGCGCTCGGTGCGCTCGTCGGACTTCTCGATGGCCTCGAGTCGCGCGCCGAGGGCGACGCGCTCGCTCCGCGCCTCGCCGCCACGCACGGCCTGGACGATCACGGCGGCAAGGAGCGCCAGCAGCACGCCGCCGGCGGCGAGGAGAACCCAGGTCGGAAGGGTCAGGAGCTCGGGCATCGGGCCTCCGGAACGGTGGGACCATGGCGCGGCCCCGGCGCCATGGCCAGGCTGCACGGGCTGGGGCATCGGAGCAGGAGCCAGCACGCCACAGCGCCGGGGACCGCACTTCCGGGATACCCCGGCGGCGTGACGGATCCGGACACACCGTTGCGCCGGCCGCCCGGCGTCTACGGGGAGTCCGGTGCGGCGGGAGGCCGGGAGGCCCAGAAGGCCGCCACCGACAGCCCGGCGATGATGTGCCAGATGCCCCACCAGGCGGCGATCACCGCCATCCCACCGATTCCCGCGAAGAACTCGAAGATGAGGATCAGCCCGAGGCCCGAGTTCTGGATCCCGCACTCGATCGAGACGGCGCGGCGGTCGCGCTCGGGAAGGCCGGCGCCCCATGCGAGGCCGTACCCGGTGAGCAGCGCCGAAGCGTTGTGGACGAGCACGACGCCGACCACCAGGCCGACGAACTGGACGAAGTACTCCCAGTTCGCGGCGAGCGCGGCGACCACGAAGCCGAGGAAGAACACGATCGAGACCGCCTTCATCGGCCCCCGCGCGCGCCGGGAGGCGTGGGGCCACTGTCGCGTCACGAACACGCCCGCCACCAGCGGCAGGCCGAGGAGGAGCGAGACGTGGGTCAGCATCTCGACCGGGTCGACCGCCACCGAACGCAGGAGCGGCGCTGCAGGGGCGTAGAGCCCTCCCCAGAACGACACGTTGACGGGAGTCATGACGATGGCGCCGAGCGTCGAGAGCGTACTGATCGACACCGAGAGCGCGGTGTTTCCTCGCGCCAAGTGCGTCAGGAAGTTGGAGATGTTCCCGGCCGGGCACGACGAGACCAGGATCATTCCGAGGGCGATGCTCGGCCGCGGCCTCAGCAGCAGCACCAGGAGGAACGTGAGGGCCGGGAACACCAGGTGATGCGCCAGCAGCCCGATCACGACGGCCCGCGGCGCGCGAAGCGCTGCCCGGAAATCGCTGGCCTCGATCTCGAGGGCGACGCCGAACATCACGAGGCCGAGCACGGCGTTGAGCGCCAGCAGCGTATTCGGGTCGAAGTTCAGGCGGACGAGGTCGATGTCGGACATGGATGCTCCGCCGAGGAGCCCCCGCCTGCGCCGCTTGCCGGGGGGCGCCGTGGGGCTCGCGGCTCCACCGCTGCCGCTACCCCGAGAGCCGCTTGAACCGCAGCCGGTGCGGCTGGTCGGCCTCGGCGCCGAGGCGCCGGTGTCGGTCGGCCTCGTACTCCTGGTAGTTGCCTTCGAACCACTCGACCCGGCTGTCGCCCTCGAAGGCGAGCATGTGGGTCGCGATGCGGTCGAGGAACCAGCGGTCGTGGGAGATCACGACGACGCACCCCGAGAACTCGACGATGGCGTCCTCGAGGGCGCGCAGCGTGTCGACGTCGAGGTCGTTGGTGGGCTCGTCGAGGAGCAGTACGTTGCCGCCACTGCGGAGCAGCTTCGAGAGATGGAGGCGGTTGCGCTCGCCTCCCGAGAGCGATCCCACCAGCTTCTGCTGCTCCGGGCCCTTGAAGCCGAACGATGCCAGATACGCCCGCGACGGAAGCTCGCGGCGGCCGACCTTCAGGACCTGCTCGCCTCCGCTCACCTCCTCCCAGACCGTCTTCTTGGGGTCGAGGCCACGCGACTGGTCGACGTAGGCGAGGTGGACGGTCTCGCCGATGCGGAGCGTTCCCGAGTCGGGCTTCTCCTCACCGACGATCATCCGGAACAGGGTCGTCTTGCCGGCGCCGTTGGCGCCGATCACGCCGACGATCCCACCGGGAGGCAGCGCGAAGCTGAGCTCGTCGATGAGGAGCCGGTCGCCGTAGGCCTTGCGGATCTTCTCCGCCTGGATCACCACGTCGCCGAGGCGCGGCCCGGGCGGAATCGTGATCTCGACCGTCTCGGGGAGCCGCTGCTGTTCCTGGGCGACGAGCTGCTCGTACGCCTTCACGCGGGCCTTGCTCTTGGCCTGCCTCGCACGCGGCGACATGCGGACCCACTCGAGCTCGCGCGCGAGGGTCCGCTGGCGCGCCGACGCCTGCTTCTCCTCCTGCGCCAGCCGCTGCTGCTTCTGGTCGAGCCACGACGAGTAGTTTCCCTGCCACGGGATTCCCCGTCCGCGGTCGAGCTCGAGGATCCAGCCCGCGACGTTGTCGAGGAAGTAACGGTCGTGGGTGATCGCAACGACCGTCCCGGGATACTCCTGCAGATAGTGCTCGAGCCAGGCGACGCTCTCGGCGTCCAGGTGGTTCGTCGGCTCGTCGAGGAGCAGGACGTCGGGCTTCGAGAGCAGCAGGCGGCACAGCGCGACGCGGCGCTTCTCGCCGCCCGAGAGCGTCTCCACGGCCGCGTCGCCGGGCGGCAGCCGCAAGGCGTCCATCGCCACCTCGAGGGTGCGGTCGAGCTCCCAGGCTCCTGCGGCGTCGATCTGGTCCTGGAGCCTTCCCTGCTCCTCGAGGAGCGCCTGCATCTCGTCGTCGCCGAGGGGCTCGGCGAACTTCGCGCTGATCTCCTCGAACCGGCGCAGGAGGTCGCGGGTCTCGGCGACGCCTTCCTCGACGTTGCCCACCACGTCCTTGGAGGGATCGAGCTCGGGCTCCTGGGGCAGGTAGCCGATGCGGATGCCATCGGCCGCGTGGGCCTCGCCGAGGTATTCCTGGTCGACGCCTGCCATGATCCGCAACAGGGTGCTCTTGCCCGACCCGTTCGGCCCGATGACGCCGATCTTCGCTCCGGGCAGGAAGGCGAGCGTGATGCCATCGAGGATCACGCGATCGGGCGGAACCACGCGGCGCAGATCCCGCAGCGTGAAGACGAACTGATGGGCCACCGGCCTCCCCCTGCGCTGACTCGGATGGGATGAAGGCCGGCGAGTGTACCGGGGCTGCGCAGGAGCGCGAGCCGCCGCTGCGGCCGGGCGCGGCCCCGCGCCGGGATCACGCCGGTGGCAGGCGGACGATGAAGCGCGCGCCCTCTCCGGGGCGGGAGGCGATCTCGATCGATCCTCCGTGCTCGCGGACGATGTCGAAGGCGATCGAGAGTCCGAGCCCGGTGCCCTGGTCGGGGCCCTTGGTCGTGAAGAACGGATCGAAGATGCGGTCCTGGATCTCCTCGGGGATCCCCGGACCGTTGTCGGAAACGTGCAGCTCGACGCCGCCGGGTCCGGACCGCGTCTCGACCACGATCCGCCCGAATGGACGGTCGGCGAGCACCTGTTTCGCGTTCATGAGCAGGTTGAGGACGACCTGGCCCAGCCTGTCCGCAGATCCTTGCACCGGCGGGAGCGAGGCCGCGAGGCGCTGGGTCAGAATGACGTTGTGGCTGGTGTGGAGGTCGGCGAGGCGGATCGCCTGCTTGGCGACGGCGTTGAAGTCGACGGGCAGGCTCTCGTCGGCACCGGGCCGCGAGAAGCGCCGCAGCCCGTCGACGATCCGCGCGATCCGGTCGACCCCGTCGAGGGTCTCCTCGGCGATCTGCGCCATCTCCGACAGCTCCTCACGCTCCTTCTCGTCGAAGGCCGGAAGGCGCCGCTCGACCACGGCGACGAGCGCGAGGAGGGTATTGAGGTTCGAACGGATGTACGCGAGCGGGTTGTTCACCTCATGGGCGATGCCCGCGACCATGCCGCCGACCGTCTCGAGCTTCTGGCTCTGCTGGACGAAGCGCTCGTAGCGCCGCTGCTCGGTGCGGTCGTGGACCATCACGTACTGCCCTACCGGAGCGCCGTGCCGGCCGCGGACCATCGCGCTCCGCATCTCGACCCAGCGGTCGTCGCGGCTGCGCAGGACGGTCACGAGGTGCGGGTGATCGTCTTCCGGCAGCGCCAGCGCGCTCTCGAGGGCGCCCTCTTCGACGTCCCAGTCGATGCTGCGAAGCGCATCGAGGAGCGTCCGGCCGCGAAGGTCCGAGCGCCCGAGCAGCCGTGCCGCCGCGGGGTTGAGGTCGAGGACCACGCCGTCGGCGTCGGCTACGAGGATGCCATCCGACAGGTGCTCGAGGACGTCGCGGCGTGCGAGCGGAAGCGTTCCGTCGAGGACGCCGAAGCGGAAGATGGCGATCGTGATCAGCGCGAGCGAGCTGGTGAGCGCAAGCGGCGTCGGGTCGGTGTCGCCGGTGAGACGGCCGAGGAACATCGCGTGCGCCGCCACGGGCAGGAGCGCCGCCGCGGCGAGCAGGAGCGACGGCCGGCGCCTTCGCTGGAAGCCCGCCTGCCGCGCCGAGGCGAGCAGCAGGACGGCTCCGCCGAGGCCGCAGAGCTGAGACCACATGGAGAACGCCCAGAAGATCGGCCCCGCGGCGCGGAGCCGCTCGGCGGGGGAGATCACCGGATCGAGCTCCCAGCGGTAGAAGAGCCGGTGATGGTCATCGGTCGCCAGCGCGAGGACGGCCAGCACCGACGGCACCAGCGCCACCAGCGTGGCCTTTGGCAGATGGCGCAGCACCACCCGCACCCGGGCCTGCTGCGCGGCGAGGAGCAGCCAGAGCGGCGCCACCAAGGACGCACCGGCGAACGCGACCTGCCGGAAGACCTTCACCGCGGGCGGCCATCCGGAGATCCCGCCCGCGAGAAGGCCTCCCGACCAGAGGCACGCTGCGACGAGGAGGCCGAGCAGGAGCCGCTGCTGGGGGGAGCGGTCGCGCCGTGTCGCGACGTAGCCGGCGAGCGCTGCAGCAGCGGCCAGCGTGACGGTGGCCTGGACGGTACCGGGGCTCATCGCTTCGGGAATCGGCCGGACGCGGGTCGGGTCTTAGCCGGACGCGAAGGACCCGAGCCCGGCACTGCGCCGGCGCAGACCGGCCCGGCCGGTCAGGCGCTCCGGGCCGCCGGCTCCGCAGGCGGGGCCTTCGACCAGATGCGCGTGTCGAGATCGAGCGCCTCGATGATCCCGGTGGCGAACTCGAGATCGACGATCCAGGCGCGCATCCCCTCTTCGGTCATGGCGCTTCGGGTCGGATCGAAATCGAAGAGGTTCCGCGACAGCGGCATCGCGAGGTAGAGGCACTCGTCGGCGAAGCCGATCCGAAGCTCGGACCCCGAGGCCTTCCGGAAACGGACGATCCGCTCCATCAGGCTCGGCGAGAGCAGATAGCGCGCCTCGACCGGATCGGAGGTGTACACCGAGAAGAACCGCTCGAACTCCGGGTTCTCGAGCGCCACGTGCGTCGCGCCGCCTACGCGCCGGAGTCCCTGGAATGCGCGGCCGAACACGCCGAGGGTACGCTCGGCCACGTCGGGTAGCAGCACCGTCTTTCCCCGGAAGGACTTCGAGAAGTCCGCGACCAGGAACAGCCCGGAGAAGACCACGGTCGAATCGTTCCGCTTCCGGGCCTGGCGCACCTTCAGCTCCGAGAGTCGTAGCTTCGTCTTGCCGACCTGGCCGCGGACGAGATCCTCGCCGCCGTACTTGTTCCACGCGCCCGTGAACAGACCGCTCCTGCGGAACTCGGACTCGGGCACGCAGGCTTCCGGCTGGTACTCGAGGCTCGGGTCCCAGAAGCGGAGCACCCGCGCGACGAGGTTCTGCTTCAGGTCGCGCCGGATCTCTGCGTGGATCTTCGCAAATCGCAGGATCCAGTAGGCGACCGGCACCAGGAGGGGCGCCGGATGCCGCAGGAACCACGTGGCCACGACGCCGACCACCGCAAGCACCACGACCACCGCGGGGTTCGCACGGGCGAGGGCCTCCTTGCGGCGCCGCTCGTAGGCGCGCAGCTCGGGAAGGAGCTCCCGCTTGAAGAACTCCCGGAGCTCCTCTTCCGTTCTCACGGATTGGCGCTAGCGCGGCCCCGCAGCACGAAACTGCGCCGCGACGTCGGGACGCGCACTGGCGGACTGGGTCACTTCGAAGTACGGCCGCTCTCGAAGGCCCATGCCGAGCGCGATCAGGTTCGTCGGGAACATGCGGATGCAATCGTTGAAGTGCTTGACGCTGTCGTTGTAGGTGCGCCGCGACGCCGAGAGCTGCTCTTCGACCTCGTTCAGCGCGCGCTGGAGCTGCTGGAAGGTCTCGCTCGCCTTGAGCTCGGGGTATCCCTCGGCCGTCGCGATGATCTGCCGCAGCACGTCGCCGATCTGCCCTTCGACCTTCGCCTGCTCGGACGTCGAGAGACGACCCGAGGTGGCCTGGGCGCGAAGGCGGATCACCTCCTCCAGGACGCTCGACTCGTGCTCCATGTAGCGCTGGACGGCGGCCACCAGGTTCGGGATCAGGTCGTGGCGCTTCTGGAGCGCGACGCCCACGCTCGAGAGCGTGGTGTCGACATGGTTGCGCGCGCTCACGATCGTGTTGAACGAGAGGGCCAGGAGCGCGAAGCCGCCTGCCCACAGCCAGCGCGCGTCGACGTCCAGCATCCACCCGGTGAACAGACCCAGCATTCCCCCGATGATCCAGACCGTGTGCATGGTGGGCTCCTTCGGGGGGGGTCATCGGCTGGCGCGGGCGGCGGCTTGACCGGCTCTCCCCCCGGCGGGCGTTTCACCAAGTTCAGGCGCCGAAGACTGGCGCCACGTCCCGCGCGAGCCTCTCGGCCGTCTCCCCCCGCCAGCGCTCGGGAACCCAGACGATGAAGTGCGAGACCCCGAGGGCCTGGTAGCGCCGCACCTGCTCGCAGGCCTGCTCGGCAGTGCCGAAGAGCGCATGGGCCCGCAGGTCTCCGAAGAGCGCGAAGGCGCCCCCCGCTTCCTTCCTTCTCCGCTCGGCCTCGGCCTCGCTCTCGCACACGATCGCCGCAGTCTGGAGCGAGATGCGGATCTCGTCCGGGTCTCGCCCGATCTCGGCGCAGTGCCGCCGCAGCACCTCTCGCTTGCGGGCGATCTCGCCGGCGTGGATCGCCATGACGTTCCACGTCGTCGCATGCCGCGCAACCACCCGTAGCGCGACCTTCTCGCCGCCTGCGCCGACCATGATCGGCGGGTGTGGCTGCTGCACGGGCCGCGGCCGGCACGTAGCGGCGCTCGTCCGGTAGCAGGCTCCGGCATGGGTGACGCGCTCCTCGGTCCACAGGCGCCGCACCAGATCGAGCGCCTCGTCGAGCCGCCGCAGCCGCTCGCCCGCGCCGGGGAAGTCGAAGCCGTAGGCGTCGAACTCGCCCTGGTACCAGCCGGCGCCGATCCCGAACTCCAGCCTCCCGGCCGAGATCTGGTCGAGCGTCGCTGCCATCTTGGCGAGGAGCGCCGGGCTGCGGAAGCCGTTGCACAGGACGTGGACGCCGAGCCGGACCCGGCTCGTCACCGCGGCGATGGCCGAGAGCTCGGTCCACGCCTCGAAGATCGGCGCGTCGGACGGAAAGCCCAGCAGGTGGTCGATGAGCCACACCGACTCGAAGCCGAGTCGCTCGGCGTCCTGGGCAGCATCGCGCGCTGCTTCCCAGGTCGCACCGACCTGGGGCAAGACGATGCCGAACCCGACGCGGGACTCTGTCGTGCTCATGGCGTCACGATCGCAAAGCGCCCGTCCGGCCGGTCGAGGAGCGAGAAGAACGAGAGCAGCGACATCCGGCTCCCGTCGACGTCGAGATCGCTCGAGAAGACGAGGTCGCGGAGGCCCGCGGTCCCGGTCGCCAGACGGACGAGGAAGTCGCGTGTCAGCCGGACCGTTGCGTCGGCCCCTGCCGCTGCGCCTTCTTGCCGGTGATGGAGCACCGAGTTCTCGATCCGGACGACGTGGGTCTCGCCGACGTCGGTGAAGACGAAGTTGAGGACGAGCGCCTTGCCCTCGGCGGCGCGGGCGTCGAGCCGCGCTGCCATCGAGTCGAAGAAGCGCGCCACGGGCGTATGGCGCAGCAGGTCGGCCGCCGACGCCAGGTCGAGCGAGTTCTGCGGCACTCCGCTGCGCAGCTCGAAGGCGCCGGTGAGGTACGCGTCGCGCCACGGACCCGACTCGGCCTGGTAGCCGAGCTGATCGTACGCGCGCGCGAGCAGCTCCCGCGCTGCGGCGCTGTCGGGATCGGCGAAGACCAGGTGCCCCGCGAGGGTCGCCGCCCAGCGGTATTCGCCCCGCTCGGCCGCCGCGGCGCCCTCGCGCAGGACGGTGTCCGCGCCGCCCATCAGCGCAACGTAGCGGCGCCCGGCCTCGGCCGGAGGCAGCGGGTCGAGGTTCGACGGGTTGCCGTCGTACCAGCCGAAGTAGAGCTGGTAGACCGCCTTCGCGTTGTGGCGGAGCGTTCCGTAGTAGCCCCGCTCCGAGAGGCCCGAGCGCAGCGCTTCGGGGAGCTCGATCTCCTCGGCGATCTCCGCAGGCGTCAGGCCCTGGTTCGCGAGGCGCAGGGTCTGGTCGTGGATGAACTTGTAGAGGTCGCGCTGGCGGGCGAGATGCGCGGCGACGCGATCTTGGCCCCAGACGGGCCAGTGATGGCTCGTGAAGAGCATCTCGGCCTCGGGGAAGAGCGTGATCGCCTGGTCGATGGCGCCGCTCCACCGGAGCGCGTCGCGCACCTTCGCGCCGCGGAGCGTGTAGAGGTTGTGCATCGTGTGCGAGACGACCTCGGCGCCGCACAGCGCGCCGGAGTCGGGCAGGTAGAACACCAGCTCGGCGGGCGCCTCGGTATCGGGCGCGTACTGGAAGACGAACCGGACGCCGTCGATCTCCATCTCCTGGGGCGCTCGATCGACGAGATCCGTCGGCTCGGAGATGCCGATCGTCCCGCGGGCGGGCTCCTTCCCGAGGCCGGAATCGACGTGCCCGCGAGCGCTCCGGGCAAGGGGCATCCCGTACATGAAGCCCGCTCGGCGCCCCATGGCGACTCCCGCCAGGACGTTCTCGCTGGTGGCTTCCTCGAGAAAGCCCCTCGGCGCGATGACCCGGACCCCTTGCGGAACGCCGTCCGGGAAGACGCCGCGGATGCCGCCGAAGTGATCGACGTGGCTGTGGGTGAAGATGACGGCGACGACCGGCGCGTTCCCGAGGTGGCGGCGCGCGAGGGCGAGGGCTGCGGCCGCCGTCTCCTTGGCGGTGAGCGGATCGACGACGATCCAGCCCGTCCGGCCCTCGATGATCGTCATGTTGGAGAGGTCGTAGCCGCGCACCTGATGGATGCCGCCAGCCACGCGGAAGAGGCCGTGGATGCGGTTGCGCTCCGCCCGCCGCCACAGGCCCGGATCGACGCTCGCCGGAGCGTCCCCGCCGACGAACGCATAGGCGGTGGTGTCCCAGATGGTGCGGCCATCCGGCGCGCGGATCACGACCTCCGGGTCGCTCGCGACGAGGCCGCGGCGGGCGTCCTCCAGATCTTGCTCGCTGGCAAACGCAGGGTCTTTCGCGGCCGCCTCGTGACGCCGGATGGTGTCGGACGAAGGGGGCGTGTGCCCCTGTGCGTCCACGCCGCCGTCGCCCGCGGTCTCGCGCTCCGGCGCTCCGCATCCCGAGACGAGCCCCAAGAGCATTGCCGCCGAGACCCGCGCGATGGCTCTCACCGATCCCCTCCCTCGCGCGCCTGCGGCCGCCATCGACTGCGGTGCTGCGGGCGCGCCTTGGTGCGGCGTCAGCCGATCGGCCCCTGGTAGACCTCGACGAATCGCTGCATCGCGTCCGCGGGAACCGCCATGTTGGCGCCGCGGTCCGACCGGACGCACACCACCGCCGGGCCGGCGGCCTCCTTCGCGGCAGCGAGCGCCGGTTCCAGCTCCGAGGCCTTTCCTACGGCGAGCCCGCGACAGCCGAGCCCCTCTGCGACCCGGTCCCAGTGGACCTCGCCCATCTCGGTTCCAAAGGTCCGCCCGTAGCGCATCAGCTCGCTCGGCTCCTCCATCGTCCACGAGCCCTCGGCGAGAACGACGGTCGTGACCTTCAGGCCCTCCCGCGCGGCCGACTGCATCTCCATGAAGTTGAAGCCCGCGGCGCCGTCTCCGGTGACGCACACCACGTCGCGGGACGGCTCGGCGAGCTTCGCGCCGATGGCCGACGGAATTCCGGTGCCGAGCATCCCCAGCTCGAGGATGCTGTGGTACGAGCGCGGCCGCGTCGGCGGCAGGAACCAGTGTGCCCAGAGCGACGTCATCCCGCCGTCGGTGACGTAGACGGCATCGCGGCCGAAGGCGCGGCCCACAGCCTCCATCACCTGGGCAGGGTGGATGCCCGGGCCCTTCCACGCCGCTACGCGCTCGCGCTCCGCGTCCCACGCCACTGCGGCGATCTCGCGATAGCGCGCGAGGTCCTTGCCCGCGCGCCGCGCGACATTACGCGCCTCGAGGTGGCGGACGATCCCCTCGAGTGCCGCCTTCACGTCGGCGACCATCCCGAGACTGAGCGGACGCGTCACGCCCATGTGCCGGGGATCGATGTCGATCTGGATGAGCTTCGCGCGGGCGCCGTCGCCCCAGTACTTGTCGAAGGGCGTGTCGAGGTTCCCGGCGCGGGAGCCCGCGACGAGGATCACGTCGGCCTCGGTGCGCGCAGCGTCGGCGCCGGGCCCGTAGCCGTAGAGATACTGTGGATGGTCCTGCGGAACGGTCGCGCGGCCGGCCATCGTCGGAATCACCGGGCAGCCGAGAAGCTCCACCAGCTGCAGCAGCGCAGCGTTCGCTCCCGCCCGGTCGACGCCCGCGCCCGACACGACGACGGGACGATCGGCGCCGGCAAGCAGCGCGGCCGCCTCGGCGAGCTGCGCCTCGGACGGCTGCGGGAGCGGCGGCCGGTAGCGCTCGGGCGTCAGGATCGGCACCGCCGCCGGATCTCCTTCGGCATGGATCACCGGCATCGGGATCTCGAGGTGCACCGGGCCCGGACGCCCGGCCCACATCTCGCGGAATGCCATCCGCACCACGTCGGGAATCCTGTCCCACGACAGGATCGGCGCTCCCCACTTGACGGCAGGGCGGAAGACGTCGAGCTGGTCCTGTCCCTGGAACGTCGACGGCGGCGACGGGTAGACGACGCCGAGGCGGTGCTGCGCCGTCACGACGACGACGGGAACTCCCTCGTGCCGTGCCGTGATCACGCCAGGCAGCAGGTTCGCGGACCCGGGCCCCGGATTGCCGACGACGGCCGCAACGCGACCCGTCGTCTTGTAGACGCCTTCCGCCATGTGGACGGCGGCCGCCTCGTGCCGGATCGGAACGAAGCGGATCGCATGGTCGCCGAGGGCTGCGAGCAGCGGATCGATCTCGGGGCACGGCAGCCCGAAGAGGAGCGAGACGCCCTCGTTGGCGAGGCAGCGCGCGAGCAGGTCACCGCCGGTGGTCTTGGCCATGATCGTTCCTCCTGCGATCGAGGGTGCGTGTCGAGAGCCGTTTGCGCGCGCCGAAAGAGGGCCGTGCCGTCAGCGGGCGAGCGCGGCGAAGCGTTCCGGGAGAAGAGGCGTCGCCTCCTCGGGCATTCCCTTGCCCTGGACCAGCCCTACGACGAGCTGCGCAGTGAGGGGCGCCAGCAGGACGCCGCTCCGGTGGTGCCCTGCTGCGAGCAGGAGCCCATCGACTCCGGGCCACGGCCCCACCATGGGAAGCTGATCGGGTGTCGTCGGGCGAAGGCCCGACCATGCGCCTTCGAAGCCGGCGTCGTCGAGGGACGGGACCAGTCGGATCGCCTCGCCGAGGAGCTGCGCGATTCCCGCAGCCGTCACGCGCCGGTCGAAGACGGCGCGCTCCTCGGTAGCGCCGACTGCGATCGTCCCGTCGCGCCGCGGAACGAGGTACGTGCTCCCGCCCCACACGATCGTTCGAAGCCCCGGCGGCCGCGGCGCGAGCGAGAGGATCTGTCCGCGAACCGGCGCGATCGGGAGCCGGCCTTCCCGGCCGAGCCACGCCGGGCTTCGCGCCGCATCGACTCCCGTACACACGACGACGACCGCGCCCTCGACGCGGCCCGCCATCGTCTCGACACCGCGAACGCGCCCGCCTTCGTGCAGCAGCCCCGCAACGGGCATTCCGAGCCGGAGGTCCGCACCGAGCGACGCGGCAGCCAGCGCGAAGGCGCGCGTCAGGAGCGGCGTTCGGACGTGTCCCTCGTGGGGCGAGAGGAGCGCGCCGTGGATCCCGGGAGCGAGCGAAGGCTCGAGCCGCCTCGCTGCCGCCGCGTCGAGCCACTCGAGATCGAGGCTCGGCAGCGAGCGGTCCCGCGCCCGGAAGGCGCGCGCCTCCTCCTCGCTCGCCGCGACCCGCAGGCATCCGGTTCGCTCGAGCTCGGGATCGACGCCCGACCGCGCGCGAACCTCTTCCACCAGCGCAGGGAAGAGCGCGAGGCTCTCGAGCCCGAGCCGCAGCAGCGGCCCTGGGCTCGCCGCCTCGCTGACCGGCGCGAGCATCCCCGCCGCCGCCATCGACGCGCCGGCGCCGACGTCCTCGGCCTCGAGCAGCACCACCGAGAGATGCTCGCGCGCCAGCGCATAGGCGACGGCGCATCCCACGACGCCTCCCCCTACGACGATGACGTCCGCGCTCCGCATCCCCGCCGCTCCTTCCCGCCGGCCCCTCGCGGCCCCGGCGATGCTACCACGGCCCCTCGGAGCCCGGCCGCCGGCCTGGCGCGCCGAATCGTGTCCGGATGTACTCCCGCGCACTCTCGGGGGGAAGCTTCACCGTCCCGGGCCCGCTCCGCACGAAGAAGTCGCCCTCGGGGCTCGCCTCCAGGCCCTTCCACTTCAGGAACACCGGCTCGGGGCTCCGCTGGCAGCTCACCACGCACACGGTCTTGCCCTGCACGATCTGGCGTCTTCGGGTCGATGCAGGTCCCGGCGCGGTCGCCGAGGCCGTTGCGCACGACCTGGGCGAGGTGGCGCATGAACTTGTCGTCGCTCTCGAGCTGGTCGCGCTCGATGCCGACGATCGCGCCGTCGTCCGCCACGCCGATCAGGAGATCGCCGCCCTCGGTGTTCAGGAACGCGGCGATCGTCTTGAGCACGGCGTGGGTCACGCCCTTGTCGTCCTGGCGGTCCTCCTCGAGGTTCCAGCGCAGGGTGGACTTGAACTCCAGCGTCTTCGACTCGCCGCGCTTGATCAGCTCCTCGGCGTTGCGGTGGGCGCGCAGGTACTGGTCGAAGAGGAAGTTCTTGATCGCCTCGCCGAACGCGCGGTCGTCGGTGATGCGCTTGTAGAGGTCGAAGTTCGAGTCGACGATCTCCTGGATCACGTGCTCGACCTTCTGGTCGAAGGTGAGCCGCACGTTCTCGCGCGTGTTGACCCGGGCCGCCGCGTCGAGCGCCGCGTCGTCGTCGAGCTTCTCCATCATCTGGCCGAGCGTCACGCGGTGCTCGGGGCCGAGGTTGAGCCCGAAGCGCTCGTTCAGCTCGGCGATGATGCGGGAGAGCGTCTCCAGCTCCTCCGGCGTCACGCCGTGGCCCTGCTTGGTGCCCACTGGCTCGAGCACGCCCGGGCCTGCGCTCGAGGGCGATCTTGCCGCTGCCGGTCTGCTGGATCCGGTACGACTCCATGTCGATGTTCTGCTGCACCTCGCGCGGCAGCTCGGCGCGGTCGGCCGGCAGCAGCCGGCGCAGGTGCCGCGCGAAGACGTAGAGCTTCTCGAGGTCGGCGTCGGCGAAGGTCAGCACCTGGGCGAGGAAGGCGTAGAGCCGCACGTAGTCGGTGAGCTGGCCGCGGAAGTCCTGCTGCTCCTCCTCGGAGAGCGCCCGGAAGCGCTCGACCACGGGCGCGAGCACGGCGTAGAGCCGGTCCTGCGTCGCCTTGGGATCGAAGTAGACCTTGGCGAAGCCGTCCACGTCGGCCTCGGTGTAGACCGGGAAGGCGGCGAGGCGGGTCTGGATCTCGTAGAGCAGGTTCGGATCGGTCGCCTCCGAGAGCAGCGTCGTCTCGTAGTAGGGCTCGAAGGCCGCCTTGATCTCGTCGGCCTCGTTGGCGAAGTCGAGCACCATCGTGCCCTTCTTCTCCGGGGTAGCGTGCGGTTGAGGCGCGAGAGCGTCTGCACCGCGTTCACGCCGCCGAGCTTCTTGTCCACGTACATCGTGTGCAGCAGCGGCTGGTCGAAGCCGGTCTGGAACTTGTTGGCGACGATCAGGAAGCGGTACTCGGGCCGCTCGAAGGTCTTCGCGGTCTGCGCCTCGGGAAAGCCGTTCATGCCGGACTCGGTGTAGGACTGCCCGCCGTCCTCGACCGTGCCCGAGAAGGCCACGAGCGCCTTGAACGGGTAGCCGCGCTCCGCGAGGTACCTGTCCACCGCCAGCTTGTAGCGCACCGCGTGCAGGCGCGAGCGCGTGACGATCATCGCCTTGGCCTTGCCGCCGATCTCGCCCTGCACCTTGGCGGCGAAGTGCTCGACGCAGATCCTGACCTTCTCGCCGATCGCGTGCGGGTGCAGCTCGACGAACGACTTGAGCAGGTACTCGGCCTTCCGCTTGTCGTAGCGCGGGTCGTCCTCGACCTTCTTGAGCAGCCGCCAGTAGGCCTTGTAGGTCGTGTAGTTCGCGAGCACGTCGAGGATGAACCCCTCCTCGATCGCCTGGCGCATGCTGTAGAGGTGGAAGGGCGCGAACTTCCCGTCGGGGCGCTGCGTGCCGAAGAGCTCGAGCGTCTTGGGCTTCGGCGTGGCCGTGAAGGCGAAGGTCGAGAGGTTGGGCAGCCGCCCGCGCTTCTCCATCTCGGCCAGGACCGTGCTCTCCAGCTCCTCCTCGGGCGTCGCCGCCCCGGCCTCCTCGGCCTCGGCCTCTTCGAGCGAGCCGCGACGCCGAGCACGGCCTTGAGGCTCTTCGTGCTCTCGCCCGACTGCGAGGAGTGCGCCTCGTCCACGATCAGGGCGAAGCGCTTGCCCGGCAGCTCGCCGATCTCCTTCGCGATCACGGGGAACTTCTGGAGCGTGGTGACGATGATCGTCTTGCCCGACTCGAGCGCCTCCTTGAGCTGGCGCGAGGTGGTGTCGATGTTCTCGACCACGCCGAGCGTCTGCTCGAACTGGCGCATCGTGGTCTGGAGCTGGCGGTCGAGCACGCGCCGGTCGGTGATGACCACGATCGAGTCGAAGACGCGCCGGTCGCTCGCGTCGTGGAGCGTCGCGAGCTGGTGGGCGAGCCAGGCGATGGTGAAGCTCTTGCCGCTGCCGGCCGAGTGCTGGATCAGGTAGCGCTGCCCCGCGCCCGCCGCGCGCGCGTCGGCCACGAGCCTGCGCACGCAGTCGAGCTGCTGGTAGCGCGGGAAGATGAGGAAGCGCTTGCCGGTCTTGCGCCCCTTCTCGTCCTCCTCCTCGACCTCGTGGATGAACTGGCGCACGAGGTCGAGCACGCTGTCGCGCGCCCAGGTCTCCTCCCAGAGGTAGCGCGGTCGCGTAGCCCTGGCGGGTGGGCGGCACGGGCGGGTTGCCGGCGCCGCCGAACTTGCCCTGGTTGAAGGGCAGGAAGCGCGTCTTCGGCCCGGCGAGCTGGGTGGTGACGTAGACCAGATCCGGGTCCACCGCGAAGTGCGCGAGGCAGCGGCCGTAGGCGAGGAGCGGCTCGCGCGGGTCGCGGTCGGTCTTGTACTGGCGGATCGCGTCCTCGACGTCCTGGCCGTTGAGCGGGTTCTTGAGCTCGGCGGTGAAGATCGGGATGCCGTTCAGGAAGAGCACCAGGTCGAGGCTCTTCTCGTTCTTCGCGCTGTAGTGGAGCTGGCGCACCACGGCGAAGAGGTTCGCCGCGTGCAGCCGCCGCGTCTCCTCGTTGAGCCCGCTCGCGGGGCGGAAGTAGGCGAGCCGGAACTTGCAGCCCGAGTCCTTGAGGCCGTTGCGCAGCACGTCGAGCGCCCCGCGCCGCTCGATCTCGGCGGCGAGGCGCTCGAGGAACTGCTCCGCACCGCCGCGCCGTGGTGCTGCTCGAGCTTCTTCCACTCCTTGGGCTGCGTGGCGAGCACGAAGTCCACCACGTCGCGCGGCAGCAGGCAGAGCGCGCGGTCGTAGTCCTCGGGCTTGCGCTTGCGGTAGCCGCCCGGCGGCGTGTCGCCGTAGGGCGGCGGCGTCTCGCGCACCGCGGTCGGTGTCGCCCGCGCAGGCGTCCGGGCCGTGCTGGAGCAGCCCGCACTCGATTGCCTCCTCGAAGGAGCGCTCGGAGATCTCGGGGCTCACAGCGGCTCCGTCCCTTCCGAGAGGATTCGCAGATAGGTGTCGTACGAAAAGATCCGGCCACGCCGCCGACCGGTCGTCTCGCGAACGATTCCGAGCGCCTGAAGGGCTTCGATCGCCCGCGTGACCGTGGGAACAGGGAGCCCGGTCGTCTCTCGCAGTCTTCCGATGGTCCACAGCGGACGTTCACGGAAGGCGTCGTGGATCTTCGCAGCCGATCCTGCGCCCCGCCCGGCGGCATGCACTCGTTCGAGGTCGCGCGCGAAGAGGTCGGAGAGCCGCCGCGCGGTGGCAACGGCACCCTCTGCGGTCTCCCGCACGCCCTCGGCGAAGAATCGCAGCCACTGCTCCCACCCTCCCGTCTCGCGAGCTCGACTGAGGTGCTCGTAGTAGGCGCGCCGGTGCTGCTTGAAGTAGAGGCTCAGATAGAGGAGCGGCTCCCGCAGAACGCCCTCGTCGACGAGCACGAGCGCGATCAGCAGGCGCCCGACGCGGCCGTTGCCATCGAGAAAGGGGTGGATCGTCTCGAGCTGGACGTGCGCGAGTCCGGCCTTGAGGAGCGGCGGCGCATCGACGGGCTCGCCATGAAGAAACCGCTCGAGGGCAGCCATCAGCTCCTCGACGCGGTCGGGGGGCGGAGGCACGAACACCGCGTTCCCCGGCCGGGTGCCTCCGATCCAGTTCTGCGAGCGGCGAAACGCACCGGGCTGCTTCGCCGCGCCGCGGCCGCTGCGCAGGAGGATCTCGTGCATCTCGCGGAGCAGGCGATTCGAGATCGGGAACCCGCCGCGCAGGCGCCGCAGGCCATGGTCGAGCGCGGCAACGTAGTTGGACACCTCGGTGACGTCGCCCGGCGGCACGCCCGGAGCCTCGTCGAGCTCCGACCGGAGGAGGTCCGAGAGCGAGGACTGCGTGCCTTCGATCTGCGACGAGAGCACCGCCTCCTTGCGGACGTAGGTGTAGAGGTACACGTCGGGATCCGGGAGAAACGCGGAGATCCCATCGAGCCGGCCGAGCGCCAGCAGTGCCGCGTCGAACGTCCGGCGCACGTCCGGCGAGATCTCCAGGTCCGGAGGCAGCGGGGCCGGCACGAAGGCGCGCACGCGCTCGCCACCCACCGTCGAAACCGTGACGTACGAGCCCGCCGGCTTGCTCTCGCGACGTGAATTGGCGGATCGCTTATTCACGCGAGTATCCTATTACGTTACTTATGCACCGTCAAGCGCCGCGGCGTCGCGCACGTCGATCTTGCCCGTCACCGCGGCGGAGATGAGGGCGGTGCGGAGCTCCTTGAGTCGGTCGATGGCGTCGCGGACCTTGGCGACGAGGGCGTCGAGCTTCGTCGTCTCGCGATCGAGGTAGTCGCGCGATGGCCTGCTGCTCGGCACGGGGTGGCACGGCGTATCAACGCTCGCTTCAGGTCACGGATGTTGACGCCCCTGATGGTTGCCCCGAGAGCGCCTGCTTCCAACTGTGCGAAGACTGCCGTGGACGTGAGTGCATAGAGCAGCCACGAGCCGTGAACGGCAGCCGTGTAGGCGATGCGCGCAGCATCTTGCGTGAGATTGGCACCCTCGAGCTCCTTCGGCACGACGGCGACCTCGCCGATACTCCCTCGGATCGCATACACGAGGTCACCGACCTCTGCAGTCGCGATCTCACGTACCCGGACTCGATCTCTGGTGTCGTGCGGTTCAGCCGATCAAGGCGAAGCCGCTCCGGCGAGATATCGCCGCCCTTCACGATGGGGACGCCACCATCCACGTTCGGCCCTGGCAGCACGATTCCGTACATGATCCGCCGATCCGAGCGGCGTCAGATGCCAGAGCCGCTTCACCTCCCAATGCGCCGGAATCTCCCCCAGCCACTCGACGCCGGAGTCCTTCATGGGGACGTTCGGGTCGAGGCCCTTGGTGACGGCGCGGGTGATGAGGGCGGTGCGCTTCTCCTGGAGCAGCTCGATCAGCCGCTCCTTCTTCGCCACCAGCGCATCGATCCGCGCCGTCTCCCGGTCGAGGAAGGCGGCGATGGCGCGTTGCTCGGGATAGGGCGGTAGCGGCGTCACCAGGCTGGCGTGATTTCTCGGCGCTCACGTTCTGGATCGGTTGCTTGAATGACGGCTGCCGACAGCCACTGCCAGTAGCTCGATGACGCAGTGAAGTACCGGACGAACTCAGGGCATGCCGTACTCGTATCGAGGCGCGCGCGAATGAGGTACCTCGCGTATGCACATGTTCGCCGCAGTTGCGCCTGTACAGGAACGTCTGCCCTGCGAGTTGCGCCGACTGTCGCGCTAGCAGCAGGTCACCTTCTCGAAGGAGATACGTCCTCCGCGACGTCGACGGCGAGCGACTTGACTGTCGTCTCGCGGAGACTGTCCGATCTCGTCAATGTCGCGTAATCCGCGACGTACCGAGGCAGATCTGGATCGTCCAGTCTCGGCAGCTTCGTTCGCACCGTACTGTCAGCTGGCGACGCGACGAGGCACTTGAGCCGCTTCACCTCCCAATGCGCCGGAATCTCCCCCAGCCACTCGACGCCGGAGTCCTTGTACGCCGGATACGGCTTGAACCGCCGCGGCGCGCCCGACACCCTGCCCGCGGAGGTCATCGCCACGGCCCTCCCGCCGGCCAGTCCTGATCGAAGCCGAGACCGTCGCGGGCGGCGCTGAGAACGGGGGCCGCGAAGCCCCGGATTTCCGCGACGACGGCGCGGAAGTCCGCCGTTGCATCACGAAGCCGCGCCTTCGCGAGAAAGGCCGACCATCGTCTGGCGTTGAGCGATGCTTCCGCGAATTCGTCGCTGAGGCCCTCGGGCGGCACGGCGTCGATGCGGCACTGGCGGCGCTCGAAGGTGCGACGAACCGACTCGACGATAACGGGGCCGTCGAACGCGAGCATGCGGGGAAGCTGGAAGAGATCGTAGTAGTCCTTCGTGCGGCTGTTCGCGTGGCCGAGCACCACGATCGCTTCGAGCTTCTCCGCCACCGCCGTGTAGGGCGTGTACGCCCGCACGCTGGCGACCGGCAGGCCGAGGAGGCCCCCTGGCACGAGCTCCACCTCTGGCGGATAGATCGCATCGCCGAGTCCCACGTCCACCTGGTAGCGCAGCCGGATCCGGCCGAGGAGCGCATCGAACTTCGCTCGCAGCCCGAGCACCGCAGAGCCGACGCGAATCGGCCGCATGGCGATCGACGTGTGGTCGAAGGTGATGGCGTCGTCCTCGACCGGCGCGGCGAGAACATCCGCGATCGCCTCGCGGAGGCCCTCCTCGTCGAGATCGGCGGGGCCGAGCAGATCAATGTCCCGTGTGGGGCGCGCGTCGACCCCGAGCCACGCGCGCAGGAGAAGCGCTCCCTTGAGAACGAATCGCTCGCGATGCCGGCATCGCCCCAGCCGGTGCAGCAGGCGCTCGACCGCGTAGAGCTCGACCAGCTCGGCGAAGGGGCGGTCCGTCGCTCGTGCCTCGTTCTTGAGTCGCGCCTGGATGGACTGCGCGAGCGCGTCCGTCGCCGGCGGCGTCAAGCGATGGCCTCGAGATAGGGACGCATCACCCCGGCAATGCGGCATCTCCTCGCGACGCGAAGGACCTCGGCAGGGGTGAACTTCCGCTCCTCGAGTCCCGTGCGCAGCGCCTCGATCGCCACCTCGACGCCGAGGCGATTCCTCGAGTCGGAAGCAATCCGCCACGGTTCGCGCGGCGCTGTACACCATGATCCGTACGCCGTCT
This sequence comes from uncultured delta proteobacterium, assembly GCA_963710635.1. Taxonomy (GTDB): domain Bacteria; phylum Myxococcota_A; class UBA9160; order UBA9160; family UBA9160; genus MYXO. The sequence goes on from CAVQAY010000004.1 coordinate 2,313,560, forward strand.
CGTTCGTGGGTCTCGATCCCTTCCGTGTACAGCGAGCCGGAGAACCAGTACACGCGAAGCGGTGGCCAATCGAGCCGGGGACGGCTCGTCCCCTTGGGCAGCGCAATGCTGACGTCGTGCGGAATCTCCGTCGTGAGTCCGTGGAAGTGGAGTGCAGAGACGACGGCGATCACGGCTCTCGGAACCCTCGCCGCCACGGCGGCGAGATCCGGCTCGCGGAGGGCGGGAAGATCGGCCAGGCGATAGACGCCGCGGCTCACGACCTCGAGCCCCCCGCGATCGCGCAGCTCGTAGAGATCGCGCGGGTGGACGCCGGCACGGAGCGCCTGGCTCGTTCTGAGGAGCCCCCCCGCGCGCCGAAACACCTCGCGTACGTCGGCCGCCCGCTCACGCCTCATGGCGGATAGAAAATACATTACACAGCGCCGCTGTTCAAGACTTCTATCCACAGCCGGGCGGCCCCTGACGCCGTTGGCCGGCATGCCCGCCGGCGCGCCCGACACCTGGCGTCACGCCTCCCCGGCTCCCGTCACCTCCGCCAGCATCCGCACGATGTCCTGCTCGATGGCCCGGATGTCGCGCCTCGATCTCCTCGAGCGGGCGCGGCGGGGTGTAGCGGTAGAAGTAGCGGTTGAAGTTGATCTCGTAGCCGACGAGGCCGACCTGGCCGTCCTTCGGGTCGCGCTTGGCTGGTGTCGATCCAGGCATCGGGGACGTGGGGCTTCACCTCGCGCTCGAAGAACGCCTCGACGCGCTCGGCGAGCGGCACGCTCTCGGTGTCGCGCAGCTCCGGGTCGGGCTCGGGGTTGCCGTCCTTGTCGCGGCAGATGGCGGCCGTCTCGTCGCGCTCGGAGAGGGCGGAGAGGATCGCCTTCCGGGCCGGGGCCGGGAGCTTGACGCCGGCCTTCTTCGCGGCGGCGTCGAGCAGGCGCTCGAACTCGTCGCGGTCCTTGACGAGCGTGCCGGGCAGCGCGCGCACGAGCTTGCGGATCGCCTCCTGCAGCGCGCGCCCTTCGGCCTGCTCCTTCGCGCCCGCGGCGCCCTTCTTCTTCGACTGCGCCAGCGCCTGGAAGCCCTTCTCCTCTTCGAGGCGGGCGATGCGCTCCGGCGCTCGCCTGGAAGTTGAGCCGGAGCGGCCGCTCGACGGTGATCTTGCGGAAGCCGAAGTGCGTGGTCGGGAAGATGCGGCTGACGACGACGTCCTCTTCCTTCCCGTCCTTCGCCACCTTCCGCGTCTCGCCGTCCTTGAAGTCGGACGAGGATCCTGCAGGATGTCCTGCGCGCGCTCGAGCGGGATCTCGCGGCGCTTGTCGCCGAGGCTCTTGCGCATCGGCACCCAGAACGAGGTGGCGTCGATGAGCTGGACCTTGCCCTTGCGCGCCGGCGCCTTGCGGTTCGTCACGACCCACACGTAGGTCGCGATGCCCGTGTTGTAGAAGAGCTGCTCGGGCAGCGCGATCAGCGCCTCCAGCAGGTCGTTCTCCAGGATGAAGCGGCGGATCTCGCTCTCGCCGCTGCCGGCGTCGCCCGGTGAAGAGCGGCGAGCCGTTCATGATGATGGCGATGCGCGAGCCGCCTTCCTTCGGCGTCCTTCGCGTGCGCGAGCATGTGCAGCAGGAACAGGAGCTGGCCGTCGCTGATCCGCGGCAGTCCCGGCGCGAAGCGGCCCGCCGCGCCGCGCTCGTGCTCGGCGCGCACGGCGTCCTCGTCGCGCTTCCAGTCCTTGCCGTAGGGCGGATTGGCGATCAGGTAGTCGAAGGTCTGGCCGGCGTGGCGGTCGTTCGAGAGCGTGCTGCCGTAGGCGATGTTGTCGGCGTCGCGGCCGGTCGGGTCCTTCATGAAGAGGTCGGACTTCGAGACGGCCCAGGTCTCGGGGTTCACCTCCTGGCCGAAGAGGTGGATCTCCGCGTCCGGGTTGATCGCGGGCCGGAGCAGATCGCCGTTCTTCCGCAGGCCGACGGTGATGTGCTCCTTGGTGATCATCAGCATGCCGCCGGAGCCGCAGCAGGGGTCGTAGACGGTGCGGATCGCCTTCTTGGCGCGGATCTCCTTCTCGTCGCCGGCGAGCATCAGGTCCACCATCAGGTGCACGACGTCGCGCGGCGTGAAGTGCTCGCCGGGATTCTCGTTCAGCGCCTCGTTGAACTTGCGGATCAGCTCCTCGAAGATCGTGCCCATCGTCGGGTTGTCGATCTTGTCCGGGTGCAGGTCGACGTTCTTGAAGCGCTCCAGCACCTGGAAGAGCAGCCCCGCCTCGTCGAGCTTGCTGATCGTGTTGTCGAAGTCGAACTTCTCCAGCACCTCGCGCATGTTCGGGCTGAAGCCGGCGATGTAGTTGCGCAGGTTGGCGGCGAGGTGCGGCGCGTCGGCCAGGAGCTTCTCGAAGTCGTAGCGGGAGGTGTTGTAGAAGGCGAAGCCCGACGCCTTGCGGAGCTGCGGGTCGAGGTTCTCGAGCTTCTTGCCCTTGAGCTCGGCCTGCGTCTCGAGGACCTTCGCCTTCGTTGGCGGCCAGCACGCAGTCGAGCCGGCGCAGGACGGTGAGCGGCAGGATGACGTCCTGGTACTTGCCGCGCTTGAAGGTGTCGCGGATGAGGTCGGCGACGCCCCAGAGGAAGCTGACGATCTCGCTGTGGTTCACTGGTTCACACTCCGGACCGGCATTGCTCGTCGCATCCGCGTCTTGGGTCTGTCCAACGGCTCGGGCCTCAGGTGCCGCCCGGTCATGCAACGGCCGAGTCTCGTCCGCCCGCCGCCCATGGGTACGAGGCTACCGCCATGGCACGATGGCGCCAAAGCACCACACCATCGCGGTGCCGAACGTGTTGGCTACCGCTGCGAGGCCGGAGCCGCTCGACGGCGGGCATCTCGGGAGCGATCCATGGGCTTTGCGAGGTCAACGTCTGGTGGATGCAGCTCGGGATCGTGCACCAGCGCATCTGCCCCGCGAGCCCGCAGGAGAACGGGACCCATGAACGCATGCACCGGGAGCTCGAGCGAGAGACGACGCTTGCGCCGGCGAGCAGCCTGCGCGGCCAGCAACGCAAGTTCGATTTCTTCCGCCAGCGCTACAACCAGGAGCGGCCGCATGAGGGGATCGAGAACGACGTGCCCGCCTCTCGCTGGGAGCCTTCGTCTCGGTCTTACCCCGAGCGAATCGCGAAGCCCGAGTACCCGGGCCACATGGAGGCTCGTCGCGTGAGCGCGGCTGGAAGCTTCCAGCTCAACGCCCTGCAGCCTTTCCTGAGCCCCGTGCTCCACGACCAGCACATCGGCCTCGAGCCAATCCGCGACGGCCTTTGGAATCTCCGTGTACTACAGGACCTTGATCGAAAGGCTCGAGGAGCGGACCGGAACGATCACCGGCGTCTGACGACGCCCAGCAAGGGTGTAAAGGATCTACCCGGACTTTTGTAAACCATCAGCCAGACCGTTCACCCCCCAGTGCTCCTTGACATTCGGTTTTTATTCGCATATTCTTTCGCTGTTTCGACGGTCCCGCTCGAGGCCCTCCATGGCCAGACTCCCGAGGCCCGCGCTCGCCGCCGCGAGGGGCGTGCTCGGCGGCATTGCAGGTGCGAGCGCGGCGGCCGCCGCGCTCGCAGGCGAGCACGCCCCGGCTGCAGAGGAGCGGCGGGGATGCTGTGATGCCGCCGTCTGGGCGCTCGGCGAGAAGCTCGAGGCCGCCGCCCGGGAGCAGGCGCCGCTGCGCCGTGTGCTCGCGCGCATCGCCGGCCGGCTGGTCGCAGCACGAGGCTGGGAGCGGCTCGGTTTCGCCCGTGTCGGCGATTGGGCTCGCGAGCGCGCCGGGGTCTCGGGGCGCCAGGTCTACGATCTCGCCCACACCGACGCCGCGCTCGCCCGACTGCCGCACGCCGACGCGGCGCTCTCGGCGGGCCAGCTCTCCTGGTCGAAGGCGCGCCTGCTGTGCCGCGTCGCGACGGCCGAGGACGAGGCTCGCTGGGTAGATCTCGCGCGGCGTCTCCCCGTGCGTACGCTCGAGCGCGAGGTGCGCGCAGTCGACCGCGGCGCGGTCGAATCTGGAGGCCTGCTCGCCCGCAACGAAACCGAGAGATCCTGGCCCCAGCGAACCGTCGAGATCCGCTGCGCGCCTCATGTCCTCGGCAAGTGGTACGGCGTGCGGCAGCTCGCCCAGCGCGTGGCGGGAGAGAAACTGCCGCGCTGGGCGTGCATGGAGGCCGTGGCGGCCGAGATGCTCTCGGCCGTGCCCGCGACGGTGGCTCCCCTCGCCAGCTTCGCGTGGGAGGACGACGTGCGCGAGGGCCTCGCCGAAGCGCGCGCCGCGAACCAACCCCCAGCCTCGAGGCTGGAGGGCGGATCCGCGGCAAACGTGTGCAAAACCCAGGGGCCTGGAAACGAACCAGACCGAACGCATCCGCCTGCCGAAGACGACGCACCTCCCGCCGTGCCGCCGCTGCCTCCTGCACTTCGTCCGCTGGTCGAACGCCTCGACGAAGCCGACGCCTTCGCCCTCGACGACCGCTTCCGCCGCGCCATGGCGCTCGAGCAGCGCCTGTGGTCCCGCGTCGGCTCCCTTCTCGCCCGCGCCGCCGCGAGCAGCATGCACCGCGCCTTCGGCCACCCGTCGCTCGAGACCTACGCCCGCGAGAAGCTCGGCCTCTCCCCGCGCAAGGTGCGCGCGCTGCTGCGGCTCGAGCGCACGGCTACCGTGTTTCCCGCCCTCGGCGGGGCCTACCGCGACGGCCAGCTCTCATGGGTGCAGGCGCAGACGCTCGTTCCCCTCGCGCTCCTCGACGCCGCCGCACCGTTCCTGCGCGGCTGGCTCGTCCATGCGCGTGCCGTCTCCGCACGCCGTCTCGAGGACGATGTCGACTTCGCCGTCACCTTCGCGCAGCCCGCACCGCCGGACCCTGGCTCCCGCCGGCAAACGTGTGCACTGGACAGCCTCGCCGAGAACGATCCGTTCGCGCCCGCTGCCACCTCCGCTGGCGCCCCCGCCGCCGCCTCCGCCACCCCGGCGCTGCGCCGTGAGACCCACCGCTTCTTCTTCACCGCCCCTCGCGACGTAGCGCTCGTGATCGAGGCAGCCCTGTGTACCGCCCGCCGCCACATCGAACGCCGCACGGGGCGCCTCCCCACCCGCGGCGAGGCCATCGACGCCATGTTCGACCACGCCCTCGCGACCTGGGGCCGCCCCGAGCGCTTCGTTCCGAGCGCGCACCGCATCTACCAACGCGACGGCTGGCGCTGCACGGCGCCGGGCTGCACGGCCTACCGAAACCTCCAGGACCACCACGTCAGGTTCCGCTCCGCCGGCGGCAGCGACGATCCGTCCAACCGAACGACGCTGTGCGCGTGGCACCACCTGCGCGGCGTCCACGCGGGAACGATCCGCTGCGCGGGAGAGGCACCCGACACCCTCGTCTTCGATCTCGGCGTCCGCGACCCCCGCCCGGCGCTCGTGCGATACCGGTCGGGGGACGTTCTCGTCCGGAGTCGCTGAGGCTATGCCTTCGCGCTCGGACGGGACGAGACGGCGTCGTACCAGCGCTGGAGGTTCTTCAGCTCGGGCGCGATGCGGATGTTCGTGACGCGGCCGAAGTCGATGCCGACGAGGAGCGTGATGTCGGCGATGGTGTAGCGGTCGCCCGCGACGAACGGGCGATCGGCCAGCTCCTCGTCGATCCAGCGCATCCGCGATTCGGAGGCCTTGCGGCAGACCTCGCCGAACTCGGGGACCTGGGGAATCCGACCCTTGAAGAACGCGTGGGTGTTCCGGAAGACCTGCATGATCGGGATCGCGATCTCGAACTCCATCCGGCGCTGCCACATCTCGACGAGGGCGCGGTCGCGGGCGTCGGTGCCGAGGAGCGGCGGCTCGGGCTGCGTCTCCTCGAAGTAGCGGCAGATGGCAACCGACTCGGCGATGACGGTTCCGTCGTCGAGCTCGAGGATCGGAATGCCGCCGAGAGGGTTCTTCGCGAGGTACTCGGGCTGGCGGTTGGCGGCCTTCGCGATGTCGACCTGCTCGGTCGGCACGGTGATGCCCTTCTCGGCGAGGAAGATCCGGACGCGTCGCGGGTTCGGGGCGAGAGCCGAGTCGTAGAGCTTCACGGGGGCCTCCAGTGCGGGCGAAGCGTGCCCGCTCTGCCGAGGATGCCTCCCGAGCCGCCCCAACGCCACGCGATTAGGGGAGGTACCCCATCGTGAAGTACCGGATCGCAAGGCGGGCGGCGGTCTTGAGGGCGGCGTTCACCATCCGGGCGAAGCTGTCGTCCTCGGTCGCGCACAGGGCGTTCCAGCGCGACTCGAGGCGGTCGACGTGGGCGGCGGTCCCCTTCTCCCAGAGCTCGTCGCCGCGCTCGCTCGCCTGCGCCGCGACGTCGGTGAAGTGGACGATCTGCCGCCCGAGCCTCCGGCACTCGGACCGGTTCAGCTTCGCGAGGTTCGGGTCGAAGGGCTCCGGCTTCACGACGCCCGGGTCGGGCGAGGCGGCGGCGTCCTGCGCCGGAGCGGGCGCAGCCGCGAGGCAGATCGCAAGGCCGACGGCGATGGCGCAGAAGCGAAGCAGGCGCATGGCACCTCTCACACAGGGGTCCTGCGGGGGTATCGGCAGGCGACCGGCAGGAGTGAAGCGGAAAGCGCCTGGCCGGAGCGGACCCGCAGACCTCTGGCCGCGCGGGGCCTGCTGGCGGCCCGTCAGGTCCGGTCGGCGATCGCCCGGGCCGTCCGGTGGGCGAGGGCCATGGTGGTCAGCATGGGATTCACGGAAGGGCTGCGGGGCAGCACCCCCGAATCGGCGACATAGAGGTTGTCGACGTCGTGGCAGCGGCCGAGCTCGTCGACGACGCCGTGGCGCGGATCGCCGTGCATGCGGGTCGTACTGAAGGCGTGGTTCGCTGCGCAGACGACGTCGGTCGGCGCGATCGGCCGGGCCCGAAGTACGTCCGCCTCGGCGAGCGAGCCGAACGCATCGGGGAGGCCGTGGACGCCGTGGATCACCTTGCGGGCGCCGGCAGCGAAGAGCATTTCGACCAGGACGCGGAGCGCGCGGACGAGGATCTGGAAGTCATCGGGATGGAACCGCCAGTGGAGGACGGGGTCCATGCCGGAGCGCCGCGGCACGACGCGGCCGAGCGAGCGGTTCGAGCTGATGATGGCGTCCCACTCGGCGCTGAAGGGAATCTCGGCGAGGTGCTCCTTCAGCGCGTACCCGGCGCCGGGAATCCGGACGGCCAGGAGCCCCGGCGGCGTCCACAGCGTCTCGAGCTTGAAGCCCTCGCCAACGAAGTGGAGTGACTGGTAGCCCTGCGTCGCGCCGAACTGGGGATGGGTGCGATCGGGGAAGATCCCCATCGCGGCGGTGCCGGGGTGGAACTGGAGGTTCTCGCCGACCTGTCCCGAGGCGTTCGCGAGGCCCCCGTTCCGCCGCAGCAGGACGGGGGTCGCCATGCAGCCCGCCGCCAAGACCACGACCTTCGCGCGTACCCGGAACGAGTGGGACGCGCGCCCAGTGAAGGGTTCGACGAATCTGCCCGCGACGCCCGCGGCCCGCCGGCCGTCGCGGATCACCTCGCGTACCTGCGCCGATGTCACGACGAGCGCACCGGCGCGGATCGCCGCCGGCACCCAGGTGAGGTCCGCCGACTGCTTGGCGCGGCTCCGGCACCCGGTGAAGCACTCTCCGCTCCCGCGGCAGCCGCGGACGCTGCGCGCGATGGGCTCGCTCGAGTAGCCGAGAGCGTCGCAGGCACCCTTGAAGAGAAGGTTTCGCGCGCCCTGAACGGCGTCGGGAGTCGGCGCGACGCCGGCGAAGGCCTCCACCGCGTCGTAGTGGGGGTCGAGGTCTGCCCGCGTCGTGTGCTCGAGATCGAAATCGGCGCACCACGCAGCGAGGGTCTTCTCGGGCGACGCGGACGCAGATGGCCGAGTTGACGAGCGATCCGCCACCGAGGCAGATGGCCTGCATGGTCGGCATCACGGTGCCGCGAGTCGTTCGCAGGCCTCCTTCGCGCATGGTTCGCGTCATCGAGCGGCCGCCGTCGAGCTCGAAGTCGGCCGGGGTGAAGGGCGGCCCCTCCTCGACGAGGACGACGCTTCGCCCCGCCTCGGCGAGCTCCTTCGCGACGACCGCGCCGCCCGGACCCGACCCGACGACGACGACGTCGCACGCCTCGTCCACGTCGCCGCGAACCTCGGCAAAGACGCGCACCTGGCCGCGGCCCCTGAAGGCGGTCACCGGCGCCCCGGCTCCGCGTAGGCGGGATGCAGCGGAGCGTCGAGGGCGATGGGCGAAGCGTCACCGGGCGGTGTCAGATCGGCGGCCGTCCAGCGGATCGCCTCGGGCCCCTTTCCGACCGGCGGATAGAGGAGATCTGCCGGGGTGACGGGTGTCTCGATGTCGTAGGGAGCAAGGCGTACCGCGCGCAGCACTTCGGGAGCGGCGAAGTAGCCCATGGTCAGGATCGCGCGCAGGCTCGTGAAGACGATCCGCATCGGAAACGGACGGGCGGCTTGCCAGCGCTCGAGGACGGCAACCTGCTGCGCGTGCGAGAGCGACGAGAAGCGGCGCATCCCGCCGCGGCCGGGGGCGCGGATCACCAGCGTCGCATGCTCGAAGAGGAGGAACAGGCAGCGCATGAGGAAGGCCATCCGCGCCGGCACCTCGCCCAGGTAGCGATCGACCCAGGCCGGTACCCCCGCGTCGACTCCCGACGGCTCGACGGCGCCGCCGCGCGGAAAGAGCGCGTCGCTGGCCGCCGCCAGGAAGGCCGCCTCGCCCCGCAGCAGCCGCGCATGGCGGACCTGCGGCGCGGGATGACCCGCAAAGATCCGGACGATGGCGTAGCCGAGTGCGGCACCGGCGAGAACCCACGCGAGGAAGAGCACGCGGCGAGCCTAGCCTCGAGCGCGGCCTAGAGCAGGCCGTCCCAGAACGCGAGCTCGTCGCGGTGCGGGCCGTCGTCGACCCGCCGCTCGGGGCCGAAGATCTGGGTCGCGGCCCGTACGGGGTCGAAGGCCGGCCACTCACCGATCCCCTCGTGGGAGGGGCTGCCCGAGCGGGCGAAGGAAGCCCACGCATCCTGCATGGCCAAGGAGAGGCGCATCGGCCGCGGGGCCTTCGCCGACGAACTTCCGGATGCCCGGGAGGCTTCCCGACGGTGCCGAAGACGAAGGGGATCTCGAGGCCGTGGCACGCGCCGAGCGCGCCGCCGAGGGCGGGAGACCTCCAGTCGAAGAGGTACCGGTAGGCGCTCGCGCCGCCCGCTGCGGCCTTGCGCTCGGCGAGGCGCAGGGCCGGGACGCCGAAGAAGCGATCTCCCTCGATCGCGAACCACAGGTCGGCCGGCTCGGTGGCGAGGCCCGCGGCACGCCGCGCTTCGCGATAGGTCGCGATCGCCCGCGCAGCGTGGGTGCGGCCGCTCGCGTCGCGGCCCGGGACGTTGCGCTCGACGCGGCGCTCGAGGGCAGCGGCGTCGAGTTGCCGGAGCTTCGCGTCTCCGAGGCCGAAGAGCACGCCACTCGTCGGCGTTGGTCCCGACCATCACGGGAACGTCGCGGCCAAGCCCGCCGGAGATGGCGCCCAGAGGCGGCTCGCGCAGGAGTCCGTCCGTCGAGGGTCGGCTGGAAGGGGATGCCGCGCACCTGGCTCGCGAGCTGCAGGATCGCCCGCCCCTGCGCGTCGAGGATCGTCTCCACCGGCACGGCGCGAAGGCCGCGAAGGTCGGTCGGCGCGAGGCCGATCTCCTTCATGAGCGCCTCGGCGACACGTGCCCCGGTCTCGAGCGGCGCGACGTTGTGAGACGCGCCGCTCTGCAGGATGGCGCGGTGGAAGAGGCCCTTTGCCCGCGGCGCTGCCGAGCAGCGTGCCGACGCTCATGGCGCCGGCCGACTCGCCGAAGATCGTGACGTTGCCGGGGTCGCCGCCGAAGCGGTCGATGCAGTCGCGCACCCACTCGAGGGCGGCGATCTGGTCGAGGAGTCCGAGGTTGCCGACGACGCCGCCCTCCTCCGCGCCGAGCGCAGGCAGTGCCAGCCAGCCGAGGGCACCGAGGCGGTAGTTGAGGCTCACCAGCACCACGTCGCCGCGCAGCGTAAAGGCCGGGTTGTCGTAGACGGCCTGGGATCCGGCGCCGAAGACGAAGGCGCCGCCGTGGATCCAGACCATCACGGGCCGGCGTCCGCCGTCGCAGGCCGGAGTCGTCACGCCGAGGGTGAGGCAGTCCTCGTCGTGCCGGGCCGGCGGCAATCCGAGCAGGGCGCCCATGACGCTCCCGTTCTGGGGGGCCGCCGCGCCGTGCTCGAAGGCCGGCGCGCACGCCCGGCCAGGGCTCCTCGGGCGCCGGCGGGCGGAGCCGGAGCGCGCCCAGAGGAGGCCGAGCGAACGGAATGCCCCGAAACGCGAGGGCGCCGCCCTGCTCCGTCCCCTCGACCCGGCCCGAACGCGTCTCGACGATCCTTCCCACGTCCCACTCCGGCAGCCGATCCTTCGCCGGACCGTCAGCCGAGTGTAACAGGAACGCTCCGGCGACAGCCGCGGGTCAGGGGAGCGGGGCTGCGCTGGCGAGGTTCGTGATCTCCGCCTGCTTCGACTGGACCTTGCGCGCGTACACGCCCGCAGGCTGCCGGCCCTGGTCGAGGATCTCCTGCAGTCGGCCCGGACCCACGTTGTAGGCGGCCAGGGACAGCTCGAGATCGCGGAAGGTCTGGTACATCCGCGCCAGGTACGCGGCGCCGATCCGGATGTTCTCCACGGGATCGAGGAGCGTCGAGCGGCCGCGCCACTCGATTCCCAGCTCGCGGGCCATGAGCTGCCCCGAGCGCGGCAGCACCTGCATGAGGCCGAGGGCGCCCTGGGAGCTGCACGCGGCGGGGTTGAATCCGCTCTCGACCTGCATGAGCGCGAGCAACAGGGACGGCTCGAGCCCGTGCTCCTGGTGGACGTTGAAGATCGCCTCGATCACGCGCTGGCGATCGGCGTCAGCCAGCTTCGGCGCCCGATCCTCGAGGATCTGCCCAACGTGGCTCCTCCCCACGTCGCCGCCTGCCGACGCGCCACTCACGCGCGCGTGTCCGCCGCGCCCGACGGGCGTTCCCATCTGCTGGAGCGTCGAGCAGGCCGACGTCAGCCAGAGCGCCGACGTCGCCAAACCGAGGACCGTGCAGGAGTGGATCCGACCGCGGTGCATGCTCCCCCCCGAAAGGCGTTGCGGGGGGAAGCCTAGGGGTGCGCTCCCGGGCGTTCTGTGATGCGGATCACACTTTCTGCAGGGATCCTGGCTCGTACCTCAGGCCTACCCCTGGAAGGACCGGTCCTTCCACCACGGGAAGAAGGCCGGCATCTCCTGGGAGACCTTCATGGGGAAGCCGGGCGGGTCGCTTCTCGAGGAAGCTCGACACCCCCTCGTAGGCGTCCGGCGAGCGACCCATGGCGAAGATCGCCCGGGAGTCGACCCGGTGGGCCTCCATGGGATGGTCGGCGCCGAGCATCCGCCACAGCATCTGCCGCGAGAGCGCCACCGACACGGCGCTGGTGTTGTCGGCGATCTCCCGCGCCGAGCGCGTGGGCTGCCGGCAGCAGCTCTTCCGGCGGCAGGACCCGCGAGACGAGACGCCCGGCGAGCGCCTCCTCGGCCCGGAAGAGCCGCCCCGTCGCCACCCACTCCATGGCCTGGCTGATGCCGACGATCCGCGGCAGGAACCAGCTGCTCGCCGCCTCGGGCACGATGCCGCGGCGGGCGAAGACGAAGCCCATGCGGGCGCGTGGTGCTGGCGAGCCGCATGTCCATGGGCAGGGTCATGGTGATGCCGATGCCGACGGCCGGGCCGTTGATGGCGGCGATCACCGGCTTCTTGCTCTCGAAGATGCGCAGCGTGACCTGGCCGCCGCCGTCGCGATGGCGATCCAGGGTCTCCTTCGCGCTGGCTATCGAAGGTCTGGCCGCCAGACCCCAGATCGGCGCCGGCGCAGAAGGCCCGGCCCGGCGCCGGTCACGACGACGGCGCGGACGTCGTCGTTGGCGTCGATCTCGTCGAAGACGCCGAGAAGCTCCTGCTGCATCCGGGGCGTGAAGGCGTTCAGGCGCTCGGGCCGGCTCAGGGTGAGCGTGAGCACGCGATCTCGATCCGCGTTCGAGGGTCGGGTGGACATGACCTCCGGCGGCGGGGGTGCCGCGCGCATGGTACGCTGCATCGTACCGTGGACGACCGCTCCGACTCTCGAAGACGAGCAGCTGTCGACGCCTGGCTGGGGGGCGGTGGCGCGGGCGTGCCCGGCCTCTCACGTTCCCCGAGGTCCGGCAGGCGGTACAGGCCGTCTCTTCGCTCTACGTCGAGCGGCGGCCGAGCGCAGGCCTCGGCGCGCCGCACCAGCGGAGAGCGATCGGGCAAGCGCGCAGCCTTCGCCACCTACTACGCGCCGCTCCACTTCCTGACGGCGCTCGCCGCGGCGCGGCGAGATGCCCGGCTGCGGCGCTCGCCACCGTGGCTCGCGTCCACGACCTCGGCTGCGGCACGGCGGCAGCGGGCGCGGCCCTCGCCGTCGCCTGCGCGAGGCCGGTCGCCATCGAGGGCATCGACCGGTCGGGCTGGGCGCTTCGCGAAGCGCGACATACCCATGCGGCGTTCGGTCTGCGAGGACGTACGCGCCGCGCGTCCGTGCCGGAGTCGCTTCCCCGGCTGCGAAGCGGCGATGCCCTCGTCCTCGGCTGGATGGCCAACGAGCTCGAGCAGGAGGCCCGGGTCCGGCTCCTCGCGTTCGTCGCCGAGGCGGCAGACGAGGGGCACCCCGTTCTCGTCCTCGAGCCCCTCGCCCGCGGCGTCGCTCCCTGGTGGCCCACCTGGGCGGCAACTCTCGCTCCCGCGGGCCTTCGCGATCTCGAGCTGAAGGTCGAGGCGGAGCTTCCCGACTGGATCGCTCGTCTCGACGCGGCGAGCGGCCTCGACCACACCACCCTGGGCGCGCGCGTCCTGGCAGGGCCCGGCGGCGCTGGCGCGCAGCCGCCGGGAAGCGCCGCCGTCAGCCCTGCTCGAGGGTGACCCCCGCCACCGGCTCGGGACGGTGGATCGCCGTCGCGCCCGCCGCACGCAGCGCCCGCTCGAGGGGTGCTGCGTCCGGGTCCGGCCACAGCGCCACGATCGTTCCGCCGTGCCCGGCGCCGGCGAGCTTCGCCCCTGGCGCTCCGGCGGCGAGCGCCGCCGCGACGAGGCGCTCGTTGGCGTCGCCCGATCCGCCGAAGCCGCGCTGGATCGCGTGGTTCTCGTTCATGGCGGCGCCGAGTCGCTGCCAGTCCGCGGCGAGCAGCGCTGCCTTGCCTTCCGCTCCGAGGGCGGCCACCCGTGCGTAGCCCCGGGTCACCTCCGGGTCTCCCGCCAGCCAGCGCTCGCGGATCGGGGCATGGACCGCGCTCGATGCGTGGCCGAGCCCCGTGTCGGCCAGTACGAAGGGCAGCTCGGGAACGAACGGCGAGAGATCCTCGACCGTTGCGAGGCGCGTCGTCTCGGTCGCGTCGCCGTGCGCCTTGCCGCGGAAGTCGAGGAAACGAAGCCCACCGAAGACGGCCATGTACTGGTCACCGAAGCCACACACGACGCCGAGCTCCCCGCGCTCGATCGCGCGCGCCGACTCGGCGAGACGGTGACCGCCGCACGCCTCGCCCCGCCACGCGAGGAGCGCCCGCAGCAGCGCCACCACCAGCGCGGTCGATCCCGCGATGCCACTTCCCGGCGGGATCTCGCTCGTGTAACGAACGCGCGCGAGCGGAGCGCCTGCGAAGCGCAGCGCGGCGCGGCCGAGGTCGAGAAGGTCGCCGCGCGGCGCGAGGTCGGCCGGGCCGAAAATACGCTGCTCGAGGCCTTCCGTCTCGAGAACGGCGTGCGGCGACGGCTCGATCACGACCCGTGCGCGAAGCCGCACGGAGCACGAGACCTGGCAGCCGCCGTACTGGTCCGACGGATTCCCGATCAGATTCGCCCGGCCCGGCGCGGTGACGACGAGACGGTCGATGGGGGCCTCCTGCAACGCAGCGCCTCTTCTCAGCGCGAGATCCGGACGCGCGTGTGTCCCGAGGCCCCGATCCGAATCCGGACTCCGAAGCGGCCGCCTTCGCCGGTCGCCGCCACTTCGAGGTCCGCCCCGGAGGCCGCCGCCCGCGCCGACGGAGGCCGCTGCGCGCAGCCCTCGACGAGGACCTCCTCGCCAGGCGCTCCGAGGACGTCGAAGCGAACGCCGTCGTCGGTTTGCGTCACGTTCGCGATCCGCCGGTCGCCGGCGGTGGCGTACTTCGACGTGTCGCCGAAGAGCGCGAGGTCTCCGCTCAGCACCGGACACAGGACCGTGTAGGAGAACTCCTGCCAGCCGAGGTCGATCGCGAGCGATCCGTGCCGCTCGATCCGCGCGAAACGGCGCGTTCGCCAGTCGTAGGCGACCACCGGACCCGCGGGAGCCGACGCACCGAGGTCGGAGAGCGCAAGCCGGGCCCGCAGCGGCGCCTTCGCACGGCAGGCGTTCATGGCGACGACGTACGTCCAGCATCCCGCCGGGTGGCGCGAGACCGTCTCGCCCACCAGCGGCTCCGGGTCGAGGAACGCGTTCGCCCGGAAGCAGCGGTCGATCGCGGCGACCGGGAGGTCGGGCTTGACCAGTACGCCATCCTCGCGGCAGGTCCGCAGGACGAGCTCGCGGTCGGTGTGACCGCGGCGATCGCCGATTCCGACCGGTCCAGCGGAGAGGGCGGCGAGGAGCGACTCGGCCTCGGCGTAGCGCTCGCCCGGGCCGAGCCCCGTCTCGCCGTGGCTCACGAAGACGTCCTTGTACGGATGGAGGCCGAGGGCGCGCGCCAGCGCGTTGCCGTGGAGGAACCAGACCCAGTTGAGACCGTTCTCGAAGAGGTAGCGGTAGTCGCCGCTGGTCCGGATCGACGTGACACGGGAGAGCGTCACGGTCTGGAGGAAGTCGGCAGGAGTCGCCATGCACCACTGGAGCGTCATCCCGCGGGCGGCCGCAGCGCGATCCATCGCCTCGTGCCAGGCGCGAGCGCGCCCAGGCGCCTCGCGCAGGCCGCGGACTCCGAGGAAGCTCTCGACCAGCCAGTCCTGCTCGTAGGTGATGGCGCCCCAGCCGGCGGCCTGCTCCATCAGGAGGCCCGTCAGCTCGGCCCCGGCGCCGGACTCGGACCCGGACAGGGACGCAGACCCGGACGGATGCGCGTAGGCGCCGTCGACCCACGCGGGGTGCTCGTCGAAGTACGGCGACTTCGACGAGAAGTGGCGCGAGTGGAACGTGAGCGGGAGGCCGCCGAGCCGCTCGCGCAGGTGAGCGAACCCGTCCGGAAACAGGTCCTCCCGCGGCTCCCATCGCATCATTCCCGTCGGCGGAACGACGGGAGCGCCTTCTTCGGAGACCGGGCGCAGGATCTCGTGGGGATAGAACCAGGAGTCGATCTGGACCGATCCCACCGGCACGCGGCTCTCCCGCAGCGTCGCGATCGTCCGCTCGAGGGTCGTCGTGTAATCCTCGCCCGGCTCGGTGCGGTAGTAGTACACCGCTCCATTGTCGGTCCAGTACGAGAGCCGTCCGACGCCGTCGTCGGCGTAGCGCGACGGGCGCACCGTCCCGCTACGGCGCAGGAGCAGCGAGCCGAACGTCTCGAGGGCTGCTCGCGGACCCGGCGCGGCGAGCATCGCGATCTCCGTGGCGAACCCGGCGGGCACGGCGTCGAGGTCTCCCTGCCACCCGCAGCGGACCCCGAGGGCCGTCTCGCTCTCGTCCTTCGGCACTGCGATCACCTGCTCGTGGAAGGCATCGAGGGGCGAGAGCAGCAGCGTCCGTCCGTCGGGAGCAACGAAGAGCAGCGGCTCGACGACTGGCGGGCGATGGCCTGCGAACGTGTAGCCACGGCACACATCGTCGCCGCTCACCGGAAGCGCGAACTCGGTGAACTGGTGGCCGTAGGTTCGCGTTCCCGGCGGAGCGCCACCCGCCGACCGCGCAGCCGGGTCGAAGGCGGGCCACGCCGCCGAGACGCGAGCGAAGGCGCCCGTCGAGAGCCCCGCCAGGTCGGCCTTCGCCTCGAGCCGGAAGACCAGGAGCGGGCGGTCGGCATAGGCGCGAAGGCTCGCCTCGACGGGAAGCGGGAGGCCGGCAGACGCGAGGACGATGCCCCGGAATGCGCCGAGATCGTCGGCGCCGTCGAACCCGGTCGCGCCCGGCGTCGGGTCGTCGTCCGGGCCCGGATCGAACCGCAGCCGCATCGGCCCGAGCCAGTCGCCCTCGCCCCAGCGCAGGTGGAGGCGGCCGTCGGCGGCGCGGCGGATCCCGAGCCCGCTGCCTGCGTCGAGCGCGATCATCGCGAGCTCATCCGCGTCGTGCCCTCTTCCTCGCCCCGTTCCCCTCGCATGCTTTCCCTTTCGTCGTTGCCGCAGCATTCTAGGCGGCCGGAGGTCCGGAGGAATGCCCGAGGTCCGAGAGCTCGCCGGCGGTCTGCGATTCCCCGAGGGCCCGGTGTGCCTTCCCGACGGAAGCATCCTCGTCGTCGAGATCGCCGCCGGGAGGCTGACGCGCATCACCAGCGACGGGCGAAAGCAGGTGATCGCCGAGCCGGGCGGAGGGCCCAACGGCGCCGCCCTCGGCCCCGGTGGCGCGATCTACGTCACCAACAACGGCGGGAGCTTCACCTGGCACGACATCGGCGGGCTCACAGTCCCCGGGCCGACGCCTCCCGGACATCGGGGAGGCCGGATCGAGCGCGTCGACCTCGCCAGCGGCCGCGTCGACGTGCTCTACGACGCCTGCGACGGACGCCCGCTTCGCGGACCCAACGACCTGGTGTTCGACGCCCACGGCGGCTTCTGGTTCACCGACCACGGAACCACCCGCGAGCGCGAGAAGGATCGTACCGGCGTCTTCTACGCGAAGGCCGACGGCTCGGCGATCCGCGAGGTGATCTTCCCGCTCGACTCACCGAACGGCATCGGTCTCTCTCCAGACGGCTGCCGTCTCTACGTCGCCGAGACCCACACGGGCCGCGTGTGGGCGTGGGAGGTGACCGGGCCCGGCGAGGTGGCTCGCGCGGCAGGCTTCGGTGCCGCGGGCGGAACGCTCCTCGCGGGCCTGCCTGGCTACCAGCTCTTCGACTCGCTCGCCGTCGACGCCGAAGGGCACGTGTGCGTCGCGACGATCGCGAATGGCGGAATCACCGACATCTCTCCCGACGGAAGCCAGATCGCGCACGTACCGCTCCCGGACCCGCTCACGACGAACATCTGCTTTGGCGGGCCGGGGCTTCGCACCGCGTTCTGCACGCTTTCGGGCACCGGGCGCCTCGTGGCGTTCGAATGGCCGAGACCCGGGCTACGCCTTGCTCACTCGTAGACAGACCTGGCGCGCACTACTCGCGTTCGGACTCGCGTGCGCGCTCCTCCCCTCGTCCGCGGCCGCCGAGCGGCGGGTCGAGGTCTACCGGATGAAGTACCGCACCGCGGAGTCGCTGCTGCCGATCGTACAGGCGGTGCTCGCCGGAAGCGGAAACGCAGCCGCCGACACCGGGACGAACTCGCTGGTGCTGATCGGAGATCGCGCCGCGGTCGCCGAAGCGCTGGAGGTGCTCGCAGCCCAGGACCGCCGGCTGCGGACCATCGTGCTCCGCTACGGCACCGAGCGGATCGGCGACCTGGAGGCCGAGGGAGTCGAGGTGCGCTGGACGGCCGAGGCGGGCGACTTCCGCATCGGCAACGTCCGCCGGCCGCCCGGATCAGGGTCCTCGGTGTCGGTCCAGGCCGAGCAACAACGAAGACACCGCGACGACACCTTCTCCGGAACGCTTCGCGTGACCGAGGGCGAGACGGGCCGCATCGAGACCGGCGAGACGGTGCCGTTCACCCTTCGCAGCCGCCGCGGGACGACGACGCAGTTCGTGACCGCTGCGACCGGCTTCGAGGCGCGCCCGCAGATCCTCGGCGACGGGAGCGTCCAGGTGGATCTCGCGCCCTTCGCAGGTCGATTCACCCGCGGCGGCGCCATCGAGAGCGCCGGCGCGTCGACCCGGGTGACCGTCCCGCCCGGCGAGACGGTCGTGATCGGCGGCCTCGACCGGTCCGCGGAGGAATCGGGGGTCGATCTTCCCACCGGCGCCGGGCGCTCGCGAACGAAGGACTCCAGCGTACTGCTGCTCCGGGCAGATGTGGAGTGAGCGAAGAGATCCAACACCGGAGAGCGTCGTGACGAAGGCGCCGGGCTCCTGGCGCGGACTTCGTCGTCATTCCCTCGAAGCGCTGCTCGTCACCTCGGCGATCCTCGTCCTCACCCTTTGGCCCCTCGGCCAGCAGGCCGGGTTCGCCGACGACCGCCTCTCGGCGCGATTCGGCCTGGCAGATGCGGTCCGCAACGTGATGCTGTTCATCCCCCTCGGCGCCGTTCTTGCTCGCCGCGGGATGGGCGCCGCCGGGATCCTGCTGCGCGCAGCGTTGCTCTCCGCAGCCATCGAGCTCGCCCAGGTCGAGATCCCGGGGCGCTACGGGAACCTCGCCGACGTCGCGAGCAACGTCGCAGGGGCGCTGATCGGAACCGGCCTGGTTCGCACGGCAGCGATCTGGGCCAGGCCGGGCCCGCGCGGCGCGACCCGGCTCGCCACCGCGTGGTCCGCCGCCGTCGCGGCAGTCCTGCTTGCAACCGGCGTCCTCCTGGGTCCGGCGCTGCCGGACGCCGTGTACACCGCAGGTTGGACGACCGCGCCGGGGGCGCTCGCCCCCTATTCAGGGCAAGTCGTCTCCGTCGCTCTCGGCGGCGAGCCGCTACCCGAGGGTCGGGTCGAGCATTCGGACCGCTTCCGGCACGGGTGGCTCGGAGGCGAGACGCTGCGCGTCGAGGTGATTGCGGGCGATCGCACCGCGTCCCTTGCGCCGATCTTCTCGCTCCGCGACGGCGCCAACCGCGAGGTACTTCTTCTCGGCGCCGAACGGGGAGACCTGGTGCTGCGCATGCGCACCCGCGCCCAGGCGGCGAGCGTCGATCGACCGGCCCTGCGCTGGCCTGGCGTGCTCGACGATGTCCGACCGGGTACGCCGATCACGATCGGCGCGAAGCGCGAGGGCAGCGGCTGGTGCCTCTCCCTTGGCGACCGCAGCGCCTGCCCCCTCGGCTTCGGCGTCGGCTCGGGCTGGCGGCTGGTGTGGTTCCCCCAGCGGCTTCCCTCCGCCGCCGGGCCGTGGATGAACGCAGCCTGGCTCGCTGCGCTCTTCCTGCCACTCGGCTTCTGGCTACGGATGGACTGGGGGTCGGTCCTTGCCGCGTCCATCGCCACCGGCGCGCTGCTCGCCGCACCGCGAACGGGACTACTCCCGCCGCAGACGGCCGAGATCCTCGCGTGCGCGTGGGGAGCCGCCCTAGGAGCGGTCCTACGGTGGGCGCTCGAAGCATCCACGCGCGCCCCGGGCCGCTAGAACGAAGCAGCCCGCAGCGATCTACACACGGGACAGCAGATCCTCCCCCGCGTCGAGTAGGCGCTGGGCAGCCTCGGGAACGAAGGTCGAGGTCAGGACCTCGTAGCCCTGGTGCCCGTTCGGCTCGCCGAAGTCGTCCGGGTGCGGGAGGTACCGCATCCACCCGTTGGCGATGGAGAGGACGGCTGCGGCAGGCGAACCGCTGCGCGCGGTCCACGCGAGCCCAACCCGCGCCGTCGCTTCGAGGGGCAGCCCGAGCCACTGCGCGTCTCCGATCCGCACGGCCTGCACCTCGACCTGCCCCACCCGCCCGCCGGCGAAGACCGGCGCCGATCGATCCCGCAGATAGAGACGGACTCGCGCCACGCGCTCGCGCGCCTCGTCGGCCGGCAGCTCCGCGACGCAGGCATCGGCGAGACGATGGAGCTCCGACGTACGCACGTTCGTGTCGGGTGCGAGCCCGACGGCGGCGAGCGCTTCCTGTCGCCGCCGGCCGAGCGCTTCGGATGCCGCCAAGTCGTCGACTCCGCCGTGGACCGGGATCGGCACCCGCACGGACGCGGCGCCGACCCGCACGTCGGACCCGGTCGCGAGGCAGGCCGCCGCGTCGGCCACCGCCGTGCCCGCCTCGCGGCCGAGAGCGGCCATGACCTCCGGCGCCGCCCCGAGGCTGCGGTTCGCGCGGGCGAGGTCCTGGAGCCCGCGCGTCCTCGGATCGACGTCGGCATGGGCCGAGAGCAGGAACAAGGACAGGGCGCCCGGGTACGCCTCTTCGATGGCAGCGGCCGCCGCACCGGGCCAGTCGGCGGAGAAGGCGAGGTTCTCATGGCCGAGCACCGTCGGGTGGCAGCCGTGGAGCCAGACCACCGCGAGCGGCTCTCCGCTCGCCCGATCGATCCGGACGATCCGCGCGGCGGGATCGAGCGGCCCCCCCAGCCGCCGTCGGTTGCGCCCGATGGCGAGCGGCACCGATCCGAAGCCGATTCGCGCAGGCTCGGCGCTCGCGACGGCGCGGGCGCCCGCATCGACGGCCGCCGACAGCAGCGGCTCGACGTAGGCCGGCGCGAGCCTACCGGCCATCAGCGCTCCGAGACCCGTGTCGGGCCCCGAATGGGTGTGGATACAGGTGACGACGATCCGCTCCAAAGGAACCGACGTCCGCTCGGCGAGCCGGGCTCGTACGCCGGCGGCCTGGGACGGCGCGACGAGGCACAGGTCGAGGGCCACCACCAGCAGGTCGCCGCCGCTGCGCAGATAGACCGCGCGGGCATGGAGGGGATCGATCTCGCCGCGCGACGGCCCGGTGCGAAGCGCATAGCCCATGAGCGGGGTCCCCGGCCTGGTCGGAAGCGCGACCCGCGCAGCGCCGGCCACGAGCCCAGGGACCTCTCCCATTCCTTTGGAACCTCGCAGGATGTGCAGGGACGGTACCCCCCGCCGCGAGCGGAGGGCAAGCGCGCCGGGCCGGCGCTGGACGCGACCGGGGGTCGGCGGCAAGCTGGCGCTGCCGACACCGGGCAGCACCGGAACGGGACGGGAACCGATGGATCACGAAATGCGCTCCCGCGGCGAGCTCCAAGTCGAGATCGAGACCGCCGCCGGAATCTCGGAGCCGCCGCTCGAGCGCAGCGCATCGCCCGACATGGTTCGCCACGGCGTCGCGCTGCTCCGCGGCCTCATGGAGACGCACCAGGTTGGCTACGGCGTGGGCCGCGCCGACGGGACCATCGTCGATGTCAACGACGCCTTCGCGAACCTCCTCGGCTACGAGCGCCGCGAGCTGCTCGGCCTGGGGATCACCTGGAAGGACCTGACTCCGCCCGAGTACGCGGAGATCGACATCCGCTCGCTCGCGGAGGTGAAGCGGACGACGCGGCCCGTGTCCTACGCGAAGGAGTTCTTCCACCGCGACGGCTCGCGGGTCCCCACCATCCTCATCGCCATGTACACGAGCTACGTCCTCGAGGAATACGCGGCCTTCGTCCTCGACGACTCGGCGAGGCAGAGGGCCGAGGCGAATCTCCGGCGCAGCGAGACGAACCTGCGAACGGCGCAGCTCCTCGCGCAGATGGGAAGCTTCGAGCTCTCCTTCGACCCGAACGGCGAAGTGCACTGGTCCGACGGGGTCTACCGCATCCTCGGCCTCCCGGTGGGGTCGAACGCCCTCCTCCCGGGGGCGTACATCGAACGCTTCGTCCGCCCAGACCACGCGGGGCTCCTCTCCTCCGCGATGGAGACCCTTGCTCGCGAGGGACGTCCGTTCGACATCACGTATCCCATCGTCCGGCCGTCCGGCGCCGAGCACTGGGTACGCGGAATCGCCGCTCCACTCTCTGACGCGACGGGCGCCGTCACCGGGGTCGTGGGAACGATCCTCGACGTGACCGAGCAACGCCAGACCGAGGCGAGGCTTCTCCAAATTCAGAAGCTCGAGGTCGTCGGCGCGCTCGCCAGGGGGATCGCACACGACTTCAACAACATCCTCGGCAGCGTGACGGGCTACACCGAGCTGGCCCTGCGGGCGGCCAACGGCCAGCCGCGGATCGAGGCAGAGCTCCGCAGCATCTTCCGGGCGACGGAGCGCGCAGCGAACCTGGCGTCCCGTCTCCTCCTGCTCGGAAGGACGCCCGAACCGATCCGCAGACCCCTGCGGCTCGCGGACGTCGCGGGCGAATCGCTCGAGATGCTTCGCGCGATGCAGCCCTTGGGCATCGTGATCGAGCCCGAGATCGATCCGGCGACGCCTTCGATCCTTGGCGACGAGACGCAGATACTCCAGGTACTGCTCAACCTCGGGACGAACGCGCTCCATGCCATGGACGGCGGGGGCGGCGTGCTGACGGTGCGCCTCGAGCCGTTCGACGTGGATGAGGACTTCGCCGTCCGCCACCCTCCGCTGCGCGCCGGGCTCCACGCGCGGCTCAGCGTCTGTGATACCGGCACCGGAATCGCGCCCGAGATCGTCGATCACGTCGTCGAGCCGTTCTTCACGACGAAGGCGCCGGGTGAGGGCACAGGGCTCGGCCTCTCGATCGTCCACGGGATCGTCCGCGACCACGACGGCGCGATCGAGCTCGAGACCACACCCGGGGAGGGCACCACCTTCCAGATCTATCTCCCGGCGGCCCCGGAGGCAGACCCGGACGGCCGCGAAGCCCCCGCGCCGCGGCCGGTCCCGCGCGGAACGGGACAGCGCGTCCTGCTGATCGACGACGACCGGAGCCTCTGCGTCGTCACGGAGCGCCGCCTCGAAGAGTCCGGCTACGAGGTCACCGCCTTCACCGATCCGCTGCGCGCCCTCGAAGCCTTCCGCCAGCGCCCACACCACTTCGACGTGGTCGTGACCGACTATTCCATGCCACGCCTCTCGGGCACCGCGCTGGCGCACGAGCTGCACCGCATCCGTCCCGGCCTCCCGGTCGTCCTCGCCTCCGGCTACGGCGCTGCCCTGCACCCCTCGGCACAGCTCCACGCGGCCGGGATCCGGCACGTGATCGCGAAGCCCGCGACGGAAGAGGCGCTGGCCCGGACGGTGCGCGATGCCCTCGGCGCCGACCGAGGCGACTCGCCCGTCAGCTGACGACGTTCCGCGGCGTCCCGGCGGCCCACGCGCGGAGGTTCTCCACCACCGCATCGAGGAGCCGCTGGCGCGCCGCGGTCGTCGCCCACGCGACGTGGGGCGTCACGATGCAGCGGGGCGCCGACAGCAGCGGGTGGCCGGCGGGAGGAGGCTCAGCGTCGAGTACGTCGAGGCCGGCGCCCGCGAGCCTGCCCTCTCGCAGCGCCGCCGCCAACGCCTCCGGATCGACGAGTGCGCCGCGGGCGGTGTTGATCAGGTACGCGCTGCGCTTCATTGTCGCGATGCGCCGGGCGTCGAGGAGCCCCCGGGTCTCCGGCGTGAGGGGAACGTGCAGCGACACGACGTCGCTGCGCGCCAGCAGGTCTGCGAGGGGAAGGCGCGGCGGATCGTCCGGCGCAGACGCGCCGGAGCGGCTCTCGCTCGCGATGACGTCCATGCGGAAGCCGCGGGCGATCCGCGCCACCGCGCGGCCGATGTCGCCGAGTCCCACGACGCCGAGGGTGAGCCCCGACAGCTCGACCAGCGGCGCGTCCCAGAAGCAGAAGTCGTCGCTGCGGCTCCACCGGCCGGCGCGAACGCCTGCGGCGTGCTGGCCGGTGTGGCAGGTCAGCTCGAGGAGCAGGGCGAAGACGGCCTGGGCCACCGACTCGGTGCCGTAGGCCGGAACGTTCGTCACGACGATGCCCCGCTCGCGGGCGATCGCGACGTCGACGCGGTCGAAGCCGGTCGCGAGCACTCCGACGTACCGGAGGCGCGGAAGCGCGCGCAGCACGGCTTCGGGCAGGAACACCTTGTTCACCAGCACCGCGTCGGCATCCCGTGCGCGCTCCAGCACGGCGTCCGGCGGTGTCCGGTCATGGAGCACGCATTCGCCGAGGGCGCGGAGGGGCGACCAGTCGAGGTCTCCCGGGTTCAGCGTCGCGCCGTCGAGCACCACGATCCGGAGGCGGCTGGCGGCCGCCGTCACGCCGGATCGTCCTCACCGAGGTAGGCGCGGCGCACCCGCGGATCCGCGGCGAGATCGCTCGCCGTACCCTCGAGCACGATGGATCCGGTCTCGAGGACGTAGGCGCGCGACGCGACCCGGAGCGCCAGGTGCGCGTTCTGTTCGACGAGGACGATGGTCGTTCCGGCCGCGTGGATCTCCCGAACGATCTCGAAGATCTGCTGGACGAGCCGCGGCGCGAGGCCGAGCGACGGCTCGTCGAGCAGCAGCAGTCGCGGCTCGGCCATGAGCGCCCTTCCGATGGCGAGCATCTGCTGCTCGCCGCCCGAGAGCGTCCCGCCGGCCTGTTTCAGACGCTCGCGCAGCCGGGGAAACAGCGACAGCACCCGATCGAGTGCACGGGCGCCGTCGTCCCGCCGGACCCACCCGCCCATCTGCAGGTTCTCCCGAACCGTCAGGTTTGCGAAGATGCGGCGGCCCTCGGGAACGTGACACACCCCGAGGCGGACGATCCGGTCGGGAGCGAGCGATCCGATCTCTTCGCCGCCGAGGAGGATCCGGCCGGATCGAGGACGGAGCAGGCCGCTCACGACCCGGAGCAGCGTCGACTTGCCGGCACCGTTCGACCCGATGAGCGTCACGATCTCGCCCGGGTACACGGCGAAGCTGATCCCGCGAAGCGCGGTGATCGCGCCATAGCCGGCCTCGAGGCCCTCGATGGCGAGAAGCGGCGCCGTCATCGTCCGCTCTCCGTCGTCCCGAGATAGGCTTCGATCACGCGGGGGTCGTGGCGCACGGCGTCGGGTGGGCCTTCGGCGATCTTCTCTCCGTGGTCGAGGACCGTGACGCGCTCACAAAGGTCCATGACGAACCGCACGTCGTGCTCGATCAAGACGATGGCGAGGCGGAACTCCTCGCGCAGCCGCATCACCAGCTCGCGCAACGAGTCCTTCTCCGAGGGGTTCATCCCGGCAGCCGGCTCGTCGAGAAGCAGCAGACGCGGACGTGTCGCCAGCGCGCGGGCGATCTCGAGCAGGCGCTGGTCGCCGTAGGCGAGGCCGCCCGCACCCGCGTCGGCCGCGCGCGCGAGCCCGAACCGCTCCAGGAGATCGCGCGATTCGGCAGCGAATTCGCGCTCGCGCCGGCGCCAGGCGGGCGTACGCAGCACGTCGTGAAGGCCAGACCGGTTCGCTGCGGCGAGGGCGGCCCGGACGTTCTCGTCCACCGTGAGCCCACGGAAGAGCCGGACGTTCTGGAACGTGCGCGCGACGCCGAGCTGGCTGATCGCGTAGGAGGAGAGCCCGCCGATCTCTCGGCCATCGAATCGGATCGACCCTTCGGTCGGCTCGTAGACTCCGGTGATCGCGTTGAACGCCGTCGTCTTGCCGGCGCCGTTCGGGCCGATCAGCGCCACCACCGCGCCGGGCTCTACACAGAAGTCGAGCTCCGAGAGCGACGTGAGGCCGCCGAAGCGCATGGTGAGACTGCGGATCTCGAGCAGCGGCACGGGTCAGCCCAGACGCCGGCGCAGCCAGCCGAAGCCGAGCTCGCGCGTGCCGAGCAGACCCTGCGGGCGCACCACCATGGTGACGATCAGGAGCAGCGAGTAGAGCACCATCCGCCACTCGCCGAAACCACGCAGCAGCTCCGGTGCTGCCGTCAGGACCGCGGCAGCGAGGATGGCTCCCGTGAGCGAACCGAGACCGCCGATCACGACGAAGACCACCAGCTCGAAGGAGCGCAGGAACGCGAAGCTGTTGGTGTGGACGTAGCCCTCGCTGTGGGCGAACAACGCACCCGCCACTCCGGCGAAGAAGCTCGCGACGACGAACGCTTCGACCTTCACCCGGGTCGTCGGGACGCCGATCGAGGCCGCTGCGATCTCGTCCTCACGGACCGTCCGGAACGAGAGGCCGCCGCTCGAATAGACGAGCCGCGCCACCACCATCACGGTGACGACCACCACCGCGTAGACGGCTCCGAAGCCCTCGAATCGCAGGTCGACTCCGGGATGTCCGGCGGCCGAAACCGAGAAGCCCCGGGCGCCCCCCACGGCATCGACGTTCAAAATCGCGATGCGAATCACCTCGGCGAAGCCGAGGGTCGCGATGGCGAGGTAGTCGCCGCGGAGCCGGAGCGCAGGCAGCCCCACGACGAGCCCGGCGACGGCCGCGGCGACGCCTCCCGACGCCAAGGCGAGCGGGTAGTACGCGGCGCGGGCGAGCGGCTCGGGCAGTACGCCGTGCAGCGCCTCCAGCCACGCCGCGCCGACGTAGACGCTGAAGGCTGCCGAAACGTAGGCGCCGACCGCCATGAAGCCCGCGTGCCCGATGGAGAACTGCCCGGTGAACCCGTTCACGAGCTGGAGGCTCACGGCGGCAATCACTGCGACGCCGATGCGGATCACGATCGTCGCGTAGTAGGGATTCAGCAGGCGAGGGAGCAGCGCGTCGAGGGCCACCAGCGCGAGGGCGGCGGCAGCCACCGCGATCCAGCCCCTCTGGCCCACCCTAGACCTTCTCCGTCTGGGACACGCCGAACAGCCCCGTCGGCCGGTAGAGCAGGATCCCGATCAGCAGGACGAAGGCGATGGCGTCGCGGTACGTACTCGACAGATAACCCGAGACCAGCGTCTCGATCACGCCCAGCAGGAGACCTCCGACCATGGCGCCCGGAATGTTGCCGATGCCGCCGAGCACGGCGGCGACGAACGCCTTGAGGCCGGGAAGGACCCCCATCAGCGGGTCGATCTTCGGGTTGGTGAGACCTACGAGCACGCCGGCCGCCGCGGCCAGCGCCGCGCCGAGCACGAAGGTGCCGAGGATCACCCGGTCGACCGGAACCCCCATCAGGGCTGCCGCAGGCGCGTCGAACGAGATCGCGCGCATGGCGCGGCCGAAGCGCGTCCGCATCACCACCAGCTGGAGAGCGGCCATCAAGCCGACCGCCGTGCCGAGAACCGTCAGCTGGACGTTCGAGATCGAGAGCCCACCCACCTCGAGGACGTTCCGCGAGGTCACGAGGGACGGGAAGAACTTCGGATCGGCACCGAAGACGATCTGCCCGAGGTTCTGGAGCAGCAGCGAGACGCCGATGGCGGTGATGAGCGGCGCGAGCCGCGGTGCGCTGCGAAGCGGCCGGTAGGCGACGCGCTCGATCACCGCGGCGAGGATCGCGCACGCTGTCATCGACGCGGCGAGGGTGATCGCGAGGCCCGCGACAGACGGCGATTCGGCGACGCCGAGCGCGTGCGCAGCGTAATAGCCCGTCATGGCGCCCACCATGTAGACCTCGCCGTGGGCGAAGTTGATGAGCTTGAGGACGCCGTACACCATCGTGTAACCGAGGGCGATCAGGGCGTAGATGCCCCCCCATGCGACCCCGTTCACGAGCTGCTGGAGCAGGTTGTCCAGGGACGGCACTCCGTCGGAACTCCGCCTGTGTTCCGGTCAGAAGGCCGGGACGGTCTGCTTGAACCGGAAACCGCCGTCCCGGATCTCGATCACGACGGCGTCCTTGCGGGCGTTGCGCTGGGGATCGATGCTGATCGTTCCCGAGACGCCGGGGTAGTCCTTCGTCGCAGCGATGGCATCGCGGAGCCTCGCCCCGTCGGTCGTCTGTGCACGGGCGAGGGCATCGATCAGGATTCCCGCGGCGTCGTAGCCGAGCACCGCCATCGCATCGGGAACCTGCCCGTATCGCTCCTGGTACTTCGTCACGAACTCCTTCACCAGCGGCCTGTCGGAGTCGGCCGCGTAGTGGTTGGAGAAGTAGTTCCCCTCGACGGCGTCGCCGCCGATCTCGAGGGTCTTGGTCGAGTCCCACCCGTCTCCCCCCATGAGCGGAACCTCGACCCCGAGCTCGCGTGCCTGCTTGGCGATGAGGCCCGCCTCGGTGTAGTAGCCGGGGACGAAGATGGCGTCGGGGCGGGTGCCGCGGATCTTGGTGAGCTGCGCTCGGAACTCGATGTCGCCGCTGGTGTAGCGCTCGTCGGCGACGATCTCTCCGCCCTGGGCCAGGAAGGTCTTGCGGAAGTAGTCGGCGAGACCCACCGAGTAGTCCTGCTTGAAGTCGAGGAGGATCGCGACCCGCTTCGCGCCCAGCGTCTCCCGGGCGAACTTCGCCATCACCGCGCCCTGGAATGGATCGATGAAGCAGGTGCGGAACACGTAGTCGCCCACCTCGGTGACCTTCGGGTTGGTCGACGCGGGGCTGATCATCGGCACCCGCGCGCGCTGGGCCTCCGGGGCCGCGGCGAGCGACCGCGACGAGGCGACCTCGCCGAGGAGCGCCACGACGCCGTCGCGCTGCAGCAGCTTCTGGGCCGCCGTCCGGGCCTCTTCGGTGATCGAGCGGTCGTCTTCGGTGATCAGCTCCAGCGGCCGCCCGAGTACGCCACCCTTGGCGTTCGCCTCGTCGATCCGGACGCGGATTCCCCGATCGGTGCTCTGGCCGAACGTCGCCGTGTCGCCGGTGAGGGAGGCGTAGTGGCCGATCTTGATCGGATCCGCCGACGAGCTCGAGGGCTCCTGGCTGCCGCAGGAAACGGCCGCCAACGCCGCCGCCATCCAAGCGGCCCGGACACGCGCGCGTGCGTCCATGCTCCCCCCCGGCTCCGCGGCCCGCGGATTGCCTGCTGAGTACCCTTCCGCGCCCGGCGCGGCAAGCATCCGCCAGCGGTCTCAGGGCCCGGCGAGCTCGCGGTCGAGAACCCGGGCGATCGGCCCGGGAAGCTGCGGAACGGCCTCGTAGGTCGTACGCGCCGCCCAGCACGCCTCCGCCGGAGTCTCGTCGGCCAGACGGGTGAGCGCCTGCCGGAGCCGTTCGGAGTCGGCCTCGGGAACGTGGCGGAACAGGGCGCCGAGCGAGAACTGAAGCTCCTGGGGGGTCGGCCGCCGCGTCGGATGCTTCTCCAGCTCGGCACGGGCCGCCTCGAAGGAGAGCCCCACCCACTCCTCGACGGACCCGGGGTCGAGGACGAGGACGGCCGCGTCGTGGACGGCTTCGCTCTGCCGGCCCGTCGCCATGGCGCTGCACATCTCGACGTCGAGGCCCTCGAGCATCCGCCCGACGATTCGCGTGCGGGCCCGGAGCCTCTCGTCCGGAAGGCGTCGCATCCCCTTCGCGGAGAGGCTCTGGATCGCCTGCCGGAGCTCCTTCTTCGGGAGCCCCGCCAACTGCGCCCGGAACGATTGAAGCGTCGCGATCTGCGTGAGCTGACGCTCGAACTCCGCATCGAACCGCGACAGGTTGGGCGGGCGCGGAGGCGGCGGAGGCTCGCCCGTGCCGCGCATCCAGACGGCGACGAAGGCGGCGAGGACGAGCACCGCGGCAGCGACGAGTGCGAGGCGCCTCACGGCAGCGATCCTCCCGCTGGATGGACGAGGGCCTCGATGACGCGTCCTTCTGCGTCGCGGGGAGGATCGATGCCGAGCAGCCGCGCGACGGTCGGGGCGACGTCGAGGCTGGACACGACGCCGAGCCGGGTTCCGGCCGCTGCGCCGCGTCCCATGGCGAAGAAGATCCCCTTCATGTCGGCGCGCTTCGGATCGTACCCGTGGGCGCCTCGCCTCCACCCCATGCTCGCCGCGACCCGCGCGACGGTGCCCTGCCGGAAGACCCGCGGCGGTGACGTCACGGCGACCAGGTCGCCGAGTCGGCGCGCCGGCCCGTACCGCCACTCCCGGGGGAGATCTTCGGCCGCGAAGACCTCGACACCGGGAAGCGCCGCAAGCACCGCTCTCGCCTCGTCTCGCTTCGACGGGTCGGCGAGCCGGATGCTGGCGATCCCGCCCGACGGGGCGACGTCCGCATCGATGCCGCTCGCGTCGAGGGCGGCCTCGAGGTTCACGCCCTCGGTCACGCTCGCCATTCCGTGGTCGCTCACGACGAGGATCGTGGTGTCGTCCCAGGCCTTTCGCGCGTCGAGGCCCTGGAGCAGCCGCACCAGCTGGGCGTCCTGCAGTGCCATCGCCGCATGGACGGCCGTCGAGTCGGGGCCGAAGCGGTGCCCGGGGGCATCGGCGCCGTGCCACCAGGAGAGGACGAGCCTCGGCCGCTCCCCGGGAGGCAGGTCGAGCCACGAGAGGATGCGGTCGACCTTCCGGGCCTCGGAAACGTCCGAGTCGAAGGGCTGCTCGAAGATCCTCGCGCTCGTCCCGTTCCACGGGCCTTGCGACCCGACCCAGAAGAAGACTGCGCTCGCGACGCCCTGCCGCTCCGCGGTCACCCAGATCGGCTCGGCCTCCTGCCAGGTGGCATCGTTACCGTAGTGGAAGCGCCCCCGCTCCGGATCGTCGAACGAGTTGGCCACGATGCCGTGACGGTCGACGGGCGCTCCCGTCGCCAGCGTGACGTGGCTCGGAAAGGTGAGGGGTGGGAAGACGGGCGCGAGTCCCTCGGCACGAACGCCCTCGCGTGCGAGGCGGGCGAAGCCGGGGAGATCCCCGCGGTCCGGGTAGTCGGCGCGAACGCCGTCGAGGGAGAGAAGGATCACCGTCGGGCCGCCGGCAACGGACGAAACCGCTCCCGCCAGCGCCGGGACGAGGCACAGAAGCAGGCCGATCACCCACCGCGACACGGCAGCGGGTCTACCACACCCCCGCGCACCCGCCCAGCAGGTTCCGGGTTCAGGTCCGCGCCCGCTCCGCCGAAACACCTCCCGGGGGTGGCACGGTGCAGGAGCATCCGAAGGAAACCCGGGAATTCACCCGCTGCCAGACGGCGATGGACGTCGAGATCGCCAGCGGAGACCGCTTCATCGCAGGCTCGACCCGTGACGTCAGCCTCAAGGGTCTCTACGTACATGGCGAGCGCTCGATACCGGCCGGGACACGCTGCGCGGTGACGCTCTTCGTCGGTGGCCGCGGCAGCGAGGTGCGCATCGAGGCATCCGGCCGGATCGCGCGGGTCGACGCCGGCGGCATGGCGGTCAGCTTCGAGGAAGTGACCCTCGATGGCTACGAGCACCTCAAGCAGCTCGTCCTGCTCAACGCTCCCGACCCGGACCAGGTGGCCGACGAGATCGCCCAGCACGTGGGTCTCCGCAAGCGGACCTGACACGCGTCGTTCAGGCGCGCCTCAACCGGTAGGCCCAGGCTTCGGCTGGGCCTCAACCGGTAGGCCCAGGCTTCAGCTGGGCCTCAACCGGTAGGCCCATGAGCGCTCCACCGCGACCCGATCGAAGGCATCGTCGACGTGGAGCGTCGTCTCCGCGGCCCCGAGGAAGAGATAGCCGTCGGGCTGGAGCACCTGCCGGATCCGCCGGAGGATCCCACGCCGCGCCTCGAGATCGAAGTACGTCATCACGTTTCTCAGGAACACCACGTCCAGCGGCGGCAGGGGAGGCCACGGATTGACGAGATTCATCGGACGGAACTCGACCCGCCGGCGGACCTCGTCGCGGATCCGCCACTCGGATCCCTGCTGGGTGAAGTAGCGGACCAACATCGGCGCAGGCAGGCCGCGGTTGACCTCGAGCTGCGTGAAGCGCCCGGCCCGCGCGCGAGCCAACGTCTCCTCGGAGAGATCGGTCGCGATGAGGGAGACGGTCCAGTCGCGCAGCTGCGGAAAGTGGTCGCAGAGCAGCATCGCGATGCTGTAGGGCTCCTGTCCGCTCGAGCTTCCGCCGCACCAGATGTGGAGCTTGCGCTCGACCTCACGCCTGCGGATCAGGTCGGGCAGGACGGCAGCGCGCAGCGCCTCGAAGGGATGCAAGTCGCGGAAGAACGCCGTCTCGGTCGTCGTCATGGCGTCGGCGACCTTGGCGTGGAGCGGTCCGAAGGGTGCCTGTCGAAGGTGCGCGGCGAGCGCCGCCACGTCCGGAAGCCCGGCATAGTGGGCGACGGGGAGCAGGCGCGTCTCCACGCGGTAGGCGTTGCCTGGCTCGATCACGATGGCCGCATGCTGCTTCACCAGGTCGCGGATCGTCGCGAAATCGCGTCTGCCGAGGCCGCTCATGGATCCACGAGCCCGCGGACCGCCCGCAGCGTCCGGGGGGCGTCGACGGCCAAGGCACCCATGGTCACCCGCCGCTGGAGCCAGGCGCCGGCGCCTCCCCCGAGGCCGTCGAGACGCTGCGCCGCATCGCCTCGAGATCGACGATCTCCGTCACCCGGTCTCGGACGACCACCGACGACCGCGCGCCGGTGCGGCTGCTCGGCTGGGCGAGCTCGAGGGGCTCCTCGACGATGTCGAGCAGCCGGTCCACGATGAGGCCGACGCTGCAGCCGGCGTGGGTGTGGACGATCACCTGGACGCGCCGTGGCGAGGCTTCGCCGGGCGCGTCCGAGCGCCGGAGGCGGCCGCGCCGTTCGGGCAGGACGCCCGAGACCTCGACCAGGGGAAGGATCCTTCCGCGGTAGCGGACGACGCGCTGGAGTCCTTTGTCGAAGACCGCTCCGGCATCGAACTCCTCGATGCGATCGACGCTCGCCAGGGGAATCGCCATCCGCCCCTCGTCGGGCGTCGCGAACAGGACCAGCGCCGTCGGCGCCGGCGGCCTCTCGTCCGCGACCGGCTGTGCGCCAGCCACCCGGTCGTGGACCGCGCGAAACTGCTCGCGCGCGGCGAGGAGCTCACTCGCGAAGCTCACGAGCTTGTTGAGTGCGCCCGCGTCGACGCGTACGCTGGTGTCGATTACCCCGGGTTCCACGAATCCGCCGCCTCCTTCGACGCCCTTGCACTTCGGCACGCCGCACGGTCCGCATGAGGGTCCGCGCGGCGCCCTCGAGGGTCTGCGGCGGCCCCTCGAGGCGGCAGCGCTCGCACCCCATAAGGCTACAGTCGAGGGGTGCGGAGGTGCCGGGGTCGGGGGGCGGACGCCGCGGAGGAGGGCCGATGAGGGTCGAGGGCAAGGCGGCGCTCGTGACGGGAGGCGGCACCGGGATCGGCCGCGCGGCGGCCCTTCTGCTCGCCCGGCTCGGGTGCAGCGTGGCCGTCAACTACAGCCGGTCGGAGGACGATGCCGAGCGGACGGCATCCGAAGTCGAGGCGCTCGGCGTCCGGGCCCTCGCCGTCCGGGCCGACGTGGCCGACGACGCCGACTGCAGGCGGTTGGTCGACGCCAGCATCCGTGCCCTCGGGCGGCTCGACGTCCTGGTGCAAAGTGCCGGCACGACCCGGTTCATCCAGCACACCGACCTCGATGAGGTGAACGCCAGTGACTGGCAGAAGATCTTCGACGTCAACGTCCGGGGCGCCTTCCAGTGTGCACGTGCTGCGCGGGGCGCATTGGTCGAGGCTGGCGAGGGCGAGATCGTGAACGTCTCGAGCACCGCCGGCATCCACGGGATCGGCAGCTCGATTCCCTACTGCGCGTCGAAGGCCGCGCTCAACAACCTGACGATCACCCTGGCGAGGGTCTTCGCTCCGCAGATCCGGGTGAACGCCGTGGCGCCCGGCTTCGTCACGGGCCGATGGCTCACGAGCGGCCTCGGCGCCGCCTACGAACCGATCAAGCAGGCGATGGAGGCGAGGGCCGTGCTGCACCGAGTGTGCGATCCCGAAGACGTCGCCGCTGCGATCGTCGGCCTCGTGACGGGCTCGGATCTCGTCACGGGGCAGGTGCTCGTGGTCGACGGCGGCGCCGGGATCGCTGGCTGATCGCGCAGGGAGACGCCCACCGATTGCGGCGGGGCGCATTCCGGGGTATCTCGATCCGCCGGGGTTCTTGATGAGACGAACACTTCGACGTGCGGTCGCCGCTCTCGGGCTGATCCTGGCCTCCGTGGTCGGCTTCGGCGCAGGGCCCTTGGGCTGCGCAGGAAAGGAGGGAGGGATGACGGTGGTGGTGATCTCCACGTCGCTCGGCGACATCACGCTCGAGCTCGACGCCGAGAAGGCGCCGACGACGGTCGCGAACTTCCTCGGGTACGTCGATGACGGCTTCTACAACGGCACGATCTTTCACCGCGTCATCAAGGACTTCATGATCCAGGGCGGCGGCATGACGGCCGATGGCCGGCAGAAGCCGACGAAGCCGCCGATCAAGAACGAGGCGAACAACGGCCTGCGCAACGACCTCGGGACGATCGCCATGGCGCGCACCAACGACGTGAACAGCGCCACGGCGCAGTTCTTCATCAACACGAAGAACAACGACTTCCTGAACCACGGCACGCGCGACTTCGGCTACGCCGTCTTTGGCAAGGTGACCGACGGCATGGACATCGTTCGCAAGATCGAGGCGGTCGAGACCGGCCGCGGAGATGCCCCGACCCAGCCCGTCGTGATCGAGTCGATCGCGCGCAAGGGCTAGGGCCGGCGGGCTACCGCCCGAGCCTGCGCGCGAGGCGCGTCACGGCCTCGGCCGTCTTCTCGGGCGGAGCGGCCGAGAAGCACAGCCTCACCCACGTCGGATAGGCCTCGCCGCACGACGCCCCCGGCGCCAGCAGGACGCCGTCGTCGAGGCAGTCCTCGAGGAATCCCCACAAGCCGCGCGAGTCGAGCCGGGGGCCGACGTCGACGAACAGGAAGGTTCCGCCCGCCGGAGGCTCGACGCCGAGCCGCGCTGCCGCATCGTCCCCCGCGCGGCGGTAGGCGTCGCGGGCGGCGGCGATCCACTCCGCGCCCGTTGCAAGTGCGCAAAGCGCGCCGATCTGCCCTGCCGTCGGCGGGTGGTAGACGGTGTGGGTCGACACCTTGCGGGCCGCGGCGATGGCGGCGGACGGCCCCACCAGGTAGCCGACACGGTTTCCCGCCATCCCGTACGCCTTCGAGAACGAGAAGACGCTGAGGGTGCGCTCCGGAGCGAAGCGCGCCGGCGAGACGTGCTCACCGCGGTAGACGTAGTCCTCGTAGACCTCGTCCGAAAGCAGCCAGAGGTCCTCGCGCCGCGCCAGGTCGGCGAGGGCCTCGAGCCAGTCGGCCGGAAGCACGCGGGCCGTCGGATTCGACGGTGACGAGACGTAGAGCGCGACGCTGCGGCGCGTGAGGTGCGCTCGAACCGCAGCGACGGCTTCCGCCGCCGTTCCCACGCGGTCGTAGAACGGCACCTCGACGACCCGGGCGCGCGCGCTCTGGACGATGCCACGGATCAG
Organism: uncultured delta proteobacterium; assembly: GCA_963710635.1. Classification (GTDB taxonomy): domain Bacteria; phylum Myxococcota_A; class UBA9160; order UBA9160; family UBA9160; genus MYXO. Next base: position 2,348,541 of record CAVQAY010000004.1, read on the forward strand.
CGGCCAGAACGGCGCGAGGACCAGCACCTCGTCTCCGGGGTCGCTCAGCATCCCGATGGCCGGGGCCAGCGCGCCCGTCGCGCCTGCGGTCACGAGGACCGACGAGCGCTCGGCCGCGATGCCATTGCTCGCGCGCACCTTCTCGACGATCGCATCGACGAGCGCCGGGAGCCCTTGGGTATCGATGTAGCGGTGCATCCCGGGATGGGTGTCGACGCACAGGTCCTGCATCCGGGCTCCGGCAACCGGCTCCATCCAGGTGTCTCCGACGTGGAGCGGAAGGATCTCGTCCGTCGCCCGCGAGATGCGGTCGGCGAGGGGCGAGAAGATCGCGCCGGGGATGGCGTCGATGGCCGGAGAGATTCGCGGGGGGCGCGGCATCGGAGCGTCGGCGACCTCAGGTCCGGAAGGGCCAGATCATCGGCACCAGCAACGTCGCAAGCCCCCACATCAGCAGGTTGAGCGGAATCCCGACGCGGAAGTAGTCGGTGAACCGGTAGCCCCCGGGGCCCATCACCATGAGGTTCGTCTGGTAGCCGATCGGCGTCGAGAAGCTCGCGCTCGCTGCCATCATGATCGCCATCACGAAGGGCAGGAACTCGACGTCGAGCCTCTGCGCCGCCGCCTGCGCAACCGGGAAGACGAGGACCGCGGCGGCGTTGTTGGTGATCAGCTCGGTGAAGACCATGGTGACCAGGTACAGCATCGCGAGGGTGAACCAGGGGTTGCCTCCCGCGAGGCGGATGAGGTCCTCCGCGATCACCCCCGCTGCGCCCGTTGCCGCGAGGGCGGTTCCGAGGGCGAACGATGCTGCGATCACGATCAGCACCTGCCAGTCGACGCTGCGCCGCGCCGCCGTTCCCGTACAGCAGCGCGTCAACACCATCGCCCCGGCGGCGACCATCGCAGCCAGGAGCATGCTCGCACCGAAGAAGGTGACCGCAACGATCATCGCGGCCAGGATGGCGAGCGCGACCACGGCCCGCTCGTGGCGCACGGGGGCCGAGTTCTCGACCTTGCTCACCAGGAAGAAGTCTCGCGAGTTGCGCTGCTGCTCGGCGAACGATCCGGGCGCCTCGAGCAGGAGCGTGTCACCCGTCCGCAGCACGATGTCGCCGATCTTCTGGTTCTCGATCCGCTCACCGTTCCGGGCGACGGCGATCACCACGGCGTTGTAGAGGTTCCGGAACCGGCCGTCGCGGATGCTCTTGCCGAGGACCTGGCAGGTATCCGATACGACCGCTTCGACGAGAACGCGCTCGGACCGCGGCGCCGTGAGCTTGAAGACCTGGTTCGTCGCGGGAACGAGCCCGCGGATCTTCTGCAGGTCGACGACCGAGTCGACGATGCCGACGAAGACCAGCCGGTCGCCCGAGGCCAGTACGGTCTGCGGCGAGACGGCCGGCATCAGCTGACCCTGCCGGTCGATCTCGGCGAGGAACAGCCCCGGGAGATGCCGGAGGCCCGCCGCCTCGATGGTCTTGCCAGGAAGCGGTCCGGCGGGGTCGACCAGCATCTCGACGGTGTAGGCGCGAGGGTCGTCCATGGGGCCGATGACGGGCTTGCGGTCGGGAAGCAGCCAGCGTCCGAAGACGACCAGGTAGACGATTCCGGCGACCGCGCAGGGGATGCCGACCTTTGCGACCTCGAAGAGGCCGAGCGTCGGATGCCCGCTCTCGAGCCACAGACCGTTCACGACGAGATTCGTGCTGGTTCCGATGAGCGTCGTCATTCCGCCGAAGATGGCGGCGTAGCTGAGCGGGATCATGAGCTTCGACGCCGAGATCCGGCACTGCTTCGCCCAGTCGGAGACCGCCGGGATGAACATCGCGACCAGCGGCGTGTTGTTCATGAATGCCGAGAGCGCAGCGATCGGCACGAGCAGACGCATCTGCGCACCGATCACCGACGCGGGACGGCCAAGAAAGGTCTGGCCGAGCCAGGTGACCGCACCGGTCTCCTGGAGCCCCGCCACGACGACGTACAGGACGGCGACCGTGAGCATGCCCTCGTTGGCCATTCCGGCGAACGCCTGCTTCGTGTCGAGGACACCGGCGAGGAGCAGCACCGTCACGCCGCCTACGATGGCCACGTCGGGCCCGATGCGGTTCGAGACGAGAAGGGCGAGGACGCCGGCGATCACCGCGAGGGTGAGCCATGCCTGCCACGTCAGGACGGCGGCCTCTACGGGCACCGAGCGGATCCCCGGACGTCGGCAGGACTCGGCATCGTCTCCTCGCGCTGCGACCGCAGCCACCCTACCACGGCGCGCGCCCGACGCGCCGATCGCACCCTACCAGCTCCCGCCACCGCCACCGCCACCGCCGCCTCCGCTCGATCCGCCCGAGAAGCCGCTCGACCCGGAGCCCGGGCGCGACGAGAACGTGCTGCCCATGGTCGAGAGCGAGCGCCCGACGTCGGAGACGAAGTCCTGCGTCCTGAATCCGCCGCCGTAGCGGTTCGACCCGTACCACTGCGGCGGCGCGGTGTAGATGTCCGAGAACACCGTCGCCCAGCGGTCCGCGACGCCGAGAACGACCGCATGGGGCAGGATCTTCTCGAAGCGCTCGGCGGTCTTCCCTCCCGACCGCTCGAGCCTATCGCCGTCGACGCGCCGGAGGAACTCGCGGAAGCCGAGGATGTCGTCGCAAACCCGCCGGCCCGTCTCGGTCCGGCGCGGCATCGCTCCCGAGAACACCATGACGATGCCGGCCGCAAGGAGGGGCGAGGCGATGGCGAGCACCGACTGCTCCGTCCAGCCCGCCACGACCGAGAGCCCGGCGACGGCGGCTCCGGCGATCCGGTATCGGTTCCGGATCTGGTCCGGCGCGACCGCGAAGCAGCCTCCCGCGCCGGAGACCTCGCGGTAGACCGCCCGGAGGATCCCCGGAACCTTCTCGTAGAACCGGTCCTTCAGGTCCGAGAGCAGCACCGGCGACCCGCTCGCGAAGACCCCTGCGAGCAGGAGGCGCTCGTGCTCCTTCAGCCCCGTCTCGGAGGCTCCGGTGCGATGGAGCCGGTAGTCGCGGCTCGAAAGGAACGAGAAGCCCGATCCCTCGACCTCCTCGATCCGGAGCATGCCGCGCACCGCGAGGTCGAGGATCGTCGCGGTGAGGTCGAGGGAGTCGGCGCTCTCGTCCACCACCGTTCCGACCTCCGCCGGCGTGAGGCCCGGCGGCGGCTCGTAGCGCACCGGAAGCGCAGCCGCGCCGGCAGGGTCGCGGCCGTACCTTCGCCACTGGCGCCACACGAAGCCAGCGGCGGCGATGGGCAGCAGCAGCCAGACGCTCAGTACGTCGCCCGCGTAGTCGAGCCAGCGCCGCAGCGCGCTCGGCTCCGCGACGAAGCCCTTCGGGAGTCCGACGACGATCGTGAGCCCCGATTTCGGAGGCAGCGGATCGTCGGCAGCGAACCGGAGCGAGGCGCCGTCGTCTTCGATCGCGCAGTCCGGCAGCGTCGACCCCGTCGGGCCGGCGAAGCACGCCCGCCGCGCGACATCCGTCCCGGCGCCCGGCGGGAGCTCGACCGTCGCCGACGCCGCGTCGATCCGCACCGGCCAGTCGTTGCCCGTCGCGTTCCAGTAGAGCTCGTCGTGCTCGTCGAAGTGGAGGAGCCCTCGCCCCACCCGGTAGCGGATGCGGTACTCCTGCACTCCGGTCACGGTCGCGTCCGGGTCTCCGATCCGGATCTCGAGGGACCCTCCGCGCAACGACTCGCGCCACGGCCACGGAGCACCGCTCGCGTCGGTCACCGACTCGACGCCAATGCGGAGCCGTCCACCGGCGAACAGCGGCCCACTCCGGTGGATGGGGATCCGCCGGAAGATCCCGTGCTTGTGTACGCCCTCGAAGTCCCAGCGGATCCGTTCCTCGACGTCGAACTCGGCCGAATCCGACAGCCGGATCGAGACGTCGAAGCTGCGGATGGCCTCCGCTTCCGCCCGCCCTGCGGCGAGCAGCATCACGAGGGCAGCGAGCGCGAGCCCCCGGCGGGCGCCGGCCACGCGCGTCAGCTTCCGAACTGTACGCGCGGCGGCGTCCGCTCGGCGGCCGCATCGAGCTCGAAGTACTGCTTCCTGGTGAAGCCGAACGCGTTCGCCACGAGGTTGCTCGGGAAGGCCTCGCAGCGTGTGTTGAGGTCGCGGACGACGGCGTTGTAGTAGCGCCGCGCGTTCTGGATCGCGTCCTCGAGGCCGGAGAGCTCGCCCTGGAGCGCGAGGAAGTTCTGGTTGGCCTTCAGCTCGGGGTATGCCTCGGCGACGGCGAAGAGGCTCTTCAGCGTCGCGGTGAGGCTGCCCTCGGCAGCGCTCTTCGCCTCGGGGCTCGACGCCTGCATGGCCTGGGCGCGCGCCTTCGTGACGTCGTCGAAGGCGGTCTTCTCGTGGGAGGCGTACCCCTTCACCGTCTCGACCAGGTTCGGGATCAGCTCGTAGCGGCGCTTCAGCTGGACATCGACGTCGCTCCACGCGCCCTCGCTGGCGTTGCGGAGGCGGACGAGCTGGTTGTAGAGCGAGACGACGGCGATCACGGTGGCCGCGATGATCGCGAGGACGATGAGGCCCATGGATCGATCCTCCCGAACGCCCGGAGGGCGCGGCAGCCTTCCCGCTGCCGCGTCAGCGTAGACCGGTCGATCGGCACGCCGCGACGGGGGCTGAAGCCCCCGGCCGCACCGTCAGCACGCCGCAGCCGCCGCGATCACCCGCTCGACCTCGGCACGGGAGCGCGTGAGGGTGTCGTCCTGGAAGGCAATGGTCGGGAGGTAGCCCGGCCGCCGCTCGCCCGGGGGCGGCGCTCCCGGCGCCTTCCACACCCCGAACTCGTGTACTCCCGTCCGGCCCTCGGGCTCTCCTTCGCACAGATGCGCGAAGCGCAGGGCGTAGGGCGCCGTCCAGGCCGGATCGGTCCCCCAGTAGGCGCGCTGGAACAACCCGAAGAGCGGGAGCAGGCCGTCGTAGTCGTGCTCCGCTGCCAGGAGGGTGCCGGGAATCGACCGCTGCAGTCGGAGGCACAGTGCGCGGATGCCGTCGAAGACGGGATGGTCCGGATCGTTCACCCACACGTGGACGGTGTCGAGGAAGACGCCGTCGAAGCCGAAGCGCCGGGCGAGGGCTTCGATCTGGGTGGCGAGGTCGCCCTGCCAGCCCGGATGCCCGGGATTGAGCCACGCCTGCCAACCGGTGTCGTGGGCCCGCGCGAAATCCCAGTCGGGCTGGTTGCCGTGGAAGCGGTTTCCGGTGGCGCTCTTCATGTACGCGGCGGGGTCGAGGTCGCGAAACCGCGGGAGCCAGGCATTGACGCAGTTTCCGCCGAACATCGGCATCACGTGGACTCCGAGACGACGTGCGCCGTCGCACAGCGCCGCAAAGCCCGCGTCGCCGCCGAGCCGGGGCTCCGGGCGGTAGTCGCCGTACTGCCAGTAGTAGCGGCCCTCCCAGCCCGGGAGGTACGCAAGAACGTGTCGGCCGTCGATCCGTTCCGTGACGAAGCGGATCACGTCGAGCATCGCCGCGTAGTCGAGGAAGACCCTCCCGGTCCAGTGCATGCCGTGGAGCGTGAGCGCGAGCCGGAGGTCGCGGGCGAAGGGCGGGACCTCGAGCCGCTCGCTCCACGGAGCGAGGCCCATCCGCACCTCGAGGAACCGCAGGTGATCTGCCAGGAAAGCTCCGGGGTCGATCGCCCTGCCGATCACCAGGGGCGGCGCCTCGAGCTCGTTTCCAATCCGCGACGCGTCCTCCTCGAGGATGCATTCGAGGACTCCCTGCCCTGCGCGAGGCCCGAGCTTCTCGCACCACACGGCGAAGCGCTTCTCGCGAACGCGCTCGTCCTCGGCCCGGACCCCGACGAGCTCACCTCCCGTACGCAGCAGGAGCAGCGGGGTCGCGAGCCGGTTCGGGTACGAGAGGATCTCTCCGCCACCGCCGACCTCGCGTTCGGTGCCGGCCTCGGCGATCCGGAGCGGCGCCGCGAGACCGCGCACCGAGAGCTTGACGCAGCGGACGGGCTCCGGGCCCTTCGCCTTGATCTGCACCCGCACCTGCCCGGGCTTCGCAGGGGTGACGCGCAGGATCGCGGCGCCCGGCGCCGCCACCTGCCCGCCGGCCATCGTGAGCCCCGCCGCGCGGACGACGAAGACGCCGTCCTCCATCCGGGCGCTGGTCCTCGCAGGATCGATTCCGTAGACGTTCTCGCGGGTCACGACCTGGAGCGAGAGTGCGAAGCCGTGGGCGTCGAAGACCGGATCGCCTGAGTCGAAGCTCGCGAAGTGCATCCGGCGATCGTATCACCGCGCTGCCTCCGGCTCCTGCGGCGGCTCGGAGCCCCGGAAGCGGGCCAGGAGCAGCAGGTCGTAGGTGATCTTGAGCGCGCCGCCCACCAGCAGTGGCCACCCGAAGCTCGACTGGGAGAGCATCCAGCCGGCGAGGAGCGGCGCCAGCGCCCCTCCGAGGCTGCGCGGCACGTTGGTGACGCTCGCCGCCGCTGCGCGCTCCTCCGGCGGCACCACGGCCATCACGTACGCCTGCCGCGCCGGGACGTCCATCGACGAGAGCGCCATCCGGAAGAACAGGAAGCCGAGCGCGAGGGGGGCCGTCGGCATGAGCGCCGCCAGCATCAGGAACACGTTGGCAGGGACGTGGGTGTAGACCATGGTGCGGATCAGCCCGATGCGGTGTGCGATCCGCGGCGACGCGAGCTGCGAGAGACCGCCGAGGAGACCCGTCACGAAGAACACCTGCGCGGCGGCGGCCAGCGAGAAGTCGAAGCGCTGGAACAGCCAGAGGGCGAGGAGCGACTGGACGACGAAGCCGCCGCCGAAGGAATCGAGGGTGAAGAGGGCGGCGAGCCGCACCACCACCGGGCGCGAGCGGACGAGGGGCCTACGAGCGCCCGCCTCTCCCGCGGTGGCGTCTGCAGCGGCGCCGAGGCCGAGGTAGAGGATGCCGATCGCGACGGCGACGGCCGCGTAGACGAAGAACACCACGCGAAGCGCCGCGTCGGGAGCCACCCCGGCCCCCCGCGCCAGCAGATCCGGGAGCGCACTAGCCAGGGACCCGACCGCCGCCGCCAGCGCACCGGCCACGTTGTAGCGGGCGTAGAGGGCGGTTCGCTCCGCCGGCGCCGTACTCGACGCCAGGAGCGACTGCTCGACCGGAAGGAAGACGCTGACGTCCCCCGCCGAGGGGTTGAGCGTTCCCACGAAGGCGACCGCGATCAGCAGCCAGAACGACGTCACGCTGCCGAAGGCAATCCCCGTGGCGCACATCACGGCCGTCGCTCCGAGCAGCACCGCGCGGGCGGGGATCCGGTGGGCGAGCAGACCAACGCCGAGGGTCAGCGTCGCCGAGCCGAGGAGCGTCGCAGTCGCGACGGCGCCAACTTCGATGGCGGAGAACCCGAGCGCGAGCAGATGCGCCGGCAGGACGACGCTCACGATGCCGTCCGCGAAGCCGCGGAGGGCGCGGGCGAGGACGAGGCGCGGGGCGTCTCCGGTGGCGCTCGCGGGCAAGAGCACGTTGGAAGAGTATCCCGGGGCCGGGCCCGGGCACCGCTCCCCAGGCCAAGACCCCTCGCGCTCGGAACGTCTTGAGATTTCTAAAGTACTACTTCATAATCCTCATTGATGCGATACGTCCACCGAGATCTCGAGACGCAAGTCCTCCGGTCGGCGCGCGCTTTTCCCGCCATCGTCCTCACGGGACCACGCCGGGCCGGCAAGACCGAGCTGCTCCGGCATCTCTTCCCGAAGGCGAGCTACGTCCTGCTCGAAGATCCGAACGTCGTCGCGCGGCTGCGAGCGGATCCGCAGGGGTTCCTCGACGATCTCCGGACGCCGGCGATCCTCGACGAGGTACAGAACGCGCCGGAGCTGTTCGCCTTCGTTCGCGCACGCATCGACCTTCATCCGCGCCGCGCAGGCCAGTGGATCCTGACCGGATCCCAGGACGCGCCGCTGATGCACGGCGTCACCGAATCGATGGCCGGGCGGGCGGCCGTGCTGCACCTGTTGCCGTTCTCCGCTCGCGAGTCGCCGAAGGTGAGCTGGCTACGCGGCGGCTACCCGGAAGCGCTCGCACGGCCCCGCTCGGCCGACCTGTGGCTCGCCTCCTACGTCCAGACTTATCTGGAGCGTGACGTCCGGGCAGTGACGGCGGTGAAGGATCTATCGACGTTCCGCCGCTTTCTCGCGCTCGTGGCGACCCGGCACGGGCAGGTGTCGAACAAGACGGCGCTTGCGGCCCCTCTCGGGATCAGCGTGCCGACGATCACCCAGTGGCTCGGAGTGCTCGAAACGACCGCGCAGCTCCTGATCGTACCTCCGTTCTTCGACAACCTGGGAAAGCGGCTGATCAAGTCTCCGAAGCTCTATCTCGCGGACCCGGGTCTCGCGTGCCATCTGCTCGGGATCGATTCGGAATCCGCCTTGCTGAGGTCGCCTTTCGTTGGGAGCATCTTCGAGGGATTCATCGCCTCGGAGATCGTGAAGGCACAGGTTCACGCGGGACGCCGACAGGAGATCTATTTCTTCCGAGACGAGCAAGGCCTCGAGGTGGACTTCCTGATCCCCTCGGGCAAGGACCTTTCGCTCGTCGAGTGCAAGGCCGCGCGGACCGCGACGCCGTCGGACGCAAGGCCCCTGCTCCGGCTGGGCGAGGTGCTGCGCCGCAAGCGTGGGCGCGGCTGCACCGTCCACCTCGGCGTCGTGCACCGCCCCGCGAAAGCGCGGGCCCCGACGAGCACGATCGCTCCGGGGGTTCGGGCATGGCCCTGGCCCGAGTTCATCCGCCAGCTCTGAACGCCGAGGACGAGGCGCGGGGCGTCTCCGGTGGCGCTCGCGGGCAAGAGCACTTTGGTAGGGTATCCCGCCATGAGCCTCTTCGACGATCCGGCGACGATCGACCTCGGCCTCGACTCGCGATCGGTCTCCTTCGAGAACCCGACGGGCGATCGCGGAGCCGGCGGAAGCCAGCGAGCGGGCCGCAAAGGTGCACCGTCTCGCCGGATCGCGCCGGGCGAGACCGTGGTGCTCGCCGACCTCGAAGGGCCGGGGCGACTGCGGCACTGGTGGATGACCTTTCCGCCGGCGCCCCCCGAGGTGATGCGGGGTCTCGTCCTCGAGGTCTTCTACGACGGCGCGGCCGAGCCGAGCGTCTCGGTCCCGTGCCTCGACTTCTTCGGCTTCCCCCACGGCCGGCCGGCTCCCTACGCCTGCGCCCTCGTCGCCGCCCAGGAGGGCCGCGGCTTCAACAGCTGGATCCCAATGCCCTTCCGGCGCCGCGTCCGCGCCGAGCTCACGAACCACGCGCCGCGCGACCTCGACGTCTACTACCAGATCGATTACACGCTGGAGCGTCACCTCCCCGAAACGGCAGGCCTTCTCCACGTGTCGTTCCGGCGCGAGAACCCGACCCGCATCAAGCACGACTTCGTGATCGCCGAGGGCCTACGCGGCCCCGGCCGCTTCCTCGGAATGAGCGTCGGCGTCCGGGTACTCGACGAAGGCTCGTGGTACGGTGAAGGAGAGGTCAAGGTCTATCGCGACGGCGACGACCGGCTCCCGACGATCTGCGGAACCGGGCTCGAGGACTACGTGGGGAGCGCGTGGGGCCTCGGCGCACACGAGAGCCCGTGGCAGGGAGTCCCGCTCGACGTTCGCGCCCCCGGCGCGGTGCAGCCCGACTTCGTCTCGTTCCAGCGCTGGCACGTCCCCGACCCGATCGTATTCGCGAGCGACCTGCGCGTCACGATCCAGCAGATCGGCTTCCAGTTCTTCGGCGAAGGCCAGGAGGAAGCGCTCGCGCGCTACGAGAAGACCCACCCCGTCGCCGGCGCGGGCTGGAGACGCCGCCCGCGGCCGGGAATCCTCGCCATGGGAATCGCCGAGCGCGTCGACGACTACTGCGCGACCGCCTTCGTCTACTGCCGCGAGCCCCAGGGCGTTCCGCGCCTCGACGTCGCCGCCGCGCTCGCCGACATCGCGCGGCGCGCCTACGAGACGCCGCACCCGATGGAAGCGATCTTCGGCTAGCGCCGCCGCTACACGCGCCCGGGCATGCGGCGCGCCAGCGTGAGCCCGGCGAGCTGACCCGCGAGTGCAGCGGCAACGGCGGCCAGGAAGGCGATGGGGATCCCCAGCGCGGGCAGCCCCAGCGCGAGCACGCCGAAGAACGCGACGAATCCGAAGAGTCCCGCGGTGAGCGAACGAAGCAGCGGGATCGCGAAGTCGGCGCCGTCGCTCCGGTGCGAGAAGGCGGCCACGACACTACCCGCGATCGGAAACGGCGTCACGAGGCCCGAGAGGCCCGGGCCAAGGCGCTGCGCCATGCTCGTCACGAGGACGACGAGCGCAGCCGCGGCGACCATTCGTGTCGCCAGCTCGTACGGACTTGGCGCGACTGGCGCGCCGCGCCAGCGCCTCGGTGGAAAGAGCGCGGGAAGACCGGCTGGCACGGCGAGTGCGAGGGCCAACGCCACCGGGAGCGGCGCCGCAAGCCGATCGAGGATGAACGTCGAGGCCGCGAACACGGCCCATCCGACACCGAGCGCAAACGGCCACGTCATTCGTACGCTGGCGTACGCGTAGGCGAGGCAGAAGCCTCCGAGAGAGACGACACCCGCGAGTGTCGAGGCCGCCGAACGCGATGCGAACCCGGTGCCCTGTTCGAGCGCGAGGAAGAACACGATCGGTCCGGCGACGATCGGAGTCGCCGTGAGCCAGCCCGCGATCGCCGGACCGAAACGGCGGCCGGCGAGCGTCACGCCCGCGATGAGCGACGCCACGAGAACGAGCTTGGCGAGCAGCACACCAGCGCCTCCTTCGCGCCGGCGCGAAGCATGGCAGGCCGCAGGCGATCCGCGAGAGGTCTCGCCGTGCCTGCTACTCCGCAACCTCCGGGCGGCCGAGATCGCGGAGGCGGTCGCGGATCGTTTTCGCGGCGGCGTCCATTGCATCGGGGCGGGGGTTCTTGTCGGCGCGGGCGAAGTCGAAATCGCGCATGTCGTGGACCGGCACCACGTGGAGATGGACGTGGGGCACTTCGAGCCCTGCGACGAGCAGCCCCACCCGCACCGGCGAGAACCCGAGCTGGATCGCCTTGCCGATCTGGTGCGCCACTTCCGTCAGGTGCTTCGCCAGCTCCGGCGACAGGTCGATCCAGTGGTCGACCTCGAGCCGAGGCACCACCAAGGTATGCCCAGGCCGCAGGGGGTTGATGGTGAGGAAGGCGACGGCCTCGTCGTCCTTCCACACGAAGCGGCCCGGGAGCTCGCCCCGGATGATGCGGGTGAAGATGCTGGCCACGTGTCCCCCTCCTCGCGCGAGGCGGACGGTACGGTACCTTTTCGCGGCCCCTCCAGCCCGCGAAAGGCCCCCCTCATGTACCTCCTCGACCTGCTCATCGTGGCCTGCGCCGGCGCGCTCGCCGGCATCCTCGTCGGCCGGCGCTACAGCCGCGACCGTCTTCGCTGCAAGGATCTCGAGAGCCAGCTCGAGGGGCGCGAAGGCCGAGGCGACCCGCTACCGGGAGAACGTGGCAGCGCACTTCACCCAGACCTCCGAGCTGGTCCACGGCCTCACGCTCCAGTACCGCGCCGTCTACGACCACCTCGCCGAAGGCGCCCGGACGCTGTGCCCCGAGCGGATGCTCGAGCTCTCCCACGGCGACTCCGCCGAAGCGTTGCTCTCGGCCGGGACCGACCGCGCGCCGGCCGGCGACGTCGCGCGCGAAGAGCCCACCGATCCCGGCGACGAGATTGCCGGCGACGACTCGCAGCGCGAGCCCGAGGCGACCTCGGCGGCCCACTGATTTCCGCGACTTCCCAACCCATTCGTACGAAGGAGACCCCTCTCATGGGCAGAAAAGTGTTCGTCGTCGGTGTCGGAATGACCAAGTTCGAGAAGCCCGGCTCGAAGCAGTGGGACTATCCCGACATGGCGAAGGAGGCCGGAGAGAAGGCGCTCGCCGACGCGGGGATCCCGTACGACGCCATCGACCAGGCGGTCGTCGGCTACTGCTACGGCGAGTCGACCGCGGGCGAGCGGGCCGTCTACACCCTCGGCCTCACGGGAATCCCGATCTACAACGTGAACAACAACTGCTCGACGGGCTCGACGGCGCTGTTCATGGCCAAGCAGTTCATCGAGGGAGGGCTCGCCGAGTGCACCCTCGCTCTCGGCTTCGAGAAGATGGAGAAGGGCTCCCTCGGCGCCAAGTGGACCGACCGCGTGAACCCGATGGACAAGCACTTCACGCTGATGATGCAGCTGCGAAAGTTCGTCGCGGCTCCGCCGGCGCCGCAGATCTTCGGCAACGCGGGCCGCGAGCACATGGAGAAGTACGGAACCACCGCCGAGCAGTTCGCAAAGATCGGCTGGAAGAACCACAAGCACTCGGTCAACAACCCGTACTCGCAGTTCCAGGACGAGTACACCCTCGACCAGATCAAGGCCGCTCCGATGGTCTACGAGCCGCTCACGAAGCTCCAGTGCTGCCCGACGTCCGACGGCGCAGGAGCGGCGATTCTCGCGAGCGAGGAGTTCGTCAAGAAGCACGGCCTCCAGAAGCAGGCGGTCGAGATCGTCGGACAGGCGATGGTGACGGACCTGAAGAGCACCTTCGACGACAAGAGCTGCATCAAGCTCGTCGGCTCCGACATGACCCGGAAGGCGGCCGAGAAGGTCTACCACCAGTCGGGGCTCGGTCCGGAGAACGTCGACGTGGTCGAGCTCCACGACTGCTTCTCGACCAACGAGATGATCACGTACGAGGGGCTCGGTCTGTGCCCCGAGGGCAAGGGTGGCGAGTTCGTCGACTCCGGAGCGAACACCTACGGCGGGAAGGTGGTCGTGAACCCCTCGGGAGGCCTCATCTCCAAGGGGCACCCCCTCGGCGCCACCGGCCTCGCCCAGTGCGCCGAGCTCAACTGGCAGCTCCGCGGCCTCGCCGAGAAGCGCCAGGTGGCCGGTGCGAAGGTCGCCCTCCAACACAACCTCGGCCTCGGCGGCGCCGCGGTGGTGACGCTCTACCGCAAGGCCTGATCGGTCGCAGGCGCACGCGCGCGCCGCTCGGGTATGCTGCGCGCGCGTGCGCCTCTCCAAAGCCACCAAGGTCTTCTATTCGCTGGGCGATCACACGCTCAACGTCTCGCTCTCCGTCCTCTCGCTCTTCTACCTGTTCTTCCTCACCGAAGTAGCGGGCCTGCGCCCGGCCCTCGCATCGGTCGTGCTGCTCGCCGGGCGAACCATCGACGCCTTCACGGATCCGCTCATGGGGCGGCTCTCCGATCTCACGCGTTCGCGCTTCGGGCGCCGGCGCCCCTACTTCTTGATCGGTGCCCTTCCCTTCGGCCTCGCCTTCGCAGCGCTCTTCGTCGTCCTTCCCGACGGTTCGGAGTCGACGCGCTTCGTCTACTACACGATCGCCTACGCCTTCCACACCATCGCCTCGACCGTCCTCAGCGTCCCCTACATGGCGCTCCTTCCCGAAATGGCTCTCGACTACGGCGAGCGGACGAGCCTCAGCACCTACCGGTCGGCTGCGAGCGTCTTCGGAACGATCCTCGCCGCGGTAGCGACGAAGCCGGCGGTCGAGGCCTTCGGCGGCGGCGCGAAGGGATTCCTCGTCGTCGGCTGCCTCTACGGAGCGTGGCTCGCGCTGCCCTGGGTCGTCGTCTTCCTGCGAACCTGGGAACGGCCCGAGTTCCAGCGCGAGTCCCACACGTCGTTCTTTGCGGGGCTTCGCCTCGTGGTGCGCCATCGCGCCTACCGGACGCTCATGGCGCTCTACCTCTGCTCTCGCATCGCCATGGACGTGGTCGGTGCCATGCTGATCTACTACTTCACCTACTGGCTCGGACGTCCGGGGGACTTCGAGATCGCGATGGGGCTGCTGCTGGGTGCGGCCGTAGTGTCGCTTCCGCTCTGGCTGCGCATGTCGGGGGGCTCGGACAAGCGTACGCTGTTCATCATCGGATCCTGCTGGTGGGCGTTCGCCCAGATCTTCTTCGTGTTGGCGACGCCCGCCTGGCCGGCCTGGACGATCCTCGCGTTCGGGGCGGTCGCGGGCGTCGGCTACGCCGTGGCCGACCTCATGCCCTGGTCGATGCTCGGCGACGTCGTCGACGCCGACGAGCTGCGGACGAACGAACGGCGCGAGGGAATCTACGCCGGCTTCTTCACCTTCCTGCGAAAGCTCGCCGGCGCCAGCGCGGTGGCCGTCGCAGGCCTCGCGCTCGACCTCGCGGGCTACCAGGGCGGGCAGCAGCCGTCGAAGACGGCGCTCGAGGCGATTCGCTGGCTGACGGGAGCCGCCCCTGCCGCGTTCATCCTGCTCGGCGTCGTCCTCGCCCGCCGCTATCCGATCTCCCGCGCGAGGCACGCCGAGATCCGGCGCGCCCTCGACGCGCGCGCTGCCGGTGTCTAGCGAGGCCCCGTTCCGGTGAGCCCCGCTCCCGCGAGGGTGTCCTCGACGAACCGCCGCACCTCGGGCTCGAACCCGATGCTCATGTGGCTGCCCTGGTACCAGAGCATTCGCGGCCGCCGCCAGTGGACCCAGAGGTCGCGCACCTGGTCGGCCGGAACCAGCCGGTCCGCGACGGCGCCGAAGATCGCCCGGCCTTCGACGGGCACCTGGGGATCGAGGGCGAGCGGCGAGACGACGCGGAGCACTTCATCGACGGCGTCGCGCGCAATGCCCTTGTGCTCGAGCGCACGCACCTGGAGCGACGGCCCGTGCCGCCAGACCAGCCGCGTGAAGTCCGTTGCGGGGATCCCGGGGATCGCGCATGCGAAGCCGGGCGCGAGGCTCGACAGCACCGCGGTGTTGTAGCCGCCGAGCGAGAGCCCGAAGACTCCCATCTGGGTCGCCCCCTGCCCGCGCGCCCACGAGACGATCCTCCGCATGTCCCACGCCGCCTGGGCCTCGGCATGGACCGAGTCGAGGACGTTGCCCGAGAGGAAGCCGTCGCCGCTGCGGCGGCCCTGCTTGCGCGGGCCATGGAGCGGGAGCACCGGCAGCACGAGGTTGAGACCCAGCTTCCGCGAGAGCCAGCGCGGGTCGAAGGCGAAGAGATCGACCAGCGGCCATCCCATCTGGTAGCCGTGGATGCACACCAGCCACGGCCGCGACGCGTCGGGATGCCGCACCACCCAGGCGTGGGCCGTCCGGTTGGCGGAGTAGGAGAGCCAGCGATCGCGTCCGGGCTCGTCAGGGTGCGGCTCGTACCCGCTCTCGAAGGAGAGGTGCTCGTAGACGATGCCGCGAGCCCGTTCCGGGTGGAGCGCGAACGCATCGAGGGCGGGGGGATCGGGGTGATAACTGGCGGGCTTCTCGAGCCAGCCCCGGGCGTCGAACATCTCGCGCGCGGCGAGCACCTCCCGCACCACGCGCTTCGCATCGTCTCCGGCGGGAACGGGCGTCGTCATCTGCATGGTCGAGAGCAGCGCCTCGTCGAAGGCGACCTTCGCCGCGAGCCGCAGCGACGGGACGGGGACCGGGACTTCGTTGTGATGCGGCTCCTGCCGGATCGATGCCCAGCCGGCGGCGAGGAACGCCGCCACCGAGACCCCGGAGAGCCAGAGCCCCGTTCCAATGCCCTCGGTCACGAACGCCGGGAGCGCGAAGACGACTCCCAGCACTGCGCCGAGGGCCGCGAACTGGTCGATCCGATGATCGCCGGGCCACAGCATCATCGCGACGCCGGCGCCCACCAGGAGGCATCCCGGCGGAAGCGAGCCGAGGAATCCGAGGACGCCGAAGCTCGCGCTCGGCCACAGCCAGGCGATTCCGGCGAGCAGCGGCACCAGGGCTTCCCGGGCAAATCGCGGCTGTTCGAACATGGGATCCTCCTGCTACTTCGGGAGCTCGGCGCGCAGCGCGTCGCGGAACCGTGGATCGGCGATGGCGAGGAGCGCCTGGGCGCGCTCGGCCACCGTCCGGCCCCGCAGCTCGGCCGCGCCGTGCTCGGTGACGACGACGTCCACCTGGTGGCGCGGACCGGTGACGACGGCGCCCGGAACGAACCGCGCCTGGATCCGCGACACGATCTGGCCACCCACCGTCGCCGTCGACGGAAGGCAGATCAGCGACCGTCCTCCCTCGCAGTAGGCGGCGCCCTGGAGGAAGTCCTCGTGGCCGCCGATCCCCGAGAACTGGCGGCCGTCGATGGTGTCGGCGGCGATCTGCCCGGCGAGGTCGACGGCCAGCGCCGAGTTCATCGACACGAAGCGCCGGTTGCGTGCGATGATCGCCGGGTCGTTGACGTACTCGATGGGCAGGAAGCGGACGGCGTCGTTTCCGTCGAGCCAGTCGTAGAGCTCCCTCGGGCCTGCGGCGAACGTCACGATCGAGACGCCGTCGTACTGCCCCTTGCGGTTGGTGATCTTCCCCGCCTGGTGAAGACGCAAGCAGCCGGTCGTGAACATCTCGGTGTGGAGGCCGTAGTCTCCCCCGGACCCCTCGGCGAGGATCTCGGCCACTGCGCTCGGGATGCCGCCGATCCCCGTCTGGAGCGTCGCGCCGTCGGGGACGTATCGGCTCGCGATGTCGGCGATGGCCCGCTCGACGTCGCTGGGGTCGTGATCGGGAAGCTCGAACACCGGAGCGTCGCTCTCGATCAGTACGTCGACCTCGTCGACGTGGATGGCATGGGGATGCTCCGGCGGAAGCCCGAGCGTCCGCGGAACGTTCGGGTTGATCTCGACCATGAGGACGCGGCCCGGGTCTCGCGCCACGTCGAACAGCTCCCGTACGCCAGCGCCCGCGTGGAGTCCGAACGAGATCATCCCCTTCTCGTCCGGCGGCGCTCCCAGGATGGCGAGGACCCTGGGATGGAACTCGCGGACGATCAGCGAGAACCGGCGGAAGTCGGCCGGAACGAACTGCACGTCGAACCCGGAGCTGCGCAGGCCGCGCTCCACCGGGCCGAAGAAGCCCGAACGCAGGTGGACCCCGTTGCGAGTGAAGACCTTGAAGAGCCCGGTCAGCAGCGCGCCGAAGACCTGCAGGTCCTCGAAGTCGTCGCGCTCGCCGAGGGCATGGAGCAGCGCAGCCGGCTGCCCGGGGCCGAGCGGCACCGCGATGCGGTCACGCGGTCGGATGAGGGCCGCGGCCTCGGCGGCGCTCCGTCGCTTCGGGGACGCGGAGGGGCACATGCAGGCCCGCGAACATACCGCCCCGCGCACGTCCCTGGCCACAGCGGAACGCGATCGATGCCCCTTCGCGGGGGTTCCGGACTAGAATCCCGGGGATGTCCCTGCGTCCGAATCCCGAAGAGCCGGGCTGGCCCCGTACGGAGGGCGCCTCCCCCCCGAGGCTGGTCTTCCTGCTCGATGCCTCGAGCGCCCTCGAACTCCGGCTCCTGCGCGAGTGGATCGAACGAAGGCGGCCCCCGGGAACCGATCCGGCCTCCGATGAGGCGGTCACGATCCCGCCGTCGCGCCGCGGAGGGTCCCGCGCCCTCGACCCGCACCTCGAAGGGGCGCTCGCCGATGCGCGGGATGCGGTCCTCGCGCCGCTGCGGGTCCTCTGGCGTCCACCGCTCATCGACGGCGCGCGCGCAGTCCGGCTGCGGCACCTGCTCACCTTCGGCGATCCGCGCGATCCAGGGACGCTGCGGCAGCATTTCCTCATCCGTCGCTACCCCGACCGCTGCTGGATCCTTGCGGGCGAGCCTGCCCGTGTGTCGGATCTGCGCAAGCGGTGGCAGAGCGCCACGGAGAGTGATCGGACTGCGACACAGGGCCTCGCGGACTTCGTCGCGCACCAGGCGCAGCTCGCCCTCGATCGTGCCGAGCGGCGCCTGCGAGGCCAGCAGTACAAGGTTCCGCGCCTCATCCACCAGGACGTCCTCGGCCGGGTCGCCTTCCGCGGGGGAATCTCGCGGATCGCCCGGGAGCTCGGCCGGAGCGAGGAGTCGGTCATGCGGGAGGCGGCGCGCAACCTCCGGGAGATCGCCGCCACCCACTCCCCTTACGTGATCGACCTGGCCGCACGGCTGATCCGCCTGCTCTACACCCGCGGCTACAGCGAGAGCCTGCACTACGACCGCGACCAGCTGCGCCAGCTCTACGCCCTCGCCCAGCGCTACCCGGTCGTGTTCCTGCCGTCCCACAAGTCGAACCTCGACCACCTGGTGCTCCAGTACGCCCTGTTCGAGAACGGACTCCCCCCGAACCACACCGCGGGGGGGATCAACATGAACTTCTTCCCGGTGGGGCCGCTCGTGAGGAGGAGCGGCGTGTTCTTCATCCGCAGGAGCTTCAAGGACCAGCCGATCTACAAGTTCGTCCTCCGCAGCTACGTCGACTACCTGATCGAGAAGCGATTCTCCCTCGAGTGGTACGTCGAGGGCGGAAGGTCGCGATCCGGGAAGCTCCTCCCGCCGCGGATGGGCCTCATGACCTACGTCGCCGATGCGTTTCGGCGCGGAAAGAGCGAGGACGTCTACCTGCTCCCGGTCTCGATCGCCTACGACCAGATCACCGACGTCGGGGACTACGCCGCAGAGCAGCGCGGCGGCCGCAAGGAGCGCGAGAGCTTCCGCTGGTTCCTCCGCATCCTGCGACGCCTTCGCGGGCGCTACGGCGCGATCCACCTGCGCTTCGGCGAGCCCCTGTCGCTCATGAAGGCCCTCGGCCATGGCCCGGGAGTCGAGGAGATCCGCCAGGAAGAGACCCTCGAGGTGCAGAAGCTGGCCTTCGAGGTGTCCGTGCGGATCAACCGGGCGACACCGATCACGCCGACGTCGCTCGTGACACTGGCGCTCCTCGGGCGGGGCGATCGCGCTCTCGACACCGAGACCGTCGTCGAGTCGCTGAAGAACCTCCTCTACTACGTCGACCAGCGGAAGCTCCCCACCACCACCGATCTCCAGCTCGACACCGCCGAGTGCGTCCGCCGCGTACTCGACGAGCTGGTCGCGAGCGGCGTCGTTACGCGCTTCGCCGAAGGGCCCGAGGAGGTCTTCGCCATCGGCCCCGACCAGCACCTCGCCGCGGCGTACTACCGGAACACCATCATCCACTTCTTCGTGAATGGAGCGATCGCCGAGCTGGCGCTGCTGCGCGCGGCCGAGAGCGATCCGGGAGAGCGAACCGATGCCTTCTGGGCGGCCGCCATGCGGCTGCGCGACCTCCTGAAGTTCGACTTCTTCTTCGCCGAGAAGGACGCCTTTCGCGACGAGCTGCGCCAGGAGATCGCCGTCCACGACGGCGAGTGGGAGTGGCGTCTCGGAGGCGAGGCGTCGGAGGCACTGGCGCTGCTCCGGAAGTTCCGGCCGTTCCTCGCACACCGGGTGCTGCGTCCCTTCGTCGAGGCCTACCGGGTCGTCGCTGACACGCTGGCGCGTCAGCCTGCCGACGCCCCGGTCGACGCCAGCGCCCTGCTCGCCCAGTGCCAGGCGCGCGGGAAGCAGTACCTGCTGCAGCGGAGGAGCCGCAGCGCCGAGTCGGTCTCGCGGGTCCTCTACGAGACGGGGCTCCGGCTCGCGCGCAACCAGCGGCTGGTCGACCCGGACGGCCCCGACCTGCCGGAGCGCCGCGCAGCGTTCGCGGCAGAGATCCGCGAGCTGCTCCGGCGGATCGACGCGATCGACGCCATGGCGGCCGCGCGGATCGCCGGTCTGATCGAGTAGCGGCCCGTACGATGACGACGATCTCGGCAATTCCCCGACCGTCGGTGCCGATCCTCCGCTTCCTCGGCGCGGCGGGGACCGTCACCGGAAGCCGCTTCCTGCTCGACACCCCGCGGGCGAGGGTGCTCGTCGACTGCGGCCTGTTCCAGGGTGAGAAGGCGCTGCGCCTTCGCAACTGGAGCGAGTTCCCCGTGGCCGCCGAATCGATCGACGCGGTGGTGCTGACCCACGCCCACATCGACCACTCGGGCTACCTGCCGGCCCTGGTGAAGCAAGGCTACCGCGGCGCCATCTTCGCTACGCCGGCGACGGAGGAGCTGTGCCGGATCGTCCTCCCCGACAGTGGGCATCTCCAGGAGGAGGACGCGGCCTACGCCAACCGCAAGGGGTTCTCGAAGCACACCCCGGCCCTCCCGCTCTACTCGGAGGCCGACGCCGGCATCGCGCTGGAGCGCTTCCGCGCGGTGGGCTTCGACGAGGAGATCGAGGTCGCCGATGGCGTCACCGCCCGGTTTTCGCGGGCGGGGCACATCCTGGGCTCCGCGAGCATCACCCTCGGAATCGCCGGCAAGGCGCCTCGCCGCCTGGTCGTGAGCGGCGACCTCGGCCGCGGGAACCACCCGCTCCTGCGCGACCCCGCGCCGCCTGCCGACGCGGACGTGATCGTCGTCGAGTCGACCTACGGTGACCGGAGGCATCCTCCCGCCTCGTCGCTCGCGGCATTCGAGGATGCCATCGTCCGTACCGCCCGGCGCGGCGGCGCCGTCGTGATCCCGGCCTTCGCCGTCGACCGGACCGAGGTCATCCTGCTCGAGCTGCGTCGGCTCGTCCGAGAGCGCCGGATCCCCGACCTCCCGGTCTACGTCGACAGCCCGATGGCTCTGGCGGCCCTCGGCGTCTACCGCTCCGCCATCGCCGTACACAGCGACGAGATCAAGGCCGATTTCCACGGCGACGGCGATGCGTTCGATCCGGGCCGCCTCATCGAGGCCCACGACGTCGGCGAATCTCGCGCGATCAACGACCAGCGCTTTCCCTGCATCATCGTCTCGGCATCGGGAATGGCGACCGGCGGGCGGGTGCTGCACCACCTGGCGAACCGCCTGCCCGACCCGCGCAACACGGTGATCCTCCCTGGCTTCCAGGCAGCCGGCACCCGCGGTAGGAGCCTCGTCGACGGCGCCCGCACGCGTGAAGCTGCTCGGGCGCTACGTTCCCGTCCGCGCCGAGGTGCTCACCATCTCGGCCTTCTCGGTCCACGCGGACCAAGCCGAGCTGCTCGGATGGCTCCGCAGCGCCCCGCGCGAGCCCGCGATGGTCTACGTCGTCCACGGCGAGCCCGAGTCCGCCGGAGGGCTCGAGTCGGCCATCGAGCGCGAGCTCGGGTGGCCTGCGGCGGTGGCGCGCGATCTCGAGTGCGTCCGTCTCGATTGACGGTACCGTCCGCTTCCTGCACGAGGAGCAACCATGTCGATCTTCGATCGCGTCACCGCCGGAATGACCGAGGCCATGAAGTCACGCGATGCCGCCCGGCTGACGGCGCTGCGCAGCATCCGGGCGGCCTTCCTGAACGAGATGAAGAAGGACAACTCGCAGACGGTTTCCGACGAGACGTGTGTCACCCTGCTGCGGCGCCTGGAGAAGCAGCGCGGCGAGAGCATCGAGGCCTTCCAGAACGCCGGCCGCGCCGATCGCGTCACGGAAGAGCAGGCCGAGCTGGCGGTGATCCGGGAGTTCCTTCCGCAGCTCGCCGACGAGGCGACGACGCGCGGGTGGGTCCGGGAGGCGATCGCCGCCGTGAATGCCGCAGCGCCCGGTGACGTCGGAAAGGTGATGGGGATCCTGATGAAGGCCCACAAGGGCGACGTCGACGGCACCCTTGCGCGCCAGATCGCATCGGAGCTGCTGGCGGGATGAGCACGGCGCCTCCACGGACATGACGCGACGAAGTGTCATCCTCGCTGCGGCGGTCGCTGCCGCAGCGGCCGCTCTGGGAGTCGGCTTGTGGGACCGCGATGGCGCGGAGCCCGGCGAGCCGCTCACGGAAGCCGTCGAGCGAGGCGCCGTCACCGCCACGGTCACGGCCACCGGATCGGTGAACCCGGTCACGACCGTGCAGGTCGGCACCTACGTCTCGGGGCCGATCCGCGAGATCAGTGCCGATTTCAACTCTGCCGTCCGCAAGGGGCAGCGCGTCGCCAAGATCGACCCTGCCCCGTTCCAGATGCGCGTACAGGCGGCCGAGGCGAATCTCGCCACCGCCGAGGCCCGGGTACGCAAATCGGCCGCCGACCTGACGCTCCGGAGCCGACAGCTCGCGCGCCAGGAGCAGCTCGCAGCGCGCGAGGCCGTGTCGCAAAACGACCTCGACACGGCGCGAAGCGCCTTCCAGCAGGCCGAGGCCCAGCTGGCCCTCGATCGCGCAGCAGTGAAGCAGACCGAGGCCGCGCTGCGCGAGGCGCGGATCAATCTCGGCTACACCGACATCGTCTCTCCCGTCGACGGCGTCGTCGTCGCGCGCAATGTCGACGTCGGGCAGACGGTCGCGGCGAGCTTCCAGACGCCGACGTTGTTCCTGATCGCCGAGGACCTCACCCGGATGCAGGTGAACGCCAACGTGAGCGAGTCCGACATCGGGAGCGTCCGCGAGGGACAGGCGGCCGATTTCGCGGTCGACGCGTATCCGGGGCGGAGGTTCGAGGGAAAGGTCGTCCAGGTACGGAATGCACCGATCCGCGTGCAGAACGTAGTGACCTACGACGTCGTGATCGCGGTCGCCAACGACGATCTCGCCCTCAAGCCGGGAATGACCGCCACCGTGACGATCCGCACCGACGAACGCTCCGACGTGCTTCGGGTTCCGCTGCGGGCGCTCCGCTTCGACCCGACGGGAGCGCGGCCCCCGGAGGCAGCGCCGGGAGTCTGGGTCGCGGGCCCGGGAGGGGCCCTGCGCCGGGTCGAGGTCGAGACCGGGCTCCGCGACGACCGGGTTGCGGAGGTCGTCTCGGGAGCCCTCGCGGCCGGGGACCGCGTCGCCGTGGGCCTCGAGCGGCCGGAGGAGAAGCCGGCGCCGAGGTCGCCGCTCGGCCTCCCGCGAATGCGGTAGCCATGGGCCCCGTGATCGTCGAGGTGCGCGACCTCTGGCGCATCTACACCATGGGAGAAGACGAGGTTGCCGCGCTCCGGGGCGTCAGCGCGCGGATCGACGCCGGGGAGTGGGTGGCGGTGATGGGCGCCTCCGGATCGGGCAAGTCGACCTTCCTGAACGTCCTCGGCTGTCTCGACCCGCCGACTCGCGGAAGCTACCGCCTGGCGGGCCGCGAAGTGGCGGACCTCGACCCCGACGACCGCGCGCAGATCCGCAGCCGCGAGATCGGCTTCGTCTTCCAGAGCTTCCAGCTGATTCCCCGCACCAGCGCCCTCGAGAACGTCGAGCTGCCGCTGGTCTACGGCGATTCGCCTCCGGCCGAGCACCGCGAGCGGGCGCTCGCCGCGCTGCGCGCGGTCGGCCTCGAGGGCCGCGAGCGCTTCGTTCCGAGCCAGCTCTCGGGAGGCCAACAACAGCGCGTCGCGATCGCGCGGGCGCTGGTCCAGCGCCCGCGCCTGCTCCTCGCCGACGAGCCGACGGGCAACCTCGACACGCGGACCAGCATCGAGATCCTCGAGATCTTCGGCCGGATGCACCGGGAACAGGGCCTCACCATCGTGATGGTGACCCACGAGACCGACGTCGCCGCATGGGCCGGCCGTGTCCTCACGTTTCGAGACGGCGAGATCGTTGCCGACCTGCGCCAGGCGCCCTCGGCGGGAGGGCGACGCGTGACGCTCCTGCTCATGTCGCTGCGAACCGCCCTTCGCGCCCTCCGGCGCAACAAGATGCGGGCGGCGCTCACCATGCTCGGCATCGTGATCGGCGTCGCTGCGGTGATCGCCATGGTCGGGCTCGGCCAGGGAGCGAGCGCCGCGATGCAGCAGCAGATGCGGAGCCTCGGCACCGACCTGCTCATGGTCATCCCCGGAGCGACGACCGCCGCCGGCGTCCGATCGGGCTGGGGAGGCGTGTCGACCCTCACCCGGGCCGATGGCGAGGCCATCGCCCGCGACTGCCCTGCGGCGGCCGATGTGTCGTGGATGCGAAGACAGGTGGTGCAGGCGGTGGCGGGAGACCGCAATTGGTCGACCGTCGCCCAGGGAGTGTCGCGCGTCCTACGCGCGCGTCCGCGACTGGAACCTGGCAGGCGGCGAGTTCTTCGGCGACCGCGACGACACGACCGCCCAGCGGGTGGCGGTGCTCGGCCAGACCGTGGTCGAGAATCTCTTCGGCGTCGGGGTCGACCCGGTGGGCGAGCAGATCCGGATCCGGAACGTCCCATTCCGCGTGATCGGTGTCCTCGCCCCGAAGGGGCAGACCGCCTTCGGCCAGGACCAGGACGACGTGGTGCTGATGCCGTTCTCGACCGCGGAGCGCCGCGCCCTCGGCGCCGGGATCCTCGGCACCGTCGACCTCATCTTCGTGAAGGCCACGTCGGACGCCCAGATCGGTGCCGTCACCGAGCAGATCACGGAGCTCCTCCGCGAGCGTCACCGCATCCCGGCGAGCGACGAGAGTGACTTCACGGTGAGGAGCCTCCGCGACATGGCTGCGGCCTCCGAGAGCGCGAGCCGCGTGATGGCGTCGCTCCTCCTGGGAGTCGCGTCGATCTCGCTCCTGGTGGGCGGAATCGGCATCATGAACATCCTCCTGGTCTCGGTCACCGAGCGGACCCGCGAGATCGGGATCCGGATGGCGGTGGGAGCCAAGGAGCGCCACATCCTGCTCCAGTTCCTGGTCGAGTCCGTCGTCCTCTCGGTGGCCGGTGGGATCCTGGGTGTCGTTCTCGGCGCAGGTGCGGCCGTCGCGCTCTCGGAGCTGGCCGGGTGGCCGACGCTCCTGTCGCCGGCGGCCATCGCGGGCTCGGTGGTCTTCTCCGGCGCGGTGGGAGTCTTCTTCGGCTTCTACCCTGCCCGCCGGGCCGCCCGCCTCGATCCCATCGCCGCCCTCCGGTACGAGTGACCCACCGGTCGGCGTGACGCCTGCCCCCTTCGAGTTAGCCTCGACGGGGTGCGCCCACTCGCGGGACCCGCCCGCACCCGAGGAGATCCACGCCATGGCGAGCCCTGCAGTCAACCAGCTCGAGCACATCGACCGTGAGCTCGAGACGATCCTCACCTCCTTCGACACCAGCTACGTCTGGAACTACGGCACCGTCAAGGAGGGCCTTCGCGATCTCTACGAGAAGGCCAAGCGCGACCAGTGGAACGGGACGACGCAGCTCGCGTGGGATACCCACGTCGAACCCGAGAGCGAGATCATCCCGTCGACCATCAACCCGCTGGCGGGCTACGGACCCTTCGAGAAGCTGCTCTCCGAAGGAGCGCGCGCACTTCCGTCACGCGCAGATCTCGCTCCAGCTCTCGCAGTTCCTCCACGGCGAGCAGGGAGCCCTGATCGTCGCCTCCCAGCTCGTCGGTGCGGTGCCCTGGATCGACGCCAAGTACTACGCCGGCTCGCAGACCATGGACGAGGCGCGCCACGTCGAAGTCTTCAGCCGCTACCTCCACGAGAAGCTCGAGTGGGAGTGGCCGATCAATCCGCAGCTCAAGGAGCTGCTCGACGTCACGCTCAAGGACTCGCGCTGGGACTTCAAGTATCTCGGAATGCAGGTGATGATCGAGGGCCTCGCCATGGCGGCCTTCGGCAATCTCTACCAGCTCTGCCGGGAGCCGCTGCTGAAGGACCTGCTCCTCTACGTGATGCGCGACGAGTCGCGCCACGTGGCATTCGGCGTCCTCTCCCTCCAGGGCTACTACCGGGAGATGCCGGCGAACGAGCTGGCAGACCGGGAGGACTTCATCATCTACGCTGCAGAGCTGATGCGGAACCGGCTCGTCGGCGCCGAGATGGCAAAGGCCTTCGGCTGGAACCAGGACGAGGTGCGAGACCTCGTCCTCGCGTCGCCGGTCGGGAAGGTGTTCCGGAGCATGCTGTTCCAGCGGGTCGTTCCGAACCTGAAGCGTCTCGGCCTCCTGACGCCGCGCGTCCGCGACGCCTTCGAGAAGCTCGACATCCTGCGCTTCGAGAACGACGACCCGGACCGACAGGACCGCGAGCTCGGCTTCGCATAGACCGGGGCGCGGCTCCGCAGATCAGCGAGCGAGCGCCGACGGGCCTGGCGCCCCGAACATCCGGGCCTTGAGCCGAGCCAGATCCCGGAAGTTGACGACGCCGTCACCGTCGAGATCCGCGTGCGCGTCGGAGCGGAAGAACACCGCCTTCATCCGCGCCAGGTCCCGGAAGTTGACGACGCCGTCGCCGTCGAGATCGGGGTCGCAGGCGTTCCCGTAGCCGTCACCGTCGGTATCGCGCTGCCACGCGCCGCCGGCGTCGGGCCGGAGCGGCCCGTCGATCTCGGTCACGCACACGTCGCAGGCGTCGCCGGTGCCGTCCCCATCGAGATCGTCCTGGTCCGGGTTCGGAGCCGCCGGGCAGTTGTCGGCGCCACTCTCGACGCCGTCTCCGTCGGGGTCGGCGCCACATGCGGCGCCTGCCGGGGGCGAGTACGCGACGCTGCGCGCCGCGGTCCAGTCTCCGGAGGGAACGTCCCCGTCGAAGGGCTGCTCCCGGAGCGCGAAGACCGAAGGCGCTCCCTCGCCCGGAAAGAACGCCGCGCGCCCCGGGTCGGGCTGGGCGGCCTCGGCGACGAATCCCCTGCCCGTCACCCAGAAGCGCGTCCGATCCGTCCCGACGCTTCCCGCAGGCGATCCCGGCGCACCGACGATCACCCGGCACACGTCGGCCAGGGGCTCGCTGGCCGTCGCGAGCGGGGCGGGCCACGGCGTTCCGGGCCCGACCGCAAGCGCGTAGTCTCCCGGCTTCGAGACGTTGTGCGCCTCGAAGCCGACCCGCCAGCGCCCCTTCGAGAGCCGGTAGCTGCGGCGGCTACACTGGCCCTCGGCGACGTACTGCCAGCCGAGCCACCGGCTCCCCTCGTAGACGAAGAAGAAGCCCTCGAAGCCCTTCGAGCAGACCTCGAAGGCTGACGTCCTGGTCCGACGGGAATGTCGATCCAGAAGTCGTCCGAATCTTCCGGCCGTGAGCGCTCCCTCGGCGCGGCCGGGAAACGACAGCAGCGCTCCGGCGAAGTCGCCACCGGGGGGCTCGGTGAGGACGAGGTCGTCGACGAGATCGTTGCAGTCGTCGTCGTGGCCGTTCGGCACCTCGGCGGCGCCCGGCCTGACCTCGGGATCGTCGTCGTCGCAGTCGCCCGCGAGCGGGGTCACGCCGTCTGCGTCGAGATCGATGCAGCGCGGCTCCGCCGGAAGTTCCGCGAGACGCACGCGCAGCTCGTTCGAGATCGACCAGCGCCAGGCGTCGGCATAGCAGCCGAGGTCGCTCCCGGCTCCCGCAGCGAGGGCCTCGAAGTGGAGGTCCGCCTTGTCCTGGAGCGACTGCGGGGCGCCGCGCTCGGCGCGAAGCATCGGGAGGGCAGCGAGGAAGCTGCGCGCAGCGTGCACGCCGTGGAGCTGTGCGAAACGGTGCGTGGCGCCTCCCCACACGGCGTTCGGCGTCGCAGCGGGGCCGCACGCTGCGCTGGCGATGCACCGCTCCCAGGTCGCCTCGGGGTCGCTTGCGTATGCGCCCCAGGTCGATGCGATCGAGGCCTTCTGCACGTCATCGGGAGACGCTGTCGTGCTGCCCATCCGCGTGTAGATCTGGAGATACGGATCGAAGAACGTCGTCCACGCGTGCGCATCGAAGGACGACGGCGGTCCCTCCCACAGCTCTCCGGCGAAGAGGTCGAAGTTGTGGGCCATCTCGTGGACGATGATCCGCGGCAGCACGCCCACGGCGAGGTCGCCGCGGATCTCGCTGCGAGCCTGTTCGCTCGACACGACCTCGACTCCCTTCGAACCGACGTTGCCGCACCCGTAGCCACAGGTGCTGCCGACGAATGCGATCTGCAGCCGTCCATCGCCTCCGGGGTCGCGGCCCATGAGCTCGCGGGCGTGGGCGTAGACGAAGTCCGCCCGGTCGAGGAGGAGCCGCCGCTCGCTGTCGCCGAGCCCCTCACCGTCGATCCAGTGGGACGGGAGCAGGATCTCGGTGAAGCGGCCGGGGTAACGGGTGAGCCCGTGGTCGGTGCCGTCGAAAGCGCGGTAGCTGGCGCTCTCGCCGCACGCGAAGCAGGGCGGCGGCCCCGGATCGGGCGCCCCGGCGGCAAGCAGCCCGGGGGGCGGGGCCGCGGGCGAGCGTACGCCGCAGCGCGCCGCCGGGTCGCTGGCCGGCAAAGAGGCTTCCGGGTGCCCTACCGCGGGCCGGCCGGGCAGGAGGAGCAGGAGCACGAGGAGCGGCAGCATCCGGGAGCCCATGGGGTCATCATCGCCCGGCGGCTGCCAGGCGGTCAATCCGCCGCCGGTCGCCCGCCCGGGTGGATGAAGAGCCAGCGCAGCACCACGAGGTGCCCGAGGAGCGCCGCCGGAACCAGGAACGCCGGGAGCCAGACCCAGGGGAAGCCGGTGACGAAGACGCTCCCGGCGCCGTCCTCGAAGAACCGCCACGGTGTCGGCGCCGAGAGGAGCGCGATTCCGACGACGTTCACGAGGAGGCCGAAGCCGATTAGGTTCCATGCGGCCAAGAGCCACCGCGGAACGGGGCCCAGCCTCGAGAGGGCCGCCAGCAGGAGCGCCAATACGCCGGTCAGTACGTCGAAGTTCCCGCCGAGGAGTGTCATCTGCACCGGGACGAATCCGTCGGAATGCCCCCGGTACAGGGTCAGCTCGACCAGGATCCGGAAGCCCTGGCACCCCACGAGAACGGCAACCGGCAACCCCGACGCGAGGCGCTCGCCGATCCGCGAGGCCGCCAGGACGACCGGAGCCGCGAGCGCCAGCGCGAGGAGCGGCAGCATCGTCGGCTGGGGTGCGAAGGCGAGGAAGCCAGCCGCCGCGAGGCGCCCGGTGAAGGCGAGCCAGATCGCAAGCGCGGCTGCGGCGAGGGCGCCGGCGCGCAGCGCGCGTCTCGGATCGTCGCCGAGCCTGCGGCCCGAGGCCACGACGGCCCAGACGATTCCCGCCGCCACGGCGAGTACGAGGCCGACGAACGCGGCGCGCAGCGCAAAGGATCCGTCGGGCACCATGCGCAGCGCATGCTACCGGAGGCCGGCGCCGGCCGAACGCGGCGCCGGCGAGGCGCCGCCGCGGTTGCCGCTAGAGCCGGATCACCGCCAGGATTCCGAGTACGCTACCCAGCACGGCGATCGCGTAGAGGAGCCCCCCTACGAGGCCATCGCGGTGGTGCCCGTCGAAGTCCACCGACAGCGCCCGCAGGTGGTGCGCGCCCTTCCAGAGCGGCAGTGCGATCAGCGCCAGTGCGACGGCGCGGAACACGAGCCCTCCGATCGGATGCGCGACCATTGCGTGCAAGCGCTCGTAGGAGAGCGCCTCCGCCGGAACGACGCCGAGAGGAACGCCGAGCCCCATGGTGAGCAGGTATCCGGGGAGCAGCAGCGTCCCGACCATGATGCCTCCCCCGAAGAGCAGCCAGATCACCGGCTCGAGGCGGAGCAGCAGGTGCTTCACGGCAGCATCCCTCCGAGGACGACGACCAGCGCGGCGGTGATGCCGCCCCAGGCCGCGTAGAGCATCGCCTTCAGCACGGGCCCCGGAGGCGGAGACGCGGGGCCGATCTTCGGCGGCTGCGCCTTCGGGAACAGGCCGAAGAACCGGACACCGACGTAGACGACCGAGATCAGGACGAGGGCATGGAACCCGAGGTAGAGCGGGCTCCGGAACTGCCGGAGCACCGTGCCCCACGCCTCGGGACCGTTGCCGAGCGCCCAGACGACCCGCAGGATCGAGAGGCCGACCAGCAGATAGGTGATCCCCGTGGCATCGAAGATCAGGTAGCGCCGCATCCGCGGCGCAGACCAGAAGCCGTCGGGAACGGTCGGCGCGGCGGTCCGCGTCCGCCCGGCGCGGGCCGGAGCCATCGCACGGGGATTGGCCGGTCGCGGCATGGTTACTCGCCTCCCTTTCGCGGAACGACGAACGACTTCGCCCAGTCGAGCACCGCCAGGAGCTTCGCCTGGTTGATCGCCGCTGCCGGGTCGACGCTCTTCGGACAGACCTCGCTGCACTCGTTGGCGAAGGAGCACTCGAAGACGGTGCCGTCGCCGCGGAACACCTCGTTGCGCTCTGCCGCTCCCTCGTCCCGCGAGTCGAGGTTGTAGCGGTGACCGAGCGCGATCGCCGCGGGGCCGAGGAACTCGGGGACGTTCGAGACCACCGGGCACGCCGCGTAGCAGAGCATGCAGTTGATGCACATGCTGAACTGCTTGAACGCGTGGAGTTCCTCGGGGCTCTGGCGGCACGGCCCTTCCTCGACGGCCTTCTCCTTGGCGCGAACGATCCATGGCTTCACGGACTTGAACTTGTCCATGAAGCCCTCGAGATCGACGACGAGATCGCGGACCACGGGAAAGTTCGAGAGCGGCGCGATGTGGACGACGTCTCCGTAGTCGCCGAGCGACGTCGAGCAGGTGAGCTTCGGCTCGCCATTCACCAGCATTCCGCAGCTTCCGCACACCGCCATCCGGCACGACCACCGGTGGCTGAGAGTGCCATCGACCTCGTCCTTGATGTAGTTGAGCGCGTCGAGGACCTTCCAGTCCGGCCGGACCGGGATCGTGTACTCCTGGGTCTTCGGAACCTGATCCGTGTCGGGATCGAAGCGGGTGACGACGAACTTCTTCTTCTGGACGTCGCTCATCAGTACTTGCGCTCCTCGGGCTGGAACCGGGTGATGGTCACGGGCTTGCGATCGAGGCGGGGGCCTCCTGGACTGAAGTGGACCACCGAGTGGTGGAGGAACTCCTGGTCGTTGCGGGCGGTGTAGTCACTGCACGCGTGGGCGCCCCGCGACTCCTTGCGCGCGGCGGCCGCGAGGGCGACGGCCTCGGCGACGTCGACCATGTTCGCGAGCTCGAGAGCCGTGAGGATCTCGGTGTTGAAGACCTTGCTCGAATCCTCGAGCTGGAGGTCGGAGACGCGGCCGCGAAGCTGCGCCATCACGCGAACCGACTCGTGCATCGACGCCTGCTCGCGGTAGACGCCGCAGCCCTCTTCCATGGTCTTCTGCATCTCGCGGCGGATCTGGGAGATCTTCTCGCCGCCCTTTCGCCGGCCACGGAGCGCGTCGATCCGCGCGGCATCCTCCTGCGTCTGCGCCACCAGCGTCGCCTCGCTTCCGGCGCTCGTCCCGCGGGCGAACTCGATCGCCTTCTCTCCCGATCGCGCGCCGAAGACGAGGCACTCGGTGAGCGAGTTCGACCCGAGACGGTTCGCACCGTTGATCGAGACCGACGCAGCCTCTCCCGCGGCATAGAGGCCGGGAAGCGACGTGGCGCCGTCGATGTCCGTGTCGACGCCGCCCATCATGTAGTGGACGACGGGCCGGATCGGGATCGGCTGGGATACCGGATCGACCCCCGCGTAGGTAGTCGCGAGCGTCCGGACGAACGGCAGCCGCTCCATGATCTTGGCCTCGCCGAGGTGACGCAGATCGAGGTGGACGAACTCGCCGTAGGGCCCCTTGATTCCGCGTCCGGCGGCGATCTCCTGCATGATGGCGCGCGAGATCATGTCTCGCGGGCCGAGCTCGGCCTTCTGCCCGACGCCGTAGTCGCGGGTCACGAGGAATCGCTCGCCCTCGCTGTTGACGACGTAGCCGCCTTCGCCGCGCGACGCCTCGGTGATGAGGATTCCCGTCCCGGGAAGGCCCGTCGGGTGGTACTGGACGAACTCCATGTCCTTGAGGCCGACGCCGGCCCGGTAGGCGAGCGACATTCCGTCTCCGGTCTTGATCGTCCCGTTGGTCGTGAACGGGAAGCACTTGCCCGAGCCGCCGGTCGCAAGGATCACCGCGCGGCCGAGGATCGCGCGCAGGGTTCCCTCGCGGATGTCGAGGGCGGCAACGCCCTTCACCGCCCCGCCGTCCGTCAGGAGACTGGTGACGAAGTGCTCGTCGTAGCGGACGATGCGGTCGTATCGCATCGAGGTCTGGAAGAGCGTGTGGAGCATGTGGAAGCCGACCTTGTCGGCGGCGAACCAGGTGCGCTTGGCGGTCATTCCGCCGAAGGCCCGGACGGCGACGCGGCCGTCGGCCTCGCGGCTCCACGGACAGCCCCAGTGCTCGAGGAGCGTCAGCTCCTTCGGCGCCTGCTCGACGAAGTACTCGACGCAGTCCTGGTCGGCCAGGAAGTCCGACCCCTTCACGGTGTCCTTGAAGTGCATCTCGAGGCTGTCGTCGGAGGCTGCAACCCCGGCGGCGCCTCCCTCGGCGGAGACGGTGTGGCTCCGCATGGGATACACCTTCGACACGAGGGCGACGCTCGCCTTCGGATCGGCCTCGACCGCCGCGATCGCAGCGCGCAGGCCCGCCCCGCCGCCGCCGACGATCACGATGTCGTGTCGGAAGACCTCCATCTGGGCGCCTGCCTCCATCCTTCTGGAAGGGTTTCTGGAAAGGCTCGGAAGGGCCCGGGGGCCCGCGCTCCTCGCGAATGGCCAGCGAGCGCGTTCCAGCCGCGCTCCCGCTCTTCGAATGTAGCCGTGGACCGCCGCTGTCTAGCGAATTTCGGAGCGTGCGGGAAGTCGCGCAGACCGCCTCGTACACGCGCCGCGGCTGCGACTTCGCGTATCCTCGTTCGCCGTCGGACGGTTCGAGAGGCTCACCAGAGAACGGGGACTGGATTCGTCCTCGAAACGCCACCGCCCGAGGCCTCGACGGAGGGAGCGACGTGATCCGGGACCGCTTCTCGATGACGGGCCGGACGGCCCTGGTGACGGGCGCGTCCCGCGGCATCGGTCGCGCGATCGCCTTGGCCTTCGCCGAGCAGGGCGCCGACCTGGTGCTCTCGTCGCGCCGGCGCGATGGCCTCGAGGCCGTCGCAGGGGAGACCCGGGCCCTGGGCCGGCGGGCATGGGTGATCCCGGCCAACGTCAGCCAGGAGGACTCGATCGGCGCCCTCGCCAGCGAGATCGCGCAGGAGGGTCTCGAGATCGACGTCCTCGTCAACAATGCCGGGGTGAACCCCGTGATGGCGGGCGTACTCGATCTGGCGCCGTCGGCGTGGCGCAAGGTCTTCGACGCAAATGTCACCGGCGCATTCCTGCTGACCCAGTACGTCGGCCGCCAGATGGTCGAGCGCGGCCGCGGCGCGATCGTCAACGTCGCGTCGACCGGAGGCCTCCGGGCGGGGCCGGGCCTTGCCGCCTACAACGCGTCGAAGGCTGCGCTCATCCACCTGACGAAGGTGACCGCTCTCGAGCTCGGCCCCCGCGGCGTCCGCGTCAACTGCGTCGCCCCCGGGCTGATCGAGACCCGGATGGCCGAGGCGCTGTTCCGGAACGAGGCCGGCTACGGCGAGTACGTCGCCCGCAACCCGCTGCGACGGCACGGGCAGCCCGAAGAGGTCGCTGCGGCGGCGCTCCTGCTCGCCAGCGACGCCGGCAGCTACATCAACGGCGAGGTGCTGGTGGTCGACGGCGGGAGCGTACTCTGACCACCCCGAGCCGCGGTCACGACGGCTCCTGCTGCGTCATGCAGTGGACGGCGCCGAGACCGTAGACGAGATCGGCGCACGGGATTCCGACGATCTCGCGTCCCGGGAGCAGCTCGCGCAGGACCGCCAGCGCCCGCCCGTCGCTCGGAGCGCCGAAGACGGGAACCAGCGCCACGCCGTTCGCCAGGTAGAAGTTCGCGTAGCTGGCTGGGCAGCGCTGCCCGTCGACGAGAAGCGGCGGCGGCATGGGGAGCGTCGCCAGGGCGAGCGGCTTGCCATCCTGGTCGCGAAGGCCGCGCAGCCTTCGCAGGTTCTCCGCGAGCGGAGCATGGTTCGCGTCCGACGGATCGGACTCGACCACCGTCACGACCGTTCCCGCATCGACGAAGCGCGCGAGATCGTCGATGTGGCCGTCGGTGTCGTCGCCGGCGATCCCGTCGCCGAGCCACAGGACGTGGGTCGCCCCGAGAAAGGTGGCGAGGACGTCCTCCATCGCCTCGCGCGTCCGGCCGGCTCCGCGGTTCGGGTTGAGGAGGCACGACTCGGTCGTGAGCACCGTTCCACGCCCGTTGCCGTCGATCGAGCCGCCCTCGAGGACGATCCCGGTGTCGAACCGGCGAAGCCCGAGCAGCGCCGAGAGCCGAGCCGGAACGGCATCGTCGCGTTCCCACGGCCCGTACTTCTCGCCCCAGGAATTGAAGCCGAAGTCGGCGATCGCCTTCTCGCGGCGACCCGACTGGGTACGCGTCAGGAAGATCGGGCCGTGGTCGCGTACCCAGGTGTCGTCGGTCGGGACGTGGAAGAACACGACACCACGGTCGACGTCGACGCCGCCCGCAGCGAGCAGCCGCCTCGCGTCGGCCTCCATCGCCTCGCCGCAGACACTGATGCAGACCTCTTCGTGGACGTGCAGCGCGCGGACCATCTCGACGTACGGCGGAAAGACACGGTCGATCCTTCCTGGCCACGTAGCCGGGTTGTGGGGCCACGCCAGCCAGGTCGCACGGTGAGGCTCCCATTCCGCGGGCCAGCGCCAGCCATCGGCCGCCGGGCCGGCGGTCACCGGAGCCAGCGCCTCACGAGATCGCCGTAGGCATCGATCCGGCGATCGCGCAGGAAGGGCCAGTTCTGCCGGACCCGCTCGATCTCGTCGAGATCGCACGGCACGACGAGGATCTCCTCGACGTCGGGCTTCGCGCGGGCGAGCACCCGCCCGAAGGGGTCTGCGACGAACGACTGGCCCCAGAAACGGATGCCATCCTCGCGCCCCACACGATTGACGGCCGCGACGAAGACCCCGTTCGCGATGGCGTGGGAGCGCTGCATGGTCTCCCACGCGTCGTGCTGGGCCGTGTCCATTTCGCCGCCCACGTCGAACTGCCACCCGATGGCGGTCGGGTAGAAGAGGATCTCGGCGCCGGCGAGGGCCGTGAGGCGCGCAGCCTCGGGAAACCACTGGTCCCAGCACACGCAGGTGCCGACGCCCGCCGCGCGCGTCGCCACCGACGAGAAACCGAGATCGCCCGGCGTGAAATAGAACTTCTCGTAGTAGAGAGGATCGTCGGGAATGTGCATCTTGCGGTAGACGCCCGCGATCCGGCCGTCTTCGCCGAGCGTCACCGCGGTGTTGTGATAGAGGCCCGGCGCGCGCCGTTCGAAGAGCGACGCCACGATCACGATCCCGTGCGCGGCGGCAAGCCGGCCGAGGGCCTCCGTGGAGGGGCCCGGGATCGTCTCGGCGAGCTCGAAGCGCTCGTTCTCCTCGGCCTGACAGAAGTATCGCGACCGGAAGAGCTCGGGGAGGCACACGATCCGTGCGCCCCTCGCTACCGCTTCGCCGACGCGGCCCATCGCCTTCTCGAGATTTCCGGCCGGATCGGGGCCGCAGCTCATCTGGACGAGACCGATCGGAACCGGGTCGCGGCGCGCGGGGTGCGGCATGGCGGCTTCGTTACGTCACGCAGCGCGGCGCCGCAAGGGAGCGCCGGCCGCCTATGCTGGGGCACCCATGGAGCCGAGCGCCCCGCCTTCCGATGCCGGGACCGAGCCGGAGATCTGGCTCGTCGACGGCTTCAACGTCCTGCACGCGGGCGTGCTCCGGGGACGCGACCGGGCGCTCTGGTGGACCGCGGCGGTCCAGCTGCGCGTCGTCGCGCGAGCCGCCCGCTTCGAGCCGCCTGATGCGCAGGTCCTCGTGGTCTTCGACGCCGCCGGCCCGGCGTCGGAGCGCTGCGTCCCCGGGCCGGATCTCTCCCGCGTCCGGGTCGTCTTCGCCCCCTCGGCGGACGACTGGCTCGTCCGGGAGGTGCGCCGGGCCGAGGCACCCGAGCGTCTCGCTGTCGTCACCGGAGACCGGCAGGTGGGGGGCCGCGTCCGGCACGCCGGTGGCAGGATCGTCTCCCCTCGCGCCTTCCTGGCGCGCTGCCCCGAGCCGGACCCCGAGCCGGCCGGCGGCTGA
The DNA here is from genome assembly GCA_963710635.1 of uncultured delta proteobacterium. GTDB lineage: Bacteria > Myxococcota_A > UBA9160 > UBA9160 > UBA9160 > MYXO. Next base: position 2,384,228 of record CAVQAY010000004.1, read on the forward strand.
ACGGGCCCGGCGGCGTCCCGCTCGGCGGAGCGCCGAGGGTCAGACCGCCGCGCTCGCTCCGCCGTGGGGCTCTGCAGCCTTGCGGCCGATGAGCTCGAGGATCCGGCCGGCGGTCTCCTCGACCGCCTTGCCCGAGATGTCGACCACCCGCCATCCACGCTCGCGGCACAGCCGCCGCGACCGCGCGAGCTCGACGAGCACCGCATCGGGATCGACGTAGTCGACGTGGAGCGGCGCCTGCATCAGCCGCAGCCGCGAGCGGCGGATCGTCAGGAGGGCGCCCGGGTCGAGCGTCAGCCCGATCACCCGCCGCGGGTCGAACTCGAGCAGCTCCCGCGGCGGATCGAGGCCTGGCACCAGCGGAACGTTTCCCGTCTTGATGCCGCGCTGGGCCAGGTACATCGACAGCGGGGTCTTCGACGTCCGCGAGATTCCCGTCAGCACCAGATCGGCATCGGACAGCGTTCGCAGATTCGCGCCGTCGTCGTGATGCACGGCGAACTCGACCGCGTCGATCCGGCGGAAGTACTCGGCGGAAAAGCCGTGGAGGAGGCCCGGCTGGAGCCGGGGCTCGGCGCCGAGTTGCTGGGCCACCCGCGAGATGAGGGGCCCCAGCAGGTCGACGGTCCTCACACCGAGACTCGCGCCGTGGTCGCGGAGCATCCGCGCCACCCGCTCGTCCACCACGGTGAAGACGACCATGGCCCCGACGCGTGCCGCGAGATCGATCACACGCCGCGCCTGGGACTCCTGACGAACGTCGCGGAACGTCCGCAGCCGCCACGGTGTCCGGAACTGGAGCATCGCAGCCTGCGTCGCGTTCGACGCAGTATCTCCTGTCCCGTCCGACACCACGAAGATCTCGGCGGGCTTGACCGTCTCGGCCGCCATGGGCCCAACGCTAGCGCGCCGGAGGCCGGAGTCGGGTTGACGCCCCGGAGGCCGCCGGGCACTTTGCCCGCCATGCCGTACGACCCGCGCGCGATCGAGCCCCGCTGGCAGGCCTACTGGCTCGAGCACGGGACCTTCCGCGCCGAGATCGACCCCGCGAAGCCCAAGTACTACGTCCTCGACATGTTCCCGTACCCCTCCGGCGACGGCCTCCACGTGGGACATCCGGAGGGCTACACCGCCACCGACATCGTCGCCCGCTACAAGCGGATGCGCGGGTTCAACGTCCTCCACCCCATGGGCTGGGACGCCTTCGGCCTGCCCGCCGAGCAGTACGCCATCAAGACGGGGACGCACCCCCGCATCACGACGCGGCGCAACATCGACAACTTCCGGCGACAGATCCAGTCGCTCGGGTTCAGCTACGACTGGTCCCGCGAGATCGACACCACCGACCCGGGCTACGTCCGGTGGACCCAGTGGATCTTCCGCCTGCTGCACGAGCGGGGCCTCGCCTACGAGGCCGAGGTGCCGGTGAACTGGTGCCCGGCGCTCGGCACCGTCCTCGCCAACGAGGAGGTGATCGACGGCAAGAGCGAGATCGGCGGGCATCCGGTGGTGAAGCGTCCCATGCGCCAGTGGATGCTGCGGATCACCCACTATGCCGAGCGGCTTCTCGATGACCTCGACGATCTCGACTGGCCCGAGCCGATCAAGAAGCAGCAGCGCGACTGGATCGGCCGGAGCGAGGGCGCACGGGTTCGCTTCCCCGTCGAGGGGCATCCGGGGCGCGAGATCGAGGTCTTCACGACGCGGCCCGACACCCTGTTCGGCGCGACCTACATGGTGCTCGCGCCCGAGCACCCCTTTGTCGACGAGATCGCTGCGCCTTCTCAGCGCGCGGCAGTCCGCGCCTACATCGAAGCGTCGTCGCGCAAGAGCGAGCGAGCGCGGATGGCCGACGCGCGGGAGAAGACGGGAGTCGACACGGGAGCCCGGGCGAAGAACCCCTGCACCGGCGAGTCGATCCCGATCTGGATCGCAGACTACGTCCTCGCGGGCTACGGCACCGGCGCCATCATGGCGGTTCCCGCCCACGACGACCGCGACTTCGCCTTCGCCCGCACCTTCGGCCTCGAGATCCGCGAGGTGGTTCGCGGAGGCGACGTCTCCCGCGAGGCCCATACCGGAGAAGGCATCTCGGTCCGGTCTGGCTTCCTCGACGGGCTGGCCACTCCCGACGCCAAGCAGCGGATGGTCGCCTGGCTCGAGGAGAAGGGCGTCGGCAGCGGCGCGGTGACCTACAAGCTGCGCGACTGGCTCTTCAGCCGGCAGCGCTACTGGGGCGAGCCGTTCCCGCTACTCCACTTCGACGATGGCACCCACCGGCTGCTGCGCGACGACGAGCTCCCTCTCCTGCTCCCCGACCTCGACGACTTCCGTCCCGCCGAGGGCGGCGGGACGCCTCTCGAACGGGCGAAGGACTGGATCGAGATCACCGACCCCGCGACGGGACGCCGAGCGCGCCGCGACCCGAACGTCATGCCCCAGTGGGCCGGGAGCTGCTGGTACCACCTGCGGTTCTGCGATCCGCACGGCGCGGAAGCCCCGTTCTCTCCCGAGGCCGAGCGCTACTGGATGCCCGTCGATCTCTACGTCGGAGGAGCGGAGCACGCGGTCCTCCACCTCCTCTACGCGCGTTTCTGGCACAAGGTGCTGTTCGACGCAGGCCTCGCCCACACCCGCGAGCCGTTCCAGAAGCTCGTCAACCAGGGAATGATCCTCGGCTACAGCTACCGCTACTGGGACGACAACCTGGCCGACGACCCGGCGGCGCAGGTCCGGCGCTATCCGACCTCGGCGATCCGGGTGGACGGCGAGAGCGCCGTCGCGCCCGACACCGGCCGCGAGCTGAAGGCTCGCTGGGTTCCGCTCGAGGAAGTCCGCTGGGGCCCGGACAAGACGCCGCTGCACCCGACCGTCGACGGGCTCGTCCTCGAGGAAGTGGTCGAGAAGATGTCCAAGAGCCGCGGCAACGTGATCAACCCCGACGAGGTGATCGCAGACTACGGCGCCGACGCGATGCGACTGTACGAGATGTTCATCGGCCCGCTGGAGAAGGCGGCGCCGTGGTCGACCGAGGGGATCCAGGGCGTCTACCGCTTCTTGCAGCGGGCGTGGCGACTCTTCGTCGATGAGGAGCAGGAGGGAGAGCCGATGCGGCAACTCGCCTCCAGCGCTCCGGCGCAGGCGCGCCTGGTCGCCCGGACGGTCGCGGGCGTGACCGGGGACATCGAGACGCTCTCGTTCAACACCGCCATCGCGAAGCTCATGGTCCTGGTCCGCGACGTCGCGAAGGACGCCCCGCTCTCGCGCGACGCCGCCGAGACCTTCCTGCGACTGCTCTCACCCTTCGCGCCTCACCTGGCCGAGGAGCTCTGGCGCCGGATCGGCCACACGCGATCGATCGCCTTCGAGCCGTGGCCCACCGCCGACCCTGCGCTGCTCGCGAGCGAGACGGTCACCCTCGCGGTGCAGGTCAACGGCAAGCGGCGCGACGAGATCGAGGTGCCTGCGGACGCGAGCGAGGATGCGATCCGCGAAGCCGCGCTAGCCGCGCCGAACGTGGTGCGTCACCTCGAGGGGCGCGCTCCGAAGAAGGTGATCGTGGTCCCCGGACGCCTGGTGAACATCGTCGGCTGATCGCCCGCGGTGGAGGCCGAAGCCGACCCAATGGGCCGCCGTGAGGGTCGCCACCACGAACCAGAACACCGCGTAGGACACGTGGTCCACCGGGCTCGTCGGCCGGGGGATCCCTCCGCGCGGCAGGTCTCCCGGCCCGCCCTCGGCAGCCTCGATCCAGAACGGGGCGAGGGCGCGAGGCATCTGCGCCTGGACCGCCGCCACCGCATCGGGCCGGCCGGGAGCGAACCGCTGCCAGTCCCGGTGCCGTTCGGCGGCCGAGCCCGGAACGACCGGCTGCAGCGCGAGCTGCGACACGAGACCGACTACGTCGACCTCGCGCCCGCTCCGCGCGAGATCGCCGGCGAGGAATTCGTCGAGCACGCGGCCGGGGACGTGGCCCCTGCGAACCAGGATCAGCGGCGCATCCGTCGGCTGCGAGAGGACGAGCGGCGTCACGATGGCGACCGAGCCTTCGTTGCCCGGCGCCACCTGCCGAACGACGAGGGTCTCCTCGGGAAGGAAGCGCCCGCGGGCCGCCGTTCGCCGGCCCGACGACGCACCGGAGTCCGCGAGCACCTCGGCGATGGGAACCGGGGGCAGATCGATCCGCGCAGCCTGCTCGGCGAGCCACCGCTGCCGCCAGGCGTGGCGACCGAGCTGCCAGACGCCGAGGGACGAGAAGACCGCGACGCCGAGGAGCGCAGCGACGGTGGCCGACCGGCCCGGACGGAAGCGCCTCAGCGATGGATTCCCGCGGCCGCGCCGTCCTGCTCGCGCCTCGCCAGCTGGCGGGCGCGGTGGCGGAGCCAGAGGGCAAACCCTCCCCCAAGCGCGAGGGGAAGCGCAGAGAGCACCATCGCGGAGACGAAGAAGCCGCCCTGCGTCGGGTCCTCCGAGCCTCCCATACACACGGAGCATGCGCGGGCGGAGTGCGGCGCCCACACCCAGATGCCCACGGCCGCTGCACCCGCCAGCGACGCCCACCGCGCCGGCTGCGACCGGCGCCTCATCCGTAGATCCGCCAGAAGAGAAGTGGCCAGATGCCTACGACGAAGAACCAGAAGACCTCGGCGGCGCCCATCACGGCCGCGGGCAGCACGCCGCGACGCAGCCCCGTCCACGCCCACGCGAGGACGCCGAGGGCGACGACCGCGTGGAGCGCGTGGAGACCGACGATCAGGTAGAAGAAGCTGCCGAGGGCGCTCGACGTCATCGTGAGGCCGGCCCCGAAGAGCCGCAGCAGATCGAGGCCCTGCAACACGACGAAGACGCACCCGAGAGCGATCGCAGCGGCAAGCGGGGTACGGGAGCTCGCGGCACTCCGCCGTGCCCTTCGGCTCGCGATCGCGAGAGCGACTCCGCTCGCGACCAGAACCACCGTCGCGACGGCGGCCTCGGCTCCGTGCAGGCGCGGCTGTCCGGGGGGCGGCCAGATCAGCGCCGCCCGTCGCATGATCGTGAAGGCGCTCACGAAGGCGACGAACAGCATGATCTCCGTCGCGACGAAGATCAGCATCGCCATGACGACGCTCGGCACCAGCTGGACCTGCCCCGTGGCGGAGCCTCTCGCGAGCGACTGGACCGTCATGCCCTTCCCCGGCCTAGTGGCCGGTCTCCCCGTGGCTGCCGTGATGCGCAGCGCTTCCGGCACGCTCGGCGAGCCAGTCGGGTTTCTCCCAGTTGCGCCCCTCGGCCTTCATCACGTCCGGAGCCGTCCCCGCGAAGAACAGGACCATGAACACCACCATCGTCACGATCAGATAGGGAACGAAGCGCCTCGCGAAGTCGATGTGCATGAAGTTCTTGGCGACCATGTACGCCTTCACGACGGCGATCCCGAACGCCGTCGAGAGCGTGATCGCGAGCGCGGTCGGCCGGTGCTCGATCAGCGCCGCCACCAGCGGGCCCCCGACGCTCACGACCAGCAGCGCCAGCAGGATCGCCCAGATCCGAACGTAGTCGCCGTGGTGGGTCGCCTCTCCCTCGTGGGAGTGGCCTTGCGTTGCAGCGTGGTCCGACATGAAATCTCCCGTCTGGTTCGCCGTCGGTCACTTCGCGATGTAGAGCAGTGGGAAGAGGAAGATCCAGACGATGTCGACGAAGTGCCAGTAGAGGCCGATCAACTCGACGCGGTGGAGCTCCTCGTAGCGTTTCGCGCTCGCCGCGACGATCAGCAGGATCACGACTCCCGCCAGGACGTGCGCCGCGTGGAGGCCTGCGGCGGTGTAGTAGAACGACCAGAAGGGGCTCGACGTGATGGTGAACCCGTGGCGGATCTCCATGGTCCACTCGAAGGCCTTCACGACCGCGAACAGGAGGCCGCCGGCGGCGGTGAGCTGGAGGAAGCGTGCGGCCTTCGGACCGTCGCCCGCGTCGGCGGCGCGATGCGCCTGCACTGCCATCAGGCTCGACGTCAGCAGTACGAAGGTATTGAAAGCGCCGATCCAGGTGTTGGTATGGGCCGCCTGCTCTCCGAACGAGTCGTGTGCCAGCCGGAACATGACGTACGAGGCAAGGAGGCCGCCGAAGATCACGATCTCCGAGGCGATGACCCACCAGACGGCGAGGCGGCCGGTGGGCATCCCCGACGCGCTACGGGTCGTCGCAATCGGCCTTGCAGAAGACATCGAAGCTCCCTTCAGCTCCCCGGTCGGCCCAGCACGGTCAGTTCGGAGCGTCCTGCGGCCAGTAGTCCTCCGACCGTCCCGGAACGCTGTACTCGTAGGGTCCGCGGTACACGCGCGGCAACTCCTTCCAGTTTCCGTGGGGCGGCGGCGACTCGGCGGTCCATTCGAGCGTGTTCGCCTTCCAGGGGTTCCTTCCGGCCTTCTTCCCCCGGCGCAGGCTCGAAACGACGTTGTAGAGGAAGATCAGCTGCGCGAGCAGCATGATCACCATCGAGATCGTCGCGAACTCGCGCAGGCCGTTCAGCATCGGGGTGTTGAGATCCGGATAGATCCGGTGATCGGGGATGCGCCGGTTGTCGCCGAGGATTCCCGTCACGAAGAGCGGAAGGAACGTTCCACTGAAGGTGACGATCGTGATCCAAAAGTGGGCCTTCCCGAGCGTCTCGTTCATCATCTTGCCGAACATCTTCGGGAACCAGTAGGTGAAGCCTGCGAAGGTCCCGATGATCGCGATCGGGTAGAACGTGTAGTGGAAGTGGGCGAGGACGAAGTAGGTGTCGTGGAGGTAGATGTCGCTGCCGGCCGCTCCGAGAAAGATCCCCGTGACGCCGCCCAGGAGGAACGTCGCGATGAAGCCCAGCGCCCAGAGCATGGGCGTCGTGAACGTGATCGACCCGCCGTAGAGGGTCGCGATGTAGACGATCATCATCTGGGCGACGGGGACGGAGATGAGCAGCGTCGTCACCGTGAAGACGTTGGCCATCCTCGGATCGATTCCGGCGACGAACTGGTGGTGCGCCCACACCGTGAAGGAGAGTATGCAGGTCGCGATGGCGATGTAGAGCGCCGCCTTGTAGGCGAAGAGCTTCTTCCGCGAGAACACCGTGATGATCTCGGCGACGATCCCGAGCGCGGGGAGCAGCACCACGTAGACCTCGGGGTGCCCGAAGAACCAGAACAGGTGCTGCCAGAGGATCGGATCACCTCCGCGGTTGGGGTCGAAGAACGCCGTTCCGAGCGCCTGGTCGAAGATCAGCATCACGGCGCCCGCAACGAGCGGCCCGACCGAGCCCATGAACAGGATGCTCGCGAGGACGATCGTCCAGACCACCAGCGGGATGTCGTACATCTTCATCCCGGGGGCACGGGAGTTCATCGTCGTCGTCACGAAGTTGATGCCGCCCATGAGGAACGCGACGAACTCGAGCGCGACCGCGACGAGGAAGATCGTCGACCCGCCCGGTGTGAGGCTGTATTCGGCCTTGGCCGACAGCGGTGGATACATGGTCCAGGCGCCGCCGAACCCGCCGCCTTTGACGAAGAACGACGAGAACAGCACCAGTACGCTCAGGAGGAAGATCTGGTAGGAGAGCCGGTTCAGCCGCGGGAACACCATGTCGTCGCAGCCGAGCATCAGCGGGATCAGGTAGTTGCCGAAGGCCGCGATCAGGACGGGCATGGCCACCCAGAAGATCATGATCGCGCCGTGGTTCGTGATCAGCGTGTTGTACGCCGCCGGGGTCACGATCCCCCAGAAAGGCACTTCCGTTCCGGGATACGCCATCTGCATCCGGAAGACGTACGAGAAGAACCCACCGAGAACGGCCATCGCCATTCCCGTGAACAGGTACTGCATGGCGATCATCTTGTGGTCGGTCGAGAAGACGTACTTCTGGAGGAACGTCTGCTCCGCGTGGGATGCGTGGGCGTCGTGCCCCGCGCCGGCCGCTACGGAATGGCTGGCCATCGGTTCACTCCCCTGCCGCCGGCGCCAGCGACGCCAGCGCGATCCGGCTCTCTGCGTGCCCTGCCATCCAGGCGGCATGCTGCTCGGGCGTTTCGATGATGATCCGGGCGGGCATCAGGCCATGGCCCACCCCGCAGATCTCCGCACACTGGATGTCGAAGGTCCCGGTCTTCGTCGGCTCGAACCAGCCCGTGATCACCCGGCCGGGAACCGCATCCTGCTTGAGCCGGAACGCCGGAACGGAAAAGCTGTGGAGGACGTCTCGCGAGGTCAGCTTGAAGTGGTAGAGCGTGTTCACCTGGACGTGAAGGTCGTCGACGGTCTTGATGTCGTCGGCGGTGTCGAGGCGGCCGTCGGGGCCGGGGTGGACGAAGCTCCAGGCCCATTGCTGGCCGACGATCCGGACGGTCTGCTCCGACGCGGGAAGGCTCTGCTTCACCTCGTACCAGACGGGCCCATCGGCAGCCATGATTCCGAGGTCGCACACGAGGACGAGGCTCGAAACCACGACGATCCACCGCTGCTCGCTCCACTTCTCGCCCGTGATGTACCGCGCGGGAACCCCCTGCTTCTTCCTGAAGCGCAGGACGATCCCGATGAAGACCGCCTCCGCCAGCACGAACCAGAAGACGATCACGACCCAGAAGATCAGCTCCATGATGAAGTCGATGCTGCCGGCGCTGGTCGAGGCGGCCACGAAATATTTCTGGAGCATGGGAGATCGGCCTCAGAGGATGAAGAGGAAGACGGAGAGGATCCAGGCGGTCAATCCGGCCATCGTGATCCAGAAGATCCGGGCCGCGAGCTGGTCGGGTGTCTGGGTCTTGGCCACGCGGTCCTCCGGCCTAGGGCGCTAGGGTCAGGACGTACGCGATCACGTTCTTCATGGCCTGCTCGTCGGCGAGCAGCCGCGCCATGGGGACCATGAGAGCGCCGTGGGTATCGCGCGGGTTCGATCCGCGGATGCCCTGCTTGAAGTGCTGGAGCTGGGTGAGCTGGTACCAATCGCTCGAATGGGTGAGCGGCGGTGCGCCGAGCTGCTCGTTGCCCTGCCCACCTGGGCCATGGCACGCCATGCACGGCGCGTAGAGGGCCGCGCCCGCGGTGGCATCGGCTCCGGCGAGGGTCGGGGCCGACTTCACGGGCGGCAGCGATGCCACAAAGGCGGCCGCGGCGGCGATGTCTGCGTCGCCTTGGAGCCAGAGCGCCATCGGGCGCATCCGCATTCCCGAGACATCATCGAAGTGGGTGCCACGGATGCCATCCCGGAACTTCTGGAGGGTCCGCGCGACGTACCACTCGGGCAGGCCGGCAATCGCAGGAGCGAGGTACAGAGCGGTCCCGCCGCCGTCCGCGCCGTGGCACTGCTGACAGAAGTTCCAGAGCTGGCGGCCTCGTCCGCCGTCTTCTGCGGCGAAGGACCCGGTCGGCGCCCCGAGAAGCACGGCGAGCGCGGCAACTGCGGCAGCGAGCCTCGGCATGGACGTTGCGCTCGCTCCTCGGGGTGCCACTGACAAGCGTGTTAGCTCACCCCTCGCGCTCGGGTCAAGACCGGATCGGCGACGCTACGCTCGGCGCCGGCGTGGCCACCCAGGACTCTCGCTTCCACCGCATGGGACGTGCGTTCGCCGCCGGGCTGGCGGCGGTGGTGATCCGTTGCCTCGGCGCCACGTGGCGCGTGCGGACCCTCGGCGCGAACCCCTTCGAGTCGACCGGACGTCCGCTTCTCGGCGCCCTTTGGCACCGCAGCGTCTTCCTTGCCGCACACCAGTTCCGTGACCGCCGGGTCGTGGTGATCGTGAGCCGCAGCCGGGACGGCGACTGGATCGAGGCGCTCCTCTCGCGCCTCGGCTATGCCCCGTCCCCCCGCGGCTCGAGCTCGCGCGGCGGGGCGGCGGCCCTGCGGCAGCAGATCCGCACGGCCCAGGAAACGGGGCTGGGAGCCCTCCTGTGCGACGGGCCGAGGGGGCCGGCCGGCGTCGCGAAACCGGGGGTGCTCCTCCTGGCCCGCGCCTGCAGCGCGCCGCTGTGGCCCATCGCATTCTCCGCCCGCCCCGCCCTGCGCATCGGGAGCTGGGACCGGATGCTGCTCCCCCTTCCCTTCGCCCGGGTCGTCTGTTCGTACGGAGAGCCGATCGTGGTGCCCCGCGACGCCGACGACGAGGCGCTCGAAGCCTGTCGCCGGAGGCTCGAACGCGAGCTCACGCGCCTCACCGTCGAGGCAGACCAACAGCTCGGCGTGCGGTAGCCGGCGTCACGCCCCGCGCTCCGCCGCCTCCACCACCGACCGCATCCAGGTCCCGATCTCCGGATGCTCGAGCAGTCCTGCTGCACGGAGCCGCGCTGCTGCGAGCGCCCGGATCTCGCCGGTGGTCTTGGCCTTCAGCGCGCGCCGCGCGTCGTGCGCCGCCTCGCCCCGGTCGAGGGCGCGGATGATCTCCTTCATCACCGGGACCGCGCTCGGACTCCCGGAGAGTTCGTCGAGGCCGAGCCCCACGAGGAGCGGAACCGCGAGCGGACTGCTCGCCATCTCCCCGCAGACGGAGACCGGGATTCCGCGGGCCGCCGCCGCGCGAACGCTGCGATCGATGAGCATCAGCACGGCCGGATGCAGCGGTTCGTAGAGGTCGGCGACCCTCTCGTTCCCGCGGTCGACGGCGAGGGTGTACTGGGTCAGGTCGTTGGTTCCGATGCTGAAGAAGTCACATTCCTGCGCCAGGGTGTCGGCGATCAGCGCCGCCGACGGGACCTCGATCATGACCCCGATCGGCATCGCGCGATCGAAGGGGATCTCCTCCTCCGTCAGCTCCCGCATCAGCTCGGCGACGATCTCCCGGACGCGGCGGACTTCTTCGATCCTGCACACCAGGGGCAAGAGGCACCGCACGTTTCCCGACGCGCTGGCGCGAAGGATCGCGCGAAGCTGCGCACGGAAGGCGGTCTCGTGCGACAACATCAGCCGGATCGACCGCCATCCGAGCTGCGGGTTCTCCTCCGCCTCGGCGTCCGAGAGCGGCAGCGTCTTGTCGCCGCCGAGGTCGAGCGTCCGGATCGTCACCGGCCGCGGCGCCATCATCCGACAGACGCGGTCGTAGAGGCGCTCCTGCTCGTCCTCGTGAGGGAAGCCGCGATGCGCCAGCGCGAGGAGTTCGGTGCGGAACAGACCGATTCCCTCGGCGCCATGGCGTTCGATGAGCCGCAGGTCGTTGAGCAGGCCGACGTTCGCCGTGAGCCGGACACGGTGACCATCGCGCGTCTCCGCCGGACGGCCCTTGAGGGCGTCCAGGTGCTCGGCCGCGATCTCGTAGCGGTGCTGGGCGCGCTCGTACTCGGCACGCAGGCCGGGGTCTGGCGCCAGATGGACGCGCCCGCTCGCACCATCGACGATCGCCAGCTCGCCAGGCCGCGCGGCCTCGAGGAGACCGGACACGCCGGTCACCGCCGGAATCTCCAGCGAGCGCGCAAAGAGCGCGCCGTGCGAGGTGGCTCCGCCGTGCTCGGACACCATCCCCACGATCTTCTCGGTCTCCAGCAGCGCGAAGTGTGCGGGCAGGATGTGCTCGGCCACGACGATCGAGCCTTCGGCCAGCGGAACGGTGCGGTGGCGGACGCCGAGCAGGTTCGTCATGACCCGCCGCGCCACGTCCTCGAGATCGAGAGCCCGTTCGCGGAAGTACGTGTCCTCGATCTTGTCGAAGGTCTCGCGGTAGGCCGCGAGCACCTTGCGCAGCGCCTCACGGGCGTTGCCGGTCGCTGCAACCGCCCGATCGAGCCGCGAGACGAAGCCATGATCTTCGAGAATCTGGATGTGCGTGTTGAATACGGCGGCGAACTCGGGCCCGAAGCGGTCGGCCACGTCCTCGCGTACGTCGTCGAGCTCGCTTCGCGCGGCGTCGAGGGCGCGCTGGAGATCGGCCGCCTCTCCGGCGGCGTCGGCGTTCGGTGTGTACTCGACCGCGGAGAGGTCGAGGGGGTCTTCGAGCCGGTACACGGGACCGATCGCGATTCCCGGAGAGGTCGCGATGCCCTGGAGATCGATCCGCCGCGCCGGAGTCGGGCGCACGTCGGCGAGCAGGACCCCGGACAGCGCGAGGTCCGAAACGACGCGCGCCTTCTGCTCGTCGCTGCGGGTCACGAGATCGAGGAGCCTCGCGTTCATCACCACCGGCGCGATCAGCTGCGCGCAGGTCTGGAGGAGCTCGCTTTCGCGCTCGTCGAAGTTGCGCTCGCTCGTGGTCTGCACGACGAGGACACCGATCGGCACCTCGCGGACGATGAGCGGCGCCGCGAGTAGCGAGACGAATCGCTCCTCTCCGGTCTCCGGGAAATAGCGGTAGGCCGGATGCTCGCTCGCACGGCGCGCGACCACCGCGCGTCGCTCGCGGGCAGCGAGGCCGACCAGCCCCTCGCGGAACGAGAGACGGACCCTTCCGACTGCATCCGGATCGAGGCCGCGGGTGGCTCGCAGTGTGAGGTGCTGTAGGTCCGGGTCGGTCAGATAGACGGAGCAGACGTCGGCGTCGAGCCGCTTGGCCACCAGATCGACGACGTTGCCGAGCGTCTCCTCCAGGTCGTGGGAGCGAGAGACGAGGCTCGCAACGTCGGCGAGGAGGTTGATCCGGTCGGGAATGGCGGCCCCCGGCTTGCGAGGAGGCGCCGCGGTTTGCGCCCCCCCGGAGCATCGAGGGTAGCGGCTCCTGGGATCACCCGTCGCCGCCCGGCCGGTCCGGCTTCTCGCCGCCTCGGCCGGGTCCAGGACGGCTCGAGGCTGCGATCAGATCAGTGCTGGGTCGGTTCGGTGGGCGGTCCGAAGACGGCGCGGCCGTGACCCGGCGGGAAGACGTAGTCCTTGTCCTCGAACCGCATGCCGAGGGCGAGCAGGATCTTGCGCTTGGTATCCATCCTGCAGTTCATGCCCTTCTCGACGCTGTGGATCGTACGCAGCGCAACCTTGGCCTTGCGCGCCAACTGCGCCTGGGTCATCAGCCGGTTCTCGCGCAGCTCCCGAACGCGGTTGCTCGGGCTCGTCTGGGTTTCCTTGGTGTCCATGCCGTCGCTCTCCCTTCTTCCCCGCTAGGCCGCCAAGACCCGTCGTCTTTCGCGGCTCCCGGACACGATTCGGACACGGATAGGATTTCTTTAGTGTTCGTGAGGGGTTACAGGGTTTCACCGGGCGATGCGGCGAAATTCTGGGCAAGTACCCGCAGACGCTGGCTCGGCCGCGACATGCGGCGCTGTTCCGCATGTACATGACCGTTCAGAGGACCCTAGTTTCCGATCGTCCCGTTGCCGGCCGCGCGCCGGGCACGCGCCGGCGGGCGACCGGCGCCCTGCGATCCATCTGCGGCGGCGCTGCCCTTCCCGGCCGGCCCGGGCCCGGCCTGCTACCTTGACCGTCGTGCGAAGGCGCCGGTCGCGCAGCGCGCCCCTCCTCACCGCGCTTGCGGGCCTGTTGCTGCTCGGCATCGGCGTTTCCGCCGGTGTCGGCGTCGCGAGCCGGACTGCGCCCGGCCGGCTTCGAGCCGCGTTCGAAGAGAGCCTCTCGACCGCCCTCGGTGCTCCCGTCACGATCTCCGGGGCACGCCTGCTGGTGTTCCCGGGTCTGACCGTGACCGCTGCCGACCTCGCGGCGTGGCCCGGATCGGAACGGCCCGCCTTCGCCGCGGCCCGGGTCGATGCCCGCGTGGATTTGGCGGCGCTCTTCACGGGCCGGCTCCGCTTCTCCTCGATCGCCCTCGAAGACGCCCGGCTCGCGCTCGTCCGCGAAGTCGACGGACGCTGGAGCCCTCCCCTGCTGGGCCCCGACCTCGAGGACCCCCTCGTCGTGCTCGCCCGGCTCTTCGACGCCGATCTCCCCGCGCCGGCCATCGACGTCCGTTCCGGTCGGCTCTCGATCACCGACCTCACGTCGCCGCGGCCCGCGGCCGGGCGAGGTCCCACCGAAGTCGAGGCGATCACGTTGAGGCTGCTGGGGCCGGGCCTGCTCGGTCCGGGGCGGCTCACGCTGCGCGGCACGCAGCTCCAGAGGAAAGGCGACGGCGCCCGATTCGAGATCGATGCCGTGGCCTCGCGTGGAGACCGTCCCCGGGTAGAGGTGACGGTTGCGGACCTCGACCTCGCCGCCGCGGGCGCACTCCTCCGGAAGCTCGACCCGGATCTCGAGCTCGCAGGCCGCGCCGAGGGCTTCCTCTCGGCCACACCGGCCGGCGACGGCGCGACGGACCTGTCCGTCGATCTGGCAGTGAGGAGCCTGCACGCGAGGATCGGCCGGGAAACAGCGCCGCTCGCCGCGGAGCGCGCGAGCCTGGCCGGAGACGTCCGCATCTCCCGCGAGTCCGTCTCCGTCTCCGGCGGACGGCTTCGAGCAGGCGGGCTCGAGCTGTCGCTCGCCGGATCCCTGGGCCGCCCGGTGGACGGAAGCTCCCGGCTCGCGGGCGAGGTCACACTCGACGGTGTCGACGTGGAACGGCTCCACGCGACGCCCGGGTGGCTGCCCCCGAGCCTGCGGGCCGGCATCGAGACGACGGCGCATACCCTCGTCTCGGGCCGGCTCGAGGATCTGGTCCTCACCGGGGACGCCGCCCTCGGCGACTGGCAGGCGGCCCTCCAGCCGGGCGGGCCGTGGCTTCCCGCCGGGGCCCGCTTCGAGACCCGGGTCGTGGACCTGACCTTCCAACCTCTCGGCGACGAGCCGGTGACTGCGATCCGCGGCAGTGCCCGGCTCGAGGCGCCGGACGTCCTCACGGTGGCAGGCCTCGAGGGCCGGCTCGGCGACCAGTCGCTCCCCGTCCTCGACCTGCGCCTCGAAGGCCTCCGGCACGTACTGGCCGCGGAGTCCTCTCCGGTGCCGGCACTCGTTCCAGCGCTTCCGGGGGTGACGCCGCTCCGGGAGATCCTTCGCGGAGGCGACCCCGGCCCCGGCTGGACATCGCTCGACGTCGACGCCAACTGGATCCTCCACCCCGCGCTGTTCCGCCCGCTGCACGGCGTCGCGGTCCGAATCGAGCCGACACCCGATGGTGTCGATGTCGACCTCGCGCGGGCGTCCTGGGGTGGGCTCCCGATCCGCGGGCGGGGCCGCTTCGCCGGCGGACCGGTGGAGCGGGTGATCCTCTCCCTCGTCGCGGGCCCGCAAGACGAGGTGCCCGCGCCGGAGTTCCTCCCGGAGAGCTGGGCACGCGGGCACTTCGCCGTCGAGAGGCCCGCTCCGGAGGGGCTCCACGTCTCGAGGCTCCGGGGAGGCTTCGAGCTGAAGGGGTCGCAGCTCTCGATCTTCGATGGCAACGCGGGTATCGCGGCTCCGGGCCGCCTCACCGGGGACGCGCGGCTCGAACTCGGCTACCCGGGCCAGGTGCCCGCGCGCCTGCGTTTCACCCTCGACGAGGCCCGCGTCTCCGACCTCGTCGCCGCGCTCTCCGACGATCCCGCCGCGGGCTCCGGAACCCTCGCAATCTCGGCACGGCTCGAGGGGCCCCTCCGACCGGGAGAGCCGCTCCTCGCCACCCTCGAGGGCTCCGGCCGGATCACCGCCCGAAACGGTGAGCTCGCCATCGAGCTGCCGCTCCTTCTCGCCATCGCCAAGGCGAGCACCACCTTCAACCCGTTCGGCTCGGCGAGCGGGATCCGCTTCGACCTCATCGAGGCGGATCTCCGCGTCGAAGGCGGCCGCCTTTCGACCGTCGAGACCATCAACATCGAGAGCCCGGACCTCCGCCTCGCCGTCTCGGGGACGGTCGACCTGCGGAGCACGCCCCGACCGCTCGAGGCGGTCGTCGGGTGCTTCTTCTTCGAGCCCCTCGACCAGGTACTCGGCATCGTTCCCTTCGTCTCGCGCATCCTCCTCGGCCCCGACCAGAGCCTTTTCGGCAGCTTCTTTTCGCTCACCGGAACCTGGGAGAACCCGCACGCCGGGATCCTCCCGGCGAAGACCCTCGCTCTCGGTCCCGCGACCTTCCTGCTCGAGGATGTTCCGGCCTTCGTCGCGCGGGGGATCGACGCGATCCGCGGCGCCCTTCCGAACGCCGCGAAGAAGCCTCCGGCCGTCGCCTCCCCGGCCGATGCGGCGAGCCCGGTGGACGACGGCTCATGACGCGCGCCCGGGACAAGGTCTTGTCGAGAGCGGACGCCGCGCACGCCGTCCGCAGAGCACATCGGCGGGGGGAACGCGTCGTCTTCACCAACGGCTGCTTCGACCTCCTCCACGTGGGACACGTCCGGAGCCTCGAGCAGGCGCGAACCCTCGGCGACCGGCTGGTGGTGGGCGTCAACTCCGACGCCAGCGTCCGCCGGATCAAGGGCCCTTCGCGTCCGATCGTTCGCGCGCGGCAGCGCGCCGAGGTCCTGGCTGCCCTCGCCTGCGTCGACTGGGTCGTGGTGTTCACCGAGAAGACGCCCCTCCAGCTCATCCGCGCGCTGCGGCCCGACGTCCTCGCGAAGGGCGGAGACTGGAGCCTCGCGAACATCGTCGGCCGCGACGACGTCCTCGGCTGGGGCGGGAGCGTACGGCGCCTGCGCGAGGTCCCCGGAGTCCGGACGTCGGAGATCGCCCGGCGCATCCGCGAATCCCGGGTCGATCCGCGCTCCGGAGGCTAGACTCCGCGCCCACCGCGACTTCTACTCCGAGGAAGCAGATGCCCGACTTCGCGTTCCAGAAGATGTTCCCGCTCGGCCCCGACACGGCGCCCTATCGCCGGCTCACGGACGACTTCGTCTCGGCCGGGAGCTACCGCGGCCAGCCGGTGCTCGAGGTGGCCCCCGAAGCGCTGACGCTCCTCGCGAGCCAGGCGATCCGCGACGTTTCCCATCTGTTCCGCCCCGGCCACCTCGCGCAGCTCCGAGCGATCCTCGACGACCCGGAGGCGTCGGACAACGACCGCTTCGTGGCGCGGAACATGCTCCAGAACGCCAACGTGTCCGCCGGGATGGTGCTGCCGTCGTGCCAGGACACCGGCACCGCGATCGTCGTCGGCAAGAAGGGCCAGGCCGTGTGGACCGGCGGACACGACGAGGAGGCCCTCGCCCGCGGCATCCTCGAGACCTACACCGAGACGAACCTCCGGTACTCGCAGGTCGCCCCGCTCGACATGTACAACGAGGTGAATACGGGGACGAACCTCCCGGCGCAGATCGACCTCTACGCCGCCGACGGCGACGAATACCACTTCCTCTTCATCACCAAGGGAGGCGGATCGGCCAACAAGACCTTCCTCTACCAGGAGACGAAGGCGCTGCTCAACCCCGAGTCGCTCCTCGCCTTCCTCGAGCAGAAGATGAAGACGCTCGGCACCGCCGCGTGCCCTCCGTATCACCTCGCGTTCGTGATCGGTGGCACGTCGGCCGAGATGACGCTCAAGACCGTGAAGCTCGCCAGCTGCCGCGCCCTCGACACGCTGCCGGCGAGCGGCAGCAAGCTCGGCCACGCCTTCCGCGACGTCGAGCTCGAGGAGAAGGTCCTCGAGATCTCGCGCCGAACCGGGATCGGCGCCCAGTTCGGCGGCAAGTACTTCTGCCACGACGTCCGCGTGATCCGCCTCCCGCGTCACGGGGCATCGTGTCCGGTCGGAATGGGGGTCTCGTGCTCGGCCGACCGGCAGGCGCTCGGGAAGATCACGCGCGACGGCGTCTTCCTCGAGCAGCTCGAGACGAACCCGGCGCACTACCTCCCGGAAACGACCCACGAGGACCTCGGCGACGAGGTCGTCGAGATCGACCTTCGGCGGCCGATGGCCGAGATCCGCGCGCAGCTCTCGCGGCACCCGATCAAGACGCGCCTGTCGCTGACGGGGCCGATGATCGTCGCGCGCGACATCGCCCACGCGAAGCTGAAGGAGCGGATCGACCGCGGCCAAGGGCTCCCGCAGTACGTGAAGGACCACCCGATCTACTACGCCGGCCCCGCCAAGACACCAGCGGGTTTTGCGTCGGGCTCCTTCGGTCCGACGACCGCGGGGCGGATGGACTCGTACGTCGACCTCTTCATGCAGCACGGCGGGAGCTTCGTGACCCTCGCCAAGGGCAACCGCTCGAAGGCCGTCACCGACGCCTGCCAGAGACACGGCGGCTTCTATCTCGGCTCGATCGGCGGCCCGGCGGCGATCCTCGCCAAGGAGTGCATCAAGAAGGTCGAAGTCCTCGAGTACGCCGAGCTGGGGATGGAGGCGATCTTCCGGATCGAGGTCGAGGGCTTCCCGGCGTTCATCGTCGTCGACGACAAGGGCAACGACTTCTTCGCGAGCCTGTGATCCGCGGCCGCGAACGAGGTCTTCTCCCGCGAGCACAACCCATCCGTGCAGACTCCACCCAACGCGAGCGCTTCAGCGACGGTGCAGCGCCGCCCGAGTGCAAGCGCGTGTCATGCAACCTTCAATGGCTTGATTCGCTCAACCTGCGTCTTGATGGCCCGAGCCGCATCCCACAGATCGACTGCACGCTGCGCGTTGAGCCAGAACTCGGGCGAGTTGCCGAAGAGACGCGAAAGCCGAAGCGCCATCTCCGGGCTCACGGCCCGCCGCCCCCGCAGCAACTCGTTGATCGTCTGGCGGGAGACGCCCAACGCCTCGGCGAGACCCGAAACCGTGAGCCCGTAGTCCGGTAGGAAATCCTCTCGAAGCATCGCGCCCGGATGGGTAGGCCGGATCTTCCTCCGGCCAAGATTCGGAATGCTCATCTCACACCTCGTCGCTAGTGGTAGTCGGTGATCTCGACATCGTATGCGTCACCGTCGACAAACCGGAAGCAGACACGCCATTGGTCGTTGACGGAGATCGAGTACTGCCCCGTCCGATCCCGTTCGAGCTCGTGAAGCCGGTTGCCGGGCGGAACCTTCAAGTCATCGAGGCGCGTAGCCAGGTCGACGTACTCCAGCTTTCTCGCCGCCCGCTTGGCGATGTCGGACGGGAACCGTTTCGATCTTCCTGTCGCGTAGAGTTCTCGAGTATGCCGGTCCGCGAACGTCTTGATCACGTCTCGATTGTAATCTGTCACGTGACGCATGTCGACGTCCCATGGCGGAGACCGTCCGGGATGATTCGTGATGGGGCGCGGGCCCACCCGGAAGGCGAGCGGAGGGCAGCAGCGGAGAGAGCTTCACGCGCGCTGGCGGCGCATCCGTGCGGGAGCTGTGAAACGCCCTCGGGACGCGCGACCTCTCACAGCGCACCAAGCACGCCGGCAGCCTCGAGGCGGCCCATCTGCACCTGGATCCAGGCGGCACGCCGCCGGACCGCCGGCGACGGGTCCGCCGCGTCGTAGCGAAGCGGGCTCGGGAGCACCGCCGCGAGCAGCGCCGCCTGTCGCCGGTCGATCCGCGCCGCGGGAACCCCGAAGAATCGATCGGCCGCGGCACCGACGCCGAAGACCCCCGGCCCGAGCTCGACGACGTTCAGGTAGACCTCGAGTACTCGCCGCTTGGGCCACAGCGCCTCGAGCCATAGAGTGAACCATGCCTCGAGGCCCTTTCGCAGCCAGCTCCGCTCGGGCCACAGGAACAGGTTCTTCGCCAGCTGCTGCGTGATCGTACTTCCACCACGAAGCCTCCCGCTCCGCTCGTTGTGGGCCCACGCCTTCTCGATCGCGCCGAAGTCGAAGCCGGCGTGCGACGCGAACCGCTGGTCTTCGGACGCGACGACCGCGAGCTTCATCGCCGGCGAGATCCGATCCCACCGGGCCCACTCGTGACGCAGCGGCGGCGCGTCGCCGAAGAGCCAGGCCACGCGATGGCGGATCATGAACGCCGTCGTCGGCGGATCGGCGAAGCGGAGGATGGCGACCGGGAGCACGGTCGCGCCGACCACGCCGAGTACGCCGACGACCATCCACCGCCACGCGTGCCTTCGCCGGACGGGACGCGCGCTACGCCGGCGGCGGGTCAGTCGCGTCCTCCCGGGAGGAGCCGGGGCCGAACACGCTCGGGCTGCGGGATCTCACGCCCCCCTCCGGCCCGGCACACGCGCAGGTAGACCTCGACGGCGAGGGCGAGGTCACCGACCCCGCTGCCCATGGCCTTGAAGACGGTGAGGTCGTCCCCCGGGCCCCGCTCGCGCCGCTTCGCCACTACGTCCGCGAGCGTCTCGATGCGCGCCCACCGCGCGTCTTCGCCGTTGCAAAAGTCGGTCAGCTCCCGAGACAGGCGGCGTGCCGCCGGCAGGTCGTCGACGACGATCCGTCCCGCACGGTCGAGGACGCCGCGCGTCATCTCGGCCCGGTCGAGGGTGATCGCCCCGATGGCGTTCACGTGGGCGCCGCCCGCGAGCATCGCGGCCTCGAGGAACGGCGACGTCGCGCGCGTCGCCAGCGTGACGATCGGCGCGCCGGCGACGGCTTCGGCCAGCGACGAGGACTCGACCACCTCGCGCCGCAGCTCCGACCGCAGGCGTGACACCAGCGCCTGGCGATGGGCGGCATCGGGGCTGAAGACACGGATCCGGCGTACGCGCCGTACGTGGACGACTCCCGCTACCTGGGCGAACGCCTGATGGCCGCTGCCGACGAGCGCGAGGTCGTCGGCACCGGCCGCGGCGAGAGAGCGGGTCGCCACCGCCGACACCGCTCCCGCCCGGAGCTGTCCGAGGGCGAAGCCCTCGATGACGCAGCGGAGGGCCCCTGTCCGGGAGTCGAAGACGATGAGCAGCGGCGTCGGGCCACCGGGGGCGTGGACCCAGGTGCGCGTGATCGCGAACCCCGCGCGGTTCGACACGGCGCCGAGGGCATAGAGGCCCCCGCCCTCCCACGTAACGTCGGTCTTCTGGAGCGCCGTGACTTCGCCGCGGGCCTGGGCTTCGAAGCCCTGCTGGACGATGTCGATCGCCTCGGCGAGCGAGACGTTGGCGGCTACCTGCTCCTCGTCGATCCAGAGCGCTTCGCTCACGCCCCTCCCCCGCGCCGCTCCGGACGACGCCGCTCCGGGATGCTAACCGCGCAAAGGCAGGCCCACACCTCCCGGAGGCCTTTGCGGCGCGGCCTCGCCCTCCGGTCGCGGCCGCTGGGGCGGCGGCCGCTATGCTCGTGGGTACGAGGCGCCTCGGAGGAGCCGTTCCCGGACGGAGAGAGCGACATGATCCGCGCCGACTTGTCAGGCCACTACCGGACCGACGCGCGCTACCCCGCAGCGATCGTCAACGTCACCAACCACTGCAATCTCGCCTGCAAACACTGCTTCGTGTATCGGGACGCCAACCCGAACGAGGCGCCTGAATCGATTCGCGACGAGCTCGGCGACGCGGAGATCCTCGAGACGCTCACGGCCCTCCGCGACCGGCACGGCATCGTCTCGATGCTCTGGATGGGGGGCGAGCCCCTGCTGCGTCCGCGCCTCCTCGCCGAGGGGATCCGACTCTTCCCCCGCAACACCATCACGACGAACGGCACTGCGCCGCTCATCGACTTCGGCCCCGGCGTCCTCTACGTCGTCAGCCTCGACGGCCCCGAGGACCTGAACGATGCGCTGCGCGGCGACGGAGTCTTCCGCCGGGTGATGCGGACCCTCTCGCGGATCCCGGAAGGGTTCTCGTCGCCGGTCCAGGCGCAGTGCGTCGTCACGAAGCGCAACGAGAAGCGCCTCGAGGAACTCGTCGGTGCCCTCCGCGAGACGCGCGTCGGCTGGATGACGTTCTCGTTCTACGTCCCGCGCTCGATCGACGACGGCCCCGACGTCTGGGCCACGAACGACGAGCGCGCGGGCGCCGTCGCCGAGGTGCTGCGACTCAAGGAGAAGTACCCGGGCTTCGTCCGCAACACGACCCGCAGCCTCGAGCTGATGCTCCCGCCGCATGCGGAGGCCGTGACGGCCGCCTGCCCCGCGCGGGACAACATCCTTCCCCTCTATCTCGAGGGCGACCACTTCACGACGCCGTTCTGCTGCTACGGCAACGACGTCGACTGCGAGCGCTGCGGCGCCTGGGCAGTCTTCCACCTGGCCGCACGCATGGAAGGCACGGCCGCGCAGGCCTGAGCGCTCTCGCCCTCGCGAGAATCCCGGGTTACGTCGCGCTGCCTTGGCGACTGGCGTGCGTCTTCCGACGCGAGATTCGAGGAAGCCGGCGATCTGCTGCCAACGCGGAATGATCAGGGATGCCGTCTCCTTCGCTTCGCCGAGTCGACTGCATCGCTACCGGTCTACGCGCGAAGAGGCGGTCCCTCACCACGCCGCGCATGCCATACTGCAAGCACTCTCACCTCGTCGACGCGCGGAATGTAGTAGACGTGATAGCGACTGCCGTTGAGCAGGATCCGACGTGTATCTGGAATCGGGGAATGTCGATACGGGCGGCCGATATTAGGTGCATTGCTGATGATGTCGAACGATGCAGCGAGTTCGCCGGCGAACGAGTTTGGTGACGCGGGACGATTCCTCCGCCACCAACTGTCCACTTCACGGATCTGAGCGTCGGCTTCAGGAGTAGTCCGGACCGGCAGGCTCACCGGCGCTTGTGCAGCTCGTCCAGAATCGCAGCCGCTGGGCGAAGCCGACCCGCCTCAGCCGATCTCCAGGACGCCGATAGCGCGTCGTGCAGGGCGCGCCGCTCGTCGTCGGTGAGGTCATCCCCTTCGTCGTCAGCCACCAAGTCGACGACCGTTCCCTCGGGCAGGGTCGTCGGCTCGTCGAGGATCAGCCGTCCCTTCTCGACATGGGCTCGGAGAGGCCTCATACAACGACGATAAGGGTCTCCTGGCGGCCCAGCAAGACGGAGGCCCAGCCGCGCACGCCTGAGCGCCCTCGCCCCTACGCCTCCATCTCCACCACGATCCGCTGCGGGTCGCCCGACTTGGTGCGGAGCATCTCCAGACCTTCGGCGACCTGATCGAGGGGCAGGCGGTGCGAGATCGACGCCTCGATTCCGAGCTTTCCGTCGGCTTCGAGCCGCAGCACCTCCGCCAGATCCTCGATGTGCGACCCGAAGCTCCCCGCGACGCAGAGCTCGCCGACGCAGAAGAGCGCCTGCGGAAGGTCGATCCGCGGAGGCTCCATGCACACGCCCACGATGACGAGCCGTCCGCCCGGCCGCAGCGCCCGAACGCCCGACGAGACCGTCTCGGGGCGGCCGACGCACTCGACCACCAGATCGGCGCCGCCGCCGGTGAGGAGCTGGAGCCGGAGCGCCGGGTCCTCGCCGGGAGCGATCCGGACGCACTCGTCCGCACCGAGCTTCGCAGCCCGATCGAGCGCCACCGCCGACGGATCGACGGCGAGGACCCGGCCGGCGCCGAGGAGCTTCGCGATCCGCACCGCCATGGCCCCGAGGCCTCCTACGCCGATCACTGCGACCTGCTCGCCGGCCGCCAGCCTTCCGCGACACGCGAGCGCGTGATATGGGCTCGTCACGCAGTCGGTCGCGACGGCAGCCGCCGCCAGCGAGACGCCCGCCGGGACCGCGACGAGGCACGACGCAGGAACACGGATCGCCTCGGCAAAGGCGCCGTCGATGTGGAGGCCTGCCGAGCGCTGGCTCCGGCAGGCGCTCGGGCTGCCCCCGCGGCACGTCGGGCAGCCCCCGCAGCCGGGCCCCAGATGAATGGCCACGCGGTCGCCGGCCTTCCAGGCCGAGACGCCGGCACCGACGCACTCGACGAGCCCGGCCGGCTCGTGGCCGAGCGTGAGCGGCAGCGGAGCCGGCACCGGCATGCCCTCGAGGAAGTGGACGTCCGAGCCGCAGATCCCGCACGCCGCCACCCGCACCACCACTTCGCCGGGTCCAGGCTCGGGCCACGGCACGGTCTCGATCCGCAGGCCTGCGGGCAAGGCGTGGAAACGCGCCGCTCGCATCGTCCGACCGCTCATCACCTTCTCCTTCCGAGGCGCTCTCCGGTCAAGCGCCCACCCTCGCCGCCACGGCTTCCATGATCTCGAAGCGGTTCACCTGGTTCGTTCCCTCGTAGATCTGCGTCAGCTTCGCGTCACGCAGCAGCTTCTCGACGCCATACTCGCGCATGTACCCGTAGCCGCCGAGGATCTGGATCGCGTCGAGGGCGTTGGCCACGGCCGCGTCCGACGCGAAGGTCTTCGCCATCGACGAAAGCTCCAGCGAGGGCTTTCCGGCCGCGAGTGCGCCCGCAGCGCGAAAGACCAGCCCCCGTGCCGCCTCGACCCGGATCGCCATGTCGGCGAGCATGATCTCGACGGCCTGGTGGCCGGCGATGGGACCGCCGCCCTGGATCCGGCCGGTCGCGTAGGCGAGCGCCTTCTCGTAGGCCGCGCGGGCGATGCCGAGGGCGATCGCAGCGACCGGCGTCCGGGTGACCGACATGATGAGGCGGTTCAGCGCGAACCCGCCGCCCTCGTTTCCGAGGCGATTCTCCTCGGGAACGAACACGTCGTCGAAGACCAGCTCGACGGCGGGCGCCGCGCGCTGCCCCATCTTGTCGAAGACCTGCCCCACCGAGAAGCCCTTCGTCTCCGCCGTCACCGCGAAGCACGAGACGCTCTCGCGGATCGGCGCTCCCGGGTCGTGGGTGGCGAACACCGTGACGAGGCTTGCGAGCGATCCGTTCGAGATGAAGATCTTGCGGCCGTTGATCAGGTAGCCGCCGTCCTTCTTCTCGACCCGCGTACGCATCCTTCCGCGCGGGTGCCCCTGGATGAAGTCCGACCCCGCATCGGGCTCCGTTGCCGCGAGGGCGGCGAGCTTCGGATGGTCGGTCTCCCACGACCGGGCGACCGGGCGGACGAAGCGCTCGATCGCACCGAGGTTCCCCGAGAGCAAGATCGGGAGCATGCCGAGCATGCTCGCCCCGAAGAGCACCGCGCATCCGGCGCACTCGGCCGCGAGCTCCTCGGTGACGAGAGCGCCCGTCACCGGGTCGTGCCCGGCGCCTCCCAGGAACTCCGGAAGGCTCGCTCCCAGGATCCCGGCCTTCGCTCCCGCGCGGAGCAGCGCGTCGCGCTCGGGGTGGTCCGGGTCCTTGTCGAGCAGGAGCGCGCGCGGCGCGATCTCGCGCCGCGCAAACTCGCGCGCCCACTCCTGGATCTCTCGCTGGTCGGCGGTCGGTTCCATCACGCGACCTGCTCCTTGCGCTCGATGCGCTGCAGCACCCGTCCGGCGGGGATCGTATTGTCCGAGAGCAGGACGATGAGCGGGCCCTCGCTCTCGGGGACGAGCTCCGCGACCGGATCGTCGGCCGAATCCTCGCAGCGGACGCGCGCGCGGCCGATCTCGGCACCGCGGGTCTGGAGGTCGAGATCGACCGCCGTGATCTCCTCGACCTCGATCTCGCCGGCGGGGCCGGGGATCAGCTTGTAGTTGATGGTCGGCGCGCGACTGGCCTGACTCTGCGCCGCAGCGAGCTCGGTCGGGAGCGGCGAGTCGATCGTTCCCTCGAGGGAGACGATCTTCTTCCCCCAACGCGTCGCCGAGCCGGCGAAGCGGCCGCCATCTCGCTCCCAGCGAACGTCGGCGATCTTCTTCGGGAACCCCGCGATCTCACGCCCCGGGATCAGCGCCTCATCGGTCGTCACGTAGATGTACGGAACGTAGTTCCCGACCACGTCGCCGACCCGCACCGGCACCAGGACGACGCACTCGTTGAACGGCCGCGTCGCGCCCGGGGGATACGAGAGCATCGTGATCATCCCCTGCCCGTCGCGCGGTTCGATTCCCGGCGGCAGGATCCGGCGCAGCGCTTCGGGGCGCGGCGTGAACGGAAACACCGCGACGCGGACTCCCTTCCAGGCGTGGGGGGGCCGGACGAACATCGGGCTCGACCAAGGCATGCTGATGGGCTGGGTCATCGGAGGGTCTCCTTCACGGGTTCGATGTCGACGGGAATGCAGCGATCGAAGGGAACGGGCTGCCACTCCATGGGCGTGTACGAGAGGTGCCCGTAGTTGCCGACCAGGTGGAGCCACTTGACGAGGCCCGGTTCGACCTCGTTGTGACCTTTCCCGCCCGGAAACATGAAGCCTTCGAAGCCGTTGTAGATCGTGAGCGCGCCCGGCCGCTGGGCCGGGCTCGTTCGCGCCGGAATGGTGAACTCGCCGACGTCGTTCCAGACCCGGACGGGGGCGTCGTCGGCGATGCCGTACCGCGCGGCGTCGCGATCGTTGATCAGCACGAAGGGCTTGCCCCGGTGCGTCTCGAGGAGCAGCGGGTTCGTCGTATTCATCGCGTGGACGCTCCAGCGTGCGTGTCCTCCCGAGAGCCGGAAGGGATGATCGCCGCCCATGAGCGGCGGCTCCTTGTGGGCAGGAAGATCTTCGCCGCCCTCGCGGAACCACGGATGGTCGATCAGGAACTGCGCGCGCCGCGTGAGCGTCGGATACGGATGACCCCGCTCGACGTGGTCGCGCAGCGGCGCGTGGGTCTCTCCCTCCGGGAAGGGCGACGCCTGCGCCGTGGACAGCGCCAGGAATCCCCAGTTGGCGTAGCGCGTGTAGCCCTGTGTCCGGAAGGTCTCGAGGCTCGTTCCGGCCGGGAGGTTCCCCACCTCGACCGCGTCGGCCACCATCTCGGCCACCGCCGACTCGTCGCTCGCGAAGACGCCATCGAGGGTGAAGCGGCTCCAGAGATCGTCGAGGCGACGAACGCCTCCCAGCCGGTCTGCATACGACTCGATCCCCCGATCCTTCGCGCGCCGCTCGATCACCTTCGAGAGCTCGGCGAGCACCTCCCACTCGCCGCGCGCCTCTCCCGGCGGCGCCACGGCCGCGTCCGACATGGTGAGGAGCATGGTCCATGGCGTCGGCATGTTGAGAGAGACCTTCTCGTGGTGCTGGGTCGCCGGCAGGACGATGTCCGCATGCAGCGCCGTCTCCGACATCCGGTAATCCATCACGACGATCTTCGAGAGCTGCGGCCACAGGTGTTCGAGCAGCACGCCCTGTCCGCCGCGTGTCCGGCGCAGCGTGTTGCCACCGATCTCGAGAAGGACGCGCGGCGGCCGGTCGGGCGGAGGGCTCGCCGAGAGCTTCCAAGCGCCGGACTCGATCGCCTCCTTCCAGTAGTCGTCGAAGGAGCGCGTCATCGCCGGGTCGTTCCACTCGGGCCGGTTCCAGCGGTCCTTGAATCCCGCGTGCCAGTACCAGAAGAAGGCAGGCGGCACCATGCCGCGCGAAGGGCCGACCATCCGCCACAGCGCCCGATCGGCGAGCTCGGGAGTGAGGGTGGGATCCTGGGCCCGCAGCGCGCCGGTCATCGCCCGGAAGCCGGAGAAGAGCTCCTGGGCTCCGGCGATTCCCGGCTTCACCTTCGCCATCGCCGTTCCGTGACCGTCGAACATCGACGAGCACCAGCCGCCGACGCCCGTTCCCTTCTTGCCCCAGTTCCCGGTGAGGCCGAGGAGCAGCAGCATGGCGCGGGTCATGAGGTCGCCGTGGAAGTATTTCGCGACGCCGGCGCCGAGGACGATGTGCGTTCGCCCCCGCGCGACCTTGCGCGCGAGCAATCGAATCGTGTCGGGGTGCACCTCGCACACCTTCGCGGCCGCCTCGGGCGTGTGGTTCGCGTCGAGCTCGCGACGAACGCGCGCCAGCAGCGGCTCGACCGCGGCGGTCCCTCCCGACGCGAGCGGCACCGCCAGCGTGCCGCCGAGCACCGGGTCGAAGTCGAGCGTCAGGGTGCCTGCGTCGGCCGCGAGCAGGCCACGATCGGGATGCCACTGGTAGAAGCGGTCCGAGCGGCCGCCGGCAACGACGTCGGACTCCCGCAGGTACGCGCCGCCCTCCACGTACACCAGCAGCGAGAGGTCGGTCTGCTCGCCCGCGAACCGCAGATCGGCGAGCCCCTCGGCCAGCACCACCTGGCACATGGCGAGGGCCAGGGCCGCATCGGTCCCGTGACGAACCGGGACGTGGTAGTCGACGTGGCTGTGCGACGGGCTCACGTCGGGCGAGAGGAGAGCAATCGTCGCCCCCCGGTAGCGCGCCTCGACGATGTAGTGGAAGGCCGGGATCATCGTGTACGCCGGGTTCGAGTGCCAGATGAGGATCACGTCCGAGTGGAAGAAGTCGTCGATCGAGCTCGTGAACGTGAACTTCCCGTAGACCGCCTGGTAGCCCGCCCAGAAGTCGTTGATGGTGGCGTCGACGTCGATCATCGTTCCGCCGAGCGCGCCCATGAAGCGCGCAGCGGGAATCGTCGCCGAGATCTCGGGAGTCCCTTCGAGGATGATGGCCTCGGGGCCGCACTCCTCGATCGCGTCGAGGATCGCGTCGGCCGTCTCGCGGAACGCCTCGTCCCACGAGATCTGCTCCCAGCTCCCCTCGCCGCGCTCGCCGGCCCGCCGCAGCGGGTGCATCAGGCGATCGGGAGAGTCCATCTGCCGGCTCCACGCGAGCCCCTTCTGGCAGATCATCGGGTTCATGTCCGGAACCCCGGGCTCGACGGTGCCGAGCACCGCCGCCGCCTCCTCGAAGAGCACCTTCCCGTCCTTCGCGAAGACGTAGACCGGGCAGTCGTTGGGATGGCAGTTGACGCAGTGGGTTCCGAAGGTGGCGCGGTCGAAGGCGATGCGCCGCCGGTAGCGATCTTCGGTCGTGAGGGAGCCGTCGGCGGGGGTCATCGCGCCACCTCCTCCGGCGCGTGGGCGCCGATCGTCGCCGGCTCGGCGGTGAACGGGCCGAGCAGCGAGCGGAACTCCCGGGCGATCAGTACGTCGAGCAGCTCCGATCGCCCTCCCGAGCGTACGGTCTCGAGTTCGCCGCGAAGGCGATCGAGCACCGCTCCAACGCGCGGTCCGAAGAGCGACTCCAGATACGCGATCGGAATTCGCGGCGCCGACTCGTCGATCGAGCCGTCCGCTCGCAGCGGGTGTGGCGACAGCGGCGGAACGTAGAAGACGTTCGGCTCGGTCCCGAATTCGGGATGGAGCGGAAGCGCCACTTCCCACTCGCGGACGAGGCGGTGGATCGGTCCCTTCTCGTCGTCGAGGTAGCCGACGAAGGCGAGGCGGCCCGGGCAGTTCCGCACGCACGCCGGAGCAACGCCCTGCTCCAGGCGGGGCCAACAGCCGATGCAGTGCTGCGAGACATTGCGGACGTGGTTGAAGTAGATCTTCTTGTACGGACAGGCCTTGATGCAGGCGCGGGCGCCCCGGCAAGCCTCTTCGTTGCGCACGACGATTCCGTCTTCGCGGCGCTTGCGCATCGCGCCGCTGGGGCAGGCCTCGACGCACGCCGGCCGCGTACAGTGGTTGCACAGGCGCGGCAAGTAGAAGAAGTACGAGTTCGGGTACTCGCCGGCGCCCTGGTCCTCGTCCCAGTTGGGACCCCACTCGGGCGCCTGGCCGTTCTTCTTGGGCGTGAGGTGCACCCCGTGGCCGCGCCCGCCGAAGAAGACATCCTCCTGGTTGAAGGTCCAGCCGCCGCCGATCTCCTCCGTCGTCGGCTCGCGGCCGAGAGCGAGGCGGCCATCGCGGTAGCCACCGCCCATCTGCTCCCAATCACGCGGCGACCCGCGGCCGGGCTGGGTGTTGACGGTGCACCACCACTGCTGCTCCTCGCCGGCCTCCCGCGTCCAGATCATCTTGCAAGCGACCGCGCAGCTCTGGCATCCCATGCACTTGTTGAGATCGAAGACCATCGCCACCTGGCGCGCCGGCGCCGGATGCGTGCCATCGGCAGGGCTCATCGCTCTTCTCCTCGCGTTCCCGTACGCACGGGCTCCGCAGTGACGTCGCCGAGAGGCCGGCTCGCGATCCGCTCGGCCTCGGCGGCGGGTACCCCGAGCATGCGGAGCAGGTTCTCGGCGATTCCGGAGTCCGGTGGAAGGTCCGGTAGCCCGAGCAGCCTTCCCTGCATCGCCGCCACGGTGGCGCCTCCGATCACGACCAGTGCCGACCGCAGATCCCGCGGCGTGAAGCGCCGCGCCTCGATCCCGCGGGCAAGGTCGCGGATCAGCCGGACGCCGAGGCCCGACTCGAGCTCGCGGAAGTAGATGCCCGCACGAACCGTGAACCACGCCCACACCGGATCGTGGTCCGCCATGCGGATCGTGTGGCGGACGCAGATCGCGAAGCGCTCCGCCGGGTCGGCAACGTCATCGACGAGCCGATCGAGGGCAATGCCGTGGGTCTCGATCGCCTGCGCCACCAGCGTCTCGATCAGGCGCTCCTTCGACTCGAAGTGGTTGTAGAAGGAGCCGATCCCGACGTCGGCCTCGCCGGTGATGTCGGCGATGGTGGTGGCGTCGATTCCCTTGCGCGCGATCACGACCCGCGCGGCCTCGACGAGCTTCTCGCGGGTCCGCATCCGCTGCCGCGCTGCGCGGCTCGCCGGTGCCACCGCTTCGGGACGCCTCTCGATCACCGTCCGTCATCCTCCACTCGCTGGGTCGACGTAGAGAATGAATCATTCTTCATGAGTGAGGGTATGTTCAGCGTCATATCGGAGAGATCCGGCGGTCTAGAAGAAAATCCCTTTACCTGACGGTTTGTTGGATGTGTTTGTTGCAGATTCGTCAGGGGTGCGGCGAGGCCGGTGTCGCCGCGAGGGCTCGATCAGTTCCCGAAGTCCCAGCTCTCTCCGGCGTGATGGCGGTGCAGGACGTTCTTCGCGATCAAGATCTTGTGCACCTCGTCGGGACCGTCCGCTAGGCGCAGGGTACGGGCGCCCTGGTACATGGCGGCGAGCGGCAGATCGCCGGACACGCCCGCCGCTCCCCATACCTGGATCGCCCGGTCGACGACCCTCGAGTACGCCTCGGGAACGAAGATCTTGATCGCCGAGATCTCGGTGCGGGCATCGAGCCCGCTGTCCATCCGCTCGGCACAGTGGATCGTCATGAGCCGCGCGGCCTGGATGTCGATGTACGAATCGGCAATGAAGCCCTGGACGAACTGCTTGGTCTCGAGCTTCCCGCCGTGCACTTCGCGCTCGGCAGCACGCTGCACCATGAGATCGAAGGCGCGCCACATCTGTCCAACCGAGTTCATGCAGTGGTAGACGCGGCCTGCGCCGAGACGGTCTTGCGCCGCACGGTGTCCCGACCCGGTCCCGCCGAGCTGGTTGTCGACGGGAACGCGGACGTTCTCGTAGGAGATCTCGCAGTGATCGCTGTCCTGTCCCCAGACCTCGATCGCGCGCAGGATCGTGACGCCCGGCGTATCCCGCGGAACGATGATCTGCGTCATCTTGCCGTTGCGCTCGGCCGGCCCCGAAGGGTCCTCGGTCCGGCACATCACGATGAAGAAGTCGGCGCGCTTGCCGTTGGACGTGAACCACTTGAGGCCATTGATCACCCACTCGTTGCCCTCGCGGCGCGCGGTGGTGCGGATCGATCTCGGATCGGACCCAGCGCTGTCGGGCTCGGTCATGGAGAAGCCCGACTCGAGCTTTCCCTCGGTGAGCGGGATCAGCCACTTGCGGATCTGCTCGGGCGTTCCGTACTTGGCGAGGATCTTCTGGTTCCCCGAGTTCGGCGCGACGACGCCGAACAGGGTGGCCGCGCCGAGGGTGTAGGCGAGCACCTCGTTCATGTAGGCGTGCTCGAGGAAGCTGAGGCCGCAGCCGCCGTACTCTTCGGGCAGGTGCGGCGCCCACAGCCCCGCCTGCTTGACCTTCGCCTTGATCTCCTCTCGCAGCGCTCGCGCGCGGTGCCGCGTGGCCTCCGGAGCTCCCGGCCGCCGCGCAGCCCACAGCTCGTTCTCGTGGGGGAGGATCTCCTTGTTGACGATCTCCGCCGTCAGCAGCCGGATCTGGTTGATGCGGTCGCTCACGTTCGGAATCGACTGGACGTTCATCGGCAAGGCGGCTCCTTTCGGGTGAGACCTGGATGCTACCGCGCCCCATGCGGGGCCCGTCGGCTCCGGGTGTTCCGCCGTCCTCTCGCCCTGCGACGGCTCAGTATGGAACGCGCAGCACGTACGGGCTCGTGACGGGCTTCGCGTCGGGGAGCGGCCCGGCGATCCCGCGCCGGGCGAGATCCGCATGGCGCCCGTAGACGTTCCACTCCGGATGGGCGTCGACGAGCGCGAGCATTGCCGCGTAGAGCGCCACTGCCTCGTCGCGCCGGCCGAGCCGATCGGCGGCGAGCGCGGAGAGCGACAGGGCGTCGATGCGAACGTCGTCGGACGCGGCGGTAGCGCGCGCCGGCGCGAGAACGGCCTGGGCACCCGCCGGGTCGCCTGCGGCGAGCTTCGCCCACCCGGCGGCGAGGGCCACGCGCGCGGGATCGAGGACGGGGGGCTGCTCGGCGAGAAGGAGATCGAGAAGCGTCGCCGCGTCGTCCCAGCGACCGGCGTCGGCCGCATGGAGCGCCCGCCGCGCGCGCTCGATCGATGCGCGCTCCCGCGTCTCGGCAGCGCTCCCCGAGAAGGACGACGCCGGGAGCTGTCCTGGCGCCTCGCCGGGCGTCAGCGAGAAGCCTTCGTAGGCGCCGAAGGGCGCGAAAGGCTCCATGGTCGTCGCGTGCCAGAGGGTCCGCGTCGCCGGGTGGACGACGGCGGCGTTCAGGACGTAGAGGTTCGCGACGTTCGATGCGTTCGGCCACGGGTGGGTGCTGCGGTCGCGAAGGATCTCGGCGGCGACCTGTGGCGTGAGTCCGCCGGCGTGTGGGCGGACGGCGGACTCCATCCCCGCGAGACGATCGAAGGAATCGGGCGAGCGGTAGCGGTCGAAGGGGATCATCTCGGGAGTCCGCGCGTGGTTGCTCTGGGCGAACCAGTCGCCCTCCGGCCGGAAGACGGCGCAGCGCTTCGGTGAGCACTCGACCATTGCGAGGTCGCCGGCGGCATCGGCCATCACCATGAAGGTCGAGATGCCGCGCTCGCGGGCCGTAACGAAGATCTCGATCCCCTCGGCGACGCTGCGCGCGGTCTGCAGCGCGCGCCGGTGGGGCCACTGGGGGAGGAGCATTCCCACCTGTGGGTCGGTCTCGAAGTAGTTGAACGAGAGGGCGAAGCCGGCGGCGTTGACGCCTACGGTCGGAAGACCGACGAGCGGCCAGCCGGCGAAGAGGTGCTCGAGGTCGCCGTTGGTCGGGCGGTAGCGCACCACCATCGGGCGCCGGGCGCCGAGCGCATCGTCCCAGTCGACGTTGCGGCCGATGAGGGCCCCGCCGTCGGCCGTCGCGCTGCGCGTCGCCGCGAAGACCGTCGAGCCTCCGCCAAGAGAGAGCAGCGCGCGCATCAGGTCGCTGCGGGGTACGCCGAGCCCCTGCGCCATCCCGGCGAGCTCCTCGTGGAGCGAGCTGTCGTCGAAGGCGCCGCCGACGGCGGCCCAGAGAGGAATCCCCACCGCGTCGAGCGCCTTCGCGCCGAAGCCTCCCCGGGCGACGGCGCGGTCGTGGTCGGCCTTCTGCCGGACCCAGACGCGGCGCAGGTCGTCGCCGAGCAGCTCGGCCTGCTGGCGGCCCATCTCTTCGTAGGTGCCCGAGACCTCGAGGACGATCAGGTCTCCCACGTCGCGCCGCGCCGGCGGCGAGGCCA
This sequence comes from uncultured delta proteobacterium, assembly GCA_963710635.1. GTDB lineage: Bacteria > Myxococcota_A > UBA9160 > UBA9160 > UBA9160 > MYXO. The sequence goes on from CAVQAY010000004.1 coordinate 2,417,531, forward strand.
CAGAGGCCGAAGATGCCTCACCGGAGAGCCCGGCGAGGAGAAGGACGAGCAGGAGGGCAGTCGTGGAAGACGTGCGTCGCATGATCTTCCTGTCGGGTCACCTTCGGCCGAATCCCGGCGATCACACGGGTCGGGCGCAAGGCGATGGAGGAGCATCGCCAAGAGTGCCGCAAGACCGGCGGGGAGCCATCCCCGGCCCGGGTCGGTTTTCGCCCGGTCGGGTACCGTTCCCGGGCCCGGACGACCCCGGGGACGGAGGGCCTGCGATGAAGCTCGGTCTCATGCTCGGCTACTGGGGCGCGCAGCCGCAGGACCCGATCGACCTGGTGCTCGAGGCGGAACGGCTCGGCTTCGACTCGGTGTGGGCCGCCGAGGCGTACGGCTCGGACGTCTTCTCCCCGCTTTGCTGGATCGGGGCGCGCACCTCGCGGATCAAGCTCGGGACGGCGGTGATGCAGATCTCGGCCAGGACACCAGCGTGTGTCGCAATGACCGCCGCCACCATCGACCATCTCTCCCAGGGCCGCCTCCTCCTCGGAATGGGAGTCTCGGGGCCTCAGGTCGTCGAGGGCTGGTATGGCCAGCCCTTCCCGAAGCCCCTCGCGCGTACCCGCGAGTACGTCTCGATCGTCCGAAAGGCCCTCGCCCGCGAGGAGCCCCTCACCAGCGACGGCGAGCACTACCCGCTGCCGTACCCGGGCGGCACCGGTCTCGGCAAGCCGCTCAAGTTGATCGTCCATCCCCGGCGGCCGCAGATCCCGATCTACCTCGGCGCCGAGGGGCCGAAGAACGTCGCCCTCGCCGCCGAGATCGCCGACGGCTGGCTGCCGATCTTCTATTCACCCTACCGGCACGACCTCTACGCCGAGTCGCTTCGGAACAAGAAGCCCGACTTCGACATCGCGTGTACTGTGACGGTCAACGTCGCCGACGACGTCCGCGCTGCGCTCATGCCGGTGCGGATGGCGCTCTCGTTCTACATCGGCGGCATGGGCGCGCGCGACCAGAACTTCCACCTCAACCTGATCCGCAGGATGGGGTTCGAGGAGGAGGCGCTGCGGGTCCAGGACCTCTTCCTCGCCGGCAAGCGCGCGGAAGCGATCGCGGCGGTCCCCGACGCCCTGTGCGACGAGATCTCGCTGTGCGGCCCTCCCGGCCGGATCCGCGAGCGGATCGAGGCCTGGAAGAAGAGCCCGGTGACGACGCTCATCGCGGGTACCCGCGACCCCGCCGTCCTCGAGCTGCTCGCCGACTGCGTGCGGTAGAGCCGCCTCCCGGACAGGCGGTGGCCGCCGCGGTACGCTCGGCGGGGACGGGAGGGAACGCCGATGACCTCGGGACTTCGTTCGCTGATCGACTGCGGCACCAAGCTCTGGCTCGACTCCATCGACCCGGATCTCGTCGGGAAGGCGCGCGCCGGCGGGGCGACCGGAGCGACGTCGAACCCGATCATCATCTCCGACCTGATCCGGACCGGTCGGTTCGACGCGCAGCTCGCAGACCACATCGCACGAGGGCTCGACGACTCCGCCATCTGCTGGGCGATGACCGACGAGCTGGTGAAGGATGCGCAGACGGTCTTCCACCCGGTCTGGAAGGAGACGCGCGGCGACGACGGCTACGTCAGCTTCGAGATCGACCCCCTCCTCGAAGACCCCGAGAGCGGACCGCCCCATGCGGCCCGCGTCGCGCGCTACGTCGAGCTCGGGAAGAAGTGGTCTGCCGGGCACGAGAACCGAATGATCAAGGTTCCCGCGACTCCCGCCGGGCTCGGCGCCCTCGAGGATCTGGCGGCCGCTGGCGTGACGCTGAACGTGACGCTCATCTTCACTGCACGACAGTACGAGATCGCACGCGAGGCCGTCTGGCGCGGCTCCCAGCGGCGCGCGGACCTCGGACGTTTCAAGAGCGTCTACAGCATCTTCGTCTCCCGGGTCGACGTCTACACCGAGGAGCACTGCAAGGACCTCGGCCCCGGCGCACAGGGACAGGTCGGCATCGTCAACGTCAAGCAGCTCTGGCGCGAAAACCAGGCCTTCTGGAAGGACAAGGGCCTCCCGCTCGCAGCAGGAGATCATCTTCGCCAGCACCGGCACCAAGAAGAAGGAGGACCCGCCCGACAAGTACGTCGAGGCGCTGGCCGGAAGCGACATCCAGACGAATCCTCCCGCCACCAACGATGCCGTCGAGACGCTCGGCAAGCGCTACGCGCGCAACATCGACCGGCTTCCCCCCGACGCCGTCGTCCGTGAGATCGAACAGAAGGTCGATCCGGCGAAGCTGGAAGAGGTGCTGATGCGCGAGGGCGTCGAGAAGTTCGTGAAGCCGCAGAAGGCGCTCCTGGCACTGGTCCGCGAGAAGCGCGGGTCGCTGGCGCCGGGCCGCTGACCGGCGGACCAGGCCACCCGTGCCGGGAGCCGCGGAGGGCGCGGAGACGACGCCTTCCGGAGAGCCGATCTCCACGGGAAGGTCCGTTGCCTACGCCTCGGGGAACATCGCCCTCGACGTCGCCCAGCCGCTCCTGTCGTGGCTCCCGTATCTCTACGCGCCGCCTGCCGACGTTCCGGGTGCGGTGACCCTCCTACCTGCGGCGACGGTGGGGGCCGCGCTCTTGGTCGGCCGCGTCGTCGACGGCTTCGCCGAGCCCGTGGTCGGCTTCCTCTCCGACCGTGCACGCACCCGCTTCGGGCGCCGGAAGCCGTTCATGGCGGCCGGCGCTCCGATCCTCGTGCTCATGCTGCTCGGCCTCTTCTTTCCGCCCTTCGGCCCCGGGCATCCCTTCGAAACGACCGCCTACCTGGTGGTGCTGAGCACCATCTTCTGGTGCGCGTTCACCATGGTGGGAGCGCCGTACCTGGCGCTCCTGCCGGAGATCGCCCGCACGACCGAGGCGCGGACCCGAATCGCCTCGATGATGACGGGCTTCTCGGTCCTCGTGATCATCCTCGGCAATCTCGTCCTCGGCCCGCTGGTGGCGGCCTGGCGCGGCGGCGTCGAGATCCTGGGCGTCCACTTCCGCAACGGCTTCGAGCCGCAGGCGGTGGTCTGCGGCAGCCTCATCCTGTTCTTCGTCGCGACGGCCATGGGAGCCGTCCGCGAGCGTCCGGCCGTGGTTCCCGACGGCGGCCACCTCTCCTTCCGGAACGCCGTGATGGAGTCGGTGAGGAACCCGGCGTTCCTGCCCCTGGTGCTCCCCCTGAGCGTGTTCCTGATCGGCACCAACATCTTGATCACGGCGGTTCCGTACTTCGCCCGCTCGGTCCTCCACTCCAGCGAGGGGACGGCTTCCCTCGGAGCGGCGCTCGTCTACGTCGTGGCGGCGACGGTACTGCCGTTCCTCCGGCGCCTCGTCGACGGCCACGGCAAGAAGCAACTCTATGGCCTCGCGCTCCTCGTGATGTCGCTGCAGTTCGCCGCGATGCCCCTGGTGGCGATCTCTCCCTGGCCGGTGGCCACCTACCTGGTGCTGCTCGCCAGCGTCGGCGTCCCCGTGGGCACCATGCTCGTCCTCGGACGTGTCCTCATCTCCGACGTCATCGATTTCGACGAGCAGCGAACGGGCCTTCGTCGCGAGGCGATGTACTTCGGCATGCAGGGGCTCATGACGAAGATCTCGTTCGGCGTAGGGCCCCTCATCGCGACCCAGCTCTTCACGATCTTCGGCAACACGGCCGATCGGCCGCTCGGGGTCCTGCTCTGCGGTCCAGCGGCGGGGCTGCTCGGCCTCGCCGGGTGGGCCGCGTTCCGGCGCTACCCGCTCGACTGAGTCGGGACCCGGCCGGGCGCGGTCAGCCCGCGATCACCGCCTGGATGCTCGCGACGAGGGCTCCGACGACGAGCGCCGCGTTGGCGAGGCTCGAGATCAGGAAGCCCGGCCCGCGGCGCCCAGGGTCCTTCACGTAGCCGATGGCGTAGATCACGCGGCCGGCGACGAAGCCGAGGCCGAGGATCGCCCCCCACCCGTCGCTCACGAGGTGCGCGAAGAGGAAGAGCGCCGGGAAGAAGATCACCAGCTGCTCGACCGTGTTCTGCTGCACCCGGAAGTGCCGTTCGAAGATGGGATTCCCGGTGACGGCGGGCGCCTCGACCTGGTAGCGCAGTCGTGCGCGCCCGACGCTGAGGACGATCCCCATGTAGACGACCAGCGCGAGGCTGGCGACGAGCGCGGCCGAGGCCATGACACCCTCCCGGGCCCGGAGCTGGCGGAAGCTGGCACCCGCCAGCCCCGCACGGCGGGCCTCCTGGCGGCAAGTCAAGCATGTCCGGTGAGCCGATGGCAACCGGGCCGGGCGCGACGGAGCCGGGGGCCGCCTCCCGCCGCCCCCACCGGTACCCTCCGCCGCGTGCCGCAGACCGTGGACCTGCAGGAGCTGTTCGACGCCGTGCGCGACGCGTGCTCGCGCGGAACGTGGTCGAGCGGGGTCGAGCTGGCGCGGGCAGGCGCCGTCTCGGGAGAGAGCGACTCCGGCGCCGAGGTCACCCTTCGCGTCTCGACGCGTGGGGGTCTGGTCGCGCCCACGGTGACGCTCTACCCGCGAGACGCCGAGTGGGCGTGCGACTGCGCGGGAAGCGAAGACCCGTGCGTCCACGTAGCGGCGGCGGTGATCGCGCTGCGGCGCATACGCGAAGGGGGAGGCTCCCTTCCCAGCGCCCGGGGTGCGCCGGGCCGGATCGGCTACCGCCTCTCGCGCGAGGGCGGCGCCCTCGCGATCGAGCGCGTCGTGGTGCAGGGCGATCGCGAGAGCCGCCTCCCGGGAACCCTCGCGGGTGTGGCATCGGGGCGCGTCGACGGACCGCCCTTCCTCGCCACCGAGGCCGACGTCGAGATCGAGCGGGCTCTCGGCTCGAAGCTTCGCGGTGCCATCGAACCTCCGGCGATGACGCGCATCGTCGCGGCGCTGGCCGCGGCCGGAGATGTCCGTTTCGGGGACACGAACCTCCGCGCGAGCGCTGAACCGGCGCTTCCGCTCGGCATCGTCGAGGACGCGAACGACGGCTTCCGCCTCTCGCTGGTGCGGGACCCGCGCGTCACCGAGACCTTCTCCAACGGCGCGGTCCTGCTCGGCGACGAGCTGCGCGCCGTCGGTCAGACCGGCCTCACGGGGCGCGAGCTCGCCGACCTGCCGCGCGGCATCTACTTCGGCGTGGACGACGTGCCGCGCCTCGTGGCGGAGGTACTGCCCGGCCTCGAGCAGCGGGTCCCGGTCGAGGTCCGGACCCGGCGGCTGCCACGGCGGGCGACCGAGCCGCCGCGGATCCTTCTCGACGTGCAGCGCGAAGGCGATGACCTCTCGGTCCTGGCGACGATCGTCTACGGGCAGCCGCCGATGGCGCGCGTCGATGCGGGGCGCCTCGTCCACCTCGGCGGCGCGCTTCCCCTGCGCGACGAGGTGGCGGAGGCCCGCCTCGTCCGCGAGCTGGCGACGGAGCTCGAGCTCGCCCCAGGCCATCGCACGAAGCTCCGGGGTGCCGACGCGGTGCGCTTCGCCCGCAGGCTCGAGCGATTCCGGGGGGAGCTTCGCGGACACGGCCACGAGGGGTTCTTCGAAGCGCCGCCCCTCGAGCCGCGCCTACGCGTCATGGGGGAGGGATTCGACCTGCGCTTCGAGCCCGCGGGCGGCGCGGCCGACGCGAGCCGCCGCGGCGCAGGCGTCCCGAGCGTCGGCGCGGACGCGGTGATCCGCGCCTGGCGCGACGGCGAGCCGCTGGTCGCGCTCCCGGGCGCCGGCTTCGCCCCGCTTCCGGCCGATTGGCTCGCACGCTTCGGTGACCGGATCGCCGACCTCCTCGCGGCGCGCGACGCGAAGGGACGGCTCCCGCGTGCAGCGCTCCCGGACCTCGCGCGGCTGTGCGACGCCCTCGGAGAGCCGCGCCCGCCTGCCTTCGAGGGCCTTCGGGCGCTGGTGGACGGGTTCGAGGGGATCCCGGCGGCGCCGCTGCCGGCCGACCTCACGGCGATCCTCCGCGACTACCAGCGCCGCGGCGTCGACTGGCTGTGCTTCCTCCGCGACGCCGGCCTCGGGGCGCTCCTCGCCGACGACATGGGCCTCGGCAAGACGCTCGAGGCCCTGTGCGCGGTCCGCGGCCGGACGCTGGTGGTGGCGCCCACGAGCGTTCTTCACGGCTGGCGCGACGAGGCCCTGCGCTTCCGGCCCGCGCTGCGCGTCTCCACCTACCATGGGGCGAAGCGTACGCTCGACCCGACCGCCGACGTGACGATCACGACCTACGCCCTCCTGCGGCTCGACGCCGATGCGCTCGCGCAGGAACGCTGGGAGACCATCGTCTTCGACGAGGCGCAGAACCTGAAGAACCCCGACAGCCAGGTGACGCGGGCGGCCTTCTCCTTGGACGCCACCTTCCGCATGGCGCTGACCGGGACCCCCGTCGAGAACCGTCTCGACGAGCTGTGGAGCGAGCTGCACCTGCTGAACCGCGGTCTTCTCGGCTCGCGGGAGGAGTTCGACGCTCGCGTGGCGCGACCCATCGCCGGCGGCGAGCCGGGGGCCGCCGCGAGGCTTCGCGAGCGGATCCGCCCGTTCGTACTGCGGCGCACCAAGGCCGAGGTCGCTCCCGAGCTTCCTCCGCGAACCGACGTGGTGCTGCGATGCGTCCTCGGCGACGAGGAGCGCGCGATCTACGACACGGTGCGCGCGGCGACGCTTCGCGAGGTGCACGAGAAGCTCGCGGCGAGCGGTGGCGTGATGGCTGCGCTCGAGGCGCTGCTGCGGCTGCGCCAGGCGGCGTGCCATCCGGCACTCGTCCCCGGGCAGTACGCCGAGAGATCGGCGAAGGTCGATCTCCTGGTCGAGACCCTCGCCGAGGTCGTGGCCGAGGAGCACAAGGCGCTCGTCTTCTCGCAGTGGACGAGCCTCCTCGACCTGGTCGAGCCGGAGCTCGTGCGCGCCGGGATTGGCTTCCTGCGCCTCGACGGCTCGACCCGCGATCGCGGCGCCGTCGTCGCGGGCTTCCAGGACCCGGGAGGGCCGCCGGTGCTGCTCATCTCGCTGCGCGCCGGCGGCGTCGGCCTCAACCTCACCGCCGCCGACCACGTCTTCCTCCTCGATCCGTGGTGGAACCCGGCCGTCGAGGACCAGGCGGCCGACCGCACCCACCGGATCGGCCAGGTCCGGCCGGTCATCGTACACCGACTCGTGTCGGAAGACACGGTCGAGGAAGGCATCCTCGCGCTCCAGGAGCGAAAGCGCGACATCGCCCGTGCGGCCCTCGGCGAGGCCGGCGGCGCCGCCGCGCTCACGCGCGAGGACCTCCTGGCGCTGCTCGAAGGATGAGCGGCGCGCCGGCGGATCCGTGGCTGCTCGGCGCTACTTCGAGAAGTCCCCGGCCTCGACGGTCGTCACCAGGCTCGGATCGAGGTGTTCGCGCAGCGCAGCGCTCACCGCGCCGGGGGTGAGCCCGTCGATCTTCGCCTCGAACGCCGCGTCCCAGTCGAGGGGCCTCCCTTCGTGGAGCCGCTGGACGAGCAGGCGGGCCACGGTGTCGTCGTCGGCGCGCTCTCCCTTGCGCTCCGAGAGCAGCCCCGCCTTCGCGTCGGTGACCTCCTTGGCGTCGAAGCCGCTCTCGCGGGCGCGGCGCACCTCCTCGTCGACGGCGGCAGCCGCCTTGCGGGTGTTCTCGGGCGCCGACATCGCATAGGCGAGCCAGGTCCCGCGCTCCTCGAAGGCGGAGGCGTTGGCGGCCGATCCCACCGCGTAGGAGAGGCCCTCCTTCTGGCGGATCCGGGTGGCGAGCCGGGAGTTCAGGAACCCTCCCCCGAGCAGATAGTCGGCGAGCACGAAGGCCGGATAGTCGGGGTGGTTCTGTCCGATCCGCAGCGGCGCCCCGGCGAAGAAGACGGCGCTCGCCTTGTCGGGCAGATCGATCACCTCCTTCGCCGTCTCGGTCCGGATCGGCCGCTCGGGGATGCGGACGTACTTCGTCGCGCTCCGCCAGTCGGCGAACAGCTCGGCGGCGAGGGGCCGCACGGCATCGGCGTCGAAGTCACCGACCACCGACAAGAGGCCATCGGCTGCGCCGTAGAACGCCTCGTGGAATCGTTCGAGGTCGTCACGCTTCGTGCCGCGCAGGGCGGCGATCTCCTCGTCGAAGCTGGCGACGTAGAACGGGTGGCCCTGCGGATACGGGCTCAGCTGCCGCCGGAGCCGGTTCATCGCCGCGGTGCGCGGGTCCCGGCGGTGCTGCTCGATGGCCGTCACCTGCTCGCGAACGAGCTGATCGAGCTCTGCCTCGGGGAAGGCGGGATTGCGCAGCAGGTCGCCGGCCAGCCGCAGCACGTCGGCGAGGGTGTCGCGGCGGGCCTTGATCCGGACCGTCACGTCCTGCGCATCCCCCGAGACGCTCATCTCCGCACGGAGCGCCGCGAGGCGGTCCTGGATCTGCTGGCGCGTCATCGTCTTCGTTCCGCGGGCGAGCATCGCCGCCGCGAGGTCGGCTGCCGTCGCACGGCCTTCCAGAGAGGCTTCGTCGCCGAGGCGCAGCGCCAGCACGGCCGACACCGCCTCGCCACGCGTCTTCTTCGGCAGGAGAGCGAGCTTCATGCCGTTGTCGAGCGCCTCGACCGACGTGCGCGCCGCGATGTTCTGCGGAGTCGGATCGAACGCTTCGCCGGCCTCGAGAGCAGCGCGTCCCTGGTAGCCGGCCACGAGAGCGTCGACGTCGGGCGGCGGCGGGATCTCGGCACGGTCGGGCGCGTCGGTCGGGACGAACACGCCGATGGTCCGGTTCGACGGCTTGAGGTAGCTCCGCGCGGCGGAGAGCACCTGCTCCGGGGTCACCTGCTCGACCGCGTCGCGGTAGAGGAAGACGAGGCGCCAGTCGCCGGCGGCGATGAACTCCGACAGCTCGACTCCGAGCTCGTTCGGGTCGGCGAGGCTGATCTCGAGGTCGCGCAGGATCTCGTTGCGGGCCCGGTCGACCTCCTCGGCGGTCGGGGGCTCCGCCGGAAGGCCCTCGATCGTGGCGGTCAGCGTCGCGACGATCTTCTCGGGATCGGCGTCGCGGGGAGCCTGCACGAGGAAGGTCAGGCTCCCGGCCTCCCGCAGGCCGAGGCTCCAGGACGTCACCGACGTCGCGAGGCCGGTCTCGACCAGCGACCGGTACAGGCGCCCCGACGGAGTGCTCCCGAGTACGTCGGAGAGGATCGAGAGGGCGGGGGTATCGGGATGCGTCGCAGCGGGAACGTGGTAGATCGCGCCCGCCGCCTGGACGTCTCCGACACGGTGAAGCGTCACACGCCGCTCGCCATCCTGGGTCGGCTCCATGGTGTACGTCGGCTGGAGCCTGCGGACGGGGCGGCGAATGGATCCGAAGGTCTTCGCGATCGTGGCGAGGGCCTCGGTCGGGATCGAACCTTCCCGCCACCAGCAGGACCGCGTTGTCGGGCTGGTAGTAGGTTCGGTAGAAGGCCTGCAGCCGCTCGATCGGAACGTTCTCGATGTCGGCCCGAGCTCCGATCGGCGAATTCCCATAGTTGTGCCACAGGTACGCCGTGCTCATCATGCGCTGGAACAGGACGCTCGTCGGACGGTTCTCGCCGAGCTCGAACTCGTTTCGTACGACGCTCATCTCGCTGTCGAGATCGCTCTTCGCGATGCGGGAGGCCACCATGCGGTCGGCCTCCATGGCGAGGGCCCACTCGAGGGTCTCCTGCGACGCCGGAAACGTCTCGTAGTAGTTGGTCCGGTCGTAGAACGTCGTTCCGTTCATGGCAGAGAACCGCTGACTCATCTCGTCGGTGAGGTTCGGATGCCGCGCGGTGCCCTTGAACAGGAGATGCTCGAGAAGGTGGGCCATTCCCGTCTCGCCGTAGCCCTCGTTCCGGGATCCCACCAGATAGGTCACGTTGACCGTGATCGTCTTCTTCGACGCATCGGGGAACAGCAGTACGCGAAGCCCGTTCTCGAGCCGGTACTCCGTGATGCCCTCGACGCTCGGCCCCGTCCGTGACGCCGCGTGGCAACGCCCCCGCGGACGAAGCGGCGGTGACGAGCAGCGCGGCGGCAAGGGTCCCTCGGAGCAGCGGTCGGGATTTCACGAAACCTCCTGTCGGGTGCGCGGACGGTAGCTTCTTCCCCCGCTTCCCTCTGGCGTGCCGAGCGGGCCCGGTATTCGAGGGCTGTAGCGCGATCCCCCGGGCACGGGCGGAGACCCGCCCGGGAGGGAGGCCCGGAACCCGGGCGTCAGCCGGCGCAGGCCTCGGACCGCTGGCCGCGGCCGAGCCAGCGCTCGAGCGCCTGGGCAAGGGCATCTCGCTTGACGGGCTTGGCGACGTAGTCGTCCATTCCCGCCTCGAGACAGCGCTCCCGGTCGCCTGGCATGGCGTTGGCGGTGACGGCGATGATCGGCGTGCGGTGGTCGGCTCCCTCGCGGCGTCGGATCTCGCGCGTAGCCTCGAAGCCGTCCATGCGGGGCATCTGGCAATCCATCAGCACGGCGTCGTACGCACCGCGCGCCATGGCCTTCACTGCCTCGAGCCCGTTCTCCACGACCTCGACCTCGAATCCGAGCTTCTGGAGGAGCCGCTGGGCGAGCTTCTGGTTGACGGGGTTGTCCTCGGCGACCAGTACGCGCGGGCCGGATGCGGGCTGGTGGTCGCCCCGGGCGGGTCCATCGCCGGCAGGCGCTGGGCGCCTCTCGGGCAGCGCCCCGAGGATCGCGTCGTGAAGGTACGATTGGCGCCCCGGGCTGAGCAGCCGCGCGACGAACCCCGTCTCGCGGGCGCGAACCGCGGTGCGCCGTGAGAGGGCGCTCGAGACCAGCACGAGCTGGAGGCCCGCGAGCTCGGGAACCGCGCGGAGCTTCGCCGGGAGACGGAACGCAGCGTCACCGGGCAGCGCATCCGAGACGATCGCCAGATCGAAGGGCTGCGCCTCTCCCGCTGCCGTGCGCGCCCTCGCGACCAGTGCGTCTGCGTCGGGAGCCGACTCGACCTCGACACCGAGGCCCTCGAGCTGCTGGCGCAGCACCGCGCGCTCGCGCTCGCGGGGCTCGGCCACCAGGACCCGGACCCCGCGCAGCTCCGCGGAAGCGAGCGTCAGCGCAGGGGCTGCGTGCTTCACCTCGACCCTCACGCTGAAGCGGAAGGTCGACCCCTGTCCGGGGCTGCTCTCGAGTTCGATCTTTCCGCCGAGCATCTCGACCACCTTCTTGCAGATGGCGAGGCCGAGGCCGGTGCCTCCGTAGCGGCGGGAATTGGATTCGTCGGCCTGCGTGAATGGCTGGAACAGATGGGCGTGCAGATCGGGGGGAATGCCGATCCCCGTGTCGGCAACCGAGAAGACGAGCCGCGCGTCGTGTGCGTCACCTGCGATTCCCCGGACGGAGACGGTCACACTGCCGTGCTGGGTGAACTTGATCGCATTCGCGAGCAGGTGGTCGAGCACCTGGCGCAGCCGACCGGGATCGCTCGACACGTAGGCCGGCACGTCGCCCGCGATCTCGGCCTCGAGGCCGAGCCCCTTGGCCTCGGCTCCGTTCCTCGCGCGGTACAGGCAGTCGTCGACCACCTCGCGAACCGAGAAGTCGGCGTGCTCGATGCTGATCCTGCCTTCGTCGAGCTGCGAGAAGTCGAGGATCGAGTCCACCAGGCCGAGGAGCTGCTCGCCGGACCCCCTCAGCGTCTCGCCCAGCTCCCGCTGCTCGGGAGCGAGGTCGGTCTCGAGCAGCAGGCTCGTCATCCCGATCACTGCGTTCATCGGGGTCCGGATCTCGTGGCTCATGTTGGCGAGGAAGGCGGTCTTGGCGCGGGCGGCGTCGAGCGCCTGGTCGCGGGCCAGCGCCAGCTCCCGGTTGAGCGCCGCCAGCGACCGAGCCTGCTCGGCGATCCGGTCGTGGGCCTGCTCGATCTCCTGGGTCCGCACCCGGGCGGACGCCTCGGCGCGCTTGCGGCCGTCGATGTCGGTGACGCTCCCGATCACGCGGATGGGGCGCCCACCGGAGTCGCGGACAGTCATCGCCCGCGACTCGAACCAGCGCCACCCGCCGTCCGCAGCCCGGAGCCGGTATTCGACGAAGTAGGGAGCGCCGCACTCGAGGTGCGCCTGCATCGCGGCGAAGGTGGGAGCCCGATCGTCCGGATGGAGCCGCTCCTCGAAGCTGGCGTAGACGGTTCCCGCCTCCTGCGCGAGTCCCACCAGCTCGCGGAAGCGTTCCGAGAAGCGCAGCGTGTCGGTCTCGATCTCCCACTCCATGTAGCCATCGCTGATCGCCTGGACGACCAGCTCGACCCGCGACTGGCTCTCGAGGAGGGCGCGCTCGAGGGCGCGCGCACGCGCGCGAGATCGAGCGAACGCCACGCTCGCGACGAGCAGCCCCAGGCAGAGAGCAGGAAGCGAGAGGCCCACGCACACTCCGGGTGGCCCTTTGGCGACGAGCCGGGTCCCATGGATCCATCGGCAGCCGGGCCCCTCGGGTGTAGGGGTTCGTCCGGGGCTCCGGGTGGCATAACCTCCGATGCCGTGTCGGTCCCCTCCCCGTCCCCTCCCGCGCCCTCCCCGCGCCCCCTCCTGCTCGCCTGGCTCCCGGGGCCGGGCGACGCGACCGATCCCGACGCGATCCTCGGCCGCTTTCTGGGCTGGGTCTCCGCCTCGGGGCTCGCGCCCTATCCGGCGCAGGAGGAGGCCCTTCTCGAGCTGATGGCCGGCCGGCACGTGATCCTCTCGACGCCGACGGGATCGGGCAAGTCGCTGATCGCCTCGGCGCTGCACTTCAAGGCGCTCGCCGAAGGCAGGCGCTCGTTCTACACCTGCCCGGTGAAAGCCCTCGCCAGCGAGAAGTTCTTCGCGCTCTGCCAGGAGTTCGGCGCCGTCAACGTCGGAATGCTCACCGGAGATGCGAGCATCAACTACGCGGCCCCGATCCTGTGCTGCACCGCCGAGGTGCTCGCCAACATGGCGCTTCGACAGGGAGAGGCGCTCGACGCGCCCTACGTCGTGATGGACGAGTTCCACTACTACTCGGACCGCGAGCGGGGAATGGCCTGGCAGGTGCCGCTGCTCGCGCTCCCGAACACCACGTTCTTGCTCATGTCGGCCACCCTCGGGCCGACGCTTGGGATCGAGGAGGCGGTCGTCCGGCGGACCGGGCGCGAGATCGCCCACGTGACGTCCCGCGAGCGGCCCGTCCCGCTCGATTTCGACTATCGCGAGGAGCTGCTTCACGAGACCGTCGAGAAGCTCGTCCGCGAAGGCAAGGCGCCGGTCTACGTCGTGAGCTTCACCCAGCGCGAGTGCGCCGAGCTGGCGCAGGCCCTCACCAGCACACAGGTCGCGACCCGCGAGGAGCGCCAGCGGATCGGCGAAGCGATCGGAGACTTCCGCTTCGACAGCCCCTACGGCAAGGACGTGCAGCGCTTCGCCCGGGCCGGAATCGGCATCCATCACGCCGGCCTGCTCCCGAGGTATCGCCTGCTGGTGGAGCGGCTCTCCCAGCAGGGGCTGCTGAAGGTCATCTGCGGCACCGACACCCTCGGCGTCGGCGTGAACGTGCCGATCCGGACCGTCCTCTTCACGAAGCTGTGCAAGTTCGACGGCGAGAAGACGACGATCCTCACGATCCGAGATTTCAAGCAGATTGCAGGGCGGGCAGGCCGCAAGGGATTCGACGACCGCGGAAGCGTCGTCTGCATCGCTCCCGAGCACGTGGTGCTGAACCGCCGCGCAGAAGCGAAGGCCGCCGACCCGCGCTCCGGACGGAAGAAGGCGGTCAAGGTGAAGCCTCCCACCAAGGGCTTCCTTCCGTGGAACGAGGAGACCTTCCGGAGGCTCGCGGAGGGGGATCCCGAGCCGCTCGTCTCGCGCTTCGCGGTGAGCCACGGAATGCTGGTGAGCGTGCTGCAGCGCGAACGCGACGCAGAGAAACCTGGGGGCGGCTACCGTTCGCTCGCCGAGCTGATCGACGCCTCCCACGAGGACGCACGGGCGCGGCGCCGGCATCGCCGGGTTGCCGCGATGCTCTTCCGGTCGCTCCGCCGGGCCGGAATCGTCGAGATCGCGAGGGATTCCCGGAGCGGGCTGCGCCGCGTCCGGGTCGCCGAGGACCTGCAGCGCGACTTCTCGCTGCACCAGACCCTCTCGCTCTACCTGGTCGACGCCGCGTCAGCCCTCGATCCGGCGTCGCCCACCCACGCCCTCGACGTGCTCAGTCTGGTGGAGGCCATCCTCGAGAATCCGCGCCCCGTGCTCCTCCGCCAGGTCGACCGCGCGAAGGGGCAGCGGGTTGCCGAGCTGAAGGCCGAGGGAGTTCCCTACGAGGATCGGATCCGCGAGCTCGAGGACATCACCTGGCCGAAGCCCCTCGCAGATTTCCTCTACGCGACCTTCAACCTCTTCGCCGAAAAACATCCCTGGCTCGAAGCCGAGAACATCCGTCCGAAGTCGGTGGCGCGAGAGATGGCGGAGACGTTCACCGGGTTCCACGACTACGTTCGCCAGCTCGGCCTCGAACGAAGCGAGGGGCTCTTGCTTCGCTACCTCGGACAGGTCTACACGACCCTCAGCCAGTCGGTGCCCGAAGCGCTGCGCACCGACGAGCTGGAGGAGATCCGCGCCTGGCTCCGCGCGATGCTCGAGCAGGTCGATTCGAGCCTCGTCGAGGAGTGGGAGCTGCTCGTCCACCCCGACCCGTCGCGCCCTCGCGCCGAGGCCGCCGCGCTGCCCGCACGCCGGGAACGCGACCTCGCTGCGGACCCACGCGTCTTCGCGGCGCGGGTCCGGCAGGAGTGCCACCGTCTCGTCCAGGCGCTCGCCGCCCGCGACTGGGAGGAGGCCGCGCGCTGCGTCCGTCACGATCCCGACGACCCGTGGGAGCCGCGGCGGTTCCAGGCGGCGCTCGCTCCCTTCTTCGCCGATCACGGAGAGATCGTGACGACTCCCGACGCAAGGCGCGCCGACCGCACCGCCCTCCGCGAGACGGCGCCCCGGCGCTGGGACGTGATGCAGACGCTGGTCGATCCCCAGGGCGACGAGCTCTGGTGCCTCTACGGCCACGTCGACCTCACGGACGAGACGGCGCCCGAAGGCCCGATCGTCCGGATGCGGAGGATCGGAACGTGACGGCGGGTACGCCGCAGCGCCGGCGCGCCGTCGTCGTCGGCGTCCAGCTCTCCGGGGTCTCCGACGACGAGCACGCTTCGTCGCTCGCCGAGCTGTCGCGGCTGGCGAAGACCCTCGGCTACGACGTCACCGCGCAGGTGAGCCAGAAGCGTGCGGCGCTCGCCCACGGCGCGGTCGTTGGCGAGGGCAAGCTCGAGGAGCTGGTGCGCGCTGCCGGCGGCGGCGAGGCGGTGCTCGTCGACCACGAGATCACGCCGTCGCAGGCGAGGAACCTCGAGAAGGCGACGGGCGCCGAGGTACTCGATCGGACCGCAGTGATCCTCGCCATCTTCCACCGCCACGCGCGCAGCCGCGAGGCGAGGCTCCAGGTGGAGCTCGCCCGTCTCGCATACCTCGCGCCTCGCCTCCGCGAGGCGGGCGCCGGCCGCGACCGGCAGGGCGGAGGAATCGGCAGCAAGGGCGCGGGGGAGTCCCACCTCGAGCTCGACCGCCGCAAGCTTCGCGATCGCATGGCGGAGCTGCGCCGCGAGATCGCATCGATCGACCGTGACGCCGGCACCCGACGAAGCCGCCGCTCCGAGCAGGCGACGGCCGCTCTCGTCGGCTACACCAACGCCGGAAAGTCGTCGCTGATGCGGGCGCTCACGGGAAGCCCGGTGCTCATCGCCGACCAGCTCTTCGCCACGCTCGACACGACGGTTCGCGCCCTCGACCCTCCGACGCAGCCGCGGATCCTCGTATCGGACACCGTGGGCTTCATCCAGCGACTCCCGCACGATCTCGTCGCATCCTTCCGCTCGACCCTCGAAGAGGCGCGCAGCGCAGACCTCCAGCTCCACGTCGTCGACGCGTCGGATCCGGCCTTCCGCACCCAGCTCGCCGTCACCCGCGAGGTCCTTCACGAGATCGGCGCCGACGACCCGCCGGTGCTGCTGGTCCTCAACAAGCGAGACCGGCTCCCGGAAGGCCAGGAAGAACCGCTCGCCGCAGAGTTCCCGGAAGCCATCCTCGTCTCGGCCAAGCGGCCCGGCGACGTCGCACTCCTTCGCGAGCGGATCGTCGCCTTCTTCGAACGGGACATGGAGGAGGCCGAGCTGCACGTTCCGTACGCCCGGTACGAGATGCTCTCGGAGATCCACGGGAGCTGCCGTGTGCTGTCGGAAGCCCACGACGAGCACGGGACGCAGGTGCGGCTGCGCGCGCAGCCCGCGCAGGTCGCACGGCTGCGGGCGGCGCTGGCGCCGGCCCGGCGCTAGCCTTCTTCGGCCGTACACGGTCTGGGAGGTGCGGATGTCCGACGAGACGAAGCCGGCGAGCGCCCACGCAGCGCCGACAGGGGAGCCGCGGCGATCCATGGGGCCCTTCGACCACCCGTGGTTCCTGCCGGGGCTGCTCTACGCGTTCGCCATCTGGTTCGGCTACGACGGCTGGCTCAACGAGAACATCGAGGCAGTGACCTTCAACCGCGTCATGGCTCCAATCTGGCTCGCTGGCGCCATCTACTACACGATCCAGAACCTCCGCGACCGGCGCCGCGACCGCGAGCGCGCGGCATCGCAGTCCCCGCCCCCGGCGCACTGACCGAGGCCGGTCATCCGTTCTCGGTCCGGTAGCGGACGCGCAGCACGGTGAAGCGGGCGCGCCCTGCTGGACGGACGACGACGACCTCGTCGCCTTCCTCCTTGCGCAGCAGCGCCCGCGCCACCGGCGAGTCGATGCTGATGTGTCCTGCGCCGACGTCGGACTCGTCGGGCCCGACGATGCGATACTCGATCTCTTCGCCCTCCTCGCTCTCGAGGGTGACGAAGGCGCCGAAGAAGACCCTCCCCTCCTGGGCCGCGGACGACATCACGACCTGCAGCTCGTCGAGCCTCTTGCGCAAGAAGTGGACGCGGCGGTCGATCTCCCGCAGGCGCTTCTTGCCATAGATGTACTCGGCGTTCTCGGAGCGGTCTCCCTGGGCAGCCGCCGCGGTCACCTCGCGCGTCACGCGCGGGCGCTCGACGCGCCAGAGCTCGTCGAGCTCGGCTTCGAGGCGCCGTCGCCCTTCGGGAGTGATGTAGGGCGACCGGCGCGGCGCACCCGTCTGCGGCGGATCCGGCATCGTGTCTCACTCTCGCACGGCGCCGCCCGGCCCTCCAGCGCAGCGCCGGGCAAGAAGAGCCTGCGCGCGGGCCAGGTCCTCCCGGGTGTTGACGTTCACGAGCGCGGTCCCGTCCGGATCGAGACCTCGCAGGCACTCGCCGTCGATCCATTCGACCGACAAATCGTCGAGGAGCCCCTTCAGCGCGAGATTCCCCGATGCGAGCCGCTCCCGTGCGCGCGCGAGAACGGGCGCGCGGCGGTAGGCTGCGCACAGGGGCTGTGGCTGCGGGCCGGACCGTGGCACCACGGCGTCGGCGGCGCTCGGCGCGGCGACCCCGCGAAGCAGCGCATCGGTCACCAACGGCAGGTCGGTCGCGACGACGAGGACGCGATCGCCGCGCGCGGCCCCGAGCGCGGCGACGAGGCCGCGCAGCGCACAGCGCGGGCCCTCCGGGTCGGCGATGACGCGTCCCGGCGTACCGGGTGCGGGGGCGCCCCCCACGAACAATACCTCGTCGCAGATCGCTTCGAGGAGGCGCGCGATCCGCACCGCGAGCGGGACGCCCCCGAGCAGCAGCGATGCCTTGTCGCTTCCCATCCGTGACGACGCGCCGCCCTGGAGCACGGCCCCGGAGAGCCCGGCCACGCGCTCCGTCGTCACGTCGATCCCGCGCTCAGAAGCCCGGCCCCTCCGCCGCAAGGAACTCGTCGTCGAGCACCTGCACCGTGGCCTTCTGGCCGGCACGCAGCTCGGTGGCCTCCGCCGGAAAGATCAGGAGCCCCTGCGCCAGCGTCATCGAGCGCAGCGCACCCGAGCTCTGCGTGCCCGTGCTCCGCGCGAAGACCTCGCCGCCCCGTCGCTCGAGGAACACGCGCTCGAAGTGGAGACGGCCGGGCTTCTTGCGAAGCGCTGCGGAGACGGTCGCTTCGACGGTCGGGCGGAACAGATGGGTCCTGCCGAGCTGGCGGAGCAGCACGGGCCGGACGAACTGCTCGAAGGTCACCATCGCCGAGACCGGGTTGCCCGGCAGGCCGAAGACCAGCGGGCCGGCCTCGCCGAAGCGGCCGAAGACGAGGGGATGCCCCGGCCGGATCTCGACCCCCCAGAACTCGAGGGTGCAGCCGAGCTTCTCGAGAACGGGCCGAACGTAGTCACGGTCGCCCACCGACACGCCCGCCGAGCTCATCACCACGTCGCAGCCAAGGCCCCTGCGGAGCACACCCTCGAGCGCCTCGGGCGTGTCGCGCGCGATCCCGAGATAGACCGGCTCGGCGCCGGCCTCGCGACACTGGGCGGCCAGGGAGTAGGAGTTCGACGAGACGATGCGTCCGCCGGCCGGATCTCCGTCGATCTCGACCAGCTCGTCGCCGCCCGACAGGATCGCCACGCGCGGCCGCTGATGGACGGCCACCTGGCTGCGGCCGAGCGACGCGAGGACGCCGATCTGCGCCGGGCTGATGCGCGTACCCGTCGCGAAGACGCGGTCTCCGCAGCGGATGTCCTCGCCGGCGGGCCGCACGTCGTCGCCGGGCGCTACGGCGACACGGACGAGGACACGGGCTCCCTCGCGCGTCGTGTCCTCCTGTCGCACGACGGCATCGGCGCCGGCCGGAATCGGCGCGCCGGTGAAGATGCGTGCCGCCTCGCCGGGGCCGATCTCGCCGCCGGAAGCCGCACCCGCCGCCACCTCGAAGCGTACCTCGAGAGCGCGCGGGCGGTCCGCCGAAGCGCCGGCGAGATCCGCTGCGCGAACGGCGTAGCCATCCATGGCAGAGCCGTCGGCCGGCGGCAGCGTCACCTCCGACACGACGTCCTCGGCGAGAACGCGGCCGGCAGCGGTCTGGATCGCAATGCGCTCCGGCGGCATCGGCCGTGCTGCCGCCAAGACCGTCCGAAGCGCGTCCGAAGCCGACAGACCCCTGCGCATCCACTCACGGTACCGGCAAAGCAGCGGCTCGGGTAGACGCGTCCTGGTTGTCTTTTCCGCGCAGTCGCGTTATGAATTCCCGGTGACGCGCCTCGTCGTGGTATCGAATCGACTCCCGATCCGCGTTGCCGCCGTCGACGGCCGCGCGCGGATCGAAGCGAGCACCGGCGGCCTCGCAACCGGTCTTCGGACGCCTCACGAGAGCGGTGACGGCGTTTGGATCGGCTGGCCCGGAGATCTTTCGGCGCTGTCGGAAGAGGAGCGTTCGCATCTCGAGTCGCAGCTCATCGAGCAGCGTCTCGTCCCTGTAGATCTCGACTCCGACCTGGTCAAGCGATACTACGAAAGCTTCGCCAACGGAGTCTTGTGGCCGCTCTTCCACTACGTCGTCGCCGCACTTCCGCTCGAGGTACGGGATTTCGACGCCTACTCCGACGCGAACCAGAGGTTTGCGGAGGCCGTCGCGTCGGTGGCCCGACCCGGCGATCGGGTCTGGGTACACGACTATCAGCTGCTGCTGCTACCCGAGATGGTTCGGCGGCTCGTCCCAGGGGTACGAATCGGGTTCTTCCTCCACATCCCGTTCCCCTCCTCGGAGGTCTTCCGCGCACTGCCGCACCGCGAAGAGCTGCTGCGCGGAATGCTCGGAGCCGATCTCGTCGCCTTCCATACGCCCGCCTACGTCCGACATTTCGCGTCGACGCTGCTTCGGATCCTCGGAGTCTCGACCGAGATCGACCGCGTCGCGTGGGAAGGTCGCGAGGTCCGGCTCGGTGTCCATCCCATGGGGATCGATGCGCGGGCCTTCGCTGCGACGGCCGACGATCCGAGCGTCCAGCGCGAAGCCCTGTCGCTGCGCGGAGACGCCGGTGAGCAGATCCTCCTCGGCGTCGATCGCCTCGACTACACCAAGGGAATTCCTCGCCGCCTGCTCGCGTTCGAGCGGCTTCTCGAACGGCACCCGGAGCTGCGTGAGCGCGTACGCTTCGTACAGGTCGCCGTCCCCTCCCGCGCCGAGGTGCCTGCTTACCAGGATTTCCGAAGCCAGGCCGATCAGCTCATCGGCCGGATCCACGGAGCATTCGCAACCGCCCGTTGGGTACCCGTCCACTGGATCTACCGCGGACTTTCTCGCGAGGACGTGGTGGCGCTGTACCGGTCTGCCGACGTGATGCTGGTTACGCCGATCCGTGACGGAATGAACCTCGTCGCGAAGGAGTTCGTCGCCTCACGAACCGACGGCGACGGCGTCCTCGTGCTGTCCGAGTTCGCCGGTGCGGCGGCCGAGCTCGCCGAGGCGCTGCTCGTGAACCCGTACGACGTCGCGGCGATGGCAGACACCTACTACAGGGCGCTCACCATGCCGGAGGCCGAACGCCGCGCCCGGATGGCGGCCCTCCGGCGGCGGGTCTTCTTGTACGACGTGCATCGCTGGGTCGCCGCTTCGATCGACACGCTGGAGGTCGGAGAACACTCGGAACCTGGACGGACGACCCTCACGACCTCACACGAGACGCTCGCCGAGCTGGCGCACGCGGTCGCCGCCGCACCGTACCTTCTGCTGCTCCTCGATTACGACGGAACGCTGATGCCCATCCAGCGAACGCCTGAGCTCGCTCAGCCGGATCGGGAGCTGCTCGAGCTCCTCGGCTCGCTGGCCTCGAGGCCGCGCACCGACGTCCACGTAGTGAGCGGGCGCGCCCACGAGATCCTCGACGTCTGGCTCGCGGGGCTTCCGATCGGCCTGCACGCCGAGCACGGGCTGTGGTCTCGCGCCGCAGACGGCAAGTGGATCTGCGACGGACCGTTCGCCGAGGGTTGGCGAGAGCCCGTGCTGGCGATCCTCGAGGAGTTCGCGGCGCGTACTCCCGGGTCGCTGGTCGAGCGGAAGACGGCGTCGCTGGCGTGGCACTACCGCGCCGCCGACCCCGAGTACGGCGAGTTCCAGGCCAAGGACCTGCGTCTGCACCTCACCGAGCTGCTCTCGAACCAGCCGGTCGAGCTCCTGAGCGGCGACAAGGTGATCGAGCTTCGTCCACACGGCGTGAACAAGGGCCGGATCGTCGGTCCCCTTCTCCCGGGGCTTCCGCCCGGCGCCCGCATCCTGGCCATGGGAGACGACACGACCGACGAGGACCTCTTCGCGGCGCTTCCCGAGGGCAGCGCGTCGATTCGCGTCGGGCTCGCACCGAGCCGAGCCGCATTCCGAATCGGGTCGGTGCGCGAGGCCAGAGCCTTCCTGCGCTCGCTGCTCGAGGTCGTTCCGGAACCTGCGGGATGACGCTTCTCGACGCTGCGATCCTCGGAACCTTCGCGGTCTACGCCGTCGCCTCCGGCCTGCGAGCTCGGCGCCTCGCGTCCCGGGGCCTCGACGACTACTTCCTCGCAGGGCGAAGCCTGTCTGGAACCCAAGCAGGGGTCAGCATGGCGGCGACCCAGTTCGCCGCCGATACGCCTCTGCTGGTCACGGGCCTGATCGCGACGGCTGGAATCTTCTCGCTCTGGCGGCTCTGGATCTACGCGTTGGCGTTCCTGCTGATGGGATTCGTTCTGGCCGCGAGCTGGCGGCGATCCGGCGTACTGACCGACGCGGAGCTCTCCGAACGGCGCTACGGCGGAGGGCCCGCTCTTGCCCTTCGCATCGCCAAGGCCTTCTACTTCGGCACCCTCTTCAACTGCGTCGTGCTCGCCATGGTGTTGTTCGCCACCAAGGAGATCGCAGAACCTTTCCTCACCTGGGACCACTGGCTCCCCGAGTCGATCTTCGACCCGCTGGTACGCGCCGTGCGGTCTCTCGGTGTGTCATTCGCCCGCGAAGGTCCCGGACTCGGCGATGCCTCGGTGCGATCGGCGAACAATCTGCTCTCGATCACTGCGCTGGTGTCCGTGACGGCGCTCTACTCGACGACGGGAGGTCTGCGCAGCGTGGTGCGGACCGACATCGCCCAGTTCGGCGTCATGCTGGTAGCAACGGCGGTGTATGCCGCGTGGGTCGTCTCGGCGGCGGGAGGGCTCGACGCGATCGACGATGCGATCCGCGCGCGCTTCGATGGCCGG
Source organism: uncultured delta proteobacterium (assembly GCA_963710635.1). Taxonomy (GTDB): domain Bacteria; phylum Myxococcota_A; class UBA9160; order UBA9160; family UBA9160; genus MYXO. Next base: position 2,439,672 of record CAVQAY010000004.1, read on the forward strand.
AGCCCGGGCGGCCTCACGGCGTCGCAGCTCCTCGCATTCACACCGGGGGAAGCACGAGACGCTGGGTTCGCCGTGCTGGCGATGCTGGGCTTGCAGTGGCTGCTCCAGATCAACTCGGACGGCACCGGCTACCTCGCCCAGCGCAGCATGGCGTGCCGCAGCGACTCCGATGCACGACACGCCGCGGTGGTCTTCGTCGTTCTCCAGATCCTGGTCCGGAGCCTGCTCTGGCTGCCGCTCGGACTCGGTCTTCTGGTGCTCTTCCCCCCCGACCCTTCGCTCGGCCAGGACGCTCTCGTCGCCGACCGCGAGGCGACCTACGTCCGCGGAATTCGCGAGCTGCTTCCCCCTGGCCTCGTGGGACTGCTCCTCACGGGAATGCTCGCTGCACTGGCATCGACCCTCGACACCCACTTGAACTGGGGAGCCTCCTACTGGACGAATGACCTCTACAAGCGGGTGTGGTGCGAGAGCCTCCAGCGGCGTGATCCGTCACCTCGGGGCGCCGTCTGGGTCGCGCGCGCCTCGACATTCGGGATCCTCGCGATCGCCCTCGTCGTGATGACCCAGCTCGGATCGATCCAAGGCGCCTGGCGGGTGAGCCTGCTGCTCGGCGCCGGAGTGGGTGTCGTGCTCGTCTTGCGCTGGCTCTGGTGGCGGATGAACGCATGGGGGGAGCTCGTGGCTCTTGGGACATCGGCCGTGCTCGCTCCCGTGCTTCTCTCCATCCTTCCTGGCGAACAGGAGGCAGCGAGGCTCCTGGCCGTCTCTGCAGGTTCGACGCTTTTCGGTGTCGCAGCCGCCCTGGCGACGGCCCCGGAAGACGATGCGTTGCTGCGAACCTTCTACGAGCGCGCGCGCCCGCCAGGGTGGTGGGGGCCCGTCGCCATCGCCGCGGGCCGAGACCCGCGCAGCGACACGCAACGCCTCGGTCGCGGTCTCGCCGCCGTCGCCATCGCCGGCTTCTCGATCTTCTCGCTCCTCACGGGATGTGGCTCGCTGCTCGTCGGGAGCCCACCGCCAGCGTGGTTTCCACTCCGCGAGGCATGGATCGCTTCGCTGCTCGTCATCGGAACGGCGCTGGTACCCGTCTGGTGGCGGCTCGGTCGCCGGAGCGCGCCGTGATCCCGAGCGACGCCCTACGCGGGTGCGTCGCCGAAGCGCTGCGCCGCCTCGGGATCCGCCACCTCACCCTCTGCATCCACGACGCGAGCTTTCCGGGGGACGGCGACGAGGACATCGGGCGCGGCTCCCCCTACTCCCGGGGCGGACTGCGCTTCGTCCGGTTCGCCCATGCCATCGGCTTCACCGGTCTCCAGCTCGGCCCGCAGGGCGACACGCCCCGGAACGATCCCTCGCCCTACCGCGGATCGGCCTTTCCGAAGAGCCCGCTGTCCATCGCGCTCGCACCGCTTGCGGAAGACATCGAGTGGGGCGGCATACTCAGACCCGAGAGCCTGCTCGCAGCCGTGCGGGGCCGCCCTGCAAACGGCCTGCGGCGCGTGACCTACGCGGCCGCGGCGCAAGCGGTCGACGCCGCCGTGGACGAGGTCGCCGCCCGGATCGCCGGCGAGCCGGTAGCAGACGGCGTGCTGCGGGAGGCGCGGCGGCGCTTCGACGAAGAGAACGCCGACTGGCTGGCCCGCTACGAGCGTCTTCGCGTTCCCGAAAGCGCATCGCCACGAGAGCGCGCAAGGCTCCGCGAGCGATTCCGCGTGGCACAGCTGATCGTCCACCTCCAGCACGCGCGGCTGCGTACGCTCGCAGCGACGCTCGACCTCCGGCTCTTCGGCGACCTCCCGATCGGCCTCTCCCCCGAGGACGAGGCGTGCCATCCCGGCATCTTTCTCGAGACCTACCGCATGGGCGCCCCGCCGTCGCGAACCAACCCGAGCGGCCAGCCCTGGGAGTACCCGGTCCTCGATCCAGCGCGGGTCGCCGGCGGCGGGCCTGCCCTGCGCTTCTTCCGCGCGCGGGTCGATCGCGTCTTTGCCGACTTCGACGGGCTCCGCATCGACCATCCCCACGGCCTCATCGACCCCTGGGTCTACGACTCCCGGAATCCGGACCGCTTCCATGCGGTGCAGCACGGTGCGCGGCTGTTCTCGTCGCCTGATGTCGCCGAGCACCCGGCCCTCGCCCGCTTCGCCATCGCCCGCCACGATCAGCTGCGCGCGGGTGGCGGCGCGACTCGCCATGCCGACGACTGGGTCGTTCGCCTCGATCCGGACCAGGTGGACCGGTACGCGGTCCTCATCGACTCCGTCATCGCGTCGGCACGCGCGCGTGGGAGATCCGCGGCAGACCTACCCTGCGAGGTGCTCTCGACGCTGCCTTACCCCGTCGCCCGCGTACTCGCCGCACGCGGGCTCGGCCGCTTCCGCGTGACGCAGAAGCACGACCCCGGCGACCCGGCAGACCCCTACCGCAGCGCCTCGTCGGCCGAGGAGGACTGGATCATGGTCGGGACCCACGACACCCCGCCGCTGTGGCGCGTTCTCGACGACTGGGCGCGCGACGGCCGACTGGCGGCGCGCGCAGCCTACCTCGCCTCGCGGCTCGTACCCGATCGACGGAAGCGAGCGGCCACGGCCGAAGCGTGGTCTCGGTCGCCCGAGGAACTCGCCCTGGCAGAGTTCTCCGACCTCTTCGTCGGACCCGCGCGCCAGGTGATGGTCTTCTTCGCCGACCTGCTCGGAGAGACCGACGTCTACAACGAGCCGGGCGCGGTCTCGGAATCGAACTGGACGCTCCGGGTCCCACCCGACTGGCCATCGGTGTACGCGCAGCGCCTCGCCGCCGGGCGAGCGCTCAATCTCCCCGCTGCCCTCGCGCTGGCCCTGCGCTCCCGGGACACGGAGTCCGCGGGGGAGGCGGCCGGACTCCTCGCGCGCCTCGATGCCGCCGCGGAGGCGCTGCGCCGGGGCACGATCCCTGTGGGTCCGTGAGACCCGCCTCGCCGGCGACGCGATCCGCAGGTAGCCTCGCGCCGGCCATGAAGCGTGCCGCGGGTTCCAGCTCCAAGTCGGTGTCTCGCAGCCTGAGCACAGAGCAGGACCCGCTCTGGTATCGGGACGCGGTCCTCTACGAGATCCGCGTCGGCGCCTTCCAGGACAGCGACGGCGACGGCATCGGCGACCTGCGAGGCCTCACCACGCGGCTCGACTACCTCCAGGATCTAGGCGTCACGGCGCTCTGGCTCCTGCCCTTCTACTCGTCACCCTTCCGCGACGACGGCTACGACATCTCCGACTACACGCAGATCCACCCGGACAGCGGAACCCTCGACGATTTCAAGGTGTTCCTCCGCGAAGCCCACCGCCGGGGGCTGCGCGTAGTGACCGAGCTGGTCCTCAACCACACCTCCGACCAGCACCCGTGGTTCCAGCGCGCCCGGCGCTCGCCACCGGGAAGTCGCTGGAGGGACTACTACGTGTGGAGCGACACCCCGGATCGGTACGCAGGGTCGCGGATCATCTTCAAGGATTTCGAGCGATCGAACTGGAGCTTCGACCCGGTCGCCGGCGCGTATTACTGGCACCGGTTCTACTCACACCAGCCGGACCTCAACTACGAGAGCCCGGATGTCCGCAAGGCGGTCTTCCGTTTCGTCGACTTCTGGCTCGGCCTCGGTGTCGACGGCCTTCGCCTCGACGCCGTCCCCTACCTGTTCGAGAAGGAGGGGACGAGCTGCGAGAACCTGCCAGAGACCCATGCCTTCCTCCGGGAGCTCCGCAGCCACGTCGACCGCCAGTTCTCCGGTCGGATGCTGCTGGCCGAGGCCAACCAGTGGCCCGAGGACGCGGCTGCCTACTTCGGCGCCGGCGACGAATGCCACATGGCGTTCCACTTCCCCGTGATGCCGCGCCTGTTCATGGCGCTCCACATGGAAGATCGCTTCCCGATCGTCGACATCCTCCAGCAGACTCCAGACCTTCCCGACGGCTGCCAGTGGGCGCTCTTCCTCCGCAACCACGACGAGCTGACCCTCGAGATGGTGACCGACGAGGAGCGCGACTACATGTACCGGGTCTACGCGCACGACACGCGGGCCCGCATCAACCTCGGCATCCGGCGCCGCCTGGCGCCTCTTCTCGGCAACGATCGCCGCCGCATGGAACTCATCAACGCCCTGCTGTTCTCGCTACCAGGAACCCCCGTCGTCTACTACGGCGACGAGATCGGAATGGGAGACAACTTCTATCTCGGCGATCGCAACGGCGTTCGTACACCCATGCAGTGGAGCCCGGACCGTAATGCGGGCTTCTCGGTCGCGAACCCCCAGCGACTCTATCTGCCCGTGATCATCGACCCCGAGTATCACTACGAGAGTCTCAACGTCGAATCGCAGCGCAACAATCTCCACTCGCTCTGGAACTGGATGCGCCGCCTGATCGCGATGAGAAAGCGGTACAGAGCATTCGGTCGCGGATCGATCACCCTGCTCACGCCGTCGAATCGAAAAGTTCTCGCGTTCATCCGGCGCTTCGAAGATGAAACGATTCTCGTGGTCGCCAACATGTCGCGCTTCGTCGAGTACGTCGAGCTCGATCTGGCCCAGTGGCGTGGCGACGTTCCCGTCGAGCTGTTCGGCGGCAAACCGTTCCCTCCGATCGGAGACCTGCCATACCTGCTGACGCTCGGGCCCCATGCGTTCTACTGGTTCTCGATCGAGTCTGCCGAGCGATCCGAGGGATCGGCGCCACCGTGCAGACCGCGAACGATTCCGACGATTCGCACACGCGGCGATTGGCGTGCTCTGTTCTCGGGCGGCGGGTCTCGGCTCGCTCGAGGGCGCGCTTCCCGCGATCCTTGGAACGCAGCGCTGGTTCGGAGGCAAAGGCGCCGCGGTGAAGTCCGCGTCGGTGGCACAGACCCTCGAGCTGCGAAACGGCGGCACGGAGGCCTGGATCGCCGTGATTCGCGCCGAGGTCGCCGCGGGAGAGCCAGGGCTCTACGCCATGGGCTTCACCCACTGCACGGGGCACTCGGCAGATGAGCTCCGGGCGTACCACCCACACGCGATCCTCGCGGAGGTCGAGAGCCAACGTGACGGAGAGCAGGAGCACGGCGTTCTGCGCGATGCGTTCGGGGACGAGGCGGTGTGTACCCAGCTCCTCGATGCGATCGAGCGGCGACGCACCTTCCGGATGGGTGACGGGAGGGTTCGAGCCGTTCCGTCTCGGCGTTTCCGCGAGCTACGTGGAGCCGAGGAGACGCTGCGCGCCGTTCCCATCCGAGCGGAGCAGACGAACTCGTCGGTAGTGTTCGGTACGCGGCTCGTCCTCAAGCTGTTCCGCCGCCTCCACACCGGCACCAATCCGGACCTCGAGCTGGGTCGTTTCCTGACCGATCGCGCCGCTTTCCCTCACGTAGCGCCGGTGGCGGGCTGGATCGAGTGGGAGCGGCCGAAAGCGGAGCCCGTGACCCTCGCGGTCCTCCACGCCTTCGTCCCCAACGAGGGAGACGCCTGGCGCTACACCCTCGACCAGATCGAGCAGTACCTGGAGCGCGCGCTGGTCCGGCCCGAGCGGGATGCCCCACTTCCCCTCGCCGGGTCGCTCTTCGATCGCATCGTCGCCGACCCGCCTCCCCTCGTGCTCGAGACGATCGGAGGCTATCTCGAACAGGCGCGGCTACTCGGACGGCGCACTGCGGAGCTGCACGCGGCGCTCGCGTCGCATCCCGAAGACCCGAACTTCTCCCCCGAGCCCTTCACGACGCACTATCAGCGCTCGCTCTCCCAGTCGATCCGCAACGTCGCGCGCCGCGCCCTCGCGCTCCTCCGCGAACGATCCGGGCAGCTTCCCGCCGCCGAGGCGGCCGACGCCGAGCGATTGCTCCGCTGCGAAGACCGCGTGCTGCACGCGATCCGTCAGATCGTCGGGCCGCCGCTCGACGCGATGAGGATTCGCTGCCACGGCGACCTGCATCTCGGACAGGTGCTCCATACGGGAAGCGACTTCGTCTTCATCGACTTCGAAGGCGAGCCGGCGCGCTCGCTCGTTGAGCGGCGCCTCGAGCGCTCGCCGCTTCGGGACGTGGCGGGCATGCTGCGATCGTTCGACTACGCGTCTCAGGCAGCCGTCGCTGCGCGAATGCGTGCGCGAACCATGGGGAACGACGAGGCCCGCGCGCTGGCGCCGTGGGCCCGGTTCTGGCGCTCGTGGGTACAGTCGGCGTTCCTGCGCTCGTATCTGCGGTGCGCGGAGCCCGCGGCGCTGGTCCCGAGCGACCGCAGCGGGCAGGAGCGCCTCCTCGACGTGTTGCTGCTCGAAAAGGCGCTCTACGAGCTCGGCTACGAGCTCGGCCACCGGCCCGAGTGGGCCGGGATCCCGATCCGCGGCGTCCTCGAGCTCCTCGGCGAGCCGATCTGAACCCGTCGAGAACCCGCGACGGGCGGCGGCGGTATACTGGCGCTCACCTGCGCACACCCCCCGAGGACGCCATGCCGCCGCGCGATCTCGCGCACCTGCTCGATGCGCTGCCCGACGGTGTCGTGGTGATCGACGCCACCGGCCGGGTCGAACAGATCAGCGCAGAGGCGAGCCGGATCCTCGGGCTCTCGCGGGAGGCGGCGACCGGAAGGCCCGTCGAGCGGCTCCTCGGGCCGAACCACGCGCTGGCGAGGCTCGCGCGCGAGGCCCTCGGTAGCGGCGGTACGACCCTCGAGAGCGAGTGCCCGGTGGAGCAGCGCTTCGGGCCACCGCTCGTGATCGAGGTGGCGGCGGCGCCGCTCTTCGCCGCAGGCGGGCAGCCCGACGGCGCCGCGCTGGTGCTCCGCGACCGCACGCTCCACCAGCAGCTCTCCTACGTCGTCTCGGAGCGGGAGCGCCTCGCAACGTTCGGCCGCATTGCCGCGGGAATCGCCCACGAGGTGAAGAACCCGCTCGGCGGAATCCGCGGAGCCGGCGAGCTGCTCGCGTTGCGCGCTGCCGACCGGAAGACGCAGGAGGCCGCCGCGCTGATCGTCCGGGAGGCCGACCGAATCTGCGCCCTGGTCGACGATCTCATGGTCTTCGCACGGGGCGATGCGCTTCGGGTCGTCACCCGTGAACCTGCACCGCATCCTCGACGATGTGCTCGACCTGCTCGCCCACGACCCCGTCGGAGCGCAGGGCCGCGTCGAGCGGCGCTTCGACCCCTCGCTTCCCGAGATCGAGGCCGACGCCGACCGCCTGACACAGGTCTTCCTCAACCTCGCCCGCAATGCGCTCGAGGCCATGGAGGGAGGCGGCACCCTCACGATCTCGACGCGGATCACCCTCGGCCACCGGCTCGCGGGCGCCGACGGCGAGCCCGTTCCGACGGTGCTGGTGGAGCTTCGGGACACCGGACCCGGAATCGAGCCCGACGTTCTCGAACGGCTGGGAACGCCGTTCTTCACGACGCGGCCCGGCGGGACGGGACTCGGCCTCGCGCTCTCGCAGCACTGGATCGCCCGGCACCGCGGAACGCTTCGCATCGAGAGCGCCCCGGGGACCGGCACACTCGCCCGCGTTGCACTGCCCCTGCGGCACCGGCCGGCGGGAGACCCCTCGTGACCGACGCCGCGCGCCCGCGGGCCCTCGTCGCCGACGACGAGCCGTCGATCCGCTTCGTCCTGCGCGAGGCCCTCGAGGCCGCCGGGCTCGAGGTGATCGACGTCGACACCGGCGACGCAGCCCTCGAAGCCCTCGGCGAGGAGCGCTTCGAGATCGCCTTCTTCGACGTGCGCATGCCCGGGCTCTCGGGCCTCGAGCTGCTCGATCACGCGCGCAGCATCGCGCGCGACACGGCCGTCGTCATCATCACGGCGCAGAACACGCTCGAGAACGCCGTCGAGGCGATGAAGCGTGGCGCGCTCGACTACCTGGTGAAGCCGTTCCGGCTGGCCGAGATCACGGCGCTCACCGAGAAGGCGCGCCGTACGCGCGCCCTCGAGCGCGAGGTGCCGAACGCTGCGGCGAGAGGTCGCCGGCACGACGCCTGCCGGACGAGCGCCTCGTCGGCAAGAGCCCGTCGCTGCTCGAGATCTTCAAGACCATCGGCAAGGTGGCCGCGCAGCGACGTGCCGGTGCTGATCACCGGCGAGAGCGGGACGGGCAAGGAGCTGGTGGCGCGTGCCCTCCATGCGGCGAGCGGGCGCGCCGAAGGGCCCTTCGTCGCGCTGAATGCGGCGGCGATCCCGCGCGAGCTGCTCGAGAGCGAGCTCTTCGGCCACGAGCGCGGGGCCTTCACGGGAGCCGTCGAGTCGCGTGCGGGCCGCTTCCGCGAGGCCGACCGGCGGGACCCTCTTCCTCGACGAGATCGGCGACATGCCGGCCGAGCTGCAGGCCAAGCTGCTGCGGGTGCTGCAGAGCGGCGAGGTGACGCCCGTGGGCGGACGCCAGGCCGAGCACGTCGACGTCCGCATCCTCGCGGCCACGCACCGGGACCTCGACGCCGAGGTCCGGGCGGGACGCTTCCGCGAAGATCTCCTCTACCGCCTGCGCGTGGTGCCGATCGACCTGCCGCCGCTTCGCGAGCGGCCGGAGGACATGCCCGACGCTCGCCGAGCATTTCGTCGCCCGCTACGCCGAGGAGTTCGGCACGGGCACCCACTGGCTCGCCGAGGACGACGATCCGACAGCCTCTCGGCGCTATGCGTGGCCTGGAAACGTCCGCGAGCTGGAGAACGCCGTCAAGCGGGCCCTGGTTCTCGCCGCCGGCGAGGTACTGGCGCCGGACGACTTCGCGTTCCTCTCGGCACCCGCCGGAGATGCGGGTGCCGCGGAGACCTTCGAGGCCGTCGTGGCCGCGGAAACCAGGGCCGCCCTCGCGGCGGCGGGAGCGGCCGACCTTCACCCGCGCCTCGTCGCCCGGGTCGAGCGAGTCACTTTTCGAAGCGGTGCTCGCGCACACCGGGGGAAACCAGCTGCGCGCCGCAGAGATCCTCGGGATCAACCGCAACACCCTGCGCAAGAAGATCGCCGAGCTGGGCGTGGCGCTGCCGGGGCGCGCGTGACGCAGGCGGATCGCGGGCCTCTGGTCGATCGGCTGCGAGGTCTCACCGTGCTGGCCGACGACGACCCGCGCTGGCCGATCGGCCCGGTGGCCCAGGCTCGCGCGGCGTGCGCCGCAGGCGCCGCGGTCATCCAGCTCCGCGCCAAGCACGCCACCGACCGCGAGGTGCTGCGCCTCGCCGGGGAGATCCGGCCGATGGCCCGAGCCGCCGGAGCCCTCTTCTTCGTCAACGACCGCTTCGATCTCGCGCTGCTGTGCGACGCCGATGGGGTCCACCTCGGGCAGGAGGACCTTCCTCCGGCGCGGCTGCCCGGCCGCCGTACGCGAGCGCCTCCTCGTCGGACGCTCGACCCACACCCTCGCGCAGGCTGCGATCGCGCGGGACGAGCCCTGCGACTACGTGGCCTTCGGCCCGATCTTCGGCACGACGTCGAAGGACTCGCCCTACGATGCGCGGGGCCTCGCAGCGCTGCGTGCAGTCGTCGCGCAGGTCTCGCCGAAGCCCGTCGTCGCGATCGGCGGCATCGACGCTTCGGGCGCCGCCGAAGCGGTCCGCGCGGGCGCGGCCGGAGTGGCCGTGATCTCGGCGGTGGCGGCGGCGGACGATCCCGCCGCTGCAGCGTGCGCACTCGCCCTCGCCGCGCAGCGGGCCGGATCCGCCGGAGGGCACTCGTGAGCGATCTCGGACTGCGCGCGACCTCCGCCCTCGGCCTTTTCGTCATGATCGCCCTGGCATGGCTGGCCTCCGCCGACCGCCGGCGGATCCGCTGGCGGACCGTGTGGGCGGGGGTCGCGATCCAGCTCGGGCTCGGCCTGCTCCTGCTCCGGACCGCTCCGGGGCGGTCGTTCTTCGTCGGGATGAACGAGATCGTGGCCGCCTTCCTCGGCTACACGCAGGCGGGAGTCCGCTTCGTGTTCGGTGCGCTCGCCGACGTGGGGTTCTCCTTCGTCGTGAACGTCCTGCCGGTCGTGATCTTCATGGGGGCCGTGTTCTCGGTCCTCCATCACCTGCGGCTCGTCGAGCCGGTGGTCCGCTTCCTCGGCCGCGCCCTCGCGCGCAGCATGGGAACCTCCGGCGCCGAGAGCCTCTCCGCAGTCGCGAACATCTTCCTCGGCATGGTCGAGGCTCCCCTCTTGGTGAAGCCCTACCTCGAGCGGATGACCGACTCCGAGCTCTTCTGCGTGATGACCGTCGGCATGTCGACGATCGCCGGATCGGTGCTGCTGGTGTACGTGCAGATGCTCGGCGGTGGCGACTACGCCGGACACCTGGTGACGGCGAGCCTGCTGTCGGCGCCGGCGGGGATCCTCCTCGCCAAGGTGATGGTTCCCGAGACCGGCGATCCCGTGACCGGCGCCGGGCTCCACGCCGAGGTGACGAGGCCCGGGCGAAACCTCGTCGACGCCGCGGCTCTCGGCGCCATGGACGGAATGCGGCTCGTCGCGTACGTCGGCGCCATGCTGCTCGCCTTCGTCTCGCTGATCGCGATGCTCAACGACGGCCTCTCCGGGGCCGGCCGCCTCGCCGGCATCGAGGGCCTCACCCTCCAGCAGGTCTTCGGCTGGCTGCTCGCCCCGCTCGCCCTCGTGATGGGTGTCGCCTGGCACGACGCCGCAGCGGTTGGGTCGCTCCTCGGCGTGAAGACGGTCTTGAACGAGTTCCTCGCGTACGACGCGCTCGGCGGCCTGCTCCGCGACGGCGCCCTCTCGCCACGCTCGGCGGTGATCGCATCCTACGCCCTCTGCGGGTTCGCGAACTTCGGGTCGCTGGCGATCCTGCTCGGCGGCATCGGCGGAATGGCGCCGTCGCGCCGCGCCGATGTTGCGAGGCTCGGGCTGCGCTCGATCGTCTCGGGATCCCTCGCCAGCTTCATGACGGCCTGCATCGCGGGGATCCTCCTGTGAATCCGGAAGAGCCCCTCCACCGCATCCACTGCGGAGACAACCTCGACGTGATGCGTGGCCTGGCCGACGCAAGCGTCGACCTGGTCTATGCCGACCCCCCATTCAACACCGGAACGCGACAGACCCTCACCCGGCTGCGGACGGTCCGGTCGCCCAGCGGCGACCGCACGGGATTCCAGGGGCGCCGCTACGCGACCCTTCGCGGTGCGACGCGGTCGTTCGACGACCGCTTCGACGACTATCTGGCCTTCCTCGAGCCGCGGCTCACGGAGATCCGCCGCGTCCTCGCGCCCCACGGCAGCCTCTACCTCCACCTCGATTGGCGCGAGGCCCACGCGGCGAAGCTGCTGCTCGACGAGGTCTTCGGCTGCGAGCAGTTCCTGAGCGAGATCGTCTGGGCCTACGACTACGGTGGGCGCGCGAGGGACCGCTGGCCGGCGAAGCACGACACGATCTTCCTCTACGCGCGCGAGGCCGGCCGGCACGTGTTCGACGCCGACGCCGTCGACCGCATCCCGTACATGGCGCCCGGGCTGGTCTCTCCCGAGAAGGCGGCGCGCGGCAAGCTCCCGACCGATGTCTGGTGGCACACCATCGTACCCACCCACGGCCGTGAGCGGACGGGCTACCCCGCCCAGAAGCCCGTCGGGATCCTGCGGCGCATGGTGGCCGCGTCATCGAGGCCGGGGGCCCTCGTCCTCGACCCCTTTGCAGGTAGCGGCTCGACCGGGGCTGCCTGCCTCGACCTCGGGAGGCGGTTCTTCCTGATCGATCGAAACCCCGACGCCCTCGGGGTGATGGCGCGGCGCTTCGCCGGCATCGCCGGGATCGGATGGCGCGGGTTCGATCCGGCGTCTCCCCTGGCCAGCCTGCCCTGACGCTGGACGGTACGCGGGAGGAACCCCCTCCGTCGGTGTCCGGAGAACCCCTACCGGCGCCGCGCTTCAGGGCCGACCGATGCGTGCCGAAGAGGAGTCGCGTGGGCCAGCCGCCCCGACGGCCCCCGGGAGTGCAGTCAGGCGCGGCAATCGTGCGGAGACGGCAATGGCGAACCGCCTGTGGAGTCTGGTGTCTCGGGGGACCGCCCCGGCCGAGGAAGAGTGGCCCGACGACATCGAGGCGGGCGGACGCATCGCCGACCCGAGCGACGTGCGCCGGGTCCTCGAGGATTGCTGCCGCGGCAGCGCCGAGGGCCTCCTGCTCTCCTTCGAGGACCGGAGCGTCTGTCGCGCGCGATTCATCGCCGTCGGCGACGAGGTCTTCCGGCTCGCCGTCAACGGCGAGCTTCCTCCGCGGCTCAGGCCGCCGACCCAGTGCAGCGTCTCCCTGCGCTTCGGCCAGCGCAACCGCGTGTTCATCGCGACGATCCTCTCGGTGCGGCGGCCGGCCGCCTCGGGCGAGGGCCTCGAGGTGCTGCTCAGGATCCCGAGCGAGATCGCCGCCGGCGATCCGCGGATGGCGTTCCGGGTTCCGATCCTCAAGGCCGACGATCTCTCGATCGAGGCTCGCGTGAACGGCACGCCGGTGGACCACGCCCGTCCCCTCAACGTCAGCTTGATCGGGATCCTCGTCGAGACGCCCCGCGGCGACGTCGACATCCCCGCGGACGCCGACGTCCAGGTCTCGCTCCGGCGAGGAGACACGCAGGTGCGGCTGCGGGCGGAGCTGCGCCGCCGCTACGAGCGGTGCGTCGCGCTCTTCTTCCCGGACGTCCTCCAGGACGGGCGCCTCGAGCCTCCGATGGAGCTGCGAACCATCGTCCGGGAGCTCGAGCTGCTCTGGCTTCGCCAGCGCGCGCGCTGAGCCGCGCGGCTACCGCCCCTCGAAGCGCGGCGAACGCCGCTCGAGGTAGGCCTTCAGTCCCTCGCCGAAGTCCTTCGAACGGAACAGCGGCAGGAGCTGCAGGAAGACGTGGTGGACGTTGGCCTCGAACGTCTCGTCGAGGCCGAGACGCATCATGCGCTTCGTCGCCTGGACCGCCAGCGGCGCATTGGCGGCGATCTCAGCGGCGAGGGCCTTCACCTCCTCCTGGAGCCGGTCTCCAGGGACGATCCGGCTCACGAGCCCGAGCGAGAGACACTCGCTTGCGTCGAGCGTTCGCCCCGTGAAGGCGATCTCGCACGCCCGCGACCAGCCGACGAGGCGCGGCAGGAGCCAGGTGCCGCCGCTCTCGGGCAGTACGCCGCGCTTGGCGAAGGAGGCGGCGAGCTTCGCGCCGTCTGCCGCGACCCGCACGTCGCAGCCGAGGGCCAGGTCCATTCCGTAGCCCGCAGCAGCCCCGTTGAGCGCGCAGAGCGTCGGCTTGTCGACGCCGTGGAGCACGATGGGCGGCGCGTCGTGCAGGTCGAAGCGGCCGACGCCGAGGGTGCCCTCGGACCCGATGTTCTTGCCGGCTGCGAGGTCCTTGAGGTCGAGCCCGGCGCAGAATCCGCGGCCAGCGCCCGTCAGGACGATCACCCGCACCTCGGGGTCGCGGTCGCACTGGCGGAGCAGCGCCGACAGCCGCTCGAGCATCGGCATCGAGATCGCATTCAAGCGGTCGGGGCGATTCAGGGTGAGGGTGGCGACGTGCTCCTCGATCGAGAACAGGACCTCGTCCATGGCAGCTCCTCCAGCGGCCGGCCGCGCCGCGGGCCCGACGCTATGCCCTCGGCGGCGCCGCCGCTACGCTGGGCGGGCGCGACGGGGCAAGACACGCGCCGCGTGAGAGGAGAGCCGATGGATCCGCTCCGAGATCGCGTCGCCGTCGTCACGGGAGGCGGCAGCGGAATCGGCGCCGCCCTGGCCCGCGCCTTTGCGGCGAGAGGCGCGCGCCTGGTCCTCGCCGACATCGACGAGGCGGCCATGGCGCAGGTCGAGGCCGAGCTGGGTGCAGCCGGGGCCGAGGTGGCGTGCGTCCCGACCGACGTGACTCGGCGCGACGACGTCGAACGCCTAGCGCGGGAAGCCGTCCGGCGCTTCGGAGCGGTCCACGTCGTGTGCAACAACGCTGGCGTCGCCACCTTCGGTGAGATCGCGAAGGCCCCCCACGAAGACTGGGAGTTCGCGATGGGGGTGAACTTCTGGGGGGTCGTCCACGGCGTCGAGGCCTTCGTTCCGCGCCTCATCGCGCAGGGGCAGGGCGGACACGTCGTGAACACCGCGTCGATGGCCGGCCTCGTCGGCATGCGCGGGCTCGGGATCTACTGCGCGTCGAAGTTCGCGGTGGTAGGCCTCACCGAGGCGCTTCACCGCGAGCTCGAGCCCCACGGCATCAATGTCACCGTTCTGTGTCCCATGGTCGTCGCGACCAACATCAACGAGAACTCGGCCCGCAAGCGCCCGGAGCACCTGCGCCCCAAATCGCCCCAGCCCGCTCCTCCGGCCGCCGGAGCGCTCCAGGGGGGCGTCGTCACCGCCGAAGCCGTGGCGAAGCGCGTCGTTGGGGCCATCGACGGCAAGCGGCTCTACGTGCTCACGCACCCCGAGCAGCGCGAGCTGCTGCGCCGCCGAGCGGCACGGCTCGCGGAAGCGGCCGAGAACCTCGGATAGCGACGCCCCGTGTTTCAGCCCTCGGCGTCGGCCACGTCCCGCTGCGAAGCCTGGACGACGTCGGTCGGCCCGTCCTCGTGCTTCTTGATGAGCTGGAGGTTGCGCACGTACACGAGCGCGTTGGGCAGGTAGGCGAGGGTGAAGACCGGGTCTCGCTTGTGGATCGCGTAGATGAGGAGGACGGCCGATCCCGCGATGCTGAGGTACCAGAACGCCGTCGGGACGACGCTCTTGCCCGCCCGCTCCGACGCCAGCCACTGTACGAGGAACCGCGAGAAGAAGAGCGCGTTGCCGACCAGTCCGAAGGCGATCCACGTCGTCGAGTCGTTCCAGTCCACGAAAGTCCCCCTGATCCCTCCGGCCGGGCCGCCCGCGCGCGTCCCGCCGCCCGCTTTCTACCGGACCCGCCGGGCGAGAACAAGCGGAAATCCCCGTGGGGCGACCCGCTGGTGACCCTCCCGGCCGCCCGAGGCGCCATGGCGAGCCCGCTCGCGGAATCCGCCGTGGTAGGCTGGGCCCACGCTCCGCCTCCCGCCGCGTGCTCCGAGGGTTCCATGCTGCTGCGAACGGTTCTGCTCGCCCTCCTCCTCGCCGCCGCCCCCCGCCCCGCTGCCGCCGGGTTTCCGTACCCCGCTTGCGACGCTCCCCGCTGCGCGGACGCTGCCGACTTCGCGTCGTATCTCTTCCTCGACCCCGGCGTCCTCCCGAACGACTTCGACCCGGCCAGCGGGGACGCGTGGAAGTTCGTCCCCGGAACCGGGATGGACGTCACCGGCGCCTGGCAGCGCAGCACGGGACGTCCCGACGTCTTCGTCGCCGTCCTCGACAGCGGCATCCAGTGGGACGCCCGCCGCCTCGCCCGGGCGACCGCCCTCCACACCGGCGAGCTGCCACTGCCTCCGGGGTGCGCGGTGTGGGACTGCAACGGCGACGGCGCCGTCAACGTCGACGACTACCCCTTCACGCCCGACTCCAACGCCAACGGCTTCGTCGACGGCCAGGACCTGATCCGGGCCTACTCCGACGGCATCGACGACGACGGCAACGGCTACGTCGACGACATCGCGGGCTGGGACTTCTACCAGGGCGACAACGACGCCTCGGACGACGTTCGCTACGGCCACGGCACCGGCGAGGCGAGCGACCAGGTCGCCGAGGCGAACGATGGCGACGGATTCCCGGGCGTGGCGCCGAGCTCGATGTTCGTTCCCCTGCGTGTGGCCGACAGCTTCATCGCGGTGGATACGGACTTCGCCCAGGCGGTGATCTATGCGGTCGACGCGCGGCGCCGCGGTCGTCTCCGAGGCGCTCGGCACCCTCACCGCGTCGTCGGCTTCGCAGGCGGCCATCGACTACGCCTACCGGCGTGGCATCCCGCTCATCGCCAGCGCCGCCGACGAGCAGAGCCGCCATCACAACGTTCCGGCAGCCTTCGAGCATACGCTGTGGGTCAACTCGATCCGCAACGGAGACGGGACCTTCGTCGAGGAACGGAACGACTACACGATCCAGAACGGCTGTACGAACCACGGCGGCCGCGCTTGGACGGCGATCTCGTCGACGAGCTGCTCGTCGGAGGCGACGGGTCGCGCGGGAGGCATCTCGCTGCTGCTGGTCTCCCACGGACGCAACCTCGTCGACCGCGGACTCCTCGTGCCGTATCCGGGACAGTCGGCGGCGAACCCCTTCTCGGCGGAGGAGATCCGGCAGCTGTTCCGCGCGTCGGCGGACGACATCGATCACGGCGCGAACCCCTCGCTCACCGCGAATCCCCTCCTCCAGCTCCTGCTCTCTGCGCCCGCCCTTGGTGTACTTCTTCGGGTCCTCCCAGTTCGCGACCCAGGCCGGCTGGGACGAGTTCACCGGCTACGGCCGGCCCGACGTGGCGCGGATGCTCGATCTGGCGGCGATCGCGATCCCGCCCGAGGCCGACCTCTCGGGTGGCCTGCGCTGGTTCGACACCGTCGACCCGGCCCGCACGCCCGGGCGTCGAGGTCGTCGGCTCGGCGGCAGCCGTCCGGACCGGCGGCGCCTTCCACTACATCGTCGACGTGGGCTGCGGCGTCCAGCCAACGCTCGTTCACGCAGATCGGAGCCGGGTTCTCCGTCGTCCAGCTCGCCCGGGCGACCCTCGCAACGTGGAGCCCGGCCGAGACGGCGACCGCGTGCGGCTTCGATCCCGCGCAGCCAATCACCGACCCCGACGCTCACACGGTGACGATCCGCCTGCGGGTCGTCGACACCGCCGACCGAGTCGGAGAGGACCGGCGGACGGTGGCGATCCATTCCGATGCGACGCTCCGCTTCCCGCCGAAGCGCCTCGGCGCGTCGGGCGAAGGGTCTCCCGCCCTCGCCGACGTCGACCTCGACGGCATCCTCGACGATCGTCCTCGGCACCGCCGACGGCCGCGTCCACGTCCTGCGCGGAGCCACCGGGGCCGACCTGCCGGGCTTTCCTGCCCTCACCGACGAGATCCCGGTCCACCCGTCTCCCGCCTTCGCGAGCGGAGAGGTCCCGGTGCCCCGCGAGCCGATCCTCGCGTCGGTCGCAGCCGACGACATCGACGGCGACGGCCGCGTCGAGATCGTTGCGCCGTCGACCGAGGGCAAGCTCTACGTCTTCGACGATCACGGGCGGCGCAGGCCGGGCTTCCCCGTCGAGACCGACCCTGCCCTCTCCCTCCCGGAGAACCACGACCCCTTCAACGACTCCGACCGCGGCATCGTGAGCGCGCCGACGCTGGCCGACCTCGACGGCGCGGGCAAGGATCCGGCGCTCGAGATCCTGCACGGCGGCTGGGACGGCCACCTCTACGCTTGGCGCGCCGACGGCTCACCGGTCGCAGGCTTCCCCGTCCGCCTCGGAGACCGTGCGAAGCTCGACATCGACCCGCTGTCCGGGAAGGCGACGCCGAAGCCGGGCTCGAAGGCCGCGCCGGCGACTGACGAAGATCCTCTCGTCTCCGTCGGTGGGAGACCTCGACGGCGACGGCCTTCCGGAGATCGTGGTCGGCACCAACGAGGAGTACGGCGGCGAGCCGAACGGCTTCTTCGCCGCGTCGCAGCTCCTCACCATCCTGATGTCGCTCGCCGGAAGCGGCCTCGGCCTCGGCGACTTCGATCTCGAGACCGGCGGCCGCCTCTATGCCGTCCACCACGACGGCAACCTCCACGCCGGAGGACCGCTGCGAGCCGGCTGGCCCGTGCGCGTGCCGATGGTCGTCGGCGGCCTCCTGCCGACGGTAGCGACGGGCAGTTCCCTCGGCGCCCGCGCTGGCGGACATCGACGGCAGCGGGAGGCTCACCGTGGCGATCTTCGGTGCAGTCGGGCCCGGTGATGCTGTTCGACGCCGACGGGCGCCCGGCTCTTGGCCGGACGATGGGCGCTCCCGAACGCCCTCGCCGTCGACTTCCCGACGAGCTTCCCGAACGTTCCCGAAACGGCCGGATCGCCCGACGCACCGTTCTTCGGCTCCCTCGGCGGCGGAGCCTTCGGCGACCTCGACGCGCGACGGACGCCCCGAGTACGTGGCGCCGACCGGCGGCATCCGCATGCTGATCGACGTCGCGGCTCCGGGCCGGCAGGCGCCCGGAGATCACCAGGTGACGGCGTGGAACCCGCGGACGGGAGACCTCCTCCCCGCCTTCCCGCGGACGATCGACGACATGCAGTTCCTCTCGAGTCCGGGGCTCGCCGACGTCGACGGCGACGGACGCGCGGAGATCCTGCAGGGAAGCGGCGGCTACCTGCTGCGCGCCTGGCGAGCCGACGGAACCGTGCCGGCCGGCTGGCCGAAGTTCACCCACGGATGGCTGATCCCGTCGCCTACGGCCGGAGACGTCGACGGCGACGGCAGCGTCGAGGTGGTCGCGGCGACCCGCGAGGGCAACCTCTACGTCTACGATACGCCTGCTCCCGCCACCGACGCCGCGATTCCGTGGCAGGGGTTCGCGCACGACCGGCGCAACTCGGGAAACCTCTCCTCGGGCGTCCTGCCGACGGCGACCGCCGGCGACCCGAAGCAGGGCCTCGTCTGGTCACTCGAATCGCTGCGGCTCGCCCTCGCCGCGCGCGCGGCAAACGGGCCGCCGAGCCTCGCCAAGTCGGCGGCTCCCGCCGCCATCGAGTGGGCACTCTTCGCGCTCTCGCACATGAACGTGAAGGTGACGGCGGCAATCCTTCCAGTTGTCGATCGCGCGATGGCGTCTCCAGCCGAGAACGCTCTGCTGCTCGGCGATCTCCGGGCCGAGCTCGGCGCAGCCGTCTGCTCGGGCAGGCCGCCTCGGCCTCGCCCGCCGCACGGCTGCCGGCGGCGACGCGCGGAGCCTCGCCCGCGCGAAGCGGTGGCTCGACCTCGGCGATCAGCTGGCGCTTCGAGGCCGACCGGCGACTGCGCTCACCGCCTGGGCCGCGGCGCTCCCGTACGTTCTCGACTGAACCCACCCCCGGAGCGTGCGCTACGCTCTCCTCTCTACGATTGGAGAGGCACATGGCTCCCGCGATCACCGAGACGGATGTCCTCGACGCGCTCCGCCCCATCGTCGACCCGGATTTCGGCAAGTCGATCGTCGACTTCGGCTTCGTGAAGAACGTCCGGATCGATGGCGGGAACGTCTCGTTCGACATCGAGCTGACGACTCCGGCCTGTCCCGTGAAGGCGGAGTTCGAGAAGGCGGCCCGGCAACGCGTCGGGGCGATTCCCGGCGTCGACACCGTCGAGGTCACCATGACGGCGCAGACGCGAGGACGCGCGGCCGCTCCTCCGGCCCCGCATGGCGAGGTGCTCCCGGGCGTGCGCAACACGATTGCCGTGGCGTCGGGCAAGGGAGGCGTCGGCAAGAGCACGACGGCCGTCAACCTGGCGCTGTCGCTCCAGGACCTCGGCGCCAGCGTCGGCATCCTCGACGCCGACGTCTACGGCCCCTCGCTCCAACTCCTGCTCGGAGTGAATGCGCGTCCGCGAACCATCGAGCGGAGGATCCTGCCCAACGAGACCCACGGCATGAAGGTGATGTCCATGGGCTTCTTCGTCAGCGACAACTCACCGGTGATCTGGCGCGGCCCCATGGTGCACGGCCTCATCTCGCAGTTCCTGAAGGACGTCGACTGGGGGACGCTCGATTACCTGGTGATCGACCTGCCGCCGGGCACCGGCGACGCCGCGCTCACGCTCACCCAGATGGCGCCGCTGTCGGGCGCCGTCATCGTCACCACGGCCAACGACCTCTCGCTGATCGATGCCCGCAAGGGCCTCAAGATGTTCGAGAAGGTGAGCGTCCCCGTCCTCGGAATCGTCGAGAACATGTCGTACTTCACCCCTCCGGACCTGCCCGACCGCAAGTACTACATCTTCGGCCGGGGAGGCGGCGAACGCACCGCGAAGGAGCTCGGCGTCGAGTTCCTCGGCGAGGTCCCGATCGATCCGCGGGTCGTCGAGGGAGGGGACGCCGGAAAGCCGATCGTCCTCCACGCGCCCGAGTCCGACGCCGCGCGGGCCTTCCGCGAGATTGCCGGCACCCTGGCCCGCAAGCTCGCCGTACTCGCCAGCGCGACGCCGGCGGTCGCGGACCCTCGCATCGAGTGGGTCGGCTGATCTACTCGCTGCCGGCCGAGGGTCTCCCGAGCAGGAGATCGACGAAGAGCGGAGGGAAGCTCGCCACGTCGCCCGCCTTGGCTCGCGTGAGGAACTCCTCGTAGCTCAGCTTCTCGAGGACGAGGCGGGGGTCGGGAGCGAAGAACTCGTCGGCCAGCGGCATTCCACGCGACCAGTTGAGCATCGTCTCGGCTGACTGCCCCTTTTCCCGGTCGGTGTAGACCAGCTTGATCGGGAGCTTCTCTCCGTCCTCGGTGGCCCAGACCTCCTCGCGGGTCGACCCCACGCTCAGCCGGTAGATCGACACCTCGCGGCCCATGATCCGCTCCGTTCCGGCCTTCTCCGCGCCGCGCGCGAGGATCTTCTCGAGATCGCGGCCGAAGGGACGGCCTCCCTTCTGGTCCTCGGCGACCGCCTTCGGCGAGCGCTGGATCGCAACGCCCGTTCCCGCCGACGGCAGCAGGTTGTAGTAGGTGTCGCCGCTGACGAGGGTGAGGAGGACCGTGCCACCGACCACCGTCTCGGCCCGGAGCCGACGACCCTTCGACCAGATGTTCATGATGCGAACGCCCGCATCGCCCTGCTGGACCGTCTCGGCGTACCAGGTGTCGGCGGCTTTGCCCTTCTCCTCGGCGGCGGTCCGCGCCACGTCGGGGCCCGCAGCCATCACGAGGCTCGCCGCCACGAGTGCGAGGCCCGCCCGATTCATCCAGCTCCGCATTCCGTTCTCCCTCCTGCCCGCCGCCGCGGATGCGCCGTGCGGACGGCGATCTTACCATCGCGCGGGTGCGGATCGCGCTGACCATCGCCGGCTCCGACCCCACCGGGCGGGCGGGACTCCAGCAGGATCTCCAGGTCTTCCGCTCGCTCGGGGTCCATGGGGCCGCCGTCGTGACCGCCCTCACGGTGCAGGACACCGTGAAGGTCCACCGCGTACTCCCGGCATTCCCCAACGTGGTGCTCGAGCAGATCCGGATCCTGCTCCGCGACGTGACGCCCCACGCGGTGAAGCTCGGCATGCTCGCCACCGACGACGTCGCGCGGATGGTCGAGCTCGGGCTCACGGAGCCGAAGAGGTCGGGCCCCGAGGCGCCTGCCCTCGTGATCGATCCGGTCTTGGCTGCGAGCGACGGAACGCCTCTGCTCGAGCGGCGCGCCTGGCCGACCCTCACCCGCCTGTTCCCGAGCGCTACCCTCGTGACGCCGAACCTTCCCGAGGCCGCGCTGCTCACGGATCGCGACGTCTCGACCGCAGCCGGAGTCGAGTCGGCCGCACGCACCCTCCTTGGCGATCTCGGCGCGTGCGCCGTACTGGTGAAGGGAGGCCACCGGGACGGCCCCCCCGACGACCTCCTGGCCGAACGCGAGGGAGACGGGATCGCCGTCGAGTGGCTTCCCGGGTCGCGGATCGAGGGAGGCGCGGTCCATGGAACGGGTTGCGCCCTCGCGGCGGCGGTGGCGGCGGGTCTGGCCGCCGGGCATCTCGCGTCGCGACGCCGTCGACCAGGCGCGGCGCTTCGTCGCCGCCGGCTATCGCAACGCCTTCCGCGCGGGCCAGGGCGCGCGGCTCCTCGGCCTGCCGTGACGGACGTGTACACCGCCGCCGCGGGCGCGGCTCCCCATGCGCTGTACACCGAACGCGTGGCGCTGCGCCGCGCCGAAGCGGCCGGCCTGCTGCGCCGCGAGCGCTGGCTCTCGAACCTGCGGCTGGCGGTCTTCGCTGCAGGCGCGGTGATGCTCTGGGGCGTCACCAGTACGTGGAATCTCGCTGCGGCGTGGCTGCTCGCTCCGGCAACGGCCTTCGCGGCGCTGGTGCTGCTCCATGACCGGGCGATCCGCGAGCGCGCTGCGGCCGAACGCTCCACGGCATTCTACGAGCGGGGCCTCGCTCGGCTCGAGGATCGCTGGGCGGGCGGGGGCGAGAGCGGCGAGCGCTTCACCGACGCCTCGCACCTCTACGCCGCAGACCTCGACCTGTTCGGACGCGGCTCGCTCTTCGAGCTGCTGTGTACCGCGCGTACGCGGATGGGAGAGGAGACGCTCGCCGCATGGCTGCTGGCTCCGGCCGACGCAGGCGAGATCCTCGCGCGGCAAGCGGCCATCGCCGAGCTCCGGGACAGGCTCGACCTGCGCGAGGACCTGGCGCGCCTCGGCGCCGACGTCCGCGCCGGGGTCGATGCGGCGGCGCTGCGGGCGTGGGCGGCGGCGCCGGCAGCGAACGTCCCGCGTCTCGCCCGCGCGACCGCCGCCGTTCTCGCGACGTCCACCCTCGCCGCAGCGGCGGCGTGGTACGCCCTCGGCAGCGGTCCTCTCCCCTTCCTCGCAGTCCTGGCGGCCGAAGGCATCTTCGCTGCGCGAATGCGGCCGCGCCTCTTGCCGGTGATCCGTGCCGCCGGCCGGCCGGCTCGCGACCTCGCGCTCCTCGCCGCCCTCTTGGCACGGATCGAGCGCGAGCGGTTCGAATCGACGCGTCTCGCTGCGCTCCGGGCCTCTCTCGACAGCGACGGCGAGCCGCCGTCGAGGCAGGTGGCGAGGCTGCGGCGGCTGCTCGAGCTGCTCGAGGCGCGGCAGAACCAGCTCTTCGCGCCCGTCGCGGCGCTCCTGCTCTGGAGCACCCAGCTCGCCCTCGCCATCGAAGCGTGGCGCGCCCGATCCGGCGCGAGCATCCCCGCGTGGCTCTGCGCCGTGGGAGAGTTCGAGGCGCTGTGCGCCCTCGCGAGCCACGCCTTCGAGCACCCGGAGGATCCGTTCCCTGCGCTCCTTCCCGGCGGTCCGCGCTACGAGGCGGAAGGGCTCGGCCATCCGCTGCTCCCGGAGGCCCGGAGCGTCCGGAACGACCTGCATCTCGGTAGCGACCTGCGGCTTCTCGTCGTGAGCGGATCCAACATGTCGGGAAAGAGTACGTGGCTTCGCACCATCGGTGTCAACGCGGTTCTCGCGTTCGCGGGGGCTCCCGTCCGGGCCCGGCGCATGGCGATCTCCCCGCTCAGCGTCGGGTCGTCACTCCGGATCCTCGACTCGCTCCAGTCCGGCTCGTCGAAGTTCTACGCCGAGATCATGCGGATCGGAGAGATCGTGGCCCGCGCCGGGAGCGGCACGCCGCTGCTGTTCCTGCTGGACGAGATCCTGAACGGCACCAACTCCCACGACCGCCGCATCGGCGCCGAGGCGATCGTCCGGAGCCTCGTCGAACGCGGCGCGATCGGCCTCGTCACGACCCACGACCTCGCCCTCGCCCGCATCGCCGACGACCTCGCGCCCCGGGCCGAGAACGTCCACTTCGAGGATCAGCTCGAGGGCGGTGAAATGCGCTTCGACTATCGCCTGCGCCCCGGCGTCGTCGCACGGAGCAATGCGCTCGCACTCATGCGAGCGGTCGGCCTCGAGGTGTAGCCCGCCGCGCCATCCGGCCGGGATCGCGTCGATCAGGGCACCCAGCGGGCGAGCACCCGCTGGAGGTCGTCGAGCCGCAGGGGCTTGGTGAGGTAGTCGTCCATCCCCCCGGCAAGGCAGCGCTCGCGGTCGCCGGCGAGGGCGTGGGCGGTCACGGCGATGATCGGAATCCGGGCCGCCGTCCCTCCCTGGACCCGGATCCGGTGCGTCGCATCGAAGCCGTCGAGCACGGGCATCTGGCAATCCATGAGGACGAGGTCGTAGGCCCCGCTGCTCACGCGCTCGACGGCCTCCGCGCCATCGTTCGCGAGATCGACCTGGCAGCCGAGCTGCTCGAGGAGGCGCACCATCACACGCTGGTTGATGACGTTGTCTTCCGCCGCGAGGACGCGGACGGGGCGGCTCCTCGCCGGGCACGCGGCGCTGCGCTCCGTCCGTGTGGCTTCCGCTGCGGCGGGCGCACCGCAGGTGGGGAGCGGTACGACGAACCAGAAGCTCGATCCGCGGCCTTCTTCGCTCGCAACGCCGAGCTCGCCGCCCATGCAGCGCACCAGATCCCGCGAGATGGCGAGGCCGAGCCCGGTGCCGCCGAAGCGCCGGGTCGTGGAGGCGTCGGCCTGGGTGAAGGCATCGAAGATCGACTCGAACGCGCTCGCGGGAATACCGATTCCGGTGTCGGAGACCTCGAAGCGTACGCCCGCGACACCGTCGCGGACGGCGTCGCACCTCACCCGGACCGTCACGCTCCCCTGCTTCGTGAACTTGACCGCGTTGCCTCCGAGATTGATCAGCACCTGGCGGATGCGCCCTGCGTCCCCGAGCAGCCACGCGGGAACGTCGTCCTCCACCACCATTTCGAGCGCGATCCCCGCCTCGGCGGCTCTCGGGCCGAGAAGCGACCTCAGGTCTTGCGCCAGGGCCCGCGGATCGAAGGGGGCCGGATCGAGCCGGAGCCTTCCGGCCTCGAGCTTCGAGAAGTCGAGGACGTCGTCGATCACGTGCAGGAGCGTCTCGCCCGAGCGCAAGATGTCCTCGACGACGCTCCGCTGTTCGGGGCCGAGCGAGAGCTGTGCGAGGTGCTGGGCATGGCCGAGCACGCCATTCATGGGCGTCCGGATCTCGTGGCTCATGTTCGCGAGGAACTGCGACTTCGCGACGGCGGCCGCCCGGGCCGCCGCAGTGGCCGCCAGGTAGTCGGTCACGTCCCGGAGCACGACCAGGTGGCCGGCGATGTCCCGGCCGTTCTCTCGCAGTTCGGAGATCTGGACGTCGAAGCTCCGGAGGCCGCCGGAGGTCTCGAGCTCGACGGTCTGCGATCCGCCCCCGACGCCGGTCGCCTCGACCAGGGCGAGGAGCCGGGGAAAGCCGGCGAGCACCTCGCGGACGCCGAGATCCTGGACGAACGAGCCGGCCAGTCCGAGGATGTCGCGCGCAGCGACGTTGACGTCGACGACACGGCCGCGCGTATCGACCACCAGGATGCCGTCGCACAGCTCGCGGACGACCGTACCGCGACTCACGGGCAGCGCGACGAGAATGCCCTGGCGGGCGAGCCCCCAGGCGAGGGACGCAGCGGTGAACGTGAGGGCATACGGAGTCGGGTCGAGCGGCAGGGCCTTGAGTTTCCCGGCGAGATAGATCGAGTTGGCGACCCAGGGCGCCGCGAGTCCGGCGAAGACGAGGGTCGCCTCGAGGCGGTAGTGTCGCCAGTCGCGGCGGTACTTCGACGCCAGCAGCCATGTCCCTGCGCCGAGTACGCCGTACGAGTAGACGGCGAGCATCCAGAACGCGGGGCCGAAGTGGAAGCGGATTCCCCGATGGGCGAGGGGCTCGTAGTAGACGACCTCGATCTTCGGCCAGAGCCAACCGTGGAGGTCGTTCGTCGCAACCATCCCCAGCGTCGCCACCGGTATCGTCCAGAGCGCGGCGAGAGCACTGCGGCCGAGCCAGGCGTCACGCCGGACGGCGCGCGCAGCGAGGAGCAGAAAGGCCAGGGGCACCGTCACGACGCCCAGATACATGATCTTCCGGACGAGGATCTGGTCCTCGGCGTCGTGCATCAGCACCGACAGCCCGGTGAAGAGGAGCCAGGCCGAGAGTCCGGCGAAGAGCAGCGTCGCCGAAGGCCCGGTCGGGGTGTGGTAGCGCCGGAGCAGGCGCTCGGTGACGACCGCGGTGAACAGCCCCATGACGAGGGGCACCAGCGCCAGGAGCATCACCCCGATCTGCATCGGATAGGCACCCTCCGCGAGAGCCGCAAGTCACCTTCCCACGGCATCCGCCGAAACCACGACTGGTCGAGCCCGCATCGGCACGACGGAAGGAGATCCTGACCGGACCGATTCTGCGGAGCGAACGCTTCCTCGGGGAAAGACCCGAGACCGCTACGGAGCGTTCGCGGCTGCGGGCCCCGAAGACGGTGCCGACGGCCCAGGGCTCCCGAAGAAGCGCTGCTTCAGGATCGCGAGGTCGCCGAAGTTGACGACACCGCTCCCGTCGAGGTCCGCCACCGGGTCCCCCGTGAAGAAGACCTGCTTCAGGACCGCCAGGTCGCGGAAGTTGACGATCCCGTCGCCGTCGAGGTCCGGGTCGCAGCGGTTGCCGTACCCGTCTGCGTCGGCGTCGATCTGTTCCGGGTCGGCCACCTCGGTGCAGACGTCGCAGGCATCGCCGACGGAGTCGAAGTCCACGTCCGTCTGCTCGGGGTTCGCGACCGACGGGCAGTTGTCGACCACCGAGAGCACCTCGTCCCCGTCGTCGTCGATGGGAACGATCCGGACCCCAGCCTTCGAGAGCCCGAGGAATGCATGACCGGCGCCGGTGGCAACCGCGGCCGCGACGGACCCCGGCGCCGCGGTTCCGGGATAGGTGGTGACGGAGAACGGTGCTGCGGGATCGGTCAGGTCGACGCCCTTCAGCCCCTCGCCGCGGGTCGCGATCAGCGCCACCTCTCCCACGACGTCGAGGTCGGCGTAGAGCCGTCCGGGCAGGGTGGCGGCCGTCGGAACGCTTCCGAGCCGCTGGATCCCGGCCGGGTCCGTCACGTCGAAGACGTCGAGGCCGATCTCGCCCAGCAGGTAGGCGCGCGCTCCGCGGAGCTCGACGGCGAGTCCCGCTCCCTGGAACCCGCTCACGATCCGCCGGTCCCCCAGCAACGCCGGGTGCTCCGGATCGGAGCCGTCGAGCGCCAGCAGCCGCGGATACAAGAAGATCGGGTCGGCGCTCCCGCCGGTGGCTGCGACGAAGACGAGACCCCCCGAGACCGCGACGTCCGCCATCCCCGCGTTGTCGTCGGGGGCGAAGTCCGAGAGCCAGCGGGGCGCCGCCGGATCGGTGACATCGTAGGTGTGGAGGCCGTCGGGGCTCGCGATGTACAGAAGACTCCCGGAAGCGCCGAGGCCCGTCACCAGATCCGGAAGCTCGAGCAGGTGGAGCGGAAGCGGATGCGCCGGATCCGAGACGTCGAGGATCTGGACCCAGCCCTCGCCGAGACCGATGCCGAGGCCGAGGTAGGCGATCTGGCGGTCGCCATCGACGGCGACGCGGCGCGCGAACAGACGCCTCGGCGACGACGGCGCATCGAAGAAGCCGGCTGCGACGGTGCCCCCGGAGGCCGGCGCCAGGACGATGAGGTCGTGGAGGCGATCGTCGTCGAAGCTTCCCGGCGGCGCGCCGACGGCCGCCGTGACGTCGTTGGCGATGAAGACGTGACCGCCGCTGACGGCGACGTCGCGGACCTGAACCACGCGGTCGAAGAGCGGTCCCTCCTCGGCACCGGCCGGGTCGCAGGCCAGCGCCAAGCATCCGGCCAGCGCAGCGGAGCCGAGCTTCGACATCACTCCCCTTGGGCGTGTGGAACGCAGGCAGGCTACCACGGCCGCTCCCGGATCCCCCGACTTCCGGCTTGCTCCGCGGCGCGCTCCGCGGGAACCTCGGGACCATGAGCCGCAGAAGCGCCGCCGCGACGTTCCTGCGCGAGGTA
The DNA here is from genome assembly GCA_963710635.1 of uncultured delta proteobacterium. Classification (GTDB taxonomy): domain Bacteria; phylum Myxococcota_A; class UBA9160; order UBA9160; family UBA9160; genus MYXO. Next base: position 2,467,062 of record CAVQAY010000004.1, read on the forward strand.
TACGGCCAGTGGAGCAGCGACCGCGCGCTCACCCACGGGGCGGCCCTCGCCTACTACACGCTCTTCTCGTTGGCGCCGCTCCTCGTTCTCGTCATCGCCGTCGCAGGCCTCGCCTTCGGGCGCGCGGCCGCCGAAGGCGAGATCGTCGGGCAGATGGCGGACCTCGTCGGCGAGAACGGCGCGCAGATGATCCAGGGGATGATCGCCCGGGCGAGCGCACCGGCCACCGGAATCGTCGCTGGCGCCGCGAGCATCCTTACCATGCTCTTCGGCGCGTCGGGGGTCGTGGGCCAGCTCCAGAGCTCGCTGAACGAGATCTGGAAGGCGCCGCCCCCCGCACCGACCTCGAGCGCCGTCCGCAATGCCCTGCGCCGGCGTGCCATCGCGCTCGGCCTCGTCCTCGGCGTGGGCTTCCTGCTGCTGGTCTCCCTGGTGGTCTCGGCGGGGCTCGAGGCGCTACATCGCTTCGCTTCGGACCGCATTCCACTGGCGGCAGACGTGGTGCCGCCGATCAACTTCGCCTTCTCCTTCGTCGTGATCACGGCGCTGTTCGCCATGATCTACAAGATCCTTCCCGACGTACGTCTCGAATGGCGCGACGTCTGGATCGGCGCCGCCGTGACCGCGCTCCTGTTCTCGCTGGGGAAGAGCGCGATCGGGCTCTACCTCGGGCGGGCGGGAGTCACGTCGGTGTACGGCGCCGCAGGCTCGCTCGTCCTCGTCCTGCTCTGGATCTATTACTCGGCGCAGCTCCTGTTCATCGGCGCCGAGTTCACCGAGGTGTACGCGCGCACCTACGGGTCGCGGCGCGAGCCGCCTCCCGCCTGACCTCGGCCCTTCGCGCCCGCCGGGTCGGCGTTCTGCGTCACCAGGGCATGGAGCGCGCCGGCGATGAGGTCGGGATCGGTGACCGGCAGCATGTGGCTGCCGCCGGGAAGCGCCAGCAGGCTCGCCGCGGGAAGCCGCCGCGCCAGATCCTCGCCGACCGGGAGCGGCACCAGCAGGTCCTCGGTGCCGTGGAGGACGAGCGCCGGAACGCGGATCTGCTCCGGCCGGAGCGAAGCCGGGTCGCCGCGCCGCTCCTCGGCGACGAACGCCGCGACCGTGCCCGGGAGCGCGAGCATGGCGCGCGTCCGCTCGGTGAAGCCATCGGGAACGTCGGACGCGCGGGTGAAGGCGGCATCGACGTTGAGTGCGACGAAGGCCTGCCCGAGGAAGGGAACGGCGTTCACCCAGCGCAGCACGGGCGCTCCGGCTCCGGACCGGAGCAGGAGCGAGAGCGCGTCCGGGTTGGCGCCGGCCAGCGCCGGCCCTACGGCGCCGATCAGCGCCAGGTGCGAGACCCGTTCGGGCCGGAGGACGGCAGCCGTCTGCACGACCGCGCCACCATAGGACCATCCGGCGAGCGCGCCGCGCTGGATCCCGAGGGCATCCATCAGGGCGACGAGGTCCGACGCGCTCGACCCATAGGTGTACTCGCCGGGAGCCCCCGCGTCGCGGCTCGACCTTCCGTAGCCGATCCGGTCGTAGACGACGACCCGGTGCCCCATCGCCGCGAGCTTCTCGGGCACCTCTCCCCAGTCTTGGAGGTTGCCCGGAAGACCGTGGACGAGGAACACCGCCGGCCCCTCCCCCACGTCGAGCACGTTCAGCGTGCGCTTCTCATCGATCTCGACGAGACGATGCGGCGCGGGAACCAGGCCGGGGGCCTGTCCCCAACCGAGCCGGTGCGACCCGACGAGCGGAAGCGCGATCCCGACGCCTGCCAGGAGAACGATCGCAGCAGCGAAGCGACGCATCGATCGGTCCTTTCGCGGAGCGGAGCCACCGCGATGTCGAACGGAAGCGGGAAGTCGGACGCCATCCCCCCGAACGGCTCCGGAACCGAGTGTGCCACGACCCCGGCAGTGAAGGGAGCCTCGGCGTAAAACGACTCACGGCCGGAGGCGGGCTCGCCGGGTCCGCCGGGAGGGGCCGCCGGTCCCACGCGCCTCAGCCGGCGTTCTGGAGGAGCCTGACGTAGAAGCGGACGCTGTCGAGGTAGTCGCGGACGCTCACCCGCTCGTTGGTTCCGTGCGGGCGTTTCAGGTCGTCGGGATCGAGGCGCAGAGGGCCGAACCGGTAGACGCTGTCCGACAGCGCGTGGAAGTAGCGCGCATCGGTGCCTCCGAGGACGAGGTTCGGCGCCACCGCAACGTCGGGCTGGATCTCGCGGATGGTCCGCGAGAGGAGCGTGAAGCCTTCCGAGTCGATGCGGCTCTCGGGAGACGGCTCGAGCGCGGTGTGCGTATCGCTCACCTCGATGCTCACCTGAGGGTCGTCCACCGCGCTCCGGACGTGCGCGAGTACGCTCGCGACGCTGTCTCCGGGAAGGATCCGGAAGTTCACGAGCGCGCGCGCCGACGCAGGAAGCGCGTTCTCCTTGACGCCGCCGCCGATCATGGTGACTGCCGTCGTCGTACGGATCGTCGCGTTGCTCCGAGGAGACTGGGACAGCGCGGCGATCACCAGCGGCTCGAGCAGGTCGGCGTTGGCGACGGCGATGCGCATCGGCAGCGTCATCTCGGGCGCGATCGATCGCAGGAAGTGGCGCGTCGCGCCGCGCAGTGCGGCAGGCATCGGGTTGGCTTCGATACGCGCGATCGCAGCGGCAAGGATCCCGACTGCGGTGTGCGGCGGAGGCATCGACGAGTGGCCGCCGGGCGCCGTCGCCGTGACGGAGAGCGTCACGTACCCCTTTTCGGCGATTCCGACGAGGGCGACGGGCTTCGAGACGCCCGGGATGAGCCCCACGCCGACGGTCCCGCCCTCGTCGAGCACCCAGTCGAAGCGACGCCCCTCCGCCCGGAACCGCTCGGCGACGACTGCGGCGCCGCGGCGGCCGCCCACCTCCTCGTCGTGGCCGAAGACGAGGACGACGCTCCGGGTCGGACGGAAGCCCTGCCGGACGAGGAGCTCGACGGCTTCGCAGAGGCCGGTGAGCTTGCTCTTGGTGTCGATCGTTCCGCGGCCCCAGACGAACCCGCCGGTGACCGCTCCCGAGAACGGAGGCTGCTCCCATCCGGTTTCGGTTCCCGGCTCGACCGGAACCACGTCCTCGTGCGCCATCAGCACGACGGCGGGTCTCCCCGAGTCGCGCCCCTCCCAGGTGTAGACGAGCGAGCGCTCGCCGACGAGCTCCCGGCGAAGCGTCGCGTGGAGAGCGGGATAGCTGCGCTCGAGGTGATCGCGGAAGGCCTCGAAGACGGCGGGGTCGTCCTGCGCGGGATCCTGGTGGGAGATCGTCGGGATGCGGATGGCTTCGGCGAACCGCTCGACGATCGCCGCCTCGTCGCCGAGGGCGATCTGCGGCGCGGGAGCGACCGGATCATCCGGCGCCCGGAGCACTGCGGCGCGCCCGACCAGGAGGGCGGCCAGCACGAGGAGCCCGATCGCTGCGGTCGTGAGGATCCGCCGGGCCGTCACGCCGGCGCCGCCGCGGGAGCGAGCCTCTCGAGGAGCTTCTCCCAGATGTTGCCGAAGGCGCCGTTGCTCATGACGAGGAGCACGTCGCCGGGCCGCGCCGCCCCGGCGAGGTGCTCGACGATGGCATCGGGCCCGTCGAGGGCGGCTGCGTCGACGCCGCGCGCACGCAGGTCGGCCACCAGCTCGTCGGCGGAGAACCGCTCGGTCACCTCGCCGGTCGCGCTGTAGAGGGGAGCGTCGGCGACCCGCGCGACGAGGACGCGATCCGACCCGTCGAAGGCCCGGGCGTACTCCGCCTGGAACACCCGCCGGCGGCTGGTGTTCGTCCGCGGCTCGAACACCGACACCAGCCGGCGACCTGCGTAGCGCGCCCGGAGCCCTGCAACGGTCTCGCGGACCGCCGTGGGGTGGTGCGCGAAGTCGTCGATCACGGTGATGCCGCGGACCTCTCCCCTCACCTCCTGGCGCCGCTTCACGCCGCGGAATCCGTCGAGCGCCGAGGCTGCGTCGGCGAGAGGAACGCCGAGGCTCTCGACCATCGCGAGAGCGCCGGCCGCGTTCTCGACGTTGTGGCGGCCGTGCATCGGCAGCAGCGCGGTCACCACCTCGCGGCCGTCCTTCCGCAGGCGGAAGCGGATCCCGTCGCCCTGCGTTTCGATCGGGTCCGCGACGAACCCCGGCGCCGCAGCGTCTCCGACACCGTACGGGATCACGCGGCAGGGCGCCTTCTCGATCACGTCGCGCACGCCGGCGTGGGTCGCCGCTGCGACGAGGGTCCCGTCGGCGGGAATCGCGGCCACGAGCGCCCGGAACGCCTCCTTCACGTGATCGAGGTCGCGGTAGATGTCGGCATGGTCGAACTCGACGGAGGTGAGCAGCACCGATCTCGCGCCGTAGTGGAGGAACTTCGGCGTCTTGTCGAAGAAGGCCGTATCGTACTCGTCGCCCTCGACGACGAAGTGAGGCCCCCGCCCCAGGCGGAAGCTCCCGCCGAAGTTCGCCGCGATGCCGCCGACGAGGAGGGACGGGTCGCGTCCCGTCGCCGAGAGCAGCCAGGCGACGAGGCTCGTCGTCGTCGTCTTTCCGTGGGTTCCGGCAACCACCACCGGATGCTTCCCCTCCATGGCGATATCGCGGAGCGCGTCGGGAAACGATCGGTACGGGATTCCCGAATCGATCGCAGCGCGCGCTTCGGGGTTCGACGGACGGACTGCGTTTCCGATCACCACCAGGTCGGGCCGGCGGGCGAGGACGTTCTCGGGCCGGAACCCTTGCGCGACGTCGATCCCCCACCGCGCGAGCTCGGTGCTCATGGGCGGATACACGTTCTCGTCGGATCCCGTGACCTCGATGCCGCGTGCCTTGAGAAGGCCCGCAAGGGAGCCCATCCCCGTTCCGGCGATCGCCACGAAGTGGACGTGGCGCGGATTCATGCGGCCTCGAAGGCCTCCATCACGAGATCGTGAACGAGCGGGCGGAGCCGGAACTGGCTGCGCCGCGCAATGGGGTGTACCCGGTTCGTGAGCAGGACCACGATGGCCTGCTTTCGCAGGTCGATCCAGACCGAGGTTCCGGTGAAGCCGAGGTGCCCCACGGACTCCGCCGAGAAGTGCCGGCCCGAGGACGACGCGCCAGGTGTCGGGGTATCCCACCCGATCGCCCAGTCGGAATCCTTCGGAATGTGCTGGCGCGCGAAGAACGTCCGGACGACGTCGGGATCGAAGGCGGCGCTGCGCCCCTGCCAGCAGTCGAGCAGCGCCGACGCGAAGCGGTGGACGTCGTCGGCGGTCGAGAAGAGACCGGCGTGGCCGGCGACGCCGCCCATGACCGAGGCGTTCGGGTCGTGGACCTCGCCCCACACGACCCGGTCGCGCCAGGGGCAGGCCTCGGTGGCGGCGAAGCGGCGCCGGATGCTCTCGGGAGGCAGCTCGTGGCCCGAGCCCGTACGGACGAAGAACGTCTGCGCGAGGCCGAGGGGCCGGTAGATCCGCTCGGCGCAGTGGGCGTCCAGGAGTTCGTGGGAGGCCGCCTCCACCAGCGCCCCCAGGACGATGAAGTCGAGGTCGCCGTAGACGGCGGCGACCCCGGGCTCGTGGACGAGCCCCGACCGGCAGATGCGGTCGAGGACGAAGTCACGCGCCGCCGGAGTTCCGATGATCCGCTCACCGGTCTTGCGCTCCTTCTCGAGGAGCAGCTCGTGAAAGGCGCGCCACGGCTTCAGCCCCGACGAGTGGGTGAGCAGGTGGCGGACCGTCACCGCGTCCTTCCCGCGCTCGGCGAAGCGCGGGAGATGCTTGCTCACGGGATCGTCGAGGCACACGGCGCCGTCGGCGACGAGCTGCATCAGCGCGGCGGTCGTCGCCATCACCTTCGTGAGCGACGCCAGGTCGAAGATCGTCTCGCGCGCCATCGGCAGCCGCTCGGGACGCAGGACCGAGCTCCCTCGCACCGAGCAGTGCAGGAACTCCTCGTCCTCGTGGCGAAGGCTCGCCACGACCACCGCTCCGGGGATCTCGGCGTTGGCGATCGCCTTGTCGAGGGCGCGGTCGACGCGCCCGAGCTTGCGCTGTACCTGGCTCCGCTTCATGTGCTCCGGCCGACCTCCCACCGTGTTCCCGCTCTGGATGCTACTCGACCACGGCCTCGATCAGCTCGATCCTCGCCCGGGCGCCGTCGATGGCGGCCCGCGCACCGAAGGCCCACGGCAGATTCGGCGCCGCATGGCCCGTCGGCAGCCCCGTCACGACCGGCACCCCGAGCCCGGCGGCCACCTCGAGGATCACGTCGAGCGCCGACGGCGACGGCACCCGCACCGGCTCGCAACCGATGAGGTGGCCAACACCGATGCCTGCGAGGCCCTCGAGCTTTCCGGCGGCGAGGAGCTGATGGAGCATGCGATCGACGCGGTAGGGCTTCTCGCCGATCTCCTCGAACACGAGGATCGCTCCCTCGGTCTCGATCTCCCAGGGGGTCCCGAGGCTCGCGACGAGGGTCGTCAGATTGCCGCCGATCAGCGGACCCGCGGAGCGGCCTCCGGAGCCCGCCGTGCCTTCGAGCGCGGCGCTCGGCACGGCGTCCGACGTCAGCAGGTCGACGAGGGCCGCGAGGCCCGCCGCATCCACCCCGCCCTCGCGCTCGAGCATGGGGCCGTGGAAGCCGACGAGGCCGGCGCAGCGCCGCTGCCAGAGGAGCAGCGTCGTCACGTCGCTGTAGCCCACGAGCGGCTTCGCGGCGGCGCGGACGCGGGCCGGGTCGAGACGCGCCATGATGCGGTGGCTCCCGTAGCCGCCCCGGGCGCACACGATCGCATCGACGCCCGGGTCGTCGACCAACTCCATCAGCTCCGACGCGCGCCGCGCATCGTCGCCCGCCAGGTAGCCGCGCTGGTCGAGGAGGTCCGCCCGGCGGCGCGTCTCGAAGCCGGCGGCACGGAGCGACGCCTCCCCTGCGGCCAAGCGGTCCGGGTCGACGACTCCTGCCGGCGCGGCGATTCCGATCGTCCCGCCCCGGGGAACGCGACGCGGGCGAAGCAGCGCGGCCGAGGGAGCAGGCCGGCGCAGCGCGGGCCTGCGCCCCATCAGAACGGCTCCGGCTCGAGGGGCTCGACCAGCCTCGGGAACCTGGCCCCGGGGCCGCCCGGCGGCGGCGGATCGGCGCGGCGCGAGAGGCTCTCGAAGCGTGCGAACCGTCCCTCGAAGCGAAGGCGGATCGGCCCCGTCGGGCCGTTGCGCTGCTTGGCGATGATCAGCTCGGCGATCCCCTCGTCTTCGCTGTCCTTGTTGTAGACCTCGTCCCGGTAGATGAAGCCGATCAGGTCCGCGTCCTGCTCGATGGCGCCCGACTCGCGAAGGTCGGCGAGCATCGGCCGCTTGTCGGCGCGTGCCTCGGGGCCGCGGTTCAGCTGCGAGAGCGTGAGCACCGGGATGTCGAGCTCCTTCGCGAGGCCCTTCAGCCCCCGGCTGATCTCGGAGATCTCCTGCTCACGGCGCTCCGCCTGCCCATCGCAGTGGGCGAGCTGGAGGTAGTCGATCACCACCAGGTCGAGGCCCCGCTCGGCCTTGAGCCGCCGCGACTTGGCCTTGATCTCGAGCAACGTCGCCGCCGACCCGTCGTCGATCCAGATGTGTGCATTCGACAGCCGTCCCGCGGCATTGACGAGCCGGGTGTGGTCGCTCTGGGCGATGAAGCCGCGGCGGAACGCCGACGAGTCGATCCGCGCCTCCGCGGCGAGCAGGCGCAGGACGAGCGACCGCGTCGTCATCTCCAGCGAGAAGACCGCCACCTTCTTCTCGTGATCGACCGCCGCGTTGCGGGCGATGTTGAGGGCGAGAGCGGTCTTCCCCATGCTGGGGCGGGCGGCGATGATGATGAGCTCTCCCGGCTGCAGGCCGCCCGTCATCTCGTCGAGGTCTGGATAGCCCGTCGGCAGCCCCGTGAGATCGCCTCCCCGGTGCATGAGCGCCTCGACGTAGTCGAACGTGTCCTGCATCTCGTCGTGGAGCGTCCGGAAGGTCGGCCGGCTCGTCGCCTGGGTGATCTCGAAGATCCGGGACTCGGCCGCGTCGAGCAGGGGCCCCGCGGCCTCGGAGTCGTCGAACCCGAGCTCGACGATCTCGGTGGCGACGGAGATGAGGCGTCTCTTGGTCGCCTTGTCGCGGACGATCCGTGCGTGGTGGAGGACGTTCGCGGCCGTGGCCTCGTAGTCGACGAGCTCGGCGAGGGTGACAGCGCCTCCGACGGCCTCGAGCAGTTTCTTGCTGCTCAGGTGGTCCGAGAGCGTGTGCAGGTCGACCGGGAGATTCGCATCCTTGAGGGCGATCATCGCCTCGTAGAGCGTGCGATGCGCCGGGTGGTAGAAGTCGCCGGGCTTGACCTCGGTGTAGACCGAGTGGACCGCGTCGTTCTCGAGCAGGATCGCCGAGAGGACGGCCTTCTCGGCCTCGAGGTCCTGGGGCGGGATCCGGCCGCGGCCGGCCGCACCAAACCCTCCGCCGGATCCGTCCCCGCCGGCGGCTCCGTCACCTCGGAGTCCGCGCACCGAACGAGCCACCGCTCCCCCCCGGATTGGTGTCCCTGTATATCACGCGCGGATCACTCCGCGGCGACGACCTTCACCTTGAGCTTCGCAATCACGTCGCGGTTCAGGCGCAGGGGCACCTGGTGCTCGCCGAGCTCCTTGATCGGCTCGTCGAGCTGGATCTTCCTCCGGTCCACCTCGTGGCCCTTGGCCGCCAGGAGATCGGCAATCTGGAGGGCCGTCACCGACCCGAAGAGCCTTCCCTCCTCGCCGGCCTGGACGGCGATCTCCAGCTCCACCTGCTGGAGACGGTCGCGCTGGGCCTCGAGCGACTTGCGCTCCCGGGCCACTTGCTCCGCCACGACGCGCTTGTGGTGCTCGAGCTCGGCGAGCTTGCTCTCGCTCGCGAGGATCGCCTTGCCCTGGGGCAGGAGGAAGTTGAAGGCGTAGCCCGGCTTGACCGAGACCACTGCCCCGGCGTCGCCAAGGCTCGCCACGTCCTGTCGCAGGATGACCTTGATCTGGCTCATCTAGATCCCCGAGGAGGCGAACGGGATCAGCGCGAGCTGCCGCGCGCGCTTGACCGCCACCGTCACGGCGCGCTGATGGCGCGCGCAGTTGCCAGAGATCCGCCGCGGGATCAGCTTGCCCGTCTCGCTCACGAAGAACTTGAGCGCCTTCGGGTCCTTGTACTCGATCGGAATCGTGGAGTCGGCGCAGAAGCGGCAGACCTTGCGCCGGTTGAACATCTTCTTCGCCTGCTTGCGCGCCTTCTTGCGGGCCTTGGCGCGCAGGCGGGCCTTCGGGCCCATCGGCCCGCGCTCCTCGCGGTCGCGGTAGCCGCCCCCGTAGCCTCCGCGATCGCCACGATCACCGCGGTCGCCGAAGCCTCCGCCTCCGAAGCCGCCGCGGTCGTCACCCCCGAAGCCGCCGCGGTCCCCACCGCCGGAATAGTTTCCTGCGCCCATGGCCTACTCCTCGTCCTCGTCTTCTTCTCTTTCTTCTTCTTCGTCGTCGTCCACGTCGGCCGGCATCGCCGCGCGGCTCGCGCGAGCCTCGCGATCTGCCGCCTCCCGCGCGCGCTCCTCTTCGGCCTCGCGCGCGGCGCGCTCGGCCGCGCGCTGCTTGCGGAGCTTCTCCTGCTCCGCCGCCTCGGCCTTGCGCGCCTCGATGTCGGCGATCTCGTCGGCCACCTGGACCGTGAGGAACCGCAGCACCGACTCCTCGAGGCGGAGCAGGCGCTCGATCTCCTTCACGGCGCGGCCGTCGTCGACGTAGCTGAGGGTGAGGTAGTGGCCCTTCTGGAACTTCTGGATCTCGTAGGCGAGCTTTCGCTTGCCGACGTCGTCCAGCATGAGCCGCGTCGAGCCCTGCTTTTCCAGCGCCGTGTCGAGCTTCTGGCAGAGGGCCTCGCGGCCCTCGTCCGAGATCTCCGGCTGGACGATGAAGGTCGTCTCGTACTCCCGCAACGGTCCTCCTCCTGGACGGGCGCCCTCTGGCACCCAAGCTCCCGAGATGTCGCCCCGCCGGCGGGCCCGGCCGGTACGTGACGGGAGCTGAGGGGTTCTATGAAGAGCCTGGCGGCTCGTTTGGAAGCGCGACGGGTACCACAAAACCCCGGGCCCGGCCAAGGGAGCCCGCGTCGCGCGTACCCGCGTGCGGCGGAAGGGCCCAGGGGTACCATGCGGGCATGCCGTTTCGCTGGCTCGGCCTTGCCATCCTTCTCTCCCTCGCCACCGGAGGCCTCGGCTGCGCCGCGCCCGCCCCGCCCGCCACGACGCCCATCACGGAGGCGCCCGCCGTCCGCTGCCGGACGGTGGTCGAGGCGCGCCCGGGCTCGCGCGCAGGCGCGGCAGGAGCCGCTGCGGTGCAGCGCTGCGAGCCGGAGCTGCCCGCCGCCGAGCCGGTCAGCGGCGCTGCCGAGCTCCCGCCCGACGACGAGCCGCCCCTCGGCGCCCCGTAGGCCGGCCCTTCAGGCCCGGGGCACCAGCGACAGCAGGTGGTGGTGTACGCGGGGGTCGTCCGTCAGCTCCGGGTGGAACGTCGCTGCCAGCACATGGCCCTCCTGCACGAGGACCGGTGCGCCGTCGACCCGCACCAGCACCTGTACGTGCGGCCCGAGGCTCCCGAGCCTCGGCGCGCGGATGAAGATGCAGCGAAGGCCCTCGAACCCGGGGGCAGCTCCGGGGTCTGCCGGAGCCGCGAAGGAATCCACCTGGGTTCCATAGGCATTGCGTACCGCCGTCGCGTCGAGGACGCCGAGGGTCGTCACCGGCTTGTTCTCGACGCGACGGGCCAGGAGGATCGCCCCCGCACAGGTTCCCAGGACGGGCCTTCCCGCGGCGATGAACGCGCGAAGTGGCCCGGTGAGGCCGAGCCTCTCCATCCCCTTCGAGATGGTCGTACTCTCGCCGCCGGGAATCACCAGCGCGTCGAGACCGCCAAGATCCTTCTCGGTCCGGACCTCGATCGCCTCGGCTCCCGCGGCGGCGAGGGCCCGGGCGTGGGCCTCCACGTCGCCCTGGATCGCCAGGATGCCGACGCGCACCGTCATCGCCGAGCGCTTCCGCTCACCAGCCGCGGGTCGCCAGCCGCTCGTGCTCGGCGAGGGTCTCGAGGGCGATGCCGTCCATGGCGCGACCGAGCCCGCGGCACGACGCCGCCACCCGTTCCGGGTCCTGCCAGTGGGTCGTGGCCGCCACGACGGCGCGGGCGCGCGCGGCGGGGTCCTCGCTCTTGAAGATGCCCGAACCAACGAAGACGGCCTCGGCGCCGAGGGCCATGCACAGCGCAGCGTCCGGCGGCGTTGCGATGCCTCCCGCCGCGAAGTTCGGTACCGGGAGGCGCCCCGTCTCGGCAACGCGCCGCACCAGGTCGACGGGGGCGCGCAGATCCTTCGCTCGCGCCGCCAGCTCCTCGGGCCGCAGCACGGTGAGCGCCCGGATGTCGGACGTCACCTGACGCAGGTGGCGCACCGCCTCGACGATGTTTCCACTTCCGGCCTCGCCCTTGGTGCGGATCATCGCCGCGCCCTCGGAGATCCGGCGGAGCGCCTCGCCCAGATCGCGAGCGCCGCAAACGAACGGACTCTCGAATCCGTGCTTGTCGACGTGATGCGCCTCGTCGGCGGGCGTCAGCACCTCGCTTTCGTCGATGAAGTCGACGCCGAGCGACTCGAGTACCCGGGCCTCCATGAAGTGGCCGATCCGCACCTTGGCCATCACCGGGATCGAGACCGATCGCTGGATACCCTCGATCACCTCCAGCGAACACATGCGCGCGACGCCGCCCTCCTTGCGGATGTCGGCCGGCACCCGCTCGAGCGCCATCACCGCCGCGGCCCCCGCCTCCTCGGCGATCTTCGCCTGGTCGGGGTTGGTGACGTCCATGATGACGCCTCCCTTCAGCATCTCCGCGAGGCCCACCTTGATCTCGAAGGACCGCGCTCCTGCGCGCTCCACGTTCTTGTCGGACATCGGTGCCTTCCTTTCCGGGCTCGCTGGCCCTCTCGTGTCTTCCCCGCGCTTCCTAGACGTACAGGCTCGCCGCGCTCTGCCCGCGCCCGCCGGCGGCAAGCCGCTCTGCAACGACGCCGGCCAGCACGGCCACGGCCCGGCGGATCGACGCCTCGTCGGCGACGGCGATCGAGAGCCGCAGCCCGTTCGACGCTCGTCCGTCATGGTGGAACTGGCTTCCCGGCGCGAAGAGGACACCCCTGCGTGCGGAGTCGGCCAGCAGGTCGCGCGTCTCGATCTCCTCCGGAAGCTCGACCCACACCTGGTGTCCACCCTCCGGCGTCGTCCAGCGGACGCCCGGCGGCATCTCGGCGGCGAGGGTCTCGAGCATCGCGTCGCGCCGGCCCCGCAGCGTCTTGCGCAGCTTCGAGAGGTGCCGGTCGTACTCGCCGCGCGCCACGAAGTCGGCCAGCGCCGCCTGCAGCACGAGCGCGCCTCCGAGGTCGGCCGACTGCTTGAGCGCGAGGAGCCCTTCGAGGGAACGTCCCCGCGCGAAGACCGATCCGACCCGCGCACCCGGGAACAGCGACTTCGAGAACGAGAAGAGCTGGACGACGACGCCACGCTCGTCGAGAGCGGCCAGGGGAGGCACCGGGCGCCCCGCGTAGCGGAGGTCCATCTCGTAGGCGTCCTCGATCACCGGCTTGCCGGCGCGGGAGGCGATCTCCAAGAGCGCGCGCCGGTGCGCGAGCCCCGTCGACGTGCCGAGCGGGTTGTGGAACGTCGGCATCGTGTAGAAGCAGCGCACTTCGGGCCGGGCGAGGGCGGCCTCGAGCACCCGGAGGTCCGGCTCTCCGTCGCGCATCGGGATCGGCGCCGCGCGCAGCCCGAGGCCCACCAGCGCGCTCAGGACGTTGTGGTAGGTCGGCTCCTCCACCGCCACCGTGTCGCCGGCCTCGGCGAACAGGCGAAGCGCGAGGGTGATGCCCTCGCTCGCTCCCTGGGTGAGGGCGAGGGAGTCGGCGTCGGCCGAAACGCCGGTCGCCCGAAGCCTCCCCGCCAGCGCCTCGCGGAGGCCGCCGAACCCTTGGGGCCCGCCATAGCGGAGGAGATGCTCTCCCCCCTCGCGGAGCACCCGGTCGAGGGATCGCCGGAAGGCGTCCACGGGGTAGAGCGACGGATCCGGGACCAACGCATGGAGCGGCACCGCGCCATCGGGAGCCGCGTAGTGGGGCCGCGATCTCCCGAAGTCGAGAAGCCGGGAGACGACCGGCGCAAGCGGCGGCGCGAAGGGCCCTGCCTGCGCAGGGTCTCCAGCGGCCGGGCTTCCGAGGACGAACGTGCCGCGACCGACCGTCGACTCGATGAGGCCCTCGCGGGCGAGATCCTCGTAGGCGAGCGCGACCGTGTCGCGGTTGACGCCGAGATCCGCCGCCAGCGCGCGGATCGTCGGTAGCCGCGCACCGGGGAGCCGCTCGCCGCGCGCGATCTCGTCGCGCAGCCGGGCCGCGATCTCCCGGTAGACGGGCTGTCCAGAGCCCGAGCCTGCGGCCGACAGGGGAGGAACCATCTCACGCAGAATAGTGCGCCGGACAATACCGGGTCAATCCGACAATCAGATCATATCCGTGCGATGGATGCTCGAAATAGCCGGACAATCTGACGCTGCCCCGGGCCGGGCGCGGTCCGGGTCGAGCGTCCCCCCTCAGGGACGGACGGGCGGGATCGACAGGTAATGCAGCCGCTTCAGCTCACGCCGGCCGCGGGTCACGGTCTCGAGGATGAGGCCTGCGTAGAAGCTGAGGAATGCGAGAAGCATGGCGCCTGTCGCCAGGACCGCCGTCGGGAGACGGGGGACGAGGCCCGTTTCGAGGAAGGTCGTGAGGAGGGGCCAGGCGAGGAGGAGCGATACCAGCGCCAGCCCGAGGGCGATCGAGGAGAAGAACGCGAGGGGCCTCTCCTCCTTCACGAGCGTCAGGATCAGCCGCAGGATCCGCATTCCGTCCCGGGTCGTGCTGAGCTTGCTCGCCGAGTCCTTCGGCCGAGGCCGGTACGGCGTATCGATCTCGGCCATGGGCATGCGGAGCTCGAGGGCGTGCACCGTGAGCTCGGTCTCGATCTCGAATCCCATGGAAAGCGCGGGGAACGATTTCACGAAGCGCCTCGACAGCGCCCGATACCCCGAGAGGATGTCGCTCAGGCCGCTGCCGAAGATGAACGAGACCAGCGAGCTCAGCGCGGTGTTCCCGGCGCGATGCGCGAAACGATATGCGCCCCCCTGCGTAGCGACGCGCCGCCCGTTGACCATGTCGAGCGACTGGTCCACCAGCGCCGCGACGAGCGCTGGAGCCGACCGGGCGTCGTAGGTCGCGTCCCCGTCGACCAGGACGTAGACGTCGGCTTGCACGTCGGCGAACATCCGCCGGACGACGTTCCCCTTGCCCCGAAGCGGCTCGGTTCGCGTGACGGCACCGGCCTCGCGCGCCCGCCGGGCCGTATCGTCGGTAGAGGCGTTGTCGTAGACGTAGACGATGGCCGACGGCAGGTGCTTCCGGAACTCCGAGACCACCATCGCCACCGAGGCCGCCTCGTTGAAGCACGGAACGAGGACCGCGATTGCCGGCTGGCGCAGCGGGGTTTCCGGAACGGCTTCGGTCATCTGCGCCCATGGTAACGTCGAGCCGTGGAGCGGCCCTCTCGCATCCGATCGGCCCGTCTGGCGGTCGCAGGCGGCCTCCGGTCACCGGTGCTCCCCGTCTGCCTCCTGTACGTGCTCCTTGCGATCCCGTTCGCCATGGTGAACCTCGACCAGGACGAGTTCACCTTCATCCGGGAGCCCTACGAGCTGCTGGGGGGCGACTACGCGGCCGGCTACCTCGCGGAAGGCAACCACTCGGCCGCGCTGCGTACGGCAGCCCGGGCCTACACCCTCTACTGGAACTACCGGCCGCTCTTCTCGCCGATCGTCCGTCCGGAGCACGCGCGGATGTTCGCCGTGGAAGAGGAGAAGTTCGGCTACGTGAAGCGCGAGAGCGTCGATCCTCTGGCGCCCGACGCCCTCGATCACTACGCGAAACGGCTCGTGGTTCCGGAACCGGACCGCCTCTACTCGCACGGGTCGGGAAAGCCGCTCCTCGCGACGATCCTGTCGATCCCGCAGCTGGGGCTCGTCCAATGGCTCACACGGGGCGGCGAGAGCCTGATCGAGATCAAGCACCGCGCCAATTACCACCCGATTTTTTTTGTGGCCCGCGGAGTCCAGTTCCTGGCCGGACTCGCAACTCTCCTGCTCGTCTACCACGCACTGAGAGGCGCGTTCGGAGCCGATCGCGCGGTGTGGGGCAGCGCCGTGTTCGCCCTGTTCCCCATGACGCTGAAGTTCTTCCCGAACCTCCATCACGACTCGATCCTCGTTCCATTCCTGGTGCTCGCCGTGGTTGGCCACGTGAAGAAGAGGCCCGTCCTGACGGGGCTCGCACTCGGGCTCGCGCTCGCAACCAAGAACGCTGCGGTCTTCCTGCTGCCGGCGCTCATCATCCTCTCCGCCCAGCGGGTGATCTCGGCAGGGAGGGAACCGCGAGACGGGTCGGCGTGGCGCCGCGCATGCGCCGGCGAGGTCCGAAGGCTCCTCGTCGCCGGAGCAGTCGCCTTCGTCGTCCTCGTTCCGTTCGCGAATCCCGTCTCGTACGTCGAAGAGATCCTGACACCCATCAGTGGCCGGGAGTTCGATCCGCGAGGCGAGAACGTCACGAACTTCGCGGTCGCGACGACCCTTCGATCGCAGAACAGCACCGGGCTCTCGGTCTTCCGCCCCGAGATCGTCGCCCTACGCCAGGGCCTCTACTTCGGTCAGGTGGCGTTCTTCTTCTTCTCGCTCTCGCTCTTCGGACTCCTTCCACGCTGCACCCACGACCTATCCCGCACCGCCCTCGTCATCGTCCTTCTCTCGGTCCCCTTCGGCTTCGTCTTCGGACATTCCCTCGGCTACCGCTCGCTGTTCTTCGTTCCTTTCTTCGCCATCGCGTGCGCCGATCTCCTCGGCCGCCGCCCGCTGCGCCTGCTCGCCGTCCTGCTGGCAGGGATCTCCCTCGTGTACGCCGCCGACCCGCTCACGACGAGCGACGCCACCTACCCCGTCGAAGACCGGACCTTCGCCGAGTCCCTCGGCGCTTGGCTCTTCTGATCGGAGTCGCCGGACACACGGACCCCTGCGGCGCGGTCGCGCGCCGCACGCGAGGTCCGGCGGGCGCTCCTACTGCGCTGCCGAGACGGGAGGCGCCGCCGGGGTTTCCGCTCCGGTGGGCGTAGCGGCCACGGTGGCAGCCGCCTTCGCGGCGCAGCCGCAGGCGCTCTTGTTCCCGGAGGCGGCGTGGGGGCAGGCCCCGCCGCTCGCCTCGAGGGCCGCCGCGTAGGGGCAGCCTTCGCCGCAGCTGGCAGCGCCGGCTTGATCCGTGTCGGCGCAGGCGGCGCTCTGGGCGCTCTCGGCGCCGGCGGAGCCTCCGCAGGCGATCGCGGCGCGCGGCGCAGCGGCCGCGAGGAAGAGGACGGCAAGCAGGACCAGCAGTCGCATGGGAGGCCTCCTTGGAGATGACCGCGAGCGTAGCCTGCTCTCGGAGCGTTCCCAGGCGTGGCGCGGCGACCGCGAACCTCCCGATAGACCCGGCGCCCTTCGACCCCCTGGGGGCAAAACGCTTCCCGCCTGGAATCCGAACACCGGCGTACAATCCAGGAGTGCGCGATGCGGCTCTGATCCTCCTGCTGCTGGCCTCTCCGGGCATCGCGTCTGGAGACTGCCTCGCGCCCGACCTCGCGCTCGGCCGGGAGGCGGTCCTCGCCGACGACGCGGTGACCGCGCGCGAGGCGTTCGCTCGCGCGGCATCCGCATGCCGCGAGGCGGGGGACGGCGCCGCCGAGAGCGCGGCGCTGCGCGACCTCGCCGACGCCGAGTCTACGCTGCGGAGTTTCGAGGAGGCCCGCGACCACATCCTCCGCGCGGAGGAGCTTGCGCGCTCGGCGGGGAGCCCGGCCCGCGTCGCATCGGTGCTCGGAACGCGCGGGAAGCTGCAGCACGCCACCGGCGCCGCCGACGCGGCGCGGGCGTCCTTTGGCGACGCCGTCGCGCTCGCCCGGTCGACCGACGACACGGCGCTGCTCGCTGCTCTCCTCGTGAGCCTCGGAAACCTCCACGGCGACGAGGACCGCACCGAAGACGCCCTCACCGCCTACGCCGAGGCCGCCCCCCTCGCCGAGCGCGCAGGAGACCCGCTCCTCGCGTCGCAGGCCGAGACCAACGCGGCGAGCGTCGCCGAGCGCGCGGGACGAAATGACGAGGCGAACGCACTCGCTCTCGCTGCCGCGCGGCGCCTGGAAGCCCTCCCGCCCTCCCGCGCCCGCGTACAGGCGAGGATCCGTGCCGGTCGCACCTTGGCGCGGCTCGCGCGATCCCCGGGCCCCGACGCCGCGCAGACCGCCGTGGCTGCGCACTCCTTGCTCGTCGCGGCGGAGCGCGAGGCCGACGCTGCGGGCGACGCCCGCAGCGCCTCCTTCGCGGCAGGAGCCCTCGGCGCTCTCTACGAAGACCACGGCCGCGATGCCGACGCGCTCGAGATGACGCGCCGCGCCCTTCTCGGCGCGCAGGGGGCTGGCGCACCGGAGTCGCTCTATCTGTGGCACTGGCAGCTCGGACGCCTCCACCACCGGGCCGGGCGCGACGACCTCGCGATCGCGTCGCTCGAGCAGGCCGTGAGCGTGCTGCGGTCGCACCGCCCAGCCATCGGCGCCGCTCCCAGCACCGGGGTGCGCTTCGACGAGCAGGTCGCGCCCGTCTACCAGCTGCTCGCGCAGCTCCTCCTCGATGCGTCCGATGCCGCAGAGGGAGCGCTCGCGCAGTCGCTGCTGCGGCAGGCGCGCGCAGCGGTCGAGCAGCTGAAGACGGCCGAGCTCAGCGACTACTACCGCGATGGATGCGTCGAGGCACTCGAGGCGCGTACGCAGGCCCTCGACGACGTCTCGGCCAGCGCGGCGGTGCTCTATCCAATCGTGCTACCGGACCGGCTCGACCTGCTCGTGAGCCTTCCCACGGGCCTTCGTCGCGTACGGGTCGACGTGTCGTCGAAGACCCTCGCGGGCGAGGTGCGCGCCCTGCGCGCGAGCCTCGAAAAGCGGAGCACCCGCGAATACCTCCCGTACGCGCAGGCTCTCTACCAGCGCCTCATCGCTCCCGTGGCGCCGCTCCTGGAAGGCGCTCCGGTGGACACGCTGGTCTTCGTCCCGGACGGCCTTCTGCGCACCATCCCGCTCGCAGCGCTGCACGACGGACGGCGCTTCCTCGTGGAGCGATTCGCGCTGGCCACCTCACCCGGCCTCTCGCTCACGGACCCGCGCCCGATCGACCGCCGACGCCCGAAGCTCCTCCTCGCCGGGCTCTCCCAGCCGCGCGAAGGGTTCGCGGCGCTTCCCGCCGTTCGCCGGGAACTCGAGGAGATCGGCCAGACCTTCGGAGGGCGCGTCCTCCTCGACGACGACTTCCGGGCGGAGGAGCTCACGCAGCGCCTCGAGGAGGAGCCGTACACCATCGTACACATCGCTTCCCACGGGCAGTTCGCGGGCGATGCGAGCCGCAGCTTCCTGCTGGCAGGAGACGGGCGCCTGTCGATGGACCAGCTCGAGGACGCGGTCGGCGCGACCCGCTTCCGGGAGCGGCCCGTCGACCTGCTCACCATGACCGCGTGCGAGACGGCGGCGGGCGACGCCCGTTCGGCCCTCGGCCTCGCGGGCATGGCGGTGAAGGCCGGTGCGCGAAGCGCCCTCGGCAGCCTGTGGCAGGTAGAGGATGACGCCACGGCCGAGCTCGTGACGGCCTTCTACGCCGCCCTCGCCGATCCCCTGGTGTCGCGAGCCGAGGCGCTGCGGCGCGCACAGGCGAAGCTCCTCGCCTCGCAGAAGACCGCGCACCCCGGCTTCTGGTCTCCCTTCCTGCTGATCAGCAGCTGGCTCTGAGACGAAGCCGTGACGCGTCTCCCTCGTGCCGCGGCTCCGGACGAGCGGCGCGAGCGTACGCGGGTCGCGGGCGTGTGCGGCCTGGCGGCCTGCGCGCTGCTCTTCGGCATCGAGGCCACCGGGCGGCTCACCCCGCTCGAGCTCGCGGCGCACGACGCAGCCCTGTCCGCGCGCCTCGCGTTCTCGCGCGTCCTCCCGGACGCCTGGCGTCCCCCCGTCCTGGTCGTCCGCATCGGCGAGGAAGACATCCAGCGCTACGGCTATCCCATCGCGGACCACCTGCTGGCGGCGGCCCTCGGCCGCATCGTCGAGGGTGCTCCGCGCGCGGTCGGGGTCGACCTCTACCGCGACCATCCGATCGGCGAAGGCGGCGAGGCGCTCGCCTCGCTCACTGCGGCGCATCCCGAGCTCGTCTGGGTGGAGAAGCTCCGCGACGAAAGCGGCGCCTCCGTGGCGCCGCCCTCCTTCGTCCGGCGCCGCCAGCAGGTGGGCTTCAGCGATCTCGTCGTGGATGCGGACCATCACGTACGCCGCGCGCTGCTCTACGCCTGGGACGAGGACGGAGTCGCGCACCTCGCCCTCGGCTTCCGGCTCGCCCTCGCCTACCTCGCCCGCGAGGCCGAGCCCGTGACCCCGGCGCCGCTCGATCCGGGTGGCGCCGACCCACGCCGCCGGCTGCATCTCGGCCGCGGGACGCTCGCGCGCTTCCTCGGCGACGATGGCGGCTACGTCGGCGCCGACGACGGCGGCTATCAGATCCTCCGGGATTTCCGCATGAGCGCGAGCGCGCTGCGTTCGATCTCGCTGGGCGATGTGCTCGCCGCCGGCGCCGATCCCGCCCGCTACCGCGACGCCATCGTCCTCGTGGGGACGGTGTCACCGAGCGTGAGCGACCGCGTCCCCGACTCCGTCGATTCCCGCGATCCAGCGGTCTCGACGCTGGCGGGTGTCACCGTCCACGCGCTCATCGCGGACCGGCTGCTGCGAACCGCCCTGCGTGGGGACCCGATGGAGAGGATCCCCGGCCCTGCGATCGCGTGGGCCGGAATCCTCGGGGTCGCATGGGCCGGCGGCCTCGCGGGCATCCGGCTCCACTCCCCGGGCCGTCTCGTCGCCGCGCTCGCCGCCGCCACCGCGGCCGGCGCGGCTCTCGCCGTGGTCGCGGCGTTCGTGACGGTCTGGCTTCCGCTGCCGACGGCGCTTCTCGCCTTCGCGTCGGCCGCAACGCTGAGCCTCGCCGACGTCCTGCGCCGCGAGCGCCGCGACCGCTCCATCGTGGACCTCCTCCTCACGAGCCACGTGTCGCGCCCGGTCCGCGACCGTCTCTGGACCGAGCGCAATCTCTTCCTCCGCGACGGTCGGCTGCGCGCCCAGCAGGCGACCGTGACGGTGCTCTTCGCCGATCTCGTCGGCTTCGCATCGGTCGCCGAGGAGATGGATCCCGACGCGCTGATGCACTGGCTGGGCGACACCATGCGCGTTCTCGCTACGGCCGTCGAAGAGCACGGCGGCATCGTCGACGATTACTGGGGCGATGGGCTGAAGGCGAACTTCGGCGCTCCCATCGCCCGGACGACGCGCGCCGAGATCGAGCTCGATGCACAGCAGGCCGTCCGGTGCGCGCTGCGCTTCGACACCGACCTCGCCACGCTGAACTCCCGCGGAAGAAGACCCGCGGCGCGGATGCGAATCGGCATCCACACCGGCCCGGCCGTCATCGGCAGCGTCGGCTCCGACGGGCGCCAGAAGCTCACGACCGTCGGAGACACCGTGACCGTCGCGTCGCGCCTCGAATCGTTCCTGCGGGACCGCGCGCAGGACGAGCGGGATGGGTCGGTCCCGGGCTTCGTACTGCCTTCGCCGGCGACGGCCCCTCCCGGCGAGCCGCAGCTCGTACGCATCCTCACGAGCGAAGAGACCGTCGCGTGTCTCTCCGGGGCATTCGTCACCGAGCGGCTCGGCGAATACCTCGTGAAGGGGCGCAGCCGCAAGGTCGTGATCCACCGCGTCCTCGGCGCCGCCCCGGACGCCGGAGCGTGTATACTGGAGAGCGACGAACGAGGTGCCTCATGATCCAGCGGCGCCAGACCCGCGCGGCCCGCTTCGCGGCGGCCGCGCTCGTGTCCGCGGGACTCTCGCCTTCCCCCGTCGCCGCCGAGCCCGTGACGCCTCCGGCGGTCGAGGAGGCGCCGCCCCCGGCTCCCGGCGAAGCCGCGACGGCACCCGACGGTGCGTTTGCGCGGGAGCCCGCGCCGAGCGGGGAGACGCCCCGAAAGGCCGACCGGGACGACCCGGAGGTGTACGTTCCGCCGCCTCCCGACCGGCTCCTGCCGGGTGGGCGGGTCGGCGGGTCGACGCGAGGTCCGGCGTCGTGCCCGCCCGAGATCCTGGCGCTCGTGCCCGAGAACCACGTGGGCCTCACGGCGAGCGCGCAGCCCGTGCTCTACTGGTTCCTCGGGGAAGCCACACCCTGTCGCATCGACTTCGTGCTGAACGATCCCCGCTCGATCACTCCCATCGTCGAGCACCGGCTGACGGGACCCCACGCGGCGGGCATCCACGCCCTCGCGCTCTCCGACCTCGGCGCTTCCCTCGATCCGGGCGTCGTCTACACCTGGTTCGTGACGCTCGTTCCCGACCCGGACGCGCGTTCGAAGGACGTCCTCTCGGGAGGCCAGATCGCGCGCGTCGAGGCGCCGGACCTGGGTCCAGCTTCGCCTGCACCGGTGGCGCGTGCCCGATCTCTCGGGCAGCGCGGCCTGTGGTACGACACGCTGGCCTCTCTGCAGCAGGGCCTCTTCGGCGAGCCCGCCGCCCGGGGCGAGCAGCGCATCGCCGCGTCCTCGCTGCTCGAGCGCCAAGGCCTCGGCGCCGCGGTCGGGGTCGCTGTGGGCGGGGTCGACGTGGCGGCGCCGCCGCCCGTCCGACCTTCGCGAGACTAGAAGACCAGCGCACCCAGCCGCACGCTGACCCCGTAGTCTTCGAGGGTTCGCTTCGGTGGGGCGGCCACGTGCTGCAGCCGTCCCGCCCAGGAGACTTCTGCGAATACGCCCGGCAAGACGAAGACGCGCAGCGCGACGCCGAGGCTCCCGATCCAGGGCGGACCAATCTCGGGCAGCGACACGTTCCAGGCGTACCCACTGTCGAAGAAGGGAGCGAGCTGGACGAGAGGGCTCCCATCGCTGCGCCGGAGGATCGGAACGCGCAGCTCGAGCGAGCCCACGAGCGCGCCGTCGCGGACGACTTGATTGATCCGGTATCCGCGGACGCTGCTCCAGCCGCCGACGGAGAACTGCTCGATCGAGAGCAGCGGGTCGCCCGGCGTCTGCGAATCGAGGCGCGCGACCAGCTCCATGCCGCGCCAGGGAAGCCGGCGCGCGTACTGCGCCTGGAAGAGCCAGGAGAAGAATTCGCCTCCCGGGAGCCCATGCCGCGATGGCGTCGCTCCGAGGATCGGCAGGCCGAAGCTCAGCATCGATCGTGCGGCCAGCACCTGGACCGCATCGCGCCAGAGCGCGTCCTGGGTGAAGCGCAGGATCGAGAGCCGCGCCTTGCCGGCCTCGACACCGGCGGAAAACGAGAAAGGCTCGCCCAGCAGGAAGGTCCGGCTCTCGCGCACCTCGCCACGAAGCCCGAACGAGATGCGCAGCCCCGGGCGCTCGAGGACCGGCTGCAGGAAGCCTACGCCCGCCGTCCAGGAGAGGCTCTCGATGTCGAGCCGGTCGAAGGGGCTCTCGGTCACGACGCTGTCGCCGTACCGTCCGTAGAGCTCGACTCCGCCGCCTCGCGCATTCACGGGAAGCAGGTAGGAGCCTCCGCCCTCGTTCACGCCGGGAGTCCACGAGTATCCGCCTTCGATGGCATCGCCCAAGCCCGTGAGGTTCCAATGCGATGCGGTCGCACCCGCCGTCCAGGTTCCCACGGTCGGCGACTGGAGCGTCCCGCCCCAGAAATTCAGCTGGTAGGCACGCGACTCCTCGGCACGGACCCGGAGAACCGCTAGGCCGGGAGCGCTTCCGGGAAGGAGCTCGGCGTGGAGCTCCGCGATGCGAGGATCCTCCCGCAGCAGGCGCACGCGCTCCTCGATCGCGTTCACGTCGAGCGGAACGTCGGCTGCCAGCAGGAGGCGATTGCGTACGTACCCATCCCGGAGCCGCCGGAGCCCTTCGACGTCGACGCGCTCGAGGGCCCCTTCGACGATCTGGATCCGCACCACGCCGCCGTCGATCTCCTGGGTGTCGATCACCGCTCCCGAGTTCAGGAAGCCCCGCTCGACGTAGGTGAGCGTGATCCGGTCGCGGAGCGCGACCAGCTCCTCTCCAGTGACGACACGGTTCCGGTACGGAGCGGTGAGCGCGGCGATCTCCTCGGGCGAGAGCACGCTGCTGCCGTCGACGCGGTAGTCCCGGACGAAGATCTCGCCGCTTCCGGCCCGGCCAGTCGGAGGAGGCGGAGGGGGAAGCGCGAGGCCCGGGTCGCTCGGCCCAAGGAGAGGCGGCAGCAGCGGGCGCTCGTCGCCCGGCCGCGGAAATGGCAGGACCGTTTGCGCCGCCGCAGCCCCCGCGAGCCAGACCGACGCGGTGGCGGCGAGGACCAAGGCTCCGCGGCGGCGACCGACCGTCTCAGCCACCGCACGCGATGCGCCACGTGGGCGGCGCTCCCGGGTTCCCCGGCTCCACGACGAGCGCCACGCGCCCGGCCTCGGCGACCGGGCCCCCGCGATCGGCCAGCGCCACGGGGAGAAGGTCTCCCGAGGTCGCCGGCGAAGGCTCGACCTGGGAGACGACGAAGCTCGCGGTCGCGCCGCGGCGCGCGGCACAGCGCTCGTGGAGAAGCGTCACCGCGTCGACGAACTCGATGGGCATGGCTTCGAGAGACTTCGTCACCTCGCGTTCCGGCGTTTCGATTCGAACCGTCCCGCTCACGCCCGACGTTCCGGCGGCAGCGCTCACGACGCTGTCCCACGATCGGATCACGACGTCGGCAATGATGCGGATCGTTCCGCCCTGCCCGCTGCCGGCTTCGGCCGTGATCCTGCTTCCGTCGAGGATCAGGCTCGCCGCCTCGGCCACGATGTTGCCGCCCTGGCCCCCCGTCACGTCGGCGGCGATCCGGCTCTCGCGCAGCTCCGCGCGGTCGCCGACGCGGAGCGTGATGTTCCCGCCGTCGGCCTGCGGCGCGCTCGTCGTGATCGCGCCGCCGTCGGCGACGAGGCTTCCCGCGACGTCGATGGCCACGTCGCCTGCATTGCCCGTCCCCGTACTCGACGCCGAGACCGCTGCGCCGTCGCGCAGCGCGAGCGTACCCGCTGCGATCTCGATCGATCCTCCCGCCCCGGGCCCGCTGCTGCGGGTGGCGATCCCGCTCGGACCCGCCGCGTTCGCGCCCTCGATCACGAGCGTGTCTGCGACCTCGAGACGGACCAGCCCGGCGCGGCCGCTTCCGAGGGCGTCGCTCGCGATCTCGCTGCCGTCCGAGAGATGGATCCGGCCGGCGCGTACGGTCACTCTCCCGGCTTCGCCCGCCCCGGTGCTCGTCGCGCCGATCCCGGCGCCGCCGTGGAGCTCCAGCAGCGGAGTCTCGACCAGGACCGAGCCGCCGTTGCCGGTCGACGCAAGGGCGCTGCTCGCGATGCTCAGAAACCGGCCTTCTTCGAGGCTCATCGTGACGCTTCGCGAGGCGCGTACGACCACCGCTCCCCCGCTCCCCTGCGTCGCGGTGCTGGCATGGATCTCGCTACTTCCCGCGAGCGAGAGCGACCCCACCCGAAGCTCGACGGTTCCGGCGTTACCCCGGTTCTGCGCGCGCCCGGTGCTGGTCGACGCGATCCTCGCGTGCGGTTCGACGACGACCTCGTCGGCAACGATGCGTACGTCGCCGGCGTTCCCGCTCCGGGGATGCTCCACATCCCCCGACGCGCCGGTCGTACTCGTCTCGATCCGCGAGTACTCACCGACGACGAGAACCGGCGTCTCGATCGAGATCCCTCCAGCCGGGCCGTCGCCCTCGGCCACGGCGAGGATCCGCGACGGGGTGTAGGAATCGCTCGAAGCCAACCCGCGGAGGATCACCGACTCCGACGCACGCACGGCGATCCGGCCTCCCTGCTCACTGCCTCGGGAGACCGCCCGGAGGATTCCGCCGGAATCGATCAAGAGAGCCCCGGCCGAGATCTCGATGGCGCCGCTGGCGCCTCCGCCCGGTACGTCGAGGTACTTCTGCGCGGCGTCGACGCTGATCTGACCCTTCTCCGAGAAACGGACCGCCGGCGCCGTCACGCGAACCAGGCCCCCCGTACCGGATCCGAATGTCCGGGAGTCGAGGTGCGACGAGAGGTTCCGTACGTCTCCGGTCGCCGCGACGTCGATCACCCCGGCACGCCCGGTGCCTTGGCTGTCGGTCACGACGTGGGAGAACTCCATGTCGAGGCTGCCGACGCGGAGTACCACGGTAGACGCGTCGCCGAGGGCGTTCGGGTACGAGCGGCCGTCGATGACGGCGCCGTTCCGGAGCGTCAGCAGCGGAGCATCGACCTCGATCCAGCCTCCACCCTCGGCTGAGGCGGTGGCCGAGAGCGAGGTGGGGTTCTCGAGGTCGTCCAGCGGAAGGGTGGAGCTGCCTACGAGCAGGACGGAATCGGCCGCGCGCACGACGATCGCCCCGGGTCGTCCTGCAGCCCGCGAGTCGACCTCGATCCGCGATCCGTCGGTGAGGACGAGCTGCCCGACGTCCAGCAAGACGGCGCCCCCGGCGCCAGTCCCCGACGTGAGGGCCGTGATCATCCCCTGGTCATGGAGCTCGAGCAGCGGCGCGTGGATCTCGATGTCTCCCGCCGCGCCGGCGCCACGGACCTTCGTCGAGATCCCGGCCCACTGGTTGTCGGCGGTGCGGCCGGCGAGCACGACCTGCTCCGAGGCGTTCACGGTGACGTCGCCGCTCGCCGCGTCTCCATAGGTGCCGGTGTTGATCGTCCCGCCACCCGAGAGATCGACCGTGCGCGCGTCGATCCGGACCGACGGTGTCGCGCCGAAGCTGGCGTTGGTGTCGATGCGGGCGGAGTCGTGAACCTCGACGGTGTCGGCGGTCACGGTGAGCGTGCTGCCCCCGGACGGAGCCAGCACCGCCAGCGCGACGCGGCTTGCGCCGCCGCCGCTGCGAGGCGCCGTGTCGTGGATCTTCACGCTTCGTGCGGAGAGGGAGAGATCGGCGTCGTAGATCCCGCTCGCGGCGAGCGAGCCACCATCGTGTACGTCGATCGTGTCGCGCGCAGAGACTTCGAGGTTTCCGTTGAGGACGCTCGCCGAACCGCCCACGTCGACGTTCCTTCCGGCGAGCCCGAACGACCCCGTACGGACGAGGGACACGACCGCACCGGGACGCACCACGATGTCCCCCGCCGCTGCCCCGACGAACCCGAAGGCCGACGGCGCCGCCGTGGCAAGCCCCTCTCCGGCAGAGGGGGTTGCGGAGAAGCTCGTCCCGTCGGCGAATCGGATCGACTCGGCGGTGGAGACGTGCAGGCCCGCCGGCAGGTCGAGCTGGGCGCCCGGCGCGAAGACGACACCGGCCGGGTTCAGCAGCCAGAGGTCGGAGCCCTCGATCGTCGAGCGGAGGAGACCTGCGATCTCCGAGGGCGCGCCGCCCGTGACGCGGGCGATCACGTTCGTGAAGGAGTGTGGGGTGTCGTTGAAGAAGGTCGCGCTCCGCCCGGACTCGATCCCGAAGTCGGAGAAGCTCTGGAAGAGGTTTCCGCCCGCTCCCGTCTCGGCTCCGGAGGAAGCGGGGATCTGGTAGTCGGTCCCGGGCCCGAGAGGGCCAGCGCCGAGGGCCGCAGGACCTGCGGGTGTGCCGACGCTTCCGTCGAAGACCACGTCGGCCCGGAGCGGCGCGGGACGCGAGGACGACGAGGAACAGCGCCACGGTGAAGCGAGCGCAGAAGGAGCGCATGGGCATCGAGGAGAACCTTGCGGGGCCGGGAGCCCGGATGCGGGAATCCGTCGCCTTCCCGAGATTCTACTCTCATATTGCCGGATCCGGCGCAGAAACGACCGCCAGATTCCCGGAGAAGGCCGGCTGCTCGTTCGAGGCCCGCCTACCCGGCCGCCTCGGACGCGCGGTTGAAGCGGTTCATTGCCTGCGCGATGCCGTCGAAGAGGATCGCGCCGACGGCATCGACCGCCTCGTCGAGGCGCGCCGCCAGCACCTTCTCCTCGTCGTCGGAGAAGCCCTGGAGCACGTAGTCCGCGGTGTCCATGGGGCCCGCGGGGCGCCCTACGCCGAAGCGAACCCGAGCGAAGGCGTCGCCGCCGAGGTGCTCGATGATGTCGCGCAGGCCCTTGTGACCGCCGGGGCCACCTCCCGGCCGCAGGCGGATCCGACCGAACGGGAGGTCGACATCGTCGGAGACGACGAGGAGATCCTTCTTCCAGTCGCCAACCGGGAGGTAGCGAAGGGCCTCGGCGACGCTCGCGCCCGAGAGATTCATGAACGTCTCGGGCTCGAGGAGGCCCACCTCGATGCCGCCGACGTCGCCCCGGCCGAACCGGCCGTCGAACCTTCGGGACGAGAGCGCGATCCGATGCCGCTCGCCGAAGCGGTCCACGATCCGGAAGCCCACGTTGTGGCGAGTGCCCGCGTAGCGGCGCCCGGGGTTGCCGAGGCCGACGATCAGCTTCAGCGCCCTACTCCTTCTCCTTGCCCTTCTTCTCCTCGCCGCCCGCCGCCTCGGCCGGAGCCGCAGCGCCAGCCGCCGCCTCGCCCTCGGCCACGGCCTCGACCACCGGCGCCGCTTCCTCGGCCGCCGGCAGCACGACCGACACCACCGAGAGATCGCGGTCGGACAGGATCGTCACGCCGGCCGGCACGACCAGATCGCGGACGTGGATCGACTCGCCCACGTCGAGAGCCGTCACGTCGACCTCGATGGCGCTCGGGATCGCGCGCGGGAGGCACTCGATGTCGATCTCGCGGAGGGCGGTGTCGAGGATGCCGCCGTTCATGGAGACGCCGACCGAGCGTGCCGACGACGTGGATCGGGACCGAGACCTCGATGGTCTTGGTGAGGTCCACCTCGTAGAGGTCGGCGTGGAGCGAGCGCGCCGCGGATCGGCTCCCGCTGCAGCTCCTTCACGATCACGACCTTGCCGGCGAGGTCCGCGCCGGCCGGCCACGTCGAGGTCGATCAGCGTGTTGAGCCCCGCCGAGCTCGACCGCAGCAGCTTCTCGAGGGCCGACGGGTCGAGGGAGACCGACACCGACGGCTTGCCGCGGCCGTAGAGCACCGCCGGAATCCGCTTTGCGACGCGCAGCTTGCGCGCCACCCCCTTGCCCAGCCCGTCGCGAACTTCCACTGCGAGCGCGTTCTCGCCCATGATCCGTACCCCTTTGCCTCTGGCCTCAGACGAAGAGCGAGCTCACGCTCTCTTCGTTGTTGATCCGGCGGATCGCCTCTCCGAGCAGCGCCGCCACCGAAACCACCTCGAGCTTGCTGCACTGCTGCGCGTCCGGCCGCAGCGGGATCGTATCCGTCACCACCAGCTCGCGCAGGGGCGACTCCTCGATCCGCTTGATCGCCGGCCCCGAGAGAACCGGATGCGTGATCGCCGCATAGACCGCCCGCGCTCCGGCGTCGACGAGCGCGCGCGCCGCCTCGGTGAGCGTCCCCGCCGTATCGACGATGTCGTCGACGATGACGCAGGTTCTTCCGCGGACGTCGCCGATGATGTTCATGACCTCGGAGACGTTTGCGGACTCGCGGCGCTTGTCGATGATGGCCAGCGGCGCCGCGAGCCGCTTGGCGTAGGCCCGTGCCCGCTCGACGCCTCCGGCGTCCGGCGAGATCACGCACAGGTCGCCGCCGTCGCGCTGGCGGATCGCATCGAGGAGCACCGGCGTCGCGAAGATGTTGTCGACCGGGACGTTGAAGAAGCCCTGGATCTGGCCGGCATGGAGCTCGATGCACAGTACGCGGTCGGTCCCCGCCACGCCGATGAGGTCGGCCACCAGCTTCGCCGTGATCGGCATCCGCGGCCTCACCTTGCGGTCCTGCCGCGCGTAGCCGTAGTACGGAAGCACGGCGGTGATCCGCCCCGCCGATGAGCGGCGCAGCGCATCGATCATGATCAGGAGCTCCATGAGATGCGTGTTGGCCGGCGCGCAGGTCGACTGCATCACGAAGCAGTCCATGCCCCGGACGTTCTCACGGATCTCGACGTTCACCTCGCCGTCGCTGAAGGTGCCGACCTCGGCCTTGCCCGCCTCGACGTCGAGGTAGGCCGCCACGTCGCGCGCGAGAGGGGTGTTCGAGTTGCCCGTGAAGAGCTTCATGTCTTGCATGCGCGCATCCTCGGAAGAAGTGGTTGGGGCGGCAGGACTCGAACCTGCACATGGCGGCTCCAAAGGCCGCTGCCTTACCAGTTTGGCGACGCCCCATCGCTCGGCGCCCGGTCGGAAGGTACCGAAAGGGCCGGCTCCAGGGCGCTCACGGTCCGGACCACCCGGAGCCAGGGCTCCGGGCCGCCCGCCTGCCCCTCGGCCCGTCCTGCCCCCCGCCGCAGCGTCGATTCGGCCTGGCGGGCCGCCCCTTCGTCCGGAAAGACACCGAACAGGGTCGGCCCGCTCCCGGACATGCCCACCGCCACGGCCCCGACCTCGGCGATGCGCTGCCGCAGTCGCAGGAGGGGGGGCAGAGTCGGAGCGCCGCCGGCTCGAGATCGTTCTCGAGAAGCCTCGCGAGCGCTTCCGGCTCGAGGGGCCCTTCGGGCGGCCGGACGGTAGGCCCCGGCTCCCGGGCCGTCAACGCGCCGGCGAGGGCGTCGAAGGCAGCATAGACCTCCGCCGTCGAGAGGCCGATTCCCGGATGGGCCAGCAGGAGGACGAGCGGCGGCGTCTTCGGCGCCGGCTCGATCCGCTCGCCGATTCCGGTCACCAGGGCCGGACGTGGCTCCAGGAAGAACGGCACATCGGCGCCGAGGTGGAGAGCCAGCGCCGCGAGCGCCTCGGGGCCTGCGGCCCACGGGACGAGGGCCGAGAGCGCCCGCAGCACCGCCCCTGCATCGCTCGACCCGCCGCCGAGGCCCGCCTGCGCCGGAATCCTCTTCTCGAGCTGGATCGCCACAACGAGGTCGGTCCGACCTGCCGCCGCCAGGAACGCCTGCGCCGCGCGGACGGCGAGATTCGAGTCGTCGCCCGGTACCCCGGCCGCACGGTCTCCCGAGACGGCCAGCGTCACCCGCCGCGGCGCGCTGGCCACGACGGCCCCGACGTCGACCCGAAGGCGGTCGGACAGATCAAGGGGAACGAACAGGCTCTCGAGCAGGTGATACCCGTCGCTTCGCCGCCCCCGGATGCGGAGCCCGAGGTTGACCTTCGCCGGCGCCTCCAGGAGGAGGGATCCGGCGCGGATCACTTCCCCGAATCCACGAAGCGCAGCCGGAGCTCGTAGAGCAGGCTCTCCAGCAGATGGGACTCCTCGGGGGCGAGGTTCCCCCGCGTCTTCACCTGGAGGATCTCGAGGGTATCGATGGTCTGCCGCGCCAGGACGCGGTTCGGCGATGCCGGCTTCCCGGTCTCCGGGTCCGGCACTAGGCCCAGGTGGTAGAGAGCCGACGTCGAGAGCGAGAGGACGAACGTCGAGAAGTCGATCTTCGGAAGCGCGTCGGCCTCGCTCTTCTCCTGCTCAGTCATGGCGAATCTCCGCTCCGTTGCCGCTTCCGTTCGTCGGCGCCGACTGGCGCGCCGGCGAGTCGGCGTGCTGCGGGCTTGCCGCCAAGCGCGACATCTGGCGATGCGCCTCGATCATCCGCTGCACGACGGTGTAGGAAGCCAGGACGCCGATCACCCAGAGGATCGGGATCATCACGCCGAGGATCGCCCCGATGGCGAGCAGCCCGATCCGCTCTCCGCGCTCGAGGAGGCCGCCGTCGACCTCGGCGAGCCAGTACTCGGCCCGCGCCTTGGCGTAGGAGACGAGCACCGTTGCGACCAGGGCCCAGCACGTGAGCAGGAGGTACACGGTCTCGCCCTCGGTGGCGTAGTAGACCCCGATCCCCACGAAGAGAGTCATGTCCGCCAGGCGATCGAGGGTCGAGTCGAGGAAGGCGCCAAAGGCGGAGCTGGTCCCGAAGTGACGTGCGATCACGCCATCCACCAGGTCGAATGCGCCGCCGGCCAGCATCAGGACGCCCGCCCACTCGAACGCGCCGAGGCCGAATGCCACGCTGGCGCACAAGGAGACCAGGGTGCCGAGAACGGTCAGCGAGTTCGGGTCGAGGGGCCGCCGAAAGAGGAACGGAAACGCGGCCTTGAGCCAGGCGTCGAGCCGGTCGCCAAGCCTGGCCTTGATCACCGGCGACTCCTTATTTCGACGGGGTCTCGGCGGACGCCCCGGCCTCGCCGCTGGGCTCCGCGGCCGGCTCTTCGATCTTGGACGTGGCATCCGGCAGGCCCGCCAGCTCCTTCTGGAGCTCGGCGGGGGAAATCCAATTGCGGCGCCGCAGCACCCTTCGATCGAGCCTCAGCGAACGCAGATGTTCATGGACCATTCAGGGCCTCCCTTTACTTGCCGACGAAAGATCTTAGCAAATTGACACCCGCCGAAGGCCTCCGGTAGCTTCGCGGGGTCGTTTCGACGCATGGAGGAGTGGGCCATGGCGGCTAAGAGCCGGTTTCGTCGGGGCCTCGGCCGGATCGGTCTGTGTACGGTGGTGGCCGGGATCGCAGCGTGCGCCAGTACGCCCACCGAGCCCGCCGAGGTTCCCGCTGCGGAGATCCTCTACCAGCAGGGCCTCGCCCAGATGGACGACGGGAAGGTCTTGTGGGTGATCCCGTCCAGCGACAACGACGAGGCGATCGAGACCTTCCAGCAGATCATCGACAACTATCCGTACAGTGATTACGCCGTGCTGGCGGAGCTCAAGATCGCAGACGCGTACTTCCTGCAGGAGAAGTACGACGAGGCTCTCTCCTACTATCGGGACTTCTCTGAGCTCCATCCGCAGCACGAGTCCGTTCCCTACACGTTGAAGCGCGGTGCCCTGTGTCACTACAGGCAGTCGAAGGATCCCGGCCGCGACCAGACGGCGACCACCGAGGCGCTGAAGTTCCTCGACCAGCTGATGGCTCGACACCCCCAGACCCCCGAAGGCCGCGAGGCCGAAGAGATGTGGAAGGAGCTGCGGACCAAGCTCGCTCGGCACGACATGCAGATCGCGGACTACTACATGGGCGACGAAGAGTTCCAGTCGGCTGCGGACCGCTATCGCACGGTGCTGAACGAGTTTCCCGGCCTCGGCCTCGACGCCGAGGCGCTCTACAAGCTCGGCGTCTGCTACACCGAGATGAACCGGGAGGACGAGGCCCACAAGATCTTCGAGGTCATCCTCCAGAACTATCGCGGAACCGACGTCGCTGCGGCAGCCGCCGACCGGATCCCCGAGGCCGAGGCGCCGACGGACCAGATTCCGTCCGCGAACTGATCTCGTGCACCCGAGCCTGGGCTCGTACGGAACCGGGCCGGCAGACCTGACGGCCGAGGAGCGGCGCGCGTACACCCTCGGGAGCACGTGCTTCCTCCAGGGGGATGATGCCCAGGCCGAGCGCTGGCTGTCGCAGCTCGTCGTCACGCGAACCGGCTTCGCCGACGTCCACTACATGCTGGGCGTCCTCGCCGAGCGCCGCGGAGACCTCGACGCCGGAGCCCGCGCCCTCGAGCACGCGCTGCGGATCAACCCCGCGTATGCCGAGGCTCGCCTCGCGCTGGTGAGCGTGTGCGAGCAGCTCGGCGACTACGACCGCGCACGGCGCGTCGCTTCGCGAGGCGCGGATCCCAGCGCGAGCGCTGCGAGCGGAGACGCCACGACCCGAGGCAAGCTCGCGAACCTGCAAGCCAGCCTCGCCGACGCCTACCGCGAGGCAGGCCACCTGCGTGACGCGGTCGAGGCCTACCGCAAGGCCCTCGACCTGTGTCCGGGCTTCCACGACATCCGCCACCGGCTGGGCGTCGCGCTCCGGGACGCAGGCCTGCCGGCCCAGGCCGCCGAGGAGTTCCGCCGGATCCAGGACGCGAATCCCGACTTCCTGGCGGCCTCCGTCCAGCTGGGCGTCACGTATTACAGCCTCGGGCGCGCCCAGGAGGCCCTGCGCGAGTGGCAGCAGGTACTCGCCCGGGACGCGTCGCGGGAAGATGCGCGCTGGTACCTGCGCATGGTCCGCGCATCCGGAGGCCCCGGAGGCTCCTGAACCCCGCGAGGCGGCCTCTCCTGGAGCGACCACCCCGCGAGACGCTTGCGTCCGGCGCCCGCGAGTGCTGTGATGGAGGGACGCGAGCGGCCTTCCCCGACCGGCCGTCTCCGCCCCTCCGCAGGGGCGGCTTCAGGGATCCTGGCCGCGTCGCGGCCGGGAGAACACGCCATGCATACCCTCCGCCGTCTGATCCGTCGCCGCGAGCTCGTCGCGGCCGCCCCCTCCGCCACCGTCATGCGAGTGGCGCAGCTCATGACCGAAGCCCACGTGGGCGCGCTCTGCATCCTCGAGGGCGACCTCCTGGTGGGGATCTTCTCGGAGCGCGACCTCATGACCCGTGTCGTGGTCGCCGGGCGAGACCCTCACACGACTCCCGTAGGCGATGTCATGACCCGCTCCGTGATCACCGCCGGGATGAACGACACGCGTGGAGAGTGCCTGTCGAAGATGCGGCAGGAGGGGTTCCGGCATCTTCCGGTGCTCGAGGACGGCCGGGCGGTGGCGATGCTGTCGATGCGCGACCTGCTCCGCGACGAGATCGAGGAGCAGCGCGAGGAGATCGTCGTCCTCCAGGCCTACCTGCACTCGAACCCGCTGTAGTCGGAGAGGCGGACGGTCGACCCTCCCGATCTTCCAGACGCGCGCCCTCGTCGTGGGCGCCTCCAACCCGGCGCTCCGCTGCGCTCGCGTTCCTCGGCATCTCGCTCTCCTTCTCGGAGGGCCTGGGATTGGCGAAAGCTGCTCTATCTTGGCCAAGCAACGGAGCGAGAGGCGCCCTGATGGGAGGGGGTATGCCCGATGGAGCTGAGCTTCGAGTGGGATCCGAAGAAGGCCGCCAGCAACCGAGACAAGCATGGCGTCTCGTTCGAGGAGCCGATGTCAGCGCCCGAAGGGCGACGCGACAGTAAAGGCGAGACTATGAAGAAGGCACCTCCTAGGCGGGGCGCGGCCACATCGACAAGGACGCGGACCGAGTATCGGTTCGATTACCGGAAGGCGAAGAGGAACCGCTTCGCCGGCCGCGTATCGAAGAACGCAGTGGTGGTCGTCCTCGCTCCCGATGTCACGTCAGTGTTCAGCTCCTCGGACTCGGTCAACGCGCTGCTGCGATCGGTGATCAAGGCGATGCCGGATCATGGCAAGAAGCGACGGAACGCTGGCTGACCCGGTGTTCCAGCCAATCGGCTCACGAGAGTTCGCCGTCGGGCGAGCGACCGGCCGGTCGCTCAGCGCCCGCCGCGCCGCGCGCGGAGGATCTCTCGCGCGGCGTTGCGGCCGCAGGCTCCCATCACGCCGCCTCCCGGGTGCGTACCCGCGCCGCATAGCCACAGGCCCGGGATCGGCGTGCCGTAGCCCGTCCAGCCAGGGAGCGGCCGCATGAAGAGCAGCCGGTCGAGCGACATGGCGCCGTGGAAGATGTTGCCCCCGGTGAGGCCGAAGATCTGCTCGAGATCCGGCGGCGCCAGCACCTCACGGTGGAGTACGCTCGCCGAGAAGTCCGGCGCGACCTCGTCGAGAAGCCGCAGTACGCGGTCGGCGATGACGTCGCGCGCGGCGTCCCAGCCCCCCTCGACCGCGTAGGGAACCGGCTGGACGAAGAGCGACGCCACGTGGCGCCCCTGCGGCGCAAGCGTCGGGTCGAGCGCCGACGGGAGCGTCATCTCGATCATCGGACGCGCGGGAAGCCGGCCTGCCTGCGCCTCGTCGAAGCAGCGGTCGAGGGCATCGAGGTCGGCGGCGCCGGCGTGGATCGTTCCGGCGTG
Source organism: uncultured delta proteobacterium (assembly GCA_963710635.1). GTDB lineage: Bacteria > Myxococcota_A > UBA9160 > UBA9160 > UBA9160 > MYXO. The sequence goes on from CAVQAY010000004.1 coordinate 2,502,002, forward strand.
CTCGGGGCCCGCCTGCGGCGGATCGGGGGCTACCGGGGTCCGGCCGGGAAAGCGCGGCAGTCGAGCGAGCGCGAGGTTGATCTTGAGGGACGGGCTCCGGAAATCGATGGCGTCGATGCCGCGGGCAACATCGTCCGGGAGAGCGTCGCGGCCGACCAGACCGAGGAGCGTTCGCCGCGGGTCTGCGTTCGAGACGACGAGATCGGCGGCGATCTCGCTTCCGTCTTCCAGGACGACGCCCGTGGCGCGGCCGCCTGCGATCCGGACGCCGCGAACCGGCGCCTCGCAGCGGATCTCGGCTCCGGCATCGGTGGCGGCCCGGGCGATCGCTGCGGAGAGTGCGCCCATTCCACCTTCGACGTAGGCCCACACGCCACGCGCGCCGTGGGTCTCACCCATGACGTGGTGGAAGAGCACGTAGCCCGTGCCCGCTGACGACGGCGAGCCCCACGCGCCGATCACCGCATCGGTGGCGAGGGTCGACCGCAGGGGCTCGCTCTCGAAGAAGGTCTCGAGGGTAGGCCGCGCCGGGCCGAGCAGGAGCGCGATGGCACGGGAGAGATCGCGCCCGATCCGGAGGCCTTGTACGCCGGCACGCAGCAGCGGCCCGACGTCGCGCGGTCGGATCCGCCCCGGGTCGGGCGGCGCAGCATCGAGGAGCGACTCGAGGGCGCGCGCCGTCCGATCGAGGAACGCTTCGTACTGCGGGTAGCGCGCGGCATCGCGGGCCGAGAAGCGCCGGATCTCGTCGCACGAGCGCGCGAGATCGGGTCCGAGCAGGAGGCCCCGGTCTCCCGGCAGCGGCGTGAACGACGACGGATTGCGCGGGATGAGCCGGAGACCGCGCGCCGCGAGGCCGAGTTCGCGGATCACCGCCGGACGGAGCAGCCCCGCGACGTACGCCGCCCGCGAGACCCGGAAGCCGGGCCACAGCTCCTCGGTGACGCAGGCGCCGCCCACCAGCGGGCGGCGCTCGAGCACGAGGGTCCGCAGGCCCGCCCGCGCGAGGTACGCGGCGGCAACGAGGCCGTTGTGCCCCGCACCGATGACGATCGCGTCGGCCGACAAGACGCCGCAGTGTATCGTCCGGATCGAGGGAGGCCCGTTGCCCGCCGTCGACACCGCCGTCGTACTGCTCCTCGCAATCGCCACCGCGCGCGGCCTCTGGCTGGGGCTCGTCCGCGAGGCGTTCTCGCTGGCCGGGATCGCTGCGGCGGGCCTCGCCGCATGGCAATTCGCCGAGCCGGCCGCGAAGGCCCTCGCAGCGACCACCGGCGATGCGATCCCGGCGGTCGCCATCCACGGGATCGCCGTGGCGGGGCTCGCCCTCGGCACCCTCCTCGCCGTCGCGATGGTGGGGCGGCTGATCCGGCGCGGCCTCCAGTTCGCAGGCCTCGGCCTCGCCGATCGGCTCGCCGGGGGATGCCTCGGCGCGCTCGAAGGCGCCCTGGTCGTAGGGCTCGTCCTCGGCGGAGCGTCCACGGTGCTCGGCCGCGACCACGCGTGGCTCGCGTCGTCCCAGGCCCTCGCGGCCTACGAACGCATCCGCGCGGAGGCCCTCCCGGACGAGCCGCAGGCGACGCCCGCGCGTGACGTAGCCGCGCCGGCCCCACGGCGCGCTCCGTAGCCATCGGATGCTCCTCGCGGACGAAGCGGCCTACGTGCCGGGCACCCTCGACCTCTGGGGTGACGCCGCCCTGCGGCACATTTGGCTCTCGCTCTTCCGCAGCCACATCGCCACGGCGCATGCCCACGTCGCGCGCGAGTACCCGGACGATCCCGACCTGGTGGCGCGCATGGCGCGCGCCGCCACCGCGTTCACCGCCCACGTCGACGCCCTCGCGGGTGATCCTTCCGCGGGCCCCTTCGACACGCTGACGCTCTGCGCCGACCGCGAGCGCCTGCTGCGGGCCGCCGGGGTCGACGACCCGTTCGTCCGGGTGAAGGAACGGGAGAACGGATCGGCACTGGCGCTCCTGCCCGGCCTCCTGGCAGAGATCGACGCCCTCGGCGCCGGCGAGCGGATCGAGACGCTCGTCCGCGGGATCTTCGCAGGCAACGTCTTCGATCTCGGCTCGCAGGCCACGACAGCGCTCTTCGAGGCGGGCGGCAGCGCCTTCGGCGCCGTTCGGGAGCGCCTTCGCCCGCGTCCCTGGCTCGTCGACGACCTCGGCGCGCTCACGGAGCGCCTCGAGCGGCCGATCGAAACGGCGCTCCTCTTCGTCGACAACGCCGGGAGCGACGTCGTCCTCGGCATGCTCCCCTTCGCCCGCGAGCTGCTTCGCAGGGGCGCTCGTGTCGTCCTGTCCGCGAACCGTACGCCGGCGCTGAACGACGTGACCCACGACGAGCTGGTGGCGCTCGTCGGCCGGGCCGCCGCCACCGACCCGTCTCTCGCCACCGGTCTTACGCAGGGCTCGCTCACGATGGTCACCAGCGGAAACGGCCTGCCGCTCATCGACCTGCGAACCCTCGGCCCTGAGCTACGCGACGAGATCTCGCGCCACCCGCCGGACCTGGTCGTCCTCGAAGGCATGGGGCGCGCGGTCGAGAGCAACTGGAACGCGCGGCTCCGCGCCGACACGCTGAAGATCGCCATGCTGAAGGAAGCCTCGGTGGCGCGGCACCTCGGCGGCGATCTCTACGACGTGGTCCTCCGCTTCGAGCCGAGGGGCTGAGGCCGCTTCAGCGCTGCTTCTCGCGCCGTTTCGCCGTCACGCGCTCGTAGAGAAATTCCGGAGCGAAATCTGCCCCGTTTGGCCAGACGAGGGTGTCATCGACCGTGAACCGTGCGAAGTACGTCGGGTCTCGCAGCGGCTCGAAGACCGACCCCCAGAGATCGCCGCCGAGGTCGACCTCGCCCTCCACCCCGTCGCTGAACGACAGGTGGACCCTGAAGCCCCCGAGCGCCTTCGCCTTCATCACGTGAGGAAGACCCATCTCTACTCCAGCGGCGCGATGGCTCTCAGCGGTTCGCCAGCTACCGCAAGCGCCCAGTCATCGGCCAGCTCGTCACGGTGAATGAGCCGCCATTCGAGAACGTGTCTCAACGCGCGGGGCGGAAACGATCCGTCGACTCGTCCCGTCTCGATCTCGACCGTGATCGCTGAGTCGCCGTACCGTGCATGGAAGTGCGCGGGCGCGTGTTCGCGGTAGTACATGCGGATCACGATCCCCAGGAAGCGGCTGATTTCGGGCACGGCCCACCCCGGACACCGTCGGCAGCGGCTGCGCCGGTCGTCCGATGTCGGGATGAGGCATTGCCCAGTATGCGAGATCTTCGAGGCCCGTGCCCGTGGCGAGACTGGAGCGCGGCCGGAGCCGCCGGCCGCGGATCAGGCCGGGTCGGTCCAGCGCCCATGGCGCCGGATCAGCTCGACGAGACGATCGGGCGCCTCGTCCTGGGGCACCTGGCGGTCGACGACCTCCTTGCCAACGTAGAGGTTCACGATCCCCGGCCCCGCGCCGACGTAGCCGAAGTCGGCGTCGGCCATCTCGCCCGGGCCGTTCACGATGCATCCCATCACCGCGATCTTGAGCCCCGCGAGGTGCTGGGTACGGGCCTTGATGCGCGCCGTGGTCTCCTCGAGATCGAAGAGCGTGCGGCCGCACGAAGGACAGGAGATGAACTCGGTCCACGAGGTGCGAAGTCGTGCGCCCTGGAGGATCCGGTAGGCGAGGCCGACCGCGTGGGCCGGGTCGTCGAAGCCGCCGAGCGCCACCGCGTCGCCGATGCCGTCGCACAAGAGCGCGCCGAGGTCGGTGGCGGCAGCGAGGATCGCGTCCTCGCCGCTCGCTTCGGGACGCCGCCGATGGCGAAGCACGATGGGAACGCCGGCTGCTCCTCGCGCGCGAACCCGCGCCGCAAGAGCCCGCGTCGCGTGGACGGGAAGGCTCGACGCCACCGAGAAGAGCGCGGCGACGCGGTCACCCGCGCCCCCCGCACCGAGCACACGGTCGACCAAGCCAGGAATCGCAGGCGGCTCTCCCGAGAGCTGCCACTCGGCAGCGATGCCGTGCCGCGCCGCGCTCGCGGCCGCGGCAGCGAGGTCTTCCGCGCGGGTCGCTTCCGAGACGCCAACGACGACCCGCGCCACCGACTTCGCGGCAACCTCGACGGCGGCGGCCGGAAGGCGCGCCGAGAGGGGAGCTCGGATCCCCGCTCCGGCGAGGGACGCTGCGAGGTCACCGAGGCGCGCTGCGCCGGCGGCGTCGCAGTCCACGAGAAGCCCCTCGCATTCGACGTCCGTCTGCGTCACGAGCGCGATGGAAAGCCGATCGACGAACGGCCCGACGGCAGCCGGAATCTCACCGATCTCGATCTCGACGCGCACGGGGCTCTCGCCGCCGATTGCGAACGCGCCGCCGCCGATGCGCCGCGTCTCGCGCCGCGCGTGGGCGAAGGGATCGCCGGTGTACGGCGCGCCGGGATCACAGCGAAGCGGCGGCACTGCGAGGGTTTCACGGCGCAGGTCGTAGCGGCGCGCGAGGGCCCGGGCCACGGGAATCTCGCGGACCGGATCCTCGGTGAGCGAGACGCGGATCGTGTCGCCGATGCCGTCTTCGAGAAGCGCACCGATCCCGATCGCGCTCTTGACCCGCCCGTCCTCGCCATCTCCCGCCTCGGTGACGCCGACGTGCAGCGGGTACCCGGGCCGCCCCGGCGCGCGCTCCGCGAGCCGCGCGGCGAGCAGGCGATAGGCCTGGATGGCAACCTGCGTATTGCTCGACTTCATGCTGAAGACGATGTCGAAGAAGCCCTCGTCTTCGCAGACGTCCAGGAACTCGAGCGCCGACGCGATCATCCCTGCCGGCGTGTCGCCGTGGCGGTTGAGGATGCGGTCGGAGAGCGACCCGTGGTTGGTACCGATCCGCAGCGCGCGGCCGAGCTCCTTGCAGCGCCGCACGAGGGGGCGGAAGCGATCGGCAGCGCGCGCGATCTCGTCGGCCCAGGCGCGGTCGTCGTACTCGCGCACCTCGAACTTCTTCTTGTCGGCGAAGTTGCCCGGATTGATCCGGACCTTCTGGACGTGCTCGGCCGCGATCATCGCCGCGTTGGGCGTGAAGTGGATGTCGGCGACCAGCGGCACCCGGACGCGCCGGCGTGTGAGCTCCGCCTGGATCTCCCGCAGGTTCTCGGCGTCTCGGATCGACGGCGCCGTGAGGCGGACGATCTCGCACCCCGCCCCGGCGAGGCGCTCGATCTGGTCGGCCGACGCCCGCGTGTCCTGGGTGTCGGTGGTGGTCATCGACTGCACGCGAATCGGATTCGCGCCGCCGATCCCGACGTCGCCGACCTTCACCTCGCGGGTCTCGCGGCGTACGGGATGGTAGGGATCAGCGGTGTAGCGGAGCGTACTCACCCGCCCTGCTCGACCAGCGCCAGCAGCTTTGCGAAGGCTTCGGGGATCTTCTCCGCATCGCGGCCCCCCGCCTGGGCGAAGTCGGGCTTGCCGCCCCCCTTGCCGCCGACGACCTCGGCCACGTCGCGAATCAGCGCGCCGGCCTTGAAACGCTCGACGAGATCGGGTGTGACGCCGAGCGCCAGCGTCACGCGGCCCTCGGCCTCGGCCGCGAGCAGGACGATGCCGCTCCGCAGCTTGTCGCGCAGGTCGTCGACCATCGCCCGCAGGTCGCCCGCGGCGGCCCCGTCGGCTCGCGCCGTCAGCACCCGGACGCCGCGAACCTCTTGTGCCTGCGACAGGAGATCGCCCGACGCCGCGCCGCGGCGCTCGGCCCGCAGCTTCTCCATCTCCTTCTCGAGGTTGCGCCGCTCTTCCAGCAGCTTCTCGAGCCGCGCCGGCACCTCGCCGACGGGCGCCTTCAGCAGCGCCGCGACGCGCTCGAGGGCCCGCTCCTGCCGTCTGACGTGCGCCAGCGCGCCAGCGCCGGTGAGCGCCTCGATCCGGCGTACGCCCGACGCGATGCCGGTCTCGCCCACGACCCTCAGCAGCCCGATCTCACCGCTCGCTCGGGCGTGGGTTCCGCCGCAGAGCTCGGTCGAGAAATCACCGAAGGAGATGACGCGCACCTCGTCGCCGTACTTCTCCTCGAAGATCGCGATGGCTCCCTCGGCGATGGCTTGCTTGTAGGGGAGGAGACGGGTGTTCGCCGCCGCGTTCTCCTCGATCCACGCGTTCGCGAAGTCTTCGATTCGCTCGATCTCCTGCTCGCTCAGCGGCGCGTCGTGCGTAAAGTCGAAGCGGAGCCGCTCGGGTGAGACGAGTGAGCCCTTCTGCATGGCCTGGGGGCCCAGCACCCTGCGCAGCGCCGCGTGCAGTAGGTGCGTTCCCGAGTGGTTGCGTACGGTGGCCGCGCGCGATTCGGCATCGACGGCCAGCCGCGCGCTCTCCCCCACGCGCACCTCTCCGCGAGTGACCCGGCCGCGGTGGACGACCAGACCCTCTACCGGACGCTGGGTGTCTTCGATCTCGATGCAGCCGCCGGCCGTCCGGATCTCGCCGCGGTCGCCGACCTGACCGCCGCTCTCGGCGTAGAAGGGGGTCTCCTCGGTCACGATCTCGACGGCGTCTCCCTCGCGCGCCGACTCGACCTCCGCACCTTCTCTCACGATCGCACGTAGCTCGGCGTCGAGAGCGAGAGCGTCGTAGCCGAGGAAGCGGGTGGTGTGGACGGCCGCGAGCCGGCCGTAGATCTCGCCTACGGCCTTTTCGCCACTCCCCTTCCAGGCCGCGCGCGCACGGCCGCGCTGCTCCTCCATGGCGGCATCGAAGGCGGCCTGATCGACGGAGAGCCCGTGGCCCCGCAGGATGTCCTCGGTGAGGTCGAGCGGGAAGCCGAAGGTGTCGTAGAGCTTGAAGACGATCTCGCCCGAGAGGGCACTGCCGCGCTGCGCCCGGACCGTCCGGATCTCGTCCTCGAGGAGGGCAAGCCCCTTCGAGAGCGTCTCGAGGAAGCGCTCCTCCTCGCGTGCGATCCGGTCGGTGATGTAGGCGCGCCGCTCGATCAGGTCCGGATAGGCCTCGCCCATCTCGTCGATCACCGCGTCGGCGACGCCAAACAGGAACGGGCGCTCGACACCAAGGAGAACGCCGTGACGCGCCGCGCGCCGGAGGATCCGCCGCAGTACATAGCCTCGGCCCTCATTCGCCGGAAGCACGCCGTCGCCGATCAAGAACGCCACCGCGCGGGCGTGATCGGCGACCACACGCAGCGAGACGTCCTTCTCAGGGTCGGTTCCCAGCGAGACGCCCGAGAGCTCCTGCGCCCGCTCGAGGATGCCGCGGAACAGATCCGTCTCGTAGTTCGACCCGACGCCCTGCACCACGGCCGCGAGCCGCTCGAGGCCCGCACCGGTATCGATGGAGGGCTTCGGCAGCGGCGTCATCTTCCCCGACGCGTCGCGGTTGAACTGCATGAAGACGAGATTCCAGAACTCGAGGTAGCGGCCGCAGTCGCAGGAAGGGTTGCAGTCAGCGCTCGTGCAGTGGTCCTTCCGGCCGTAGTCGACGTAGATCTCGGAGCAGGGGCCGCACGGCCCGGTATCGCCCATGGCCCAGAAGTTGTCGTCCTCGCCCAGATGGAAGACGCGCTCGGCCGGCAGGCCGATGCCGTCGCGCCAGATCCGGTGCGCGTCCTCATCGTCACGGAAGACGGTCACGACCAGACGTTCGGGCGAGAGGCCGAGGGGGCCGGTCACCAGCTCCCAGGCGTACTCGATCGCCTCCTGCTTGAAGTAGTCGCCGAAGGAGAAGTTGCCGAGCATCTCGAAGAAGGTGTGGTGCCGAGGCGTGCGGCCAACGTTCTCGAGATCGTTGTGCTTGCCCGAGACGCGCATGCACTTCTGCGAGGTCGTGGCACGGACGTAGCCCCGGTTCTCCTCCCCGAGGAAGAGGCGCTTGAACTGCACCATCCCGGCGTTCGCGAAGAGCAGCGTCGGGTCGCCCTCCGGCACCAGCGGGCCGCTCGGCACGAGGCGGTGCCCGCGCTGCTCGAAGAAGCGCAGGAAGGTGTGGCGGATCTCGCGGGCCGCCATGGGCGCCTTGGGCATTCGTCTCCCCGGGAGTAGGTCCAGCGCACGACTATAGGAAAATGGCCGGCGGGGCGGGCACTCCCTCCGGGGAACCCCCCTTCGCAGCCAGCCGGGGCAACCCCAGACCGCCTCACAGGCAGCGCGCGGCGGCGTCAGCCGCGGCGCGCGGCGAGCTTGCGATCGGCGTCGGCGAGGCGCCGCGCGAGGCCGCGCGCCATCTCTTCGGCAAGACGCGGTCGCGCGCGCATCAGGGCCGCGACATCGGGCTCGTGGATCACGTGGAGCAGGCAGTCGGTTCGGGCCGTCACCGTCGATACGCGCGGGAGGCCGGCGAGAAGGCTCACCTCGCCGAAGATCTCGTCGGCGACGATCTCGCCGATCTCCGTTCCCTCGAGCGTCACGGCGGCCTCTCCCGACACCATCTGGTAGAGCGCCGCCGCCGGCTCGCCTTCGCGGACGATCGCTTCGCCCGCTGCCACCTCGCGCAGATCGAGCTCCGGCGCCGCGGTGTCGCTGGCGAGCGCGGCACACAACAGGAGCGCAATCGCGATCTCGCAGTCGTGCAGGGCGAAGGCGTGGCCGAGCAGGCTCGAATCGGACGAGATCGCGGCGAGCAGCGCAGCGTCGTCGAGGACGCTCACCTCGGCCGCGAAATCGCTGGCGAGCCGGAAGCCGGCGAACTCGGGGCGCAGCCCGGCCGGGGCGAGATCGCCCTCCTCGTAGAGCCGGACGAGCCGTCCCGCGTGCTCGAGGCGGAAGACACCCTCGTGCAGCAGCGCGCGGCCGGGAGGGGCCGTGGCAAGCAGGTCCTCGCCTCGGGCGACGCGGCGGCGGCGCAGGGCCTGCGGCGGGAGCGCCGCGAGCAGCACCCCCGCCTCCGCGCGAGCCCGCGCCTCGAGCTCATCGACCCCGGCCGGAAGCTCGACGGCGGCGATCATGGCGGCCTCCCTGGAGGCCCTTCCGGGCAGGGCCCGGCGCCTCGCCCGGCTACTCGGCGTGTCGGGCACGCGCCTGAAGCCGCCGGCGCCCCTCCCGCCCGCGAGCACGGGTCCCGGGTCGAAGTGGTTGCGCCAACCGCGACTCGACGAAGCCTCTACTCCCGGATCCGCTCGACCTCCACCCGGGTGTCGCGATCGACCTCGTTGGGTTCCCAGTGCCCGAACTTCCACTGGAGATGGCCGTAGCCGCCTACCAACGACGTCGGCTTGATGGGACTGGGAACGACTGCATGTTCGCTGCGGCCCCCGCGGAACTGAAACGGCTCCCAGGCGTGATAGATCAGCACCTGACCCGGCTGGATGGTGGCGGCAATCTTGGCGCGCAGCTCGAACGCGCCGAGGTCGTTGCGAAGCCGGACACGATCGTGATCCTCGATCTCCCGCTCGGCCGCATCTGCCGCGCTCAGGTACACGACCGGCTCGCCGCGCTGCAAACGCAGCATGTGCTGCTGATCGCGCCACTGTGAATGGATGCTCCAACGCGTGTGGCCACCGCTGAGCGTGAGAGGATGGTCGCCGCCGGCCGCGGGCGGGCGCTTGTAGGTCGGCAACGCTTCGCCGCACTCGAGGAACCACGGGTGGTCGACGTAGAACTGTTGGCGCCCGGTCAGGGTGGGCCAGCGCTGCTCCTTCTCGACGAACCACCGGTGGGGAACCAGGGGCTCGTTCGTCACGTAGTCGCTGCAATAGCCGGTGGCGCCGTCGGCGCCGGCGCTCAAGAAGGCTCGTCGCGTCAGCGTCTGGTGCGTACGCGCCGGTCCCGGGCGGGGCCGACCCACTCGGGAGCGGAGGAGTAGAGGGTCGTGACGGCATGGGGGCTCTCCTTCCGGACCGGGTGCATCCCGCATCATCGACTCCCTTCCTGTGGTGCAAACGTCTTGCTCGAGGCGGGAACGATCCATGCGCCAGCGCCGACGGCCATTACGTCTCGTCACCGGGACAGCACAGCGGCACGATCTTTCGATAGCGGGCGACGATGTCCTCCATGCGAGCGACGACCGCCGGACCATCCACCTCGAAGAAGACGTGACGGCCCTCCTTGCACCGCCTGACGATCCCGGCATCGTGCAGAACTGCCAGATGCCGTGACACGACCGAAGCGTCTTGGGGGAAGTTGCCGGCGATGGTGCGTACGTCCGAGCGGCCTTCGATGGTCAGGAACCGCATGATCTCCACCCGCGCAGGCTCGCACAGCGCCTTGAACAGCTTCGAGTCGAAGATCGACGTCAGCTCGCGGGCGGCCTTGGCGCGGGCGGCGCGGGTGAGAGGGATCACGACGGTCTGCCTCCTCTACGCATGTATACATGTGCATGGCTGCATCTGTCAAGGCACAAGAGAACGGCCCGGGTCGGGGTCATCATGACGAGGTCGTTCGGCGGGCGACGGCAGCGATCAGCCGAGCACTACGCGCAATCGGTGCGTCTTCCCGTCGTCGGCAAGCGGGACCCGTGCACGTTCCGCCGGCAGCGCCTCGCCGTCGAGCTCGATCCGCGCGACACCGCGGCTCACGCCGCGCGGGTTCTCGACGCTGATCTCGTAGCGGGACGAGCGGTGCCGGAGCTCGATCTCGAAGCTCGGCCAGGCCCGCGGGATGCAGGGATCGATCACGAGATTCGCGCCCTGCACCCGCAGGCCGAGGATTCCCTCGAGGCCTGCACGATACAGCCAGCCTGCCGCGCCGGTGTACCAGGTCCAGCCGCCGCGTCCGACGTGCGGCGGCACGGCGTAGACGTCGGCGCAGACGACGTACGGCTCGACCTTGTAGCGGTGGACGTCCTCCCGCGTACGCGTATGGTGGATCGGGTTCAGCATCGAGAACAGCTCGCCGGCTCTGTCTCCGTCGCCCAGCCTGGCGAACGCGAGCACGGTCCACGCCGCGGCGTGCGTGTACTGTCCGCCATTCTCGCGCACTCCCGGCGGATATCCCTTGATGTAGCCGGGATCGAGCGACGTTTGGTCGAAGGGGGGAGTGAACAGCAGGACCAGCCCGTCGTCGCGCCGTACGAGCTGCTCGTCCACCGCCGCCATGGCCTCCCGTGCGCGGGCAAGATCCCCGGCGCCCGAGAGCACCGCCCACGACTGGGCAATCGCGTCGATGCGGCACTCACTGGCCGTCGCCGAGCCGAGCGGCGCTCCGCCGTCGAACCAGCCGCGCAGATACCAGGCGCCGTCCCACGCGTGCTCCTCGAGCGCGGCCGCCAGCGCTGCCGCGTGTGCCCGCCACCGCGTCGCGTGAAGGGCGTCGCCACGAACCTCCGCCAGGGGAGCGAACGTCACGAGCGTCGCGTGGAGGAACCATCCCAGCCAGACGCTCTCCCCCTTGCCTTCCGCACCGACCCGGTTCATGCCGTCGTTCCAGTCGCCGGTACCGAAGAGCGGAAGCCCGTGACTGCCCACGGCGAGGCTCCGATCGAGTGCGCGCGCGCAGTGCTCGTAGAGTGTCCCGTGTTCCTCGGCGTCCATCGGCTGGAAATACGAGTCGTGATCGCCATCGCGGAGGGCCGGCCCCTCGAGGAACGGAACCGATTCGTCGAGGATCCTGCGATCGCCCGTCGCGCCAACGTAGTGCGCAGTGGTGTAGGGAAGCCAGATCCGGTCGTCCGCAATCCGGGTACGGACGCCCTGGCCTGACGGGGGCAGCCACCAATGCTGCACGTCGCCCGCCACGAACTGACGCCCCGCAGCGCGCAGCAGGTGCTCCCGCGTGAGCTCCGGTCTCGCCAAGACGAGCGCCATCCCGTCCTGGAGCTGGTCGCGGAAGCCGTAGGCGCCACTCGCCTGGTAGAAGGCCGAGCGCGCCCAGATCCGGCAGGCGAGCGTTTGGTAGAGGAGCCAACGGTTCAGCATGAGGTCGAAGGAGCGATCGGGAGTGCGTACCTGCACCACGCCGAGGGTCTCGTCCCAGCTCCGGACGACCGTGTCGAGGACCGCATCGAGGTCCGTGCGGCGGTAGCGGGCCGCCAGGGAGAGTGCGTCCGCCCGGGTCGCCCCTTCCCCGAGGAACCAACCGATCTCGGTCGCGCTCCGCGGCTTCAGCTCGAACCACGTCTGCAGCGCGCTGCACGGATCGAGGCCCGCGCCGACGCGTCCCGAGAGCGGAGCGTCCCGCAGGAGCGCCGCGGGCTGATCGAGCGTCCCGTTGCGGCCGAGGAACTCGGTGCGATCGCCCGTCCACGCGAGCTGACGCCCGCCGAGGTCGGTGAATGCCACGCGTTCTCCAAAGCCCGTCCGCCACGGGTTGCGTGCAAGCAGTACACCCGTATCGGGATCGCTCTCGGTCACGACGAACGGTGCCGACGTGCTACGCGACGGGCCCAGTACCCACTCGACGTAGGCCGTGACGGAAATACGCCGGACCTTTGCCGTACGGTTGTGGATCTTGAGGCGAGAGATCTTGATGGGATCTCCGATCGGGACGTACTGGAGCAGCTCGAGAGTCAGCCCGTGCGCGGAGTGCTCGAAGCGGCTGTAGCCCTGACCGTGCCGCGCGACGTAGTGTCCAGTGTCGCTCCGAATCGGAAGCGCGGTTGGACAAAGGAGCGTACCGTCGTCTTCGTCACGTACGTAGAGCACTTCACCCGGAGGGTCGCCGACGGGATCGTTCGACCAAGCCGTGATCTGGTTCTCACGGCTGCTCCCGGACCACGTGTAGCCGCCGCCCTCGACCGATGTCTGGAATCCAAAGCGCGAATTGGCGATGACGTTGATCCAGGGGGCCGGCGTCCACTGTCCTTCTCCGAGCACCGTCACGTACTCGCGCCCGTCCGCGGAGAATCCGCCGAGACCATTCCAGAACTCGAGTTCCGGACTCGGCGGCGGTAGACCCTGTGTCGCAACAGCCACCACGGGCCGCGCGACAGGCGCAATGGCGGGCTCGGGTCGCCGCCTGAGCTGTTCGGACAGGCTGCCGCGACGCCCGAGCAGGACCGCTCGGGCCACACTCTGGAGTGCGATGCGCACTTCGACCGACACCAGATCGGCGCGCAGCACGAACACCGACCCACGCACTCCCTCCGGCGGCTCCGGAAGCCGCGATCGGCTCGCACGGACGAGCGCTTCCACCGACGCATGGAGCTCCTGGGCATAGGAACTCGGCCGCTCGTTCAGGACCACGAGATCGACCGAGAGGAGCTTCGTGCGCCAGTACGCATGTGCCCGGAGGAGCTGCCGGAGCAACTCGAGATCGTCGGCTTCGTCGACCCGCACCAGGACGATCGGCAGGTCTCCGGAGATCCCGTAAGCCCAGAGCGCCGAGGGTCCCTGCTCGTTGCGGCGCATCACGGCGGCGGAGGGTCGCAGAGCCGGATCCGAGTAGAGCACGTGGTTGGCGAGCTCCTGGTAGAGGTGCGCCTCGTCCGGGCCGACACCGAGGTGGTGAAGCTCGACCTGGGCCTGCGTCCACGCCAGCGTAAGTGCGCGCTGAAAGGCCGCCGGATCCTGGTGCCGGTCTGCCAGGTCGATCACCCCGCTACGCGTCGGCGCGAGGAGCGTCCAGAACGCCACACGCGCCGTGGCGCCCGGGGGGATCCGCACCCTGCAACGGAGGCTGAAGATCGGATCGAGCACGGCGCCGACACGGCCCGTGAGCGGCCGGCCGCCCATCACCGAGAGCGCCGTCCGCAGCGTCCGGCCTCGGCCGAGGAAGCGCGCGCGATCGGTCTCGCAGGACACCGGGCCGACGCGTTCACCCTCCACCACCGCAAGATGTGCTGCGAAGACCTCCGGCTCGCCGGGCGAGCGCTGCCTCCGGGTGGCCAGCAAGGCACCCATCTCGGAGATCAACTCCGTCTGTAGGAAGAGCTTGGAGAAGGCCAGGTGGGCAGCGTCCGCCGCGGCCGGCGCGAGCACGAGCTCTGCGTAGGAGGTGAGCTCGATCTCGCGAGCGCGGGCTCCAGAATTCGAGATCGAGACGCGACGTACCTCGGCGTCATCCTCGGCCGAGACCGCGATCTCGAGCGTCGTCGCCAGCGACCCGTCTCGCCGTGCGATCACCACGCGATCCTCGCAGAACTCCGCCTCGTAGAAGTCGGGTTCGGCGCCGCTCGGCTGGTAGCCGGCCGACCACACCTCACCACTCTCCGGATCCCGCAGGAAGACGTGCGCGCCCGACGCATCGCAGGTCACGTCCTCGCGCCACCGTGTCACCGCCAGATCGCCCCAACGGCTGTAGCCCGAGCCGGACGCGGTGACCATCACCGCATAGCGGCCGTTCGAGAGCAGATGCGCCCGCGGGATCGGATCGTGCGGCGAATCGAAGCGGCGCCGCATCGGGGCAATGAGCTCACGGACGTTCGCGACGGCTCTCACTTCCTCCGCGCGCGGACGGGCGACGGCAACGCCCCGCGGCGTCCGCTCCTGAAGCAGGAGCTCGGTCGCCTGAATCATCGGCTCGGCGTGGAACCGCGCGCGCATCACCCCGTCGAAGAGTGCGTTGGCAACGGCCACGACGGTCATTCCCTGGTGGTGCGCCATGTACGCACGCACGACCGCCACGGCTGCGCCGTCGGGCAGTCGCGTGGGCGTGTAGTCGAGCGCCTCGTACCAGCCAAACCGTCCGCGGCCGCCCGCGGCCTCGAGTCGCGCCAGATTTCGCACGGCTGCTCCCGAGTCCACCATCGCCGCGAGGGCCGTCGCATACGGTGCAACGACAGCATCTTCGCCGAGCCCGCGCTTGAGTCCGAGGCCGGGTACTCCAAAGTTGGAATACTGGTAGGTGAACTCGAGATCGCGAGCATTGTAGGCAGACTCCGAGACACCCCACGGCACGCCGCGCTCGCTGCCGTACTTCTGCTGCCGGCGCACCACCAGAAGGCTCGTCCGCTCGAGCAGGCTTCCCGCTGGCGCTCGCATCACCAGCGATGGCATCAGATACTCGAACATCGATCCCGACCACGAGATGAGCGCCGATCCACGGTCTACCGGCGTCAGCGCGCGCCCGAGGCGAAACCAGTGCCGCACCGGAACGTCGCCCTTGGCGATCGCAACGAAGCTCGCAAGGCGCGCCTCGGAGGCCAACAGGTCGTAGCAGCTCGGGTCGAGCATGCCGTCGGTCATCCGGTAACCGATCGAGAGCAGCTGCCGCTGCCCGTCGAAGAGGAAGCCGAAGTCCATCGCCGCAACGAGCGCACGCGCCCGGTCGCCGATCGATGCAATCCGGATCGCGAGCGCCCGGGCGGCACGAGCGGATCGTCCATATGCAGCAATCTTGGCGGAGTGTGGCTCCGCCTCGCCGGCGAGACGCTCGATCGCGTCCTCGCAGCGACCGGGAAGCTCCGCGAGACCTGGCATCGAGGCGGCGAGGGGCTCGAGCGCGGCATCGTCCTCGTCCCCGTCCGCCCACGGCGCCAAGAGTGCATGATCGCGCTCGTGACTCTGGATGGAGGTACGAAGTGCCTCCACCCAGTAGCCCAGGTCGCTGCCCGCATCGTCGCCGCGGTCGCCGATCAGCGTTCGGGCGATGTCTGCCGCGGTGTTCACCCGCTCGGTCAGCGCCAGGAGCCGCTCGGCGACACCCGCAATCGTTCCCGGTGGCGCTGCGAGCAGCGCTGCGACCTGATCGAGTGCCTCCTCGAGCTGCTTCCAGGTGACCGTCTCACTGTGCCGATCGTCGGCGAGCGTCCGCAACGACTCGCGCGCGAGATCGAGGGCATCCGCGATTCCCGCGCTCCACTGTGGGTTCACCAACGGGCCGTCCAGCCGCTCTCGACACGCGCGATCGAGCGCGATCAGATGGCCGGCGAGATTTCCACTGTCGACCGAGGAGACGTACTTCGGATCGAGCGACCGGAGGTCTTGTGTGTCGTACCAGTTGTAGAAGTGCCCCCGGAAGCGTTCGAGTCGGGCCATCGAGGCAAGAGCCGCCTCAAGACGCTCTGCGGTGTCGACCGTACCGAGCCAGCCAAAGTCGCAGGCAGACACGGTGGAAAGAAGGTAGAGACCGAGATTGGTCGGCGACGTCCGGTGCGCGACCACCGGAACGGGATCTTCCTGGAAGTTGTCGGGCGGGAGCATGTTGTCGGCTGGCGTCACGAAGGTCTCGAAGAACCTCCACGTACGCCTTGCGACGATCCGCAGCGAACGCGCGTCCGCCGCGCTGATGGGATTCCGACCACCGACCGGAGGCGCGCGGCTGGCCCAGCACGCAACGGCTGGGGAGAGCAGCCAGGCGACCAGGAAGGGAGCGGCGACTCGCCACGATCCGCGCCATGCAACCGCGACCGGAATCGCCGTCGCCACGGCCAGCACGACGGCTCCGCCCATTCGCCTGTAGAAGCCGAGAAGGTCCAGACGCGGGCCCAGGCTCGCCTGGGCGGCGGTGACCCACTCGAGGAGACGGCGGCGAAAGAGCAGACGCCACAGCGTCCGCACGATGGCGTCGGTCATCAGCCAGGCTTGATGCGCCAAGAGGATCGCCAGGAATGCGACCTGCCGCAGTGCCAGCGCGAGATCCGCGCCGACGGCGAGCAGGTGGCTACGCTTTGAGATCCCGAGACGGCGCGGCACGAGGCCGAGGAAGAAGGGCAGGAAGGCCGGCGTCGCGAGCGTTGCGACGATGAATCCGCTCCACGCTCCCGGCGACGCAAGCGGCAGCGTCCAGCCGGCGACGAGCGCCACGACCGCGGTCGGCGCAGAAAGCGAACGGCGGAGATTGTCCAGCATCTTCCAGCGACCGATCCAGGGGATCGCGCGTCGCCCGGGGCTCCCGCTCGCATCTCGGCCGCGGCCGAAGATCCAGGGCAGGAGCTGCCAGTCGCCGCGAGCCCAGCGATGCTGTCGCGCCGCAGCGACGTCGTAGCGGGCAGGATGCTCCTCGATCACCTCGATGTCAGAGGCCAGGCCAGCACCCGCGAAGATGCCCTCGAACAGGTCGTGGGACAGGAGCGTGCTCTCGGGAACGCGCCCCGAAAGCGCGGCTTCGAACACGTCGACGTCGTAGATTCCCTTGCCGGTATAGGAGCCCTGTCCGAAGAGATCCTGGTACACGTCCGAGACGGTGAACGCGTAGGGATCCAGACCGCCGGGGCCCGAGAAGATTCGCTGAAAGAGCGATCCCCCGCGGCCCATCGGTAGCGATGGCGTGACCCGCGGCTGAAGCACGGCGTATCCCTCGCTCACGCGTCCCGTTCGCGGGTCTAGGCGGGGGCGATTGAGTGGGTGCGCGAGCTTCCCGACGAGCCGCCTCGCGACGCCACGGGGAAGGCGCGTGTCGGCGTCGAGCGTGATCACGTACCGGACGCCAGAGGGAACCGCCTTGGCACGGTCGCCCGCGATCACGAAGCTCGTGTCCGTCGCGCCTCGGAGCAGCCGGTTCAACTCATGCAGCTTTCCGCGTTTGCGTTCCCATCCCATCCACCGGCGCTCACCCTGGTTCCAGACCCGGCGCCGGTGGAACAGGAGGAAGCGCTCGCCAGACGGCGCCGGACCGTGCCGACGATTCAGCTCGGCGAGTCCGTCGCGCGCTGCGGCGAGCAGTTCGTCGTCGTCGCTCGCGGTCTCCGTCTCGGAGTCCGGCCAATCCGAGATCAGAGCGAAACAGAGATCGCCGTCCGATCCTGCCAGGTAGTGGATCTCGAGCCGTTCGATCTGCTCCTCGATCTCCGTTTGCGTCGAGAGCAGGGTGGGAACGGCGACGAGCGTCCGCAGGCGGGTGGGCACTCCAGCGCGAAGCTCGAGGCCCGGAAGAGCCTGGGGTGCGAACTGGTCGGTAACGACCCGGTTCACCAGCACGACCGCTGCATCCGATGCCGGGACGAGAGCGAACAGCGCGAGAGCGAGCAGGGCCGAGACGGGTGCCTCCGATCCCACCGCGCCAAGGAGCAGTAGGGCGAGCAGGAACCCCGTGACGAGCGCGATCGAGCCCAGATAGCCACCGATGCCGGCGGCGGCGGTCGCGCGGACGAACCAGTCGCGCACCGGAGGGCGGAATCCGAGATCTCTTTCGAGAATGCGCCGCCCGCCCGCGATCAGGTAGTAGCCGGGGTCCTGCTCCCGCCCGATCTCATCCCCACTACCGAGGGGCTCGCCGGCGGCCTGCGCCAGACGGATCGCACGCCTCGTGACCTCCATCTGGGTATGACCCGAGCCGATCGC
Source organism: uncultured delta proteobacterium (assembly GCA_963710635.1). Lineage (GTDB taxonomy): Bacteria > Myxococcota_A > UBA9160 > UBA9160 > UBA9160 > MYXO. The sequence goes on from CAVQAY010000004.1 coordinate 2,520,083, forward strand.
GAGATCTTCGATCGCGTGGCGATAGCGATCGCGCGTCGGGAAGTCCATCGCAGCAAACTCGCTTTCGACCCGCAGTGTCTCGTCGACGAGGCTCACGCTTTCGAAGAACTCTGCCCAGTCGATCTCCGACATGAGCCGCATGCTCGTGATCACGTTGCGCACGGTAACGTTCGTCGCGCCTTGGAGCTGGAGCTCTTCGCGAACGATCTCTTCCGCGGTCGTGCCCTGGACGGCGAGTCGCTCGTCGAGCCACCGAAGCGCGGGAGTCACGGCGGGGTCCTGGTCGCGGAGCCGCTGGATGAGCTGCACCGAAAAGGAACGCGACAGCCGAGTCGATTCGAAGGGACGGAGCACCGCGGCAGCGGTCTCGGGCGTCTCGCCGTCGGTTTGGAAAAGCCGGTCCGCAACGTCGTCGGCTGCGGCGCGCCCCGATCGGCTGCTCACGATCCTTTCGGCCGAGCGCCGAAGGTTCTCGACCAGGAGGATCCGCAGCGTGATCGCGACCGCCCAGAGCTCGCCGATCGTCAGTGGCTGAACCCGCTGGTAGGCGCGCACGAAGCGGAAGAGCGCGTCGGGATCGAAATGGCTGTCGGTGTGCGCGACGAACGCCCAGGCGAGCCCAAAGACGCGCGGATACCCGGCGAGCGGCCCGCCCTCGAGCTTTGGAAGCCGATGATAGAAGCCGCGGGGCAGGTCGTCCCGGATCTCACGGATCTGCTCCTCGACGACGTGAAAGTTGTCGACCAACCACTCGGCAGCCGGCGTGATCGCTCTCTCCTCGCGCATCGCCTCGCCGATGGCCCGATACGCGGCAAGCAGGACGCGACCGTTCTCGCGCAGTCGCTTCGCGAGCGGACGCCCCTTCGCGGGGCCGGGCATGACGCGCTGCGCAGCCGCGAGGCTCTCGGCATGCTGTTCGAGACGCTCGATGCCGAACAACTCCGCGCGGATCGGATCCTCGCCGTCCCCGCGCGAGGCTCCCCACACGTTCCGAAGAGCTCGAAGGAGGCGGCGCCTCCCCCGCAGTCTCGGGCGATCCGACCCGGGATCTGCCGCTCGGATCCCGAACCTCAGACGGCGAGCCGCTCGCCGCAGTCGGCACAGTAGGTGCACTGCTCACGACGCATCCGCGCATGGCTCTCGGCGCGACAGCGGCTGGGCCGGATGCTCCCGTTCACCACCACACCGCAGTTCGGACAGCAGCGGATCGTGATGACCGCCCGTCCATGGTTGTCGTTTGCGCAACGATTCGGCAGCACGATCGCCTCCTCTTCAAGGTGATATTCGAAAGCCAGCGAGGCTCAGGAACGCGAACGAGACTCCGCCTCGCGCTCACCCTCGCGCACCTCGGTCCAGAAGCGCTCCCGCGCCTCGACCGTGCGCCGGTCGTCGCGCCCCCGCTTCAACATGCGGCGGAGACTTGCCAGCGCACGACGCAGCCAACTCCACAAGCGAGGCCTCCGTTCCGAAGGCGATGCTCCACTCCTTCGAGCGAGCCCGAGGTGGAACAGGCCCAGGAGCCTCGGTCGGAACGTCCGCCAGGGGAGCCTGAGCAATCAGCAGCGGCCCGGTCCGCCCGAAAGAGCGGACTCTCTCGAAGGCCCGAGGGCGCAGGCAAGCTCAGATGGGAGAAGACAGGAGGGGCAATGGGCCCGCTGAGATCGGCCAGTGAGGATGACTGGATCCGAAGATAGGTCACCAGCCGGCGAATCGCTCGCCGCCTGCGGGCGAAGCGTCTTCAGTCCTGCCGCCTCCAGATGATGTCCTTTCCGATCGCGTACACCACGCACTCCGCCGGGACCGCAAGCTCTTTCTTCCTCACGTTGCACTGCTCCATGGCCAAGTCCTGCGCCTCGATCTGGCTGCGTGCCTTGTAGGCATACCCGTGGACCCAGGCGCCCTCCGGGTCGCCCGCGATCACGAAGACCTTCTGATTCGGAAGCGACAGGTACCGCTGGAACTCGCGCTGGAAGCGGCTCTCCGCCGGCGGCCCCGCCGGCGCACACGCGAGCGTCGAACCGACCAGCGCCAAGGCCGCGACTGCGAGACGTGAGCCGGTTGCCCTCATGGAGAGCTCCTTCTCGATTCGGTCTACCCTCCGGCCAATGCTCCAACCCAACGGTGATGGAGTTCCCAGGATCTCGTGGACATTAGACAGTTGCGCTGCGGAGGGGCTGCGATGCAAGGGCGAGAGTCGGGATGGATGCGAAGGCGCGAGCGGGGCAGATCACGCGATCGAACGGCCCCAGCGTTCGATGCCGGACAGGATCTCGCGCTCCTCTCGCGCGAGGAGCAGCAGCACGAGGCGGTCGACGCCGAGGTCTGCGAATGCGGCGATGTCGTCGATGGACGTGCCAGGAGGCGGCGTCACGCTGATCTCGAGCCGGCCGAGAGCCTCCGGGCGTTCGACGGCGCTGCGCTCGTGGTCGAGCGCAGCGAGGCAGCGGCGCGTGCCTTCGAGATCGAGTCCGAAGCCGTACCAGCCACTCCCCCGTCGCAGCGCGCGGCGCAGCGCGCCCGCACTCTGGCCACCCACCACGATCGGCGGGTGCGGCCGCTGCACCGGCCGCGGGTGCGCGTCGACCCCGGAGAACGAGACGTAGCGCCCGGCGCACGACGGCCGCTCGTCGCACCAGAGCGACACGATCGCGTCCAGGAACTCGTCGGTCCGCCGCCCTCGGTCGGCGAACGGTACGCCGAGCGCCGCGAACTCGGCCTCGAGGTAGCCGGCGCCGAGGCCGAAGACGAGCCTTCCGCCGGAGACTACGTCGACGCTCGCCAGCTCCTTGGCAAGAACCAGCGGGCTTCTCTGCGGGAGGATCACGATCCCGGTCGCGAGGCGGATGCGCTGCGTGTGTGCAGCAATGAACGCGAGCGCCACGGCGGGATCGAGCATCGCCGTCGAGGGCGGCACCGGCGACGGAGGCACCTGCGGGTCGGGGAGCACCACGTGCTCCGCCGTCCACACCGAATCGAACCCGGCATCTTCGGCGGCACGCGCGACCCTCGCCGCCACCTCTGGCCGAGCGCACGGTCCGACGTTGATCCCGTAGAGACCGAGCTTCACGAGCCGACCCTCCCGCGCTCCGGGGCGGGGTGATGCCGATGACAAGTTCGGCCCGCACAGGCCGCTCTCAGCGACAGGCTCCCCGCACGCGACTTTCCATCATGGCCCGGAGCCTGAGCGCTCCAGTCACCGAGGCCGAAGATGCGACTGCAGTCGGACATTCCGCGCCGTCATCGTCGGAAACGAGAATCAGCTTGCGGGAGGAGTCCAGCTACGCCTTGCTCGGCCATGTGCGATGCCCAGCTCAGCTCGCTTTCTTGCGCTTTCTCGGGCGCGGTATGGCAACGAGTGCGCGCAGGGCAGAGTTCACCGACTCCGAAGTGCCAAACACCTCCGCCACGTCGGGCTCGAGGACGATGAGCTTGGTTGTTCGTGCGATTCGACCCGCGTACTTGCCACGAACGGCCTTCGAGAAGTCGTACTCCGCCCGCATCTCATCCTTCGACGGCTTGCGCCTAGCCTTCTTCATACTGGTGCCTCTCGCGCTTGGACGCGAGCCTTGCTGTGATGACACGGATTCTATCGGCTCGTTCCGTATGAGCCACCACAAGAAGGCGCCTGCGGTTCGAGAGCCCCATGAGAAGGTATCGCTCCTCATCGTCCGAATGGTCGGGATCCCGGATCGTGCGAGAGAGGGGATCCCCGAAGGCAGTTACCGCCTCGTCGAACGAAACGCCGTGTTTCCGAATATTCTCACGAGCCTTCTCGGAGTCCCACTCGAATGTAAACGGCAACGGCTACTTCTCCGCTCGATCGGTCGAATGCGAGATCTCTTCCGGCGGCCCAGCAGGTCTCGAGCCGCCCACCCGCGTGGGCATTTTGCGATGCGGAGGGGTTGCGATGCAAGGGCGGGAGTCGGGCCGGATGCGAAGGCGTGCAGCGGGGCAGATCAGGCGATCGGACGGCTTTCCTTCTCGATTGCAGACGAGATCTCGCGCTCGTCTCGCGCGAGGATCTACCCGGACTTTTGTAAACCATCAGCCCGACCGTTCAGAGTCGCCCCCGCTGTTGACTTTCGTGTTTCCTTCGCATATTCTGAGGTTCAGGCTCTTCCCTCACCCCACCACCCGGCGGCGCTCTCGGCGCCTTCTCGAGGTCGAGTTCGTGGAAGCCACGCAGCACGCGCAAGGAGCCGTCGAGGCAGGCTTCGCCACTGAGGCCCAGCGAGGCCACCTCGTCGTGGTGGGCGAGCGGCCCGGCCCCGATGTCGCGACCGGCGTCGACATGGAGAGCCGCCTGCTGCAGCTCGCGGCGGCGGCGCGGCCCCTGCGCCGGGCACTGGCGGCCCTCGCGGCGCGGCTCGTCGCGACCCGCGCCTACGAGCGGCTGTGCTACGCGCGCCTCGGCGACTACGCCCGCGAGCGCGCGGGGCTCTCCGCGCGGCAGCTCCGCGACCTGGCCCACGGTCACGCGGCGCTCGTCGCGATGCCGCGGCTCGAGCAGGCCCTTCTCGCCGGCGAGCTGCCGTGGAGCAAGGTGCGGCTCGTGGCGCGCGTAGCCTCAGAGGGCGACGTCGACGCGTGGATCGCCCTCGCCCGCGCGCTCCCCATCCGGCGGCTCGAGCGCGAGGTGAGCAGCCTCGCCGAGGCCGCGGACGGTGCGGACGGCCTGGCTGCCCAAGGCGCCGCGGGCCCGGGCAGCGCGCGCGGCACGAGCGTCGACGGCTGGGAGGATCCCGACGCCGGCGTCCCGCTCACGCGGGTGACGGTCCACTGCACGCCGGCGGTTCGCGAGAAGTGGGCCCTGGCCCGCGCGCTGCTGCGCATCGAGCGCGCGGGCGACGTGTGCCCCGAGCTGCGCCATGCCTTTCGCCAGGGGCGGCTCTCGTGGGCCAAGGCCCTGTCCCTGGTGCCCTTCCTGCTCCTCGACTTCCCCGGCCCGTGGCGGCCGCGCTGGGTCGCGTGGGCCGAGCGGGTCACCGTCCGGCGGCTCGAGGCCGACGTCGAGCGCGCACTTCTGCTGCGGGCAGCGAGCGAGGCGGCGTGGCAGCGCTGCAAGTTCCATCCCGAGCAGGCCCAGGAGCCGCTCCCGGAGGCCGAGCGGCAGAAGTGTGCCGCCGAGATCGACGTCGACGCCACCGAGCGCCTCTCGTGGCGGGTGCCCGTCGACGTGGCGGGGCTCTTCCTGGCCGCCCGCGCCGCGCTGCGGGAGGCGCTTCGCGCAGCGGGCCGCCCCGCGGCGAGCGATGGCACGGTGTTCGAGGCGCTCCTCGATGCGGCCATCGCCACCTGGACCCGTCGCGACCCGGCCGCGCGCCGGCCCGACCCGGTGATCGAGCGCGACGGCTACCGCTGCACGGTGCCGGGCTGCTCGTCGCGCCGGAGCCTCCACGACCACCACATCACGTTCCGCAGCGCATCGGGCTCCGACGCGCCGGAGAACCGCATCACCCTTTGCGCCTTCCACCACCAGCGCTGCCTGCACCAGCGGCGGATGCGCATCTCGGGCGAGGCGCCGGGCCATCTCGTCTTCGAGCTCGGCCTTCGCACCGGCGCCGCGCCCCTCGCCCGCTACGCCTCCGGTGACGTCGCGCTGTAAGGGGCGGCCGGCCTACGCGCGCATCTTCCCGGCCTTGGCGATCGGGTGCAGCGACGCCTCGGCGCTCGGCCTCGCCGACATGCGCGCGAACCAGGCGGCGACGTTCTTGTTCTTGGGATCGAGGGGCTGACCGACGCCCGTCGCGAAATCGAGAAACGCGTAGAGGACGATGTCGGCGAGGCTGATCTGGTCGCGGGCGATGAAGTCGCGGCCGGCGATCAGCCGGTCGAGCTTCTCGATCCCCTCGCGCGCCATGGCCTTCAGATCGTCGGCTGCCTGCGGGATGGTGCGCATGCGGTCCTTGAACATCGCGAGCCCTTCGCCGTAGCGGAAGCCGGCCGTGAGGGGCTCGGTGATCCAGAGTTCGACGCGGCGGGTCCACATCCGCGTTACCGCGCGCTCCACGGGGGTGGTGCCGACGAGCGCAGGCTTGGGATGGAGCTCCTCGAGGTACTCGCAGAGGACGACGGTCTCGGCGAGGAACGTCCCGTCGTCGAGCTCGAGCGCAGGCATCTGGCCGCCGGGGTTCTTGTCGGTGTAGGGCGGGCGGCGGTTCTCGCCGGCCAGGAGGTCGAGCTGCACCTTCGGGAGCTCGATCCCCTTCTCTGCCGCGAACAGGCGGACGAGCCGGGGGTTCGGGCCGAGCGAGTCGTAGAACTTCACGGTCTCTCCTTCGTCACGGTTCGGGCGCGCGGGCCTGGCAGGATCGCCGATGGACCTCGCGCCGTCCATGCTGCGGACGACGCTTCCGTGACGGGCGGCTCGCGGGGTACCCCGCGAGCCGCCCGCGGAGAGCCTCGGTCACGCGGCGAAGGAGTCGCCCTTCTTCCAGTCAGCCGGGCACAGCCCGCCGCTCTGGAGCGCCTCGAGGGTGCGGAGCACCTCGCTCGGGCTCCGGCCTGCCGAGAGGTCGTTGACGGCGACGGAGCGGATGACGCCCTTGTCGTCGACGATCACCGTCGCGCGGAAGGCGATTCCCTGGTCTTCCTTGAGGACCCCGAAGGCACGGCTCACCGAATGGTTCGTGTCGGCGAGGACGGGATGGGTGATCTCCTGGGGGAACGTCTTGCGGTCCGAGAACCAGGCCTTGTGGCTGAAGAACGAGTCGGTGCTGACGCCGATCACCGCGCAGCCATCGGCCTTGAAGTCGTCGATCTCCGCCTGGAATCCGCGGATCTCGGTGGGGCAGATGAACGTGAAATCGAGCGGATACCAGTAGAGCACATGCCACTTTCCGGTGTAATCCGTACTCTTGACCTGCTTCTCCTGGCCATTCACGTACGCCGTGGCGCTCCAAACCGGCTCCTTCTGTCCGATCATGCTCATGGGAAACTCCTCCTCTTCCGCCGCACGGGCGCAGCGCCTCTCGGTGCGGGGGTTCGCGAAGGAGTGTAGCTCGCAGCCGGGAGACGCCCGGCGAGGGCCGGGCGCCGCTGCCTACTCCTGCGGCGCGTCCGGAGCGGCCACTTCGAAGCCGCTGGTCTCGGGATATTGCGAATAGGGGACCGTGATCCCGAGGGTCGCGTCGACCGTGGCCGGCGTCGCCGGAGGGACGTACTTCAGCCACGGCGGGTCCTTCGCCAGCGGGTTCTCGGCAGCGAACAGCGCGTCCCCACGGCCAAAGACATCAGCCTCTTTCGGGAGGTCGACGTTCTCGAAGGGGAAGAGGACGATCCCCGGCACCAGCAGCACGGCGCCGCTCGCGGTCCGGAGCGTTCCCCGCGCGGCCTGGAGGAGCGTCAGCCCTACGCCGCCGAGTATGCCGTAGGCGACCGGGCCGACCGGCTCGAGGCCAACCTCGTGGGCGTTGTGGTAGAGGGTCTTCCCCGCCACCACCGGTGAGGCCGCCACGTCGACGGGGCCCTCGATGAGGTTCGCCAGCGCCATCCGCAGGGTGTCGGGCGAGGCGAGCGCAGCCCCGGGCGCTGCGAGAACCGCAAGCGCTACCGCCACCGTGCGCGAGAGTCGAACGAAGAAACCGGCCACGTGAGCCCCCCTCCTCCGGCGTCGATCGCCACCCGGAGCCTACCGAAGACGCGGCCGCCGGACCCGGCTTTCCGGTCCGACCGGCTGCGGCGTCAGAACCGCTCGATCTGGAGGTCGTCGTCGGGCTTCTCGGCCGGGGGCGGGGCTGCGGCCTTCCCGGCGGCCGCCTTCGCGGGCTTCTCCTCGCCGTCCTTCTCGAAGTCGTCCCAGGTGCCGTCGGAGGTCGATGCGATCCCGCGGAAGCGCAGCGCGAAGTCGTCGGCGTTGGAGACGTGCTTCAGCGCCTCGTCGTAGGTGACCAGGCCCGTTTTCACGAGGTGCATCAGCGATTGATCGAAGGTCTGCATACCGTAGGTGGTGAAGCCGCGGGCGATGGCGTCGTGCAGCTCCTTGGTGCGGTCCTTGTCGGCGATGCACTCGCGAACACGGGCGGTCGTCACCAACACCTCGAGGGCAGGAACGCGGCCCTTTCCGTCCGACCGCGGGACGAGTCGCTGCGAGATCACGGCCTTGAGGATCGACGCGAGCTGGAGCCGCACCTGCTTCTGCTGGTACGGCGGGAAGACGGAGATGATGCGGTTGATGGTCTCGGTGGCGTCGAGGGTGTGGAGGGTACTCATCACCAGGTGACCGGTCTCGGCCGCGGTGATCGCGGTTTCGATGGTCTCGAAGTCGCGCATCTCGCCGACGAGGATCACGTCCGGGTCCTGCCGCAGCGCAGCCCGCAGCGCGTTGGCGAAGCTCTGGGTGTCGACCCCGATCTCGCGTTGGTTCACGATCGAGCGGCGGTCGCGGATCAGGAACTCGATCGGATCCTCGATCGTGACGATGTGACACGTCCGGTTCGAGTTGATGTGATCGATCATCGCGGCGAGCGTCGTCGACTTGCCCGACCCGGTGGTGCCGGTGACCAGGACCAGCCCGCGCTGCTCCATGGCGACGCCCTCGATCACCTTGGGCAGGAAGAGCTGCTCGACGCTCTTCACGCCGAAGGGGATCACCCGGAACACGGCGGCGACGGTCCCGCGCTGCTGGAAGACGTTCACGCGGAAGCGGCCGAGGCCCGGAATGCCGTAGGCCAGGTCGCACTCTCGGTTCTTCTCGTACCGCTCCTTCTGGACCGGGTTCATGATGCCGAGGCTCATCCGCTGGAGGTCTTCGTGGACGAGCCGATCGCCGTTCTTGAGGGGCACCAGCGCGCCGTCGACGCGGAACATGGGGGGAAGGCCCGACTTGAGGTGGATGTCGGAGGCGCCCCCCTTGATCGCCACCTTCAGGATCTCGTTCAGATCGAACGCCATGCGGACGGCTCCTGCGCTCACCTGGGTCGAGCGTTCGCTTCCGGCTGCATTTCGGCCATCGGACGCCGTGTCTTGAGGCACCCGGTCCCGGGACCCGAGGCGCAGGAACGCGGCGCATTTCCGAGAGGGGCCGGGGGAAAGCGCTACCGTCGCCGCCCAGAGACGGGATCGGAGGGAGATAGGAGCCATGGCCTCGCTGGACAGCCTGAAGTGCCGCAGGACCCTCGTCGTGGGGGGGAGGCCCTACGACTATTTCAGCCTGGAAGCCGCCGCAGCTGCCCTGCCGGGCGCAGAGCGGCTGCCCTTCTCGCTGAAGGTCCTGCTCGAGAACCTGCTCCGCTTCGAGGACGGCCGCTCGGTGACCCGCGCCGACTTCGACGCCCTCGCCGCGTGGAGCCGCGACCGGAGGTCCGATCGCGAGGTCGCCTTCCGGACGACCCGCGTCCTCATGCAGGACTTCACCGGCGTGCCCGCGGTCGTCGATCTCGCGGCGATGCGCGACGCGATGGCGAGCCTCGGAGGCGACGCGCGGAAGATCAACCCGCTGGTCCCCGTGGATCTCGTGATCGATCACTCGGTGCAGGTCGACTCCTTCGCGAGCGCCAGCGCCGAAGCGCGCAACGAGGAACTCGAGTACCAGCGCAACGCCGAGCGCTACGCGTTCCTCCGCTGGGGCCAGAGCGCCCTCGACGCGTTCCGCGTCGTCCCACCGGGCACCGGAATCTGCCATCAGGTGAACCTCGAGAACCTGGCCCAGGTGGTCTGGACCCGCGACGAATCGGGGCGGACGATCGCCTACCCCGACTCGGTCCTCGGCACCGACAGCCACACGACCATGGTCAACGGCCTCGGCGTTCTCGGCTGGGGTGTCGGAGGCATCGAGGCCGAGGCCGCGATGCTCGGCCAGCCGCTGTCGATGCTGCTTCCCGAGGTGATCGGATTCAAGCTCGACGGCAAGCTCCGCGAGGGAACGACGGCGACCGATCTGGTGCTGACCGTGACGCAGATGCTCCGCAAGAAGGGCGTCGTCGGAAAGTTCGTCGAGTTCTTCGGGCCGGGCCTCGACGCGCTGTCGGTCCCCGACCGCGCCACCATCGCGAACATGTCGCCCGAGTACGGCTCGACGTGCTGCTTCTTCCCGGTCGATCACGAGACTGTCGCCTACCTTACGTTCACGTCGCGCGCCCCGGAACGGATCGCGCTCGTCGAAGCCTACGCGAAGGCGCAGGGCCTGTGGCGCGACCCGGCGAGCCCGGACCCCGTCTTCACCGACACCCTCGTCCTCGACCTGGCAACGGTCGAGCCGAGCCTCGCCGGGCCGCGCCGGCCCCAGGATCGCGTCGCGCTGGCAGGCGCCGCGCCCGCGTTCGCCGAGGCGCTTCCCGCGCTCGTGAAGGGCGCCCTCGACGCGGACGCCTCCGTCCCGGTCTCCGGCGAGACGTTCTCGCTCCATCACGGCGACGTCGTGATCGCCGCGATCACGAGTTGCACCAACACCTCGAACCCGGGCGTGATGCTCGCGGCCGGCTTGCTCGCGAGGAATGCCGTCGCGCGCGGGCTCACGCGGCGGCCGTGGGTGAAGACGTCTCTGGCGCCGGGGTCGAAGGTCGTCGCCGACTATCTCGCAATGGCGGGCCTGCAGGAGCCCCTCGACGCGCTCGGATTCAACCTCGTCGGCTTCGGCTGCACGACGTGCATCGGAAACTCGGGGCCCCTGCGCGCCGGCGATCGACGACGCCATCCGCTCGGGGAACCTCGTGGCCGGCGCGGTGCTCTCGGGCAACCGCAACTTCGAAGGCCGGATCCATCCGCTGGTCCGCGCCAACTATCTCGCGTCGCCTCCCCTGGTCGTCGCCTACGCCCTCGCCGGAAGCCTGCGAAAGGACCTGACCCGCGAGCCTCTCGGCGAGGACCGCGACGGGAAGCCCGTCTTCCTGCGCGACATCTGGCCGTCGAGCGCCGACGTCGCCGCGGCGCTGCGCGGTGCTCTCTCGCCGGACATGTACCGCCGGCGCTACGCGAACGTCTTCCACGGCGACTCCCGCTGGCAAGCCGTCGGCGGCAGCTCGGACCTCGTCTACGCGTGGGACGCGAAGAGCACCTACGTGAAGCGCCCTCCCTACTTCGAGGGAATGTCCCGGGAGCCGGCGCCGGTGTGCGACGTTCGCGGCGCGCGCGTCCTGGCGCTGCTCGGCGACAGCATCACCACCGACCACATCTCCCCGGCCGGGAGCATCGCGGCCGACTCCCCGGCCGAGCGGTACCTGCTCGCCGAGGGCGTCGCGAAGAAGGACTTCAACAGCTACGGCGCTCGCCGCGGAAATCACGAGGTGATGATGCGCGGCACCCTCGCCAACGTGCGGCTCCGCAACGAGATGGCACCGGGGACCGAGGGCGGCGTGACGCGCCTGCTCCCCGAGGGAGCCGTGATGCCGATCTATGACGCGGCGATGACGTACCGCGACCGCGGCGTTCCGCTCGTGATCGTCGCCGGCAAGGATTACGGATCGGGATCGTCCCGCGACTGGGCCGCCAAGGGAACGCAGCTCCTCGGAGTCCGCGCGGTCGTCGCCGAGAGCTTCGAGCGGATCCACCGGTCGAACCTCGTCGGGATGGGCGTCCTGCCGCTGGTCTTCCCGGACGGCGTCACCCGCAAGACCCTCGGCCTCGACGGCACCGAGGTCTTCGACCTGGCCGGCCTCGAGGAGGCGCTGCGGCCGCGGATGACCGTCCGCTGCACGATCACCCGGTCGAACGGGGCGGCCGAGGAGATCGGCCTCCTGTGCCGGATCGATACCCTCGACGAAGTGGAGTACTACCGCCACGGCGGCATCCTCCACTACGTCCTCCGGGAGCTCCTGGCCGCGTAACGAAGGCGCCGCCTCCCGGAAAGTCCCCCGAGATCGCGCCGCCGTGCAGTAGGATGGCCGCGGACTCTCGTGGGGGGGCGTGTGCGCGTTCGCGGTTTCGCAGCGCTGGCGTTGCTCTCCGTCGTCCTCCTTCCCTTAGCGGCGGGTGCGGCCGAGGCGCCCCGCATCGTCTCCTTCTCGCCGGCCGGCGTCGCGAAGCAGGTCGTGCAGGTGGCTGCGCGCTTCTCGGAGCCGATGGTCCCGTTCGGAGATCCCAGGCGCGCACCGTCGCCGTTCCAGATCGAGTGTCCTGCCGCGGGAAGCGCCCGGTGGATCGACCCGCAGAGCTGGGTCTACGATTTCCCGGAGCCGCTCCCGGCGGGCCTCCGCTGCCGCTTCGAGCTCGCGCCGGGCGTCGCGACCCTCGCCGGGCGCCCGCTCGCCGGATCGCGGAGCTTCGCGTTCTCGACCGGCGGTCCGTCGGTCCTCGAGAGCAACCCCTGGGACGGGGCATCGATCACCGACGATCAGATCTTCCTGCTGCGACTCGACGCAGCGGCCGACGAGACGTCGGTGGCCCGGAGCGTCGTCTTCTCGGTTTCCGGCCAGCACGACGCCATCGGCGCCAACCTGGTCTCGGGGCCCGAGCGCGCCGGGCTGCTGGCGACACTCACTCCCGACGAGCGGAAGGCCACCTGGCTCGCGATCGAGGCGCGCCAGCGCTTCCCGGCCGACGCCCAGGTAGCGCTCCAGTGGGGCCCCGGCGTCTCGACCCCGAGCGGTGTCGCGACGACCGAGCCCCAGACCTTCCGCTTCCGCGTCCGGCCGCCGTTCAGCGCGCGGATCCAGTGCGCGCGCGAGCGGCCGAAGGCCGACTGCGTCCCGATCTCGCCGGTTCGCCTCGCATTCTCGTCGCCGGTTCCGTGGAGCGCCGCCCGCGGGGTCACGCTGGTGCTCGATCGGCCGGGAGAAACGCCGCTGCGCATGGTCGCCGAACGGAACGATCCCGAAGACGACGACCCGCTCGTCGAGCGCATCCGCTTCCGCGGGCCTCTCCTTCCCCACGCGAGCTACCGCATCGAGATCCCCGGCGATCTTCGCGACGACGCGGGCCGCGCGCTGCCTCCGCCGTCGCCCACCGATCGTGTGCTGCAGACGGCGGGCTACCCGCCGCTGGCGAAGTTCCCGGCGAGCCTCGGCATCGTCGAGCTGAACGCAGAGCCCGTCCTGCCCGTGACGCTTCGCGCCCTCGAGGCCGACGTGACGGCGCGGCTCCTCGGCCCCGCAGCAGCGAAGGCCCTCCCCGCGCGCGCCGTCCGGGTCGCCGAGCCAGGGGGCGCCGAACTTCTCGGGTGGCTCCGCCGCATCGAGGCGGCGTCCGACACGGAGCCGCTCCTCGACGCCAACTCGCCGGACGTGCGACAGCTGGCAATCCCCCTCGCGCCGGCTCCCGCCCGGGGCGACTCCGAGGTGGTCGGCATCCCGCTCCCGGGGCCTGGCCTCCACCTGGTCGAGATCGAGAGCCGGATCCTCGGCGAGCGGCTCCTCGATCCCAAGCAGCCCATGTTCGTTGCGGCCGGAGCGCTCGTCACCGACCTCGCCGTCCACCTGGCCTGGGGACGCGATTCGTCCCTCGTCTGGGTCACGTCGCTCGCATCCGCCGCCCCGGTACCCGGCGCAGCCGTGAGCGTCGTCGACTGCCATGGAACGGCCCTCTGGGAAGGAACGACCGACGCGAGCGGCGTCGCACGATTCGACGGCCTTCCTCACGAGAGCCGGCTCGGACGCTGCGAGTCGGCGACGGGGAAGTGGAGCGATTACGACAGCGGGCTCCTGGTGACGGCCCGCAAGGATGGCGATCTCGGCTTCGTCCATTCGACCTGGAACCGAGGAATCGAGGCCTGGCGCTTCCAGCTGCCGACGGCCTGGTGGGAGGAGACGCCCCTCATCGGGCACACGGTCTTCGCGCGAACCCTCCTTCGCACCGGAGAAACCGTCCACATGAAGCACGTGCTCCGGCGGACCGGAATGGCCGGGCTCGAGGCGCCGCCCACGAGCGACCTGCCGGGCGAGGTGCTGATCCGCCACGCGGCGACCGGCACCGAGCACGCGCTCCCCGTCGATTTCGACGCCGCCGGCACCGCCGAGACCGAGTGGCGGATCCCGTCTTCGGCACGGCTCGGCACGTGGGAGGTGTCGCTCCGCCGCGCGAACGAAGAGGCGGCGCCGGAGATCGAGACGGGAACCTTCCGCGTCGAGGAGCTCCGGCTTCCGTTCATGCGCGGCGTCCTGCAGGTGCCGGGACGAGCCCATCGTAGGCGCCGGAACGGTCGGCATCGACGCAGCGGTCCACTATTTGTCGGGCGGCGCTGCGGCGAACCTCGACGCCGAGCTCCGGAGCGAGCTGCGCGTTCGCGAGAGCTTCGCCTTCGACGACGAGCCGGGCCTCGAGGGATTCGCCTTCGCACGAGGCGCGGTGCAACCAGGAATCCGGCGGTACGGCGCCGACGCGCCGTGCGAGGGCGAGGCGTGTCCTTCGCCGGAAGCGGGCGTCGAGCCACCGACCGAGACGAGGCGGATCCGCCTCGATGCGGCGGGGACGGCGCGCGCCGAGATCCCGGTCGGCGCAGCGAGCCGCCCCCGCGATCTCGCCGTCGAGCTGGCGTGGCGCGACCCGGCCGGCGTCCTCCAGACGTCGGCCGCGCGGGCTGCGATCTGGCCCGCGTCGCGGGTCGTGGGCCTTCGGGCCGAAGGGGGCTGGTCGACACCCTCCGGTGTACGAAGCGTCGCGGTCGTCCTCGACCTCGCAGGAAAGCCCGTTACCGGCGCGCGCGTCGTGGTCGACGCGTTCGTGCGACGCGCCTACACCCACCGCCGGCGGCTGGTCGGTGGCTTCTACGCCTACAGCAGCGCCGAGGAGACGACCGCGCTGCGCCGATTCTGCGAGGGCGAGACCGACCGCCTCGGGCGCCTCGTGTGCGAGGGCACCGTCGAGGGAGCGAGCAACGTCGTCCTCGAGGCCCGAACCGAAGACGACGAAGACCGGACCGCCGTCACCCAGGACGAGACCTGGCTTGCAGGAGACGACGCCCGCTGGTTCGAGCCGGCCGAAGGCGACCGGATGGATCTTCTCCCCGAGAAGCGCGCGTGGGAGCCGGGAGAGAAGGCGCGGTTCGAGGTACGGATGCCGTTCCGCGAGGCGACGGCGCTGGTCACCGTCGAACGGAGCGGCGTCGGCGAGCACTTCGTCCAGCAGCTCTCGGGAAGCGACCCGGTCGTCGAGGTGCCGCTGACGGGAGCCCACGCGCCGAACGTCTTCGTCTCGGTCCTCGCCGTCCGCGGCCGCGCCGCGGGAATCCAGCCGACCGCCGCCGTCGACCTCGGCCGTCCCGCCTACCGGCTCGGGATCGCCGAGATCGAAGTGGGCCGGAAGCGCAGCCGACTCGACGTCACGGTGAAGCCCGACCGCGAGGTCCATCGCGTCCGCGAGACCGCGCGGGTCAGCATCGAAGTGACGCCGCCGGGCGGGACGAAGCTCCCTGCGGATGCGGAGGTCGCGGTGGCCGCCGTCGACGAGGCGCTGCTCGAGCTGCTTCCCAACCGGAGCTGGGAGCTGCTCGGCTCGATGATGGGGCGGCGCAGCTTCGGCGTGACGACCTCGACCGCACAGGGCCTCGTCGTCGGAAAGCGGCACTTCGGCCTGAAAGCGCTCCCCCACGGCGGAGGGGGCGGAAGGCGGCCGACGCGCGAGCTGTTCGACACGCTGCTGCTTTGGCGGGGTCGGGTGCCCGTCGGCGCCGATGGACGCGCGGTGGTGGAGGTGCCGCTCTCGGACTCGCTCTCGAGCTTCCGCATCGCAGCCGTCGCCACGGCCGGCGCGAGCCTGTTCGGAACGGGCTCGGCGTCGATCCGCACCACTCAGGAGCTGATGGTCCTGCCCGGGCTCCCGCCGGTGGTTCGCGCAGGCGACCGCTTCGGAGCGCACTTCACCGTTCGCAACACCACCGGACGTCGCGTCGGCGTCGCCCTCACGGCGAAGGTGGACGGCCTCGCCGATCCGCTCACCCCGCTCGCGAGGACGCTCGCCGCCGGAGAAGCGCAGGAGCTGACGTGGGAGGTGACGGCTCCCGCGGAGGGCGACGCGCTTCGCTGGGACGTCGCGATCACCGCCGACGGAGCCGAGAGTGACCGCCTTCGCGCGGTGCAGCGTGTCGCACCCGCCGTGCCGGTCCGCGTCTTCCAGGCGACCGTCGCGCAGCTCGCCCCGGAGATCGAGGTGCCGACCGCCGCGCCCGCCGGGGCGCTGCCTGACCGGGGAGGAATCGAGATCACCGTCCGGCCGAAGCTGGCGGACGGCCTCGCGGGAGTCGAGCGTCTGCTGCGCGGCTACCCGTACAGCTGCCTCGAGCAGAAGATCTCCCGCGCCGTCGGGCTCCACGACGCCGCGCTCTGGCAGGAGATCGTCGACGCGCTTCCGACGTACCTCGACGAAGACGGCCTCGCCAGGTTCTTCCCGTCGGTTCCCGAAGGAAGCCCCGTTCTCACCGGTTACCTGCTCTCCATCGCGGACGAGTCGGGCTTCGAGATCCCCGAGCGCCAGCGCTCGGCAATGCTCTCGGGGCTCGAACGCTTCGTCGCGGGCGAGATCACCCGGAGCGCCGCCGTCCCGGCTCCCGATCTCGCGCTGCGAAAGCTCTCGGCACTCGAGGCCCTCTCCCGGAGCGGGAGGGTACGGCCCGAGCTGCTGGCGACGGTCGTTCCGACCCCGGCCGGCTGGCCCACCTCGGCCCTTCTCGACTGGATCGGCATCCTGCGCAGGACGTCCGGCCTGCCGAACGGAGCGCGCCAGCTCCGGCTCGCGCGCGAACAGCTGAGGGCGCGACTCGTCCTCCAGGGGACGGCGCTCTCCTTCACGACGGAGCGGGGAGATGGCCTCTACTGGCTCCTTGCGAGCCCCGACACCAACGCGGCGCGGGCGATCCTCGACGCCCTCGCCGAGAAGCGCCCGGCGCAGGATCTCGCGCGGCTGGTCCGGGGATCGCTCGGGCGGCAGCGCGCCGGCGCCTGGGACTCGACCATGGCCGATGCGTGGGGCACGGTCGCACTCGATCGCTTCTCCGCCGCGCACGAGTCGGCGGCGGTATCGGGCGCCGTCGAGTCGACACTCGCAGGTGTCACGAAGCGGCAGGTCTGGGCCGGCGCCGCGCCGCTCACCGAGCGCTTCGGCTGGCCCGCCGCCGCGTCGCCGCTCCGGCTCCGCCAGGACGGCAGCGGCCGGCCGTGGGCGACGGTCCAGGGCCTCGCCGCCGTCCCGCTCACGAAGCCTGTCGCGAGCGGCTTCACCCTCTCGCGCAGCGTACAGCCGCTCCAGCAGAAGCAGCCCGGCCGCCTCTCGCGCGGCGACCTGGTGAAGGTGACTCTCGAGGCGACGGCACAACACGACGCAGGCTGGGTCGTCCTGCGCGATCCGCTCCCTCCGGGAGCGACGGTCCTCGGTGGCGGTCTCGGGGGCGGATCGCTCGTCGCGAACGCGACGGAGACCGCAGCGCGCTGCCCGTGCCCGGCCTTCACCGAGCGAAGCAACGAAGCGTTCACCCAGTACTACGAGTGGGTTCCGGCGGGAGCGCTGCGAACCGAGTACGTCGTCGCGCTCACCCACGACGGCACCTTCGGCCTGCCGCCGGCGCGGGTCGAGGCGATGTACGTCCCCGAGATGTTCGCCGAGGTCCCCGGTTCGCCGATGGTGGTCGACCCGTGAGTCGAGGTCCGGTGGGCCGCCGGGTGGCGATCTGCGCCGTCACGGCGGCTGCGGTGGCTGCCGGAGCCGCGGCGGTCGCCCTTGGTGGAGGCGGCGGCTCCTGGCCGCCTAGGTTCGAAGAGGCCCGCGACGCGTGGCGCCCGTCCGATTCGCGGCTCCTCGACCGCAGCGGCGCCGTACTCCACGAGAAGCGCGTCGACCCTGCCGTTCGACGTCTCGCCTGGACGGCGCTTCGCGACGTCTCGCCGGCGCTCGTCCGCGCCGTCCTGCTCTCCGAGGACAGGAGGTTCCACGCGCACGGCGGGGTCGACCTGCGCGCGCTGGCGGCGGCTGCGCGCGACACGCTCCTTCGCGGGCGGCGCCGCGGAGGCAGCACGGTCACGATGCAGCTCGCATCGCTCCTGCGGCAGGACCCTCCCGTCGCAGGCGGCCGGGCGTCGGTCTTCCGCAAGCTGCGGCAGGTTCGCGACGCGTGGACCCTCGAATCCCGCTGGTCGAAGGACGAGATCCTCGAAGCGCACCTCAACCTCGCATCCTTCCGCGGAGAGCTTCAGGGCATCGCCGCCGCCAGCCGCGGCCTCCTCGGCAAGGATCCCCACGGCGTCGACGCGGCCGAGGCGCTGGTTCTGGCCGCGCTGCTCCGGGGGCCGAATGCACGGCCGGAGATCGTCGCCGCGCGCGCACGCGAGCTGGCGACGCACAGCCCCCCCGCCGTGCTACCCGCCGCCGCAGCGGCCCGCGCTCTCGCCGTGCTGGCGCAGCCGCCCCGCGTTGCGCAGAAGGCCATGCTGGCGACGCACGTTGCAGCGCGCCTCCTTCCGCTCGCAGCGGGAGGAGACGTCGTGACGACCCTCGACGCCGGCGTCCAGCAGCTCGTTGCCGGCGCCCTCCGCGACCAGCTCGTCACCCTCGGCGGCCGGAACGTCCGCGACGGCGCGGCGATGGTCGTCGACAACGCGACCGGCGACGTCCTCGCCTGGGTCGGCAGCAGCGGCTCGCTCTCCCCTTCGCCGCTCGTCGACGGCGCCCGCGCACGGCGGCAGGCGGGATCGACCCTCAAGCCCTTCCTCTACGCCCTCGCCTTCGAGGAGCGGCTCCTCACCCCGGCGTCGCGCATCGAGGATTCCCCCCTCGACGTCTCGACACCGACCGGTGTCTACCGGCCCGAGAACTACGATGGGACGTTCCATGGCCTCGTAGACGGCACGCGTCGCGCTCGCGTCGTCGCTCAACGTCCCGGCGGTCCGGACGGTGCAGCAGGTCGGCGTCGATCGCTTCGTCGAGCGGCTCGCTGCCCTCGGGTTCGGAGAGCTGCGGCACCCGGACCATTACGGCGAGTCCGTGGCGCTCGGGTCCGCCGACGTGACCCTCGCCGAGCTGGTCGGCGCCTACCGGACGCTGGCGCGGGGCGGCGTCTCGAGCCCGCTGCGCCTGCGGATGGCCGACCCGGCGGGCGCGGGCGTCCGCGTCTTCTCCGAGGCCGCGAGCTTCCTGGTGGCAGACATCCTCGCGGACCGGACGAGCCGCAGCGTGACCTTCGGCCTCGAGAGCCCGCTCTCGGCGGCGTCGTGGGCAGCCGTCAAGACCGGCACCAGCAAGGACATGCGCGACAACTGGTGCATCGGCTTCTCGTCACGCTTCACCGTAGGGGTCTGGGTCGGAAACTTCTCGGGCGAGCCCATGTGGCAGGTGTCGGGGGTCGACGGGGCTGCGCCGGCGTGGCTCGCGATCCTGGAGCGCCTCCACCGGCAGATGCCGAGCCAGGCGCCGGAACCACCGGACGGTGTCGTGTTCCACGAGACGGGCGGCTGGCTTCTCGCTGGAACCGAGCCACCGGGAGAGGGGGCTCCCCGGGCCCAGCGACCCCGGCGTATCCGGGCGCCGTCCGACGGAACGATCGTCGCCATCGACCCCGACATCCCGCCCGTACGCCAGCGCGTCTTCCTCGAGAGCGATCCGCCCGACGCCCGGCTGCGCTGGCGCATCGACGGAGCTCTCCTCGGCGCTGCCGATCGGATCGCGCTCTGGGAGCCTGTCCGCGGCCGCCACCGCGTCGAGCTGGTCGACGCCGGAGGCCGCGCGCTCGACGCGGTTCGCTTCGACGTTCGCTGAGTGAGCCGCCCTCGGATCAGGAGCGCCGCGACCCGGGAAGCCAACGAGCGAGGGCGGCCTCGAGGGCCGCTCGCCGGAGCGGCTTCGTGAGGTAGCCGTCCATCCCGGCAGCAAGACAGCGCTCCTCGTCTCCGCGCATGGCGTTGGCGGTGAGGGCGACGATGGGGAGCCGCGCTGCGCTGCCGGCCTCGGCACGCCGGATCTGCTCGGCGGCAGCGAAGCCATCGAGGACCGGCATCTGGCAGTCCATCAGCAGCAGATCGAACCCGCCTCGGGCAGCCGCGGCTACCGCGTCCCGGCCG
This sequence comes from uncultured delta proteobacterium, assembly GCA_963710635.1. GTDB lineage: Bacteria > Myxococcota_A > UBA9160 > UBA9160 > UBA9160 > MYXO. The sequence goes on from CAVQAY010000004.1 coordinate 2,539,996, forward strand.
TTCTCGACCACCTCGACGCTGCAGCCGAGCCGCTCGAGCAGCACCTGGACCAGCCGCTGGTTGACGATCTGGTCCTCGGCCACGAGCACCCGACCGGCGAGCGACTCCGACGCAGCGCGCTGCCGCGCAGCGGGCTCCACGGGTCCTTCCCTTACGGTCCCCGACAGCGCCCAGAGGACCGCATCGAGGAGCTGCGAGCGGCGGATCGGACGGGTGATGCGCCGCGCGAAGCCGGTGGCCTGTGCGGCGCTTCCGATGCCGCGGGCCGCCCGCGGTGTCACGAGCACCAGTGAGAGGTACGCGAGGGCCGGATCCGAGCGAAGGGTACGGGCGAGCGCGAACGCGTCGCCGTCGGCGAGATCGGTGTCGACGATCGCGACGCGCGGCGGCCGGCCTTCGGCGGCGAGGTGGCGAAGGGCCTCGAGGGCTTCCTTGCATCCCGCGACACACACTGGCGACGCGCCCCACTCGCCGAGGAGCGACCCGAGCAGCTCCCGGTCCGGCCCTCTCGCCGCAGCGCACAGCACGGTGACGCCCTCGAGGGCCGAGACCCGGTGATCCTTCTCCTCTTCGCCGGCCGCAGACAGCGGGACCTCGAACCAGAAGGTGCTCCCTTCGCCCGGCGAACTCTCGACGCCGATCTCGCCCCCGAGGAGCTCGACCAGCCGCTTCGAGATGGCCAGGCCGAGCCCGGTGCCGCCGAAGCGCCGCGTGGTCGAGCTGTCGGCCTGGGAGAACGGACGGAAGAGCTTGCCCTTCGCCTCGGGAGCGATCCCGATCCCGGTGTCGGAGACCTCGAAGCGGACGCGGTCCGTTCGGTTCGCGACGGGCCTCACGCGAACGACGACCTCTCCATGGTCGGTGAACTTGACCGCGTTCCCGACGAGGTTGACGAGGATCTGCCGCAGCCGTCCCGGGTCTCCGAAGGCCCGCTCGGGCACTCCCTCTTCCACCAGGCAGGAGAGGCCGATGCCCTTGGTCTCGGCCCGCGCCGCCAGCAGCTCGGCGACCTCTTCGACGCCGCGCCACAGCTCGAAGACGGTCCGCTCGACGCTCATGCAACCGGCTTCGATCTTCGAGAGGTCGAGGACATCGTTCAGCAGCAGGAGGAGCGCCTCGGCCGAGCTGTGGACCGTCTCGGCATACTCGCGCTGCTCTGGGCCGAGCGGCGTCTCGAGGAGCAGCTCGGTCATCCCGATGACGCCGTTCATCGGCGTCCGGATCTCATGGCTCATGGTGGCCAGGAACTCGGACTTCGCCCGCGTGGCGGCCTCCGCGTCGCGTCGCGAGCGGTCGAGGAGGGCGTTCTTGTCCTCGAGCTCGGCGATCCCCGCTTCGAGCCGCTGCCGGGCCTCGACGAGTGCATCGGCCATCTGGTTGAAGGACGCGGCGAGAGCGCCGACCTCGTCGTGCCCCCGGACGACCGCCCGCTCGTCGAGGCGGCCCCCGGCGATGCGGCGCGCGACGACGGTGAGATCGACGATGGGCCGTGTGAAGAGGCGTCCGAGGAGGAGCGCAGCGATCCCGACGCACAGGAACGTCGCGATGCCGACGCCAGCGAGGAGGCGATCCATCGCGCGAAGCGGCGCGAGGGTCTCCGACTCGGTTACCTGGAGGGCGAAGCCCCAGCCGATCGACGGCATCGGACGCCAGGCTGCGAGGACGCAGACGCCGCGGGAGTCGTGCACCATCCCCTGTCCGCTCTCTCCCCGGGCGGCGCGCGCAACAGGGGCGCCTTCATCGAGGGCGGCCTCGCGCCCATCGGCCGGGAGCCGCGCGCGCCGTCGATCGGCGCCGCCGAGATCAGCGTGCCGTCCTGGAAGCTGGCGAGGTGGCTCACGAGACCGTCGCCGTCGCCCTCGGAGCGGTCGATCACCTCACCGATGCCGTTCCAGTTGAGCTGGATCGCCGCGATACCAACGATGCTCGCATCGCGGACGATCGGAGCTGCGACGAAGCCGGCGAGCTTCCCGCTCGGCTCGTAGAACGCGAACTCGCTCGTGACCGTCCGCACCTCGGCCTGCGCCTGCAAGACGGCGCGTGCCAGTGGCGTATCGCGCCAGGGGCCGGTCCAAAGGTTGGTGTGGAGGTCCGCTTCGTGCGCCACGGTGAAGACGACATCGCCGCCGGGAGACACCAGGAAGACGTCGTGGGTCGCGCTCCCGTCCACCACCGCTGCGAGCCGCTCCTCGATCGCACGGCTGGCGGCGTGCGCCTTCGCGGAATGCCCATTGGCTCCCTCACGCTCCGGATCGAGGAGCGGGAGCAGCATCGCAACGCCGGGGAGCCGCGCGATGGCCTCGGCGGCGCGCCGTCGCTCCCACAAGCGCTGCTCGACTTCGAGCGCTCGCTCGCTGGCGATCCGTCCCAGCGCCTCGATCGCCGCCTTGGTCAGCGACGCGCGGTACGCGTCGTGGGTGATCCATCCGAGTACGGCGAGCGGAACCAGGGCGATCACGAGCGACCACCCGGCAAGCCTCCACGCGATCCGTGCCCGGCGCTCCATGCCGTCTCCAACGGGGCCTGATCGAACAGGTTTCCCGGTGTTGGAAACGCTTTTCGGGCGGCGCCGCGGCGGGGTTGAGGCGCCGCCGCATCTCGGGCGAAGCCCCGAGAAGGCCCGGGGCCGGGCCTACGCGATCGTCACCTCACGGCACGCGTAGACGTCCTGGATCGCGTTCAGCAGGGCGACGCCCTCCTTGATCGGCTTCTGGAACGCCTTGCGGCCCGAGATGAGGCCCATCCCGCCGGCGCGCTTGTTGATGACGGCGGTCTTCACCGCGTCGAGCAGATCGTGCTCGCCCGAGGCACCGCCGGAGTTGATGAGCCCGGCGCGACCCATGTAGCAGTTCGCCACCTGGTAGCGGGTCAGGTCGATGGGGTGATCGGTGGTCAGCTTCGAGTAGACGAGCTTGCTGGTCTTGCCGAAGCCCTTCAGCTCGGGATCGTTGTAGCCGCCGTTTCCTTCGGGAAGCTTCTGCTTGATGATGTCGGCTTGGAGCGTCACGCCGAGGTGGTTCGCCTGCCCGGTGAAGTCCGCCGAGACCGCATGATCCGCCGTCTTGGTCTTGAAGGCGTTGTTGCGTACGTAGCACCACAGGACGGTGAACATCCCCAGCTCGTGGGCCTCGGCGAACGCATCGGAGATCTCCTGGAGCTGCCGGCGCGACTCCTCCGACCCCCAGTAGATGGTGGCACCGACGGCCGCCGCACCCATGTCGAAGCACTGGCGGACGTTGCCGAAGAGCACCTGGTCGAAGGTGTTCGGATAGCTGAACAGCTCGCTGTGGTTGATCTTCACGATGAACGGGATCTTGTGCGCGTAGCGGCGCGCCATCATCCCGAGGACGCCATAGGTGCTGGCGACCGCGTTGCAGCCTCCCTCGATGGCGAGGGTGAGGATGCCCTCCGGGTCGAACATCGTCGGGTTCGGGGCGAAGGACGCTGCGGCCGAGTGCTCGATCCCCTGGTCGACAGGAAGGATCGACAGGTAGCCCGTCCCGGCCAGTCGCCCGGTGTTGACCATGCGCTGGAGGCTCGCGAGGACTCCCGGCTTGCGGTCGCTCGGCCCGAGGACGCGGTCGACGAAGTCCGGTCCGGGAAGCTGGAGCATGCTCTTGTCGATGGTCTGGCACTTGTGATCGAGGAGCCCGGCGGCTTCTGCGCCGAGGATCTCCTGGATGCGCTCGATCTTGGACATGGGTCCCTCCTGGTCGAACGGCGCGAGGCCGGGCCCGGAGAGTAGGCGACCCCCCCGAGGGCTGCACCGAAGCCAGGAGGACGCAGAGGGCGCACCGGCCGGTACGCCCTCTGCGTCGTGGCTACGACCCTGCCGGCGTCTCGGGCTCGGCTGCCCGTGCCGGGCGCTTCACGCCCTTCGCGGCGTAGACCGCCTCTGCGATCCGGGCAAGGACCTCCGGGTTCTCCTTCAGGAACCTGCGCGCCTGCTCCCGCCCCTGACCGATGCGCTCTCCCTCGTAGGAGAACCAGGAGCCGCTCTTCTCGACCAGACCGGCGTCGACACCGAGGTCGAGGAGATCGCCCTCGGTCGAGATGCCCTCGTTGTAGAGGATGTCGAACTCGGCCTGGCGGAAGGGCGGCGCGCACTTGTTCTTCACGACCTTGACGCGCGTGCGGTTGCCCGTCACTTCGTCGCCGTCCTTGATGGCGGCGATGCGGCGCACGTCGAGGCGGACCGAGGCGTAGAACTTGAGCGCGTTGCCTCCGGTGGTGGTCTCGGGGTTCCCGAACAGGACGCCGATCTTCATCCGGATCTGGTTGATGAAGATGATCGTCGCGTTCGACTTGGAGACGGTTCCCGTGAGCTTGCGCAGGGCCTGGCTCATGAGCCGGGCCTGCAGGCCCATGTGCTGGTCTCCCATCTCTCCCTCGATCTCGGCCTTCGGCACCAGGGCCGCGACGGAGTCGACGACCACCAGGTCGATCGCGCCCGATCGCAGCAGCACGTCGGCGATCTCGAGGGCCTGCTCGCCCGTATCGGGCTGCGAGACCAGGAGGTCGTCGACCTTCACGCCGAGCCGCCGGGCATAGTTCACGTCGAGGGCGTGCTCGGCATCGATGAAGGCCGCCACACCACCGAGCTTCTGCACCTCGGCCACGGCATGGAGGGCCAGGGTCGTCTTGCCGCTCGATTCCGGCCCGAAGATCTCGACCACCCGCCCGCGCGGGAGGCCGCCGATGCCGAGGGCCAGGTCGATGCTCGCCGACCCGGTCGGGATGACCTCGACCTCCTTGTCGATCGCCTTCTCGTCCATGGTGAGGATGGCGCCCTTGCCGAACTGCTTCTCGATGGTCGAGACCGCCAGGTCGATCGCCTTTCGCTTCTGCGCGTCTCGGGCTGCCGTCCGTTCGCTCGGAGTGATCTGCGTGATGGTGGCCATGTCGTTCCGTTCCTTTCTTGCTCTTGGTTGCTCTTGTTCAGGGACCCGGGGTACGGGGCTCCGTGGGGGAGGAGCCTTCGAGCGCCCGGCCGATGAAGGCGCGCAGCGTCGCCACGTCACTTCGTCCTCCGCATCAGCGTCGGCGCCACGAGAGGCGCGCCGAGCAGCGTGCGCCGCACCCAGTCGAGGCCGATCTGGGTCGTGAGCAGCCGGTGACGCTCGCGGCCTACCGCGAAGACGAAGCCCTCGGCGTGGGTTCCCGCAGCGGTCGCAAGGGCGATGCAGACGCTTCCCACGGGCTTCTCCGGGCTTCCTCCGGCAGGTCCCGAGATTCCCGTGGTGGCGAGCCCCAGATCGGCGCCGAACCGGACGCGCGCCCCCTCGGCCATGGCGCGCGCCACCGGCTCCGACACGGCTCCGTGTCGGACGAGGAGATCTTCGGGAACGCCGAGCAGCGCGTGCTTGGCCGGGTTGGCGTAGGCGACGACGCCGCCGAGGAAATAGGCGGAGGAGCCGGCCACGTTCGTGATGCGCTCGGCGAGCAGCCCGCCCGTACACGACTCCGCCAGTGCGATCGTGAGGCCTCGCTCCCGCAGCAGCCGCCCGGTCACGGCCTCGAGGGGCTCGTCGCCCTCGGCATAGACGAGCGTGCCGAGACGCTCGCGGATCGCGGCGCACACGGCCTCGAGCTTCGCGTCGGCCTCGGCCACCGTGGTCGCCCGCGTGAGCGGGCGCAGCAGGTTGTCGGGGAAGGCGGTGCGGAAGCCGAGGGTGACGTCTCCGCCCTCCGCCACTCCCGCAAGAGCCTCTTCGAGGTTCGACTCGCCCATTCCGAAGGTGCGCAGGATCCGAGCGCGGACGACGCTGCGGCCCGGAGATCGCGCTTCGATCCGCGGTATCACCTGCTCGTCGAGCATACGCTCGAGCTCTTGCGGCACTCCGGGCATGCAGAAGATCGCGACCTCCTCCACCGGCAGCATGCAGCCCGGGGCCGTTCCGATCGGGTTCGGGAGCACCTCGGCGCCCTCGGGCAAGAGGGCCTGCTTCGCATTCACCGGCGCCATCTGGCGACCGAGGCGATCGAAGAAGCTCCGGATCGCAGCGAGCGACGGCTCGTGGAGGACGAGCTTCCGATCGAAGGTCTTCGCCAGCACCTCGATCGTGAGGTCGTCGCGCGTCGGGCCGAGCCCGCCGGAGACGAGCACGACGTCGGCGCGCGCCACCGCACGGCGGAGCGCATCGGCCATGTCGGCCGGCTCGTCGCGGACCGAAGTATGGAAGTGCGTCTCGATGTCGAGGCGCAGCAGCCGCTCCGAGAGCCGCGCCTTGTTCGAATCGACGATCTCGCCGCGCAGCAGCTCGTCGCCGATGGTGAGGATCTCGGCCTTCACGCCAGCCCCGTCCCGATCCCGGCCAGGACGCAGGCGCCCACCATCAGACCCGCCAGCATTCCCGCGAACACGTCGTCCATCACGACGCCGATCCCCCCCGGAAGCGTCCGCTCCGCCCAGCCGACGGGGCCGGGCTTCCACACATCGAACACCCGGAACGTGACGAATCCGGTCACGATCAGGGGCCAGCTCGAGAATCCGCCTGCGAGGGGGACGAGCGGGGCGAGGGCCAGGAGCTGGCCGACGACCTCGTCGACGACGATCCGGCCATCGTCGACTACGCCGAACGCCCGGCCCGCCTGGTCGGCAGCCCAGATCGAAAGCGCCAGCAGCGCGACCCACGTGACGCCGAAGATCGGAAGTGGAAGCCGCCCCAGCGCCAGGAAGAGCAGGACGCCCACCGCCGAGCCGGCCGTTCCCGGAGCGAACGGAGACAGCCCGGCGCCGCCGGCCATGGCCACCCAGCGCGCGAACGGGCCGCACGCTTCGGGCAAGGGGGATTTCTCGAGCTGTTCGATGTCTCTTCCGCTCGGGACGCGGAGGGTGGATGCCTCGGCGGGGGGAGCCGGACACCAAACCGAGGGTAGCCCCGTCTCTTGCGAAAGGCCAGCGAAAAGCATCTGGGGGCTTTCCCCCTCTCCGGCGTCAAGCGCGCCGGCGGGCCGGTCGATACGCCCCCCGGTGAAGGGGCTCTGCCCCTGGCTGACTGCAGTCCAGGACCGGAGCAAGGCACGAGGAGCGATGGGAACCGCCGAAGCCAGAGCGACGCCCCACCCCTCTCCTCCCCTCGTGGACGGTGGGCGAACGGCTGCCGACGTCACGGCGCTCCTGGTGGAGCTCGGCCGCCTGCTGAAGGCCCGCCAGTTCTATCCCGATCGGCACCCGCTCCTGCGGGACGCCTTCGTCCGCGGCTTCCAGGTCTTCGAAGCGGAGGTTCGCCGGGGAGGCCCCCTCGAGCTCGACATCCGCCAGGGCTGCTTCCGGCTCGCAGGCGAGCCCATCGGCCGCGGCCGGGTGGACGAACTCGCCCAGGAGCTGGTGCAGCGTGCGGTCCGTGCGCTCCGATTCGACGGCACGCTGACGCCCGCTGCGCTCGAGCAGTTCATCGGCGTCCTCGCCATGGAGCCCCAGCAGCTCGAGCGGAGTGGCGGGTTCGTGAAGGCCCTCTACGCGGATCCCTGCTCCGGCGTCGCGGTGAACGAGATCGACTACGCCGCGGCCCTCGCCCAGGCAGGCGCGTCGCCCGCGCAAGAAGGCCAGGAGATCACGGGCGAAATGGATGGCCCGGGCGGCCCAGGGAGCGGACCCGACGGTGGCGCAGATGCGTACGCCGGCGATGCGGGCGACGGCAACACGGCCGCGCTCGGCCTCCTCGGAGAGCCCCCGAAGGCGGAGCTGCTCGAGCCGATCCAGCAGCTCGAGCAGGCGCCCCTCGATGCGATCTCCGGCGACGACCGGGCCGACGAGCTGATCGCGCTGCTTCGTGACCTCGACAGCGCCCGCGAGGACGCGCAGTACCGGGATCTCTCGCGAGAGGCTGCCGTACGCGGTGCGGCGCTCGCCGACGACGGGCTCGAAGACGAGGGCTACCGCGCGATCCTCGTCCTCGCGAGCCACGCCGCGGACCGCGCCCGGACCGAGGCCTCCCGCGCGATGGCGCTCGAGTGCCTGCGCGAGCTCGCGCGGGGAAGGCGCCTCGACGCGCTGATCGAGCGCGCGTGCGACCCGGGCGAAGGCGTGAGCCTGCGCGCGGCGCAGGTGATCCTGCAGCTCGGCGAGACGGTCGTCTCGCCGCTCCTGCGCCGGGTGGAGACCGAGCCCGACCTCGACCGTCGCGGCCAGCTCCTGGGAATCCTGATCGCCCTGGGCGACGCGACGACGCCCGACCTGTGCGCCGCCATGCACAGCGGGGACCGGCGTCGTGCCGGCGTCGCCGTACGCCTCGCCGGTGAGATGCAGAATGCGGGAACCGTCGGCGAACTCACCGCGCTGCTCGGCCACCCCGACGCGGACCTTCGCCGGGAAGCGGCCAAGGCCCTGGTCCGGGTCGGGTCGCCGGATGCGATCGAGGCGCTGGCGGGTGCACTCCGCAGCCCCCACGAAGACATGCCGGGGCACGCGGCCTTCTGTCTCGGCGTTGCCGGAGGAACGCGCGCCCTCGAGGTGCTCCTCTCCACGGCGCGGCGCGAGGGAGGCAGCGAGACCCTCGATCTCGCACGGGAGGCGGTCCGTGGCCTCGGAAGAATGGGCCGCCACGAGGCCGTCCCCGTCCTCGTGGAGATCCTCGAGCGGAGGAGCTTCCTGAGGCGCAGGCGCCTCCGCGAGCTCCACCTCGCTGCGGTGGCCGCCCTCGCGAAGCTTCCGGGGGAGGCGGCGCGCACCGCGCTGGAGACGGCGGCTCGGAGGGGCGACTCCGAGGTACGCGAAGCCGCGCGGCACGCCCTCGGGCCCGCCGGCATGGCGCGCGCCGAGCTCCCCTCCCACCCCGAGGCGGGCGCATGACCGACACCCGAAGCCAGCTCACGGCCATGCTCCAGCAGCTCGCCGGCGCCCTGCGCAGCACGGAGCTCTATCCGCAGGGGCATCCTGCCGTACACACGCCACTCCGGCACATCGCCTCGATGCTCGCCGTGCTCCTCCGGGATCGCGACCGGATCATCCTCGGCCTGGTCGACGACGTCCTGGTCCTCGACGAGATCCCGTTCTACGACGCGCCGACCCGGTTCAAGGCCGTCTATTCCACGCTCACCGAGCGGAAGGTCGAGGCGATCCATTTCCTGAGTGGGATCTCGCTGACCGAGATCGAGCATCTGGCCCTGCTCCTGTCGCCCCGTGGGCCGCACGCCGGCGAGAGCGTCCCCGAGGCGGCCAAGCACTACGCGATGCCGCACGTGTCGTTCGTCGAGCGGGTCGACGACGAAACCGACCCGCGCGCGCGGGCGCGCGCCACCTACGATGCATCACTCGGAATCGTCGTCGACCTCATGTCGGAGCTCCGGCTCGGCCGCATCCCCAGCTCGACCCGCGCGGTCCAGGTGATCGACGACATGCGCGACATCATCCTCACCGACGAGAGCGCGTTGCTCGGGCTGACGCTCCTCAAGAGCTACGACAATTACACGTACAACCACTCGGTGAACGTCGCGATCTTCTGTCTCGCCTTCGGCAAGCAGCTCGGGCTCGACGCAGACGTGCTGCGACGCGTGGGGCTCGGTGGCCTCCTCCACGACGTCGGCAAGGCCCGTACCTGCGAGGACATCGTCAAGAAGCCCGGCGCACTGACGGACGAGGAGATGCGCGTCATGCAGCGCCATCCCCAGCTCGGCGCCGAGATCACCGAGGCCATGCGCGGGATCGATCGCGAGACCGGGGAGATCGTCCTCCATCACCACATCCGCTTCGACGGCACGGGCTACCCGCTGCTCCCAGCCGGCCGCGAGGTACACCCCCACAGCCAGATCGTCGGCGCTCGCCGACTGCTACGACGCGCTCACCACGACCCGCGCGTACCAGAAGTCGCGCCACCCGAGCGAGGCCGTGCGACTCATGCGGCGGATGGCCGGCAAGGCGTACTCCCCCGAGACCATCGCGAGCTTCATCGAGATGGTCGGAACCTACCCGGTCGGCGAGCTGGTTCGCCTGGCGAGCAACGAGCTCGCCGTCGTGACGCAGCCTCAACCACGTCGACGCCACGAGCCCCAAGGTCCGGATCGTGAGCAGCCGGACGGGCGACGTCCTCGCGAGCCCCGTCGACGTCGATCTCGCCGCCGAGACCGACGACTCGCGCCTGATCGTCGCCAGCGTCGACCCGCTGGTGAAGGGAATCGACGTCGCGAAGATCCTGACCGCGACGTAGCCGGCCGGGCACGGGTGCCCGAGCGTCCTATGCTCGCCCTCGGAGGCAGCATGGCGTACCCGGCGCTCGAGGGACGAACCGCCGTGATCACCGGCGCGAGCCGGGGGATCGGCGCGGCGATCGCCCGTGAATGGGCGCGGCGCGGTCTGCGTCTGGGCCTGTGCGCACGGGGGGAGCCGGCCCTTCCCGACGGGCCCGATGTCGTCACGGCGCGCGTCGACGTGACCGATGAGAAGGCCCTCGGCGACTTCGTCGCGCGGGTCGAAGACCGTCTCGGTGCGATCGACTGCTGGGTGAACAACGCCGGCGTCCTCGAGCCCATCGCGCCGCTGCGAGAGGTCGAGCTCGTCGACTTCCGCCGACACGTCGACGTGAATCTCGCCGGCGTCTTCCTCGGCACGCGGGCCTTCGTCCGCCACCGCCGCGCGCGGGGCGGAGGCGGCGTACTGATCAACGTCTCTTCGGGCGCCGCCCAGAACGCCTACGCCGGCTGGTCGGCCTATTGCGCAGCCAAGGCGGGCGTCGACCGGCTCACCGAGTGCGTGCAGCTCGAGGAAGCCGCCATCGGCCTCCGCGCCCATGCCGTCGCGCCGGGAGTCGTCGACACCGGCATGCAGGCCCTGATCCGCGCGACCCCGGTCGAGCGCTTCCCCGCCCTGCCGCGCTTTCTCGGCCTCGCCCGGGATGACGCCTTCAACACGCCTACGTTCGTCGCGGAGCAGCTCCTCGCCATCGCCTTCGACCCCGAGAGCCGGCCCGAGGCGGTCGTCGTGCGGTTGCCCTGGGAGAAGGGCGAGCCGTCCTAAACCGGACGCCCCTCCGGGTCGATCCACCTTCCGCTACCTTGCCGGCGATCTTCCGGGGATCGGGTGTTCCCCGGAGAGAGGTCACGCGCGGGGCGCCGCGGGGAACCTACCCCCATGGCGGATCTCGATCCTGGAGGGGCTGGACCAATGCTGCGACCGCTGCGGGCCTGCGCCTTGGTGCTCGCCCTCGCCACGGGCCTCTCTCCCGCGCCGCTGCGCGCCGATGGCGGCGACGACGGCCTCCCCGAGTCGCCCCAGCACAGCGGGTCCGACCGGGCGCCCGCTCCGGACCGGGCGCCGCTGTGGTCACACGTGGACCGGGCGCTCGAAGCCGACCTCCGGACGAGCCTCGACCGGCTCGGCCTCGGAACCGCCCTTGCCGAGAAGAGCTTGGCCGTGGCGCTGGTCGACGTCACCGACCTCGCCCGCCCGCGGGTCGCCGCCGTCAACGGCGACCACGAGATGTACGCAGCCAGCCTCCCGAAGATCGCCGTGCTGCTCGCCGCCTTCGAGCGCATCGCCGAGGGGTCGATGGCCCTCGACGCCGAGACCGAGGCCGCACTCACACGGATGATCCGCGTCTCGTCCGACGAGGACGCCGCGGCGATGATGCAGCGGGTCGGGAAGCCCTTCATCGCCGACGTGCTCCAGCGCCCGCGCTATCGGCTCTACGACCCGAAGCGCGGCGGCGGGCTGTGGGCCGGCAAGGACTACGCCCAGGCGGGCCTCTGGCGACGGGATCCGATCCGCAACCTCTCCCACGCCGCCACCGCCATGCAGGTGGCGCGGTTCTACTACCTGCTCGAAACCGGAAACCTCGTGAGCCGCGAGGCCAGCGCGAGGATGAAGACGATCCTCTCCAACCCGGGAATCGACCACAAGTTCGTCGCCGGCCTCGCCGGCGTAGCGCCCGAAGCGCGCCTCTACCGCAAGAGCGGCACCTGGGCGCGTTGGCACTCCGACAGCGCGCTCGTCGAGCGCGGCAGCCACCGCTACATCGCGGTAGCGCTGGCCGAGAGCCCCCTCGGCGGGAAGTGGATGCGCGAGATCATCGTCGCCCTCGACGGGCTCGTCGCCGGCGAGCCGGCAACGCGCGTCGCCGCGTCTCAGCGCTCGGGCGGATCGTAGACGCCCGTTCCGCGGCCCTCGTCCGCGTCGTGCCCCTCGGCCGACCGGACGTCCTCCTTCACCGGCGCCTCGGGCCGGACCACCGGCGCCGCGCCGGCCGGGTGACGCTCCTCCATCAGCCGGTGGATCCGCGTTCCCATCGTCTGGTGGACCACCGCCGAGTTGCGGCCGAGAACGTTGGAGAGCAGCGTCACGTAGTAGCGCAGCGGCACCTCGCGGTCGGGCGTCTCGACCACGATCAGCGAGTTCATGTAGTTCTTGAGCGTGCCCTTGTACTTGAGGGACTTCGGACAGTCGCCGCCACCGCAGTCGTAGAACGACCCCGACTTGAAGAAGACGGCCGAGTCGGCCAGGGCCGGCGCCGACGCGTAGCGGATCCTCCGGTCGGTCGAGTAGAGGATCCGCTTCGTCTCGAGGCTCGAGAACGGATCGACGAGCCTGCCCTTCTCCATCTGGACGAGATATTCCATCAGCGAGCGAGCGGTGGCGTAGCTGCTCGTCCCCGGAACGCGCGCCTTGCCGGTGCGCGAGAAGAAGCCGCCCTGTCGGAGCGTCGCGAGGTCGAGGCCACTCCGCGTGATCGGATCCTGCGTCACGCGGAACAGGCTCTTGACCAGGTCGGGCCGGGGAGTCTTCGCCAGGTACTCCTTCGCGCGCGCCTCGTCGACGGGATACTCCTTGCCGAAGCGCTCGAGCAGGAGCAGCTCGCGTTGGAGCAGCGCAGCCGCCGCATTCGAGCTCTTCGAGATCATGTGATCGAGGTAGGTGTAGACGTTCCAGGTGTCGCCGTGGCGGATCACCCGATTCGTCACCGCCTTGTCGCCCGGCTTCCAGACCGGCACCGTATGCTCGTCCTCACCCATCCAGGAATCCGAAGTCATGAGGGTCTCGCGCAGCACCCGGCGTCGCGCGTCCACGTCGTCGGGATGGACGTCGGCGAGCGTCTGGAGCCAGCCGAGCAGTACGATGATCTTGCCGACGCTGCCCGGGTTGAGCTTCAGCTGCGGGTTGTGCTCGGCGTACACCGGATGCTGTGGGTCGGTGAGGTCGAGGAGCGCGATTCCGTAGGCGCCGGCATCGCCGCCTGCGAGCGATGCGAGCCGCCGCGAGAGCGCCGGGTCGGGAGCCGGGATCTGGAAGTCGCCCTGCCCGGCCAGCGCCAGCTCGATGCGGGCGCCGGGATACTGGGCGCCCGGAGCGATCTGGGGACCGCGGACCGCCCCCTTCAGCACCTCCTCGTAGGCCGCGAGGCGCGGGATTCCCGTCGCCTCTGCGCCGTCGAGGGGATACGCGCTCGCAGCGGCCGGAGCGAGCGCGGCCAGGAGCGCCACCCGGCGCAGGGCCGCCCTCATCGCGCGGCCCCGGGGACCGCATCGAGCGGGACCCTCCGCTCGCGGTCGGCTGTGATCCGTGTGTCGAGGCCGCGCAGGACGTCGTTCTGCTGGGCGCCGCGGCTCTCGTTGAAGGGACGGATCTGGAGCAGCGTCAGCTTCCCGTCGCGGAATCCGAACTCGATGTCGGCGGGCCGCGGCGTCCCGTCGTCGCCACGCAGCAGGGGAAACCGCGCCGGAGCGTCCCGGCCAAGCGCTGCGAGCTGCGCGATCTCACCAGGGGCGAGGACCGTGTCGCTCCCGCTGGCGCGCTCGGTGACGATTCCGCCACCCGGCGACAACACCTTGCGAAGCGGCGCCGTCGCCTGGGCCAGATAGCGGACATCGCTGCCGTCGGCGCTCACGAGGAGGGATTCTGCCGCCTGGCCCTCGACGGCGCCGCCGACCCCCTCGCTGGTGGCGATCGAGAAGAACCCCGGGCGCCCGGACTCGACGTCGGCGGTCACCATCACTCCCGACTTCTCCGATGCGAACGCGGCCTGGAGCAGGACCGCCGGGAAGACGTAGGCGGGGTCGTCCATCAACGACTGCCGCCATGCGAAGGACCGCTCGGTGAAGGGCGATGCCCAGACGTCGCGGATCGCCCGCATCACGTCCGTCTCGCCCACGACGTTGGCGAGGGTCAGGTTGAGCCCGGCTCCGGTGAAGCCCGCCAGGTCTTCGACGTTGGTGTCGCTGCGTACGAAGACGCCGCCGCCCGGGGCGACCTTCGCCAAGGCATCGCGGAGCTGCGCGCGAAACTCGTCCCCCGGGTCGACCTCCTGGGCCCACCTCCGCATGCGCGCGAGCACCTTCGCCGTGGCCTGCTTCTGCTCGGCGGGCTTGCGCGAGAGCTTCGCGAGCCTCGCGTACTGCTGCTGCAGCCACGTGAAGGCCGGCGGCCCCCCGGTCTCGAGGGGGCGATCGAGGAGCCTCCGGAACGCGCCGAACGGGATCACGACGCCATCGGGCACCTGCTCGCCGAAGGCGCTCCGCAACTCTCCGAGATTCGCGCTCTTCGGGCCGGCGATCCGTCCGGCGTCGGCAGCGCGCAGCTCATCGAGGGGAACGAAGCGCGTCGTCTCGAGCGCGAGCCTCGCGACGTCGGGCTGGATGCGGACCGCCGCGGCCTTCTCGCTCGCGCCGAAGGCCTCGTTCCACTTCGGCCCGTCGGCCGCGAGCTGGACGACGCCCCCTGGGCTGACGGCGAGCACCGCCTTCTGACCGCTCTTCGCGCGGATCGTCTCCGCGAGCTCGGGCCCGACGACGACGTTCGGGATTCCGAGGTTCCGCGCGAGGAGCTGGACGTGGGAGAGCGAGCTGCCCTCACCCTGAGTGAGGATGCCGGCGACGGGCGGGAGCTCGGAAATCGTCTCGGGCAGGAGATAGATCCCGCGCGGATCGAACCGTTCGGGCCGCGAGACGTCGCGCGGCGCGCGGATCGTGCCGCGGGCGAGGCCCGGGTTGAGAGCGCGCAGGCCGGAGGCGCGGCGCTGGCCGAAGACCTCGTGGGCGATTCCGGCCTCGGCGTTGGCGTCCCTCACGAGGCCGTCAGCGATCGCGCCATAGACCAGGAGCGGACTCCCACGCAGGCGCTCCTGGGGGTACCGCTGCGCCAGTGGGTCGAGCCGCGTCATCGAGTCGACGCCCTCGCCGAGATGCAGGCGCAGGGTGCTGCCGGCCCACTCGGGGGCGCGTGCGAGGAGGGTGACCTCGTCGCGCCAATCGCCGACGGTGGGGCCGCCTTCGGCGGCGACGAGCCGCTGCACGCTCCTGCGAACGGAGTCTGCGTGACGGAGGGTGAGCAGACCGCTCCCCGCCAGGGAGTCCGCCGCCTCTGCGAGCCATGCGAGCCGCTGGCGCCGGCTCGCGGACGGAATCTGGCGCACCAGCTGGTTCCCGCTCGCGTAGGCGGCCTCCTCGAGGGCGAGGCTGGCTTCGAGGAACGCAAGGGCGGCGGCGGGATCGCGGACCGCCGGCAGCTCCTGTCGGAGTCGCACGAGCCAACGCGAGGCCTCGCCGAAGCGCGCGGCCGGGTCTGCTTCGAGGTCGAGGGACGCCGCGCCGCGGTCGAGATCGGCTGCGAGCGCAGATCCCGGCAGCGCCCGGGCCAGCGTACGCATGCGCTCCGGGGCCGGGCTCGGCCCGTAGAGCGCATCGATCTGCGCCGCCAGCTCCTCGTAGGCGCCGGCCAGCGACGGCTTTCCCGTCGCACGCGCGAACGCACGGACTGCGGCGGCGTCTCCTGCGTCGGGAACGTTGTGGATCTTCACGCGGATGGTGAAGAACGCCGGATCTTCCTCGGCGAGGTGGAGTGCGCGTTCCCGCACCGCCGCAGCCGACGGCGCCGCAGCGCCTGCGTCGGGAGAGGTGGGGATCTGCCGCAGCGTCTCGCGCAGGAGGAAGTACCGCGCGTCGGCGCGCCACGCCGGATCGGAGAGCAGCGCCGCGACCAGCCTTGCCGCGCCCTGCCCCTCGTCCTCGGCCTGCACCGACCCGCGATAGGTCTTGGTGGCCCGCAGGATCCAGCCGTCGTCGGCGGCCATGAGGAAGCGCTCGACGAGCATCTGCTGCAGGGCGCGCAGGTCGGGAGTCGGACCGGTGAAGCGCTCCGGCTTCACGATGGCGTAGATGTTGGCGATCTCGAAGCCGCCGGCCCGCAGCGCGACGACCTCGTCGGTCCACTCGCCGTACTCGAGCCCGCCGCCCCGCGGGTCGCAGCTTTCCGACGGCGGGAGGACGCTGCCGTCGTTGCAGAAATGGCGAAGCCGGGAGAAGGGCCCACGCGGAGCGGTCTTCATCGCCTCGATCTGGTCGCGGACGGTCTTCTCCGCGGATCTGGGCGGCTCGGCGCCGGCGGGAGCCGCCAGCAGCGCGAGAACCAGGAGAGTCCCCGTCCGGGTCACGCCGGATCGCTCGCATCCGCCGCGAGGCGCCCGTGCTCGCGAACGACCAGCGACGCGAGCGCCAGCCACGCGATCACGAGCGCCACCGTGAACGCGAAGAAGCGCTGCGTCCCGAGGTCGAGGAACTGGACGCCGACCAGCACCGTGAGGGCCGAGCACCCGTCCCCGGCGCGTGCGAACAGCGAGTCGACGGTGGGCTTGGCCTTGAGCTTGATACGGGCCGCCACCGGAAGCCACAGGACGTTGCGCGCCGTGTTGCTGATCGAGTAGTCGGTGGCGTTGTCCGCCACCTTCATCGCCTTCACGACGACGAGGACCGGGACCAGCGCCATGACCGAATACGCGAGCAGCGAGATCGTCGGTGAGAACAGGAGCATCACCCCGAAGCCGCCGTACTTGAGCAGGCGCGACGCGACGAAGCACTGGAGCAGCAGCGCCGAGAGGTTCACCCAAAAATAGAAGCTGCCATAGAAGATCGCCGTCTCGCTACGGGTGAAGGCGAGCAGCGCGCTCGGCAGCTCGATGCCCTGGCTCCGCGCCTGCTCGGAGAGGAACTCCTGGACGACGCGAAAGAGGAGGTTCTCGCCGTTGGTGTTCACCCAGTTGAGCAGCAGCGTGACGAGGCCGACTGCGAGGAGGAGGCGAGACGAGAAGACGAGCCGCAGCGCGCCGACGCCGCTGCCGGGCTCGGGTCGGCCTCCCTGCGAGGCCTTCGGCGCCGGCGCCCCGCTCAGGGGCCCGGCAGGGCCGCGCCGTTCGGCCCGGCGCGCAAGCGCGATCGACATCGCCAGCGGGAGCAGCGCAACCAGCAGCAGCGCCTCGGTCGGAACGGTCCGGCTCCGCACCAGCGTCTCGGTGAACCACGATCCCGCCACCGCCCCGGACGTAGCGCCGATGGCCACGAGGGGGATGAGGCGCCGGCCCCGCTCATCGGTGTAGAGATCGGCGACGAAGGACCAGAACTGCGCCACGACGAAGACGCCGAACATCCCCACCCAGAGGTAGAAGACGATGCCGGTAGCCGGGAGGTTCGCGATGAAGAAGTCCGGCTGGAGGAACCAGAACACGACCATGACGGCCATGCAGAACGCCATCACCCGGGTCAGCAGATCGATCCGCTTCCAGCGATCGACCAGCGGCCCGTAGGCGCGCACCGCAAAGAGCAGCAGGATCGCCTGGCCGAAGCTCGTGTAGGCCTTGACCTCCATCTTCGAGAGCGACGCCACGGCAGAAACGGCGATCCAGCTCTCGCGAAGCGGCTTGATCAGGTAGTAGCCGCACAGCAGGAGGAAGACGCTGGCGAAGAGCAGGAGCGCCGTCGTCCCCTCGCCGGGACGAACGTCGGTGAACAGGCGCAGGCACCGCTCGAGGGGCGACGGGCCCTCGAGGGGCTCCGGCGGGGGGCGTCTGGCGTCTTCCGCCGGGCTCATCGCCGCTCCCTCCGCCCTCGCGCGCCGTACCCCCGCGCCGGCCGTGCGCAGGGTGGGCACCCTCGGCGCCCGCCGCATGATACGGTCCGGCCGGGCAGGCGGTAGGAGGAGGGCCTCGGGCGATGGCATGGTGGCGGCGGACCGGAGCGCTGGCGGCGGCCCTGGCAGCGCTCTGCGGCCTCGGATGCGCGAAGGATCCCTGCGACGTGGTGGTCTACACCTATGTCGAGCAGACCTTCTCGGACCCGATCCTCCGCCGCTTCGAGTCCGAGACCGGACTCCGGGTCTGCTCGTCCTTCTCGAGCTTCGAGATCAAGGCAGCCGGCATCCTGCATCGGCTCCTCTCCGAGAAGGACGCCCCAACGGTCGACGTACTCTGGGCCGACGACCCGATCCGCCCGTACATGTTGGCGCAACGAGGCGCGATCGCGCCCTACCGCTCGCCCGAACGAAAGACCATCCCGGACGCCTTCAAGGACGAGAGCGGCCTGTGGACGGGCGTCGGCGCCCAGGCACGGGTGCTTTTGGTGAACACGGGCAAGGTGCGTGCCGGCACCGAGCCCAAATCGATCCGTCAGCTCGCCGACCCGCGCTGGAAGGGTCGGCTCGCGATACCGAACCCGCTCCACGGAACGACCCTCGTCCAGATGGCGCTGCTCGCGGCCCACTGGGGCGATGCGGAGCTGCAGAAGTTCCTCGACGCGCTCCGGGCCAACGAGGTCCGGGTCGCCACGACGAGCTGGGAGGTGAAGAACCTCGTCGCGAAGGGGGACGCCTTCGTGGGCCTCACCAACTCGGATCATGCCGACCAGGCCATCGCGACGGGGGCCCCGGTCGCGGTCTCCTACCCTGACCAGGAGCCCGGCGGACTCGGGACGCTGGTGCTCCCGACCAGCGTGATGCTGATCAAGAACGGCCCGCATCCCGACGCCGCCCGGCGCCTGATCGACCATTTGCTCACGCCAGCCTCCGAAGCCGCGCTCTGCGCATCGGGCGCGTATTTTCCCCTTCGCGCCGACACCAGCCCAGGAGCCGGAAAGCGCCGCCTCGAGGACATCCGGGCGATGACGCTCGATTTCGAGAAGGCAGGCGCTGCGCTCGAACGGGTCCGGCCCGCCATCGAGCGCTGGCTCGGCCGCTGATGGGAGCACGGGACATCGACCGCCTGCTCGGGATCATGGCGCGGCTGCGCAGCCCCGAAGGCGGCTGCCCGTGGGACCTGGAGCAGACCTTCGAGACCATCGCGCCGTACACCATCGAGGAGGCCTACGAGGTCGACGACGCCATCCGCCGCGGCGACGTCGCCGCGCTGCGGGACGAGCTCGGCGATCTTCTGCTCCAGGTGGTCTTCCACGCGCAGATGGCTTCCGAAGCCGGCTCCTTCGAGTTTGGCGACGTCGTCGAAGCGATCTGCGACAAGCTGGTGCGGCGGCACCCGAACGTCTTCGCCGGCGTCCACGTTCCCGATGCCCGCGCACAGATCGCCGCCTGGGAAGATTCCAAGGCGAAGGAGCGCGAGGCGAAAGGAGGCCCCGAGGGGCATCCCCTCGGCGGAGTCCCCCTCGGCCTGCCCGCGCTGCTGCGCGCCGAGAAGCTGCAGCGGCGGGCAGCCCGCGCCGGGGCGGCGGCGCCCGACGCGTCGGGCGCCGCCCGGGCCATCGAATCGAGGCTCGCCGAGCTGGGTGCGGGACCGGATGCCGGCGAGGCGAATGCCATCGTCGGAGAGCTGCTGTTCGCGGCCGTGGCGCTGGCGCGAGCCCTCGAGCTCGACCCCGAGGCCTCCCTGCGCGACGCGAGCGCCCGCTTCGAGCGCTCGTTCGACGCGAAGCGGGAGACCTGAGCCGTGTCACGGCGCGGCCAGATCCGGATGACCGACGCGGAGGCCCGCAGCTTCGTCGCCAGCGCCCGCACCGTCATCCTGTGCAGCATCGGGCAAGGCGGCATCCCCCACCCCATGCCCATGTGGTTCGGCCTCGAGGACGACGGCGCCCTCATCATGACGACCTTCGCCCGGAGCCAGAAGGTCCGGAACCTCGAACGGGACCCGAGGGTGTCGCTGCTGATCGAGGACGGCGAGGAGTACGCGAAGCTCCGCGGCATGGTGCTGTACGGCACCGCGGAGATCGTTCGCGAGCCGGAAGCCGTCCTTGGCTGTCTCGAACGCATCACGGCTCGCAACGCCGGCGCGCCGGGCGCGAGTTCCGAGGCGATGCGGGCGACCCTTCGACGGACGGCAGCCAAGCGCGTGGCGATCCGCGTTCGCCCGGAGCGGATCGTCTCCTGGGATCACGCGAAGCTCGGCGGCGTCTACTGAGCGGAAGCCTCGGGTACGAGCCACCGCCGTACCAGCGCCTCGGTGAGGTCGGCGATGAAGTTCCCGCGGTAGGCGGGCCGGGCTTCGGTGAACACCGCCACGACGAGATCGCGCCCCGACGGGTGACGAACGATCCCGGCGTCGGCATAGATGGGGCCCCAGGTCCCGCTCTTGGCGTAGGTCTCGAGCCCCCCGACCCGTTCGGCGCCGCCCGGGATGCGCGCTGCCAGGTGGCGCTGCTGGCGCGAGTCGCGCCGCATCCGGCGTCGCACGGCCTCCGAGTCTTCTGGCGAGAGGGCTCGATCGGTCGCCAGGAGGGCCAGCAGCTTCGCCGTGCCGCTTGCGGTCATGGCCGTCCGGTTCACGTACTCGCCGCCCGCGCTCGGGAGCCCGCCGGGAACGTCACGATCCGAGAGGAACTGCTGCTCGCGCCCGGTGATGTCGCCCCCGCCGTCGTAGGTCGGGTTCACGGTGTGGAGGTCCGGGAGCCCGAGGGCCTTCAGCCAGCGCTCGACCGCGAGCCTGCGGTCGCGGAACTCGGCGTAGGAACCAGGGGGAAGCGGCGGACCGGGCTCGGCTCCGGTGAGGCGGGCAAAGACCTCTTGGGTCGCCCGGTTGCTGCTCACGCGGATCATCGACTCGAGCGCGGAGTCGAGCGCCGGGTCGATGCGGAGCCGCCCTTCCTCCTGGAAGGCGTAGGCCGCCATCAGGTAGACGAACTTGACGACGCTGGCGGGGTAGATCGGCGAGTCGCCGTGCCAGTGGGCCAGGCGCGGCGCACCCGGGTCGCCGAGGTCGATCACCGCGACCCGGACTGCCGAGCGCCGGAGGTCCGGGTCGACGTCGAGCCGTTCGCGAACGAGGCGATCGAGGTGCCCCTGGATCTCGGCCGACGGCTCGATGCGGGCGAGCAGCTCCCGCGACGCCGCAGCGCGATCGGCGGCTGCCGCCGGCACGGCCGTACCGGAAGCGGCCGAGATCGCGAGCCCCCATGCCAGCAGCCACCGCATCGCAGCCGCCGAAGATAGCCCGGAGGCCTCCGGGCCGGATACCGTATCGTCACGCGAGCGACGCGAGGGGGGGCGGGGGAATGTCTCTGGGGACGTGGTTCGATGGGGCTGCGCGGGGCGCGCTCGTTCTCGCGGCGGGGCTCGCCCTGGCGCTGCCGGCGGCTGCGTTCCGGGGTCCCGAGCTCAGTCCGGAGCAGGAGCGGGAGCTTCGGCAGAACTTCTCGCTCTCGGTGAGCAAGCTGAAGGGCCCCTACACCGAGAACATGTGCGTGTGCCCGAACGGGACGAAGCGACCGATCCGCAGCGCCAGCGGGTCGCTCGGAGCGGCCTGCGAGAACCCGATCTTCTGCGCCGCCTATCGCGCGCCCTGGGGAGAGGCGCTGGCGAAGCAGCGCCTGTACATCGGCAACATCTTCTCGCGGGACGTCTACGAGTGGGACGGCTACGCCGACCACAACGACGTGGTACGGGGCTACATCCTCGAGAAGTACTTCACCGAGACGAACCCCGGCCACAAGCTCGCCCAGCTCCGCGCGTTCCGCGGCCTCGCGAGCTCGGAGGAAGAGGCGCCCGCCGCCAAGAAGTTCTTCGAGCGCTACCTGTCGGCGCCGGAGTTCGACGCGTCCCGGCATTTCCTCCTGGCCTACGAGCTGCAGAAGCGCTTCTTCGTCCGCAGCGACATCGGACAGATCCAGGAGATCCGGGCGATGGCCACCCGGATCGAGTCGATGGACTCCCGCTTCAAGCCGCTGAAGGACGCCGTCCACAACCAGCTCTCGGCGGGCCTCGTCCCGAAGCTCGAGGCGTACCAGGGACGGCTTCCCCAGGGCGCCGAGCGGACCGAGATCGGCCGGCTCGTCGCCGAGATCACGAAGCTCACGTCCATCGACGAGAAGGCGCTCGAGCCGCAGATCGCGGAGATCCAGGACGAGGCGCTGCGCGGCCAGGTCCGGGCGCTGGTTCCGGGTCCGAACACCGACCCGACCGAGGGCATCTCGGAACTGGCGCAGCTGATGTTGACGGCACGCCAGGCCGTGGCCGCCAAGAACGTGTCGCCGGGGGATGCCCGGCGCCTGATCGACCTCGACATCACCGCCGGCGCAGTGCTGAGCCGCCGCGGCACCGCGCTCGTCGAGTCGAACGCGCGGCTCACCGCTCGCCAGAATCTGCAGCTCCTCGCGGCACTCACGAACGCGACCTACGCGACGGGCCTGCTCAACGACCGCGAGCGCGACGCAGCGCTCGGCTCGCTACAGGAGCTCGCTGGGCAAGTCGGCGCAGGGCCGCGACGAGTTCCGGCACGGCCTCACCCAGGCCGAGCGAGTGGTCGAGTGGGCGCAGGCCAACGCCACCCTCCCCTTCGCCGAGGTCTGGGCCCCGTGGACCCTCCTCATGCCCCCCGTCGCCGGGATCGGCGACGACATCCTGCGCGCCTCGCCACTGCTGCTCTACGCCCAGGTGGCGCGGCGCCTCGACGACTTCGCCGCAGGCGGCGTACGCCCGAAGCACGACTTCTTCGGCCAGGCCGTCGACGCGGACGTTCGCGCGCTCAACCCCGGCCTCGCGCGCGCAAGGCTGCGCGTCGCCCCGAAGGCCGGGGGCTACGCGCGCGACGAGATCGTCGCGCTCCCCGAGACCCCCGCCGACCTCGCGCCCGCGGCGGGGATCCTCACCCGCGGCGAGGGCAACGTCCTCTCCCACGTCCAGCTTCTCGCACGAGCCCTCGGCATCCCGAACGTCGTCCTCGGGTCCGCCGCCTACGACCTCCTGGTGCCCCATGACGGCGAGGAGGTCGTCTTCTTCTCGACGCCCGGCGGGCGCGTGATCGTCAAGCGGGCCTCGGCCATGACCGAGGCCGAGCAGCGCGTCTACGAGGAGTTCACGCGCAACGAGAAGCGCACCGGCGACGGCGTCGCTCGAAGCGCGGGGAGCGAAGCTCCACATCGACAAGGCCAGGATCGACATCGGACCGAAGCTTCCCATCTCACTCGCGAAGGTCCGCCGGAGCGACTCCGGGCGGATGTGCGGGCCGAAGGCCGCCTTTCTCGGGGAGCTCGCCCATCTGTTCCCGAGCGAGGTGTCCCGCGGAATCGTCGTTCCGTTCGGCGCCTACTGGGAGCACTTCCAGCGCGCCACCGTGAGCGTGCCGGAGAAGCTTCGCGGCCAGGGCCTCGCCACCGAAGGTGAGCCGCTCCCGGGCTTCGTCGAGCGAACCTACGCCGAGTTCTTCGGAAAGCTGATCCCGGCAAAGAAGAGCGAGCGGGAGCTCAGCGCGTGGATCGATCCGCGGCTCGCCATCGTTCGCCGCTCGATCGAGAACAGGCCGCTGGCGAAGGAGCTCTCCGACGCGATCCGGCGCGAGCTCGGCGCCCTCGGCCTCCTCGACCCCAAGGACCCGTCGCAGACCGCCGGCTGCTTCGTCCGCAGCGACACCAACGTCGAGGATCTCGACGACTTCAACGGAGCCGGCCTCAACCTGACGCTCTTCAACCGCAAGTCGCTCGCACGAGATCGACGCCGCGCTGAAGGAGGTCTGGTCCTCGCCGTTCACGCTCCGCTCCTTCTCCTGGCGACAGACCCTGATCGACGACCCGGTCTGGGTCCTGCCGTCGGTCGTGATCCTCGAGTCCGTCCCCTCCGAGAAGTCGGGGGTACTCGTCACCGGCGACATCTTCGACGGAAGTGCGGAACGGATGACCATCGCGACCTCCGAGGGAGTCGGCGGCGCGGTCGACGGGACGTCGGCAGAGACGCTCCTCTGGTCCCCGGCGGGAATCGAGATCGTGACGCTCTTCAAGTCGCCTTGGCGCAACCAGCTCCAGCCCGGCGGAGGGAGCGCGGTCGCTCCCGCGAGCGGCAGCGCGACGGTGCTGGAGCCGGACGAGATCGCCCGGCTGATCGCCGCAGGAAAGGCGATCACCGAGAAGTTCGAGCCGGCCCTCGACCCGGCGGGCCGTCCTCGCCCGTGGGACATCGAGTTCGGCTTCACCGGGGGCAAGCTCTGGCTGTTCCAGTGCCGTCCCTTCATCGGCAACGACTCGCTCCGGAACGTTCCCGCCCTTGCGGCCCTCGAAGGCAGGTCGGCCGCGACGGGCGCTCTCCAGCTCGAGGAGGTCATCCAGTGACGCGCTGCACGTTCGTCTTCGCCGCCATGCTCGGCATCTTCGCTCCGGGCGCGTGGGCGGCGATGGAATCCCAGGGCGATGCCACGTGGGACGGGAGCCAGCCGCCCCAGGGAGTCTTCTTCCACTGGTACGAGCCGTCGTTCTACGCCGGCTTCGCGCCCCGGACGCAGGATCCGGCCCGCCCGCACATCGAGCTCTCGCGGGGGAACCAGATCCGCGTCACGGTTCCGCTCGGCGAGAAGGATCTCGACGCCTACCTCGATGACCTGCTCGCCCGCCGGAGGGTGTACCAGGAGCTGATCGACGCGAAGGTCATCACGCTCACCACCAACCGGGAGCATGAGCGCTTCATCGAGGCGCTGCAGGCACAGGGGGTCGAGGCGGCGGCGGCCAGCCGGGCCAGCGCCGGCCCCGACGCCTACCGCGAGAAGACCGTCGGGATCCTCTCGGCGCTCAATCCCGAGCGCGTCTTCCGGATCGCGATCCCCATCGAGCGGGTCGTCTCGCAGTGGAAGAAGGCGCTGGCGTCGGCGGACCTCTCGAGCGGCGATGGCCGTGTCGACGCAGCCAATGCGGCGCTTCCCGGCCGCATCGACCTCGAAGAAGTCGACGCCGCGCTCGCCACGGACCTCTCGAAGGCCGCGGAGATGGCGAGGAGCGGAGACGACGCGGGCCTGCGCGCGGCCGCCGGGGCATTCATCGAGAAGGCATCGAAGGGTCACTACCGGGAGCGCGGCGGAAACGTCGAGGCGATCGAGTTCACCGCGATCTATCCGGCGGGGACGATCGAGGGCTCGGTCACCTACAACGGCGAGAAGCTCCCCGAGTTCGGCGTCACCGGGATCTGGCCGCTGATCCGCCGAACCACGGGACGCGGCCAGGTCGGGATGGCGGACTACATCTCGCCGAACCCCGGCTACGGATTCATCACGATGCTGCCCTACCAGTTCGCGGGCGGGATCGCCTACAACGCCTTCCACAACGCCGGCGTCCGCTGCCAGCTCAACTCGACGCCCTTCCTCCCGCGGGAGTGGCGCAAGCAGGCCGGCGAGCGCGACCCGGGCAAGTCCTATCAGAACCTGTGGATCGCGAGCCGCGGGCCCACCTCCCACGGCTGCACCCGCCTCGGCTCGGGCCACATGAGCGAGCTGCGGCAGCTCCTGCCGACGAGCTCCGACGATCTCGTGAAGATCGACACCTTCCGCAACCAGCCCTACTGCCACGACGTCTTCGACATCGACGGCGACGGCAGGGACGAGGTGATGGGCGTGCAGTACTACCTCGCCTACCGCAGCACCCAGGACCGAATCCCCATCGCAGCCTACGCCGCCAACTCCCGCGAGCCGTTCTACCGCTGGCTCTACGGCCGGAACATCGACCTCGGCCCCGTCGGAAAGGCGACGATCAAGGAGGTCCCCGTCTGCAGGTTCGCGCCGCGCAAGGCCGTGCTGAAGGAGACGCTCTCGAACCTGCCGCTCCACGAGGCGACGTGGACCCCGGAGACGATCCAGTTCTACACGATCCGCGGCCACGCGCCCGACAGCGGCCCGGGGTTCGAGTTCAACCGGGAGCTGCGCAAGGTCGGCGCCGGCCACACCACCGAGCGGAGCAAGCTGCTGCTCCTCCGGTAGGCGGAAAGACGTTGGACGCTCGCGCCTACAGGTAGCCGAGCGCCTTCAGCCTCTCGACCTCGGCCGGGTCGAGCCCGCGCTTCTGGAGCGCGTCGATGGCTTCGGCAAAGGCGTCGTGGTCTGCCGGAAAACGCCCGTCTCCGGCGACCAGGACGTCGATCGCTCCCGCCGCGTCTCCCGCGGCACCCAGCTTGTCGGCGAGCGCGCGGTAGAGCGAGGGGGTGACCTGCTGGGGATGCGACGCGGCGAGCCGATCGAGGGAAGCCACGACCTCACGCCCCTGCGAGCCACTCGCGAGGGCGTCGAGCCGGATCTGCTCGATCCTCCACGCGACGGCCTGCTGGGCTGCGGCCTCGGGCGTCGCCAGCGCGGCGTCGGCGACGCGGAGCGCGCCGCTCCAATCGCGCGCGTCGAGGGCGTCGCGCGCGGCCTTCTCCTGATCCGACAGCGAGGCTCCGCACGCCGTCGCCATCGCGAGCAGGCAGAGGACAGGCAGGAAACGACGCATCCAGCTCTCCTTCCTGGCAGTTCGCCTCGGGATCGACCGCACTGGGGGACATGGCTCCGACCAAGGCGCTAAAATAGGATAGATGACCCAACGCTGGCCGCGCCGGCTCCTCCTGGGCCGCGCTCTCGCAGGAGCCCTCACCGCCGCCGCGTGGCCGGGAACGGCGCTCGCCTACATCGGCCCCGGAGCGGGCTTCGCCTTCGCAGGATCGCTCCTGCTCCTGCTCACCGCCGTGGGCCTCGCGCTGCTGATCATCCTGGCGTGGCCCTTCCTCGCCCTGTGGAGGCTCGCTCGCGTCGGAAATCCTCTTCGCGACGCGTCGGCGCGGCGCGTGATCATCGTCGGCCTCGACGGAATGGATCCGGGTATCGCGACGCGGCTCATGCAGGAGGGCCGACTCCCGGCGTTCCAGAAGCTCGCGGAGAAGGGGGTCTTCCGGCCGCTGGACACGAGCAATCCGTCGATGTCTCCGGTGGCCTGGTCCACCTTCTCGACGGGAGTCGACCCGTCGCATCATGGCATCTACGACTTCCTCACCCGCGACCCGTGTACCTACGCTCCGGTTCTCTCGAGCACCGAGATCGGACAGGCGAAGCGGGTCGTCAACATCGGCCGCTACCTGATCCCGCTCGGAAAGCCCCGCATCGCGCTGCTGCGCAAGGGAGTGCCGTTCTGGAAGCTCCTCGGCGACCGCAACGTCTTCTCGATCATCCAGCGGGTCCCGATCACGTTCCCTCCCGAGCGGCACCGGGGCCTCCTGCTCTCGGGAATGTGCGTCCCCGACCTGCGCGGGAGCCAGGGCACCTTCAGCTTCTTCAGCACCGCGAACGACGGCGGCAAGGCCGCGTTCACCGGCGGTGAGCAGACCGTGCTCCGCCGCAACAAGGCCGGCGTCATCCGCAGCCGGATCGTCGGCCCCGACGACGCGATGGTGAAGGGCAGTCCGCGGCTGACGCTTCCCTTCAGCCTCCTGCCGGACCCCGGCTCCCGGACCGCGCGCATCGAGATCGACGGGTGCCCTCCGGTCGTCCTCGAGGTCGGACGCCATTCCGAGTGGGTCACGCTCACGTTCCGCGCCGGGCTCGGGGTGAAGGTCCGGGGAATCGCGCGGTTCCAGCTCACGTCGCTCGAGCCGGAGATCGGCCTCTACATGACGCCGATCCACATCGACCCCGAGAACCCCGCGATGCCCATCAGCCACCCAGCCATCTACAGCGTGTACCTCGCGAAGAAGCTCGGGCCGTTCGCGACCCTCGGACTCGCCGAGGACACCTGGGCACTGAACGAGCGCGTCATCGACGAAAAGACGTTCTTCGAGCAGGCGATGCTGATCTGCGATGAACGCGAGAGGATGTTCTTCGACGCCGTCGAGCACACGAAGACGGGGCTGGTTGCGACCGTGTTCGACACCACGGACCGGATCCAGCACATGTTCTACCGGCACCTGGACCCGAGCCATCCCGCGAACCGCGACAAGGACTCGTCGTCGCATGCCGACGCGATCCCGCGTGTCTACGAACGCATGGACGCCATGCTCGAGAAGCTCATCACCATGATCGGAGACGATCCCAACACGATCGTCGTCGTCATGAGCGATCACGGATTCACGAACTTCCGGCGCGGGGTGAACCTCAACGCCTGGCTGCGAGACGAGGGATACCTCGTCCTCCAAGGCGACGAGCGGACCAGCGGCGACTGGTTCGCGCGCGTCGACTGGAGCCGGACACGGGCATTCAGCCTTGGGCTCGCCGGCGTCTTCATCAATCGCAAGGGCCGCGAGCGGTCGGGGATCGTCGAGGAAGGGGCCGACTACGAGGGGCTCGTCGCCGAGATCAGCCGCAAGCTCGAAGCACTGGCTGACCCGGCCACCGGCGCGCGCTGCATCCGCAGGGTCCGCTCGGCGCAGGCGAGCGGGGACGGACCGCTTCGCTTCGACGCGCCGGACCTCCTCGTCGGCTACGAGGGCGGCTACCGCAACTCCTGGGAGTGCGCGACCGGCGCGGTGACCGACGCCGTGTTCTCGGACAACACGAAGAGCTGGAGCGGCGATCACTGCGTCGATCCCGAGATCGTCCCGGGCGTGTTCTTCTCGAACCGTCCGATCGCCGTCGAGACCCCCCACATCGCCGACATCCCGGCGTCGGTACTCGCGGTGTTCGGCCAGACCCCGCCGGCGCAGATGAAGGGCCGGATGCTGTTCCCGAAGGCGCCGGAAGCGGCGTCCGTCCGCGGCGCGATCGATCCCGACCGGATCCGCCAGTCGGGAGCAGCCCCCGGGGCGCTCGTCCACCGGCAGACGCCGAAGGCCGCGAATGGGTGACTCCCGGACGAGAGCGCTGCTGACGGCGCTGCTCGCGGCCGCCGCGGTCGGGTGCGGTCCGGCTCCGCGGACGGAGCCGGGGCTCTTCGTCCTGGGAGTCGACGGAATGGACCCGGTGATCCTCGAGCGGCTGATGCGCGAGGGCAAGATGCCGAGCTTCTCGCGGCTCGCCGAAGAGGGAACGCTCCAGCGCCTCGCGACGTCGAACCCGCCGCAGAGCCCCGTCGCGTGGTCGACGTTCGTGACGGGCCGCAATCCGGGAGGACACGGGGTCTTCGACTTCGTCCACCGCGATCCGAAGACGTACCTGCCGATCAGCTCGGCAACGCCGCCGGCGGAGCCGGGGACCGCGATCGAGCTCTTCGGCTACACCGTCCCCGTCGGAGGCGACACGCCGCGGAACACCCGGAGCGGGACTCCGTTCTGGGACCTGCTCCACGAGGCGGGAGTCGACGTCGAGGTCTACCGCATTCCCGGAAACTATCCGCCGACGCCCTCGGAGGCGAAGGTCCTTTCCGGAATGGGAACGGTCGACATGCGCGGCAGCTACGGCGTCTACACCTGGTTCACCGACGCGCCCGTCGCCGAGCAGGACGATCTCAAGGCCGACGTCCAGCTGGTGAGCGTACAGGACGAAGACCTCGACGGAGCGCCGGACACCGTCCGCTCGACGCTGAAGGGCCCGCCCGACTTCCTCCACCTTCCGCCCGGCGCCGTCCCTGCGGATTCGGACCTCCTCACCGCTCCCGTGACGTTCCGGATCGACCCCGACAACGACGCCGTCCTGGTGGAGGTCGGCGGCGAACGCACCCTCCTCCGGCAGGGCGAGTGGTCCGAGTGGCTTCCGGTCGCGTTCGATGCGCTGCCGCTCGGCCTCCTCCGGATGGAGGGAATCGTCCGCTTCTATCCGCGCCAGCTTCGGCCCCACTTCGAGGTGTACGCCAGCCCCGTCAACATCTCGCCGGCGTCGCCCGCGCAGGACATCAGTACGCCGGGGAGCTTCGCGACGCGGCTCTTCGACGAGCTCGGCTACTTCTACACCCAGGGTCTGCCGGAGGAGGTGAACGCGCTCAAGGACCGCCTCTTCGACGACGACGACTACCGGAGCCAGGTCGCCCTCGTCCAGCAGGACTCCGCCGCTCTCCTCGACCTCGCCCTCTCCCGGTTCCACTCCGGCTCCATGACCTTCGTCTACGTGTCCGACATCGACCTGCAGTCGCACATGCTCTGGCGACTCGGAGACCCGAAGGATCCGCGGGCGCCTCGGCATCCTGCCTTCGAGGCCGATGCCGCAGCCCAGCACGGCGGAGACATCGATGCCTACTACCAGAACGTCGACGCGACGCTGGGAACGATCCTCGACCGCGTTCCACCCGACACCGTCGTCGTGGTGATGAGCGATCACGGGTTCGAATCCCAGACCCGGAAGGTCCATCTCAACTCGTGGCTGCGGGACCAGGGCTACCTGACGCTGAAGGACGGCAAGAGGACCGGCAAGATCGCCACGGGCGACGTCGACTGGTCGAAGACCCGCGCGTACGCCCTCGGGTTCAACGGCCTCTACCTCAACCTCGAGGGGCGCGAGGCCGAGGGGATCGTCCGGGCCGAGGACGCCGACGCGCTTCTCGGCGAGATCGAGACCCGGCTCCGGGAGTTCATCGATCCCGAGCGCCGCACGCGGGTGGTGCGCCGCGTGTTCCGCTCGCGCGACATCTACTCGGGAGATCGGGTGACGGAGGCCGCGGACCTGATCGTCGGCTACGACGCCGGCTACGGCGCGTCGGATCAGTCGACCCTCGGCGAGATCGTCGAGCCGCTCGTCGAGGACAACACGTCACGCTGGTCGGGGAACCACCTGATGGACCCCGAGCTGGTCCCCGGCGTACTGCTCGTGAACCGCAGGGTCCCGGGCGCAGGCCACGGCCTCCCCGACGTGACCGCGACGATCCTCGGTCATTTCGGCGTGCCGGCGCCGGCCGGCGCGGAGGGAAGGGACATCTTTTCGAGATGAGGAGAAGAGGATGTTCGGATTCGGCAAGACGGTTTCCGTGAAGCTCGACCGCGATCTCCATGACCGCGTCAAGAAGATCGCCGACATCGCCGGGTACCCGACGGCGGAGGAGTTCATCGCGCACGTCCTCGAGAAGGAGATGATCCACTTCGAGGACGCACGCAATGACGACGACATCCGCAACAAGCTGCGGGGTCTCGGGTACATCTCCTGAGGGAAGCACGGGCATGATGACCTTCAACCGCATCACGAGCGGCGTCTTCGACGCGCTGCTGGCCCCCTTCGGGCACTCGTTCGCGGCGTTCGACCTGGTGGTCTGGCCCGTCGTCGCCGGCGTCGTCGCTTTGCTCGTGTACAAGAAGTGCAGCAACCAGAAGGGGATCGCCGATGCGAAGCGCTGGATCCTGGTGAACATCCTCGAGATCGTGCTGTACCGCGACGACATCGGAAGCGTGCTGCGGTCGACGGGCCGCGCTGTCGCGCACAATGGCCGCTATCTCGCGTACAACGTCGTTCCGCTGCTCGTCATGATCGTTCCGATGAGCGTGATCCTCGTCCAGCTGGTGTCGCACTTCGCCTACCGTCCGCTCGATCCGGGCGGGACCCGGCTCCTCGAGGTGGCGCTCGACCCGGCGTCGGGCGCGAACCCGCGCGACGTCGTTCTCGATGCTCCGCCCGGAGTCACCGTCGACGCAGGCCCCGTCCGCACGGCCGACGGCAGGGTCGTCTGGCGTCTGCGCCTCGACCAGGAAGGCGACTTCGACCTCCGGGTCTCGGCGCTTGGCGAGGCGCAGACGAAGGCGGTGGCGGTCGGAGGTGGCCCGCGCAAGGTCCCCGTACTGCGGACCAAGACGTGGGAAGCGCTCCTCTACCCGGCCGAGCCGGCGATCCCGCGAGACTCGGCGTTCGAATCGATCCGCGTCGGGGCCGACGTGCGCGATCTCGGCCCGTTCCCGAGCGGCGAGGGCGGCATCCTGCTCTGGTTCTTCGGAGCATCCCTCGGAGCCGGGCTCGCCCTCAAGAACCGGCTGGGCGTCACCCTCTAGCGGAGAGTCGAATGCGGATCTTCGAGAGCCTCTTCTTCCGCCGCGGACGGTCCATCGTCGTCGTGTCAGGCCTCCCGCGCTCCGGAACGTCGATGATGATGAAGATGCTCGAGGCCGGTGGCGTCGAGATCATGACCGACCGGGTGCGCGAGGCCGACGTCGACAACCCGAAGGGCTACTACGAGTTCGAACGGGTGAAGGACCTCGAGAAGGAGGCCGATCGCACGTGGGTACGCGACGCGAGGGGAAAGGCGCTGAAGGTCATCTCGTGGCTTCTCCGGCAGCTACCGGACGACAACGCCTACGACATCGTGTTCATGCGCCGGGACCTCGGCGAGGTGCTCGCGAGCCAGAACAAGATGCTCCAGCACCGCAGCGAATCCGACGCCAGCGACGACGAGGCGATGGCGGAGGCCTACCGGCACCATCTCGCAGCCGTCCGGATCATGGGCCGACAGAAGCGGAACTGGAGGATGATCGAGGTCCGCTACGACGAGGCGATCGGAGACCCTTCGAGCGTTGCGAAGGCGGTGAACGCGTTTCTCGGCGGCGCGCTCGACGAGGGCAGGATGGTCGAGGCGGTCGACGAGACGCTCTACCGCAACCGCAAGACGCGGGGCGGTGGGGGGTCTGGCGCCGACTGAGCCGGCGGACCTTCAGTCGAGGAGGCCGAGCGCCTCGACCGCGGCACAGCGAACCCCCGCATCGGCGTGCTGGGCGCAGCGTGTGATGTCCGGCTCCGCGGTGGGATCGTGACAGGCGCCGAGCGCCCGGAGCACCTCGCGCAGGATCTCGACGTCCGGCTCGGCGAGCAGGAGCCGCAGCACCCCGGCGGCACGGCGGTCCCCGAAGCGGCCGAGCGCCTCGATCGCGTGCCGGCGGACCAGAGGGCTCGGGTCGTCGAGACGCTCGACGAGTGGATCGAGGGTCCGCTCGGCGCGAAGCTCTCCGAGGGCCCGAACGGCGGCTGCGCGGATGTCTTCGATGGGATCGCGGAGCGCGCGGACGAGGGCCGGCAGCCCGGCGGAATCTCCCAGCGCCCCGAGTCCATGGATGGCGTTGAGTCGCGCGAGCTTGTCCCCGCCCTCCAGGTTCTCGAGGAGCCGGGCGACGTCGCAGCGACTCTCGACCCGCTCGATCGCGCGCGCCGCGCTGGCACGAACCGAAGGCTCGGGATCACGGAGCGCGAGCCGCAGCGCCGCCATCCGCTCCTCGCGACGGGCGGACGTCGGATCGGGCTCGGACGCGAGGCCATCGGGATTCATGCGGGCGTCTCCGTCGGTTCCATCGGCCGGACCGGTTTCGGCCTTGAACGTCGTCCCCTAGCATGGCTTCCGGTATGGGCGCGCTGGACGGGCGGATTCTCGGCCTCGACCTCGGCTCGAAGAGGATCGGGCTCGCGATCTCGGATCCGGAGCTGCCGATCGCACTCCCGGAGGGCGTCCTGGCGCGGACGAACCTCGCCAGCGACCTCGCGGCGCTGGCGGAGCTCGTACGCGAGCGCGGCGTCGTCCGCATCGTGGTGGGGCTCCCCATCCACATGAACGGGCGACGCGGCCCGGAGGCAGCCGCAGCGGAAGCGTTCGGCCGCTCGCTCGCCGAGGCCACGGGCCTGCCCGTCGATCTGCAGGACGAACGCTGGACCAGCGCCGAGGCGCACCGCGCCCTCGCCGCCACCGGCCGGAGATCGCGCGAGCGCCGGGCGCACGTCGACGCCGTCGCGGCGAGCCTGATCCTGCGCGCCTACCTGGAGCGGCGGCTCGCGGGCACATGACGGCGAGCCGCACCGTCGCGGTGCTCGTCCTGGCCGCCGCTGCGGGATCGGCCAGCGGGGCCGCCGCATGGCTGGCCCATGGCCTGGGAGCGCGGAGCCCGGAGGGCGTGCCGCAGCTCTTCGCCGTCGCGCGGGGATCGGGGCTCGCCCGTGTCGGGAGCGACCTCGAGAAGGCCGGGCTCGTACGCAGCGCGCTCGCCTTCGAGATTCTCGGCCGCTGGGAGAGCGCCGCCGGCGCGCTCCACTGGGGGGAGTACGAGCTGTCGAGCGCCATGGAGCCGAAGGAGATCCTGGCGCTCATGGTCGAAGGGCGCGTCAAGACGTACGACGTGCTCCTTCCCGAAGGCATCACCGCGCGGGAGGTCGCCGAACGCCTGGCGGAGTCTGGAGTCGCCGACCGCGACGCCATCGACGCCGTGCTGCGCGACCCGGCCAGCGCGGCGCGCTTCGGCGTCGAGGGACCCGGTCTCGAGGGTTACCTCTTCCCCGACACGTACCGGTTCCCGCGCGGGCTCTCGGCGACGGAGATCGTCGGCGCGCTCATCGAGCGCTTCCGGAAGGCATGGAGCTCGATCGAGCCGCTCGCGACGGCGCAGGGCCTCTCGCAGCGCCGGGTCGTGACTCTCGCATCGATCGTCGAGAAGGAGACAGGGCTCGCCGCCGAGCGCCCGCGGATCGCGGCCGTGATGCGCAACCGGCTCCGCCTCGGCATGCGGCTCCAGTCGGATCCGACGGTCATCTACGGGATCGCCGGGTTCGACGGAAACCTGCGCCGCGCGCACCTCGACGACCCGTCGAATCCGTACAACACCTACCAAGCCGCGGGACTCCCGCCGGGCCCCATCGCGAACCCAGGCGCCGCGGCGCTCCGCGCTGCCGTCGAGCCCGAGGAGACCGACGACCTCTACTTCGTCGCGCGCGGCGATGGGAGCCACGTCTTCTCGGAGCGCTACGACGATCACGTTCGCGCGGTGAACCAGCACCAGCGGCGAAGCAGCCGCTGACGCCGCCGCTACGGCATCGCGACGTCGCGCAGCAGCTCGAGGTTGTCGAGGAGCTTGCCGGCTCCGGTCGCGACCGCGGTGAAGGGATCCTCGCCGCGCAGGATCGGCAGCTTCGTCTCCTGCCGCAGCAGGTGGTCGAGGTTTCGGAGCAGCGACCCGCCGCCGACGAGCATGATGCCTCGGTCGACGATGTCTGCGGCGAGCTCGGGCGGAGTCCGCTCGAGCGTCTGGAGGACGACCTCGACGATCGAGTGGACGGGCTCGATCAGCGATTCCCGAACCTCTTCACTCGTGGTGACGACGATCTTCGGGATCCCGCTGACGAGGTCTCGGCCCTTGATCTCCATGCTCGTCGTCTTGGTGTGGGGAGACGCCGTTCCGATCGTCACCTTGATCTGCTCGGCCGTCCGCTCTCCGATCAGCATGTTGTACTTGCGCTTGACGTACTGGATGATTGCATCGTCCATCTTGTCGCCGGCACAGCGGACCGACATCGATGCGACGATTCCCGAGAGCGAGATCACGGCGACGTCGGTGGTCCCGCCGCCGATGTCGACGATCATGTTGCCGGTCGCAGCGGTGACGTCGAGCCCGGCGCCGATGGCCGCGGCCATCGGCTCCTCGATCAGGTAGACCTCCCGGGCGCCGGCCGACAGCGCCGACTCGCGTACCGCACGCTTCTCGACGCTGGTGATGCACGGCGGAACGCAGATCACGACCCGCGGCCGGACGAGCCGCGTGCGGTTGTGCGCCTTCCGGATGAAGTAGCGGAGCATCGACTCCGTCACCTCGAAGTCGGCGATCACGCCTTCCTTGATCGGCCGCACCGCGCGGATCGACTCCGGGGTGCGCCCGAGCATCTCCTTGGCCTCGTGGCCGACGGCGAGGACACGGTCTGCACGGCCGGGCTGCGCCATCACGGCGACGACGCTGGGCTCGGAGCTCACGATGCCCTTGCCGCGAGCGAAGACGAGCGTATTGGCCGTACCCAAATCGATCGCGAGGTCGTTGGAGAAGAGCGCGGCCAGAGGGTTGAACATGACGTCGATCCTTCGTTCGAGAGGCCATCCGGTGTTCCCCGCGCCGCCGGGTGGCGCAGGACCACCTCTCTCATCGGCAGCGGCGGGCAGAAGTTGAGGGAAAGCCCCGGCCACGGCGAGGGTTGCGGAACTCGTGGGAACCCCCGGGGCGCTCCCGGGGCATCTCCCGACGGTCAGCGCGGCCGGCGCGGTTTGGGAGCCCGGCGGGCTACAGCCGCCGGGCGGGCGAACGCCTCGAGCAGCGCGCTGACGCCGCGGGTCGCCGTCCGGACGGCCTCTTCCCGGCCGAGCGACCCGTCGTGCCAGGGCTCGAGGGCGGCGCGACCGGCGGCGACGATCATCCGCGCGACGGTCGACGCCTCGGAGAGCGCTCACGCCGATGGCCGCCGCGATGTGCACCTGCCACGGAGCGACGAGACGGTCGAGGATCTGCCGGCCGAGCTGCGCGACCTCGGGGTCCGGACCGCGGGAGTCGAGGAGCAGCCAGGGACCGGCCCCCTTCTCCTCGATCGTGTCGCACACCGCCGCGACGAACACCGCGACCACCGCATCGAAGGTGCCGGGAATGCTGCGCGCCGCCCCCTCGCCGAACCGGCGGGTGAGGTCGCCGGCGAAGTCCGTGAGGACGGCCATGACGAGCGCCTGCCGGCTCGGGAAGAACCGGTAGACGAGCGGGCGGGTCACGCCGGCGGCGGCGGCGACCTCCGCCATCTGCACCGCATCGACTCCCCGCGCGGTCATGAGCCGCGCCGCCGCCGCGAGCAGCTCCCCGCGCCGCTCGTCCGCCGGAAGGCGCCGTCGCCGGCCGCGGAGCGGGCGCCCGGGGCCCGGAGCCCGCCGGCGGGAGGACCGTGTCGTTGACGGATCGTCTTTCATTGCTTTACAATCTGTAACATACGCGACGGCCCCGGCAACCCGCGCCGGGAGCGGTCGCAGGAGCCGGAGGCATTGCGGTGAAGCTCAAGTCGCGCGGGTCTCGGACGCAAGGAGCTGGTGATGGACTTCCGCGAATACACGGTCATCCGCGACGGCACCGAGGTGGTGATCCACGGAACGATCCACGAGCCCGTCCACTGGGACTTCTCGATCCGGCTGTGCGAGGACGATCTGCCGGGAATCGCACAGGTGGCGCTGCAGACCGGCGATGCTCGGCTGGCTTCTCCGCGGAGCGCTCCGGCGCGACCGGCATGCCCACTGGAGCCAGGATCGGGAGACGCACCTCGCCGACGCGCGCGCCCGGCGCGATGCCGCCGCCGTGAAGTCTCGCAGCCGCGACGCCTCCTCCGGCCGCGCCTGCGTCCGGACGAAGGCAGCGCGCGGATGAAGGACTACGACGTCATCGTCGTCGGCGGCGGCATCAACGGCCTCACCGCCGCCGCGTATCTGGCCAAGGCGGGCATGTCGGTCGCCGTCTTCGAGGCGCGCGGCCAGTGCGGCGCGCACTGCGACACGGTCGAGCTCGGGCTTCCCGGGCTTCCTGCACAGCACCCACGCGGCCTGGCTGGTTCCCGCGATGAGCCCGGCGATGGCCGATCTCGATCTCGGAGCGCTTCGGTCTCGATCTCTACGGCACCGACGTGCTGTTCGCGAAGACCTTCCGCAACGGCACGCAACTGCGTCCAGGCGCTGGATCCGACGGTCACGCAGGCGAGCCTCTCCCGGCTCTCGAGCGCACGACGCCGGCGTACAGGCGCCATCTCGCAGTACCTCGCCGAGAACGCCCTCGACGCGCTGGAGATCAACCAGCAGCTGCTGTTCCGCGCGCCGAACGCGCGGCTGCTCGATCGCCTCGCGGCCTTCCAGGGAGGCCTGCTACGGCGCCTCGGCATCGCTCTCAGCGGCGACGATCTGCAGCGGATGAACGGCTTCGAGGTCCTCGAGCTGCTCTACGAATCCGAGGAGGTCCGCACCACGCCGGCCGCTCTCGGCGAGTTCACGGGCCAGTGGCCGCTGCACCGGCGGGTGGGCTCGCTGGCCCTGAACCTCGCCGGCCTCTCGCTGATGCCCGTCCACACGGCGCGCGGCGGCTCGCACGCGCTCACCCACGCGCTGGTGCGATGCTTCGTCGCCCACGGCGGCGACGTCTGGAGCACGTGTCCGGTGGAGAAGATCCTGGTGCAGCGACGGCCGCGCCCACGGCGTCCGCCTGTCACCCGATGCGCTCTTTCCCGGGCGAGGAGATCCACGCCCGGGTCGTGATCTCCAACGTGACGCTCGCGCCGACGTTCCTGCAGATGGTCGGAGAGGACGTGATCGGCACCGAGCGCTCCCGGCAGATCAAGGGCTTCAACTACGACGATCCGCAGCTCGTCGCCGTCCACTACGCGCTGAAGGGCGATCCGGAGTTCGCCTCCGCCGCCTACGATCCGGCGGTGCAGCGCTCGTGGGTCGGCTATCTCGGCGGCGAGACGCTCGACGAGATCCGCTCGAGCCTGACGCAGGTCGCATCGGGCGTGATTCCCGACGACGTCATGGGCGGCTGGTTCCTTCCCACGCGCGCCGAGCCGTCGCAGGCGCCGCCGGGCTGTCACGTCGCCCTCGTCTGGATCAGCGTGCCGCCGTGCC
The DNA here is from genome assembly GCA_963710635.1 of uncultured delta proteobacterium. GTDB lineage: Bacteria > Myxococcota_A > UBA9160 > UBA9160 > UBA9160 > MYXO. Next base: position 2,578,132 of record CAVQAY010000004.1, read on the forward strand.
CGCAGGCGCTGGCGCGGCCGCCGGCTCGACGGCTGGGACGCCTGGCGCGCGCTGGCCGAGCCGCTGGCGCGAGGCCGTGACGGAGCGCATCGAGCAGGTACGCGCCGGGCTTCAAGAGACCTCGTCCTCGAGCGCCACGTCAACACGCCGCTGCGACCAGGAGAACAGCAACCCCTCGGCGGTGCGCGGAAACATGATCGGCGGCAGCGCCATCCCCGAGCAGTACGGGATGAACCGCCCGCTTCCGGGATCGTCGTCGGCGGCGCTTCGCGCAGCTTCCTCCCGGGGCTCTATCTGTCGAACTCGATCCATCCCTACGGCGCCACGCATCTCGCGACCGGCTACCTCGCCGCCGTGGAGGTGGCCGAAGATCTCGGCTGCCGCGACGCCGAGTGGTGGCGCGCGCAGCCGATGATGTGGTTCCTCGAGAACCTCGGACGCATCCCGCTCGAATGCGGGCGTTCGCCGAGAAGTGGCAGCGGAAGACGCGGCCGTCCGGAGGCGCGAGATGACGGCGCCGGAGCACCTACGACGCCATCGTGATCGGCGCCGGGCCCGAACGGCCTCGTCTGCGCCGCCTACCTCGCCCGGGCCGGCCAGCGTGTGCTCCTGCTCGAACGCCGATTCGAGACCGGCGGCGGTCTCAACACCGACGAGTACTTCGGCTACCGACTCAACCTCCACGCGATCTACCACATGATGGCCGAGCGGATGCCCGCCCATGCGCGACCTCGGCCTCGACGATCTCGGCGTGCGCTACCTGCAGGCCGCCCGTCGCCGCGGCGTTCCCCTTCCGCGACGGCAGCTCGCTGCTCTTCTCGCGGGATCCGGCGCGAGACCGCGCGCTCGCATCGCGACGCTGCGTCCGCGTCCGACGCCGCGGCCTTCACGCGGATGTGGGACGAGTTCACGCCGATCCTCGACCAGTACCTCATCCCCATGACCTACCAGCTGCCCGAGCCGGCCCTCGATCAGATGGTCGAGTTCGGCGAGACGCCGGCGGGCGCGCGGCTCGCCGAGATCTCGGAGCTGACCTTCGTCGAGATGCTCGACGAGTACGGCTTCACGGATCCGCGCGTGCGCATGGCCCTGCTGTCGTTGCCGGCGATGTGGGGCCTGCATCTCGAGGATCCGCTCGGATACCTGTACCCGCTCTACCTGTGCCGCATGCTCTCGGCCGCCCTCGTGAAGGGCGGCTCGCACCGGCTCTCGTCGGCGCTCTACCGCTCGCTTCCTGCGCAGCGGCGGCACCGGTGCTCGACCAGTGCGAGGTGGCGCGCATCGTGCTCGCGCGACGGCGCAGCGGTCGGCGTCGAGACGACGGACGGGCGGCGCTTCGACGCACGCGCCGTCGTCTCGACGCTCGACCCGGAGCAGACGTTCCTGCGGCTGCTCGACGAGAGCTCGCTGCCCGGCGATCTCGGCGACCGGCCGTGCGCGGCTGGGAGTGGGAGGAGCGGTACGATGTTCGGCCTCCACCTCGGGCTTCGCGGCGGCATCTCCTGGAAGGCGAACGATCCCGCGGATCGCCGACTCGATGATCGTCTTCTGCGGGCTCGAGACCGAGGACGAGCTGCACGAGCACCTCCGCCGGCTCGACGCAGGGCAGGAGCGCGACTGCGAGTGGCTGCACGTGACGGTCCCGACGCGCTTCGACGCGACCATGGCGCCCGCCGGCCACGATCTGCTGCGGGCCGAGGCCGTCGTCCGGTACGACGCGCCATGGGCGCGCGCAGGGAGCAGCCTTCGCGCGACTCGTGCCTCCGGCTGCTCGGCGGGTACGCCGACCTCGGCGAGATCGTCTTCCGCCGCCACACGACGCCGCTCGACATCGAGGCGAAGCTCACGACGATGAAGCGCGGCTCGATCAAGCACGGCGCGTACACGCCGCTGCAGATGGGCTACCTGCGACCGAACGATCTGTGCTCGCGCAGCGAGACGCCGATCCCCGGCCTCTTCGTCGGCGGCGCGTCGATGTATCCGGGCGGGATGATCCTCGGCGGCCCGGGCTATCTCGCAGCCGGCGTCGTCGGAACGTTCCTCGGAAACGCGGGTCACGCCCGCTGACACCGCCGGTGCAGCGCCTCGTCAGAACGGGTTCCAGGACCGCCGCGGCGTGAAGCTCAGGTAGCCCGCGCTCGCACCCGCGCGCAGGCCAACCCCGGTCCGGATCGGCGCGAGGACGATCGGCCCCGATTGCACGTAGTTGAGGCCGACTCCCGCGACGAAGTAGAAGCTGCCCTCGACGCCCGGGAAGCGCTGGAAGATCGCGTCCTCGCTCGGCAGCTTGTAGACGAGCATGAAGACCTTCGACGCGTTGCCGCCGATGTCCCAGCCGATCGAGGGCCCGCTCCAGTAGACGCTCCGCCGCGCGCCGCTCTTGCGCTCGAGGGTCCCCTGCCCGTACCGCAGGCCGACCATGAAGGCGCCGCTTCCCTCCTCGCCCGCGATGTACGCATTGGGACGTCCCTGGTCCCGGAAGGCGCGCTCGACGGCCTTGGCGAGCCCCTCGCTGGCGTCGCCGAAGAAGCCGGTGGCCCGTTCGAGGATCTCCTCGGCGCTGAACGTGTCGGTGTCGGCACGGGCCCCCGGCGCGAAGACCGCGAGCGCGAGGAGGGCCGACGACAACGCGGCGAATTTTCGGAGCACGGGACAGAGGGTGACCGCCGGCCCGGCACGCGCAAGACTCGGGCGTGCGGGCCGGGAGCCCGGGGAGGCGGCATGGTCCGGATCGAGAAGCCCGAGGTCTTCGGCGTGACGGATTCGTCCGTGACACTCGCCTTCGATGTCCGCGACGGCCAGGGCCCCGTCGACGCCGAGGCGCGCGTGCGGGTCGACGGCGAGGTGCGCGCGGTGTCGACGGGCCCCGCCGCCACGCGACTCGTCCGCATCGAAGGCCTCGATCCGGGCCGACGGCACCGGCTGTCGATCGAGGTCGATGGCGGCGAGGCCCCTGCACCGGACCCGTACTTCCCCGAGGCGTTCGAGACCCTCGCGCAGCCCGCCGCACGCGAGGTGGCCTCCTTCGCGACGCTCAACGACCTGCACTTCGGCGAGCTCCGGTTCGGCGGCGTGATCGACGACGCCGGCGAGCCCGGCCCCGACGGCCCGGGGTGTCCGTCGGTCCGCGCCGACGACACCGAGATTCCCTACTGGCGCTTCATGAACGAGGACGCCATCGACGAGATCAACTCCGCCGGCGTCGATGCGACGCTCGTCAAGGGAGACATCGCCGACCGGGGCCTTCCCGAGCAGTTCGCCATGGCGGCCGAGGCCTTCGCCCGGCTGCGGATGCCTCTCCATGCCTTTCTCGGCAACCACGACCATTACGGCCGGAAGCTCGGCCTCGAGGTGGACGGCTACGCGCTCCTCGGCCAGCCGCGCGCGCCGAGGAGCCTCGATCTCGGCGGGTGGCGGCTGGTGCTGGTCGAGACCGCCGATCCCGGAGAGCACCACGGCGTGTTCGGCGACGACCGCCTGCGCCGGCTGGACGAGATGCTCGCCGAGACGAGGGAGACCTCGCAGCCGACCCTCGTCCTGATGCATCACCACCCGGTGCCGCCCGAGAACGCCCACACCTTCCCCAACACGATCGGGATCCGTCCAGACCAGTCGCTCCGGCTCTACGATCTCGTCGGGCGCCATCCGCAGGTACGCGGCGTCCTGCTCGGCCACACCCATCGCAATCGCGTGCGGCTCCATCCCGCATCGGGAGAGACCCCGTGGGTCGAGGTCCACTGCACCAAGGACTACCCGGGAGGCTGGGCCCATTACCGGCTCTTCGAGGACGGCAGCTTCCGGCAGGAGGTCCGCCGCACGTCGAGCCCGAGGGCGCTCGCCCATTCGGCGGTCTGCCGCGATTTCTTCCGGGGCTTCTACCGCGTGTTCGCCCTGGGAACGCTCCCGGAGCGGAGCTTCGCCGTGCAGGCCCGCTGACGCCGCTGCGCAGGAGATGCGCAGCGGTGCAGAAGTCTCGCGGAGTTCGGAGCGCAGCTGCGCCCTCGCGAGCGCCCGCAACCCCACGCGGCATTTCAGTCGTTCGGGAGGGCGCCGATACGGTCTCCGGGTTCCAGAAGGGGGTTTCCATGTTCGTTCGCATCCGCCGCCTCGTCGCCTCGCTGCTCGTCGCTGCCCTCGTCGCGGTCACCGCGAGCCCGGCCCTCGCCGGCGAGTACTACAAGGACTACGAGTACGACAACGATCCCTCGGGCGTCGCCACCGACGCGCTGATCATGCGCCCGGCGGGAATCATCGCGTTCTTCCTCGGCCTCGGCTTCTTCGTTCCGGCCGCAGTGATGACGACGGTGGTGGGCCAGCCCCAGAACATCGACAAGTCCTTCGAGGCGCTGGTGCTCCGGCCCGGCCGGTGGGCCTTCGTCGAGCCGATCGGGAACCACTAGATCGGGGCGCCGACGGGCGTCACCAGCCCCGCAGGTCCACCGCCCAGGTCTCGATGACCTGGCTCTGCGACACCACGTGAAGGCGCTCGTGGTAGGCGACCGTCGGGTCGACGTGCGCGGGGATCACGCGAACCCGGTCCCCGACACGCACCGGCTGCTCGGGCACGAACGTGACGTGCTCGTCGGAGCAGAACCACACCTTCGCGCCCTCGATCGCCGGATTGCCGTGGTCCATTCCGAGGGCCTTCAGCCCGCAGTCGGCGACGGCGTAGCCTTCCGAGACGGAGACGACGGTGGCGAGGACGAAGAGGGCCTGACGGAATGGCAGTCCGAGCTTCCCATACGCGGTGTCCATGAGCACATACGATCCCGCCTGGATCTCGGTCGCCCAGGTGTTGAGGTCGTAGGTTCCGGTGCCTCCCGCCGAGATGAGGTCTCCGCCCACGTCCGCATGCGCCTTGCCCAGCAGCTCCATCGATCGAGCGACGATCTCGTGTCGCTTGGCGCGATCCTCGACGGGCATGGCGTGGCCCTCGTATCCCATGACGCCCCGCACCGTGAGGCCGCTCGCTCGCGCCCGGTCGGCCAGCGATCCGGCCCGATCGGGCCCGCATCCGCAGCGGGGCAGGCCGACGCCAACGTCGATCACGACCTCCCGGATTCCGTCCCGTGCGGCAGCCGCGACGGTCTCGTCGGAGTCGACGGCGACGGTCACCCGGGCATCGAGCCGCGCGAGTCGCCGCAGGTCGAGGACCTCGTTCGCGAGCAGCAGATCGTCGCCGAGGCCGGCGCCCGCGAGGCCCTCCATCTCGCGAATCGTCGCGCAGGTGAAGCCACGGTGTCCGGCTGCGGCCTGCCGCTTCGCGAGCGCGGTACACTTGTGCGCCTTCACGTGGGGGCGGAGCCGCTCTCCCGGCAGCGCGCGCGACATGATGCGGAGGTTGTGATCGAGAGTCTCCGCATCGACCAGCAGCGCCGGCGTCTGCAGCGACTCGAGACCGAAGCTCACTTCCATGCCTCGTAGACGGCACGCCCCACCTCGGCCTGGAGCGTCGACGCAATGCCCGCCGCGCCGCTTCGCGGGTCTCCGAACTCGGCGCACATCACCGCGAGCACCCAGCGGCTCGTAGGCGTCACGAACAGGCCCGCGTCGGTCTGGACGTGGAGCAGCGACCCGGTCTTTCCGTAGACGGTGACGGGCAGATCCACGCCGAAGTCGATCGCGTGCTGGCTCCAGGGCAGGTAGCGCGGCAGCCCGTGGAGGTACTCGTTTCGCCGCAACACGTCGAGGCAGATTCCGGCGGCCGGCGCGGGATAGCCGTGCCGATCGGGCTCGGCCAGAACGGCGTAGGCCTCGGCGAGCGCGCGCGGCGTCGACCTGGCGAACTGGATCTCGGTCTTCTCGAACTGGATCGGACCCACGACCTGCGCGCCGCCGAGACCGAGCTCCCGCAGCATCCGGTTCACCGCCGGAGCGCCGCCAATGACGTCGAGGAGCAGGTTCGTCGCGAGATTGTCGGAGACCGTCATCATGAGGTAGGCGAGGTCCGAGAGAGTCGGCGAGAGCCCCGGACGGCAGAAGCGCAGCACCCCCGATCCGTGAACGAGGTCCTTCGCCTCGACCGTCCGCCGGGTCTCGGGGTCGAGCTTGCCTTCGACACACTGCTGCGCGTACGTCATCAGCAGGAAGACCTTGGCGGCGCTCGCCGTCGGCAGGACGTCGTCCGCGTGATGGTCGAAGACCTCGCCGGAATCGAGATGCCTCGCGTGGACACCTACGCGCCCGGGAAATCCCTTCAGCAGCGGCTCGAGGTCGAGGGGCATGGCGGTCCTCCTTGTGCGGCCCGGAGGCCGAGCGTAGCCCTCGAGCGGCGAAAGCGAACTTCCGGCCACGCGTCGGAGAACCGGGGGTGGTACGATGTTCCGAGCATGATCGCCCTCGAGCTCGCCGGGGTCTCGAAACGGTACGGCTCGCGCCGCGCCCTCGACCGCGTCGATCTCGCCGTTCCGGCCGGCGCCGCGGTGGGGCTGCTCGGCCCGAACGGCGCCGGGAAGACGACGGCGCTGCGTCTCCTGCTCGGCTTCACCCGTCCGACGCAGGGAAGCGTCCGCCTCCGCGGGCGCGACCCGTTCGATCCGCGCTCCCGCGAAGGGCTCGGCTACCTGCCCGAGCGCCTGCGGCTGCCGGCGAGCATGTCGCTCTCGGCGTTCCTCCGGCTCCACGGCGCGCTGGCGGGCCTCGCCGGAGCGCGGCCTCGACCGCGCCATCGACGAGATCCTCGAACGGACGGCGCTGCGCGAACGCGCTCGCGAACGACTGGGCTCGCTCTCCAAGGGCCTCGCCCAGCGCGCGGGCTTCGCACAGGCGCTGCTGGGCGATCCTTCGCTGCTGTTCCTCGACGAGCCGACCTCGGGTCTCGACCCGCTCGGCGTCCGCGACGCGCGTGACTGGATCCAGGCCTCCCACCGCGAGGGGCGAACGCTCGTCGTCAGCTCCCACGTTCTCACCGAGGTGGAGAAGGTCTGCGATCACGTCGCGATCCTCCACGAGGGCCGCGTCGCGGCGAGCGGGCCGATCGATGCGCTGCTGGCGCCCGGCGAGAGCCTCGAGGACGCCTTCGTCCGGATCGTGCGGCCAGAGCCGCTTGGCGAAGCGCCGGCGATGGGCGCGACCGCGTGACACCGGCGCGCGCGTTCGTCGCGCTCTCGGCCGATGCGGTCCGCGATGGCCTGCGCAACCGCGTAGGCCTGTTCGCGATCGTCTTCGCCCTCTGCGTCGGTCTCTTCGCCGACCGCTGCACGGGCTTCGATTCGACCAGCATCGTCCTGAGCGGCAAGGAGCTCGACGTGCGCGAGGGTGCGCGGCTCGTCGGACCCCTGGTCTTCGGCATCTGCGCATTGCTGCTGGCGCTGATCGCAGGCTTCGTCGGCTCGGACGCTCTCGCGCGGCCCCTCACGGAGGGGACGGCTCCGCTCTGGCTGGCGCGCCCGGTGGGCCGCGCGAGCTACGCGCTGGCACGGCTCGCCGGCGCGCTCGTCCTCGGCGCCGGAGCCGGCGCCGGCGTCCTCGCGGTGGTGGCGGCCCTCCTCCACGTGCGGCTCGGCCTCGACCCCGGCCCTGCCGCGGTCGGCGTGGCCGTCTTCGCCCTCGACGCCTGGATACTGACCGCCCTGGCGATGACCCTCGCGCTACTGCTCCCTCGGGTCGTGGCCCTCGCCGCGGTCGTCCTGATCCTGGAGGTCGTGGTCTTCACGAACGGCCTCTACCAGGTGGCGACGGTCGGCGGCGACCTCCTCGGCGCGATCGAGCGCTGGGGACCTCCCTTCGGCACCGCCCTGCTCTACGCGGTCGCACCCTGGTTCTCGTCGGGCGCATCGGCGGCCGCTTGGACCGACGTCGGGCTGCGCCTGGTGGCGTGGGCGATGGGGAGCACCGCCCTGCTGGCCTTCCTCTTCCGGCGCATGGACGTCCCCTCCTGACGACGTCACGGGATGCGCCGGGAACGAAGTTCCCCGAAGATCCGGCCATGCCCCCCGACTCCCGCGAGCCGACCCGAGCGCTCCTCGACGAGCTGCTGCAGTGCCTCGACCTGGAGGTCATCGACCTCGACATCTTCCGCGGCCAGAACGAGCGCCAGCGCGGCGGAAGGCTCTTCGGCGGCCAAGTGGCGGCGCAGGCGCTGGTGGCTGCCGGCCGAACGGCGCAGGACCAGACGCCGCACTCGCTCCACGCGTACTTCCTGCGCCCCGGCGATCCAGCGACCCCCGTCATCTACCGGGTCGACCGGATCCGCGACGGGCGTTCCTTCACGACGCGGCACGTCGTCGCGATCCAGCGCGGCAAGGCCATCTTCAACGCGTCGGTCTCGTTCCACGTCCACGAGGAGGGCTACGAGCACCAGCTCGAGATGCCGGGCGCGCCCGACCCCGAAAGCCTTCCCACGTGGACGCAGATGGTGACGAAGGTCCTCGATCGGCTCCCTCCGGATGTCCGCAGCTGGGCGCCGAAGCCGCGACCGATCGACATGCGGTTCGTCCACGCGCCGACGTTCTTCGGCGGCGAGACGCGCCGCGGGACGAGCCTGGTGTGGTTCCGCGTGACGCACCCGCTGCCGGACGACCCGTTCCTGCACCAGTGTCTTCTCACCTACGCGAGCGACATCTCGCTCCTCGACAACATCGTGAAGCCCCATGGGCGAAGCGGCGCCCTCGGCCCGCTCATGACGGCGAGCCTCGACCATGCACTCTGGTTCCACACTGCTCTGCGCGTCGACGAGTGGCTCCTCTACGTCCAGGACAGCCCGGCGGCATCGGGAGGCCGCGGCTTCGCCCGCGGGACGATCTTCACCCGCGAGGGGCGCCTCGTCGCCTCGGTCGCCCAGGAGGGGCTGATGCGCCCGGTGAAGAGCGCCGAGGACCGCTCGCAGTGAGCCGGGTCGGATCTGCGTCCGGCCTTCAGGGGGCCGCGCGGAGCTGACGGAGCGCCCCCGCGATCTCCGCGGCGAGGTCTCCGAGGGCCTGGCTCAGCGCAGCGGTCGCCGCCGCGAAATCGCCCGCAGCCGCCGGCCGCGAGAAGCTCGCCTGCCGAACCAGCAGCTCCTCGCCGGTCGCCGCCCGCGTGATGCGCCAGAGCGCTTCCACGAGTACCTGCCCCCCCGCGTCGGGCTCGAAGTGGAGGAACGCAACGCTGACGTCGTAGTCGCGAGGAGCACCGAGGGCGAACGGGAACTCGCTCACGCGATCGGTCCCGAGGAGCCGCGCGAGGTCGATCAGGAGGACGCGGGTCACCCCCTCGTCGAGCGGAGTCGCCCAGCGGTCCCTCTCCGCATAGTCGATCTCGTTCGCCCCCGTTCGGGTCGCGATCTGCAGGCGGTCGGTGTAGCCCGGGAGCTGCACCGGACCCACGCCGATCGAGAGGCGCCCTCCGGCAGCCGCGGGCTCCGCCGTAGCGCCGAGTACGTAGAACCGCGACGGAGGCGCCTTCGGAAAGAGCCCTCCACACCCCGTCGACACCAGGACCAGCATCCCGACGACCGCCGCCACGCCCCACCGCTCCATGTCAATCTCCTCCTCGGGCCTTGCCCGTGAGAATCGACTGGGGATCGTCCTCCAGGGCGTCGGCAAGTAGCCGCAGCGCCCGCACCGCTGCGGTCAGCTCGCCGAGAGCCTCGGAGAGCTGGATGCGCAGCGGTGAACCGTCCCGCGCGAGGCCCTGGACCGACCCGGCGAGGGCGCGGAGCTCCGAGAGCGTCTTCCGCAGCTCCTCCGCCGTGACGCTCACGTCCTTCGACAGCGGCTTCACCTCGCCGCGAACCGTCCGCAGCAGCCCCTCGGCCTCGCGCGCGGCGCCCTGGATCGACGCCAGCGTCTCGCGGACCTTCGGGTCCTGGACGAGGCCGTCCATGTTCTTCGCCAGGCTGGTGAACGATTCGACGAGATCCTCGAGGGGGATCTTGCTGATTCGTGCGATCGCGAGCATCGCGCTGTCGATGATCTCCTCCAGGTTGCTCGGGATCGTCGGAATCTCGGTGTAGTTGTCTCCGAGCTGCATGTAGCGAACGGGGGTGTCCGGGTAGAAGCCGAGCTCGATGTACAGCAGTCCGGTGACGAGGCTCTGGGTCTCGAGGCGCGCCCGCAAGCCGTGATCGATCGCCTCCTTCATCACCTCGCGGTTCGAGAGGTCGACGATGCGCTTGGTCTTGTCCTCGTAGGTCTGCTCGTCGATCTCGATCAGGACGGCAACGTCGCTCGTTCCGGGCTTCTGCTCGTAGCCGAGCATCACGTCGGTGACGCGTCCGAGCTGGACCCCCTTGAACTTCACCGGAGCTCCCTTGTCGAGGCCATTGACCGACTCGGGGAAGTAGAGGATGAACGTCGCCTTGGGCCGCGACCACAGCCCCGACCCGAACATCACCGCCCCCACCAGCGCCAGGCCGACGGCGCCGAGGACGAACGCGCCGATCGCGGTGGGATTCGCTCGTCTACTCATGCTTTTCGCCCCTGCGCAAGAAAGTCTGGACGTTCGGGTTCGTGCACGATTCGAGCATCGCTCTCGGGCTCCCGGTGGCCACCATGGTACGCGATTCGACGTCGAGAAAGACCCCGTTGCTCGCGATCGCGAAGATGCTCGGAAGCTCGTGGGTGACCATGACGACCGTCGCACCAAGGCTGTCGCGGAGCTCGAGGATGAGGTCGTCGAGGAGCTTCGAGCTGATCGGGTCGAGTCCCGCTGAAGGCTCGTCGAAGAAGAGGATCTCCGGGTCGAGCGCCATCGCCCGGGCGAGGCCGGCGCGCTTGCGCATGCCTCCGCTGATCGCCGCAGGAGTGTAGTCACCGAAACCCCTCAGGCCGACGAGCGCGAGCTTGAGCTCGACGATCTCGGCGATCTCGGCGGCGCCGAGCCGGGTGTACTGCTGGAGTGGAAGCGCGACGTTCTCGGCGAGGGTGAGCGAGCTCCAGAGCGCACCCTGCTGGAACAAGACGCCCATGCCGCGGAGCATCTCCTCGCGCCCCTCCGGCGGCGCCCCGGTGAAGCTCCGGCCGCCATAGACGATCTCTCCCCGAGCCGGCTCGAGCAGCCCGATCATGGTTCGCAGCAGGGTGCTCTTCCCGCAGCCGCTACCCCCCATGATCACGAAGATGTCGCGCCTGCGGATCGTGAAGTCGAGGTCGCGCATCACGACGTGGTCTCCGTACGCCATGGTGACGCCGCGCACCTCGATGTGCGCGGCGCCGGCGGAGGGGGCCGTGCCGCTCTCCGGAGATCCCGTCACGTCAGACCCCCAGCACGTTGCAGATCACCGTGAAGACCGCGTCAGTGATGATGATGAGGACGATGCTGGTGACGACCGCCGAGGTCGTCGCTTGGCCGACGGCCGCAGAGTCGTTGCCACACTCCATTCCGCGCATGCAGCCCGCAACCGCGATCAGGACCCCGAATACGGATCCTTTCACGATTCCGATCACGAAGTTGGTCATCGACACGGCTTCCATGGTGTGCTTCACGTACTGCTCGGGAGTGAGGTCGAGCATTCCGACGCCAACGACGAGGCCGCCGGCCATCCCGACGAAGTCGGAATAGAGGGTGAGGAGCGGCATCATGAGCAGGAGCGCCAACATCCTCGGGAGGACGAGGAACTCCATCGGCGAGATTCCGAAGGTTCGCAGCGCGTCGATCTCCTCGGTCACCTTCATGTTGCCGATCTGCGCCGCGAAGGCCGCTCCCGTGCGGCCCGCCATGATGATCCCCGTCATCATGGCGCCCATCTCGCGGGTCATGGCGATTCCGACCAGGTCGGCGACGAAGATCGTCGCGCCGAACTGTTGGAGCTGCACCGCGCCGACGAACGCGAGGATGAGCCCCACCAGGAGGCTGATGAGCGACACGATCCCGAGGGCCGACGCACCCGTCTCCTGGAGGGCGAGGAAGAAGTCGGTGGCCCGCATCCGGGCGCGCCCCACCGCCAGGGCCGCGACCGCCAGCACCGCCTCGCCGACGAAAGGGACGAAGGCGCTGGCGTCGCGCCACGCGGCAAGGACGGCCTCGCCGGTCTGCGTGACGAAGCCCGGCGGCCGCGAAGGCTCCCCGAGCCCTCCCCGCTCGGGAACCGCGCTGGCGAGGCGGGCGAGCCGGACGACCCCGGGCGGGAGCCCGGCGAGGTCGACGGGAACCCGGCGGTCCCGGGCGAGGGAGACCAGCTGGTCGACCACCACGATGAGCGCCGAATCCCAGCGCTCGACGGCGCTCGCGTCGAAGGAGAGGCGCGTCGGGGGAGCCGGCTCGTCGAATGCCCGCCGCAGCGTCTCGGCCGGAGGGAGTCCCTCCGCCGTGGTCCAGGCTCCGCCGAGCCGCACCTCGAGCGCCTGCCGGTCGTCGCGCTGGAAGGAGAGCTTCCGCGGCTCGGTCACGGCGCGGAGGTAATCACAGGGAGCGCGCGGGGGCCATCGCCGGCGCCGAATGGCTAGGCCCTTGCGCCCACCAGCGCCTGCACCGCCAGCGACAGGCCGTCGACGCTGAGGTGGAACATCGGAAACAGCCGCTTGACCAGCTTCGTCGTATAGGTCGAGTCCCACCCCGACGCCGGGTCGGGATTGATCCAGACGCTCCGCTGGAAGTGTGCGGCGATGCGCTGGAGCCAAACGATGCCGGGAGTCGCCGTCGTCGTCCGCGGATCGATCCCGCCGAACGCCTCGAGCAGCTCGGCCGGGTGCATCGCCGCGTCTCCGACGATCGCCACCTTCCAGCGGGAGTCGAGCCGGCGCAGCAGGTCCGCGGTCGGTCGCGCCTCGGCGCGCGTGAGGCGAGCGCCCGTGTAGACGTGGTCGTACACGCAGTTGTGGAAGTACCACGCCTCGAAGTCGCGGAGGCCACGCTCCTCGTGGAGCGCGGTCAGCAGCCGGCTCACCGGCTCGTAGTACGGGTCCATCGTGCCGCCCACGTCCATCAGCAGCAGGAGCCGCACGTCGTTCTTGCGGGGCGGCCGGAAGACGAGGTCGATCTCGCCGGCGTTCTTGCAGGTCTCGTCGATGGTCTCGTCGAGGTCGAGCTCGGTGGCGAGCCCCGTTCGCGTGAGCTGGCGTAGGCGCCGCAGTGCGACCCGCATCGACCGCAGGTCGAGGGTGCGGTCGGTGCGGTAGTCCTCGAACCGGCGCTCCTCGGCGACCTTCATCGCCGACCGCCTCTGGCCGGCCCCGCCGACACGGATCCCCGTCGGGTGCTGGCCTCCGTGGCCGAAGGGGCTGCGGCCTCCCGTCCCGACCCACCGGTCGCCGCCGTCGTGCCGCTCGGTCTGCTCGGCGAGCCGCTCGAGGAAGCGGCGCATCAGCTCGTCGCCGGAGAGCCGCTCGAGCTCGGCGATCTGCTCCGGGGTGAGCTCGCGGAAGTTCTTCGGGTCGCGGAGCCACTCGAGGACCTTCTCGGTGACGTCTTCGCCGAACTCGCCCTCGACCCCGTGGAACACCCGCGCGAACACCCGGTCGAAGGCGTCGAAGTACGTCTCGCTCTTCACCAGGCAGCAGCGCGCGAGGTGGTAGAAGCGCAGCAGGCTCGTCCCCTGGAGCCCCTTCTCGAGCGCCGAGAGAAAGGCGCGCCACTCCTGCATCGAGACGGGGACGCCCTCTTCGCGAAGGCCGTAGAAGAGGTCGAGGAACACGGCTGGGGCCCTACTGGTTGTAGCGCGGCCCGAGGTCGGCCCAGCTCGCCGGATACGTTCCCTTGCGCCGGTCGTAATCTCGCAGCGCGTCGACGTCCTGCTCCTTCTTGAGCAGCGCTCCGAGGAACGGGATGTGCGCCTCGAGCTGCTCCCGGGTGATCCCCGACCGCAGGAGCGCCGAGATCCAGTCGACCAGCTCCGACGTCGACGGCTTCTTGCGCAGCTCGTTCTGCTCGCGGAGCCAGTAGAACTTGATGAGCACCTGGTCGAGGAGCTTCGCGTCGAGGTTCGGATGGTGGACGTCGACGATCTGGCGCATGAGCGGCGACGTCCGGGAACTCGATGAAGTGGAAGACGCAGCGGCGGAGGAAGGCGTCGGGCAGCTCCTTCTCGTTGTTCGACGTGATGAGCACGATCGGCCGGTGCTTCGCGCGGATCTCCTCGCTGGTCTCGATGATCGTGAAGCGCATCTCGTCGAGCTCGAGCAGGAGGTCGTTCGGGAACTCGAGGTCGGCCTTGTCGATCTCGTCGATGAGCAGCACCTGCCGCTCGTCCGCCGCGAAGGCGCGCCCGAGAGGCCCGAGCCGGATGTAGTGCCGGATGTCCGCGACGTCGCCGGTGCCGAAGCGGCTGTCGTTGAGCCGCTGGACGGTGTCGTAGACGTAGAGGCCGTCGGCGGCCTTGGTGGTGCGACTTGATGTGCCACGAGAGCATCGGCATCCCGAGGCCCTCGGCGACGTGCCGCGCCAGCACCGTCTTGCCGGTACCCGGCTCGCCCTTCAGCAGCAGCGGCCGCTCGAGGGCGATGGCGCAGTTGACGGCATCGACCAGCGGCCCGGACGCGATGTAGCCCGGGGTGCCCCGGAAGCGCTTGAAGTCGTCGTGCATGGCCGGGTGGGTAGCGGGCGGCGACGGCGGCGGCAAGCTCGCGCGCCGCCCCTCGGCCTACAGGTACGTCAGCCAGCTCTCGTACTTGGGATCGCGCCCGGCGACGACGTCGAAGAACGCGGTCTGGAGCGTCTTCGTCACCGGGCCGCGCTTGCCGGCGCCGATGCGGCGGTGGTCGATCTCGCGGACCGGCGTCACCTCGGCGGCCGTTCCGGTGAGGAAGACCTCGTCGGCGATGTAGAGCTTGTCGCGGGTCAGCTCCGATTCGCGGAACGGGATTCCCTTGTCGCGAGCGAGGTGGATGACGGCGTCACGGGTGAGCCCGCCGAGCACGCCGTAGAGCGGAGGCGTCAGGAGCTCTCCGCCGTGGACCACGAAGATGTTCTCGCCGCTCGCCTCGGAGACGAGCCCCTGGGTGTCGAGCAGGATCGCCTCGTCGTAGCCGTCGAGGAGCGCCTCGCGCTTGGCGAGGATCGAGTTCACGTAGTCGCCGCAGGTCTTGCCCTTGGTCATCTTCGAGTTGACGAAGTGGCGCGAGAACGTCGAGACCTTCGCCCGGATCCCGACCTCCATCCCCTCCTCGCCGAGATACTTGCCCCACGGATACGCGATGATCGCGACGCGGATCGGGTTGTTCGCGGGGTTGAGGCCCATGACGCCGTCGCCGATGAACGCGATCGGCCGGATGTACCCCTCGGTCAGGTGGTTCGCGCGCAGCGTCTCGAGGGTCGCCGACTCGAGCGCCTCCTGGCCGAACGGAACCTCCATCAGGTTGATGTGCGCCGAGTCGAGCAGACGGCGCACGTGCTCGGCGAGCCGGAAGACCGCTGAGCGTCCGTCCGCGGTGCGGTAGCAGCGGATGCCTTCGAACACCCCGAGCCCGTAGTGCAGGGTGTGGGTGAGGACGTGGACCTTCGCTTCGGCGAAGGGGACGAGCTGGCCGTCCAGCCAGATCTTCTCGCCCGTTACGCGAGTGGGGTTCGCCATGGTCCCGAGCTTACCGTTTCAGCAGCCGTTCGATCAGGCCCTTCCCCTTCTCCTGCCGCATGTGCAGGAGCCGGAGCTCCCGGAGCGCCTCGATGCAGTCGGGTTTGTTGGAGAGCGCCCGGGTCAGCATCTTCTGGGCCAGGTCGATTCGTCCCCGCGCCTGGTAGATCCGGCCGAGGTAGAGGAAGGGTTTGTCGCGGTCGGGGGCCAGGCGAGCACCCTGCTTGAGGTGCGCCAGCGCGCGGCTCGCGGTGGCGTCGTCGGTCGGATTCGCGAGGTGCTCGGCCCACCCGAGGTGCGCGTGATACTCGCCCTCCTCGGGGTACAGCTCGACGGCCTTCGTGAAGCACTCGGCCGCAGCCCGGTACTGACGGGCCCGCAGCTTCGACTCGCCCTGCTGGAACTGCAGCTCGGCTTGCAGCGCGCGCTGGCCCTCGTCGATCTCGGCCGCATCGCGCGCGCCGCTTCGCTGCGCCATCACGTACTCGACGCGGCGCTTGGCGTCGGCGAGCTGCTCGTAGGCCTTCGAGACGAGCCCGAAGATCTCCTCTGCCAGGCGCTTCACCGGCTCGCTCGCTCCGCTGAAGCGATCGGGGTGGGTACGCTTGGCGAGGAGTACGTAGGCGCTCCGGACGTCCTCGTCGCTGGCGCGCTCGCCTACGCCGAGAACGTCGAAGTAGGAGCGTCCGCGGAGCCGCTCGGCCATGCTCGTGAGCTCCTCGCGAAGCGCCTCTTCGGCCGGATCGCGCGGCTGACTCTTCGTGACAGCGGCGTGCGAAGCTCCGCGGGCGCCCTCCGTACGTTCTCCGGAGACGCTGCCGGGCCGCTCGATCAGCTCGACGAGGTCGGTGACGATCGCAGCGTAGAGCGCGCGGCGAAGGCCCTCCGTCGTTCCGGCGACCTCGGCGAGACGCCTCGTTCCGTCGAGTCCGGCGAGGAGCGCCGCTTCGTCCGCCTCGAGATCGATCTCCTGGAAGCGGTAGAACGGGCTCTCGCCCTGGGCAGGGAAGCGATCGACGTTCGCGCCGAGGAAGGCGTCGATGCGTTCCATCGGAAACCGCTTCCGTACGCCGTGGAGGATCACGTTCGCCGGGCTCCGCTCGAGGGGAAGGCCGCTCCCGCCTTCGAGGACCGCCCCGACCTGGAACTCGAAGCTGCCGCCCGGCCACTCGAAGATTTCGAAGAGTTTCTCCTCGGCCTGCGCGGAGAGCGCCGCGCCGACCTCGTCCTCGGCGAGCACCTGCATCGCCACCAGGATCTCGCCCTGACGGCCCTCGCCTGCTTTGAGCCGCCGGAGCGATTCGTTGAGATCGCTCTGTGTGATGCGGCCCGATCGAACGAGGAAGTTTCCGAGGCACTCGGTCACGATGTTCGACCGCACCGCGACGGAGTAGCCGTCGCGGATCTGCAGGGCCTTCTTCCGCTTGCCGTTCTGGAGCTGGAGCACCCCCGACGCACGCAGGCCGTGCAGGTGATGGAGGAGCGCCGGAAACGGGACGTCCGCCAGCGAGCCCACCAGGGGAACTGCCTTCTGGGCCGGCCTGCGGCCGGCCGGCAGGTGCTCCGCGACGGTCCGCAGGAGGTCCTCGAGGGGAACGGGCTTCGTCAGCATCGCACCGACGCCGAGGGACTTCGCACGCTCGACGTACTGCGGGCTCCGGAGGCAGCCCGAGATCAGTACCACCGGCACTTTCGCGGCCTCGCCATCCTGGCTGCGGATCTCCTCGAGCACCGAGAATCCGTCGCGCTTCGGGAGCAGGAGATCGAGCAGCACGAGGTCGGGAGGCTCCTCGCGCAGGCTCGCCATGGCCTCGTCGCCGTCGTGGGCCGTTCGGACGAGGTAGCCCTCGCCGGCCAGCGCCTTGCCGAGGATCTGGCACAGGTTGCGGTCGTCGTCGATGCAGAGAATGGTCGGCCGCACGGTGCCTCCTCACCCCGGTAGCGGCTTCATCGGCCATTCCGGGGTGGGGGTTGACGCCTCGGCCGCTGCGCACTCTCTGCGTATCGGTTGCATCTGGGCGGCGGTTGGCTCACGAGCGGTGCTTGCCGGCGACGAGGCGTGCGAGGGACTCTCCGTAGGGAGCCCGGGCCACGCCGGCCTCGGTGACGATGGCGCTGACGAGCCGCGCCGGCGTGACATCGAAGGCAGGATGCCGGACGGGAACGCCCTCGGGCACCACGACCCGCCCGCCGATCTCGGCGACCTCCGCGCGTCCTCGCTCTTCGATCGGAATGCCGGCTCCGGTCGGAGTGTCGAGGTCGACGGTCGAGAGCGGCGCAGCGACGTAGAAGGGAATCGCGTGCTCGCGGGCGAGGACCGCGACGCCATAGGTGCCGATCTTGTTGGCGGTGTCGCCGTTCGCCGCGATGCGGTCGGCTCCGACGATCACGAGATCGATCTCGCCCTGCGCCATCAAATGCGCGGCCATGTTGTCGGTGACGACGGTGACGGGGATCCCATCGCGCTGGAGCTCCCAGGCGGTGAGCCGCGCGCCCTGGAGGAACGGCCGCGTCTCGTCGGCCAGCACCCGGACCCGGCGGCCGGCCTCGGCAGCCGCCCGGACTACACCGAGGGCCGTTCCATACCCCGCGGTGGCCAGGGCGCCTGCGTTGCAGTGGGTGAGGATGCTCGCGGACTCGGGCACCAGCTCGACCCCGGCGCGGCCGAGGTCGCGGCAGATCCGGATGTCGTCGTCGACGAGCGCGCACGCCGCCGCAACGACCCGGTCGCGCACGTCGTCCGGACCGGCGCCGGGAAGCGACGCCGCTGCAGCGATCTCCTCCCGCATGCGCGCGAGCGCCCAGAAGAGATTCACGGCGGTGGGACGCGTCCGCGACAGGCGGACGGCTGCGGCCTCGAGGTCGGTCCGCAGCCCCGCGACGTCGGTGGCGCGGCTCGTGACCGCGCCCCGCGCAACGCCCAGCGCCGCGGCGCAGCCGATCGCCGGCGCTCCGCGGATGGCGAGGGTCTCGATCGCCTGCGCCACCTCCTCGACCGTCTCCAGGACGAGGTAGATCTCGTCGGTGGGGAGCCTGCGCTGGTCGAGCATCTCGACTCCGCGGCCCGACCACCGAAGGGTGAACCACGCAGACGTCGGAGCTGTCAATTCCGCTTCCTTCCCTGGAGGAGCTCCTGCAACGCGCCGAGGGGACTCTTGCCGTCCTTGTCGCCCTGCAGGCGGTCGAGAAGGGGAGCGAGCTTGCGCTCGAGCGTCGGCCGCGCGGCACCTGCCGCCACGCGCGCGACGTCCTCGGCGGAGAGCTCGACCCGCGGGCGGTCGAGGGTGCCGCCGAGATGCGCGATGCGGATCGTCTGGCCACGAAGCGCGCCAGCACCCTCTGCATCGGCGAAAAAGATCTCCCCCTTCGCGTCGAGCGCGCGATCGACGAGGCGAACGCTTCCGCGTAGGTCCGCACGGTACTCGCGGTAGACGGCCTCCAGCGGGTCGAAGCGCGCGAGGCCGCCGCCGAGCCTGAGCTTTCCGGCGATGCGCTCGTATCCGTCACCGTACAGCCGCTGGACGTCGCGGCCACCAAAGGCCTTGCCGGCAGCGAGGACCGCATCGAGCAGCGAGCCCGACCGTTCGAGCCCATCGCGGACCACCGAGAAACCCTTCGCCGTCCCCGGGCCGAGGACGAAATCGACGGTTCCGGAAACCGTGTCGACGAGCGGCTGCACCGATCCGAGCGGCGCATCGAGCCGCGCATCGAAGCGGAGCGGTCCGCTGATCCGTTCGGTGAACGCACCGACGTCGATGTCGCGCCCCGCCGCCGAGAGGAGCCCTGCGGGCGACGCGTCGAGGTCGCCGGCGCGCGCGTCGATTCCGAGCGTTCCCGTGAGCGGGCGCCCACCGAGCCGCGGAAGAAGGGCCTCCCACCCGGCCAGGTCGAAGGGCTCTGCGGCGAGGGTCGCCTCGCGCTTCGGCGAAGACCGTACCGCCCCGTGCGCCTCGAAGTTCTTGATCCGTACGCGCAGCTCGTCGACGTCGAAGCCGCCGCCCTTCCGCGGCCGGAGGATTCCCGACGTCGTGGCGCCCGTTCCGGGAGGCTTGCGGAAGGCGTTCCCGTACGCGAGTTCCGCCTCGGTGGCGTCGATCTCGAAGGGGCCTCCGAAGCCGTCCCCGGTCCGGGTGAGGTCGCCGGTGACGGAGAGTCGGCCTCGTAGCTGTACGTTTCCGAGATCGACCGAAGCGTCTTCGGCGACGAGCTTCGCGCCGATCTTCGCCGGCGCCGCCGCCGGGCCCTCCAGCCGGACGCTGCCGCCGACGAGGCCCGAGACCGAGCGGCCGTCGCCGAGGTACGCCGTGAGGGGAGCCGCCTCGATCCGTTCGAGCGCAACGTCGGCGGCGAGGTCGCCGCCGGCCGTGACGGTGCCTTCGGCGACCACCGTTCCGCCGCTCGCGGCCCGCATCGTCCCCGAGAAGCGGGCAGGCTCACCCACCCCGGCGGCGCGCAGCGTCACCTGCACGTCTTCCAGCACGTGGGTGACGGTGGGAGAGACCCCGCGATCTTCGACGGTGATCGTCGCGCCCGCTGCATCGATGGCGCGGACGCCGAAGGGCACCCCGGACGCGCCCTGCCCAGGCGCGGTGAGCGCGGTGGGCGGACTCGGCGAGGCGGCGCCCGACCCCGCGTCGCGGGACGGCGCCGACTCACCCCTGGCCTCCGGCACACGCACCAGGTGGACGCGCGCACCGTCGATGCGCAGCCGGTCGATCACCACGGCGCGCCCGAGGAGAGGGAGGAGCTCGACGCGAAGTGACACGCGGTCTGCCGCAAAGAGCGGAGGCTCGCCGGGCCGAGCCCCCGCAAGCGACGGCCCCTTCACCATGATCGCCGGCGGCAGGAAGCCCGCGGAGAGGGACTCGTAGGTGAGGCTGCGGCCCGTCGCCTCCGTCACCGCCATCTCGATCCGCGACCGCACTTCCGGCCTGTCGACCAGCCGCGGCAGCAGCACGGCAACGGCAACCGCTCCTGCGGCGAGCAGGACCGCTGCAACCGCTAGTACCCGCACCGCGCGCGCCACGCGGCTATCCGCGGAGCTTGCGCGCCAGGATCTCGCGCACGGCGGCGGGGCTCGCCTTCCCTCCCGTCTTCTTCATGACCTGTCCCATGAGGAAGTTCAGGATCTTCTCCTCTCCCGCACGGAAGCGATCGGCCGCTCCCGGGCTCGCGGCAATCACCTCGGCCGCGGCAGCCTCGAGGGCACCGCCGTCGGAGACGGCTTCGAGGCCCCGCTCGGCCACCAGCGCCGCGGGGTCGCCGCCGGCCTCCATCAGCTCGGGGACGAGGTCTCGCGCGCTCTTCACCGTCACCCGCCCTGAATCGACCATGCCGATCAGCGCCGCGAGCGTCGCCGGCGCGAGCCGCGTCGAGGAGATGTCGGTGTCCTTCTCCTTCAGCTGCTGCATCACGTCGCGCAGGATCCAGTTCGCGACGGCCTTCGGCGTGCCGTGTGCGCGGGCGGCCTCCTCGAAGAAGTCGGCCAGCGCGCGGTCGGCAGTCAGCAGGCGGGCGTCGTAGGCCGGAAGGCCGTACTCGGCCTCGAAACGGACCCGCTTGCGGTCGGGAAGCTCGGGGAGCGAGAGCCGGATCCGCTCGACCTCGGCTGCGTCCAGCACGAGCGGAACCAGATCGGGATCGGGGAAGTAGCGGTAGTCGTCGGCGTTCTCCTTGGTCCGCATCACCTTCGTTCGGCCGGTCGCCGGTTCGAAGAGCCGCGTCGCCTGCTGGATCACTCCTCCTTCGTCGAGGATCCGCGCCTGCCGGACGATCTCGCTCTCGATCGCCTGCTCGACGAAGCGAAACGAGTTGAGGTTCTTGATTTCGTTGCGCGTTCCGAGGTCCGTCGTTCCGTGCAGGCGCAGCGAGACGTTCGCATCGCAGCGGAACTGGCCCTTCTCCATGTCGGCCTCGGTGACGTCGATGCTCCGCAGGACGGCCCGCAAGGTTCGCAGGTAGGCGGCGGCTTCGGCAGGCGACCGCAGGTCGGGCTCGGAGACGATCTCGAGGAGCGGCACTCCGGCGCGGTTGAGATCGACGTGCGTTCCCTCGCCGTGGGTCACTGCGTCATCGTGGATCGACTTGCCGGCGTCTTCCTCCATGTGGATGCGGGTGATGCCGATCCGCCTCGAGCCGTCTTCCACCTCGATCTCGAGCCAGCCCGCGGTGCAGATCGGATCCTCGTACTGCGAGATCTGGTAGCCCTTCGGCAGGTCCGGATAGAAGTAGTTCTTGCGCGCGAATACCGACCGCAGATGGACTGTGCAGTGCGTGGCGATTCCGGCGCGAACCGCGAACTCGACGGCCCGCGCGTTGAGGACCGGGAGCACCCCGGGGAGCGCGAGGCAGATCGGATGGACGTCGTGGTTCGGCGGATCGCCGTAGCGTACGGGCGCCGGGCTGAAGAGCTTCGAGTCGGTCTTGAGGTGGACGTGTACCTCGAGGCCGATCACGACTTCGTATTTCGGGTGGACCGTCGGCGCGCTCATCACCCGACCTCGGGCGGGCGCCGCAGGTGGAAGTCGCTGCGGCGCTGGAAGGCGTCTGCGATCCGCAGGATCACGGACTCGCCGAGAGGCGGCCCGAGGATCTGGAGGCCGACCGGAAGGTCGTGCGCGAAGCCACACGGGACCGACACGCCGGGAATACCCGCCAGGTTGGCGGTCACGGTGTAGATGTCGGAGAGGTACATCGAGAGCGGGTCGGCCGCCTTCTCGCCGATGCGGAACGCGACCTCGGGCGACGTGGGAGTCACGATCGCATCGCAGCCGCGGAAGGCCTCCTCGAAATCGCGCCGCAGGAGCGTCCTCACCTGCTGTGCCTTCCGGTAGTAGGCGTCGTAGTACCCGGCCGAGAGGACGTAGGTGCCGAGCAGGATCCGGCGCTTCACCTCGGGCCCGAACCCCTCGGAACGGCTCCGGTGGTAGAGGTCGGCGAGGTCGCGAGGGTGCGCCGCACGGTGGCCGTAGCGGACGCCGTCGTACCGGGCGAGATTGCTCGACGCCTCGGCCGGCGCGATCAGGTAGTAGACGGCGATGCCATACTTCGTGTGCGGGAGCGACACCTCGCGGACCTTCGCTCCGGCCTTCTCGAGGTCCGCGACCGCCGAGTGGACGCGGTCGAGAACGGCGGGATCGGCCCCCTTCGCTTCGAAGTACTCGCGCGGCAGGCCGAGGACGAGGCCGGAGACGTCGCCGGTGAGCGCGGCGCCGTAGTCGGGAACGGGCTCGGGAATCGACGTCGAATCGCGCGGGTCGTGGCCGGCGATGGCGCCGAGGGCCACGGCGCAGTCGGCCGCGGTGCGCGTGAACGGGCCGATCTGGTCGAGAGACGACGCGAACGCCACGAGGCCCCACCGCGAAACCCGGCCGTAGGTCGGCTTCATCCCGACGATTCCCGTACACGCGGCGGGCTGGCGGATCGAGCCCCCGGTGTCGCTGCCGAAGGCGACCGGAACGATTCCCGCAGCGACGGCGGCGGCGGATCCTCCCGACGAGCCGCCGGGGGTACGCGAGACGTCCCACGGGTTGCGCGACGGCCCGAACGCCGAGTTCTCGGTGGACGAGCCCATGGCGAACTCGTCGAGATTGGTGCGGCCGATGATGACGGCGCCCGCCGCCTGGAGCCGCTCGACGACGGTGGCGTCGTAGGGAGAGACGAAGCCCTCGAGGATGCGCGACGCACACGAGGTCGGCTCGCCCACCTGCACCAGGTTGTCCTTGATCGCGACGGGGATGCCGTCGAGGGGCCCGCGCGCCGCGCCCGCGGCGCGGCGCGCGTCGGACTCGGCCGCCTCGCGCAGCGCCCGTTCGCCTCGCAGCCCGAGGAACGCGTAGAGCGCTCCCTGCAACCGCTCGGCGCGAGCGATCGCAGCCGAGACCAGCTCGCGGGACGAGACCCTCCCACGGACGAGGTCCGACGAGAGCTCGTGCAGCGTTGCGAGAGGCGCGGTCAGCTCTCTTCTCCGTCGATGACGAGCGGCACCACGAACGCGGTCCCCTCCCGCTGGGGCGCGTTGGCGACGGCGAGCTCCGGCGGCATCCCGGCCTCCGCGCGGTCGTCGCGCAGGGGCGTCCGGAGCGGGATCGCGTGGGCGGTCGGCTCGATGTCGGTGGTGTCGACGGCCGCGAGCTGCGCCACGTAATCGAGGATGGCGTCGAGCTGCGTCGTCGTCCGGAGGCTCTCCTCGCCGTCGAGGGAGAGCCGCGCCAGCGCCGCGATTCGCGCGACCTCCTCCTGCGTGATTCGGCTCATCGCGGCGAGACTAGCAACGGCAGGGGGGGGCCGATACCCTCGCGCCACTCATGCCCGAGCCGCTCCACGACTTCACCGACCTCCCGGAAGACATCCAAGCGGGTCTGCGCGACCTCGGCTGGAAGACCCCGATGCCGGTCCAGGCGCGGGTGATCCCAGCCATGCACGAGGGCAAGGATCTCATCGTCCAGGCACGGACGGGCAGTGGCAAGACGGGAGCCTTCGGTATCCCGATCATCCAACGGATCGACGTCGGACTCGCCGCGACACAGGCCCTCGTGATGGCGCCTACCCGCGAGCTGGCGAACCAGGTGGCGGGCGAGATCATCGCCATGGGCAAGCACCGCGGCGTACGCTGCCTTCCGATCTACGGCGGAGTCGGTTACGCCGCGCAGCTCGAAGGGCTGAAGGCGGGCGCCCACGTCGTCGTCGGAACGCCCGGTCGAATCCTCGACCATCTCGGCAGCGGGCGGCTCGACTTCGGCCACGTGAAGGTGCTCGTCCTCGACGAAGCCGACGAGCTGCTCTCCCTCGGCTTCTGGCCGGACATGCGCGAGATCAACAGCTACCTGCCCCGCCAGCGCCAGTCGTGCCTGTTCTCGGCAACGATCCCCGAGAAGGTCCGATCGCTCTCGCGGGTGTTCCTCTCGGACCCCGAGTTCGTTTCGCTCTCCGAGGGCCAGATGGCCCCGAGCGAGATCGAGCACTTCTTCATGGTGACGACGGCCGCGGAGAAGGATTCCAACCTCGTCCGCATTCTCGAGTACGAAGACCCCGAAAGCGCGATCATCTTCTGCAACACGAAGGACGACGTGCGGTTCGTGACGGCCGTCCTGCAGCGGCGCGGGTTCGATGCCGACCAGATCTCGGGCGACCTCTCGCAGGCGGCGCGCGAGAGCACCATGGCACGGATCAAGTCGGGAGAGCTCAAGTTCATGGTCGCCACCGACGTGGCGGCGCGCGGCATCGACATCAGCCAGCTGAGCCACGTCATCAGCTATTCGTCGCCGGACTCGCCGGAGGTCTACGTCCATCGCACCGGCCGGACGGGACGGGCCGGACGGGCGGGCGTCGCCATCTCGCTGGTGTCGGGGCTCGACATCGGCAACTTCAAGTACCTGCAGAACGTGAACAAGATCGAGGTGGCCGAGCGCAAGCTCCCGACCGAGGCCGACATCCTGGCGCGGATGCGCGAGCGCCTCGAGGTGAAGGTCGAGCAGGAGGTGCGCGCGATCCCCGAACGGGAGCGGGCCTGGCGGGTCGACCGGTGGATCCCCCTGGTCGAGGCGATGACCGCCAGCGACGAGGGCCGCCGCGAGCTGGCGGCGATCTGCGCGTCGTACCTGCGCGAGCACCGGCCCCTCACGACCATCGACGAGCCCAGAACGGCAGCGGCGAGCCCTGCTCCCCGCGTGCCCCACGACCCCGACGCCCATCGCGCGCCGGAGCGCCGGACCGGTGGAGGCAGTGGGGGCGGCCGCGGTGGCAAGAGCCGGCGCCGCCGGCGCTGAGCCGCGTCCACCCGCCCTTCCTCCCCAGAGGGCGGCAAGATCGGCCCTCCGTGAGGTTTCGGCGTCGTTTGCGTTGCAGCCATGGGAGGGTTGTGGGTAAATAGCGGGTCCCCCCCCACCAGATGCCGGAGGCCTGGATGCTGCGCCGCCTCGCACTGCTGACCCTCCCGATCGTCTCGCTGGCCCTCCTCGGATCGAGCTGCGAGCTCGGCGGCTCGGGCATTGGAATCCACCTCCCGACCGGGCTCGAGCCCGTAACGACTTCCCACTTCTCGGTCGAGGTCTACGTCTCGACCCGCATCGATCGCTCGACGGTCGCCGCGACGCTCAACGGGTCGCCGGTGCCGCTCGCGGAGCAGCCGGGCGGCGCCTTCACCGGCGCCGTCGCGCCGGGCGGCACCCTCGCCGACGAGAACACGCTGGTGGTGACGGCGCTGACGACCGGCGGCGAGCCGCGCACCGAGACGCGGCGGTTCGAGTGGCTACCGCCGAAGGCGCGGCTTCGCCGGATCACCGACCCGGCGGACCTGATGAGCGGCCCCCTCGCCCACGGGCGCGTCGGCGACTACCTCCTCGCCAACGACACGGCTCGCTTCATCGTCCAGGACGTGGCGCAGCGCGACCTGCACAGCATCGGGATGTTCGGCGGGAACCTCATCGACATGGAGCTCGTCGGGAGGCCGGGGATCGAGAACTTCTTCGAGGTGCAGCCGAGCTTCAACATCGAGACGGTGGTGAACGCCCAGACCGCCGTGATCGTGAACGACGGCCAGAACGGCCTTCCGGCGGTGCTCCGCGTCTGCGGCCCGGACGACCTCATGGACTACGTCAACCCGTCGACCGTGGTCGCGGAGGCCGGCGGCATCTTCCCGCCGGGGGTCGACGATCTCGACCTTCCGGTCGAGGCCTGCACCGAGTACACCCTCGAACCGGGACGGAGCTACGTCCGCGTCGACACCACTGTCGAGAACCTTTCGTCCTCGGACCTCCCGCTCTTCGTCGGCGACTACATGAACGGGATGGGCGAGCTCGAGCAGTGGACCCCGCCCCGCAACCCCGCGACGACCACCAACATCGGCATCGGCGAGATCACCGCCACCTGGGGCAACGACGTCTTCAGCTACTTCGGCTTCGGAGAGGCAGAGGGCGCCGACTACTCGTTCATCGGCGCCGGACTCCCCCAGCCGACCAGCTCGTTCACCGACTCGGGCGTGTCGTACCTGCTCCACGGCAACTCGATCCCCTTCGTCCTGTTCTTCGGGCAACCGTCGAACTTCGTCGTCCCGGCGAGCGGAGCGAAGACCTTCACGCGCTACCTCGGCGTCGGAGACGGAAGCGCCGCCAACGCGGTCGCCATCCAGGCGCAGGTCCAGGGGCTCGTCACCGGAACGCTCCGGGGCTGCGTCACCGTCGGCGGCGCGCCGGCCCCGGGGGCCCGCGTCTCGGCGGGCTTCACGACCGGAGGCGCGATCACCCAGGTGCGCGGCTCGTGGGTCACCGACTCGGCCGGGTGCTATGCCGGGGCCCTCCCCATCGGAAGCTACGGAGTCGCTGGCGCCCGCGAGGGAGCCCCCTACGAAGGCGGGGGGACGACACCGCTCGTCCACCCGGTGAGCATCACCGCGGGTGCCACCACGGCAAAGGACATCGCCCTCCCGGCCACCGGCGGCGTGAGCGTCACCGTAACGGACGAAACGAACTCGGCAGTCCCGGCACGCATCACGGTGGTGGGCTTCGACCCGAGCCCCGAGCCGACGCAGACCACGTCGGTGATCCGGCCGAGCGACACGACCACCGGCCTCCTCAACGACGTCACCAAGGACGGCCTCGCCTACGGAGTCGCCCGCGTCGTCTATACCGACGCAGCCGGAGAGGCGACCTTCGACCTCGAGCCCGGGAGCTACGAGCTGGTGGTCTCCCGCGGCACCGAGTACTCGGCCTTCTCGGCGCCGATCACGATCGTTGCCGGAGCGACGACGCCGGTGAGCGCCCGGATCGCCCGGGTGATCGAGACGCCGGGGTTCGTCTCGTCCGACTTCCACGTCCACGCGATCAACAGCCCGGACTCGCGGATCAACAACACGAACCGCGTACTGCAGTTCGCCGGCGAAGGCGTCGACAACATCGTGATGACCGATCACGACGCGCGGACCGACCTCGACCCCACGATCACGGCGCTCGGCCTCACCCCCTTCGTCGCGGCGACCATCGGCGAGGAGATCACGACGTTCGACTACGGACACTTCAACGCCTACCCGCTCGGCCAGGACCCCTCCCGCGTCTCCCAGGGCTCCACCGACCACGGCCGCCTGGCGCCTCCGGGCCTCGACTTCCCTTCGTCGGGCTACTTCAACCTGTCGCCGGCAGAAGTCCACGCGGAGGTGCTGTCCGATCCCGTGAACACCTCGCCGCAGATCGCGGTGCAGATCAACCACATCAGCAGCCACTTCGACCCCCTGCGCATCGACACGGCCCTCGTGCCGCCGGCGTCGGTCCTCACGCCGACCGAGCAGATGGGCTTCCGCCTCGATCCGTCGATCCCGAACCTCTTCCACCACTTCCCGGCCCTCGAGCTGTGGAACGGCCACAACCGGAGCCACGCGCTCGGCGAGTTCCTGACCGAGCGCATCGGGATCTGGATGAACCTGCTGAACCAGGCGATCGTCACGACGGCCATCGCGGACACCGACACCCACGAGTTCAAGAACGTCCGCGGCGGCGGCGCGCGTAGCTGGACCGCATCGTCCGAGGACGCCCCCACAGCGATCTCCGACGACGAGATCGGCGCGGCAGTGAAGACCGGCCGGCTCGTCGGCGGACAGGGCCTCTACGTCCAGGCGCGGCTCCTGGCCACCGACGGATCCGGAGGCGTCGCGCACCTCGGGCTCGGAGGGAGCACGATGCTCGGCGTGACCAACGGGCAGGTCGACCTGGAGATCGAGGTACAGGCGCCGCTGTGGGCGGAGTACGACCGGATCGACGTGTACGTGAACGCCGCGACGAAGGTCACGCGGCGCAATCCGAACAATGCCGGAGGCGTCCCCACGCTCTACACGGCGATTCCTACGCTCTCCCTCGATGCAGGGACGGACTTCACGGTCACGACGGTGGACGACTTCCCGGCGATTCCCGGTGCGCAGCACCGGGAGACCACGGCGCGGATCACGATCCCGACGCCGTCGGACGCGTGGATCGTCGTAGTCGTGCGGGGTCGCGACGGGGTGTCGCGACCGATGTTCCCGGTGATGCCCGCGAGCCTCTCCGCCGGCGGCAACGGCACCCTGGCGGCGCTCCTCGACGGGAACCTCGGCCAGGGAGGGGTCACGGCCCTCGGCTACACCAACGCGCTGTTCGTCGACGCCAACGGCAACGGAGCCTTCGAGGCGCCGGGCGTCGTCGTCGTCCCCTGACGGTGCGGCATGGCGCGGCGCTGGCGCTGGCCGCCGCGCTCGGCCCGGCAGTTCCCGTCGCGGCCGACCCGCCGCCCGCCGCCGGCGGTGCTGCGCTGGTTCGCGCCGCCGAGGCCGGAGGGCTGGTGGTGGTCGGCACCGTCCGCGGGACCCGCGCGGTCGACCTGCACGGGTGGACGGCGACGATCGATGTGGAGCGGTCGGTGGTGGGTCCTGCGGCTCCGGGCGACTCGATCGGTGTCGCTTGGGAGGAGCGGGCGCGCTCGCGCCCCCCGAGGCTACCGGACGGCGGCCGTGCCCTGGTGGCCCTCTCCGCCCTGCCGGAGACGACGCTCTGGCTGGCGCGGTTTCCGGCCCCTCCCCGCCCACTCGTCGTCTCGAGCGGTGGCGAGGCGTTCCTTCGCGATCCCGACGCGGCCACCGCCGATCTGCTCGAAGGCTGGGCGAAGCTCGGAGCGTCGGAACGCGAGGGTTCCGCTGGCGTCGGGGCCCTGGCTGCCCTCTGGGCCGGCGCCCACCCGAGCGTTGCCGAGGGCGCCCTCGCACGCCTCGCCGAGATCCCCGGGCTCGCAGACAAGCTCCACGCAGACGCGGCGGCTCGGCTCGCAGCGGGTCTCTCGATCGACACCCGGCCGATCGTCCTGCGCCGCGCTGCACTCCAGCTCGCCGGCGACCGCCGCCTCGGAGCGCTGCGAGAAGCCATCGAAAGCCTCACCCGGCCGGGCCATCCACTCGAGGCCCCAGCCCTCGACGCCCTCGCCCACCTCGACGCCGGCCTCGTTCCGGAACGCGTCGAAAGGCTCCTCACACGTCCCGAGGCCGCGCTTCGTGTCGTCGGCGTACGCTGGGCCCGGGGGGCGCAGCTCGGCGCCGCTGCGCGGCTCGTGAAGGAAGATCCCTCGCCCGAGGTGCGCGCCGCCGCCGTGGCATCGCTCGTAGACCAGCAGGGGTTCGTCGCGTTCGAAGCGGCGTCTCCGGCGCTCTTCGATGCGAGCGCCGACGTGCGCGCCGCCGCTGCGAAACGGATCGGCGGCCTCGGCGCCACTGCCGTTCCTGCCCTCGTGGCTCTCGTCGAGAGCCGCGGGATGCCGGAGGCGGGCGCCCCGCTCGCCGCCCTCGCCCTGGCAGGTCCCGAGGGCCGCGCGGCGGCCGAGCGCGTCGCGACGGAGCACCCGGACGCCCGGGTGCGCGCTGCCGCGCGCCTCGCCCTGGGGATGGGCAGGACCGAGTAGAAGGAGCTCAGGCGGCTTCGGGCCGCGCGCGCTCCACCCGGGCGGGACCGAGGCCCTCCGGATCGACGACCACCGCCACCTCGGGCTCGGAAGGATCGAGCAGGATCCACGCCCGGTGGTCGAGGACTCCGACCTCTCCCGGCACCGCGTCCGCCAGCAGTGCAGGGAGCCTCGCCGGGTCGCCCGCGAGGCCCTCGGCCGGGAGACCATCCGGCTGCGTCACGTACCGAAGATCGCCGTCGAGGTCGACGCGCGACGCGTCTCCCGCCCGGTCGGCCAGCAGGATCGCAGCGCACCCGCCCGACGGCCGGGTAAGGCACCAGTCGAGGGCGGCCTCGACGCGCTCGAAGCGCTCGAGGCACTGCTGCACCAGGAGCAGCGCCGGCGCGCTGCTGGCTGTATCGGCGCAGGTGCCGGAAGTGCCAGGCGCGGGCGGCTCCGGCGGAGCCAGCAGCACCGCGAGGCCGGCCGCATTGACGCCGCCGAGGGACGTCGCCAGCCACGGGAGCGTCAGCTCGGCGCTCGGGATCCCTCCCAGCGGCCGGCTCCTGCGGAGCAGCGGCATCGAGCAGCGGTCTGCGGAGAGATCGATGCGTCCGGCGAGGAGGATGCGCGGCGTACGCACCACGGCGGCGAGCGCGGGACGGAACAGGAATCCCGGCTCGCGGGAGGCCCGCGCCAGCGCCAGGACCAGCGCGCCGCGGCGGGCGCCCGCACCCCGGGCGAGCCCGGCCATCCGCTCGGCGAGCTGCGGGAAGTGACGATCGAGATCGCGCGCCACCTCGGCGATCCAGGCTGGCGCGGGGCGCGACCGGAGGATCCGCGCCAGCTCGGCGTCGACTCCCTCTTGCATCACGCGGCCCTGGTCGAAGCCGAGATCGCGCGGCGCCCCCTCGCATTCGATTCTCACGGCTTACTCCCCGCGCCGGATCGCCGCCGGGAGCGCCTCGTTGAGGGAGCCGGTCCGGTAGCCCTCGAGATCGAGGGCCACCCACCGGAAGCCGAGGCGCTTCACGGCCGTCGCGATCGCCCGGGCCGTGTCCGGGTCGAGGACCGGGGCGACTTCCGCGGGATCGATCTCGATCCTCGCCAGATCCCCGTGATGGCGAAGGCGCACCTGGCGAAAGCCCATGCCCCGAAGGATCTCCTCGCCGCGCTCGATCTGGCGAAGCCGCTCTTCGGTGACGGGCGTTCCGTAGGGAAGCCGCGACGAGAGGCACGCAGACGCCGGAAGGTCCGCCGTCGGAAGGCCCGCAGCACGGGACAGGTCGCGGATCTCGCCCTTCGAGAGCACCACGTCGAGGAAGGGCGAGAGGACTCCGGCCTCCCGCGCAGCCCGGTGCCCCGGACGGAAGTCGCCCGTATCGTCGGTGTTCACGCCGTAGGCCACGGCCGCGAAGCCGAGGTCTTCACGCAGCCGGGAGAGGACGCGGAACAGCTCGCTCTTGCAGTGGTAGCAGCGATCCGGTCCATTGCTCCGGTACGGTTCGAGATCCATCTCGTGGGTCTCGACGATCCGGTGCGCGATCCCGAACCGACTGGCCACAGCGACCGCCATGGCGCGGTGGCTCGCCGGGTAGGAGGCCGAGGCCGCGGTCACCGCGAGGGCGCGTGGGCCGAGGGCGCGGTGCGCCGCGAGCGCCAGGTAGCTCGAGTCGACTCCTCCGGAAAATGCGACGAGAACGCTCCCGGACGCGCGGAGCAGCTCTTCGAGGGCACGCTCCTTGCGCGAGAGATCCGGCAGGTGGGGGGACACCCTGCGAGACTACGGAGCGGGGCCGCCGCGAGCAAGGATGCGCAGCTCCCGACAGCGGGCCTATTCTCACGAAGGGAGGGGGCGAACGTGGCGAAGCTGAGGGTGGGTCTTCTCTTCGGAGGCCGGTCGGTGGAGCACGAGGTCTCCATCGCATCGGCGACGTCGATCCTTCGTGCGCTCGATCCCGCACGCTACGACGTCACCCTGGTGGCCGTCGATCACGAGGGGCGCTGGCACGTCGGGTCGCCGGCGCTCCCCCCCGAAGCGGCAACGCGCGGCGACGAGGTGATGCTTCCGGCGATCCCCGGAGTGCGGTCGCTGGTTCCGACACCGAAGAGCGTAGGAGAGCGATCGCTCCCCCTCGACGTGGTGTTCCCGATCATCCACGGCACCGGCGGCGAGGACGGGTCGCTGCAGGGCCTCCTCGATCTCGCGGGAGTTCCCTACGTCGGGGCGGGCGTCCTCGGATCGGCCGTGCAGATGGACAAGGACGTGACTAAGCGGCTCCTCGCGGCCGCCGGCCTTCCGGTCGTCCCGGGCCGGGTCCTCCGGCCGCGCGACGCATCGCGAAGCGCCGCGGCCGGCGAGATCGTCCGGGAGCTGGGCCTCCCGCTCTTCGTGAAGCCTGCGGATCTCGGATCCTCCGTCGGAATCAGCAAGGTGAGATCCGAGGCGGAACTCCTCCCCGCCGTGGCCAGCGCCTTCCGGTACACGCGCAAGGTGCTGGTCGAGCAGGCGGTCGATGCGCGGGAGATCGAGGTCGCCGTCCTCGGCGGCGAGCGGCCCGAGGCGTCGGTTCCCGGCGAGATCGTCCCGAAGCGCGAGTGGTACGACTACGAGGCCAAGTACGTCGACGAAGACACCGAGCTCCTGGTCCCGGCGCCGCTCCCCGAGGATGTCGGCGCCGAGGCCCGCCGGCTCGCCCTCGAGGCGTTCCGCGTCGTGGAGGGAGAAGGGCTCGCCCGCGTCGACTTCTTCCTCGACCGCGGGACCGGACGCCTCTTCGTGAACGAGGTGAACAGCCTTCCCGGCTTCACCGAGGTCTCGATGTTCCCGAGGCTGTGGATGGCGTCGGGGCTCAGCTACCCGGCCCTCATCGATCGCCTCATCGAGCTCGCCCTCGATCGCGGCCGCGCGCGCGCGGCCCTCGAGACGTCCTACTCGACGACGTAGACACCAAAACGAAGAGGCGGCCACCCCGTTTCCGGAGTGGCCGCCTGCCAAGGCAAGGAAGCTGCGATGCGAGTCGCGGCTACTTGGTCATCCGCTTGCGGCCGACCATCGCGAGGCCCGCGACACCCGACGCGAGGAGCAGGAGCGTGCCCGGCTCCGGGATGAAGGTCAGCTCGAGGACCGCGAACATCGGCAGGAGCGCCGACGCGCCGATGTTCGTCGAGATCTGCGTCGTGGTCACGAGCTTGACCGAACCACCCGAGAGAGGCGAGCCGGTCTGGCAGGCCGTCGGGAGGCCGGCAACGCACGCCGTGCCCGTGGTCCAGCCGTTGCTCCTCGCGGTGACGTTGACGAGGCCGACCACCGCGATGGGCGCGCCGCCGAGGCCGACACCGTTCACGCCGCCCGTGGTGAAGGGAACCGTCACGTTGGCCGGCGGGCCGGCGCAGCCGGCGAAGAGGCACACGTTGGCCGTGCCCTTCACGGCCATCAGGCCGCTGCCCGAGGCGGTATCGACGCCCGTGAAGTTGCCGACGCCGTTCGCCACGTTCCGCAACGGCAAGGCCGGCGATCGGGAAGGCGCCCGGATCGGTCACCGCGAGGCTCGTCGAGCCGGTGAAGATCCCGGCCGTGAGGCCGGTGATGTCGGTCGCCGTCACATCGGCGCTGCCCAGGCCGTTCCAAGCAACCGGGATGCCCGGCAGGGAGCAGACGATGATGGTGAGCGAGCCGGAAGTCAGCGACATGACTGCCGCGGAAGCGGGCTGAGCGGCGCCGAGGACGAGGCCCATGGCCGCAGCGAGGCCAAACAACTTGCGCATGGAAGAGGCTCCTTTGTTGACGTTCCGAGATGGGCCCGAGCACGTCGCCCGGGTACAGCACCGTGTCTGACTGTGGAGTGGCTGCCACGGCGGAAAAGTGTCATCTGGTGCCAAAAAAAGTCCCTGCGTCGGGGGATTCTCGACCCATGGATTTCCCCTAGGGGAAATCCGCTGCGGGGCCATCCTTCCCTGTCTATACTGTCGCGTTCCGCCGAAGACTCCTCTGCCGAGGGGGAGCGACGGATGGAGGGCCTCCGGTCGATGGGAAGCGGCGCGTCTCCCCGCCTGGGCTGGGCCGTTCTCGGCATCGCTGCGCTCCTCGCCGCCTGCGGGCCGGGAGCCGACTCGCGCCTCGACGAGGTGCGGTCGCTCCAGGAATCCGGGCGGTTCGACGAGTCGATCGGGCCCCTGCGCGCGATCCTCGCCGACGCCCCCGACCTGCCGGAGGCCAACCACCGGCTCGGCGTCGCGCTGGTGCAGACCGGGCAGCCGGATCTCGCCGTCGGCCCCCTCGAGAGGTCGGCGGGTTCGGGCGAGTTCGCCGTCACGTCGGGGCTGCTCCTCGCCTCGGCGTTCCTGTCGATGAACGCCCAGGACGATGCGGTCCGCGTCGCGTCGAAGGTGCTCGAGGCCGACCCCCAGCGCGCAGCCGCGCTGCGGATCCGCGCGCAGGCACACCTCGGCGCGGGGCGAAAGGCCGAGGCCCTCGCGGACGCGCAGAAGCTGGCGGCGATGCTTCCCGACGACGCCCAGGCCGCCGTTCTGCTCGGCAGCATCCTCGCCGACCAGGGGGACCTCGCCGAGGCCGAGAAGATCTTCGTCCACGTGAAGCAGCTCGGCGATGCGAGCGGCGACCGGGCCCTCTCGGCCCGCGGCTGCCTCGCCCTCGCCAACTTCCTCGACAAGGGGGCGCGTGACGAAGCGCGCGCGAAGGAGGCCTACGAGGGGTGCCTCGCGGGGCACCCCACCGACCCCCTCACCCTCCAGCTCGCAGCCCAGTTCTACGACACCCGCCGGGAGTACGAGAAGGCGACGGCGCTCTGGCAAAGCGCGGCAGAGGCCGCTCCCGACAACCTGTCGTTCCGGACCATGCTCGCCGAGCGCCTGGCGGCAACCGGAACGGTGGAGGACGGAGAAGCCGTCCTCGCCGAGGCCACCACGGAGATCGGGACCGCCGCCGCCTGGCAGGTGCTCGCGGACTTCCAGCGGCGCCACGGCCGAGCGGAGGCGGCCGCTGGTTCGATCGAGCGCGCGGCAGAGATCGCCGGCGGGGGCGATGATGCGCTGCGCTTCGCACAGGGCGACCTCTACGTCGAGCTCGGCAGGGTCGACGACGCGGAGGCGATTGCCAGCGCGATCACCGAGCCCGCCTATCGCGAGCTCCTGCGAGGGCGGATCCTCCTCGTCCGGGGAGATCCGGCAGGCGCTCTCGAGGCGTTCAGCGCCGGAATCCGGCGCTGGCCGAGCAACGCGAGAGCGCGCTACCTGGCCGCCATCGCGGCCCGGGGCGCCGGCGATACCGAACGCGCCATCGGCGAGCTGCGTGAGGCGGTTCGTGTGGACCCCACCGCGAGCGATGCAGCGCTTCTCCTCGCGACGATCTACCTCGAGCGCGGCGAGTGGGCGAACGCCGTCCAGCTGGCGAGCCTCCACTTCGAGAAGCGCGACCGCGCCAGTACCCAGGCATTCCGCGTCGCAATCCGCGCCGCCACCGGCGCGAAGCAGTACGACACCGCGCGCAGCATGCTGGCGAACCTCGC
The DNA here is from genome assembly GCA_963710635.1 of uncultured delta proteobacterium. Taxonomy (GTDB): domain Bacteria; phylum Myxococcota_A; class UBA9160; order UBA9160; family UBA9160; genus MYXO. The sequence goes on from CAVQAY010000004.1 coordinate 2,613,478, forward strand.
CCACCTGAAGGGTACCGAGACCCTCGTGCTGCTCGAGCGGGCCGGAGTCGAGCGGGCCGAGAAGGGGCCCTCGGGATCCCTCGCCGTCCTCGAGGATGCGAAGCTCGACCTCACGCAGCCCGGCCACGAGCCCGTCCTGCGCGCGGTGGCGGAGGATCTGCTCGCCCTTGGACAGGTCGACCGGGCGCTGGCGCGGATCGACGCCGCCGTTGCCGCGCATCCCGATTCGGGATCGCTCCTCGAGCTACGCGGCGCCGCACTCGCGCGCGCGGGCAGGCCGGCCGAAGCGCGTACGGCCCTCGAGCAGGCGCTCGAGGCCGACCCGCAGAACGTCCGCGCCCTCACGGGCCTCGCGAAGCTCGCAGCCGCAGCGGGTGAGATCCCCCAAGCGGTGGAGATCCTCGACCGCGCCGCTGCCCTCGGCCCCGCCGACGCACCGGCGCGGTATCTCGCCGCGCAGATCCTCCTCGCCGCCGGCAGCACCGAGGACGCCGAGAGGAGGCTGCGCGAGGTGGTCGCCGAGAGCCCCGCGAACGGCAGCGCCCGCAACGACCTGGCGTGGCTCCTCGCCAACCGGGGAACCGACCTCGACACCGCTCTCTCCCTCGCCGAGCAGGCGCGGCGAATCCAGCCGACGGCCGACGTGATCGACACCCTGGGCTTCGTACAGCTGAAGCGCGGTGACGCCGCCGCGGCCACGGCGCTCTTCGAGGAGGCGCTCGCGCTCCGGCCCAAGGACCCGACGATCCGCTACCACCTCGGCCTCGCCCTCGCCAAGGCTGGCAATCGGGAGCGGGCCGCCGCCGCCCTGCAAGAGGCCCTCGACGCGGGCCCCTTCCCCGACGCCGAGGCGGCGAAGCAGGAGATGGCGCGGCTGCAGCAGCCCGAGGGCTGACGCTGCCGTGACGGGCCGCACTGCCGCATTGCTGGCGGCCCTCTCGGCCCTCCTGGCCGTCTTCGTGCGCGCCCTCGGCGCGGAGAACGTCTTTCCCGGCGACGGCACCGTCGTGTTCGCGCTGGGAGACGCCTTCTACCATGCGCGACGGGCGCTCTTCAGCTTCGAGCACCTTCCTCGCATACTCCTCTACGACCCCCTGCTGAACTTTCCGCAGGGCGCCTTCGTGCCCTGGCCGCCCCTCTACGATCTCGCCCTCGCCGGCTTCGCACGGATCTTCGGCACGTCCCAGGGCGCCTTCGAGCGGGCCGCTGCGTGGGCGCCCGTCCTCCTCGGTACGCTCACGATCCTTCCGGTCTACGTCGCGGGGCGCCGCCTCGGCGGGCGCGGCGCCGGCGTCACGGCCGCAGCCCTCTTTGCGATCTTCCCCGCCAGCGTCCTCTACTCGAACGTCGGCAACGCCGATCACCATGCGGCGCAGACCCTGCTCGGAGGGGCGTCGCTCGCCCTGTGTCTCTCCCTCTCCTCCACCCAGCCCGCGGACTCCCACCGGCTTCCACGCCGGCTCGTGGCCCTCACCGTCGTTCGGACCGCTCTCCTGCTCACGTGGTCCGGCAGCCTCGTCTACCTCGGGCTGATCGAGGGGAGCCTCCTCCTCGCCGGCGTCCTCGGAGACCGGCGGCGACTGCTCGTCGGAGAGGCCGCCAGCACCCTCGCGACGGCAGGGCTCATCCTCCCATCCGTACTGGTTTCGGGAACCCCGGTCGGAGGCCCCTACTCCGCGATCGAGATCTCCCGGCTCCACGTCCTGCTGCTGGTGGCGGTAGCGGCCATCGGGCTCGGCGTCGTCTCCCTCGAGCGCTGGCGCGCGTCGCGATCCGCCGGCGGCCGCCTGCTGCGGGCGGCAGGGATCGGCGTCGCTGCGCTGCTGCTCCTCTTCGGGGGGACGGGGCTCGCCGGAGAGCTCGGCCTCGGGATCGGCTACGTCGCGAAGACCGACGCCTACCAGGGGATGAATCTCGAGCAATACCCGCTCTTCTCCTTCGCGGGCGGCTTCTCCGACGCCCTCGCGCAGCGGAGCTTCGGATTCTTCGCCTACCTGATCCCGCTCGCTCCGCTCACCGCACTGATCTCGGCCCGAGCGCCCGCCCAGCGCGAGCCCGCGCTCGTTCTCGCGGGGTGGAGCGCCGTCCTCGGCGCGCTCGCACTCGCCCAGGTACGCTTCGCCAGCGACTTCGCGCCGGCGGCGAGCGTCGCCTTCTCGCTCCTTCTCGCCAGCGTCGCGGGCTCGCTTGCGCATTGCATGGGCAGGCATCCGGCACGCGCGGTCGTGGGAGCGCTCGCCGCAGCAGCGCTGCTGCCGGTGCTGGCCTTCCATGGACACGCGGCGAAGGCGACGCTGCGCGCCGTTTCCGGCGAGGGGCCCGCGATCGACCGCGCGCTCTACACCTACGAGGGCACCATGGTCCGCTTCGCCGAGGCTGTTCGAGAGGCGACGCCCGCCACGTCGGGCTTCGACGACCCGACCCTCCCTCCCGAGTACGGAATCATCGCCTATCCGGGGATCGGCCACGTGCTCCACTACACCGCGCGCAGAGCGACGCCGGCGGACAACTTCGGCCCGTACATCGGCCCCGAGAACTACGACGCCGTCGCCGAGTTCTTCTCCTTGCAGGACGAAGCCGAGGCCGTGGCCGAAGCCGGGCGCCTGCGTTCCCGCTACGTCGTCACGACCGACTACGGCGGCGCCGTTGCGACGACCCTCGTGAACCGCCTCCACCGCGGCGACGGCAGCCAGCTGGAAGGCGAGCCGGGGTTCGGGCGCTTCCGACTCGTAACAGAAGGGCCGGTAGGGGGCCGCGCCATCGGCCAGGAGTTCGGTCGCGGCATCCAGCCGGGCGGCATCCCGTACAAGCTCTTCGAGATCGTCGAGGGAGCGCAGATCGAGGTGGCCGCGCCGGCGGGCACGCGGGTGAGCGCCGAGGTGAGGGTGCAGACACCGACCGGCCGCACCTTCTCGTGGCGCACGGCCGCCACGGCCGGCGGCGACGGCCGCGCCCGGCTCCGGGTCCCCTACGCTACCGGCGGCGCCGCTCCGGCGCGCCCCGTCCAGCCCTACCGCGTGACGGTCGGCGCAGCGGCGCACGCCGTCTCCGTGCCCGAAGAGGCCGTCCGGGAAGGGCGAACGATCACCGTCGGAGGGACCTTGCCGTGAGCGCAGCCCGGGCGGGGTGGGCGGCGAACCTGGCCCTCGCCGCCGTGTCTCTCGTGGCGTTTCTCGGGATCACCGAGGCCGTGTGCCGCGCCGTCGATCTCCGGCCCCGGCTGGGCAGCGCCCTCGCGAACCCGCCCTGGCTCGCAGACCGCTGGCTGCTGCCGCGGGAGGACTACCGCGAGGGGCTCGCGTCCGAGGGATTCCTCGGCCGTTACTACGACCTCTACGAATGGGACCGGTGGCGGTTCTACCGCCTGCGCCCCGACCGGGAGCTCTCCTTCCTCGACCCCTTCACCCCGCGAGACTCCCGCGAGGCCACCCGCTGGACGGTCCAGACCGGCCCCCAGGGCTACAGGACGCCCGTCTTCGAGAAGACGGCCGCAGCCGGGCGTACGCCGCGTCATCGCCCTCGGCGACTCGTCGACCTTCGGCTGGGGGGTCGAGAACGACGAGGCCTACCCGGCCCGGCTCGCCGAGGCCCTCGCACGCCGGGCGCGAGAGCCGGGGAGCGCGCGCGGCTGGGAGGTGATCAACCTCGGGATCCCGGGCTACTCGACCTTCCAGGGGCTCGTGACGCTCGAGCGCGAGGCGCTACCCCTCGCGCCGGACGTCGTCACCTGGAGCTATCTCGCCAACGACGGCGCGATGACCGGCGAGGCCGACCGCGCAACCTACGCCCAGCGCGAAGGAGCGGTCGGCGCGCTGCTCGAGCTCCTGCATCGGAGCCGCGCCTACGAGACCCTCGAGGCCTGGATCGCCCGCCTGCGGGGTGCCGTGGCGTCGGCGCCCCGCAGCGACGTACGCAATGTGGCCAGTCTCGCCGAGGCGGAAGCCAACGCTCGCGCCTCGGCGGAGCTGGCGAAGCGCGCCGGGGTCCCGTTCGTACTCGTCGCCAACTGCGTCCGCGGGAGTACCGCCGCCGTCCTCGAGGCGGTCGCCCGGGAGACCGGAACGCCCTATCTCGACGCCACCGCCCTCGTGGAATCGGCGCTTCCGCGGATCGCGAGTGATCCGGAGTTCGCGGGCGATCGCGCCGAGCTCATCCGACGCTACGGCGCCGATCGGCTCGCTTCGGATCCGCGGCTCCACGGCTTCCTTCCGGACCTCTGCCATCCCAACGCCGTCGGCCACCGCCTGATCGCCGAAGCGCTTGCGGAATCGGTGGAGAAGGCCGCGGCCCAGAAGGCCGCGCCACGAGGTTAGACGGGGTTAGGGCGGAGAACGCCGCACCTGCTCGATCTCGCTGCGGATCCGTCCGTCGATCGGTCCGCCGCGGGCGAGCGCGGCCTCCAGGGAGGCGACTGCCTGTGCGCGCTCACCGCGCGCGAGATGCGCGAGAGCGCGGACGCGCAGCTCCATCTGGGTCAAGTCGTCGAGCTCGGCGTAGTGGGCGAGCCACCACCCAGCCATGTCGTGGACGACCGCGCGGAATCGCGGGTCGCTCCGGATGGGGGCGAAGGCCGGATCGCCCTCGAGCTGCTCGAACCTGCGGAAGCCCCTGGCCTCGGCGGCCCGCAGCGCGCCCACCGCCTGCCCGGCGTCCGCCTCCTGCGCGGCACGCTTCGCACGCAGCAGGTTGGCGGAAACACCGTCGGGGTAGTTGCGCGCTGCGTCGGCGGCGATCAGCGCCGGGCTCTGCCAGATCCCGGCGCGGGCGTGGCTGCGGACGGCGAATACGACGCACAGCAGGGCCATGACGGCGATCCCCGCATGTCCCGCGCGCGGTGAGGGAAACGCAGCACGCAGCGCGAGCAGCGCGGCGCCGATCAGCCCGGGCAGGATGAAATAGAGATACCGGTCCGCCATGGGGTAGAGGAACGGGAAGATCTGCGAGACCGGAGCGAAGGAGGCCACGGCCCAGGCCCAGTAGACCGTCTCCTCGCGGCGCCGGATCGCGCTCGACAGCGCACGCGCTGCGAGGAGCGCAAGGACCGGAATCGAGGCGAGGAACCAGGGATCGGTGAGCCGCGGCGCGCGGTCGGGCTCGTGGAACGTCGAGACGCCGAACGACGTCGCGGACATCGCGAGGTACCGGAGCGCGATCGCGCAGACGCTCCGGATCCGAGCGAATCCGTCGGCAAGAAGCGCGGTGTCGGGCGCGCCCGAACGCCGGTTGACGTCGACCTGGGCGACGGCGAGCGCCAAGAAGATCGCCGCCCAGATGCCGAGCCAGATGAGGTGCCGCGTCGGAGGCTGCTTCCGGGAGACGCGCACCCAGACGATGGCCGCAGCCACCGGGAGCACGAACGCCGCCGTCGGCTTGGCCAGGAGCGCGGGAACGAAGAACACCGTGGCGGCGCCGGGAGCGGCCGGGAAGACCAGCAGCGTCGCCACCGACAGGACGAAGCACGCCGTCGTCTTCAGCTGCGAGATCCACGCGACCGCCTCGACGTTCGCCGGGTGCAGCAGGAAGATCGCCCCGCCGGCCAGCGACGCGGCACGCCCGACGCCCGACGCCCGCAGCACGGCCACCAGGAGCGCCGAACCGATGGCGTGGAGCAGCACGTTGACGACGTGGTGCCCGAAGACATCCGGCCCAAAGACACTCCATCCCACCGCGTGGAGGAGGAGATGGACCGGCGTGTAGTTCACGACGAATACGCTGGCGCTGCTTCGCGGATCGAAGATCTGGCGCAGGTTCTCGAAGCTGAGCGAATGGACGAATGGGTTCGTCGCGACGTAGTGCAGGTCGTCCGAGACGAAGGGGCCCGAGAGCGCAGGCGAGTAGACGACGAGCCCGACCAGGGCGAAGGCGAGAAGGACTGCTCCGCCCTCGGCCAGCGACGATCGCCCCGCCCGTCGGCTCATGGGGCGGGCTTGCGCGCCACCACGTGCACGGTCGCCCCCGATCGAAGTGCGACCTCGAGCCCCGTGAGGGCGAGCGCGAGGGGCAGGCGGAGGATCCCGCCCGCCACCAGCCGCCGGCGGAGCGCGGAATCGAACGGCGGTGGCTCGCCGGGCGAACGGCGATGGAGAAGGGTGTAGAGGCCGTTGCGGGGAATGTCCTTCCTCCGGTTGAGGCTGCTCTGGATCCAGCCGAACGGGTTCTGGCGCAGCGAGAAGTGATGCTCCGACTCGCACACGAGCCCGCACTGCGTCAGCAGGCGCCGCAGGGCCACGAGTGGAAAGTGGAAGACGTGGCGGGGCAGATCGAGATGGAACCATGCGGGTCCGGCCCAGCGCGCCTGGAGGCTCGAGAAGTTCGGCACCGCCACCACGAGCTTCCCGCCCGGGCGAAGGACGCGGTGCATCTCGCGTACGGAAGCCACCGGGTCGCGGAGGTGCTCGAGCACGTGCCACACGAAGACCGCGTCGAAGAAGCCCGCAGGATGCGCCACTTCGGCGAGATCCGACGCGATGCGGATTCGAGCCCTCGGATCGGCGCCCGACGCTGCCGCGGCGCTCCGCTCGACGCCGTGCACCTCGAAGCCCCGATCGGCGAGCTCCGCCAGCAGGACGCCCCGGCCGCAGCCGACGTCGAGTACGCGGCCGCCCGCCGGTACGCCGCGCGAGAGGAAGCGGATGTGGCGCGCTCCGATGGTCCTCACCAACGCCTCCACCAGCGGCTGGAACTTGACGCCGGGATCCCCGTAATAGGCGTCGGGATAGAACCGGGACAACTCCTCGTCCGACGGCAGCGGATCGAGACGCCCGAGGCCGCAGGACGGACAGACGACGAGCCGCGATTCGCACCCGTCGATGGCGAATCGAGGCTCTGCCCGGCGCTCGCCGCAGAGCGGGCACGGTGCGGCGGCCTCGCCCATGGTGGCGCCCGCGACCGTCGTCACGGCGTACTCGTGCAGGGTCGAAGACACGACGGGCGCCCTCCCCGATTCGCGCGATTCGCTGCCCGCGGAGCATCATGCCGGCGTCGGAGCGGCGCCGGACGGAGCGCGGCTCTCCTCACGCGACGCCCGGGCCCAGACGTAGAGGGCGCTCCCTCCCGGCAGCACCGGCACCTCGCCGGTGGCCTCGAATCCCGCGCGCCGCAGCTCCTCGTGGAGCGTGGCCGGTTCGGTGAGCCCGTACAGGTTGGAGTGGGCCCGCTGGAAGAGGTCCTGGAGGGCCGTCGCCGCACCGGCGCCGAAGAGCTGGGCGATCGACCCCGAAGCGACGACGCCGGTCTGGATCGCGAGGACACCGCCGGGTGTGAGATGCGCCAGGATCCTTCGCAGCAGCGTGTCGTGATCCGCCGGAGAGAAGTAGTGGAGGTTGTTGTTGAGCAGGATCAGGTCGAAGCGCCCGGGGAGATCCAGCGTCATGAAGTCGCCGACCCGGATCTCGCCGCGCCGCCACACCTCGGCCTCGCGCAGCCGGCGGCGGGCCTCCTCGGCGACCGCGGGGTCGAGGTCGACGCCGACGCCCTGGGCATCCCGGTAGTGCGCGAGGAAGCTGGCGAGATAGCTGCCCTGGCCGCAGCCCACGTCGAGGACTCGGCGTGCGGACCGGGCGCCGGGAATCCGCGCGAGGGCCGAGAGCGCACTCGCCTCGATGGCGCGGGCCGCCGCAGCGGCCCGCTGCGCCTCGCCGGAGCCCCCGTAGCGCGGCCGGTCGGCCCCCTTCAGGAGCTGGGGCAGATCCTCGAAACGAGGCCCCCAGCCGAGGACCACCTGGTCGAGGCGCGCATGGAGGGCCGCGGCCTCGGGCGCATCGAGGAGCCAGCGCGTGAAGTCGGTGATCTGGTACCCCGCCGGCGCCGACCGCAGCAGACCGACGCGCTCGCTGGCGACGAGCCACGCGCCGACGAGATCGCCGACCAGCCCGAGGCGGCCCGCCAGCGCTTCGGCGTCCTGGGGCCTGGCGCAGGCTTTCGAAGAGCCCGAGCCGGAGCCCCGCGCGCAGCAGATGGACCCGCGCGAACGCCTCGAAGTCGGCCGCCAGCGCCCGCGAGTGGAGCCAGCCCGCGCCGGGGAGGAGCGGCATCGCTAGACGGGCTCGAGATTGGCGAACCGGACGAGGACGGTCTTCACGCCAACCTTGTCGAAGCGGATGTCGAGCTTCTGGCCCTGCCCCGCGCCGCGAACCGCCGTGACCGATCCCTCTCCGAAGATCGGGTGACGAACGCGCAGACCGACCCGGATCGCTCCCGCCTCGCCGGCGTCGTCCTGTCCGACCGAGTAGTCGAGGGCCCGCTCGCCTCGGGGCGCGCGCAAGGGCCTTCTCGCCTCGCCCGCGCCTGCCAGCAGCTCCCGCGGGATCTCGGAGAGGAACCGCGACGGAGGCGAGAACGTCGACGATCCGTAGCGCCGGCGCTCGGATGCCCAGGTGAGAACGAGCCGCTCCATCGCACGCGTCATGCCGACGTAGCACAGGCGACGCTCCTCCTCGATTCCCGTCGCGTCGCGCGCCGACGCCGCGTGGGGCAGCAGGCCCTCCTCGAGGCCCACGAGGAACACCACCGGAAACTCGAGCCCCTTTGCCGTGTGGGCCGTCATGAGCGACACGCGATCGGAGCGGCTCTCGTAGGCATCCAGGTCCGAGACGAGCGCCACCTGGTCGAGGAACAGCTCGATCGGCGATCGATCGTCGCCACCCTCGGAATTCGCCGCGGCGAAATCTTCGGCGCCGGCCAGGAGCTCCCGCAGGTTCTCGACGCGGGCCTGCGCTTCGGGGGTTTCCTGGCGGACGAGGTGCTCGAGATAGCCCGTCCGATCGAGGACCGCGGCGAGAGCGTCTGCCGGCGACATGCCGGGGACCTCCGCCGCCAGGTCATCCATCATCACGAGGAACTCGCGGAGCTTCGCTGCGCTGCGCGCCGGTCCGGCCGATTCCGCAGCAATAGCCCGCAGCGCGCCGAGGAGGGTCGTCTCCCGGTCGACCGCCAGCGCCTCGGCCCGCTCGAGCGTCGCCTTGCCGATCCCCCGCGGCGGGTTGTTCAGGATGCGGCGCAGGCCCATCCCATCCGCCGGGTTCACCAGTACGCGGAGATACGCGAGTGCGTCCTTCACCTCGGCGCGCTCGTAGAACCGGGTTCCGCCGACGACGGTGTACGGCACGTCGTACTTGAGAAGCTCTTCCTCGAAGGGCCGCGACTGGGCATTGGTGCGATAGAAGATCGCGAAATCGCCGAAGGGCCGGCCCTCCTCGCGCGCCGCGCCGAGGATCTGCCGGATCACGAACTGGGCCTCGTCACGATCGTCCGAGGCCTCGTAGACCCGGACCAGGTCGCCCTGCTCCCGCTCGGTCCACAGCCGTGCCTGGGGCCCCCGGTTGTTGGCGACCACCGCCGAAGCGGCGCCGAGGATCGGGCGGGTCGATCGGTAGTTCCTCTCGAGCTTCACGACGCGCGCGTCCAGATGGTCGCTCGAGAACTCGAGGATGTTGCGAACGTTGGCGCCCCGCCAGCCGTAGATCGACTGGTTCGGGTCTCCGACGACGCACAGGTTCCGGTGCTCGTCCGTCAGCTGCTTGACGAGCCGGTACTGCACGGCGTTCGTGTCCTGGTACTCGTCGACGAGCACGTACTGCCAGCGCCGCCGGTACCACGCGAGCACCTCGGGAAAGCGCTGGAAGAGCACGGTCGTCTGCAGGATGAGGTCGCCGAAGTCGAGGGCGCTCTGCTCGGCGAGCACCCGCTGGTAGACCGCGTAGACCTCGGCCGCGCGCCGCGTGTCGAGGTCGGCCCCCGAGGATGCCGCCTCCGCAGGCAGGATCCCTGCGTTCTTCCACTGGTCGATCCGCCAGCGCAGCCGCCTCGGCTCGAACAGCTTCGGGTCGAGGCCGAGGCGGCGCAGCGCCTCCTTCACGGCCGCGAGACCATCGGCCTCGTCGTAGATCGCGAACCCGCGCGAAACGCCGAGGTGCCCGGCGTCGCGCCGCAGGATCCGGACGCACGCCGAGTGGAAGGTCGAGACGAATACCCCCGACGCGCCCTGGCCGAGGATCTTCTCGACCCGCTCTCGCATCTCTCCTGCCGCCTTGTTGGTGAAGGTGACGGCGAGGATGCTCTCGGGCGGGATCCCGCAGACGCCGATCAGGTAGGCGATGCGATGGACGAGGACCCGGGTCTTCCCGCTTCCCGCGCCGGCGAGGACGAGGAGCGGCCCCTCGGTGATCTCGCACGCCTGGCGCTGCTCGGGGTTGAGGCCTTCCAGGAGCGAAGGCACCGGGGAGGTGCGGGCTTCGTCCACGTCCGTCCTACTCGACCGTCACGCTCTTGGCGAGGTTTCTCGGCTGGTCCACGTCGGTGCCTTTCAAGGTCGCCACGTGATAGGCGAAGAGCTGGAGCGGAACGGTCACGAGAACCGCGGTGAGATACGGCCCGAGATCCGGAACGTACACCACCTCCTCGCACTTGGGCCGGATGTCCTCGTCGCCCTCGGTCGCGATCGCGATCACCCGGCCGTCCCTCGCCCGCACCTGCTCGAGGTTCGAGACCACCTTGTCGTAGACCGCGCTCTTCGTGGCGATCACCACGACCGGCATGTTCTCGTCGATCAGTGCGATGGGGCCGTGCTTCATCTCGCCGGCGGCATAGCCCTCGGCGTGGATGTACGAGATCTCCTTCAGCTTGAGCGCCCCCTCGAGGGCGATCGGGAACATGATCCCGCGGCCGAGGAAGAGCGTGTCGCGCGCGTGCATGGTGCGGTGGGCGATCTCCCGGATGGGAGCGTCGAGCTGAAGGGTCTGCTCGACGAGCCTCGGCAGGCGCATCAGCTCCGAGAGCCGCTCGCGGGCCTCGCCGGGACCGATCCGCCCACGGGCGATCCCGAGCTTCAACGCCAGCATGTAGAGCGCGACGAGCTGCGTCGTGAAGGCCTTCGTCGACGCGACGCCGATCTCGGGACCCGCGTGGGTGTAGAGGACGTCGTCGCTGGCGCGGGCGATCGTCGAGTCGCGAACGTTGCACACGGCGAGAACGCGCGCACCCTTCTGCTTGCCTTCGCGGAGCGCCGCGAGCGTGTCGGCGGTCTCTCCCGACTGGGACACCGGAATCACGAGGCATCCGGGGTCGAGGATCGGACCGCGGTACCGGTACTCGCTCGCGAGGTCGACCTGGGCAGGGATTCCCGCGAGCTGCTCGATCATGTACTTGCCGACGAGGCACGCGTGCCACGCCGTTCCGCACGCCACGAGATCGACCCGCTGGACGTCCTTGACGCGTGCCGGCGAGAGATCGATCCCATCGAGATCGAGGTCGGCCTGCTCCTCGAGGATACGGGTGCCGATGGTGTCCATGATCGCGCGAGGCTGCTCGAAGATCTCCTTCTGCATGAAGCGGTCGTAGCCGCCCTTCTCCGCAGCGATCGGGTCCCACTGGATCGGCTTGGGCTCGCGGTCGAGCGGGCAGCCCGCGCGATCGAGCACCTGGACGCCATCTTCTCCGAGGACGGCGAACTCGCCATCGTCGAGGAAGATCATCTGGCGCGTGTAGGGCAGGATCGCCGGAATGTCGCTCGCCAGGAACGTCTGGTGGTCGCCGATCCCGAGAATGAGCGGGCTCCCGCCGTGCTTCGCCACCACGACGTGGTCCGGGTCGGTCTCCGAGACGACGCCGAAGGCGAACGACCCGGTGACGCGGGCGCAGGCCTCGCGGACGGCGGTCACGAAGTCTGCGCCGCGGTCGAGATTTCCGTCGATCAGGTGGGCGATCAGCTCGGTGTCGGTGTCCGACGAGATCTGGCGTCCCTGCGCCTCGAGGTCGGCGCGGATCTCGCGGTAGTTCTCCATGATCCCGTTGTGGACCACCACCACCGGGCCCGACCGGTGCGGATGGGCGTTGCGTTCCGAGGGCTTCCCATGGGTGGCCCAGCGCGTGTGGCCGATGCCGACGCGCCCTTCGACCGGCTGCGCCCGCAGCACGCGCTCGAGGTTGGCGAGCTTGCCCTCCGCGCGGCGCACCACGAAGCGGCCGTTCTCGAGGATGGCGACGCCGGCGGAGTCGTAGCCGCGGTACTCGAGGCGACGAAGCCCATCCATGAGGACTTCCGCCGCCCGCTCGTCCCGACCGATGTAGCCGACGATCCCGCACATGGCTCACCTCCTGGCGCGTGACCGCGCCGCGCTCAGGCCTTCTTCTTCGAGGACCGCTTCGACCGCCATCCGGCGACGTTCCGTTGACGCTCGCGAGCGACCGCGAGCGCGCCGGCGGGAACGTCCTGGGTCACCGTCGATCCGGCGGCGACGTAGGAATCCTTCTCGAGCGTGACCGGTGCAATGAGGTTCGAGTTGCAGCCGACGAAGGCGCCCTCCTCGATCGTCGTCCGGGCCTTGCTCACGCCGTCGTAATTGACCGTGATGACGCCGCAGCCGAAGTGGGCGTGTCGCCCGACGTCGGCGTCGCCGATGTAGCTCAGGTGGTCGGCCTTGGTGTCCTCGCCGAGAGTGCTGTTCTTCACCTCGACGAAGTTCCCGATTCGCACGCGCGGGCCGAGGTGGGTTCCGGGGCGCAGGTGCGCCATCGGCCCGACGACGACGCCGTCGTCGAGGCGGCTCGACTCGATCACCGTGTAGGCCTTCACGAGGACACCCTCGCCGAGGCGAGAGGCTCCCGTGATCACGACTCCCGGCTCGAGAACGCAGTCGCGGCCCGCCTCGACGTCCACGTCGACGTAGGTGCTGTCCGGGTCGACGAGGGTGACGCCGCTCGCCAGCAGCGCGTCGTTCTTGCGGGCGCGGACCACCGCAGCAGCGCGGGCCAACTCGGCGCGCGTGTTGATGCCGAGGGCCTCGTCGGCGTCGCCCAGCACCAGTGCCTCCACGGTACGGCCATCGGAGACGGCCTTCCCGACGATGTCGGTCAGGTAGAGCTCGCCCTGCTCGTTCCGGTCATCCACCTGCTCGAGGGCCTTCCACAGCAGATCCGCGGAGACGAGGTAGACGCCAGTGTTGCCCTCGGGGATCGCCAGCTCCTCGGGAGTCGCGTCGGTCACCTCGACGATCCGGGCCACGCGGCCCGAGGCGTCGCGGACGACCCGACCCGGGAGCGGCAGGAGCGCGGAGAGCAACACCAGGTCTGCATGCTTCGCGGCCTTGAGAGCGATCATGTGGCGGAGCGTCGTCTCGCGCAGCAGAGGGGTATCGCCGTAGAGGATCAGTAGGTCGCCGGAGAAGTCCCGCAGCGCGTCGCGAGCGACGAGGACCGCGTGGCCGGTCCCCCGCTGCTCTGCCTGGAGGACGAAGCGAGCGCGCCCTTCGAAGCGCTCCCGGACCTGGTCCGCATCGCGCCCGATCACGACGACCAGGCGGTCGGGGGCGAGGGCCTCGGCGACGGCGAGCGGGTAGCCCAGCAGCGGTCGCCCGGCGATCTCGTGCAGGACCTTGGCCCGGCCCGACTTCATGCGGGTGCCCTTGCCGGCCGCCAGCACCAGGACCGCGAGACCGGCTGTACCGCTCGCCATCTTCGCCCCCCTCCTCCCGGCGAGACGCCGCCGCGCCCTCTTCATCGGTGCCTTCGGCGCCGCCGTTGACCGGGAAGCGCCGGATTGTAGCCCTGGACCCGTCGCTACGGACCGGATCATCCCCTTGGGGATCGCCGCTTGCCCCGGCATTGACGCGCCCTTAAAGTAGTGGGGTCGTCCCCTCGACGACGAGGAACCGAGCGATCCGAGTCTTCGGCAATACCCAGGGCCTCCGCGCGACCCAGGTTCGCCAGCTCGAACGCCTTCTTCGCCGTCAGGTCCCCGCGGACCGCTTGGTGACCCACGACCTCGCCCGCGAGCTGACGGAGCTGAGTCGCGCGACGGGCCGCCAGGTGGGTGTCCTCATCGATCGGCGCGGCACGGTCACCCACGTGATGGTGGGAGACGCCCGATCCATCGAGCTTCCGGACTGGGGCCGGATGCGCGCCGGTCCCGGGAGGCTTCGGGGTCTGCGCTGCGTACACACCCACCTCGGGAGCGAGGGGCTGACCCGCGACGATCTCACCGACTTGGCGGTCCTTCGCCTCGACGCCATGGTGAGCGTGGCCGCCGACGCCTCCGGCCTCCCGGGCCGCGCCTTCACCGCAGCCCTCCGCGCCGCCAACGACGAGGGGGCAGCGGTCCAGCAGCTCGAGCCCCGGCCGCCGTCGCTCCTCGACGTCGACTTCCAGGCCTTCATCCGCGAGCTGGAGGAGGACCTGGCGCGCACGACCCGTACGCGGCGTGTCGGAGAGGGCGAGCGGGCGCTTCTCGTGAGCGTGACGACAGGGCGCCGTAGCGAGGACGGCGAGGCCGCCCTCGACGAGCTGCGCGAGCTGGCCCGGTCGGCCGGCGTCTCGGTGGTCGACGTCGTGTCGCAGCACCGGTCCCACGTCGATCCGAAGTACGCCCTCGGAGAAGGGAAGCTCCAGGAGGTCGTGATCCGCGCGTTCCAGCACGGCGTCGACCTGGTGATCTTCGACCAGAACCTGACGCCGACCCAGGCGCGGAACCTCGGCAAGCGGATGGAGCTCCGCGTCATCGACCGGACGCAGCTCATCCTCGACATCTTCGCCCAGCGCGCCAGCACCCGGGACGGCAAGCTGCAGGTCGAGCTCGCGCAGCTCGAGTACCGTCTGCCGCGCCTCGCCCAGCAGGATCTCGGCCTCTCGCGGCTCGGCGCCGGGATCGGCGGGCGCGGCCCCGGAGAGATGAAGCTCGAGCTCGATCGGCGCCGCGTCCGGGACCGCATCGCTCGCCTCGGGCGCACGCTTCGCGACCTGCGCCGCGAGCGCGAGGGCCGCCGGCGCGCGAGGGAGCGACGCGGTCTGCCGGTCCTTTCCATCGTCGGCTACACCAACGCAGGAAAGAGCACGCTGCTCCGCGCGCTCACCGCCACCGACGTCCCGATCGGAGACCGGATGTTCGCGACGCTCGATCCGACGAGCCGCCGGCTGCGCTTCCCTCGCGAGCGCGACGTGATCGTGACGGACACCGTCGGATTCATTCGCGATCTCCCGCCCGATTTGATGACCGCGTTCCGCGCCACCCTCGAGGAGCTCGCAGGCGCCGACCTCTTCCTCCACGTCGTCGACGCATCGGCGCCGGACATCGAACGCCGCATGGCAGCGGTGCGCCGCGTACTCGAGGAGATCGGCGTAGCGTCGACCCCGGAACTGCTGGTCTTCAACCAGATCGACCGGCTCCCCCCGGGAGAGGGGGCGGCGCTGGCGGAACAGCATCGAGCGGTGGCAATCTCGGCTCTTCACGGATCGGGGCTGTACGCGCTCCTCGAACGCGCCGCAGCCCTGCTCTTCGAGGACGCGCACGATCGACCGGCCATGGTCGCGGGCATCCATGCCCTCGCTGCCGGAGGGGGCCGCATCGCATGAGACGAGCCAGGATCGCCGGTACGGGCTTCTACGTCCCCGACCGGGTGGTGACCAACGACGACCTCGCAACGCTGATGGACACCAGCGACGAATGGATCCGGCAGCGCTCGGGTATCGTCCAGCGCCGCTTCGCCGCCGAAGACGAGACCCCCGCCGATCTCGCCTACCACGCCGCGGTCCGCTGCCTCGCCGATGCCGGACGCGAGATCGGCGAGATCGACTGCATCCTGCTGGCCACGCTGTCGTCGCAGCACGAGTTTCCCGGGACCTCGTTCTTCCTCCACGAGAAGCTCGGAGCGCCGGAGATCCCCTGCATGGACTTGCGCGCCCAGTGCAGCGGCTTCCTCTACTCCCTGGCGGTCGCAAACAGCTTCGTCCGCTCGAGGCAGTTCGACCGCGTCTTGGTGGTGGGCTGCGAGGTGCATTCGATGGGGATCGAGCTCGCGACGCGCGGGCGCGACGTGGCCGTTCTCTTCGGAGACGGCGCCGGCGCAGCGGTCGTCGAGGCCAACGACGACCCGAGCGACCCTGCGGGCATCCTCGAGATCCGCCTGCACGCCGAGGGAAAGCACGCGCAGAAGCTCTGGATCGAGGCGCCGGGCTGCGCGCTCCGGCCCTACCGGATCACCCACGAGATGATCGACGACGGCAGGATCTACCCGAAGATGGACGGCAAGTTCGTGTTCAAGCACGCGGTGACACGCATGCCCGAGGTGCTCCGCGAGACCCTCTCGGCAGCGAGCCTCAAGCTGGACGACGTCGACCTGTTCCTGTTCCACCAGGCGAATCTGCGGATCAACGAGTACGTCGCCGGGCAGATGGGGATCCCGCCCGAGAAGTGCCTCAACAACATCGACCGCTACGGCAACTGCTCCGCCGGAGCGATCCCGATCCTGCTGTCGGAGGCGCGAAACGCGGGGCTCGCCAAGCCCGGCCAGCTCGTCGCCATGACGGCCTTCGGGTCGGGCTTCACCTGGGCCTGCGCGCTCGCCCGGCTCTAGGCCACCGTTCTTGACGCAATGACGCAATGTGTTATTCCTCGCCGGAACGCGCGCCCCGCGCGCTTCGGGAGGAACCCATGGCCCAACAGTCCCTCGTCGAGAACGGCATCGAGCGCATCCAGTCCGCGGTCGGCCAGGCGAGCCGTCGCATCCAGAAGCTCCAAAGGCAGGTCGACGCCCGTCGGAAGACCGTCGAGAAGGAGCTCTCGGCCCGCCGCCGCAAGCTCGAGCACCGCGCCCAGAAGGAGGTCGCCCGACTGGTCGGCCGCGCCCAGAAGCTTCCCCTCGTGAAGCGCGCGGCGAGCCTGCGGGACGACGCGTCCCGGCAGCTCGAGTCCGGCGTCGAGGCGATCCTCGGAGCCCTCCAGATCGCGTCTCGTGGCGAGGTGCAGCGGCTCGACCGCAAGCTCGGCCAGATCACCCGGAAGCTGCGCGAGATCGAGAAGGGCGTCGAAGAGCCGGCCGCCTGACACGCGCACGCGGGGCTATCCTCGGCGCGAACCTTCGCGGAGGGATTCCCGCTTGGCCCGCTTCGACGCCCCCGACTTCCTCCTCCTCGACGAGCTCCTCGCCGAGGAGGAGCGCCTCGCTCGCGACGCCGTTCGCGACTTCGTCTCGAAGGACTTCCTGCCGCTGGTGCAGGAGTACTTCCGGCAGGACGGGGCGTTTCCGCTCGAACTCGTCCCGCGCATGGCCGAGCTGGGGCTGTTCGGCGCGAACCTCCACGGCTACGGCTGCGCCGGGATGAACAACGTCGCCTATGGCCTCGTGATGCAGGAGCTCGAGCGAGGCGACTCGGGTCTGCGCTCCTTCGCGTCGGTCCAGGGCGGGCTCGTCATGTACCCGATCCACACCTTTGGATCGACGTCGCAGAAGGAGCGCTGGCTTCCACAACTGTCGGCCGGAAACGCCATCGGCTGCTTCGGCCTCACCGAGCCGGACTTCGGGAGCCACGCGTCGGGGCTGCGGACGCGTGCCGACAAGAAGGGGGCGGGGTGGGTCCTCCGCGGCACCAAGCGCTGGATCACCAACGGGAGCATCGCCGACGTCGCGCTCGTGTGGGCGCGAACCGACGACGGCATCCAGGGATTCCTCGTCGAGAAGGGAACGCCCGGCTTCGAGGCGCGTGACATCAAGGGGAAGCTCTCGCTGCGGGCGTCGGTCACGTCGGAGCTGTTCCTCTCGGACGTCGAGGTGCCCGACGAGAGCCGGCTTCCCGGCGTCGTGGGAATGAAGGGCCCGCTCTCGTGCCTCACCCAGGCGCGGTACGGAATCGCGTGGGGTGCGCTCGGCGCCGCCATGGCCTGCTACGACGAGGCGCTTCGCTACGCCAGGGACCGCGTCGTGCAGGGAGGCCCGCTGGCCGGCAAACAGATCGCCCAGCAGCGGCTCGTCTTCATGCTGACCGAGATCACCAAGGGGCAGCTCCTCGCGCTGCGTATCGGGCGCCTCAAGGACGAAGGCAAGCTCCACCACGCCATGGTCTCCATGGCCAAGATGAACAACGTCGACGTGGCGCTGCGGATTGCGCGGGAGGCCCGCGACCTTCTCGGCGCCAACGGCATCGTCGACGACTACGCGGCCATGCGGCACATGGTGAACCTCGAGACCGTCCGAACCTACGAGGGCACCCACGACGTCCACACGCTGATCCTCGGCGAGCACATCACGGGAATGCGGGCCCTCTGACCTTCCACGTATCCGGGCGGACGCTCGATCGCCTCGAGTGGCCGCAGGTGCTGGAGCGCCTGCGTGCCCACGCCCGCACTCCCGGGGGACGCGACCGATGCGCTCCCGAGCGCGACGGATCGCGAAGCCTGTTCGAGCCCGACGCGGCCGCTGCGCGCGAGCGCCTCCTCGAGACCAGCGAGGCGCGCAGCCTCCTCGAGGGGCCTGGCCCCCCTCCCCTCGGCGACGTCGCCGATCTCGGTCCGGTCCTCGGCCGCCTCGCGCGAGGCGGCGTCCTGTCGGTTCACGAGCTGCAGGATCTCGGGGCCGCGCTGTCGACGTTTCACGCGGTGCGAGGCTTTCTCTCGCACCGCAGCGAGGAGGCGCCGCGGCTCGCCGCCGTCGCAGGCACCCTCGTCGAGCTGCGCGAGCTCGAAGCCGACATCGACTTCAGCTTCGACGCCGAGGGAGAGCTCGTCGACGCTGTGTCACCGGTGCTCGCCGACGCGAGGGCCGGCGTCCGGCACCTCTCCGCCGAGGTGCAGCGCCGGATCGCAGCCTTCCTCCAGGACCCGGAGATCGCCCCGAGCCTGTCGGACGAGTTCGTCACCCGCCGGAACGACCGCTTCGTGCTCCCGGTGAGGGCCGACGCGCGCGGCCGGGTCCGCGGAATCGTCCACGACGCGTCGGGGTCGGGCGCGACGCTGTTCATCGAGCCCGAGGCGGTGGTCGAGGTCAGCAATCGCCTGCGGCGCGCAGAGCTCGAGGTACAGCGTGAGACCCTCCGGATCCTGCGCGATCTCTCGGGCAGGGCCGCGTCTGCGCTCCCCTCCATCGACGCCAACCTGGCCGCCCTCGCGTCCGTCGATCTCGCCTTCGCGCGGGGCCATCTGTCCGTCGAGATGGAGGGAACCCTCCCCGAGGTGGCCGGCGACGGGGTCTTCCGCCTGCCGCAGCTCCGGCACCCGCTGCTCCCGCCGGACCGGGTCGTCGCCAACGACGTGCGGCTCGAGGGAACGACCCGCGTCCTCGTCCTCTCGGGGCCGAACGCAGGCGGAAAGACCGTCCTCATGAAGGCCGTCGCCCTGGCTGCCCTCTTCGCCCGTGCGGGGTTCCACGTGGCCACGGGCCCCGGCGCACGCGTCGACCTGGTCGATCGCGTCCTCGCCGACATCGGCGACGAGCAGGATCTGCGCGAGAGCCTGTCGACGTTCTCTGCCCACGTGGCGAATCTCGCGCGGATCCTCTCGCAGGCGTCGCCGAACACGCTCGTCGTCCTCGACGAGGTGGGCCAGGGAACCGATCCGAGTGAAGGCGCCGCGCTGGCGCAGGCGATTCTCGAGCGACTCGCCGACGCCGGAGCGCGCGTCGTCGCGACGACGCATTTCAACCTCCTGAAGGAGATGGCCGGCGTCGACGAGCGTTTCCTGAACGCGAGCTTCGAGTTCGATCCCGACACCCTGGCGCCTACCTACCGGATGCGGGTCGGCGTCGCCGGCGTGTCGTCGGCCATGGCCGTTGCAGCCCGGATGGGCGTCGATCCGTCGGTCCTCGACCGGGCGAACTCGCTCCTCGACCGCGAGGACCGCCGCCTCGATCGCCTGCTCACGGAGCTCTCCGCCCACCGCGTCGCCCTCGAAACCGAGCAGCGGGAGGCCCGGCGCCTGAGGATCGAGTCGGAAGCCACCCGTGCCGAGTACCGCGAGCGCCTCGAGCAGCTCCAGGCGAGGCGCGACGCGCTCTACCGGAGCATGCGCCAGGACCTCGACCACGCGTTCCGGGAAGCCCACTCCCAGGTCGCTGCGGTGATCCGCGACCTCCAGCGCGGGGCGACGGCGCAAGACGCGGCGCACGCGCGCGAGCGGCTCGAAGCGCTGGCAGAGGAGGCCCGAGAGGCCGCCGCGACGGCCGGAGTGACGCCGGCTCCCGAGGAGGCGCTCGATCCGGTCGACTGGCGCCGCGCGCGCCCGGGAGACGAAGTGCGGATCCGCGGCGCCGGCCGCGGGCTACTCGTTGCGCTCCCGGATCGACGCGGACGCGCGGCGGTGCAGGTCGGAAGCGCGCGGCTCCTGCTCCCCGCCGCACAGCTCGCAGCGATGCCGTCGGCCGAGTCCGCGGCGCGCGCTGCTCCGCGCCGCCGGGAGTCTCCGGTGCCGCCCGTTCCTGGGCCCGCTCCCGCAGACGAGATGCTCCATGCGATCGGCGACCGGATCGACGTGCGAGGGCTCCGCGTCGACGACGCGATCTCGCAACTCGACGAGGCCCTCGACCGCGCCGCGGCGCGCGGCGAGACCGCGCTGGTCGTCGTCCACGGCCTCGGCACAGGCGCCCTGCGGGACGCGCTCCGGCGCCACTTCTCCTCGTCCCGCTACGTGCAGCGCTTCGCCGCCGCTGCCCAGGAGGACGGGGGAGACGGCGTGACGCTCGTCCGGCTCGTGCCGTAGTCACCACACTTTCCCGGGAGCAGCGGCCCGACGGGCGCGATCGGAAAGACGCCGGTCTCCCTGGCGCCCTAGGATCCAACCGACTTCCGGCGCGGCGTCAGCCGGCAGCCGCAAGGGAGTCCGCGGCGCGCAGGCCGGAAGCGATGGCGTCCTCGATCCGCGGCCCCATGGTGTGATCGCCGGCCAGGACGAGCCGGCGACCCGCGGCGAGTTGGCGGGCCTCGACCCTCCGCAGGTGGCCGAGCGCACGGTAGTGCCCGACCCCGAAGCACGGGAGGCCTTCGGGAAACCGGAGGACACGCGCCGCCTCGACTTCGCGAAGGACGCCGGGAGCGATGCGTTCGGCCTCTGCCGTCAGCCGCCGAACGACGACGTCGTCGTTCTCGTCCGCCCACGACGCGGCGAAATCCCCCGAAGCGACGGCGACCAGCGAGCCGCTCGGACGCGATCCGGATCCGCCCGCATCGCGTTGCAGCGTCTGGAGCGGGCGGCCTGCCGGCGACACGACGATGCGGCGGGAAGGCATCGCGGCGCTCCGCCGCGTCACGAAGGCGACGCTCAGCGCGGGCCGCATCCGGACCGCCGCGAGATGGTCCTTCTCCGCCGTTGTGAGGACGGCGGCCCCCACGGCGAGGGCGATCGCGGGGGGCACGGCGAGCACGACCGCGTCGGCGGCGATCCGGCGCCGCCCGCCGGCCTCCCGGACGGCGACCTCGAACTCTCCACCCTCTCGCGCCTCGACCGCTTCGACTTCGACACCAAATCGTGTCGGAGTCCGCCGGGCGAGAGCCTCTGCGAGGGCGCCGGGGCCCGCACGAAGGCTCGCCGGAGACGCGGCGCGCGTCGCGGCGTAGTGGAGCAGGAACAGCAGCCGGCTCGCCTCGGAATCGTCGCCCAGGGTCATCGAAGCGAGCCATGGCGAAATCCACGAATCGAGAACGGTCGGTCCGAAGTAGAGCCGCGCCCACTCGGCGGCGCTCCGGTCATCGAGGGCGGCGCCGCGTTCGGGCTCGGCACGGTCGACCCGCGCTGCGTATCGCGCCGCGAGCCGGTCGAGACGGACGGTTCGCGCGGCGTCGCGCCAGCGAACGCCGGCGGGCGGCCTGGTCGCCGACGGGCGGCACAGGGCGAGATTGGCGAGGACCGCGTCGCGCCCCGCGCGCCGGATCTCGCCGGGCCCCCACGCCTCGAGCTCGTCGGGCTGGCCGAGATCGCCGAGAAGCGCGACCAGGGCCCGGTCGCTCGTGAAGAGGAGCGCTGCACACGGATCGATCTCGGCACCGGCGAGCCACACCGACCGCGCGCGGCCGCCCGGCGACGATTCGCGGTCGAGCACGGTGACTGCGAACCCATGCTCCCGCAGCCGGAACCCTGCAGCGAGGCCCGCGAAGCCCGCGCCCACGACGAGAGCGCTCCGCTGCGACACGGCGCCAGCCCTGGCGATCTCGGGCTTCACCGCCGCGTTTCGGTGCGACGGGTCTCGCGTACAGGCTGCTCCAGGAGCCTGCCGAGCTCGATGATCACGTCGTGAAGTGTTTCGAAACGAACGAACGGTACGCCGCGCTTCTCGAGGGCCTCGGCGAGGCTGCCCTTCGCGAAGGCGACGTCCGCGGCGAGGGCGCCGCAGAGGTCGGAGATACGACCGTTGCCGATGTGGACGACGACCACCCGCGGATGGTGCCGGCGGTAGGCATCGATCCTCCCTCGCTTGCAGTTCCCGGTCCCGCAGCCACAGCCGGCGTCGGGACTGGCCGGGGAGATACGCCAACGGCCGTCTTCGTAGCGCAGGCGGTTCGCATCGAACGCGAACCGGACGCCGTGGATCTCCTGCAGCCGTGCAACGTTCCGGTCGTAGCCGTCGGAGAGGACGCGAAACGGAACGTCCTGCTCGCCGCACCAGTCGACCAGCGCTCGCGCGCCGGGATCGAGGTCGACCCCTTGCAGGAACTCGTCGACGACGTCCTCCGGAAGGGGCAGGCCGTCGAGAATGCCGACGGTGTACTCCCAGGCGCTGATCTCGCCCCGCTGGAGGCGCTCCCAGCCGTGAAGACGCTGATCGGGAACGTGGCGGCGGGCGAGCGCCGAGCCGACGTCCTGGACGAGGAACGTGCCGTCGAAGTCGCAGAAGACCGCGAGCGGAGGGCCGGTCCGGATGCGGAGGATCGTGCTCGCATGGGGCTCGAGCGAGACGCGAACGGGCCCGCCGCCCCCCGCCACGCCGGACGGGCCTTCGACCGACACGACCGGCCGTCCGAGGCCGAGGGACGCCGGGTCGATCGTCCTCTCGGCCGGGACCTCCCCGGCGTTCACGCAAAGCGCCAGCGCGCCGCCTTGGACCCTCGCGACGACGAGCTCGGGGAACTCGGTGCAGAGAAGGGCCGGAACGCGTGCAGTCCCCACGTCGCCCGCATCGTCGACCTCCCGCGCCAGGCGGAGCGTCCGTGCGACGAGCTCCCGACTCCCGTCGTCGAGCTTCGGCACGTCGTCCGAGAACAGGACCATGCCGCCGGTGGCGGCGATGCTTGCGGCGAGCGTATGCGCCTCGGCCCTCGTGAGCTTCGTATCGACGACCCTCGACATCAAGCAGTCCGGGTCGTTCAGCCACAGACGCCGGTGCATCCAGGCACGGTTCAGGATGCTGCGAAGGGCGTTGCGAGTCGAAGGGCGCGTCGTCTCGATCCCGGCGATCGGAGTCTCGTCGTCGACCGCCCAGCTCGGCGCAACGTCGGGGCCGATCCGCATCCCATCCACCACACCGACGGCGGGTCCCATCGGACATCCGCAGCCGAGCAGGAAGGTGTCGTGTCCGCAGCCTCGGCGGATCGCCTCGAGTCCGAGACGCAGGCGCTCGGCCCGGGAGACCGACAAATCGAACGCATCGGCGTCCATGGCCTCGCTGTAGAGGAAGTCGAGCTTCTGATAGGAGAACCCCATCTGGGTGAGCTCACGGAAGACGCTCGTGAGGTGCTCTCGGACCTCTTCGCGACTCGCGTCGAGGACGTGGATCCGCGCGGTCGGTGTCCACGCGGGGTGGAAGAGGCCGTGGAACAGGCGCTCGCCCTCGCGCAGAAGCCAGTGCTTCTGGGCAGCGAAGAGGGCGCTGTCGGGAGCGACGCAGAACGGCGCGGTCCAGAGCCCCGCGTCGAAGCCTGCGCTCCGGATGTCTGCGGCGAGCGGAGCGAGGCCTCGCGGAAACTTCGCGTTCGTGTCGAGCCAGTCTCCGATGGCTCGCTGATAGCCGTCGTCGAGCTGGACCAGGGTGATCGGGATCTCGCTACGAGCCCTCGCGAGAGCGTCGAGGTTCCGGAGCACGTCCTGCTCGGTGACGTCGTGGAAGAAGTGATACCAACTACACCACCCCGCCTGGAACGGCCGCTGCGTCCGCGCACCCGCCGTCCGCCCGTGCTCGGCGGCGAAGGCCTCGAGGAGGCGCGCCGCATCGTCACCGAGGCAGACCCGGACGCGTTCGAGCTCCCGGCGTTCGCCGGGAGCCATCTCCGCCTCGACGCGCAGCTCGACCTCGATCTGGACGGCATCCCCGTCGCGCCGCACGAAGACGACGCCGAAGCTCCTGCCGTGTTCGAGGACACCTGCAAGGCACGCGCCTGCTCCGACGGCCGGCCCCATCACGGTGACGAGATCCGATTCGTGCCACCCGAAGCGGTCGGGAGGCGGCGTCCCGAGCGCGTGGAACATGCCGCGCAGCCACGCGCCCGACGCGAACGGAGCCTCGCCCCGCTCGTCGAGGGGCCGGCTTCCGGTGAAAGACCACGACTGCCAGCCATGGCGCAGGAAGCGGAGCTCCCGTGCATCGGACGGCGTCCAGCGCAGGCCGACGATCAGCGCGTCGAGACGCAGCGGCGAGTCGGCGGCGCTGCGGACGGCTGCGTCGATCGAGACCGACCCATCGGCGAGGTCGAACGCGACCGCCACCTCTGCGGGGCCCAGTCGCGCCGCCCCGGGAACGAGGGGAGCCTCCTCGATCGACGACGGACCGCCCTGCGCCAGCGAGCGCCAGCGGATCGCGATGCGCCCGGACTCCAAGTGGCCGGCATCCGGGTGGCTCGCAAGGGGGGCGGAACGGGCCATGCGGCACGCAGTATAACGACGTCGCGGCGGGCACCGCGGCAGCCGGCGATCGCGGGGCCCTGCCCGCAGTCGAGAGTCCACAATTTGTGTCACCCGCTACACGGAGCGGCCACCGCCGGACTCCGGGGGCCGCTCCGTCGGAACGAGGATTCCACCGCGAGTCCGACGGGTTGCGGGCGCGCTTTCGGACCGGTGACGCGTGGCATGGTGATTGCTTTTCCCTACAACCAGACGTTCGCACGGCTCACCACGCCCGGGCCGGGAACCCCTCCCCTCGCGTCCCTCGTGAGGTCTCGGCCCGGGCGTCTCGGCCACGCTCGACGCCCGGACCGGGAACCCCTCCCCTCGCGGCCTCCGCGAGGTCCCGGTCCGGGCGTTTCCGTCAGCCCCGGGTCCGGGGAGCGGTCCCGAGTACTCCGCGTGCGATCCCTGCCAGGTAGACCGACCCGGTCACCAGCAGGAGGTCGCGGTCCGTGAGCCCGTGGAGGGCCGCGCGGGCGGCTTCGGCCGGATCGTCGATGACGCGCACCGGGAGACCGGGCGCGGCGGAGCGAACGGCGTGCGCGAGCTCGCCTGACCCGAGGGAGCGGACGGGCTCGGCACGCGTCGCGACCACGTCGTCCGCCAGCGGGAGGAGCTGCGCGAGGATCGCCCCGAGGCGCTTTCCGGCGGAGACGGAGAGGAGCAGGCGGGTGCGCCGCCTCGAGACCCCCGAGATCACCGCCGCCAGCACCGAGGCCGATCGCTCGGTGTGGGCGGCGTCGACCACGATCCATGGCCGCTCGCCGAGGACCTCGATGCGGCCCGGCAGCACGGCCTTCGCGAGAGCGCGCCCTGCCGCCGCGGTGAGGGCGGGTTCCTCATGCGCACCGAGCCTCCGGATCGCGGCGACGGCGACCGCAGCGTTCTCGGCCTGGTGACGGCCTGCCACCGGCAGCGACGCCGAGATGGCGACGGATCCATCTTGCAGCCGCAGATCGACACCTCGAAGTGGCCGCTCCGCGAGGATCTCGACGTGGAAGTCGCGCCCGAGGACCGAGACCGGCGCGCCGAGCGTACGCGCACGCTCGGCCACGACCGCAGCGGCTTCGTCCGGGAGCCGGCCCGTCACGACGGGTCGCCCGGCCTTGATGATCCCGGCCTTCTCGGCGGCGATCTCGGCGAGCGTGCTTCCGAGCCGATCGGTGTGCTCGAGCTCGATGCTGGTGATGCAGGAGACCGCTGCGTCGACCACGTTGGTCGAGTCGAGCCTTCCGCCGAGGCCGACCTCGACGACGGCTCGGTCGACCCGCGCATCGTGGAACAGCAGCAGCGCCGCGGCGGTGATGGTGTCGAAGAAGCTCGGATCGGGCGTGTCCGGGTCGGCGCGCAGCGCGTCGACGTGGGGACGGATCGCATCGAGGACGCGACCCAGCGCTGCCGGCCGGACCTCCTGTCCGCCGATGCGGAAGCGCTCGGTCCAGCGCTCCAGATGAGGAGACACGAAGGTCCCGACCCGCTCACCGGCCTCGAGAAGGACCGCCTCCGCGAGCAGCGCCGTCGACCCCTTGCCCTTCGATCCGGCGACGTGGACCACCGAGAGCCCACGCTCGGGATGGCCGATCCGATCGAGGAGCCCGCAAACGGGGTCGAGCGAGAGACGGTGCGCGGCTGCACGGGGCGAACGCTCGATGTCGATCAAGCCGTCGAGCCACGCGAACGGCGTCACTGGATCGTGTAGCGCTTCCACTGGCGGTATTCCTTCACCGCCGAGCTCGTCGATTCCACCGCCGGGAAGAAGAACTTCACCGCATGGCCACAGGTGGTGCAGATCTTGTAACAGAACTTGAAGCCCTCGACCTCCTGCACCTTTCCGACCATCGTCCGGTTCTCGTCGGTGCAGCATCCCTTGGGACGCGGCGGCGAGACGATCCGGCGGGGATAGTCGTTGCGGGGGGGCTCCGCGTCGGAGTAGCGGATGATGTTGCGCGTAGGGCGGTGGGCCTTCGCGTCCGTGTTCTGCTTCCGGATGTTGCTTCCGATGCGCCTCAACGGGCTGTCCTCGCGGCTCGGGGTCCTGGGCTCTCGCAGGTCGTACGACCTGCCGAGCCGAGGAGCCGGGTGAAATCTTCGTAGGCCGTACGGCAAGGGGGACCGTCGGCGAAGTGGAAGGCGTCGGTCCGCAACGGGCCTCCGAGCCGCAGCAGCGTCGAGCTGCGCGTCCCGTACGCGGGCGTGTGGATGCAGGTGTCGTCGAGGGCTGCCCCACCACCCTCGTGGGTCCGGCAGATCTCGCCGAGCGCGCCGAGAACCTCCTCCGCCGGTCCGCGGGTCGCAGCCTCGGCGCGCGCCCGGAGCCGCGCCACCTTGGGAATGTCTGGAGCGAGCGGATCGGCATTGCCGATCACATGGACCCCCGGAGCGAGCGACGCGAGCCGGAGCTGATCGCCGTACACGAGGACGAACGCGCGGTCGGCGTCGGCCACCACCAAGTTGAACGGGTTGTAGAGGCCCACCGGGAGGGAGGCGAGACGGTCGGAGGCGGCTGCCGCGCTGTCCTCGGCCAGGGCATCGAGCACCAGGAGGCCCCGCGACCTCCGGGCGGGATCCGGGCGCCGGGTGGGTCGGTTGGTGAGCGCTGCGAAGACCCCGCTTGCGTTCACCCCGAGCCAGGTCCCTCCGGCCCGGAGGTCGAGCGGTGCGGCAACGGGAGGCCCGTCACCCTCCAGCAGCGCGGGGGGTGCCGCCGGCCGGTCGAGGAACTCGTCGCGGTTGGCGGCCACGAACAGCGGCGCCGCGCCTACGCAGCGGTGGAGCAGGATCAGGGTACACATCGCTCGGCGGCCGCAGGGATCGGCTCGCGGCACGGCGCGAGCGGCCCCAGCTCTGGTTGGGTCGTTCCATCGGGGATTGGCCCTTGTTAGCACAAGATGTGCCCCGGGGGCAATACCCGAAGGGACTCCCCGAGGGGCGAGACGTAGAGCGGGCTCAGGCGCGGTCGGTGGAGACGAGCCGGAGGGCCGGCTCGGACGCGTCCGGCACGGGCTCTTCGCCCTCCTGCCAGCCGCGAGCGGCGCGGACCCGGTCGGCCTTGCGGCGTGCCGCGTTGCGGTTGATGTCGAGGCCGTAGCGCGCGAAGACGGCCCGGAGCTGATCGAAGTTCTGCTCGATCGTCCGGCGCACCGATTCGAATCCGTGCCGGACCGCCTCGGAGCGCTTCCAGAACGCCAGCGGATTGAGCGCGAAGAACTGGGCGTCCTGTTCTCTCGGCTCGAGCAGCACGATGTCGCCCTGGAAGCGGTCGTCTGCGAGATAGCGCTGGACGCCCAGCTTGAGGCGGGAGTGGAGCAGCGTGCGGAAGACCTGGTTGAGGACGACCTTCATCCCACGGTCCGAGAGATAGCGACCATTCGAGAAGTAGGACGCCTCGGTGTCCGGCGAATCGATCCGGTTCAGGAACGGACGGAACGGGTTGTAGCAGACGATGAGGTCTGCCCCCTTCTCGATGGCGACGTCGATGTTCGCGGTGTGGCGGACGCCGCCGTCGATGTAATCGATGCCGTTGATCCGCGCGGGCTTGTAGAAGAGCGGGAGCGCCGTCGAAGCCTGTACCGATTGGGAGATCGAGACCTCCGCGTTCTCGTCCGCGCCGAAGACGACCCGCTCCGCGGTGTCGAGGTCGCACGCCGAGATGTAGAGCTGCCGCCCGCGCTTGCGCTCGAAGGCCCGGAAGTCGTTCGGCATCCCGACCCGCTCGAGATTGCGGCGCAGCCAGCGCTCGAGACTCACGTTGTCGAAGAAGCCGGACGGAATGTGGTTGGTGAGCGACGGGATCTCGCGCTTGGGAGAGACGTGCTCGATGAGCGCCATCGCCACGGCCTCCGCCGTGGTGTAGCTGCGCTCCTTCACGAACTCCCGGAGCGTCGGCGCGAGCGCGTCCGGAAGACCTGGGATCCCACGCAGCAGATCGCTGCTCACCGACGGCAGGTACGACAGCACGTCGTAGGCGAGCTTGGCCGGCCGCGAGAGGAACTCGCGCCAGTTCGGGTTGTAGAAGTCCACCGGGCGCAGCTGCCCCATGCGCGCGCTGGTGCCCTCCAGCACCTTGATCATCTCGTCGGGGGTGATCCCCGAGGCGAGGGAGACCGCGAGGATCGAACCGGCGGACAGCCCGAGATACAGGTCGAAATCCGCCACCTTCCGGCCGACGAGGAAGTCGTCGAGGGCCTTGAGGCCGCCCACCTTGAAGGCGCCGCCCGATACGGCCCCCCCCGCCAGGACCAGCGCGATGCGGGCGTCCCGCTTGGGCCGCGCCCCATCGCCCTTCCGGATCAGCGTCAGGCCCACGTGCGCCCCTGGGATGCGCGCGCCGCGTCAGGCCCCGGCCGGACTTCCCGCCCCGCCTGACGCTCCACCGTGCTTCTTCGGATACGCGACGGTGACAATGAAGTCAAGGATCCGCGAGCCTCAGGGGACGGCCGGATCTGCCGATCCCAGAAGGGGCGTTGCCTGTGGGAGCCGGCGCGCAGGGAAACGAAACCGCCCGTGTGGTACACACACTGGACCAGGGAGAAAGCGCCATGGCGCTTCGCCGTCCGAAGGGGTCGACTCTCGTCATCGCCTCGGCCCTCGGCTTGGCGCTGGGCGCCGTTGGCCTGACGGGATGCAGCACGACCCAGCCCGCGCCTGCAGGCCTCCCGGCGGGCACTCCGGCGCACCTCCCCCAACCCTCGAGCGGTCCCGCGGCAGCCACCGCCTCGAACGATCCGACCGATCCCGGCTACACCACCACCCCGGCCGACCCCGCCGCGGGCGCCGGGCCGCCGAGCGCGGCAGCTCCGATCCCGTCCGGCCCGACGCTCGGACAGCGCGCATCCAGCGCTCTCAATGGCATGCTCATCGGCGCGATCATCGGGGGGCAAGCGGGTCCCTTCGGGGCTGCGGCCGGAGCGGCGATCCTCCTCGTCTACAGCGCCGTCACGGGAGACGTTCCGCTCTCCGGCGGTGGGGGCTACGGCGGTGGGTACGGCGGTGGCGGGTACGGCAGCTACCCGGGCGGGTATGGCTACCCGAGCGGGCAGGAACGCGACCGCGAGCGCGCGCTGGAGGAGCAGATCGAGAGCGAGGAACGCCGCCAGGCCTCCCTCGAGAGCGAGATCGAGGAGGAGCTGAAGCGGCAGGAAGAGCTGCTTCGCAGCGTCGAGGGGCGCAGCGCCGTCCGGTCCGCCGCGATCGAGCCCGGACCGGCGCCGACCGCCGGCGACCTGCGCGACCAGTCGGACCCCCGCGTGGCGCCGGCCGCCCCGCCGGAGCGAGATCTCCCGGCCTCGGTCTACGAGGAGCAGACGGTTCGAATCGCCGCGGCAACGTGGGACAACGATGCTCCCCTCACCGTCAAGCGACGCACCCTCGACGCGGACGGAGACGGCAAGCCCGAGGAGGTGGTCTTCATCGACTCCGGTTCGGGCGCTCTCCTTCGCAAGGAGAATGATCTCGACTACGACGGCACGATCGATGCGTGGAGCCTCTACCGCGCAGGGCAGATCGCGGCACGCGAGGTCGATTCGGACCGCAACGGGAAGGTCGACACCTTTGAAACCTACATCGCGGGGCGGATGGCGACCCGCGAGGTGGATCGCAACGGCGACGGCGTCCGCGATGCATTCTTCAGGTACGAAGGCGACTCGCTGGTCGAGGAGCGGCACGATACCGACAACGACGGCCAGGTCGACCTCTCCATCGCCTACGAGCAGCGGCGCCGTGTCCGCTCCGAGGAGGACACGAACAAGGACGGCCGGATCGACACCTGGACGACCTTCTCGCCGGGCGAAGGCGAGAGCGACGTGATCTCACGCATCGAGAAGGACCGCCAGGGGAGCGGGAAGCCCGACACGTTCGAGACCTACGTCCAGCAGGACGGCAAGGCGCTGATCTCCCTGCGCGAGGAAGACGCGAACGGAGACGGTACGATCGACGTCCGGTCCCGTTACGAGAACGGGAAGCTCAAGAACCGCGAGATCACCGACGCGTCCGCCGTTCCTCTCTGACGCGGGCCCCTCCGCCCGGAAGCGTCCTACCGCGTGCCCTCCGGCGTCTCGACCTCGAGCTGGAGTTCCTTGCGCTGCTTCTCTCGCGAGCGGAACTCCTCGATTCGCTTCCGCTCGACCAGGAGCTGGAGCTGCTTGTTGCGTTCGCGAATGCGATCGAGCTCCTTCGCCAGCTCGCGCTCCGAGAGCCCGGCCATCCTGAAGTCGACGTCGGCTTCGATGCTGCCGCTCTGCCCGTCGGTCGCGAGCGCCGTCACGCGAATGCGATTCCGTCCTTCTCGTACGGGAACGAATCCGCTGAAGCTCCCGTCGGGCTCGAGCTGTACGTCGGTCGAGAAGTCGCCGGTCGTGAGATTCGTGACGACTACATCCTCGATGTTGGCGAACGACACGCCCTGGAGGACGGCGATGATGTCACCCGGGTTCCGGACGGGAGTGAACGTACCGAGGGTCACCCGTGCCATCTCCGTCGCGGCCACCGGGTTCGTGAGCGCATCGGGCCCCACGGCGAAGGTGTGGACGGTGACGCCTGCCTGATGTGCGAGCCGAGCGGCGTTGAGCGCGGCCTCGACATCGCCAGCGTCGCTGTCCTCGGCCCGCCCGATCGGGAACGTCGGGATACCGTCGGTGAGGAACAGGATCACGCCCTTGGAGTCCTTGCGCGGCTCGCTCCGCGCCCCGGTGAGCCCCGCGAGCTCCGAGATCCCGCGCCGGATGCCGGCGGAGAAGTTCGTGGCGCCATGGGGGCCGCGGGTCAGCACCGTGTCGAGGGCCCGCTGCACGAGGAGGGGGTCGTCGGTGAGCGGAACCTGCAGCCAGGCATCGGACTGGTTCGGATCGAGACGGCCCCCGGTCTCCTTGTTGACGTCGCCGGAGAACGTGATCAGCCCGACCCTCACCCTGCCTGGATCGAGGGTCTCGACCAGCCTCCGAGCGCCGGCCACCTCGGCAGCGAGCACCGAGTCGGCCGGCTCACTGTTGCAGGAGTCGTCGGGGTAGGTGCCTGGCGGGAGCAGCTCGAGCTGGGGATTGAGGCCGGTTCGCCCATCCCCGTTCACGTCGATCCCACTCGCGCAGCGCGTCGAGAACGAGACGTCGAGAACGATCATCACGTCGTACCGGGAGGGCCGCTCTCCGGGAGCGAGCGCGCTCCCTTCGAGGGGCGCCAGATGAACCCGATTCTCGATCGTCTCACCGGAACGCGGCGACCGCAGGACGACGCGGACCCTCTCCTCCGCCGCTGTGCCGACTCCCTGGAGAGCGATCCATGAGGCGAAGGTCACAAGAAGAACACCGCGCACGACGCTCACGATTCGAACCGCGCGCATGGACTCACCTCTTCCGCACCCGGTGCGGCGAGCCAGTATAGACGAGACAGCGCAGCACCCGGATCGACGGCCCCGAAACGCGGCAGCGGTGACACTTTTCGGCAGCCGATGCCACTTACCATTCGAGCCCCTCCTGGCGGGGTTCTTCAAGAGTGGAAGGCAGGGCTCCGGGACGCCGGGCCCTGCCTTCGACTTTCTCCCCTCCTTCGGCTCTCGCCCCCGGTCCCGCGCGGGTGCGTCATGTCATGCGTCTTCGGCGCGGCGCTGGTCGGCGTCGACGGAGTCCCGGTCGAGGTCGAAGTCCGACTCAGCTCGCAGCTCCCGCGGGTGGACATCGTCGGACTTCCCGAAGCGGCGGTGAGGGAGAGCGTCGCCCGCGTCCGTG
Organism: uncultured delta proteobacterium; assembly: GCA_963710635.1. Lineage (GTDB taxonomy): Bacteria > Myxococcota_A > UBA9160 > UBA9160 > UBA9160 > MYXO. The sequence goes on from CAVQAY010000004.1 coordinate 2,645,761, forward strand.
CGGCGATCGTCTCTGCGGGTCGCGCATTTCCGGACCGCCGGGTGACGGTGAACCTGGCGCCGGCGAGTCTTCGCAAGAGCGGTGCCGGCCTCGACCTTCCGGTCGCCATTGCGATCCTGGCTGCGGCCGCCGGCGTCTCGCCCGAGCGCCTTCACGGACTGGGCTTCGTGGGAGAGCTCGCCCTCGACGGCAGGCTTCGCGCGACTCCGGGGCTGCTCGCCCTGACCCTCGGGATCCGCGACGGGGGCTGCCACACGGTGATCGTCCCGGCTCACGGCGCGGGCGAGGCGGCCCTTGCCCCGGGCGTCGAGGTCCTGGCCGCAGGGCACCTCGGTGAGGTGGTCGCCCACCTGGAGGGAGCGGCGCCGCTCCCGCGTGCGACGGCTCCGCCACTTCCCACCTTTGCCTCCGACCCCTCCTTCGACCTGGCGGACGTTCGGGGGCAGGAACGTGCCCGTCGCGCCCTCGAGGTGGCGGCCGCTGGGGGCCACGCCCTCCTCTTCCGCGGCCCCCCCGGATCGGGCAAGACGATGCTCGCGCGGCGGCTGCCGGGTCTCCTACCCCCCCTGTCATTCGACGAGGCCCTCGAGGCGACGCGGATCCACGGTGCGGCAGGGCGTCTCGATGCCGGAGCGCCCATCGTGACCGGACGCCCCCTGCGGGCTCCGCACCATTCGGCGAGCCTCGCAGGCCTGCTCGGGGGCGGGAGCCCGCCGCGCCCGGGCGAGGTCTCGCTTGCCCACCGGGGAGTACTGTTTCTCGACGAGCTTCCCGAGTTCCAGCGTAGGGCCCTCGAGGCCCTGCGGCAGGTCCTCGAAGACCACCGGGTCCACCTCGCTCGCGCGCGACTCTCCTGTACGTTCCCGGCCGACTTCCAGCTGGTGGCCGCGGCGAATCCGTGCCCCTGTGGTTGGCGCCTCTCGCGGCAACGCGACTGCCGCTGCGACGACGGCGCCGTCGCGCGCTACACGGCGCGCCTCTCCGGGCCGCTCCTCGACCGGATCGACCTCCACGTCGGAGTGCCCGCCGTCGAGTGGAGCGCCCTCGACCGGACCGGGGCTGGCCCCGGAAGTCGTGAGGTCAGGGAACGGGTCGTGTCTGCCCGGACACGCCAGCGCGAACGCGCGCTGGAAACGGGCGCCCTCACCAACGCACGCATCCCCGATTCGCGGCTCGACGCGCTGGTGGACGCCACCCCCGACGCGCGGCGTCTCCTGGGAAGGGCGGCGGACCGCCTGCGGCTCTCTGCTCGAGCCGTACGCCGGGTACTTCGCGTCGCGCGGACCATCGCCGACCTGGGCGAAGACGGCCGGGTCGGAGCTCCCGCCATTGCCGAGGCCGTCAGCTACCAGGCAACCGAACCACCCCTCTGCGGCATCTGACCGGTTGGGGTCTCTGACGCCCGGTGTCCGGCTTCGAACGGCCGGCGCCGGATTTCCGTCAGACGGGTGGCCGGCAGCCGGTGACCCTTGGGGAACGGCGCTGCCGGCACGCTGGTCGGGCCGTTTTCGACACGATCCGCCGCCTCGGGCGGCGGCAGACGATGGCACGGTTCCTGCTAGTTACGAGGGGTGAGGGGGAGGCGATGATGAACGCTGCCAGGCCGATCCGGTACCCGATCCAGGCCCTGCCGCCCGAGGAGAGCCTCGAAGTGACGCTGCTCGAGCTGGTCGGCGCCGTGAGCGACGAGTGCGAAACGGAGGCCGAGGTGGTGGCCACCGTCCTCCACCTGCTCGCCAGCGGCCGTGCCCGCCTGTGCGGCAGCTTCCGCAGCGCGGGCCTTCGCGACCTCATCGACCCCTGACCCGGTCGCCTCGCTCCGGTCGAAGCGCCACCCACGAGGCTTGACCTGCTCCGCGGGTGAGGGAACATGCCCGCGGCGACTCCGTCGAGGGGGTGTGGCGGATGCCTGTAGAGGAGCAGCTCGTCCTGGAGCTGGAAGCAGCGGCGCGCGCCGACGGCGCGCCCGCGAGCAACGCCCCGGGACCGCGACGGGCACGCCGCCCCGCGGCCGTCGCCCCGCGCTCGACCGCGAGCGAGCTGGCGAAGAAGCAGCGGGAGATCTCGGTCTCGGAGTTCTTCGCGAAGAACCGGCATCTGCTGGGCTTCGACAACCCGACCAAGGCCCTCCTCACCACCGTCAAGGAAGCGGTCGACAATGCCCTCGACGCATGCGAGGAGGCGGGGATCGTTCCGGAGCTGCGGGTCGAGATCGTCCAGCTCGCCGAGACGCGGTTCCGCGTCGCCGTCGAGGACAACGGGCCGGGAATCGTCCGCGCCCAGGTGCCGAAGGTCTTCGGGCGGCTGCTCTACGGCTCGAAGTTCCATCGGCTCCGGCAGAGCCGCGGCCAGCAGGGGATCGGGATCAGCGCAGCGGGCATGTACGGGCTCCTCACCACCGGGAAGCCCGTCGTGATCGTCACGAAGACCGATCCCAAGAAGAAGGCGCACCATCTCGAGCTCGTGATCGATACCCAGAAGAACGAGCCGAGGGTGACCCGCGACGACGAGATCGCCTGGGACAAGCCGCACGGCACGCGCGTCGAGATCGAGCTCGAGGCGGCGTACCGGGGCGGGCGGCAGGGCGTCGACGCCTATCTCGAGCAGGTCTCCCTCGCCAACCCCCACGCGGAGATCGTCTACCTGCGGCCCAAGGGGACCGACGGCGATGCCGAGCGCAGGTTTCCCCGCGTCGCCCACGAGCTGCCGCCCCCGACCGCCGAGATCCAGCCGCACCCCTACGGGGTCGAGCTCGGCGTCCTCATGCAGATGTTCCGCGACACGAAGGCACGGAACCTGAAAGGCTGCCTCACGACGGACTTCTCGCGGGTGTCCGGCCGCATCGCCGACGAGATCTGTCAGCGCGCAAAGGTCGCAGGGAGCCGGCGTCCGTCGGAGATGACGCGGGAGGAGGCCGAGCGCGTCCACGCCGCGATCCAAGCCACCAAGATCATGGCGCCGCCGACGGATTGCATCGCACCCATCGGTGAAACGCTGATCGAGCGCGCGCTGCGCGCGGAGGTCAAGAGCGAATTCGTCGCCGCCGTGACGCGCCGGCCCGAGGTCTACCGCGGCAACCCGTTCCTGGTGGAGGTCGGCCTCGCCTACGGCGGCGACCTCCCGGCCGACGAGCCCGTCACCCTCTTCCGCTACGCCAACCGCGTACCCCTGCAATATCAGCAGGGGGCGTGCGCGATCACGAAGGCGGTCATGGGCACCGACTGGAAGGCCTACCACCTGCAGCAGCCGAAGGGAGCGCTGCCGATCGGGCCGATGCTCCTCATGGTCCACATCGCCAGCGTCTGGGTGCCGTTCACGTCGGAGAGCAAGGAGGCCATCGCGTCGCTATCCCGAGATCCTCAAGGAGATCCGTCTCGGCCTCCAGGAGTGCGGGCGGAAGGTCTCCCACTTCATCAGCAAGCGGCGGCGCGAAGCCGACGAGGCGAAGAAGCGCGCCTACATCGACAAGTACATCCCGCAGGTGGCGCTCGGCCTGCAGCAGATCCTCGGCTTCGACGACGGCGAGAGGGAGCGGGTCGTCGAGAGCCTGAAGGACGTGCTCGAGCGCAGCCGGAGGCTCTGATGGCCGCGAAGAAGAAGACGCCGAAGAAGGTCGCGAACCGGAAGTGCCGGCAGGGACGAAGGTCGCTGCACGCAACAAGGCGCTCGACCAGACGACGGTGCGCCTGATCCACGACACGGCCGGAGAGGTCTACGGCGAGATCCTCGCGAGCAAGAAGCCCGACCTCTCATTTCCGGTGCGCGCCCTCGGCAACGTCACCTACTCCGACAAGAAGGGCTACTTCGAGATCGGCCGCCAGAAGAAGGTGCGCACCCTCACCGTGAACACGGTGAAGAGCTTCGCGCAGACGCTTCGGATGATGGGGCTCTCGAAGGAGCTGATCGAAAACAACGACTTCGCCACCAAGCGAGACGCCTACTACCAGAGCAAGAACTGGGACGAGGCGCGATTCGACGAGCAGACCGAATCGGACACCGTGATGGACGACATCGAGGCGCTCTTCTCGGTACGCGGCGTCTCGCGCGAGCAGCTTCGCTTCGTCCCCGACGAGCACGGCGGCGCCGTCGCCGGGCAGCCTCGTCGTGCTCGATCCCGACCGCGAGACCGGAGCGCGTCGAGCGGATCGACTGCACGCGCTTCGGCTCCGGCGCCTACTCGATCCCCTCGACGGTCGAGCACCTCTCCTTCGAGACCGACGCGAAGTTCATCCTCGCCATCGAGACCGGCGGCATCTTCCAGCGTCTCCAGAGCCACAAGTTCTGGCAGACGGCAAACTGCATCCTCGTCTCGATGGCCGGGCGTTCCGACCCGCGCCACGCGCCGCTTCATCCGCAAGCTGAGCGACGAGTGCCGGCTGCCTGTCTACGCCTTCGTCGACTGCGACCCGTACGGGATCTCGAACATCTACCGGACGCTCAAGGTCGGCTCCGGCAACGCCGCGCATCTCTCGCAGTTCTTCTGCGTCCCCCACGCGCGTTACCTCGGCGTGACGCCCCAGGACATCGTCGAGTACCAGCTTCCGACGCATCCGCTCCAGGACGTCGACGTGAAACGCGCCAAGGACGCCCTCAAGAACGACCCGTTCTTCCAGGCCCACGCGCCCTGGAGGAGGGCGATCGATCAGCTCCTCAAGATGGGCGTTCGCGCGGAGCAGCAGGCGCTGGCGAAGTGGGGCCTCAACTACGTCATCGACGAATATCTTCCCCGCAAGCTGGCGCACCCGGAGCAGTTCCTTCCCTGATGGCCCAGCGGCTCTCCATCGTCGTCCCTGCGCTGAACGAGGAAGCCGCCATCGCAGATACCGTTGCGCGCTGCCTCGCCGCCCGCGACCACCTGCGCTCCGACGGCGGCGTCGGCGACGTCGAGATCCTCGTCGTGAGCGACGGCTCGACCGACCGGACCGAGGAGATCGCACGCGGGTTCCCCGAGGTCGGGGTCCTCGCCTTCGACCGCAACCGGGGCTACGGCGCGGCGATCAAGTGCGGCTTCGCGTTCGCATCAGGCGACCTCCTGGGCTTTCTCGACGCAGATGGAACCTGCGACCCGCGCTTCTTCGCCGACCTGTGCCGCGCCCTCGACCGGGAGAAGGCCGACCTCGCGCTCGGATCGAGGATGGGCGCCGGGAGCGAGATGCCGTGGGTCCGAACGGTCGGAAACCTCGTCTTCGCGTTCCTTCTCGGCGTGCTCTCGCGCCAGAGCGTCCGCGACACGGCGAGCGGGATGCGGGTCTTGCGGCGCACGTCGCTCGCCGATCTGTACCCGCTCCCCGATGGGCTCCATTTCACTCCGGCCATGAGCGCGCGGGTGCTCCTCGAGGGCAAGCTCCGCCTCGTCGAGGTGGCGATGCCCTACGCCGAGCGCGTCGGACGGTCGAAGCTCTCGGTGCTTTGGGACGGGGCGAGATTCCTGCAGACCATCGTCCACGCGGCCGTCGCCTACCGGCCTGCACGGCTGCTGGGGATCGTGGCGGGGCTCCTCGCGCTGGTCGCCATCGCCGTCGGCGCTGCTCCGGCCTGGCTGTGGCTGACGGAAGGGCATCTCGAGGAGTGGATGATCTACCGGATCCTGCTCGCGTGGCTCCTCGCCGTCGCGAGCGCGCTGGTGGTCTGCGCGACTGCGGTGGCCGATCGGATCGCGGTGCTCGCCCACGCGAGGCCTCTCGCAAGATCGGGCGCGACGGCGCTCCTGCGCCGCATCTTCAGCCGGCGCTCTCGCGCGATCGGGTGCGCCCTTCTCCTGGGAGGTGCGCTCGGTGTGACCTGGCCGGGCCTCGTCGAGTACGCGACCCGGGGGGAGGTCACGATGCACTGGTCCCGGGCCGTTCTCGGCGCGTTGCTCGCGGTGCTGTCGGTGGCGCTCGGTACCACCACCTTCACCCTCAACATGCTCGAGCTGATCGAGACGCAGCGGCGTCCCGAAGATCGGCCGAAGCCCCCGGATCGCGTTCGTCCGGCCCGATCCGCCAGCACGCAACCCGCCAGCTCGGACTTGGCCGCTCGAGGCGTCCTCTAGCGAACGGCGTCGCCCACCGGAACGGGCCGCAGCCTTCCCCCAGCGCGGGAAGGCACCGAGCCTTGCCGAAATCCGGTGGATCTCGTACTACACCCCTGCCGCAGATCCGGTCTGGCGACCGGTGTTGGGGGGACCGGTGAAGGTCGGCGCGCCGAAGGAGAGGGCACCGGGCGAGAAGCGCGTGTCGCTGGTCCCCGACTCGGTGACGAAGCTCGTGAAGTCCGGCGTCGAGGTCGTCGTCGAGGCCGGAGCGGGCACCAGCGCCGGCTTCCCGGACGACGCCTATCGCTCTGCTGGCGCCGTGGTCGAGCCCTCGGCATTCGGCGCCGACGTCGTCCTCACCGTGAACGCGCCTACGCCGGAAGGGATCGCAGAGCTCCGCGCCGGCTCCGTGCTCGTGGGGATCCTGCGGCCGCTCACGAGCCCCGAGCTCGTCGTCCGGCTCGGAGAGCGGAAGGTCACGGCCTTCGCCATCGATCGGATCCCGCGAATCACCCGCGCGCAGGCCATGGACGTTCTCTCGTCCCAGGCGAGCCTCGCCGGCTACAAGGCCGTTCTGCTCGCGGCCCTGCACCTCCCGCGCGTGTTTCCCATGTTCAGCACGGCGGCCGGAACGCTTCGGCCCGCGCGCGTTCTCGTCCTCGGCGCCGGTGTCGCGGGCCTGCAGGCAATCGCGACGGCCCGAAGGCTCGGCGCGGTCGTAACCGCATTCGACGTTCGCGCCGCCGTGCGCGAAGAGGTGCAGAGCCTCGGCGCGAAGTTCCTCGAGGTCGACCTTGGCGAAGCCGGAGAGGGAACCGGCGGCTACGCGAGGGCCGTGTCGGAGTCCGCGGAACAGCGAATCCAGGACAGGCTGGCCGAGGCGGCGAAGGATTCGGATGCGATCATCACGACGGCTCTCATTCCCGGGAGAGCCGCACCGCGCCTCGTGACGGACGCGGCGCTCTCGAACATGAAGGTCGGATCGGTCGTCGTCGACCTCGCGGCCGAGGCGGGCGGGAACTGCGAGGGAACCGATCCCGATCGAGAGGTCGTCCGCCATGGCGTGACGATCCTCGGGCCGACCAACCTGCCGTCGATGGTCGCCCAGCACGCGAGCCAGACCTACTCGCGCAACGTGTGCACCTTCCTGGATCTGATCGTCAAGGACGGATCGCTCCGGATCGATTTCGACGACGAAATCGTGCGCGCCGCGTGCGTGACCCACGAGGGAACCCCGCGGGAAGCGTCCTGACCAGGCGCGCGAAGCCCCCTACCGGCTGCGCTGGGCCGCGATCCAGCGATCCACCTCGGCCTCGAGCACCTCGAGGGGAAGCGCACCCGTTCTCCGACCTGGTCGAGGGAACGGGCCCTGGGCGATGCGATCGTCGAGGTACCAGCGGAGCACGTCCGCCGAGAGGCCCGCGCTGCCTGTCTCGCCGAACCCTGGCGGGCTCAGCGCGGGGCGCGGACGCTGCGGGCGACGACCAGCGAACCCACGGCGAAGAGCAGCATCGCGCCGGGCTCCGGAATCGCCGGAGAGTTCACGAAGGCCTCGCTGCCGCCGAGGGGCCCGAGGCCCTGGCCGTGGATTCCCAGGCGAACGGTCCCGGCGTCGACGGCGGATGAGACATCCGCGAACGACACGCCGGCTCCGAGGGCGAGCTGGAGGGAGAACGACTCGCCGGGGTCGGCGCCGTCGTTGTTCGTTCCCGGCCGGACCGCGCTCGCGCGGAGCGTCGCGGAGAAGGCCGGCGTGATCGAATTGCCGCCCGGAAGGTTTGGAGGGCTTCCGCCGACCGCGAAGTTCGTTCCCGCTCCGTTCACGATCGACGAGATGCTCGCAAACGCTCCCGCGTCATCGTCGATGTACACCTGCGCGATGAACGATGCGACCGGACCGCTGTTCGCGAAGGTGAGCCCGACGAGCCCGGCACCGAGGTCGGCGAGCGTCGCGGAGAACTGCGCTTCGCCGATGGCGCACTGGCCTGCGTTGTTGCCCGTGATGCACGTGAACCCGATCGCTCCAGCGCTGCCGCGCGACAACAAGATCCCGGCCGAGACGACGAGGGCAGCGAGGAGCGAGGAGCGGGAGCTAAAGGACTTCGGCACGGCGGGGGCCTCACGCGGTTTCGCTTCCGCCTCGAAGGGATGCGCCGACGAGACGGGTGCGGGGTTCCAGATGCTTTCATTCTAACTGCCGCCCCCCTGCAAATCCAGCGTTTTCCCGGATGGATCCTGGTCACGGAGGGAGGTCGGAGAATCCCCCGCCGATCCGACGGAACTGGACCGATCGTTGCGCATGGAGCGAGCGCTCGGCCGCGGCGGGGCCTGTGCCACCCTCGGACCAGGGGAGAGCCCGCGCGAGGCGAGAAGAGGTGGAGCATACTCCGACGCCGCCGCGGGCGGGGGAGGATCTGCATGCCGGAGCGTGATCCCAGCGAACGCGATTCGGTGCTGGTCACGGGCGGGGCCGGGTTCATCGGCTCGAACTTCGTCCGCTTCCTCCTCTCCACCACCGTCCTCGCGCGTCGTGGTCCTCGACAAGCTCACCTACGCCGGGAGCCTCCGGAACCTCGACGAGTGCCTCTCGGACCCGCGGCTCCACTTCGTCCAGGCGGACATCTGCGATCGGCCGGGCGCTCGACGCAGTCTTCCGGGAGCACCGGCCGGACCGCGTCGTGAACTTCGCCGCCGAGACCCATGTCGACCGCTCGATCGACGGGCCCGCCGCGTTCGTCCAGACCAACCTCGTGGGCACCTTCGAGCTGCTCGAGGCCGCGCGCTGCGCCTTCCGCGAGCGCGAGGAGGACGAGCGAAGCCGCTTCCGCTTCCTCCACGTCTCGACCGACGAGGTCTACGGCTCGCTCGGCGCCGACGGGACTCTTCAACGAAGAGACGCCCTACGCGCCGAACTCGCCCTACGCCGCGAGCAAGGCCGGCGCGGACCATCTCGTCCGCGCCTATCAGCACACCTACGGCCTGCCCGTCGCTGATCACGAACTGCTCCAACAACTACGGGCCGTACCAGTTCCCCGAGAAGCTGATCCCGCTCATGATGCTGAACGCGCGTCGAGGGCCGGCCTCTGCCGATCTACGGCGACGGCGGCAACGTGCGCGATTGGCTCTACGTCGAGGACCACTGCGAGGGGATCCTGCTGGTACTGGAGCGCGGGCGGATCGGCGAGAAGTACAACATCGGCGGCGGCAACGAGCGCACGCAACCTCGAGGTCGTCGATCGGCTCTGCGACGCGCTCGAGCGGCTCCTGCCGGCGCGGGAGAACGCTGCGCTGCGAGCGCAGGGGGCCTCGTCCTACGCGGACCTCAAACGATTCGTCGCCGACCGGCCCGGACACGACCGGCGCTACGCCATCGACGCGACCCGGATCCGCCGGGAGCTCGGCTGGAAGCCGCGCCACGACTTCGAAGCCGGGCTCGAACGCACCGTGGCCTGGTACCTCGAGAACCGCGACTGGTGCGAAGCCGTCCAGGCGGCACCTATCAGCGGGAGCGGCTCGGCCTCGGCCGACCGGGACGGAGAACGGCCGGTGAAGGGAATCCTGCTGGCCGGCGGCTCCGGCACGCGGCTCTACCCGGTGACCCGCGGCGTCACGAAGCAGCTCCTTCCGATCTACGACAAGCCGATGGTCTACTACCCGCTCTCGACGCTCATGCTGGCGGGGATCCGCGACGTGCTCGTGATCACGACACCCCACGACCTCGGCGGCTTCGAGCGCCTCTTGGGAGATGGGAGCACCCTCGGCATCCGGATCTCCTACGCCGCGCAGCCACGACCGGAAGGCCTCGCCCAGGCGTTCCTGATCGGGCGCAACTTCGTCGGAGCGGACCGCGTCGCGCTCGCGCTCGGCGACAACGTCTTCTACGGCCACGGCTTCCCGCAGAGTCTCGAGGCCGCCGCTGCGCGCGAGCGAGGCGCCACGGTCTTCGGCTATCGGGTACGCGATCCCGAACGCTACGGCGTCGTCGAGTTCGGGAGCGACGGCCGGGTACTCTCGATCGAGGAGAAGCCCAAGGCACCCCGATCGACCTACGCCGTCACCGGCCTCTACTTCTACGACAACCGAGTCCTCGACATCGCCCGTCACTCCAGCCTTCGGCCCGCGGCGAACTCGAGATCACCGACGTCAACATCGCGTACCTGCGCCTGGGAGAGCTCCAGGTCGAGCTGCTCGGCCGCGGGATCGCGTGGCTCGACACCGGCACCCACGAGTCGCTGCTCCAGGCAGCGAACTTCATCCAGGCGATCGAGGAGCGACAAGGCCTCGAGATCGCCTGCGTCGAGGAGATCGCCTTCCGGAAGGGATGGATCGACGCCGAAGCGCTGCTCCGCATCGCAGCCGAGATGAGGAACAATCGCTACGGCGACTACCTCGCCAGCCTGGCGCGGAGCGGGTCTCGCTCGTGAAGGTGCTGCCGACCGACCTCTCGGGCGTCTTGGTGATCGAGCCCGTCGTCTTCCGCGATCCGCGAGGATTCTTCGTCGAGACGTACCATGCCGAGCGCTACGCCGCCGCCGGAATCGACGCGGTCTTCGTCCAGGACAATCACTCGCGCTCCGAGCGCGGGACGCTCCGGGGCCTCCACGCGCAGGAACGTTTTCCGCAAGCGAAGCTCGTCCGGGCGATCGAAGGCGAGATCTGGGACGTCGCCGTCGACATCCGCATCGGATCGCCCACCTTCGGTAGACACGTGGCCGTCACGCTCTCCGCAGACGATCAGCGTCAGATCTTCGTTCCCGCCGGATTTGCCCACGGGTTCTGCGTCGTCTCGGAGCGCGCGCAGGTCGAATACAAGTGTACGGACTACTACCACCCCGAGGACGAGCTGCGCGTGCTCTGGAGCGACCCGGAGCTCGCGATCCCCTGGCCCGTACCGGAACCGAGACTCTCGGAGAAGGACCGCACGGCCGAGCGTCTCGCAGCGCTGCGCGACCGGCTCCCCCGCTACTGAAGACGCGCGTCACGGAAGACGTACGCCCCGTGGGGATGCAGCGGCGACCCGGACCGATTCGGGTTGATTTCCATGCGCCGGGCGCAGATGCTGGAAAGCGGTGTGGGAGGCGCTGCAGGAGGAGCCATCGTGCAGAACGTGATGAGGACGCAGGAGGGAACGAACATGCTGTCAAAGACATCGGGAATCGACGCACGCGGAGGGGCGGGAGCCGCGTGTCGCCGGTTGGCCTTGGTGTTGGTCTTGGGCGTCACCCTCGCCGGCGCCGCATGGGCAGCGGATGACACCGACGCAGATGGAGTCGCCGATCCCGCCGACAACTGTCTCGTCACCGCGAACCCGAGCCAGCTGGATGCGGACGGCGACGGTTTCGGAAACGCCTGCGACGCAGACCTGAACGACGACGGCATCGTCAACTTTTCCGACCTCGCGCGAATGCGGGCCGTCTTCTTTCGGGCAGATCCGGTGGCCGACATGAGCGGCGACGGCGTCGTCAACTTCACCGACCTCGCGATGCTCCGCGCCGCGTTCTTCAAGCCCCCCGGCCCCTCGGGCCTGTTGCCGTCCGAGCTGCCCGTGTTCGACGTCGTGAAGAGCGGCCTCACGACCGACGAATCAGCGCGCCTGGCAGAGGCCTTCGGCTTCGAGAAGGTTCCCGCCGAGGACGGGTCGCTGCGCTTCGTGAGCGACCAGCTGGGCGACCTTCCCATGCTCGCAGACGAGGCCGTGCCGGGCGCCGCCGCAGCCGATCTGCCCCGAGACGAAGACGGCCAGGAGACCCGCGCGCAGGCGTTCGACCTCCCTGCCATCCAGCAGATCGTTCCGGTCGGCGAGCGCACCGCCCTCGTCGCCCTCGAAACCGCCTTCAAGCAGGCTGACGTCCGGCTTCCGGGCGGCGAGGACGCGTCACCCCACGTCAGCCATTCGATCTTCTACCTCGAATCGCTCGACGGCAGCACGTCGATCTCGCGCGCCATCGATACGTCGGTGCGGCTCGACTTCTCGCTGGCGGGCCGCCCGCTGCTCGGACCCGGAGCGAAGCTGCGGGTCACCTTCGCTCCGTCGGGCGAGCTGACGGCGTTCGATCACGCCGTCCGCGAGCTCGCCGAGGGGGCAACGGTGCCGCTCATCAGTCCGTTCGACGCCCGAAGCGAGTGCGCCCGCTACTACCCGGAGGGCTCGAAGCTCGCCATGCCCCGAATCGTCTACTGGGCGCCGGGCCTCGAGCAGCACGTACAGACGGTCTTCCCGCACTGGCAGTGCCAGGGCAAGGGGCCGCACGGTGAGGAGCTGGTCGCGGCGCTGCTGCCGGCGGTACAGGCATCGCGTCCCGCGGTGACCCTCGACGCGTCGGTCGTCCGCGGGTCGCGCGTCATGGCCTCGGTCGGCATTCGCGGCGGAACGCCCCCGTTCTCGTATTCGTGGCAGTCGATGACGACCGAACTCTCCGAGGAGGCGTCGAGCGAGCCCTCGATCTTCTACGAAGTCGTACCCCGCGAGCCGACCGACACCGAGGTTCTCGGCGTAACCGTCACCGACGCCAACGGCTTGGTCGGCAAGGCGCGCGCCGTCCTCGGGATCGAGGCTGCAGCGGTTGCCATGGCTGCCGACATCCCGGGCCCGCTGTCGCTTTCGGTGCTCGACGTGGGAGGCGAGTTCAACGTCTACGAGTGGAACTGTGTCAAGCAGTCGAGCGCAGGCTTCGCTGCGGTCTTCGCGAACAAGGGGATCCCCGTCGCGTTCCGGTGGAATGGAACGAACGCGTGGGAGAGGGACTTCCGCGAGAGCAGCTCGCCGACGAACGGCGACGACGCCAGCTTCGCCGACAACGTCGACCTCGCCTGGTATACGGGCCATGGCAGCCCGGGATCGTTCACCTTCGACAACGCGACCAAGGACGATGGCAGCATCGTTCCCAACGACGCCCGCTGGGGAAACCGGGATCTCGAGTGGATGCAGCTCGAGTCGTGCAACGTCCTCCAGTTCGACAGCGGCGGGGTCCCGATCTGGAACCGCTGGGCCAAGGTCTTCGACGGCCTCCACCTCCTGAACGGCTTCCAGACCACCGCGTCGTGCGTCGACACGCCGTCTGGGACGGCGGGACGGTTCAGCAAGTATCTGTTCCCCACGACGATCTTCAACATTCCGATCATCCCGGCACTGAGAGTGCGTCAGGCCTGGGCGCGGATGGCGATCGAGCTCGAGCCCGCCGGGCGCCAGTACGTGACCATGGGCGCGGCCGCCGCGGGCTGGGTCACGAACTACAACGACTACTTCTGGGGGCAGGGCCCGGTCGGCTTCGACATCCCGAAGAGCCAGATCGTCGGCTACTGGTGGGTGATGGGAGAGGTCTGACGTCAGCGGGTGATCGGATCGTAGGGGTCCGCCGTGACGACGGGCGCCAGCGCCGGCCCCGAGGCCGGCGCATCGGGAACGATCGCCAGGCCCTGCATCACCGCGTCGGCGACGCGACCGTTGCCGCTGAAGACGTACGCCTGGAGGAATGCGTCACAGCCGCCGCCGCACGCCCCCTCTCCTCCCACGAAGCGGCCGGTCTCGTGAACCAGGACGGGGGCGCCGGGCCCGCTCAGATCGAAGGGTTGCAGCGTCCGCAGCGACTCTCCGGCGATGTCGAGGGTCGGCGAGTGGACGCGGCTCGCCTCCGCGGTGAGGGTCCGCAGGCCGATGTCGAGGGTGAGTGAGAAGTCGTAGCTCCCGCCGTCGGTGAGCGCGATCCCCGACCTCGCATAGACGGCGGTCTGCGAACCCGTCGCGGTGAGCGCGACGAGATCCTGGTAGGTGGTGAGCTGGATCGACGTCGGAATCGGCGGGAACGGACCGAACCCGTCGCGGCCGGATCCCAGCGAATCTTCGTTGCTCGCCGGCGCCGTCTGCGAGTCCTGGGCGGCGAAGAGCGACGCGTCGTCGAGATCTCCAGCGCCGCTCACCCAGGGGAGCGCTGCGGCCGCCGCTCCCTCGGGCCTCCCCGAGATCTCGGTCGCCGACCGTGAATCACCGCCGCCTCCGGTGCTCGCTACGTCGGGCTGGCCTTCGGCCGCCTTGGCCTGCCTCTCCGCCCAGCCGCCGGGATCCGAGACCGCTCGGGTGAGCGAATCGATCTCGGCAGCGGGGACCCGGAACGGCTCGAGAGGCGGATCGGCAGGGCCGGCGATGCGTGTTCCGAAGCCTGCGCTCCTCACGTCGACGCAGTGCCCGGCGTTGCACACCTCGATGGCGGCCGACAGCTCGCCGACGTCGTTGTCGCGGCCTTCACCGAGGAGCACGAGCAGCGCGCTCTTCGTCGCGCGATCGACGCGGCCTGCGACCAGCGTGCCCCGGATGCCGAGGGTTCCCGACGGGAGCGCAACGGTCACGTCGTCGCCGCGGCCCTTCGCTGCGGCGCCGGACACGAAGCGGAAGACACCGTGGGCCACCCGGGCGCTCATCTTTCCCGCGTTCGTTGCCGGGTCGTAGACGAACTCGTCGACCAGCACCTCGCTCTCGGGGCCGATCGTGAACACCGTCTTGTCGAGGAGGAGGAGCTGCGCCCCGGAGGCGGGCCCGCTGCGGACGGTGTCCTCAAGCAGCACGGGCTCGCCACTCACCAGTGGCCGGCCGGGCGCCGCCGGCGGCCTCGACAGGGCGACGTCGCCGTTCACGGCCGCACACACACCCGCCTGCTCCGTTGCTCCCGCCGGAAGGGCCAGCGCGATCGCGGCGAGCAATCCTGCCCACAGCGGGGAGACGATCTTCATCCGGCCTCCCCTCTCGAGTGGCACCTCGGTACCCATGAGTGCCCGTCGGGTGACGTCGGGTGACGAGAATCGTCACCTCGTCTCGAATGAGTACCACACACGGCCGGATTGCCAAGAAATCGCCAGCACGCTCTAGCTGCCGCCGACCTGCCGGTCGCAGGCTACTCGACCGGCTCGATCCCCCAGATCTCGGTGGCGTACTCACGGACCGTGCGATCGCTCGAGAAGGGGCCCATCCGTGCAACGTTCAGGATCGCGCGGCGCGACCAGGCCTCGCGGTCGCCGTAGTCGTGCGACGCCCGACCGTAGGTGTCGACGTAGGCGTCGAAATCCGCGATCACGAAGTAGGGGTCGCGGTGGAGCATCACACTCTCCCAGAGCGGGCGGAACAGGCCGTGCTCGCGGGGGCAGAAGCGGTCGTTCTCGAGGCAGTCGACGACCCGCTGGGCGTAGTGGCTCTCGCGGGCCGCGGCTCGCGGGTCGTAGCTGCCGTTCTCGCGGAGCTGCTCGATCTCCTCGACGCGCAGACCGAAGATGTAGATGTTCTCGTCGCCGACCGCGTCGCGGATCTCGACGTTGGCGCCGTCGAGGGTCCCGATGGTGAGTGCGCCATTCAGGGCGAACTTCATGTTCCCGGTTCCCGACGCCTCCTTGCCAGCCGTCGAGATCTGCTCCGACAGGTTCGCCGCCGGAATGATCGCCTCGGCGAGGGAGACGCGATAGTCCGGGACGAACACGACGCGCAGCGCTCCGGCGGTCGCAGGATCCGAGTTCACGACGTGGGCGACGTTGTTCACCAGCTTGATCACGAGCTTGGCGAGGAAATACTCGGGAGCGGCCTTCCCGGCGAAGATGCACGTAACCGGCCGTTCGGGCATCTCGCCGTCCTCGACGATGCGGAGGTACTGGTGGATGACCCGCATCACGAAGAGCATCTGGCGCTTGTACTCGTGGATGCGCTTCACCTGGACGTCGAAGATCGAGTCCGGGTCGACCGAGATCCGCGTGAGGTCCAGGATCAGCTTCTCGAGCCGCGCCTTGTTGGCCCGCTTCACCGCGCGGAAGTCGGAGCGGAAGCCCGAATCGTCGGCGGCGGGCTCGAGATCCCGGAGGCGTTCGAGATCTCTCACCCAGCCGTCGCCGATCCGGTCCGTCACCAGCCGCGCGAGCCCCGGATTCGCCCGCAGGAGCCAGCGACGCGGGGTGATCCCGTTGGTCTTGCTGTTGATCCGGCCCGGGTAGATCTCGTCGAAGTCGGGGATCACCCGCGTTCGCAGCAGTTCGGTGTGGAGCCTCGCGACCCCGTTGACCGAATGCGAGCCGACGATCGCCAAGTGCCCCATCCGGACCTGTTTCGGGAACCCCTCCTCGATGATCGACGTCCGCCGCAGGCGGTCGATGTCTCCGGGCCAGCGCCGGTTGACGGCGGACAGGAAGTCGAGATTGATTCGCTCGATGATCTCGAGATGGCGCGGGAGCAGTCTCCCGATGAGCGGCTGCGGCCACTTCTCGAGGGCCTCCGGCAGGAGCGTGTGGTTCGTGTAGCCGAGGGTCCGCACCGTGATATCGAAGGCGCGCTCCCAGGGAAGACGGTGCTGGTCGACGAGCATCCGGATCAGCTCGGCTACCGCGAGCGCCGGGTGCGTGTCGTTCATCTGGATCGCAACTTGATCCGGGAAGGCATCGAAGGACGAGTTCGTCCGGAGGTAGCGCGCGACGATGTCGCGGATCGCGCAGGCGACGAAGAAGTACTCCTGCAGCAGCCGGAGCTCCTTGCCGGCCTCGTAGGAATCGGCCGGGTAGAGAACCTTCGAGATGCGCTCCGAGTGCATCTTCTCCTCGACCGCGCGAACGTAGTCGCCGCGGTTGAAGATCTCGATGTCGAACTCCGACGACGCTCGCGCGCCGTAGAGACGGAGCGAGTTCACCGTGCGTCCGCCGAACCCCACGATGGGCATGTCGTGTGGAACTCCGACGATCATGCGCCAATCGACCCAGGTGGCGCGGTCGTTGCCGAAGCGGTCGGTCTCGTGCTCCACGCGGCCATAGATCGGGACGAGGCAGGCGTCCTCGGGCCTCTCGATCAGCCAGGGCGTGCCGAGGGCGCGCCAGCCGTCGGGCCGCTCACGCTGGTAACCGTTCTCGATCACCTGCCGGAACAAGCCGTACTCGTAGTTGATCCCGTAGCCGAAGCCGGGCATGCCCGAGGGCGGCGAGGGAATCGAGGAAGCACGCCGCGAGGCGCCCGAGGCCGCCGTTGCCGAGCCCCGCGTCGGGCTCGGCATCGCGCACCTCCTCCACGTCGATTCCCAGCTCCTGGAGCGCGCGGTGGCACAGCTCGAGGATGCCGAGGGCCTGGAGGTTGTTCCCGAGGGAGCGCCCCATCAGGAACTCCATCGAGAGGTAGTAGAGGCGCTTCGCCCCAGCCGCCTGGTAGCGCGCCTCGGTCTCGAACATGCGGTCGATGACGAGGTCTCGCACGGCCAGCGAGGCGGCCATGAAGACGTCGTACGCCGACGCCTGGGACTGCTGCTTGCCGAGCGAGTAGCGGACGTGGCGCTGGACGGCTTCCTCGAACGCCGCGATCTCCACCGGCAGGCCGGCTCCGTCGCCGTGCGCCAAGCGGATCTCCTCCCACCCCCGGCGGCCGTTCTGGCCGCGGGCTCCCCCACGAGCCATCATAGCGGGTCAGTTCTTCTTCGGAGGATCGCCGTTGCCGCTTGCGGCAGGACGACTCTGCCTGGAGGCCCGACTCGAAGCCGGCGTTGCCGCCGGCCTCGAGTCCGCCGCGCCGCCTGCCGATGAGCTGCGCATGTCCGATGCAGCCCGAGCCCCGGAGCGGGGCGTCGCAGACGTCCACCTTCACACCACCTACAGCGACGGCACTGCGACTCCTGAGGAAACCCTCAACTTCTGCCTCACGCGAACGTCACTCCGGGTCGTCGCGGTCACCGACCACGACACCATCGACGGCGCGCTCCGTGCCCGGCGC
The DNA here is from genome assembly GCA_963710635.1 of uncultured delta proteobacterium. GTDB lineage: Bacteria > Myxococcota_A > UBA9160 > UBA9160 > UBA9160 > MYXO. The sequence continues at coordinate 2,663,493 of CAVQAY010000004.1, forward strand.
TACGTGGCCGACCACCCCGACGTCTTCGGCGGCATGGAGGTCATCGTCGGCGAGGAGGTCTCGGCGCGGGAAGGACACGTGATCGGACTGTTCCTGGAGGAGTGGATCCCGCCGGGAATGGACGCCGCCCGCACCGTCGAGGAGATCCACCGGCAGGGAGGGATCGCGATCGCAGCCCACCCGTACACGAACCTCATGAAGTGGAACGACCTCGTCGGCGTCGGCGACCTGATCCTCCATCTTCCCTTCGACGCGGTCGAGATCCGCAACTCGAACTTCAGCGAGGTCTTCGCCAACCGGAAGGCGGCGAAGCGGGTCGGCCAGAAGGCGCAGCTGGGGTCTTCCGACGGACATTTCCTCGAGTCGGTCGGCCGCTGCTTCACGAGCTTCCCCGGACGGACCGCGGACGACTTCCGGCGCGCGGTGCTGGAGCGTACGACGGTCGCCGAGGGGTCCTGCTATGGAATCCGTACGCTCGCGCGGTTCGTGACGCGCAGGCTTCGCGCCGGGCAGCACGTGATCCCGAACCGCCGGCACTTCTGGCGGGAGTCTTCCGATCATGCGCTGGCGATCGAGGTGCAGGAGAGCCGCCACCTCGACACGGCAACGGTCACTCCCGTCGGATCTCTCGATGCCCACGCGCTCGTCGAGCTGAAGAGCACCCTCGTCCAGCTCGCGGAGTCGGGGGCGAGCCTCGTCGTCGACCTCGGCCGGGTGAGCGCCATGACGGCCCACGGCGTCACGGCCTTGGTGGCCGGCTTCCGCGCCGCCCAGCGCTGCGGGGTGGGCTTCTGCCTGGCGTCGCCGTCGCGCGCGAGCCTTCGGGCCCTCGAGGGCTCTCTACTGCACGACCACCTCCCGTGGTCGCCCGACCTGCGCGAGGCCCGCCGCCGCGCATCGACCCTCGTCTCCGCTCCGGAGCATGCGCCGGTCTAGGCACGAGTCCCGCACGACATCCGCCGGCCAGGCTCAGAAGTCCTCTTCCAGCTCCCAGCGCGAGTCGTCTTCGGCCTGCGGGCGCTGCTGCAGCATGAAGGGCGCGCCACAGAACGTGCAGTAGACCAGATCGCCGACGCGCTCGTCGCCCGCCAGGACCAGGTCGGCATCACACAGCGGGCAGGCCAGATCGCGAGCGCCCATGCCGGGCCCATCGGACGCCCGGCGGGGCGCCTTGAGGCGCGCTTCCCGTGCTTGACGCGCGGGTCCTCGCAGCCACACTCGAACGACGTCAGGCGCTCCGCAGTCGAGCGCACCCTGCGGCGGACGACCCGGCGGAGCCCGATGCCGGGAAGGAGAGGATCTTGCAGACCCTGCAACCCAGGCACCCGTCGAGCGGCGACGCCGTCGAGTCCGCTCTCACGGCGCTCTACAGCTGGAACTACGACAGCGAGATCGACGAGCTCCGCACCCTCTACGCAAACGCCCTCGAGCGCCAATGGATCGCACTCCGCGACCTCGACTGGCAGTCGGGAATCGACGAGGACGCCTTCTCCCGGACCTTCAGCGTCGGCGGCTTCCCGATCCAGAAGACCCGCTTCTGGCAGGGGCTTCCCGCATCGACGAGATGGGAGGTCTCGCGCCGTACTGCCGCGTTCCTCCTCTCGAACTTCCTCCACGGCGAGCAGGGAGCACTGATGGTGGCGGCGCAGCTCGTCGCCGCGGTTCCTCATATGGATGGCAAATTCTACGCCTCGACACAGACCCTCGACGAGGCGCGCCATGTCGAGGTGTTCGCCGCCTACATCCGCATGCTCGACGACGTCCACCCGGTCGCACCATCCCTCAAGCAGCTGCTCGACGGAATCCTCCGGGCCGAGACCTGGCTCGAGAAGGCCGTCGGGATGAATGTCGTGACCGAAGGGCTCGCGCTCTACTCGTTTCGGGACATGCGTAACCAGACCGAGGAGCCGCTGCTGAAGAAGCTCCTCACCTACGTCTCGCGAGACGAGGCCCGGCACACTGGCTACGGCATCAAGTACCTCTCGGCGGTGATCCCGACCCTCTCGGAGGCCGAGCGACACCGTCTCGAGGACTTCGCGTTCGAGTCGGCGCGCCTTCTCGTCGACTCGCGCGCCGGCGTGTCGATGCGGCAGTCCGTGTTCGAGGTGTGGGGGCAGGCGGGACTCGACCCCGCGACGGCCTTCGCCGAGCTCGCGAAGGAGCGCGAGGCGATCGCAGCCGAGTTCCAGAAGACCGGAGGACGGCTCGGCCCCGTCCGCGGGTTCGTGATCCCGACGCTGAAGGCCATCGGCCTCGGGTCCGAGCGGCTGATCGGACACTTCGACGAGATGTTCCAGGCGAACTTCGGCGCGCGTACCGCGAGCGTGGCAGACGATCCCTGGGCCGTGCCCGACGACCTCGAGGCCTGGGTCGAAGAGGGCGCGTAGCGGGGCCCTGCGTCGCCGTCCTACTCGCCGGCCAGCGGGAGCGGTCTTCCGTCGAGTCCGGCAGGAACGGCGATGCCAAGAGCACGTGCCAGCGTCGGCGCCACGTCGACCGGGCCCGCTCGGCCACGGACGATTCCCGCCTCGACACCAGGCCCAAGGAAGACGACCGGAACCGCACGGTCGTAGAGGTGCGGGGTGCCGTGGGACGTTCCGGATGGGTACGAAGAGAGCACGCAGGTGGGAACGGTCTGCAGCATGAGGTCGCCGCTCCGCTCGGCGTCGAACGAGTTCCGGTAGAGCGTCGCGATGGGCTCCGGTCCTTCGCTCCGTGAGATCTCGTCCGCCGTCCAGACGCGCGCGATGCCCGGCTGGCGCGAGAGGAATCCCGCCGCCACCTCGACGACCCGCGCCACCGGTACGCCGCGGTCGGCGGCGCGGGTGCGATTCACCGTGAACTCGAGACTCGCCTGCCGCATCCACGGCTCGTGGGAAGCCGCGGCGCCCGGCGGATCGAGCGCCTCGCGCAGGGCGGCCTCGAGACCCTCCTTCAGCGCCTTCCCGTCGATGCGGCCGCCGCGCACCGGGCAGTCGCTCGTGCCTACCTGGGCGAGATACTCGGGAAGCTCGACGACGCCGTGGTCGGCCGTGAGGGCCACGAGGACCCTGCCCTTCCCTACGCGCGCTTCGAGCGCATCGAGGAAGGCTCCCATGTCGGCATCGAGCCGGCGCAGCGCATCGCGCGCCTCCTGGCTTCCCGGACCATAGAGATGGCCGAGCGTGTCGGTCGCCGAGAGTCCGATCGCGAGCAGGTCGGGCGCCGTGCCCTCACCGACCTTCTCGCGCTCCGCCAGCTCCCGCGCGAAGTCGAGGGTGATGCTGTCGAGCCACGGGCTGAAGCCGACCTGGTCGAGAAACTTCTTGCGATCGTCGCTTCGCAGGGGGTGGCCGCTCTCGCGCCCGAACCGCGACACCTCCCAGGGCGTGTCGTCCGGGCGCGCGCCGTTGCCCGGAGCGTTGGCCGGGTGGTCCCAGCGCGGCGGAATCCCGGACAGGAACGCGTCGCGGGCGGGCTCCGGCCCCTGCCAACGCTCCGCCCACTCCGGAATCGACTCGCGGTAGTAGCGGCTCGTCGTGAAGCCGCCCGGCGGTCGGCTCTCGGCCCAGTAGACACCGTCGGCACGGCGCCCGCCGAGGACGATCGCCGCGCGATCCTTGCCGGAGACCGAGAACACGCGACTCGCGGGCGAGGTCTCCTTCAACCAGTCGCCGAGCGTCGGCACCCGCAGACGGCGCGGCGACCGGCCCTCGCCGGCGTCTCCCGACGGACCGAGTACCCGCGCATCCGACGACTCGTCGCCGACGCAGTAGACGCTGCGGCCGCTCTCGCGGTCGAAGAAGTCGTTGAGCGGAACACCGGCGGCTCCGGGGTGCCGCCCCGTCGCGATCGCCGCGTGCCCGGGACACGTCTCGGTGTTGGCGTGGCCGAGGGCGGCGTCGGCAAAGACCCGCCCTTCCCTCGCGATGCGGCCGAGGCCACCCGGGAGCGTCGGGTCGAGCCGGTCGGAACGGAGCTGATCGACGGCGATGACGAGGACCAGCCTGGGCGGCTCTGCGCTACCGGCGTCGCGCGCCGACGTCAGGGCCGCGGCCACGAGCACCGCGACCCTCAGGGCTCGCCTCATCGGAACGTGGCCTGGCTGCGCCTCACTGCGTCCCGGCGCACTCGGGGCAGTGCCCGTAGAGCTCGTGGCGGTGCCGTAGCACCTGGAAGCCGTACCGCTCGGCGATCTCGTCCTGGGCGTTCTCGATCATCTTGCACTCGAACTCGACGATCTTGCCGCAACGGATGCAGACCAGGTGGTCGTGGTGCTCGTGCGGAATCTCGTAGCGCGCGACGCCGCCATCGAAATGCCGCTCGTGGGCGAGGCCGGCTTCGCACAGCAGCTTCATGGTGCGGTAGACGGTCGTGTAGCCGATCTGCGGGTACCGTTCTCGTACCCGCTGGTGGAGATCCTCTCCGGTGACGTGGCCGCTCGCCTCGAGGAAGACCTCGAAGATCGCCTCGCGCTGCCTCGTCTGCTTGAGTCCCTTCGATTCGAGGTAGCGGTTGAGGGCAGCGTGCTCGACCTCGTGCGCCATTGCGTCAGAATAATCGATCGAAACACCTGCCAGCAACCCGACGGCCGCCGCAGCGCGTGGCGTCACGGCGAAGGCGAGTCCCCTGCCGGTGTGTGCGTTCGCCGCATCTCGGCCGCCCGCAGGTTTCGCTGCGCGGCCTCGTTGGAGCAGTCGAGGTCGACCGCGCGCCGCCACGCGGAGCGTGCGTCGTCGTCCCGGCCCACCGCTTCATAGGCGATCCCGAGATGGTTCTGGACCTCCGACGAATCCGGGAGCAGGCGTGCCGCGGCCTCGAGGTCTGCGATCGCCGCCGCCGCCTCACCATGGTCGAGGGCGCGGGTGCCCGACTCGTAGAGCCGCATGCCAGACCACGTGCCGCATCCCGCGCACAGCGCGACGACTGCGAGAGCTGCGACGGCCAGCCTGGCCCCGGGGCGACGCACGCACCCGGTGTAGCCGGCCCGACCCGAGCCTTGCAAGGCGGCAGGGCGCCGGCGGGATCGCCCTAGCAGTCTTGCGGCGCCGGGGCGCCGCCGGTAGATTCGATCCGATGGCAGGCCTTTTCTCGGTACATCCCGGCATTCCCCGACACGCCGCAGGGCCGAACGCGCCTTGCGGCACGAGAGGTGTGTCCAGCGTCCGGTGAACCCGTGAGCCCAGCCCGAGCGGCTCGATTCGGAGGCCGCGGACGCTGAAAGGTCCGCGGCCTCCGTCGTTTCGCCCCTGGAGCTCATCCCATGACCACCGAGATCATCCGTCCCGTCTCGACATCTCCGCCCGCCGCGCTGCACCCGGGAGGAATCCGCGAGGTCGTCCTCCTCGCGCATCCCGTCGTCCTCACACAGCTCTCACAGACGCTGATGTTCGCCGTCGACGCCGCCATGGTGGGACGGCTCGGAGCCACCGAGCTCGGCGCCGTCGGCTTCGGCGGCATCTGGATCTGGACGACGCTCTGCTTCTTCATGGGCGCGGTCTCCGGCGTACAGACCTTCGTCTCGCAGGAGCACGGAGCCGGCACTTCGCACCGCACTGGCCGCTGGGTGTGGCACGCCCTCGCCGGCGTACTGCCCCTCGCCCTCGCCGGGATCAGCCTCTTCGTCTCGACGCTTCCCGCGTGGCTCGCCCTTCTTGGACCGTCGGAGGCCCTCCAGTCGAACTGCATCGCCTACGTCCACGGCCGTGCCTTCGGCCTGCCAGCCGATCTCGGCTGCCTCGCCATCGCGGCGTTCTTCCGCGGAATCGGCGATACGAAGACTCCCCTCTACGTCACGCTCGGCGCGAACGTCGTGAACGGGACGCTCGCCTACGGCCTCATCTTCGGGAGCTTCGGCCTCCCGGCCTGGGGGGTCTTCGGCGCGGGCGTAGCCACCAGCGTCGCGACGTGGGTGTATCTGCTCGCGATCCTCGGCTGCTTCCTGCGCCCGGGCCTCGCACGCCGGTTCGACACGCGAACGGTCCGGGTGACGCTCGACGGCGTCCGGCGCTACCTGCGGACGAGCCTCCCGATCGGCGGCCAGTGGGTACTCGACATGAGCGCCTTCGCGCTCTTCTCCACGCTGGTGGCCCGGATGGGCGACGTTCCCATGGCTGCGAACCAGGCGCTGCTGAACCTGCTCTCGTTCACGTTCATGCTCGCCTACGGCATCTCGATCGCGTGCGCGACCCTGGTCGGCCGGTACGTCGGCGCGGGAGATCACCTGGCCGCCGAGCGGAGCTACCGCACGTCGCTCGGGCTCGGCTTGGCCCTCGCCGGCGTCGTGGCGCTGGCGTTCCTGCTGGTCCCCGGGCCGCTCTTCCGCATCTTCACCGACGATCCCGGCGTCCTCGCTCTCGGCGGCCCATTGCTGCTGCTCGCCGCTGCCTTCCAGCTCCTCGACGCCCTCGGCATCGTCGCGGGCGGCGCGCTACGCGGCGCAGGCGACACCCGCTGGCCGTTTCTCGTGCAGACCGGGCTCGCCTGGGGCCTGCGCGTCCCGCTCGTCTACCTCTTCGGTGTCGTACTCGGCAAGGGCGTCGTCGGCGCCTGGCTCGCCGAGCTCGTCCACATTTGGGTACTCGGCTGCGTCTTCGCGTTGCGGGTACGCAGCGGCGCATGGAAGACGATGCGGATCTAGTCGCGTCTGCGGGCACCGCGCCGGCGGGGAAGCGCTGACCGACCGCCAGGATCCGCACGCGACCGCACCCCCGCCGTGTCGCGCGGAGGTCAAAGAACCGTCAAGCCGCTCGATTCGGCAGCCTTACGCAATCGAGCGTCGAACGTTGCGAATGGCCGGCCGAGGCGCATGGCAAGCTCCACGTAGGTCGCATCATAGGCGCTGATTGAGAGCTCTCGTGCGACACCCAACACGGCATCGCGGCGCGAGGTCGCGGCGATAGGATCTACTTCGATGTTCAACGCGGATAGCCGCTCCAGGAAGTCGGCTGACTGCGTCACTGAAATGATCTTGCGGCGTTCACCGACGACGATTGCGTTCAAAACCTCGGCCATCCATAGCACCGGCACAACGGCGGGGGAACGATCGAGCCGTTCGAGGATCGCAGTCGAGCGCGTGCGCTCTGCTTCGGTGGCGCGCTCGAACAGCCACGACAAGGTGAACGAAGCGTCGAGTACGCAGCTCAACGGCGGTCCGATTCGATCATTGCCCGCACCTGCGGGCCCGACACTCCTTTGACCCGGGGAAAGGCCTTCATTCGCTCGATCGCTGCCCTCGAGGTCGCGCGACCGCGATCGGTCGGCGGAACGATCTCGGCGACGGGCGTGCCGCGGTTCGTGATCGTGAAACGCTCGCCGGATTCAACCCGTCGCAAGATCTCCGGCAATTTCGTCTTGGCCTCGTAGGCGCCGACTTTCGTACCCATGCGGAACCTCCCAACTCGACTAGCGGCCTAGCCTGGACCCAGTCGGAGCAGACTGGTCTTTAGACCAGTATACTCGGTATCGATCTTGCTGTCCATCCGCGGGCTGCGCGGCTGTACGCATGGCCGTAGTAGCGGCGGATCTCAATCGAGGCGCCGCTCGGCGCTGTAGCGGACGAGCGGTGGGCGACCCGGGCGAACGCCGAGCTCGAAGACGAGGGTGTCGGGCGCCTCGCCGAGGCAGCGCATCAGGCCTACGTGCACGCCCCGCAGGTGGTGCCAGGCGCAGAGCGTAGTGCGGTTCGCGAGCTCGTCGCTGCCCCCCGCGCTGCGGAACACGATGTGATGGTCGTGGAGGTTGCGGTAGGAGGAGCAGCCCGGCGCCGTGCAGCGCCAGCCGTCGCGCTCGAAGACGCGGTGCTCGCGGGGCACGCGCCGGTGCCGCGGGCGCCAGGTCTCGAAGACGTGCTCGAACATGGCGTCCATCGCTTCGCCCCGGGTCGGAAGGCGGCCGATCTGGCACTCGATGTGCCGCTGGACCGTACAGATCGTGGCCTCGATGAGGAGTGCGACGTCGCGGGGGCCGGTGAAGAAGAAGCGGGCCGTCTCGGCGGCCCTGGCGGAGGGGGCGGCGTGCTCGTCGTGGTCTTCGTCGTCGCCGGGGGATGCATCACCTCCCGCGCCCCTGGGTTTTGCACACGATTGCCGCTCGTCCGGGGGCTCGAGGCTCTCGAAGGCGAGCGCGCGCTCGACCTCCTCTTCGAGGCGCCGCACGGTGATCTGCGTCGCATGGGCGATCCAGCGCGCCCGCCAGGGGAGCGAATGCTCGAGGACGATGATCGGGACCAGCGCCAGCGCCTGGACCCAGGAGAGGCGCCCGTCGCGGTAGGCCTCCCGGAGCTCCGGGCATAGCTCTCCGGCGCGCTCGAGGCGCAGGAGGGCGCGCGCCTTGCGCGGTGAGATGCCGAGACGCTCGCGGGCGTAGGCCTCGAGGCTGCGGTAGCCGAGGGCGAGGTAGTCGCGCTCGCAGGCGATCAGGGCGAGGAGCGTCCCGGCCTGCGCCCAGAGACGCTGCTCGAGGGCGACGGCACGGCGGAAGCGGGCATCGAGCGCGAAGGCGTCCGCCTCGCCGAGGCCGGCGACGAACTCGCGCAGGAAGACCGGCAGCTGCGCTGGAGAAGGTGGCGCTTCGGGCGCACGGGTGGCGGGCTCGCCCGCGGCGCACGCGTCTCGCGCTTCGCGCAGCACGCTCCCGGCACGGGGCCGGTGCGTTTCGGCGCGGCCGGCATCCCATCCCGCGGGCGCCTCGTTCTCCTCCAGGACCGCATCCGCCGCGAGCGGCAGGGCCGAGAGCACCTCGGCGACCACGGCCTCCATGCAGGCCCAGGGCGGGAGCGGCTCGCCGGCGACACGGCGGGCGAGCTGCCGGGCCTCGTGCCATCGCCCCTGCACCCAGGGCGTGCAGCGCACCTCGACCGTCTTGCGCCGCCAGACGAAGGCGCCGTCTTCGTCGGTCTCGGTTCCGAGGGCGCCGGCCTCGATCGAGCCCCGGTCGACGGCGCGCACCTCGCGCTCGAGCGTGTGCACCGGGGAGCGCCGCGCGAAGGCGAGCCAGCGCGCCTCGTCGGCGGGCTCGGCCACACGGCACAGCAGCCGCGGCCTTCGACCACGTGATCTCGCCCGCCACGAAGGCCGCTTCGGCGCGCGGCAGCCGGGCGAGCGCCGCATCGACGTGGGCGAGATCGTAGACCGAGCGTGCCGAGAGCCCCGCCCGCTCGCGGGCCCAGTCGGAGAGGCGGGCGAAGCCGAGGGGCTCCCAGGCCTTTGTCGCAACCAGGCGCCCCGCGATGCGCGCCAGGACGCGGCGCAGCGGCGCCTGGGCGCGGACGCAGGCCGCGAGCTGGAGGTCTGCGTCGCGAGCAGGCGCGGTGCGAGGGCCGGCTTCCGCGCTGGGGCCAGGAAAGGCCGTCACGATCCCCTCCCGCTTCGAGGGCTCACCGGGACCGATGGGGTGGGTCGACCGTGAGACTATACGAAACTAAACCGAAAGTCAAGGGTACGGATCCTCGAGCCACACGTGACGGCGGCCCGGCGCGCACTCGGCAGCACATGCCGGGGAACACCTCGTCGCGGCGCCCACGGCCCGAGCCCTTCAGGTCCCGCCACCACCGTTCGCCGTCGAAGGAGCTTGCCGCGCTGCCACCTGCCGGCACGGGGGCGCCGAAACCACGCAATGCCCTTCCAGAGTCATCGCGCTCGAAAGGAAACGGCCGTCCGCTCTCTCGCGCCTACCCTCCCGCGCCCGGGCCTGCAGCCTTCAGGAATTGCAACCGCAGCTCCGCCAGATCGGCGAAGTTCACCACGCCGTCGTGGTTCAGGTCAGCCGTCGGGAGCGACTGAGGCCCTGCCGCGGTCGCGTGCAGATACTGCGACTTCAGGATCGCGAGATCGCGGAAACCCACCTTGCCGTCGTTGTCGAGATCCGCATCACAGGCATCTCCATAGTGCTGCACACCAGGGAGGGAGAGATCGTCGTCCTCGTTCGCGTTGGCATCTTCTTGCGAAGAGTTCAGAACCGTCCGGCAGTTGTCACAGGCGTCACCGACGCCGTCCCCATCAGTGTCTTCCTGGAATGGATTACCGCGCGATGGACAGTTGTCCTGGTCCGAAGGCCATCCGTCGTGATCCGGATCGCTCGGCTGGCAGGCGTCGCCGACGCCATCGTGGTTTGCATCGGACTGGCTGGCGTTGCTGATCAGTCGACAATTGTCACGGTCGTCGATGACACCGTCATGATCGACATCCGGCTCGCAGGCGTCCCCCAGTCCGTCGAGGTCCTCGTCCGCCTGACCCGGGTTGTAGCGAACACGGCAATTGTCCTCCGCGTCCAACACACCATCCCGATCCGTGTCTACCGGCTCGCAGGCATCGCCCACGCCGTTCCCATCGGAGTCCGCCTGATTGGGATTGAACACGCTCGGGCAATTGTCCACATCGTCGATCACTCCGTCGGTGTCGCGATCGCCTTCGCAGGCGTCGCCGACGCCGTCCGCGTCGGCATCGGATTGTGATGGATTGAACGCGAGCGGACAATTGTCGATCGCGTTCGCCACGGCATCGAAGTCGCGGTCCGCAGGGGTACACGCATCGCCGACACCGTCCCGATCGGAGTCGAGCTGATCTGCGTTGGCGACGAGAAGGCAATTGTCCCGGTCGTTGGCCACTCCATCGAGATCCCAATCAGGCTCGCAGGCGTCACCCACCCCGTCGTGGTCCGCGTCGGCCTGCGAAGGATTCGGGACCTCGCGACAGTTGTCCGTCGCATCGGGAACGTTGTCTCCATCGATGTCCGGCGGCTCACAGACATCCCCGATTCCATCACCATCCGCGTCGGCCTGGCCCGGATTGGGGACGGTCGGGCAGTTGTCCCGGTTGTTCGGCCAACCGTCGCCGTCGGAGTCGTTCGGCTGACACGCGTCCCCGATCCCGTCGCCATTGACGTCGCTCTGGTCGGCATTCACGACCGACGGGCAGTTGTCGGACTCGTCGCTCACGCCGTCCTCGTCGAGATCGTCCGAATCGGGGGCCTTCACCCAGAATCTCGGCTTGCCGTCGAGCAACGTCACGATGAGCAGATCGGAGTCGAGCGCGAAGAGCCGCAGCGGTGCGCCAAGCGCCCGCACCGCACCCGCTTGGAAATAGTTGCGGTCCCACTGCTGAACTTGGCTCACGCCGTCGAGGGACCGGAGCGTGAAGAGGGTGCCGGCCTGCCAGTCCGCGTCGAGGATCGCGTTCGAGAGCACCCCGAGCTGGTTCAGCTGGAGCGCGTCGTAGATCCGTCCGGACCCGAGCAGCACCACGGTGCCATCAGGCTTCACCCGGATCGGATGCTGAAAGCCCGTACTCTCGTGATACGGAGTATCCATGGAGTTGCCGATCTTCCCGTCGACACCAATCTCTTCCCAGAGGAGATCGTTGGGAGACATGCTGTCGCGGAAGAAGTACATCTTGCGCTGGACGGGGTTCCAGATGAACTCCGTCGAGTAGTAGTTCCAATCCTCCGCTGAGATCAGCGTTCCGAGCTGCGTGAATGTGAAGTGAGTACCCCAGGCACCGCTGGCGTCGCAGGCGAAGAGGAACTCGCCCGCTGTCGCAAGGCAGGTGGTGGCCTGCGGTGTATTGGCGAACGCATGCTCCCTTTCGTCTCCGCCGAGGTCGAGGAACGTCATCCTTCCGGAGGGGTAGGCGAGATAGAGCCGGTGAGGGCTGGACGAGTAGGCGATGAACCTCGGCGCCTCCGCGAGCGGCAGCGTCGCGAGATACCGCCGATCCAGGATCGACCAGCGGAAGACACTCAGGTGATTCGCGCTCAGGAGGTAGAGGACGCCGTCGTCGCCGCGAACGATCGCGTCGGGAAAGTAGGCAAGATCCGTAGGATCCACGGGAGCTCCCGGCTGCATCGGCCCGAGCGCGCTCAGCGGGACGGCGGCCACGTCGATGGGGCGGCTGGTCCCGGGGGAGAAGGCAAACACCGTGGAGCCGTGCACGAAGATGGTCGTGGCTGCTGCCGCCAGCCTCGCGCGGCCGGTCTCGAGAAACGCATGCGAGTAGGCAAAGAGCGTCGACCCGCGCAATACGACCGGGAGGTCCCCCGCGAAGTCGATGTCGTCGAACGCCCCAGCGAGGCTGGCAACGAAGCTCAGATCCTCCGTCTGGTAGACGATGCCCGCATTGTCTACGACACGTGCATCGCCCGGAAGCGTCCAGGTCCGCGAAGCCGAGGGATAGTCACCGTGATACGGGCTGCCCATCTGCGACAGGAACATCCCTGCATCGTTGTACTGGACCGTGAAGATGTCAGAGGGGCTGACGCCGACGCTACGGCCGGCGATCCGGTTGGACGAGCGGGCGATCGAGACGCCGGTGAGCTGATAGAAGAAGGATTCGTCATCGAGGCCCGTCCCCGTTGCCTTGTCGATGCTGTGGAAGGAGCCGTACGTGCACGCGAAGAGGAGAGGCCCGTCGATGAGCAGCGATGTGACGATTCCATTTGCATTCTTGAGTGGCGTCTCCGTGCTTCCGTCCAGGCTGATTCGAGAGATCCGGCTTCCGAAGGCGACGTAGAGGCCGGTCTCGTCGACTGCGAGTGCAGTTGGCGTACCACCAAGGAGGATGGGTGCGAGCCACTGCTGTGCGGCGAGGTCGAAGCGCTCGATCGACGCCGAGAGAGGGACTGCGAAGTACGCAATGTCGCCCTGCCTCGAAGCCTGGTTCCATGTGGCGCTCGATGCGGGTGAGGCGAAGGCGAGAAGCAGCGTCAGCAGGACGATCGTACGCACGAATCCTCCTCGGATGATCGGCGACTCACGGCGCCGCGCGCATCATGCCATGCACCGGTGCGCATTCGGCGACGAATGCGTGAACGGTGGCGACGCCCCGAGGGCTGCAGCCAAGGAGTCGGGCGTTCGTCGGGTGCGTCCGAGCGGAGCCGGGCCTGGCAGGCCCCCTCGGGGACTCGGCAGTTCCCGAACTCACCCGATTCAGGGGGGACTGCCCGGATTCAAGCGGTCGTCGCAGCGCATCCGCGCCGGAGCGCCGCGTCAGTGCGGCCGGGGCAGCTCGATGCGGGCGATCACGGGGAGATGGTCGGACGCGCGGCGGGCGGCCATGCTCTCGTGGGCGCGGATCTCGACGATGCGGGCGCCGCGGGCGTAGATGCGGTCGAGGGCGAGGACGGGCCGCGCCGACGGGAAGCTCGGCGGCCACGCCTGGTTGTCGTGGGCGCCGAGGGCGGCGTCGAGGGCACGTGTCGCGCGGCACTGCCGCCACGCGTTCATGTCACCGAGCAGGATCGTCGCGCCGCTACGGATCTGCGGATGCTCGAGGAGCGACTGCACCTGCTGGTGGCGGGTCCGGTCGACGAGCGCGAGGTGCGTCGCGACGACGCCGAGCGACCCCGCCGGCGCATCGAAGCTGGCGGCGACGGCGAGGCGCTTCTCGAGGCGCGAGAACGAGAGATCGAGGGTCGAGACGGTCGGGATCGGCCAGCGCGAGAGGATCGCATTGCCGAGCTCGCCGAAGCGATGGAGCCGGGTCGCGGCGAAGGCCAGGTGGAGCCCGAGGGCATCGGCGAGCTTCTCGAGGGGATCCTCCTCGCCCGCCGGGCGGATCACCTCCTGCAGCGCGATCACGTCGGCACCGAGCTCGGAGATCACGAATGCAGCCCTGGCCGGATCGGGCTCGCTGCGGCCGCCCATTCCGGTCCAGCGGTGGACGTTGTAGGTCGCGACCGTGAGCTCGCGGCCCATGGGAGCCGCGGCGACCGCGTGGCGCGGCGCACGCACGAGGCACACGTTGGGCGCCACGACGGTGGGCGTGGCCCGCGGCCGGGTGAGCCGCGCGGCGAGATGGCGTGCGGCCCGCGCTCCCGCGCGGCGCGCCTTCTTGCCAGCTCCCGCCGGCTCTCCCGAGAGATCCCGACGTTTCGCCATCGACGGAGGAACCCCCGCTACGAGGCTACCCACCAATCTGCCGTAGCGCCCACGCTGCGGGGGGTCTCGCCCACGCCCCACGCTCGGGCGGCGGGGGCGAACGGCCGATATGGATCGGGCGACGCCGCTCGGCGCCGCCTCCGTCGCCCGGGGAGCCCGTGCTGATCCTGCGACCCATCGACCGATCCGATCTCGAGCCGCTGGTGGCGCTCGCCGCGCTCCTCGACTCGGTGAACCTGCCGAGCGACCGCGACTTCCTGTCGTCGCGGATCGAGCGGTCGATCGAGTCGTTCTCCGGCGCTCTCGGCGACCGCCGGCGCGGAGTCTACGTCTTCGCCCTCGAGGAGACGGACACCGGCCGGGTCATCGGTACCTCGAGCCTCATCTCCAAGCACGGCACACCCGACCGCCCGTTCTACTGGCTCGAGGTCTACACCGAAGAGAGGCACAGCATCGAGCTGGGGAAGCGCTTCGAGCACCAGAAGCTGCGGCTGCGATCGACCGAGGACGGCGCCACGGAGATCGGCGGGCTGATCCTCGACCCCGCCTACCGCCGTCACCCCCGCAAGTGCGGCAAGGCGCTCTCGATCGTCCGCTTCGCCTACGTCTCGGCACATCCCGACCGGTTCGAACGCGACGTCATGGCCGAGATGATCTCTCCCTTCGAAGCGTCGGGAACGAACCTGCTGTGGGAGGCCTTCGGCGCCCGCTTCACCGGGCTCTCCTATCGCGAGGCCGATCGCCTCTCGACCCACAGCAAGGGCTTCATCGCAGACCTCTTTCCGCGCGATCCCGTCTACACGAGTCTCTTTCCCCCGGACGTGCAGGCGGTGATCGGACAGCCCGGCGAGACGGCGCGCGCAGCGCTACGGATCCTCGAAAAGGTCGGCTTCCACTACCTGAACCAGGTCGATCCCTTCGATGGCGGCCCCTACTACGGCGCAGCGCGGGACGCGATCACGTCGGTGCGCGAGCGGCGCGAGCTGGTGCTCCCGAGCCTCTCCGGCGATACCGAGCCCGCCGACGAGGGGTCGCTCGCCCTGGTCGCCGCCGAGGCCGCCCTCGGCTTCCGCGCGACGGTGGTGCCGCTCGGCTCCGGAGGAACACCGGCGGTATCGCGCGAGGTGCGCGAGGCCCTCGGCGTCAAGAGCGGCGACGCCGTCGCCGTGACCCCACTGCCATGAGCGCTGGCCCCTGCACCGTGCTGGTGAGCCGCTCGCCGGCAGACCCGCGTCACGAGCTGGGACGCTTCACCGTCGCCGACGACGCGGCGATCGGCGGCGCGGTCGAGCGGGCACGCGCAGCGTTTCCCGCGTGGCGCGACGCCGGAAGCGAAGCACGTGCCGCAGTCTGCACCCGCTTCCGCGACCTCGTCCGTGAACGAGGGGAAGCCCTCGCCCGGACGATCGCGCTCGAGGTGGGCAAGGCTTTCTGGGACGCGCGCGCCGAGGCCGCCCTCGTTCCGGCCAAGGTCGACGTGACCCTCGCCGAAGGAATGCGCCTCGTCCGCACCCTCGACGCCGGGCACGGAGCCCGGGCGACGTTCCATCCACGTGGTGTCCTCGCGGTTCTCGGCCCCTTCAACTTCCCGGCGCACCTTCCGAACGGCCACATCGTCCCGGCCCTCGCAACGGGCAACACGGTGGTGTGGAAGCCGAGCGAGCTCGCTCCGTCGGTGGCGGCGTTCCTCAGCGACTCATGGAAGGAGGCCGGCCTTCCGCCGGGAGTCCTCGAGGTGGTGCAGGGAGGTTCCGAGACGGGCCGCAGCCTCGCGGTACACCCGGACGTCGACGCCGTCCTCTTCACCGGGTCGTCGGCCGTGGGCGCCGAGCTCGCGCGCGCCACCCTCGCACAGCCGGGCAAGCTCCTCGCCCTCGAGCTCGGCGGAAAGAACGGGATCCTCGTCCTCGAAGACGCGGATCTCGACCTCGCCGTGTCCGAGGCGGCGATCTCGATCTGCGCCACGACCGGGCAGCGCTGCTCGTCGGCGAGCCGGATCTTCGTCGACAGATCGATCTTTCCGCAGTTCGGCGAGCGCCTCGCACAGGTGCTGCGTGGCGTCCGGCTCGGGCACCCTCTCGAAGACGGCGTCTTCATGGGGCCTCTCGTCTCGGTTCGCGCCCACGACAAGCTCGAGCGCTACCGCGCCATGGCGCGCGAAGCCGGCGGCGAGCGGCTCCCCTGCGGCGAGACCGTGCTACCGCCGCCCTACGCCGGGCCGGGGCTCGTCCGCTTCGCCCGCGCGGTGCAGACGCATCCCTACCAGCGTGACGAGATCTTCGGCCCCGAGGCCGCGCTCTATCCCGTCGAAGGCCTCGAACACGGGATCGAAGCGCTCAACGACTGCGACTTCGGGCTGGTCGCGAGCGTCTTCACCCGCGATCGCTCCCGCTACCAGCACTGCATCGGCCGGGTACGGACAGGTCTTCTCAACTTGAACCGTGGAACCATCGGCGCCAGCGGCAAGCTCCCCTTCGGCGGCCTGCGCCGGAGCGGAAACGATCGCCCGGCGGGCGTATTCTCGACGCTCTACTGCACGGTTCCGCAGAGCCACCTCGAGTACGACGGCCGCTTCGACCCGAAGACGCTCCCTCCCGGGATGCCGCGGCCATGACCGGCGCGCTCTACCGGCGAACGGTGCTCATGGGAGATCCCGCGCACTTCAGCGTAAAGGGAGGCGCCAACCCCCATACGCGTACGCGCTGGGGGGCGCGCCGGAGCGTCGACCGCACGCGGGCGATCGCCCAGTGGAACGGACTGAAGGCACTTCTCCAGGACCTGGGAGTCCGCGTCCTCGTCGTACCCGCCGACGCCGGACAGCCGGGGCTCGTCTACCCGGCGAACGCCGGCTTCATGACCGACGTCGACTCCGAGAAGCCCCTTGCCGAAAAGACCTTCTACCTCTCGAACCTGCTCCCGACCCGCGCGGGCGAGCGGCCGCACTACGAGCGCATCCTCGCTGCGGCGGGAGTCCGCACGGCGCACATCGACGGCGCGCTCCGCTTCGAGGGGGAGGCCGACTTCTTCCCCGCCGGCGAGATCCACCTCCTCACCCACGGCCACCTCGAGCGGCAGCGCTTCGTTTTGGCACTCTCGATCCCGCCCTGGCGCCGCATCTACGGCTTCCGTACCGACGCGAGGGTCTCCGGCGTCCTGGCGCCGATCGTGTGGCCCCGGCGCGTCCTCTCGCTCGAGCTGGTCCTCGAGGCGCACTACCACGGCGACACCGCACTGTGCGCCTTCGGCCCGGGCCGCGAGCATCTGCTCGTCCATCCCTCTGCGCTCGCGCCCCGGAGCTGGCAGCAGGTGAAGGATGCCTTCGGAGATCGCGTGATCGAGCTCGGCGACGAAGACGCTTCACGCTACGCAGCGAACTCGTTCACGATCACCCACGGCGCCGAATCCATCCTCGTCCTCCCCGCCGGCGTCTCGGATCGTCTCCTCGCGCAGGTTGGCGAGCGCGGCGTCCGCCCGGTCACGGTCGACGTCTCCGAGTTCCTCAAGAAGGGCGGCGGCAGCGTCAAGTGCATGATCGGCGACCTCGGGCCGGTGCGGGCCGAGGACTTGCGGGGGCCAAGCGCGGCGCTGGGCTAGCCCGCCGGCCGGGCCCATGAGCGGCGTTGCCGACCATGCCACCCCCGCGAGAGCGATCACAGCCAGCGTACAGAGCGCGGCGCCGAGGAAGCGCCTCCCATCCGATCTGGGACGTTTTGTCGATTGCTGTGGCACGAGGGCACCCTTCGGCGCTTCGTGCTTCGCTCGAAGCTTCCCGCGGGCCCCTGCGGCGGACGGGTGTGACGAGACGTCTCGTCGTTGGACGCAGATGCGATGTCTCGGCACGAAGTCCTCACGAGGCTGCTGACACCTTTCCTGCCGGCGAGCCACAAAGCCATCTGAGGTGCGTTGCAGCTCGGTCGTCGAAGTGGTCTCGAGACGGAAAGGAAGCAGGTCGATCCCAATGAACCCGACTCGAACGATTCTCTCTCTCGCAGTCCTGGCTGGATTCGTGTTGTCGAGCACTCCCTCTCGTGCCACGAGCTACACGAGCACGTGGAGCGGGCTCATCTTCGCCTTCGAGGGACAGAACACCAGTATCACCACACTGGACGTTCGGCCTGGGGGGTTCGATCCGGGTCTTCACGCCGTGCAGTCTGCATCGCTGTCGATGACCTTCAAGGACGACTGGTACGACTACGATGGCGTCGAGATCGCGACGATCCTGGGCGATGGGGTGGCAGTCGGCTCGAACCTCAACTTCGGTGAGTACCACCTCGGGAGACCCTGGACGTGGAGCGGCCCCGTCACGGCCTTGGCGACGTTGGCGGATGGTCTGCTGGCCGTGAGAGTGCTCAATCCCCAGCCGTACCCGAACGACTTCTACGTCACCGGTGCGGCGCTGACGGTCACCTGGGACGTCATCCCCGAACCCTCCACGATGCTCCTCCTGGGTCTCGGTGTGGCCGGCCTGGCAGGGGTCGGGAGGCGGAGCGCGTCGTTCCGCGGTCCCCGGTGAACCGCACGAGCCAGGGGGCTCGATCGCAGGTCCGCGATCAGCGGCGGGAGCGCAGCGCGATTCCCAGCAGCCCGCTGCACGCGAGGGCAAGGCTTCCCGGCTCTGGAACGACGGTGATGCTGTAGCTGCCGGCCGCGTTCCCAGAGCCGTTGGAGAGCGAGTTCGAGCTGGAGCTCGCGCTCGACCAGACGCCGGCTCTCGCATCGAAGATCTGGGAGCTGTAGGTCGTGCCGAAGATCGGAACCGAGACGGCCTGTTGACGAAGTGGCCGGAGCAAAGAGAAGGTGGCACCGGTCGGCAACGCCAGAGTTCGACGTCGGTCCGCAGGCCCGCGTCAGGGAGACTGCGCGCGGACGAAGTCCGCGGGCGTGCGCCCGCTCCAGCGACGGAAGGCCTTGCTGAAGGCGCTCGGATCGGAGAATCGGAGCAGGAACGCGACCTCGGCGATCCCACGCTTCTCCTCCGCGAGGTAGTAGCGCGCGAGGTCCCTGCGGACCTCGTCGACGATCTCTTGATACGTGGTCGCCTCCTCCCGGAGGCGCCGGCGTAGAGTCCGGCTGCTCATGCAGAGCCGGGCCGCGACGGAGTCGGCGCTGACGTCTTCGACGGGGAGCATCGACCGCACGCAGGCACGCGCGCGCGCCGTCAGCCGCGTGCGCGTACGGATCCCGGCGAGCTGCTCAGCGGCGTGGCGCGCGAGAAGCTGTCTCAGCGCCGCGTCCGCGAAGGGATTCGACGCGTCGAGCATCGCGCTCGGGAGCAGGACCCCGTCCTCCGCGGCCTCGAAGCGGACCGGCAGGCGGAGGATGCGCTCGCATTCCTCCGCGTAGGGCGGGGCCGGATCGGTGAACCTCGCCTCGATCGCGTCGAAGCGCCCGGCGCCGAGGAAGCGGCTCATGGCGACCGCGAGCCCGATCGCGTACTCGATCGTGAAGCGGTGCAGCCGGGGGGCATCACCCGCTCCACAGCGGATGAGCACGAAGTTGCCCCGGCTCTCGAGATCGCAGGCGATGTCCTCCCACAGGATCGGCGTCAAGTCCCGGACCAGCTCGAAGGCATTGCGCCCCGATGCACTCGCGGAGGCGAGATAGCCGATCACGCCTAGCGTCGTCGGCTGGACGCTCGACGCGACGCGCAGCGCGATCGCGGGGTCGCCCGTGGCCTCGCTCGCAACCCGCCAGAGCGCCCCGAAATGACGCTGCGGGAATCGCGCGTGTGGCTCTCGCAGCGCCGAGTGGGGGATGCCGGCCCGGTCGAGAATTGCCCGCGGGTCGAAGCCCCGGGTCTCGAGGTGGTCGAGTAACGGGAGCACGGCGTCGACCGAACCGTACCCATTGTCCGGCGAGCGCTCACAGCCCATTGCAGCACACCCGCATCCGGCGCCAGTCCGCCTCCGCGCCGGCTCCTGCCGGCCTCCCGCTCGGGCCCGCGTTGGCCGAAAGCGACCGGTGCGCGGACCGTACCGGACAAGCCCTTCCCCCGGTTAGCGCCCTACGCTCGGCGCTGCAAGCGGGGTCGCCGGGTTCGGGTGGGTAACGGAGAGGGCGATGCCCGAAGGCAGCTCGAACGTGAACGGCGTCGGCTGGAAGGAGCTGTCCGAAAACGGCTTCGAGAGTTCGATGACGGGCGGCCAGAACCGCTCGTCCATCCACGCGGCGTGACGCGGCCAGCGCTGGCTGCTGCAGCTTCAGCGGGGAGAGCCCGTGATCTAATTCGCCAGCGTGGACGCGAAGAAGCGCGGGATCGCGGACGGAGACCGCGTGCGCGCCTACGAAGACGTCGGCCGCTGCGAAATGCGCGCAATCGTGTCGACGGCCGTGAAGCCCGGGCAGGTGATCGTCTACCATGCCTGAGAGCAGTTCCAGTTCGAGGGCGGGGAGTCCGCGCGGCGGCCGGAGGCAAGCTGATGGCGATCGATCCGAAGGAAGGGATCGAGGCATCCCAGTACCACGCGCCCCTGGAGACCTGGCTCGCCCGGCGCTGGCCCGAACGCGCGGAGCTGCGCCTTTCGGACTTCTCCGTTCCGAAGGCCAGCGGATTCTCGAATGAGACCGTCTTCTTCCGGGCGACCTGGCGCGAAGAAGGCGCGCTTCGCGATGCGCGCTACGTCGCACGCATCGAGCCCACCATGGAGCCGATCTTTCCCGATCAGACCGGCGTCGCGATGCCCTCGGTGGAGGTGCAGTACCGCGCCATCCAGGCCATCGCGCGGTCGAGCCGTGTCCCGCTCGCGGGCTGTGTCGGCTACGAGGCGGACCCGGGCTTCGTCGGACGACCCTTCTTCGTGATGGACTTCGTCCCGGGAGACGTGCTCTGCGACAATCCCATCTACACGCTGCAGCCGGGCTTCTTCCTCGAGACGTCCGCGCAGAATCGGCGCAGATTGGTCGAGAACGCGATCTCCGTGCTCGCCGACCTGCACGCGATCGATTGGAAGGGCGCCGGGCTCGACTGGCTGGCGCCGCGCGGCACGACGCCAGGCCTCGAGCGGCAGCTCGAGATCTACCAGCGCAGTGCGCACGCTTCCCTGAAGGGCCGCAAGCACGCTGTGGTCGAGGCCGGCTTCGAGCGCCTCGGGCGGGGAATGCCGAGCGGGAGCGCCCCCGCGATCAGTTGGGGGGACGCCCGCCCCGGCAACATGATCTTCTCCGACTTCGAATGCGTCGCGGTCACCGACTGGGAGGGCGTCGCGCTCGGGCCGCCGGAGCTCGACTTCGGCTGGTGGCTAATGTTCGACCGCTACGCGCACGAGGGCTCGAAGGCGCCGCGACCCGAAGGCGAGCCGACGCGCGAGGAGCAGATGCGCCTCTATGCGGTGAAGACCGGGCGCCCGTCTGGCGACACCTGGGCCTTCGAGGTCTTCGCCGCGCTCCGCTTCGCCGTCGTCATGATCCTCAACTGCGACCGCATGACCGCGGCAGGGCGCATCCCGGCTTCCATGCAGATGGCGCTCCACAATCCTGCGTCGCAGATCCTCGCCGACCTGCTCGAACTCCCCTACTCATGGATGCGCGAGGCCGGCTTGCAGACCTGAGGCGCCCGATGGGTCATGACGTCGGGAACAAGGAGAAGAGACGGTGGCACACGCGAAGAACGATCTGTCCTCGTGGGACGACTACCCGGTGCATCAGATTGCCGAGCCGATCCGACACGTCGGGACCAGCGACCGAAATTTCTACGACCGCTACTACTTCAATCTCCACGGCTCGAGCGGTGAGCTCTTCCTGGTGATGGGCCTCGCGCAGTACCCGAACCTGGGCGTCCAGGACGCCTTCGCCGTGGTGCGGCGCGGCCCGCTGCACCGCGTGGTGCGGGCCTCCCGGGTGCTCGGGGACCGGATGGACACGACGGTCGGCCCCTTCCGGGTCGAAGTCGTCGAGCCCTTGCGAAAGCTCCGCGTGCAGCTCGGGAGGACGGAGCACGGGCTCTCCTTCGACCTGCTCTGGGAGGGCTCGATCCCGGCCATCCAGGAGCCGCGGCACTTCATCCGCAAGCACGGGCGCGTGCTCTTCGACTGCAGCCGCCTGGGGCAGACGGGGTACTGGTCGGGAACGCTGACGATCGGAGACGAAACGCTCGCGATCACTCCCGACCGCTGGCAGGGGGCTCGCGACCGCTCCTGGGGCGTGCGTCCGGTGGGTGAAGTCGAGCCTCCCGGCATCCGTGGCCCCGAGCCGCAGATGACGGGCATGTGGATCTACGCGCCGATGCAGTTCGCCGACCACACGATCCAGTACATCCTCAACGAGAATGACGACGGGAAGAGACCGATGGAAGAGGCCGTCCGCGTCTGGTCCGACCCGGCGCGCGAGCCCGAGCCTCTCGGCCGCCCCGAGTGCCGACACACGATCACGGCCGGAACGCGCATGATCGAGTCCTCCGTGCTCTCCTTTCCCGAGGCGCCCAGCGGAGCCTTCGAGGTGCAGGTGACGCCTCTCACCCACTGCTTCATCGCGATCGGAACCGGCTACGGAGTGGACCCGGACTGGCGCCACGGCATGTACCAGGGAGATCTCGTCGTGCAGGGCAAGGACCTCATTCACGCCGACCTCACGCCGCTGGGCCAGCTCACCCTGGTCGATCACGTGGCCCGCTTCCACTACGGGAATCGAGTCGGCTACGGGCTCTTCGAGCACGCCTTCATCGGGCCCTTCGCGCGCTACGGGATCGGGGCCGGATCCTGGGGATCCCGGTAGCAGCAGCTGGCCACCCGAATCGATCCACCGCTCTCGCAGATCCCCTCCCGGTGTCGCAATGAGAGGACAGCGCGGCCTGCGCAGGTGTGTCTTCGAAGCTAGGAACGCAGCTCGATCATCGCGTTGCTGACGACGGGCGTGCCGCGCTCCCGGGTCCGAGCCGCGAGCAGCAGCGTCTTCCCCTCACGCCAGATCGAGGTGACGAGGGTCTCGCCCGGGAACATGACGCCGGCGAATCGCACCTGGTAGCGCGCGACCGCGGCCACGTCTCCGCCGAGCGCGTGGTCCACGGCCGCCTTGCAGACGACGCCGAAGGACGAGAGCCCGTGCAGGATCGGCCTGTCGAAGCCGGCGAGCTTCGCGATCTGCGGGTCCGCGTGCAGCGGGTTCTTGTCTCCGCACAGGCGGTAGATCAGCGCCTGGTTGGGCATGGTTCGGCTCTCGACCACGAGGTCGGGGCCGCGCGCGGGGGCTGCGGCCGCGGCCGGCGGCCCCGGCTGCCCGCCGAAGCCGCCTTCGCCGCGGGCGAAAATGCCGACCCGGTTCGTGAAGAGTGGGCCCTCTTCGTCGCTGGAGACGATCTCGAGGACGATCAGCGCCGCCTTTCCCTTGTCCCAGACGGCCGCGACGCGCCGTTCGTTCTCCAGCGATGCGGAGGTCGGGAGAGGCCGGTGGATCAGCAGTTCCTGCTCGCCGTGCAGCACGAGCATGAAGTTGACGTCCACGCCTGGGATGTCGCCGAGCCCCGCCGACATCGCGCTGAAGACCGGGATCACGCCGAAGCTCGGGAGCACCTTGAGATTGCGCTCGAAGGTGTACTCGAGCTCCTTCTCATCGGTGGGATTCTCGAAGCCCGCCCCGATCCCAAGGTGATAGAGGATGACGTCGTCCGGCTTCCATCCGGTACGGTACTTCGGGAAGCGGGCGGCGAGGGCCTTTTCCGGGTCGATCGGCATGGCGTTCTCCTGGTCGCCTATTCCGGCAGGCCGAGGACGGTGACCGCGCACACCGATCCCGGGCCGCCGAGGTTGTGAGCGAGACCGAGCCGCGCATTCGGAACCTGGACACCCTCGGCGCGGCCCTGCAGTTGCCGCGTGACCTCGCAGAGCATCCGGCACCCCGTCGCGCCGATCGGATGGCCGAAGCACTTGAGGCCGCCGCTCGGGTTGACGGCCAGCTTGCCTCCCACGTTCGCGAGTCCGTCGCGCACGAAGCGAGCAGCCTCTCCCGGCTCGCACAGGCCGAGATCCTGGATGTTCAGCAGCTCGGTGATGGTGAAGCAGTCGTGCACCTCGGCGAGGTCGATCTCCTGCGCGGGGTTCCGAATCCCCGCCTCGTCATAGGCCTGCTGCGCCGCGGCCCGCGTCGCCGGGAAGCCGAGGAAATCGAAAGACGAGCGGTACATGGGGAGAAAGGCGTGCATCGCGAGCGCATTCGCCCGGGTCATGGCGAAGTCGTGCCGGTGCCGGCTCGTTCGCGCGATCTCCGGCCGCGTCACCACCAGCGCCGCGGCGCCGTCCGACATGCCGCAGCTGTCGAAACGCCCGAGCGGCCAAGCGATCATCGGCGCCCCGAGCGCGGTCTCGAGCGTGATCGGGCGCCGGAAATGCGCCTTGGGGTGGCGGGCGCCGTTCGCGTGGTTCTTGACCGCGACGTGTGCGAGATCCTCCCGGCCCCAGCCCCACTCGTGGAAGCAGCGCGTCGCCGCGAGCGCGAACATCGCTGGCGCACTCGCGCCGCGCAGCACCGGGTGCCCCATGTCGACCGGGAGGCCCGAACCGCCGACGTCCATCAGCTTCTCGACGCCGCAGGCAAGCACGACGTCGTAGGCTCCCGAAGCGACCGCAAAACAGGCATTGCGAAAGGCGTCCATGCCCGAGGCGCAGAAGTTCTCGACCCGCGTCGTCGGTTTCCCGAAGAGCTTGAGCGGTTCCGCAGCGACGCTGCCGCTCAGGCCCGTGAAGTCGTACAGGTTCCCGACCCAAGCCGCCTCGATGTCGTCCGGGGTCACCCCGGCGTCTTCCATCGCTTCGTACGCAGCCTCGACGATCAGGTCCTCGGCGTTCTTCTCCCACAACTCGCCGAACCGGGTGCAGCCAACACCAATGATCGCCGTCTTGTCCTTGATGCTTCCCATCGACGCTTCCTTCCAGCGCGCACAGCCGCGCGCGCTCGGCGCTAGACCGCCGCGCCCGCGAGGGGCCGGCATTTCCAGTAGTAGTTGTGGAATCCCGAGGCCTCGTGCATGCGACGGAACACGACCTCGGCGCGCATGCCGATCGCGACCCTCTCGGGTTCGCCGTCGGTCATCGAGAGAAACACGCGGCCCCCGCCGTCGAGATCGAGCACCAGGCGGGGAACCGGAACGCTCACGTACTGACCGGCCTCGAGGTGGTCGAGCGCGAAGGTGTAGACCGTTCCCTGCTTTGCGAGCCTCACCTCTTCCATCTGGTCGCGGGCGCCGCATTCTCCGCACACGCGCGGGATCGGGTAGATCACGCCGCCGCACTTGCCGCAGCGGCCTGCGTGGAAGCGCAGCACGATGTCCGTGTCGCGCCAGTAGGTGACGGCCGAGCCCCGGGGATCGACCTCGTCGCGACGCATCAGGTTGCGGAAGCGTGCGTAGGCCGTGTAGGTGGGAAGGCGGCTCTTCTGCGCGAGGTGGCCCGCGAGCCCCTTGTACGCCGCCCCGGGCGCGAAGTCCTCCTCGAGTTCGACGAGGAAGGCGTCGGCCCCGTCGCCGCCGTTGATCACGAGCAGCCACTCGCCGGCGCGGGCCTGCGCGAGGGCCCCGGCGAGCATCATCAGCACCAGGGGCGTCCCGGGATTTCCCACAGAGAGGAAGAGGCTGTCCTGCAGCCGGTCGGGAGCGAGGCCCACCGCGGCGGCCACGCTCGCCTGGCTGCGGGGATCCGGGGCCGCGATCACGACGCGCGCAAGATCGCCGGCGGCCGTCCGCTCTCGCTCGAGAAGCTCCTTTCCGGCTCGCACTGCGCTCTCGACGTATCCGTACTTCGTCTCGGCCTTGGCCTCGAAGGAATGGATGTAGCGGTCCGAACTTCGCCGCCAGACTCCGATCTGCTCGCCGCCAGTCGAGCGGAAGCCGCGCAACGCGGCCGCGCCGTGTTTCGAAACCAGCACCGCGCCGGCTCCGTCGCCGAGCATCTGCTCCCAGGTCGACTCGGGCTCGGCGACGCGACAGTCCGCCGCCACCACCAGCACGCTCCGGGCCGCACCCGACTCCACGGCGTCGACGGCAGAGCGCAGGGCCGTCGTCGCCGCGCGCAGCGATCCGGTGAAGTCCGCGGTCAGGAGGTCAGTGCGAAGGTCGAGCGCGGTGGCGATCACGCCCGCGCACTGCTTCTCGTCGTAGGGCGCCGTCGTCGTTGCGAAGAAGAGGCCGTCGATGCCGGTGGGATCGAGCCCAGCAAGACAGTCCGCACCAGCCGCCACCGCCATGGTGATGCTGTCCTCGTCCGCGTTCGCGACGGCGCGTTCGCCCGGCACGGCGGGCACACCCCAGGCTCTGGCGATCTCCTCCCGCGCCAACCTCCATTGAGGAACGTAAGCACCGAAGGCTGCGATCCTGGCCATGGAGTCCTCCCTCTCACCGGCTCTCTCATTGGAACTCGGGGCTCGGCTCCGAGCTCACGAGCCACATTGCGAAGTAGTTCGAGGCCCCGCCGTAGGCGTGGCCGAGGGCGACGCGCGCCCCTTCGATCTGGTGCTCGCCCGCGAGGCCCCGCACCTGATTTGCTGCCTCGAGGCAGCGCACCATCCCCGATGCGCCAATCGGATTCGAGGAGAGCACGCCGCCGGACATGTTGACGGGGAAGTCGCCGCCGATCTCGGTTGCTCCCGAGTCGGTCATCTTCCAGCCCTCGCCCTCCTCGCAGATCAAGTGGCCCTCAAGCCACATGGGCTCGAACCAACTGAAGGGCACGTAGAGCTCTGCGCAGTCGATCTGCCTGCGGGGATCCGTGATGCCGGCCTTCCGGTAGAGGGCCCGCGCGCACTCGACGCCGGCCGCCGGCTTCACCGGGTCGCGCCCCGGACAGACTGCGAACTCGATACGCTTCGCGTGGGCGATCACCCAGGCCGGGCGCCGCGGGCTGCGCTTCGCGCCTGCAGCGTTCGTCAGCACCATGGCCGCAGCGCCGTCGGAGGAGGGACACACTTCGAGAAAGTGGAGCGGATCCCAGAGCATCGGACTCGTTTTCACCTTCTCGAGCGTGATGTCCTCCATTCGAAGGTGCGCGTAGGGGTTCTTGAGCGCGTTCCTACGGTCCTTCACTGCCACCTTCCAGCCGACGTGCTCCGGCGCACCGCTGCGCTGGATGTAGGTGCGGATCCAGGGCGCGAAGGAGCCCCCGGCTCCCACGGCGCCGCTGCGGCCTCCGCTCAGCGCCCACATGAAGTCGCCCTCGCTCTGCTTCTCGTACGCGAGCGCGAGCACGGTCTGGTAGAGCCCGCTCTCGACCAGCGTTGCGGCACTGATCGCCGTCGAGGCGCCCACTGATCCGGCCGTATGCACGCGGTGGATGGGCTTCCCGACGGCGCCGAGCGCGTCGCAGAGCGAGAGCTCGGGCATCATCACTCCCTCGAGCGCGTCGGGAGCCTTCCCGATCACGATCGCGTCGAGATCCGCGAATCCCAGCTCCGCGTCTTCGAGCGCGCGCAGCGCGGCCTCGCGCACCAGGCCGTCGAGCGAGACGTCGAGGCAGCGCGCGTAACGGGTCTGCCCGGCTCCGATCACTGCGCAGCGCTCGGCCATCAGGCCTCTCCTTCGAGCAGGCAGAGGAGATTCTGCTGCAGCGCGGGGCCGCTGGCCGCGTGCGCGAGGCCGCGGCCCGCCTCGCCCGCGCGGATGCGGCGCGCGACCTCGATCACGCGCAGCAGGCCGCTCACCATCAGCGGATGGCCGCAGAGCGGGCCTCCGGACGGATTGATCGCTGTCCGGGAGCCGAGCCCGAGCGCGCGGCGCAGCACGATCTCCTCTGGGCTGAAGCGGACGCAGAGCTCGGCCAGATCCAGTGACGCGGCCTCGAGACCGAGCTGCCTCGCGGCGAGGCGCGTGGAGGCCGAGTCCGTCAGGTCGCGCAGCCCGAGGTGATGGGACTCGATGCGGTGGTCGATGCCGCGGATCCAGACCGGCCTCTCGCACAGATCGCGCGCGCGTTCGCCACGCGCAAGGAGCACCGCGGCGGCTCCGTCGGAGATCGGCGGGAGATCGTGCCGGCGCAGTGGCGAGGCGAAGTACGGTTCCTCCAGCAGGGCGTCGACGGAGACCTCCTTCGCGACCTGCGCGTAGGGGTTCGAGAGCCCGTCGCGGCGGCTGCGCGAGACCACCTCCGCGAAGTCACGCTCGCTTGCCTTGCCTGTGTCGAGCAGCGCGCGGGCCTGCAGCCCCGCGACGGAGACGGGGTCGAGCCCCAGCGGAGCATTCACGTAGGGGTCCGTCTGTAGCGCGAAGATCTCCCGGGGCACGCCCGGCGAGCTCTTGCCGGAAGCGACGACGAGGGCGATGTCGATGTCGCCGACGAGCAGGCGCACCCACGCTTCGAAGAGCGCCCAGGCTCCGTCCATCTCGACGTGCGATTCGTAGACCGGCGGCCAAGCCCCGTAGCCGTCGGCATTGGCGATGAAGCAGAAGGGGGATCCGCTGAGGTAGTCGCAGCTCGCGGCGTTGGTGAAGTCGATACGCTGCCGGTCGAGCCCGGTCTCGCGTAGGATCGCGTTCACGACTTCCATCACCAGGGAGGGCTCGGAGTCCTCGTAGCGGCGGTAGGAAGGCGTCTGCGCGAAGGCGACGACGGCGACCGGCTCCGAGGCCATCACGTGTGCTCCCGCAGCCGCTCGAAGGGGACGTCGGGCTCGCCGGTCGGCTCCCAGCGGGCGATCACGTCACCGGTGCCGCACGACATCCAGTCGTTGTCGATGTCGGCGACGCTGCGCTCGGCGGGAGGCCGGAAGACCGCGCGTAGGCGCAAGCCGACGCGGAACTCGCCCGCCGGGACGTCGTAGATTTTCTGCTGCGCGAGCGGCTGGTCGGCGCCGTCGAGCAGGATGGTCGCGCTGACGAAGGGCTTCTTCTCCTTCTGCCCGATGTAGTCGAGCGGCGTTGCCACGGTGTAGGAGACCACCGTCCCCGTGTGCGGGAGTTCGACCTCGTCGGATGCACTCATGCGCACGCGCGCGATCGGGTCGTAGCCCTTGCCGGGGATGGTCACCTTGCCGGTGGCCGGGCTGCGCTGGCCGATGAACTTCCCCTCGAGCAGCCCCTTGGCGTAGCGGGCGCGGTTGGGCAGCAGCGGCTCGCTGTAGGTCAGCGAAATACGGTGGATGGTCTTCGTCAGCGCGGGCTGTTCCCCGCCCGCAACGGCCTCCTGGCCGTGCGCCTCGTCTTCGGGCACGAAGTAGATGTCGGTGATGGCCCCGGCGCGTGCGTCTGCGAACCGGGCGCGTACGCGCATGCCCGTCGCCATGCACCGCGACGCCGCGACCCGCACCGCATGCACCAGCGCGGTGTCGGCGCCGTCGAGCTGGATCAGGGCGAACGCGAAGGGCTCGCGGAAGGGGTGCTTGCGTGTCGGCTCGGCGATCCAGGTCCAGGCTGCGACGCGTCCCCCGGGACCGACCTCGACGAAGTCCGGCGCGAGGCTCTCTCCCGTCGCCGGATCGAATTCCATCGGCGGACACAGAACGCGGCCGCGGCAGCGGATCCCGAGGATGCGGCCGTCGCGCAGGGCCGTCAGGAAGGGGCCGAGAACGGGCCCGAGCGTGCGAGAGTACGGATACTCGAGCACGTGCGTGACTCGACGAGCGGCGAGAGGAAGCTCCGCCACGACTGCCTCCCTTCCGTCACTTTCCAGTGTAGATTGATTTGCGTTTCTCGGCGAAGGCCTTCATGCCCTCGCGCTCGACCAGCCAGGGTTCGGGATTCATGCGAAGCCGCTGCTCCTCTGGTGCTCCATTCAGGAAGGATTACCGGAGCCACCCGGGCCCCGCCCGGTCCAAGCAGGCCGGAGGCCTGGTCGAATCCGGTCAGCCCGACCTGGCGCCACGGGTGGCCACCACTCCCCGCGCCTCCGCCAAGCGATCGGGAGGCGACCGGTGGCGGAGCGCGCGCTGCACTACGATCGCGCCTGAAGGAATGCCCGATGACCACGCACGTCGACGTCGCCGAGGCAGCTGCCCTTTACGAGTTCGCCGGCCAGGACATTCCCTGGCTGCTGCGGCACCACGCTACCCACCGACCGGACGCGGTGTTCCTGATCTGGGAGCCGCGTTCGGGCGAGGCGCGGACCTGGACCTACCGCGAGTTCGACCACGAGACCAGCCGCGTCGCGGCGGGCCTGCACGCTCGTGGTATCCGCCAAGGCGACAAGGTCCTGATCCACAGCGACAACTGCCCGGAGATGGTGTTCGCGTGGTACGCCTGCGCGAAGCTCGGCGCCTGCGCGGTGACGACGAACACCCGCTGCGTCGGCGGCGAGATCGCCTACTTTGCCGAACACACGCGCGCAGTCGCCGCCATCACACAGCCCCGCTACCTGGACGAGATCCGCGCGCACGCGAAGAACGTGCGCTGGATCGTCGTCACCGCGGACGACAGCGGCGAGCCCGCGGATCCGGAGAAGGTCGGCCGCGGAAGTGAGGCCTTCGCAAGCCTCTTGGGGGACCCCGCGAGCGTTCCCGCGCGGCCGGCCGAGCCAATGCTGCCGGTCGGCATCATGTTCACCTCGGGCACGACGTCGCGCCCGAAGGCCGTGGTGCATACGCACGCGAACGCACTCTGGGCGGCGCGCATCGGTTCTGACAACATCGGATTGCGCCCTGGCGACGTCTACCTCGCCTTCCTGCCCTTCTTCCACGTCAACGCCCAGAGCTGGGCCTGCTGGACCGTGCTCGGCGCCGGCGCCACGGTCGTCCTGCAGCCGAAATTCTCGGCGAGCCGATTCTGGGAGGTCGTGAAGAAGCACGGGGTGACCCACAGCTCGATGATCCCCTTCGTCTTCAAGGCGATCGCATCGCGGCCGGTCCCTCCCGACCACACGCTACGCGTGCTCGTGATGGGCATCGTCTGGAAGGCGGTCGGGTCCTGGTTGAAGGCGACGCCCTTCGCCTGCTGGGGCATGACGGAGACCGTGATCCACGCAACGCGCTCGGACTTCGTCAAGGACTGGAACGAGGGCTCGATCGGGAAACCCACGCCCGGCTACCGCTTCGCGATCGTCGATCCGGAGACGGGGACCCTGTGCAAGGAGGGCGAGATCGGCGAGCTGTGGGTGCACGGAACGCGCGGCATCCAGCTCTTCCTCGAGTACTACGACGACCCCGCGGCGAACGCGAAGAGCTTCACGCCCGAGGGCTGGTTCAAGACCGGCGACATGGTGCGTATCGGGCCGGAAGGCGACTTCTTCTTCTGCGACCGCGACAAGGACGCGCTCAAGGTGGGCGGCGAGAACGTCTCCGCGCGGCAGGTCGAGGAGGTCTGCATGCAGGTGGGCGGCATCGGGGAGATCGCAGTGGTCGCCCGCAAGCACGACATGCTCGACATGGTGCCGGTCGCCTTCGTGATCAAAGGCCTCGGCGCGCCGGCCGACAACGCGGAGTTCGCTGCGAGGATCCTCGAGCACTGCCGGAAGAACCTGGCGGACTTCAAGGTTCCGCGTGCGGTCCACTTCGTCGAGGACTTCCCGCGCGCGACCCTCGAGAAGGTCGCGAAGAACAAGCTGCGCGAGATGGCGGACGCGATGCCCCTCGCGGAGTGAGCCCCGACGGGGTCGCTGGCCGGACGGAAGAGGCCAGCGCGACGAGCGCCCACACCCGCCGCGACCCTCGCCGGACCCGGGGCGGGGAGAGGGTGGCACCGGTCCGGCTCGCTCGCCGCAGCAGCGCCCTCCTGCGGGCCTGCGGTCAGGACGGTTCCGCATTGCCCTCGAGGTGAGCGTCCACGGTCGGCGATCGGGGGCCAGTCAGGCTCGAGGGTCGAGCCAGCGGGCGAGAACCTGCTCGAGCTGCGCACGCGAGTAGGGCTTGGGCAGGTAGTCGTCCATTCCTGCGGCGAGGCAGCGCTCGCGGTCGCCCTCCATCGCGTTGGCCGTGAGCGCGATCACGGGAACGCGCCGGGCACCGGAGGCGTCGCGCCGGCGGATCGCCGCGGTCGCCTGGAATCCGTCGAGGTTCGGCATCTGACAGTCCATGAGAACGACGTCGAAGCGGCGGCTCGCGGCGAGTACCAGGGCCTCCTCACCGTCGTTCGCGATCTCGGTCTCGAAGCCGAGGCTGCGCAACATCGCGGTCGCCACGTCCTGGTTGACCCGGTTGTCCTCGGCCAGTAGTACCCGGCCTCGCGAGGCTCCGCCCCGCTCGAACGGCTTCTCTACGACGGCGGGCTCGAGCGCCCTCGTCGTCGCTGGCAACTCGCCGGCAGCGCCGGCCAAGGCCGCCGTCACGGCCTCGAAGATCTCGGCCCGCCGGATCGGCTTGTCCGCATGACCGGCGATGGCGGCCTCCTCCCAGCCTCCCCTGTCGCCGATGTCACCGCTCGACGTCAGCAGGACGAAGCGGAACCCGGAGAGCGCCGGATCTGCCCGAGCGACGCGAGCCACCTGGAGCCCGTCGAGATGCGGCATGTGGCGGTCGAGCAGGACGACCTCGAACGGAGCGCCCGCCTCGGCTGCGGTCCGCATCTCCTTCAGCGCCGCCTCGCCGCCGCCGGCCCGCGTCGCCTGCATGCCCCAGCCCGCGAGGACGAGCGCGAGCGCCTCTGCGGCGGCGGCGTGGTCGTCGACGACCAGTGCCCGGACGCCCTCCAGGTGCGGAACCAACGAAGACGCTGCAGGCGGAGCTGACACCGCCGGTAGATCGAGGTGCACGGTGAACTTCGACCCCCTGCCCGGCTGGCTCTCGACTCCGATCTCACCCCCCATGAGGGTCACCAGCCGCCTCGAGATCGAGAGCCCGAGGCCGCTGCCACCGAAGCGCCGGGTGGTGGATCCGTCGGCCTGCACGAAGGCCTCGAAGACCCGGTCGCGAACGTCGGGAGCGATTCCGATCCCCGTGTCCTCGACGGCGAGACGTACGCGGCAGCGTTCGCCTGCGAAGTCGACCTCGCCGCGAACGACGATCTCACCCTCGCGCGTGAACTTCACGGCATTGTTGATCAGGTTTGCCAGGACCTGGCGCAGCCGGAACGGATCGCCTTGAACGACGAGTGGCACGGCCGGAGGCGAGATCCGGCAGACCAGCTCGAGCCCCTTCTCCTCTGCAGCCTGGGCGAACATGACCGTGGTGTCCTCGACGAGGTCGCCGAGATCGAATTCGACCGTTTCCAGCTCTAGACGGCCAGACTCGATCTTCGAGAAGTCGAGGATGTCGTTGATGACGCTCAGCAGGTGACGGCTCGACCGCAGGACCACCTCGGCGTATTTCCGCTGCGACGAATCCAGCGCCGTGCCGAGGAGCAGCTCGGTCATCCCGAGTACCCCGTTCATGGGAGTGCGAATCTCGTGGCTCATGCTCGCCAGGAACTCGCTCTTCGCCTGGCTCGCGACCTCGGCCCGATCCTTGGCCCTCTGCAGCTCGGCCGTACGTTCAGCGACCAGCTCCTCGAGCCGCTCCCGGTGCTCGCGCAGGCTCGCGTTGGCCGCCTGGAGCTTCTCCTTCGTGGCCTTCAGCTCGTCGAGCGAGCGGGTCCACTGGGAGCGGATCCGGGTGAGCTGGGCGACGCCGATCTGGAGGAGCCGGTTCTCGCGCTCGAGGGCCGCGATGCGCCCGGCCATCTCCTCGGCACCGCTCTCCATGGCGGACCCCTCAGTCCAGGTCGGCGTAGACGATGTCGAGACCGCAGCGCAGGTTCTTCAGGTAATCGATCGCCCGCGCCACGTACCGGCGGGGAATGATCGACCCGTGCTGCGGGAGGATCGCCGCAATGTCGAGGCCCTCGAGCTTCCGGGCGAACCCCCGCGACGCCACGTTGCTCGCCATGTAGTCGAGATGGAAGAGATCCATGGCAGGGACGTGCGCGTCGAAATCCTCGACGACGAGTCGCCACTGCATGTCGAGGGCCGCCCAGATGTCGCCCGAGAAGAGCATCCGCGACCGCGAATCGTAGGTGGCGAAGGCGCCGGGAAAGTGGAGGAACGGCGCCTCGACGAAGCGCAGCTCACCGCCGGAGGGCAGACGGCGAACGGTCGCGTCGTCTACGCTGACCGCCGTGTAGCTCGCCTTCCCGTAGTGGGGGAGCAGGACGTGGGTGCGCGGGGTCGAGATCACCTCCAGCCTGGGGTTGAACTCGAGCCAGTCGACCATCGACGCCGAGACGTCGGGATCCTGGTGGCACAGGATCAGCCCGGTGATCTTCTCGGGCGGCATCAGCTGCGACACCCGGCCCTTCACCTGCTCGAAGAAGCTGCGGTTGCCCGGGTCGACGAGGAGCACCTCGTCGCCGTCCTTCAGCAGGTAGGTGTTGCACCGAAAGGCAGTCTCGTCGGTGATCCCGAGCCAATAGACCCCGTGCCGGCCGTCGTCGAACAGGACCGTCGGGCGCTCGAGGTCGAGAGCGAGATCGGTCAGGTCCGACATGCCGGTGCCTCGCGGTGGGTGGCGGCTCTCCGCCGCGACGGTCTCATCGACCGTCCGAGGGGAAGACCTTGAGTCCGCCGCGTGCAGAAACGATCCGCGGGAGCCGGCGCGGCCGGGGGGAGGGTCCGGACGGCCCCGGCCCGCTGATCTGGCGCGGGGTCTCCTACGGGAATCCCACGCGAAGCGCCCGGACGCACTCGCCCGTGTGGTGCATCGTGCAGTGGGTGCCCTCGGGGGTCACCTCGGTGCGAACACCGAGGGCGTCGAACCATCCGTAGATCCGCTCGTAGATCCCGCACTCGTAGTCGGCGGCGACGCCGAGCATCGAGACCCCATCGTGGGCGAAGCACTTCGTGATCTCGAACCGCACCGACCGCTCGTCCGGCGCCCACTCCCAGCGAAAACTCATGAAGTCCGGGATCACGAGCTCGATCGCAGCGTCGAAGAAGCGCCGGAGCTCTCCGGGCGTCGAGACGTTGGTGATGCCGAGGATCTTGCACAGGCGCTTCGCCTCGACGGCGGCCATGCCGCGAACCGCCGCACGGTTGAGGGCGTTCGCCTGCTCGATGCCGAGGGACTTCACCGCGTGCAGGAACCACATCGCGTCGTGGGTCATCCAGTTCCGCAGGAGCAGGCCGCGGAGCTGCGCCTTGTCGATCGAGTCGAGGGTGACGGTCATGGCGCTCCTTTCGCGTGAGGCGCCCTTCCGGGCTCTGCGATCCATTCGAGAAGACCGTCTACGAGGGCCCTCTCGCGCGATCCATCCGGGTCGCCCAAGTCGAGGAGCTGGCCGAGGGTGAACGTGAATCCGGTGGCGTTCAGGAGCCAGGCGACGCTCTGCGGATCGACTCCGGCGCGAAGCACGCCTTCCGCACGGCCGCGATCGAGGAGTCCTTCGAAGAAAGCGAGATAGGCGCGGTGGTTCGCGGCAAGCACGGCGCGCACCGCGGGATCGTCGGCCTCGGCGAGGGCGCGAAACTGGAGCCGTGCCTCGGAGGCGTGGCTCCGCAGGTTCGCGAGATAGACCATCCCCGCCCGCCGGAGCGCCGTGAGCGCATCGGGCGCGCCAACAATCGCGTCTTCCCAGATGTCGAGGATCCGCTGTCCGATCCGCGCGAGGACCGTGCAGAAGATGGCCTGCTTCGAGGAGAAGTGGCGATAGAGGAGGGGCTCGCTCACGCCCGCCTCCCGCGCGATGTCGGCGACGCCGGCGCCGCGGTAACCGCTCCGGGCGAAGACGGCGGTCGCGGCGCGAAGGATCTCCCGCTGGCGGTCGGCGGCGGCGAGGCGGCGCATGGGTTTCTATGTTAGTGGCTACTCACTAACATGCAAGCCCCACTTGCAACGGACCGGGCGCGGGGCTCCCGGCACGGCGAGGGCGGACTCGGCGCGCCCGCTCGACATCCCGCCGGGGGTGCCGTATCCACGCCACGCGAGCAGGCGCCGGACGGCGCCAGGAGGACTCGAGAGGCCCATGGAATCCCTGCTGTCCCTCACCCCTCTGGAGGCTTTCATCGCCTCCCTGACGGTCTTCGTACTGGCCGTCTTCGTCGGCTTCGAGGTCATCGCGAAGGTCCCCCCTACCCTGCACACGCCCCTCATGTCGGGCTCCAACGCGATCTCGGGCATCACGATCGTAGGCGCGCTGATCGCCGCCGGATCGTCGGCCGTCGTAGGCG
Organism: uncultured delta proteobacterium; assembly: GCA_963710635.1. Classification (GTDB taxonomy): domain Bacteria; phylum Myxococcota_A; class UBA9160; order UBA9160; family UBA9160; genus MYXO. The sequence continues at coordinate 2,699,322 of CAVQAY010000004.1, forward strand.
GCCCGAAGGTCGCCGCAGAGTTCACACTGGCCGAGATCCTGGGCTTCCTGGCCGTCGTCTTCGCGATGGTCAACGTAGTGGGAGGGTTCCTGGTCACCCATCGCATGCTCCAGATGTTCCGAAGGAAGGACTGAGCGTGGAGGGCAGCATCGACATCAAGGCCTGGGTAGGCCTTGCCTACCTGGTGGGCTCGGTCCTGTTCGTCTACGCCCTCAAGGGCCTGACGCACCCCCGGACGGCCGTTCGCGCGAATCTCTTCGGTGCGACCGGCATGGGCATCGCGATTCTCGCTACCCTCGCGCTGGGCATCGACTCCTGGACCCTGATCGTCGCCGGTGTCGCACTCGGAGCGGCAGCGGGCGCCGTACTGGCGCTCCGGATCCAGATGACGGCGATGCCCCAGATGGTCGCTCTCCTCAACGGCTTCGGAGGGCTCGCGTCGGTGCTCGTGGCCGGCGCCTACTTGATTGGAGCGCCCTCCCAGGACGTCCAGACGAACGTCGCCGGTGCCGCCTCGGCATTGATCGGCGCGGTCACGTTCCTCGGGAGCCTGGTGGCCTTCGCGAAGCTCCAGGAGCTGCTCTCGGGGAACCCGGTCCTGCTCCCGGGGCGTCACGTCGTGAACGTAGGGCTCGCGCTGGCGGCGCTGACCTTGGCGGTGCTCCTGGTGAGAGACCCGTCGCAGGTCCAGTGGTACTGGCTGCTCGCGGGCGTCGGCGCGCTACTCGGAGTACTCCTCACGATCCCGATCGGCGGCGCCGACATGCCGGTGGTGATCGCGCTTCTCAACTCGTATTCGGGAATCGCTGCATCGGCGACGGGATTCGTCCTCCGCAACGACATGCTGATCATCGCCGGCTCCCTGGTCGGAGCATCCGGCGTGATCCTCACGGCGATCATGTGCCGCGCGATGAACCGCTCGCTCGCGAACGTGATGTTCGCCGGCGTCGGCATGGCGCCTACGACGACGACGAGCGCCGACGAGGTCTACGCGGGCCGGATCAAGGCCACCTCGCCGGAGGAGATCGCCATGGTCCTCGACGGCGCCCAGCGAATCGTGATCGTCCCCGGCTACGGGCTCGCCGTCGCGCAGGCGCAGCACGCCGTGAAGGCGCTCGCGAGCCTGCTCGAATCGAAGGGGTCGCAGGTCGAGTACGCAATCCATCCGGTGGCGGGTCGGATGCCGGGTCACATGAACGTGCTGCTGGCCGAGGCCGACGTGGAGTACGAGAAGCTGAAGGACATGGACGAGATCAACCCCACCTTCAAGCAGACCGACGTCGTGATCGTGATCGGCGCCAACGACGTCGTGAACCCCTCGGCGCGAACCGACCCGGGTAGCCCCATCGCAGGGATGCCGATCCTCGACGTCGACCAGGCGCGCACCGTGATCATGATCAAGCGAAGCCTCAGTCCGGGTTTCGCGGGCATCCCGAACCCGCTCTTCGCAGCGGACAACTGCCTCATGTTCTTCGCCGACGGTCGAAAGGCGGTGCAAGACATCGTGAACGCTGTCCGGGAGAACGGCTGAGGCGCGGCGCCGGCCGGCTGGCGATCACACCTGCACGCCCAACGGCCGCTCTCCCGCGAGCTTCCTCAGGTCGCCCGGCCGGTGGATCGTGAGGGTGAGCCGCTGCACCGACAGCAGGCCTTCGTCCTCCCAGATCCCGAGCTGCTTGTTGACCATCTCGCGCGACACGCCGACGAGGTTCGCCAGGTCCTGCTGCGACGTGCCCGCGGGCAGCCGGATTCCGTCGATCGAGGAGTCGCCCTGCGCTGCGGCGAGCTCGAGAAGCCGCCGTGCGAGCCGTACCGCTGGCCGGTCGAAGAAGAGCTCGCGGAGCTGCTCGACGCCGCCGTCGATGCGGAGGGCGAAGCTGCGCAGCATCTCGAGACAGACCTGGTGCTCCTGTGCGATCAGCTCGAGAAACGAAGCGGCGTCGATCACGAGGATCTGACACGGCTCGCCGGCCACGAGGGTCGACGTACGCCGCCCGCCGTAGAGCGCGGTGACCTCGCCGAAGAGGACTGGCGCCCGGACCGCAGCGATCGTCACCTCGCGGCCCTCCGGGCTCGTCACCGTCATCCGGAAGGAGCCCGACACCAAGACGAAGACCTGCTCCGCCAGGTCGCCCCGGCTCCAGATGCAGGCACCGGCAGCGACGCGGCGTAAGCGGGCCATCTCAGCGAGCCGGTCGAGGCGCGCCGTCGAGAGGGTCGAGAGTTGGGGGGTCCGGGCGAGGGCCTCCCGGCGTTCGGTGGGGGTGAGGGGATTCATGATCGCCGTTGTACCCCCCGCGTGCGACGGATCCGGTCATTGGCCGCGTCCGGCCCCTTGCGTATCGTGGCGGCCCTCCAGGGAGGATCCGCCATGGACCTGAGATCCGCCTCCGTTGCCCTCCTGCTCGCCGCCGCCGTGCTGCCCTCCGGCGCCGCCGCCGAGGCCCTCTCGATCCCGAAGCTCGAGACGGAAGGCCCCTTCGAATCTAGGGTGCGCCTCGAGGTGAGCAACCGGATCCGCGGCGAGTTCGTCGACTGGTTCGAGCCCCTGCCCGGGTCTGCCGCCCCAGAGAACCGGTACGACTACCTCGGCAACCGCTTCCAGGCGGGCCTTCGCGTGACGCGCGATCCGGTCGAGATCTTCGTCCAGTTCCAGGACTCCACCGTCTCGAACCTTCCGTCGGCGGGCGTCGGGGTCGGCGCCGGCTACTGGGCCAACACGGCCTACACACCCCAGAACGGCGCTTTCGTCCGCAACGCCTGGCTCGCCTGGAAGAAGCCCTTTGGGGTCGAAGGGCTGTCCGTCACTGCCGGCCGCCAGGTCTACGCCGACGGCGTGGATGCCCCTGCGAAGGATCCGACGCTCGGCTGGGTACAGGCGAACCGGATCGGCCAGCGCCTGCTCGGCCCCTTCGACTTCACCCATGCCGGACGCAGCTTCGATGGCGGCCGCGTGGGGTTCGATGCCGCCGACTGGAACGTCACCGCCTTCGGCTTCCGGCCGACACGCGGCGGCTTCGAGGTGAACGCCAACGGAGAGGTCGACATCACCGTCGCAGGCGGATCGCTCTACCTGAAGGATTCTCCCGCCGTCGAGAAGTCGATCGGGAAGACCATCGGGCGGATCTTCTACGTCTACTACGGAGACGACCGCGACGTCGTCTTCCTCGACAATCGCCCGCTGGCGCTGCGAACGGCCGACCGCGGACGCTCCGCGCTCCTGCACACGATCGGCGGAAACGTCGTCCACGCAGTCCCCGCCGGGCCAGGAACCCTCGACGCCATGGCCTACGGGATGGCGCAGGTCGGCCAGTGGCAGAGCCAGGATCAGAGCGCCTACGCCTGGGGGACCGAGCTCGGCTACCAGCTCGCGAGCGTGTGGTCGAAGCCTTGGCTGCGGATCGGCTTCAACCTGGGGTCCGGCGACAAGGATCCCACCGACGACACCCACGGAACGTTCTTCCAGATGCTTCCGACGGCCTGGCTCTACGCCCAGCTCCCCTTCTACAACATGATGAACAGCGAGGACGCCTTCGCCCAGCTCATCGTCCAGCCGCATCCGCGCGTCACGCTGCGCTGGGACATCCTCCACTGGCTCCGCACCACCTCGTCCCTCGACCTCGCCTACTTCGGAGGCGGCGCCACCAAGAACTCCTTCTTCGGCTACGGAAGCACCGGACGGCCGCGGGGAGGAAGCAGCAGCCTCGCGCTGCTCACGCATCTCCTGATCACCGTTCGGCCGATCGACGCCGTCACGTTCAATCTGTTCTACGCCCATGCATGGGGGCAGAGCGTCATCGAGGCCAACTACGCCCGGAAGCCCGCGAACTACGGGTTCGTCGAGATGATCGTCTCGTTCTGAGGCGGAGCCGTCTCAGATCACCTGGCCGCCGTTGGGCGAGATCACCTGGCCAGTCATGAAGCCATTGGCCGGATCGACCAGGAGCATCGCCGACGGAACGACCTCGTCGGCCGTCCCGAAGCGGCCCATCGGGATCGACCCCAGCACCGCCATCCGGGTGAGGGCGCTGAAGGGGTCGAGAAGCGGCGTATCGATGAACCCCGGCGCGATCGCGTTCACGGTGATCCCGAAGGGCATCACCTCGCGGGCGACCGACTTGGTGAAGGCGAGGATGCCGCCCTTGGCCGCACAGTAGTGAGGAACCATGGCGAGTCCCGTGACGCCGGCAATGGAGCCGAGGTTCACGATGCGGCCGTAGCGGGCAGGGGTCATCCAGCGAAGCGCCTCGCGGGTGCAGAAGAAGGTGCCTCCCAGGTGGACGGCGATCATCCGGCTCCAGCTCGCATCCGAGAGAGAGATCGTTGCGTCGAGGGGCGTCTGCTGACCCTTCCCCGACATCACCTCCTGGGCGATGGCGCGCCCCCGCTCCTGCAGGCCCTCCGGCGCATCGGCGTAGCCAGCGTTGTTGAACAGGATGTCGAGACGCCGGCCGCTTGCGGCACCCAGGGTCTCGAACCAGCCCGCGACGACCGCCGGATCCGAGACATCGCCCGAGAGCGCGAGGCCGCGCCCGGAGATCTCGCCGAGGACGGCAGCCGCGCGGGCGCCGTCGAGATCTGCAATCGCGACCCGCGCTCCCTCGGCCGCAAGGGCGCGGGTGAACGCGCGCCCCAGCCCTGATCCGCCGCCGGTCACCAGCGCCCACTGTCCATCGAGCTTGCCCATCGTCTCCCTCCCTCGTGCCGCCCGGGCTACCCTCTTCGCCAACGCGAAGATCCGCGGAGGAGTGACGATGGGCGGCCCCCTGGACGGCGTCAAGGTGATCGAGATCGCGGGCATCGGGCCCGGTCCGTTTTGCGCGATGATGCTCTCGGACATGGGCGCCGACGTGCTGCGCATCGACCGCGCCCAGAACGTTCGAGGCGGCGATCCCGCCAAGCCTTCCCTCGACCTGCTGAACCGCGGGCGGCGCAATGCGGGCGTCGACCTCAAGCACGCCCAGGGCGCCAATCTGGTGCTCCGCCTCGCCGAGCGCGCCGACGCGCTGATCGAGGGGTTCCGGCCGGGCGTGATGGAGCGCCTCGGCCTCGGCCCGGACGCGTGCTTCGCCAGGAACCCGCGGCTCGTCTATGGCCGGATGACGGGCTGGGGGCAGGAAGGCCCCCTCGCCCAGGCCGCCGGACACGACATCAACTACATCGCCCTCGCGGGCGCCCTCGACCCCATCGGACGCCGGGGCGAGGCGCCGGTGCCGCCGCTCAACCTGGTGGGAGACTTCGGCGGCGGCGGGATGCTCCTCGCGTTCGGCATCGTCTGCGGGCTCCTCGAGGCGAAGTCGAGCGGCAGGGGTCAGGTGGTCGACGCCGCCATGGTCGATGGGGCCGCCGTGATGATGAACATCTTCCACGGCATGCGGCAGGCCGGCTTCTGGGCCGAGGAGCGCGGAACGAACCTGCTCGACACCGGCGCGCACTTCTACGACGTATACGAAACCCGCGACGGCAAGTACGTCTCGATCGGTTCGATCGAGCCGCAGTTCTACGCCGAGCTCCTCCAGAAGGTCGGCCTCGCCGGCGAGAAGCTCCCGCACCAGATGGACCGCGCCCGCTGGGCCGAGCTGAAGGAGCGATTGCGGGCGATCTTCCAGACGAAGACCCGCGCGCAGTGGTGCGAGATCATGGAAGGGTCCGACGTCTGCTTCGCTCCGGTCCTCTCGATGTCGGAAGCGCCGGAGCACCCGCACCTCGAGGCCCGCAGGACGTTCGTGACGCTCGCCGGCGCCGTGCAGGCGGCCCCGGCGCCCCGCTTCAGCCGGACCGCGTGCTCGCTCTCGCGCCCTCCCGCCCATGCGGGTCAGCACACCGACGAGGCACTCGCGGACTGGGGTCTTTCGACCGGCGAGATCGCAGCCCTTCGCGAGGCCAAGGCCATCGCGTAGACGAACCGTCTACAGCGCCTCCGGACCCTCCTCCCCGGTCCGGATGCGGATCACGTTTTCGAGACGGCGGACGAAGATCTTGCCATCGCCGACCGCTCCGGTGGCTCCCGCGCGGACGAACGCCGAGATCACCGCCTCGAGGTCCCGCGCCCGGATCGCGACCTCGACCAGGAGTTTTGGCCTGAACTCGATGCGGTACTCCGCGCCGCGGTAGAGCTGTGCGTGGCCGAGCTGTCTGCCGTGGCCCATCACTTCGGTCACCGTCACGCCCGTCACGTACGCGAACGAGAGCGCACGGCGGACGTCCTCGAGCTTCTCGGGCCGGATCACGGCGGACACGAGCCTCACGCAGAGCGCCTCGACGGCATCGGCCCGAGTGGAGCACGCCGCGCTGGCGTCTTCAAGCGTCTGGCGGCCTCGGGAACACGACGGTCACCTCGAGGCCCCCTTCCTCGGCGTTTCCGGCCGACACGCGAGCACCCATCCGCTGCGCGAGGGAGCGGACGAGCGCAAGGCCGAGGCCGGTGCCACGGGTCGTCCGCGTGAGGTCGCTCTCGCCGCGCTGGAACAGCTCGAAGATCCGCGCGAGATCGCGGGTCGCCACTCCAGGCCCGAAGTCCCTCACCCGGAGCGACACTCCCCCCTCCTGCTCCGCGCACTCGACACGCACCTCCCGCCGCGCCGCATCGCGCGCGTACTTGAGGGCGTTGTCGACGAGGTTCACGACGATCTGCGCGACCGCATCGCGATCGAACGCCACCGGCGGAAGGCCCGTGTGGAGCCACGAAGACGAGCGTGAAGCCGTCCTGCGCCGCATGGGGACGGAGCAACTCGCAGACCGCCTCAACCTCCACCGCGAGAGGCCCCCTGCGGAGCGAGAGAGGCCGCTCGCCGCGGTCGGCGCGAGCGAACTCGAGAACGTTGTCGATGAGGCGCGAGAGCCGCTCCGACTCGGCCGTGATGGTCCGATAGTACTCGGCCCGCTTCTCCTCGCTGGGAACGAGCCCGTCGCGGAGCATCTCTCCGTACATGCGGATGGCGGTGAGGGGCGTCTTCAGCTCGTGGGAGACCGCAGCCACGAAGCTGCTCCTCTGCTCCGCGAAGCGCAGCGCAACGGCCACCATGCGGTAGAGCGCGAGGAGCCCTGCGCCTGCGGCCAGCACGAGGAGCACGGAGAGCTGGAGGACGGTGGCGGCGCTCCCGGAGCCGCGGAGCGCCGGCAGGGTGAGCTCCGCCTCGAGGCCGTCGAAGGGCTCGGCGAAGCGGTGGACGACGCCGCCGGACGCAGCCATCGCCCGGTCCATCGCCCGGAACGCGACCTCGGCTCCCTGGAGCGGCCCGGCTCCCACCGCGCTGCCTCGCAGCCACTCGCCGAGCGCACCGGAATCGAGGACGAGCCCCTGGCGATGACCGCGGTCGCCGGAGAGCACCGTTCGAACGAGGAGCAGCGAGCCGTCGTCGAGCCGGTCTCCGAGGAGGGGATCGACGGCGAAGCCCGAGCCCGCCGCTTCGCCGAAGCCTTCCGGGCGAACGGACTCCTCGGCGACGGCCGCCGGGGCGGCGTCGCTCCGCTTCGGCTCGGGGGCAGCGGCGGGCGCCTCCGCAGCGAGCACCATCTCGTGCTTCTGCGCGCGCTGGGCGCGGGACTCGGCTCCACGGTTGAGCGATTGCAGCGCGTCGTAGACCGATCCGGTCGCCGGCGACGGGGCCGGCTGGCGTGATCGCGAGGGAGCGATCGCACGCGCTGCGGGTTGGCCGGCCGCGCGGCGCACCGCCCACGCCGCGAGCCGTGGGGCGAGACCGGGCGGCGACGACGGAGACAGGCGGAGCGCATCGCCCGGTCCGGTCTCGAAGCGAGCGACTACGAACGGCGGGTCGGCCGCTGGCGGGCGTAGCCAGTCCGCCACCGCGACCGATTCTTCTCCGGCGAGCCACTCCGACAGCGCCCGCTCCATCTCGTCGAAGATCCGCTCTGCGAGCGTCTCGCGCTGGGCCTTCCGTTCGGCCTCGACACCGGCGACGGCCCGCTGCACGAGGATTCCCGCAGCAACCAGCAGCACCAGTGCGAGCAGGGCGAAGACCGCGCGGACACGTCTCATGGGACGATCCGATAGCCCTGGCCGCGGACGGTCTCGATCCTCCGGCGGCCTTCGTCGCCGAGCCGGCGCCGGAGGTTCGAGACGTGGACATCGACGGTGCGGGTCTCGATCCGCTCGGGAGCGTCGTAGCCCCAGACCTCGCGAAGGAGCGTGCGCCGACTGACGATGCGTCCGGCTTCCCGTACGAGGAGCGCCAGCAGGTCGACCTCGAGCTGGGAGAGCCCGACGCTCCGGCCTCCGGCCTCGGCGACGAGGCGCTCCGGGTCCACGTGCCAGGGGCCCACCGTGAACGAGGCGCCCGCCTCGCGAGCGCCCTTCCCGGATCGGCGGAGGAGCGCGTCGACGCGCGCAACGAGCTCCGCGACGGAGAAGGGCTTGGTCACGTAGTCGTCGCTTCCGCAGGCGAACCCACGGAGCACGTCCTCCTCGGCGCCCCGCGCCGTGAGCATCAGGATCGGGAGCCGGGGACGCTCGCGGCGAAGCTCCGTACAGACATCGAAGCCGGACCGGCCCGGGAGCATGACGTCGAGGATCACGAGGGAGAACCGCGGCTCGAGCCCGATGCGAACGCCCTCCTCGCCCGTCGCAACACCGGTCGGCAGGTGCCCGTGGAACGCGAGGACGTCGCAGACCCCGCGCCGGATGGCCTCCTCGTCCTCGACGACGAGGATCTCGAGCTGGAGCTTCCGATCCATCTCGCAAGAGTGTAGGCCGGCCGCCCTCCTCCTGGGTAAAGCGGACGTAAAACGCGAGACGTCGTCTTTACCCGTTCTTGACCACCCGGAAGCCGCGTCCGGACTACACAAGAGGAGAGCACGGCACGCACTTCCGCGTACGCGCCAGACAGAGGAACTCCATGAGCAACCCCGTTCCTTCGAAGCCTCACCGCCGGAGCCTTCTCCTCGTCGCCCTCGTCCTGCTCGGCGCAACCGTCGCCGCGGGCACCACGGGCCGGATCCCGAAGCCGGGGCCGACCGGCGCCTCGACGACGCGCAGCTTCGCCGCCGCGTCGGCCGGTCCCGTCCACTTCACCGGTCACCTCGATCGCAACGCGATCCTCCAAGGGGGAGACGGGATCGTCCGCATCGAGCTGTCGCTGCGTGCCGAGGGTGCGGAAGACGCCGCGGTGCTCCGTCTTCCGACCGACCTCATCGTCGTCCTCGACCGTTCGGGCTCCATGGCGGGTGACAAGATCGTGCATGCGCGGGCGGCGATCCACGCGCTCATCGAGCAGCTCGGCTCCGAGGACCGGTTCTCCCTGGTCACCTACTCCAACTCCGCCGATCTGCGCGTCGCACTCGGTGCAGCCACTCCCGACGCGCGCCGGCAGTGGCTCGCGTCGGTTGATTCACTGCACCCCGGCGGCGGAACGAACCTCGCCGCCGGCCTCGACCTCGGAATCGCGACCCTCGAGGGAGCGCGCCGGGCAGGACGATCGCCGCGGGTCATCCTCATCTCCGATGGCCTTGCCAACCAGGGGGACGTCTCCCACGAGGGTCTCCGCGCGCGCGCGACGCGGGCCGCCGCCGGTGAGTACGCGCTCTCCGCGGTCGGAGTCGGGCTCGACTTCGACGAGGAGCTGATGGCGTCGCTCGCCGACGCCGGGACGGGCAACTTCTACTACCTCGAAACGGCGGTGGACCTCTCGGAGATCTTCGCCAGCGAGCTCGCGACGGCCCGGGAGACCGTCGCATCCGGCGTGACGATCCGCTTCGTCCCCGCAGCGGGAGTCGAGCTGGTAGAAGCTGCCGGGTATCCCATCGAGCGCGCTCCCGATGGCGCACGGCTGATCCGCCCGGGTCCGCTCTTTGCGGGGCAGGATCGTCGACTGTGGGCCAGCCTCCGCGTCCCCTCTTCGGGCGATGGAGCGCAGCCTCTCGGCACGTTCGGCGTCTCCTATCGGGCCGGCGGCGAGAAAGCCGACCTCGCATTCTCCGAGATCCCGCGGGTCGAGCGGGTTGCCGCCGAGGGCGACTTCTACGCCGGAATCGACCGGTCGCGCTGGGCGCGGGCGGTCGTAGTCGACGAATACAACCGCCTTCAGCGTGACGTGGCCGCCGACGTGAAGCGCGGCCGGTCCGACGAGGCGCGCGAGAGGATCTCGCAGTACGACCGCACCGTGAGGGCCATGAACCAGCACATCGCCTCGCCCGAGGTCGAGAAGCAGCTCGAAGAGGCGAAGGCCCTCGTTGGCGAGGTCGACGCGCTCGCAGCGGCGCCGGCCACCGAGCGCGAACGCGCGGTGAAGCAGCTCCAGGCCGAGGCCGTCGCCGGGGCACGCCCCGGCAGCACCAAGTAGACGAGAAGGAGACCCCATGCCGCTTCGATTCTTCGATCGTCTCGCACGTCTGATCCGTGCCGACGCCCACGGCGTCGTCGCTGCCCTCGAGGACAGACAGCTGCTCCTCGAACAGCACCTGCGGGAGGCCGAGCTCGCCTTCGCTGCGAAGAGAGCTCGCGCCGATGCGCTCGCCGAAGAGGAGGTCCGCCTCGCCCGCGCGGCCGACGCCGAGAGGACGCGGGCCGCCTCTCTCGACGAAGACGTGGCGCTCGCCCTCCAGGGCGAGAAGGACGAGCTGGCGCGCTTCGCGCTGAGGCGCCTCCTCGCGAGCCGCAAGCGGGCCGCCGCAACCGAGGCGGAGCAGGCCCACGTGGGAGAGGAGCGCCATCGGCTGACCGAGCAGCTCTCTTCCCAGGAGCGAGCGCTCGACGACCTGCGCGAACGCGTCCGCTGCCATCGGGAGCGCGCGGCCGCGCGGTCTGCGGCGCAGTGGGGTCCATCCGAGACGTGCACCGTTGCGGACGAGGAGGTCGAGATCGAGCTCCTCCGGCGGCGCGGCGCCCCCGAGGTCGCGTCATGAGCAGCGAACGGACCTTCGCCCGCAGCCTCGTCCGGGCCCTGCTCCTCGCAGCGCTGACTGCGGCCCTGGTGGTCACGACCGCGCCGGCTGCCAGCGCGCGCACCGTCCTCTGGATCGTCCTCGGCGCAGCGGCCCTCGGCGCACTCGTCCGACGGGCGGCGGGAGCGCACCGGAGGCCCGCACCGGGCTTCGCCGCGGAGGCGCTGCTCGTCGCCGCGGCGCTCGCCTTCGCGGTCTGGCTCGCCACACCTGGCGTCCTCGGAGCCGCGCTCGCGGCCTGGGGCTTCGGACTCGTCCTCGGGCTGCGGGCGCTGCTTCCGGCGCCTCGGCCCTGCGCGCGCCCGCCGGAGGAGGACGCCTTCGACGCCGCGCGCGCACGCGCCCTCGCGCTGCTCGAAGACGAGCCCTGAGAACGGAACCGCCGGCGTAGCGCGGCTCGGGCGCCGCGCTACGCCGGCGCCCAGAAGCGATGCGCCCAGCGAACTGCGGTCGCCAGGGCGATGCCAGCGACGATGGGAACGGGCCCGAGCTCGCGTACGCCGCGCAGGGTCTCGCGTCCCGTGAACGGGAGGAACGGCGTCGCGGCGACGAACGCAGCGTAGCCCGGCACCCGCTGCGCGAGCTTCCTGCGGTCCTGGTGGCGGCAGCCGACGATGGCAAAGAGGGGGAACCCGGCGAAGAAGGCGACGTCGGTCGTCGTCGAGCTCGCCAGCAGATGAAGGGCGCCGAAGAGACCCATGCTCATGATCACCGGATGGCGGGTGATCCGGAAGGCTCCGGTAGGCTCCGCAGGGCCGGCGGTGATCGACGCCGGGCTCGGCCGGACCAGCCCCGCCACGAGAAGGACGAACGCCACTCCCATCCCGATCTGTACGAACCAGGTGAGGACGGGACCACGCGGAAGAACCCAGAGCCAGGGTCCGGTGTGTACGTTGCCGAAATAGACCCAGACCAGCGGAACGAAGAAGGCGAACGACACGAGCGAGTAGAGTCCTTGGAACGGCTGCGCGCCGATCCGCTCGACGAGCCGGTCGCGCACCGGAAGGTGCGACAGCACCAGGTGGGAGCCGGCGAACCCGATCCAGAGCAAAACGATCCAGGCGGCGGGCGTCATGGGCGTCTCCTCGGGCGCGTCCACAGGATGGCACGGTTCAGGCGCGGGGACTCCCCCCGGATCCCGCCGGCCGCTCCCGCCGGGGCTCCCACCGATCGAGGAGGGCGTAATCGTTGGCCCGCAGCTCGTCGAGGCAGCGCTCGATCTCGGGCAGAGTGTGGTCGAAGACCTCGAGCGCGCGCCCCGCCAGCTCGAGCGACGCCTCGAGGTTCTCGGCGACCGCGAGGCTCGCCCCCGCGTCGCGGAGACGGTCGGCGTGGGTGCGGTCGGACGCCCTCGCAACGATCTCGAGCGTGGGGTGCGCCTGCCGCAGCTCCGCGCACACGCGTTCGGCGACGCCGGGATCGTCGAGCGTCACGACCGCCACCTTCGCACGGTCGGCGCCGGCCGCATCGAGAAGCATGGGGCGCGCAGCATCGCCGACGAAGGCCGGTACGCCGAGACTCCGCAGACGCGCAACACGGACCGGATCGAGGTCGATCGCCACCGCCGCGACACCGTGTTCGGTGAGTACCCGCACCACCGTCGACCCTACGCGCCCGCAGCCGGCGACGACCACGTGCCCCTCGAACTCGGCCGCCGCGGCCGCCAGAGAATCGACTCCGTGCTGCTCCGCCTGCGCAAGCCGCTTCGACAGGACCCTCCCGGCGATCGCAACGCCGGGCGTGGCGAACATGGTCAGCGCGATCGCCGCCATCAGCTCACTGCCTTCTGTAGGCGTCAGCAGGCCGAGGACGACCGAGAGGCCGAGCGCGACGAGGCCGAACTCGCCCGCTTGGGCGAGGAGCAGCGACAGGTGCACCCCCTGCGAACGCGTCAGGCCGAAGCTGCGCGAGAGGGCATAGAGGATCGCCGCCTTCGTACCGATGATTGCCATAGCAATCAGGACCACCCGCCATGCGCCAGCGGCAAGCGACGAGAGGTCGATCGAGAGGCCGACACTCATGAAGAAGACACCGAGGAGAAGGCCTCGAAAGGGCTCGGCGTCGGCTTCGACGTGATGCCGGAACTCCGTCTCGGCGATGAGGACGCCTGCGAGGAAAGCGCCGAGGGGGACCGACAGGCCGAGCGCTCCCGTGAAGTGACCCGTGCCGACCGCCACGAGCAGCGTGAGGGCGAGGGCGATCTGCGGCTCGCGCAGCGCGGTGACGGTCCGGTAGGCGCGGCGAAGGACCAGCCTGCCGAGGACGACGATGGCGCTCGTCGCGAGAACGGCCTTGAGCATCGCCAGGGCGAGCGCAGGGCCCACGCTTCCGCTCTTCCCGGCGAGGATCGGAAGGATCACCAGCAGGGGAACGACTGCAACGTCCTGAAGCAGGAGGATGCCGAGCGCCGCACGCCCGCTCCGGCGCGAGAGGTCCCCCGACTCCCGGAGGAGCTGCAGGGCGATGGCCGTCGACGACATGGTGAGCGAGAAGCCGACCGCGACGGCGACTCCCGCGGACCCCGACAGCGCGAACACCATCGCGCCGAGGACGAGGCCCGTCAGCAGGATCTGTGTGCTGCCGAGGCCGAGAGCGTCGCTGCGGAGGCCTCGCAGCCGAGCCGTCGACAGCTCGAGGCCGATCGTGAAGAGCAGGAACAGGACGCCGATCTCGCTCGCCGTCTCGATGCGGGGGGTCATCCTGGCGACGTCGAGCCCGCTCGGCCCGATGAGGATGCCGACGGCCAGGTAGCCGAGGATCCCGCTCACGCCGAGCGCGCGGCACAGCGGAACGAGGACGACGGCCAGCCCCAGGTAGATCAGAAGCGTCGAGATTCCATCGGCGTCGTGCAGGGAATCATCTCCCACCGGCAGCACGCAGGACGGCGGCCTTCGCTCGTCCTCGTCGCGGGCCTAGCCGAACAGCGGCGGGCGGCGGCCTCGCCAGGGACGGGCTTCCTCGAGCTGTGCGGCCAGCCGGAACAGCGTCGCTTCGTCGCCGTAGCGCGCGACGAACTGCATCCCGAGCGGAAGCCCGTCGCGGGTCCACGCCAGCGGCACCGACATCGCCGGCTGACCCGTCATGTTGAAGGGCGCCGTGTAGGGGAACGACTCGGCTTGCCGCTGGTTGAGGATCGACGGGTCCGGGTCGAGCGGGTCGATGTGCCCGATCCGCGGCGGGGGGGTCGCCGTGACGGGAGTGAGGTGTACGTCCACCTCCTCGAAGAACGCCGAGACGTCGCGAACGAGGCGCTGAAGCCAGCGCATCCCGCGGAGCGCCTGCTCGCCGCTCACGGCGCGCCCGTTCCGGACGATCGACCACGTGAGCGGCTCGAGGTCGTCCTCCCGGAGCTCGCGGCCGAGCCCCTCCGCGATCTCGGTGACCGCCGCCGCCATGTTCGCCGAGGCGACGGGGGCAAGGGCGATGTAGAGCAGCATCTGGTTGATCGGGAGCGAACGTTCCTCGATCGCGTGCCCGAGCGACTCCAGCAGCCGTGCCGTGTCCTCGACGGCGGCCTTCACCTCGGGATGCAGCGGTCGGCCGTCGGGGCGCGCCGTCGTGAACGCGATCCGAAGACGCGGCGGCGGCAGCGAGACCTCCTCCAGGTAGGGACGCTGCTTGGGAGGCGGCGCCCACGGCGCACGGCCTTCGGCGAATCCGGTGGCGTCGAGCAGCGCGGCGCTGTCGCGCACGCTCCGGCTCACGCAGTGATGGACGCTGAGCGGAAGGGCGCGCATCACGTCTTCCGGCCACCAAGGGTTCCGGTCCCGCGAGATCTTGAGGCCGAAGAGGCCGCAGCACGACGCCGGGATCCGGATCGACCCCATGCCATCGGAGGCGTGCGCCAGCGGAACCATTCCCGACGCCACCGCCGCGGCGGCGCCGCCGCTCGATCCGCCAGCGATGTGATCGGGGTTCCACGGGTTCCGGCACGGGCCGAACAGCCGGCCCTCGGTGGTGCCCGTGATGCCGAACTCCGGCGTATTCGTCTTGCCGAAGATGACGAGCCCCGCCGCGCGATGTCGCCGGACGAGCTCCGCGTCTTCGGCGGGGACGCGGTCGCGGAGGGCGACGCTCCCGTCGGTGCGCGGCATCCCCGCGGCATTCAGGTTGAGGTCCTTCAGCAGGAAGGGAACGCCCTGCAGCGGGCCGTCGGGCCGGGGCCCGGCCGCCGCCCGGCGCGCGTCGTCGTAGGCCTTGTAGACGACGGCGTTGAGCCGGGGATTGAGGCGCTCGACGCGCTCTATGGCGGCCTCGAGGACCTCTGCTGCAGACACGTCGCGGCGCCGGATCCGCTCGGCGAGGCCGAGGCCGTCGTACTCCGCATACTCGGCAAAACCCATGACACCTCCTGGAACACGTCCTCGCCCCGCTCCGGCCTCTCGACCAAGGGCTCCGCGGCACCATAGCCCCTCCGGTCTGCGCGGCGAAGCGCCCTCTCCTGCGTTCAGCGGCCCGGACGGGCCCTCCAGCGCGCGAGGTCTTCGGGCGTGTCGAGATCGAAGACTCCCTCGGGAAACTCGACCTCCGCGAGCTCGTCCGTGGCGCTGCGCAGAATTGCTCTCGCTCCGACGTCACCGCGGAGCGCGAGCAGCTGCGGGAATCGCGCGCGTGCGAAGAGCGCCGGCGCACCGGCCGTGCCGCCGTAGCGGCATGCGACCATCTCCTTCCGTGTCTCCTGGAAGACACGGATCATCTCCCGGAAGAGCTCCCGCGACACGGAAGGTTGATCACACGGAGCGAGGATCGCCGCGTCGATCTCTTCGGGAAGCGCGAGAACTCCGCACCGGATCGAGCTGGCGATCCCCTCCTGCCACCCGGCGTTCCGGGCGACCCGGATCGGCAGGCCTTCGAGCTCGGCCTCCACCCGCTGCGCCTCTGCTCCGACGACGACCACCGCCTGCGTACACGCGCCGAGCGCCTCCTGCGCCACACGCCGCACGAGGCTCCCTGCGCCGACGCGCAGAAGCTGCTTCGCCTCTCCCATCCTCGAAGCCTCCCCGGCCGCGAGGACGATGGCCGCGACCCGCGCCCTCGCGCCCGGCTCACGCATCGTCGCCGTGGATCGGCGCGCACCGGTTGCGAAGCCGCCCGCCTGTTCGGCCTGCGATGTCGGCGCAGATCTCGGCGAGGATGGACACGGCGATCTCCTCGGGCGTCTCGGCGCCGATGTCGAGCCCCACCGGCGCGTGGAGCCGCACCCTCGGCGACGGCGCGACTCCCTCGCGCGCGAGGTCCGCCAGCATCCGGTCGGTCCTGCGCCGCGGCCCGAGGACGCCGAGGTAGCCGTGATGACGTCCGAGGAGCTCGCGCAGATGGCCGAGGTCGTGGGAGAAGGCATGGGACATCACGAGAACCGACGCCTCCGGATCGATCTCCATCGTCTCGAGGAGGCTTCCCGGCTCGCACAGGCGCACCTGCAGCGCGCCGGGAAACCGTTCGGCCCTGGCGAAGGCACGCCGATGGTCGATGACGGTGACGTCGAAGCCGAGCCGGGTGGCAAGACGCACCACCGGGATCGCATCCGGCCCGCCGCCGAGAAGGACGAGCCGGGGGGGAGGACTCAGCAGCTCGGCGAGGGCCTCGAGGGGCCCGTCGTCGGTCTCGAGGGTCACGTCCTGGGAGCGTCCGCTGGCGAGCGCGGTGGCGGCTGCGCGGTCGAGCGCTCCCGTGACGCCCGGATCCCCTCCGCTCGTCCAGCTCGTCCCGCCCGCCCCGGTCTCGGACCGCCACAGACGGGCGCCCACCGCGATCCGACTCGCCGAACGGAAGACCGTCACGAGGGCGAGCCGCTCCCGCACCGCGAGGGAGCGTGCCACTCGCGCAAGATGCCCTCCATCGCTCGCCTCCGGCACCCGCTCGATGAGCACGTCGATCTTCCCCTCGCAGCCGAGTCCGAGCCCGAAGATCAGGTCTTCGCTCGCTCGCGCGTCGTAGGTGACGGTGAGCGGGAGGCCTGTCTCGACGACCGTCCGAGCGCGCTCGGCGAGGTCGGCCTCGAGGCAGCCACCCGAGACGAGACCCACCGATCCGCCGTCCGGGAGGATCAGCATCCGGGCCCCGGGCCGCCGATAGGCCGACCCAACGACGCGCATGACCGTCACGAGCGCGCCGGCTGCGCCCTCCTCCCGGAGACGTCCGAAGGCACCGAGCAGATCGCGGAGGTCACGCACGCTGCGTCAGCCTCGCTCCGGAGCGCCGCCCTGGCCAGGCATCCCGTCACCTCCAGCAACGAGCCACCGGGGGCCGCGCCCTTCCACGCTTGCCTCCGTCTCCCCTGCATGCGGCGCTGCATCCTCGCAGGATGGCGGCGGTGAACCATAGTCGATCGGAGCCCGCGAAGGACGGGGCCCGTACCCGAACGGGAGGGCCTTGGGGATCGGGTACGATCTGCCGCTCCTGCCGAGCCCTTGGAAGAAATGGCCACGCACCCTGCCCTCTCGACCCGCGAACGCAGCACCACCCTGGGCCGGCTCGGCACCGCCCGCTTCGACTGTGTCGTCATCGGTGGCGGGATCACGGGCGCCGGCATTGCGCGCGAGGCCGCGCTCCGGGGCCTCACGGTCGCCCTCCTCGAAGGGGAGGACTTCGCAGCCGGCACCTCGAGTCGCTCGTCGAAGCTGATCCACGGCGGGCTCCGCTACCTGTCCCAGGGCGACGTCGCCGTCGTTCGGGAGACCGCTCTCGAGCGAACACGCGTCCACGCGCTCGCGCCCCATCTGGCCGAACCTTGCTGGATGCTGGTCCCGGCACGCTCGTGGGCCGGCCTGCTCAAGTTCCGCGCCGGTCTCGCCACCTACGAGGCGCTCGGCCAGGTGGACGGCGCCGACCGTCACTTCCACTGGGGCGCGGACGATCTCGCGGAACACGAACCCCTCCTGCGCCGTGACCGGACGCCCTTCGCCTGCCTCTACCGCGAGTACCTGACCGAGGACGCGCGCCTCGTCCTGGCGAACCTGCGCGACGCGCATCGGCACGGTGCGGAGGTGCTGAACCATGCCCGCGTCGTCGAGATCCTCATCGAGGGAGGGCGCGCCGCAGGCGTCGTCGTACGCTGCGCCTTCGGCGGCGGAGAAACGAGGATCCGCGCACGGAGCATCGTCAACGCCGCGGGGCCGTGGGTCGAAGCGGTCCGGCGCCTCGAAGACCCCTCGGCGCCGCCGCTCCTCCACCTCTCGAAGGGCGTCCATATCGTCCTTCCGGCGTCGCGCCTTCCCGTTCGCCACGTCGCGATCCTCGGCGCCGCGGACAAGCGGTCGATCTTCGCGATCCCCCGCGGCGACGTCGTCTACGTCGGGACCACCGACACGTCCTACGGCAGCCGGGCGGACCTGTGGCCCGAGATCACCCGCGAAGACGTCGCGTACCTGCTCGATCCCCTCTCGCACGCCTTCGACGTGGAGCCGGTCCGCATCGACGAGTGCGTCTCGGCCTGGGCAGGCCTCCGGCCGCTGATCGCCCAGCCGGGGAAGCGTCCCACCGAGATCTCGCGGCGCGACGAGATCTGGGTGGGACCCGCCGGCGTCGTCAGCATCGCGGGCGGCAAGCTGACCGGCTACCGCAAGATGGCGACCCAGACGGTCGAGCGCGTGGCCCGGGAGACCGGCGCAACGCTGCGCGCCGCCGCCGGGGACGAGCCGCTTCCGGGAGGCGACTTCGACGGCGACCTCGGCGCCCTCGGCGCGGCGCTCGCCAAGCGGCACGGCCTCGCGCCGCTCACGGCATCGCGGGTCGCCCGACTGTACGGGAACGAAGCAGACGCCGTCGTGGCGCTCGGCGCCGATCCGATCGTGCCGCAGGGCCGCGTCCTCGAGGGCGAGATCGAATGGGCTCTCTCGTGGGAGGGCGCCGCGACGGTCGCGGACGTGGTCCATCGGCGGACGCGCGCCGCGATCTACGAGCCGCTGGAACGTACGGCGCTCGTCGCCCCGGTGGCACGGCGGATGGCCGCTCGCCTCGGCTGGGACCCGGCGAGAACGGAGACGGAGATCGAGACTACCCTCGCATCCCTCGCACACGACCTCTCGTTCCGGACGGAGCGCGCGTGAGAGCGGCCCGTCCCGAGCACCTGCTCGGCCCCGGGAGCCCGCCTCCAAATCCCCCGCTGGCAGCCGGATCCCCGGTTCGGGCATGATTCCCCGCGGTGAATGAACCCACGGCGCAGGCGCGGCGCTTCCTCGTCTTCCTCTCCGACCGGATCGGCGACGTGATCTTCTGTACGCCGGCCCTGCGCCTGCTCCGGGAGAGTGATCCGGGCGCGCAGATCGATGTCATGGTGCAGAGCCACGCGGCAGCGGAGGTGCTGCGTGGTAACCCGTGCGTCGACCGCGTCTTCCTGCACACCGGGGCCCCGGAGGCGGCGTCTGCGGCGCGCTACGACGTCCTGCTCGATCTCAAGGGGAACAAGGTCTCGCGCGAGGCCGCCCGGATCTTCGGACTCGTTGCGGAGCGCCGCGAGCGGCTGGGGGACGAGCACGAAGCCGAGGTCGCACTCGCCTGCGTCGAACGCGTCGCCGGCGTGACCCGCGGCCTTGCACCGCGGCCGTACGAGCTGCATCCGGATGCGGCGGAGGCCGCGCGTACGGATTCGCTCCTCGCTTCGGTGGGCGTGGGCCCGGACGACGTTCTCGTGGGCGTACACATGGGCTGCAATCGGGTGGCGCGGCGAGGCTGGAAGCTCTGGAAGCCCCTCACCCACCCGAAGGCCTGGCCTGTCGCGAGCTTCGTGGCGCTCGAGCGCGCGCTGTGGGGGGCGAGTTCGAACGTCCGCCTCGTCCTCACCGGCAGCGCCGGGGAGATCGCACTCGGACGGCGCCTTCTTTCGACCGCCCCGGACGCCGTCAACCTCATCGGACGCACGTCGGTCCTCGAACTCGCCGCCCTCATGAAACGGCTTCGGATCTTCATCACCGCCGACACGGGCCCACTCCACGTAGCGTGCGCCATGGGAGTGCCGGTGGTTGCGCTCTTCGGAGCGACGCCGGTCTCCTGGTTCGGCCCTTGGCCACGCGGCGGCAGCCACCTCGTCCTCCACGGCGATCCGGTGGCGGAGATCCCCGTCACCACCGTACGCGACGCGGTCCTCCAGCAGCTCCGTGCCGGAGGCGCGCGCGCGCCTCAAGGCGCAGCGGAAGCTTCACCGGCGGGAGGAGGGGCGGGATCGTCCTTCGGCAGGTCGGCCACGCGCGTGCCATCGGGCGCGTAGAGCCCGCTGCAGCCCGCAAGGTCGCCGCGCCGGGGCGCCATCAGGATGGCGAAGCGTTCCGGGGGCGGATCGACCGCGCCTGCAAAGGCTCTCGCTGCCGACGCGCAGTCGGGGGTTCCGGCCTGGCCCCGCTTCTGGGCGCAGAAGATCACCGGTGTCTCGGCGGCGAGCCTCCCCACGGAAGCGAATCCCCGCTCGAGCTCGCCCAACGGGACCTGGGGCTCGAGCTGGCCGAAGAGGTCGCCGATCTTCCCGGCCGGCACGACGAGCGCCGTCTCGCAGCCGATGCTCCGCAGCTCGCTCGTACCCGGCGCGACGGCCGCTTCCGAGAGCAGCGCGCTGCCCTCCCGCGCTACCGCAAGGATCTTCTTCCCCTGATCGGTTCGCAGGAACAGGTAGAGGCCCACCCCGCCCACCAGCGCCACCACGAATACGAGACCGAAAAGGAAGTAGAGCAGCGTGCGGAAGGGTGAACGCTGACGAGGCTCCGGGATCACTCGACTTCGATGGTTCCCGCGAGCGTGACCTTCGGGTTGTCCATCTCGGACATGCTCCCGAAGAGCGCGATCTTGTACGCGTACTTCCCAGGCTTGAGCGTACACGGGAACGTGATCCGATCGCTGGCGGCGCCCGTCGGGATCGATTCGATCCCGCCTTCGACCGTCTGCCAGTAGGGCCGAAGGTCCGGCTTGCACTCGAACTTCGCTACTTCGTCCGCCCCGAACCGCACGACGGCACGGGAGCTCGAGGTGTTGTTCCACACCACCGAGCCTCCCTGCTTCACCCGCGCCACCGAAGGCAGGACGTCGGCATCCCCGAACTGGACCACGACGTGCTCGCGGACGGGCTGCTTGTCGTCGGGTGTCTTGAACGTCGACTCGGCGTGGGCCGCCACGGGAAGCAGCACGGCGAGGCACAGGGCGAAGCGGGTCATGGTCCCTCCGGTCTCGTAGAGGACGATCGTCCTCGGGGTTTCATCGGCGCCGCGGGCTCCGCATGTGAGAGCGGACCGCCACGGGCCACGAAGGACCCCGCCGGGCCCCCCGGCGGCTCCTCTACCCGCCTGCCCATCATCACCGATGGCCGGATGGAATTTCAAGGGAAACAGGGGCGTCGAACCGATCCTGCCGGTCTTCTCCGTCTTCTGCCGGGGGGACGGCACCGCGGCCTCATCGACGCGCCTTCCCTGCCGACTCGCGGGCCGCCGCTCCGAACACACCCTTGGTCATGAGCGCCCGGGCTCGCCGGGCCCGCAGCTCGTAGATCTCCGCGCGTGCCGCGTGGGCGGCTGCGCCATCCGGCTCGGCCACGACGGCCCAGTCGAGCAGGTGACACGCGAGCCGTAGCTCGTCCTTCGCAGCGAGCTCGCGCGCACGACGCACCAGCTCGCTGGCGCCTCCCGCGAGCGCTGCGACCTCACGGCCGAGCGCCGCGTGGGGCGCCGGCCTCAGGTGCGACGGAATGCCGTCGTACCAGCCACCGTAGAGGCGCCAGATGTTCCGGACGACGAACTCCGGGTCGTCGTAGGTGGGCTGCAGGTAGGGCTTGCGCGCGAGGTGGGCCGGGGGCTTCACCTCGTGGAGGATCGTGTCGAGCGTCTCCCCTGCATTCATCCGCTCGAGGGTCTGCGAGACGAGGCTCTCGAGCCATGCGGCCGTGTCCTCGAGCGCCTCGCGCACCCGCGCCGCTCCGGCGATCGGCACGCCGTGACCGGGGACGAGCAGCTCCGGCTCGAGGGCCAGCATCGCCCGCAGCGAGGCCGCCCACTCCTCGGGGTAGCGCTGGACCTTCTGCGGGTTCCCGGCATTGGGCGTCACCCAGATGAACTGGTCGCCGGTGAAGACCGTCTTGCGCGCGGGCCACCAGGCCCAGGTGTGGTCGTCGGTCTCGCCGCGGGCGTGCCGGAGCTCGAGGGCGAGATCGCCGACCTCCAGGTCGAGGCGGTCGGTGTACGTCGTGTCCGGGTAGTCGTACTCCTCGGGCCAGGCCGCTGCGCCCTGCACCGAGAACTGCCGGGCATTGATGCAGGCGTTGTAGCCTCGCGTCCTCCGGTAGCGGTCGAAACGCGGTGCGACGTTGTCGTGCCCCACGACGCGAGGACGCTGCCAGCCGCGGCCCCGGGCTTCCTCGAGGAACGGCGGAAGCCCGAAGGCATGGTCGACGTGCCCGTGGGTGTAGATGGCCGTGTGGAGCCGGTCGGGCGAGATTTTGCGAACGATCCCGAAGATCCGCTTGCGGGACAGAAACGATCCCGTGTCGACCAGCGCGAGCCCGTCGCCGCTTCGCAGCACCGACACGTTGGCGAACGCGTGGATGAAATGGAGGCCCGGCACGATCTCCTCGTGCTGGAACGTCGGCGCGAGGGCGCCCATCGCCTGGCCACCCAGGTCTCCCGCCCACGCGCGCTCGGCCAGCTCGAGGATCGCCGCCATCTACCAGCCCCCTAGAACATCGGCCGCCCGGTCAGCCAGCCGCCGTCGACCATGTACTCGCCACCCGTGCAGTAAGAGCTCTCGTCGCTGGCGAGGAACAGCGCGAACCGCGCCACCTCGATGGGCTCGCCGATCCGGCCGAGCGGAAGCTTCTTGAAGACGTTCGGCGAATCGACCTTCTCGAACCCCTTCACGTCGCCGCGGCCCATGTGGGTATTGACGCCGCCCGGGTGGATCGAGTTGACCCGGATGCCGAGAGGCCCGGCCTCGATCGCCGCGCTCTTCGTCAGGCCCCGGATCGCCCACTTGGTCGAGACGTAGGCGGCGATTCCGGGCTGCCCCTCGAAGCCCGCCGTCGACGAGATGTTGACGATCGAGCCTCCGCCCCCCTTGGCCATTGCCGGGATCGCGTGCTTCATGCCGAGGAGGCACCCGACCTGGTTGACGTTCACGGTTCGCAGGTAGTCCGAGAGCTCGAGCTGGACGATCGGCGCCACGTGGAGGATGCCGGCATTGTTGACCAGGACGTCGAGCCTCCCCCACTTCGAGACGGCGGCATCGATGGCCGACCGCCAGCTCTCCTCGCTCGCCACGTCGTGGTGGAGGTAGACCGCCGCTTCGCCGATCGACTCTGCAACCTTCTTCCCCGGCTCGTCGAGCACGTCGCCGAGCACGACCTTCGCGCCCTCCGACGCGAAGAGCCGCGCCTCCGCTTCGCCTTGTCCGCGTGCCGCACCCGTGATCAGCGCCACCTTGCCCTCGAGCTTTCCCATTTCCCGCTCCTTTCGTGCCGCAGCTGCCGTGCCCGGACCTTCGTGCCCGGACCGCGACCCGGATCGGCATTGTCGCCCGATCTGGGGGCCGCTGTAAACCGTCTCTTCCGCGGCTATCGTGCCACCATCGATGAAGCGTCCGCCGTACACGAACGGGCTCCACTCCTTCGGCAACGGCTCCTTCGCCTACCTCCAGCCCGACGGCAGCTGGGGGCTCAGCAACGCCGGGCTGGTGACCGACTCCGGCGAGTCGCTCCTGGTCGACACGCTCTTCGACCTCCGGCTCACCGCAGAGATGCTCGCGGCCATGCGGCGCGCCGCTCCGGCAGCGATGCGGATCGGAACCCTCGTCAACACCCACGCCAACGGCGACCACTGCTATGGAAACCAGCTGGTGTCGGGAGCGACGATCATCGCCTCGGCGTCGGCCGCTGCCGAGATGGACGAGCTGCCGCCGGAGCGGATGGCGATGATCGTCAAGAACGCGGCGGCGCTCGGACCCGCCGGCACCTTCTTCGCGCAGTGCTTCGCGCGGTTCGACTTCGGCGGCATCGTCCACACCCCCCCCACCGAGACCTTCCGGGGCGAATGCACCCGGCGCGTCGGCGCGAAGGAAGTCCGGATCATCGAGGTGGGGCCCGCCCATACGAAGGGCGACGTCATCGTCCACGTGCCCGCCGACCGGGTGGTGTTCACCGGCGACATCCTCTTCATCGACGGCACGCCGGTGATGTGGGCCGGACCGGTGTCGAACTGGATCTCGGCCTGCGAGCTCATCGCCGCGATGGACGTCGATGCCATCGTCCCCGGGCACGGACCGGTGACCGATGCTGCGGGGGCGCTCCGCGTTCGCGACTACCTCGTCTACGTACGCGACGAGACGCGGAAGCGATTCGAGGCCGGTCTCTCGCCGGCGGACGCGGCGAGGGACATCGCTCTCGGCGACTTCTCGGCGTGGGGAGATGCCGAGCGCATCGTCGTCAACGTCCACACGCTCTACCGAGAGCTGAGCGGCGGAAAAGCCGGCCATGCAGACCCGCTCGCACTCTTCGGGCTGATGGCCGAGCTGGCTCAGCGGTAGGCGGCGACGCCGCTCGCCTCGAGCTGCCTCTGGTCGTGGGAGACGAGGAGGCCGACGCCTCCGCGGTCCCGCAGATCCCTCAGGAAGCGGCGCAGCTCGCCCTGTCGCTCGTCCGCCTCGGGAACGACGAGCAGCCGGTAGAGCCTCGGCTTCGGGACGTCGAAGTCGATCCCTGCGACGCTGTTCACGATGTCGCCGGTGAACGCGAACTGCTTCGGGCCCGACCCGTCGTCGACCGCCGCGACGACGATCTGGCTCCCCGGCGTGTGGCCGCCGGCCGCGATCACGAAGACGCCCGGAAACCCGTGGACGGGCTGCAGGCCTCCGCTCGGGAGCGGGATCACCTCTACGCAGGGCGCATCGCCCTCCGCCTGCGCGCCGCGCCGGACGTCCGCGAGCAGCCGGCGGCCCGGGCGGGTCGTGTAGTTCGTCCGCTCGTCCTGGGCCCCGGTCATGAAGACCCGCAGCGGCCGCGTCCGCCCGCGACACAGCTCGGCGACGCCCCCGACGTGATCCTGGTGCAGGTGGGTGAAGACGATCCCCTCCACCCGGCTGCCGGCGCTGGCGAGCTGCGCAGCGACCGGGGCGATCGGCGCCATCGGAGCGCCTCCGGAGAGGAGCTCGATGGGGCGGCCGAAGCGGATCGCTCCCTCCCGGTCCATTCCCACGTCGACCAGCAGGATCCTCCCGTCGGCCCACTCGAGGACGAACGACGGGTGACTCATCACATACGGCTCCCCAGGAGCCGGATCGAGCTCCGGAGCGAGGACGGCAGCGCGGGGCATGGGCTGGGTCGCCGTATTGGCCACGGCGATGCGGACGGGAACCTCGCCCACCCGCGCGCTCGCAACGACTTCGTCCCTCCCGGGAAGCGGGGCGCGCTCGCGGCGGACCCGGGCGTGGGTGACGGCCAGGAGCAAGGCAGCGGCAACCCCTGCGAGCACCAGCAGGATGGCCGTTCCGGCAAGGACCTTTCGAACCATGCGGACTCCCTTCTCGCCCGCTGCGCCGCCGCTTTGTCCGGCGGTGCGAGCGCCGCTATCTTGCCACGCGCTCGCCGCCGGCGGCGCCCAACTCCGCGGCAAGCCTCGTTGCGGACCCCATTTCGACACTCGTACGCTCGTGGCTGCCTCCTCCGGTCTGCCGCGCGAGGGATCATGACTCCCAACGACCTGCCCCCGCGCGCGGCTGCCGCGGCGGGCTATGCCGCGGCCGACGAGGGCGCCGAGATTCCCGCTCCGAGCTGGTCGCCGCCGCTCGCCGCCCCGGGAGTCCTCTCGCTGGCGTGGCCGGCCGTGGTGGCGAACCTGCTCTACTCGACCGTCGGCTTCGTCGGAACGAAGATCGTCGGCGTACTCGGCGCGTCGGCCGTCGCCGGTGTCACGACGGGAAACCGCATCTTCTTCATCCTCCAAGCGGTGCTGATGGCCGTGACCGCCGGGACCACCGCCCTGGTGGCGCGCGCGTGGGGCGCCAAGGACCGCGCCGAGGCGGAGCGGGTCACGACGGCGTCGGTCGTCCTCTGCGTAGGCCTCGCGGGTTCGCTGACGGTCCCCGGCATGCTGTTCGCCGAGGATCTCGCGCAGATCTTCCGCCTCGATGCCCAAGCCGTCGCCGACGCCGCGACCTTCATCTGGTGGCTATCGGTCTTCAACGCCCCCTTCGCCGCGTCGTTCGTGATCGGGACGGCCCTTCGCGCCGCGGGCGACACCAAGACGCCGCTCTGGATCGGCGGCCTCACCAACGTCATCAACATCTTCCTGGCGTACGGTCTCGTACTCGGCCGTTTCGGCCTCCCGGAGCTCGGCGTCGCCGGCGCAGCCATCGCCAACGGTCTCTCGTTCGCGATCGGTGCCGTCCTCTTCGCCTGGCTCTGGCTGCGAGGGCACCTGCTCCTCGGCCGGGGGCCTTCGGGAGCGCTCTCGCGGCCGCGACTTCGGCGGATGCTCCAGATCGGCTACCCCGCCGCGCTCGAACAAGTGGTCTGGCAGGGCGGCTTCATCGGATTCCTGTGGATCGTCGCGCTCTACGGAACGGCCCCCTACGCGGCCTACGGAATCGGCGTCACGATCCTGTCGTTCTCGTTCGTCGTCGGCTTCGGGTTCTCGATCGCGGCGGGGACCCTCGTCGGGCAGCATCTCGGCGCCGGCGACCCGACCGGCGCGGTGCGCAGCGGATGGCGCGCGCTCCGGCTCTCGGTCGCGGCGATGGTGGTGCTCGGCGCGCTCATCATCTTCTTCGCGCGCTCGATCGCCCAGTTCATGATCGCAGACCCGGAGGTCGTCGAGCTGACGGTCTTCTTCATCTACGTCCTGGGGGCGATGCAGCCGCTGATGGCGATCGAGTTTGCCCTCGGCGGAGCGCTTCGCGGTGCGGGAGACACGCGCTTCCCGCTGCTGGCGGTCCTGTCCGGCCTGATCGGCGTCCGCCTCACCCTGGCAGCGCTGTTCGCCTGGCTGGGCCTCCCGGTACACTGGATCTTCGCGGCGCTGATCGGCGACTACATCGTGAAGGCCACCATGCTCACCTCCCGATTCGCCTCCGGCCGCTGGAAATCGCTGCGATTCGGCGAGACGCGCCCGGCACCGGGCTGAGCAACGAAGGGGAAGACGTGGCCGACGCCATCCTCGTCGTGAACGCGGGATCCTCGAGCATCAAGTTCTCGATCCACGACGACGTGCCCGGGCCGGGGGCAGCGACGCTCCGCGGCCAGGTCGAGGGCATCGGCGTCGATCCGCGGCTCGAGGCGGAGGACAACCGGGGCCGCGAGCTGGTGAGCCGGAGCGTCGACGCCCACGAGGGAGAAGACCACGAGACGGCGATCGGGTGCATCCTCGGATGGCTCGCAGGGCACCTGGGCGCCTCCCGGATCGTGGCGGTCGGCCACCGCGTCGTGCATGGCGGTGTCCGCTTCGCGGATCCCGTCCTCATCGACGCCGGCGTCATGGCCGAGATCGAGCGCCTCGTTCCCCTCGCGCCGCTGCACCAGCCCCATCACCTCGCGGCGATCCGTGCCCTCGCGAGGATCGCACCGGATCTACCGCAGGTGGCGTGCTTCGACACCGCCTTCCACCGGACGCAGCCTCACGTAACGCAGTCGTTCGCGCTGCCGAGGGCCTACTTCGACGAGGGAGTACGCCGCTACGGCTTCCACGGCCTCTCGTACGATTACGTGGCGTCGGTGCTCCCGGCGGTCGCGCCGGAGATCGCCGACGGGCGCGTCGTCGTCGCCCACCTCGGCAACGGCGCGAGCCTGTGCGCGATGCACCACCGCCGCAGCATCGCGACGACCATGGGGATGACGCCGCTCGACGGCCTCGTCATGGGGACGCGCCCCGGCGCCCTCGACCCCGGCGTCCTTCTCTATCTGATGGACGAGCACGGAATGGATTCGAAGGCGCTCGCTACGCTCCTCTACCACGAGTCGGGGCTCCTGGGAGTCTCGGGCATCTCGAGCGACATGCGCGATCTCCTGGCGAGCGACGCGGCGTCTGCGAAGGAGGCCGTCGCCCTCTTCGTCCACCGGATCGGCCGCGAGCTGGGCTCCCTGGCCGCAGCGCTCGGAGGCCTCGACGCGCTCGTCTTCACGGCGGGGATCGGGGAGAACGCGGCTCCCATCCGCGAGGCCGTGTGCCGGGGCGCGTCGTGGCTCGGGATCGACCTCGATCCAGGGGCCAACGAACGGGGCGGCCCCCGCCTCACCTGCCCGGGCTCGCGGGCTTCGGCGTGGGTCATCCCGACCGACGAGAACCGGATGATCGCGCGCCACGTACGAACCCTTCTCGGTCGCGGCTGACCCCGCGCGCCGGCACGGAGGCCTCCGGCCTCGGGGGAATCCCCGAGACACCGATTCGCGACGAACGCTCCACCCTTCCAAGCGATCTGCCGATCTTGGGGCCAGGAGACGGACGCCATGGGCGCGCCGGCAGCAGACGCAGAGCGCGCCGACGGAGCGCTCACCGCTGGAACCCGAGCGAGGCCGCGCGTCGAGGAGAGCCTCGCCCAGCGCACGGCCCGGATGCGCGCCTTCCTGGGGCTCGTCACGGTAGCCTGGGGAATTTACGCGATCCTCGACCTCCTTCCCGGGCGCTGGTGGTCGGGAACCAACGACGTCGCGGCCTGCGTCCTCACCCTCGCGGTCCGCGCGTGGGCGCGGCGCGGCGACTCCGACCACAGGACGACCCTCGCTGCACATCTCGGAATTGCCATCTCTGGCACCGGGATCCTCTGGGGAACGCTCCTGTCCGGCCAGGCGACCTCGCCGAGCCTCTACTACCTGGCGGCCCTTCCGGTCGCGGCGGTCTGGCTCCTCGACGCGCGGGCGTCGGCGGGCTGGGCCGTAGCCACGATTGCCGTCATGGGCGGCGTACAGGCGCTCTCCCCGTGGTGGACGATGGAGCCCGAGTTCGTCTACGTAGGCGTCGAGCTGTTCGTCTCGCGCGCGATCCTCGTCCTCGTCTTCTTCAGCCTCGGCTACACATCCTGGAGGGTGACCGCGATACACGTGGCCGCCATCGAGGCGCGCGAGGCGACCATCGAAAAACAGTCCCACCAGCTCGCCGCTGCGAGGGACGAGGCTCTCCGCGCCTCGCGCGTGAAGAGCGAGTTCCTCGCCAGCATGAGCCACGAGATCCGGACGCCGATGAACGCAGTGATCGGCCTCACGAGCGTTCTCATCGAGACCGATCTCGCCGACGAGCAGCGGCGGATGCTCGAGACCGTACGGACCAGCGGCGATGCCCTCCTCACGATCCTGAACGACATCCTCGACTTCTCGAAGATCGAGTCCGGCAGGATCGACCTCGAGCGCCAGCCTTTCGACGTCGCTGCCTGCGTCGAAGACGCTCTCGAGCTCCTCGCGCCGACGGCGGCCGAGAAGGGCCTCGACTCTCGGGTGCAGGGTGGACGGAGACGCTGCCGTCCGCGTCCTCGGCGACGAGGCGCGGCTGCGGCAGATCCTCCTCAACCTCGTGTCCAACGCCATCAAGTTCACCCACGCCGGTGAGGTCATGGTCACGGTGTCGGCGGCGCCGCCCGCCGGAGGCCAGCGCGAGGTGCGGATCGCAGTCCGGGACTCCGGGATCGGGATCCCGCCGGATCGGATGGACCGGCTCTTCCAGTCTTTCAGCCAGGTCGACGCCTCGACGACGCGGCGCTTCGGCGGCACGGGACTCGGCCTCGCCATCTCGAAGCGCCTCGCCGAGCTGATGGGCGGCTCCCTCCAGGTCGAGAGCAGCCTCGGCGTCGGCTCGACCTTCGAGCTGACCCTGCGCCTCGAGACGGCGAAGGACGACGAACCCGAAGCGACCGGTCCGTCGGCTCCCTCGGTGCTCCCGGGAGACGCCCCCGCGCGGGAACGCGACCGACCCACCCGGCAGGCCTCCCTCGATGCGGGCATGGCGGAGCGGATCCCGCTACGGATCCTCCTGGCGGAGGACAACACCGTCAACCAGAAGGTCGCGACCTTCATGCTGCAGCGGATGGGCTACCACGCCGACGTCGTGAGCAATGGCGTCGAGGCGGTCGACGCAGTCTCCCGAGGGCCCTACGACGTGATCCTGATGGACATCCAGATGCCGGAGATGGACGGCATCGAGGCGACACGGATCATCCTCGCACGGTCCGACCTCCCGCGCAGGCCCCGGATCATCGCGCTGACCGCGAACGCGATGGCCGACGACCGCGATGCCTGCCTCGCAGCGGGGATGGACGAGTTCCTCAGCAAACCCCTCACGGCGCTCCGCCTCGCCGCCGCGCTCGCCCGCTGCGGCAGCGGCGCGAACGCCGCCTAGCGACCCCCGAGGTCGACGCGCTCGGCGCCGGTCACGTGGGCGCCGTCGTACGTGAGGCGATAGAGCCCGGGCGGAAGAGGGAACGCACCAGGCCGGTCTTTTGGAACCGCCGCAACGGCCGACGCGGCGCCGAGCAGATCCGCCACCCCCTTGACCGTCTCCGGCACCCGGGAGTCCGCCGATGCTCCGAGGCTCGTGAGCTGCCAGCCGTCTTCGAGCGTCACCTTCACGTCGACGCTCCCGAGCCGGACCTTCGGCTCGATCACGTACTCCTCGGAGCGGTCGGGCAGGTAGACGATCGCAGCCTGCACGGCGTCGTTCCGGTCGATCGTCACCAGCAGGTACGGCCACGGGCGCAAGAAGCGCAGGCCGCTCCGGTAGGGCTTCTCGGACGTCACCCGCTCGATGCTCACGTGGGAGCAGGCGACGCCCGCGATGGCGACGGCGAAGACGGCGGACGCAGCAAGCCTCATGGAAGGACCTCGCGGAAGGGGCTCGGGACACGCTATCAGGGAGACTTGGCCGCAGGGGAAGAAATCCTGCTGCGGCAGGGCCTCCACGCCACGCGGCAGCGGGTTGGCCTGGCCGCGTGGGGCGCTGCGAGGAGGGGCTTTCGTGACCGAGGCACCGCGCTGGTTCCGCGAGGCCGTCGACGCTCCCTTCGAGACCGGAGGGGTCACCGTCGAGGGCTGTCCCATCGCCTACCTGCAGTGGGGCAACCCGGAGATGCCCGCCGTGATGCTGGTGCACGGCGGCGCGGCCCACGCCCACTGGTGGAGCTTCATCGCGCCCCAGCTCGCCCGCGAGCACCTGGTCATCGCCCTCGACCTGTCGGGCCACGGCGACAGCGGCCGCCGCGAGGCCTACCCACGCGAGATGTGGGCGAAGGAGGTGATGGCGGTCGCCGAGCACGCGGGTGTCACGCGCCCGCCCGTCCTCGTCGGCCACAGCATGGGCGGCTTCGTCTGCATCGCCGCGGCCTCGCTCTACGGCGAGCAGCTTGCAGGCGCCGTGATCCTCGACTCGCCCGTCCGGCGCCCCGACCCGGAGGCCGAGGAGGGAGCCCGCGGCCGGGCGTTCCGCAACCCCAAGATCTATGCCACGCAAGAAGAGGCGCTCGGTCACTACCGGCTCGTGCCCGAGCAGCCCTGCGAGAACGGCTACATCGTCGACTACGTCGCGCGGCACTCGCTCGGCCGGACCGACGCGGGCTGGAGCTGGAAGTTCGACCCCGAAGTCTTCCGGCGCTTCACGCCACGCGCGATCCACGAGATCCTCCCGACGGTCCGCTGCCGCGTGGCACTGTTCCGCGCCGAGTTCGGCCTCGTCACTCCCGACATCGGCGAGTACATGTTCGAGCTGCTCGACCGCAATGCGCCGGTGGTCGAGATCCCGCAGGCGCACCACCACCTGATGCTCGATCAGCCGCTCGCCGTGATCGCTGCGCTCCGCGCGATCCTCGCCGACTGGGAGCACTCGGTCCCGCGCAAGCCGCGGGCTTGATGCCTCGGGCTACGCCCGCCTTCGCCGGAGCGCCAGGACGACGACACCGCTCCCGACGAGAAGGAAGGTGCCTGGCTCGGGAACCGACGCGATCCCGCGGATGTCGGTGTTGTCGATCACGCCGGAGACCAGCGCCGCGTTGGGGCCCCAGGCGTAGACCGGAACCGTCACGAGGGTGTGATCGCTGGTCGACCACGACACCGCCGGAAGGCTTCCCGCGCCGTTGTCGGCGAGGATCTCGAGGCCACCGGTCTCGTGATCGGCCGTGACGATCACGAGCGTGTCGTCGCGGCCAGCCGCGAAGGCGAGCACCTCCTCGACGGCGCGGCTGAGCTCGAGGGTCGCGAAGATGCTCCTCCCGATCCGATCCGGGCCGGTCCCGGTCTCGTGCCCAGCGCGGTCGGTGTTCTCCTGCTCGATCAACAGGAAGAAACCTTCGGGGTCCGAGTCGAGCAGCGAGAGCGCCGCCGACGTCATCTCGTGGAGCATCGGGAGCGTGTCGTAGGCCGGGTCGGTCCCCTCGGCGTAGTCCCACTCGTAGGGCATCCCTTCGGCGCCCTCGCCAAAGAGACCGAGTACCGGGCCCGCAGGAGACGGCCCGAGGCCGGCGAGCTCCGCCCGGTCGCTGACGACGGCGTAGCCCGCCGCCACGCCCGCCGCGGCGGTGAGGCCGTTGCCGCCGCCGCCCAGCAGGACGCCCGGCCGGGTGTGGTTCAGGTAGTCGGCGGCGATACGGGTGTAGTCGAACCGGAAGACCGCATGCGCCGCCATGGCCGCCGGCGTCGCATCGGTGAGATACGAGGTGGTGACGAGCCCAACCGACTTGCCCCGAGACGCAAAGAGCTCTCCGATCGTCTCCAGCTCGCTCGCGTCGCCGGGAACCGCCACGCTCACCACGGTGTTGTGGACCTTCTGGCCCGTCGAGATCGCCGTCGCCGATGCGGCCGAATCGGTTGGGACACCGAACACGCTCGTCGTGTACGAACCGGTGGTCATCTGCGCCTGGTAGGGGGCCGATTCGAACGCCAGCGGCCCTCCGTTGTAGAGCCGCGCGGCCGCGACGTGCTCGAAGCCCATCCCGTCGCCGATCATCAGGATCACGTTCAGCGGCGCGGCCGGGGCATTCGTGGCCGACAGGACGGCCGCCAGGGCGGCGAAGACGAGAAGGCGAAGTCGTCGGCGGATCATGGAGCCTCCGGGGAAGTCGAGTCGGCCGGGCGCCGGCCAGAAGGGAAGTGGCGCCGCGGCGTGCTGCGTGGCGAAGATCCCGGCACGCAGGCCCATTCCCATCTCCAGGAAACCCAGCACCAGGGGACGCCGGTGGGCGCCGCCGGGCCGCCTGGCTAGCATGGCACCCTCGGGAGGCGACATGGACCCTCACGCTCGAACGGTCGATCCCTGGCGCTTCACCGGCTCCATGCTCACGCGCCTGCTCTCGGGGATGATCCCGGAGCAGCCCTCCCATCCGGCGATCCCGTGGGCACCCGTCAGGAAGCCGCTCTCGGCCTCGAAGGTCGCGCTGCTCTCGACGGCCGGCCTCTCCATGAAGGGCGATCCACCCTTCGACATGGACTTCGAGCGCAAGAACCCCATGCGCGGCGATCCGACCTGGCGTGCCCTGCGCGCGGACGCGACGGCGCAGAGCATCGAAGCGAACCACCTCCACATCGATACCGGCTACATCCTCCGCGACCTGAACGTGGCCCTGCCCCTCGATCGCCTGCACGAGCTCGCCGCGGAGGGCGAGATCGGCGCGGTCGCGCAGACGCATTACTCGACCATGGGCTATCAGGGCAACGACAGGACGAGCCAGATGGAGCAGAGCGCGCCCGAAATCGTGGCGCGGATGAAGCGCGAGGAGGTCGATCTGGCGCTCCTCGCCCCCGTCTGACCCGATTGCTGCCGGTCCGTGGGACTGGTCGCACGGGTGATCGAGGCTGCGGGAATCCCGACCGTGACGCTCAACATGCTGTGGCCCTTCCAGCGCCTCGTCGGCATGCCACGCGTCGCCGCAATCGAGCATCCCTTCGGCCGTCCCTTCGGCGACGTCGGCGACGCACAGACGCAGCGCGCCGTCCTGCGCGCGGCCCTCGCGGTCTTCGAGAAGGCCACGACGCCGGGATACGTCGAGCATCTGCCCTTCGTCTGGCACGAGGACCCGGCGCAGACGAAATGGCATCCGGCGGAGCCGTCTCCGATCATTGCGCTGATGAAGAGCCGGCGGGGGTGAGGGGCGGGGGGCCGCCTCGTCAGTCGACCTCGCGGCGATCCCCTGAATTCGTGCGCCCTTCCGGTTCGCGCCCTGTACTCGGTCGCGCTGCGTGTCTCGGCGCACTCTCTCGCGGCCCCAGGATCAGCCTAGGCGCCTGTTGGGCAAGGCTCTCCACGGCGTCCCACCACTTCTTGAGCTCCTCGGTCGAAGTGTTGCGGACCAGCTTCCCGGCCATGTCAGCCACTCCTCGTCGTGATTGACTCGAATTCTTGGGCCACCAATGCTTCCCGAGCCCGGCATCAGCAGTCCGCAATCTCAGCATTGGCCCCCCGCTTCTCCCTTGCGCTCCTCGCGTCACTCGAGCAGCGCCTTGAAGACCCCGTCCGCCGGGTCGCTGTAGAACTCGATGTTGATCTTGGTCCAGAGCTCGTCGGGTAGATCGTTGAGGGCGCGCCGCGCCGCCACGGGCATGAGCAGGGTCGCCGCCTGCTTGTCGACCGCGAGCTCGGCGATCGCGACGGCGTTCGGAATCAGTCTCGACCGAGCCGCCCAGGTTGAGGGAGCCCACGATGATCGTGCCACCTCGGGTGTTGCGCTCGAGCAGGCCGCCGACCAGGGCCACCAGCACCGGAAGCCCCAGGCCGGCTCCGGACTTGTCCGCGTCCATGGCGCGCAGCTGAATCGAGAACTCATGGCCGCGAGGGTCGCGGTCGCCGACCAGCTCCTTCGCGCGGGCGTAGAGGTTCTGCTCGCCCACCTTGACGCTCTCGCGGAAGGCGGGGGGCACCGGCTGATTGAGGATCTTGACACCGCCGCCCGGGCCCACGGCGACCTCGATCCGGTAGAGGCCGGCGCCCGCCTCGCCCGTGCCCGGGCTGATCGCCCACACCTGCCCGGGCGGCAGCGGGTCGCCGTCGATCGCCTCGTCGCTGTGCAGCTCCGGCGTCGCCACGAACTGCTCGACGCCCTCGACGCCCGAGCGTGTAGCTGAAGTGGGTGTTCCGGAACTCGCTCTTGAGGCAGCGCTTCTGCTGCTCCTTCACCCGCCGGCGGGATTCGAGCGCCAGGCGAACGATCCATTCGAGATCCTCGTCCGGGACCGGCATCGTTCGGGTCGGGGAAGAGCAGCTTGATCAGGCCGCGACACCGTCTTGTTGACGGCCTCGATGTCGCGGCCGCTGAGCGCGCCGCCCCAGATGCACGCGGTTCTGCAGCACCGACACCCGGCTCGCCATCGCGCAGGCGGCTCCAGCACTCGCTGAGGAAGTCGCTCACCAGGCCGAAGTGGTTCGTCAGGTGCTCGTTCGGGTTGAGCTTCGGGAAGTCCCAGCCGGGCGCATAGGCGTGGATGCGATCCTGGAAGGCCGTGTCGTCGCGCATCTCCGGCGGCAGCGGGCTCAGCAGGTGGCCGATGCGCTGCTGCTGCTCCACGTCGACGTCGAAGTTGCCCACCATCACGATGCCGCCCTCGGCGCGGATGCTCTCCTTGCCGCGGCTGAACTCGCCGGAGGCCATGTAGCCCTTCATGATGTTGACGCCGTCCTTCTGGTCGAAGGAGATCGCCCGACACCTCGTCGAAGCAGACCACGTCGTACTGGCAGACCAGGCCACGCTGGCCGCTCGCCTTGTTGACGAACATCTTGGCGACGGTGGCCTTGCCGCCCGAGATCAGGTGCGAGTAGGGCGAGATCTGCTGGAAGAGGTGGCTCTTGCCGGTGCCGCGCGGGCCCGAGCTCGACCAGGTTGTAGTTGCGCTCGACGAACGGAACCATCCGCAGCAGCACGACCCGCTTCGCCCGCTCGTCGAGCGCGCTGGGCTCCAGGCCAATCGAGCGGATCAGGAAGTCGCGCCACTCCTCGGTGGTGAAGGCTCTGCCGCCCTCGCGCGAGCACGTCGAGCACGTCCGGCTTCGACATCTGGATCGGCCGCAGCGCGGCGATGCGGAACGGCCGGCCGCTGCTTCTCCTGGGCGATCACGCGGGTCGTATTCGAGCGTCACCTCGGCGTAGAAGCCATCGGTGAGCATGCGCTCGTTGGCCTCGCACGAGCTCGTCGGCGATCTGGACGTCGTTGCAGGTCGAGGCTCGGCAGCTCGGCGACGTAGCAGTCGTTCTTCGCGTCGAGCCGCGCCCGCACGATGTCGATGAGCTTGACCGAGCCCTCTTCGCGGGCCCGGGCCTTGAAGAGCTCCTCCTCGCCCGTGCGGACGGTGCGCCCCTGGAGCTGCTTCTCGACGATCTGCGAGGCCTTCTTCGATCTCCTTCTCGTCGACGCTGGCGCAGTAGCGGCCCAGCAGGAACTCGACCACGTAGGTCGGCACCGGGTACTGTCGCGCGTAGCGGCGCACGAGGTCCTTGCGGACGAGGTAGCCGGGAAAGGCCGCCGCCGCCACGGCATCGAGGTGATCCATCGCAGCCCCTCCACTCATGAATCGACTCCCACTCGGGTTCGTGCCTGGGTGAGGATGCGCCCGCTCTCATCGACGAGAACGAGCACGAGCGGGCAGGCTTCGTACTCGTCGTCCGAGACGACGAGGCTCACCGAACCGTCGGGCTCGACGGCCTTTGCGGCCGCGGCCACCGACACGCCGGAAGGCCGCTCGAGCCGAAGATCGGCGGTGACGGCTCCGCCGCGGGCGCGCGCCTCCACGAGGCAGCGCATTCCGCGCCAGGTGATCGACGCGATCACGGCGGTGGCGGCGGCTTCCGCCGTGCGCTCGACCCTGAGATCCGGGGTCAGACACTCCTGGATGCTGAGGCCTCCGTGTGCGTAGTCTTCGGACTTGTTGAAGCAGGCGATTCCGGGAGCCGTCGCGAACCACTGGCTCTGGTTCCAGTGCCACCGCGCACGCGGCACGCCCGGTGAGGAGTCGCCTGCGACGACCGCGCAGCGTGCCCAGCGGCTGGCGGTGAGGTGCTTCGGCAGATCGACCTTCGGCAGCCCTCCCGGGAGCAGCAGCCAGCCGTGGTCGGTCACGACGCGAACGGCTCTCCATCCCGCATCGAGAAGCCCCTGGATCCGGTCGACGAGGCGGTCGAGCTCCGCGCCGAGCTGGCGAGCCAGCCGGCTTCCGAGCGTGTGCCCGAGCGAATCGATCTCGCCGGTCTCGAGCCACCCCCGCGCCGGATGCGAGAGCGGTGCATCGAAGGCGCCGTCGCCGAGAATCTGGATGCCGCGCTCCTGCATCGCAGCCCGCAGGTTTGCCGCATTGGCGGGCTTTCCGGTCTTCTCGAGATACGCGGCGAAATCGTCGCCCAGCGCTGCACCGCGAACCTCGCCTGCAACCGGAGTCACGGCGGGCTTCGCCGTGGCGGTGACGGTCGGCAGCGCTGCCCAGCGCCGACCGAGCGTCACCCGGCAGCCACGGGCTTCGAGGCGTTCAGCAAGGCGCTGTGCGAGATCGAAGCGCAAGCCGTCTGCGAACAGGATGCAGACGTCATCGCCGACTTCCAGCGCGCCTCGCGCATCTTCTCGCCCGGGGAGAGGCGCGCGCCCGAGCGCAGCCTGGAAGGCGCGGGCCGAATCGGAGAGCCAGGGCTCGAGCAGGTGGCGGACGACGGCCGAGACCCGTGCCTCGTCCGCAGTGGGCGAAGCAGCGATCGCCTCCCAGGCGGCGGCGTCGGCCTGCCAGCCCCGCTCGAGGTAGGCCTCTGCCACATCGTCCGGGGTGCTCCCGCCGAGGGCCGAGCGACCGGCCGCCGCGAGCCGGGCGAGCGGATCGAGAACCTGCGCCATGGGCGATAGCCCCATGTGCGCCCAGACCCAGCCGCGTCGCCCTTCGTGCTCGGCTTCGAGGCGCATAACCGCTTCGCAGGCCTTCGCATGCGGCAGCTCGCCGAGGTCGGTCAGCGCCGCGCGCACGCTCGCCTCGTCCTGGTCGTTGAGGTCCGGCCAGCGCTCGCGTGAAAACGCCAGCTCGCCGCTCGGCCGGCTTCGTCGCAGCAATCCGGCAACGTCTCCATAGCTCGCGGGCGCCTCTGCGAAGCGCGCCCAGACCGCCGCCCACGGCCCCTTGCCACCCCCGAGTCGCTCGCCGGCGACGACGTCGGAGTCGGTATCGGGGTTGAAGCCGAGCTCGTCCCGGCAGCGGCTGCAGAACGCTCCCCAGCCATTCGCACCGAGCCGCGCTCGGGTTGCTTCGGGATCTCCCATCCAACGCAGCAGATCGCGGACGACGTCGCCTGCGAGCATGCGGTCGAAGTCGTCGGCCTGCAGTTGCCTTCCGGAGAGCTGGGCGAGCGGCGTGAGCGCAACCTCCGGGAGCGCGCGCAGCAGCGCATCGGTCGTGGCATCGTCGCGGGCGACGTCGAGACCGAGCGCCCTCGGCGACGAGAGGAAGGTCGTCACCCCCCAGTCGCTCCCGTTCGGCTGAACCCAGAGCGCGCCGCGGAACATGAGCTCGACGAGCGGCCGCCACGCAGCCGGGCACTCCTGCCCCGCACGAAGCTGCTGGCGCGCAACTCCCGGCAGGTAGAGGATCGGCACCTGGTCCTCCGGAAGCTCCGGCGCGCCCGGCGCACGGTCGACGACGCAGCGCAGCCAGATGGCCGGCCCCGAGCGCTCGTGCGGCCGGTAGTCGCCGAATACCAGCAGCTCTTCGACGCGCGCCCGAAGCAGATCGAGCAGCGAGCGCCACTCGCCTCTTGGATCGGTCCACAGGATCGCCGCCGGGGCCGTCTGGCCGTCGAGCGCCGAGCCCTTCACGCGGACGCTCTCGATGAGACGGTCGAGCGGTGTCTGGGACGTAGCGGGGGCCAACGCAGCTTCTCGCGTCATCGTGGACCCGCTGCTCCGGGCCTCGAGGAGCGCGACTTGGGCAGAGGGAAGAGCTCCTCCAAGTCGTTGACGGCAGGGCCTAATCCCCGCTCCCTCCCGGTTATGACCGCGCATATCGCGTTCATATGGGTCATAACGCTCACTCGCTCGAGCCCTCGTCCGCAGACGCCGCGAAGATCGTGAGGCGGAGCTCGGACTCGTCGAGGAGCTCGTAGCGCGGCGTCCTGCCCGAAAGGCTCTCGCTCCGTTCGAGGATCAGCGAGACGCCCTCGCCCCGCCGGTCCATCATCGTGGCGCGTGGCGTCTCGAGCCCTGCAAGGTCTCCCGGGACGGCGCACTTTGCGAGCAGGCTCGTGATCGTCTCGTTCCGGCTCGCCTGTCGGTAGGCGAGCGTTTCGACGGTCATGGTGTTCGGAATCGCCCCTGGTGAGTAGATCTCGAGTCGGTTCGAGAACATCCGCAGGCGGACCTTCGAGCCATGCATCGAGTAGTCCCGGTGCGCGACGGCATTCACCATGGCCTCGAAGACGGCGGTGATGTCGTACTGGGGCAGGTCGGTGCGGCCCACCACCTTGCGTGCCGCCACCCGCTGGTTCCGGAGCACGAAGCGGCAAGCTTCCAGCACCTGTGCGTCGAGCGGCCCTGTGATGTCCCGAGCGTCGAGCTGGTAGGCCCCGTTTTCGGGCGCATCGCCCACCCGCTCGCCGCGGTAGGCCACCGCCTGGATGAACGCGTTCCGAAGCCACCGCTCCGGCTGGCGCGCGCCGAGGAGCACCCCGGCCACCGAAGGCCGGAGGATGCCCGCCTCGTCCTCCCTCGCCATCCCGAGCTTGCGGAGAAGCGTCGGCCGGTCGTCTTGTGTTCGCGGTGTCCGGAAACGATCCACGAGATGCGGATCGAGGTCGTCGAGCGTCGCCTCCGGTACGACCTGCTCGTCGAATCGAATGAGGCGCGCCTGGCTTCGCTGCTGAAAGAGCCGGGCCAGGTAGTCGGGCTCCATGACCCGCTTCGAGCTGCCGACGCGGTGCAGATAGCCACCGGGGCTCTGGTGGACGAACAGGCTGCGAGAGACCTCGATACGCAGAACCGCACGCGGCTCGCCGTCCGTGGCAGGGAGCTCCATCCGCTCGATCACGGGATAGAGGGGGGGCTTCACCGAATCGCGCACGATCTCCGTCGCGTATTGCTCCGCGCGGTCGAGGTGCGCTCGCGGAATCCCGACCACCTCGCGCGTCTTGTCGTGAACCCCAAGCACCAGCACGCCGCCGCGCGCGTTGGCGAAGGCAGCCAGCTCGTCGGCGAGCTCTCCGCGGCCGGGCGCCTTGACCTTCTCCCCGGCAAAGACCATCTCCTTGCATTCGAGAAAGCTGTCCTCGCCGAGGCGAATCTTCTCGAGGAGCTGTTCCGCGCTATCGAACACGATCCATCTCCTCCAGCAGCCGCCGGTAGCGCGCCTCAAACGCCTTGCGGCCACCTTCCATCACGCGGCAGATCTCGTCGCGGACGCCGGCATCCTGCAGGCAACCGCTTCCCTCATCCACGACGACGCACTGGCCTCCGCTGTGGTCCATCGCGATGACCATCTCGGCATCACCGTTCACGACGATGTTGGGGTTGTGGGTCGCGACGATGATCTGCCTCTGCCGCTTGCTCTGCCGGATCTGCCGGACGATCAGGTCGTAGATGAGATGGTTGTCAAGGTCGTCCTCGGGCTGGTCGAGGAGGATCGGCTCTTCGCCGTACGAGAGGACGAAGGCGAGAATCGCCGCCGACTTCTGCCCCGGCGAGCCCTGCGCAATCGGCACGAAGCGCTCGGTGCCGCCGCGCCGGTACTCCACCCTCAGGCCGTCCTCGGGCCACCACAGATCGAGCCGGTCGATCTGCTCGGGTCGGAGCTTCTCCACGTGGTTCTGGAACCACTGAGTCCGGGTGGCACTTGCATCGCCGTGCGAGGCCGCCTGGATCTCCCGCTTGATTTCCCTAATTCGCCTCCGGATCTCGGTGGCCCACGGCTCGCGCTGATCGGGGAGATCAGCGTAGAGTTCGGCGAGAAGGCCCGTTCCCCCCGTCTCGGAAAGGATGTCCTTCTCGAGCCCGCCACCCTCGCGGCCCAGACGCTGGCGGAACTCCGGCTCGGCCAGCCTGGCCTCAGAGCCGAACGGAACCGCCTCGATCCTGACGAACCCGTTGCCCTGAAGAACCCGTTCGAGAAACGCGGCGCGATCTTGGGAGAGTTTGACGCGCCACTCCTCGAGCTCTGCGAGCGTGGCCCGGGCCTGCTCCTCGATCTGCTGCATCCGCTTCGCGAGCGCTCCGAACTCGGCGAGCTTGCGCTCGAGTGTCTGGCGGCGCTGTACGAGGGCACCGTAGGCCGTGGGATCCTCGACGCCTTCCTTTTCGAGACGCTCCACGAGCGCGCGGTAGCGGTCCCCGACCGCTTCTTCCTCACTCGCCCAGGACGAACGCCCCAAACGCCCTGCCCAGTCCCGACGGAAGGTCTCGAGGTCGGTGGCCAGAGCGAGCATGCGCGACGACAGCTCCTTCTGCTTGC
The DNA here is from genome assembly GCA_963710635.1 of uncultured delta proteobacterium. Taxonomy (GTDB): domain Bacteria; phylum Myxococcota_A; class UBA9160; order UBA9160; family UBA9160; genus MYXO. The sequence goes on from CAVQAY010000004.1 coordinate 2,740,547, forward strand.
TCGCCGCCTCCTCGAGCAGGCCGAGTGCCTCTGCTTCCGCCAGCGCATTGGCGTCGAAGTCGTCCCTGCGAAGGTCAGACGGCTCGATCTCGCTGGCGGTGCTGCGAATCAATTCGCCGGCCCGCACGAGCTCCGCATCGCGGTCGGCCAGCACGCGCCGCTGGCGACCGAAACGCTGGTAGCCGACCAGAAGCTCGCGATGGCCCCCCTCCTCGAAGACGGCTAGCTGCCGGCGCACGTCGGCCAGCTCCCCTGCGATGCGACTCTGCTCACCGAGCTGCACGCCGATCTCCCGTGCCTGGCTGCGGAGTCGGAGGAATCGGGTTTCGAGCTCCTGCCAGCGCGCATCCCAGTCGGCTCGGCTCACCGAGGGTGCCTGGTCGATGAGCCGCAGCAGGGTACCGGGGTTGCTCGACAGCGCGAAGACCTGCTTCTGGCTGAAGATCCGAGCCGGAAAGCGCCCCCGCACGTCGCCCGGGCTCTCGGTCCACTCGCCACTCGCGTCCTCTTCTTCGATTGCGGGCACCTCTCCGCCCTGCTTCCAGTTCACGCGGAATCGTGCCCCGTCCTTCCGAAGAGTCAGCGTGACAGTGGTCTCCGCCGTCAACGCGCCACGCTCGCTGCGAGACGCCGGGACACTCGCGAACCGGTCGAACTCCTCTCGCAGGTCTTCGGGGAGCTCGTCCTTTCGCCGCATGGCAAGGCGCATCATCTCGAGGAGCGTGGACTTGCCCGTCCCGCGGCCACCGATCAAGGTCGTCAACCACGGACTCAATCGCGCGGCGAGCGGGCGAGGCCCGCGACCTGCATAGCGGCCGTTCGTGATCTCCACGGACTCGATCACGAGCCTTGCATGTTCGTTCGGATCCTCGCTGGCCACATCGCTCCGCCGGATGGAGAGAGGCGCTCCGTCCAGAAGCGCCAGCCGAAGGCCCTCGAGCGACGGCTTCCCCATCTTGACCCAGGTGAAGCGGCCGCCCGGGTAGCGTTGGCCATCGTTCCCACTGGGATGATGGCTGTCCGATCCGAGCACCTCGCTCCAGGAAGGGGATTGCCGGCCGTTTACCGAAGGCTTCGGGAACGCTGGGGCGAGGGATTCGATCGCCACGATGCCATCGCATTCAAATACGTGGCCGAGCGTGGCTCCCTTGCACACGGTGAAGAGCCCGCTGTGATCGTCCACGTGTGCGGGGATCGTCAGGCCGCCGGCAAGGCGGATCGCCTCCGCCACCTGAACCACCGACTGCGATGAGCAGTCTCCGAGCAAGGCGCGAGCCGACCCAGGGAGCGCCACCGCGCCCAAGAGGGAATCAATGTCGGAACTTGTCTTCTCGGGGGAGAGAATCGCGAGGATGTGAATGCCGCCGTTCACGTTGATCTCGACACCGGGAAAGAGATGCAGTGGCCGGAAGTCGGCCGGCGCCTCCGCCTCGAGCTCCGCGTACGCCGTCTTTAGGCTGTCGATCCAGGCACCGGTGTGGTGGTCCGTCACGGCGACGCAGTCAATCCCTGCGCGCATGAAGTCGAGGAGCCACTCACGCGGGGATCGAGCGCGGAGGCGTTTCTGGTCCGACCCTTTGCCGTAATCGTCGGAGGCGGGTGTGTGGGTGTGGAAGTCGAACTTCCACCAACGTGAGCCGGCGAAGTCGGTCGTCATCACCAATCCTCCCCGCCTGCTCGCTCGCGGGCGGCACGTTTGGTGGCGGTGCTGTAGTGGAGGTCGTTCCAGCGGTTGCCGTCGAACTCGGTCCTGCCGGAGAAATCGGTGCGGTCGGCCTCGGTGCCTTCGCCGGGGCAGCTCCAAAACCAAGGGAAGTCCTCGCGCGGGCGAAGGTTCTGCGGCTCCTGCCCGCGATCCTTCTTCCACTGGATGTTGGGCTTCCAACGAATGACGCCCGCGCCCTTGCGACGGCCGGTTCGCAGCTCGGCGAGCAGGAACGGGCGGATGTTTAGGCGCACGCCGTCGTCCTGGTCCGGCTCCCAGCCGATGGGCTGGCTGCGAAGCGGCTTCCAGCGCACGAAGAGGTCGCAGGGGGGCTCACCTTCGAGGATGCGCTCGAGCTGACTCTGGAGATCGAGGGCTGCGGCGAGGCGTGCGTCGGCGGCCTCGCGGCCCTCGCGCTGCTCGGCCTTCTGGCGAAGGATCCAGTCACCGAGGTAACTGTAGGTGAGCGCTTCGAGCGTTCGCCGACCCTCGCCATTCGCGCCGGTGAGGCGGTGGGTGTTCACGAGCGCGTGGAAGCCGTCCTTGCGACCGTCCCAGACGTGCCAGACGAAGGGGCGGTGATGGAAGAGCTTACAGTGCTCTTCGAAGAAACGATCGCGCAGCCACTCGTCGAGGCTCTCCGCAGCGCTCCCGCCCTCTGCCGCCGCAGCCAGCAGCTCGCGCTCTCTCGCGCCCGACCACGCGCTCCCGAAGGCGGCGGCGAGGAGCCGGCGGAGCCGGTCCGCCGCGCCAGCCTCGCCGCGGGTTGCACTGAGGCAGACGATGCCGTCGCCATCGGAGAAGGCATCGAGCTCGCGGCAGCGCGTGACCCATTCGCGCGCCTCGGCAGCGAGGCGGATCTCGGCATCGTACTCGGGCGGCCAGCGGTAGCCGAGCAGGCGTGCGACGGCGACCTGCAGCGCCGCCTGCGGCTCTGCTTTGGCGGGATGGCCATGGAAGAGCCACTGGGTGGGATCATCGGATTGCGGCTCGGGGAGGCCGTTCGGAAATTTCTCAGCGGCGACCTTCTGCCAATGGGCGAGGTCGAAGGGGACCTTTGCCAGCGTATCTGTAGTGACGCTTACCTTGTGGTCGATTTTCCGGACATCAGCGTTGTATTCCTCGGAACTGCAGTAAGCCCACAACGCCGGCAGATGGCGCGGATCGGCCGGGCAGATTGCCGCGACGCTGCTCTCGTATCGTTCGCCGGTGTAGAGCGTCGCGCGCAGCACTCCCGTCGGGCTGATCGCGACACCGTTTCTGCCTACCACCGCATTATGAACCCGCGGCCGAACCATTCCATGCCCGCACGTACTCCAATTCAGGGCTAGGCTTCTTCCACAGTAGAGTCTCGTTTCGACAACGCTCGTCAGATAAGGGATCCATTCCTGCAGAAAGGGAACTTCCCAAATCGCCCTCGTCCATCTCGCGTCGTCTCCGGTCTTCACGCCCTGCGGCACGGAAACCAAGCGCTCGAGTAGGGCTCCCGCGGCGTCACCTGCCTCAAGAATCCGCGAATCTGGGTTGCGCAGCTGCGCCGATTGCTTGATGACCGAAGGTGGTGATCGCTGAATCCAGTCTGCCTTAGGACTTGGCTTGATGACACCGGAGGCATCAAGCATCGGAAGCTCGGAGAACTCCTTGGGCGTCTCCGCGGAGATCGCTACAAGAGCGACGTTAACGACGTGTCCACCAATCGTCTCGAATGCACCAGGCCCGAGCCGCGCGACCATATTCCAAGTGCGCAGCGACAACAGCTTCTCGCGCAGCTTCCGATAGCTCGCGAGAAAGAGCCAGTTCTGCGGCGTCACTACCGCGGCGGTACCACTCTCCCCGATCCAGCGTAACGCACGAGCCACAAACATTGTTGCGAGGTCGGCCTTCGCATCCTTGTGGTGGCGTACGGCGAATGCCTTGAGTGAATTCGATTGGTTTCGGGTTCCGAGATAGGGGACGTTCGTTGTCACGAGCGTGTAGGCGCCTGCCAGCAGGTCCGCGGCGCGCGCCATGCCCTGGGCGGCCACGGCCCGTTCCAGCCGCTCCGACTCACCTCCATTTCGCTCAAGCGCAGCGCGCAGCAGGGGTGCCATCACGTCGTAATCCATCTGGCGCATGTCCCGCGCGGAGGCCCGGGGGTCAATCAGGGACCCTATTTCGGGTGCCTTCTCGAAGAGCTCGTACAGCCACTCCATGCCGGCACGCAGCGCCGTGTCTGTGTCTGCGAGCGCAAGCCAATCCCTCTTACTCGTCCCGATCGTGAGCCCCGAGCAGGCAATCTGAAGCGGCGGAAGCGAGATGGGCTTGCCGGCGAGCTTCCACGCGGCGAGCGCCAGGTTGAAGGCGGCGATCTGGGTGCAGCGGGGGTCGAGCTCGAGACCGAAGAGATTCTCCGCGAGCACCGCCCGGATGGCGTCCGAGGGGCTGAGCCCCTCCTCCTCCATGCGAAGGCGCACGAGCAGCTCGAAGCCTTCCACCAGGAAGTGGCCACTCCCGCAGCAGGGGTCGAGAACGCGCAGCTCCGCAGCCCGCCGCGGCCAGCCCTCGAACGAGCCGGCCGCAGGCCGCCAGGGCCCCGTGGGCTCGCCCTCGGCATCCCCCTCGAGCGGCTCGCGCACGAAGCGCAGGTACGAGAGCTCGTAGCCTCCGACCGCCTCGAGGCGCACGGCACGGCGCAGGTCGTCTTCGCTCGCGGCGCTCCGCGCGAGCTCTGGCTTTTCGGCGAGGAGCTTGCCGGCACGCCAGGCACCGATCGTGTTGTGGAAGAGGAAGAGCACCATGTAGTGCTCGGTGAAGAGCTGGGTCACGGCCGGCAGCTCGTCGGCGCCGATCTTCGCGCCGCTCGCGTTCACCTCGTCCTTCCGCTCCGCCTGCCAGAACTGGTAGGTCCAGCCGAGGCTGTCGTCGGCCGTGAAGACGGCAGCCGGAAGCGACTCGAGCAGCCGCTCGAGCTTCTGGCGCGTCTCGGGAGGGAGCGTCACCAGGAGCGCAGGGTCGTCGGGCCGGAAGATTCTCGGAAGCATCCGCGCCGCCGCACGCCCCGCGAACGCCCACGGGTCTTCGCCCCGCTCGCGCGCCAGATCCTCGCACTCGGCCATCGAGATCGCGACGCCCGACGCGGGCTCGATGAGAAGCTCGTTCTCGGCCAGGAAGCGCGCGAAGAGCATCCGATGCCAGTGCTCGTAGGCGACCTCGCGCGCGAGCCTCTCGATTTCCTGCGTCCCCTTTGCCGGGTCGCGCGCATCGCCGAGCTGTCGCCCGTGCGCCCGCAGCCGATTGCGAAGCTCCCGCTCCGCCGGGCTCATCGAGCCGTGCGGCTCGTGGTGGCCCACCGCCAGCGCTTCGAGCGCCCGGCGCGCACCGGGCTCTGCGACACGCCGCGCCTCCTTGATGACGGCTTCGAGCTGCTTGCGGAGTTCCGCGGTAAGTAACGGCATCGTATCGCCCTATTGATCAGACCGGCCCGGCATCATGTTCCGGATGATCTCCAAGACTTGTGGGGACTGCACAGCATCTTGTTCGTGCTGAGAGAACCCGGACGGTTGGTGGGAGAAGATGGACTGGGTCGCCTGAAGCAGGACTGCGCTCTTCGTCTGATCGTCACTGGCTGCCTTGACGAACGTCTCAAACGTACTCAGCGCGTTCTGTCGATGCTGATTGATGACCCAATTATGCGACTCGGCCCGGTACATGCGCCCAGCCCAGATCAGGGCGAAGTAGAGGCCGCCGAAGACGACGAGCTTCGCGATCGAGAGCTGGACGAGCTGCGCAGTTGGTATATCCAACGTGTGGGTCATGTAGTAGTAGACGTTGAAGCCGCCATACGAAAGTATGGCGATGGCCAGCACAGTCGTCGCAACGAGCCACTTCCACCGCGCTCGTGAATGCCCGTGGGCTTCTTGTTTGAAGTGAATCGCATGCTGAGCAACACCGACCTCAGCTGCTGCTCGCTGAACCTCGGCGAGGGCCGCGCGGGCATCCCGGATGATCTGCTCGCCTTCCTTCTTCAAGGACGTCCTGAGTTCGCCGACCTCGGTCAACGCCGCTCTCGCCTGTTGCTCTAGAAGGTCGAAGTCTGTGCCTTTCCGGACGGAGTACGCAATTACGGGCGAAATCTGCTGAAAGTGGCTGTCGTACTGACTTGCCAGCTGCTGGATCAGGCCGTCTCTCGCTGTAGCAGGGTTGCTCTGTCTGGACGGATCGAACTCCGTGATTTGGGCGATCGATTGCTGCGCCTGATCCGTTGCTTGCTTCAGCTGATTCAGGACGGTGGCCGGGATGTTGTCCAGGTTCGCTTCGGCCAGGTCGCGGAATAGACGGAGAGTTCTCGAAAACACGGGGATGCCCGCACTGAAGTCGAGAGATGTGCCCAGCTCACTCGTCCTAGCAAGCCCCGCGGGCTCAATCGCGGTGAGCTTTGAAAGCGCGTCGCGTAGCTGCTGTTGGGCTTCCCTGTTCTGGGTATCGAGATCCATTGCTATCGCCCTCTCGCGCAGGGGGTTACCGAACGATCACCGGGCCCTTGCGGACCGCTTCGCGCAGCTTCGCTTCGTGCTCGTCCAGCCACTCACGAACTGCCGCCTCGTCGGCGAGGGTTCCGCGGCGAAGGGTCACGGTGGTCGCGGGGCGCCCCGATCCATCGGAAGCGATCCGCTTCGCCGCGGCTTCGAGCGCGCGCGTGGCGCGCTCGGCGACGGCGTCGATATCGGCCTGCCAGGTCGAGAGCGGCCGCGCGTCGAGGGTGCGGCGAAGCGCGTCGTCCGTCCCCACCTGCAAGGGTGGCGGCGGCGCCAGTGTGAGCTCCCGCAGGATCTCGCTTCGGGCTGTGGTGTCGAGCTTCGACCAGGTCGCGTCCCCCGCAAGGGTCGCCTCGGCGCTCTCGATGGCGTTCGTGAGCTCGGCATGCTTCGTGGTGAGCGCGGTGCGGAGGGCGCTCGCGAGCCTCGCGGCAAGGGGCGCGAGAGCATCGGTTTCGCCGAGCAGCGAGTGCTGCGTTCGGATGGCGTCGAGCTCGCGTGCCGCGTCCTCGTGGCCGGAGAGACCCGCGGCGTGCGCGCAGAGCGCCACCGTGCGCTCCCAAGCCGGGCGGCGCGCCTCGGCACGCTCGGCGAGCGCCTTCCAGTGGCGGATCTTCTGCTCGAGCTCGCTCGCGTGCTCGAGGATCGCTGCGAGCTGTTCGGTCCCTGCGAGACGCTTCAGATCCTCGATGAGCTTGCAGTCTGGTGTCGCGGGGAGCGGGGCGAGGCCACCGGCCCGAGTGGCGAGGCTCGAAAGCTCATCGAGGAAGCCGGGAGCGCGCTGGTCCTCCTCGCCGCTCCGAGTGGTGAGACCGAGCTTGTCGAAGAGGCCGCGCAGAGCGATGCGCTCGCTCGTCGAGAGCCGCACCTTCTCCGGCCGGAACTCCGCTCCCTTGATGCCGGCCTGATCGAGGCTACCGGCCGGCACCCCCTGCCCGTTGCGCGTGGCGCGGAGGTGGTTGCTCCGGTGCAGAGCGATGAGTGCGGCGTCGATGGCATCCTGGGGCCAGCCGTAGGGCGCCGCCTTCAGCGCCTTGTGGATCTCGGTGCCGCGCGCGCCGGCGCCGACGCAGGCCAGCACCTCCCTCGCGACGGGATGGTCTTCCGTGGCGCCGTCCCAGCCCACGACCTTGAGAGGCTGGTCCGAGCCGTCGCGGGCACGGCGCACGGCCGCCTCCCAGGCGCGGTGGTCTCCCTCGTCGAAGCGGGGAAAGAGTCGGGAGAGCGAAGCCTCGGCGCCGGCGTTCAGCTTCTCGGCCAGCCCGTCGCCGAAGATCTCGCTGCCCCCTCCCTGGTGGACCCTGGCCGCGCGGATCACCTCGCGAACGATCTCGCCGCGGTCGTGCTCGGCGCGGGCGCGCCGGCTCTCCATGCTGTCTCTCGCTTCGCGCCCTTCGGGCGAAGTGGGCGCACCGTAGTGGTCGACCACCTGACGCGCCGCCTCGGCGTCGATGATGTGGTCTCGAAGCAAATCGGCGCTTCGCTTGGGGAGGTGGACGTGCAGGGTCGCATCGGCGGTGCCGAGGCGCCGGGCCTCGCTCTCGACCTCCTTCTGCGCGCACGACCAGCCGTCGCGAAGCCAGACGTAGATCGCGTCGCTTCCCGCGGCCGGCGGCTCGGCCCCGGTATGAAGCGCCAGCGTCCGGCGAAGCTTCGCCTCGCCGTGGACGAGTTTGATCCCGGAGAGGACCTCCTGCACGGCCTGGCCGAAGAGCTGATCGCGGCGGGTCGCGATCTCGACCTCGCTTTGCCGCAGCGCCGTCTGGCGCTGGCGGAACTCTCGGTCCCACTCTGCTCCCTCGGTGGTCTGGAGCCGGAACTCCTCGCCTACCTTCATGAGCACGCCTTCGTTCGCGAGCGCCTCGAGGGTGTCGGCCACGCGCTTGCGAAACGGTCCCGAGTCTCGGGTGACATCGTCGATCATCAGGTCGGCGAGCGCCGTGGCATGGGCCCGCACGCCGAGGTCGGTCCCTTCCTGCCTCGGAAGCTTTCCGATCAGGAAGACGAGGCCGCAGAGATCACGTTGCAGCCGGCCCCCTTCGGTGCCGTCGTCGCGCCTCTGGATTCGCGTGTTGATCTCGTTCAAGAGCACGCCCGTGGTGACGAGGCTCGGAGCGAGCGCGTCGAAGAGATCGCTCGCGGGAATGGTCGCACCGAGCGGCCGGTCGGCGACGCGCTGCAGCGAATCGTGCAGAATCCGAAGCTGGGAGCGGAGCTGGCTGTGGGTGCCGGCGGCATCGGCGGCCTGGAAGCAGGCCTCCCAGAATCGCCGGCGCGTACACAGGAGCGGATAGTCCGGAACGCGGTCCCGGCGGTCCTCGGCGCGCTGGCCGATGCGGGTTCCCTGAAGGTGGCGCGCGACCTCGCCCGCGTGGGCGTCGAGCAGCTTCTCGATCTCGGGCACCGCGCTCGGCCTCTTGTGGAGGAGCACCTTGCGGGTCACGGCCTCGACGTCGGCGTCGGTCAGCTCGACGGCGATCCGGAAGCGATCGCGAAGCCAGAGCAGCGCCTGGGTGCCGGCCGAGAGAGCGGACTGGCCCGCGGCGACCAGCATGACGCGGCTGTCGAACTGGGTCTGGATGGCTTCCGCCACCTCGGTGATGGCCGCCGAGCGATCCTGCGCCTCGTTGATGTACTGCTGCACCTCGTCGAGCACGAGGACCGTGAGCGGAACCTCTCCGTCTCCGCAGAGCGCCTTGCGGGCGGCTTCGATGAACTGCTCGGTGGAGATGTCCGTCGTGAGCTGCGGAAACTGCTGGATCAGGATCTGGCGCGCCGCCTTGACATCCGAGGCGAAGCTCGGATCGGCTTCGATCAGTGCGCTGGCGATCACCGAGCTCACGTAGAGGTCGTTGAGCTCGCGAAGCCAGTCCTTGCCCGCCGTCTCGACGGCGGAGCGAACGGCCGCGAGCAGGCCCTGCTCGCGGAGCCAGAAACAGAAGCGCGCCTGCGGGTACTGGCTCGGCCAGCCGCAGGCACGAAGCAGAACCGAGAGAACGGTATGGCGGACGTGATCGACGCTCCCGCCGAGAAGCGTCCCCGCGGCGGCCACCGCAGGCCTTCCGGTGCGGCGAGCATGGGTGTCGAGCTCCCGGAGCTGCGCCTCGACCTCATCGGGCAGCCCGCCACGGACGAGGCTCCGCGCCGTGGCGCCGTCGGGAAACGTCGTATTCACCCAGAGGTGGGTCAGCATCTTGAGAAGATGCGATTTGCCGCTCCCGAAGAAGCCGCTCACCCAGGCGGAATCCTGGCGGGGAGCTCCGAGCTGGGCGAGATACCGATCGAGGATGCGCTGGAGTGCGTCGCCGAACTGACCGTCGCAGACGAAGGTCTCGAGCTCGGCGCGCAGCTCGGCCTGGGTCTTCTCGTCATCGCCGTCGCTGATGCGCGCCTGCCCGTTGTTGGCGAGGCGTGTAGTGCGAGGGTCGCGATCGAGCGCTTCATGAATCTTCACGGGAACATCCCTCCACCGTGGAGCGTGATGCCCTGGGCGAGGTAGTTCCAACCGTCGCGGGCATCGAGCAGCCGATAGTTGTTCTCGTTCTTCGTGCCGGGGAAGAAGACCACCAGCCGGCCCTCGATCGACAGCTCGACCGATCGAATCAGCTCCGACACGCGCAGAAAGCCGTAGAGAGAGGCCACACCGAGCAGCGCCACGACGCAGCTCTCGCCGGCACCTTCGAGCTCGGCGGCGAGTCTCTCGGCGACGTGAGGCCGGAACTCACCATCGAGCTTCATGCCGAGGAGCGCCGGATCCTCGAAGTAGGCTTCGCGGTATTCGTCGCTCGCCATCCACTCCGCGAACCAGCTCGTACAGTCGACGAGCTTCCAGCCGTGCTCGCTTCCCCGTGTCGCCTGCTCGAACTCGCCGATGCGCGCGCGAAGTGAGCGCTCCTGCTCCTTCTCGTAGACGACCAGCATGACCCGCTGCGCACCCGAGACCGTGCGTTGCCACGGAACACTCACGTGTCGCTTGTAGACGGCCGCAAGGTCTTCGATCTTGCCCATGGTCACAGCCTTCCGGCCGTGGCGTCGAGCCGGCTCGCGTCGAGTTCGACGACGCCGCCGCCGGCACGGGCGTGGATGAGGCCGAGCTGCTTCGCCTGGAGCGCCAGCGGGAGAAGCTCCGCAGCCGTGCGGTCGAGCACGCGCGCCCAGCGAGAGTCGAGGAGCGCCTGGCCGGCGAGGCCTTCGCGCATTCCCATCCAGAGGGCCAGCGCAACGGAGCCCGGCGTGGGCGTCACGCGTTTGCGGATCTTGCGAACGCGTCCTTCGAGATGCCCCGACTGCGACCACGAGCTCGCCGCGTTGCGAGCAACCTTGTCGAGGACGGCTTCGTTGAGCCTCGAGCCGACGGTCTGCCGGAGTGAATCGAGGAAGGTCGCCCGGATGAGCTCTGCGCCGGACGGCAACGCGAGCACGGCGGGCGCAGTCGCGCGGAGCAAGGGGTCGCGTGCCAGAGCGCAGAGCATCGCGAGCAGGGGGCGGCCCGCGTCGTCCATCGCCCACAGGCGCCGTAGCACACGGAAGATCGAGAGGCGGGGCTCGAGGCCGTAGAGCTCGCCGAGCCGCTGGTTGGTGAGGCGGCGCGTCGAGTTCGTCGCTTTGCCGAGAACGTTCTCTTCGACGATCGCCACCTCATAGTCTTCGCGCGCAGCGGCGGGGGCGGTCGCAGCGAGCAGGTCCGTGAGCTCGGCGAGCATGATGGTACGACTGGTATGGGTGCCCTTGTTGCCGAAACGGAAGCCGGCGGCAGAAAGGAGGCCCTCGCTGGAGCTGGCGGGATCGGTCTTGAGGGTGGACACCATGGCTTGCGGCGGGCCTCCGGGGACCGAGGTGCTGAGGCAACCGGCATGTAATCATGAATCAAATGGTCCGTCAAGCTGCGCCGGCAAACTTGCCGGCGAGATGATCTGATATTGTTATCCGCCCGGGCGCGGGCCTCTCTCCGCGCGGAACACCCTTGCGGGGTACAGCATGAGCCACCGGATTGCCCCGCGGGGCAATCCGGTGTTGATCCGCCCGCCGCGCTCGGAACCCCAGCGCGCCGGGCCCTGCGCGGCCGGCGAGGAAACGGTCAGTGTCGAAGTCAGACCGGCGGGTCCTCTGGCGGTCGCCGGGCGGAGCGACGATCGACGAGATCTTCACAAAGCGCTCGTGCCTGTGACCGGATCTGTCACAACCCCGTGCGAGGATGTGTTTCATCACCCCGCCGTCCTCTCGCGGTCCCGAGCAGAGCGGCGATGTCCGAAGCCTTCATCGATCTCGGGAGTACCGGGGCGCGCTGTTCGCCGCCCTCCCACGCGGCCCTCGTGTTCCTTCGCGGCGCCGATGCCGACGGGCGCCTGCGGGCGCTCGTTGCGGCGCGGCGGGCGGTGCGGCCAGCGCTCGCCTGTCTCTCGCTCGCGCTGGTCGAGCGCCGGGCGTTCGAGCCGCTCGGCTTCCGATCGCTGGGCGACTACGCGGCGGAGAGGCTCGGGGTCGGAGCGCGAACGGTCGGCGAGAGCGCGCGCGTCTGGAAGGCGCTCCTCGATCTGCCTCATCTTCGCGCGGCGGTCCTTGCGGGAGAGGTTTCGTACTCGGTCGCCGGGCGGGTCGTTTCGTACGTCACCCCCGAGACCGACCCGGAGGCGACCGAGAGCGTACGCGGGCGAACGGTACGTGCGGTCGAGGCCATGCTGGCGGCGGCCTTTCCCGAGGCGGTGAGCGAAGAGGCCGAAGAGCAGCGGCTGTGCATCCGCGTCCGCGTGCCGCCCGGCGCCGAGGCGCGCTGGCGGACGGCGCTCGAGCTGGCGCGGCGCATGGCGGGTGAGGCGCTCCCGGTCTGGGAGTGCGCAGAGGCGATCGCCGCCGAGGCGCTCGGCGGGATGCCGGTCGAGTTGGTTCGGCGCATCGCCGAGCGGGACCAGGCAGGCCGTGCCGCCCGTGAAGGATCGGCGGTGGGCGCATCGACTCCGCACGGCGCAAGCGGGCGCAGCCGGCCTCGCGGTCGAGCAGGCTTGCATCGGCGAGAGCGGCCCGGCCTCGTCGCACCGCGCCGCCAAGCGGCCCGGCCTGGCGTTCGCGACCGGCTGCTCGCGCGAGCATGGCCTACGCCACCACGCCTTCCCCCACCTGCGCTGGGCACAGCCTGCCGCGCGGCCCGCCGAGGATCCGGAGGCGCTCCTCGCCTGGGCCCGTGCGGCATCGCCCCACGCGCTCGACCGCGCCCTCCGGCTCTGGCAGGGACGTGAACGCGAGATCGACCACGATCTCGGCCAGCTGCTACGCCAGATCCTCGAGCGGCGCCTGTACCGCGAGCTCGGCTTCACGTCCTTCGACCGCTACGTCGAGGAGCGCGCGGACCTCGCGCCGCGAACGGCCCGGCGCTGGGTCCGCCTCGCGCGGCTCGGCCCGGCCGGGTCAGCGCTCGCCCAGGCGGCGCGTACGGCGCAGCTCACCGAGAAGCAGGCGCTACGCGTCGGCGAGATCGCTCGCCCCGGAACCGAGCACGCGTGGATCACCTTTGCGAAGGCCCACACGCTTCGCCGCCTCGAAGACGAGGTCGGCGCCGCGAAGGCGGCGGGCGAGGCCATCGTATTCCATGCCCCCCGCGAGGCGGCCAGTGTCTTCCTGCTGGCGCTCGAAGCGGCGCGCCTGTGCGTCGGCCACTCGGTGAGCGGGCGACTCGCGACCGATGGGGTGGCGACGACTGGGGCAGCAACCCACGAGCCCGCGGCCGGTGGCCTCGCGAGCGAAGCCGATGCGATCGCGTGGATGATCGAGCATGCGATCGACGCCTGGAGCGAGCAAGGTGCACAGTTTCGCGACTACGCCGACTTCGAGCGTGACGGCTACCGGTGTACGGCGCCGGGCTGTACGGCGCGGCGAAGCCTCCACTCCCACCACATCGTGTTCCAGAGCGCCTGCGGCGCCGACGAGCCCTGGAACCGGACGACGCTCTGCGCCTTCCACCATCTGCGGGGAATCCACGCGGGAACCGTCCGCTGTACGGGCCGCGCACCGGAGGGGCTCGTCTTCGAGCTCGGCATCCGTCCCGATGGGCCAGCGGTGCTCCGGGCCCGATCGGGAGACATCCTTTTGTGACGCTCCGCGTTTCGCCGCGCAGCCCGCCTTCGCTCGGCGGCCTCGGCCCGACCGCCCCCCGACCCGGCTGCCCGGCTTCGGTTGCCCGACTCCCTCAGCTCGGGTCCGGCTTCGGCGTCTTCGGTCCGCTCGGGGGCAGCTCGGGCTTGGCGATGTAGTCGGGATCGGGCTTCCCGGCGAGACTTCCCAGGAAGGCAACGATCGAGGCGATCCGCTCGCGCGGCAGCTCCTTGCCGAGCTGGTGCCAGGCCATGAGCCGAACTGCCTCCTCGACGGTCGCGACCTTGCCGTCGTGGAAGTACGGGCCCGTCAGCACCACGTTCCGGAGCGACGGGACCTTGAAGAACATCTTGTCCTCGTCCTTCTTGGTCACGGCCGCACGGCCGATGTCCTGCGTAGGATACGGGTGGACGAGGCCGATCTTCTGGAAGAGGCCCCCGCCTACGCCGGCGCCGTTGTGGCAGGTCGTGCAGCCCTCCTGGATGAAGAGGTCGAGGCCTGCGAGCTGGTCGGCGGTGAGCGCCGAGAGGTCGCCCTCGAGGAAGCGGTCGAAAGCCGAGGGGGTCACGAGCCGCCGCTCGAAGGCGCCGATGGCGCGGGCCATGTTGTCGTAGGTGATGGGGTCCTTCTCGCCAGGGAAGGCGGCGGCGAACAGCGGTGCGTAGCCGGGGATCGAGCGGAGCACCTCGACGGTCGCGGCCTCGCTCGGCATCGCCATCTCGATCGGGTTCAGTACGGGGCCTTTGGCCTGCTCCTCCACCGTGGAAGCGCGCCCGTCCCAGAACTGCGCGACGTGGAGGGCTGCGTTGAAGACGGTCGGTGAGTTGCGATCGCCGTGCTGCTTCTTGTGCCCCTCCGAGGTGAGTTCGTTGTCGACGCCGGTCCGGTCGAGCAGGTGGCACGAGTTGCACGAGATCGTCTGGCTCTTCGAGAGGCGCGGCTCGAAGAAGAGCATGCGGCCCAGCGTGACCTTCTCACCGGTCACCGGGTTGTCGGGACTGGGCACTTCCTTCGGCAAAGGCTGGAAGATCCCGGCAGCCTTCTTCTGGAGCTCGGCAGCGTCCTGCGCACCGGCGGCAAGGGGCCCGGCGAAGGCGCCCAGCAGGGCAGCGAGAACGAAGTGATGGATCTTACGCACGCGATCCCCCCTGGTGTGTACGCATTCCGGTGTGCACGAAGAGGCTAGCACCCGGGCTCCCGTGTACAGCAGCGTCACTCGGCGTCGTCGATGCGAGCTGCGAGCACCCTCTCGAGACGCGCGGCATCCCGCCTCAGTGAGACCGTTCGGCCGCGAAGCACCTGGACCAGTCCGGGTTTCGCGCCCTTCGGCTTGCGAACGTCCTTCACCGGCGCCACGTGGACGGTGGCCCTGGAAGCCTGACGCTGCTTCGAGAAGTGCACCGCCAGCTCCGCGGCGTCGAGGAGAGACTCCTGGGGAACGTCCTTGCGACCGCCGGTGCGCAGCACGACGTGGCTTCCCGGCGTGGCCTCGACGTGGAGGAACAGATCATTGCCGCGGGCGAGGCGCGTGGTGAGGTGGTCATTGCCCGCGGCGCTGCGGCCGACCCACACCTCGAGGCCGTCGTGGGTGCGGTAGCGGCCGGGGCGAAGCCGCGCCGGGGGGCCGCCCCGCTTCGGAGCGGCCGGTGCGCGGGGACGCCGCCCTTCTCCCGGGAGAGGATGGCGCGCGACCAGCCGCGCTACCTCGGGCCGCGAGGCAAAGCGCTCGAGGGCGTCGGGATCCACGGCCCCGCCCTCACCGATCACGTCGAAGTCCACGCGCAGCTCGGCGAGGCGCCCTTGCTCGGCGGTGAGCGCCGAGGCCCGCTCGCCGGTGGCCCGCTCCCGGCGCTTCGCCCGCTGATAGTCGGCGAAGGTCTTCTCGAGATTCGCGGCGGGCGACAGTCGCGGGTCGAGCGGGATCACCGCGTCCTGGCCGGTTTCCCAGTCGCGGACGGTCACCTGCTCGGCTCCAGCGGGGATCGCGTGCAGGGCGCCCTTGAGCAGCTCCCCGGCGCGGCGCAGATCCTCGGCCGGGCGCAGCCCCGCCGCGTCGCGCCGGAGCGCAGCCTCGAGACGCGCGAGGCGCTGTCGCTCCCGGGTGAGCGCACGGCCGATCCGCCGCACCAGCCCCTCCGTACGCGCCTCGCGGATCTCCGCGGCGTAGTGGCGCTCGATCGCCTGCAGGAGATCGGCGCCCGGAACGCTGGCGAAGCGATCGATCCCGGCCGGAGGAGGGCGCGTCTCGGGCAGCGTGAGCGGCGCCCCGAGGGCGAGGTCGCGGCGCGTCTCCGGCAGCGGCCGGAGCGCGCCGGCGATCGCACCGGCTCCGTCCAGGAGATAGACGTTGCTCCGCGGGCCGAGGATCTGGAGAACGAGGCGGTACGCTCCCCGGCCGGAAACGAGGCCGATCTCGAGCTGGCGGTCGCCGGACGCGCACGAAATGGACTCGATTCGAGAGCGGCCGAGGCGGGCGCGCAGGAGCTGCGCGAAGGGGAGCGGCGCCGGCGGTGCTGCGGCGAACGATTCGGCCTCGCCGACGTGCGCATGACGCGGATCGCACGAGACGACGACGAGGCAGCGCCTCCGCGAAGGCAACAACGGCGCCGGCACCCCGGCGTCACGCCTGGCGACGCGCGGGGTGCCATCTCCGGCGACGTGGTCCGCCCCGCACTCGACTCCGCGTTCGGCGATGCGTTCGGCTCCGCGCTCGAAGGTTCGCTCGGCGGTGAGCTCGACGGTCGATGCGTCGCGCTGAACGATCCGGTCGATCCACGCGCCGGCGAGGCGTTCGTGCAGGACCGCCGCCGCTCGCTCGAGCTCGGCGCGCGACAGCATCGCTAGGCCTGGCAGTGCGGGCAATAGTGCGCGCTTCGTTGGCCGAGGACGACCCGGACGATCGCTTCGCCGCACGCACCGCACGGCTCGGCCTCTCGCGCGTAGACGCGTCGCTCGTCCTGGTAGGCTCCATCGCGGCCGTCGGGTGCGATGAAGTCGCTGATGCTCGATCCACCGATATCGATCGACCGGAGAAGCACCTGGCGAAGCGACTGCGCGAGGGCATCGCACTCGCGGCGCGTCAGCCGACATGCGGAGCGCGACGGCCGGATGCCCGAGAGGAAGAGTGCCTCGTCGGCGTAGATGTTTCCGACGCCGGCGATCACCGCCTGATCGAGGAGGAGGCTCTTGATCGCGAGCCTTCGCCGTCTCGCCGAGGCGAAGAGGCCGGCGCCTTCGGCGTAGAGAGCATCCGGCCCGAGGCGATCCAGCCGCGCGGTCTTCTCCCCGGGCGCCAGCAGGAGCACCTTCCCGAACTTGCGGACGTCCCGGAAGATCACGTCCCTGCCGCCATCGTCGAACGAGAGCCGCAGGTGCGTGTGGCGGTCGGGAACGAACGTGGCCTCCGCGTCGGGGCCGAGCGTGGCCCGCCGCTCCGCCGATAGCAGGCGCACGCTCGAACATCCCTGGGCGAAGAGCTGACCGGTCATCCCCAGGTGCAGTACGAGCCGGCTCCCATCGTCGAGGCCGGCGACGAGGTACTTCCCCTCCCGCACGAGTTCACGAGCAACTCGTCCCGGGAGCCTCCGGCGCAGGCGCTCCGGCGACGTCAGAAAGAAATACCCCTGCCGGGTGGCGTGGACGGCGGCGATGCGGCGCCCCACCAGGAAGGGGCGGATCCGCTCGCGGGTCACCTCGACCTCGGGAAGCTCGGGCACGGGCGCTCAGAGCCTCCCGGGCTCCACGAGGATCTTCGCATGGTCCCCGGGGCTACGGAGCGTCTCGAAGGCCTGCGGCACCTCGCCGAGAGAGACCCGGCCCGTGATGAGCTGCGACACATCGATGCGTCCCTCGGCGATGGCGTCGAGGGTTCCGGCGAACTCGTGGGGGGCGTAACCCAGGACGAACTGGAGCGAGAGCTCCTTGTGGATCCCGAGCATCGGACGGAAGCGGTCGTCTTCCATGCACACGCCCGCAACGATGATGCGTGCCGCGCGGGGGGCCTCCTTCATGAGCCGGTCGATCATGCCGGGGACGCCTACGCATTCGAAGATCACGACGGGGCGCAGCTTCGCAGCCTCGGAAAGTGCATCCATGGCGCGCGATTCGGCGGGGTCGTTCACGACGTGGGCGCCGAGCGCCGCTGCGAGCCGGCGCCGCGCAGGCGAGTAGTCGGACGCAACGATGGGCTCGGCGCCTCGCAGGCGGAGGGCAGCAATCACGGCGAGGCCTACGGGGCCGCAGCCGACGACGAGCGGAACGTCGGAATGCTGCATTCTCGCCATCTCGACGGCGTGGAGTCCGACGGCCATGGGCTCGGTGAGCGCGGCGTGCTCGGTGGCGAGGCCATTGGGCACGGGAAGGAGCAAGCCCGCGCCGAGAACCATCAGCTCCGCGTACCCCCCGGGCACCTCGTTCGAGTACCCGATCGGCTCGATGCGCGGGGGGCGCAGCAGCACGGGGATCGAGACGGCGCGGTCACCGGGCCGGAGCCGGCTCGTCGTCCCCGGGCCGAAGTCGACGATCTCGACGCAGAACTCGTGTCCCATGACGAGATCGCGGGAGAGGTCGAGGGCAAACGGCGCCCCCGATTCGCGCGCGGCCTCCACCATCTTGTCGGCATGGTCGAGGGCGTGGAGGTCGGAGCCACAGATGCCGCAGGCAAGGGTCCGAACCAGCGCCTCGCCGGGGCCAGGCTCGGGGTCGGGTACTGTATCCACCGCCAGCTTCGAGTCGCGCAGCACCACCGCCCGCATCAGGTTCCTCCTCCGGGCCCCGCGGTGGGCTGCGCCAACACGACGAGATTCTTGCTCTTGGCCTTCGCGGCGTACATGGCGTGATCGGCGGCCTGGAAGAGGCCGTCCGCCGTCTGCGCGTGGTCGGGGAAGGTCGCGACCCCGATGCTCGCCGTCACGCCGGAGAGGTCGACGTCCGTCCCTTCGAGGAGGTCCATGGCCTCGATCGACGCGCGAAGGCGCTCGGCCGCCGAGAGCGCATCGTCGGCCTTCGTGTCGGGGAGGACGACGACGAACTCGTCGCCGCCGTAACGCGCCGCGATGTCGCCTGGCCGGGTCTGCGCCGCGATCCGGCGCCCGACCTGACCGAGGGTGCGGCTGCCCAGGAGGTGTCCATGGCGGTCGACGACGGCCTTGAAGCCGTCGAGATCGATGACGATCAGCGAGAGCGTCTGGCCGCGGGCGACCATCGCGGGCAGCAGCTCGTTGAAATGGCGTGCATTGGCGAGGCCGGTGAGGTCGTCGGTGAGCGCCGCCTGCCGGGCCGCGCGGTACAGCGCTGCGTTCTCGATGGCGATCGCCGCGTGGTCCGCCAGCGCCTGCACCATCTGCAGCTCTTCGTCGGTGAACGCGCCGCCGTCGAGCTTGTTGAGGCACTGGATCACCCCGAGCAGACGGCCCTTCATCACCAGCGGTACGCACAGCATGGTGCGCGTCACGAAGCCTGCGCGGCGCTCGATCTCGGGGTCGTGTCGTGGATCGGCCTGGACGTCGTCGACCCGTACCGCCTGCCGGTGTGTGGCGACCCAGCCGGCGATCCCCTGGTCGAGCCGGAGCCGCAGCCCGTCGACGACTCCCGATTCGAGGCGCCTCGAGGCGCCCAGCAGGAGCTCCCGGCCGCCGCTGCCCTGGAGGACGAGCGTCGCATCTTCGCTCGGAACGGCGGCCGCCACCTCGGCGAAGAAGGACCGGAGTGCAGATGCATCGCCGGCGAGCGCCTCGGTGTCGTGCCGCGCCGCGACCGAATGGGCGATCTCGGAAACCTTCGCCTCGTCCTCCGCCGTGAAGTCGCAGCCGTCGTAGCGGTCGACGAGCTCGAGCGCCCCGACGACGCGCCCGTCACGCCGCAGCGGAACCGCCAGCAGGTTGCGTGACGCGTGGGAGATCTCGGCAGGATCGATTCCGAGCGCCTGCGCATCGGCGGGGTCGTTCACACGAGCGCTCCGGCCGCTGCGCATCACGACGAAAATCAGACCTCCCGCGGCTTCGCCCCGCAGGCCGGCGAAGGTTCTCTCGCGAAGGGTCTCCGTCGCAGCGAAGACGAGGTCTTCCCGCGCCGGGTCGTGGAGGAGCAGCGAGAGCGCCTCGGCCTCGGTCAGCGTCTTCATCCGGCCGAGGACGAGCCGCAGCACCTCGGAGAGCTCGAGGCTCGACGTGACCGCCCGGATCGACTCGGTCACCACGGCCAGCTCGCGCAGCCATGCGTCGCGCGGTCCGCTCATAGGATCCGGAACCCGTCGAAGCCGTCTCCCGCAGCCTCCTCGACGGCGGTGACGGTGTCGACCCGGGCCGACGGCGGCCCGGTGCGGCACGCGCCCAGCAGCGCCTCGGCCGCTTCTCGATCGCCCTGCGCCACGACCTCGACCGATCCGTCGTCGAGGTTGCGCGCGAAGCCCGCGACACCGAGGACGAGGGCCTGCTGCCTCGTCCAGCCCCGGAACCAGACGCCCTGTACGCGGCCGCGCACGCGCAGCCGCAATCGAATGGTCTCCGGCTGCGCCTCGCCCATGATCGCCCCGGGCCTCCGGGTGCATGGTACGTCTCCCGGACGCTTCCGCGACGTCCGGGAGATGCGCTGGCCTGCGGCGACGCGCCGTCAGCCCGCTGCGCCCTCCGTGGGCTCGGGGCCGGTCTCGTCGGCGGGCGGGCACTGCGCCACGCGGACCTCGGTGATCCTCGCGCCGGAGGCGCCGACGACCGTGATCTCGTAGTCCGACACGCCGACCCGGTCTCCCTTGCGGGGGGCACGACCGAGCTCGTTGAAGACCAGCCCCGAGAGGGTGTCTCCGCGCTCGGCCGGAACGTCCCAGCCGGTCTCGCGGTTGAAGTCCAGAACCTTGATCCGTCCCAGCGCCTGCCGGCTCCCGTCGGGCAGGCGGCGGATCGTGAGCAGTTCCTCCCGGTCGAACTCGTCACGGATCTCGCCGACGATTTCTTCGAGGATGTCCTCCTGGGTCACGAGGCCGCGCGTGACGCCGAAGGCATCCTTCACGATTGCCAGGTGCGCGAAGGCGCGCTGCATGTCGGCAAGCAGCTGCAGGATCGCCTTGCGCTCGGGAACCCGCACGACGGGCTTGAGGATCCCCTGCAGGCTCGTCGCGCCCGCGCGGACTGCCGTGATGAGGTCCTTCAGGTGGACGATCCCGACCATGTGGTCGATCGAGCCTTCGAACACGGGAACCCGGGTGTAGCGCTCTTCGAGCAGTCGCTCGAGGAGCTCGGCGGGAGGCGTCTCCACCGGGAGCGCGAAGATCTCGGTTCGCGGCACCATGATGTCCGAAACGTGCATCTCGGCCGCCCGGGCAACGCCGCCGATGATCGAAGCGGGCGTCGGCATGCCGGATTCGGCGAGCTCCTGCGCGCGCGCGAGTCGCAGAAGCTCCTCGGCGGAGCTGATCGGCTCGCCTTCGCTGCCGCCACCGAGTCGGTGGACGAGGGGTTCGATCCAGCGGTCGAAGGCGATGTGGACCGGCCGCAGCACCTGGTGGAGCAGGTACAGCGGCATCGCGACGACGCCGACGACGCGCCTCGGATGCCGGGCGGCAAGGGCCTTCGGCAGCACCTCCGAGAAGACGAGGACGACCAGCGTCATCACCAGCGTCGAAACCAGTACGCCCGCATCCTCGCCGAGGAAACGGATCGCGAGCGATGCTGCGATCGCTGCCGCCAGCAGGTTCACGACGTTGTTCCCGACCAGGATCGTCACGAGGAGCCGGGAGGTGTTGTGGAGGAGCGCCCGCGCAGCCACCGGCGCAGGGCTGTGGCCACGTTGTCCTTCCGCCTCCAGATCGTGGGCGCGAATCCGGAGTAGAGCCGTCTCGCTGCCGGAGAAGAATGCGGAGAGAATCAGGCAGGTCAGGATGACCACGCCGTCATTCAGGGAGTCCACGGGTTCTCCTGATCGAGCGGTTGAATGGATTGGATGGGTTGGCTGGGTCGAATCGGCTGAATCGGCTGAATGGGTTCAATGGGCGGAATGGGTCGAATGACTTGCGTGATTCGAGGGATGCGAGCGATGTGGACGGGTGCGCCGCGCGCATGGAGCGGAGGAGCATCGGCGAGCCCGCGCACCCGCACAAGCCGAGGCCCCCACCCCTTCCCCGTGGGGCACAGCTCAAACGAGGGACAGCCCGAGCCGAACGGCGGCTCCGTCGATCTCGATCTCGCGGAGATGGGCCCCGGGGCCGAGCTCCCGGCCGAGCAGCACCTCGTCGGCGAGGGTCTCGCGGGCGAGGACGCCGGCGCGCGATTCCACCGCGCCGAGAATCCGTGGGTCTCCTGCAAGGGAAATCCGGATCCGGCCGGTGTACTCGAGGTCGAGCTCCTTGCGGAGCGCCTGCACGCGGCTCACCACCTCGCGGAAGAGGCCTTCCTGCACGAGCTCCGGCGTGAGCCGCGTGTGCAGGACCACGACGCCGGCGCTGCCACTCGCCGCGGCGAAGCCCTCCCTCGCCTCCACCGCAACGGCGATCTCTTCGGGGCCGAGGGCGAAGCGCTCGCCGCCCGCATCGATCGTCACGTGACCGTCGGCCTCGAGCGCGCGCAGCAGCGCGGCACCGTCGGCCGCCGCCAGCGCGCTCTTCACGGCCGGCATGTGGCGGCCGACGCGGGGGCCAAGGGCCCGGAAGTTCGGCTTCACGATCCAGCGGACGTACTCGCCCGCTTCCGGAACGAGCCGGACGTTGGCGACGTTGAGCTCGTCACGAACCAGCGCGAGGTGCTCGGTCAGCGCTGCAGCGAGACCCGGGTCCGCGAGGACGATCTCCGCTCCTTCGAGGGGCTGCCGAACCCGCAGCTTCTGCGCGGTCCGCACTTGGAGCCCGAGGGAAACCACCTCACGAACCGTCCGCATGACCCGCGAGAGGTCTTCGTCGATCGACGCCGCATCGGGCTGCGGCCAGTCGCAGAAGTGGACGCTCTCACCGGCGAGATCCGGGGATCCGCGTACGACGAGGTTCTGCCAGACGTCCTCGGCGGCGAACGGCAGGAACGGCGCCACCAGCTTCGCCAGCGCCACGAGGCACTCGTAGAGCGTCCAGTGTGCATCGAGCTTGTCGGGCCCGAGGCCCGGTGCCCAGAACCGGTCGCGGCTTCGGCGCACGTACCAGTTCGAGAGGGCGTCGACCAGGTCGGTGAGTACCTGCGTCGCCTCGTAGACGCGGTAGGCGTCCATGTGCCCGGTGACCATCGCCGTCGCGAGCTGGACCTCGGAGATGATCCAGCGGTCGAGGAGCGCCCGCTGCCTGGCCGGGCGTCTCCCTGCGCTACACGCGGGATCGGCGGGATCGAATCGGTCGATGTTGGCGTAGATCGTGAAGAACGCGTAGACGTTGCGCAGCTTGAGGGGAAGGTCCCGCTGCAGCGCGCGAACTCCCGACAACGAGTGCCGCGTCGGGTTCCACGGAGGGTTCGCCGCGAAGAAGAACCAGCGGAAGGCGTCGGCCCCCGGAGCGGGAGAGCTCGGATCCTCGATCCACAGCCGCGAATCCGCGGCCAGGCGGGGGACGTCCGCCGCAGCGGTCGAGAGCCCGTTCGGCGCCGGTGAGACGCCGAGCGCGCTCCGGTCCGCCGGCGAGAGGACGATTACCCGGCGCGGGAGCTTCGCCGGGCGCAGCAGGAGCCCCTGCGAACGCCCAGACGAATCGCCGCGGTAGACCTGCACCTTCGCCTCGGCCCCGGAGAGGTCGAGCCCCTCGTAGTCCTCCCGGGCGATCCTGGCCTCGCCCTCGGGCGGAGCAGAGCCATCGCTCGCTGCATCCACCACGGCGAACTCGAGCCGGACACGGTCGAGGATCACCTCGGGCGGCGTGTAGTTGCCCTTGCTCTTCGACTCCTTCTTCCCCTCCCGGTCGCACACGTGTCCGAGGACGATGCACGCCTTGAAGGGATGCGGCGCGGGCCGATCCGGGAAGAGCAGCGTCGAGATCCAGAGCAGCGAGTTGAACCAGCCGCGGGTTTGGTCGATGGCCTCGCTGATGAAGTCCGCAGGAAACGACCGTGCGAACGCGTCGGCGCCGCGGTGGGGCGAGCCCCACTGGGCAAAGGGCATGCAGCCGGAGTCGAACCAGGCGTCGATCACCTCGGACACCCGGCGGAAGACTCCGGGAGCTCCCGGACGCTCCCAGGTCACGTAGTCGATCCACGGCTTGTGGACGCGCAGGTGCGGCGACAGCGAGGGATCCTTCCTTCGCGCCTCGTCGAAGGCTTCGAAGGCGCGCGGATTGCGATCGAGGATCTCGGCCACCGAGGCGGGGGCTTCGATCTCGCCGGTGACATCGTTGATCCAGAGGTTGAGGGGCGTTCCCCAGAACCGCTCGCGAGAGAGCGCCCAGTCGACGTTGTTGCGAAGGAAGTCGCCAAAACGACCGTCCCGAATGTGGGGCGGCAGCCATTCGATCTGCGCGTTGTTGGCGAGCGCCTGATCGACGAACGCCGTCGTCCGCACGTACCACGCTGGCCGCGCGTACTGGATCAGCGGGTCCTGCTCCGCCCGCCAGCAGAAGGGATAGTCGTGAAGGACCCGCTCCGCATGCCAGCACAGGCCCCGCTCGACCAGCTCGCGCTGCAGGTCGCGGTCGCAGTCCTTGACCCAGCGGCCCGCGTACCGGGGCGGGGCCACCTCCGCGTCGAAGCTGCCGTCGGGCCGGACGGCGCACAGCAGCGGAACCGAAGGGTCTCGGCGCTGCTCGGCGCGCAGTACGTCGAAGTCGGCGTCTCCGAACGCGGGCGCCACATGGACGACTCCCGTCCCGGCTCCGAGCTCGACGAACTCGCCGGCGACGACTCTCCAACATGTATCTACAGGAACGCGGCCGGCGTACCAGTCGAACGGCGGCTGATAGCGCCGTCCGACCAGCTCGGTGCCTCCGAGGCGCCGCTCGATCGGGAGCTCGCGCCCGACCTTGGCGGACAGCGCCTCCACCAGCGCTTCGGCGACGACGAGCCGCTCGTCGCCGTCCCGGACGACGGCGTAGGCGATGTCCGCTCCCACGGCGGCAAAGGCGTTGGAGGGAAGTGTCCAAGGCGTCGTCGTCCACGCGAGGAGCGACGTGCCGGGCTCGTCGCGCAGCGGAAACCGGACGTAGACCGAGGGGTCTTCGACGGCCTTGTAGCCCTGCCCCACCTCCGCTGCCGACAGCGCCGTTCCGCCCTGGGCCCACCACCACACGACCTTGTGTCCCTGGTAGAGGAGCCCCCGCTGGTGGAGCTGCGAGAGCGCCCACCAGACGCTCTCGACGTAGCTCTCGTGGAACGTGACGTAGGCGTTCTCGAGATCGCACCAGAAGGCGAGTTTTTCGGTCAGCTCCTCCCACTCGCGGGTGTACCGGAAGACGCTCTCGATGCAGCGCCGGACGAACGGCTCGACGCCGTAGGCTTCGATCGCTTCCTTCCCGGAGATCCGGAGCTCCTTCTCCACCTCGATCTCGACCGGAAGTCCATGGGTGTCCCAGCCGGCCTTCCGCTCGACGAGATGGCCTCGCATGGTGCGGTAGCGGGGAAAGACGTCCTTGATCACGCGGGTGAGGACGTGGCCGTTGTGGGGCAGGCCGTTGGCCGTGGGCGGTCCCTCGTAGAAGACCCAGCGGGGCGCGCCGGAGCGGCGGCGCAGGCTCTCGTGGAACACGTCGTGCTCGCGCCAGAACGAGCGGATCCGCGACTCGAGGTCGGGGAAGTGGACGATCGGCGACACCCGCTCGAACCGCGTCGGCATGGCGGCATAGGCTACCATCGTCATGCGGCGAATCGAGAGGATGCGCCGTCGCCGCGAGGAGGACCCGACGTGGGGGACTACTTCAACTCCGGGATGCGGCTCTACTTGGACCACCTGGTCGACTGGGAAGGCGTGCTGTCGCTCCAGCGGGGCGAGCGCGTCGACACCGAATCCGAGGTCTCCGCCTTCCGCATGATCCTCGAGACGATTGCGGGCCTCGCCGAGGGATTCGAGCGGCCGGCACGCGAGCACTGGTCCGCCGAGGCCGAGCTCACGGCCGATGGGGGAGCCGAGCCACCCGCACACATCCGTGAGGCGTACGCGGCGCTCCGGAAGGCCGGCCTGCTGTGCCTCCCGATCTCCGAGGCCCATGGAGGGGCAGGCCTGCCGCTGCTGCTGAGCGGCATCGTCCTCGAGATGATCTCGCGCGCCGACACGAGCCTCATGACGATCATCGGCCTGCAGACGGGCGCGGCGGGTGACATCGAGCGGTACGGAAGCGAGGAGGTCAAGCGCGCGTTCCTGCCGCGCTTCATCTCGGGCGACGTCCAGGGCTGCATGGATCTCACCGAGCCCCAGGCAGGGAGCGACCTCGGGCGCATCACGACCCGTGCAGCGGACCTCCCCGATGGCCGCGTGAAGGTCGACGGACAGAAGATCTTCATCACCAATGGCGGGGCCGAGGTCCATCTGGTCCTCGCTCGCGACGACGACACCTTCGACCAGTCGAGGGGTACCACCAACGGTCTTTCGCTCGTGCTCGTCTCGCGGCACCACGAAGACGGGTCGAGGAACGGCGTCCGCGTGGCGCGGCTCGAACGGAAGCTCGGAATCCACGGCTCACCCACCTGCGAAGTGGTCTTCGAGGGCGCGATCGGTGTCCGGCTGGGAGAGAAGGGCAAAGGCTTCCGCGCCATGCTCGACCTCATGAACAACGCGCGGCTCGGCGTTGCGGTGCAGGCTCTTGGCCTCGCCGAGGCGGCGTTCCACGACGCGAGCCTCTACGCGAGCCAGCGCGAGCAGTTCGGCCAGGCGATCGTGAAGCAGCCGCTGGTGGCGACGATGCTCGCCAAGATGGCCGTCAACATCGAGGCGGTGCGCGCGCTCTGCTACCACACCTACGAGCTGGTCGACCTCAACCATTCGCGGGAGTCGGCCATCGCCAGAGGCGCGCTGTCGGAGGCCGAGCGCGACGCGCACTCGGCAAGGCTCGAACGCGACGTCGTCCGCGCTCGGCTGCTGACCCCCCTGTGCAAGTACTTCGCGACGGAGGTCTGCCACGACATCACGCGCGACGCGATGCAGATCTTGGGCGGAATCGGCTACACGATGGACGCGGACGTCCCGAAGCTCCACGCCGACAGCCTCATCATGACGGTCTACGAGGGCACCAGCGAGATCCAGGCGTCCTTTGCGCTGAAAGAGATGGGCAAGGGGGCCCTCGCGGTAACGTTCGAGAACGCACGGGCGGAGCTCGGCGCCATGGCGGCAGACCCGAAGCGTTCGGCGCTGGCGAGGCGCGTCACCGCCATGATCGGGCGCGTCGAGGAGGCGGCGAAGGCGCTCTTCTCCGACCTCTCCTACGCCCTTCTCCGGTCCAAGCTCCTCGCCGAGATGGTGATCGACGTCCTCGCCGCGACCGAACTCCTCCGCCAAGCCGCCGTCGTCGAGGGTCGGATCGACGTGGCGGAGTCGTTCATCTTGAGGAGGGGAATCGAGGGCGAGGCGATGGCGCGGCGGATCGAAGAGAACGCGTCGGGGCGGGTCGATCGCGACACACGGGTCCTGGCGCTCCTCGGAGCCCTTCCCTCCTGACCATGGCGACGCACGAGTCGAGGCAACGCGCCACAGCGGGCGTCGGGGGCCCTTGAACTCTCCCCTCGGATTCTGCTTCTCTCCCGGTTGCGGGAGCGCTCCCGCCCGGGCGGAGCGCTGCGCTGGAGGAGACCGTGCGACGCTGCCTTGCGCTGGTGCTCGCGGGCGGGGAGGGACGCCGGCTGTATCCCCTCACGCGCCAGCGCAGCAAGCCGGCCGTCTACTTCGGCAGCTGCCATCGCCTCGTCGACTTCGTCCTCTCGAACCTCGTCAACAGCGGATTCCACCGGATCAAGGTCATCACCCAGTACCGATCGAGCTCGCTGGTCCGGCACCTCTCGCGGGCCTGGCCCGTGGCGTCGTCGCTGCTCGACCAGTTCATCGAGGTCGTCCCCGCCGCCATGAACATCGGCCCGACCTGGTTCCGCGGAACGGCGGACGCCATCTGGCAGAACATCGATCTCCTCCGCGACATCACGCCCGACGACATCCTGATCTTCGGAGCCGATCACGTCTACAAGATGGACGTCGGGCTGATGCTCGCCTTCCATCGCCAGCGCGGCGCCGACCTCACCGTTGCCACCATCCCCGTGCCGCGCAACCAGGCGAAGGCCTTCGGCTGCGTCCACGTCGATGCCAGCGGCCGCGTGATCAATTTCATCGAGAAGCCGGAGGACCCTCCCGGGATGCCCGGCGCGCCGGAGATGACCCTCGTCTCGATGGGCAACTACATCTTCCGGAAGCCTTCCCTCCTCGACGAGCTGCGCCGCAACGCATCACAGGAGACGACGAGCCACGATTTCGGACGAGACATCCTGTCGACGGCCCACGAGCGCAAGAACGTCTTCGCCTACGATTTCGCAACCCAGCTGTGCCCCGGGGAGAACGAGCGGACTCGCGGCTACTGGCGTGACGTCGGCACCCTCGACGCGTATTTCGAGGCGAGCATGGACCTGGTGTCGGTCGACCCCCAGCTGAACGTCTACAACCACCGGTGGCCGATCCGCGGACTCCAGCCGTGGGCGGGGCCGGCGAAGTTCGTCTTCGCAGACCGGAGCTCCGGCCGCGTCGGGATGGCGCAGGATTCGATCGTCGGCCCCGGCGTCATCATCTCCGGCGGGCGGATCGAGCGCAGCGTACTCTTCCACCGCGTCCGCGTGAACAGCTTCAGCCACGTGAGCGACGCGGTGCTCTTTCCCGAGGTGGACGTCGGACGCGGCGCACGGCTGAGCCGCTGCATCGTCGACAAGGGCGTTCGGATCCCCCCCGGAGAGATCATCGGCGAGGACCCGGTACGCGACGCGAAGCGCTTCACGGTGAGCGAAGGTGGCGTCGTAGTCGTGACGC
The DNA here is from genome assembly GCA_963710635.1 of uncultured delta proteobacterium. Lineage (GTDB taxonomy): Bacteria > Myxococcota_A > UBA9160 > UBA9160 > UBA9160 > MYXO. Next base: position 2,768,738 of record CAVQAY010000004.1, read on the forward strand.
GGGAAGACTTCGGTCAGACCGACGAATTCGACGTGTAGGGCGGAGCGTGCGGATCCATTTCGTAGCGGCCGAGCTCGCGCCGCTCGCACGGTCCGGAGGCCTCGGCGACGCCGTCGCGGGCCTCGCGTTGGCGCTCGCCGAGCGGGGCCACTCGGTGACGTGCATGATTCCCGCCTACCGGTTCGCGCTCGAAGGCCCGGGAAGCATCCCGACCGAGCCGGCGGGCGAGGTGCGGCTCCCCACGCACGCAGGCGCGATCGAAGGCCGCTGGCTCGAGGGCGACCTCGCGCCGGGCGTGAGGGTCCGTCTCCTCGACATTCCGGCGCTCTACGACCGCCCGGGGCTCTACGGCGAGGCGGGCCAGGACTACCCCGACAACGCGCTTCGCTACACGGCATTGGCGCGATCTGCCGCCGCGTTCTGCGCAATCGACGCGCCGGATGCGCTGGTGGCGCACGACTGGCATGCCGCCCTCGCCATCGCGACGTTGAGGACGGCGCCGCCCTCGTCTGGCGCCCGGCGGGTGACGACCGTGCAGGTCGTCCACAACAACGCGTACCAGGGCCGGGTCGCACCGGAGTTCTATCCGGAGACGGGGCTGCCGCCCGGTCTGTACCATCCCGACGGGATCGAGGCGTGGGGAACGCTTTGCCTTCTCAAGGCGGGCCTCGTCTTCGCCGACCGGATCGTCGCCGTCTCCCCGGGCTACGCCCGCGAAATCCAGCGCGCTCCGCTCGGAGAGGGCCTCGAAGGCGTCTACACGTTCCTCGCTCATCGGCTGTCCGGGATCACCAACGGCATCGACACGGCCCGCTTCGACCCCTCCGACGACCCGGCGCTTCCGGCGCCCTTCTCCGCCGAGAAGCCCGAAGGAAAGGCTCGCTGCCGCTCCGCGCTGCTTGCCGAGCTCGGCCTCGGCCGCACGAGCCCCGGGAGACTTTGTGCGGTGATCGGACGCTTCGCGCATCAGAAAGGCTGGGACGTACTCGCCGGGGGGCTCGACGCGCTGGTGGCCGGCGGCGCATCGCTCGCGCTGATCGGCAGCGGAGACTCCGAGATCGAGGCGCGGATCGCCAAAGCCGCGTCGCGGCACCCGGGCCGCGTTGCGCTGCAGACGGGCTTCGACGACGCGCTCGCGCGCCGCCTCTACGCAGGCGCCGATGCGGTGTTGATCCCCTCGCGGTTCGAGCCGTGCGGTCTGGTGCAGCTGATCGCCCAGCGCTACGGCGCGGTTCCCGTCGCGCACCGGGTGGGGGGCCTCGCCGACACCATCGTCGAGCCTCGCCGCCGGAGGTCCGGCCTCGACTGGAGCGGCGCCACCGGCGTCCTGTTCTCCCCGCTCTCGGTGGAGACCCTCGCGGCGGCCGCCGCCGCGGTCGGGGCGCTCGCCAACGCCGGCGGCCTCGAAGCCCTCCAGCAGCGCCTGCTCGGCCTCGATGTGTCTTGGAGGACTCCCGCACTGCACTGGGAGCGCCTCCTCGATGCGGCGCTCCGCTCCGTCCGGGAGGGAACGTGACGGCAGTGTGGCCCGGGAGGCCGGACCCCCTCGGCGCCACCTGGGACGGTGTCGGGGTCAACTTCGCACTGTTCTCGGAGAACGCGACTGCGGTCGAGCTGTGCCTCTTCGACGGCGAGGCCGGCGAGACCGCGCGCATCGGGATCCAACAGCGATCGGGTGACGTCTGGCACGCGTATCTTCCCGGCCTGCGGCCAGGGCAGCGCTACGCCTACCGCGTATCCGGCCCGTGGGAGCCCGAGCGGGGGCACCGCTTCAACCCACACAAACTCGTCTCGGATCCCTATGCGCGCGCCTTCACCCGCGCCTTCTCCTGGGACGCTGCGCTTCGCGACCACGCCCCCGCGCTCGCCGCCGCCCGGTGGAAGCCGGACGAGACGGATTCTGCGCCGTTCGTACCGAAGTGCATCGTCGGTGACGACGCATTCCTCTGGGAAGACGACCGGCTGCCGAGGACCCCGTGGACCCACACCGTCGTCTACGAGTGCCACGTGAAGGGGATGACACGACTTCACCCGGAGGTCCCGGAGCGGCTCCGGGGCACGTACCTCGGCCTCGCGTCGGAGCCGCTGATCGAGCACATGACGCGCCTCGGCGTAACGACTCTCGAGCTCCTCCCGATCCACCAGTCGGGTGTCGACGAGCACCTCGCGGACCTCGGCCTCTCCAACTACTGGGGCTACAACACAATCGGCTTCTTCGCGCCGGACGTGCGCTTCGCGACGACCGGAGGCGACCCCGTCGCCGAGTTCCGTTCGATGGTGCGGCGGCTCCACGGCGCAGGCCTCGAGGTGATCCTCGACGTCGTCTACAACCACACCGGTGAAGGCGGGCCACTCGGGCCGACGCTGTGCTTCCGCGGCATCGACAACGCATCCTACTACCGGCTCCAGCCCGAGGATCCGGCCGAGTACGAGGACTTCACGGGCTGCGGGAACTCGCTCGACGTGCGCAACGCCCGCGCCCTCCAGCTCGTCCTCGACAGCCTCCGCTACTGGGCGACGCAGATGCACGTCGACGGCTTTCGCTTCGACCTCGTCCCCACTCTGGCGCGGGATCCGCGGGAGTTCAGCCGCGCGTCGCGCTTCCTCTTCGCCGTACAGCAGGATCCCGTCCTCTCGCGCCTCAAGCTGATCGCGGAGCCGTGGGACCTCGGCGCGGGGGGCTACCAGCTCGGTGCGTTCCCGTACGGCTGGGCCGAATGGAACGATCGCTACCGGCAGGCCGTCCGGCGCTTCTGGCGCGGCGACTCGCGACAGGCCGGCGAGCTGGCGTCGCGCCTCGCGGGCTCGAGTGACCTCTTCGCCCTCGGGCGCCGGGGGCCGTTCGCCAGCGTCAACTTCGTGACGTGCCACGACGGATTCACCCTGGCGGACGTCGTCTCCTACGAGCGCAAGCACAACGAGGAGAACGGCGAAGACGACCGCGACGGGACCGACGACAACGCGAGCCGGAACTGGGGCACCGAGGGCCCGACGACCTCCCCCGAGATCGCCGCCGTGCGCGAGCGGATGAAGCGCAACCTCATCGGGACGCTGATCTTCTCCCAGGGGATTCCGATGCTCTCCCACGGCGACGAGATGGGTCGTACGCAGAAGGGCAACAACAACGCCTACTGCCAGGACGGCCCCCTCGCCTGGGTCCACTGGGAGTTCGGCGACGACGAGAAGAGGCTCCTCGACTTCGTCCGGACGGCGCTCCGGATCCGCCACGAGAACCCCGCCCTGCGGCGCAGCTTCTTCTTCGACGGGAACGAGGCCGGGCCGGGCGCGCCGAAGGACGTGACGTGGCTCCGTCCCGACGGCGTCGAGATGTCGTACCTCGACTGGCAGCAGGCGGAGAACCACGTCCTCGGGATGTGGATCCACGGCGGCGCCCGGCACGACCTCGACGAGCAGGGACGCCCGGTCCTCGGATCGACGTTGCTGCTGATCTTGAACGCCGACGACCGTACCCGTCCCTTCGTACTGCCTCCGATGGACGAACCGGGAGACTGGCGCGAGCTCGTGAACACGGCGCTGCGAAGCCTTCATCATCCGGGTGCCGAGGTCCTCCGCGTGCCGGGGCGATCCCTCGTCCTCCTCGCCTACGAGCCGGACCCGGCGCTGGCGAAGCGCCGATGACCACCGGACGCGAGCAGCTACGCGCGCTCGCGGACCGCGTCGGGATCCTGCCGTCGTACTGGGACATCCGTGGCCGCTCGCACCCCACCTCGGAGGCGACCGCCGAGGCACTGGCGCAGGCGATGGGCTTCGACGCGTCGACCGAGGGCGCCGCCGCCCGGAGCCTCGCCGCGCTCGAGCGCGAGGCGAACGAGCCGCGAATCGACCCGGTGCAGGTGTGGCGGCAGTGGGACGCCGGGGCTCCGGCTCTCCGGGTCCGACCTCCGGCAGGTCCGTTCGACTACGAGATCACCCTCGAGCAGGAGGACGGGCGCACCGAGAGCATCCGCGGTCGGTGTGGCGGGGACTCCGGCGCCGAGGGGCTGGAGCTGCCGCTGCCGTTCAAGCCCGCCGAGGGCTACCACCGGGTGACGCTCGTCGTATCGACACCGGATGGTGTAGAGACGGCCGAGCAATCCCTCATCCTCACGCCCCGGACGTGCTTCACCGTCGAGGAGGCACTCGGCGGACGCCCACGGTTCGGCATCTGGACCAACCTCTACAGCATCCGGAGCGCGCAGAACGACGGCATCGGAGATCTGGGAGACCTGGCGAACCTGCTCCGCTGGGCGGGCCGATCCGGCGCCGACTTCGTCGGGATCAACCCACTGCACGCACTGCGCAACCGCGGCCTCGGCGTGAGCCCCTACGGCCCCGTGAGCCGGCTCTACCGCAACGTCCTCTACCTCGACGTCGAGGCCGTTCCCGAGCTGGCGGACTCTGCCGAGGCGCGCGCGCTCTTGGCCTCACCCGAGGTCGCCCGCGAACGGGAGTCGATCCGCTCGGCCGCGCGGATCGACCACGAACGGGTCCTCGCGTGGAAGAGGAGGGTGCTCGAGGCGCTCCATCGGGCCTTCCGCCGGGCGCGCGCCGACGGCCCCACCGAGCGCTCGCACGCCTTCGACGCCTACCTCGCGCGGGAGGGCCGGGCGCTCGTCGACTACGCAACCTTTTGCGCGCTCGAGGACCGGGTCGACGCACGCGGCGCCGCGCACGTTCCCTGGCACGAATGGCCCGCGGAGACGAGGAGCCCGCGTTCGCCCGGGGTGGATCGCTTCCGCGAGGGGAACTCCGAAGCCATCGAGTTCCACGCCTGGCTCCAGTTCGAGATCGACCATCAGCTCCAGGAGGCGGCACGCATCGCCCGCCAGGCGGGTCTCGCCATCGGCGTCTACCAGGATCTCGCCGTCGGCCTCGCCCCCGACGGAGCCGACGTGTGGGCGTTCCCGGGCCTCTTCGCCCGCGGCGCGACCATCGGCGCGCCGCCGGACGACTACGCTTCCCAGGGCCAAGACTGGGGGCTTCCTCCTCTCGACCCGATCCGGCTGCGCGCAAGCGGGCATCGCTACTGGATCCAGGTGCTCCGCGCTGCGTTCGCCCATGCGGGCGCGCTCCGCATCGACCACGTGATGGGACTGTTCCGTCTGTTCTGGATCCCGGAGGGCAGGCCGAGTTCGGAGGGCGCCTACGTACGGTACCCGGCCGACGATCTGCTCGGGATCCTCGCCCTCGAGAGCCGGCGCAGCGGCGCGGTGGTGATCGGAGAAGATCTCGGAACCGTTCCCGACGAAGTGCCTCGCGGCCTCGCCTCGTGGGGCATCGCCTCGTCGCGTGTCCTGCTCTTCGAGCGCGACGCCGCGGGCGCGTTCCGTCCGGCCGACGCCTATCCGGCCCGCGCCATCGTGACCGCCAACACCCACGATCTCCCACCGCTCGCGTCGCTCCTCGACGGCAGTGACCTCGCGCTGCGGCGGCGGCTCGGCCTCCTGTCGAGCGACGACGCCCTCGCGGCGGCACTCGCCGACCGCCACGCGGAGCTCGTCGGCCCTCGAGGAGCGCCTGCGCGCCGAGGGTCTCCTCGCAGAAGGCATCGGCGAGCCGGCGATCACCGAGCTGCGCGAGGCCATCACCGCATTCCTGTGCCGAACTCCTGCGGCGCTGGTCGGCCTCTCCCTCGACGATCTCGCCGGTGAGCGGGAGCCGGTGAACGTTCCCGGCATTCCGCTGGAGGAGTTCCCGAGCTGGTCACGCCGGATGGAGCGGCCGCTCGAGGATCTCATGACCGACCCCGAGGTCTGCGCCTCCCTCGCCGGGGCAGCCCGAGCGCGCCCGCGCTAGGGTGCAGCCGCGCGAAGCGCCCCGCGGCCCGCGCTCCCGGGGGAGGCCGCCACGTCCCGCCGATCGTCTCGCCACCGCCGCAGCCACCGCAAGCGGATGCCGCCGCCGGGGGCCCGGCCGGGCGCCCTCGCCATCCCGGAGGACGCCAAGCCCCTCCGGATCACGGTCATGGACTACGGGCCGAACCATCTGGAGGAGCGCGAGATCGTCGACGTCGCGGCCCTCGCCGCCTACCGGACTCGAGAGTCGGTGACCTGGGTCAACGTCCAGGGGCTCGGCAACGAGAAGACCCTCCGCCGCATCGCCGAGATCTTCTCGATCCACCCGCTCGCCCTCGCCGACGCAGTGAACGTCGGCCAGCGTCCGAAGTTCGAGAGCTACGAGCTTCATCACTTCCTGGTCGGCCGGATGGCCACTGCCGACGCCGAAGGCCGGATCGGCTTCGAGCAGGTCTCGATCGTCTTCGCGCCGGGATTCGTCGTGATGTTCCAGGAAGATCCGGGCGACTGCTTCGATCCGGTCCGCGCGCGGATCCGCACCGGCGCCACGGTGCGCTTCAGCGGCGCGGACTTCCTCGCGTACGCCCTCCTCGACTGCCTGATCGACAACTATTTCCCGGTCCTCGAGACCCTCGGCAATCACCTCGAAGATCTGGAGGACGAGGTGACGGCGCGTCCGAGCCGGACGACCCTCGGCAGGATCCAACAGATCCGCCGCTCGCTCCTCGTCCTGCACCGGACCGTCTGGCAGCAGCGCGACGCCGCCAACGCGTTCATGCGGGAGGAGAAGAGCCACTTCACGGCAGCGCAGCAGGTCTATCTGCGCGACGCCTACGATCACGCCGTCCAGGTGATCGACACCGTCGAGACCTACCGGGAGCTGACGGTCGGCATGGTCGACGTCTATCTCTCGAACGTCAGCAACCGCATGAACGAGGTGATGAAGGTCCTCACGGTCATGGCGACGATCTTCATCCCCCTCACGTTCCTGGTGGGCGTCTACGGAATGAACTTCCATCACATGCCCGAGCTCGACTGGTGGTGGAGCTATCCCGCGCTGTGGGTCGTGATGCTCGCGACCGCGGCGCTCATGGTCCGGTTCTTCTGGCGCAAGGGATGGCTCGGCGCATCGGATCTCGACCCGGCGCCGCTGGACGAGCCGCCTACGTCGGAATCTTCGGAGCCGCCCCGGTGATGCGGCGGCTCCTTCCCGCGCTGCTCCTCGTACTGGCGACGGGAGCCAGCGCGGAGCCGGTGATGGTCTTCGCGGCCGCGAGCCTCTCGGATGCGCTCCGCGAACTGGCGCCGGCTTGGACGACACAGTCGGGCGACCCGGTCGAGTTCAACTTCGGAGCCTCGAGCGATCTCGCACGGCAGATCATCGCCGGGGCGCCTGCCGACGTCTTCGTCTCGGCCGACGCGGCGCAGATGGATGCGGTCGAGCGAGCGGGCCTCGTCAGCCGGCAGGACCGCGTCGATCTGCTGTCGAACGTCTTGGTGGTGGTCGAGCAAGCCGGGAAGGGAGCCGGGCGCCCCGGCGGCCCGACTCACCCGGAGGGCCTCGCGGCCGTGTCGCGGCTGGCGCTCGCGGATCCCCAGGCGGTTCCGGCGGGCGTCTACGCGCGCGCCTGGCTCGAGTCGATCGGCCTCTGGGAGCGTGTCGCGCCTCGCGTGATCCCCCTCCTCGACGTCCGTGCAGCGCTCGCGGCCGTCGCGTCGGGGAACGCCGACGCGGCGATCGTCTACCGGACCGACGCGGCGCTCTCGAACCGCGTCCGCATCGCCTTCGAGGTGCAGCGGAGCGAGGGACCGCCGATCGTCTACGTCGCCGCGCCCCTCCTCCGATTCCCTGGCAGCAGCGCGCGCGCGTTCGTTGCGTGGCTCGGCTCTCCGCCGGCCCGCCGCGTCTTCGAGCGACACGGCTTCCTGGCCCCCGGGCCGAGGTAGCGCGTGCTGACCCTCGAGGAGATCGGCGTCGTCGCCTTCACGCTGCAGATCGCAGCCCTGGCAACGCTCGTGATCCTCCCGCCAGGCCTCCTGGCCGCGATGCTCCTGGCTCGCTGGCGCGGGCCGGGGAAGGGCCTCCTCGAGACGGCGCTCTCCCTGCCGCTGGTCCTGCCCCCGACCGCGGTGGGAATCGTCCTGCTCGAGGTCTTCTCGCGAGGCTCGGCAGTCGGCGGCTGGCTCGCCGACCGTGGAATCGACGTGGTCTTCACCTGGCGCGGCGTCCTCGTCGCGACGGCGGTGATGTCCTTCCCGCTGCTGGTGCGGTCGGCGCGGACCGCCTTCGAGGAGGTCGACTCGCGCCTGGTCGGGATCGCCCGGACGCTCGGCTGCGGACCGGTGTCGGCCTTCTTCCGCGTGACGCTCCCCCTCTCGTGGCGAGGCGTCCTCGCGGGAGCGGTCCTCGCCTTCAGCCGCGCCCTCGGCGAGTTCGGCGCCACGGTGATGGTGGCCGGGAACATTCCAGGCCGAACGCGAACCCTCTCGCTGGCAATCTTCCACGACAGCCAGATCGGCAGGGACGACCGTGCGATGACGCTCGCCGGTGTCACCGTCGCCCTCGCCTTCACGGCGCTCTGGGCAACCGAATGGTTCACCCGGAGCCGCTCGCGAAAGGCCGCCGCGTGATCGAGCTGCGGATCGAGCTGGCCCTGCCCCGCTTCACCTTGGAGGTGGAGGCGCGGCTCGGCGCCGGGGTGACGGCGATCCTCGGCCCATCGGGCTGCGGGAAGACGTCGCTCCTCGAGACCATCGCCGGCCTCCGGCGCGGCGCGCGCGGACGGATCGACGTCGGTGGCGCGGTCTTCCTGGATGATGTGGGCAAGGTCCGGCTCCCGCCGGAGCGCCGGCGGGTGGGGTACGTGCCGCAGGACCCGGGGCTCTTCCCGCACCGGACGGTGCTCGGGAACATCCGCTTCGGCGCCCGGGGAGACGGCGCGCGCGCCGAGACGGCCATCGACACCCTCGGCCTGCGGAGCCTTCTCGGCCGTTCGCCTCGTTCGCTCTCTGGGGGCGAGAAACAGCGGGTTGCGCTCGCGCGCGCCCTCGCAACGGATCCGCGGCTCCTGCTCCTCGACGAGCCGCTCGCAGCGCTCGACATCGCGCTTCGCGAGCGGATCCTCCCCTATCTCTTGCGGATCCGCGACGAGTGGCGCATCCCGATGCTCTACGTCACCCACAACGTCGGCGAGGCCATGCTCCTCGCCGACCACGTGCTCCTGCTGCGGGAGGGGCGCGTCGAGGCCCAGGGCCGCCCCCTCGACCTGCTCTCGGCACCGGCCTTCGCACGGGCTGCGGAGGAGGGAGTGGAGAATCTCTTCCCGGGTCGGGTAGAGGGCCACGACGAGGAGGCGGGGGTGACCCGCGTCCTCGTCGGTGCGGGCCTCGCCATCGCGGTCCCGCTCGCGCCCGACCAGGCGCCCGGATCTCCCGTCACCCTGGCGGTCCGGGCCGAGGACGTCCTCGTAGCGGTCGAGAAGCCGAGCGGCCTCTCCGCCCGGAACGTCTACGCCGCCCGGGTCATCTCCGCCGAGCGGGCCGGCGCCGACTTCACGCTCCGGCTCGAGACCCGCGACCCGCCGACGTCCTGGCTCGCCCGGCTCACCCCCGGCGCCGTCGGCGCCCTCGGCCTCCGCCCGGGCACCTCGGCCTGGATCGCCGTCAAGAGCCACTCGGTGCGGCTGATCGACTCCTAACGAAATTCCCCTCGGGGATCAGTCAATAATCTCGTTGACATCCGGCAGAGTCGAGCGCCTACTGTGCGTAAAATGCAACACATGCGCAGGGACCGCGCGCGGCGTGTGCGGCGACTGGGGAGGCGTGTCATGTCCCATACCTCATCTGGGAGTCCGTCATCGGACCCGCGAACGCGTTCGGCAGCGTTCGCGCAGCGCGTGTTCGCCGGACTCATCGGCGCAGTCTCCTTGTTATTCCCTACTGCTACGCCGGCAGCGGTCATGACGAACAAGGCCGTCATTCCCATCTTGGAGTGCGTCGAGCACGACGTCCCCGAGCCCGGGCTCTACACCGCTCATTGGGGATACCACAACAAGAACTCGGTCATCGTCAACATCCCGGTCAACTTGCCGGCTCCCCACAACGAGTTCACGCCGTTTCCGATCGACCGAGGCCAGCCCGTCTTCTTCTCTCCCGGACGGCAGTACTTCGTCTTCACGACGGTCGACGACGGAAACGCCCACGTCTGGACGCTCACCGGCCCTGACGGCCACACGAGGACCGTGGCCGCGACGCGCAACCCGCTCCAGCAATGCCGTGCCTGTGGAGACGGCGTGATCACGCGCTCGAAGTGCCACGGAAAGCACCATGGCTCCTTCACTCCGTACCAATCAGAGGAGTGCGACGACGGGAACACCCTGGCAGGCGACGGGTGCAGCGCGACGTGCGAGATCGAGCCGGGCTGGACGTGCAGCGGGGAGCCGAGCTCGTGCGGGCCGAGCTGCGGCGACGGGGTCGTCTCGGGGTCCGAGACGTGCGACGACGGCGGCGCCGTCTCGGGTGACGGGTGCAGCGCGACCTGCCAGATCGAGGACGGCTGGGTGTGTACTGGTGCGCCGAGCGCGTGCGCACCGAGCTGTGGCAACGGCGCGGTCGATGGCAGCGAGACCTGCGACGACGGCAACACGGCGGTGGGTGACGGCTGCAACGACGTGTGCCAGACCGAGGCGGGATGGTCGTGCGCGGGAGCACCGAGCACGTGCAGCGCCACGTGCGGCGACGCACTGGTCACGGGCGGCGAGCAGTGTGACGACGGCAACGGCCTCGCCGGAGACGGCTGCAGCCCGGCGTGCGTCGTGGAATCGGGATGGACGTGTACGGGAGTTCCCAGCGCGTGTACGCCGACCTGCGGCGACGGCGCGGTCGGTGGAAGCGAGGCCTGCGACGACGGCAACAGCGTCGCAGGTGACGGCTGCGATGGCGCGTGCCAGATCGAGATCGGCTGGATCTGCGCTGGGTCCCCCAGCGTGTGCACGACGGCCTGCGGCGACGGAATCCTGGCCGTCGGCGAGCTGTGCGACGACGGAAACATCACGAACGCCGACGGCTGCGACGCCTGGTGCCAGACGGAGCCCGGTTGGGCGTGCACCGGATCGCCGAGTTCGTGCGCGACGACCTGCGGCGACGGAATCGTGACCGGCGCGGAGCAGTGCGACGACGGAGGGATCACGTCGGGCGACGGCTGCAGCGGATCGTGCCAGGTAGAGCCCGGCTGGGGGTGCGTCGGGGCGCCGAGCCTTTGCGTCACGACCTGCGGAGACGGCATTCCCGCTGGAACGGAAGCCTGTGACGACGGCAACAACGCCGGCGGCGACGGCTGCGACGCGGCGTGCAGCATCGAACCGGGCTGGGCGTGCGGCGACGTACCGAGCCTGTGCACGACCCTGTGCGGCGACGCCATCCTGGCGGGCACCGAGCAGTGCGACGACGGCAATCTCCTCGCCGGAGACTGCTGCTCGCCAGTATGCACCCTCGACGCCCCCGGAGCTTCGTGTGGAACCGACGGCAACGGCTGCACCGACGATGTCTGCAACGGCGCCGGGACCTGTACCCATCCGAACAACACCGCGTCCTGCGACGACGGCGATGCCTGCACCCTCTCGGACGTCTGCTCGGCGGGCGCGTGCACGGCTGGAGCGCCGAAGGACTGCACGGATGGCAACCCGTGTACGGACGACGTGTGTACCGCGGGCACGTGTTCCAACCCGCCGCTGGTCATCCCGGCCCAGGCCGATTTCATCTTCGTCGTCGATGCGTCGAAGTCGATGAGCAGGCCCTGGAAGAGCTGGCTCGGCGCACACCTGGGGAGCATGCCGGAACGTCTCGACGCCGCGGGAATCGACTGGCGGATCGCCATCGTCCGCTTCGCGACCTTCGGCAACCCGAAGCGGGGGACTCTCTATCCCGACGTCTTCCTCGACTGGACGAGCGACGCGCAGACCTGGCGAGACGCGCTCCCGCAACTCGGAACGAACCCCCGGATCCCGCTCGAGGCGGGCACCGAAGCGATCCACTGGGGTCTCGACCGGCTCACCTTCCGGCCCAACGCCTTCGCCAACATCGTGCTCTACACCAACGAGGACGACGATGCGCCCGCCAGCGACCCGGGCCTCGCCTACAAGAAGGAGCCGCCGTCCGGCGGCCCCAAGTGCATCGGCAACCGGTGCGAGGCCAACTGGCTCGCAGCGCAGTCTCGGGTCGATTCGGTCGCGTCCCGTATGATCGCCCGGCGGATCCAGGTGAACCTGATCATCCGCACCCTCGACAAGCCGACCCAGTACCAGTACGGCGACCACACCTGCACGGTGCTCCTGCCCGACAACAACCTGGACCTCGCGGCCACGCTCGCCTGCCTCGTCTCCAAGGGCGAGCAGCAAAGCCTCCAGGGTCAGCTCTTGTCTGCGGGCGCGTGCACCGCGGGCACTTGCTCCGCGGGCCTCGTTGGGGGAAGCTGCGCCACGGATACCGACTGCTCGATCCTCGCGCGGGCCTACAAGATCCCTCGCAGCCAGAAGCAGGCCGATGCTTTCTTCCCGAGCTTCCTGGAAGACAAGATGCGCGAGCAGTCCTGCACGCCCTGACACGGCCGGAACCAGAGAAGAGGGTCCGCGACCGCCCGGCGACCGGATCGGCGAGCTCGACGTCCTGCGCGGATTCGCGATCGCCGCGGTGGTCGGGGTCCACGTCGGCTGGGCCTACACGTCCGCGGCGGACCTGAGGTCATCGGGTGGAAGGGTCGTCGCGCTCTTCCACCTCCTGAGCGGCTTCGGCGTTCCGCTCTTCCTCGCGCTCTCGACGGCGGGCCTCGGGCTGCGACACCTTCCCTCCGAGGGCGCTCTCGGACACGCGCGATTCGTCGGCCAGCGGGCACTGCGGCTGCTGCCGGCCTATCTATTCTGGAGCCTCACCTCGACTGCGCTCTTCCATCCCGAGGTGCTCTCCTCCAGTCGGACCGTCGGAGCCATGCTGCTGTCGGGTACGGCCGACTGGCAGTTCTACTTCGTCCCGCTGCTGCTCGAGATCTACGCGCTGTGGCCGCTGCTCAGACCCGTCGCCCGCGCCTCGGCGTCGAGCCCTTGGAACGCAGCCGCAGCAGCTGCCGCGGGGCTTGCCGCCAGCATCGTGTGGTGGCGGCTTCCGGCGAAGCCGGGCGGCGCGCTTCTCGCACCTCTCTTCTGGCTCGGTTATCTCGTGCTCGGAGCGGCGGCCGGACCGTATGTGGAGGGCCTCCGGCGCGCAGCCGCTCGGACGGTCTGGTTCATTGCGGCGGGCATGGTCACGGCTGCGACCGCTTGGTGGATGTTCGAGAGCTTTCTCTCCATCGCCGGCCCAAGTTATCACCCGTACGCCGTCACGATCGCTTCGATGATCTTCCAGGTACCGCCCTGTGCGTACACCGTGAGCGTCGTGCTCCTCCTGGCGTTCGCGAGTGTCCGCATTCGCGATGCCCGGTTCGGAAGGATCCTCGTCTCCTTGGGAAGGCACTCGTATGGCGTGTTCCTCGTCCATCTCGTGGTATTCCGGCTCGTGATCGACCGCCTGATTCCCACCGCACGCTGGGCCGTCGGAGACGATCCGCTGGCGACGGCAGGCGCCGCACTGACCTCGTGGATCGGCTGCCTCGCGCTCAGCACGGCAGCCGTCTCCGCCCTCTCGCGCACCCGCTGGACCCGCCCGCTGGTCTCGAACCGCTGGTAGGCGCGACCGCGGCCACCGCAATGCGGCACGCCGCTCGGACTTCCAGGCCACGACGGGTTATCCTCACGCCCCCATGACCGCGCACACCATCCTCACGCTGATCCGGCACGGAGAGACTCCCGCCAACCTCGAGGGAGTCTGGCACGGCTCGACGGACACTCCCCTCACCGACCGGGGAACGCAGCAGGCGCTCCGGGTGGCGCGGCACGTGGCCGAGTGCCACGCCGACGCAGCGGCGCTCTACGCCAGCGACCTCCAGCGAGCGCGCGAGACCGCACGCGCCATCGAACGAGCTGTCGGACTGCCACTCGTTCTCGACCCCCATCTCCGCGAGTACGACCTCGGCGAGTGGGAGGGCAAGAGCTATCGCGAGCTCCACGAGCAGCACCGGCTCTGGCACCACATGAAGCGCGACCCCGACTTCGCTCCCCACGGCGGCGAGTCACCCCGCCAGGTGACCGAGCGCTGCGTCGTCGCGCTACGCAGGATCTGCGCGTCGCACCCGGGCGAGCGTGTTCTCGTCGTTGCCCACGGCGGCGTTCTCGCCATGGCGCTCGGCGCACTCCTCGATGGCGACTACGGCCAGTGGCGGCGTGTCATGGACAACTGCGCCGTGACCGAGCTGGTGATCGAGCCCAAGCCCGAGCTGCTGAGCTTCAACTACACGTCGCACCTGGCGGGAATCTAGGAGACCGAGGTCGCACCGAGGGCAGCCAGCAGAGCGGCGGCCTTGTCCGCCGCCTCGGCCCACTCGGCGGCGGGATCGGAGTCGGCGACGATCCCGCCGCCGATGTGGAGCGACGCGCGCGCTCCGCGGAGCACGATCGTCCGGATCACCACCGAGAGATCGGCGCCGCCGCGGAGGTCGAAATACCCGAGCGCGCCACCGTAGAAACCGCGAGGGTCGGGCTCGAGACGGTCGAGGATGCGGAGGGCGGCGAGCTTCGGCGCTCCCGTCATGGAGCCCGGCGGGAAGGCGGCCCGGACGAGGTCGACCGCATCGCGGCCGGGCGAGAGACGGCCCGTCACCGTCGACACCATCTGGAAGACCGTCGCGTATTCCTCGATCGCGCACAGCTCCGGCACCTCGACGCTGCCGAGCGCACAGACACGGCCGAGATCGTTGCGAGCGAGGTCGACGATCATCACGTTCTCCGCCCGGTCCTTGGCCGACGCAGCCAGCTCCTCGCGCTGCTTGGCGTCGGTCCGCGGATCGCTGCCGCGGCGCCGCGTGCCCTTCATCGGACGCGTCTCCGCACGGCCTTCCGCATCGACGCGAAGGAATCGCTCGGGCGAGCTCGAGAGAACGCACGCATCGTCGGTCTCGAGATAGGCCGCGAAGGGCGCCGGCGAGAGGTGACGCAGCTTCCGGTAGAGAGCGAACGGGTCCTCCCGATACGTGGCATCGATCCGGTGGGTGAGACACACCTGGTACACGTCTCCGGCCTCGATCCGGGACTTCACCTCGTGGACGCGGGCCGCGTGTTCACCCACCGATATGCGGGGCCGCGCCGTACGGCGCGCGCCGGAAGCCCGTCCCCTGCTCGGCGGCTGCGCCGCGAGGCGCGCCAGCAACTCCCCGAGCGCGCGCTCTGCGCGCGCTGCCGCGTCACCTCGATGCGCCGAGAAGCCGAGCCCGAGCGCGAGCACCGCGTGGGTCTCGTGGTCGAGGGTCAGGAGCCGATCGACGAACAGGAGCGAAAGATCGGGAAAGCGGCCTCGCCCGCCGCGATGCGAGAGGCGGATCGGCTCGGTGAGCGCGGTCAGACCGTGGCCGAGGCACCCGACGACGCCGCCCACGAAAGGAAGGCGCCCGGCCCGTACGTCGAGCCCGGCAGGCGCCGGCGGCAGGCAGGCGCGAAGCACGTCGAGGGGATCACCTTCGAAGCGCAGCTCCCCGGGTGAGAGGCCCGGACGGACGGCACGGCGAACGTCCAGGCGGACGCTGTGACCCCGTGCCGTCATCACCAGGTAGGGATCGGCGCCGGCGAACGAGAAGCGACCTTGGCGATGGGACGGCAACGCGCTGTCGAGGAGCCACGCGTCGCGGCCAGCACGAAGCGGCGGGACGAACCCGAGGAGATCCTCGGCCCGGCCGACCTCACGCACCGCGAGGACGGTCTGGAGCTCCGGCCCCGCGGCGATGCCAAGGGCAGTATCCAGCGGTCTTTCCGACACCGGCCCTGGCCTCCCGATCTCGCCGGAGGTCGAGGATAGGCGCGCTCGGCGCAAGGATCTCCCACCCATCGCGCGCGGCCCGAACGGGAGCCCAACGACGCACCCCGGTTGTGACGGTTTTTCTCTACGGGTGCGAGGCTCAACGTCACGCGGTTTGTGCGGAGTTCGCCCCACAGAGATGTGGGCCCAGGCCCTCACTCATGGATCCACCAACGTCATTCACGCTGCGAATCCGGTTTTTTTGTTGGTCCACCACTCGGAGCGCCCTACACTCCGCAACGCTGGCGGCAGCGAACCGGTAACTGGAGCGTCCACACGGTTCGATTCGCAAACAGTCTTGTGCGCTTACACAGTTGTGCGATGTTTCTGCCGTTCTCAAGTTCAGGGGGTGGGGTCCGATAGGGGTGGAGCCCAAGGCCCTTGGAGGGGTTTCGCAGTTGCTTCCGGCCACCACGAGCGAGTGCTCTCAGGGCCGCTACGAAGCGGGAGGAGCTTTGATGCGTAAGCTTTCGTCGATCGGTTTCGTGGGCGCGTTCCTGGTGGGATGCGCTAGCGCGCCGCCGCCGGCGCCCGCGCCGTCGGTGCCGAAGTTCTCGGCTCCTGGTTACTGGCGCGCAGTCGACCAGGTCGTCCTGGTGACGGATGCGTCCGGAACCATCTACAACCATGGCAACTTCCCGACGGCCAAGAGCACGTCGCAGGCGATCGTCGCGGGCCTGCCCGACGGGAACGTTCAGGCGCCGTTCGAAGGTGGGTCCTTCGACGCGGGCTTCGTTGGCTTCGGCGGTGGCGACCGGCTGGTCCACCCGCTGGGCAAGTTCGACCGCAACGCGCTCGCCAGCAAGGTCGCCGAGCTGCAGCCGCTGGGTGACATCAACGGCATGGGCGGAACGACGCCGATGTCCGACGTCCTCGACGAGGTGAATACCGCCCTCAAGACCTACCAGGACGACGTGGTCTGCACGAACGGCGCACAGGGCCGGACGGCAGTCGTCGTCGTGAGCGACGGTCTTCCGGAGCCCGAGGCCGCCGAGGCGGCTCTGCTCGCGGCGCGGGCGCTCGTCGGGTCCCACGAGGTCGGCAGCCTCTGCATCCACTCGGTGCAGGTTGGCAGCGACCCGAAGGGCACCGAGTTCATGAAGGCGCTGGCCGCGACCTCGCCCTGCGGGAGCGTCACTGCCGCCTCGCAGCTCGCCGATGGCAAGGGCGTCGGCGCCTTCGCCACCGCGGTGATGATGGCGAAGATCCCGGACAACGACGCCGACGGCGTCTCCGACGACCGCGACGAGTGCCTCAGCACGCCGAAGAGCGCGAAGGTCGACGCCAAGGGCTGCTGGTCGATCCCGAACGTCGAGTTCGACACCGCGAAGTGGAACCTGCGCAAGGAGGCCACGTCCAACCTGTCCACGGTTGCGTCGGTGCTGAAGTCGAGCCCTGATGCGAAGCTCCAGGTCGACGGCAATGCAGACCGCCGCGGCGGCGTCGAGTACAACCAGGGCCTGTCCGAGAAGCGCACGCGCTCCGTCATGGTCTACCTGACGGAGAACGGCGGGACGAACACCCAGGTAAACGGCGAGTCGTGGTCGAAGCTGCGCCCGCTGGTCAAGGGCAACACCAAGGCCGACCTGCAGGTCAACCGCAACGTGCAGCTGCGCGAGCTGATGGAGAAGGACCAGTTCGGTCCGGTCCAGCGGCAGTGCGAGCTGTGGAAGCGGTCGATGAGCATCTCGGCCAAGTAGCCTGATGCTCTCTGGCGGCTTCCAGCCGCCCGCCTTCCAAGGGCCAGGCAGCCGAAAGGTTGCCTGGCCCTTCCTGTTGCTCCTCGTGCTCCTCGGCCCGCTGTTCGTCGCCGGAGGCGCACGGGCGCGGGGGGGCGAGGTGGCGGCGGCTCCTCCGCGGCGCGAGGTCCTCGACCTGGCCCTGCGCGCCTACGAGTGCGCACGATCGCGCGGAGAGGTCGCAAAGTCGACGCTGGTCGTGATCGACTACGCCCTGCCGTCGACCCAGCGGCGGCTCTGGGTCGTCGAGCCCGGCTCCCGCCGTGTCCTGCAGCACGAGCTCGTCGCCCACGGGCGGGGCAGCGGCGAGGTCTTCGCCGGCCGGTTCTCCAACGAGCCGGAGTCGCATCAGTCGAGCCTCGGGCTCTTCGTGGGGCGCGACACGTACCACGGCGAGCACGGCCTCTCGCTCCGACTCGACGGCCTCGAGCCGGGGATCAACGACCAGGCCCGCAGCCGCGCCATCGTGATGCACGGCGCCTGGTACGCGACCGCGCGGCACCTGGCGCGATGGGGACGCCTCGGACGGAGCCTCGGGTGCCCGGCGCTCGATCCCGCCGCCGCACCGGCCGTGATCGATCACCTTCGCAACGGCGCCGCCCTCTTCGTCTACGCCGAAGATCCCGAGTGGCAGAGCCGGTCGCGCTACCTCCGCTGCGAGCCCACGGTGGCGGCCTCACACGCGGCAGCCCACCGGCCTTGACGCCCATCCCGGGCGAGGGCCTGGTCCGGACCGCCGTCCTGGCCGTAGATGTCCTCGAAGAACCGGATCTCGCCTCCGGGGAGCGCCGTGGCGGTCACATAGACGACCTCGACGGGGATCGGCTCCGGGATGTCGACCTGCAGGGTGTTGCCGCCCGACATGGCGGCGAGGACCCGGCCGCGAGTCCAGCCTGGCACACCCCGGAGGGCGTACTCGGCGAGCCCGACCGGATCCTCTAGCCGGATGCAGCCGTGGCTGAAGTCGCGGCGAGCGCGTGCGAAGAGGCCCGTCGCAGGAGTCGCGTGGAGATAGATGTCGTCGTCGTTGGGTACCACGAACTTGACGAGGCCCAGCGAGTTTCCGGGACCTGGCCGCTGGCGGAGCCCCAGGGCCCCCGAGGCGAGCCCCGCCAAGGTCGCCCGCGTCACCACAGGCTCCCGCGCGCCGACGATCTCGAGACCTTCCTTCGCCAGGTAGCCCGGGTCCCTGCGGATCTTCGGGATCATCTCGGCGCGAACGATGCTCCAGGGAACGTTCCAGGCCGGCCGGAAGATGACCGACTCGAGATCTCCCGCGAGGGTCGGCGTCTCGGTCTCGACGGCCCGGCCCACGATCACCTTCATCCCGAGGACCTCGTCGGCAGCCATGCGGCCGGCGTCGCTCCGCAGGACGAAGAGACGGAACTCGGGGATGTTGACGACGATCAGCTCCTTCGGGGGAGGATTCGGCATCGAGCGCCAGTGCTCGAGCGCACGCTCGATCTGGAGGACACGTACGCGCAGCGGCACCGCCAGTGCGGCGCCGGTGGCCTTTCCGATCACCCCGTCGGTGGCGAGGCCGTGGCGCCCCTGGAACCGCTTCACGGCCCGGACCAGATCCGGGTCGAAGAGATCTAGGCGCGCCTCGTTGACCGGCTCGGGCGCGGCGTCGCCGAGAGCCGCGAGCCAGCGCCGGAGTGCCGGGACCACGGGGCTTCGCGCTCCGGGCCGGAGGCCGACGACGCCTTCCGGCGGCGCCAAGGTGTCGTCCTCCGCCAGCGCGCGGTAGCGCGTGAGCGCGTCCTCGAGGAGCGCGTACTGCGCGTACGGCGGTGCGGGCTCCGCGCCAGGTTCTTCGGCTCGCGAGGGCGGGGCTTCGACCACCGTTGCCACGAGCAGCGCTCCGGCGGCCCAGACGCGCCGGATCGTCAGCGCGCGCCTCCGGCTCTCATGTACGAGTTGGCGAGCGCATCCGCGTACTCGTTCCAGCGCGAACCGTCGTGGGCGCGGATCCAACGCAGCTTGGCCTTGGGCCGGGCCTTCGCCAGCCGGTAGAGCTCCTGCACGAGCTCGAGGTTCTTGATGGGTCCCGTCTTCCGGCGCCATCCTCTCGCCTCCCAGCCCGCGGCCCACTCGTTCACCGTCTTCACGCACAGCTCGCTGTCGCTGAAGACCGTGACATCTGCGTCCGGCGGCAGCGCCTTGTAGGCCTCGATCAGCGCCGTCAGCTCCATGCGGTTGTTGGTGGTGGCGGCGGCGGTCCCCGAGCCCTGGGCGCGGACCACGTCGTCTTCGACCCAGACGAATCCCCATCCCCCCGGCCCTGGATTCCCCTCGCAGCTTCCGTCGGTGAAGACCCCCGTCTTCGGCCCCGCCGTGTGCCGGCCCAGGACCTCCTCGGGCGTGAGAAACTCCCGCGACCGCTGGCTCACGCGCCTACCCGGAAGTGGACGACGTCGCCGTCTCGCATCTCGTAGTCCTTGCCCTCGACGCGCATCCTGCCCTTGGCCTTCGCGCCGGCCTCTCCGCCGCAGGCGACGTAGTCCTCGAACGCGATGATCTCCGCCCGGATGAAGGTCCGCTCGAAATCGGTGTGGATCGTTCCCGCCGCCTGGGGAGCGAGCGTCCCCCTGCGGATGGTCCAAGCCTTCACCTCCTTGGGGCCGGCCGTAAGGAACGTGATCAGGTCGAGTAGGCCGTAGGCCGCCCGGACGAGCCGGTGCAGACCGGGCTCCTCGAGCCCGAGGTCTTCGAGAAAGGCCTGCTTCTCGCCTTCGTCGAGCTCGGCCAGCTCGGCCTCGACCTTCGCACAAACACGCACCGCTCCGGCACCTTCCCTCGCCGCGCGCGACTCGACCGCCGCGGTGAAGACATTGCCCGAGAGGCCTGTCTCGTCGACGTTCTCGAGGTACAGCACCGGCTTCGCCGTCAACAGATGGCACTCGCGCAGCGCCGCCGCCTGCTCTCCCGGAACGGGAAGGGTGCGTGCGGGCTCTCCCTTCGCCAGGTGAGAGTGGAGCGCTTCGAAGAAGGCCACCTCCTCCTTCGCCTCCCGGCTGGCTCCGGCCTTCGCCGTCCGCCGTGCGCGGTCGAGGCGGCGCTCGATGGTGTCGAGGTCTGCGAGTCCGAGCTCGGTGTCGATCGTCTCGATGTCGCGGACCGGATCGACGGCGCCTTCGACGTGGACCACGTTCGTGTCCTCGAAGCAGCGCACCACGTGGACGATCGCATCGACTTCCCGGATGTGGGAGAGGAACTGGTTGCCAAGGCCCTCGCCCTTCGACGCTCCACGAACCAGCCCCGCGATGTCGACGAACTCCACCGTGGCGGGAACGACCTGCGCAGCGTGGACGACGGCGTCGAGGCCCCGCAGGCGCGGGTCCGGAACCGCCACGACGCCGGCATTGGGCTCGATCGTGCAGAAGGGGTAGTTCTCGGCGCCGATCCCCGCCGCGGTGAGGGCGTTGAACAGGGTGCTCTTCCCGACGTTCGGGAGGCCGACGATGCCGCAGCGGAGGGCCATGGGATCGGTAGCTTCCCCGAATCCCGCTGGAGCGCCAGTGGGGACGACGAGGCGCGTCAGTCCTCTCCCGTGGCGGTCCCTCCGGCGTAGGCCGCGAGGAACTGCCTCCGCCACGCGTCGTAGTGGCCATCGAGGATCGCCTTCCTCGCGGTCTGCACCAGCTGCTCGTAGAAGTGCACGTTGTGGATCGAGCACAGGATCGCCGAGAGGATCTCGTTGGCGGCGAAGAGATGGTGGAGATAGGCCCGACTGAAGCCACCGCTACAGGCCGGACACGCGCAGGCCCTATCGATCGGATAGGCGTCGCGGCGGTAGCGGCGGTTGGTGAGCCGGAGGCGGCCGCGAACGGTGAAGACCGATGCCGACCGCGCATAGCGGGTGGGAATGACGCAGTCGAACAGGTCGATCCCGAAGCCGATGGCGGCGATCATGTCCTCGGGGAGCCCGACGCCCATCAGATAGCGGGGCTTGCTCTCGGGAAGCAGTGGCGCCGCGTGCTCGGTCACGCGGCACAGCAGTTCGTGACCCTCCCCGACCGAGACGCCGCCGATGGCATAGCCGGGAAGATCGAGCGCCACGAGGCCCTCGGCGCATCGCTCGCGCAACTCCGGGTACACGCTCCCCTGGACGATTCCGAAGAGAGCCTGGTCGGCCTTCCGCGCGTGCGCACGCACGCATCGGACCGCCCAGTCGAGGGTTCGCCGCACCCCCGTGGCCGCGAGCGCCTCGTCTGCCGGGAACGGCGTACACTCGTCGAAGGCCATGATGACGTCGGCGCCCAGCGCATTCTGGATCTCGATGGCGCGCTCGGGAGTGAGGTCGAGGATCCTGCCGTCGACCTCGTTGCGGAACCGGACGCCCTCGTCGCGGATCTCCTTCCCCGGAAGGGAGAAGACCTGGAAGCCGCCGCTGTCGGTGAGGATCGGCCCGGGCCACTGCATGAAGCGGTGCAGGCCGCCGAGCTTCGCGACCAGCGCCTCTCCCGGACGCAGGGTCAGGTGGTAGGTGTTGGCGAGGATCATCTGCGCGCCGGTGGCGCGCACCTGATCCGGAAGCATCGCCTTGACGGCGCCGTGGGTGCCGACGGGCATGAACGCCGGGGTGTCGACGGGACCGTGGGGCGTGTGGAAGGTCCCGGCGCGAGCCGCGCCGCAGCGGCCGGCGAGATCGAAGCGGAACGGGGCCGCGGCCGTGCCGGCCATCGGCTCGCTCCCGGCTACCGGTAGGTGCTGCGAGCGCCCTTGGTCACGCGCTTGCGAGCACGCGCGTGCTTCGCCTTCAGCTTCGCGCGGTGCCGCGCGCTCTTGCTGCGGTTGCGGTGCGGGAGCGGCTTGGCCTTCTTCATGGCGGTCTCCGGGCTGGGGTTCGCGGCGCCGCAACGTAGGGGACCCCCCCGCCGCCGTCCAGCCTGACGGGCTTCGCCCCACGGCGTACCCTCGGAAGACGGCGTCCCACCGCCGGGAGGAGCCCCCGTGCCGACGAACCCGGCTCTGCAGCGGATGGCCGATTTCGACCTCACCGACGACCAGCGAGCGGTACGCCAAGCGGTCCGGGAGTTCGCCGAGAAGGAGATCCTTCCCCACGTCGAGCGCTACGAGCGTGAGGAGCGCTACCCAATCGATCTCGTGGCGAAGCTCGTCCCCCTGGGCTTCATCGCGCCGCTGATCCCCGAGCGCTACGGCGGCTCCTTCGTCGACGTCCTCAGCTACGGCGTCATCTGCGAGGAGCTCGCCCGGATCGACTGGGTCGTGGCGTCGGTGGTGTCGGTCATGAACTCGCTGGTCGCCGGGTCGATCCTCGCCCACGGAACCGATTCCCAGAAGGAGCGCTGGCTGCCGCCGATGGCGAGAGGCGAGGTGCTGTGCTCGGCGTGCCTCACCGAGCCCGGAGGAGGAACGGACCTCGGCAACCTCCGGACTGCGGCCCGCAAGGTCGACGGCGGCTACCGGCTGACGGGCACCAAGGTGTTCATCTCCCACGCCGCCCATGCGGGCCTGTTCTTCGTCGTCGCAACGGTCGACCGCGAGCGGAAGCACCGGGGCGTGACGGCGTTCCTGGTGGACCCGAAGGCGAGCCAGGGCATCACCATTCGCGACTTCCCGATGCGGACCCTGAAGCGTGACAATCTCGCCGAGGTGCACTTCGAGGACACGTTCGTCCCTGCGGAGAATCTGCTCGGCGCAGAGGGCGCTGGATTCCCCGTCCTCGGGAGCGCCCTCGACATGGGGCGCTTCTCGGTGGCAGCTCGCTGCGTCGGGCAGGCGCAGCGCTGCGTCGACCTCGCCCTCCCCTACGCCACGGCGCGAGAGGCGTTTGGCCAGAGGATCGCCGAGTTCCAGATGATCCAGCAAAAGGTGGCCGACATGGTGTGCCGGACCGAGGCCGCGCGGCAGATGGTCTATCGGCTCGGCCGCATGAAGGACGCCGGCGTTCCCCGAGCCTCCCTCGAGGCGTCGCTGGCGAAGCTCATGGCCAGCGAGGCCGCGACCCAGAACGCTCTCGATGCGATCCAGATCCACGGCGGCTACGGACTATCGGCCGAGTACGAGGTGGGGCGGCTTCTGCTCGAGGCCAAGGCCCTCGAGTTCGGAGAGGGGACGAGCGAGCTGCACCGCAAGCTGATCGCCGAGTACGCCCTCGGGATCCGCAGCCAATAGCGCCGGTCACTGGGCAGGGACGCCGAGCGCCGCCGCGAGCCGTTGCCGGAGCGCTTCGGTGGGCGCCGCAACGAAGGCATCGGCAAGGTTGCCCCCGTCCACTCCGTCCTGGTCGATCCGGTCGATCCGCCAGCGCCCCTCGACGTCGCGAGACAGATGGAAGCGCTGGACGAACGGGGGGGCGCCGGGGGAAGACACCTGCACCGAAACCTCCGCGACGCCGCCGGCCTCGCGTACGGAGAGCGGCGACACCGAGAGCTTCGCCGCCCGCTCGGCGAAGACGGGCTTGGCCTGGGTAGCGAGCCACACCAGCTCGGAATCGGCGCGGCCACGTCCCTCGACCGCCCGCGTACTCCCGACGTGACGGAGGCCGTGGGCGGCCTGGAGCTCGCCGCTCACCAGGGATCCTGCACGAAGAGGGTCGCGGCCCAGCGTCTCGAAGTAGAGGGCCACGACGCGTTCGGGTTCGGGAGCGACTCCGCAGGCGAGCAGCGCCAGCGCCACCAGTGCGGCCGCCGCCCTCACGCCCACCATCCCTGCCACAGGACGCAGCTCGAGAGAAGCGCGAGTACGAGGCAGAAGGCGCGCGCGGCGGCTCGCGCCCCCGGCGAGAGGCCTTCGAGCCCGGACGCCAGGAGCAGACCCGCTGGCAGGGCTGCCGGGAGCAGGTAGCTCGCCTTCACGGCCGAGTAGAACGGGAGGACCCAGGTGTACCGGACGAGCGCGGCGACCAGCAGCACGCCGAAGAGGAGCGGAGCCGCAGCCGCCCGGTAGCGATCCGGCCGCCGGAGAACGCGGACCAGCCCGAAGGCCCCAAGCAATGTGGGGACGATGCCGCCCAGGGACAGCGCCGAGGCTGCCGCCAGTACCCCGGGAACGTCTGCAGGCAGGAACTCGCCATGTCCGTCGGCCCACGCGGTCGCATGGAGGAGGCCCGGCACCGACCGCGCGAGGCCCGGCGCGCTGAAGTGCGGTGCGAGGAAGCTCGCGATCGGCAGGTGGAAGTAGTCGCCGACCCGCCGCTCGCCCGGCGGCTGGGCACGCATCTCCTCCTGCACCTGGGGAGCCATGGCGGCTCCGCTCACGACGCTCAGCACCGATCCGCCGCTCGCCCGCATCAGCCTCGCATAGTGCAAGGACGCTGCGGCGAGCGGAACGGCGACGACGAGGACGGCCGCCGCCAGCGCCTGGCGTGGCCTCTCTCGCGCTGCGCTGCCGTAGCCGAGCGCTGCGGCGGCCAGCGCTACGAGGGCGGTGGACTTCGTCCACAGACCCGCCGCGAGCCAAACGGCCGTCGCAAGAGCATGCCGCAGGAGCGGCCCTCGCTGCGGAATCGCCGTCAGCCGCGCGAGGGCGACCGTCACGAGACACGCCCCGAGCATCTCGTTGCCGAGCATGCTGCTGGCGATGGTGAAGACCGGACTGCAGAAGAGGAGTGTCGCGGCGACCGCGGCGTCCACCTCCGCGACGAGCCGCCGGAGGGTTCGCCAGAGGACGATCGCGAGAACGACGCCCGCGAGCAGGGAGATGGCGCGCAGGCCGACGTGCACTGGGATCCGTTCGGGAAGGATCCTCCAGACCGCAGCGCCAACGGCGTAGTAGAGCGCGGGATGGAAGCCCCCCCAGCTCCGGGGGTCGGGAAGCTCGCCGCGCTCCAGCGCCAGGACGTTCACACCGTGGCCCGGGCCGTCGAAGTCGTGGAGCGGGGCATAGGCGTAGACGTCGTGGATCCGCGTCGCAAGACCCGCTCCGGCGACCACCAGCGACACCACGATCCAGCGCCAGGAAGGTGCGCTCATCGGGCGCTCCGGCGCCGCCACGCGGTGTGGGCGAGGCAGCCGGCAACCACGAACAGCGCGCCGAGCGCGAGCGCGACGCCAACCCGGAAGGACGCCGGCCGGTAGCGCAGCTCGACGACGTGCTCTCCCGCTGGCACCGCGACACCGCGAAACACGGTGTTCACCCGGAGCACCGCTGCAGGCGAGCCATCGACCGTGGCCTCCCAGCCCGGGAAGAACGCATCCGCCACGACCAGCACCGCCGGCCGCTCGCCACGGGTCCGGATCACCTGGCGTTCGGGGTCATCCCGCTCGAAGACGGCGGCTCCGGAATCGGACGTCGCCGTTCCGCCCCCCACACCGAGCAAATCGGCCGGGGGAGCGTCGAGCAGCACGGTGTGGCGCGCGTCGAAATCCGGCGCCACGAGCCGTGCGAGCGCGTCCTCCGGCGTGTCCGGCTCGGGTTCTGCCGACACGGCGAGATAGGCGCGCGGGAGTGCTTCTGCATTCTCGAAGACCGCCGGCCTCGCGCCGAGGTCGCGGACCCTCGTGAAGCGCTCATCGAGCCACCCCGGGCGCTCGTGTGCGAGAACGAACCGGACCGAAGCGAGATCGAAGAGCCGGGAGCGGCTCGCATCGGCCGGTAATCCCACGCGACCGAAGAACGGGATGGCGCCGAGGAACCCGCTCGCGCCGGACGACTCCGACGATGCATGCCCTGCGAGACGGCGCCGGAGGTCACGCGCATCCAACGTGTCCGGGATTCCGGTCTCGAGGAAGTTCAGGTAGCGCGCGGTCCGTGCCGGCGTCAGCGGCTCGAGATCGTGGGTGAACCGCATCCCTTCCATCTGTCCGACCTTGTCGATCCAGTGGATCTCCTCTCCGTGCTGCCAGTGGACCCGCGCTCCGGCGGCGCCACGCGTCGAAATCGCTTCGAGGAGGGCGGCGATGCTCGAGGGCCGCAGCCAGGCGGCCTCGCGCGGAAACGGGAGGACCGCAGGAAACACCGTCACGGCTTGGGCGCCCGCTGCGACGACCGCGAGCATCGCCGCGGTGGCGTGCCGTGCGCGGAGATTCCGGCCGATCAGCGCGGCCGCCTGTGTCACTCCCACGCCTGCTGCAACGGCGAAGGCGAGGGTGGACAGCAGCCGGTAGCGGAACGGAAACCGGAAGTCTCCCGCCAGCGGCAGCTCGCGCAGCCACCCGTAGAGGGGAGTGTGCAGCGGGAACGAGACGAGGAGCCCGAAGACGCCGACCGCGAGAAGGACCGCGATGCGCGTACGCCGCGAGCCGCCCCGGCCGACGGCGAGCAGGGCGAGGGGGATCGAGAGCGCTCCCGGAACGCCGTCGCTCGGGCCGGCGCCGAGGAGGGGGAGAGGAACTGCCCCGGGTCGTGCTGGGAGGTGAGCAGCACCGTCTGGTTCTCGTCGAGTACGCCGAGCGCGCGTGAGCTGTGTGAGACCAACTCTGCAGCGGGGAGGAGCTGCGGAGCCGCGAGCAAGATCCCGCCGACTGCCCCCGCGGCGAGCGCGAGCGCCCGCGCCACGGGAACGCGCTGCTCTCGCAACGTCACCTCGATGAGCGAACCGGCGGCAAAGAGGCCGGCCGCAAGGGCGGTCATCAGCAGTACGTACGGCCATCCAGTCAGCGCCTGCATCGCGACCACCGCCGCCAGCGCTGCCGCCCGCCGCGGATCGGGCCGCTCGATGATGCGGTCGATGGCGAGGAGGACACCCGGGAGCCACGCGGCGCTGTAGAGGGTCGGCGGGCTCCACAAGGCGCCGAGGAGCCAGCTCGAGCCGCCGAACAGAAGGCCTGCCGCGACGGCGCCCCACCCGGAGGCGCCGAGCGCGCCCGCGAGCGCGCTCGCCAGCGCCGCTGCGAGGCCGAGGTGAAACGCGGCGAGGACGGCATAGGCGAGTTGCACGGGAAGAATCAGGTGCAGCCAGTTGGGGGGATAGAGGACCCCCGTCTGCAGCGTGGCGAGAAATGGCATCCCGAAGCCCTGCTGCGGGTTCCACAGCGGCAGGTCTCCCGCGGCCATCCGCGAAAACGCGTAATGCGCGTTCGGCCGGTAGTACGCGAGGAAGTCGAACAGGCCGGGAGGTACGTGGGCCTCGAGCGCGGGGAGCTTCTCGACCGTTCCGAAGGCCCACCAGAGCCCCCCCATGACGAGCCCCGCGAGGAGCGGCCAGATCCGATCGATGGGTCGCACGAGGAGCGACTCTACACCGGGCCAGGACGTGCGAGGACGACGCGCCCTCTCACCGGACCTCGTCGCGCGGCAGGATTCCCCTTCCCCGCAGCTCCCGGATCCGATCCCTCATCCAGCCCGCATCCGGATGGAGAGGCGCGTCGCGAAGCGCCCCCTCCAGATGGAAGAGCGCCTGCTCGGCCGCGCCCTGTTCCAGCCGTACGCGGGCAAGGAGGGACCGCGCGTGGCCGTCGTTCGGAGCGATGGCCAGCGCATGACGGTAGGCGGTGGCAGCATCGTCGAGGGCGCCTCGCCGATGGTGCTCGCCGCCGAGCCCCGTCCATCCGTGTCGGCTCGACGGATAGGCGGTCACGCTCTGCCGGTACAGCGCCTCGGGGTGAGCCCAGAGGCCGGCCTGGAGCGCGCTGCGAACGCCGAGCGCCGCGACCACGGCCGCAGCCGCCACGAGCGTGGCGCGAGGGTCTACCCGGCTGCGACAGATCCGCGCAACCGACTCGGTGGCGAGGACGAGCAGCCCGGGGAGGGCGAGGAAGAGATACCGGTCTGCGTAGACCGTCGTCATCGGGACGAGCTGGATGACCGGGAGCAGCATTGCGGCCACCCAGGCCAGCGCGAGCCACGAGCGCCGGTCGCGCCGGGCCGCGAGGCAGGCGAGAACGATGCAGACGGCGATCCCCGCCAGCGGTCCCCACACGCGCGCGTTCGCCCACGAGGAGATGGGCTCCGGGTGGACGCAGAAGACCGGATCGACCGGCACTGCCGCCATTCGCAGATGGCGCCAGATCACCTCGGGCAGGATCCGCGCCGTCGCCGCAGCCGATCCACCGAACCATTCTACGACACCTCCCTGTGTCGCCTGTGCCCGGAGGTTCATCAGCGCGACGTAGGCGGCGACGACCGTGAGGAGAGCGACCGACCACCCGTCGCGCCGCTCACCTTTCCCGTGGGACCACCACGCGACGGCGAAGACCGCGGGGAGAAGGACGACCGCTCCCTTCGACAGCAGTCCCAGGAGAGCCAGGGCCAGCGCTCCCGCGAGCCGCACGGTCGACGGCGCCTCCAGATGCGCGAGCCAGCAGTCGAGGGCGAGCAGGGAGAAGAGGAGCGCGAGCAGGGTCTTCGATTGGGTGATCCACGCGACGGCCTCCACCGCCGCCGGATGGACGGTGAAGACCGCAGACGCAGCCAGCGCGGCGCCGGGAAGGAGACCGCCGCGGAGCGCAGCGCGGCGGAGAGCGAAGGCACAACAGGCGAATAGGATCACGTTGGCGATGCGGTATCCGAGCGGCGACGATCCGAACGCGGCCCGTTCCCCATACAGGAACAGGACGTGCACGGGAGCCCAGTTCGCAAAGAAGGGCTCCCCGATGATCCGCGGCAGCGCCGCTGCGAACGGCGGCTCGAGCAGGTCGTTCTGCTCCAGATACAGGAAGTCGTCCGAGACGAGCCCGCCGGAGACGCTCGTCGCATGGACGGCCACAGCGAGCGCAAGGAGGAGGAGGAACGCGAGGATCTCGCTCCGCAGCCAGAGCGCCCCCGGCTCCACCTCGCGCACGGCGACCTAGGAGCTGGCGTCGGCCGAGCCCACTGCCGCCCGGGCCCGCTCGAGCTCGCGTCGCGCCGCGTCGGCTTCCGGAAACTCTCCGCCAGCGGAGAGCGCCGCCTCGAACGCCTCCACCGCCTCCTGGCTGCGGCCCGCGGCCGCGAGCGCAAGGCCCAGGTGGTGGCGGATGCTCGGCGACGGCTTGGCGCCGGGCGGAGTCAGCTCGATGGCGTATCGGAAGCGGTCGATGGCTGCGTCGGCGAGACCCTTCTGCAGATAGACGAAGCCAAGTGTATCGACCACCTCGGGAACGTTCGGCAGCTGCCGCTGGGCCTCCTGCGCGAGCGCGAGCGCGCGATCGAGATCGGTCCTCTCCGACGCGAGCAGGAACGCGAGGCCGTTCTTGGCCGCCGCAAGGTCCGGGTCGTCGGTGAGCGCCTTCTCGAGCTGCGCGCGAGCGGCGGCTGCATTGCCACGCGCCTGGTACAGGCGAGCCAGGAGCTCGCGGCTCGACCCGCGGAGCTTGCCCGCCTGGTCCATGGCTTCGAGCGAACGGGCCGCCTCGTCGAGCTCGCCTCGCGTCGTGTAGAGAGCCAGCAGGAGATCCACCGTTCCCGGCAGGTTCGCGTCGGTCTCGAGGACCTTCCGCGCATCGGCCTCCGAGCCTTCGAGGTCTCCCTTCGTCGCCCGCACCTGCGCACGCAGCAGGCGCAGCGGAGCATTCTCCGGCGTCTTCGCGAGGGCCGCGTCGAGCCGATCGAGGGCACGGTCGACCTTCTTCGATCCGATGTCGAGACGGACGAGGGCGGCAACGAGAGGGGGCTGATCGGGAGCAGCCGCGAGCGCAGCCTCGAGGTTCGCGTACGCCTTCTGCGGGTCTCGATGCCCTTCGCGTTCGCCGAAGATCACGGCGGCTACGGGCAGGGTCGACGGATCGGCCATCAGACGCTCGAGCACCCGGCGGCCGGCCACATCGTCGCCCGTCTCGTAGAACGCCTGGACGAGCATCGGCCGGAGTCCGGCCGGGAGGTCGCCGAAGCTGGTCTCGATCCGCTGCAGCGCCTGGAGAACGGCCTGCCAGTCGCGGGCAGCAGCGTGGACGGCGACCTTCTGCTGCAGCATCGGAATCGACGGCTCCCGCGAGACCGAGAGCGCACGGTCGATGGCAGCAGTCGCAGGCTCGAGATTGCCGAGAGCGGATTCGGCGAGTGACAGCAGATGGAGAGCCTCCGCGTCCTCCAGGCTGCCGGTGACGCGCCGCAGGGCGGTGACGGCATCGGCGTGCCTCCGTTCCGCGAAAGCGATCCTCGCGTCGGCGAGGGCAGCTCGGGGGCTCGACGCGAACTTCTTCCGCAGCCGCTCCGCCGTCCCGCGCGCGTCGTCGGCCTTTCCCAGCTGGAGCTGGAGCCGGACCTTGGCGTCGAGGGCTGCGGCCTGATCGCCCGTCTTCTCGACGGCGTCCTCCAGGACCCGGACCGCTTCATCCCCCCGGCTCTTGCTGCCGAGCCAGCTCGCGTAGGCCACGTAGGCCTGCAGGTCGCCCGGCCGGGCGGCCAGGAGCTTCTGGTACACCGCATCGCCGGAGGCGCCCTTCGCCTCGGCGCTCGCGGCCAGCTCGACCCATGCCGCCAGGGCTCCCGGGTCGGCTTCGACCATCTCGTCGAGGCCGAGAGCGCGCAGCTCGGGGCGCTGGGCGATGCCGGCGTAATCGAGCACCGCCTGCGCGACCGCGCGTCGATCCTCCGGCGTCCCCTTCTCCTTGGCGAAGGCCAGGGCGTCGCGAAGAGCGGATTCGGCCTCCTTCTCGTGCCCCGGCCAGCTGGCGTAGGTGCGCGCCAGCATGATCCGCGCGTTCCGGTTGCCGCCATACAGCTCGTCCGCCTTTCGGAACGCATCGATGGCAGACTGGAAGATCTCGTCGGGGGGCTCCTCCTTCCGGACGCGCATCTCGCGGATCCGGGTCTGATGCACGACTCCCAGGTTGTAGGGATACAGCCCTTGCTTCGGGTCGAGCTCCATGGCGGTGAGCACCGAAGCATGGGCGGTCTTGGTGTCGTCCTTCGCCAGCGCCACCTCGGCGGCCCTCAGGTGGGCGAGAGCGTTGTCCGGCTCCCGCGCGAGGGTCTCGCGGACGATCTCCTCCGCGCGCTGCGTGTCGTCGAAGAGTACGAGCTTCGCTTCGGCGAGCGCGGCGTCGCTCCGTGAGGGATCGAGCCGGACCGCTTCACGGTAGTAGAACACGGCCTCGCCGTAGTTCTCCTTGGCGCTCAGCACGCGAGCGATCCGGAAGTTCGCCTCGGCGTTCGACGGCTGGAGACGAAGAGCGTTCTTGTACTCGATCAGGGCCTCGTCGCGCTTGCCGGACCGTTCGAACTCGTCACCGCGCTCGAGATGGGAGCTGAACTTCTCCTCGGGAGACCGGCATGCGAGCCCGGATGCGCACAGCGCGATGGCAAGAGCGGCTACGAGGCGCAGCGACCAGCGGCTTCTCACGGCGAGGACTCCTCTCCCTGGCTCTCGAGCCGCGCGATCTCCTGGCGAGCCGCCTCGGCGTCCGGGAAGGCTCCCGCGCCGAGCGCCTCCTTCAGCGTGGCGAGCGCACGGGGGCGGTCTCCCTTGCGCGCGAGGGCCAGCCCCAGGTGATAGCGGAGCGTCGGATCCTGCGGTTTGCCCGCCACCGCCTTCTCGAAGGCCGAGACGGCGGCGTCGATCTCGCCGCGCTGGAGATGGACCCAGCCGAGCGTGTCCGAAACGTCGGGCTGGGGCGAGAGACGGTGGGCGCGTTCGGCGAGGGCCAAGGCGAGGTCGAGCTCCTGTCCCCTCGACGCCAGGACCCAGGCCAGGTCGTTGGCGGCGCCGGTCTGCCCCGGGCTCCGGGCAACGATGGCGCGGAGCCGGCTCACGGCTTCGTCCTCCTTGCCTTGGGCAAGGAGGATCTGTGCGGCGGAGTACGCTGCGCCCGGGTCGGACGGGTCGCTCGCCGCTGCGCGCTCGAACAGGCCGAACGCACCGCCGAGATCGCCGGCAGCGAGCGACAGGGCCCCGAGGCCGAACAGGGCGCGGGCCAGCTCGGGATCGAGCGAGAGCGCCTTCTCGAAGGCCGCCCGCGCCTCGTCGCTCCGTCCGATCCGCGTGAGGATGGCGCCGCGCAGCTCATGGAAGCGCGCATGATCGGGGTTCTTCGCGAGTGCCGCGTCGACACGCTCGAGGGCGCGCGAGCCGCTGCCTCGAGCGATGAGCCCCTCGGCGAGCGCGCGGAGCGCCCCTTCGTTCGCTGGATCCGTGAGATCGATCCGGCTCTCCTCGATGACCCGGACGGCGGCATCCGGCCCCTGTGCGCGGGACTCGAGCCAGGCGCGTTCGGTGACGACCACGGCGTCCTGCCCCGGGAGCTGCGCGAGGGAATCGAGCGTCTCGCGGGCCCCGGCGACGTCGCCGAAGAGACCCTGCGAGCGCGCCAGGAGCTGGAGACCTTCGGCCCGGTGGCCTTCCCGGAGCTGCAAGAAGCCCCGTGCGAGCTGCGCCGCCTGGGGCCCGTCACCGGCCTCGAAGGCGAGCCGCGCCAGCGCCAGCGCTGCGTCGCTCTTCGCCGGATCCGCCCGCAGCGCCTCGCGGAACTCCTGCTCGGCACGTCCCGTATCTCCTGCCTCGAGGGCCGCAGCGCCTGCCAGGTACCGGACGCCGGCGTGATCGGGCCAGCGCCGGACCGTGTCGTCGAAGGCCGCGAGCGCGCCCTTGGCGTCGCCTCGCGCGAGGAGGAGGCGTCCGCCGAGGAGCCCTCTCTGCCCTTCGTCGGAAAGGCCCGCGATCCTCTCCTGCGCCTCTTCGAGGCGGCCCCTGTCGATGCTGACCTCGGCAAGCGCGACGCGGAGAACCTCGTCGCCGACGCCTCCACTTGCAACGAGCGCCGCCTGCAGCGACTGCTCGGCGCCCTCCAGATCGCCGCTGCTGCGCTGGTATTCGGCGAGCGCGCGCCAAGCCTCCGGCAGGCCGGACGAGTCGGCGGCCTCTCGCAGCAGGGTCAGAGCCCCGGCCTCGTCTCCCGCCCGCCGGAGCCGCTGCGCGAGCCGTGCGCGCAGCTCGATGCTTTCGGGCGCCTGCTCCACGGCTCGCCGCCACAGGGCGGTCGCCTTCTCCGGCTTCCCGGCGGCATCGAAGAACTCCGTCGAGAGTCGAAGGCCGAGCATGTCCGCCGGGTACTCCTCCGAGCAGCGCGCATATTCATCGGCGGCAGCGGGACTCTTCCGGTCGGCTTCGAACTGCGCGAGCGCGAAGCAGCCGCGCGCCGCGAGCGAAGGATCCTGGCTGTCGGCGCCGATCTTCCGCGCGCGCTCGTACTCCATTCGCGCGTCTCCCGGGCGACCCGAAGCAGCAAGGACGCTCGCATTCATCACGGCGGCGCTGAAGTCGTCGGGAGCGAGGGCGACGAGGCGCTGGGTGTCCGCCAGCGCCTCCGCGGACTGGTTCGCCTGGATCCGCGCTTCCGCGCGAAGGCGCAGCGCGCCGGTGTGATCCGGCGCGGCCTCGATCACGCGGTCGAGAGCGCGGACGGCGTCGGCGCCACGCTGCAGATGGAGCAGCGCCTTCGCGAGTACGAGGCTCGGATTCGCATCCTTCCGTGCGAGCGCCGTCTCCGCGGCCTTCTCGAGAGGGAACACCGCGGCGCCGGGCTGTCCGGCCTGGAGCAGCGCGAGGCCGAGGAGCTGGTTCGCGGCGACGTCGTCCGGGTCGCCTTCGAGCGCCTCCCTCAAGGTCGAGATGGCCTCGTTCGCCTGCCCCGCGTCGAGGAGCGCCTGGGCATCGAAGACCCGCTCGTCGGTGGTGCGCCCGCACGCGGCCGCGAGTACGGCCACGCTCGCGCAGACGAGCAGGGCAGCGAGGCGATGGGCGCACGGACCGAACACGGCTCGCGGATGGCCCGTGCGGTGAAGCAGCGAGACGATCTTCACGCGGCGAAACCTCCCCGGAAGGAACGCGGCAGTATAGGCGCGGGCCCTCCTGCCTCCATCGGCGTGAGTGGCCGGCGCAGCCAGCAACGTGCATCCCACATCGGATGATCGTGGGGTGGGGCTGATTCGATTCTGCGCAGGGCATGCCGGCGGTTCCGCTGCGGGGTTTGACACACGGTCTCGTCCTTGGTGGCTTCCACCGAGGGGCCCGGGCGGCCGATCTCTCTGGCGAGTGGCCCTCCCCCGGTTCGACCCTACCGTGGGAGCGTCCGCCACCCGGCAAGGAGCGTTCCATGCTGCGCCGCCTCCTGGATTCGCCGCGCTTCTACTTCGTCCTCGCAGGGCTGCTCCTCTGCGGCGGGATCGTGTTGCAGATCGAGATCCGAAGCCCCTCCCGACCCGAAGGCGGCCTCGCCGAGCTGAAGGCGCTTCGCGAGCGGAAGGATCTCGACGTGATCTTCATCCTGATCGATGCGCTTCGCCCGGATCGGCTCGGCCTCGCAGGCTACGGACGACCAACGAGTCCGCACCTCGATGCCCTCGCGGCGGGAGGAGTCCGGTTTTCTCGGGTACGTGCGCCGTCGTCGTGGACCAAGCCTTCCATGGCCTCGCTGCTCACCTCGACGAGCCCGTCGGCACATCGGATCCTGCGCTGGGAAGACACGGTGCCGGAGGCCGCGACGCTTCCCGCAGAGATCTTCCGCGGCGCCGGACTTCGCACCCTCGGACTGATCCGCAACGACTGGCTCGCGCCGCACTTCGGATTCGCCCAGGGCTTCGACGACTACTACGTGCCGAGGGTGTTCCGCGACGACCGCTCGCTGCGCCGCAACAGTCCGAGCACGGGGCCAGGCCTGCGCGGTTCCGACGAGGACATCACCGAGGCGGCGATCCAGTTCCTGCGGAGCTTCGGCGAGCAGAGGTTCTTCCTCTATCTGCACTACATGGACGTCCACCAATACGCTTCCGACGCATCGGGACCGACGTTCGGGACGAGCCACTCCGACTTCTACGACAGCGCCATCGCCTGGGTCGATCGCAACGTCGGCGCGCTCATGGCCGAGGTCGAGAGGCTCGGCCTCGCGAACCGGACACTGGTGGTGATCACGGCCGACCACGGCGAGGAGTTCGGTGAGCACGGCGGCGAAGGCCACGGCAGGACGCTCTACCGCGAGGTGACGGAAGTTCCGTGGGTCCTCGTCCTACCGTTCCGGCTGGAGCCCGGCGTCACCGTCGAGACGAGCGTCTCGAGCCTCGACGTCTTCCCGACCGTATTCGATCTGATGGGCCTTCCGCCGCTTCCTGGCGCAGAAGGCCGATCGGCTGCTGCGCTGATCGAGGCGGCGCTCGCGAACGAACCTCCGCCGGAGGGCGCCGCCCGCCCAGCCTTCGCCGCGCTCGACCGGAGCTGGGGGAAACGCGGCGCGCCTCCCGATCGGCTCGCGGCGGTCGCGACCGAGGACGAGCGGCTCGTCCGTTCCCTCGATCGACCGGCGCCCGACGAGCTCTTCCTCCTGCGCAGCGACCCTCTCGAACGGGCGAACGTCGCGGAGTCCGACCCGGACGCCACGAGCCGACTCGGCGGGCTCTTGACCGATTACCTCGGGCGGCCGCAGCCCCCGTGGAGCGCTCCGACCTCCGTCGAGCTCGACCGCATGTCCCTCGATCAGCTTCGCGCTCTCGGCTACGTCGTGGAGTGACCGACCGCACTCGGCCGCGTCACTGCGGGGGCGATGCGTCGTGTCGCGCCTGCTGGCGGCGCACCTCCGCGAGCGCGCGCCGGAGATCCGCCTCGAGGGGCCCGGGGTGCTCCAGTGCCTTCTCGAGCACCGCCGCCGCGTCGCCCCATTCATCCCGGAGGGAGTGAGCACGGGCCCACAGCTGCAGCTCGTGAGGCGCGCTGTAGCCCCGCTGCCTGGCGAGGTCGATCCAGCGGCCCGCCATCTCGGCGACGGCTGCGCGGACGCGCGGGTCGCTTCGTACGGAAGCCAGTGCCGGCTCGGCATCCAGCGCGAAGAAGCTGTCGTATCCGAGCTCGGTGGCGCGATGGAGCGCTTTCGCC
Source organism: uncultured delta proteobacterium (assembly GCA_963710635.1). GTDB lineage: Bacteria > Myxococcota_A > UBA9160 > UBA9160 > UBA9160 > MYXO. Next base: position 2,804,893 of record CAVQAY010000004.1, read on the forward strand.
ACCGCCGCCGCGTCACCGTCGACCGCCGCGCGCCGCACGCCGAGAAGGCTCGCGGAGAGCCCGTCGGGATAGCGCCTCGCCGAGTCGAGCATGAGGGTCGTATTGCTCCGGAACACCGCAGCGCGCTCGAGGCTGCGCGCTGCGAAGATCACCAGGATCCCGCATGCCGTCACATAGTAGACACCTCGTAGTGTCTTCTTGCGCGCCGCACTCCAGCCGGCCGTGCGAGGCACTGCCCAGGCAGTCGCCGCGAGGCAGACCGCACCGATCAGCCCGGGGAGCACGACGTAGAGGTAACGGTCTGCCATCGGATAAAGGAATGGGAAGACCTGCGAGACCGGCACGTAGGCCGCCGCCGCCCAGATCCAGAAGCCCGCCTCTTCGCGGCGGCGAAGGGCGGTCGCCACGAGGCGAACCGCGGCACCGGCCGAGAGGGCGAGCCCGGCGAGCCACCACGGGTCGAGGAGCGAGCGTGCCGGCGGCGGGTGGTGGAACGCCGCCGCACCGTAGGACGTCGTCGCCAGGGCGACGTAGCGCGCACCGATGGCGAACGCGGTCCGCACCGTCTCGAACGGATCGGCGTCCGGGGGGCGCTGCGTCTCTCCAAGATGTTCGAACGCGAGCAGCTGCGGAGCGGCGTAGAGGGCGAGAGCGAGCCCCCACGCCGCGAGCCAGCCCCAGCGCGCAGGCTCCGGCTCCGGGAGGCGGCTCCGCCGCCACGCGAAGTAGGCGGCGGCCGGAAGCGCGAACGCGGCCGAGGCCTTCGAGAGCAGGGCGAGGGCGAACAACGCGGCGGCGGCCAGCGGCCTACGCGGGTGGAGGAGGACTGCGCCCGTCGCGAGGACGAGGCACAGGATCGTCTTCAGCTGGGAGATCCATGCGCTGGCCTCGACGTTGGCCGGGTGCAGCAGGAAGAAGAGCCCCCCGAAGACGGCAACCGCCAGGGGCAGCCCGGCACGAAGCAGGAGCGGCACCAGGAGGAGCGACGCCAGCGCGTGGCCGAGAACGCTGACGAGGTGGTGCCCGAACGTACTGGCGCCGAATACGGCCCAGGTGAGCGCCGACGCCAGGAGATGCACCGGCGCATAGTTGGCCGTGAAGTGGGCGGCTTCCCCCCACGGATCCAGGATCAGTCGAAGGTTCTCGAGGGAGAGGCTCTGGACGTAGGGATTCGCGACCAGGTAGCCCACGTCGTCGGAGAGGAACTCCCCCCGGAGCGCCGGGCCGCCCGTGGCGAGCGCCAGCGCCGCGAAGGCGGCGTACAGCACCGCCAGCCGGCGCACCGGAAGAACGTGAGGCGGGGGCGACGACGCCTGCGGATCTCCCACGGCGCCCGAGTCTACCAGCGCCCGGCGGCCGCACGGGTGTAGAATCGGGAATCCCGTGAGGAGCCCACCATGCAGCTCAACCTCGGCACCATCCTCCAGAGCAGCGCCCAGACCCTTCCGGACAAGGTCGTCCTGCGCCTCGAGGGCTTCCAGATGACCTACGCGCAGCTCGACCGCGCAGCGCGGGGAGTGGCCCGCCGCCTGCGCGAGCGCGGCATCGCGCCCGGCGAGCAGGTGGCGATCCTCGTCCCGAACGTTCCGGAGTTCACCATCGCCTACTACGGCATCCTCTATGCCGGTTGCACCATCGTCCCGCTCAACGTCCTGCTCTCGGCGCCGGAGATCACCTACCACCTCCAGGACAGCGAGGCGCGGCTCCTGGTGGCGCATCCGTTCTTTGGCGAGTCGGCGCGCAAGGGCGCCTCCGACGCCGGCGTCCCGCTCGTCTGGTCGAGTGGCGACGCGGGCAAGGAGGAGACACTGGTCGCGATGGCTGGGGCAGACCCGGTCACGGCCATCCACCAGACCGACGCGACGGATACGGCCGTCATCCTCTACACGTCGGGAACCACCGGCAAGCCCAAGGGCGCAGAGCTCACCCACTCGAACCTCCTTCTCAACTGCGCCGTCGTGATGCCGCGCCTCCTCCCGATCGATTCGAGCTTCGTCTGTCTCGCCACGCTCCCCCTCTTCCATTCCTTCGGGCAAACGTGCATCCAGAACGCGACGATCGCAGGCGGCGGCACCTTCACGCTCCTCCCGCGTTTCACGCCGGAGGATGCGCTACGGATCATCGAGCGCGACCGGGTCACCCTCTTCGCAGGCGTCCCGACCATGTACTTCGGCCTGCTCCAGACGAAGGACGCGGCGACTCGCGACTTCTCGAGCGTCCGGTTCTGCATCACCGGCGGCGCCGCGATGCCGGTCGAGGTGATGAAGGCCTTCGAGGAGCGTTATCCCGTGAAGATCCTCGAGGGCTTCGGCCTTTCGGAGACGTCGCCCGCGGCGAGCTTCAACGTGCTCCACAAGCCCAGCAAGCCCGGCTCGATCGGCTATCCGGTCTGGGGCGTCGAGATGGCGATCTTCGACGACGAGGATCGTCCGCTCGGAGACGGAGAGCCCGGAGAGATCGTGATCCGCGGCCACAACGTGATGAAGGGCTACTGGAAGCGGCCCGACGCCACGAAGGAAGCCCTTCGCAGCGGCTGGTTCCACTCGGGAGACATCGGAATCCGCGATGCCGATGGCTGCTACACCATCGTCGATCGAAAGAAGGACATGATCATCCGCGGCGGATTCAACGTCTATCCGCGCGAGATCGAGGAGGTCCTCTATACGCACCCCGCCGTGATCGAGGCTGCGGTCGTCGGCGTTCCCCACGAGAGCCACGGCGAAGAGGTGAAGGCGGTGGTGGCGCTGCGGCCGGGGCAGGCGGCGACGCAGAGCGAGATCATCGCCTTCTGCAAGGAGCGCCTCGCCGCCTACAAGTACCCCCGCACCGTCGAGTTCCGGGACACGCTTCCCAAGGGACCGACCGGGAAGATCCTGAAGCGCGAGCTCCGGTAGAAGAGGGCCGCGCCGTCACCCCGAACCGTCACTCCACTTCGGAGCCGCCCGCCCCGGATCCACCGGGCTCCTCCCGCGTTCGCCGCTGAGCGGCGAGCTCCGCCATCTTGGCGAGATTCACGGAGATGAAGAGGCCCTCGGCCTCGGCAGTGAGCGTCTCGCCGGCGTAGACCCGTCCCTCGGTGAAGATCTTCCGTCCCTCGGTCCGGACCAGGGTCGCCTCGAACCGCAGCTCGGTGTAGAGAGGGGTCGGCCTGCGATAGCGGATCGTGAGTGTTCCGGTCATTCCCGGGCTGCCACTGAGCGACTGGGTGAAGCCCAGCAGCTCGTCGAAGGCCGCGGCGACGAATCCACCGTGGACGTGTCCGGGCGGACCCTCATAGGCTGCACCGAACGTCGCCGATCCGCGAACGACGTTGCCGTCGACGCGCAGGCGAATCGGCGGCGCCATGGGATTCGAGAGCCCGATGAGCGGACTCATGTCGAAGAAGCCCGCCACGTCGCCTGCGTTCGCCACCTCGGAGTACCCGGCCGGCATCCTGCGGCGCGGGTGGGTCGCGAGCCGGGCTGCGTAGCGCTCGAGGGCGTCGGCTGCGGCGCGAAGCTCCTCTTCGGGGGCATCCGTGGTCACCAGCCGGTCGATCACCTCCCGCATGGCCGTCGCGAGGCGCCGCTTCTCGGTCCAGACGCCCTTGGCCTCGGCGGCGATCTCCATCCAGTAGGCGAAGCCCTTCTTGAGCGGTTGGTCGTCGGCCATCGGGGAGAGCCTAGCCGCTCCGGGACCTTCACCGCATGCTCGCGCGCCCGGCGCCCGTGGTACCGTCGGTGCGTGCGCCTCGTCCTCTACACGGGCAAGGGAGGGGTGGGGAAGACCACCACCGCTGCCGCGACGGCGGCGTGCGCCGCCGCCCGGGGCCGCAGGACGCTGGTCATCTCCGCCGACGCCGCGCACAGCCTCGGTGACGTCCTCGATCGCCGGCTCGGACCGCAGCCGGCGCCGATCGCGCCGCTGCTCGATGCCCTCGAAGCCGACGCGCGAACCGAGATGACGCGCCACTGGGGCCGCGTTCGCGACTACCTCCTCGAGCTGTTCCGCCACCAGGGAATCGACGCGGTGGTGGCCGAAGAGCTGGCGCTGCTGCCCGGGGCAGAGGAACTCGCGACACTCCTGGCTGTCGAGCAGTACGGCCGCGACGGTCACTACGACTTCGTCGTGGTCGACTGCGCCCCGACGGACGCCACCCTGCGCCTCCTGACGCTCCCCGACGTGGTCCGCAGCACCCTGCGCGTCGCGCTGAGGCTCCAGCAGGCCGCCGCCCGCGTCGTCGGCCCGCTGGCCCGCGCTCTCGTCTCGGCGCCGCTGCCAAACGCTGGCGTCTTCAAGGAGGTCGAGAGCCTCCTGTACCAGCGCCTTCGCCGTTTGCGGGAGCGAATCGCATCGCCGCAAACCAGCGTCCGGCTGGTAGTGACCTCCGAGCGCATGGTGATCGACGAGGCGCGACGAGCCTTCACCGATCTCGCGCTCTTCGACATCCCCAGCGACGCGGTGGTGATGAACCGCCTGCTTCCTGGCGAAGCGCGGAGCGAGCCGTTCTTCCGCGACTGGGCGCGCGTCGAGGCACAGCGCCGGGAGGAAGTCGAGTCGCTCTTCGCGCCGCTGCGCATCCTCGAAGCACCGCTGCGAAGCGACGAAGTGATCGGCGTGGGCGCCCTGCGCACCCACGGCGAGGCGCTCTTCGAGCGCTGCGAGCCCGACGATGTCCTCGGAACGCGGGCTCGGCTGCGATTCGTGGCGGAGAAGGCCGCGTGGCGCGTCGAGCTGCCGCTCCCCTACGCCGACCGCAACGGTCTCGACGTTGCGAAGCTGAAGGGCGAGCTGATCGTCCGCTCCGGCGGCCGGCGGCGGGCGATCGTACTCCCCCGCCGGCTCGCGAGCCTTTCGCTCGCCGCCGCGCGCCTCGAAGACGACACGCTGGTAGTGCGCCTCTCGGCAGCAGGACCAGCGCCGGAATCCTCCCTGGACGTCCCGTGCGCGTGATCCTGCTCACCGGCAAGGGGGGAGTTGGCAAGACCAGCCTCGCCCTCGCTACCGCACTTGGCGCAGCAGCCCACGGACACCGGGCCTTCGTACTCTCGACGGATCCAGCCCATAGCCTCGGCGACGCCCTCGGCGCTCCGGTCGGTCCTACTCCCGTCGCGGTCTGTCCCGGCGTGACGGCGCAGGAGGTGGCGGCCCTCGACGAACTGGAGCGATCGTGGTCTTCGATCCAGTCCTGGCTGCGGGGCCTGCTTCGCGAGCAGGCCGACGAGATCGTGGCCGAGGAGCTGCTGGTCTTCCCGGGTCTCGAGGAGCTGATGGCGCTTCGCGCCGTTCGCGAGGTGGAAGCGCGAGGAGAGCACGACGTATGCATCGTCGACTGCGCTCCCACCGGCGCAACGCTGCGCATGCTGCGCTTCCCCGATGCCCTGCGGATCTTCATGGAGAACTTCTTCGAACTCGAGCGGCGTGGCGCCCGCTGGCTGCGTCCCCTGGTGGGGCAGCTCGGGGGCTCGGCGCTCTTGCCCCAGGAGGACTTCTTCGACGCCTTCGAGCGCCTCTACGGCGAGATCGAGGACGTGCGGCAGATCCTGATGGACAACGATCGGACGACGGCTCGCCTGGTGCTCGGCCCGGCGCGCGTCGTGGTCGAGGAGACGCGGCGCTCCTTCGCCTACCTCTCGCTCTACGGTGTCGCCACCGACGCCGTGATCGTGAACCGCGAGCTGCCGCCCCGGGCGTCTGGCGGCTGGTTCGCCCGCTGGGCCGAGAAGGAGCGTGGTGAGCAGGCCGAGATCGCAGCATCGTTTCCCGTGCCGATCCTCCACGCTCCCCTCTATCCGACCGAGGTGATCGGCGCCGACGCGCTCCGCCGCCTCGGCGGCGCGGTCTACGGCAACGCAGACCCCTCCGCGCTCCTTGCGCGAGGTCGCCCCATCCGGCTGCACAAGGACGCGCGCGGGACCGTCCTCGAGATCGAACTCCCGAACGCTTCGAAGGAAGACCTCGACGTAGGGGCCCACGGCGCCGAGCTCCATGTCCGTCTCCGCGACGCCCAGCGGCGAATCGCGCTCCCCGACTCGCTCGTCGGGCGCACCATCACCGCCGCGAGGCTCGAAGGCGGAGTCCTCTCGGTCGTCTTCGAGGCGTGACGCGACGCAGCGCCCGAGCGGCCCCGCGCTACCGCAGCCCGCTCGGACCGGGCGGGCGGAAGAAGAAGCTCTTGAGGCGCGCAAGGTCGGTGAAGTTGACGACGCCATCGCCGTCGAGATCGGCATCGGCGTCCCCGGTGAAGAAGACGCTGCGCATCCTCGCGAGGTCGGTGAAGTTGACGATGCCGTCATCGTTCAGGTCGGGATCGCAGGCGTTGCCGAAGAGGTCATGATCGGTGTCGCGCTGATCGGGGTTCGGAAGCGTGAGGCAGTTGTCGGCGAAGTCGGGAATCGCGTCGCCATCCCGATCGTACGAGGCGTCGGTTGCCGTCGTCGCAACCTCGTCGCCTCGCAGGTTCACCGTACGGACGTGGTAGCGAAGCCGACCCGGCGCGCCCGGCGGCTCCGAGAAGAACGGGCTCCGGGTACTCGGTCCCGTCTCGCCGAGGTGTTCGATCTCGCCCGTGTCGAGGCTCTCACGATAGACGTTCCAGCCGAGAACGTCGGGCGCCGAGCCGTCCCAGGAGAGGAGGATCCCGTTGGGTGAGACGCTCGCCTGCACCGACTTCGGCCCCGACGGCCGCTCGCAGGCGTTGCCGAGGCCGTCGCCGTCGAGGTCGTCCTGGCTGGCGTTAGGCGTCTCGGGGCATCGGTCGAGGATGTCGATCACCCCGTCTCCGTCGCCGTCGCGGCAGCCCTCGTCGACGACGCCGTCGCCGTCGTCGTCGGACCCGTTGCAGGTCTCGAGGGTCGGCGGCGGCGGGGCAAAGGCGGCGTCGTCGATCGCCACCGGCGTGTAGGGCGTTCCGAACGGGAACGGAAGGTCCGGACAGGGCGCGGTCGAGCGGCCTTCCGGGCGGCAGTCGAGCGCGCGCGGCGCCGTGATCGCCGACCGATATGCGCTCGACTGCGGGTAGCAGCGGCGGCCGGCGTTGTCGTCGTAGAGAACGATGCAGCCGGGCGGCTGCGGAACGACGCTCCAGTCGGAGAATCCCGTCATCGTCTCGCCGCCGGTCGAGTTGCAGCCCTCGTCGGTCGTCCCATCGCCGTTGTCGTCGGACCCGTTGCAGGGTTCGTTTCCCGGCGGAAGGATGAAGTCGCCTCCGTTGCCGTTCACGTTCTGCGAGACGGAGGTCTCGATCCGGCCGTCGCAATTCCAGTCGATTCCCGGATCGTGGGAAGGGAGCCCCGAGAGTTGCCAGGCTCCGCCATGCGCGAGGCGTGCGACGGTGCGAACGCCGTCGGTGATCATCCAGTAGCGCCGGTTGGACTCGCCGCCGAGGCCCGTCTCGTCCGGGTCTCGGCACGAGTAGTAGGCGACCGGCCGCGCACCCGGGTCGGCGAAGTCGCAGCTGCGCGTCTGGAGGTGTGCCGGGAAGCCGAACTCGGCCTGCTCTCCGAGTGAGTTCTCACGAATCGTCGGCGCCGTGATCGGGTTGTAATCGTTGACGTTCACCAGCCTCGGCGACATGTCCCCCGGCTCCGGCGGCAGCCAGCACACTTGGCCGCCGTTGTAGCCGTAGTTCATGACGCTCGGATAGTTGGGCTTGTTGTTGGTGCTGTCCCAGCGGCGCCCGTAACTGAGGTACCCCCCAACCACGGTCGAGACCGGAGATCCCGCCCACCCTCCGTGGCCGAGGCCGATCGAATGGCCGAGCTCATGGAGGAGCCGCCGCGCCTGTCCGCCGGCGTCTTCGCGCCGGCACGGAGTATCGAACGGGAAATCGTCCCGGCACAGATTCGGATCGGGAGTATCGAGCGGACACTGGCACGATCCCGGGACCCCGCTCCCCGCACTGTCGCGAACGTAGGCCCCGTCTTCGTCGCGAAGGAACCCGTTGAAGTGGATGTCGAAGCTGAAGTAACGGCCCCACGCGCCGCTCCGGCCCGGAACATGGCGGCTGTAGATGTAGTAGTGGGTCCAGTTGAGCTTCGGGTCGAAGTAGTATCCCCCTCCCGGAAGCCGCTGGTATGCCGCGCCCACCGCGCCCAGCGGCGAGATGGCAGACCCCGGCGGCCGCGGTCGCTCGTTCTCGGTGACGTGAAGGTTGATTCGGTTGCGCTGCATGATCGCCACGACTTCGTCGACGACGCCGGGCTCGAGTCGTGCTCCGGTCTCGTAGTCGTACTGGAGGAAGATGTCCCGGTGGCAGGGGTTCGCGCCGAGGCCGGGAAGATCGATGCGGCCCGCGGGAGTATTCGCTCCGAGAACCTCCCAGCCGTCGCTGAGACCGTCGCCGTCGCTGTCTGCCGTCGACGATGAGGTACACAGCTCGCGTTCGGCGACGTCCGAGAGCCCGTCACCGTCGGCGTCCGCTCCGTCGTTGCCGAAGACGACGGTCCGCAGGATCGACTCGCCCTCGAAGTCTTCCCGGTCGGTCGCGACCGCCCGGAAGGTCGCGATGTTCCGGCCGGACCGCGGGGTCAGCATCGCCATGCAGGTCTCTTCCGTTCGCGTCCCGGAGAAGGTGCAGGTCGACGCCGCCAGCGACCCGTCGGCCGAGACGAAGCGGATCTCGGCGATGCCGGCGGCGTCGCGGGCCCGCGCCGTGAGCAGCGCAGAGGAGCCGGCCGAAGGCGCTTCTGGGGTCGACTCCGTCTCGACGACCGGCGGCTCGCCATCGACCCTCACGCGGACGGACCGCGCCGCACTTCCCGCACGCCGGCCCCGGCCATCGGCGGCGAAGGCATAATACGTGTGGATCCCCGGCGAGAGATCGAGGGTGATGCTGCACGTCCCCCTTCGGTCGCTCGCGCCGCCGAAGTCGCAGATCCTCACGGGCGTCGCACTGCGATCGACGAAGATCGAGACCGACGCGAGGTCGCGGTCGTCACCCGCTGCCGCATGGAGCGTCACACGATCCGAGACCCGAGGCTCGCCGGGAGAGTGGTCGATCGTCACGGTGGGATTGACGCTGTCGGAAGGAGGGACGGCGCGATCGTCGAAGACGACGGGCTCGAAGCTCTCCGGCCGGTTCCCGATCGCAGTACGCGGCCAGCTGGTGGCGGGCGCAGCCACTGTCTCGCCGAAGCGCGTGATCGCGACGCCGAACGGCGCTTCCGCCGGAAGGAGCGCGCGCGCTACACGGAACTCGGCGCTCCAGGTGAACTCTTCGGAGAAGTCCGTGGCGGCCGTGAATCCCGACTGGTCCGACGCGCGAAGCCAGGCGTTGATGCCATTGCCGAGCTGCTTCTCGACGGCGCCGGTCTCCCAGACGACGAAGCGCAGGTCGCGCCACGTCGGGGGGATGCCGCCGTCGAAGTCGGGATCGAGCGCCAGCGCCACCAGGCTTCCTGCGACGCTCGGGCCCCGCGACAGGCCCGACACGCACACGTGGAGCCAGGCGCCCGTCGCCGAGAGCGAGGCCCAGGCGGGCGGGTCGGAGGCGTTCGCCGGCCAGATGGGGACCCGGAGCGCGCCGTACTCCCCCGAACCACAGGCTCCGTTCACGACGGGAGCAGGGATCTCGGCGATCCGCAGGATCGGATAGGGCCCATGAGGGTTCGGCGGTGCCGCCGGTCCGTTGAACTGCGCGCCGTTGCGCGCGACTCCCGGGTAGTTGCCCGAGACCTCTCCCGGCCCTCCTTCGAGGGGCCAGACGGCCAGCAGGCCGTCCGCCGGATCCGCTCGCTGCGTGACGAGGCCGCGGCGGATCTCCTCCTGGGAGAGCGCACGCCCCCACAGCCGCACCTCCGCCAGGTTCCCGGCGAAGGGGAACGATCCCGTCGTCTCGCGGCCGAGCGCGAGGTCGAACAGCGGAAGCGGAAGCGGCGCAGGGGCGAGCCGGTCGAACGCGAGGCTGCCATCGATGTAGCCGCGGGCGCGCGTGCCATCGAAGGTCGCCGCAACGTGGGTCCATGCACCGGCCGGCAGCGGCTGCGTACTGGACGCCGTCGTGTCGACGCCGCCGCTCGGCGTGAAGCGAAGCCTTCCGTTGAAGAGTCCGAGCCAGGTGCCCGACAGGAAGCTCCTGCCGTAGATGGTGGGAGCCCCCGAGATCGACGTCGGCCGTACCCATGCCTCGACGGTGAGGGCCCCTGTCGGCGTGAGGCCCGGAGAGCTTGCGATCCGGACTTCGTCGTTCACGCCGTCGAGGGCGAGCGTCGCCGGCGCCGTGGCAAGGGCGACGCGCCCCCACGGAAGGAGGAGCGGCAGAGCGAGCAGCAGCACGGGGAGACGCCGCATCGGGGAGCACTCCGGTCCAAGGCCCTTGTTATCACGCGCGGCCCGCGTTCGGAACCAGAATCGTCCGAATCGGGGCCTTTCCCGAGGGGGCGCACGACCGGGGTTCATGACCGAGCGCAGGGACCGCGGCCACGTCGACCTCACGGCAACGGCGGCGGAGTGAGCCGCCGCGTCAGCCGTTCGGAGGGAAGCTCTCGGCGCGAGGCACCGGGAAGAAGTGGTGGTGGTAGCCGCCCGTGATCTCGTGGATCGCGATGCCCTCGCGGCCGTCGTCGGTGCGAACGGCGAGCAGGTTCTGGCCGCCGCCGTAGGGCCCGTAGCGCGAGGCCCACGTCCCACGCCCCTCGACGCCGATCCGGCGCCCCCCTTCGAGCGTGAACTCGAGGCGTCCTTCGAGGCCGTGGACGTTCTCGCCGTCGCGCCCATAGCTCGTCCGGCGGTCGCCTGCGTCGAGCCAGTGCAGGTCGTGGCGGTAGTCGATCACCGGCACCGGTTCAGCGCCGCCAGCCGGCGCGAAGCAGCCGTCGGTGAAGACGCGCGCGCCGTTCGGATACTCCCAGTGCCAGCCGCCGATCATCCCGTCGGGAAGCTGGATCGCGAACCACTGCCACATCGGACAGCGGGCGTGATCGCGAATCCCCCAGGAGTGATCGCGCTGGCCCCACCAGCCATCGACGCTCACGGTCTTGCCGGCGTGGCGGAACCAGCCCGTGTAGTCACCCGACTGGACCATGTGGCTCTGGTCCCAGATGATCTCATGGCCTGCCTTCATGGTTCCGCGACGCAGCGCGTAGGCCGCCGTGCGCGCGGCGAAGGTGATGTCCATCGCAACCGGAGCCTCGGGAACCTCCGCGACGCGCAGGTGGATGCGGCGGAAGGGCTCGGCGATGTCGATCGTGACGGGCCCCACGGCCATCGTGTGCGGATCGCCGCCGGAGGGGCGGCTGTGGCGCGCGAACTGGAGTACGCCGCCGACTCGGCCGAGTTGGAGCGAGTCCAGCTCCTGCCGCGCAGGAAACGTCGCCATGGTGAGAGTCACGACATCGCCGAGGTGATCGCGCGGGTGGATCACGAAGAAGAGGCTGTCGCGCCAGTGCGCGTGGTGCGTGACGACGTTCGGAAACGGCTCGGGAATCTGATGGACGAACAGCTCGTCCATCGGCGTGAGACGCGGCATGGTCGCTCCCCAGCGGTGGGGGAGAGATCCTACCCGGAGCCGGCGCCGGGAGGGGCTGCGCTCCGTCATATCCGGCGGCCGCGGCCGCATGTGCCGCCACCTCGCTATGAGCCCTGTCATACCAGATCCCTTCTGCCCCCGCGTAAGCGTCTCGGGATCGCGGGGCCGCCGATCCACCGCCGAAGGAAGAATCCATGACGATGAACCGCCGCGAGTTCCTCGGCCGGAGCGCGCTCGTCGCGCTCTCGCTTCAGCTCCTCTCGTTCGCGCCCGAGGATGCGAGCGCCGACGCCAAGCCCCCTGCGGCGCCGCGCGGCGCGGCCCTCGCCTACGAAGGCTGGCAGGACGTCTACCGCGCCCGCTGGCGCTGGGACCGCGTCGTCTACTCCTCGCACGGCCGGGCGAACTGCCTCTCCGCCTGCTCCTGGGCCATCTTCGTGAAGGACGGCCTCGTCTGGCGCGAGGAGCAGAACGCGATCTACGAGGCCTCCGAGCCCGGCGTTCCGGACTTCAATCCGCGCGGCTGCCAGAAGGGCGGCTGCTATTCGCATCTCATGTACGAGCCCTCGCGCCTGCTGCATCCGATCCGGCGGGTGGGAGAGCGCGGAGCGGGCAAGTGGAAGCGCGTCTCCTGGGACGAGGCCCTCGGCGCCGTCGCCGACGCGATGATCGACACTGCGCTGGAGAAGGGCACCGGCACCATCGTCTACGACGACGGCACCACGAACCTCGACTTCGGACCCGAACACACGGGCGAGATGCAGCTCTTCCAGATTCTCGGCGCCACGACGATCGAGTCGTGGTCCGGCGTCGGCGACATGCCGCACGGCGCGACCCAGACCTGGGGCATGTACAACTGCGAGGGAACGTCGGACGACTGGTTCAAGTCGGACTTCATCGTGGTCTGGGTGGGGAATCCTTCCTACACGCGAATCCCGGACATCCACTTCATGCACGAGGCGCGCTATCGCGGCGCGAAGCTGGTGGTGGTGGCGCCCGATTACAACGCGACCGCCGTTCATGCCGACTACTGGATCAACCCGCGCATCGGCACCGATGCGGCACTCGCGCTCTCGATGGCGCAGGTGATCGTCTCCGAGAAGCTCTACGAGGAAGACTACGTCCGCGAGCAGACCGACCTCCCGATCCTCGTGCGCGAGGACACGCGCCGGTATCTCCGATCGGGTGATCTCTCGGCGAACGGCGAGAAGGACGTGCTGCAGTTCTGGGACCAAGCGAAGGAGCGTCTCGCGGCGGTGCCGGGGTGCGAGGGCGAAGGCTCGAGTTCGCTCGCCCTCGGTTCGCTTCGGCCCGCGCTCACGGGCCGCCGCGAGGTGACGCTCGTCGACGGCAAGAAGGTTGGCGTGCGGCCGCTCTTCGACTTCCTACGCGAACACATCGACGGGGGCTACACGCCCGAGAAGGCGGCCACCGTGACGGGGGTCTCTGCGAACACGATCCGGCGCCTCGCGCGCGAGCTCGCGAAGGCGGGCTCCGCGATGATCTTCTCGTCGTGGGGAGCCGGCAAGCACTACCACAGCGACCTCGTGCAGCGCGCCAAGATCCTGCTCATGGCCCTCACGGGCAACCAGGGCAAGTCCGGCGGGGGCCTGCGCGTGGCGTCGTGGTGGGAGATCGACGGGCAGCGAAAGCTCTGGCCCATGTCGCAGCGCTCCTCCTGGATGTCTGCGAGCGAGCGGCTGGCGCTGCTCTACAAGACCCGGCTCCGCGGCGGGCTCAACTGGCGCGAGTTCGAGGAGCTGTTCGCCCGGATGGGAGAGCACAACGGCATCGTTCCTCTGATGTCGTTCCTGTACGCCCACGCCGGCTACGGCGAGGTCTGGGATCGGGAAGAGTTCCACGATCCGGCGCTCCCGCGGCCGCCGGCGACGTACATGAAGGAGGCGGTAGAAAAGGGCTGGATTCCGGTCCGCCCCCTCCCCGGGATCGAGCCAAGGGTCTACTACTTCACCGGCGTGAACCCGCTGCGGCGCTGGCCCGCACCGCAGATCGCGCTCGAGCACCTGTGGCCCAAGCTTTCGATGATCGTGAGCGTGAACACGAAGCTCAGCACCTCGGGAATGATGGCGGACATCGTGCTGCCGGCGGCCGGCTGGTACGAGCGCGACATGATCAAGTACTCGCAGGCCTACCTTCCCTACATCGTGCTGAACGGGAAGGCCGTCGAGCCGCTCGGCGAGTCGAAATCCGAGTGGGAGATCACGGGGCTCCTGGCCAAGAAGATCCAGGAGCGCGCCCGCGAGCGTGCCGTCTCCACGGTGCGTGACGCCGCGATGAAGGCCGAGGTCGACCTCGCCACGGTCTACGACCAGTGGACGGACGGCGGTCGGCTCTCGGAGACCAATCCGCGCGCCGCGCTCGACGAGATCCTCCGCAGCAACGACGGCACGGGCAACCTGGGTTACGACGAAGCAGCGAAGACGGGGCTCCTGCCCGTCGTGCGCGCGGAGGGCGGGCCGGCGCTGCTGTGGGCGACCGCTACACGCTACGAACGCGGGCGCACGGTCTATCCGCACGGGCGCTTCGTACAGGAGAAGGAGGCCTGGCCCACCTACAGCGGCCGGCAACAGTTCCTGATCGAGCATCCGTGGTTCGAGGAGGCGGGCGAGTCGCTGCCCGTGCACAAGGAGCCTCCGAAGTCCGGAGGCGATCATCCGCTGCTGCTCACGGGCGGCCACACGCGCTGGTCGATCCACGCGATCTGGCGCGACTCGTCGCTCATGCTGCAGCTCCAGCGCGGCGAGCCGGCTGTCTACGTGGCCGTCAAGGACGCGAAAGCCCGCAAGGTCGCCGACGGCGACCGGATCCGGGTCTTCAGCGACGTAGGCGCCTTCGAGGCGATGGCAAAGGTCTCGCCGGCGGTCGCGCCCGGACAGGTGATCATCTACCACGCGTGGGAGCCGTACCAGTTCAAGGACTGGAAGGGACAGCAGGACCCGGTCGCCGCGCCCTTCAAGCCGCTGCACGCCGCGGGCGGCTACGGCCAGATCCACTACCGCATGATGTACAGTGGTCCGGGGCATCATCCGCGCGCCCAGCGCGTGGACTTCGCTCGCGCGGACGCGTAACCGCCGCAGCCCGCGCCTGCGGCACACTCGGCAAGACCATGAGTGCTCGCATCCGGCGACGGCAGACTTGGGCGCAGCCGAGGCTTCCGCAGCTCGGCGCCGTTGCCGGCGGCGAGCCGGTCGGCATCGAGCTGCGGGCGGCGGCGCTGGCGGAGTCGATGGGATTGCCGGCCGCCGAGGTCATCGGCGCAGCGAGCTTCTTCTCGCTGCCGCCGGCCGGAGACGCTCGTGCGCTCGCCTGCCGCGGGACGTCGTGCACGCTCCGCGGCGCGGCGCCCGCTGGTGCGGCGGCGGCGAGCTGTCTCGGATACTGTGACCGGTCGCCGGTACATCTGCGCGCTGACGGCCGCGCCGCCGGCGCCGTCACGGGCGACCCCCTCGACCCGCTGCCGCGAATCCGCGTGACCTCCCGAGCTCCCGTGGTTCTGGAACGCCTCGTGCGCGGCCGCTGCGACGACATCGATGCCGCGCGAGAGGCCGGGGCCTACGAAGGGCTCGCCGCCGCGCTCCGCGATGGGCCGGCGCGCCTGCTCGAAGCGGTCGACGCCTCGGCCCTTCGCGGACGCGGCGGAGCGGGCTTTCCGGCGGGAGCCAAATGGCGCGCCTGCGCCGGGGCGCCGGGGCTGCTCAAGGTCGCCATCGCCAACGGCGACGAAGGCGATCCCGGCTCGTTCGTCGACCGGACGCTCATGGAGTGCGATCCGCACACGGTCCTCGAGGGGCTGCTCCTCTGCGCTTTCGCCGTCGGCGCAGCGCAGGCCATCGTCTTCGTCCGCGGCGAGTACCCGCGCGCGGCCGAGGTGCTGCGACGAGCGGTCCGGGACGCCCGGACCGCGGGCCTCGCCGGGCCCCGCATCCTCGGCAGCGGCTTCTCGTGCGAGATCGACGTCGTCGTCGGCCTCGGAAGCTACGTCTGCGGCGAGGAGACCGCGCTCCTCGCCGCCGTCGAAGGCCGGCGCGGCGAGGTACGGCTGCGGCCGCCCTACCCGACGGCTGCGGGGCTGTGGGGGATGCCGACGGTCGTCGGCAACGTCGAGACACTGGCGAGCGTGCCGTGGATCGTGCGGCGGGGCCCTCGGGCCTTCCGCGAGATGGGAGCGGCCGGCTGCAGCGGAACCAAGGTGCTGAGCCTCTCCGCAGGATTCGCCGAGACCGGTCTCGTCGAGGTGGAGTTCGGCGCCGATCTCGGCGGCGTCATCGCGGGCGCCGCGCCGGAGCGCCCTCTCGCCGCCGTTCTCGTCGGCGGCCCGATGGGGAGCGTCCTCACGCCGGACGAGTGGAACGTCCCGGTCTCCTACATGAGCCCTGCCCTTCGCCTCGGGCACGGCGGAATCGTCGCGGTCCCGGAAGGCGCCGACTGGAACGCGCTCGCCGCCCATTGGCTGGCGTTCTGGAGCGAGGAGTCGTGCGGGAAGTGCGCTCCGTGCGCCCTCGGCTCACGGCGTGCCGAGGCCGCGTGGAGCGAGGGCCGCTCCGGTGAGATCGACCGGATCCTCGACGTCGCCGAGGCGGCGAGCCTGTGCGCCTTCGGCCAGATGATCCCACAGCCGATCCGGCGCCTCGGCCGGCTCGCAGCGGAAGTCTCGTGATCGCCGCGACCATCGATGGCATCGCCGTCATTGCGACGGCAGGCGAGTCGATCCTCGAAGTGGCGACACGCTTCGGCGTCGCGATCCCGACGCTCTGTCACGTTCCAGGGCTCGCTGCCGAGGGGGGCTGCCGGCTGTGCTCGGTCTCCGTCGACGACCACCCGACGCTGGTGGCGGCGTGCCACCAGGAGCTGCGGGACGGGATGTCGATCCGAACGGCAACCGCCGGGATCGAGCGCCTGCGAAGAGACCTGCTCGAATGGATCGTCGGCGAGCGCCGCTACCGGCCGCGTCCCGGCGCCGACTCCGAGTTCGACCGGCTCCTGCGGCGCCATGGCGTCACGGTGGCGCCGGCCGCGCGGCTCCGCCCGATCGACGACCGGCATCCGTACCTGCGCTTCGACGCCGATGCGTGCATCCTGTGCCGCCGCTGCATCCATGCTGCCGACGAGATCCAGGGCTGCTCGAGCTTTTCGGTGCGAGGCCGGGGAGGCTCGGAGCAGCTCTGGATCGGCCCCCATGGAGACATCGCCTCCAGCCCGTGCGTCGCGTGCGGGGCCTGCGTCGACCGCTGCCCGACCGGGGCACTCCACGATGTCGACCGGGAAGGCGAGCGACGGGCCCTGCGGACGGCCGAGAGCGTCTGCGGCTACTGCGGCGTCGGCTGCCGGGTGGAGATCGCCTCCACCGCCGGCTCCGTCGTGGCGATCCGCGGCGTTCCGGGCGCAGCGGTGAACCGCGGGCACCTTTGCGCCAAGGGCCGCTACGCCCACGCCTTTCGCGGATCGAGCGACCGGCTGGTCGCTCCGATGGTACGCCGCGGCGACGGATGGGAACGGGTCGGCTGGGAGGCCGCGATCGCCGAGGTTGCACGGCGCCTGCGCGCCGTGGCCGACCGGCACGGCGCGGCGTCGCTCGGCGCCATGACGTCGTCGCGGTCGACCAACGAGGCGGCATATCTCCTGCAGAAGCTCCTGCGCTCGGTCTTCGGCAGCAACAACGTCGACTCGTGCGCCCGTGTCTGCCACTCGTCGACGGCCCTCGCCCTCGGTGCCGTCACCGGAACGGGCGCCGCGTCGGCATCGTACGCCGACATCGAGAGGGCGAAGCTGATCGTCGTCGCGGGCGCCAACGCCACCGAAGCCCATCCGGTCATCGGCGCACGGATCCTGCAAGCTGCCCTCGGCGGAACGCCGCTCATCGTCGTCGATCCGCGTGCGATCGAGCTGGCCGAGGTCGCCGACGTCCACCTGGCGCTCACGCCGGGAACCAACGTGGCGCTCTTCGGCGCCATCGCAAAGCTCCTGGTCTCGTCGGGACGGATCGACACCGCCTATCTCGCAGAACGGTGCTGCGACGTCGAGATCTTCGAGTACGCCACCCTGCGCCTCGACCTCGACGCCAGCGTACGCGCGTGCGGCGTGCCCCTCGCGCAGATCGAGCGCGCGGCATGCCTCCTCGGCGACGCCGGCCCGACCCTGTTTGTCCACGGCCTCGGCCTCTCCGAGCTCACCCAGGGCGTCGACTCGGTGATCGCGCTCGCCAACATCGCCCTGCTGACGGGATCCATCGGGCGCCCCGGCGCAGGGATGTTGCCGCTTCGCGGGCAGAACAACGTCCAGGGCAACGCCGACATGGGGAGCATGCCCGACCGCATCACCGGCTATCAGCGCCTCGACGAAGACGAGGTGCGAGAGCTGACGCAGCGGCTCTGGGGAGCCGCGCCTCCGCGCGAGCCAGGCCTCACCCAGCAGGAGATGCTCGACGCCGCCGGCGACGGGCGGATCCGGGCGCTCTGGGTGCAGGGCGAAGACCTCGTCCAGGCGCACCCGATGTCGGACCGGGTGCGGGACCAGCTCGGCGCCCTCGACTTCCTGGTGGTACAGGAGCTCTTCATGACCGAGACGGCGCGGCTCGCACACGTGGTGCTCCCGGCGGCGGCCGCGCTCGAGCAGGACGGCACCTTCACCAATGGCGAGCGCAGGATCCAGCGGGTCCGCCCGGCGGCGCCGCCGCCGGGAGAGGCGCGTCCCGACTGGTTGGTGGTACGCGACGCTGCGCGGGCCCTCGGCGCGAGCTGGTCCTACGAATCTCCCGATGAGGTCATGGACGAGATCGCTGCCGTGGCGCCCGGGTCGTTCGGCGGGGTTTCCTACGACCGCCTCGGCGGAGACGGCCTCCAGTGGCCGTGCCCGTCGAGGGACCATCCTGGCACCACGACCGTCCACTCCGATGGCTTCGCCATCGGCCGCGCGCACCTCATCCCCGTCGAGCACGAGCCGAACCCCGAGCACGGGCACAGCGCCTTCCCGTACCTGCTCATCACCGGCCGAATCCTCGAGCACTACAACGTTGGAACGATGACGAGGCGTACCCGGCAGCTGGCGCTGGTCTCCGGCGACCGCCTCGAGATCCATCCCAGTGACGCGACTCGCGAAGGCATCGCTGACGGCGCTCCGGTTGCGATCGAGAGCCGCTGGGGCAAGACGACCGCCCGCGCCCGGATCATCCGGCGGGTCCAGCCGGGGACGGTCTTCCTCTCGTTCCACTTCCCCGAAACCCACACCAACTGCCTGATCGGACCCTACGTCGATCCCAAGTCGAAGTGCCCGCAGTTCAAGGTGACTGCGGTGCGGATTGCTGCGGCGCGAGCGAGCAGCGGCCCCCCTGCCGTCTCCCATCCCTGAGGTCCCGTGCCCATCTCGCGCGAAGAAAGCTGGAAACGCCTCGAGCGGCTCTCGGCCGCAACGCTGCGTCACACTCCGAGCCAGGCCTACACGGTCGCCGACCGTCTCGAGGAACGCGCCCACGCGCACCCCGAGCGACCCTTCGTGAGGTACGAGACGCGAGACCTCTCGTACGGCGCTCTCAACGCCGACGCAAACCGGAGCGCGTACGCGGGCCGGGAAGCAGGGCTCGAACGGGGCGACGTGGCCGCGCTGATCATGGAGAACCGGCCCGAGTTCCTGGCAACCTGGATGGGCTTCTCGAAGCTCGGAGTCACGACGGCCCTGCTCGGCCCGCAGCTTCGGGGCCGCACGCTGCAGCACGCCCTCGACACGGTGCGGCCGCGCCTCATCGTCGCGGGCAGCGAATCGGCTGCCGCCTTCTCGAGCCTCGGCCGCACGCCAGACGCCCCGCTCTTCGTCGCAGGGGACACGGACTCCGAGCTGCCCGGATCGATCCCGGACGCCGCCGCATCGTGGGATGCGCTGCTCGCCGCCGGGTCGGATGCCAACCCCGACCCGGCCCTGCGCGCGGGACTCGTCGCCGGCGACGACCTCTTCTACCTGTTCACGTCGGGAACGACGGGCCTACCCAAGGCCGCCCGCCTCTCGCACATGCGCTGGCTCGGGGTCGGCGACGGCATGTCTGCCGTAGCCGGCTACGGCGAGAACGACGTCATCGCCTGCGTCCTGCCCCTTCACCACGGCGCTGCCGGGATGGTCGTCACCTCGTGCGCGCTCTCGCAGGGAGCATCTCTCTGGCTCGCGCGCCGCTTCTCCGCCAGTCGTTTCTGGGGCGAGGTGCGCCGCCGCGGCGTCACCGGCTTCCAGTACGTCGGAGAGATCTGTCGCTACCTCGCAAACCAGCCCCCGGGACCCTACGACCGCGACCATCGGCTCCGCGTCATGATGGGCGCCGGCCTCGGCGCCGACGTGTGGCGGGTCTTCCTCGAGCGTTTCGGCGTCGAGCGCATCCTCGAGGGCTGGAGCTCCACCGAAGCCAATACCTCGCTCATCAATCTCGACGGCGTCGTGGGATCGTGCGGGCGCATCCCGTACCCGGAGCGCCACAACGGGCGGCTGATCCGTTTCGATCTCGAGACGGAGACTCACCCGCGCGACTCCCGGGGCTTCTGCGTGGAGTGCGCTCCCGGAGAAGCCGGTGAATTCGTCGGCCGCATTCTCGAGCTTCCGGACTCTGGAGCGGGGCGGTTCGAAGGGTACACCGATGCAGCGGCCACCTCGGGCAAGATCCTGCGCGACGTATTCGAGCGCGGCGACCGCTGGTACCGTTCGGGTGACCTGCTGCGCGCCGACGCCGACGGGTATTTCAGCTTCGTCGACCGCATCGGAGACACCTACCGCTGGAAGAGCGAGAACGTGTCGACGCAGGAGGTCGCGGAATCGCTCGCGGGATTCCCGGGCCTCGAGATCGCCAACGTGTACGGCGTCCGCGTACCGGGGACCGAGGGGCGCGCCGGAATGGCGGCACTCGTGCTGTCGAAGGGTTTGCCGTTCGACGGCGGGGCCTTCTTTGCCTGGACGACCGACCGGCTCGCTTCCCACGCCGCGCCGGTCTTCGTCCGCCTCGTGAGCGAGGCCGACGTCACCACGACCTTCAAGCTGCGCAAGATCTCGCTGCGAGAGGAAGGCTACGACCCCCAGCGCGTGAGCGACCCGCTCTTCGTACGCGATGCGACAGCTCGCGCCTACGTACCGCTCACGCACGATGCGCTGGTACGTCTCGGCATCGAGGGCGTCTCGGCGACCTGAGCGGGCGGTCGTACCGAATGACATGTCTGCGATGTCGTTACGGAGAACGACGCTCTTCGCGGCAGACACGAAGCTACGCTCCGCAGTGCCCCGGGCTCGAGGCCGAGTCGGGTGTCGTCGTCCGAAGTCGATCCGACCACGGCGACACGAGAGCGAGGAGGTGCTCGTTGATGAAGGAGAGACGGACGTTCGGGCGCAGCCGGCACCGGGTGAGCTGCGAGTTCCAGATCGACGGCCGGCGCCACACGGGCATCGTCGACAACGTCTCGGCACGCGGCCTCTTCGTGCAGAGCACGGCACAGCCGGCGGAGGGCGCCGAGATGGAGTTGGTGCTCCGGTCGATGGCCGGTGCGGAGATCCCGATTCGCGTTTGCGTGACCCGCCGTTCGCAGCCCAACCGCACCGCCACGGCGGTGGTCGCGCTGGGGTTCGGTGTGCGCATCAGCTGGGCGCCCGAAGGCTATTACGCGCTGCTCGCCGAGCTCGGCTCGGGGTGAGAAGGAGCTGCCGGTTGGCTGCAGGACCAGGCGGGCACGTACGGCGGTCCTCCGAAGCCACCAGCGCCGGAATCGGTCCACCTCCCCTGCAGTAGTCCGTGGTATAAGACGGCGACAGCGGATGCAGCGCCGGGGCCTCGGGTCGGGCCACCGGCAACTCGTCGTTTGCGGCCGGCCTGTCGCAAGCGGTTTCGTGGAGGCGGTCCCCCGATGCCCCTCGACCTCGGCCGGTTCTTCTACAAGCGGATGCGCCCGCTGGAAGGGGCCCGGCTCCGCGAGCGGCCGTCTGCCTTCCTGCTGGAGCCGCTGGAGCCCCGGCTCCTGCTCTCGGCGGATCCCCTGGCGCCGGTCGCGCAGGCCGCGATCCAGCAAGGTCTCGCCGGTGTGCAGCAGTTCGCGCAGCAGCTCCAGGGCGCGGACGAGCTCGGTCAGGCGCTCCCGCTGCTCCTGTCGCAGGCGACGGGTCTCGCGCCCTCCCTCGGCTCGGCGCTCGATCTCGCCGACATCGTGAAGACGACGCTGGTGGATCCGGCGACGGCCTACTTCCAGGGCCTCGGCGGCGGCAGCGGCACTTCCGCCGGCCTCGCGGCCGCCCTCGGCGCGACGGATGCCAGTGACGGCGACCTGCTGCTGCTCCAGAAGCGAATCGACGGTACCCGGTCCGACGCAGCGAGCTTCTCGGTCGCGGGGGCCGGGGATCTCCAGGTATCGAGCAGCGGCAGCTTCGCGCTCGATCTCGAGACGAGCGTCGGCTTCGATCTCACCCTCGGCTTCGACGCCGACCCCTCGCTCGCCCCGGCCGACGCCTTCTTCGTCCGCGTCTCGACCCTCACGTTCGGTGCCAACGTCTCGGCGTCGAACGTCGGCTTCCCGGTGAACCTCGGCTTCCTCGGAGCCGCAGTCTCGGGCGGCACGATCGCGCTCGACGTCGACGTCACGGCGAGCCTCGCGAACCCCGACGGTGACGCCGCTGGCAACCTCACGCTCTCGGAGCTCCTCGGCACCACGCTCGACGCGCTCGCCAGCGTGAACGCGACCACGGCGACGGCGACGGCCACGCTTCCCGTCACGGCGAGCGTCGGGAGCTATGCCCTTCCCGAAGGTACGAGCGTGCGGCTCGAGGGAAATCCCTTCACCCCGGGCGGTCTCCCGCTGCAGCTCCACGGCCCCGGCGCCGACGATCTCCGCGCCTTCGGGCGCGTGACACCAGACAGCGTCATCGGGATCTTCGATCAGGTGTCGGGTCTGCTCGACGAGCTCTCGCGAGCGGACGGCCTCGACACGAGGCTGCCGCTCCTCGCGGGAGACGTGAGCTTCGGCGAGGCGCTCGGTCTCCCGCGGATCCTCGACGAAGGCCTCGTCCAGAGGCTCCGCGATGCGCCCAGCCCCGAGATCGACACGGCGCAGGAGCTGGCGGCGAAGATCGGCTCCCTTCTCGGCCTCTCGGCCGCGCAGGTCGGGCTCGGCTTCGACGGCGGCGCTGATCGTCTCCACTACCAGATCGCCGTCGGCGGGAGCTTCCTGCCCGTCTTGCAGCCGCTCGCCCTCGACTTCGAGCTCGATCCGCTCGGGAGCGTCACCACCTCGAGCCAGATCGAGGTGACGGCGTCGGGCAACGTCTCCTTCGGCCTCGACATCGATCTCGCTCCCTTCTCGGCCAAGCTCGCCGGATTCAAGGACCTCCCTGCGAACGGTGTGCTCTCGGCCGATGCCGTCTTCGAGATCGCGGTGAACGGCGCCGCGCCCGTGGCGGTGACGCTGGCGCGAAAGCCCGGCAATACGAACCGGAACCAGCTCGTTGCCGACCTGAACGCTGCGCTCACGGCAGCCGGCGTGAGCGGCGTCACGGCGTCGCTGTACGGCGCTCGCGTGCAGCTCACGACGCCTCCCGGCTCGGCCGAGGCCTCGATCCTCGTGAGCGCCGACGCCGACGGCACCGCCACCACCGAGCTCGGTCTTGCGAAGGCGCAGCCTTCGAGCTTCGCGGCGCTCGATGGTACGACGGTGCTGCCCGTCACGGGCCAGCTCTCGTCGGACGCGCACTTCCGGGTGAGAGTGAACGGCGAGGCGGGCTTCCACGACATCGTCGTGCTCGCATCGCAGACGACCGGCCAGGCGCTGAAGGACCCCAGCAACCCGTCGCTGGGCGTGGATACCGTCGTCTCGCCGCAGGAGGCGCTGGCGCGCAACGTGACGGAGGCCCTGCGTGCGGCCGGCGTGAAGCGCGTCGAGGCCTTGCTCGACGGCGGCCGGCTCGTGCTGCGCGTCACCAATCCGAGCGGCGTCGCCTCGCTCCAGGTGACGGCCGCAGCGGGCGACCCCGCGGCCACCGAGCTCGGCATCCCGCTCGCCTCGGGCACCGCCGCGCCGGGTGCCCTCGGCATCGCCAGCGACGCCGGTGCCGATCGCGCGCTGCTCTCGAATCTCACAGCCAGCGGGAGCCTCGCGCTCTCCGCGGCGGACATCGACGCCAGCGCCAACTTCGGCTTCGTCGGCATCGACATCGTGAACGGCACCGCGAGCGCCACGGGGAGCCTCAGCCTGACGCCGCGCACCGGCCAGGCGCTGCGTCTGCTCGACCTCTTCGATCGTCTCGACAACCTCTCGGGTACGTTCCTGCTCACCACGAGCTGCAGCGCGAACGTCGATCTGCCGGTGACGGTCGACGCCGGGGTCTCGCTCCCGGTCGGGCCGTCGCCGCGCATCGTCGCGAGCTTCGCGGATCTGACTCATCCCGGCCCGGCGCCTGCCGTCACCTTCACGGACCTCGATGCGCTGCTCGGCTTCCAGGCCTTCGACACGCAGGACGTGGTGGCCGCGCTGCGCGGCCTCGTGACGGCCCTGCGCACCATGGGAAGCCTGCCGCTGGTCGGAGGGCCGCTGCCGCTGATCGGCCTCGAGCTCGACGACACGCTGCGCTTCGCGGACTCCCTGTCCTCGCTGGTCGACGGCATCGCGAACGCGCCGCCGATCGCGTCGCTGCAACTCCTCGAGCAGGCCCTCGAGCAGGGCCTCGGGATCGCGCCGGGGCTGCTCTCGGTCTCGGTGCCTTCGGCGCAAGACCTGCGGATCTCGCTCCAGTACGCCCCGGCCGCGGTGTCGAGAGACGTCGCGCTCAATCTCGGCCTCGGAAGCGCGGGGATCCCGGGGGTCACGAACCTCGCGAGCGGCGCCGCCGTGCTGGCGTTCGATGCCAGCGCGAGCCTCGACGCCGTTCTCGGTGTCGATCTCTCGAACCCGCAGAGCCCGCGGCCCTACCTGCTCGATTCGAGCGCGCTCTCGCTCCTGGCCTACGCACGCAACGCGAGCCCCCTCGACTTCCAGGCCGCAGTCGGTCCGCTCGGTGTCTTCGTGAAGGGAGGGAGCGCGCGGCTCTCGCAGCCGGGCGGTGGCGGCCCGGCGTCGATCCGTGTCGGTCTCTCGCCGGGCTCGGGCGGCCGCTGGTTCACCGACCAGATCGGCACCGGAAGCTTCGCGCTGAGCGTCTCGGGAGAGGTGAGCGCGAGCCTTCCCGTCTTCTATCCGACCGCGGCCAGCGCTCTCGGCACCGTCTCGTTCTCGATCGGGAACCTCGCGAACATTCCCGCCACGACGACGCTCAGCGTGCCGACCTCGGCCCTTCAGAGCGCCATCGGCTCGCTCAACCTCTCGAACGATCTCGGCGCCATCGTCGATGGCTTCGACGTGCTGCTGCGCGGCCTCCAGGAGGCGCTGAAGGGACAGGTCTTCGGCGTCGAGCTCCCGCTGGTGGGGCAGGGCTTCGCGGACGCCGCCAACTTCCTCGAGACGCTCCGCCAGCAGGTGGTAGACCGCCTGCACACGGCGCTCGGAGGCGGCAGCCGTGCGGCCGAGGCGATCCGCGACGAGCTGTTCAACGTGCTCGGGTCGGCGCCCGGCGGGCTCGATCTCATCGATCCGACCTTCACCGACGCCGGCAACGACGGGGTTCCGGACGCGACGTCGACGAAGGAGGACATCGTCCTCACGCCGACGCCCACGAACGGGATCCCGGACCGCATCGACTTCAAGACCCGTCTGCGGCAGAGCATCGTCGCCGCCCAGATCCCGATCGACTTCGCGGTCGGACTGCCAGGCCTCGGGCTGCGTGTCGATCCGGGGAGCGAGGTGGTGCTGCTCCTCGGCTGGCAGCTCGCCCTCGGCTTCGGCGTGAGCAAGACCGAGGGCGCGTACTTCGACACCTCGACCGTCGACGAGCTGCAAGTCGACTTCAACGTCTCGATCCCCGACGTCGTCGCGCGCGGCACCATCGGCTTTCTGACGGCGTCGATCTCCGACGAGGATGCGGACGGGAGCGCCGCCAATCCGGGCGTCGACGTCGATCAGGATGGAGCGAAGCCGAGCAGCTTCCTCGGCAGGTTCGTCGTCGACATCCGCGATCCCTCGGCGGGCAACCACCTCACCTTCGCGGAGCTCACGTCGTCGCCGGTGACGAGCATCCTCGCCGCGCGGATCGAAGGCACGGCCGACGTCAACCTCCAGCTCTCGCTCGGCCTGTCCGACGGCAGCGGCGACGAGGTCGAGGACTTCCCGCGGCTGCTCGCGGACCTCCAGCTCGATTGGAGCTTTGGCTCCGGCACGGGCCTCACGGGCTCGAAGCCAGACGTGCGGCTGGTCAATGGCCGCCTCGATCTCGGTAGCTTCATCTCCGGCGTGCTCGGCCCGCTGGTCGACCGCGTGAAGACGGTCACTGGCCCGCTCGAGCCGATCATCAAGATCCTCACCTCGCGGGTGCCGGTGATCTCGGACCTGATGAAGAAGAAGGTGACGCCCATCGACCTCGCCGGTCTCTTCGGTGAGGGCTTCCAGACGGCCGGGATCTTCCTCTCCGCAGTGGCCGACGTGATCGACTTCGCGAACGCCTTCGACACGGTGGGGAGCAACGTCTACATCGACCTCGGCAGCCTCAACCTCTCGAGCTTCGACCTCCGGCAGCCGAACATCGACCTCGAGAACGCGAACCTCTCCGGGCTGTTCCAGGCGCCGTCCATCGACCCGAGCCAGCAGCTCCAGCAGAAGGCGAGCAGCTTCGCGGAGGCGTCCTCCAACATCACCGGCGGCGGCTTCCGCTTCCCGATCCTCGAAGACCCGGCCAGCGCCTTCGGGCTCATCTTCGGCAAGGACATCGATCTCGTCCGCTACGACGTCCCGCGCCTCGAGCTGAGCTTCAAGCTCAGCCAGTCGTTCCCGCTGCCGACGCCGTCACCCATTCCGATCGTCGTTCGCCTCGCCGGGCAGATCAGCGCCGTGATCGACTTCGAGCTCGGCTACGACACGCACGGCTTCCGGACCTTCGCCGAGAGCACGAACAAGAACCCGCTCCTTCTCTTCGACGGCTTCTTCGTCGCCGACACCGTAGGCGGGAAAGACGTCCCAGAGCTGACGCTCGAGGGCAAGGTTTCGGCGGGTGCGGGCTTCTCGATCGGCGTGGCGTCGGTGGGCGTCGAAGGCGGCGTCTTCACCAGCATCGACTTCAACCTGAAGGACGACAACCACGACGGGAAGGTCCGCGGCGGCGAGATCTTCGAGCATCTCGGCGGAGGCGGCCCGTTCTGCATCTTCGACATCTCGGGCCAGATGGGCGCCTTCCTCGGCGTCTACTGGGAGGTGGGCGTCTGGCCCTTCGAGGTGAGCGGAAGCTTCGAGATCGCACGCGTCACGCTCTTCGAGTTCCCGCTCGGCCTGTGCGCGGGGCCGCCGCCGAAGCTCGCCACGCTCGAGGCCGACGGCACGCTGCTGCTCAACATGGGGCCGCGCGCGGGAGAGCGGCTGGCACCGGCAGATCGCGGCCAGCGCGACCCGAAGTATTACACCGACGGCGACGAGAGCTTCACGGTGACGCGCCTCACCGACGACGTCGTGATCGTGAAGGCCTTCGGTCTCGAGCAGGCCTACGGGAAGATCCCGCCGAAGGGCGATCCGAACGGCGCGCTCGGTCCGGCCGTGGTGCGCATCGTTGCCGACGGTGGTCTCGGCAACGACTCGATCGAGATCGAACCCGACATCGTCTACCAGAACGTGATCTCCGGCGGCGATGGCGATGACGTGCTCCTCGGCGGCGGCGGTCGCGACGAGATGCACGGCGGCGCAGGGCGTGACCTCGTGAAGGGCCGCGGCGGAGACGACTGGCTCTACGGCGACGACGGCGACGATCTCCTGTTCGGCATCGAGGGCGGCGACGCGCTCGACGGCGGCAGCGGCGCCGACCTGCTGCGCGGAGGCATCGGCAACGACGAGCTGCACGGAGGCGCGGGCGAGGACAACCTGCGCGGCGACGACGGCGATGACCGCCTCTACGGCGACCTCGACGTCGACGGCCTCTACGGCGGGCTCGGTCAGGACCTGCTCTTCGGCGGCGGCGGCGCGGACCGTCTCGAAGGGGAGGACGGCGACGACGAGCTGAGTGGCGAGGCCGGTGGCGACACGCTGGTCGGCGGCCGGGGCAAGGACGTGCTCTACGGCCACAGCGTCTCCGGCGCCGGCGACGACGGCGCCCGCGACGTGCTCTGGGGTGATCTCGCGACCGGAGGCAGCGAGGCCGGAACGGACGAGGACCAGCTCTTCGGCCAAGGGGGAAACGACGAGCTGCACGGCGAGGGCGCGGTCGATCGCATCTACGGCGGCCTGGGCGACGACACGATCTTCGGCGAGGCTGGAGACGATCTGCTTCTCGGCGACGCCGGCAGCGACACGATCTACGGCGCCTCCGGCCGCGACGAGATCCACGGCGGCACCGGGGGAGACTTCATCTCCGGTGGCGAAGGCGAGGATCTCGTCTACGGCGAAGACGGCGATGACCGCATCAGCGGCGACGCCGGCGACGATCTGATCTACGCCGGCGCCGGCAACGACGACGTGCTGGGCGGCATGGGCGAGGACAGGATCTTCGGCTCGACTGGCGCCGACACGCTGCGCGGCCAGGAAGGCGACGACCTCCTGCTCGGTGAAGAGGACGCTGACCGGCTCTTCGGCGACGCGGGCTTCGACGTGCTGCGCGGCGGGATCGGCGACGACGAGCTGACGGGTGGGTTCGACGCCGATCGCCTGCACGGCGAGGCGGGTCGCGACGCGATCTACGGCGCCACCGGCGACGACTGGCTCCTCGGTGACGACGGCGACGACTTCCTCTCCGGCGGACCGAACGACGACTATGTGGACGGCGGTGCAGGCAACGACGACCTCTTCGGCGGCTCGGGCAACGACTGGCTTCTCGCCGGCACGGGCTACCTGGGGCGTGTCTACGGCGACGACGGCGACGACGTGCTCGTGGGCTCGGACGAAGGCGGCGACGATCCCGATCTCCTCGATGCGACACGTTTCGGCGACCTGCTCGACGGCGGCGCGGGCGACGACACGATCCTCGGCCTCGGCGGCGCCGACGTCGTCTCCGGCGGAGCTGGGAGCGACTTCATCGACGGCGGCGTGCACGGCGATCTCGTGCACGGCGGCGGTGACGACGACCGCATCTACGGCGGTCTCGGCAACGACCAGCTCGAAGGCGACGCGGGCGACGACCTGCTCGACGGCGAGTGGGGCATGGACCTTCTGCGCGGCGGCGCGGGGCGCGACGAGCTGTACGGCGGCGGAGGCGTGGGAGACCGTCTCGAAGGCGGCGACGACGACGACGTTCTCTACGGCTCCGACGACGGAGCGGATCTGCTCCTTGGGGAAGCCGGCCGCGACCGTGTCTTCGGAAACGGCGGGAACGACGTCCTCCAGGGCGGAGAAGGCGACGACATCCTCGACGGTGGTACGGGCGACGATCTGCTCGAAGGCGGCGCCGGCTCCGATGTCCTCGTCGGCGGTGCGAACCACGACGTGCTCTACGGCCACACGCAGGCGGGCAGCGGCGACGATGCGGCGCGCGACTTCGTGTACGGCGACTTCGGCACGAACGTCACCACGCTGGGGCAGGGAAGCGATCGCCTGTTCGGGAGTGGCGGCAACGACGTGCTCTTCGGCGAAGGCGGAGACGACGCGATCGATGCCGGCTCCGGCGCGAGCGACCTCGTCGATTTCGGTGCCGGTGAGGGGCTGAACCCCGCGGACTTCGTCGCGCCGGCCGCGACGCCCGCGCCGCTGGTCGTCGCGTACGTGCAGAGCCCGCGCGCGACGCCGTCGCTCCCGGACGTGCCAGTCGCGAGCGGGCGCTGGCGCGATCTCGGCGGGTCGGCGCTCGGCTTTGGCCTCTCGGGCGATCTCGCGGCCTCGGTCGATCCCGCCCTCGTGGTCGATGCGTTCGGCCGGCTGTGGGCCGCGTGGGCCGATTCGCGCAACGGGAACTTCGAGATCTACGTCGCGCGGCGCGGCGCGACGGGATGGGAATCGGTCTCCGGGAGCGCGTCGGGGGGCGGGATCTCCCGGACCGCCGCCAGCTCGCGCCGGCCCGTGATGGCGATCGACCCGATCACCGGAAATCCGATCGTGGTCTGGACCGAGATCGAAGGCTCGGCGAGCGATCTCTTCGCCGCGCGCTTCGATCCCGCAGCGAACGGCGGCGCCGGCGGCTGGGTCGCGCTCGGAACGTCGCTGTCCGCAGGCGGCCTCTCGGCGACGGGCGGCGCAGACGCCGCACGGATCGTTTCGACGAACGCGGGCCCTGTGGTGGCGTGGCTCGACGTCTCGACGGGGACCCAGCGCGTCTACGCGAAGCGCTTCTCCTCCGGCGCGTGGAGCGCGCTCGGCAGCGGCGCGGCGAGCGGCAGCGGTGTTTCGGGAAGCAGCGCGGTCGTTGGAGAGCTCACGCTCGCCACCGACGGCACGAAGGTCGCCGCGGCGTGGACGGCACAGAACGGGAGCGCGAAGCAGGTCCACCTGCGCGAGTACGCGAGCGGCGCGTGGAACGCGCTCGGCGGCTCGGGTGGGGGCGGCGGCGTCAGCCAGACGACGCGCGATGCGACCGCGCCCGCGCTCGCCTATCTCGGCTCCGATCTCTTCGTCGCGTGGCAGCAGAGCCGGGGGCCGGACGTGCTGCCCTCCGAGATCTACGCGGTGCGCTGGAGCGGTGCGGCCTTCGTTGCAGCCGGAGCGGGTGCGAGCAGTGCGACGGGCATCTCCGCGACCTCCGGCATGGCGTATGCGCCGAAGCTCGCGAGCGGCGGGGGGCGCCTGCACCTCGTCTGGTCCGACGACTCTCCGCTGCGCCGCGAGGGAGGCGGCTCCTCGTTCTTCGCGAAGCAGTGGAATGGATCCGCATTCGCCGAGGAGCTGCCCGGCGACGCACAGGCCGAGGGCATCAGCGCCACGGGGGGCGTGCCGGCGAGCGCCGTGCTCGCGGTCGATGCCGCGGGCCATCCTTTCCTCGCGTGGCAGGACGGGGCGCCGCTGCGCAGCGAGATCTTCGTCCGCGGCAACGACTTCGACGTCGTCCATGTCTACGTGGCGAATGCGACGACGACGGTCGCGCAGGTCCTCGCCGCGAACGATCTCGGCTCCGGCGACGTGATCGTGGTCGAAGCAGGCAGCCAGCCGGGCTTCACGATCGGTGCGAACGATGCGGGTGTGCTCGTCGTGGGAGCCCCCGACTTCGGAAGTCGGGTGACCGGTGTCGTTTCGATCAGCAGCGCGCCAGGCAGTGCCCTGCAGGGGCTCGAGCTCGCGGCGGGGGCCAGCGTCGACGGCGGCGCCGACGTGACGCTCGCCGACAACCACGTCACCGGCGGGGGCATTACGGTTACCGGCGGCAGCCGGACCGCCGTGGTGCGCAACACCTTCGACGGCGCGTCGGTCGCCGTCACGCTCGAGGGAGGCGCAGCCGATGTTGCGATCCTCGGCAACCGCATCCGTTCTGCGAGCACGGGCATCCGCATCGCGTCCGCGGCCAGCGGGCGGATCGCGGGAAACGAGATCGGAGAGGCCGGAACGGGCGTCATCGGCATCGGTCTCGACATCGCCGCCGCCTTCAGCGGCGCCATCGACGGCAACGTCGTGACCGGAGCCGTGACGGGCGTCGTCTACGCCGCGCGCGCGGAGCTGGTCGGGAACCGCATCCGAAACGGCGACACGGGCATCCGGGCCAGCGTCGCGAGCGAGGCCGACGCGCTCGGCTTCGTCGGCCCCTTCCGGCCGAACGAAATCTCGGGCAACGCAGCCGGGATCCTGCTCGAAGGCGGCCGCGTGCAGGGACAGCACGTCTTCGATGGCGGCACGGGCGTCACCGGTAGCGGCATCCTCGGCGGCACCGATCACGAGCGGGCGAGCCTCGTCGAGCGAAACGCCGTCGGCGTCGAGATGACGGGGCCGATCCAGTACACGCGCATCGGGCACAACGGCATCGGTATCCGCGCGAGCTCGGGCCAACGCATCCACCACAACCTCGTCTTCGACGACGCGACGACTGGCATCCTGGTCTCCGGCCGACAGGACGTGCGGATCGTCTCGAACACGCTCTACAGCGCGACGGGCGACAACGTCCGGATCGACGGCGCCTCGAGCGAGGTCGAGCTTCGGAGCAACGTCCTCTACGCCGAGGCGGGCTACGACGTATGGGTCGCGAACGACAGCCAGACGGGCTTCTTCAGCGACTGGAACGATCTCTTCGCGCGCGGGACGGGCAAGCTCGTCTTCTGGACGCGCGACTTCACCGATCTGCTCGACTGGCAGGCGGACGTGGCGCGCTTCGACCTGCACTCGATCGGAGCGACGGCCCCCGCGCCGCTCGCCGCCGAGCCGCGCTTCGTCTCGTTCGGGCGCGACGACTACCGGGTCTTCGGCCTCGCCGCGCAGCTTCGCGGGTCGAGCCCCACGCTCGATCGCGGCGACGCACGGGCCGACGTCGGCGTGCGGGCGGAGCAGGTGAACCTGCTCTCGAACGCGGGCTTCGAGAGCGGGCTCGCGGGCTGGAACGTCACCACGGGCTCGGTGCCGCGCAGTAGCGCGCCGGGGGCCTTCGAGGGCGCGAGCTACTTCGCGCCGCCGAGCATCGCGGCCTCGGCGTTCGCCGAGCAGCGCGTCGATCTCGTTGCGGCCGGCTACTCCGCTGCGCAGCTCGATGCGGGGCAGATCGATCTCGTCTTCGGCGGCCGCCTGCGCGCCGGCGCCGAGTATCGGACGCCCGGCAGCGTAGCGCCGGACGATCACGGACGGCTGCTGCTCCTCTTCGAGGACGGAGCAGGCGCCGAGATCTCGCGCATCGTTCTCGACGGCGCCGATGCGAGCGATCGCTGGGACCTCGTCGGCGACCGCGCCGCGGTCCCGATCGGCACGCGCCGCGTGCTGCTGCGCTTCGAGGCCGACCGCCTCACGAGCTTCGGAAACGACTCGTTCTTCGACGGCGCCTTCCTCTACGCCGTCCCCGAAGGCTTCGCGCCGGACCTCGGCGCCTTCGCCGCGACGCCGCAGGAGACGCCGGCTGCGTTCGCGCACCTCCAGCTCCGCTTCCCGGACCTCTACACCGACTGGGAGCGCGACCGGCCGCACACCATCGCGTGGCAGTCGTTCGGAAACGCAGCGAACTCCCCCGTGCGCGTCGATCTGGTCCAGGACACCGCCGACGGCTCCGCCTTCGTGACGACGATCGCCGCGGCGACCCCCGACGACGGCGAGCTGATCTGGATTCCGTCGACCTCCGACATCGGCTTCGGCACGCACGGCCTGCGGATCCAGGTCTCACTCGTGACCAACCCGCTCGTCCTCGACCGCAGCACCGAGAGCTTCACGGTCCCGGAGGACGGCACCCAGTACTTCGTCGACGACGCCGGCAACGCGGGAGATGCCTACACGCCCGGCGCGACGGGCTCGAACCGCAACACGGGGAAGCGTGCCGACGCGCCGAAGCCGAACCCGGTGAACCTCGTTCGTGTCTACGATCTCGGCCCCGGTGCCGTGCTGCGCGTCGATACCGGGAGCTACGACCTCTTCGAGACGCTCCGCCTCTCGGGGAGCAGCGACCGCGGCCTCGGCCTCGACGAAGCCTTCACACTCGCCGGGCCGAATCTGGGAGACGCGACGGCGCTCCTCTTCCCGGCGAATCCCCTCTACCGCCTGCCGGCCATCCTCGAGTTCGACGACGCCGACCTGATGGACGTCTCGGGCTTCACGATCGAGCGGGGCGAATACGGCCTCATCGCGCGTGGCGGTGTCGAGGACCTCGGCCTTCGCAATCTCACCGCGACCGATCACTCGCTCGACGCCATCAACGTCTCGTCGGCATCGCCGCTGGCGCAGTTCACGGGCCTCACGGCGAGCCGCGCCGGACAGCATGGGATCGTGATCAGCGGCACGCTGCAGCGGCTCGCCGACAGCCGCGCCTTCGACAACCACGACGCCGGCTTCGTGCTCGCGAACCTCGCGGCAGACGGGACGACCGCTTCGGTCGAGCGCCTCGAAGCCTACCGGAACCGCGTGGGCATCGCGGCGGGAACGACGCTCGGCCGGCTCGTCCTCGGGAGCGAGGATCTCTCGCTCGGCCTCGGGAGCCGGGTGCACGACAACACGCAGGCCGGGATCGTCGCGGGGGCGAACGTTCTCGTCGCCGGCAACACGGTCTACGGCCAGAACTCGGGTTCCGGAGAGGGGATCGTCGCCGGTGCGTACGGGTATGGCGGCATCACGCCGGGAGGCAGCCCGGAGATCGTCCGGAACGTCGTTCATCACAACGACACCGGGATCGACGGTGGGCGCGGGATCGTGCGCGAGAACCGCGTCTACGAGAGCACCCGCTTCGGCATCACCATCGGCGGCGGAACCGCAGAGCGCAACGTCGTCTACGGAGCCGAGACCGGCATCTGGGATTACGGCTCCCGCATCGTCGGGAACCTCGTCTACGACACGACGAAGGACGGAATCAGCGCGTATCTGGCGTCCGACATCCTCGGAAACACAGTCTACGCACTGAGCGGAAACGCAATCTCGATCGACCAGGCGCTGGCAGCGGATCCGCCGCTCGTCAGCGTACGGAACAACATACTCGTCGCGAGCGCCGGCTACGCGCTGCGCGTCGGAAGCAATGCCGAGCGCGGCCTCGTGAGCGATTTCAATCTCTTCCAGATTCCCGGCAATGGCCGGGTCGGCTACTTCGGCGGCACGGATAGGGCGACGCTGCAAGCCTGGCGCAACGCGACGTTCGGGGACCGGCAGAGCATCACGGGAGATCCCCTCTTCGTCGATCCCGACGGCACGGACGGCGTGCTCGGCTACGCCAGCCCCGGCAGCGACGGCCGAGACGACGACTTCCACGTGAAGAGTCTGTTCGGAAGCTTCCACGGCGGCATGCTGGCGCCGGCGCTGGATGCCGCGACGGGCCTTCCGGCCTTCACCGCGGCCGTCGAGACGATCGACGCGCAGCAGTCGCCAGCCATCGACCGCG
The DNA here is from genome assembly GCA_963710635.1 of uncultured delta proteobacterium. Lineage (GTDB taxonomy): Bacteria > Myxococcota_A > UBA9160 > UBA9160 > UBA9160 > MYXO. The sequence continues at coordinate 2,839,337 of CAVQAY010000004.1, forward strand.
GCGCGCCCCAGGATCCGTTCGCGGAGGAGCCTTCGCCGAACGGCGGCTACCGCAACCTCGGCGCCTTCGGCGACCACCCGCAGGCGTCGAAGAGCCCCGCGCAGTACGTCCTGCTGACGACGCCCAACGGGGGAGAGGGGATCCCGCAGGGCACGACGTTCGGCATCCGCTGGCGGGCGTTCGGCTTCACGGGCAACGTCGCGATCGACTACTCGTCCGACGACGGCGGGAGCTGGATCGGGATCGCCGCCGACGAGGCGAACGATGGCGCCTTCGACTGGCAGGTCGATCCGCTGCTCTTCCCGGTGAGCGACCACGCCCGTGTTCGCGTCACGTCACTGGCCGTGCCGGCGGTAGAGGACGTCTCGGACGCGTCGCTTCGCGTGACGCCGCCCATCTTCGCCTACTACGTGAATGACGCCTCGACGGCGGGCGACGAGTATGCGACGGCCATCGGTGACGACGCGAACGATGGCCTCGATCCGTCGCGGCCGAAGGCCACCCTGCGCGCGCTCCTCGAGACCTACGACCTCGGTCCGAACGACATCGTCTTGATCGACACGGGCGTCTACCGGCTCACGACCAGCATCCGCCTCGAGACGAACGACTCGGGCGTCCGCATCCAGGGCCCCGTGGACGCGGCCAACGCCGCCATCCTCGAGCGCGGCGACACGCCGGGCTACTCGCAGCACATTTTCGAAGCAGTCGGTGCGGACGACGTCACCATCGACCATCTCTTCTTCCGCAACGCCGATCATGCGCTCCTCGGGGCCTACGGATCGGACAGCGACCGCATCACGGTGACGGCGAGCCGTTTCGAGCGCCTCTTCACGGGCGTCGAGATCAACACCTCGAACGACGACTGGCTGATCGCAGCCAACCGGTTCACGAACCCGCCGGCCCAGTTCTCCATCGGCGTGCGTTCGTCCGCGGCGTCGCGCATCGAGAGCAACGAGTTCAGCGGCCTCTCGCAGGGGGCGGACGTGCAGGGCGGCGCCGTGGCGCTGGGCAACGAGTTCACCGGCATGACGTCCTATCCCGCGCTGCGCGTGCAGAGCGGAGGCCGCGCCGAGAGCAATCGGATCCACGGAAACCGCTCGGCCGACTACGCCCACGGCCTCGAACTCGCGGGCGGAGAGGCGCGCGGAAACGAGATCTACGACAACAGCATCGGCGTCCGGCAGACGGGCGGCCTGCTGATCGGCAACCGGATCTACGCCAACACGCAGATGGGAGTGAACATCGGCTCGCAGGGCGAGCTGCGCGAGAATGCCATCTACGGCAATCCGATCGGCATCGACGTCCAGGGGGGTGGCACCTTCATCGCGGCGAACAATCGCATCTACCAGAACTCGGATGCCGGCATCCTGCTGAGGGGTGGCCAGAAGCCGCTGATCGAGAACAACACCTTCCTGCAGCTCACGGGCGATGCGATTCGCATCCAGAAGATCGAGAACGTGACGCTGCGCAACAACCTCTTCGCCGTGGAGGGCGGAAACGGGATCCGCGTGCCCGACGGCAGCCTCACGGGCTTCGCCAGCGACTACGATCTGTTCCAGCTCTCGGGCGGTGGCCGCCTCGGCCAGTGGGAGAGCCGCTTCTACACGAGCCTTGCGGATTGGATCTACGACCTCGGTCTCGACGCGCACGGTCTCGCCGCCGACGCTCGGCTCGCGAGCCCGCGCGGTGCGGACGGCCTGCTCGGCTGGCAGGGCGGCGTAGACCATGGCCTCGACGACGACTTCCATCTCCGCGGCGACTCGCCGGCGATCGACCGGGGCGATCCGACGAGCCTCTGGATGGGGGAGCCGGTCCCGAACGGCGGGCGCGTCGACATCGGCGCGTACGGCAACACGAAGGGAGCGGCGCCGAGCCCCGCGCAGCTCGTGCAGGTGCTGACTCCGAACGGTCTCGAGAAGCTCGAAGCCGGCCAGACCTACGCGATCCAGTGGCGATTGGACGGCGTTCTCTCGACGCGCGCCGTGGCGCTGGTGAACGCAGGCGGCGTGGCGGTCGCATCGGCCGATCGCGGGACGTGGAGCGGGACCACCTTCCAGACGGAGGGCAACCCGACCGGCCAGTCGCCCTACTTCACGACCGTCGACGCGAGCGGGGTCGCAAACCCGCCGCCGGCCGAGATCTACAAGGGCTATCTCGTTCCGAACGGGTACGGCGTCGGCTCGCGCCTCGCCTTCCAGCTCCCTGCGAGCGACGGCAGCTACCGCCTGCGCCTGCACTTCGTGAACGGGACGCAGTACGGCACCAGCGGCGCGATCGACGTGGTCGTGAACGGAACGACGGTTCTCGACGATTTCGTCGTCAGCACCGCAGCCAGCGGCGCCTACGGCCGCGCCGTCGTCGCCGACGTTCCGGTCACGACGACGGGGGACAAGGGGATCAGCTTCTCGCTGGCGCAGGTGACGGGTCGGCCCGAGCTCTACGGCTTCGAGCTGCTGCAGGACGTCCCGGGCGGCGTGGCCTCGGCGACCGCGAACGTCGAAGTCTCGACCGACGGCGGCGGGACCTGGCAGACGGTCGCCACGAACCTCGCCATGAGCCGCTTCGGCGAGGGCCGCTTCGACTGGACGGCCGGGCCCGCGACGACGGGGAGCAGCGCCCTGGTTCGCGTCACGGTGAACGAGAGCAGCCGGCCGCAGGACGTGTCGGACGCGCCGTTCTCGATCGCGCCGGCCGGCAGCACATTCTACGTGAACGACGCATCGACGACTGGAGACGAGTACACGACCGCGGCCGGAGACAACGCGAACGACGGCCGCGATCCGTCACGTCCGATGGCGAGCCTCGCGGGCCTGCTCGCGGCCTACGACCTCGAGCCCGGCGACACGATCTTCGTCGACACCGGCCTCTACACCTTCCCGCGCAACGTTCGGCTCGAGGCGCAGGACTCGGGCGTCCGCATCCAGGGGCCGGTCGCCGCCGGCCACGAGGCGCGCTTCGAGCGCGGCAACCGCGCGCGCGAGGCCGCGATCTTCGAGCTCGCCGGCGCCGACGACGTGACGTTCGACCACCTCACGCTCACGAACGCCGGCCGTGGCATCTACGCGCCGACGACGGCCGACAGCGACGGCGTGAGCATCACTGCGAGCGAGCTCTTCGACTTCGACTACTACGCCATCGATCTCGAGGCGGGCAACGGCAATGCCCGCGTCGCCGGCAACCGCGTACACGACATGGCCGGTCCCTACGTCGCGTCCGGCGGCGGAATCACCGCGATGGGCGGCGGCGTGATCGAGGACAACGTCCTCGAGGACGTTCGCTACGGCATCCAGAGCGCCGACGTCACCGTTCGAAGAAACGTGGTCCGCACGAAGGCGGGGCTCAACTCGACGACGGGGATCCTCGCCGAGCGAGGCCTCGTCACCGACAACGACGTGATCGGCGCGACCAGCACGGGGATCGCTGCCTACTACTCGGGAACGACGATCACGGGCAACCGCGTCGCGGTCGTGGGGCAGTACGCGACCGGCATCAGCGGCGGCAGCGGATCCATCGTGACCGGCAACGACGTCACCGGCGGCCGCACGGGAATCGAGAACGGCAGCGCCGTGCGCGACAACCGCGTCTACGACACGAGCGACTACGGGATCAACTACACGGTCTACAGCGGCGCGGACGAGATCTCGGGGAACGTCGTCTACGGCACGAAGATCGGCATCCGGACGAGCGGGACCGCGGTTCGCAACAACCTCGTCTACGACGTCTCGGAGATCGGGATCCAGGTCCCGATTACGGGCGGCCGGCAGTTCGTGGAGCAGAACACCGTACAGACGACGACGGGAGATGCGCTTCGCATCGACGCCACCGGCAAGGCCGAGAACGTTTCCTATCTCTTCCTGCAGGTCCGCAACAACATCCTCTGGGTCGCGGGCGGCGATGCGATCGAGGTGACCAGCTCGAATGCCGCGCACCTCACCAGCGACTACAACGTGTTCTTCACGGAGGGCACGGGCAGGATCGGCACCTGGGCTGGCCACGTCTTCACGGACCTCGACCGCTGGTTCTACGCGCTTGGCCTCGACATGCACAGCCGCGCGGCGGATCCGCTCTTCGTGAATCCGGCCGGGCCCGACGGCGTGCTCGGCTTCGACGGCGCGGATTTCGGCCGCGACGACGACTTCTCGCTCCTCATGGGATCTCCGGCGATCGACGCCGGCGATCCGGCGTCGTACTTCCTGAGCGAGCCCGGCCCGAACGGAGCCCGCGTCAACGCCGGCCATCTCGGCAACACGCCGTTCGCGACACCGAGCCCTGGAGAGACGGCGCAGCTTCTCACGCTCGACGGGCTCGAGAAGCTCGAGGTTGGACAGAGCGCTGCGATCGAGTGGCAGACCTCGGGCATCGCGGCCGAGCGGACGGTGGCGCTGATCGACGTCGGACGGCCGGCGGGCGCGATGCGCGGGAGCGATGGCCGCTGGTGGCTGCCGGAGCGCTACCGGGATGCTGCAACGTTCGGCTACGAAGGCTCCTTCGACGCCACCGCGAATCTCGACCTCTCGCGCATCGACGCTCCCGCGCCTCTCGAGGTCTACCGGAGCTACCGACTCGTGCGTTCGGACACGCCGCTCCGCTACCTGCTGCCCGTGGCAGACGGCGCGTACCACGTCCGGCTCCACTTCGCGGGCAGCGGGTCGTACGCGGGAAGCCAGCGCGGCACGATTCGGATCAACGGCGCGACGGTCGCCGACGGGCTCGACTCCTTCGTCGAGGTGGGTGGCTACCAGGGCGCGGTGAAGGGATGGGCGAAGCGCTACGACGCGACCGCGAGCGCCGGCGCGGGGATCACCCTCGAGCTCGAGACGGTCGGCTACTCCGACGGCCTGCAGCTCGCGGCGATCGAGGTGGTCGCCGACGACGCCGTGGGGGCCGGCGCAACGACTGCCGACCTCGAGCTCTCGACCGACGGCGGCCAGAGCTTCACGCTGCTCGCGAAGGACGCCCCGATGGGCGCCTTTGGCTTCGGCCGTCTGCTCTGGACTGCCGGGCCGACGACGGACGGGAGCCTCGCGCGCCTGCGTGTGACGGCGAACCGCGGCACCCGGCCGGCCGACGTCTCGGCCTCCGGCTTCTCCATCGGGAACGCAGGCACCGCCTACTACGTGAACGATGCCGGGACGGCGGGCGACGAGTACGCAACGGTGATCGGCGACGACCGCAACGACGGCAAGTCTCCGGACCGGCCGATGCTCAGCCTCGGCGCGCTGCTGCGCGGCTACGATCTCGATGCAGGCGACGTCGTCTACGTCGACACCGGATCGCACGCGGTGCTCCGCGATCTCGGCCTCGAGGACGCCGACTCCGGCGTTCGCTTCCAGGGGCCCGTGCAGGCAGGCCATAGCGCCGTCCTCTCACGCGGTCTCGCCGGCAACGACTATCAGTCGACGGTCTTCGAGTATTCCGGCGCGGACGACGTCACGATCGATCATCTCGCGCTCACCGGCGCGGCGCGCGGCATCGCGGCGCGCGGGGCCGGCAGCGCAATGAGCGACAGCGACCGCTGGACGATCTCCGGGAGCGAGCTGTTCGCGCTCGGGCTCCGCGGCGTGGTCATCAACCCGAACGCCGACGGCTGGCGCATCGCCGGGAGCCGGGTGCGCGACGTTGCCGGCGACGGGATCCAGAACGATGCTCGCGGCACCGTCATCGAGGACAACGAGGTCTTCTCGGTGACCGGCACCGGAATCACCACCTCGCGCGAGTCGATCGTCCGCCGCAACGAGGTCTATGGCAACGCGACCGGAATCCTCGCCGGGGCGGAGCCGTCGAACCAGACCCTCCAGGGGGCCCCGGCGCTCGTCCTCGAGAACATCGTCCGCGACAACACGTCGGTGGGAATCCAGCTGAGTGGTGGCCGTGCCGAGCGCAACCGCGTCTTCGGACAGAGCCGCACCAACGGACAGGGCCTCAGGGGCACCGGCTACTTCATCGACAACGACGTCCATGGCAATACGACCGGCATCGACTTCGGCGGCGGCATCGCAGAGGGTAATGCCATCTACGCGAACACCCTGCAGGGCATCAACGTCAGCGGCGGCTTCAGCGACTTCGCGAACACGGTCCGCGACAACGCGATCTACTCGAACCCCGTCGGGATCCGGAACCAGAACTACTACGCGGCGGCGTCGATCGTGAGCAACCGCATCTACGTCAATGCCGACGCCGGGCTCTGGATCTCGCAAGGCAGCCAGATCCGCGCCATCAACAATACGATCTACCAGCCCGCGGGCGACGGCATCCGGATCGACGGCGGAAGCAACCACTTCCTCGCGAACAACATCGTCTGGGTCGACGCGGGCGCCGTGATCTCCGTGACCTCGGCCGGGCAGAGCGGCTTCAAGAGCGACACCAACGTGCTGTACCGAGGCGCTGCGGCGGCTGCGGCCACCGGCCGCTGGCAGGGGACGCCGCGGGCCGACCTCGCGGCGTGGCGGGCGGCGTCGGGCGCCGATGCCGCGAGCGAGGGCGGCGACCCGCTGCTGCTCGATCTCGACGGGGCCGACAACGTGCTCGGCGAGAAGAACGTCGCCGAGGGCGACGGCTTCGACGACAACCTCGCGCTGCGCAAGGGCTCGTCGGCGATCGATTTCGCAAACGGCTATGTCGGCCCCTTCACCGATGCGGAGGGTCTCTCGCGCCAGGACGATCCGGCCACGCCGGACCGGGGCATCGGCTTCGAGCGCTTCGTCGAGACCGATACGGGGAGCAGCAGCTTCGCCACGGTGGGACAGGCGCGGGGCTATCAAGCCAACGTCACGCTTCCGTTCGCGTTCCGCTTCTACGGCAAGGACTACACGCAGGTGCGCGCCGACTTCGCGGGCTATCTCGAGCTCGGCGGCGCCGGCTACAACGACGCGGAGAACTCGCTCGAGAAGCTGAAGCAGTTCGTCCGCATCGCTCCGCTCTGGGACCGCTTCAGCGCGCGCGGCAACGACGAGCAGATCTACGTCGACACGAGCGTGACAGACCAGGTGACCATCCGCTGGCAGGGGTCGCTGCGCGACGAGATGACCGACGATCTTCTCACCGCCGTGAACTTCTCGGTGACGCTCTTCAAGAGCGGGAGCTTCCACTTCGATTACGGCGCTGGCAACCAAGGCATGACGCCCACGATCGGCATCTCCGCCGGCAACGGCGTCACGTTCGCGGTCTCGCAGTACGACGGGCAGACGTCGCTTGGCGGGGCGAGCTCGGTGCTGTGGAACGCGACGCCGGGCCTGACCTACTTCGATGCGGGGGCCTACGAGTTCCAGGGCCGCTCCGACGACTCGGTGCCGCCGCGCGTCACCAACGTGCTGAATCTGCCGGCCGAGGGCGGCACGACGGCGCTGGCGTTCACGACCATCCAGGTGGCCTTCAGCGAGGCGCTGCAGGGCATCAGCGCCATGAGTCCCGCCAACTACGTCCTGCTCGAGGCCGGAGCCGACGCGGGCTTCGACACGATCGACGACGTCCGCATCCCGGTTGCGCCTTCCTACTCCTTCCCGGAGACGAACCTCGTGCTGAGCCTCCCGGGCGGCGTGCTCGCGGACGGCCGCTACCGGCTCACGCTCTCCGGCACGAACGCGATCCTCGATACGGCCGGCAACAAGCTCGACGGCGACGCCGATGGCGCCGAGGGCGGCGACTACGTGCGCCACTTCACGATCGACCGGAGCGCCAACCGGGCGCCGACCGCGGACGCACAGGCACGGAGCCTCGCCGAGGATGGGTCGCTCCTGATCAGCCTCACCGGCAGCGACCCTGACGGGGATGTGCTCACGGTCTCACTCGTCGGTGCGCCTGCCCACGGGACGCTCACCGGCTTCGATCCGCTGGCACGAACGGTCGTGTACACGCCGCTCGAGAGCTACAACGGGATGGACGCGTTTGCGTTCCGGGTCGACGACGGGAAAGCGGGAGAGGACACCGCGCAAGTGACGCTCACCGTCGCCGCCGTCAACGACCCGCCGTCGGCCGGCGATCAGGCGGTGCAGGTCGATCCCGAGACGCCCGCGCTGATCGTCCTTGCCGGGTCCGACCTCGAGACGCTGCGTCCAGGGCTGACCTTCCTGCTCGAGGACGCTCCCGACCACGGCACCCTGGTGGCCGGCGCTGGCGGCAACTGGACCTACACGCCGAACGCCGGTTACGCCGGCACGGACTCCTTCACGTACGCCGTCCGCGACGGTGGCGACCCGGAGGGGTCGGCAGGGAACCGGGCAACCAGCACGCCAGGAACCGTCTCGCTCACGGTGAAGGCCGCTCCTGGCATCCCGCAGGCAACGCCCCAGGCGGTCGTCCTCGCCGAGGACGGGTCGATCCTGATCCAGCTCGGAGCGATCGCAGACCCGGGCATCGTCGTGACGTTCTCGATCACCGACCTCCCCGACCACGGCACGCTCGAGAGCTTCGACGCCACTGCGGGAACCGTGACGTATCGGCCGGCGGCGAACTACAACGGCTCCGACGGCTTCCGATTCCGGGCGGCGAGCGGGATGCGCAGCACCGAGGCCACCGTGTCGATCGCCGTCTCACCGGTGAACGACGCACCGGTGCTCGGCGCCATCTCGCCGCAGACGGTGAAGGCAGGTGCGGCGCTCACGTTCACCGCGACGGCGACCGACGTCGACGGCGGCGCTTTCACGTTCGAGCTCCTCGATGCGCCCGCGGGCGCCAGCATCACCGCACAGGGGGCCTTCCGCTGGACGCCGACGGCCGGTCAGGTGAGCACGACGCCGTACCTGCCGCGTATCGTGGTCCGCGACGCGGGAACTCCGCAGCTCTCGGACGAGCAGGCGGTCTCGATCACGGTCGAGACCTCAGCGATCTCACTCCTCGGTGATACGAACGGAGATGGCGCCGTCAACTTCGCCGACGTCGGCGTCATCAAGTCGCAGCTCTTCCAGACCGGCACCGGTCTGTCCGGCGATCTCAATGCGGATGGCGTCGTCAACTTCGCCGACCTCGCGATCGTGAAGTCGAACCTCTTCCGAACGACACCGCGACTGGTGGGCGACATCAACTCCGACGGCATCGTGAACTTCTCCGATCTCGGGCTCCTCAAGAAGAATTTCCTCCGATCGGGCACCGGACTCCCCGGCGACCTCAACCGCGACGGCGTCGTCAACTTCGCCGATCTCGGCCTCCTCAAGCAGAACTTCCTCAAGTCGAGCCGGGCACCGGGCACGGCCCCCGTGTCTCCGGAGGCTCCGGCCTCGGCCGCCGCGCTGCCGGCCGCCGACACCGAGGTCACGACCGCGGACGTCGCCGTGGCGGGCCCTGCCCCTTCGCCCGCCCCGGTGAGCGCCGACGCGCGGATCTCGTCCTCGGCCGTCGTCGGCAGCGACTCGATCATCGGCGCCGGCGCGCGCATCGAGGCCGGGGCCCGCATCGGCGCAGGGACCGTCGTGGGCGAGAACAGCATCGTCCGGCGCGGTGCGCGGGTCGGCGCCGGGGCCCGGCTCGGCCGCGGCGTCGTCGTCGAACGCGGCGCCGACGTGCCGGGCGGAGCAATCGTCCTCGACGGCAGCGTGGTGCGGCCCGCGCGTCGCACGGCCCGCATCCGCGCCGACGTACGCTGACGGTCTCGGGCGGGTTGCGGCGCCGGGCGCGGCAGCCCACCCTCGCGGTCGTGCAGACCCGAGCGAGACGCCCCGGCTCGGCGCGGGGCGCCAGGCCGGCGATTCAAGGACTGGCGGCGGTCGCGGCAGCGGCGCTCCTCGCGTGCGTCCCGGGAGCCGGGCCCTGCGTCCTTCCGGCGGTCCACGGCCGCGTCGTCATAGACGAGACCGGGGCACCCGTCGCCGGCGCGGTGGTGTTCGAGCGCTGGCTCGGCACCACGGCCTTCGGCACCGACGCCCCGACGCGGTACGCGCGCTTCGCACGGACCGGCACCGATGGGCGGTTCGCCTTCGACCGGGCGTTCGCTCCCGCACCCGGACTCTGGGCGCGGCGCTGCGGCGGGCCGGTCTACGGCTTCGCCCACCCGGACCGCGGACTGGTACATGCCGGAGCCGGTCCGGGAGAATCCGGAGACCTCGTTCTTCGGACTCGTGAGGCCGACGCCGCCGCGCGGCTCGGCGATCTCCGCCAGCTCTGCCAGACCGCGTCACGCGAGGACTGGGAACGCGAACTCGCTGCGGCGGTCTGCGCGCCGCGGCCCCCGAGACCCGTACGCGAGCCTTGATTTCTTCGTCTTCGGCCTCGTAGGATGGCCCCGGCGCGGGAAAGCGCCGGGGAGGGAAGACAGTGAAGGGTCGAGGGAATCAGTCGAATCGGTCCTGGACACTCGCCCGTCTGCTCGCGGTCGCAGCGGCGCTCGTGATCGGAATCGCCGCCGGGGACGCCCGCGCGGGCACTGGCGGAGACGACGCAGGAACGTGCGTAGGCGCATGCGGCGGCTACGGCGCCGGGAACAACGGCACTGGCTGCTACTGCGACTCGTCCTGTACGAGCTTCGGCGACTGCTGCGCCGACTATCAGCCGGTCTGCAACAACAACACGGGCTGCGTCGCCAACTCGAACCGCCGGTACATTCTCCACCTCGGAGGGATGTGTTCGCAGGGCTGGAACGACCGCTACGCGAACGCGAGCGGCTACACGGCGATCGACGTCCGAGCCGTACAGACCAACCACTCCGGCCTCTCGGACTCGAGCTACACGCTCGGAAGATATCTCGATCAGTGCTGCACCGGTACGAACGGCTGCTACGTACTCAACTACAGCGGCGGCGACGCCGTGATGGGGCACCGCTTCGCAAACTCGGCAACCAACTGGAACATCTACTGGGTCGGGACCTCGGCGGGAGCAGGAGGCGGCAGCGAAATCTCCGGCAACATTCTGGCCGACGCCTTCGGCCCCTGTGATTATGCGGGCCACCTCGGCACCAGCGAGGTGAGAAATGCTTACAACCACAACGACACCAACGGGAAGACCGTCTACCACATCGGCGGATACGACGGCTGGTGGTACTCGTCGTGGCTACTCCCGGGAGAGGACGACGGCGCGGTGGCCTTCCACTCGGCGGGCGCCCGTACGACGACCGCGTCGACGAGCAGCATGTGCTCGACGCCGAAGTGGACGAACCACGTCGCCGCCTGGACCTGCTCGGGCTACGACCTCGACCACTACGGGATGAAGACGAAGTTCATCAGCAACATGGGCTGGTGAGAGGGGACGGACACAGCAGCAGTCGGCGCCGCTGGGCCCGCGCAGGGCTCGGCGGCGCCGGTCTCCTCCTCGGCGCGTGGCTGCTCGATGCTTGGACCGTCTCGGACCTGGAACCGGCGACGCCGCTCCAGAGCGCTGCCGCGCCGCCGGCGGCCGTGTCGACCCCCGCCGCTCCCGTCGCCGCACCGAAGGAGAAGAGCACGCTGCCCGAGCCGATCCGCCGCTTTCTCGAGGCGACCCCCTACCCGCCGACCTCGGGCCGCCTCACGCCGGACCACGAGGACCTGCTCCACCCGAACCGGCGCCACGAGCGGCACCGGCCGATCCCCGACACCCTCGGCCGCGATCCCGACGGCGTCATCACCTGGCTCTTCACCACCGACCGCTGGGCCTACGTAGGGGCAGAGACGGCACGGGTTCGACTCGAGCTGCTCCGCGGAGGCAAGCCCGTGATGGCGAAGCTGCTCGGGGCGTCGGCCACGCGCGAGGGCCGCGCGGGCCCCGAAGGCGCTCCGCAGCCGCTCACCTTTCACGCCGAAGGCGACGGGCTCGTTGCCGACCTGCCGCTCGACGCCTTCCGCGACCACCACGGGCCGATCGCGGTCTCGGTGCGCTTCGGCTATGCGCAGAGCAGCGTCTACGAGGACACGCTCCGTCTCTTCTACACGCCGGAGAGCCGGATCCCGGGCCGCCTACTCGGCCTCACCGATACGGTCCGGGACGGAAGCCTCGCACTCGGCCTCCTCGCCGATCTCGACGAGCCGGGCTTCTACCGATTCGACGCGAACCTCTACGATGCAAACGGCGAACCGGTCGCCTTCGTGAGCTTCAAGGGCGAGCTGCCTGCAGGTCGGACGTCGGTTCCCCTCGAGGTCTATGGCAAGGTTCTCGCCGACGCCGGCGTGCCCGGTCCCTACACGGTGAGCGAGATCCGCGGCTACCGGTTCCTCGATGGCGGGTATCCCGACCGCGAGGAGCTGCGCGGACTTCCGGACGGCGTAACGACCAGCGCCTACGGGCTCGGATCGTTCACGACGGATCCCTACACGAGCGAGCACGAGCTGCAGATGGTCGCGCTCATGCTCGAAGACCTCGCGCAGGGCCGAGAGCTGCCGCTCCCTGGGCTGCCTGCGGACGGCGCGCCGCCCGTGCGGGCCCCCGATGACGACGCCGAGCCCGAGGTCGCGCCGCCGCCCCGGTAGCATCCGGCCGCGGCCGCTCCTGATTCTGCGCCCTCGTGGAGCGGACCCGGGATTCTCGTGGTAGGGTCCGCCCGGCGCGCAACCTCCTCCAGCGCGCCGTCCAGCTCCGCCCCTCCTCGCCCCACGGCGAGCCCCTCCGGAGCCATCGGTCGAGCGCCGGGCACCGCCGAAAGCGGGTCCGACTGGCAGGGGGCAGGCATGATCCACTCTCCGCGTGGCGGACTCGTCATTCTCGCCGGGCTTTCCGTGGCGCTGGTTGCCGCGACGCCGGCGCGATCGCCTCGGATCGTCGACGTTCGTGTCGGCGTCCACGCGGGACACACCCGCGTCGTCCTCGAGCTCGACTCTCCGAGCGCGCATCGCGTCGAGCGGCAGGAGAAGACGAAGGGCACTCTTGCGGTCCACCTGGATGCGCGGACCGAGAGACGCCGCATCGTGTCGAGCAGCCCGCTGGTGGAAGCCGTGACGCTCGATCCCGGCGACGCGGGCGCCGTCGCGCGGATCGTGCTCCGCGAGCGGGGCCTCGACTACTCGGAGCTGGTGCTCGACGCGCCGCCGAGGGTCGTGATCGACGTGCGACGGCCCTCCGCGGCCGCGAAGGCGCCCGCGCGCCGCTCCGCCGACGTCGCTGCCATCGAGCCTGGTCCCGCGGAAGCGCCGCCGGGACCTCTGGCGGTGGCTCCCGCGGCGCGGGAAGAGTCCGAACCCGCTCGCGCGCCGCAAGCTGCCGCGGCGAACCAGGCCCCCGACCCGCAGCCCGCCGCCCGGGAAGGCCGCGATCCCTTCGCGCCTCCGGCCAGCTACGACGCCCTGGTCGCTGCCCAGCGGGCAGGGACGGAGGAGGGCGCGGCCGGGTCGGTCCCGCCGCCGCAGGTCGCCGAGCCCGCCCCGGAAATGGCCGAGGTGGCATCGCTCCCGGGCAAGGACACGGCGCCCGAGCCTTCCCCTCCGCGCGCCCCTGCCGCGAAGCCGCTGCCACCGGTCTCGGCTCCGGCCCCCCTGCCCCCCGCCGCAGAGGCTTCCCCGGCAGTCGAAGCCATCCTGGCTCGGCTGGCGAACGCGGCGGCGGAGCTCCGTCCCATCCACGCAGTCGTCGCCGTGGCTGCCGTCCTCGCCGGCTGGCTCCTGCAACGCCGCCTCGCCGCGCGCCGCACCCGGCTTCGCGCGCTGGAGGAGAGCGAGGAGGGCCTTGCGATCTTCGGAGATGCAGGAGCCGCCGCGCTCGAGGAGCAGCGCTCGCCGGAGGCAATCGCTCCAGCGCCCATGGAGATCCTGACGGCGGACGCCGAGGAGGCGCCGGCGAGGAGGCTCGCGCTCCTCGTTCCCGACGACGAGCCGATCGAGACGGAGCGGCCGCGGGAGCCTCGCCAGGGCTGGCAGTCGATCCCCGTTCCTCCCGCGGAGGCGGCGGCCGAGGCCATCGCCGCACCCGACGACGAGTACGCCGGCGATCTCACGCAACGGATCGTCAGGTTGGAGGAGCAGATCGCGGAGCTCGCCGAGTCCCGCGAGAGGCTCGAACGCTTCGCAGCAGCCCAGAACGAGGAGCTCCGGGTGCAGCGTGCCGCCATCGCCCGGACCCAGCGGGTGCTTCGCAGCATCGCGAGGGCCGACGAACCGGGGGCGGAGCCCGGCGGACAGCCGACCTTGCCGCTCTCGGGAGACTGAGGGCTTGGCCCGGAGGTGCCACCGGGCATCCACGGGGCCGTGGAGCTTTTCCCTCTCCCCGGATCCCGCGTCGACCGGAAGCCCGATCGCGCGATTTCCTCAAAAACCAGGAACAGTCCGCACCCCGATCTGCCGATGACCCGGCCAGGCGCGAGATCCCCGGAACGCCGGGGCGTGGCCATGGGGGTGACGATGGAGACCACGATTCTCCTGGTGGACGATCACCGGATCGTCCGTGAAGGCTTTCGCCGGATCCTCGAAGACCGGCCCGATTTCGAGATCGTCGGCGAGGCGACCAACGGCGAAGAGGCCGTTGCGATGGTCGGAGAGAAGCAGCCGGACGTGGTGCTCATGGACATCTCGATGCCCCTGCTTTCGGGCATCGATGCGACGCGCCGCATCGCAAAGATGGGACTCGGAACCCGCGTTCTCGTGTGCTCGATGCACGACGATCGGACGTGCGTCGAAGAGGTGTTGCGCGCAGGCGCGTCGGGCTACGTACTGAAGGACGCATCGGCGACCGAGCTGATCTCGGCCATCGAGGCCGTACGCGCAGGCGACTCGTATCTTTCCCCGTCGATCACGCAGCAGGTCGTGAGCGCGATCGCACGCCCCGGCGAGCGCCCGTCCTACGCTGCGTCGGGCCTCACCGAACGCGAGCGCGAGGTGCTGCATCTGATCGCGGAAGGGCTCTCCAGCAAGGAGATCGCCCAGCAGCTCGGCGTCTCGCTCAAGACCATCGAATCGCACCGGGCGAACGTGATGGAGAAGCTCGACATCCACAAGGTGTCGGGCCTCGTCCGTTTCGCCATTCGCAGCGGCCTCGTAGCGCCCTGAGCCGTGCGCTCAGCGAGCGTCGGCGAGGAGCAGGGCGCCGAGCGCACCGGCGTGCTCGCCATGCGCCAAAAAAATGGGCTCGCGCCCCATGGCCTGCGTGATCTCGCGCAGCACCTCGACGAGCGCAGGGTTCGCCCGCAGGGTCGACCCGCCGAACACGATCCGGGAGACCTGCGTCGCGGCGGCGAGTCCGCCGCAGATGAGGGCGATGTTCTCTCCCACGAGTCCCATCAGCGCGTGGGCGAGGTCGGCGGACTCAGGCGGAGCGCCGCCGTCTCCTCCTCGCATGAGCTTGCCGAAGCTCGCCGCCGTGAGGTCGCCGGCGATGGGGATCTCGCCTGCGCGGTAGATGTCGGAGACGAGCAGGTCGACGTTGCTGCGCCGCCCGTTTGCAGCCAGCTCGGCGATCCGGGCAAAGCTCGGGAGCGCCGTCAGCAGCGAGCCGAGGCCCACCACGGTGCCGCCGCCGAGGGCGGTGCCTCCGATCCGGGTCACGGCGAGCCCATCGACCAACATCACCGACGTGCCGGTTCCGACCGAGACGACGAGGTGGCGCTCGGTCGTGAGCCCCTGACCGATCTGCTCGTCGAGCAGCGCGGTCGAGCCGGCGCCCCAGGCCGCGAACTCGTTCACGGTCGAGACCTCACAGGACAGCAGCCGCGCGAGATCGCCGGCGCCGCCGCCGGTCACCCCGATGTGGGCAGGCCTCGCGCGGTCGAGGGTCTCCGCCACGTCTCCCAGCGCCGCGGCGGGGATGAACGTGAACTCCGTGGCCCCGTCCGGTGTCCGAACGGCGATCTTCGCCAAGGTGGCGCCGACGTCGACACCGGCGGCGGTTCCCTTCTGCGCCGACGAGTGATAGCCTTTTTCTTTCAACGGGTTGCACCTTCGATGAGGACTGCGCGAGGATGTATACCGCGTTCCATGGTCTGCGCGAAAAGCCCTTCGCGCTGAGCCCCGACCCGAGGTTCCTGTTCCTCGCGCAATCGCACCGCGAGGCGCTCGCCCACCTGCTCTACGGAATCGAGCAGGGCGAGGGGTTCATCGTCATCACCGGCGAGGTGGGAACCGGGAAGACGACCCTGTGTCGCACCCTCCTCCAGCGGCTCGGCGCCGAGAACGAGGTGGCCTTCGTCTTCAATCCGAAGCTCTCGGGGTTGGAGCTGCTGAAGGCGATCAACGCCGAGTTCGGGCTCTCCCAGGCCAGCGACTCGCAGCACGAGCTGGCCGACGCCCTCAACCGTTTCCTGGTCGAGAAGAAGCGCGACGCGAGGCGGGTGCTGCTGATCATCGACGAGGCCCAGAACCTCGAGCGAGAGACCCTCGAGCAGGTCCGCCTGCTCTCGAACCTCGAGACCGAAACGTCGAAGCTGATCCAGATCGTCCTGCTGGGGCAGCCGGAGCTCGACGACATGCTCGAGTCTCCCGACCTCCGGCAGCTCAAGCAGCGGATCGGCGTACGCTGGCGGCTTCGTCCGCTGTCGCCGAGTGAGACCCGGGAGTACGTGCGTCATCGCCTGCGCGTTGCGGCGGGAGCCGCCCGCGAGCCGTTCACCCCGGCCGCGCTGCGTGAGCTGCACCGGCTCTCGGGAGGCATCCCCCGCATCGTGAACGTGCTCGCCGATCGCTCGCTCCTCGCCGGGTATGCAGCAGGCTCCCGCGAGCTCGGGACCTCCCTCGTGCGGCAGGCCGCCGCCGAAGTGCGCGGAGGTGGAGGCGCCCGCCGGCGGGCCCACCGCCCTGCCTGGATCGATGTCTCCCTCGCCACCGCCCTGCTCGCAGGCGCCGGGCTGTGGTTCTGGCTCTCTCGCACCCCGGAGGCGACGCCCGTCCCCATGGACCCGCCGGTCGACGTCGCATCTCCGCCTCCTGTGACGGCGACCGAGCCCGCTGCGGCGCCGGTCACCGAACAGGCGCCCGCACCCGCCGGTCTGGCCTCCGTCGAGCCGCCCACTCTCCCACCGCTCGGCGAGCTGCTCGCGTCCGAGAGCGAGGAGAAGACCTCCGTGCGGGCACTCGACGCCTTGCTGGCGACGTGGGGGCTCGCTGCCGGAATCTCGTCCGCCGCGCTCGCTCGGCGACGTCCTCGACGCCCTCGGCCGGCGGCAGCTCACCGTGCTCGAGGTCCCCCGCGGCGATCTCGCTTCGCTCCGCGCGCTCAACCACCCCGCGCTGCTGCGCATCGACGCCGCCGACGGCACCTCCCGCCTCGTCGTCCTCCGGAGCCTCGACCCGTGGCACGCAACACTCCTGGGTGTCGGTCCGTCGGGAGCGGTCCGCGTCTCCGCCGCCGAGCTCGAAGCGCTGTGGGACGGCGATGCGTGGGTTCCGTGGCGCGACTTCGAGGGGTTGCCGGCGACGCTGCCGGAACGAGGGAGGGCCCTCGTCTGGCTGCAGGAGTCCCTCGGCAGCCTCGGCTTCTACGCAGGGCCTCCGACGGGCCGCTACGACGACGCCACGCGCGACGCCGTTCGAGCCTTCCAGCGAAGCCGCGACCTGGCGGAGGACGGCGCGGTGGGGCCGCGGACCAAGATGGCGCTCTATGATTCACTGGGCAGGTACGAGGTGCCGCGGCTGCAGGCGGAAGGAGATGTCGGGTGAGTACGATCCTGAAGGCCCTTCGCCGTCTCGAGCAGGATCGCGCCACCGAGGCGGAGCGTCCGCTCCAGGCCGCCGTGGCCGACCCGGCCGAGGCTCCCGCGCCGCGTGCAAGCGGAAACGCGCGGTGGATCGCAGCGATGCTCGCGGCCACCGCCCTCGGCGCAGCGGCGGGCCTGCTTCTCCAAAGAGCCGCGCGCGAGCCCGCGCCAGGAGCCCCGGTCGCCCAGGCGCCTCGCTCTGCACTCCCGCCGAGCGACGCTACGCCGGCTCGGCCGCCCAGCGTCGCCCGGACGATGCCACCGGTCGCTGCTGCGCCGGCGAGACTGCCCGCATCGCCCCCGCCCCTGCCTGCGGCGCCCGTGGTTGCCGAGTCGCCTCCGGCGCCGGAGGCCCCGATGGCCGTCGCCGCGCCGCCCCCTGCTCCGAAGCCCTCGTGGGCATCGACGCCTGCCGAGCCACCGGCCGCGGTGCTGGGCAGCGCACCCGAGCCTGCGGCACCCATGCCGGCGCGGATCGAGCCGCCGGCGCCCAGCCACGCGGCCGCTCCCGCACCGGCGCCTTCCGAGCCTCGGCCCGGACCCGCCAGCGAGGCGCCTCGCCCGGAGACACCCGTCCGCGTCGCGCGCATCGAGCCTGCGTCACGGGCGCCGCACGATTCACTTCCCGGCCTCGCGGCGCCGGGCGAGGAAGCGGGCGCCGTCGTTGCGCAGCCCGTCACCCGAGGCGCCGAGGACGCGGACGAGGGCGAGGCCATCCGGACCATCGGAGCGCCGGCGAAGCGGGCGACGCGCACCACGCGGGTCGCGCGGGTCGCGCCGGCCGGCGTCTCGGTACTGAGAACCGTGTGGCACCCGAAGCCCGAGCGCCGCACCGCGGTGCTCGAAGCGCCCGGAGATCCGGAGCCCCGCGAGTACCGCGAGGGCGACAGCATCGGCGCACTGGTTCTGCTCCGGATCGAGCCGTCGGGCGTCGTCTTCGAGCGCGACGGAACGGAGCTGCAGGAGAAGATCCGGGCCACGCCGTAACCGGGGCTCGTCCTCCGAGGCCCGGTCAGCGAAGCGCGATCGACCCGTTCGACGTCCGGAGCCGGATCGGCGCTCCGCCGCGCCCGAGGGTTCCGCGAACGCGCCCGTTGGTCTCTCGAGTCCCCTCGCCGAGAACGCGGTCGTTGCGGATGATCCCGTTGTCCACCTGAAGGTCGACGTCCGCGTCGACGCTCTCCGGCAGGTCGAGAACGATGCGTCCGTTGCTCGTGGCGAGCATCACGCCCTCCCGCGACACATCGTCGACGGAGGCGGAGATGAGACCGTTCGAGGTGGCGGCATCGATCGATCCGCGGTGTCCGTCGAACTCGATCTTCCCGTTGCTCGATCGCGCCACCAGCCGGCCGCAGGTATCGCTGCACTCGACCTTGGCGTTGGACGTCATGATGTCCACGTCGCCCACCACGTCGCTCACCGTCACGGAGCCGTTGCTCGACCGCGCCTTGACCGAGTTGCGCAGCCCCACGATCCCGACCTTCCCATTGGTGGCGGTTACCTCGACGCGCAGCTTGTCCGGGATGCGGATCTCGAGATTGACGCTTCCGTGACGGTTCCACCTTCGAGGAATCTCGACCTCGAGGGAGAGTATTCCGCCCATCTCGGAGTCGACGACGCGGATCTCTCCGAGCAGCTGTCTGGCGGAGTCCGACGATTCGGCGCGCGCGCACTTGCAGCACGTCACCTCGATGTCGTCGCGGGCCTCGCCGCGAACGAAGGTCTTGCCGTTGACGTTCTGCACGCGGAGGACGCAGTTGCCAGGAGAAGGAAAATGGAGCGTCTCCACCCTCTCGACGCGCTCGCTCCACGGGATGCCGGCAAGCAGGGTCCTGAGGAAGCCGCCGATGCCGCCTCGGCCCTCGTCGCAGGCCGTGGAGTGGGAGTGGTGGGGTCGGTGGCGGCTCATCGTCAGTTCTCCGGCCACCCGGAGCGCCGCCATCCGGAATCCTCCCGCTGGACGGCGCGCAGGCGCTTGCGCATGCGGTAGCGGTTCCAGCGGTAACGGATCTGCTCGAGGGAAGGCAGCCCTGGGCCGGCGCCCGAGCTGCGCAGCAGGAGCCAACCGACTCCCGCACCGCTCAGGTGCCCGAGGATGCTGACATTCGACGGCCCCATCAGGACGTCGACGCCCACCATGATCGGAATCAGCCAGATCGCACGGAATGCGACCGGAGGGAAGATCAGCGCGATCGTCCGGTCGGGCCAGATGAGCGAGAAGGCGAGTACGACCCCGTAGATCGCGCCCGATGCTCCGAGGGTCGGAATCATGAGGGTGAGGGGCGATCGCAGTCCGGCCCACACGAGGAGGTACGGAACGAGGGCGATCAGCAGCCCGGCGCCGACTCCGCACGTCAGGTAGTAGCGGAGGAACCGCTTCGGCCCCCAGACCGCAGCCACCTGGGATCCGAACATCCAGAGCATGAACATGTTGAACAGCAGGTGGAACGGGGTCCGCGGATCGTGGAGAAACATGTACGTGAAGGGCTGCCACAGCCGCCCTTCCTGCAGGAATCCCGCTGGCGACACCGATCCCATCAGCGTCAGCCACGGGAGCAGGTACTGCGCGAGAAACACCACGCCGTTCGCGATCAGCAGCTGCTTGATCGCGACGGGCGTGATCGGAGGCCCGAAGCCGATGCCTCCCGGATGGCCGCGACCGTACACCTACGCCGGAACCTCCACGCCGTTCGACGAGCCCGAACCGGTTCGCTTCACGACGCCTGTGCCTCCAGGGTTCTTCGTCCGAAAGGCTGGCTGGCTTGCGACACTCCCGGTGGAGACGGGACGTCGGACCCGAGGCGCGGCGCAGGGGCGCGATCTGCCGCCGCAGGTAGTCAACCTATCCCCCATAACTCCCCGAGTCAACGGAGCTTTGACCGGGGGCGAGGGCGTCGAGCTGCGCCGCCGCCTCCCCCTCGGGAAGGCCCGAGAGGTCGAGGATCGGCAGGCTGATCTGCAGCTCCTCCCGGATCTCGCCGAGGTGGCGCCGGCACTCGCCGGGAGTCCCGACGACGAGGGCCTCGGCGAGCTCGGAGTCGCAAACGCTTCGGAACCACGGGTTGAGACGCCTGAACTCGTCCCGATGCCGGACGGACGCCGCACCGGGCGGGCAGGCCCTCGTGAAGATCCACATGGTTCGCGCGATCCCTCGGGGGTCGCGGCCGACCCTCTCGCACGCTCGATCGAGAGCCTGGACCGCCCTCTCGACCCGCGCCCGGACCGGCGGAAGGTTCACGTCCCAGACGTCGGCGTGGGCTGCCACCACGTCGAGGAGCCTCGTTCCCCGCGCCGCGACGGCGATCGGAATGCCTCCGGGCCGGGGAATGGGCCTCACGATTGCACCGTCGAGCCGGACGAACTCTCCGCGCCAACTCACCCGCTCGCCGCGCCACAGGGCTCGGAGCGCTCCGAGGGTCTCGTCCAGCCAGCGGATCCGCGCTGCGACGTCCGGAAAGTCGAGGCCGAACGCGGCGTCGACCGGCTGGCCTCCGATGGAGATCAGGAACCGGAAGCGGCTCCCGAAGAGCGCCACGGCGGTGGCCGCGCTCTGGGCCAAGCGCGCAGCGTTCCAGTGGTGGGTGATCCGCATCGAGCCGATGTCGATGCGCTGGGTACGCGCAAGCAGCGCCGTGGTCACCGTCCAGCCATCGAGGACGTCCCTCGGCGCTTGGCGGCCCATCTGGCTGGCGTCTCCGTCGACGAACAAGGCGGCATAACCGAGCGCCTCCGCCCGCCGCGCAAGGCGCAGGAGGGCTTCGAACCCATGGCACTGCCATGCCAGCGCCACGCCCAGCGGTCGGTCGCCGGGCTGCGTCACGGACTCCGCAGTCGCCCGGTCCGGTGGGCCGCATGGATCAGCGCCAGCGCGCTCTTCGCGTCGCGCAGCTCGCCGGTCCAGATCATCGCCAGCGCGCGGTCGATTCCGACCCGCAGCACCTCGATCACCTCGTCGTCCTCGAGCCGCTGGGGAACGGGCGCGAGGTCGAACGCCGCGAACAGGTGGATCCGCTCGTCGGTGAAGCCTGGCGTCGTCCAGATCTCACCGAGCCGCTCGAGGCGGCCGGCGCGCTGGCCGGCCTCCTCCTCGAGCTCCCGCCGCGCGCACACCGCCGGGTCCTCGGCGCCGTCGAGCTTTCCCGCCGGCACCTCGAGGACGGTTCCGCCGGCGGCGTGGCGGAACTGCCGGATCAGCAGCACCTCGTCGCGCGTCACGAAGGGGACGACCGCCGCGGCCCCCGGATGACGGACGATGTCGAGGACGACCCGCTTTCCGTTCGGAAGCTCGACCTCCTCGGCGTAGACCGCGATCGACCGCCCGCGGTAGGCGGCGGGAGGGCCTTGGGTCACGCTGCCTCCCTCCCGGGCCACGGGCATTCCTTTCGCAGCGGGCACGCCTCGCAGCGCGGCCTCCGGGCGTCGCAGCACACGCGTCCGTGGTGGATGACGCGATGCGAGTACACGGTCCACTCCTTCTCGGGAATGATCTGCATGAGGTCGCGCTCGATCTTGTCCGGGTCGCTCTCGCGGGTGAGGCCGAGCCGCTGGTTGATCCGCTTCATGTGGGTGTCGACGGTCAGTCCCGGAACGCCGAATGCATCGCCGAGGACGACGTTCGCCGTCTTGCGGCCGACTCCCCGCAGCGTGACGAGATCGTCGAGGGTGCCTGGCACCCGGCCGCCGAAGCGCGCCACCAGGTCCTGGGAGGCGCAGAGGATCGATTTCGCCTTCTGGCGGAAGAAGCCGGTCGGCTGGATCATCCGCTCGAGCTCGGCAGGGTCCGCCTCCGCCATCGCCTGCGGCGTCGGGAAGCGTACGAAGAGCGGAGGCGTCACCTGGTTCACCTTCTTGTCGGTACACTGCGCCGACAGGATGGTCGCGACCAGCAGCTCGAACGGGGTGCGGTGATGCAGCGCGCAGGCCGCATCCGGGTAGCTGTTCGCCAGGAGCCGGACGATTCGGAGCGCACGCGCACGGCGTGCGGCCGCGCTCTCACGCGGCATCGCGTCCGGCCGTGCAGGGGCGCATCGGAGGCAGGCTAGCCCTGTGCGCTCGGCGCGGCCAAGCTCGTTCGAGGAGGAGTCCGATGGAGCAGTGGACCGGGCGGATCGGCGAAGAGCGCCCGGTGGTGATCGCCGGAGCCGCGGCTCTCGACGGACTCTTCCGGGCCGCGGGTGCCGCGGAATCCGGCGGCGTACTGATCGCGCCTCCGCATCCCCTCTACGGCGGCAGCATGGAGTCGCCCGTCGTGACCGAGCTGGCCTTCGCCGCCGCCCATGCGGGCCTCGCCTCGCTGCGCTTCGACTGGCGCGGCGTCGGCGCAAGCGCCGGCGAGCCGAGCGGCGACGACGCAGACCACGACGCCGATTTCGCCGCCGCGCTGCAGCACCTCGCCGAGACGGTGCCGGGACCGCTGTGCGCTGCGGGGTACTCCGCCGGTGCTGCGGCCGCGGTTCGGGTGGGAGCGAAGGATCCGCGCGTCACGAGCCTCCTGCTCGTCGCTCCCCCGCCTGCCCTGCTCGACCGCGGCGCCCTCGCGGACTTCCGGGGGCGAACGCTGCTCGTGGTGGGAGACCGCGACGCCGTCGCGCCTGCCGCCGCGCTGCGGGAGATCTTTCTCCCCCTGTCGGCGGCACGGATCGAATGCCTGCCGGAGGTCGATCACTTCTTCGGGACGGGCCTCGCCGGCCTCGGCCGCGCAGCCGCGTCGTGGCTCGAGGCAGGCCGCACGGAGTGACGGACGATCGGCTGCCCTCGCTCGGCACCGGACCGGCCGATCAGAAGGCCTCTTCGCGCAGCAGGTCGTAGCTGCTGGGCTCCTCGCCCTCGTCCCCCGCGTCGGACCGCTGTCTGCGAGCGACGACGCGCGTCAGGAACGGCTCGTAGCTCGCGGGGGTGGTGTAGACGACCTCCTGCACCTCTTCCTCACCCTCGCCACCGCCCACCATCTCGACGCCGCCGACGCGGCGGAACTCGATGCCCTCGGGCATCGGGAACTCCGTGGCGGGTCGGCCGAGGTGGGCCGTGTTCATGAAATCGATCCAGATCGGGAGCGCGGCGCGTCCCCCCGTCTCCTTGTCGCCGAGCATCTTCTTCTGGTCGAAGCCGACCCAGACGCCGGTGACGATCTCGGGTGAGAAGCCGACGAACCAGGCGTCGTTCTGCTCGTTGGTCGTTCCGGTCTTCCCGGCAAGCGGGCGCCCGAGCGGCTGCGCCTTGTGGGCGGTGCCGTGGGGATTCTCGACGGGCTGCCGCAGGAGGTAGGTCATCAGGAACGCCTCGTCGGCCGGGAGCCCCTGGGCCGGCAGCGTGAAGCCGGTGGCGTCCGGCTCGCGCGGCGCGGGTGCTACGGCCGCGTCGGGCGCGGCGTCGAGCTCCATGAGGGTGGCGTTCTCGAGCATGACCGTCCCGTCACGGGCAAGGACGCGACGGATGAAGATCGGTTGGAGGAGCCTCCCGCCGGACGCGAACGTGCCGTAGGCGCGAACCAGCTCGACGAGCGGGACCTCCGTCGAGCCGAGCGACAACGAAAGGTGTCTCCCGAGAGGGGATCGAACGCCGAGGCGCCGCGCGTAGTCGATCACCGGGTCGACGCCGACCTCGAGGAAGACGTTCACCGCCGCGTTGTTGAGTGACCGGGCGATCGCTTCCTTCACCGGCACGGCGCCCTTGTAGATCTCCTTGTAGTTCTTGGGCGACCAGTACTGCATCGAGCCCACGTCCCAGACCGTGATGGGCGAGTCCATGACGACCGTGATGGGCGTGAAGCCGGCCTCGATCGCGGCGCCGTAGAGGAACGGCTTGAACGCCGACCCCGGCTGCCTGCGCGCTTGGGTCGTGCGGTTGAACTCGCTGCGGGCGAAGTCGTACCCGCCCACCATCGCGAGTACGCCGCCGCTGGCGACGTCGAGGGAGAGCATCGCCCCCTCGACGGTGGGGAGCTGATGGAGCTCCCAGCGCAGGACGGGGGCCTGTCCGGGGGCGCTCGCGACGTCGGGCGCCGAGGCGACCCGGACCTCGTCGGGCCCCTCCTCGCCGCCTTCCTCTCCCTCTCCGGGGCCTCCTTCCGGCGGAGCCGGGGCAGGAGGCGCTGCGGCCGGAGTCGTGATCGGCACGGGCGGAGGCCGGAGCACGAACCGCGCAACGTCGCCGGGGCGGAGCAGCCGATCGAGGCCGCGCGGATCGCCTTCCTTCTTCCACGCGGGCCTCAGCGCCCAGGCGGCGTCCTCGAGGGCAACGCTGCCTTCCTTCCCCGGCGCCACGAGGAACCGCGCCGAGCTGGCGCCGACCTCGGTCACGACGCCCAGCAGCGAGCGGTTCGCGGGCACCTCGACCACCTGCGCGGGAGCCGGTGGAACCAGCCCGTTCGCCCGGGCCACGTCGGCCACCGCGGCGTCGATCTGCGAGGGAGGGACGCTGCGCTCCGGGCCCTTCCACCCGCCGTGCCGCCGCTCGTAGGCCTCGAGACCGCGCTGCACCGCGAGGACGGCGTCGCGCTGCAGGTCGAGGTCGACGGTGGTCTCGATGCGAAGCCCGCCGCGCAGCACCTGCGCGCTGCCGAGCTGCTTGTAGAGCGTGCGCCGGACCTCCTCGGTGAAGGTCGCCGCCACGGCGTAGTCGGCGTACTCCACCGGATCCCGCAGCGCAGGCGGGTCGGCGACCGCCCTCTGGTATCCAGCAGCGTCGAGGAACCCCTGCTGGCGCATGCGATCGAGGACGTACAGGCGGCGCTGCTCGGTCGCCGCGGGGTTCACCGTCGGAGAGTAGTCCGTCGGAGCTTTCGGAAGGCCCGCGAGCAGTGCAGCCTCCGACGCGGTCAGCTCGGCGAGGGTCTTCCCGAAGTAGGTTCGTGCGGCCTCGCTCACGCCGTAGGCGCCGCGGCCGAAGTAGATCTGGTTGAGATACAGGTGGAGGATCTCGTCCTTCGTGAAGCGCTCCTCGATCCGTTTGGCGAGGAGCATGTCCTTCAGCTTGCGGATGTAGCTCCGCTCGGACCCGACGAGGCTCTTGGCGACCTGCTGCGTGATGGTGCTCGCGCCCTGCTTGATCTTTCCCCCAGCGGCGAAGTTGATCCACGCCGCGCGGATGATCGAGATGTAGTCGATTCCCGAATGCTCGAAGAAGGAGTCGTCCTCGGCGGCGACGAAGGCCTGGACGACGAGCTGCGGGACCTGGCCGACGGGAGTGATCTGGCGGCGCTCTTCGAAGAACTCGCCGATCGGGCGCCCCCGGCGGTCCAAGACCACCGACGTGAGGGGGGGCGAGTAGTCTTCGAGCCGCTTCAGGCTCGGGAGGTCGGCCGCGATGAGCTGGTAGAAATAGTAGGCTCCCCCCGCCGCGGCGATCCCTGCCAGGACCCCGACCACGAGCAGCACGAGGAGGACTCGCCGGACGAACGCCATGGATGCTCCGGGGGTCGGGTCACCGTAGCCGACGGCCAAGACCCTGCGCTACCGCTTCGGCCGGCATCCGAAGGGGCTAAATGGCCGACCACGCCCGGACCTTCCTGTTCGTGATGGATCCCGTCCTCGGGATCGACTGGTCGAAGGACACCACGTTCGTCCTCATGCTCGAGGCCCAGCGCCGGGGCGACCGCGTCCTGTGCTGCGGGGTCGGAGACCTGACCGTCGAGGACGGCCGGGCCTGCGCCCGCGCCAGCGACGTGCGGCTGCGCCGGGAGCCCGGACGCCATGCCGATCTGGGCGCCCCGCACGCCATCGTTCTCGACGAGGTGTGCGACGTGGTTCTCCAGCGCAAGGACCCGCCGGTGGACGAAGCCTATGTGACGGCGACCCAGATCCTCATGCTCTGCAACCGCGCCCTGGTCCTGAACCGTCCCGAGAGCATCCTGGCCGCCAACGAGAAGCTCTACGCGCTGAGATTCCCCGAGCTGATGGCCGAGACCTGCGTCACGCGAAGCATCCCCGACCTCGTGGACTTCATGGCCCGGCTCGGAGGCGAGATGATCGTGAAGCCCCTCGGCGGCAAGGGAGGAGAGGGGATCTTCCACGTGCGCCATGACGACCGGAACCTGTTCTCGATCCTCGAGCAGGCGACCGGGTTCGGCACCCGCTGGACCATGGCCCAGCGCTACCTCTCCGACGTCCGGAAGGGTGACAAGCGGATCCTGCTCCTCGACGGAGAGCCCCTCGGCGCCGTTCTCCGGGTACCGGCCGAGCGCGAGACGCGGGCGAATCTGCACGTAGGCGGCCGGGCCGAACGAACCCATCTCGACGCTGCCGACCTGCGCATCGTCGACCGCATCGCGCCCGCCCTTCGCCGCGATGGCTTCTTCTTCGTCGGTATCGACGTCATCGGGGGCTGCCTGACCGAGATCAACGTCACGAGCCCGACGGGAATCCAGGAAGTCAACTCCCTCGAAGGCGTCCGCCTCGAGGAGCGGGTACTCGATGCCCTCGCCGCTTACGGGAGGCGTCCATGATCGGGTGGCAATTCGTTCATGTCTTCGCGCTCGGTGTCTGGCTGGGCTGCGTGACCGTCGAGTCCGTGCTCGAAGCATTCGGGCATCGCGACCCGGCGCTGCGCCCTGCCGTGGCGCGCCTTCATTTCTGGATCGACATGCTGGTGGAGGTTCCGGCCTTCACGCTGGTGGCCCTGAGCGGCGCCGCCCTGCTGCGCCTCGAGCTCCTGCACGGCGCCTATGCGGTGATGGTGATCGCCGGAAGTGTCGCCATCGCCGTGAACCTCTGGTGTGTGCTGCCGGTGGTGCGTCGCAAGTCCGCGGCCGACAGCGACGACGACGCCGGGATCGAGGCGCAGTCGCGCCGGATCTACCTGGCGTTCGCGGTCGGTGTCCCGTCCGGGCTGGCGGCACTGCTGGCCGGGCTGTTCCATCGCGTCCTGGCCTGAGGGGGTGCTCGCGGGCGAGGCCTTGCCGAGGCGCCGGCGGGCACCCCAGCTCCCGCCTCCCCTCGGAAAACCTGGCCGGTCACTCGCAACTCTGCCCTAAAACCCCGCGAAACCCATTGACACCGTCGGAAGAGGCCCCGATTCTAGGGCGGCGTTTCGGCGGCCCCACCCCGTCGCCGGCACGGTTCCTCCGCGCCGCCGCGCCGCTTGCGCGGCATCCGAACGACGAGAACCGAGTCGAAGGAGACATCCATGGCGACGAAGATCGAGAAGACGGGCGTACGCCGCGAGCGCGGCTGGCTCTATTTCCTCGACAAGCAGGGCGACGTGAGCCGCGCCAAGATGGCGGTCGGCGGTGGGAAGCACGGCGGCGGCAAGCCGCAGAAGGTCGCAAAGGCCGGCGTGAAGCGGGAGGACGGATTCCTCTACTTCATCGACAAGGACGGCGACGTCGCCCGAACGAAGATGGCGCGGGCGGGAACGCGCCGCCGCAAGGCGCGAGGCAAGGCTCGCAAGACGACGCGGACGACACGGCGCAAGGCGGTGAGAACGACCGCACGCAAGGCGGCACGCAAGGCACCGCGGAAGACGGTCAAGCGCACCGCACGCGCAACGCGCCGCGCACCGGTACGCCGCGCCCGGCGCTGAGCCCGGCGCAGCCCGATGGACCGGGGCGGCGGGCGACCCGCCCGCCGCCCTCGTCAGGCCGGGCGCGGGCCGGGTATCCTCGGCCGACGGTGCGCCCATGAGCCAGCCTCCCGACGCCGAGACCCCGCCTCCCGAGAAGTCGTTCGGAATCCTGCTCCTCGACGACGAGGAAGGAATCCTCGAATCCCTCGAGCTGACGCTCCGGGACGACTACCGCGTCTTCACTGCGCGGACCGGAGAGGAGGGCCTCGAGATCCTCGACCGTGAGGACATCGCCCTCGTGATCAGCGATCAGGTGATGCCGGGAATGAGCGGCGTCGAGTTCCTCGAGCGCGTCGAGCGGCGCCGTCCCGAGACCATCCGCATGATGCTGACGGGCTACGCGGACATCGGCTCGCTCACGCGTGCGATCAACGAGGGGCACATCTACCGATACGTCCCGAAGCCCTGGGAACCCGACGAGCTGAGGCTGAACGTGCGGCGAGCTCTCGAGGCGTGGCAACTCCAGCAGCGCAACGTGCAGCTCGGTACGGAGCTGGCGGCCGCCAACGACCGCCTCCGCCGCGAGAACCTGTACCTGCGTCGCGAGGTCGAAGCCCGCTACTCCTTCGATCAGCTGATCGGCGAGAGCCTCGCCATGCAGCGCGTCTTCGACGTGATGCAGAAGGTCGCCGAGACCGACGCGACCGTTCTCCTCACCGGCGAGACCGGGACCGGCAAGGACCTGGTCGCCCGGGCCATCCACTACGCGGGCGCGCGAAAGGCGGGCCGGTTCGTTGCCCAGAACTGCGGGGCGCTCCCGGAGACGCTCCTCGAGAGCGAGCTGTTCGGACACAAGCGCGGCGCGTTCACCGGCGCCCACGCCGACAAGAAGGGGCTTTTCGAGCTCGCCGACGGCGGCACCATCTTTCTCGACGAGATCGGCGAGACGCGACCCGGAATGCAAGTACGCCTACTCCGGGTCCTCCAGGATGGCGAGATCCGCCCGCTGGGCTCGTCGGAGACCCGCAAGGTCGACGTCCGGGTCATCGCCGCAACGAACCGCGATCTACGAACCGAGGTCGCCGAGCGGCGCTTTCGCGAAGATCTCTTCTACCGGCTGCGCGTCGTCGAGATCCACCTCCCGCCGCTGCGCGAGCGGCGAACGGACATCCCGGCGCTGGCCCACCGCTTCCTCGATCGCGCCAGCGCCAAGATGGGCCGCTCGCTCCGCGGATTCTCCCAGGAGGCCATGGAGCGGTTGATGGCGCACCCGTGGGCCGGAAACGTCCGCGAGCTGGAGAACGAGATCGCCCGCATCGCTGCGCTCGCGGGAGACGCCCAGCACGTCACGGCCGACATGCTCTCCGAGGAGGTCCGCGGCGCGGCCGCCGCAGCCCTGCCGCCGGCAGCCACCGGCGCGCCCGCCGCAGCAGGCCACGACCTCAACCTCGCCGTCGATTCCTTGAAACGGCAAATGATCGAGACCGCGATCCGCGAGACCGGGAGCAAGAGCCGGGCCGCCGAGCGGCTCGGCATCCCGCGCCAGTCGCTGCAGAAGATGATGAAGCGGCTCGACCTCGGCGCGGACGAAAGCTGACCGCTTCGCGCTCGGCTACGGCTCGATCGCCAGCAGGTCGACCTCGAACACGAGCGTTGCCCCCGGCTTGATCTTCGGCGGCGATCCGCGTTCACCGTAGGCGATGTCCGAGGGGCAGACGAGCTTGGCCTTTTCGCCGACCTTCATGAGCTGCAGCCCCTCGGTCCAGCAGGGGATGACGCCCTTGAGCGGGAAGGTCACCGGCTCGCCGCGGTCGACGGAGCTGTCGAAGACGGTTCCGTCGATGAGCGTTCCGTGGTAGTGGACCTTCACCTTGTCTTCGGCCTTCGGCGAGGGGCCGGCGCCCGCGGTGAGCTCGACGAGGACGAGGCCCGAAGCAGTCTTCTTCGCGCCCTTCTCGGTGGCGGCCTTCGCGAGGAAAGGCTCGGCCGCCTTCTTCTCCGCTGCGGCGGCAGCGCCCTGCCGCGACTGGGCGAACGCCTGGATCCTGGGCCGCGTCGCGTCGAGATCGACGGCGAGCTTCTTGCCGGACGCCGCGTCCTCGAGGCCCTGCACCACGAAGGCGACCTCGTCGGGCTTGAGAGCCCACGCCGAGATGTTCTGCGCCAGCATGGCGCCGGCTGCATACAGGGCCTTCTGGTCGTCGGTCTGGGGCGCCGGCCGTACGCCCTGCGCGAAGGCCCCGCTCGCCAGTGCGAGTGCCGCGGCGAAGGCGACGGTTGCTGCTTGCTTGCTCATTCGATGGGTCCTCCAGGATGAGTGGGCGGCCGGAGTCTAGGAGCACTCGCAGGCCTGCGCCGCCACCCCGGAACGGATGGGCTACGGTCGCCGGGTGCGACGCGTGTGCTTCTACCACGCCGGCTGTCCCGACGGCTTCGGCGCCGCTTGGGCGATGTGGCGCGCCTGGGGCGAGAGCGCATCGTACGTCCCGCGAGGCCACGACGACGTGGTGCGGCCGGGGCGCTACAAGGGCGCACTCGTCGTCTTCGCAGACATCGCCACCGACAACGAAACGCTGAGGGTCCTCGGTGAGGACGCGACCAAGCTGATCGTCCTCGACCACCATGTCTCGGCGCTGCGACGATTCGAGTCCGATCCAGACCTCGGGGCAGGCCTCCGCTCCCGCGGCCACGAGATCCGGTTCGACATCTCCCACTCGGGCGCCATCCTCGCTTGGAGCCACTTCCACCCGGACGTGCCTCCGCCTGACCTCTTGCGGTACGTCGAGGACCAGGACCTCTGGCGCTTCGCGCTCCCCGCATCCGAGGAGGTGAACGCCGCCATCGCATCGCATCCGCGCACCTTCGAGGCGTGGGAGATGCTGGCGAAGACCCCGATCGAGCAGCTCGCGGCCGATGGCGAGCCCATCCTGCGGGCGCAGCGAATGGAGATCGAGCGTACGCTCCGCAACGCGCACTTCATCCGCGTGGGCGACCTCCGGGTCGAGGCGGTGAACGCGGTGCACCTGCGCAGTCAGCTCGGCCATCAGCTCGCACTGCGCGTCACGTCCGGGCCGGCGTGCGGCGCCGTCTATCGACTCCTCGGCCGGCGCGTCGACGTCTCGCTCTACTCGGTCGGAACGTTCGACGTCGCGGCAGTCGCCGCGCGGTTCGGCGGCGGCGGCCACCGCAACGCTGCGGGCTTCACCCTTCCGCTCGGGGAGTGGCTGGAGCGGTTCCTCCGCGAGTAGGCGCGCCCGCACCGAAATCGAGCCTCCAGACACCGCGCCGGGTCGGTCGCAGGAGGGCGGCCGAGAGCGCGGCGAGGTAGCGGCCCCGAGGCCACGCGCAGGCACCGAGTCGCTCGACGTGTGGCGTGTGGGTCTGGCAGTCGAAGATCGTGAAGCCCCATGCGGCGAGCTGCACGACGAGGGTGACGAGCGCGGTCTTCGATGCGTCGGGAGCGCACGTGAACATGCTCTCGCCGATGAAGGCGCTGCCGAGCGAGACGCCGTACACGCCGCCGACCAGCTCGTCTCCGCGGAAGGCCTCGGCACTGTGTGCGAAGCCGAGCGCGTGCAGGCGTTCGTACGCCGCGATCATGTCGGACGTGATCCACGTGCCATCCTGGCCCGGCCGCCGGGCCCCGGCGCAGCCCCGGATCACCCGCGCGAACGCGGTATCGAGACGCACCTCGTAGCGGCCGGCGCGAAGGCTCCTCGCGAGGCGGCGCGGGACGTGGAGCTCGGCCGGAACGATCACCCAGCGCGGATCCGGCGAGAACCACGGGAGAGGAAGGCCCTCGATCGGCCACGGAAAGATCCCGCTCGAGTAGGCGAGGACCAGCCGCTCGGGCGAGAGGTCGCCACCCACCGCGAGCAGACCCGACGGATCGGCGTCGCCGACCGGCGGGAACACCAGCTCTCGCGAGAGCCGCCAGATGGGCACGGCGAGCCGGCTCAGCCCGCGCCGGCGGCGGGCATCAGGTGCGACGCCACTGCTCCGGCGTGAAGGTTCGCAGCGCCAGGGCGTGGAGTCCGCTGGTCAGCTCGCCTCCGAGCAGGTCGTAGACCAGCCGCTGGGCGGCCACCCGGGACAGCCCCTCGAACTGCGGCGAAACGACCGTCACCCGGTAGTGGCTCTCGCCTCCGCGAGCACCGGCGTGGCCGGCGTGGAGCTGCGTCTCGTCGGTCACCTCGACGTACACGGCGGCCAGCGCCTCGCGAAGGCGAGCTTCGATCCGGTCCCTGCGGCTCGGCGGGCGCCCGGTCTCGGTCATGGAGCATCTCCTGGGTGCGGCCTGCGAATCCTCGCGGGCCGCATGTCCCGCGGGTTCACGGTGTCTATACTTCGACGAGCGCCGGAGTCAAAGCCCGGTGGGAGGTTCCATGGCGGCGGGCCCGGACGCGAAGGAAGACGTCGAGCCGAAGGAGATCACAGAGTTCCGTCGCGAGGTCCGGGCCTGGATGGAGGCCCACAAGCCGGCGGACCCCGGGTTCAAGCTGCCCCAGACGTTCCTCGAGGTCGAGTCGGACCGGCAGTTCGACTTCCTGCGTGATTGGCAGCGCAGCGTCTACGACGCCGGCTACCTCGGCCTCGACTGGCCCGCCGAGTACGGCGGACGCGGCGACCCCCTGAAGCGCCAGCGGATCGTCAGCCAGGAGCTCTCCCGAGCCCGGGCGCCGTTCCTGCTGAACGTGATCGGCCTGCAGTGGGCAGGGCCGACGATCCTCGTCTACGGCACCGAGGCCCAGAAGAAGCGGATGCTGAAGCCGATCCTCTCGGCCGACGAGATCTGGTGCCAGGGCTTCAGCGAGCCCGGAGCCGGCTCCGACCTCGCCAGCGCGACGACGCGCGCCGAGAAGCAGTCCGACGGCTCCTACCGGGTGACGGGCCACAAGGTCTGGACGACCCTCGGGCACAAGGCGAAGTGGATGATCCTCCTCGCGCGGACCGACCCGGCGGCGGGCAAGTACGCAGGGCTCTCCTTCTTCCTGTTCCCGATGGACGCGCCGGGAGTGACGGTGCAGCCGCTCGTCAAGATGACCGGCGAGGGAGGCTTCAACCAGGTCATCTTCGACGCCGCTCCGATGCCTGCCGACGCGCTCCTCGGAGAAGAGGGACAAGGCTGGCAGGTGGCGCTCACGACGCTGCTCTTCGAGCGCGGCGCCGCCGAAGGGTCCGGAGGCGGACAGGCGTCGGCCTCCGTCGAGAGCATACGCGCCTTGGTGTCGGTTGCCCGGCGCGCCCGTCGAGAGGGAAGCAGCGCTGCCGACGACCCGGTCTTCCGCGACCGCATCGCGCAGCTCTGGATCGAGGAGGAGGCTCTCCGGCTCTCGTCGCTCCGAGCGCGCATTCCGGAGCTGAACGCAGACCGGCCCCAGGCCGTCCGCCTCATGAACAAGCTGGTCTTCTCGGAGTACGCCCAGCGTCTCACCGACCTCGCGTGCGAGATGCTCGGCCCCGAGGCGACGCTCTGGCTGGGAGACCCCTTCGCCTTCGACCGCGCAGAGTGGCCACGCGCCTACATGAACTCGTTCGGAATGACCATCGGCGGAGGGACCAGCGAGATCCAGCGCAACGTGATCGGCGAGAAGATCCTCGGGCTCCCCAAGACCAAGTGACACGGAGCGAACCACGTGGCGCGGATCCCCACCGACTTCGGTTTGCGCGAGGAGCACGCGCTCCTGCGCCAGCAGGCTCGGCGCTTCTTCGAGGAGCGGTGTCCCATCTCCGAGGTCCGGCGCCTCGCCGAAGACCCGGTCGGCCACGACCCTGCGCTCTGGAAGGAGATCGGCGCCCTCGGCTGGGTCGGGCTCGCACTGCCCGAGGTCCACGGAGGCGCAGGGCTCGGCTTCCTGCCCCTCGCGCTGCTGCTCGACGAGATGGGCCGGCGTCTGGTCCCGTCGCCGTACCTCGCGTGTCTTCTCGGGGCCCTCGCCATCGACGCAGCCGGAAGCGCTCCGCAGCAGGCGCGGTGGCTGCCGGCTATCGCGAGCGGCGACCAGGTCGCCACCCTCGCGCTCTGCGAGTCGGGCGGAGGCTTCGAGGCCGAGAGCGTCCGCGCGACCGCCGAGCCCTTCGAAGGTGGATTCGTCCTTCGTGGCCAGAAGCACTTCGTCCTCGCCGGAGCGAGCGCGCAGATCGTCGTTGCGCCCTTTCGTGAGCCCTCGGGCGAGATCTCGCTCTTCGTCGTCGATCTGCCGGCGAAGGGCGTCTCCATCGAGAGGGAGATCGGTGTCGATCCCACGCGACGAACGGCGCGGATCGCCTTCGACGGCGTCCGGGTCGCGCGCGATGCGCGGCTCGAGGCGCCCGGTGCAGGAGCCCTCGGCCGGATCCACGTCCGGGGCTTCGCAGCGCTCGCGGCCGAGATGGTCGGCGGTGCCGACGCTGCCCTCGGCCTGGCGCGCGACTACGCGATCGACCGCAAGCAGTTCGGGCGCCAGATCGGCTTCTTCCAGGCCGTGAAGCACCCGATCGTCGACGTCATGGTCGGCGTCGAGCTGGCGCGCAACCACGCCCTCGGCGCTGCGGCCGCTCTCGACTACGCCGGCGAAGACGCCGAGGTTCCGACGCGGATGGCGAAGGCCCTCGCGAGCGACGTCTTCGCGATCGCGGTGCGCAAGGGAGTCCAGATCCACGGCGGCTACGGATTCACCATCGACTGCGACATGCACCTCTACTTCAAGCGTGCCCTGTGGAGCCGCGCCACCCTCGGCGATGCGACGCACCACCGCCGCCACCTCGCGGCGGCGCTCCTCGACCGCGACGCGCTGGGAACGGCGGCAGGCTGAAGCGCCGAAGGCTGGGGCCGCTACTCGGTCCAGACGAAGCGCGTTCCGTCGGGAGTCTCTTCGCGGGCCAGCGCGCCGAGCGCGAGGACCCGGTCGATCTCATCGCCGACCAGCGCCGCGTCGGTCGCCGTGGCCTCGGCCACCGCCGCCTTCAACTCCGCCACCGGATCGGCCCGGTAGGCCGGCAGCGATTCGACGAGGTCATCCAGCAGGATCTTCCAGAGCAGGAGCTGCCTGCGCCGCCGCAGGTACATCTTCTTCTCCTGGGCCGGGAGCTGGTCGGTCCGGAACAGGTGATCCTGGTAGCGAAGGTACCGCTGCATGGTCTCGTCGTAGGTGTCGGCAACGGCCTGGATCGACGCGACGTCGGTGCCCACCGGCCGGGTCACGACGTGGTTGGCGTCGTACTGCTTCCAGTCGTTGCTGAGGATCTCGATCCCGTATTCGGCGGCCCGCTCGCGCACCTCCGACCCCGGGAACGGCGCGAGGATGTGGAAGCCGTAGAGCGAGCCGAACTCCTGGTGCAGCTCGTCGGCAAACGCGACGGTCTGCCGGAGCGTCTCCTCGGTCTCCCCCGGGAGCCCGATGATGAACGAGGCGAGCGAATGGATCCCCGCGTCGCGCGACATCCGCATCGCGTCCTTCACCATCTGCAGGTTCGACTTCTTCTTGACGCGGTCGAGGATCTCCTGGCTTCCGCTCTCGACGCCGAAGCAGATCGTCTGGCAGCCGGCGCGGGCCATGATCTCGACGATCTCGGGGGTGATCGTGTCGACCCGCGAGAACGCGTTCCACTGGATCCCGGTATTCCTCCGGACCAGCTCGTCGCAGACCGCGATGAAATGCTTGCGATAGAGCGTGAAGAGATCGTCCTCGATGGTGATCTCGGTGAAGCCGAGGCGGGCGAGATCCTCGACTTCGTCGACGCACAGCGACGGCGTCCGGTAGCGGACGGCGCGTCCCGTCCACTGGGGAGCCGAGCAGAAGACGCACGAGTAGGGGCAGCCTCGGCTGGTGATGACGCTGGCGTGGCTGTCGAACGCCAGGTAGCGCGCGAGGGGGACGAGATCGCGAGCAGGCGATGGGATCGCGTCGAGGTCGGGGGGCGGGGGCCGGACGCCGGTCTTCACGATGCGGCCCGTCCCGGGCTCGCGCAGCGCGAGGCCTGCGACGTCGCGAAGGTCCATCCGGCCCTCGAGGGCACGCGCGAGGTCGATCATCGCGTGCTCGCCCTCGCCGATCACGATGTAGTCGAGGGCCGGGAGGTCGCGGAACGATCCGTCGATCTCGAACGAGACGTGATGCCCGCCCATGACGATCGGAACGCGCTCGTCGCACTTCCGGACGACCTCGGCAATGCGTACGGCGATGTGATGGTTGAGGGTCACCGACGTGATCCCGACGAGCTCGGGACGCAAGCGCGCCATCCGCCGCTCGATCTTGTCGGGCGTCGTCCGGGCAAGGAGCAAGTCGAGGATCTCGACCTCGTGCCCTTCCGCGCGAAGCGCCGACGCCACGTACGGGAGTGTCACCAGGAGCCGCGGGAACTCCTCGAACGGGTACGACGGATTGATGAGCAGGATGCGCATGGTGGGGAGGTGCTTTCCGTGTCGCCGGCGCGGCCGAACGCCGAGGGAGGGGTGCGCGCGAGCCTAGCGCTCGGGGCGATCCCCGAGCGAGTGCTGCTTCGTCAGGGGGCGACCGCCGGCGAGCGGGTTGCCGCGTCGACCCGGCCCAGCCAGGCCGCCACGGTGGGCCGCGCGTCGATCACCCGACCGCCCTCGTCGGAGCCCCGGATGCAGGTGAGCTCGGCGAACACCGAGATGTCCGCCAGCGAGAGCGCGTCGCCCACCAGCCACTCGCCGCCGCCGAGCCACCCCGCGAGGGCGTCTACGTGGCGCTCGACGTCCTTCACGATCCGGTCGAGCGGCTTCCGGCCCAGTCCCTGGCGGGAGAGGATGCCGCGCATCATCGGCGGCACGATGAACTGCGCGGCGGTCTTCATCCATCCCGGGTCGTGTGCCGTCAGCAGCGGGATGTTGCGGCGGGCATTGTGCGGCACCGTGAAGCGCAGCCGCATCTCGTAGAAATAGAGGCTCTCGTCGGCCCAGTCCTCGAAGAAGTGGACGAGCGCGCGGAGCTTCGGATCGCTCGGCAGCAGCGGCGGGGCCGGAAACGTCTCCTCGAGGTAGTACGCGATCTCGGTCGAGTCGGCGATGAAACGGCCGTCGTGCTCGAGGCACGGGAGCTTGCCGATCGGGTTCACCTTCTTGACGGCGGTGAAGGCCTCCCGGAGGGGCACCTCGCGCACCGCGTAGGGCTGCCCCTTCCAGTGCAGGATGCGGCGGACCTTGTCGCAGAAGGGCGAGATCTCGAACTGGTAGAGGGTGATCATGGGGCCTCCCGGCGCCGAGCATAGGGCGCTCCGCCGCGGGCTCGCCCGGCCCGGGGCCTTGCAGGGTTCGTATACATTTGGTATACAACCGATCACATGACCGCCCCGCCCCACGACCGCAAGGAGCGCGTGATCCACACGCGCGTCGCCGAGGACCTCGACGAGGAAATCAAGCGCCGGGCCCAGAACCTCGGCGTCTCGGTCTCGAACCTGGTCCGCAACATCCTCCAGAACACCATCGGTCTCGTCGAGGAGATCGTGCTCGACGGCGCCGAGGCGGTGCGCGCTGCCCGGAGGAGCGTCTCCCGCGACGCGGGCGCGAGTCCTCCGCAGACCGCGCGGGTGATCGGCTGGCAGGGAGCCGTCCTTGCGATGAATGGCCTGTGTGAACGCTGCAACGCGATGCTTCCGCGCGGAACGCGGGCGGCGATCGCGATCCTGGACCGGCCCAGCGCGCCGGTCTTCCGCTGCGAAGGCTGCGTCGAGGAGGTGCGAGCCGATGCCGAACCGGGCCCGTCGGACGAGTGATTTCTTGCGCAACCGCCTGGGGGCCGATCTCGCCGATCTCGGCGCGGAGATCGGTGGCCTCGTCGGCGCATCCGCCGCCCGCCTCGGTCTCCTTCTGGAGCGCGCAGGCGACCTGGTCGACGGCCTCGCCGCCGAGTCCGCGGCGGTTGCCCGGGAGGCCGAGAGACTGCGAGACCTCGCCCTCGGGCGCGGTACGGCGGCGCGCGACACCGTGCGCGCGGCGCCGCGCTTCGGCCGGATCGTCAGCGAGGCCGTGCTGCTGGTAGCGGCCTACCGGCTCCACATCGCCACGCGGCGCCCGGGGGCCGAGCTGCTCGGCGAGCCTGCCGTCGCCGCCGCACGCGAGCGCCTGCACCGCGAGGGCGCCCGCCGTGTCCGCTCCGTCTGCGAGGATCTCCGCGGCGGAGTCCTGAAGCTCGGCCAGCTCGCTTCGACGCGGCCCGACCTGCTGCCGCCGGCCTACGTCGAGGAGCTCGGGAAGCTCCAGGACCGCGTCCCGCCCGCTCCGACGGAAGTGATCGAAGCTGCGATCGAGGAGGCTCTCGGCGTCCGTGTCGGCGAGTGCTTCGCCGAATTCTCGCGCGAGCCCCTGGCAGCCGCGTCGCTCTCCCAGGTCCACGCAGCGCGCCTGGGCGACGGCACGCCGGTGGCCGTGAAGGTGCTCGTTCCGGGGATCGAGGAGGTGGTCGCGGGTGATCTCGCGGCGCTCCGCGTCGTGGCCCCCGCTCTCCGCGAGGCGTGGCCGAGACTCGACTTCGAGCCTCTCGCCCAGGAGCTGACGCGTACGCTCCGCATCGAGCTCGACCTCGACGCCGAGGCCGCGAGCGCCGAGCGCTTCGCCGCCGAGGCAGCCCGAGACGACGGCGTGATCGTTCCCATCGTACACCGTGGAGTGTCGTCCCGGCGGGTCCTCGTCCTCGAGCGGATCGAAGGTGCCCGGCTCCCCGACTGGCTCGATGCCTGCGACCGCCGGGGCGACCCCGGCAGGGCGGACCGTGACCGGCTGCTCTCGATCCTCGTGCGTACCACGAGCGCGCAGATCCTCGGTCGCGGCTTCTTCCACGGCGATCCGCACCCAGGGAACTTCCTCGTCGTCGACGGCACGGGCGGCCCCCACCTCGCGATCCTCGACTTCGGCTGCGTCCAGGAGCTCTCCCCGGAGCGGCGCCGCGCGTGGGCCCAGCTCGTCCTGGCCGGAGTCTCCCGCGACGTGCCGCGGACCCTCGCGCTACTCGAGCAGCTCGGCTTCGGGAGCCGCGGCGGGGCGGACGACCTTCGCCGCTTCTCGGCGAAGCTCCTGGAGGCCGTCGGGCCGGGAGGCCCGCTCACGGCCGGCGCCGAGGACGCGGGCGCTCGCCTTCGCGCCGTCCTCGAGCTGCTCACCGACGGCCCTGCCGTCCGCATCCCGGCCGACGCAGTGCTGCTCGGCCGGGTGATCGCCTCCCTCGGCGGTCTCATCGCACGCTACCGGCCGCGCCTCGACCTGCTGGGGCTCGTGCTGCCGGACCTCCTGCGTGCGGCAGCCGAGCCCGTCGATCTCGGATCGACCGTCGTCCCTCCCCTCTGATAGCCTGCCGACCGCGGCGCTTGCCCGCAGCGGGAGGGGATGGAATGGCCGGCGCGCCGATCGACCCGGAACGCTTCAGCGAATACGCCAAGCGCATCTTCGGCGCGCTCGGCGGCGCGATGACGTCGGCCATGATCTGCCTCGGCGACCGCCTCGGCCTCTACCGCGCCCTCGCCGAGAGCGGCCCCATCCGCAGCGACGAGCTGGCGGAGCGGACCGGCCTCTCGGAGCGCTGGCTTCGCGAGTGGCTGCAGCAGCAGGGCGCCGCGGGAATCCTCGACTATCTCGGCGATGGGCGTTTCGCTCTCACTCCCGAGGGCGAGGCGGTCCTCGCCGACGAGAACCATCCGGCCTTCGGCGCCGGATTCTTCGCCGGGCTCCCGCAGACGCTGGGCGTCCTCGATCGGCTGCCGGAAGCGTTCCGCACCGGGGTCGGCCTTCCTTACGACGCAGCGGGCCCCGAGGGAGCGCGCAGCGTCGAGCGCGGCGTGGCGCCGTGGTTCCGCGCGCTCCTGGTCCCGCTGGTGATCCCGCGCCTCGGCGGCGTACGCGAGGCGCTCGAGGGCGGAGCCGCCGTCGCGGACGTCGGCTGCGGCTCGGGCCAGGCGCTGCTCGCCCTGGCTCGCGCCTTCCCGCGATCGGAGTTCCACGGCTTCGAGATCTCGCGCCACGCCCTCGAGCGCGCCGAGCGCAACCGCTGCGAGGCAGGCGTCTCGAACATCTTCTTCCACGACGCTTCCCGGGATCCGCTCCCTGCAGACGGGCGCTTCGCGTTCGTCCTCACCCTCGACTGCCTGCACGACATGACCGACCCGGCCGGAGCCGCGCGTTCGATCCGCAAGGCGATCCGCGACGACGGCATCTGGCTCGTGTGCGAGATCAAGACCCACGCCACCTATGACGAGAACCTCGCGCGCAATCCCATGGCGTCGATGATGTACGGCACCTCGGTCCTCACCTGCATGTCGTCGGCGCTCTCGGAGCCGGGAGGCGCGGGGCTCGGCACACTGGGCTTGCACGCCGCCCTGCTCGAGTCCATGGTGCGGGAGGCGGGCTTCACGCGCTTCGAGGGCCACGACTTCGGGCATCCCGTGAACGCGTTCTACGCCGTTCGCCCCTGAGTTCGCGCCGCCTCCGACGCCGGCCCCCCGGCGCCCTCGCCGGCTGCGGAGCGCCGCCCGCGGCCTCCCGGAGAGGGGCCTTCCCAGGGAGGAGAAAACACCGCCGGGCCTCTATACTCCGCACCCGATTGACTCCTCAATCAAGGAGCCCCCGATGAACTTCGACTTCTCCGAAGACCAGAAGCTGGTCCAGAAGACCGCGCGTGACTATCTGGTGGACCACTCGCCCCTGGCCACCTGCCGGCGCGTCCTCGAAGGCAAGGAGCTCTA
Organism: uncultured delta proteobacterium; assembly: GCA_963710635.1. Classification (GTDB taxonomy): domain Bacteria; phylum Myxococcota_A; class UBA9160; order UBA9160; family UBA9160; genus MYXO. The sequence goes on from CAVQAY010000004.1 coordinate 2,880,024, forward strand.
CGACGCAGCGCTCTGGAAGGGCGTCGCCGAGATGGGATGGCTCGGCGCGGCGGTTCCGGAGGAGTACGGCGGAGCCGGGCTCGGACATCTCGAGCTGGTCCTCATCGCCGAAGAAATCGGACGCTCGCTGGCGCCGGTCCCGTTCTCGTCGTCGGTCTACCTCGCCACCGAGGCGCTGATGCTGGCCGGGAGCGCCGAGCAGAAGAAGAAGTATCTCCCTCGACTCGCGTCCGGGGAGCTGATCGGCACGCTCGCGATCGCCGAGGGCCCCGGCGATCCCGATCCCGCGTCGATCCGCGCGCAGGTCGACGGCGGCAGGCTGAGCGGCGAGAAGCTGCCCGTTGCGGACGGCGACGTGGCGGGGATCGCCCTCGTCCTCGCTCGCGATTCCGGAGGCACTTCGCTGGTGCTCGTGGACCTCGCGGGCGCCGGCGTCACGCGCAGCTCGCTCGACTCGCTCGACCCGAGCCGTAGCCAGGCGAAGCTCACCTTCTCGAAGGCGCCTGCGGAGATCGTCGGCGCCGCAGGCAAAGGCGCCGAGCTCGCCCAGACGGTGCTCGACCGCGCCGCGGTGCTGATGGCCTTCGAGCAGCTCGGCGGAGCACAGCGCGCGCTCGAGATCACCCGCGATTACGCCATGGGGCGCTACGCCTTCGGACGGCCGATCGCCTCCTTCCAGGCGCTCAAGCATCGCTTCGCAGATCTGTTCTGCGCGATCGAGCTGGCTCGCTCCAATGCCTACTACGGAGCGTGGGCGCTCAGCCAGGGCCACGACGAGCTGCCGCTCGCCGCATGCGGCGCACGGATCTCGGCGAGCGCCGCGTTCGACCTGGCGGCGCAGGAGATGATCCAGGTCCACGGCGGCGTCGGGTACACCTGGGAGTACGACTGCCACCTGTTCTATCGCCGCGCCAAGCTGCTGAGCCTCGCTCTCGGCAGCCCGAGCGACTGGCGGGAGAAGCTCATCACTCGACTCGAGGCGCGCGAGGCCGCCTAGCGCCTGCGACACCGGAGGAACGACATCATGGATTTCAACGATACCCCCGAAGAGGCCGCCTACCGCACCAAGGCCCGCGCGTGGCTCGAGGCCAACGCCGAGCCGATCGATCCGAACGATCCCACCGCCGACCCCCTCGCCGAGCGTGAGGACGACCGGACCATCGCTGCCGCGAAGGCGTGGCAAGCGCGCAAGTTCGACGCGGGATGGGCCTGCATCACCTGGCCGAAGGAGTACGGAGGCCAGGGCGGCACGACGATGCAGAACGTCATCTTCAACCAGGAGCAGTCGAAGTTCAAGACGCCGCCGAACATCTACACCATCGGCCACGGCATGCTCGGCCCAACGATCATGACCCACGGCACGCCGGAGCAGAAGGCGAAGTACCTGCGGACCATGGCGCGCGGCGAGGAGATCTGGTGTCAGCTCTTCAGCGAGCCCGCCGCGGGGTCGGATCTCGCCGGGCTTCGCTCGACGGCGGTTCGCGACGGAAACGACTGGATCCTGAACGGCCAGAAGATCTGGAGCACGGGAGCCCACTTCAGCAAGTGGGGGATGATCGTCGTGCGTTCGGATCCGAACGCCGCCAAGCACGCCGGCCTCACGTACTTCATCATCGACATGGAGTGGAAGGGCATCGAGGTCCGGCCGATCAAGCAGATCAACGGCGGGTCGGGCTTCAACGAGGTGTTCTACACCGACGTACGCGTCCCCGACTCGAACCGCCTCGGCGCGGTCGGCGACGGCTGGCGCGTCGCGCTGACGACGCTCATGAACGAGCGCGTGGCGATCGGGGCCGGCTCCGCGGCGGGCGGCTTCCGCAACCTCCTCAAGCTCGCCCGCGAGACGCGGCGCGGCGGCCGGCCGGCCATCGAGGACTCCGCCGTCCGGCAGCGCCTCGCCGATTTCTGGGTGACGCAGCAGGGCCTCAAGTACACCGGATTCCGCACCCTCTCGGCGCTCTCGCAGGGCAAGGTGCCGGGTCCCGAGGGCTCGATCGGAAAGGCCGTCGGTGCGCCCATGGCGCAGGAGCTGGCGGCCTTCGCCGTCGAGCTGCAGGGGCCCCTCGGCGCCACCCGCGACACGAAGGCCTCGCTGCACGAGGCGCTGTGGCAGGGAATGTGGCTGGCGGTCCCGGGGATGCGCGTCGCGGGCGGAACCGACGAGATCCTGAAGAACATCATCGCCGAGCGCGTACTCCGGCTGCCGCCGGAGATCCGGCTCGACAAGGACATGCCGTTCCGCGACATCCCGACGGGCCCGCCGAGCAAGTAGGCGAGCGATGAGGCGGTGGCTCGCCGTGGGGCTGGCGCTCGCGCACGCCTCCGCGGCGGGCGCGGTGATCGTGAGCAGCGGCGCAGGCGATCCTGCGCCGCCTTCTCCCGATCCCGGCCTCGACCACGTTGCCGTCGTCGCCGGGCTCTCGGGCGTCTATCTCGGCAACGGCTGGCTGCTGACCGCCGGCCACGTCGTGGCGGCGGCGAGGAACCAGAAGAAGCTGGGTGTCTCGCTGGCCGGGAAGAGCTACCGGCTCCTTCCCGAAACGACCGTCGAGATCCGCGACGACGGCCGTGCGACCGACCTCGCCCTGGTGCGGATCGACGCCGATCCCGGCCTCACGCCTCTCGAGATCTCCCGCGACACGCCGCCTCCCGGCGCTCAGGTGATCCTCGCCGGGAACGGCCCTCTCCAGGAGACGACGCGAGCGTGCTGGGACGCCGCAGGCCAGCCTGCATCGGCGAAGACCCCGGGAGCGCGCTGCGGCTTCGCGTGGCGAAAGACGCCCGAAGGGCAGACCAACGGAGTCCAGTGGGGAACGAACCAGATTGCGGGGCGCGACACCATCCTTCCGGGCCCCCGGGGCGCGCGGACGCAGGTGTTCTCGACCGAGTTCCGCGACGGGCTTCCGACGCCGCGCGAGGCCCAGGCGGGCGTCGGCGATTCGGGCGGGCCGGTCTTCGTACGCAGCGAGGACGGCTTCTCCCTCGCAGGCATCCTGCTCGGCGTCTCGGCGCAGGGCCGGTCTGCGGCGGTGTTCGGCGATCGCAGCTACGCCGCCGACCTCGCGGTGTACCGCGACCGGATCCTTCGTGTGATCACCCGCGAGTAGGGGCGCCGACTCAGCGCGCGATCACGAAGACCGCCACGTCGGCATTGCGATTCGGATCGTCGGTGACGCGCTTGCCCGTCGACGAATCGAGGGCGAGCGTTCGGAGGACGCGGATCTCGCGCTCTGCGCAGTACTCCTCGAAGTCGGCGATCGAGACCGCGCGGACGTCGGGGGTGTCGTACCAGCGGTGCGAGCCGAGGAACGAAGGGACCGGCGCCCGGCCTTCTTCCCACAGCCTCCTCCGGTGCGCGTGGTGCCCGACGTTCGGAAAGCTCACGATGCAGCGGCGCCCGACGCGGAGCATCTCGGCGACGATGCTGTCGACGTCGCGCACCGCCTGCAGCGTCTGCGACAGCACGACTACGTCGAACTCTCCGTCCTGGAAGCACGCGAGGCCCTCGGCGAGGTCGGCATGCACCGCCGGGAGCCCGCGCCGCACGGCGGCGACGATCTCGCGCTCGTCGAGCTCGATCCCCGCCAGACGGCCATGGCTCCGGGTGGCCAGCCGGGCCAGCAGCCCGCCGCCACCGCAGCCGAGATCGAGAACGCTCGCCCCGGGGTCGATCAACTCGACGATGAGGTCGTAGTCGATGCGCCGAGCCTGGAAGATGCTGCGCGGGTCGAGCGCCTCTGGCTCGGCGCCAGCGCCTTCGCAGACGCCCCCTGCCAACCGGTCGAGGAAGCCCTCGACCATCGCGCCGTACCGGTCGAGGTCGTCCTCCAGCAGGAACGCGTCGTGCCCGCAGCGGCTTTCGACGGTGCACGAGGCCACCGGGCGCCCGGCGGCCAGCAGGGCATCGACCATCTGCTTCGACTGGAAGGGAGGAAAGAGCCAGTCGGTCGAGAAGCCGACGACGAGCCACGCGCAGCGGCTCCGCGAGAAGCGGTCGACGAGGGCCTCGTGGCTCTCCCCGAGGCTGAAGAGGTCCATCGCCAGCGAGAGCGTGACGTAGCTGTGGGCGTCGAAGCGTTCGACGAACTTCTCACCCTGGTACGCGAGGTACGATCCCACCTCGAATCGCCGTTCGAACGCGGTGGGAGACGATTCGAGCGCGAGCCGGTTGGCGCCGAACTTCTCCATCATCGCCTCGCGTGAGAGATACGTGACGTGGCCGAGCATCCGGGCGATGGCGAGGCCGGTGGTCGGACTCGCGTCCGCGCCCTCCGACGCGGCTTCGTAGTTCGGGTCGCGGAAGATCGCATTGCGTCCTACGACGTCGAACGCCAGCGCCTGGCTCGTGAGATGGGGGGAGCTGGCGAGGACGACGGCGCCCGCCACCCGCTCCCCGTGGCGCGTCGCGAGCTCGAGGACCTGGTGACCGCCGAGCGAGCCGCCGACGGCCGCGTGGAGGCGATCGATCCCGAGGTGGTCGAGAAGCCGGACGTGTGCGGCGACCATGTCGCCGACGGTAATCGTCGGGAACCGACGCCCCCAGGGCCTTCCGGTCGCCGGATCGATGCTGCTCGGGCCGGTGGTTCCGCGGCAGCCGCCGAGGACGTTGGGACAGATCACGAACCAGCGATGCGTATCGATCGCCTTGCCAGGGCCGATGAGGACGTCCCACCAGCCTTGATCGTCGGAGTCGTCGTGCCGGGCGGCGTGGGAGTCTCCGCTGATGGCATGGCAGATGAGCACTGCATTCGAGCGCGCTTCGTCGAGGGTGCCCCACGTCTCGTAGCAGACGCTCACCCCCGGGAGGGCGCCGTCGAGCTCGAGAGCGAACGGGCCTTCGAGCGACGCCGTCTTCGCGTGATGCAGCGGCCTCGCATGGCGGACCGTGTCGCTGCTCGAGAAGCGCCCCTCGGTCACCTTCGGGAGCGCCTCAGGCCTGCGACGCGCGCAGCGCCTGGTCGAGGTCGGCAAGGATGTCGGTCACGTCCTCGATCCCCACCGAGAGCCGGACGTACTCGGGACTCACTCCCGCCGCGCGCTGCTCGTCGTCGGTGAGCTGCTGGTGGGTGGTCGACGCCGGATGGATCACCAGCGTCTTCGCGTCGCCGATGTTCGCCAGGTGGCTCGCCAGCCGGACCGCGTCGATGAAGCGGCGTCCCGCGTCGCGTCCGCCCCGGATCCCGAAGCCGAGGAGCCCTCCAGCGCCGTTCGGGAGGAAGTGACGCGCGCTCGCATGGTCGGGGTGCGATGGCAGCCCCGGATAGTTCACCCACTCGACGGCGGGATGCTTCTCGAGCCACTTCGCGACCGCGAGGGCGTTCTCGCAGTGCCGAGGCATCCGCAGGTGGAGCGTCTCGATCCCCATCAGGAACAGGAACGCGGCGAACGGCGAGAGCGCTGCACCCGTGTCGCGGAGCCAGTGGGTCCGGATGTGGACGTTGTAGGCGATGTTTCCCATGGGCTCAAGAGCCTTCACGAACTCGACACCGTGGTACGACGGGTCCGGCGCGCAGAACTCGGGCCAGCGCCCGGGGTCGTCGGCCCATCGGAATCGCCCGCTGTCGACGATCGCGCCGCCGATGTGGACGCCGTGGCCCCCGAGGTACTTCGTGAGCGAGTAGACGACGACGTCGCAGCCATGGTCGATCGGCCGCAGCAGGGCCGGCGTCATCACCGTGTTGTCGATGATCACCGGCACGCCGATCGCGTGGGCCGCATCGGCGATCGCCCGGAAGTCCGGAACGTCGTTCTTCGGGTTTCCGAGGCTCTCGAGGTAGACGCAGCGGGTCTGGCCGTCCGCCAGCCGCTCGATCGACTTGGGGTCGCGCGGGTCGAAGAAACGGACCTCGATGCCGAGCTTGCGAAAAGTCTGGGTGAAGAGCGTCCAGGTTCCGCCATAGAGGCTCGGCGAAGAAAGGAAGTTCTGACCACTGTGGACGATGGTGAGCAGCGCCGCCGTGATCGCCGACTGGCCGCTCGCGAAGGTGAGGCCCGTCGCACCGCCGTCGAGTGCCGCGAGACGCTTCTCGAGGACGTCGCAGGTCGGGTTCATGAGCCGCGAGTAGATGTTCCCGAACTGCGAGAGCGAGAACAGACTTGCCGCGTGGTCGCTCGAGTCGAAGACGTAGGAGCTGGTGGCGTAGATCGGGACGGCCCGGGCGTTGGTCGCCGGGTCGGGCGACTGCCCGCCGTGGATCGCGAGGGTGGCGAGACGCAGCGTCGACTCGTCGAGGGCCATGAAATCCTCCTGATGCGCGGGCCGGCCGCGGCGGCGCGGCGAGGGTAGCAGCCGGGGCGGGCAGGTCCCGGGAGGCGCCTCCTCGGTCTGGCGCAGGCCGCGCATCCGGCCGACACTCCCGCCTCTCCAGCTCTCCAGTTCTCCAGCCGGCCCCGAGGAGCCCCCATGATCGAGTGGAGCGAATCCCAGCAGATGGTCCGCGACGCCGTCCGCAAGTTCGTCGAAGCGGAGATCAAGCCCCGCATCGAGGAGCTCGAGCACGGCGGCGCGCCGCCCTACGACGTCATGCGGAAGCTGATCCGCACCTTCGGCATCGATGAGATGGCCCGGCAGCGCTTCCGGCACCAGATCGAGAAGGAGAAGGCCGGCGAGAAGGCTTCCGGCGCCGACGCGCGGACCGCTCGCGCCGACGGCGGCGACTCGGCGGCCATGCAGCTGATCCCGATCATCGAGCTGTGCCGCTTCTGTCCGGGCCTGGTCGCGGCGATGGGGGTCTCGATGGGCCTCACGGCCGCATCGATCATGAGCAAGGGAACCCTCGCCCAGAAGGAGCGCTGGGCGCTCCCGCTGCTCACCCTCGAGAAGGTCGGCGCCTGGGCGATCACCGAGCCCGGATCGGGAAGCGACGCCTTCGGCGGGATGAAGTCGACGGCGCGCCGCGACGGCGACGCCTACCTGCTGAGCGGGAACAAGACCTTCATCACCAACGGCCCCTACGCAGACACGATCGTCTTCATCTGCAAGCTCGACGAGCCCGGCGTCGACCCGCGGAGCCGGAAGATCCTCCACTTCGTCCTCGACGGTGACATGCCGGGGCTCACGCGATCGAAGCCCATGCGTAAGATGGGCCTGCATTCGTCCCCCACCGGCGAGCTGTTCCTGCAGGACGTCCGCGCCGGCAAGGACCGCCTGCTCGGCGAGAGCGAGGAGCGCGCCGCCAAGGCCGGCCGCGCCGGCGCCAAGGACACGTTCTCGATGGAGCGCTCGGGCGTCGCGGCGATGGCGCTCGGCATCATCGAGCGCTGCCTCGAGCTGTCGATCGACTACTCGAAGACGAGGATCCAGTTCGGAAAGCCCATCGGCGAGTTCCAGCTCATCCAGGAGAAGATCGCCCGGATGGAGGTGGCGCGGATGAACGTGCAGAACATGGTCTTCCGCCACATCGAGCTGGTGGCGAGCGGGAAGCACATGACCCTCGCCGAGGCGTCGGCAATGAAGCTCTACTCTGCGCGCGCGGCGACCGAGGTGGCCATGGAGGCGGTCCAGCTCTTCGGCGGCAACGGCTACATGGCCGAGTACCAGGTCGAGCAGCTGGCCCGCGATGCCAAGGTGCTGCAGATCTACGCAGGCACCGACGAGATCCAGATCTCGCAAATCGCTCGCAGCCTGCTCGCGAGCTAGGAGCCGCCGGTGAAGCCTTCGCGACGCCCCCGCCGCGCCGAGTTCTCGTCGGGCCCCTGTGCCAAGCGCCCCGGGTGGACCCTCGCCGCCCTCGAGAAGGCCCTCCTCGGCCGGTCCCACCGGGCGGGAATCGCCAAGAAGCGCCTCCAAGCCGTGATCGAGGGCAGCCGGTCCCTCCTCGGCCTCCCGGAGGGATGGCGCCTCGGGATCGTTCCGGCGTCGGACACCGGCGCCGTCGAAATGGCGCTCTGGAGCCTGCTCGGCGCCCGGGGCGTCGACGTCCTCTCGTGGGAGAGCTTCGGCGCCGGATGGGCCGAGGACGTCCAGCAGCAGCTCCGCCTCGACGCGCGCGTCCTCGAAGCCGACTACGGGGAGCTTCCCGACCTTCGCGCGGTCGACTTCGACCGCGACGTCATCTTCACGTGGAACGGCACGACGTCGGGCGTCCGGGTTCCCGACGCGAGCTGGATCCCGCGCGACCGCGGTGGCCTCGTCATCTGCGACGCCACGTCCGCCGTCTTCGCCATGAACGTCGAGTTCGAGAAGCTCGACGTCGTGACGTGGTCGTGGCAGAAGGTGCTGGGCGGCGAGGCGGCCCACGGCATGCTGGCGCTCTCGCCGCGGGCGGTCGAGCGGCTCGGGACGCACACCCCCCGGTGGCCGCTCCCGAAGATCTTCCGCCTCGTCGAGAACGGCAAGCTCCTCGAAGCCGTGTTCGAGGGATCGACGATCAATACGCCGTCGATGCTCTGCGTCGAGGACGCCCTCGACGCGCTCGCCTGGGCCGAGCGCGAGGGCGGCCTCCCGGGGCTCGTCCGCCGATCGGAAGCGAATCTCGCGGCGGTCGCCGGCTGGGTCGAACGGACGCCGTGGGCGCGCTTCCTCGCCCGCGACCCCGCGACGCGCTCGTGTACGTCGATCTGCCTGCAGCTCGGCGACGCCGAGTTCGACGCCCTCGACCGCAAAGCCCGCGCCGAACGGATTGCCGCGCTGGTGAAGCGGCTCGAGGGCGAAGGAGTGGCCTACGACATCGCGAGCTACCGCGACGCTCCGCCGGGGCTCCGCATCTGGGGCGGCGCCACCGTCGACAGCGACGACGTCGATGCGCTGCTCCCCTGGATCGAGTGGGCCTGGGAAGAGGTCCGCGGAGGCTGACACCGCCCGCTCGGCTCGCCGCACCGGCCTGCGGCCCGGAGATTCGCGTGCGCCACTGCCCGTCCTGCGATTCCCAGTTTCCCGACGATCAGGAAGCCTGTCTCCACTGCGGAGGCCCGCTCGGCGGCGAGCCCTCCAGCGAGACGGACCTCGTGCTGCTGGCGACGATGGACCCCTTCGAGTCGCGCCGGCTCCTCGACCGGCTCGCCGAAGCAGGGATCGCCGTCTCGGTGGTGAGCGACGAAGCGGTACGCCGGTCTGGCCGCGGACGCGGTCAATCCGGCGTCAACATCCTCGTCGCCGCCGACCAGGCCGCCGCCGCAGCCGCGATCCAGCAGGCGGTGCTCCGCGAGTCGCTGCCCGGCCTGCCCGAAGACTTCGAGCCCCCTCCCGATGGAGCCGAGACCTGCCCCGCCTGCTCGTCTCCCCTCGCCGCCGACGCGGCGGCGTGTGACGAGTGCGGGCTCGAGTTCCCGGACGCCGGTACGTAGGCGCAGCCGCCGGTTCCCGAGGAGATCGCTGATGGTCGAGTTCTTCCTGCTGTTCCTGGTGTGGCTCGTCGTCCTCTTCCGCTGGATGTTCTGGGGCGGCGACGGCTGGTCGTAGCGCGCGGCGGCCCGGGAAGACGCGAGGCGCTCTCGCACGCGAGATCGTCGACCCATTCCTGCTACGCTGATAGTGGATCGTCTGCAAGGAGAACGCACGATGGATCGGCTGCTCCTGGGTGTCGGCCGCTTCATGATTCCGGTGCCGCGCGTCGTCTGGCTCCCCATGGTGCGAAGCGCGGCACGCCGGAGCCGCGCGGGCCTCGGCTTCATGTCGGAAGACCACCACCGCGTTCGCGACTTCGCCGTGCTCGAGCTTGCCCGGACCGGCCGGCCCCTCGCGCCCGAGTCGATCGCGAACGCGCTCGGCCTCGCGCCGGACCGCGTCCGGACGATCCTCGACGAGCTCGAGCGCGGCCTCACCTTCCTCTTCCGGAACGAGCGCGGCGAGGTGACCTGGGCCTACCCGATCACCGTGGATCCGACCGAGCACCGCGCGCACTTTCGGACCGGCGAGGACGCGTTCTCGCCCTGAGCGATCGACACGCTCGCCATGCCCTTCGTGAAAGGGCACCTCACCCACCAGCCCGTCTCCGTCACCATCGAATCCCGGTGCGCGCACTGCCGCCGGCCGATCCGGATCGAGATCGACGACGCGCTGCACACCCGCGTCGGCGATCCGGACGCAGCCCCGGTGATCGCAGTGCCGATCGTCGACTTCCGGAAGCTGAAGGCGCCGAGCATCATCGACGATTTCTGACTGAAGTCCGAGTTCTTCTGGTCAGAAGAACACGCGAGGGAGCATCGGCGGAGAGTTGGCGGCGGGCGGAGTCTCTACCTCTCGCTCGACCAGGCCGCCCGGGTGACCGAACTCTCGCAGAGCGCGCTCTTCGCATTTCCCCGCCGCTGAGCGGGCGGCCCCTGCGCCGATCACGAGGAGCGGCACCGCCCCGCCACGAAGGCCCTCCCCCGCCTTGCCCCTCCTCCGCCAGGCTGCGACGCTCCGGCCGCCGGAGGCCCCGATGGCGACCCTGATCGAGAGCTGGAAGAGCGTCCTCACGACCCAGAACCTCCCGCCCGGGCAGGCGATGGACCCGGTCTCGAAGTGGCTGCTCATCATCCGCGCGAGCGTCTTCCCGATGACGCTCACGTCGGGCGCCATCGGCGGGCTCCTCGCCGTCGCCGGGCCGACGTCTACGGATCCGAACTGGCTCTTCTTCGCGGCGGCGCTGATCGGCCTCGTCGTGGCCCATGCGGCCAACAACATGATCAACGACTACTTCGACACCGCGAGCGGCGTCGACACCGAGAGCTACGTCCGCGGGCAGTACGCGCCGCACCCGATCTTGTCGGGTCTCGTCTCGAAGGCGGGGCTGCTTGCCGCCATCGCCGCTGCGAACCTGGTCGACCTCGGAATCCTCGCCTGGCTTACCCAGGAGCGCGGGCCGCTCGTCGTCGTGTTCGCGCTGCTCGGCCTCTTCATCAGCGTCTTCTACGTAGCGCCCCCCCTCCAGCTCAAGCACCACGGCTGGGGCGAGCCGGGGGTCGCCCTCGTGTGGGGCCCCCTCATGATCGCCGGTACCTACTTCGTCACCACCGGCGAGATCCATCCGTGGGTCTTCGCCGCGAGCCTTCCCTACGCGCTGCTGGTGACGACGGTGCTCATCGGCAAGCACATCGACAAGCACGACGCCGACCGGGCAAAGGGGATCCGCACGCTGCCCGTCCTGCTGGGCGCCGACCGGGCCCGGTTCCTGAACCAGTTCCTGATGATCTCGTTCTTCGTCCTCGTCACGTGCCTCGTCCTCACCGGGACCCTCGGCGTCTGGACCCTCGCCGTCTTCGCCGCGATCCCCCGGCTGCGCGGGCTCCTCCGCGTCCAGGGCGCGCCTCCCCCCGCCGAGAAGCCCGAGAACTACCCGCTCTGGCCGCTCTGGTACGTGGCGTGGGCGTTCGTCTTCACGCGGCTGTGCGGCGCGCTCTTCGTCCTCGGCCTCATCGCCAGCGCGATCTACCCGGTCTTCCTGTAGCCGTCCGGGGCAGCGCGCGGAGGGGCTCGACCGGCAGCGCCCTACTCCTCCTCGAATCCCTGGCTCTTGAATCTGAGCGTCCGGGCGTTCTCGGTCACGGTTCGGACCACGTTCTCGGGCGCGCCCGCCGGAATCTGGGCGTCGATCTCGAGGGTCACCTCGACGTTCGCACCAACGAGGCCCACCAGGTGCGCGATCACCTCCTCGGCGATGCGGCCGGCGTCCCGGCCCGCCCGCGCCGCGTCGAGGGCGACCGTGCCGTGAAACCGCGTCGGCCGGCGCGCAGCCGGAACGACCGAGCCGCCGGGCCCATTCGGCAGGCCGGCCCCTGGCGCGTGCCCCGTGCCGCCCGTGGCCTCCCGTCCAGGCCCTGAGGGGCGGGCCGCACCCGAGGGCGCCTCGGCGCCGAGCTGTACGCTCGCTACGGCGGGCTTCACGAGGAGACCGCCTCCGTCGAGGGTCATGAGCGCGAGCTGCTGGCCGGCTCGAAGACCCCGGTAGCGCCCCTCGGCTTCGTCGAAGCTGTCGGCGAAGGCGAAGGCGTCCTGCTCCCAGGTGAGCAGCGCGACGCCGTCGCGAACGGCGCCGAGCAGGACGTTCGGATCGCGGAGCCGCGGCAGGTAGAGGTAGCGGGCGAAGTCCTCGGCGAGCTGCTTGATGGCGACGTGGTCGCCGCGCCAGAGCGGCACGCGGTCCAGCTCCATGCGCAGTCGCGTCGCGGCGAAGCCGGTGATGAGGAGCTCGTCGCTCTTCAGCTTCTTGCTCGCGCGCACGGCGAGCGCATCCTGCCCGGAGAGCCGCAGCGCCTGCCACTCGACCGGGGCCTGCGGCGTCGCCTGCACGGGCACGAGCAGCCACTGGTAGGTCTCCGGCAGCCGCGCCGTGCACCGTGCCATCGGCGGCGGCCTTCTGGGTCTCCGCCTGCTTCACCTGCTGCGGGTCGAGGTTCAGCGTCTCCTTCTCTGCCAGGATCGACTCCCAGGCGAGGTACGTCGCGCACGCCTCGTCGAGATCCTGCAGCCGGGTCTTGTCCGCTGCGAGGAAGACGAGCGTGTTGCGATAGAGGCGCGGCGTGTTGCCGCGCGACTCGAGGATCGCCTTCGCGGCAACCTCGGCCGCGCTTCCCGGCTCCTTGCTGTAGGGGTGATCGACTCCGAGCACGACGAGCCGCGCATCGAGATCGTCGGGCACGTCCTGCCCCGACTGCGGCATGGGATGGATACGGCTGAAGTCGCCCGTCTGGCGCAGGTCCGCCCGCAGCCGCTGCTCCAGCTCGTGCACGACCTTGTCGGGATCGCGCTTGAGCTGCTCGGCCCGGTCCTCGGCCAGCTTCGTGACCGTCGGCTGCGTCGAGTACCAGTAGCGCGGGCCATCCTGGTAGAGATACGTGGCCGCTCCCGCCAGCCGCCGCAGCGCATCGCCGAAGACGGCCGGCGACTCGCCCGGCATCACGCAGCCGAGCTTGACCCGCCGGTCTTCGAGGCCGCGGTGCGCGGCCGTGGCCGTGGGCGCCGAGCCCATGTAGATGGTGCGCGCCACGCGCCGGCACGCCGCGAACTTGCCGAGGTTCGGCACCTCGCCGTCGAGGCGCAGCGGCAGCGAGCTCGGGCCGTCCACGTCCTTCTCGATCACCGGCACCCAGTTGTCCGAGAGGTAGCGCGTCAGCTCGAACTGCACGCGCGGGTCGTCGATCGAGATGTTCGCCGGCAGGATGAGCGGGTTCTTGTCGCCCTTCTCCCACAGGCTGTGGATCACCGCCGCCATCAGCCGCAGCACGCCGCGGGTGCGCTGGAACTTCACCAGCGTGGACCAGTCGGTGTAGAGCCGGTCGAAGATCTCGGGGTGGATCGGGTAGGCCGCCTTGATGCGCTTCTCGTAGTCGGCGTCGCGGCACTCGGGCGGAAACTCCTGCTGCTGCGTCCGGTAGAGGTCGGCGAAGGCTCGCGCCACGACGTCGCGGTCCTTGAACTGCGCCGGATCGGCCAGCGGCTCGAAGAGCCGCCGCCGCACGATCTCGAAGCCTTCCTCGGCGCTCGCCGGCCGCCAGGAGGACTCCACCCGCCCCACCACGTTGCGCAGCCGGTCGAGCGCCTCGCGCCCGCGCTGGCCACCCACCTCGACATCATCCGCCTGGGTATGCGGCGAGCCGGCGGTGTCCGAGGCCGGGAGGCTGATCACGAGCAGGCAGTTCTTCGCCAGCCTTGGCCGACTCGGTCAGCACCTGGGCGAAGGTGAACTGCGTCTCGAAGCCGCCCGCCGGCAGGTCGCTCTGGTCGTGGAGCTGGCGCGCGTAGGCCACCCACTCGTCGATCAGGATCAGGCACGGCCCGTACTCGTTGAACAGCTCGCGCAGCACGTCGCCCGGGCTGGTCGCCTTCTCGTCGTCGGCCTGCGACGCGTGCGAACGCCTTCTTGCCGCCGAGCTGCCAGGCCAGCTCGCCCCACAGCGTGCGCACGACCGTGCCATCGGGCTTGGTGACCGGATTGCCGGGCGAGATCTTGTTGCCCACCAGCACCACGCGCCTCGCGACGGCGGAGCTTCGTCGCCCCCGCCTCCTGCATCACGGCGTCGATGCCGGCCAGCTCGCCGGGCGCGGCGCCCGAGAACAGGTGATAGAGCGCCAGCATCGAGTGCGTCTTGCCGCCGCCGAAGTTGGTCTGGAGCTGCACCACCGGGTCGCCGCCCTGGCCGGCGAGGCGCCGCACCGCACCGACCAGCATCCGCTTCAGGCTCTCGGTGAGATAGGTGCGGCGGAAGAACTCGGCCGGGTCCTTGTACTCGTCCGTTCCCTCGCCGAGATGCACCTGCCAGAGGTCGGCGGCGAACTCGGCCTGCTGGTAGCGGCCGCTGGCCACGTCCTTGTGCGGCGTCACCACCTCGCGCCAGGGCTTGAGGCCGCCCGCGGCCGCGCTCTCGATGGCCGTGCCGGCGCTCTTGCGCTTCTCGCCGCGCACCTGCTCGTCGAAGCGCAGGCGCAGCAGCTCCATCTTCATCTTCTCGATCTCGTCGGCCTGCGGCGCCGAGACGGCGGTCAAGCAGCCGCGCCGCGGAGTCGAGCGCGCGGTAGGCGTCGTCGGTCGAGAAGGGCTTCTGGTGCGCCCAGCGGTTGCGAACGTCCCGCAGCTCGCGTGACGAGCGTACGCTCGGCCTGGCCCAGCGTCTTGCGGAAGACGAGGTTCCACTGGTTCCACAGGACGGCGAGTACGGCCGCAGCGTCCCACTGCGCGTCGTCCTCGCCCTTGAAGAGGCGCGCCTGCGCCTCGCTCACGGCCGACTTCACCTGCTCGAGCCAGAGCTGGGCGTGCTGCGCCTTCATCTCGCGCTCGATGAAGGGAGCGAGGCCGGCCCGAAGCAGATCCAGCGCCTTGCCCACACGTTCTTGATTCGAGATGGCCATTCGCGCTTCTCCTCGCTCTCTCGCTCCGGCCGCCGGCGCCGCGGGTGGCCACACGGATTCACATGTGTCCTTCTGTCAGGTCCGGATCGTGATGAATGTACTCTCCCTGGAGGGCAACATGGGCATGGGCCTCGAAGCCTTCCCGGCGGAGCGGGAGGCGCTACACGAGGTGCTCGATCTCCACGTCGCCCCAGTGCTTCGCGAGGTACTCGGCGACGAGCCGGCGGTGGCAGCGATGCGGCTTCTCCTCGCTGCAGAGGAGGCAGGCGCCGTCGAGGGTGTCTCGCACGAGCGTGGTCTCGATGCGCCGCTCCGCCATCAAGGTCAGGAACTCGCGCTCGTAGGCCTCCCAGTCCCCTTTCTGCTTCTTGTAGCGATCGAGCATGGGCTGCGTAGGGGCGAGATCCGGAAGGTGCAGGTAGTCCATTCCACAGAGCTCGCGGACGAAGAACTCGAGGTCGTTCCGCTTGGCGAAGCCCGCGAGCTGCGAGACGTTGTTGAGCCGCACGTCGATGAGTCGCCTCGCGCCCGAGGCCCGGAGCTTCGAGAAGAAGGCCTTCGCCGACTTCTTCGTGAAGCCGATGGTGAAGATCTTCACGGGGCCTCTCCGCGCGCTTCGCCCGCGAGCCTCTCGTCGACGTACGCGATGCGCTTCGCCTGCTCCGCCACCGCTTCTTCGAGGCGCTCGCGCTCCGGCTTGGTCGTGTCGAGCGGAAGCTCGAGCTGGCCTTCGGAGCCCTTCTTCTCGAGCAGGCGCCGGAGCGTATTCGCGTGCTCCTCGAGCCGCCCATCCGGGAGGATGTGCTGGACGCAGACTCCGCGCCTCACGAGAGCACGGGCAACGAGCAGGGTGCGGTGGCAGTCGAGGGGCTCCTTCTCGGCGCACATCAGCGCCACGCGGTAGCGACCGGCGCCGCGGATCACGCGCTCGAGGCCCTGCTGGAAGAGATCGGTGCGCTCGAGGCGGTCGTATTGTACGCGGCCGCTCTCGTAGCAGGCCGGGTCGTCCGAGCGCGCTCCGAGCTCCCGGCCGAGAAAGACGTACTGGATCCCGGCGCCCTCCAGCGCCGTCGCGAGCGCCTCCCGGTTGAACTGCGGGTGGAAGCGGCTGTAGGGCGCCGAGCGAACGTCCGCCAGCACGTTCACGGCGTGGCGTTTCAGCAGCTCGACGAACGCCTCGATCGGGTGCGCCGAGTGCCCGATGGTGAGCACCGGATGTGCCCCGGCGCTCATGACGGAGCGTCCCGGTCGCGCTCGAAGAGGGCGGCAACGAGCTTGTAGCAGGCACCGCTGAATGGCTCACCGAGGCTGACGGTGAGGGTGCTCGCGCCGATCGGGTAGCTCCCGTCGGGCCGCAGGAGAGCCGCACGCTCGTAGACCGGGTCCGTCACCCAGAGCCAGTAGGGCGTGCCGTGATGCCGGAAGCGCGCCTGTACGCGCCTCCTCGCGTTTCCAAAGGCTCCTCCGGACTCGAAGACCCGGAGGGTCAGGCCGTCCACGCGGATGAGACGCAGCGAGCTTCGAAGACCGGCCGTGAACTCGAGGGGAATCTTGTCGTTGCAGCCGCCGAAGGTGCTGTGGCCGTCGAGCCAGAGCAGGTCGTCCGGATCGACGAGCCCCTGGAGGTCGACCCACGAGACTCGTCCGGCCCGCCGCCAGCAGTGCTGCGGATCGAGGAGCCAGTTCTCCTGTTGGTACCCGTCCGGGCACGCTTCGAGGAGCGGCACGTCGATGATGTCGAGGGGCCGAGGGTCGCTCCCATCGGCATACTGGCGCTCGTACTCCGACACCTCGTGGGTCGCTCGCGCGCTCACCGGACGGACCCAGGCCGAGGGTCGAGCACCGGGTGGCTCCTTTCCGGCGATGCAGCGCCCGCTCTGTTTGCGGGAGTTCGCGAGGCAGACGATGCGCTTCACGACGCCCACGCTACCCCCCAGCTTCGTCGAAGAGCCCGCCCTGCGCGGGGGCGGCATCCGCTGCGGGCTCGCGGGCGAGGCGGGTGATCTCGGGCCAGCTCTGGACGAGGGCATTGTACGAGAGGGCCTCGGCGGCGCGCTTCTTGCGCTCGCACAGGGTGTAGAGGCGGTAGGCGAGCTCGCGGGCGACCTCGGCCTTGGCACCAAGCTTGGCGACGAGCGCGGCCGCCGCGCCCTCGCCGCCGCCTGCGAGGGCGCGGATCAGGTGGTGGACGATCTCCCAGGCGGTGAGGCGCGGATCGGTGGCCGGGTCCCAGTCCGCGGGCAGCTCTTCGGGCCGGAGCAGCCGCACCTTGCCGCGCTTCGATTCGAGGATGCCGGCCAGGGCCATGCCGGCGACGCTGGTGTTCTTCGACTTGCTGAGCTGCTCAGCCACGCCGTACTCGCCCTCGGCGAAGCCCTGCTGCTCGAACCAGGTGAGCGCCCAGCGGCTGTCGGCGTCGAAGTCGCCCTCCTGCTCGGCCAGCGCCTCGTCGAGGGTCTGGTTGATGAGCGCGAGCGCCTCGCGCACCGTGAGCGGGTTTCCCTCGGCGCCGAGCACCTTTGCGTAGCGGGTGTAGACGGCCATGCCCGGGCCGATGGCGGCCTGCGCGAGGTCGACCGGCGCGATGTTGCTGGCCTGCAGGAGCCGCAGCGCCGAGGGAAGCTCCTGCTTCAGCGCGGCGACGAAGTCGCGGCGTGTGGTTGTAGGTGCATCGCCCGGTCGCTTGCGGCAGACGAGGACGATGCTGGAGGCGAGGGCGTTGGAGTCTATTCCTCGGCTGCGTGCCTCGCGCTCTGTTCGCATCGGCCAGGTACCGGTAGTTGCGAAACCGGCACGAATCACGGCGTCGAGAAAGGTCTCCCATCCGGTGCTTGATGTGCCGGCATCGCTGTCGCTTTCTGCCTGCTTGAAGGCGTAGTAGATGCTGACGGGGAACGCCGGATGCGCCTGCTCTGCGAGGCGGTGCATCGCCTGCGTCATGCCGTCGAGGAAGAACGCCTCGGCCTTCGCACTGCCGCCATGTCGGTACGGCGTGGCGACCAGCTCTTCGGCCTTGGGCACGGCGAGCGTGGCGAAGAGGTCGGGGAAGACTGGTTGAAGTGAACGGCGGAGCCAGACATAGAAGAAGTCCGAAAGATCGGCATAGCCAATGTTGTCGTAGTAAGGCGGATCGGTGGAAACAACCTTGCCGGCGGACCGGGGCTGGTTCTGTGCATCGCTGTGTGCGGACAGACCACCGGGTCCCATACCAAGCTGATCGAGCACGCGACACATGCTCCCGAGGCTTGTGACCAAGTCTCCAGCAGCATCAGAGAAGACACTGGACTCCGAATAGTCCCAGACCATGGGTACTGCTTGTCGTCGGAACAGGTGCTGTGTCTGGTCCGCGCTCGGCCCCCATTGGCAGAGCGAGTTCTGCGCGTCTGCGAGTCGGCTGACCCCGAGCCCCAAATAGATTCCCACCGCGTCGGCGTAGCCCGTGCCACCGCTGCCGCCGTCGCGGAGGGGTTTGCCGTCGTCGGGGAGGCCGGCTTTGATGCCGTCGCGCTGCACCCGCTCGCGCGCTTTCTGCACCAGGTCGGAGAAGGTCGTCAGCGCCACGAGCTGGCGGGGAGTGAAGAGGTCGCTCCACTTCGTCATTCCGTAGCTGCCGACGCGAAAACCGAGCGCCTGCTGGAAGAACTCGACATCCGGCTTCCAATCCGGCTTCGCCTCGAGCGCCGCCGCCTCGTGCTCCGGCGTGGGCGCGAGATACACCCGCCCGCGATCACCCTCAGCAACGATCGCCATCAGCCGCGCGCCCATGCGCCCGGCCTTGCCCTCGGCCTTGATGTAGTCGCCCGACACGGGCGTACCGGACATCAGGCACGCAAAGTTTGCACGAGCGAGCTTGGTCCCGTTCTTCGCCCCCTCCGCGTCCTTCGGCTTCCCCACCCTGACTGCGAAGCGGTAGCCTCCCCCCTCGATCACCGGCGCGACCCAAGCCTCCTTGCCCGCCTTGGTGGAGAGCAGGAAGTTCGAGACGAGCGGCACCTCCACCTGCGCGAAGGCTGGGTTCGGACTCTTCACCGTCCGCGCCCAGAGCCACGCGATCACGGTGAGCTTGCGCCCGGCGTACGGCGCGAGGTCCGGGCGCTCCTTTGCCATCTCGGCCGTGACCTCGACCTTCGGGTAGAGGTACCCGATGCGCTTCTCGGCCTCGTCGCGCATCCACTTGCCGTAATGGCGAACGTCCTCGGCGAGCCCCTGCGCGCCCTTCCACTCCCGTGCGATGAGCGTCTTCTCGTTCCGCGACTCCGGGTTCACCGGCGGCCTGCCCGCGAAGCGCGGCGGGATCTCGATCATCGCCTTGTTGATCAGCACCGCGACGGGGTTCAGATCCGACGCGTATGCCTCGAGCCCGAGCCGCTGCGCCTCCAGCGGCAGCGCCCCGCCGCCGGCGAAGGGGTCGTGAAAGGCTGGCAGCTTGTGCCGGTCGAACAGATCCTTCGCGCGCGGGTGGTCGGCGTTCTCCGCACACGCGCGCCGCCAGCTCGCCCAGATCTCCTCGCGCGCCTGCTGGAGCACCTTCTCGTTCGTCGTGTTCTCCCACTTCACCAGCTCTTCGATGATCCGGAACAGCCGCTGCCGCTCCTTCTCCTGCTTCTTCTCGGTGGGAAAGAGATCCGGATGGCTCGACGGATCGTCGACCATCTGCGCAAAGATCACCGCCCGCGCCGCCGCCAGCGGCCGCCTCGCCCACCACAGATGCAGCGTGCTCGGATGCCCGTGCCGGATCGACTTCTCCCGCGCGCTGGCCTTGTTGATGGCGTCGAGCGGGAGGGCGACTTCGATGAGCTTCTTTGCGTGCCTCATGGACCGGTCGTCTCTTCGTTCATCCCAGAATACGGAGAATGAGAACCCTTCGAGAACATGCACTTGCCGATGAAATTGCGCCGGAATTGGGTCTTCATTGGGTCGAATTGGGTTTTGGGCTGACCGGGAACCAGCGGCCCGCCTTCGTCGTGCCTCGCACCTCGATGCGGCCCCCTTTCCTCAGGTCGCGGAGCAATGTCCGAACCTGGTCCCGGCTGAGGTCGGGCAGCACCTGCTGCAGATCTCCCAGCGTCGCTCCGGCGGCCGCCGAGTCCTCGATGTGGCGCACGAGAAGCGCCTTGTTCGTCTCCCGGTCGAGCCCGCGCCGCCGAGTATAGGTGCCGGCCTGCCCGAGGAACCTGTAGAAGCGCCGCGAGAGCAGGTGCCGCGTGCCGCGCCCGCGGCCCACGCGCTCGATGACACCTTGCTCTCGGAGAATCTGGAGCCGAGAGACGAGGTGGGCCGGCACCGCCTGCTCGCGATGGACCAGGTCGATCACGAGGAAGTCTTCCGTGGTGAAGGAGGCCTGCCGCTCACCGCCGATCTCCTCGAGGAAGCGGAGGAACTCGGGATCCTGGATCTCCCCGTGCAGCGTCACCCACACCGAGTGCTCGCTCGTGTGCGCGAAGTCTGGCAGCGGCTTGCCGTGTCGGATGCACTCCCGGAAGATGAGGTCGAAGCCCTGGCCGGCCCGCTCGACGAGCCCGCAGCGGGCGAGCACTTCGGCGACGCGCCGATTTCGCGGGCTCTGCTCCCAGAGCAAGTTCTCCTGGCTGATGCCGGCCGGGAAGCCGCCCGGGCTCACGATCTCCATCCGGCGCGGATACTGCCGCACGAAGACCGAGCCCCCACGCCGGTAATCACGATGGCTGACGGCGTTCAACACCGCCTCGCGCACCGCGCGCTCGTCGAAGGTCGGGATGTCCCAGACGAAGAGCCCCTGCTGGAAGTGCTGGAGGTCGTTGCGCAAGCTCACCGCCTGCCAGATCTCGTCGAGGACGGAGAGGAAGCCTCGCCGGAACTCACGGCGGTCGGCGGCGGGGCCGGGGGTCTCATCCGAGCGATACTCGAAGACGATCTCGGCCTGCCCGAGGAGTCGCCCGAGAGCCTCGCGCGTTCCGAGGAGGATCAGCGCGGCGTAGTTGAGGCCGCCACCGGCGAGAAGCTCCGCATCCGCGAGCAGCCGCTCCGTAGGCCGCGAGAGGACGCCCAGGCCGGGCGCCTTGCGGTCCCAGAGGCGGCGCAAGAGGTCGATCGCGGCCGCGTCGAGATCATCGAGCGCCGCGCCCCTGCAGATCTCGGCCGAGAAGTCCGGCCCGGCCTCCTCGTGGATGCGGCGAAGCTGGTCGTCCGACATCGGAACGAGCGAATCGCCGGCCCGCATCCAGAAAGAGCCCTTGTACTGCCAGGCCATCCCGGGAAGGTGCGAAGGCACGTGAACGAGCAGCACGCGCTTGCCATCATGCTCGAGCTCCTCGATGCCGATCCGATGGCCGAGCTGCTCGAAGAGACCCGCCTCGGTGCGACCGGGCTCGGCAAAGGCCCGGGTGCCGACGACCCGTCGCGGCCGCCGGTCCGTGGCGCCGAGAACGATGATGCCTCCACCCTCGTTGGCGAGCGCCACGCAGTACCTGACCAAGTCTTCGAAGTGGAAGCTCCCGGACGCAGCCTTGAACTCGATGCGGCGAGTCTCCGGGCTCGCGAGCAGGGCGAGGAACTCGGCCGGGGTCATCAGCGCAGCACCTCGAATGCCAGCGACTCCGCGAGCTGCGGGCGAAGGGGGTCGTGGGAAGTTGTCATTGGTGCGAGGACGAGTTTGGCGCTTCTTGTCCTTGTGAGAATGACAACACTGGCTGCGGACGGTCGCGCCCGGCGGCGTCACGCCGGCTCCTCCGCCCGCCCGATCAGCTCCGGGAACGCGTAGTTCACGCTCGTCACTCCGAAGTCCGGCTCCCGCTGGAAGGGCGTACGCACGTAGTGCACCCGATGCCTGTCACCTTCCATGAACTCGACGATCGCCAGGATGAACTCGTCGGGCTTGTTGAGCGAGTAGAGGATCTCGTTCCGGGTGACGGTGATCGTGTCGGCACCCGACACGCGACCCTTCACCTCGAGGAAGCGCAGGCGGCCCGTGCCCGGGATCCGGCTCTCGATGTCGTAGCCGAGCTTCTCCAGCTCTCGATCGGTGGGCTCGAAGCCGAGACGGCGCTCTATCTCCATGATGATCGCACGGGCGCGGGCGGCGCTCGCCTGGGTGTCGGTCGGCCGGGCCAGCGCCGGAAGCGCGCGCCCCGCCATCGCGTCGAGAAGGCCTTGCGGCACGATGAGCACGCCGCCGAGGGCAACGGGGGGCAGGGCGGAGATCTGCGCCTCCAGATCGAGCTCCCTCATTCTCTTCTCGAGTCTTCCGGCCAGGAGATCGGCGCGCTTGCGGGCCTCTTCCGAGTTGAGACGTGCCGCCGGCGCGCCGGCCTTCTCCTTGAGCTTCAGCGTCTCTGCCCGGTGGTCCCAGTAGTTGATCTCCTTGGTGAGCCGGTCGTGGACCGCGGCCTTCGTCTTCGCAATCAGCGCCTCACTTCTGTCCCTGACCTCGGAAAGGTGTTCCGGCACGACGTGGGCGATGGCGTATCCAACGGCCTTCGCCTCGAGCTCCTTCCCGATCCAGGCGGCCTCGGGTCTGGCGAGGAGCTGGTCCACGCCGGGCTCTCCCGGCGCGAGTGGCCGGTAGTCGAGGTAGGGCGCGTAGTGCACGTGGCGCGTGCTTCCCTCGGCGCCGAGCTCGAGGTAGAGCATGCGCTTCGAGATCACGCGACGGTCTCCCGAGCGAGTGACGCTCGCGTCCTGCACGGCGTGCTCGAGGTAGAAGAGCACACGCGGGCGAGTGCCCGGATCTCGCTCGTCGACGAGCACGGCGCCGCGCCGCAGCAGATCGCGGTGGCGCTCGAGGGTGAGGTCGATCACGGAGTCGAGGAGCGGATGCCCCGGGCAGACGAAGGCCGCGAGGGGCTGGCCTTGCGGAGCCACCAGCGGCTTCTCGAAGGCGATGCGCTCGTAGCGGGGCAGAACGGGCTGGCGCACGCCGATGATGCGGTCGCGGCTTCGCACCTGCGCCGGCACGTGCGTCACCTCGTAGCGGCGCGGCTCGCGCTGCTTCGCCGTCCCGCCGAGCCGTGCGAACGCCTCGAGGAAGAAGGACTCGATGTAGTGGGGCTGGAGCCTTCGGGCCTCCGCGCGCTCCATGTCCTCGCGGATCCGGTGCACGCGACTCGCGTCCATGGCGTCGTGGGCGAGCGCCTTGTCTTCGAGCAGGTCCTGGATCCGGCTGCGGTCGACTGCGTCTTCCACCACGCGCGTGAGGCGGGCGCGTACCTCGGGCAGGTCGCCGTAGCGGACGGCCTCGATCAGCAGATCGCGAAGCGCGCGCCCCTCGAACTGGAGCTTGCCGAGCACGTCGAAGACCTGCCCGCCCAGCGCCTGCCGCGCCTGCTCCAGCTTCTCGAGGAGCCTGCGGTAGACGTCGCCCTCGCGCGTCTCCTCGGCGACGAGGTTCCAGAGATGGCAGACCTCGGTCTGGCCGATGCGGTGGATGCGGCCGAAGCGCTGCTCGATGCGGTTCGGATTCCAGGGGAGGTCGTAGTTCACCATCAGGTGAGCGCGCTGGAGGTTGATGCCCTCGCCCGCAGCGTCGGTCGCGACCAGCACCTGCACCTGCGGGTCGTGCTTGAACGACTCCTGCGCCTTCATCCGCTCCTCTCGGCCCATGCCGCCGTGGATGAGGACCACGGCCTCCGCGCGGCCGAGAAGCGTGGTGATGCGCGTGTACAGATAGGCGAGCGTGTCGCGGTGCTCGGTGAAGACCACGAGCTTCTGGCTCGGCGAGGGCTTCGGGGGAGAGATCTCGCCGCCGCGGTAGGGCACGACCGGCTCACCCACGCGCCCGCTGACCGAGCCCGCCGTGAACACCTCGCCGAGAAGGCTGGCGAGCTCACGCCATTTGGTGTCGGTGCCGGTGCGGCGCACCTCGAGGGACAGCCCTTCCAGCTCCCTCAGCCTCGCGATCTCGAGCTTCAGCTCTGCGATCGAGCCTGCGGCGGTCGCCTGGTCGAGGATCTCCTCCTCGGCGGTCTCCACCTCGTCGTCGGGGGCCTCGTCGAGATCCTCCAGATCGTCTGCATCGAGCGTGGGTACGGACGGGGCCACGATCGGTGCGACCTGGCCGCCCCGCTGCAGCACCTCGAGCTCTCGTAGCCGGCTCTCGAGCCGCTCCCGGCGGCGACGCAGCGACTGGTAGATGGCTTCGGGCGACGACGCGAGCCGCCGCTGCAGGATGGTGAGCGCAAAGCCGACCGTCCCCGCGCGCTTCTCGTTCTGCAGCGCCTCGGCGCGGTTGAACTCCTCGCGAACGTAGTCGGTCACCTTCTTGTAGAGGTGCGCTTCGGCATCGGAGAGCGCGTAGGGCACCGTGTAGGCGATGCGTTCCGGGAAGAGCGGCGTCCCGTCGAACTTGAGCAGGCTCTCCTTCACCATGCGTCGCATGAGATCGGAGACATCCGTGGTGTGGACGCCGTCCCGGAAGCGTCCCTCGAAGCGGTCGCCATCGAGAAGCGCCATGAAGAGCTGGAAGTCGGCTTCCTTGCCGTTGTGCGGCGTCGCCGTCATGAGGAGGAAGTGCCGAGTGAGCGTCGAGAGGATCTGCCCCAGCCGGTAACGCTTGGTGTACTTCGTCTCTCCTCCGAAGACCGTCGCCGACAGCTTGTGCGCCTCGTCGCAGACGACGAGATCCCAGCCGCCGTCCGGCGCCTGGAGCTTCTGCTGCACGTCTTCGTTGCGGGAGAGCTTGTCGAGGCGGGCGATCACGAGGTTCGTCTCGAGAAACCAGTTGCCGGTACGCGCCGCCTCGAGCTTGTCGTTGGTGAGAATCTCGAAGGGGAGGCTGAAGCGCTGGAAGAGCTCGTCCTGCCACTGCTCGGCGAGGCTCCCCGGACAGACGATGAGGCAGCGCTGAAGGTCTCCTCGCGCGATCAGCTCCTTGATGAGGAGCCCCGCCATGATCGTCTTGCCGGCGCCCGGGTCATCGGCCAGCAGGAAGCGGAGGGGTTGGCGCGGGAGCATCGCCTCGTAGACGGCCGTGATCTGGTGCGGGAGCGGCTCGACCATCGAGGTATGCACCGCCAGCACCGGATCGAAGAGATGCGCGAGGCGGATGCGCTCGGCCTCCGAGACCAGCCGGAAGAGCGCGCCGTCGCCGTCGAAGCTCCAAGGGCGCCCCTGCTCGACCACCTCGAGTCGGGGCTCGTCGTCCCGGTAGAGGATGCAGTTGGCGACCGCTCCGGTGGCGGTCTTGTAGGTGAGCTCGAGCGCGTCCGAGCCGTGCCACTGGACGCTCACCACCGATGCCAGGGCGCCCGGGGTGATGCCGCGCACGGCAGCGTTCGGTAGGAGGTCTTCGAGCTTCATGTGGATCTGGTGCCTCCGGACGCCGCCTCACGAATCCGACGGCGGCAGGTAGCCCTGTGCGAGACGGAGGAAGGCGGCGGTCTGGCCCTGGGCGAAGGCAGCGCCCAGGCCGAGCTCCTCTGCGAGGATCGCGGCCGCCGTGGGGGCTGCTTCCATGGCGGCGCGCGCGTCGAGGATGAGGCTGCGGGTACGGCGCGAGAGCAGATCCTCGACGGTGCGCGCGAGCTCGTGACGGACGGCCCAGCGCAGCTGCCCGCACAGGTAGGGCAGCCGCGGGTGGAGCATCTCCCGGTACGCCGGATCCGAGTCGAGGAACGCGGCGACGCGGCGCGCATCGCTGCCGTACATCCGCATCGAGCCTTCGGAGGGAAGCGCAGGATCGTCACCCGAGACCCAGCCATGGAGGCGCAGCTCCTCGGTCGCGCACTTGCGCTCGGGAAGGCCTCCGATCTGCGCGGCGTCGTCGACGGTGTCCTCCGCCATCTTGCGGTAGGTCGTCCACTTGCCGCCGAGGAGCGAGACGAGGCCCGTCCGCGAGATCTCGACGACGTGCTCGCGCGAGATCTTCTTGGTCTCCTGGATGCCGCCCATCCGGACCAGCGGGCGCTGGCCGGCGAAGACGCTGAGGATGTCCTGGGGGCGCGGATCGTGCTCCATGTAGCGCGCTGCGTTGCGCAGGATGAAGTCGATCTCGTCGCGCCGCGGGGTCGGCTCCAGCTCGGGCTCCTTCATCTCGACGTCGGTCGTCCCCACCAGCGCGCGACCGTGCCACGGGATCACGAAGAGGACGCGGCCATCGTCGGTCTTCGGAACCATGATCGCCGTGTCCCGCGCCAGGAACGAGTGATCGAGGACGAGGTGGACTCCCTGGCTCGGCGTCAGGACCGGCTCGGCCGCATCGTCGTCCATGGCCCGGACGGCGTCGGAGAAGATTCCCGTCGCGTTGACGACGACCCTCGCGCGCACCTCGATCGCCGCGCCGGTCTCGACATCGACGGCGCGAACGCCGCGCACGAGGCCGTCGTCCTTCACGAGACCCGTCACGCGTACGTAGTTGAGGACGGTCGCGCCGTGGTCGGCCGCGGTCTGGGCGAGGCAGATCGCGAGCCGCGCGTCGTCGAACTGGGCGTCGTGGTACATGACGCTCCCGAGGAGCGCTTCCTTCTCGAGGTTCGGGATCCGCTGGATCGTCTCCGCGTAGTCGAGGAGGCGCGATGGGCTGAGGTTCAGCGACTGGGCCAGGACGTCGTAGACCTTGAGGCCAACGCCGTAGAACGGCCCCTCCCACCAGCGGTAGCGCGGAACGATGAACGCCAGCGGATGCACCAGATGCGGAGCGTTGCGGCACAGGAGGCCCCGCTCGCGAAGGGCCTCGAGGACGAGTGCGACGTTGCCCTGCTGCAGGTACCGGACGCCGCCGTGGACGAGCTTGGTGCTGCGGCTCGACGTGCCCTTGGCGAAGTCGTCCTGCTCGAGGAGCAGGGTCCGGTAGCCGCGGGTCTGCGCGTCGACCGCAACGCCGAGGCCGCTCGCCCCGCCGCCGATGACGACCAGGTCGAAGCGCCCGCTGCCGAGCGAGCGCAGCATCTCCTGCCGGTCCATGGATCTCCCTGGTGGCGGAGTGTACCCGCCGCCGGGGAAGGCCGGAGAGACGCCCAGATGGCGGGATCAGGCTGCGCGCCGCCGCCGGCCGGCTGCTGCGAGGCCCGCCAGGCCGAGGCCGGCGAGCGAGAGGGTCCCGGGCTCCGGAACGAACGTCAGCGCGATGTTCGCGATGCCGAACTGGGCGTCGACGAGCGAGCTCGCGTCGATGCCGAAGGCGTCGCCGAAGAGGTCCGCAGCGTCGGGCGTCACGAGCAGGCCATAGCCATCGATCTGGAAGCTCCCGTCGTTGTTCACGCAGGGCGGGAAGACGGCCGGGAAGTTGCACAGGGTGAGCGTAAAGAGCGGGAGGCCGGGCAGGATGCTCGGCTCCGGGTCCCCGCCGGCGGGAGTGACCGTGGCCGTCGCGAAGAGCAGGAAGTCGATCCCGGTGGTGTCGATCACGAACTCGTCGAGGGCGACGCTCGCGCCTCCCAGGGAGAGCTCGATCCCGAGGCTCGCCGCGTGCTCGATGGTGCCGTCGAGGAAGGGAAGGTCGAGGACGCCGCCGGTGATCGCGAAGACCAGGCGGCCGACGCCGTCCACCGGGGCGTTCGACGAGAGGCCGACCCCGAGGGTCGCCAGCTCGTCCGCACCGGTCACCGTGATGCTCGTATCACGGCCGCTCACCGGGAGGGGGGACGCCGCCGCCGGGATTGCCCCCGCGACGCCCGCAGCCGCCACCAGAACTACCGCCATCCGCATCCGCCAGCTCCGCTCGGTTCGCACCACGGCCTCCTCGGTTGAGCAACCCATGGAGGGAGGTGGCGATCGGGGTGAAAAGGTGGCACGGCTTCTAGGACCGCCAGGCCTTTTCCTCGGTACGCTGCGCCACACCCTGCGGTTCGGATCCACCTCCCTGTCGAGGCCCCGGAGACGAGCGGAGGTGGAAGATGACGCGAGCGTTCGGTGTCGTGCTGGTCGGGGCAGCCGCCCTCGCGGGCATGGGGAACAGCTGCGCTGTCCCCCAGCGGGCAGCCATCGTAAGCCCTCCGGACCTCTCCGAGGCGTCCTCCAGCGGTGAGGTCGGCGTCGAGGTCGACCTCGGGGCGGCCGTCACGGCGCCCGGGACCGTGACCGCCCGGCTCCTCAGCGGGATCGACTTCCCTCCGGCGCAGGTCACGGAGCTCGGCTCGCGGCTCGCGGTGGCCGGCGCTGCGGCCACCGCGCAGCTCGGCCCGTCCGACCTCTCCCCCGGCCGCAACACGCTCTTCGTCAGCATCGATCGCGATGGCGACGGCCGGCCCGACGCGGTGCTCTCGTCGACCTTCACCTGGGACGCGGCGCTGCGGGCCGCGGCCTGCAAGCGCGTCATCACGCCGGTGGCGGGCGTCAATCACACGGATCCGATCTACCTGGCGGGCTTCGACAACGACCGGCGCGCCACGGGCGTTCACGACGACCTCTGGGCACGCGGCGTCGTGCTGGAATCGCGCGGCACGAAGATCGCCCTCGTCGTCGTCGACGTGATCGGATACTTCCACAACGAGGTGCAGTCGATCCGCAGCCTCGTCGATCCGGCGCTCGGCTTCGACGCGATCACCGTCACCAGTACCCATCAGCACGAGGGCCCCGACACCATGGGCCTCTGGGGCCGCGACGAGCTCACGAGCGGAGTCGACCCCGGCTACCTCGACTTCGTGAACCAGAGCGTCGCCGACTGCATTGCCGACGCGAACGCCGCCCTCGAGCCGGCCGAGATCGAGCTCGCCACCGGATCGACGGCGGGGACCTCCCTTCCCCCCCACCCGGATCTCATCGCCGACGGAGAGGTGCTGCGCGCGCTCACGATCCCGACGCTGCTGGTCGATCCGGAGAACCCGTTCGTCCCCGCGGCGCCGGGGAGCGGACCCATCGAGGTCGAAGGGGACCCGGGGGAGATCATCAATTCGACCGTCCCGGCCTTCCAGCTGCGGCGGCGCGGCGGAGGCAGCACCATCGCGACGCTCGTCAACTTCGCGAGCCACCCCGAATCGCTCGGCAGCGACAACACGCTCATCACGTCGGACTTCCCTCACTTCATGCGCGAGGCGCTCGAGGCGCGCTACGGCGGCACCGCCATCTACATGAGCGCCGATCTCGGCGTCCTCCAGGGCCCTCTCGACGTCGACATCGCCGGCCCCGGCGGCGCACCGCTGCCGCGGCGAACCTTCGAGATCGCGAAGGCCTTCGGCGAGAAGCTCGCCGAGCGCGCGGCCGACGCCCTCGATGCCCGCGACGACTGGGACCCGGCGCCTCCCATCGAGGCGCGCAGCTCGGGGCCGCTCTCGGTCCTCGTCCAGAACGCCTTCTTCGTCGTCGCGGGAACCCAGGGCGTCTTCGGCCGGCGCGTCTTCGACACGGCCCCCGACGGCAAGCGCTACATCACCACCGAGGTGAACGCGATCCGGATCGGAAGCGGGCAGATCGCGGTCACTCCCAACGAGCTCGATCCCCAGATCGGAGACCGCTACCGCGAGCGAATGACGGGCGCGGCGCACCGTTTCGTCGCGGGGCTCGGAAACGACGAGATCGGCTACCAGATGCCCGCCGAGAAGTTCAACCCGACGTGCCACCAGTGCTGGTTCTACGTCGTCCAGGGCCTCGAGGACTCCTGCCCCCTCGCCGCGACCCTCGACTGCTCGACGGTCTTCATCAACAACATCGGCGCCCTCGCCGACCCGCAGCTCGAGGGCGCCATGACGGAGCTGATCGACGCACTCAATGAGTAGGGCACTCGCCGCGGTCCTGCTCCTCGCCGCAGGCAGCGCCGAGGCCCACGTCGTCATCCAGCAGCCGAGCCTGCGGCAACTGTTGCAGGCGAGCGATGCGGTGGCGGTGGTGGAGTTCGTCTCTCCGCTGCGGATCTGGGAAGCGTCCGACGGCAGCGACCGGCAGGAGTACTTCACCGTCCGCACCGTCGAGACCCTCGCAGGGGATCCGCCTCCGACGCGCTTCGACGTCTTTCCGCACGCCGAAGGGATGCCGCGGTTCTCCGAGGGAGACGCGGCGTTGCTGTTCGCCCGGCGTACGGCGGAGCACCCCGAGTTCGCGCGCCTCGCGTCGCGCTTCCCGTACTACACCCTCCAGCAGGCCGGCCAGGAGTGGAAGGTCTCGGCGCCCGGCGGCGAGGCCATCCGCGCCGCGGCGGCGGCGTACGACGAGATGCGAGGAGGCACGGCAGCGGAGTCCCTCCCTGCGCTTCGCGGGCTGCTGCTCCAGAGCCTGCGGTCGGGCGTGGCACCGCTGCGAGAGGACGCCATCGGCGAGCTGGTCCGCGCGCGAAACGTCCCGGGCTTCTTCGGCAGCCCGCAGGACGCTGCCGCGTTCACGTCACTCGTGGCGCGTCCCGGCCTCCCGGTGACGACGCGGGTCGCGCTCGCGCGGATCCTCGACGGTGTAGGGGGCTTCCGCGGCGATGCGGTGATCGCGTCGATCACGCAGGAGCCTCTCGGCGACGCGGAACGGGTCGAGCTGATCCGCGCGGCGAGCTCCGCGCGCGACGCTGCGGTGACCGCCTGGCTCGTCGGCCTGCTGGGCAACCCCGACCCCGCGCTCCGCCGCGAGGCCGCCTACGCCCTCGGGCGCCCGTGGCACGCCGGCAGCGCCGGGGCCCTCGCGGAAGCGCTCGGAGACCCGGACCCGACCGTCGCGCGCGCGGCGCTGCGCTCGCTCGGAGGCCACGCAACCGTCGAGTCCGGGACGATGCTGCAGCGCGTCGCGCAGAACCGGACCGACTTCCTGGGGGACCTCGCCCGGGCGGAGCTCCGGCGCATCGCGGCATCTGCTGCCCCGGAGGGGGCGACGCTCGCTTCTCCGTGACACAAAGCCTCCCTGCCGCCCACTTCCTTCCTCGAGGAGAAACTCCAAGATGACGTGGTCTGCCCGCTGCTCCGCGATCCGGGGGCTCCCCCTGGCGTTCTCGCTGCTGCTCTGCGCCGGCCCTGCCGCCGCCATCGACATCGGCTTCGATGACCTCGCGTCGCTCTCCGACGTAGCGAGCGCCACGCTCCCGGGCGTCTCCGTCTCGACGGCGCTGGTCCTCTCGGAAGGCGATGTGCAGACGCTGACGGGCTTCCCCGCAGTCGGAACCTGGGCGACGTCGCCAGCGAACGGCCTGCTCAACACGCTGGCGCCGACGATCCGCTTCAGCTTCGCGGTTCCGGTGACGGAGTTCCAGGTCGACGTACTCTCGATCGAGCGCGATGGAACGATCCTTCCGATCGCCCTGCTCGGAACATCGGCGCCGGGCGGCCAGCCCTGGCAGGGATTCGTCCTCCCGAGCGGCGAGCTGATCGGCGACAGTGGGATGTACGAAGAGCGCCTCACCCTCACCGCGCCTGCCGGCGTCTCGATCGCCGACGTGGAGGTGATGGCGCTCACCACTTGCGGCTTCCCGCCCGAACCTTGCCTGTCGAGCGAAACCTCGACCTTCTGGCTCGATAGCGTGAGCTTTACGCCGGTCCCCGAGCCCGGGTCCCTCCTTCTCGTCGGCGCCGGCCTCGCGGCGCTGGCGGGCGCGCTGCGCCGGGACGGTCGCTGAACATGACGCTCCCGTGCCTCGCCCATACTCGTCGTGTACTCGCAGCCGGCCTCGTGCTGTGCTCCGGCTGGCTCTCGGCCGCGAGCTGCTCTGCCCCCGCTCGCCTCGCGATCGTCTCCCCCGCGGACCTCTCGCAGGCCGATCCGAGCGGCGCCGTTCCCGTCGAGATCGATCTCGGTGCGGCCCTCGCCAGCGAAGGCACCGTGCAGGCGAACCTGGTTCGCGGAATCGATGGCCCCTCTCGGAGCATCGTCCCGGTCGCGCTCTCCGTTTCCGGCGCGGCCGCGACGGCGACGCTTGGCCCCGCGGACCTGCTTCCCGGGCGAAACTCGCTCTTCGTCTCGGTCGACCGCGACGGCGACGGGCGGCCCGACGCGACCGCGTCGACCACCTTCTCGTGGGAGCCGGAGATCGACGTCAGCGACGCTGGCCACTGCGACTGGCTCGACCCCGCGAAGTGCCTCTTCCCGTTCCCGAGCGACCGGTTCACGACGCTCTGACCCGACGATGGATACGGGCCTTCGCGTCGACTTCCCCCTCGAGGCGATGCCGACGCGCTACGACGGGCAGCACACCGACCCGACCGAGCTGAACCGCAACGACGGCTTCAGCCCCGGCGCGAAGATCCTGACCCACATCGAGGGGATCGACCTCGCACAGTCCGGCGCTCCCCTCATCACCAAGGTCGCCCGGGCCCTCGAGGCGGACTCTCCCATCGTCCTGGTCGATGCGGGGACGGGCGAGCGCCAGCTCGTGTGGAGCGAGATGGACCCCTTCGCGCCGGGTCTCGTGATCCTGCGCGTCGGAAAGAACCTCCAGAACGGCCACCGCTACATCGTGGCGATGCGGCGGCTCGAGGACGCCGCCGGAAGTCCGATCCCGGCGAGGCGGGCATTCCAGGTCTACCGCGACCGGATCCCGACGTTCCTCGCGCCCGTCGAGGAGCGCCGGCCGGAGATGGAGACCCTGTTCTCGGAGCTGGCGCGAGCGGGAATCGCACGCGACGACCTCTTCCTCGCCTGGGACTTCACCGTCGCCAGCAAGCGGAACCTGTCCGAGCGGATGCTCACGATGCGCGACGAGACATTCGCATCGCTCGGCGACGCCGCTCCCTCCTTCACCGTCGACCGCAACACGCCGTTCACCGGCGAGGGCCACGACTTCCGCAGGGTCGAGGGGACCTTCACGGTGCCGCTCTACCTGACGACGGTGCCTGGCGCGCCGCCGATCCCCGGAGGCCCTGGGGCGAGGCTGCGCCAGGGACCCGGCGGCCTTCCCGAGCGCGACACGACCCAGGACTACGTGGCGCGCTTCCGCTGCACGATCCCGGCGACCGCGACCGCGGCGAATCCTGCCCGCCTCGTCCTCTACGGACACGGCCTGCTCGGCAGCGAGAGCGAGGTGGGCGCGCGGAACATCCGCGACATCACGACGCAGTACAACTTCGTCTACTGCGCGACGAAGTGGGCCGGCATGGCGAGCGACGACCGCAACAACGTGATTGCGATCCTCGGCAACCTCTCGCTCTTCCCGTCGCTCCCCGACCGCCTCCACCAGGGGTTCCTCAACTTCCTGGTGCTCGGCCGCGCGATGAAGCACCCGGGAGGCTTCGCGACCGATCCTGCGTTCCAGGATGCCGAGGGCAACCCGATCCTCGACACCAGCGACCTCTTCTACGATGGCAACAGCCAGGGAGCCATCGCCGGAGGCGGCCTCGCCGCCTTCGCCCAGGACTACACGCGGGCGGTCCTCGGCGTTCCGGGAATGAACTACAGCACCTTGCTGCGGCGAAGCGTCGACTTCGACGACTTCTTCCTGTTCCTCGCCTTCTCGTACCGCGACGTGTACGAGACCGGGCTCAACATCGCGCTCCTGCAGATGCTCTGGGACCGGGCCGAGGCCAACGGTCACGCGACCCATCTCACCAGCGACACGTATCCGGGAACGCCGCCCAAGAAGATCTTGCTCCACGTCGCCTTCGGCGATCACCAGGTCGCCAACGTCTCCGCCGAGGTCGAGGCCCGCTCGATGGGAGCGCGCATCCACCAGCCCGCCCTCGCGCCGGGACGGCACCACGACGAGCAGATCGCCAGCGACCCGGGGAACCGGGCGTACTTCGGGATCGAGCCGCTGCCGAGCGGCGCCTACGACGGCTCGGCCATCATCCTGTGGGACAGCGGAACGCCGACGCCCCCGACGGAAGTGATTCCGCCGCGGCCGCCGACCTATGGAACGGATCCCCACGAGACCCCGCGGCGCGATCCCAAGGCGCAGCTCCAGAAGTCCGAGTTCATGCGGACCGGAGGCGCGGTGGTCGACACCTGCGGCGGAGCGCCCTGCACCGCCGTCGACCCGTGATCCCACGACGGGCGCCGGACGCGCCACTTCCCTCCCGTTATAGTCGCTGCTCCGCGGCGGGCGCGCGGAGGGGGGTGACGTGGCGGCTGCAAGCAAGAGGGCACGGGGCCAGGGGCCGGCGCGGAGCCGGGGGCACCGCCTCGGGGCCGACTGCGTTCCGGTCGAGTACGACCTCCACGTCGAGGTCGATCCGGCGGAAGGCGATGCCTACCTCGGCGAGGTGACGATCCTGCTGGAGCTCGCCCGCGGACGGCGGAGCATCGAGCTGCACGCAGATGCGATCGAGATCGGCGCAGCACGGGTGGACGCCGGCGGCAGCAGACAGGACGGAAGCGTCCGTTGTCATCCCGCGCGGGAGACGGTCGAGATCTCCTTCGCGAAGACCCTTCCTCCCGGTCCTGCGCGGCTCCACCTGTCCTTCCGCGGCGAGCTGCGCGAGGACCTTCGCGGCCTGTACCGAGCCCGGTCCGGCGAGCGGCGCTACGCCTTCACCCAGCTCGAGGCTGCCGATGCGCGCCGCTTCTTCCCCTGCTTCGACGAGCCGTCGTTCAAGGCACGCTTCCGCATCTCGGTGACGACCGCGACCGGACACACCGTCCTCTCCAACAACCCCGTCGCCCGCGAGGACGTCGCAGGAGGCGGCCGCAAGACCGTCCGTTTCTCTGAGACACCGCCGCTCTCGACCTACCTGGTCGCGCTCGCCGTGGGGCCCCTCGAAGCGTCGCCGCCCGTCCACTGCGGGGCGACCGAGATCCGCGTCTGGCACGTCCCCGGCAAGGGAGCCCTCACGGAATTCTCCCTCGAAGCCGCGCGCGAGACCCTGTCGCGGCTCGAAGCCTACTTCGGCCTTCCCTACCCGTACGAGAAGCTCGATCTCGTCGCGGTTCCCGACTTCGAGGCCGGCGCCATGGAGAACGCCGGCGCCGTCTTCTTCCGCGAGACGCTCCTGCTGGTCGATCCGGCGACCGTCACGCTGACCGAGCGCAAGCGGGTCGCCGAGGTGATCTGCCACGAGCTCGCGCACATGTGGTACGGCGATCTCGTCACCATGGCGTGGTGGGACGACCTCTGGCTGAACGAGGCGTTCGCCACCTGGATGGCGTTCCAGATCGTCGACTCCTGGAAGCCCGAGTGGAAGATGTGGCACGAGTTCGAGCAGGGGCGCGCAGGCGCCCTCTCCCTCGATGCCCTCTCGAGTACGCATCCCATCTACACGACGGTCCGGACACCGGCCGAGGCCACCGCCAACTTCGACCTCATCACCTACGAGAAGGGCGCTGCGGTGGTACGCATGATCGAGCGCTACCTCGGCCCGAAGGCGTTTCGCGCCGGCGTGCGTGCCTACATCCGGGCGCACCGCGAGAGCAACGCCGTTGCGGCCGACCTGTGGCGGGCGCTCTCCGATGCGTCCGGAACGGACATCGAGCCCATCGTCCGCGCCTGGATCGAGCAGCCGGGCTTCCCGCTCCTCGCGCTCCGGCGCGTGCGCCGCAAGGGACGGACACTGCTGGCGCTCCGGCAGGAGCGCTTCCACGCGCGTCCGCGACGCGGCGCCGCGGCCGTGCGCTGGCCGATCCCGTGGGTCGGAAGAGTCGGCGGAGCGCGCGCGGGCTCGTCGCGCCTCGTCCGGCACCTGGTGTCGCGCGTCCGCGATGAGGTCGAGCTTCCGGCCGGTGCTCGCTGGGTCTACGGCAACGCCGAGGAGGGAGGCTTCCTGCGCCCGCTCCACGACGAGGAGGAGCTGGCGTCTCTTCTCGCGGCGCTGCCTGCGCTGCCGCCGATCGAGCGGATGGGGCTCGTCTCGCACCAGTGGGCGCACGTGCGCGCAGGACGCGCACCGATCGAGACCGTGCTCGATGTGGTCGACGCCCTCGGTGACGAGACCGACCCCGACGTCCTGCAAACCCTGCGGAGTCCCCTCTCCTTCCTCGCCGATCAGGTCGCACCCGAGGTCGGGGCCGCTACGCTGGCGCGCCTTCGTGGCTGGCTGGTCGACCGCTTCGGCTCGCAGCTCGACACGCTCGGCTGGGACCCGGCCCGCGCCGAGCCCGACGAGACGCGGCTGCGCCGCGCTGCGGTGCTGGCGATCCTGGGAGAGATCGCGGAGTGGGAGCCGGTGGTGGACGAGGCCTGCCGGCGCTTCGAGCGCTGGCTCCGCGATCCGGCGAGCCTCGAGCCGAACCTGGCGGACTCCGTCGCCGTTCTCGCCGCGCGCTCCGGCGATGCGGCGCGCTTCGATGCGATCCTCGCTGCGGCCGGCAAAGCGACCGCGCCCCAGGAGCAGCGGCGCCTGCTGCTCTCGCTGGCCGAGTTCCGCGAGCGGCCGCTCGTCGACCGGATGCTCGCGCTCACCCTCACCGAGACGCTCCAGACCCAGGACGTCGTGCTCCTGCTCTGCCGCGCACTCGCCAACCGCGAAGCCCGCGAAAGAACCTGGGCGTTCGTGAAGAAGAGCTGGAGCCGACTCCACCGCAGGATCCCTCCCATGCTCGCGACGCGGCTCGTCGAGGCGACGCCGAGCCTGCAGACGAAGCAGCTCCGCCGCGACGTCGCGGCCTTCTTCGCCGCGCATCCGCTGCCCCCGGCGAAACGTGCCCTCG
Source organism: uncultured delta proteobacterium (assembly GCA_963710635.1). Classification (GTDB taxonomy): domain Bacteria; phylum Myxococcota_A; class UBA9160; order UBA9160; family UBA9160; genus MYXO. The sequence continues at coordinate 2,916,184 of CAVQAY010000004.1, forward strand.
CCCAGTCGCTCGAACGCTTCGATCTGAATGCGGCGCTGCGGCGCCGGGCCGCTCCGGGCCTCTCGCGCTGGCTCGAACAGGCCGGACGCAGCCCGGGAGCCTGAGGTGGCGGAGAAGAGACGCTCGCGGGTGCCCGCCAGCCGGATCGAGCGACTCGCTCGCATGGGCTGGATGGCCGGGGAGTTCGCCGCCGGCGGCCTGTTCGAGGGCGCCCGCCGGGTCTTCGGTTTCGAGGCGGCGAACGGAGCCAGCGCCCTCCTTTCGGGCGCCAACGCGAAGCGCCTCGCGCGGCGGCTCTCGCAGCTGCGCGGCGCCGCCATGAAGCTCGGCCAGCTCCTCTCGCTCGAGAGCGCAGACATCCTGCCTCCGGAGTTCGCCGAGGCCCTCGCGACGCTTCGCGCGTCGGCCGACACGATGCCGTCTTCGCAGGTGCGCCGGGTACTCGGCCGCGAGTACGGCAAGGGCTGGGAGGCACGCTTCCGCACCATCGATCTCGAGCCGGTGGCGTCGGCGTCGATCGGGCAGGTACACGCGGCCATCGCGGCCGACGGCCGCAGGCTCGCCCTCAAGATCCAGTATCCCGGTGTGGCGCGGAGCATCGAGAGCGACGTCGACAACGTCGCGTCGCTGCTGCGGCTCTCGAAGCTGCTCCCGGTCGATCTCGACGTCTCGGGCATCATCGCCGAGGCCAAGCGCCAGCTTCGCCAGGAGGCCGACTACCTGCAGGAGGCGCAGAGCCTGCGCCGCTACCAGGCGCTCGTCGCCGGCGATCCCACGCTGCACCTTCCGGGCGTCTACGACGACCTCACGACCCGGCGGATCCTCGCCATGGACTTCGTGGAAGGCGATCCGATCGAGTCGCTCGCGGCGCCGGGAATCCCGCAGGAGCGCCGAGACCACGCGGGAGCCACCCTCGAGCGGCTGGTCTTCCGCGAGCTCTTCGAGTTCCGCTTCATGCAGACCGATCCGAACTTTGCCAACTACTTCGTCGAGCCCGGATCGGACCGCATCGTCCTGCTCGACTTCGGGTCGACCCGCGAGCTGCCGCAGGAGCTCGTCGCGTGCTACCGGCGCATCGTCCGCGCGGCGATCACGAAGGACCGCGGGGTGATCGCTGCCGCGGCCACCGAGATCGGCTACCTCCCGGCAGAGGAGCGCGAGGACCGGGTCCGGGGCGTCGTCGACCTCATCCTCACGATCTGCGAGCCCTTCCGCCACCCGGGGGCGTACGACTTCGGCCGGTCGACGCTGCCGTCACGGGTACGCGACCTCGGTCTCGACCTCGCCTTCCGCCGCGGCTTCCTCCGGGCACCGCCCCCCGAGACGGTCTTCCTGCACCGCAAGCTCGTCGGATCATTCCTGCTCTGCGCGCGGCTCCGGGCGCGGGTCGACGTCAGGTCGCTGATCGAGCCGCTGCTGGGGGGCGCGTAGCTGCGGGATCGCGGAAGTCCGCAAGGCGCACCGGCACGCGCCGAGAACCCCAGCTTCCCGGCGTCGTCTCGAAGACCCCGGAGCACGCCGTCCCGCAGTGCCGGCAGCGCCCACCGGGACCGAGCTGCCAGGCGGTGATCTCGTAGCCATCGCGTCCGATCACGACGCGCGCCGCACCCGGCGCACAGGGTTTCCTGCCCGGCTGCGCCGCGGACGTTCCCGACGTAGACGTGACGAATGCCGTGGGACTTCGCGATCTCCCGCGCGCGCAGCAGCGTCGCGACGGGAGTCGGCGGCTGGTCGAGGAGGCGCCAGGCCGGATGGAAGGCGGAGAAGTGCCAGGGGACGTCCGGGCCGAGTACGTCGGCGAACCAGCGGCTCGCGGCCTCGAGCTCGTGGGGAGTGTCGTTCTCGCCGGGAATGAGGAGCGTCGTCACCTCGAGCCAGACGTTCGTCTCGCGCCGGAGGTACGCGAGCGTGTCGAGGACCGGCTCGAGGGCTCCCGCGCACACCTCGCGGTAGAAGCGGTCGCTGAAGGCCTTGAGGTCGACGTTGGCGGCGTCCATGTGTGCGAAGAGCTCGCGGCGCGCGTCCGGACACACGTAGCCCGCCGTGACGGCGACGGTGCGGATCCCGGCCTCGTGACAGGCCTTCGCCGTGTCGACGGCGTACTCGAGGAACGGCACCGGATCGTTGTAGGTGAAGGCGACGCTGCGGCAGCCGAGCGCGGCAGCCGCCCTCGCGATGCGCTCGGGGGGCGCCTCGTCGGCCAGCGTGTCGGTCTCGCGCGAGCGGCTGATGTCCCAGTTCTGGCAGTGGCGGCACGCGAGATTGCATCCGGCGGTGCCAAAGGAGAGAACGGGAGTTCCAGGGAGGAAGTGGTTCAGGGGCTTCTTCTCGATGGGGTCGACACAGAAGCCGCTGGAGCGCCCGTAGCTGGTGAGAACGATCTCATCCCGTACGCGAGCGCGAACGAAGCACAGGCCGCGCTGGCCCTCGGCGAGCCGGCATGCGCGGGGGCACACATCGCACTCGATCCTGCCGTCTTCCCGGCGGTGCCAGAAGCGCGTCGGAACCGTCGATTCTGCCGCGGCGCCGAGGGCTTGCTCGCCGTGAGCGCTCGTCATGGTCGATGGATGCGGCCTGAAGGCCCCGCCGTCAACCTTGCAACGCGCCAGCGAGACCCCAGGATTGGTGAGTGAGGTTCATGGGCACGACCCGCCCGGCGGCAGTGGCCGGCTCGTTCTATCCGGGCGAGACAGCGGTCTTGCGCCGAGCCGTGGAGGGGTACCTGACGGCAGCCCCTGCGTCCGAGCTGCCGGCACCCAAGGCGCTCATCGTCCCCCACGCGGGCTACGTCTACTCGGGCCCCGTGGCCGCGGTGGCCTACGCGGCGCTCGCGAGAGGGCGCGATCGGATCCGCCGCGTCGTCCTGCTGGGCCCCTCGCACCGGGTGGCATTCGACGGCCTCGCGGTTCCCGATGCGGAGGCCTTCGAGACCCCGCTCGGCCGGGTCCCGATCGATGCCGAGGGCGTGGCCCGCGCGCTGGCGCTTCCCCAGGTGCAGCGCCTCGGCGCGGCCCACGCGCGCGAGCACAGCCTCGAGGTGCAGCTCCCGTTCCTGCAGCTCGTCCTCTCCGACTTCTCGCTGGTTCCGATCGTGGTAGGCGATGCGAGCCCGGACGAGGTCGAGGAGGTGATCTCCGCTCTCTGGGGCGGAGACGAAACGCTCGTCGTCGTCAGCTCCGACCTCAGCCACTATCTCCCCTACGAGGAGGCGCGACGCCTCGACGGCGCGACGACGCAGGCCATCGAGCGGCTCGCCCCCGGCGCCATCGGCCCGGACCAGGCGTGCGGGAGGCTTCCGATCCAAGGTCTCCTCGGCGCTGCCCGGCGCCGGGGCCTCCGCGTGCGAACGCTCGACTTGCGTAGCTCTGGCGATACGGCCGGGGCCCGTGACGCCGTCGTGGGATACGGAGCGTATGCATTCGCCTGACGCCGCCTTCGCTGCGCTCCTCGGCGTGGCCCGGGCGTCGATCGCCGAGGGGCACAGGACGGGAGCTCCGCTCGAGGTCGATCCCGCGCAGTTCGCGCCCGCTCTCCGAGAGTCGGGAGCGAGCTTCGTGACGCTGCACTGCGGCGGCGCCCTGCGCGGCTGCACCGGGAGCCTCGTCCCGACACGACCGCTGGTGGAGGACGTCGCGTACCACGCCTTCTGCGCCGCCTTCCGTGACCTGCGCTTCGCGCCTCTCGCGGAGCGCGAGCAGGCTGGACTACACGTACACGTCTCGATCCTGGGCCCTCGCGAGCCGCTCTCGCCGACCTGCGAGGAAGATCTCCTCGCGATGCTCCGGCCGGGAGTCGATGGCCTCGTTCTCGAAGAGCGCGGGAACGTCGCGACCTTCCTGCCGGCGGTGTGGGCGCAGCTCCCGTCGCCCCGCGAGTTCCTCGAGACAGCTTCGCCGCAAGGCCGGGCTCCCCGACGATCATTGGTCCGCGACGCTCCGCTTCTCCCGCTATACCGTGCGGGACGTCGAGGATCCTCCGCGCGCGAGCTCGCTGCGAAGCGATCGGACCATCAGCCGCTCATAGAGGGACGGCGCAAGGCGGCTCAGAAGGTACGCCGCCTTGCCCGCGGCGGTGAGCACCAGGAGAGAGCGGCCGGCGCACGCGGCGCGAAAGACGTCGTCGGCGACGCTCTCCGGGGTTGCGACACGGCCGACCGTCGACTGCGGATGGCGGGTGGGCTGGCCGTCGCCGTCGAGGGCGGCTGCTCCGATTCCGGTGGCCGTGAAGCCCGGGCACACGACGAGGACGCCAACGCCGTGCGGGGCCAGCTCGGTCCGTAGCGACGAGAAGAACCCGACGACGGCGTGCTTGCTGGCCGCGTAGCCGGTCCGGCCGTAGAGGGGAGCGATTCCTGCGATCGACGAGATCGCGATGACGAGACCTTTGCGAGAGAGCAGGCTCGGGAGCGCGGCCTTGGTGCAGTGGACCGAACCAAAGAAGTTCACGTCCATGACGCGCCGCAGGACGGACGTCCCGGTCTCGGCGAACGCGCTGCGGTGGGTGATGCCGGCGTTGTTCACCAGCACGTCGATGCCCCCGTAACGAGCCTCGACGGCAGCCAGGGCGCCCTGGCACGCCGCTTCGTCGCGGACATCGCAGCCGAGGCCCATCGCCTGCGTCCCCCCGCGCTCGAGCTCGGCAGCGAGGTTCGAAGCGGCCGCCGGGTCGAGGTCGAGGAGCGCGAGCTTCGCGCCGGCCTGCGCGAAGCGCCGGGCGTAGGCAGCCCCGAGGCCGCTTCCGCCACCGGTCACGACGACTACGCGACCCGCGAAATCCCGGCGGCGCGACATGCTTGCATGCTGCACGAGGCCCGCCCGGCTCGCCAGCCGCGGATCGACGCCGCGCACGGAGCGCAGCTCCGTGCGCGGCGTCGCGGGCGGGGCGCCGAGCCGATGCGCGTCTACCCCTGCGTGGCGACGAGCTCACGATGCGGCTGGACGATCGCAGCCACCGTCTCGGCCACTTCCGCAGGGCTGCACACCGGCCGGCGCGCGCCGCCCCGGCGGCCGGCCTCGCGGGCGAGATCCGCGAGCGAGAGCATCCCCAGGAGCTGCCCCGCGTCGTCGACCACCGGAAGGCGCCGGACACGGGCCGATCGCATGGTCGCCCTCCGCCGTGGCCAGCTCGTCGCCCGGGTGACAGCTCTCGACCGCTCGCGACATCACGCTCTCCACCGGGATCTGGTCGAGGGGGCGGCCCTGGAAGTAGCCGGCCATGCAGATGTCCCGGTCCGTGATCATCCCGACGACACGCTGCCCCTCGCCCGACACCACCGGGATCACCCCGCAGTCGGCCTCCCACATCCGGTGGGCGGCCACCGCGAGGCTGTCGTGGGGCCCGCAGGTACGGACCTCCTTGGTCATGAGCTGCTCGACCGTCGTTCCCGATGCTTTCCGAGAGGCCATCGCTCCCCCTTCCCGGCCATCCGTGCGGCGGCGCGTCATGGGCGCAGCGCTCGCGGATGCTTCGATGTGCAGCAAGCCCCGTGCCAGTGCCGCCTTCACGCGCGCGCTCGGAGCGGAGACGAGGCTGTGGCAATGCGACAGCATGCCGTGGCGAAGTGGCGCAGCGGGTGCCGCCCGGCGGGACGGCTATCCGACGCTGCGAAGCGGCCAGCGATCGAGACGGATCCGCCCGTCGAGGAGGTCGCCGGCCAGGTCCGGGAGTCGCTCGAGGCGGGCGCGAACGATCTCGACCGCGGCTGCGGAATGGGCACCCGTGGGCCGGCCTTCGGCATCCCGCAGGCGCAGGTGGACGATCTCGGGCTCGGTGATGGGACTCCCGATGCGGCTCACGAGCCAGCAGTGCGCCTCCGCCAGGGCCGGGATCTCCTCGACCAGCTCCTGCGCGATGAGGCCCGCGGCGAGGTTGTAGAGCTTCCCGACGTGGCTCACGGGGTTCTTCCCCGCCGACGATTCGAGCGTCATGGGTCGCGCCGGGGCGATCAGTCCGTTCACCCGGTTGCCGCGCCCTGCCTGACCGTCGTCGCCGGCTTCGGCCGAGGTACCGGTGACCGTGAGGTAGAGGCTGCCCTGTGACGGGTCGTCGGCGGCGTTGACGGTGACGTCCACCTCACGCGCTCCCACCGCACGCGCCGCCTGCGCCGCGATCTCGGCGATGTTCGCCCGCTTGGCCAGGTAGTCGGCGGCGTCGGCCACGGAGCGGTCGACGAGGGCGCAGGCCACCGTCAGGTGGATGCTCTTCCCGCGACGGACGCCCATCACCTTCACGTCCTCGCCGATCTCTGGATGCTTCGCCTTCACGACCGGCGAGTTGAGGCTGTGTTCGACGTGGGAGACCACGGTCTCGAGCAGGCTGAGCGGCGCCCAGCCGACGCCGCAGGAGGTGTCGTTGGCCGGGGGCCGCCCGCCTTCGCTGGCGCGCTGGTAGAGCTCGACCAGCTCGCTCGATCCCGGACGCACCAGGCAGTGGACCCGCACGTCGCGCCGCGCGTCGAGGTTCGGCAGGTTTGCGCCGAGCCAGCGGAGCGATCCCTCGACGGCAAGGTCTTCGACGGGCACCCGCACGCCCTTCCACTCGGCCGTGGCGCGCCCGGCAAGGAAGATCTCGATCGGAGCCAGGATGCTGCCGCCTCCGAAGGCGGGCCTCGACCGCCCGCCCCAGAGCAGCGACTTGTCGACGTTGTGATGGAGGATCGCTCCGAAGCGCTCCCGGTAGAAGCGCGAGAGGCCGAGGGAAAGCTCCTCGGAGAGGGCGTCGCAGACGGTATCGGGGTGTCCGCGACCTTTTCGCTCCACCACCTCGACGGGCTGCTCGTCGGCGGGCGGGCCCGGAAGGGCCTCCAGGGTCACCTGCATGGACGAAGCATCCGGCGGCGAAGGTGTCGTGTCGAGCGCAGGGAAGCGCTCCGGGGAGCTCCGCGATCCGGGCTGTGCACCACGGGTCAGTGCACCACGACCACCGGTGTGCGGGTCTCGCCGATCACGCGATGCGAGAGGCTGCCGAGGGCGGCGCCGGAGAGGGCTCCCCGGCCGCGGCTGCCCATCACGATGAGATCCGCGTCGGCTGCCGCATCGACGATGGCGCGCAGCGGAGGCTCGACCTCGATCCTCCACGCGACGGGGACTCCCGCGGCCTCGCACACGCGCCGGCAGCGGTCGAGGTCGCTCTCGGCATCCTGTCGCAGGCCGCGCTCGACCTCTCCCGGAGGCAGCGCGAGCTGCGCGTCGGCGAGGACGCTCACCCCGGACAGCCAGCGCAGCTTGCGGGGGTCGATGGCGTGCAGGAGCGTGATCCTTCCGCCCGAGAGCCGCGCCAGCGACGCCGCCAGCTCGGTGGCGCGCAGCGAAGGCCCGGACCCATCGACCGGCACGAGGAGGCGCTTCGGAGGCTCCGGCAGCGGCGGCAACGCCGCCTCGCGGGAGGCCGCCGCCTCGGCGGCCTCCACGCAGCCGAGGGAGCAGAAGCGCTCGATCTTGCCGCCGATCGATGCCTCGATCGTCACCTCGGCCGGAACGTGGGCCCCGCACCTCGGACACTTCACCACCATGGATCTTCCTCCCTACGAGCCTGCCGCGATCCTCTTCTCCAACTCTGCGACGCGCAGCCGGGTCGCAATCGCGACGTCGGTGGAGAGGGACAGGCTGTCGATTCCGCTGCGGACGAGCTTCTCCGCCAGCTCGGGATAGTCGCTCGGCGCCTGGCCGCAGATTCCGATCTTGCGGCCGGCCCGATGGGCTCCCTCGATGGCCAGTTCGAGCGCACGCACCACCGCCGGATTGCGCTCGTCGAAGACCCCGCCGAGGATTCCCGAATCGCGGTCGACGCCGAGAACGAGCTGGGTCAAGTCGTTCGAGCCGATCGAGAAGCCGTCGAAGTGGCGTGCGAACTCGTCGATCAAGAGCACGTTCGCCGGAATCTCGCACATGACGTAGACCTCGAGCCCTCCCTCTCCCCGCCGCAGGCCGTGACGCGCCATCTCCGCCTGCACCGTCTCGGCCTCTGCGACGGTCCGGCAGAACGGAATCATCACGATGAGGTTGTCGAGGCCCATCTCCTCGCGAACGCGGCGCAGCGCACGGCACTCGAGCGCGAACCCCTCTCGATAGGAGGGGTGCGCGTAGCGCGACGCGCCGCGGAACCCGATCATCGGGTTCTCCTCCTCCGGCTCGAAGAAGCGCCCGCCGAGCAGTCCTGCGTACTCGTTGGTCTTGAAATCGGAGAGGCGGACGATCACCGGCCGCGGATGGAACGCGGCGGCGATCCGAGCCACCCCCTCGGCGAGCTTCTCCTCGAAGAAGGCGGCCCCGTCGGGGTAGCCGCGCGTCCGTGCGGCGATCTCGCGGCGGGTTTCGTCGTCGGTCCGCTCGGGATGGATCAGCGCCATGGGATGGATGCCGATCGCGCCCGTGATGATGAACTCCTCCCGGGCGAGTCCGACACCGTCGACCGGCAAGAACGAGAGGGCGAAGGCCTGGCCCGGATCGCCGACGTTGACGTAGATGTGTGTCCTGGTTCGCGGAAGGTCGGTCACGTCGACCTCCTGGCGGTCGAAGCCGAGGATCCCCTCCATCACGACCCCCGTCTCCCCCTCGGCGCACGACACGGTGACCGGCTCGCCGTCGCGCAGCAGCGCAGTCCCGTTGCCCGTACCCACGACGCACGGAAGCCCCAGCTCACGGCTCACGATGGCCGCGTGGCAAGTGCGCCCACCCTGGTCGGTGACGACCGCAGACGCCGTTCGCAGGATCGGCTCCCAGTCGGGGTCGGTCATCGCGGTCACCAGCACCGACCCGGGCTGGAACCGGTGGAGCTCGGCGGAGCTGGTGAGCCGCGCCACCGGGCCGGCGCCGATCTGCGTTCCCACCGCGCGCCCAGAGACGCGAATCGGACCCTTCTCCTTCAGAGAGAAGGTGACGAGCTTCGCAGTGTCGCGGCGGGAGTGCGCCGTCTCGGGCCGTGCCTGTACGATGAACAGGTCTCCCGTCCTGCCGTCCTTGGCCCACTCGACGTCCATGGGCCGGGGCTCGCCGGCTCTCTCGCTGTAGTGCTTCTCGATCGCCATCGCCTGGCGCGCCAGCTCGACCACCTCGGCGCGCGAGAGGACGAACTGCCGGCGAAGCGATTCGGGAACGGCCACGTTGCGCGTGCTGCGTCCGCCGCCTTCGTCGTAGACCATGGCGATCTCCTTCGAGCCGAGCCGCCGGGAGATCTCGCGCAGGGTCGGCTTGAAGACCAGGTACTCGTCGGGGTTGGCGACCCCCTGGACGATGTTCTCGCCGAGGCCGTAGACCGCCGTGATGAAGACGACGCCGTCGAAGCCGCTCTCGGTATCGAGGGTGAACAACACACCCGACCCGGCCTGGTCCGACCGCACCATCTTCTGGACACCGATCGAGAGGTAGACCTTCTCGTGATCGAAGCCGCGCTCCGCCCGATAGGAGATGGCACGGTCGGTGAAGAGCGACGCGAAGCACTTGCTGCAGGCCTCGAGGAGCTGCGGGAGGCCGTGGACGTTGAGATAGCTCTCCTGCTGCCCGGCGAAGCTCGCGGTGGGCAGGTCTTCGGCAGTGGCGCTCGAGCGGACGGCCACGTCGGTGGCCTCGTCGCCGTACTGGCGGGAGAGAGCCGCATAGGCCTCCCCGACCTCACGAACCAGCGCGTCGGGAAGCGGCGCCTGGCGAAGCGCGAGGCGGGCCGCCGCCCCCGCTGCGCGGAGCGAATCCACGCTGCGCGGATCGAGGTTCGCCAGCGCAGCGCGAAGCCGGTCACGAACCCCGGGGCCGTCGAGCAGCGCCCGATACGCGTCGGCGGTGAGCGCGAATCCGTCCGGCACCCTCACCCCGAGCGGCGCCAGCGACCCGATCATCTCGCCGAAGGAGGCGTTCTTTCCACCGACCAGCGGAATGTCGTCGAGCGTCAGGTCACCGAAGCGGCGGATGAAACGCATGGAGCCTCCCTCACGTGTGGGCGCCGCGGCTCGCGAGCCACGGCAGCCGTTCTAGATCGACATTGCCTCCCGAGAGGATGACACCGACGCGGCGCGCGCCGCCGAGGCCCGGCCCCATGGCGGCGGCAAGCGCCACCGCCGCGCTCGGCTCGATCAGCTGCTTCGCGCGCTCCCATGCGAGCCGCATGGCGGTGACGATCTCCTCTTCGGTCACGGTGACGATGTCGTCCACCTGGTCGCGGATCACGGGCCACGTGAGATCTCCGAGGCTCGTGAGTAGGCCATCGGCGATGGTCTTCGGCCCGGTCTGCGGGATCAGCCGTCCTGCTCGCTTGGAACGTGCCGCGTCGTCGGCGCCGAGCGGCTCGGCGCCGACGACGCGGATACCCGGCCGCAGCGCCTTGGCGGCGATGCACACGCCCGACAGCAATCCGCCGCCGCCGACGGGCGCCACCACCGCGTCGAGGTCAGGGGCCTGCGCGAGCAGCTCGAGGGCGACCGTCCCCTGCCCGGCGATCACGTCGGGATGGTCGTAGGGGGGAATGAAGCAGGCGCCCGTCTCGGCCATCACGGCTGCAGCCGCCTCCTCTCGCGCAGCCAGCGTCGGCTCGCACTCGATGACACGTGCACCGTAGCCGAGAACGGCATCCCGTTTCACCTTCGGAGCGCTCCTCGGCATGACCACGTGTGCACGAATGCCACGCATCTTCGCCGCGAGGGCGAGGGCCTGGGCGTGATTGCCGGAGCTGTGGGTCACGACGCCACGCGCCGCAAGATCGGCGTCGAGCTTGCCCACCGCGTTGCAGGCGCCGCGAAACTTGAAGGCGCCTACCTTCTGCAGGTGCTCGCACTTGAGCAGCAGGGCTCGTCCCGCCATCCGGTCGAGGGTCGCGCAGGTCTCGACGGGCGTCCGATGCGCAAGGCCGGCGATGCGCCTCGACGCCTGCTCGATGACCGCGAGGTCCACGGCGAGCCGCTCCGACACGCTCCAAGAGGTAGCCCCGGTGGTCGCCGGCCGCACCACGGCCCGCGGGAGGCCGCCGCGGGTCTGTGCGATCCTTCCCGTCTCATCGAGATGGAGTCCCCATGACGAAGCCTTCGCCCCCCGTCGCCCGCCCCTCGTCGACGCTGCTGCTGCTCCGCGACGGCGCCGGCGGCCTCGAGGTCTTCGTCGTCGAGCGACATCACCAGATCGACTTCGCTGGCGGCGCGACCGTGTTCCCGGGAGGCAAGGTCGAGCCTGGCGACCAGGACCCTGGGCTCCGCGAACGCTGCGCAGGCGCCGAGGGTCTCGACGAGATGGCGCTCGCCTTCCGCGTCGCAGCGATCCGCGAGGCATTCGAGGAGTGCGGCGTTCTCCTGGCACGAGCGCGCGGCCACGATTCGCTCCTCACGGTGGCGCGGCTCGCGGACCTTCTCAAGCGCTTCCAGGCCGACGTTCGCGGGCACCGCGTCTCGATGGCCGACCTCGCGCGCGCGGAAGATCTCGAGCTGGCGTGCGATCTCCTGGTGCCCTTTGCCCACTGGATCACTCCCGAGTTCATGCCCAAGCGCTTCGACACCTGGTTCTTCCTGATGGCGGTCCCGACCGGGCAGTTCGCAGCGCACGACGGCGCTGAATCGGTCGATTCGACCTGGCTCTCGCCGCGCCGCGCGCTCGACGAGGCAGAGGCCGGAACGCGTACCATCATCTTCCCGACCCGGATGAACCTCGCCAAGCTCGCTCGCAGCCGGACGAGCGCCGAAGCGATCGCTGCCGCGCGGGCCTCGCGGATCGTGACGGTGCTTCCCCGCGTCGAGCGTGGCCCAGACGGCCCCATCATGCGGATCCCCGCCGAGGCCGACTACGGCGTGACCGAGACGCCCGTCGACGGGCTCGGGGTGCGCTGAATCCCGGCGGCTGCGCTCAGCCGCGCATCAGGTTTCGCAGCGCGCGCATGCCCACGGTCCGGATGCCCGCCTCGGCGAGGGCGCGCCGACCGGAATCGCCGCCGTAGAAGTCGCGCTCGAAGTCGCGCTGGTGGGCGCCGAAGGTCATGGCGGAGCGAAGCTCCTCGCCGTCCCGGGCCGGATGACAGATCAGGTACGTGATTCCCGGCGAGAGCCGCTCGATGCGCCGGCGGTTGTGGGAGAGACCATCTCCGTCGGGGAAGTCGAGCGACTCGCTGTCGAAGGCATCGAGGATCGGAATGCGGGCGCTCTCGAGGAGGGCGAGCAGTCCGGCGAAGACCTTCTCGGCACCCGCGAAGCCGCGCGCAGCGAGAACCGCGGGATCGGGCCGGACGGCGAAGGCCGGAACGCGGTACTCGCGGGCGAGCTTCGCATAGACCGGAAGGAACTGCGGGAAGAAGACCGTCCCCATGTGCGAGTCGATGTGGGTGACGTCGACTCCGGCGCCGAGGGCCTTCTCGATCTGCGCACGGAGCTCGATCTCGACCTCTTCGGGCTTCGCCTTCTTCGCCACCTCGATCTCCGTCCGCGGCAGGTAGCCATCGGCGTCGAGCAACGACGCGACGCGGCCCCGCGGAGCCACCGGTCCCCAGCGATAGTTCACCCACTCCGCCGTGAGCGTGAGGTGGACGCCGAGGTCGAGGTCGGGATTGGCCCGGGCCAGCGCAGCGGCTTCCTCGAACCACGGGCACGGCACCATGATGCTGCCGCAGGTGGCGGGACCGTTGCGAAGGGCCTCGAACGCGCCGTCGTTCGCGGCGTGACACATTCCGACGTCGTCGCAGTGGATGACCGCAATACGGTCGGTGGGCGAGAACCCGAGGCGCTCGGCGAGGGACGGCGGCACGGCGGACTCCTTCTTGGGGAGGGGAACGTACCCCGCGACGGGGCGCGTCCGCACGGGGCGCTACTGGTGTACCGTACCCGACCATGCCGACCCTCGACCTTCCGAAGCTCGCCCGAGCCGCCGAGGACGCCTGCGACCGGGCGCGGGCAGAGATCCTCCCCCGCTTCCGGAACGTCGCCGTCGAGATCAAGCAGGACGGCTCTCCCGTCACCGAGGCCGACCGTGCGGCCGAGCGGGTGCTGCGCAGCGCCCTTCGCGCCGCGCTGCCGGAGGCTGCGATCCTCGGCGAGGAGTACGGCGCCGAAGCGGGCGGGGGCGCGAGTCTCGAGTGGGTGATCGATCCCATCGACGGCACCATCGCCTTCTCGCGCGGGATTCCGCTCTTCGGAACACTCGTCGCGCTGCTCGAAAATGGAGAGCCGATCCTCGGCGTCATCGACTGCTGCGCGATCGGCGAGCGGATCACCGGCTGGAAGGGCGGCGGATGCTTCCGGAACGGAGCCCCCGTCCGTGCGTCGACTTCCCGGGAACTGGGCCGTTCGCTCGTCTCCCACGGCGACGTCTTCTGCTTCGAACGGGCCGGCCAGCGCGCCGTCTTCGAGCGGATGTCGCGGGAGATCCCGATGCTCCGTGGCTACACCGACGCCTTCGGCCACGCGCAGACGTGCGCCGGCGCGATCGACGCCATGGTCGACCTCGACCTCAACCCCTGGGACATGGCGGCCACCCGCATCCTGATCCGCGAGGCCGGCGGCGACTGCGTCGTCGTTCCTGGCCGAACCGCCGGCAAGTCCGGCATCGTCTTCGGGGCGCCCGCGCTCGTGCGCGAGCTGGCGGGCTGGCTCGGAGCGTAGGCAGCGACCCGGCTCCTGCGCGCCGTGCGCTAAGAACCCTTGGGGCGGCGATTCCGCAGGCTTCGCAGGCGCCACCGAGGCGTATCGAATTGCGCACACTTCGGCGTCCTCCCTTCCGGGAAGGCCCGGACGTCCCTGCGCCCGAATAGAGCCGCGAGGAGGAGATCCATGAAGGGATCCGGAAGCCAGCCGATCGACCGCGAGGCGCTTCGGGTGCGATACCGCACGGAGCGGGACAAGCGGCTCCGTGGCGACGGCAACGACCAGTACCTCGAGCCGACGGGCCGCTTCGCGCACTTCCTCGACGATCCGTATGCCCGGCCGAGCGGGCGGGACCCTCTCTTCGACGAAGTGACCGTGGCGATCATCGGGGGTGGCTTCGCCGGTCTCGTCACCGGCGCACGGCTCAGGCAGGCGGGCATCGAGGACGTGCGGATCATCGAGGGTGGCGGCGACGTCGGCGGGGCCTGGTACTGGAATCGGTATCCCGGCGCGATGTGCGACACCGCGGCAATGATCTACCTGCCGCTCCTCGAGGAGACCGGACACAGGCCCAGCCGGAAGTACACCTACGCCACCGAGATCTTCGAGCATGCGAAGCGGATCGCCTCGCACTTCGGGCTTCGAGACGGTGCGCTGTTCTCGACCCATGTCACCCACCTCGCATGGGAGGAGGAGTCGTCGCGCTGGATCCTCCACACGAATCGTGGAGACCGGATACGCGCGCGATTCGTCGCGATGGGCACCGGGCCGCTCCACCGGCCGAAGCTCCCCGGCATCGAAGGGATCGAGACCTTCGCCGGACACTGCTTCCACACCAGCCGATGGGATTACCGATACACCGGCGGCGATCCGGCGGGCGGCCGGCTCGAGAAGCTGGCGGACAAGCGGGTGGGAATCATCGGCACCGGCGCCACGGCGGTCCAGTGCATCCCTCCCCTGGCGCGAGATGCCCGGCAGCTCTTCGTGTTCCAGCGAACGCCGTCGTCTGTCGACGTCCGGAACAACCATCCGATCGACCCGGAGTGGTTCGCGGCGCTCCGGCCCGACTGGCAGCGGGAGTGGCTCCTCAATTTCGCCACCCTGCAGACCGGCGGCTTCGCGGACGAGGACCTCGTGAAGGATGGCTGGACCGACATCGCGCAGCGGATCCGCGACCGCGTCGTCGCCGCGATGGGCGAACCCGGTGCGACTCTTGGCCCCGAGATGATCCAGCGCGCCTACGAGGACAGCGACGACGAGAAGATGACCGAGATCCGCGCGCGCATCGACACCCTCGTGGAGGACCCCCGGACCGCTGAGGCGCTGAAGCCGTGGTACCGGCAGCTCTGCAAGCGGCCGTGCTTCCACGACGAGTACCTCCAGGCATACAACGAGCCCGGCACTCATCTCGTCGACACCGACGGCAAGGGTGTCCGGCAGATCGACGAGACCGGCGTCTGGGTGGGCAGCGTCCACTACGACCTCGACTGCCTCATCTTCGCGTCGGGCTTCGAGGTCGGAACCGACCATCGGCGAAGGGCGGGCTTCGAGACGATCGGCCGTGGCGGCATGACGCTTTCGGAGCGCTGGGCCAACGGCATGCAGACCCTGCACGGCATCCACGTCCACGGCTTTCCCAACCTGTTCATCATCGGAATGAATCAGGCAGCGAACCTCATCTCGAACATCACCCACAACCTGACCGAGGCAGGCGAGACGATCGCCGCGGTCGTCGCCCGGACACTCGAAGTGGGTGCGACGGAAGTCGAAGCGAGCGCGGAGGCCGAACGGGCGTGGGTTCGCCTTCTCGAGGAGAGCGGTCAGTCGTTCCTCGGGAACCCCGACTGCACCCCCGGCTACTACAACAACGAGGGCAAGCCCGTGGGCCGGCGCGAGCGGCTCAACATGAGCGGATATCCGGGGGGGCCGGTCGCGTTCTTCCAGTACATCGATCGGTGGCGAAGGTCCGGCGGGTTCGACGGGCTCGCGTTCCGCCTCCCGGAGAAGTGACCGGTGATCTTCAGCCGATGTCCATCTGCCGCAGCAGGATCGCATCGCGGAGGCGCTGCGGGAGGAAGCGGTTGAGAGCGAGGAACAGGCGGCTCTGCGAGTCGAGGGCATTGTGGAGCCTCGGCCTCGGCGAGCGAACGACGCGGAGAATCTCGTCGGCCGCGGTGGCCGGGTCGAGGGCGCTCTGGATCAGCACCTCGTCGCGGGCGATGAATCGGCGGGCCCGCTCGCGGTAGGGAGACCCCTCCGGCGGGAGTACGTGGATCTTCGCCGCAAACCGCGTCGAGACCTGCGCCGGAGCGATCAGCGCGACCTGGATCCCGAAGGGCTCGACCTCGTAACGCAGCGAGCGTACCAGGCCCTCGACGGCGAACTTGCTTGCCGAGTAGATCGATTCGAACGGAAACGGGATCTGTCCGACCAGCGACGAGACCGCGATGAGCTTGCCACTGCGGCGCTCTCGCATTCCGGGAAGGAATGCCTGCAGGATCGCAGCCGTTCCCATGATGTTGATCTCAAGGCAGCGGCTGGCCTTCTCGAGGTCGACCTCCTCGAAGGGGCCGAAGAAGCCGATACCGACGTTCGAGAGGACGACGTCGGCGCGTCCCCACCTTTGGAGCACGTCATCGCGGAAGGCGCGGATTCCGGACCGGTCGCAGACGTCGAGCGTCGTGAGGAGGCAGTGGCCGCCCTTCGCCTCGATCTCGGCCCGCAGGGACGCGATTCCCTCGGCATCCACGTCGAAGCCTGCGACCGCATCGCCCGCAGAAGCGAGCCGGAGCGCAACCTCGCGGCCCATCCCCTGGGCGACTCCCGTGATCACGGCCACCTGCATCGATCCTCCTTCGGCCTGCGTCACGGCCGGACGGCCCCTCGCATCCGGTCGCCGAGGTCGCACATCGACCCGGCGAAATCGGGGTAGAGAAGCCGGTAGCCCGTCTGCCGGAGCCGCGAGTTGTCGACGACGTAGTCGTCATGGAGATACCGCACGGCGTCGAGCTCGAGGTCCGGAATGCGGCCGGACCGCCGTGCGAGAGCGCCCTGTACGCGGGCGGCGAGCCGCACGAGGAACAGCGGCAGGTGGAGCGCTGGAGCGCGCGTTCCGAACGCGGCGGCCGCGAGGCGGAGCGCTTCCTCGAGGGTCGGCTGGCTGTCGTCGGCGACGTTGAAAGCCCTGCCCATCGCCTCGTCGCGCCGGGAGAGATGGACCGCTGCCGCGGCGACGTCCTCGACGCGTACGTTGGCGAGGCGCTGCCTCCCGCTCCCGGGAATCGCGCCGAGCGACGTCGGGCGGGAGAACGCCTTGCCCGCTCCGTCGGTGCAACCGGGGCCGTAGACCGTGCAAGGGCGGAGGATGACCGCTGGAAGCCCGGCCTCGATGCGCCGCCACACGACGTCCTCGCCGTCGCGCTTGCTCCGCCCGTAGTCGTCCTGGGGCTCGCGGGGGGCGTCCTCGACGAAGGGAGCTCCCCGATAGGGCCCGTAGACGCTGGTCGAGCTCATGTGGACGAAGGACCGGACGCCGGCATCGAGCGCGAGCTTCGTGATGCGCTCGGCCCCCTCGACGTTCACCCGGTGGAGCGCCGCGTAGGGGGTCGAGAAGTTGCAGATCGCGCCGAGGTGGAAGACGCGGCCGACCCGGCCGGCGAAGAGCGGAGGCAACGAGTCGGGGACCGTCAGATCGGCGCGGACGATCTCGACCCCGAAGCGCGCCAGCGGCGCCGCATCCTCCCGCGGCAGCAGCGCCGCGCGCACCGGCTCACCGGATGCCACGAGTCGCTCGACCAGGTGCCGGCCGAGGAAGCCCGCGGCACCGGTGACGAGGCTCGTCTCCGCGTCGCCCGCTTCGTCCGTCCCGGCTGCTTCGGCCACTTCGCCCACCTCGTTCCGTCGCGCCCTGGTCCCGCGTCCGCCGCGGGCCTACCCGTTTCCAGCCGCGTAGAGCGCCTCGATCTGCGCGGCATGGTGCTGCGCGATGGGCTTGCGCTTCAGCTTCGACGTCGGTGTCAGGAACTCGCCTCCGGGCTCCCACTCGCCGGCGACCAGGTGAAAGCGCTTGATCTGCTCGACGCGCGAGAGCCGCTGGTTCGCCTGGTCGATCGCCTTCCCGACCTCGCGGACGATCTCCGGGTCGTCGTGGGAGCGGCCCGCGGCCACCTCTGCGTCGAGGACGATCAGCGCGACGTTGTAGGGGCGGCCGTCGCCGATGGCGACGGCCTGGCCGATCAGCGACGAGGCGCCCTTGATCGCCGCCTCGATGGCGATGGGCGACATGTTCTTTCCCGCGGAATTGATGATCAGCTCCTTCTTCCGGTCGATGATCCGCAGGTACCCGTCGGCATCCATCTCTCCGACGTCTCCGGTGTGGAGCCAGCCCTCGGCGTCGACCGCCTCCGCCGTTCTCTCGGGATCGTGGCGATAGCCCTTCATGACGACGTCGCCTCGCAGCAGGATCTCGCCGTCGGCTGCGATACGGGCCTCGATTCCCGGAAGCGGCTTCCCGACGGTTCCGGGCTTGATGGCGCCCGGCGGATTGATGGCGGCGTTGGACGAGCACTCCGTGAGGCCCCACATCTCGGCGATCTCGATCCCGATCGCCGCGAAGAACTCGAGGATGTGCGGCGGGGTCGGCGCGGAACCAACCGCGAACGCCTCGACCTGGTCGAGGCCGAGGGCCGCCCGGACCTTCGAGAAGACCTTCTCGTCCGCCTCGCGCCAGCGCCGCTCGACGTCGGCGGGGACGTCGCCCGCTCGCCGGGCCCGCACGCGCTCGAGCCCGACCTCGAGCGCGGCCTGCAGAATGGCGCGGCGCTCGGGATCTCCGCCGCCGGCGAGCATGCCATCGAGGGCGACCTTGAGCTTCTCCCAGATCCGCGGAACCCCGCCCCAGACGGTCGGCCGCACCTGGGTCGTACACGCGAAGAGCTTCTTGGTGTCGGTGAGGCAGTGGACGGCCGATCCGTAGACCATCGAGCTGTAGTGCGTACACCAGCGGTCCGCGACGTGGGCGCTGGGCAGGAAGCTGATGCAGCGTCCGCCCGGTGTGATCGGGTAGACGGCATCGAAGGCCCGAAGCTGGCTCAGCATGTTGTGGTGCGTCAGCTCGATGCCCTTCGAAGGGCCCGTGGTCCCGGAGCTGTAGATGAGGCACAGGACGTCCTTCGGGCCCACGGCGCGCCACGCGCCTTCGAAGTCGAACGAAGCGGATCCGAGGCCCTCGAGCTCGTCCATGGAGAGCAGGCCACTCCCGGCGCCGTCCACCACCACGACGTGCTCCAGCTGCGGGAGCTTCTCGCGAACGGCGATGAGTCGGCCGAGGTGCGCCTGCTCGGTGACGACGACTCGGCTCTCCGCGTTCCGGAGCATGTGCTCCATCTGCTCCGGAGCCGCGGTCGCGTAGATCGACCAGCAGATCGCACCGAGGTGCATGGCGGCGGTATCGGTCACGTTGAATGCCGGGCGGTTCGAGAGCAGGAAGCCCACCGTGTCGCCACGGGAGACGCCGAGTGCGGCAAGACCCGCGGCGCGGCGCCGGACGGCGCCGGCGTACTGCGCCCAGGTGAAGCGGTCGTCGGCGCCGAAGGCGCAGAGTGCGGGCCGGTCGGCCCAGCGATCGGCGGTGAGCTGGAAGGCCTCGCACAGCGTCGCAGCGCGCAGCGCTTCGGGACGCTCCGGTAGAGGGGTGAACGTACTCATGACAGGAAGGTCCCCCGTGCGCCGGTGCGGTGCGGTCCCGCAACGGCGCCAATCTTCTCCAGCATCTCGATCTCCTCGGTGCTTCGTCCCAGCTCGGCCAGGACCTCTCGGGTGTGTTCGCCGAGACCGGGCGCAGGCCCGGCGGCCCGCGCCGGAGTCCGCGAGAGCCGCAGCGGAGCCGCCAGGTGCCGGATCGCTTGGGTGATCCCCGGCTGATCGAGCCCGGCGACGAGTCCGCGACCCTGCACGAGATCCGACGCGAGCGCCTCGTCGAGCTCGAGCACGGGCTCTAGGCAGCAATCGTTCTCCGCGGCGAAGACCTGCCACTGCGCGCGCGTTCGCGACGCGAAGAGGCGCTCGAGCTCGCGGTGCGCGCCGGAGCCCTCGCCATCCCACTGGTGAGGGAGGAGGTCTTCGCGCCCGACCCCGCGGCAGAACGTTTCCCAGAACTTCGGTTCGAGGGCAGCCAGCGCCACGTGACCGTCGGCACAGGCGTAGAGGCGGTAGCAGACCGATCGTTCGGTGATTCCGCGGCGAACGGCGTCGCCGTCGCAGAGCTGCTTGGCGATCAGCAGACCCAGCCACACCAGCGACGCGTCGAACAGCGACACGTCGACGTGCTGCCCTCTCCCGGATCCGTCGCGCTCCCGAAGGGCGGCGAGCACGGCAAACGCGCCGAGGAGCGCGACACCGATGTCGGCGAACTGGCCCGCCGACGACGCCGGCGGACCGGCCGCGGCGCCGGTGAGTGCCGTGAGGCCCGAGAGCGCGAGATAGTTGATGTCGTGCCCCGACCTCCCGGAGGAGGGTGAATCCTGTCCGTAGCCGCTGATCGAACACACGACCAGGCGCGGGTTCGCCGCAGCGAGCGTCTCATAGCCGAGTCCGAGGCGGCCCAGCACGCCCGGGCGGAACGACTCGACCAGGACGTCGGCGGTGCGGGCGAGATCGAGGAGAACGGCGCGGCCCTCGTCGCGCTTCAAATCGACGCGGATCGAGCGCTTGCCGCGGTTGAGCCACAAGAAGGCTGCCGACCGGACGCTGTCGTCCGGCCCGTCGTAGCCCGGCTTCGCCCAGCGGATGTAGTCGCCGGCGCCGGTGTCCTCGACCTTCACGACGTCGGCACCGAGGTCGGCGAAGAGCTGCGAAAGGAACCCGCCCGGAAGGAGGCGGGTCAGGTCGAGGACGCGCAGGCCCCGGAGTGCTGCGGTCACGCGTTCATCCTCGGAGGCCGTCGAGGTAGCGCTGGGCATCGAGTGCGGCCTCGCAGCCCGATGCCGAGGCCGTCACGGCCTGGCGGTAGCGGGCGTCGACGAGATCGCCGCAGGCGAAGACGCCTGCGATGCTGGTCTCGCGGGTTCCGCCGCAGCATCGTACGTACCCGCTGGCGTCGGTCTCGACCTGGCCGCGGACGAGGTCCGACAGCGGCTGGTGCCCGATGGCGACGAAGGCGCCCTGCACCGGCAGGTCTCGCACCTCTCCGTCGGCGGCACTCCGCAGGCGCGCCGTCACGAGGTTCCCATCCGCTCCCGGCAGGAAGGCCACGACGGTGAAGGGCGTCAGGATCTCGATGCGCGCGTCGCCGCGGACCCGATCGACGAGGATGGGCGAGGCACGCAGCACCTCCCTGCGGTGTACCAGGGTGACGCGTCGTGCGTGGCGGACGAGGCCGAGGGCCTCCTCCATGGCGCTGTCGCCGCCGCCGACGACGATCGTGTCCTTTCCAGCGAAGAGCGGAGCATCGCACACCGCGCAGAAGGCAACGCCGCGGCTTCGCAGCTCCTCCTCGCCGGGGATTCCGAGCCGCCTCGGCCGCGCTCCCATGGCGAGGATCACGCTCCTCGCCCGCAGCTCGAGGTCCCCGACACGGATACCGTGCTCGCCTCCCGAAGACGCAGCAAGAGAGATCCCGGTGGCGTCGTCGGTGAGGTAACGCGCGCCGAACCGCGCGGCCTGCTCGCGCAGATCGTTCGCGAGCTGTGGCCCGGGAATGCCGCGGGGGTGGCCCGGGAAGTTCTCGACGCCGGTCGTCTCCTGGAGCAGTCCACCCGGCCGAAGCCCTTCGACCACCAGGGGAGCGAGGTTCGCTCGCGCCGCGTAGAGCGCAGCGGTGTAGCCTGCCGGGCCGCCACCGACGATGACGACGCGCTCGGCAGCGCCGGGGTCTGCGTAGGGGGAAGGAGCGACCCGGCCGGCGCTCACGCCGCCGGCTCCGACACGAACCGCCGGGCCCGCCCGCTGCATTCTCGCGACGGCCTGCGTGCCCCGGCGTTCCGCGGCCAACGGCGCCACAGCGGCCACCTTCTTCGTCTGGCTATACGTCGGGCCGAAGGTGGGGATCCACGACGAGTGCTTCCCGGGACCACCCGCAACGAGGATCCGGATCTCCTCGGGAGCGCGCGCGATCGGGATCCGCCCTTCCCACCCGCCGATCTCGGAGGCATAGCCTCCCCAGCCGCTCGCCTCCTCGAGCTTCTTTCGGCCGATGCGATCCAGCGGCACCCGCGCGTGCTCGTAGAGATAGGCCTGCGCATCGGCGCGGCTGAAGCCCGACCCTGCGATCAGCGCGGCATGCTCGGGGCCGAGTACGACGAAGTGATCGCCGCCGCGGTAGAGCGTGTTGGAGCCTGGCGTCGTCATCGTCTCGGCGATGGTGAAGAGCAACGCTTCGCCGCTGTCGGAGCTGTGGTCGTTGACGTTGTGGGGGCCCTCCACCGCCGCCACCGTCACGGCGCTCTCGGCGCGGTCGAATCCGCAGACGGCGACGTGATAGGGCTCCCAGGGGCAAAGGGCCTCGTTTTCGGCGAAGCACCATGTCCACTTTGCCGGGGTCCCCTGGGTGGCGCGGTCTGTCGTCCCGGGGAGCGCACCGCCTACGTTCATCATCACCAGCCGAAGTGCCCGACCGATGCTGCCGTTCGCACGATTCCCCGGCCCGAATGCACCCGCCCCGGCGTTCATTCCGAGCCGTTCGACGGCCGGACCATGGACGATGGCGAGGCACGCGCACGGATGGGTCGTCGTCTGCATCCCGAAGAGGTTGAAGCCCTCCTCGAGCATGCCCGCGATCGCCGCCTCGAGCACCGGCATGTACTCGGGCAGGCACCCGGCCATGACCGCGTTCGCAGCCAGTACGCGGGTCGTGAGAGGCGCGCCGCGGGGAGCAAGGCAGCCGAGCACGTCGTCCGGAGACCCGGTGGCCTCTGCGCAGAACCGGTCTACGCGCTCCGCAGACGGGACCACGACGGGCAGTCCATCGGTCCAGCCCCAGCCGTGGAGCTGCTCGCGAACCGAGTCTTCGTCGCCTTCGAGGCTCACCGTGAGACGGTCCGGTCCCGGGGGCTCGAGGCCGCTCATCCACGATCCTTCCGCGTGAGAGCCGCGATCACGTCTTCGAGCACCTCGAGGGTCACCCGACCGCGTGCGGTGTTCGCCGGAATGCCACCGATGGGGTGCTCGACGACGGCGAGCCCGAGATCTCCCGCGTGTCGCTGCTCGAGCACCTCCCGCGAGAAGCGATGAAACGGCTCACTCGCGATCCCGCAGACTGCGAGGCCCCGGCTCGCCAGCTCGATCAGGTCGTGGCAACTCCACGACGAACAGGAGCCTCAATCGAACCCCGCCACCACGACCGCGTGGCACTCGCGGGCGATCTCGTCGAGCAGCGGCGCCTCGGCTGCCAGCGACGGGATCGGCTTCCCGTAGCGCCGGGCGACGATTCCGAAGCGCTCGCCGAGGAGCTCCTCGATCCGTTCGAGGAGAACGCCGGCGTTCGGCTTGTGGTTCGAGAAGAAGCCGACGACCTTGCCCGAGAGGTCTCCCACCACGACCCGCAGGCTGGATTCGGGCGCCGGACTCCCGCTCGTCGGGTTGACGACCACGATGGGGGGCACGTGGCGGTTCTCCTCTTGCGCGCTTCGCGGTCGATCGCCGTTGATCTTTCGGTTCGCTGATAGTACGATTTCGAAATAGTTTCCGTCAAGGGGGACGAGCCGATGGACTTCCAGCTGAGCGACGAGCAGCAGCGGCTCCAGGAGGAGGTCCGCGCATTCGCTGACCGCGAATGCGCCCCGAGGGCAGCCCAGTGGGACCGGGAGGGGCGGATCCCCGAAGCCGAGATCGAGCGCCAGATGATCGGGATGGGGCTCTACGGAATGACGCTGCCCGAGGCGTACGGCGGAGGAGGCCAGGAACTGCTGACGGCGATCGTCTGCATCGAGCAGCTCGCGCGGATCTCGCCCCTCGCGGCCGCCGGGGTCTTCGAGAGCAACGTCGGCCCCGTTCGCGTGATCGATCGCTTCGGCACACCCGAGCAGAAGCAGCGATGGCTTCCGCCGGTGTGCCGCGGCGAGACCGAGATCTCGATCGGGATGAGCGAGTCCGAGGCGGGCAGCGCGCTCACCGACCTGCGAACGAAGGCCGAGAAGGTCGCCGGCGGCTGGAAGATCAGCGGCGTCAAGGCCTGGTGCACCGGAGGCGGGCACAGCCGGGCGTATCTCATCTACTGCCGAATGAGCGAGGACCGGGGCGCTCGGGGGATCGGCGGGATCCTCGTCGAGAAGGGGACGCCCGGATTCAGCTTCGGCGCGCAGGAGCGATTCATGGGCCTGCACGGCTTTCCGAGCTGCGACCTGGTCTTCGAGAACTGCATCGTCCCCGACGAGAACGTGGTGGTCCGCGCAGGCGAGTTCGGCCATCTGATGGAGTGCTTCAACATCGAGCGCTGCGGCAACGCGACGATGGCGCTCGGAATCGCGACGGGCGCCCTCGAGTACGCGACGCGGTATGCCCTCGAGCGCAAGACCTTTGGCCGCCCCATCGCCGAGCGCGGAGCCATCCAGCAGATGGTCGCCGACATGGCGACACGGGTAGACGCCGCGCGGCTGCTGGTCTACCGCGCCGCAGCGAACGCCGGAACGGGCCTCGCAGCGATGAAGGAGGCGTCGATGGCCAAGCTCTTCGCCAATGAAACGGCCAAGCAGGTCACCGACCAGGCGATGGAGATCCTGGGAGGAGCTGGATACAGCGCCGAGCACCCGATCGAACGCATGCTCCGGGACAGCCGCGGCTGGCCCATCGCCGGCGGCACGCTCCAGATCCAGCGCCTCACCATCGCTTCCGCCGTCTTCGGCCGGAGATTCGACCAGCGCCTGGGCGGATGACCGGGGAGCCACCGATGCACAGCGAATGGCCGACGACGCGACGGGGCCTGCTTCGAGCCGGCCTTGCCGGCCCGGCGGCGATCGCGGCCGCCGCCGTCTCGGGATGCAGCGTACGCTCGCGTCCGGATTCCCTTTCCGGATCGCAGCGCGCAGCGATCTCGCCGGCGGGGGAGGAGATCCTGCGCGCCGTGATTCCGGCGGTCCTCGGCCCGCTCCATGCTCGCGACGCGGCCAGCACGCAGGCTCTCGAAGCCGGACTCGACTCCCTCGACGACTATCTCGCCCATCTGTCGCTCGCCCTCCAGGAGGAGGCGAACGACGCGTTCGCGATGCTCGACCTCCTCCCGGTCCGGGTGCTGCTGCTCGGAAGCTGGCAGCGCTGGCAGGACGCGCCGGCGCAGAGCGTCGAAGACTTCCTCCGTACGGCACGCGAAAGCCGCTTCGCCACGCTTCGGCGTATCTACAGCTTCCTGCAATCGATGGCGGTGGTCGCCTGGTTCGACCAGCCGCTGGCGTGGCACGAAGTCGGCTACCCCGGCCCGCCGGTCGGCCCCCAGACCGGGAGCGGCCGAAGATGAGCGCTCCGCAGATCTTCTCCGGCGACGCGCTCGACCGCGACCTCGATCTCGATGCAGACGTGGCGATCGTCGGAACGGGCGCCGGCGGAGCGATCAGCGCAGAGGTCCTGGCGCGGGCGGGGCTGCGCGTCGTGCTCGTCGAGCAGGGCGCCCAGCACGACACCCGGCAGAACACGACGCTGCGCGAGGCTCCGGCCCTCGCGCGCCTCTATCAGGAGGGAGGCGCCCGGCCGACGAAGGATGGGGGCATTTCGATCGTCCAGGGCAGCGGAGTCGGCGGTTCGACGACCGTCAACTGGACGAGCTGTCTTAGGACGCCGGAGCCGACGCTGCGGCACTGGCGCGATGCCCACGGCATCGAGGGCCTCGGGCCGGATGCCCTCGCACCGTGGTTCGACGCCATCGAGCGGAGGCTCCACGTGCGGCCCTGGGAGAACCCCAACGCCAACAACACGCTCCTCGCCCGCGGCGCAGCCAGCCTCGGCTGGAGATCCGGCGCCATCCCGCGCAACGTTCACGACTGCGCGAATCTCGGGTACTGCGGGCTCGGGTGCCCTCGCGGCGCGAAGCAGAGCATGGACAGGACGGCCATCCCCGACGCCCTCGCCCACGGCGCGGTCCTCGTGACGCGGGTTCGTGCCGAGCGTGTCGCGCTGGCCGGAAGCCGCGCGACGGCCATCGAGGGGGTGGCGCTCGACGCTCGCGGCGTGCGGACGACGGGACGCCGCGTCCGGCTGCAGGCGCCGTGGGTGCTGATCGCCGGAGGAGCCCTCCACAGCCCTGCGCTGCTGCTTCGTTCCGCCGCCCCAGATCCTCATGACCAGCTCGGCAGGCGCACCTTCCTCCAGACCCACAACTACTCGCTGTCGTTCATGTCCGAACGCATCGATCCGTTCTACGGAGCGCCACAGTCGGTCTACACCGACCACTTCACCTGGCGCGACGGCGTGACGGGGCGGGCCGGATTCAACATGGAGGCCGTCGGCGCGCAGCCCGTCGTGAGCATGAACTTCTGGAAGCGCAGTGGATCACAGATGGCGGACTTCGCACGGCGGCTTCCTCACTTGCACACGCTGGTCTCGCAGATCCGCGACGGCTTCCATCCAGAGAGCCCTGGCGGTCGCGTCGAGATCCGTGGCGACGGCAGCCCGGTGCTCGACTATCCGATCGGAGACTTTCTCTGGGACGGCGTTCGCAGCTCGTATCTCGCCATGGCCGAGTGCCAGTTCGCGGCGGGCGCCGAGATCGTGAGCCCGGCGTGCAGCGACGCCGGGATGTACCGAAGCTGGCACGAGGCGCGCGCCGCCATCGAAACGATTCCGCTGCGGTCACCGAACGTCTTCCTCAACTCGACCCATCCCCTCGGCGGCTGCGCGATGGGACCCGATCCGCGGACATCGGTCGTCGACCCGCTGGGACGCCATCATCAGGTCGAGAACCTGCTCGTCATCGACGGCTCGGTGTTTCCGACCAGCCTCGGCGTCAACCCGAGTCTCTCGATCTACGCTCTCGCAGCGCGCAATGCATCCGCACTCGCCGAGCGCATCACGGGTCGACGGCTGGGCGTCCTGCAGGAGAACCAAGATGGGCAATGACGGACCGATGGACGACGGAACCGGCGCGACGGAAGCCGACGCGCTCGCGCTGATGCGCCTCGTACACCTGATCGAAGCGGCCCACCACGACCGGGCCACGTCGCAGCTCGACCTGCGCCAGCGGCTCGTGATCCAGGGCCTCGGCCTCTGGGGCCCGACGCCGATCGTCGGCGTCGGGCAGCGCCTCGGCGTCTCTCCGTCGACGATGACCGGCCTCGCCGATCGCCTCGAGAGGGGCGGCTACGTCGAGCGTCGTCGCCACCCGAGCGATCGGCGAGCGACGGTGCTCGCGCTCACCCGCAAGGGAAGGCGCGCCTTCGAGGGCGAGAAGGAGTACTACCGGCGCCTCATCGGCGAAGCGCTGGCGCCGCTGGGAGACCCTGCCCGGCGGCTGATCCTCCGCGCGCTCGCGGAGCTCCCTCCGATCGGGATCGTCAGCGCGGCCTGAGCCGCTGCGGGGGCGCCCTACTTCTCGGCCTTCTCCTTCTCGAGCTTCTCCTTCGCCTCGCCGGCCGCTTCCTCGACCTTCGCCGCAGCGTCGGCGGCGACGTCCTTCGCCTGCTCCGCCGCCTCCCGGGTGGCGCTCGCAACGTCGGCGGCGGCCTTCTTCGCCTGCTCGGCTGCCTCCTCCGTCGCCTTCCTCAGCTTCTCCGCGGCTTCTTCCGCGGAGCCCTGCGCGGCGGCTACGGCCTCGTCGATCTTCTTGCCCGCCTCCTCGGCCGTCCCGGCCGGCTCCTGGCGACAGGCACCGAGGACGAGGCCGAGCAGCACTGCCGCCGTCGCGGATCCCACGGTCTTCGTCCAGCGCGCTCGGAGCCCGCCGGCTCGGGTCATGGCATGCATCCTCATCGATCCCTCCCTGCGGCCCTCGTGGCCCGCGCAATACCTTTGAACCGGGCGGCGGGCCGGCGTCAAGCGCCATCGGCAACCGGCGGTGCGAAAGGCCTGGAGCCGGGGCGAAAACCGCTCGGGTCCTCCGCCCGCGCCTCGATCTCGGCGGACGCGGCCGCTACGTTCGAGTCGTCTCCATCCCCGAAAGGCCCCGTCGAGAACGCGCCGACATCGGCCCGCAGCGTGACTGGAACAGGAGCAGGACCCCGATGACCGAGAGCCCCCGCCTACCCACTCTCACCGACGCCCGGTCGGCCCTCGCCGCCGCCGAGACCCTCGTCGGCAAGGCCTTGGAGCGTGCGACCGGGATCACCGCGAAGGGCGAGCGGATCGACGACCACCAGGTACTGGCGGAGCGCGTGGCCTACGCCGCGACCGAGGTCCGTGCCGCCCGAGAGCTGGTGAACGCGGCCGCAGCCGCGAGGGGCGAAGGCTCAGGAGGTCCGCTCCTCGAGGCGGTGGCGGCGGCGTCCGCAGCGCAGCTCGCGACGAGTGTCCGCGATCGGCTCTCGCCGGTGATCGACGACCTCGGCCTCGGCGACGCGGCGATCGAAGACGCCTTCCCTGCGCCGGTCCGTTCGCTGGTGCGCGCGGCTGGCCACGAGTCGGTGCTACGCGCGATCGGCCGCCACGTCGCCGAGACGCGCGGGCGAAACGAATGGCCTCTCGACGACACCCACGAGCAGGTACGCGATGCCGTCCGCGAGTTCGCCAACAACGAGGTCGCTCCCCACGCCGAGCGCATCCACCGCCACGACGAGCTGGTCCCCGAGGAGTTCATCGCCAAGATGAGCGAGCTCGGGTTCTTCGGGCTCTCGGTCCCCGAGGAATACGGCGGCACCGAGTACGGCAACCTCGCCATGATCCTCACCACCGAAGAGCTGTCACGCGCGTCGCTGGCCGGAGCCGGCTCGCTGATCACGCGGCCCGAGATCCTCACCAAGGCACTCCTCCAGGGAGGAACCGAGGAGCAGAAGAAGCACTGGCTGCCGAAGATCGCGTCGGGAGAGCTGATGGTGGGCATCTCGGTGACCGAGCCCGACGTCGGCAGCGACGTCTCGTCCGTGAAGTGCCGAGCCGAGCGCGGCACGGTCGATGGCGAGGCGGGCTGGATCATCAACGGCCCCAAGGCGTGGTGCACCTTCGCAGGCCGGGCGAACGTACTGGCGCTCCTGGCGCGCACCGATCCGGACCTTTCGAAGGGCGCCAAGGGCCTCTCGCTCTTCATCGTCGAGAAGGACTCCTTCGACGGACACGCCTTCGAGATGAAACAGCCCGGCGGCGGGCGAATGGTCGGCAAGGCCGACGCGACGCCCGGCTATCGCGGCATGCACAGCTTCACGCTCAACTTCGAGAACTACTTCGTCCCGGCGGCGAACCTGGTCGGCGGTGAGGCGGGCCTCGGCCGTGGCTTCTACCTGCAGATGGCCGGATTCGCCGCGGGCAGGCTGCAGACCGGTGGACGCGCCACCGGCGTTGCGCAGGCTGCCCTCGAGAAGACGGCCGAGTACATCGTCGACCGCGTACAGTTCAAGAAGCCGATCTCCGAATACCAGCTCACGCAGTACAACCTCGGCTACATGGCGATTCGCCTCGCTGCCGCACGGGCCATCACGTACGCCGCCGCCCGCGCCATGGACGCCGACGAGCGCAAGGCGGCGCCGCTCGCAGCCCAGGCGAAGCTCTTCGCCTGCGACGTCGCCGTCGAGGTGACCCAGATCGGCCAGATCCTGCACGGCGGGTGGGGCTATGCCGAGGAGTACCCGATCAGCCGCTACGTCGTCGACGCCAACGTGCTGCCGATCTTCGAGGGTGTGAAGCCGATCCTCGAGCTGAAGGTCGTCGCGCGAAGCCTCTTCGGGGGATAGATCGGCGAGCTGCCGGCGCGCTGCGCGGTCCGATCCAGCGGCCCCCGAAGGGCAGGGTCCGGCCTGCGCCGCAGCGGAGAGCGCGAGCTGGACGAAACCTCTCGTTGCGCTTGACGCGGCTCCGGCCGGGGTGCTAGCTGGAGAGTCTGGATCCCACCTCTCCCCCTCCTCCACCGAGGTCCCCATGCGCCGCTCGCTGCTTCTGTCCTTCCTGCTGCCGCTCGCGGCCACGATCCTCGGGGCTTCCGCAAGCTCGGCGACGACGAGCGCCGCCCCGCCGAGCGTCTACCCGACCGACCGCTGCGTCGCCGCCAAGCTCTCGGCTGCGGCGACCGCCTGCCGGCAGGTCTTCGACGCACTGGCCCTGGCGGAGATCGATCCGCGGGTGCCCGCTTTCGACGGGCGTCTCGACGACGCCCGGACCCGCCTGGCCAGGTCCTGGGGCCTCGCCGAATCGCGGTCCCAGGAGTCGGGAGTCGACTGCGTACAGACGACCGCCACCGCTGGCGAGGTCTTCACACGGATCTCCGACGGCGCGACGGGAATCGCGGCCCAGATCCGCGGCGCGACCCGGGGCTCCCGGTTCCTGTCGAGCGTTCGCACCTTCGGAGGGCTGCGCGCTGCGGCGATGACCTGCTCCAAGCTCATCGGCGCCGACGGCCGCCACCTGCTGCTGCGCAGCCGCGACCGTGAGAGGACCCGCCTCGAGCGGGAGCGGAGCCTCGCAGCCAGCCGCCTCGGCGTGCTCCTCCGGTGGTCCGCCCATGGACGCGATGCGGTCGGGGCGATCGTCGAGAGCGTGAAGACGCTCTCCCGGGAAATCGTGACCGCGAACCTCGTCTCGCCGAACGTCCCGAGCGAGTTCGTGATGATCGAACCGCCCGCGCAGGTCGCCTACCAGGGCAAGACCCTCGAGCCCATCTGCTCGCGAGGGACACCGTGGGTCATGTTCGCGCGCCGCGGAACCGTGAACAAGCTCCTCGTCTACTACCAGGGCGGCGGCGCGTGCTGGGACTACCTCACCTGCGAGGCGATCAAGACCTTCAAGCAGACCACGGGTGCAGGAGACAACCCGGCGAACGCGAAGACCGGGTTTGCTGACATCGCGAACCCCGAGAATCCCTTCCGCGACTGGAACGTGGTCTTCGTTCCCTACTGCACCGGCGACGTTCACTGGGGCGATGCGACGGTCTCTCACGAATGGCCGAACCTCGAGCCCTCGACGATCCACCACAAGGGCTTCGTGAACGCCCAGGTGGCCGAGAAGTGGGCGCGCGAGCACTTCGTCAACCCCGACGAGGTCTTCGTCACCGGATCGAGCGCGGGGAGCTACGGCGCGATCCTGAACGGTGCCTACCTCGAGGAAGGCGTCTATCCGTCGTCGGACTTCGCAGTGCTCGGAGACGGCGGGAATGGCGTCGTTCCGCAGTCGTTCCTCGAGAACCAGATTTCGAAGTGGGGCATTGCGAATACGCTTCCCAAGTGGATCCCGGCGCTCGACAAGCCCGTGGCCGAGCTCGACGCAGCGAAGTTGTGGGGTGAGGCGGCGAACTTCTACAAGAACCATCGCTTCGCCAACTACTCGACGTCCTACGACGGCGGCAACGGCGGTCAGGTGGGCTTCTACAAGGTGATGCTCAGCCCCGACAGCTTCGTCACCTGGCTCGACTGGTGGACCGCGAGCTGCGACTGGAACACCGGCATGCGGGCGCAGGCGCTCGGGGCATACGCCGAGGCTCCGGCCAACTACCGCTACTACATCGGGTCCGGATCACGGCACACCATGTGGGGTAGCGACAAGATCTACACCGACACCACCGGCGGCGTACCGACGATCGTGAGCTGGGTCAGCGCCATGCTCGCCGACTCGCCCGATTGGGTGAACGTCGAGACCAGCGACCCCGGGCTGCTGCTCGACGGCGATCCGCGCCCCAACCCGGCACAGCCGCCCTACACCCCCGAGGGCCGCATCGTCTGCGAGTGAGGCGTCAGCGGCCGCCGGCGTCCGAGGAGGAGACGGCCGCCGCTCCGACGCGGTCTTCCTGGTACTGCCGGCCGTCCCAGCCGTAGGGCCGTGATCCGAGCGGGCGCAGGACCGGGAACTCGCCCGGGCGCGCAGGGCCGACCACCAGGCTCGGCGCCGGCGCCGTGATGATGCCGATCTCCCGCCAGGGGTCCGAGAGCGACGCCCGGCGGATGACCAGGAGCGCACAGCCTCCCGCCTCCTCGTAGCAGAACATCGGGTGCTTCACGAAGACGAACAGCTCGGGAATTCCGTCCTTGTCGAGGTCCTTCCGCGCCGACTGGATCTCGAGCGTCGTTCCCTTCGTCTTCCGGGCCTCGGCGAGGTTCTCGCCCTCGAGCTCCTCGAGGATCGCCAGATCGGCCGGCCCCGGCTCGGCCCAGCCCGTCAGCTCGGCCCCGGCTGCCGGCTTCGTCTCCTCGGCACCGGCCCCCGCCGCGGCGGCGACCAGCGCCGCGAAGATCCCGACGAACCCCTTCCGCATGCCCCCCCCTTTGCGCGATCGGCGCATCCCGGCCCCGTCCCGGTCCCCATCTTCGGCCGTTCCCGCCGAGGTCTCAAGCCACGCCCGCGTGGTAGCATCGGCCGGCCGTGGGGGAGGAAGACGCACATGACGTCCGTGGCGCTGGTGGCGAGCCTACGCGATCGCATCGAGATCGAGGAGCTCCTCACGCTCTACTGCACGGCCATCGACACGCGGAGCTTCGATCTCCTCGACCGGGTCTTCACGCCGGATGCCGTCATCGACTACACCCGGTCAGGCGGGATCCGAGGCGAGCTGCCGGCGATCAAGGAGTGGCTGGCAAAGGCGCTCGAGCCCTTCGTCGTCATCCAGCACATGGTGTCGAACTTCGTGATCGAGACCTCCGACGATCAGGGAACCAGCGTCTGCTCGTTCTTCAATCCGATGGGCCTTCCCCAGCCGGGCGGAAAGGTGCAGACCTTCTTCTGCGGCGGCTTCTACCGGGACAGGCTGGTCCGTGCCCCCGCCGGCTGGAGGATCTGCGAGCGCGTCAACGATCAGCGCTACCTCCACGGAAGCCTTCCCGCGGGCCACGTCGTGCCGCGGTAGGGCAAGTCCGCCGCGCACGGTAGAATGAGCGCACCATGAAGGCAGCTGTCTACGATCGAACCGGGCCGCCGTCGGTCTTCCGATACGCCGAGGTCCCCGATCCCGCCTGCGCGCCGGACGGCGTCGTGATCGACGTCCGGGTGATCAGCATCGAGGGCGGCGACCTCCTCCATCGCCAGCACGGCGCCATGGCGACGACGCCTCACGTAGTGGGCTACCAGTGCGCGGGAGTCGTCCGCGAGGTGGGCGCACAGGTCACCGACCGGCGCATCGGAGATCGCGTCGTCGCCGTGATGACCCACGGCTCCCACGCAGAGCGGGTGGCGGTTCAGGCAGGCGCAACGTGGCTCCTCCCCGAGGCGCTCGACTTCGAGCGCGGCGCATGCGTCCCGATCGCCGTCGGAACCGCCGACGACTGCCTCTTCGAGTTCGGGCGCCTGCAGGCCGGCGAGACGGTGCTCGTACAGGCCGGCGCCGGCGGCGTCGGCATGGCGGCGATCCAGCTCGCCAAGCAGGCAGGAGCCCGCGTCCTCTCGACGGCGTCGAGCGCCGAGAAGCTCGAGCGCCTGCGCGGCTTCGGCCTCGATCACGGCATCGACTACGTGAAGCAGGACTTCGTCGCCGAGACGCGGCGGCTGACCGGCGGGCGCGGGGCGGAGCTCGTCGTCGACTCGGTCGGTGGTCGAACGCTCCAGGGCA
Organism: uncultured delta proteobacterium; assembly: GCA_963710635.1. Taxonomy (GTDB): domain Bacteria; phylum Myxococcota_A; class UBA9160; order UBA9160; family UBA9160; genus MYXO. Next base: position 2,949,321 of record CAVQAY010000004.1, read on the forward strand.
GCATCGAGGCGGCAAGCTACCGCGGCCGGATCGTGACCGTCGGTTCGGCGGGCCGCGAGGGCGACCGGATCGACGTGGCCGCGCTGCGCCCCGGCAACAAATCGCTCACCGGCGTCTTCTTCGGTGCGGAGCTCATGATCCACACCGCGCGGGTCCATCCCATGGTGCAGCGCCACCTGGAAGCCGTCGCCAAGGGAGACCTCGCGATCGTGATCGACCGCTCGTATCCCCTCGCAGAGGCGGCGGCAGCCCACGCCTTCATCGAAAGCCGCCAGGCGTTCGGCCGTGTCCTCCTCGTCCCCTAGACCGGCGAGGCGGGGCCGGGGCGCGGCGCGCCCCGGCGCTGCGCGCCGCGTCCTCGTCACCGGAGCAAGCCGGGGCATCGGCCGCGCGATCGCCACCGAGCTGGCGCGCGGCGGCTTCCCCGTGACGATCAACTACCGGCGCGACGACGCGGCCGCGGCAGAGACTGCGTCGGACATCGAGAAGGCCGGCGGTCACGCGAGCCTCCTCCGGTTCGACGTCGCCGACCGGGGCGCTGCGCGCGAGGCCCTCGAATCCGACATCGAGGCGAACGGCGAGTACTGGGGGGTCGTGTGCAACGCCGGAATCACCGCCGACGGCCTGTTTCCCGTCCTCGAGGACGAAGCGTGGGACGAGGTCCTCGGAACGAACCTCGGGGCCTTCTTCAACGTCGTCCAGCCCTGCGTGATGCCCATGGTTCGCGCCCACCGGGGCGGCCGCATCGTGACCATCTCGTCGACCGCAGGCCTCGTGGGCAACCGCGGCCAGGTCGCCTACTCCGCATCCAAGGCCGGGCTCATCGGCGCCACGCGGTCCCTCGCCCAGGAGCTCGCCAAGCGAGAGATCACGGTGAACAGCGTCGCCCCCGGCTTCATCGAGACCGACCTGCTGGCGGGAGCGCCTGTCGACGAGCTGTGCAAGCGGATTCCCATGCAGCGCCTCGGCCGCAGCGAGGAGGTCGCCGCCGTGGTGGCGTTCCTGTTCTCGGAAGGCGCCGGGTACGTGACCGGCCAGGTGATCTCGGTGAACGGCGGCCTGTTCTGACCGCTGCCGGCGGACGCCGTACCCGGGTCAGGCCCCGCGGCGATCCACCGCAGCGGCGACCGCGCCAGCCAGCTCTGCCGCCTTGGCGATGCTCACGTCGAGATCCCGGAGCAGGCCATCGTGGAGACCGTAGACCCAGCCGTGGACCGTGAGGTCTTGGCCACGCTCCCAGGCGTCCTGCACGATCGTCGTCTGGCACACGTTGCTCACCTGCTCGATCACGTTGAGCTCGCAGAGGACATCGAGGCACCCTTCTTCGCCCCTCGCCCGCGGGAGGCGCGCCTCGTGTTTCTGGCGAACGTCCTGCACGTGGCGCAGCCAGTTGTCGGCGAGGCCGATCTTCGCGCCCTGGAGGGCCGCCCGGACGCCACTGCAGCCGTAGTGCCCGCAGACGATCACGTGCCGGACGCCGAGGACGTCGACCGCGAACTGGATCACCGACAAACAGTTGAGATCGGTATGGACCACGACGTTGGCGATGTTGCGATGGACGAAGAGCTCGCCGGGAAGGAGCCCGACGATCTGGTTCGCCGGGACGCGGCTGTCCGAACACCCGATCCAGAGATGATCCGGGCTCTGCTGCTTCGAGAGCGTCTCGAAGAACCCGGCGTCCTTCTCCCGAAGCGATTCGGCCCACACACGGTTGTTGTCGAAGAGCGGCCTCAGGTTCCTCATCGCGCAACGCTCCTACCGCAGGACTTTCGCGGCCAGGGTAGGTAGACGGCGCCGCCCGGTCCAGCAGGGGCTCGCGGACTCCACGATCGGTGCTACGGTTCCCGTGCCTGGATGCCGATATCCATGTCGGTTCCAGTGAAGGCCTTCTCCGATCAGATCTTCCTGCCTGGCAACCCCACCGCAAGCCGATCTCACTGAAGAATGCCTGACCCGGGTGCGGGCGGACACGGTCCGCTTTGCCCCGTGATCTCGCCCATCCCTCGCCGGCCAGGTGGCCGGCGCCGGGTGGACGTTCGGCCCCAGGGCCGTGTACGAGGAAAACTTCTCTTGATCCGATTCGAAGATCTCTCTCTCGATGCTGCGCTGCTCACGACAGTACGCGCTGCCGGCTACTCCGCGCCGACGCCGATCCAGGCGCAGGCGATCCCCCTCATTCTCTCCGGCCGAGACGTGCTCGGCTGCGCCCAGACGGGCACCGGCAAGACGGCGGCATTCGTCCTCCCGCTGGTGCAGCGGATGGCCGCGACGCCTTCGGCCGGGCGCGGCATCCGGCCGATCCGCACCCTCGTCCTCTCGCCGACGCGCGAGCTCGCGACCCAGATCGCCGAGGCGTTCGCCACCTTCGGCGCGGTCTTCGGGCTCGAGCGCGCCATCGTCTACGGTGGCGTGAGCGAAGGCTCCCAGCGGCGCGCACTGCGCCGCGGAGTAGACGTCCTGGTCGCGACCCCGGGGCGCCTCGAAGACCTGATGCGCGCGGGCGAAGTCGACCTTCGCCGGGTCGAGTTCGTGGTGCTCGACGAAGCCGACCGGATGCTCGATCAGGGGTTCTTCACCGCCGTTCGCCGCATCCTGTCGACCGTACCGAGGCAGCGCCAGACGCTGCTCTTCTCGGCGACGATGCCCGACGAGATCCGGACGCTGGCGCGCTCGGTGCAGCGCGACGCTGCCGAGGTGAAGGTGACCCCGGTCGCCACCCCCGCAACGAAGGTCGACCAGGAGGTGCTGTTCGTCGCTCGCGGCGACAAGCGTGCGCTTCTCGCCCACCTTCTTGCGGACCCCACGGTGAAGCGGGCGCTGGTGTTCACGCGAACCAAGCGCGGCGCCGACAGGGTCGCAAAGCACCTCGGCGCCGCCGAGCGCGTCGAGGCCATCCACGGAGACCGATCGCAGTCGCAGCGCGAGCGGGCGCTCGCAGGCTTCAAGCGCGGATCGACCCGGGTGCTCGTGGCGACGGACCTCGCAGCGCGCGGGATCGACGTCGACGGGATCTCCCACGTGATCAACTACGAGCTGCCCGACGACTGCGAGAGCTACGTCCACCGCATCGGCCGCACGGGCCGCGCGGAAGCGTCGGGAATCGCCCTATCGCTGTGCGATGCCGGAGAGCGCGACCAGCTGCGGCGGATCGAGCGGCTGATCCGGACCGCGATCCCCGTGCGGTCGAATCATCCGTTCGCGGGCGCCGCAGCCCGCGAGCCCGGACCCACAGGAGCGGCGACCCGAGATCCTAGAAGTTATACCCGCTCTCGTTATGCAGGGAGAGGTCGAGGCCGTGCCTCTCTTCCTGCTCGTTCGCACGCAGGCCGATGAAGCGGTCGATCCCCTTGAGGAGCACGAACGAAGCGCCAACGCTCCAGGCACCAGCCAGCACGACACACAGCATCTGCACCTGGAGCTGTTTCGCGATGTCGAGGCCCTCGATGGCGCCGCCGAAGACGGAAGACGCGAATACTGCGACAAGGATCGTGCCGACGATTCCGCCGACGCCGTGGACGCCGAACACGTCGAGGGCGTCGTCGTAGCCACCCCACCGCTTGAGCGACGTCGCTCCGAGGAAGCACGCGGCGCCGGACACCATGCCGATCACCATCGCGCCGGGAGGCCCGACGGTTCCCGACGCGGGAGTGATGGCGGCGAGGCCCGCGATCGCGCCGGTCGCGAAGCCGAGCGCGGACGGCTTGCCGTAGCGGGACCACTCGATGGCCATCCAGGTGAGAGCGGCGACCGCCGGCGAGATCTGCGTGACGAGCATCGCCATCCCCGCCTGACCGTTCGCCGCAACGGCGCTCCCGGCGTTGAAGCCGAACCAGCCGACCCACAGCATCCCGGTGCCGGTGACCGTGAGGGTGAGGCTGTGGGGCGGCATGGGCGTATGCCCGTAGCCGTCGCGCTTGCCGATCATCACCGCGGCCACCAGTGCCGAGAGCCCTGCGGTGATGTGCACGACGATGCCGCCGGCAAAGTCGATGACGCCCATCCGGCCCATGAACGCGCCAGGTCCACCCCAGACCATGTGACACACGGGAAGGTAGACGACGGTGAGCCAGAGAGCGGTGAACCAGAGCATCGCCGAGAACTTCATGCGCTCGGCGAAGGCGCCCACCATGAGGGCGGGCGTGATGATCGCGAAGGTCATCTGGAAGGTGACGTAGACCGTCTCGGGAACGCTCCCGACGACGCTGCTTCCCGTGACCCCACGCAGGAAGAGCTTCGACAGGCCGCCCACGAAGGAGGCGGGTGTGAGCACGTCGGCCTGCATGCCGACCTGGTCGAAGGCCATGCTGTAGCCGTAGGCGACCCAGAGGACCGTGACGAGCGCCGTGATGGCGAGGCACTGCATGAGGACCGAGAGCACGTTCTTCGTGCGGACCAGCCCGCCGTAGAAGAGCGCGAGCCCAGGGATGGTCATGAAGAGCACGAGCGCGGTGGCGGTGAGGACCCAGGCCGTGTCTGCCGGATTCAGCAGGGATTCGTTCATTGCGCAGATCTCCTTGAGCGGCCGGGTACGGCCCCGTGCCGAGGCGCGCCCAGTTGACCACGAACGAGCCGGCGAGTGCAAGCCCCGGCTGGCGTCCGCGTCCTATCCCGCCGCCGGGGGCCAGGCCCGCCGACCCGCGATCCAGGTGCTCGCAACGCGGCTGCTCTCGGCGAAGGGATCCCCGGTGCAGACGACGAGATCTGCTGCAGAGCCGAGAGCGAGCATCCCCTCGCCGGCGAAGCCGACTGCGCAGGCGCCCCCCGCCGTCGCGGCGTGAAGAGCTTCGCTGCGGGTGATCGCCTCCGCCGGCGCGAGGGGCTCGCCACCCGGCATTCGTCGCGATACGGCGAGGCGGAGGTTGTGGAGCGGGTCGAGGGGGCCGCAGGGGTGATCGGAGCTGATGGCCAGCGCCACGCCGCCGCGGCTCAGCGACCGCAGCGGAACGGCGCGAAGCGCCGCGTCGAGCCCGAGCGCCCGCATGGCCGGCCCGTGGCTGGGGATGAACCCCGGCTGTGTCGAGACCACGGCTCCGCAGGCCGCGAGCAAGTCGATCTCCTCCGGACGGACCAGCAGCGCGTGCTCGACGGTGGCGTGAGGCGTCTGCACGGCGACGAGGGTCCGCGCGGCCTGCGCCACCGCGAAGTTACCGATCGCGTGCAGGCGAGGGACGAGCCCCGCTCCGGCAATGCCATCCACGCGGCGGCGCAGCTCGGCCTCATCGAAGCGCTCCCAGGCCATGTGCGTGTGGAGCCCCTCGAAGCGCGTACGCTGCGCGGCCAGCATCGCCAGCGGCGCCACGTTGCGCTCGCCGAGCGCCACGCGAAGCGCGCGGCCGAGCGAAGCGAGCACGGCCCCCGGCGAGAGACAGAGCGCGCAGCGCTGAGCCCCATCCAGGAAGAGCTTGACGCTGGCAGGAGCCTCGCCGTAGGGGCCAGGTGGCAGCGCTCGTAGGTCGTCCGGCGGCTCGAGGAACCCGGCAGGCGACCCGGCGGACCACGAGAGCCTCAAGGGAGTTCGCGCAGCGAGTGCAACGAGCCGCGCGTGGACGTCGGGGGAGACGCCTGGCTCGTGGACACGCGTCACCCCGAGCCGCAGGTGCGCCTCGGCCTCCCGGTCGAGGAGGGCGTCGACCCCGGCGTCGCCTGCATCCACCGCGAGGCTACGCAGCGCCGTGTAGATCGCCCTTCCGAACCAGCGCTCCCAGACGAGCCCGGTGGGCTCACCGAACCGCCCGCGGACGATGTCGCCTTTCGGGTCGCGGGCAGCGCGTCCGATCTCGCAGCGCCGCAGGCCCTCTCCCGACAGGACGCCGCGATGGAGCGTGAGGTCGGCCAGCAGGACGGGACGCCCCCCGCTCGCCTCGTCGAGGTCTCCTGCGCCGGGGCCGTTGCCGCGCGGCCAGTGGTCGAGGTCGACGCGCCCGAAGACGATCCAGGCGCCCGCCGGCCGCGTAGGCGCCACTGCGCGAACTGCCGCCAAGGCTTCTTCGGGAGAGCCGAGCCACCGCCCGTCCTCGACGGCGGGCAGCCACGCGCCGACCGAGAGGTGCGAATGGGCGTCGCAGAAGCCCGGGAGCAGATGGCCGCCTCCAAGATCGACGGTCGACTCGGCCTCGGGCTCCGCGTCGGCTGCGCTCCCGTGCCCGGCGATGCGGTCCCCGCTCACGAGGAGCCAGCCCGAGCGAGGGGAGGGCTTCTCGCCAGCCCAGAGCGTCCCGTTGCGGAAGAGAATCGTCCCCATGCGCCTCTCGGGCAGAGCCACCTTTCAGAGGCCTGCTCCGCTACTCCGCCGCCTTCCGCACGTCGACACGAACGGCCCGGTCGGTGGGGACCGGTTGCCAGGAGAAGGCGCGATACTTGAGATGCCCGTAGCCGCCGGCGAGCCCCAGCCACTTCATCTGGCCCGGCTCCAGCTCCGACTGGCCCTTCCAGCCGGGATGCATGAAGGGCTCGAACCCATTGTAGAGGATGACCTGGCCCGGGCGGCACGCGGGTGAGAGCTTCGCCGCCATGCGGGTGGCGCCGACGTCGCTCGCGATCTCGATCTGGTCGCCGTTTCCGATTCCGAGGCTCTCCGCGTCCCGTGGGTTCAGGAACGCGAAGGGCTCGCCACGGTGGGTGTTGAGCAGCATCTGATTGGTCATGTTCATCGAGTGGATGCTCCAGCGATTGTGACCGCTCGTCAGCTGGAACCGCCGCCCGGGCCCTCCGTGGCCGGGAGACTCCTTGTGGGTCGGGAGCTCCTCTCCTGCCTCCAGAAACCAGTCGTGATCGATGTAGAACTGCGCCCGACGCACGAGCGTGTCGTAGGGAACCTTGTCCTCGGTATGCCAGCGAAGAGGGTTGTGCACCTCGTCGGGCCGCAGGGGCGAGGCCTGTGAAGGGCCGTGGCCGACGATTCCCCAGCCGGAGAACCGGATGGCACCCTTCTCGCGCAACGTCTCGAGGCTGGTTCCCGGCGGAAGGAGGCCGTAGACCGCGTTGTCGCGAACCGCCTCGTCGAACCGCTTCTCCTCGTCGCGCAGCGCGCCTCCGAGGGTCACCGCCGAGACGAGGCCCGAAAGGCTCCTCTTCCGGCCCTTCGCGTCGCTGAACTCCGTGAGGCCTCGCGCCGCAGCGCGTTCCTCGATCTTCTCGAGCAGGCGAACGCCGATCTCGTAATCGGACAGCGCCTCTCCCGCAGGCGCCACCGCACGGTCGGCAAGGACGCAGTTCAGGTGATGGACCGACGGCATGCTGTGCTGGATCTTCTCGCCATGCTGGGCCGACGGAAGGACGTAATCCGAGTAGAGCCCGGTGGTGGTCAGTCGCGAGTCGATCGAGACGATCATCTTCAGCTTGGGCCAGACGTGCTCGAGCAGGAGCGTCTGTCCGCCACGCTGGCGGCGCAGCAGATTGCCGCCGGCCTCGACCAGAACGCGCGGCTCGACGTCCTGGAAGACGCGAGGAAGGCTCCCCTCCCACCAGCCCTTCTTTGCCGCTTCTTCGAGATGGGCATCGAAGGTTCGCGGCATCGCCGGGTCGTGGTTGTCCGGGTTGTTCCAGCGCTCCTTGTAGCCGTACTGGTGATACCAGAGGTAGACGGGCGGCATGGTGCGTCCCATTCCGCCGAGTTCTCCCGCCATCTCCGCGGCACGGTTCTGCATCATCTCGGTCGTCATCGTCGGATCGCCTGCGCCGAGCATGCGACGCATCTTCACGAGGCCCGCGATGAAGCGCTGGGCGGCCTCCTGCCCCGGCGTTCCCTTCTGCGCCAGGAATGCCTGACCGTCGAGGCCGATCACGGCCCACGAGCGAACACCCGTTCCTTTCTTTCCCCAGTTGCCCGTGAGGGCGAGAAGCAGCGCCATGGCGCGCTCCATGAGATCGCCGTGGTACGACTTGCCCGAGTTGCAGCCGATGAAGATCTTGGTCTTTCGTGTCGCAACCTTGCGTGCGAGCGCGCGGATGTTGTCGGGGTGGATTTCGCAGACCGCGCCGGCCTTCTCGGGGGTGTAGTCGTCGAGGTGCCGCCGGAGCCGCGCGAAGACCGGCTCTACTTCGACCGTACTCCCATCGGCCAGCACCACCGGGTAGACGCCCTCGAGCGCCGGGTCGACGCCGGTGGTGGCGAGGGTGCCACGCGGTGCGGGAGCGAGTACGCCGGTGAGCCCGTCCCACCAGAAGAACTGGTCGTCGCGGTCGCCGGTGGTCACGTCGCTCCCGCGCAAGAAGCGGCCGGTGTCCTTGCGCACCAGCAACGGCAGGTCGGTCTGCTCCTGGACGAACAGCCGGGGATAGAGGCCCGAGTCGATGATCACCTTGCACATGGCGAGCGCGAGCGCAGCGTCGGTGCCGATGCGGATTGGCTGGTGGTAATCGGCATGGACGGCGGAGGGGCTGAAGTCGGGAGCGATGGTGACGACCTCGCCGCCGTTGTACCGCGACTCCGCGAGGTAGTGATACATGGTGATGTAGGTGTAGACGGGGTTCGCGTGCCAGATGAGAGTCAGGTCAGCGAGGAACCAGTCGTCCATCGACGCGACGGGATTGAACAGACCCCAGGTGAGATGGAAGCCGGGGCTGAAGTCGTGGAACTCCGCGCTGCCGTCGGTGATGATGGCGCCGAGGGCATTGGCGAAGACGCGAGCCGGAGCCGCGCCCATCTCGGGGGTCATCGGGACGATGATCGATTCGGGGCCCTTCTCCTCGATGGCGTCGAGCATCGCGTCGGCGATCTCGGAGAGCGCGACGTCCCACGAGACCGGCTCGAACCGGCCTTCGCCCCGCTCGCCTACGCGCCGGAGCGGCCGCGTCACGCGATCGGGCGCGTCGAGAAGCTGAGGCCAGCAGGCGCCCTTCTGGCAGCCCATCGGGTTCATGTCGGGAACGCCGGCCTCGATCTGCGGCAGCGAACCGGCCTGCTCCTCGCGAACGATGCGGCCGTCCTTCACGTAGGCGTGCAGTGGGCATCCCGACGGGTAGCAGTCGACGTTGTGGCTGCTCCACGCCACGCGGTCCCACGTCCACTTGCTGCGGTACGCATCGGCCCACGCTCCGGTGACTCGCGGCATTGGCTATGCTCCATCTGGTTCGGGTGGGCCGCAGGGCTCGCGGCGTCGGGGGCGAGTGTTGGCGGCCATGGCGGATGGCGCCATGACCGCGGTCATGCCCGACGTCGTCCGGTCTCCGGAGGGCCCTTGAGCTGGAAGCCGATCAGCAAGCCGCCGCCTGGGTCGCCCGAGTGGGCCGTCGTCCCGAACCTGCTCGATTACGCCGCGGCGCGGCGCGAGTTCTCGTGGGAGACGGCCGCGCGCGACCTCGACGGCCTTCCCGGCGGGCGCGGCCTCCACATCGCATACGAAGCGGTGGACCGGCACGCAGCAGGGCCGCGCAGCCAGCGGGTCGCCCTGCGCTTCCTCGACAAGAAGGGCGGCCAGCGCGACCTCACCTACGCAGACCTCGCGCGGGAGACGAGCCGCTTCGCGAACGTGCTTCGAACGCTGGGCGTTCGCACGGGTGACCGCGTCTTCGCGCTCTGCGGGCGCGTTCCGGAGCTGTACGTTGGCGCTCTCGGCGCCCTCAAGGCAGGCGCCGTCTTCTGTCCGCTGTTCTCCGCCTTCGGCCCTGATCCGATCCGCCAACGCCTCGCGCTCGGAAAGGGGCGAGTCCTGCTCACGACCGCATCGCTCTACACGAAGAAGGTGGCGTCACTGCGGAGCGACCTGCCGGACCTCGAGCACGTGCTCGCAGTCACCGAGGACGAACGCCCGGCTCCCCCGGGAACGCTCGCACTCGGCGAGCTGCTCGCCGGCGCTGCTGACGACTTCGAGATCGAGGCGACCGATCCCGAGCAGCCGGCGCTTCTGCACTTCACGAGCGGCACCACGGGAACGCCCAAGGGTGCGCTCCACGTACACAGAGCGGTGGTCGCGCACCACGCGACGGGACGCCTCGCTCTCGATCTCCATCCGGAAGACACGTTCTGGTGTACGGCCGATCCGGGATGGGTGACGGGCACCTCCTACGGCATCGTGGCGCCCCTCACCCATGGCGTCACCAGCATCGTCGACGAAGCGGAGTTCGACGCGGAGCGCTGGTACCGGACGCTCCAGGACCAGCGCGTCAGCGTCTGGTACACGGCGCCGACGGCGATCCGGATGCTGATCAAGGCGGGAGACGATCTGCCGCGCCGCTTCGACCTCCGGGCGCTGCGTCTTGCTGCGAGCGTCGGAGAGCCGCTGCCCCCGGAGGCCGTCGTCTGGGGCGACCGCGTCCTCGGCCGCCCCTTCCATGACAACTGGTGGCAGACCGAGACCGGCGGGATCATGATCGCGAACTTTCTCGCGCTCGAGGTTCGACCGGGATCGATGGGACTCCCGCTTCCGGGGGTCGATGCCGCGCTGGTGCGACGCGAGCCCGGAGGAGGGGTGACGGTGATCGACGAGCCCGGCCAGCAGGGTGAGATCGCCCTTCGCCCGGCTTGGCCGTCGATCTTCCGGGGTTATCTCGACGACGAGGAGCGTACGCGCAGGTGCTTCGCCGGCGGCTGGTATCTCTCCGGCGATCTCGCCACCCGCGACGCCGACGGCTACTTCTGGTTCGTGGGCCGCGCCGACGACGTGATCAAGTCTTCCGGCCACCTGATCGGACCGTTCGAGGTGGAGAGCGCGCTGCTCGAGCATCCCGCCGTGGCGGAGGTCGGGGTGATCGGGAAGCCCGACCCCGTGGCCGGCGAGATCGTCAAGGCCTTCGTCGCGCTGCGGGCGGGCTTCGAGCCCAGCGACGCACTACGCCTCGAGATCCACGGCTTCGGAAGGAAGCGACTCGGCGCCGCGGTGGCACCGAAGGAGATCGACTTCGCCCGGACCATCCCGAAGACCCGCAGCGGGAAGATCCTGCGGCGGCTGCTGAAGGCTCGCGAACTCGGCCTCCCGGAAGGCGACACGTCGACCCTCGAGGAAGGGGCGTGACGGCGCCCGCACCGCCGATGCCGGCAGACGCGCCGCTCGCGCTGCTTCGCGAGATGGTCCGGATCCGCCGCTTCGAGGAGAAGTGCATCGAGCTCTACAGCGCGGGGAAGATCCGCGGCTTCCTCCATCTCGGCATCGGCCAGGAGGCCGTTGCTGCAGGTGCGCTCCCGGCTCTCGGAGCCGGCGATGCGGTGGTGGCCACCTACCGCGAGCACGGCCACGCGCTGGCGCGAGGCATTCCGGCCCGAACGATCCTCGCCGAGATGTACGGAAAGCTCGAAGGCTGCTGCCGCGGCCGCGGCGGGTCCATGCACATCTTCGACGCGCACACGCGCTTCTACGGCGGCAACGCCATCGTCGGCGGCGGCCTCCCCGTCGCCGTCGGCCTCGCACTGGCCGATGCCCTGCAGCGGCGCCCCTGCGTGACGGCGTGCTTCTTCGGCGAGGGCGCCGTCGCCGAGGGAGAGTTCCACGAGTCGATGAACCTGGCGGCCCTGTGGAAGCTTCCCGTGCTCTTCTGCTGCGAGAACAATCTCTACGCCATGGGAACGGCCCTCGTACGGTCGGAATCCGAGACCGACCTCACCCGCAAGGCGGCGAGCTACAGGATCCCGGCGACGGCCGTCGACGGCATGGACGTCGAGGCGGTGGAGCGCGAGTGCCGGCGTGGTGCAGCGGCCGTCCGGGACGGAGGTGGCCCGCAGTTCATCGAGCTGCGCACCTACCGGTTCCGCGCCCACTCGATGTACGACCCGGAGCTGTACCGGGACCGCGCCGAGGTCGAGCGGTGGAAGGAGCGCGACCCGATTCCTCTGTACTGGGAGCGGCTGCGGGAGCAGGAGCGTGCTCCGGCGGAGGGCCTCGAGGAGATCGAGCGAAGCGTCGCGGTGGAGATCGCCGAAGCGGTGGCCTTCGCCGAGGCCGGATCGCTCGAGCCCGTCTCCGAGCTGACGCGCTTCGTCCACGCGGATCGAGAGTCTCCGTGAGCTCCGCAGCACCGTCGAAGAAGCGAACGACCTATCGTGAGGCAACGCGCGCCGCGCTTCGCGACGCGCTGACGCGCGACCCCCGAGTGTTCCTGATGGGGGAGGACGTGGGCCGATATGGAGGCTGTTTCGGCGTGAGCAAAGGGCTCCTCGACGAGTTCGGCCCCGAACGCATCCGCGATACGCCGCTCTCGGAGTCGGCCTTCGTCGGCGCGGGCATCGGCGCCGCGCTCGGCGGAATGCGGCCCATCGTCGAGATCATGACCGTCAACTTCAGCCTGCTCGCCCTCGACCAGATCGTGAACAACGCGGCAACGCTGCTCCACATGTCCGGAGGGCAGCTCAACGTGCCACTGGTGATCCGCATGACGACGGGAGCCGGCCGCCAGCTCGCGGCCCAGCACTCCCACAGCCTCGAAGGCTGGTACGCCCACATCCCGGGCCTGAAGGTCCTCGCGCCGGCCACCCTCGAAGACGCGCGAGGGATGCTCTGGACGGCGCTCGAGGATCCGGACCCGGTGCTGATCTTCGAGCACGGGGGGCTGTACGGCATGGAAGGGGATCTCGCAGAAGACGCCGGGCCGGTGGAGATCGCGCACGCTGCCGTGCGCCGGCCGGGGCGTGACGTGAGTCTCATCACCTACGGCGGCACCCTCGGCCGAACGCTGGACGCCGCGGAAGTGCTCGCAGGCGAGGGCATCGAGGCCGAGGTGATCGACCTGCGGACGCTACGTCCCCTCGACGACGGATGCCTTCTCGATTCGATCCGGCGAACCCATCGTGCCGTCATCATCGACGAAGGCTGGCGAAGCGGGAGCCTCTCGGCGGAGATCTCGGCGCGGCTCGTCGAGAACGCCTTCTTCGAACTGGATGCCCCCATCGAGCGCGTGTGCAGCGCCGAGGTCCCCATGCCCTACGCACGCCACCTCGAGGAGGCCGCGCTGCCCCAGGCACCAGCGATCGCCGCCGCCGCGCGGCGCACGGTGACGCCGCCGTGGGTGAGCTCCTCATGCCGCGGCTCGGCGCCGACATGGAGGCGGGGACGGTCCTCGAGTGGCACGTGAAGCCGGGGGACGCCGTTCGCCGCGGAGATCTCGTCGCGCTGGTCGACACCGACAAGGCCGCCATCGAGATCGAGTGCTTCGAGGACGGCGTCGTCGAGGAGATCCTGGTCGAGCCGGGAACCAAGGTGCCGGTGGGAACCCCGCTGGCGCGGCTCGCATCGGCCGCCGGGAGGGTCCAGGCCTCCCCGGCCGCGCGGCGAGCGGCTGCGGAGTCCGGCGTCGATCTGGCGGGCGTTCGCGGCAGCGGCCCGGACGGCGCCATCGTCCTCGCCGACGTCGAGCGTGCGGCCAGCGAGAAGGCCCCCAGTCGGCCGAGCGCACCCGCCCCCACCGCCACGCCCGACGCCCGGCGCAGCGCGGAACGCAGCGCCGCCATGCGCAGGGCGATCGCCGCGGCCATGTCTCGATCGAAGCGGGAGATCCCACACTACTACCTCGGCGCCACTCTCGACTTCTCGAAGGCCCAGCGCTTTCTCGAGGCGGAGAATGCGCGCCGCCCGGTGACGGAGCGCCTCCTCCCGGCTGCGCTGCTCGTGAAGTCGGTGGCCCTCGCGCTGCGCGAGGTACCCGAGCTGAACGGCTTCTTCCGCAATGGCGCCTTTTCCCCAGGCGAGGGGATCCACGTCGGCGTGGCGATCTCGATTCGCGAGGGGGGCCTCGTCGCGCCGGCGCTCCGCGACGCAGATGGCAGGAGTCTCGACGACGTCATGCGCACGCTCGCCGATCTCGTTCGCCGCGCTCGCTCCGGCGGCCTTCGAAGCTCGGAGATGACAGACGCCACCATCACCGTGACGAACCTCGGCGATCAGGGCGTCGAGACCGTGTTCGGAGTGATCCATCCCCCGCAGGTGGCCCTCGTCGGGTTCGGCCGCATCCGCGAGCGCGCCTGGGCAGAAAGCGGCGTCGTGAGCGCCCGGCCCGTGGTCACGGCGAGCCTCGCCGCCGACCATCGCGCCAGCGACGGCCACGGCGGCGCGCGACTGCTCACGGCGATCGATCGGATGCTGCAGGATCCGGAGGCCCTGTGACGCGGGAGGAGTTCGAAGCAGCCGTGAAGCGAGCTCTCGCCGGCGTCGCGCCCGAGGCGGACCTCGATTCCCTCGACCCCGCAGCCGAGTTGCGGGAGAGCCTCGACCTCGACTCGATGGACTTCCTGAACTTCCTCGTCGCGCTACGCGGAGAGACCGGGATCGACGTTCCCGAGGTGGACGTGAGGCGCGTGGCAACGCTAGCGGGCTGCCTCGACTACCTCGTCGCACGTACGGCGCACTGACGTCACCTCGATGGCGCCCTACTTCGAGGGCGTACGCGTGCCCTCGACCATCGGAACGAACCGCACCGGGAACAGCTCCCGCTCGCGGATGCCGTCTGCCGTCTTCTCGAGTACCCGCAGCCACTGCTCGTCGCCGCCCACCGGCAGCACCATGCGGCCGCCCACCCGCAACTGCTCGACGAGGGCCTCGGGCACCCGGTCCGGTGCCGCCGTCACGAGGATGCGGTCGAAGGGCGCCTTCCCGGGTAGCCCGAGCCACCCGTCTCCCTCCACGACGGTCACCTCGCCGTGGCCCGTCTTTGCGAGCAGCTCGCGCGCGGCAGCGGCCAGCTCGGGAACGATCTCGATGCTGTGGACGCGCGCGCCGAGCGCATCGAGAACGGCCGCCTGATAGCCGGAGCCGGTCCCGATCTCGAGCACGCTGTCACCGGGCCTCGCGGCCAGAAGCTCCGTCATCACGGCGACGATGTAGGGCTGCGAGATGGTCTGGCCGTGACCGATCGGAAGCGGCCGGTCCTCGTAGGCGTACGCTTCCAGCTCCTCCGGCACGAAGCGGTGGCGCGGAACGGAACGCATCGCGGCAAGGACACGCGGATCCCGGACGCCGCGCGCCTCGATCTGGCGCGAGACCATCTCGTCGCGCTCGGCGGCGAAGTCGGTTGGCGGCGACGCGTCGGCGGCGATCATCGACAGCGCCGCGACCAGCGGGACCGCGCAAAGGCCACGTCGTCTCGCGGTCATGGGGTGCGGCCCTCCTGGCAGCCCCGGGGCGGCCTCCGAAGCTACCTCAGCTCCTCGCCGCCCGCGCAACCACTTCGTACTCGTCGAGGTGGGCGTCGGCAAGGAGCGAGAGCAGGCGCCCGGCGAGCTCCGTGCGCGCGGGATGGGTTCCCCAGGCATCGTAGTCGGCGCGGCTCTCCCACAGCGACGTGACGACGACCGGCCCTGCGGCATCCGGGGTCACCTGCAGCTCGGCGGTGACGCAGCGGGCCTCTTGCACCGCGAGGTCGAGGATCCCCGACTCCCGATAGACCGCGATGACGGCCTCCCGAGCGCCCGCTCGGGGGCTCATGGTGAGGACGGTACGAAACACCCGAGCGCCTCCTCGTCGCGCCGTACCGTCCGGCGCGAGTCCTCTACCGATCTTCGTCCGGCTTTGCAGGCGGCTTCTTGCGCGAGAAGAAGCCCGCGTGGCGCGCCACCATCAGGTACTTGGTGAACCAGCGGTTCGTCTCTTCCTCGTGCTCGCTCCGCGTCTCGCGCGTCTCCGGCTCGAAGAAGCAGGTCGGATCCTCGGCCATGTAGTCGCCGGAGTGATACCAGGCCATCGCCCGGCAGCCGCCGCAGGTGTACTGGTAGCGGCACTCGCCGCAGCGTCCCTTCGAGCTGGCTGCGGTCGGTGATCTCCTGGAACAGCTTGCTCGAGAGCACCAGCTCGTCGAGAGGCTTCTCGCGGACGTTCCCGGCCGAGAGCGCATCGAGAAGGACGGGACACACCGAGACGTCGCCCTCGGCGGTGAGGGTGATCCAGTTGCCGACCCAGCAGCCGATGGGCGGGTTGTGCGGGATGCCGTCCTCCATTCCGCCCGAAGCGCGGTCGTAGAGCTCGGGGGAGAGGAAGAACGGCGTGTAGCTGACGTAGCCGTTCACGTGGCTGCGCAGCACCGGGTGGAACGACTTCTCGAGATCGTCGCGCTCGAAGGCGTGCTCGCTGAAGTGATCGCGGCCCGATCCGCGCGCCACGAGCGGCGAGCGGTTGAACGAGATCCGGTTCCGGATCAGGTAGTCGATCGTCCGCTCGAAGCTGTCGGTGTTGTGCTTGCCGATCGTCACGATGACGTGGCGATCGATGCCCAGCTCCTTGCACAGCTCGAGCACCTCGATCGTCCGGTCGCAGTCGGCGTCGCGGGTCTCGGCATTGTCCTCATCGAGGGAGTTGAGGCCGAGGGCGATGGTGACCTTGCCGCCGGTCGCGTCCTTGATCGCCTGGAGACGTTCCCGGCTGAGCAGCTCGCCGTTGGAGCAGACCTTGCACTGGTAGCCGAGGTCGGCGGTGAGGCGAAGCAGGTCGAAGGCGTCCTTGCGAACCAGGAACTCTCCGCCGCTCCAGCCCACGGCCTTCACGCCGAGGTTCTTCGCCGGCAGCGAGTACGAGGTCGCGGATCTCGTCGAGGCTGAGCTCGCGCTTGCGGCTCTCGGATACGACCTTGCGCTCGTTGCTCCCCGTCATGCACATCGGGCAGCGCAGGTTGCAGCGCCGCGTGGCCTCGAAGTAGATCGCGCTGTAGCTGCGCCCCATGCGCCCGGTCTCCCCCCTACGCTTGCCGCCGATCCCGCTCACCGGGCGGGCGCGCCAAGAGCTAAAGCATTGCCAGAATCAGGCATATGACGAGGATCATACGGTTCCCGACCTCCGGGTCGCCTGCAAGGTCTTTCGGACCCTCCCAGGCGAGGGGCGCGGCCGCCACCTCTCCCGACGTAAGCGTGGCTGCCCAGGGCCAGCCTGCGGTGGTGACCCACCACTCGCTGGTCTCCGGATGACGGACCAGGCGCGGCGCGTGGGCCTCGAGGGTCGTGACGAGGGCCGGCGTGCGGCGGCGGCCGTGGTAGTCGCCGAACCGGTAGGGATTGTCGGCGTGGAACACCAGCGTGTCGTTGTAGGTCGGCGGATCGGGCCAGCGCCGGAGCAGGAGCATCAGAGGAGCCCAGAGCCGCGAGCCGTTGTTGCAGGTGACGGTGAGATACCACCGCCCCTCGAAGGGCGTCACGCTCGGCGTCTCCGTCGAGGCGAAGGCCGAGTTGCGCTCGCTCCCGGGACGGAAGCGCAGGGCCGGCCCGATGTATTGCCAGCCCTCGAGATCGAACGACTGGTAGACGTCGACGCGCGAGAACCAGCGGCCGCGGCCCGTGGCATGGAGGAGCCACTGCCCCGGTCCGACCTCGACGATCGATGCATCGCGGAAGAAGCGGTGCATGGGAGCGCGGATCGCCGTACGGCGGCCTTCCCAGCGAACGCCGTCCTCCGACGTCATGTGCTCGAGCCGGTGGGGCGACCAGAACAGGTGGTAGCGACCGCCGGCCTTCACGACGAAGGGAGCCCATGCCAGCTCGCCGAAGTCGGCGACGGGCTCGTCTTCGCGCATGCCGCCTTCGGGAGGAAAGGTCTCCGAGACACCATGGGCGAAGCGGCGCTCTGCGTCGAAGTCGCCCTGGCTCCGGTCGGTGATGCCGAGAAGGCGGAAGCGCCCGGCCGCGTCGCGGAAGATCGTGTGGTCGTTGACGTAGAAGCCATGGCGCACCGGGCGAAAGAGCAGCCGCCAGGCGCCGGCGATGCGCGGAACGAAGAGCGGAGCGCCGCCGGGCTCTGGGGTCACCTCGGCTTCACCGATCTGCCGCGGCTCGCCACCACGTTGCGGCACGGCCCACACGCGATAGCTGCCAGCGTTTCGGACGAGGAAGGAGCCGAAACGCGTGCGGCCCACGGTCTCCCATCCACCTGCTCCGTCGCCCACGCCGTGCCGCTCGATCCGATAGCGCTCGCGCGCCGGGTCGGCGATCCAGCCCAGATGCGCCCATCCGCGGCCGGTCGCAACACGAACCCCGTAGCGCTCCTGCTGCGCGCGCACGTCGCCCCGGGAGATCGATCCGTAGAAATCGGTCTCGAGTCGCCAGCCCACCGCCACCCGGAGGCCGATCTCGAGGAGGGCCCAGACGGCGAGGAGTACGCCTGCCCGCGATGATGATCCACGCGTCCAACACCCGGCAGTGTGGACGACGCCGGGCTCCTACGCGAGGTCCCGGTCCTTGAAGAACATCGCGGACTGATCGCCGGTGTAGACCAGCCGCCCCTCCTGCTCGAAGCGGAAGTCGCAGCGGATCACGACCCGCCGCGGCCCGTCGCGCCACTGGGTCTCCCGCGCGGAGAGATCGAGGGCCGGCCCGATCCGTGCGAGCGACTTGAAGTCGGCCCGGTGGATGCGGTTGCCGAAGCCGCTCCAGCCTTCGTCCCAACGGATGCCGTGGAAGAGCCAGGCCGCGAGGCATCCGACGCTTCCGGTCGCCATCAGGATCTCGGCGGCCGAGACGTGGGCCGGGTGCCTCGCGTCGACCCGCTGCTCGCGCGAGATGGGCAGCGGCCGCGTCGTGTCGAGGCGCGCGACGAGCGAATGGCCGCCCGGTGTCGACCGACACGATCTCGTCGACGAGCACTGCCGCCTCGCCGTAGAGGAAGGTGTCGAGGAAGCGGCGCAGTTCCGCAGCATCGAGCGGTCCGGGCTTCACGAGCGAGACCCTCTCCCCCTTGCCACCGGGCGCAGCCCCTCGTGTTGGAGCACCCGCGACCCACGCGGCGGCCGGAGCATATCGTGGGCTGCGGTGCGAGGAAGCCCGCGTCCGGTTCTTGCGCCTCGGCGGCGGGGTATGCTCCCCGGAGCGGGAGGTATCGGCAATGGGCTGCGACTGGAAGCTCGTAGGCGGGTCGGTGATCGACGGGTCGGGGTCGAGAGCGGTGCGCGCAGACGTCGCGATCACGGGCGGCCGGATCAGTGACGTGGGAGATCTCGGCGAGCTCGAGGCCGCGCGGGTGCTCGACTGCGCCGGACGAATCGTCGCTCCCGGGTTCATCGACATCCACTCCCACGCCGACTGGATCCTTCCCTCCAAGAGCCATGGAGCGCTGGTCGAGCCCTTCGTCCGCCAGGGCGTGACGAGCGTCGTGACGGGCAACTGCGGATTCAGCCCTGCACCGATCTCGGACGTCAGCCGGGGGAGCGCTCGCGAGGCCAGTCGCCTGATGCACGACGGCTCCCTCGCACCCGAGTGGGAGAGCATGGGAGCGTTCCTCGACGATCTGTCGGCGGCGGGCGTCGCTCTCAACGTCGCGCAGCTCGTCGGCCACGGGACCATCCGCAGCGCGGTGACGGGAACCCTCGAGCCCCGGGCTCCGCAGCCCCACGAGCTCCGCGCCATGGAGAGCCTCGTCGACGAGGCGCTCGACGCCGGCTGCGCCGGCATCTCCACCGGCCTCGGCTACGCGCCGGGGATCTTCTCCGGCGAGGAGGAGCTGGCCGCCTTCGCGATGATGGCGAGCCGCCGCGGAAAGCTCTTCACGTCGCACCTCAAGGCCTACAGCTGGGCGAGCGGGGTCTACGCGCACGATCCGAAGGACGATCCGCACAACCTGACCGCGATCCGCGAGATCCTGCGCGTCGCGAAGGCAGCCCGCGTGCGGCTGCAGATCAGCCACCTGATCTTCGTGGGACGCAACACGTGGCCGAACCACGGCGAGGCGCTGCGGCTGATCGAGGATGCTCATGCGGGCGGGCTCGACGTGGCGTTCGACGCCTTTCCCTACACCGCCGGCAACACCACCTGCGCCGTCATCTTCCCGGCGGCGATCCTGCCGAAGCTCGAGGACGTGCTTCGCGATCCCGAACAGCTCGCTGGCCTTGCGCGCTTCGCCGAGATGGCCTTCGGCGCAGTCGGCTTCGGTCTCGCCGACATCCAGCTCATGCACTGCGACGTCCCCGAATGGAACCATCTCGACGGCCTCCGGATCCCCGAAGCCGCCGAGCGCGTCGGGATGGAGCCCTTCGAGTTCTACGCCCGTCTGACCGTGGCGAGCCACCGCAACGCACGCGTACTGAACCACACCTACAGCGGAGACCGCGGCGAGGAGGACGCCCTGCGCGCCGTCCTCTCCCACCGGCTCTGCACCATCGAAACCGACACGCTCCTGACCGAGGTCGGCCACCAGAACCCCGCCAGCTTCGGGACCTTTCCCCGCGTACTCGGCACGTATGTGCGGGAGGGGCTCTTCTCGCTGGAAGACGCGGTCCATCGGATGACCGGCGCGGCCGCCGAGCGGCTCTCCTGGAGCGATCGTGGCTTGGTCCGGCGCGGCCAGGCGGCCGACCTGGTCGTCTTCGACCCGGCGCGCCTCGACGACCGCGCGACCTTCGCCGAGCCGACCCTCGCTCCGGTGGGCATCGACGACGTCTTCCTCAACGGCCGTCCGGTGCTCAGCGGCGGACGCTACGACCCGACAGCGCGCGCGGGGGTCGTGATCCGCGCCTGATCCGCGGCCCGGTCAGGCGCCGGATCGTTGCCCGGGAAGCGAGACGGTGAACGTCGTTCCATACCCGCGCTCGGTCGAGAGCGATACCGAGCCGCCGAGGTAGCGCTCGGTCAGCAGCTTGATGCTGTAGGTGCCGATGCCCCGCCCCGTTCCCGGCTTGGTCGTGAACGAGCGCTGGAAGATCTGGTCGCGAACCGCATCGGGAATCACGGCCGGATTATGGACCGAGAAGCAGGGAGCCACGTCGTTCTCGAACGAGATGCGCACGGTCTCCCCTTCGTCCGAAGCCTCGAGAGCGTTCTTCACCAGGTTGCCGAGGACCCGCCGGAGCATTCTCTCGTCGGAGACGATGAGCGTTTCTCCCAGCGTATCGCCGATGACGATGCGCTTGCCTGCGGCTGCCGGATGCCGTGCGTACCAATCCGAGACGCTTGAGAGCAGCTTTCCCGCGTCGAGCTCGTCGAGCTCGACCTGGAGCTCGCCGCACTCGGCCGAAGCGAGGTCGCGCTGGGCCTCGATCTCCTCGACGAGCTGCGAGCTCAAACGGGCCGCCATCTCGCACAGCTCGAGCTGCTCCCCTGGATCCGACTCGGGAAGGAGATCGACCACCCCGCGCAGCCCGCCCGCGGCGTTGAGTACGTCGTGGAAGAAGATTCGCTCGAGGACCGACCTGCGCTTCTCGTCGGTCGTGTCCCGGGCGGTGAAGACCATGAAGCGGTGTCCGCCTACATGAATCGGCGTCGCCCAGACCAGGAGATCGAGGGCAGGGAGGCTCGCTCCCGGCTCGCGCAGGATGCGGCACTCCTCCGCACCCGGCTCCCTCCGGGCGAGGCAACGGAACGTCGCCTTCGCAGCGCCGCAGTTGCGGCAGAAGCGCGTGGTTCCGCAGCCATTCGGCCCCTCGGCGGAATGCTCGCAGCGCAGCGCCTCACCGATGCGGGCGCCGACCAGCTCGTCTCCGGAGCACCCCGCAAGGAGCTCCATCCTCGGATTCGTGAGAATGATCTGGCGGTTCTCGTTCAGGATCACCGCCGGCTCGGGGAACGCGTCGAGCACCTGGCGTACGGTCACCTCGGAGAGCACCAGCGCCCGCTGCGCGTCGATCGTCGGACGATCCGCGCGCTCAGCCGGCAGGAACCAGGTCGATCGGGGCTCCGAGGCGTCGGGCATGGCGATGAGCAGCTCCGCTGGGCGCGTGCCGGACCGGCACTCCCGGCGGATCGGCAGGGCCCGGTCTGCCCTTGAGCCGGGCGCTGCCGGCCAGCGCTACGGGCTACGTGCGGCGGAAGCGCGAGAGCGTTGCCGCTTCGCGAGAGTCCTCGGCGACTCGCCATGGGACGACCCGCGACCGCATCCAGCGGACCGCGAGCAGGTCGTAGAAGGCCGCAAAG
Organism: uncultured delta proteobacterium; assembly: GCA_963710635.1. Classification (GTDB taxonomy): domain Bacteria; phylum Myxococcota_A; class UBA9160; order UBA9160; family UBA9160; genus MYXO. The sequence continues at coordinate 2,971,063 of CAVQAY010000004.1, forward strand.
GCGCGGTTCCACATGCCGTACTTCGAGACCCCGTGGAGCCGCGGGCGGCTCTCGACCACCACCTCGACCACCGTGAAGCCCTCGAGCCGGAACAGCGTCGGCAGGAAGCGGTGCATCCCCTTGAAGACCTTCACCCGCTCGATGCACTCGCGGCGAAAGGCCCGGTAGGTGCAGCCTGCGTCCTGGATCGAGTCTCCGGAGAGCCAGTTGCGAACCGCGTTTGCGACCCGCGACTGCACGTGACGCCAGCCCGTGTCGCCCGTCATGCGGTCCGCGCGCCAGCCGCAGGCGCAGTCGGCCACCCCCCTTCGGACCGGGTCGATCAGCTTCGGCAGATCGCTCGGCGCGTTCTGGAGGTCGCAGTCCATCACCACCAGGATCTCGCCGCGTGCGCGGCGGAGCCCGGCCTCGGTGGCGGCGCTCTCGCCCGAGTTCCGGGCGAGGCGCACCAAGCGGAAGCGACCCTTCGGGTCGCGGGCGACCTCCTCGCGGATCTTCTGCGCGGTCGCGTCGCGCGAGCCGTCGTCGACGAAGATCACCTCGAAGGCTTCGATCCCCGCCTTGGCGAGCTCCTTGCGAAGTTCGGCCGCGAGGATCGGGACGTTCTTCTCCTCGTCGAAGGCCGGAACGACGATCGAGAGCTCCGGCGTCTCCACGCTATCCCTTCGCGGCTGCGAAGAACGCCCGCACCGCATTGGCGACATGGACGATCTCTTCGTCGCGCATCGAGCCGAAGCACGGCAGCGAGAGGATCTCCTTGCACGCCGCCTCGGTTCGAGGAAGCGCCTCGCTGCGAACCCCTGCTCGGCCAAGGGTGGCCGGCTGGAGGTGGTTCGGCACCGGGTAGTGGATGCCGGTGCCTACGCCGGCCTCCCGGAGGTATTTCTGCAAGGCATCCCGCGCGGGCGTCCGGACTACGTAGAGGTGGTAGACGTGGTGGGCGTTCTTGCCCTCCTCGGGGAGCTGGAGCGGAAGCCCCGCGAGCAGGTCGGCATAGCGCGCCGCCACCCGGCGGCGGCCGTCGTTCGACGCGTCGAGGCGTCGCAGCAGCACGCGCGTCGCTGCGGCCTGGATCTCGTTGAAGCGGAGGTTCCAGCCTACGACGTCGTGGGTGAGCTTCTCCTTGCGGCCGTGGTCACGCAGCATGCGGAGCGTCCGCGCGAGGCCTTCGTCGTCGGTCACCACCGCGCCGCCGTCGCCGAGGGTCGGGAGGTTCTTCGACGGATAGAACGACAGGACGCCGGCCACCCCGTAGGACCCGACCTTCTTGTCTCGCCAGGCGGCTCCCTGGGCCTGGGCACAGTCCTCGAGCACGAGGAGACCGTGGCGGCGGGCAACCTCGCCGATCGCGTCGAGGTCGCAGGGATGCCCGTAGAGGTGGACCGGAACGATCGCCCGCGTACGCGCCGTGATGTGCGGCTCGAGCCACGACGGATCGAGGCAGTAGCTCTCGTCGATGTCGAGGAAGACCGGCCGCGCTCCGGACTGGAAGATCGCTTCGATGGTCGGGAAGGCCGTGTGCGCCGGCACGAGCACTTCGTCGCCTGCACCGATGCCGAGGGCGTCCAAGGTGAGCATGAGCCCCGCCGTCGCGTTGGCGAGGAGAACGGCGTACTGACACCCCATCCACGCGGCCAGCTCCCTCTCGAGGGCCTTGCACTCGGGGCCGAGGATGTACTGCCCCGAGTCGACGGCGGCGATCACCCGCGCGCGGATCTCGTCGTCGATCTCGACCCGCGAGAGCGGAACACTTCGAATGGCATCGTCCTTGGTCATCTGGGTCCTCGCTCCCGATCGGGCAACTCGATCGCGACGCGCCGCCCATCACGGGCAGACGTGGCGGCGGCTTCGAGCACCGCGGTGGCCGCGGCTCCGTCCCAGCCATCCGCCGCCACCGGCGAGGGCCGACCCTCGGCGCACGCCGCAGCGAAGGCGCGCAGCTCCGCCTCGAGGGGCTTCGTCGCAGCGACCTCGATCTCCTCGGCGGGCCCGCTCTCGATCTGCCAGTCGCCGTTCGCATCCTGCACGTGCCGCTGGCGGTGGAGCCGGACGCGCGCCGACTTCGCGAGCAGGTCGATCCGGAGCGCACCCTCGGTGCCCATGATCTCGAGGTCTCGCTGGGGCTGCGGCGGGAAGCAGCTCGCTTCGACGACGCCGAGGACATCGCCGTAGTCGAGCGAGAGGAAGGCGGCGTCGTCGATGCCGCGGCCGAGGTGGTCGCGAAGCGTAGCCGTCACCGCCCCGGGCTGACGACCGAAGAGCCACGAGAGGAGGTCGACGAAGTGGACACCGTCGGAGATCGCCATCCCGCCGTCGGACCGCGGACGCTTGAAGCTGGCGAAGCGCGCCACGGCGTAGCGGATGCTCCCGAGGGCTCCCGTACCGACGAGCCTCGCGGCGACCTCGGCCTCGGGAGTGAAGCGGAAGACGTGTCCCACCTGGAGGACGAGACCCCGGCGCAGCGCCTCGGCATGGAGCGCGAAACCGTCCTTCGACGACGGTGTGAGCGGCTTCTCGACCAGCACGTGCTTGCCGGCCTCGATCGCGGCGTACACCAGGGGCGCATGGGCCGGAGCCGGGGTCACGACGTCGACGGCGTCGACCTCGCCGAGAAAGTCCCGAGGGTCGGTGGAGGAAGGCTCGGGAAGGCCCGCCAAGAGCTTCGGGCTCTCGTCGCAGAGGCGAAGCTCGACGCCGATCTGCCGCCACGTCTCGAGATGGTTCTGGCCCCAGCGGCCAAGTCCGACCTGGAGGATCCGCACGCGCGCGAGTTAGCACACCCCGGCCCCCGGTCGCCAAAGTCGGACGGGCCTGGTTGACGGCGCTGCCGAAGCGTCCTATCCGCGGCCTTTCATGGACGTTCTCGCGCGCGGGACAGCCCGGGCCTTGCTCGTCGCCGCAGGCGCTGCGGCCGCCGCGCTCCTCTGGCGGGTGGCCGTCGAGCCCGTGGATGTCGGCTACGTCCGCTACCTCGGGATCGCCGACGAGATGGCCCGCTCGGGCGACTGGGTCGTGATGCGGCTCGTCGATCGGCATCTATCTCGACAAGCCCCCGTTCTTCTTCTGGCTGATGGCGCCTCTCATCGCCGTGCTCGGCGAAGCGCCGTCGTGGGTCGCCCACATCCCCGATCTCCTGGCGCTGGTGGTGTCCCTCGCCTGCATCCACCGGCTCGGCGCCGTCGTCTACGGCGGCCGCGGGCCCGCGCTCGCGGGCGTACTCGTCTTCGTGACGACCTGGGAGACCTTCAACCAGCTCACCAGCAAACGGCTCGACCCGTGTTTCGCTGCACTGCTCACGGCCGCGCTGACCGCGTTCTACCTGGGAGCACGAGCCGGCGAGGGCGGCCGTTCGCGGCAGCGCCTGCTCCTCCTCGCCTGGCTCGCCGTCGCCCTGGCGACGCTCACCAAGGGCCCGCTGGCGATCCTGCTGTTCCTGCTCGTCGCGGGGCTCTGGGCGGGATGGACCGGACGGCTCGGCCTGCTCGCGTCGCGCGCAAGCCTCGTAGGCGCGCTGCTCCTGGTGGCCGTCGTCGCGCCCTGGCCGGCGCTGCTGGTCGGAAGGCTCGGCTTCGACGAGACGCTCGCGGTCTTCCGCCAGACCGACCTCGGGACGCGAACCGGGGGGCTCCTCCTCTACGCGCGGAACCTTTCCGTGCTGCAGCTCCCCTGGACGCTGTTCTTCCCCGCCCTCCTCGTCTGGCTCTGGCGGCTTCGACCGTGGAAGGAGAGCGACGGCGTACGGTTCCTCCTGGTCTGGTTTCTCGCGATCTTCGTCGCACTCCACTTCTCCGGGACCAAGCATCAGCGATATCTCATGCCCGTCACACCCGCACTCTCGCTGCTACTGCTCCGGCTGTGGTACGCGCCCGGGGGCGGCCTCGCCCGACCGTCGGCGTGGGCCGCGCGGCTCGTGACGCTCGCTTCGGCGGCGTGCTTCGCAGCGCTGGCGGTGGCGGGCGCCATCGCAGGAGCGGGGCTCCTGCTCTTCGACCGCGTTCCCCTCTTCGCGCACGTGCTGCCTCCCGAGCGCTGGCTCGCCGGGCCGGTGGCGCTCGTGACCTCGGCCGGCGCCGGGTTGGCTCTCGCGAGCCTTCGCCGCGGCGGCCTCGCGAGGCAGAGCCCCCTGCCCCTCGCGGGCCTCCTGCTCGGGGTCCTCACCTGCTTCAGCCTTCTCGCAGCGGGCGACCTGCACAGCAAGGACTCAGTGCCCCTGGCCCGCGAGGCGCTCCAGCCGGTCCGCGACGGGAAGACCCGCCGCCGCTACTCGGGCTCGAGGAGGAGCAGCGACAGCTGAGCCGTCTTCTCACGCGCCAGCCTCTTCCGTTCTTTGCGGATCCCGCCGCGGCGGCAGACTGGGTCCGGGGCCAAGGGCCCGCCGGCGCGTGGGTCGTGACCAGTGCGCGCGGCCGCCGTGCGCTCGCGGGTGCGCCTGACCTGCGTGTCCACGTACGGTCGGACTTCGAACTCGCCCAGGAGGCCGTGGAGCTGCTCGACGTGGCGCCCGCCGCAGGCACTGGACGCGAGGCAGCGACGGGAGAGCGCCGATGACGACCGGAATTTTGGTATCGGATCACGTGGTGCGCGAAGCCGGCGACCGCCTGGTCGAAGCGGCGGGGAGCCATTCGCTGCTGGTGCTGTGCCCCGGATCCGTCGCGGGTGATCCTGCCGAGGCAGAGATCGCCTATTTCTCCGGCGATCTCTATCCGGACCGGGCGCGGGAGTTCGTCCTCGCGCTCGCCCGCGCGGAGCGGCTCCGCTGGCTCCACGTCTTCAGCGCAGGGGTCGACCACCCGTGGTTCCAGCAGCTCCTCTCCCGCGGCGTCCGCATCACCACCTCGTCGGGAGCGAGCGCGGTGCCCATCGCCCAGACCGTGGCCCTCTACCTTCTCGCGCTCTCGCGCGACCTGCGTCGCTGGAGCGACGCCCAGGCACGGCACGCATGGGAGCCCCACGACGTCGTCGATCTCCAGGGCCACGTGCTGGGCGTACTCGGCATGGGCCCCATCGGCCGCGAGATCGCGCGGCTCGGCGCGGCGCTCCGCATGCGCGTCATCGGCATGACGCGGCAACCGAAGGGCGACGAGCCGTGCGAGACCTGGCCGCTCTCGCGTCTCGACGATCTCTTGCCGCTGGCAGACTGGCTCGCCCTCGCGCTTCCGCTCACGGCGGAGACTCGTGGCCTCATCTCCGCAGACGCCATCTCCCGGATGAAGCCCGGCGCCCGGCTCCTCAACGTCGGCCGCGGAGATCTCGTGGACGAGGCCGCGCTCGCTGCGGCCCTCGACTCGGGGGCCCTCGGCGGTGCGGGCCTCGACGTCTTCGCCACCGAGCCGCTCCCACCCGAGAGCCCGCTCTGGAGCCATCCCCGGGTGATCGTGACGCCCCACTCGTCGGGCACCACGCCGTCGAACCACCCGCGCGCCACGGCGATCTTCCTCGAGAATCTCCAGCGCTGGCGGAGCGGAGGCGCTCTCGTCAACGAGGTGACGAAGGCGTAGCCGGCGTACGGGCGGACGGCTCGAGCCCCGCGAGACGCGGCGCGACCAGCCGCGGGACGTAGAGCATCGGAAAGAGCACGACCCAGGCTGCAGCGGTCACGATCACGAAGCCGGCGCCGAAGGCGTGCGGCTCGGGGCTGAGCCGTGAGACCATGCCGGCGAGGCCGAGTGCGCCGAGAAGCGCCGCCAGCAGATGCCAGCACAGCCGCTGCCGGCGAGACGAGAAACCGGCCCCGCGAAGCCCCGAGCCCACCAGCACGGTAGCCACCGCCAGCACCAGTGGAGCCGAGAACGCGAGAGTGAACCACGCCGCGCCCTCGACCCAGAGCCCCCAGCGCCGCAGCAGGTCCGGAGCGACGGAGAGGTCGTAGAGCAGCGCAACCATCACCCAGGCGATGCTCACGAGGGCCATCTGGCCGAGGACCACACCGGCCCAGCACAGCTCGCCGCGCCGGAGCGCGCGCCCTGTCACCGGATGCCTTCCGTGACGAGCGGCATGTCGATGCGCCCGATGGCGGAGCCGAAGCCTCGCAGATCGGCCGGCGTCACCAGCGTTCCGCCGCGGCGGACGATCGGAGACGCGCCCGCCGCTTCGAGCGCGTCGGCGACGGTCGACGAGCAGACGTTGCTGCCAAAGCGTGCCAGGTAGGCGTCGCTTCCCAGCAGGGGACCGTCTCCGAGCCGGAGGGCGCGAACGTGCGCCGCCAGCCGATCGGGATCGATCGCATCCCGCGGACGCACCACCACCCACGAGCGCCCACCGACGGCGTCGTTGTCGTTCCAGGCGACGTACTTGCCGCGGATGCCGGCGGAGAGCACTTGGGTCAGCTCGCCGCTGCTGTCGAGGACGAGGGCCGCATGGCCTGCCTGGAACTCATCCCAATCGATGAAACGAAGCATCGACGCCATGGGGCGGTGGCCCGTTATGAGGATGTCTCCCGCTGCGAGAGAAGATACGCCGAGCTCGCGCAGGTGGATGGGCGGCATCCCTGCAGCGATCGCTGCCCGGGCGCGCTCGGCGCGGGCAGCAGCGCGCGGGCTCGCCCCGGAGAAGGTCTCCGGATACGGCGACGAGAGGACGGCCTGGAAGCCGAGCGCGCCCATGAAGGACCCCGCGAGGCGCACCTGGGTGCCGGCGATGGCGACCCAGGGGTCGGCGCTCGCCGAGATGCCTTCGACGCCGAGGGAGATCGACACGTCGAGGCCTGCGCCCGAGAGGCCCCGGGGACCCATCGTTCCGGCGAAGACGCGGAAGCTCACGCTGGCGTGACCCGACGGGTCGACGCGATCGACCGGGCCGCCCTCCGCATAGGCGTAGCGGTTGAGACTCGCAGACCGCGACGCATCGGGAACCAGCGGATCGGGCTGGATGAAGCTTCCGGTGGCCGGATCGTACCAGCGGGCGCCGTAGTCGTAGAGGCCGGTCGCCGGGTCGCGCTGCCGTCCGTTGAAGCCCCGGTCCGGTGGCTGACCGTCGCTGCTTCCGCCGTACGGGCGATAGACCGCTCGCGTATGGACGAGCGCGTCACCGGCACCGGTGGCCCTCGTCACGAGGACGGTGCTTCCGAGGTGATCGCCGTGCCGATGGATGAGGCCGGCCAGGGGCGCCGGGTCGGCGCCGTCTTCGAGGCCGTCGCCGTCGGTGTCGCGCGCGTGGGGGTCACTGCCCGCCGCCACCTCGGCGCCGTCGGAGACGCCGTCGCCGTCGGTGTCCGCGGTGCGGGGAGACGTGCCGAGCGAGAGCTCCTGCGGATCCGTGAGGCCATCCCGATCGCTATCTGCACGAAACGGGCTGGCGCCGGCTTCCAGCTCGTCCGCAGCATCGAGACCGTCGCCATCGACGTCCTCGCCCCGGAGCGCGCGCCAGAGCGCCACCAGATCTCCCTCGTCCACATGCGGCGGGGTCTGTGGCGAGAGCTCGAGCGGTGCAACGTCGCCGCGCTCCAGCTCCGCCGCCGACGGCGCGTGACGTTGCATCACGATGCGCTGGGCGAGGAGCGCGTCCGCGGCGTCGAGGCGGCCGTCGCCGTTCACGTCGCCGTCGGGCAGCGCGAGCGCCGGACGCAGCACGAGACACGAGAATGCGACGGCCGTGGCGCCAGCCAGGGCCGGGCGGCCCCAGGGCTCGCGCCTGCGCCGCAGAGCACCCGCCTGCCCGGCGAGAGCGAGGCCCGCGAGGGCGATGGCCGCGAGCGCCCACTGCGCCGTCGGGGTTTCCGTGCTCCGGACTGCCCCGGCTGGGGTGGTCTGCGTCGCCCCCAACGGTGTGAAGGGGCCGACGAGGCTCGAGATCGGCCGACCCGCAAGCTCGACCTCGATCCTTCCGAGCCTGCGGGTCTCATCCCACGTGAAGTCGCCGCGGACGAATCGGACCGAGACGGGCCTCGTCGCCGAGTGATCGGTCCAGCTCGCGCGCCGGCCGCTGGCGTCGTAGCCGTGGACCGACTCCAGCGCGCCGCCCCGCGCTGCGCTCACGAGGCGGCCGAGGGCGTCGTACGCGTAGGTGCGATCGCCGAGGGCGACCCGATGGCCGACGGCATCGTACTGCGCAGCGAGGGCGCCCACGGTGGCCGGCGCATGCGCAGGGCGGGACCCCGTCGTTGCAGGGTGGACCATCACGATGCCTTTCGAGCAGCCGGCCGCTGCCGCGGCATCCTTGCACACGAGGCTGCCCGTGGCGTCGTAGGCGTAGTGGAGCGTCGCGAGGGAGCTTCCTTCGCCGTAGGGGCCGCTGGCGCGGATCAGCCGGCCGCGTGCGTCGTGACCGAAGCTCCGGCGCGGGAGGCCTCCCGGCCGCCGATCGTCGATGGACGTCACCCGGTCGCTGGCATCGAAGCCGTAGGCGAGATCTTCGAGCGCCACGCCGGCATGGCGAACCGAGAGAGATGCGAGACGCCCCGTAGACGGGTCGAAGGAGGACTCGCTCCGGACGCCGTTCGATGCCGTCCACGAAGCAAGCCGCTCGCGAGCATCCCACACGATGTCCGCTGCGATGCTGGAAGCGCCGCCGCCCACCGAGCGGATCGTCGTCAAGAAGCCGCGTGGGTCGCGGTCGAAGACGAGGCTTCGGCCGTCGGGAAACGTACGGGATGCCATGCCCCCGAGCGCGTCGAAGGAGGTCGAGAAGAAGAGTGTCGCGGCTCCCACCTCCTGGGAGTCGGCCGTGACGCGGCCGAGGGCGTCGTAGGCCCGGATGCGAAGGACACCTGCTCCATCGCTCCGGGTCGCGAGGAGGCCCTTGCCGCGCGCGGCGCCGTCGTATCCGTAGCTGACGTGGCTCGCGCCAGCCGTTCGAGATGTCGGACGATCGAGGACGTCGTAGACCCAGGTCGTGGTGCCGAGTGCATCGGCTCGCGCGAGCAGGTTTCCGTTGTCGTCGTAGGAGACGAACTGGGTGGCGCCCGTGTCGGGATCGACGAGGCTGCGCCGCCTGCCGAGGAGATCGTAGGTGATCGACGTCCGGTTCCCTCCGGCGTCGCGGATCTCGATCAGGCGGTCGAGGCCGTCCCAGGCGTACTGCGTCGTGGTTCCGTCGCCCTCCTCCACCCGTGCGAGATTGCCGAAGGCGTCGAAGACCCGCGTCTGCGTCGTCCCTCCCGGATCGGTGACGGAAACCCGCCCACGCCCATGGGTGAACGTCCACACGCGACCTGCTCCGGGAAGCACCGTGCGAATGGGCCGGTCGAGGGCATCGTACTCGGTCACGGTCGCCTGCTCGGCCTCGTCTTCGAACCGCGGCGCCGTCTCTCGCCTGGCGCGCCCGAGAGCATCGAAGCCGCGCGTCGTCACGACCGCCCGCCCCTGCGCGCCGTCGCTGCGGGTCTCCACCGTCCGGCCGAAGCCATCGAGCAACGCGACGCTCCCGCGCTCGGCGCCGGACGCGTTCACCCGTTCGTAGCGCTCGACCCGTGAGGCGCCGGGCACGTCGGTGCGAACCCAGCGGCTCTCGGCGAGATCGAGAGAAGCGCGCTCGCGGACGACCCTCCCGAACGCATCGAGGCAGCGCCGCAGCCCCGGCTCTCCCGCCGCGAGGTTCGGCCCCCGCTCCTCCTGCACGACACCCGCTCCGGCAGGGTGTAACGGGCAGCCTGACGGAGTCGCCGTGCTCCGCGTCGAGACATGGCCAAGCGGGTTGGTCGTGGAGACGACGAAGGCGTGGAACCGCGGGTCGATCCCGAAGAGCGTCGTTCCGCCCCCCTGCCCCGCGTTGCCCCGCGGATCGCGGCGCCAGATCAGATTGCCGTAGGCGTCGTGGCCATAGGTCGTCGTCGGCCCCTCGCTGGTTCCCGCGGTACGGACGTCGACGCGCCGTGTGACGAGCCCCCGGACGGGTGCGGCGCTCCCGGTGAGATCTCCGTCGAAGAAGAAGGCGGTTTCGCGGAGAACGGCGGGGGGCGCACCCGCGAGGATCCGTTGGCGCCGGACGCGGTTCACGATCCGGGGCTCGGGCGAGCCTTGACCAAGGGCGTACTCGACGACGGTGGTTCGCGTGTCGCCGGGGTCGAGATCGACGAGCGAGTCTCCCGCAGGGAGCGCAACCTCTCCAAAGTCGACGCGCTCGGTCACGTTGCCGAAGGCGTCGTACAGGAACGCGCTGGCGAGGGCTCGAGGCGATGCGGGATCGTCGTGGCTCGTCTCCACCCGGCGTTCGAGGAGGCTCACGAAGGGAGGCCCATCGACGTCCTCGGTGTATCGGTTCTCGACGGTGCGCAAGCGCCGCGGAGCGTCGCCGGACGAGAAGACGTCCTCCCGCTCGACGAGCCCTGCCCGGGCCTCGTCCTGGAGGAAGTGGACGACGCCCAGACGACCGTCGCTGCGAACCGCGGTCACGATCCGGAAGCCCCGCAGCTCGCGCGACCCCGGATCGAAGACGCCTCCCTCGTAGGAGAACGTGGTTCGCTCCGGGCCGGCCGCGCCGCCTTCGACCTCGATTGCGGTCACGAGCTGCAGCACCTGGGGCAGATGCGGAAGGCCGTCCGGGACCCTCGGCTCGAAGGGCTTCGCCGAGTTGCCGGTGTGATCGAAGGCGGTCGAAGGCGTGTAGCGCCAGGTGGTTCGCGAACCGAGGGGGGTGGTCAGCGTCTCCAGCAGGTCCGGCACCCTCCCGCGGTTGCGGTACAGCTCGTTCACCGAGGCGATGGAGCGGACGAGGTCGGTCATCCCATCGCCATCGAGATCGACGAGGCGCAGACCGAGATCCTGCCCCCCGGCGCTCACGAAGGCGAGCGATCCGGGGAGAGCCCACGCAGCGCTCGCCGCCCACGGCCCCGGGCTCGATCCGCTCCCCGGATCACCACGGCCGAGCCAGGCGCCGCGGGGCCCGGTCTCGGCCGCCTGCACGACGTCGATCCGGCCATCGCCGTTCACGTCGGCAAGGCGCACACCGAGGTCGCGGGCGAAGGTCGCTCCGACCTCGTAGAGGTGCGCCGGAAGACTCCAGGCCGGCGAATCGATGAACGCGCCGGCACCCGCATTGAGGCTCGCCGCGAGGCTCTCGCTCCCGAGGACGAGGTCGTAGGCCGCGCTCACGGCATCGGCGAGGCCGTCTGCATTGAGGTCGACCTCGGCGTTGCCGAGCTCCCAGTGGACGTTCCAGTGGGCGTAGGAGCCATCGCCAAGGAAGCGCTGCGAGCGCGCCTCGTCGTGGATGAGCCGCCGCTGACACGGCGGGTCGAAGGGATCGCACGGCTGGAAGTCGGGAGAGAGCCGCAGCGTCGCATCGATGCCGCACAAGTCCGAGGTGACCGCGAAGTCGGAGGTGGCGCTTCGCAGGAAGCGGAGATCGCCCTCGTTGCGGAAGTGGTAGCTCGACAGCGCGAACGAGCAGCTCCGGCTCCCCGGATGGAACGGAGGCGCCGTGCCGCTCCAGCGGCTGTGGATCTCCGTCGAGCGTACGATCAGCTCGGGCAAACCGTCGCCCGTGAGATCGGCGAAACGCGCCGGGCCGGGCAGCGAGCCCGACTGGAAGGCGCCGTACCAGCCGGAGCCGTTCCAGCTCCAGCGGAAGTCGATGAGGCCAGTGCGCGCGAGCGCCCAGCGATCGTCGGCAAGAAGCTCTCCGTAGTCGCCCGCGGCCTCGAAGCCGTCGCCGACGCTGCGGTGCAGCCCGCCGACTCCGTAGGACGACGTCGCTCCCGAGGCATAGTCGAGCCAGCGGACGCCGCCCGCCAGATCGGCCCGGCCGTCGCCGTCGAGATCGACGGCGGTGAGACCGAGGGGCCGCCCTTGGCCGCCGTCGTCGAAGGCGAAGCTGGTGGTGAGGGCTCCGATCTGGCCTGCGATGGCCGGAAGTTGCAGTGCCGCGCTCGGCACCGGGTCGAAGCCCGTCCCGAGGTTGCGGTGGATTCCACTGTCGGGCGAGCGTGCGTAGCCGTCGACTCCCTGCCCGGGCGCGGGAACCGCATAGGCCTTCAGGAGATCTGGTCTGCCGTCGCCGTCGATGTCCGCCAGGCGGACACCGCGGTCCTGACCACCCGCATCGACGAGCGAGAGGCCTGCCGGCCAGTCGAAGGGCACGGGACCCTCCCAGCCCGTCGAGGGAACGTCCGCGCCGGCGTTGCTCCGGTAGGTCATGTGCGAAACGAACGGCGCCGTGGCCGCGCCCTGCCCGTTGCACGTACCGTCGCTGCCGTAGTGCGCCACCTGCACGAGGAGGCTGCGCTCCGAGTCCGGGCTCTCGGCGTAGCGAAGCTCCCAACAGCGCAGCGGATCGTTACCGATGTGGACCCGCACGGCGCGCAAGCGCTGCGCAACGGCGCGTTCGAAGCCCGTGGCGAAGCTCCTCGACGGATCGGGCCGAGGCTCGAGATCGAAGTGCACCAGGCGATCGCGCGACGCATCGCCATCGAGGCTTTCGAGCGTCCCCGACGCAGACCGCCGCAGCGTGTAGCGGACCTCGGAGGGGTAAGCCGTTCCCGGGTCGCTCCGGTCGTAGCGCACCGCGATGGTGTTGCCGTGGACATCGTCTTCCTCGGAGAGGAGCCAGGCGAAGGGCTCGCCATCCCCGGGCCGCTCGATCCGGGACTCGGACGTGAGCCCGAAGCGCCGGCGCGTGCCTCCCGGCTCGACGACGGTCCAGCTCCCGTCGGTCTCGCGAACGATCCGCTCGAAGGTCTCGCGGCGCGCGTGGTAGCGGCGCGGGAGCACGGGGGTATCGCTCTCGGGGACGAGCTTGCGGCCATCGAGCTCGAAGTCGTCGAGGGCGTCGTCGTAGCGGGGAATACCGCGATCGAGCGAGCGTGTGATCGCCGGTAGCGCCAGCGACCAGCCCGCACCGACCCAGCTCTCGCCGCGGCCGGCGCTCGAATAGCGGAGCGCCAGCACGGGAGTGAGCCCGCCGGTTCCCGGCGGCAGCTCGAGGGGAATGGCCGCGACGGCAGCGCCGGTGAATAGATCCGGCTGTGCTGCGATGGCTTCGCCTGAGGGAGGTGAGGCGCCGCGGGTCGTGAACAGCGTCGAGCCATCGCTGGGGATCGCACGGGTCGCGCTCGGCGGGAGCGCGACGAAGATGCAGAGCGTAGTGATCCGTACCGTTCGGCAGAAGGCGGCGAGAGCCATCGGAAGCACCGCTGCGGGACACGGAGTGCCGGCTTCCCGACGAAGCAAGTCGCGTGCCGCTGGCGGAGGGGGCGTCCGCGCGCGCGCACGGGCCCGCGCTGCGAAACCGTGAACCGGGAGCGGGCGGAGGGGCGTGCCCTCCCGGCTACGCCTGGGGGGGCTTGGCCGAGCCCCTGACCGAATCGACGGCGGTCTGCGCGTGCTCCTTCACCTTCTCGAGCCAGTGACGCGCCCACGCGAACTCGATTCCGAGGATCGCGAGCCCGACGGGAATCACGATGAAGGCCGGCCCCGGAAGGACGAGCATGGCGATCCCCACGACTACGACACTGCCACCCACCACGGTGACGGCGACGCGGCGGGCGTGACGGTAGGTGGCGTCGAGGGTCTGCTTCACGTGACCGCCTCGGAATAGCCGTCGGCGAAGATCGCAGGGGCTCCCCCTGTGTGGAGGAACACGACGGTTCCCGAGACGCGCCCTTCGCGGACCGCGGCACGCAGGCCCGCGAACGCCTTGCCGGAGTACACCGGATCCAGGAGCAGCGCCTCCGTCCTCGCAGCGAGCCGGATCGCCTCGAGACACTCCTCGGTGACGGCGCCGTACCGCTCGCCGGTGTGGTCCACCAGGTGAAGACCGCCGCCCGGAAGGGGGCGTCCTGCGAGCTGCGCCGTCTCCGCGGCGAGCGCGGGGATCCGCTCGCGGTGAGGAACGGGCGGCCGCGCCACGTCGACGCCGAGGATCCGGACCCGGGACGGCAACGCGGCCAGCAGGCCCGCATGGGTCCCGCCGCTACCGTCCGCGAGAACCACCCAGTCAGGAGCCGACGGAAGCTGGCGCATCAGCTCGTCGGCCGCGTCGACGTAGCCGAGCGCGCCCACGGCGGTCGCTCCACCGATGGGCATCGGATAGGCGCGAGGCCCGAGCTCGCCGGCGAGCTTCTCGACCTCGGCCTCGAGGACCTTCCAGTCACTCGAGCCGGCGAAGTGGAGCGTCGCGCCGAAGATGCGGTCGAGGACCAGGTTGCCCGAATAGTGCGCGGGCTCGCGCCCCGACAGCACCAGGTGACAGGCCATCCCGGCCCGCGCCGCGGCGGCCGCCGTCATGCGGGCGAAGTTCGACTGGGCGCCGCCGGCCGCCACCAGGGTGTCGCAGCCGCGGGCGCGTGCGTCGGCCACCAGGTGAACCAGCTTGCGCGCCTTGTTGCCGCCGAGGGCAAGGCCCGTGAGATCGTCCCGCTTCACCAGCAGGCGGACGCCGAGCTCGTGGGAGAGGCGCGGCGCCTCCTCCAGGGGGGTCGGGAGCTGTGCGAGGGAGATCGGGTTCATTGGTTCGCCGGCCGGGGAGGATAGGCGATCCGCGTGGGCGGCCCCCACCGCGCGCCCTGTGCAGACGGCGGCCGGCTCCTACACTGCGCCGATGCTTCCCTGGGTACTCGTGACGGTCGCCTCGCTGGCAGCGCTTCTCGCGTTCGAGCGGCGAGGCTTCCAGCCAGGCGTATGGATCGCGAAGCCTGCCGCGTCGACCGGCTTCATCGGCGCAGCGATCGCTGCAGGCGCGCTGGGCACGACGTATGGAATCCTGATGCTCGTCGCGCTCGCGCTCTCGTGGATCGGAGACGTGCTGCTGATCCCCAAGACGTCCAAGGCCGCCTTCGTCGCGGGCCTCGCTGCTTTCCTCCTCGGCCACGTCGCGTTCGCCGCAGCGTTCGTGGCGCGAGGCACCTCGCCAGGGGCGCTCGCAGCGGCCGTCGCGCTGGTCGCCATTCCGCTGGCCGTGGCGCTTCGCTGGCTCGACCCGCACGTGCGCGGCGCCATGCGGGCACCCGTCCGGGTCTACGTACTGGTGATCTCGGCCATGGTCGCCTGCGCGGCGGCCACCGTCTGGGCGGACGGCAACCCCGTGATCCTCGCCGGCGCGGTCGCCTTCTACGCGTCCGACCTCGCCGTCGCCCGACAGCGCTTCGTCGTCCGGAGCTTCACCAACAAGGCCTGGGGGCTCCCGCTCTACTACGGCGCACAGCTCCTGCTGGCGTCGACGGTCTCGGGGTAGGCCGCCACCGACCCGCACGACGTCCCAGCGGTGGGTGCGACAAATTGACGCGCGACCGCGTGCCGCATTGTTCCGGGCATCGCCGGCTTCTAGCGTGGCGGCTTTTCCGACGGCTCTTCCGGCGGGGCGAAAGGAGACGACGGTGAAGCGGTTGCTCGTGCTCGGGATGCTTTCGATGCTCGCTGCTCAGACGACCCAGGCGACCGTCATCACCTACGACGTCGTCACGACGTTCTACGAGCCCGACACCCAGCCCTACAACACCATCTTCACCGGGTCGTTCCAGTTCGACGACGCTACGCAGACGGTCTCGAACCTGCGCGGAACGCTCAGCGAGTCGATGACCGGCAACGCGATCTGGCTGGCGCTCGATCATCAGCTCTCGGCGTTCTACGACCCGGCGCTCGGCGGCCTGCTGGTGACGACCTTCCGGAACGCGAACACGACCACCCTCACCTCCATGTTCGGCGGTGACGGGTGGACTCCCGGGTCCGACGCGGGAAGCGGGCTCTACTACGGATTCCCCGATGGCAACCCGGCGAATGCCTACGCCCGGATCTTCGTCAACACCGCAAATCCGCTGGCGCCGCTCACCCAGGCCCAGATCGACAAGCTGGCGTACGCCGACTGCGCCGACGGAGGCATGATGGGGGCCGTCTGCATGACGGGGACGACCGTCGCCGGGTATGGCTTCATCGGGACGATGAGCGGCTATCCCGTGTCGCAGACGATCACCGCGGTGATCCCCGAGCCCGGAACGGCCGCCCTCGTCGCAGCGGGCTTCGGCCTCCTCGGGCTCGCGTCGCGGCGGCAGCGGGCGAACGCGTAGCGCGACTCCTTTCGCCTTGCGCCGTCACCGCCCCGCGATCCGTCGCGCAGCCCGGACGCTCCTCGCCGTCTGGACCGCAGCGCTGCTCGCGGCCGTCCCGCTCGATGCGCGCTCGCAAGCCGAGCCGCTCGGCGGCGACGACGCCGAGGTCACCGCTGCGGCGGACGCTCCTGGCGGCGACGCGAAGCCCGACGGCGAGGACCCTGCGCTCCCGACGCTCAGCCCCGTTCTGGTCACGGCGCCCCGTGAGAGCGAGGCGCCGCCGGGAGCGTCGACGCTCGACGCTCCCGATCTCGCCGCCAAGCGGACCACCTCCCCCGACACCGCGCGGCTTCTCGAGGACGTTCCCGGGGTGAACCTCTACGGAGCGGGCGGGATCTCGAGCCTTCCCGCGATCCGCGGGCTCGCCGACGAGCGGCTTCGCATCGAGGTCGACGGAACGGAGCCGACGGCCGCGTGCCCCAACCACATGAATCCCGCGCTCTCGTACATCGCTCCGACGAAGGTCGGCAGCGTCACGGTGTACTCCGGGATCACGCCCGTCAGCGTCGGAGGCGACAGCATCGGCGGAACCATCCAGGTGGAGTCCGCGCCCCCCGCTTTCGCGGCCGCCCCGGGAGAGCTCCTCGCCGAAGGCGAGGCCGGCGCGTTCTTCCGGAGCAACGGAGCGGCCTATGGCTACAACGCCTCCGGAACGATCGCGAGCGACGCCCTCCACGTGACCTACACCGAGTCGAATGCGCAGGCCGACAACTACACCGCCGCGAGGGGCTTCAAGGCCGCTGGCATCGGATCGCTCCTTCCCGGCGGCGAGTGGCTCGCGTCGAACGTCGTCGGATCGAGCTCCTACGAAGATCTCAGCAACCGCTCGGTCCGGCTCGCCATGCGGAGCGGCGATCACCTGCTCGAGGTGAACGCGGGACTCCAACAGGTCGGCTTCGAGGGATTCCCGAACCAGCGGATGGACATGACGTCCAACCGGAATCTCCAGCTCGGCTTCGGCTACTCGGGCCAGTACGCCTGGGGAGAGCTGGAAGCCTCCCTCTACGGCCAGAACACCCGGCACGGGATGGACATGGGATCCAACCGGTTCTTCTACGGCTTCGGGATGCCGATGGACTCGAGGGCCAGGACGCGAGGCGGGTCGATCGGAGGCGACATCACGCTCACCGAGCGCGACCTCCTGCGGGTGGGCAGCGAGTTCCAGACGTACGACCTCGACGACTGGTGGCCGCCCGTCGGGACCAAGGGCGTGATGGCCCCCGACACGTTCTGGAACATCCGCGACGGCGTCCGCGACCGCATCGGACTCTACGGCGAATGGGAGGCCCGCTGGAGCCCTCGCTGGACGACCGTGATCGGAGTCCGCGGCGGCACCGTCGCGTCGAGCGCGGGGCCGGTCCAGGGCTACAGCAGCAAGTTGACGATCTGGACGAGGGACGCTGCGGCGTTCAACGCGCTCGACCGCCGGCGAAGGGACTTCCACCTCGACGTCAGCACGCTCGTGCGCTTCGCGCCGCACGAGACGCTGACGCTCGAGGCCGGCTACGCGAGGCAGACGCGGTCGCCGAGTCTCTACGAGCGCTACCCGTGGTCGACCAACGCGATGGCGGCGCTGATGAACAACTTCGCCGGCGACGGCAACGGCTACATCGGGAACGTCGACCTGCAGCCCGAAGTCGCGCACACGATCGCTGGGACCGTCGACTTGCACGAAGCCACCGGCGACGCGTGGGGGCTGCGGGCGACGGGCTATCTGACCCGCGTCGATGACTTCATCGACGCGCGGCGCTGCAACTTCGGTCAGTGCAGCGCCCTCAACGTGACGAGGACGACGGGCTTCGTCCTGCTCCAGTACGTCAACCAGTCGGCGCGGCTCTACGGCGTCGACGTCTTGGCCCACGCACGTCTCGTCGAGTTCGACCGGCTCGGAAGCCTCACGGCGACGGCCGCCGTGAACTGGGTCCGCGGCGAGAACCTCATCACCGACGACGACCTCTATCACATCATGCCACTGAACGGGAAGGTCGGCCTGACGCACCGTCTGGGACCGTGGACGACGACCGCCGAGCTCCAGGTCGTCGACGCCAAGACGCGCGTGTCGCAGGTGCGGAACGAGGTGCCGACCGAGAGCTATTCGCTCTTCAACCTGCGCACCAGCTACGAGTGGGACTTCTTCCGCATCGACGTCAGCATCGACAACGTCCTCGACCGGTTCTACGACCTGCCGCTCGGCGGCGCGTACCTCGGACAGGGGCCGTCGATGTCGACCGCGACCATTCCGTGGGGAGTGAGCGTCCCCGGGATGGGGCGATCGTACAACGTCGCGCTGACGCTGAAGTTCTGACCCCGTCGCTCAGCGAGCGACGGGAAACTTGGCGAGCTTGCGCTGCAGCGACCGCCGGTGCATGCCGAGCAGCCGCGCCGCCTGCGACACGTTCCCGCCGCACTCCGTCAGCACGCGGTTGATGTGCTCCCATTCGGCGCGAGCGAGCGAGAGGACGGCGTCCGGAGTCGGAGGGTCGTCGAGGGGCGACAGCGCCGATCGCTCGAACGCCGATAGCACCTCGCCGATCTCGGCCGGCTTCGTCAGGTAGTGGGTGGCGCCGAGCCGGACGGCCTCGAGCGCGGTGGCGATGCTGCCGTAACCGGTGAGCACGACGACGTTGGTCGACGGATCGATCTGCTTGAGCCTTCGCACCGCCTCGAGGCCGCCGAGGCCGGGCATCCGCAGGTCGACGACGGCGAACTCGGGGCTCTCGGCGCGGGCCAGATCGAGCGCCTCCTCGGTGCTCGCGGCCTCGCGGACGTCGTAGCCGCGCTCGCGGAACGCGAGCGCGAGCCGGCTGCGGAAGCGGTCGTCGTCGTCGACGAGGAGGACGCTGCGTTCGGTGGGTGCCCCGGCCGTGCTCAACGTCCCGAGCCTCCGACTGCGTTGGCGCGCACCTCGAAGAGCACGCGGGTTCCGCGGCCCGGCTCCGATTCGAGCCAGAGCGCGCCGCCGAGCTGCTCGGCCACCGCCCGCGCCAGGAAGATCCCCAGACCCATGCCCTCACCGGGTGCGCGGGTCGTGAAGAACGGCTCGCCCGCACGCTCGAGAACATCGTGCTCCATGCCGCTGCCTTCGTCCAGCACCTCGAAGCGGACGATGCCGGCGCTCGGCTCGGCGCGGAGCGAGACGATTTTCTCCGACGGCGTCGCCGAGAGCGCGTTCCGTACCAGGCTCACGAGCGACTGGACGATCGCACGACGCGGGACCCGCAGCGCGATCGGTCCCGGAGCCGGCTCGATTCGAAGACGCGCGCGCTCGAAGGGCCGCAGCTCCTCGCCGACGTCGGAGAGGATCTCGCCCAGATCGACGCGTTCGGGGCCCTCGCCCACCGTACCGCCGGCGCCCCCTTGCATCCGCGACAGGATCTCCCGGCAGCGGCCCACCTCTTCGAGGATGAGGCGCGCGTCTGCCTGCGCTCCCGCTTCGGCGGCGCCGGACGCGAGCCGCCGGGACAGCTCTCCCGCCGCAACGGCGATGGTGCCAAGGGGCGTAGCGAGCTCGTGGGCGGCGCCGGCGGCCAGGGTCGACAACGAGACCAGCTTCTCGGTGCGCGCTGCCGCTCGCTCGAGCGCGCGAACCTGCTCCTCGCGCCGCCGCAGGGCGGCGGCGATCTGCGCGACGAACAGCCCGATGATTCCCGCCGCCGCCGCGGTGGCGATCCACATCCCGGCGAGATGGAGCGCCATGGCGCGCGGTCCGTGCATGGCGTGCTCGAGCCCCGACGCGCCCGGCAGGAAGAAGAGCGCGGCGTAGCCGGCGGCCGACAGCAGCGCGATGCCGAGGGCGGTCGGCACCCCCAGTACGACAGCGGCGAGCGCGACGTGGACGAGGTAGAGGACGCTGAACGGGTTCGCAGGGCCTCCCGAGAGCGCGAGAAGCGCCGTCAGTAGCGCGACGTCGAGCGCCAGCACCGAAGCGACCGCCGGCCCCGGAGTCCTCGAAAGGCGGGGCCGCAGCAGCGCGAGCGCAGCGTTGCTCACCGCCGTGACCGCTGCGACGAGGAGGAGCCAGCCCACCGGAAGGTCGAGCCCGAGGACGGCGCTGGCGACGACGATCGCCAGCACCTGACCGGCGGCCGCCACCCAGCGCAAGCGGACGATCCACGGGAGCCACGTCTCCACCGCACCCGACACGAGCATGGCGCGGGGAGGCTTTCCGACCTTCGGAGGCATTGCAAAAGGATACCGCGGAGACTCGCCGCGCGGCGCGTCCGGCGCGTCGCACCGTCGCTGCGACGATCGGCCGCGCGACGATTTGCCGCATGGATTCGGGGCGGGTGCGGCCTAGTCTGCCGGCTCCCCCGTTTCCTTCGAGGAGAGTTCTCGTGTCGCGCAGCAGATCCACCAAGAAGCAGATGCTCTCGATGTTCGTTTTGGCGCTCGGCCTCGCCCTGTTCGGCTCTCCGGGCGCGGCGATCGCCGCCTCCTACGCCGTCGCGCCGGCATGGATGCCGATGACCATGCTCGTCGTCTCGCTCGACGAAAGCAATCACCTGCAGGTGGTCGACCAGAACACGATGCCCGCGGCGGGAGGCGGCGCATATCCCGCGTTCCCCGTTCGTCTCGCGATCAACACGGACGCGATGGGGAGGCCGGATCTCGCTGCAACGTCCTTCGCCCAGTACGACCCCACGGCGCCGTGGTCGGTGCTCCAGGACAAGGCCTTCAGCCGGCAGCTCGGCTGGTGGGCGGGCTCGGGAACCGCGCCCGCCGACCTAGAGGCCGCCGTCGAGGCTGCGTACGGAGCAGACGCGAGCATCTGGATCGAGAGCCTCTCGCAGGCGGCGGGCCTCGAGACCTACCTCGCGATCGGCAAGTTCGGCGTCAACGCCGACAACACGACGAACGTCGATCCTGCGGCGGGCGGCTACTCGGGGATCTTCGGCACCGGCGGCAGCGCCGCACGCTGGCGGTGGGACTACCAGATGGACCACAACGCCACCGCCGTGCCGCTCGCGAGCCTCGTCCCGGACCAACTGTACTCGGCGACCTACAAGGTCTACATCGGCGACGCCGGCGGCAGCGAGCTCGCCGCGGCGACCGGAGCCAGCACCGTCGAGACCTGGACCTGGCAGGCGCCGACCGTGATCCCCGAGCCGTCGACCTCGCTGCTCGTCGCGGCCGGGCTCGGCGTGATCGGGCTCGCGAGGCGCACGTCCCCGAAGCAGTAGACCCGGAGCGAAGCTCGGGCCCGAGCGGACCTCGAGGGCCTCTCGCGCGAGCGCCCCTCCCGCGCTCGAAGGCGGTGGTCTCCCCGCGCTACGCCGGGGCGGCGCCACGCCGCCTCGGGGTGATCGCGCATCGCTTCGCCCCGGTTCCGGGGTAGCCTGTGCCGGATCGCCGAACGGAGGTGCGCGATGAAGGAGTTCCGGGGACGGATCGCCGTGGTGACGGGCGGCGGCACCGGGATGGGGCGCGAGCTCGCGCGCCAGCTCTGCGCCGAAGGCTGTCACGTCGCGATGTGCGACGTCTCGGCCGAGCACATGGAAGAGACGAAGGCGCTCTGCGAGCGGCAGGCGCCGCCCGGAACTCGCATCACGACCCACGTGTGCGACGTCGCCGACGAGCGACAGATGCTCGCGTTCCGCGACGCCGTCGAGGACGAGCACGCGACCGACCACGTCCACCTGCTCTTCAACAACGCCGGAATCGGCGGCGGCGGAAGCTTCCTCGAAAGCACGCGCGAGGAGTGGGACCGCACCTTCGCGATCTGCTGGGGCGGCGTCTACCACGGGACGCGCGCGTTCTTGCCGCTCCTCGTTGCGAGCCGCGAAGCGCACCTCGTGAATACGAGCAGCGTCAACGGCTTCTGGGCCGTCCTCGGCCCCAACATCCCGCACACTGCCTACAGCGCGGCGAAGTTCGCCGTGAAGGGCTTCACCGAAGCGCTCATCACCGACCTGCGCCTCCATGCGCCGCACGTCAAGGTCTCGCTGGTGATGCCGGGCCACGTCGGAACGCCGATCGTCATGAACAGCGCCGCCGTGCTCGGCCGGCCGAGCCCGAAGGAGATGACGGCCGAGGACCTTCAGCCCGTCCGCGACCAGATGGCGCACCAGGGAATCCCCCGCGACTCCCTCAACGACGACCAGCTCCGCGCCGTGCTCCAAAGGATCGGCGAGGACTTCCGCGACAAGGCGCCGCTCAGCGCCGCCGCAGCCGCGACGATCATCCTCGACGGCGTACGCTCGGGCACTTGGCGGATCCTCGTCGGCGAAGACGCGAAGGCCCTCGACCGCATGGTCCGCGCGGCGCCCGAGGAAGCCTACGAGCCCGACTTCATGACCCGCCTACGCGCGAAGGGCCTCTTCGGGCTCGGAACGCAGCTGGAGGAGTGAGGCGCTGGCGGGGCCGGTTCGACCCGGCCGCGGCGGGCGCCGGAGGGTCCGGGCCGCGCCATCGTCGAGCAGCGCTTCCGGAACCCGCATGCCGAGCCGGCGACCGGCCGATGTGTCTCCCGGGCGTACCGCGCCGTCTGCCGGCACGCTGCGCCGTGGAGGGACGCTTCGTGGAGCGACGCGCGTGCGGGTCTCGCCTCTCATTCACTGGAGCGGTGCTGACCGCCGGGCTGCTCGGAGCCTTCGCGTGTACGCCCGGCCCCAATCCGGACGTGGACCGCGACGGCGTCGTCGGCCCCCTCGATCTCGCGCGGGTCGAGGCCTGCGTCGGTACGAATCCCGCCGCCGATCCTGGTTGTACGACCAGCGACGTGGATCGCGACGGCGATGTCGACGCCGCGGATCTCGCACTCGTCACCGAGCACCTCGACAGCGACGGAGACGGGATCCGGGACGAGGTCGAGGTGCTCTGGGGGCTCGACCCGCAAAACCCGGCCGACGCCCTCGTGGACTACGACGGCGACGGGCTCTCGATGCGGCTCGAGATCCAGCTCGGCACCTCACCGTACGACTCGGACACCGACCTCGACGACCTTCGCGACGGTGCGGAGCTCACCGTGGGCACGAATCCGCTCGACCCCGACACCGACGGCGGTGGCCGCCGCGACGGCTGGGAGGTCTGGCGTGACCGGAGCAACCCCACGCACGCGGACGACGATCACGTGATCCTGGCACTGCCCTACGACTTTTTCGACGGATCGGGCCGGCGCTGGAGCATCGACCAGCTGGGGCGCGTCTCGACCAACGCATGGTCGAAGATCGGCGGGCCCGGCCTCTTGCTCGAGGCGAATGGACACGCGACCAAGGCGCCGGGAAAGAACCGGATCGTGGTGTCTGGCTCGGTCCGGCACCTCGAGATCGAGTATCCGGAGAGCCTCCCCGGCGTGCGCATGCTCGACGTCGGGTGGAACTCCTTGGACCTCGAATGGTCCTTCCTCGGCGAAATCGAAGCAAGACCTGCCGCGGGCGACCCAGCCGATCTCGTCGCGACGTCGAGCGGCGACCTCGCCTTCGACCCGAGCGACGACTGGGTCATCGTCGACGACGCGGACGCGAGCGGGCTACCGGCCGCAGTCTGGGTGCTCGCGGGGGACACCTCGTTCGTACCCGAGAAGGTCTGGTTCGACACGCTCGGTTCGTACCTGTACACGCAGTACACGCTCCGACCTCCCGCGAAGGGCTTCTCCATCGCGATGAGCTTCTGGGCGCAGGCTGACACGCGCGCCGAGGCCATCGCGCTCGCGACCGCGCTCCGCGATTTCGAGCTCGGCGCGCTCGACGAACTCGACCCGCAGGCGCGCGCCGCGATCGCGAACTTCACGCTGCCGCCGCCCTGAAGCGTCGGGCCGAATCTCCGCTGGAGACGCCGCGGAGGTGCGCGACCGTGCGCCGCCTTCCGACTGATCGACTCGATCGCCTCGCCGTCCAGGCTCCATGCTTGCAGGTCACGCTCGCGAGGCACGAGACGCAAGCCGCGCCTAGCCGTTCCGGCTCTGATCAGATATGATAATCGGGGATGGCGAAACTGAGCCCGACCCTTCGGCAGGTGCTGGCATCGGCTGCCCGGCTGCAAGAGGTCGTTCCGGACGCCGTGCTCGCCCGAGGCTCTGCGGCCGCTCTGCACGCCGGACACCGTGACTCGTTCGATCACGGCCACGTGCTGGCCGACCTCATCGACCGCTATCAAGAGGTACTCGAGGCGGTGGAGGCGACCGAGGGCTGGGCGACCTCGGTGCGCGCCTCGAAGCCGCCGTTCACGATCATGGGAAGCCTGGGTGGCGTCGAGGCCGGGCTTCGCCAGATGCGCCGGCAGCGACCGCTCGAGACCTGCGAGATCGCGCTCGGAGACGGTGCCGTGGTCGTCGCACCCACCGCAGCCGAGGCCTTGCGCGTGAAGGCCTATCTCGTGGTGCAACGCAACGTCGTGCGCGACTACCTCGATGTGGTGGCGCTGGTGGATCATCTCGGTAACGACGCCGCCGTCGAAGTCCTCTCGAACATCGACGCCTACTACGTCGATCGATCGGGCGAAGCGGGGTCCGTACTCACCTCGCTCGTCGCCGCACTCGCCGATCCGCAGCCGCGCGACACCGATGTGACCCGCGAGCTGCCTCGCTACAAAGGGCTCGACGCGCGGTGGCACGAGTGGGAGGACGTCGTCGCCGCCTGCCGCGGGCTGGCGCTTCGCCTGGCTGGAGCCACCGGATGAGTGTGAACTTTCGCAACGTCGAAGCGTCGCCGGCCGACGACGTCCGCAGCTGGCCCTACGAGGCGCTCGTTGCCGTCGTCGACCGCGGCCTGGTCGCCGATTGGAAGCCGGTGTTCGACGAGATCCGCCGGTCGCCCTGGGGCTCGGTCGCCCGCCGCGTGGAGCGCTACCTCTCCTACCGCGAGCGCGACGGCATCGGCGTCCTGTTCGCACTGGCGATCGAGCATGCAAGAACCCGGTCCGACGAATCCGACCGGGCCGATGTCGCCGCCCAGATACGCGCCGCGGTCGAGCGATCCGGACTCACGAACGCCCAGTTCGCCGAACTCGTCGGCACGAGTGCCTCGCGGCTCAGCACCTATCTGAGCGGCAAGGTCACCCCGTCTGCCGCCCTGCTACTCCGCATGGAGCGCGCGGCCACGCGAAGCCGACTGCCGGATCGGAGCGGACGTGAGGCGGGCTCGAAGTGACCGGCCTGACAGCCTCGAGCAGGCCAGCGAGACCCTGCCGCGACACCGGATGTCGCTCGACGACGTCGCCACAACGTGGGGGGCGACGCGTACGGCGCGCTCGGCCGTCTCGCCCCGCAAACGGGCGCGCCGGGCCCTCTGAGCCACTCACGAGGCAGCGTGCTGCGAACTGATCAGGCCTCGGGACCCGGGGTCATCATTGCGGACGCATGGCCATGGGATCGCCCAGGCCGTGCGCGAGAGCTCTCGTATTCGCCCTCGAGCGGCGCCGTGCCACGGCGACTCGGCACGATGCGCGTACAGGAGGATGTTCGAGTCGACCGCGATCACGTCCCTCGTCCTTCGTACGCGAGATCCCTGAGCGTGCGGACGTCCTCCCAGGACGACCCGGCCTGCAATCCACGGCCGCGAACCGTGTGGGTATCCACTCCCTGCGATGGAGCTCCCAGCTCCGACTCCTTCGCCAACCTCTCGCGCCGCGCTACCGTCTCCAACCGTAGGCATTACGGAATCCGACCCAGTGCTCACATCCAAGAAACACGAGCCCACCACCATCGCCGACCGCCTCGGCGCGCTCTGGAGCCTTCTCCGGATCAGCGACGACGACTACAACGCGTTCATGGGCAGCTACGGCGAGCTCTTCGTCGACTCGCCCGAGAGCACCAAGGCCGACCACGACGCCGGAATCCCGCCCAAGGGATACCAGCAGGGCAGTAGCGACGAGCTCCAGGCCCTGTACAAGGTGATCCACCTGCTCTGCACGCTCGGCTCGGTCGAGAAGATGTACATGCCGCCGGTGATGGACCCCGACCGGTCGGTGCTGCAGAACCAGATTCTCTTCGAGCGCATCGTCGCCGCCGACCTGCGCCTCGAGCCCGGCCAGAAGGTGCTGGACCTCGGCTGTGGCTGCGGTGCGATCGCCGAGCACATCGCCGCGCTGACCGGTGCGGTCCCCTACGGCATCAACCTCGACGCCTCACAGATCGCCAAGGCCCACCGGAACCCCAACCTCCCGGCCGCCAACTTCACCGTCGGCGACTTCAACCGTCCCCTCGAGTTCGACGACGCGTCCTTCGACGCGGTGTACGCCATCCAGCCAATGACCTACGTGAGCGATCACGCCTTCACCTTCGCCGAGGTGATGCGGGTCCTGAAGCCAGGAGGACGGTTCGTCATCGACGACGTCGCCGCTCTCGACGCCTACGACCGGAACGACGAGCGCCACCGCACCCTCGTCCAGCACACCCGCGAGCTCACGGTCTTCGGCGGTTTCTGGCACTACCGGTACTGGGAGGACGCGTACCGCGACGCCGGCTTCGAGCTGATCTCCTCGGTCGGGCGCAGCGCGGTGGAGATGATCAAGAAGGAGGTGGCCCTCTTCGACCGGTACGAGGCCATCTACAAGGCGCTCGCGAGGCTGCGCATCATCCCGCCGAAGACCCAGGCTCTCCTCGGCCGCATGAACAAGAACAGCCACTCCTACATCGAGGCCGAGGAGGCCGGGCTCCTGACCCTCAACTGGAACTGCGTGGGCCAGAAGCCCGCCTAGCCACCCTCGTTGTGCGGCGCGACAACACCCGGTTCCGGATGTGTGAATCGCCCCGGGTTCGCCGGAGGCTCTGGGGTGCGTCAACCGCAAGAGCAAGCGCCGGACCCGGGTCGCCTCGCTCTTCCCCAACGAGGCCTTGCCGCTGCGGCTCGGCGCTGGCGGCAGAGATGAGCGAGGAGCGGGAGAAGGGGCTACCTCGCACCCGAGACACCCCGCGATGAGCTCCCCTCGGGTGGCTCTCGAGTATGCCCTGGGAGCGGAGATCTCGACGGGGGGCGGAGTGGAGCCACCTCCCGGAAGTCCATCCGTCACCGATCGGTGTAGGATTCAGGAGCAGGGAGCACAACGAAGCAAAACCGAGAGCGAGCCGAACGTCCCTTCAGAAGGACTTACAGAAAAGACGTTGCTCTATCCGCGATCGCTTCCCGCTTCTTGGCTTCGATACCGATGTCGATGGTGTTCTCCTTGGTGTACTTCACGCCTGGCCAGCCAGGTCGAAACGGTCTGCATTCATCACCTTGGTCCAAGCCGCGACGAAGTCCTTGATGAACTTCTCCTTGTTGTCGTCCTGCGCATACAGCTCCGCGTAGGCTCGGAGGATCGAATTCGATCCGAAGACCAAGTCGACCCGCGTAGCGGTCCATTTCACCGCGCCCGTGCTGAGGTCACGAACTTCGTACAGGCCCTCTCCGGTAGGCGCCCATGCGTAGTGCATGTCGGTCAGGTTGACGAAGAAGTCGTTGGTGAGGACTCCGACGCGATCGGTGAACACGCCGTGTTTGGTGCCCGCGTGGTTCGTGCCGAGAACTCGCATGCCACCGACGAGCGCCGTCATCTCGGGGGCGGTCAGTCCCATGAGATGGGTGCGATCGAGCATCAACTCTTCGGCGCTCACGGCGTAGTCCTTCTCGAGCCAGTTGCGGTAGCCATCGTGAATCGGCTCGAGCGGAGCGAAGGACTCTGCGTCGGTCATCTCGTCCGTGGCGTCACCGCGGCCGGGTTCGAAGGGTACGCTGATCTCGAATCCGGCAGCCTTCGCCGCCTGCTCTACACCGACGTTGCCGGCAAGAACGATGACGTCCGCCATGCTCGCTCCAGATCCCGCAGCGATGCCTTCGAGCGCACTGAGCACTTTGGCAAGTCGCTCCGGTTCGTTGCCCTCCCAGTCCTTCTGCGGGGCGAGGCGGATGCGCGCGCCATTGGCGCCACCCCGCATGTCCGAACCTCGGAACGTCCGCGCGCTGTCCCACGCCGTGGCGACCATGTCGCTGATCGACAGACCGCTGGCCGCGATCTTCGCCTTGAGAGCAGCGACATCGTAGTCGGTGTTGCCTGCGGGTACCGGGTCCTGCCAGATGAGGTCTTCCTTCGGCACATCGGGGCCGAGGTAGCGAGCCTTCGGGCCCATGTCGCGATGGGTGAGCTTGAACCAGGCGCGCGCGAAGACCTCGGAAAAGTAGGCCGGGTCTTTGTAGAAGCGCTCAGAGATCTTCCGATAGGCGGGATCTTTGATCATCGCCATGTCGGCGTCGGTCATGATCGGGTTGTAACGAATGGAAGGATCCTCGACGTCGACGGGCTTGTCCTCTTCCTTGATGTAGACGGGCTCCCATTGCCAGGCACCGGCGGGGCTCTTCTTCAGCTCCCACTCGTGCTCGAAGAGCATCTCGAAGTAGCCGTTGTCCCAGCGCGTCGGGTGTGTCGTCCACGCGCCTTCGATGCCGCTGGTGACCGTGTCGCGCCCGAAGCCGTTGCCCTTGGGGTTCTTCCATCCGAGGCCCTGCTCTCCGACATCGGCCGCTTCCGGGTTTGGACCAAGGACGCTCGCGTCCCCGTTGCCATGACACTTGCCGACGGTGTGTCCGCCGGCAGTGAGCGCGACGGTCTCTTCGTCGTTCATCGCCATCCGCGCGAACGTCACCCGGACGTCGTGCGCGGTCTCGAGTGGATCGGGCTTTCCACCTACGCCCTCGGGGTTGACGTAGATGAGGCCCATCTGGACCGCGGCGAGCGGATTCTCGAGCGTCTCGCGATCGTCCCCCTCGTAGCGCGTCGAAGCGAGCCACTCCTTTTCGGAGCCCCAGTAGGTGTCCTTTTCGGGATGCCAGATGTCCTTGCGACCGAAGCCAAACCCAAACGTCTTCAGGCCCATGGACTCGTAGGCGATGTTACCGGCCAGGATGATCAGGTCGGCCCAGCTGAGGCAGTTTCCGTACTTCTTCTTGATCGGCCACAGAAGGCGCCGAGCCTTGTCGAGGTTGGCGTTGTCCGGCCAGGAGTTGATGGGAGCAAAGCGCTGGTTGCCCGTACCGCCGCCGCCGCGACCGTCGGCGATGCGATAGGTGCCCGCGGCGTGCCACGCCATGCGGATCATGAGACCACCGTAATGCCCCCAGTCCGCGGGCCACCAGGCCTGGCTCTCGGTCATCAGCGCGTGGAGGTCCTTTTTCAGCGCGTCGACGTCTAGCTTCTTCAGCTCCTCGCGGTAGTCGAAGTCGGCACCCAGCGGGTTCGTCTTGCGATCGTGCTGGTGAAGGATGTCCAGGTTCAGCGCTTTGGGCCACCACTCCATCGTGGACGTGCCGACCGTCGTGTTGCCCCCGTGCATCACCGGGCACTTGCCGGGGCTGCCTGTGTGTTCCTGGTTCTTCTCACTCATGGCTTGCTCCTTTTCTTGCCTCGCGCGGATTGTTTTCTTTGGGCGGCTGGCTCCCGGGCGGTTCCTTCGCACAGCGGTCGCAGACGCCTCGGACCTCGACGTGCGCACTGAGGATCCGGCCGAAGTCGTTCACCGTGTCGGGGATCTTCAGCGTATTGAGGTCGTCGCTCTCGAAGTCCCGCACCAGCCCGCAGCGCGTGCAGACATAGTGGTGGTGGTTTTCCACGTTGGCGTCGAAGCGCACGCTGCCTTGGCGCGGCCCGAGGGTGGCGAGGAGACCGAGGTCCGTGAGCAGCCACAGCGTTCGGTAGACCGTGTCCAGTGACACGGTCGGCGTGGTCGACTGCACCGCTCGGTGCACCGCTTCGGCACTCGGGTGATCGAGGCTCGAGGCGACTGCGTGGAAGATCTCGAGGCGCTGATGGGTCAGCTTGATCGCCGCCTCCCGGGCGGACGCCTTGAAGTGCTCAAGGCGCCTTTCGACCTCTGTGTCTTTGACATTCACGATGGATTCTTACCTAAGAATTGTTCGCAGATCGGAATTTATCAACATCTAGGTAGCTGTCAATGCTTGAAGGAATCAGCGCGCGTGACGCGATACTCCAAGAGCTCCAGACCGGTAGAGCGGCGGATCGTTCCAGCGCCGCCACGGCATCATCCGCGCTCGGTTCACGGCGGCCTGCTTCTCGTGGTCGAGGTCGCGGACGAGGCGGACGAGCTCGCGGAGGCTCTGGACGTCGAGGGAGTCGAAGTCGATCTGGTAGCGGCGGCCGGTGGGGTAGTCGGCCAGCGACTTGCGGAAGAGGACTTCTTGTTGGGCGACCGCGTGGCCTCGCCAACGATGTCGTGGAACCGGGCCTGCAGCTCGGGCAGGCGAAGCTCCTCCATGACGCGCATCCGCTTCTTGTTCTCTTTGTTCATCTTGTCCTCCGGTGTGGTTGGGCCCAGAGGCTCCTATGGTCGCTCCAGGCTGAGATCCCACGGGGAGTTGTCACTCCGGGGCTCATCGGACCTCGAATGCCCGCTTGTTCGACCTAGCCGCCGCCAGCCGCGCCCGTGCATCCATTCCGCCGCGCGTGCGGCGGGCCAGGCCTCCGCGTCTCCCCTCGTCACCAGCGCTCTGCGCGTTTCGACCGCAACGACGCGACCCGGCCACGCTCTGATATGCTCGGCGCTTCGGCATCACGGAGGAAGTGCGTCATGAACGCGGCAGAATTCTTCGTCCGGTGCCTCGAGAACGAAGAGCTCGACTGGATCTTCGGCGTGCCCGGCGAGGAGAACCTCGCGCTGTTGGACGCGCTGCTCGGCGCCAAGACGAAGTTCCTCGCCACGCGTCACGAGCAGGGCGCGGCGTTCATGGCCAACGTGATGGGGCGCCTCACCGGCAAGGCGCGCGCCTGCCTGGCGACGCTCGGCCCGGGCGCCACGAACCTGCTGACCGCGGTGGCCGACGCGAACATGGACTGCGCGCCGCTGGTGGCGATCACCGGGCAGGCGTCCACCGAGCGCTCGCATAAGGAGTCGCACCAGCACGTCGACCTGGTCTCCCTGTTCCGGCCGGTGGTCAAGTGGAATGCCCAGGTGGTGCGCAGCACGGTGGTGCCCGAGGCGGTGCGCAAGGCCTTCAAGCTCGCGCAGGCCGAGAAGCCCGGCGCCACGCACATCGACCTGCCCGAGGACGTCGCCGACGAAGACGTGCCGCAGCACTTCGAGCCGCTGGCGCGCGATCACCCGCATCCCGCGGAGCCGCTCGACGCCTCGGTGAAGGAGGCAGCGGCGCTGCTCTCGGCGGCGCGCTTCCCCGTCGTGCTGGCCGGCAACGGCGTCGCGCGCGGCCGCGCCGCCGCCGCGCTCCGCAGCTTCGCCGAGGGGCTCGGCGTGCCGGTGGCCGAGACCTTCATGGGCAAGGGCAGCCTGCCGGCGGCGCATCCGCTCTCGCTCGGCGCCGTGGGCCTCCAGCAGCAGGACTACGTCTCCTGCGGCCTCGACCGCGCCGACGTCGTCGTGTGCGTCGGCTACGACCTCGTCGAGTGGAGCCCCTCGCGCTGGAACCCGGAGCGCAACAAGCGGATCATCCACGTCGACCCCTCCCCCGCCGAGGTGGACGCCTGCTACGAGGTCGCCGTCTCGGTGCACGGCGCCATCGAGGTGTGCCTGCTGCAGATCGCGGCGCAGGCGCAGGCGCGCGCCGCCGGCCCCGGCGGCAACCTCTCGACGCTCAAGGAGTCGATCCGCAGCGCCTTCGAGGCCGAGGCGGCGGACGAGTCCTTCCCCGTGAAGCCGCAGCGCCTGGTGCGCGCACTGCGCGAGGCCCTGCGCGACGACGACATCGTGGTGTCCGACGTAGGGGCCCACAAGCTCTGGATCGCACGCATGTTCTCGTGCGCGGTGCCGAACACCTGCATCATCTCGAACGGCTTCGCCAGCATGGGCATCGGCTTGCCCGGCGCGATCGGCGCGAAGCTGCTCTACCCCGAGAAGAGGGTGATCGCGGCCTGCGGCGACGGCGGCTTCCTGATGAACGTGCAGGAGCTCGAAACCGCGGTGCGCGCCGGCACCAACGTCGTGGTGGTGATCTTCGAGGACGGGAACTACGGCGTGATCCGCTGGAAGCAGATGCGGCAGTACGGCCGGCCGGCCTTCGTCGAGTTCGGCAACCCCGACTTCGTGCGTCTGGCGGAGAGCTTCGGCTGCAAGGGCTACCGCGTCACCGCGACGAGCGAGCTGCCGGCCATCCTCGACGAGGCGCTGCGCCAACGCGTGCCCTCGGTAGTCACGGTGCCCGTGGACTACAGCGAGAACCTGAAGCTCACCGAGCGCCTCGGCGCCTGGGTGTGCCCGATCTAGCGGCGTCAGGAGGACCCATGAAGATCGAATCGCGCAGCCCGACGACCGGTGAGCTGCTGGAGACCTTCGAGACGACGAGCGACGCCGACGTCGAGCGCGCGCTCGCGGACGCCGAGCGCACTTTCCAGCACTGGCGCCAGACCTCCTTCGCCGAGCGCGCCGCGCCGATGCGGGCCGCGGCCCACCTCCTGCGCGAGCGCAAGGCGCGCTACGCGACCACGATGGCGCGCGAGATGGGCAAGCCCGTGGCGCAGGGCGAGGCGGAAGCCGAGAAGTGCGCCAGCTGCTGCGAGTGGTACGCCGAGCACGCCGAGCGCATCCTCGCCGAGGAGCCACGGAAGACCGAGGCCCGGCGCAGCGCGGTCCGCTACGACCCGCTCGGCCCCGTGCTCGCGGTGATGCCGTGGAACTTTCCCCTCTGGCAGGTGTTTCGCTTCGCCGCGCCCGCGCTGATGGCGGGCAACACGGGCCTGCTCAAGCACGCCTCCAACGTCACGCGCTCGGCTCTCGACATCGAAGAGGTGCTGCGCGACGCCGGCTTTCCGGATGGCGCCTTCCGCACGCTCGTACTGGAGAGCAAGCGCGTGGCGCGATTGATCGAGGACGCGCGCGTGCGCGCCGTGACGCTCACCGGCAGCGAGGGCGCCGGCAGCCAGGTCGGCGCCGCGGCGGGGCGCGCGCTCAAGAAGAGCGTGCTCGAGCTCGGGGGCAGCGACCCCTTCGTGGTGCTCGAGGACGCCGACGTCGAGCGTGCCGGACAGGTCGCCGCGGATGCGCGGCTCATCAACAGCGGCCAGAGCTGCGTCGCGGCGAAGCGCTTCATCGTGGTGGAGTCGGTCTTCGATCGCTTCCTGACGCGCTTCACCGAAGAGATGGGCGCGCGACGCATGGGCGACCCCGAGGCGCGCGAGACGCAGATCGGGCCGCAGGCACGCCCCGACTTGCGCGACGAGCTGCACCGCCAGGTGGAGCGCTCGGTGGAGGCCGGCGCCGAGCTCGTGCTCGGGGGCCGCGTGCCAGAGGGCCCGGGCGCGTTCTATCCGGCCACGGTGCTGACGGGCGTCGAGCGCGGCATGGCGGCCTTCGACGAGGAGACCTTCGGGCCCGTCGCCGCCGTGGTGCGCGCCCGCGACGAGGCGGACGCCGTGGCGCTCGCCAACCACTCGAGCTTCGGCCTCGGCGCCTCACTCTGGACGCGCGACGTACGGCGCGCCGAGCGCATCGTGCCTCAGCTCGAGGCCGGCTGCGTGTTCGTGAACTCGCTCGTGAAGAGCGACCCGCGGCTGCCCTTCGGCGGCATCAAGCGGTCCGGCTACGGCCGCGAGCTCGCCGAGCACGGCATCCGCGAGTTCACGAACACGAAGTCGGTCTGGATGGAGGACCTGGGCTAGCGCCGGGAGCCTTCCGGCTCACTCGAGCCCCATCTCCATGTAGACGTCGCTGATCTTCTCGATCGCGACCACGAAGGGACGGATGAGCACCGCGCGCGCCGAGAACGAGAGCTCCAAGTTCGGGACCTTCGGCGGCGTCTTCACTCCGTGCACGCTGACGATCCTCGGCGTGATCATGTTCCTGCGGCTTCGGCCAGGTGACGGGTCAGGCGGGGCTCGTCACGGCGATCGGCATCCTGATCGTCTCGAAGCTGATCACCACGCTGACGGCCTTCTCTCTCTCCGCGATCGCGACCAATACCCGCGTCAAGGGCGGCGGCGCCTACTTCCTGATCAGCCGCAGCCTCGGCGTGGAGTTCGGCGGCGCGATCGGACTCGTGTTCTTCGTCGCCCAGGCGGTCTCGGTTTCGATGTACGTGATCGGCTTCACGGAGGCGTTCCTGAACAGCTTCCCGGACCTCGGTCTCTCGCCACGCGTGTTCGGCTCGATCGTGAATCTCTTGGTGTTCCTGTGCGTCTACATCGGCGCCGGCTGGACGATCAAGCTGCAGTACGGAATCCTGGCGGTGCTGGTCGCTGTCGCTCGCCTCCTTCTTCGCCGGCGCCCTGCCGGACGTGTCGGCTGCCACCCTCGAAGCCGCCGCTTGGCCGCTGTACGAGCCCGGCGAGAGCGCGATCACGATGTTCGCCCTCTTCTTCCCGGCCGTCACCGGCATCATGGCGGGTGCCAACATGTCTGGCGATCTCGCGTCGCCGGCCCGGTCGATCCCGCGCGGCACGCTCGCCTCCATCGCATTCACCGCCGTCGTCTACCTGGCCGCGATGCTGTGCCTAGCGGCGAGCCGACCGCAGTCCGAGCTGGTCTCCAACGTCTTCGTGATGAACGACGTCGCGCGGATTCCCGTTCTCATCGTGGCCGGCGTCTTCGCGGCGACGCTCTCCTCTGCGCTCGGCAGCATGATGGGGGCGCCGCGCATCCTGCAGGCCGTTCGCGCGGGACCACATCTTCCCCCGTCTCTCCATCTTCGCGCGTGGCAGCGGCGCCAACGGCGAGCCACGCCGCGCGACGATCCTCTCCTTCGTCATCGCCCAGGCCGGCGTCCTGCTCGGCGACCTCGACGCCATCGCGCCGATCATCACCATGTTCTTCATGATCACCTACGGCACGCTGAACCTCGCCTGCTTCTACGAATCGATCACCAACAACCCGAGCTACCGGCCGCGATTCCGTGCGAGCCACTGGACGACCGCGGCGGCCGGAGCCGCCGGGTGCTTCGGCGTAATGTTCCTGCTGGAGCCGATCTGGGCATTGGTCGCCGTGGCGCTGCTGGTTGCGATCTATCGCTGGATCGCGCGCGCGGAGGTGCGCGCGCGCTGGGGCGACGTCAGCAGCGGTCTCGCCTTCGAACGCGCCCGCAAGGCGCTGCTGCGCCTCGAGGAGGAGCGCTACCACCCGAAGAACTGGCGCCCCGTGGTGCTGGCGCTCTCCGGCGGCCCCTGGGAACGCTTCCATCTCGCCGAGTACGGCCACTGGCTGGCCGCGGGTCACGGTCTCCTGACCCTCGCGCAGGTGATCTCCGGTGACGTGGAGGATCGCCACCGCGCCCGGGACGAGGCGGAGACGATGCTGCGGCACTTCATCCGGGAGCAGGAGCTGGCCGCGTTCCCCGCCGTGGTCGTGGAGTCCGATCTGCTCGAGGGTGTGAAGACGCTGCTGCAGAGCCATGGCATCGGCGGGCTGCGTCCAAACACGCTGCTGGTCGGCTGGACCGACGATCGAGAAAGCGACCTCTTCGCCGTGCTCCGACTGGCCCGGGACCTGCGGCGAAGCCTGCTCGTGCTCGTTTGCGACGTGGACAAGCCGCGCTGGGAGGCGGCCGAGGGGACGATCGACGTCTGGTGGAAGAGCTCGCGGCACGGCGAGCTTTCCCTCATCCTCGCCCACCTGCTCGCCATGAGCGACGAGTGGCGGCATCGGCAGATCCGTTTGCTTCGCAGCGTCGAGACCGAGAGCGAGGTCGATGCCGCGCGGGAGCAACTCGCGAAGGTGATCGAAGCGTCGAGGGTGAATGCCGCGGCGGAGGTCGTGGTGGCCCCGGACCTCCGCACGGCGGCGTCACGACACTCGAGGCAGAGCGCGCTCACCTTCGTGGGCTTCGACCCGCCGGAGGAAGGGGCGGAGGACGCGCTGATCGAGTCGGTCGCCGGCTTGTCGGAGACGCTTCGCAACCTGGTCCTGGTCTGGAACGCGCGGGACGCCTCGCTCGAGGCCTGAGATGAGCCTTCCCGCTAGTGCCGGAGCCCCGCGTACTCCTCTTGCGAGAAGGCGTCCACCTGGATCACCTCGTCGCGCGCCTCGTCGGCGTCGTGGATGCGCTTGCGCTCGTCGGCCGTGATGACGCCTGCGTCGAGCGCGCGGTCGGCGAGCACGTCGCCGGGCGCGTGGTCGAGCGCGCCCGCCCGGACGGCGTCGCGGATCTTCTTCTCGACGGCGAGGGCGTCCACCGCCTTCGCGAGCGCGGCCTCGAGGCGGCCGAGGCCGGGCTCGTCGGCCGGCGGACGGAAGATCGCGCCCGTGAGCCCGTCGCGTGCCTCCGGGTCGTCCAGCAGTCCGCGCGCCACCGCGGCGCCGATCCGGTCGTCCGGCGCGCGGAGGCGCCGGCCGAGCGGGAACACGAGCGGCCGCAGCGCCCACGCCGCCGGACGGCTCGGCAGGTTGTCGAGCACGCCGCCGAGCGCCTCCTGGCACTGGTAGAGCGCGTGCGTGCAGGCCCAGTCGAGGAACGCGCGCTCGCGCTCGGGCTGCCCCGCGTCGCAGAAGCGCTTCACCGTCGCCGAGGCCAGGTAGAGCCAGGCGAGCACGTCGGCGAGGCGCCCCGTGATCTTCTCGCGCCGCTTGAGCTGGCCGCCGAGCGTCGCCATGCAGGCGTCCGACACGAGCGCGAAGGCCGCGCTCGCGCGCGTGATGCGCCCGAACCAGGGCGCCGCGGCGCCGCTCACCGGCGCGCGCTCCGTGCGCCCGCCGCTGAGGCCGAGCACGAGCGCCCGCGCCACGTTCGTGAAGACGAAGTTCACGTGGCCGAAGAAGGCGCGGTCGAAACGCGAGAGGTCGTCCTCCGCGACGGCCTCGATCTCCTCGAGCGCGAAGGGATGGCAGCGGATCGCGCCCTGTCCGTAGATGATCATGGAGCGCGTGAGGATGTTCGAGCCCTCGACCGTGATGCCGATCGGCACCGCCATGTGCGCGCGCGCCAGGATGTTGCGCGGGCCGCGGCAGATGGCGGCGCCGGCGCGCACGTCCATGGCGTCGCGCACCACGCTGCGCATGCCCTCGGTGAGATACGCCTTCGCCACCGCGGAGAGCACGGCGGGCTTCTCGCCGGCGTCGACCGCGGCGGCGATCAGGCGGCGCGCGGCGTCCATCAGGTAGGTGAGGCCGCCGATCCGCGCGAGCGGCTCCTCCACGCCCTCGAAGCGCCCGATCGGCGTGTCGAACTGCTCGCGCACCATGCCGTAGGCGCTCACCACGCGTGCCGCGAGTTGCGCGCCGCCGACCGAGAGCGCGGGCAGCGAGATCGAGCGGCCCGCCGCGAGGCTCTCCATCAGCATGCGCCAGCCCTGCCCCGCGCCTTCGCGCCCGCCGATGATGAAGTCGAGCGGCACGAACACGTCGCGGCCCTGGTTCGGCCCGTTCTGGAATGGCACGCCGAGCGGGTCGTGGCGCGTGCCGATCTCGACGCCCGGCAGCTTCGCCGGGATCAGCGCGCAGGTGATGCCGAGGTCTTCTTCGCCGCCGAGCAGGCCGTCGGGGTCGCGCAGTCGGAATGCGAGGCCGATCAAGCTCGCCACCGGCCCGAGCGTGATGTAGCGCTTGCGCCACGAGAGGCTCATGCCGAGCACGTCCTTGCCCTCGAACTTGCCGCGCGCGACGATGCCCTCGCTCTGCGTCGCGGCCGCGTCGCTGCCGGCCTCCGGCCCGGTGAGCGCGAAGCAGGGCATCTCCTCGCCGCGCGCGAGGCGCGGCAGGAAGTGGCTCTTCTGCTCGTCGGTGCCATAGTGGAGCAGCAGCTCCGCGGGGCCCAGCGAGTTGGGAACCATCACGGTCACCGCCGCTGCGATGCTGCGGCTCGCGACCTTCGTCACCACCGCCGAGTGCGCCGCCGCCGAGAAACCGAGGCCGCCGTGCGCCTCGGGGATGATCATGCCGAAGAAGCCCTCCTTCGCGAGGAAGCGCCAGATCTCCTCGGTCAGGTCGCCGTGCTGCTGGATCTCCCAGTCGTCGAGCATGGCGCACAGCTTCTCGACGGGGCCGTCGAGGAAGGCCTGCTCCTTCGGCGCCAACGGCGCGACTTCGAAGGCGAGCAGCTTCGGCCAGTCGGGGCGGCCCGAGAACAGGTCGCCGTCCCACCACACGGTGCCGGCCTCGAGCGCGATGCGCTCCGTGTCGCCGAGCCGCGGCAGCAGCTTCGCCACGATCGGCATCACCCGCGTGCTCACCAGGCGGCGTCGCAGGTCCGCGCGACCGAGCACGACGGCGGCCGCTGCGAAGGCGGCGAGGCCCAGGACGAACGCTGTCGGCGAGCCGACACCGGAGACGGCCCAGAGCGCAAAGAGCAGCGCGCCGGCAACGGTCCAAG
Organism: uncultured delta proteobacterium; assembly: GCA_963710635.1. Taxonomy (GTDB): domain Bacteria; phylum Myxococcota_A; class UBA9160; order UBA9160; family UBA9160; genus MYXO. The sequence continues at coordinate 3,009,208 of CAVQAY010000004.1, forward strand.
CCAGATAGCCACGCCCGCGATAGAGCAGCGCAATCGAGACCGCGAGGACTCCCAGAGAGGCGAACATGAAACGACCCTCCTTCGCTGCGACACCCCGGAGGGTAACGCCGCCCCTCGACCTTTGTCGCTCGAAGCGGATCGGCGAAAGAAGCGGTCTTCCGAGGTCCGAGAACCCTGCGTCATGACCAATCCCCGGGGGATCTCGGGCTAGACGACCCTAGGCGGTGCTGAAGCTCAGCGTGCCCGGCGTTCCCGATCTCTATCAAGGCAGCGAGCTCTGGGATCTCTCGCTGGCTGACCCGGACAATCGCCGGCCCGTGGACTATGCGGCCCGCGCGGCGATGCTGGCGAAGCTGGACACGCTGGACGAAGCGGGCATCGAGGCGCTTCTCGACGGATGGGTGGACGGGCGCATCAAGCCGTAACTGGCGAGCCGGCTCTTCCGGATCCCGACCTCCGGATGGGCGGATGCATGCGTAGGCCTGCCGGGCCCCGATGTGCCGTGCCGCTGGCGCGACGTCCTCCTCCCCCGCATCCTCGACGTGCCAAAGGGCCGCGACCCTGCGGCACTGCCGGTGGCCCGAGCGCTCGGCACCCTGCCCTTCACGGTGCTCCCGTCGGAAGAGTCCGGCAACACGGAGTAGACGCTTGGCGACCCTCCTCCGAGCCCTCGTCACCACGACTCTTCTGCTCAGCGCGGCCATCCTCCTACCCGCGCTGGCCGCCCTCGGACAGGAGCCGGCGACAAGGGCCTCCTCCACGGCCGATCGCCTCGAGACGCTGGCCTCCACCATGGCGCAGCGAGAGGCCGAGATCGTCGCGCTGCGGGCTGAGCTGCGGCAGACCCGCGATGCGGAGCGTCGGGAGGAGTTGGAGGAGCAGCTCCGCATGCGGCAGGCCGAGTGGCAGCGGCAGAGCGACCGCTTCCGTGAGATCGCCTCTGGGGTGGACCGCGAAGACCTCGACCCGGCCGAGGCCGGGACGTTCGAATGGTCCTCGGAGCTGAAGGAACTCCTCGGCCCGCTGGTCGGCGAGGTGCGCCGTGCCACCGGCCGGCCGCGCCGGATCCATCGGCTCGAGCGCGAGATCGAGGCTCTCGCTGAACGAGCCGCTCTCGCGAACCTCGCGATCGCGAATCTCGACGAGCTCGAGGCGCAGAGCGGAAGCGATGCGCTCCGCCTCCAGCTGGAGGCGATCGAGGAGGAATGGCGCGCCGAAGCCGAGCAGCTGCGATCCGACGCGCTGATGGCCGAGACGGAGCTCTCGCGTCTGCAGACCGAGAAGACGTCCGTCTCGGACACCATCGGCAGCCTGCTCCAACTCTTCTTCCGCAGCCGCGGACGCAACCTGATCCTTGCGCTGGCGGTCTTCGTCGGGATCTGGCTGCTGTTCCGCCTCGTTCACGCTGGCGCAACGCGCCTCGTCCCGCTGCATCGGGGGCGACGATCGGTGGCGTTCAGGCTCGTCGAGCTGCTCTATCTGATCGGAGGCGGCATCATCGCCGGACTGGCCGCCCTCTTCGTGCTCTACGTGAGCGGGGACTGGCTCCTCCTGAGCCTCGCCAGTCTCTTCCTCTTCGGCATCGTCTGGGCCTCGAAGACCGCGCTGCCGCGCGTGTGGCGCCAGGTCATGCTCCTGCTGAACCTCGGCCCCGTGCGCGAAGGCGAGCGCATGCTGTACGAGGGGGTTCCCTACCGCGTGGAGCGGCTCGGCTTCCATACCTTCCTCCTGAACCCCGATCTCGCCGGTGGCAGGCTGCGGCTCCCGTTGGGCGTGATCGAGGGACAGGTCTCACGCCCCGCGCAAGAGGACGAGCCGTGGTTTCCGACGAGACGTGGCGACTGGGTGCTTCTCGAAGACGGGCGCCACGGACGTGTGACGTTGCAGACGCCCGAGATCGTGACCGTGGTCCAGCTGGGCGGCGCCCGTCGCAACTTCCGCTCCCAGGACTTCTTCAGCGCCCCCCCGACGGTGCTGTCCGCCGGCTTCCGGCTCTGGGCCACCTTCGGCGTCGACTACCGCCATCAGGCGCTGGCGACCGCCGAGATCCCCCAGGAGTTCGACCGGCGGATCCGCGCTGCGCTCGAAGCGGAGGGCCATCTGAAACATCTCACCCGGCTCGCCGTGGAGTTCAAGGAGGCCGGCGCCTCGTCTCTCGACATCGTCGCCCTGGTCGACATGGCCGGCGCCGCCGCGCCCGACTACCAGAGGCTCCGGCGCCTGGTCCAGCGTACCTGTGTGGACACGTGTACCGAGCATGGCTGGGTCATCCCCTTCACCCAGGTCACCATGCACCTGGCAGCGGAGAGCTGATTCCGCGCCGCAGACCTGCCACCCGCCTCGTGCCTAATGCCAAGACTTCGCCATCAGGGGGGCAGGATTTCCCCCATGGGGCTCTCGTCAGATTTCCACCTATCGGACCCAGGATTCCCGCTTGAACGGACTATCCGAGGGCACTGCGCTGGCATCGCGGCGACTCTTCTCGCCGCTCACGCCATGCGGCAAACTCCCCGACCCAGGACCTCCCGGCTCGTTCCCGGCTCCTGCACGGCCGCCCGCGCGCGCAGGCCGGACCCGCGGTCGTGTGACTTCCCCACCCGGCCACGGGGAAGGCCCGTGGCCTACTGCCAGGAGACGGCGGTGAGCGCGCTGCGCCAAGCGCGCGGCGTCATGAACCTGGGTGAGCCGGTGAGCAGCGCATAGAGGCCGTTGGCCTCGGCGATCGCATTGAGCGTGCCGACGACCTTGTGGCTCGTGGAGAGGAGGCGTCCGAGCGAGCGATCGTCAGCGAAATGGCGCGCGACCGCGTCGCCGTAGCGTTTGATCGCCGCGACGATCCGCTCGCCACAGACCTTCCGCTCGTCGCCCGGGAGTTGCTTCAGGCCGCACATCAGACCATGGAGGGCGTCGAAGTCGACCCCTTGTGGAAAGTTGCCGTTGAGAAGGCGCGTGCCCCACAGGCCGCTGGGGCGTTGGAGCGAGAGGATCCCGTCGATGGCCTTGCGCGGCGACGGGATCGGCTTCTGAAGCCGATCGTAGAGCCACCAGAAATGGGCGGCGCCGCCGAGATCCACCGTCGTGGGACGCCGCAGCAGCCGGTCGAGGAGCCCCCGCTTCCAGAAGCCCGTGCCCGGATCGACCCGCGCGGCGAGGCCTTCCAGCACCCAATCCTCCCAGCCGCGTGGCAGGGTGGCCAGCGACGGGGCGTCGAGGAGGGCGGCCGCCGTGCCGGCGCCGTGAGAGCCCGTCCACACCACGTTCCAGTTCAGCGAATCGAGCCAGGATTCCACGCGTTCGCGGGAGCCGAAGAGCGACTCGGCCCAGCGGAACGGATGCGCTGGCTGCGCCCCGAGGAGGCGCAGCGCAGCGGTTGCGAATCCGGTCGCATGCGCCGGGCCATGGCCGGCGAGGAAGCCGCGATCGAAGTATCCGGTCGCCGGATCCTGGAACGATTGGATCCGGGAGATCCATTCGCGCCGCCCGGTGGGTGTCGTGCGCGTCTCCAGCTCCCCGACGATCCAGAGCACGAAGACCAGGTCGGCCGATCCATACACATCGGTGGCCCGACCGGGCCGATGGGAGAAGCTCCCGCGAAGGTCGCGGTCAGCGAAGGGCTGCGCCTCGTCGCGAAAGCGGCGCGGGAGTTCATGCAGTCTCGCGGCAACGGCCGTGAGATCCGTGGGGCCGGGCATGGCGGGCAGGGTGCCGTCTTTGGCACGCACGGGCCAGCGGGCTCCGGCGCGCCCATGCAGCGCCCGGGAACGATTTCACGATGCTGGGGCCGGCGCAGGGGACGGTGCTGCGCCTCGGCAAACAGCGAACGGGCGAGCAGCAGGCACGCCCGGGCATGTGCAAGATGACGCTCGTCCAGTTCGACTCGCAGGCGCCCTTCGAGGTGCTCGTCGAGGCGCTGGACGTGCGACAGATCGCACCGCTCGACACCACGCGATACGCGCCCCGCGGCGGGACGCCGCTCCTCGATGCGCTCGGCGAGCTCCTCGACTGCGCCGAGCGAAGGGCGCGCGGCCGGGACGAGGACTGCGTCGTCGTGGTCTTTACCGATGGCGAGGAGAACGCGAGCTGCCGCTGGACGCGATCCGCCCTGTTCGAGCGGATCGCGGCGCTGAAGGCCGCCGGGTGGGCCTTCGTATTCCTCGGAGCGAACCAGGACTCGTACGCTGAGGCCGGCAGCCTCGGCTTCGCTCCGGGCAGCACGTCGAACTGGAGGGCGCGCTCCTCCAGGGAGGCGTTCGACCAGCTGAACCGCTCCCTTCGCTCCTACCGCGAGAAGGGCCGCGCGGGGCGCACCGAGCAGAGCACCGACTTCTTCGAGGGCAGGCGCGAGGCGGAGGAGGACGCACCCGCCGACTCCACCGGCACTCACCGGCGGCGAACGCAATAGACGGCCGCCGTGCACGCGGTCGCGCATGGCCGCGATCGGAGCGCGGACGCCCGCGCCCGCTACGCCCTCGCCCCGCGGTGCGCTTCCTGCGCGGCCTCCCAGTTTTGGCCGTCGAAGCGATCGATCTCGAGAGCCAAGAAATCGACGCCTTCGATACAGCGCACGTTCACGTCGATCTTGTCGGGGTCCGAACGCGGCACGTAGAACGAGGCGATGCCGCACGTCGGACAGAAGAAGTGCCGCGCGGTCTTCGTATTGAACTGGTAAGTCGCGAGCGCGCTCTCGGGGGTGAGCAGCCGGAACCGGTCGCGCTCGACGATCCAGTGCAGGTAGCCCTTCTTCGTACAGATCGAGCAGTTGCACTCGCTCACGCGACGAAGCTCGCCCTCGACCTCGTAGGCCACGCGCCCGCAGTGGCAGCCGCCCCGGTACGTCGGCATTGCGTCGACCTCCCGCAGCAGTCTAGCGACGGTTGGGCAGCCCTCTGGAATTGGCGTTCAAAGCCGATCTTCGTCTGCCGGTGCGACGCTGCGAACCTTGCGAAGCACCTTCTGGAACTTCAGCTTGCTGCCCCGCCTCGCGCGCTTGTCGAGATGCTCCTCCGTCATGAGCGCCGCGAGCTTCTCCGCTACCGCCGTGCTCACCAGTTGGTTGATGGAGATGCCCTCCCGGCGAGCCAGCTTCTTCACCTCTTCGTGGAGGGAATTAGGAAGCCGTAGACTGAGCGTGCTCATTTGGGGACCTCGATGATTTGAAGGAACTCCTGCGGAGTAGCCACACGTACGGGCAACGGATGCCCGGATTCGAAATCTCGCTTGTTGAACGTAACGATGTACCTCGCGCCGGCGGCTACTGCCGCCTCGAGAACCATGTCGTCGCCGGGGTCCCGAAGCCGCGGTCGCCACAGGAAGAAGATTGGCTGCCGTCGGGCTACCGAGCAGACGTAGTCAAGGAAATCCGAAATGTCTCGCCGCGCTAGGCGCAGCGAGCGAGCCTGCCGGACGAGAGCCGCCTCGTACTCCAGAACCAAGGGAACGGAGATGCACACCTCGAACCGACCCGAATCGATCTCCGAGATCAGGCGAAACGACGCCCCGCGATTCGATCGGAGCGCGGCTACAACGACGTTCGTATCGAGGACGACCCGGGGCTCCATGAGCTGGTATCATATGCGATACCGCGCTGTGGCTCAAATTCGCCCTTGGGAGATGTCCCGGGGCTGCCAACACGCCGATGGAGCTTCCCGGCCGCGAGCCGACTGGGCTCGGTCTCCCGCTCCCGCTGCGCACCGGCGAGGCGCGACTACCCCCGCGCGCGGAACGTTCCCGGGCAGATCTCCTCGATGCGACCTGCAGCGAGGAGGCGCGAGAGGTGCTGGCCCATGCTGCGGCGCTCGACGGCATCGGCGTAGGGGACGGAATCCTGCGCCCGATACACGAACCGGTGCCGGACGACGTCTTCGAGCGTCCTCGGCTCCGAGAGGAACGCCAGGAGCCGCTCCTCGCGCCGGGCGATCACCTCGGCGAAGCGATCGAGGCGCTCGATGAAGGCCTCGCGGCCGTCGAGGATGCCGACGTGGTGGAAGGTGACGTACCAGCGCGCGTCGATGTCGCGCGCCAAGGCGAGGGTCTGCTCGAAGCTCTCGAGGTCCGACCAGGCGTCGCCGTAGTAGGGGCCGAAGGTCGAGAGGTCTACGTCGCCGAGGTAGACGACGTCGTCCGGCTCGAGGTGGAAGAAGCAATGCCCCCGCGTATGGCCGGGCGCGTGGAGCACGCGCAGGCGAACGCCGCCGAGATCGAAGACGTCGCCGCCGGCGAGGGCCTGGGCGTCCTCGCGCGGCACGTAGTGGAACTGCTCGACGATGGCCTGCCGCAGCGGGCCGGCGATGGCGTCGGGATAGCCGTAGATCGCCATCATCCCGTCGAGGGACAGAAGACCTGGGCGGTCGAGCGCGTGGACGTGACATGCGGCCTCGGGGAAGAGGAAGAGGCCCGCGAGATGGTCCTCGTGGCAGTGGCTCAGGAAGACGCGGTCGACCCGTGGCAGCGACGCCGCCCGCGGCACCACTGCGAGGGAGGGGTCGATGAGGACGGTCTCTTCGCGGCCCTCCACCAGGACTGTGTTGCCGTGGGGGTATCTCCCGCCCTGCTCTCCGCCGAAAACCGTCACGCAGCCCAGTCGGCGATCGTCGGTGGCACGGGGCCCCATGCGGCAGACCTCCTCGAGACGGGATGAGGGGCCGAGGATGCCCGAGCGGCCCCACCGGCGCTCCCGCATGGCGGCCACCGACCGGCGTGCGCCGCGATCATCGCTCCCGACCGCCGCCGAGCTGATACCATGCGTGGGATGCTGGACCGCCTGTTCACGTGGCCCTTCGCGAGCGGCCCGGATGCGCGCTACTGGGCGCAGACCCGAGACGGATGGCACATCGCGCTCTACCGCTACCTGCCTCCGCGCAGGGCCCACGGGACCCCCGTGCTCCTGTGTCACGGCATGGGCTCGAACCGCTTCAACATGGACGGGCCCGGCCGTGCGAGCCTCGCGCGGGCACTCCGGTCCAAGGGCTACGACGTGTGGCTCATGGAGCTCCGCGGTGCGGGCGGCTCCCGCAGGCGCCTCGGGCCGACGGGGCTCTTCTACCAATGGACCTTCGAGGACTACGTCCAGCACGACGCGCCGGCCGCCCTGCGCTTGGTGCGCCGCGTGACCGGCTGGCAGCGAATCCTGTGGGTCGGCCACTCGCTCGGCGGCATGGTGGCCTACGGGCTGCTCATGACGCCCGCCGCCGACAGCGTCGCCGGCGCGATCACCCTCGCCTCGCCGGGAATGACGGGTGTCGGCCACATGGGGCTCGATCGCTGGGTCGCGCTGCGAAGACTCCTCCGCTACGCGCCGCCGCGGATCCCGACCGGATGGCTCGCCAAGTTCGGCGCTCCCATCGCAGGTCCCCTCTCGGCGGCGGCCGCAGGGCCGCTCCGCGACTGGGGCTGGACGCCGGAGAACTTCGATCTCGAGACCGTCCGCTTCATGATGCGCTACGGCGTCGAGGACCTCTCGCGTTCGCTGCTGATGGAGTTCGCCCGCTGGTACGCCGCGAAGCGGATGGGTGACCGGTACAACCTGTTCAGCTTCACCGACCACCTCGAGCGCGTCCGCGTTCCCATGCTGGTGGTCGCGGGCAGCCACGACGGCCTAACGCCCTCCCACGACATCGCCGACGTGGCGGAGCGCCTCGGCTCGGCGGACAAGACGTTCCTCGTCATCGGGCGCGAGACCGGGTTCGCCCACGACTACAGCCACGTCGACCTCGTCCTCGGGACCCATGCACACGAAGATGTGTATCCCCGGCTCATCGAGTGGCTCGACGAGCATCGGCCCGTCGACGCAGCTCCCCGGCGGACGACGCGCCGCGGCAAGCCTCGTACGCATCGCCCCTCCCCGCCTTCCCGCAGTCCCGACCCGATCCCCGGCTCGGGACCGCACTGATCGACGGAGGTCTCCATGCGCAGTACCGCTCGGCCCCCTGCCGCCCGCCGCGCCCGCAGCATCGTGTGGGCCGCGTGCCTGGTGATCCCCTTGGCGCTCGCCGCGCCGGCCCTCGCTGTCCACTGGGAGGACATGGCCGGCGTGGACACGGTGACCATCACGACCACCAACGCCGATGGAACCCCCCGCGAGACGACCATCTGGCTGCTCGTCGTCGATCGGACGCCCTACGTCCGGACCGGCAGCACGCGCTGGGGCGCCAACGTCGAGCGAAACCCGGACGTGAAGCTCCGCGTCGGCGAGAGGGACTTCTACCTGCGGGCGACTTCCGTCACCGACCCGTCGCTGCTGGCGGAGATCCGGACGGGATTCCGGAACAAGTACGGCTGGGAGGACATCGCCGTCGGGCTGCTGCCCGGCTCCGGGACGAAGATCTTCCGCCTCGACCCGGTTCCGGGCTATTGACCCCGCGGCACCCCAAGGCTAACCCTCTCCCGCCCCGAACCCCGCGACCCTGGAGAGAACCATGCCCCGGCGCTGCAGCGTGAGCGGCTCGAAGACCGCCTTCGGACAGAACGTCTCCCACTCGAACCGCAAGACGCCGCGCCGGTTCCAGCCGAACCTCCAGAAGACGACGTTCATCAGCGACGCCCTCGGAGGCCGGGTGGGCCTGCGCCTGTCGACGCGAAGCCTGCGGACCGTTCGCACCCACGGCGGGATCGACGCCTTCCTGCTCTCGCAAGACGACCAGACGCTGGCGCCGGAAGCCCTGGCCCTCAAGCACCGCATCCAGAAGGCCATGGGCGGCAAGCGCAAGGCGGCTCCCAAGGCTTGACGCCCTTCCGGCGGGTGGCTCAGGGAGCGACGATCACCTTGCCCCAGGTCTTGCGCCCGCCGAGCGCCACCAGTGCGTCGGAGATCTCCTCGAGCGGGTAGGCCTTGAAGATCACCGGGCGGATCTTCCCCTCCTCGTAGAGCTGGAACAGCGCGTTCATCGTCTCGGGGATCCGCTCGGGCTCGTACTTGGCGTACGCGCCCCAGTGCAGGCCCATCACCGAGATGTTCTTGAGCAGGATCCGGTTCGCCTTCACCTCGGGAATGCGCCCCCCGGCGAAGCCGATCACCAGCAGGCGCCCACTCCACGCGATGCACTTGAGCGACTGGTCGAAGATGTCACCTCCGACGGAGTCGTAGATCACGTCGGCGCCGTGTCCGCCGGTTGCCTCCTTGACGCGCTGGGTGAAGTCCTCTCGCTGGTAGTCGATCAGCACCTCGGCTCCCGCCTTCCGGGCGACCTCGAGCTTGTCGGAGCCCCCGGCAGTGGCGATGACGCGTGCACCGAGGGCGCGGCCGATCTGGACCGCTGCGATCCCGACCCCTCCCGCCGCAGCATGGACGAGGAGCCACTCGCCCGGCCGGAGCTGCGCGCGGTAGACGAGACCTGCATAGGAGGTCGGATAGACGATCGGAAGCGCCGCAGCCTCCTCGAAGCTCATCGCGGCCGGCATCTTCCAGACGGCACGCGCCGGAGCGACCACCCTCTCGGCAAACGCTCCAAGCGGAGTCGAGAGCAGCACGCGGTCGCCGGCGCAGATGCCCTTCACGTCGCCGGCGACTTCTGACACCACGCCCGCCGCCTCTGCTCCCGGGATGAACGGGAACGGCGGCTTGACCTGATACTTGCCCTGACACATGAGGATGTCGAAGAAGTTGCAGCCCGCGGCGCGAACGTCGACGGCGACCGTTCCGGGCCACAGCTCGGGCGCGGGCGCCTCGCCGACACGCAGCTCCGACGGCTCCAGCAGACGGTCGACTACCACGGCGCGCATTCGTCCTCCTCCAGCCCCTGGGACCTCAGCGAAGCCGCCGGGCTGCGCGCCCGGCCCGGTGCGGTCACGAAGCCCCCCGGGCGCCGGCGAGGCCGCGGAACAGCAGCTCGACGGAGGTCTCGATCGCGCGGGCGCAATCGTCCGCGCCGAGCAGGCCATTTGCCCAGGAGATCCGAGCCCCCTGCATGAGGTGCAGCATCGCCCTCGCTGCAGCGACGACGTCGACGTCGCGAGCAATCTCGCCGCGTACGCGCCCGCTCAGGAGGATCTCCGTCAGGAGACCGATCGTGCGGTCGCTGAGTGCGAGAACGCGCCGCGCCACCCGCCGCTCGGGATGCGTCGTTGCGCGCAGTGCGATGGTGGTGAGGTCGGGCTCCTCGGCGAGAAGCGCGTGCTGCACGCCGAGAAAACGCAACATGCGTTCGCGGCACGGCTGGCGTCGGTCGTCACCCGTGCGGAACGCCGTCCACGCGGCCTCCTGCCGCGCCGCGAGATCCTCGATCAACAGCTCTTCTTTCGAGCGGACGTGTCGGTAGATCGAGCTGGCGCCCATTCCCGCGCGGGAACCGATGGCGCGCAGGGTCGCCCGGTCGAAGCCATGTTCGCGGAACAAGGAGAGCGCGGCCTCGCGGATGCGCTCGCGGCTGGCGCGGCCCCGGACGAGGCGGCCGTCGTCGGGACGAACGGGCCGGCGCGAGCGCGAGCCGTCGGGAGTGATTGCCTCTGCCCCCATCTATGCGAACAGGATCGCAGAAAACGCGCGCCAAGGCCCGAGTCGAGGACGCCGGGCGGATTCGGCTCACCGGCCCGGCTCGCCCTCCTCTGCGAGGCGCTCGAGCAACTCGCGCATCCGGTCTTCGAGGCAGGCGAGACGGCGGCGCAGGTGGAGGGCCACCTCGACCCCGGCCGGGTTGACGCCCAGCTCCCGCATCAGGCTCACCGCTACCCGGAGCTCCTCGGCCTCCTCGACGGGCATCTCTTCCTCGACGAAGAGGCCTTCGACCCGGAGCGCGTCGAGAACCCCGCTCTCGTCGAGGTGCAGGAAGCGCAGGATCTCCGACGTCCGGACCCGCCGGCTCACCGGAACAGATCCTCCCGCAGGCCCTCCGGGTCGGACTTCGCCAGGGTCTCGAGGGCCGCCCGGCCGGCGGCGTCCAGGTCTCTCGGAACGCGGATCTGCACCGTCACGTAGAGGTCGCCGGCCGGCCCTCCGGTGGGATCGGGAAGCCCCTTGCCCTTGAGCCGCAGGCGCTGGCCGGAGTCGGTGCCCGGCGCAAGGGTGAGGGTCGCCCGGCCGTCGAGAGTCGGAATCTCGACCTTCGCCCCCACGGTCGCCTCCCGGACGGTGACCGGGACCTCTAGCAGCAGGTTCCGGCCGTCGAGGCGGAAGACCGGATGGGGGCGGATCCGGATCCGCGCATGGAGATCGCCGGGAGGGCCGCCCTGGCGCCCCTCGCCCCCTTTGCCGGGAATCCGGACCCGTCCGCCGTCGGCCACTCCCGCCGGGATGCGGACGGTGACGGTCTCGCTCCGCAGGGTCCCGTCCGCCGCCGGCCGGGTGATGCCGAGACGCTTCTCACCGCCGCGAGCCGCCTCGGCCAGATCGAGATCGAGAGTCGCCTCCACGTCGACCCCCCGGCGAGGCCTGCGGCCTCCCTGCCCCTGCGACCAGCCCCGCCGCGCGTAGACGTCGCCGAGCAGGTCGTCGAGGTTGCCGAACGCGAAGCTCTCCTCGAACCCGCCCGGCCCGCCGTGGCCGGAGCCTCCGAACCCCGGGAACCCGCCGCCGAAGCGCGCGCCGAACTGCTCGCGCATCTGCCGGGCCTTCTCTGCGTCGAAACCGGCTTCGAGAGAGACCTCGCCGAACTCGTCGTACGCCTTCCGCTTCTCGGGGTCCGACAGCACGGAGTACGCCTCCGAGACCAGCTTGAAGCGTTCCTCGGCCGCAGCATCACCGGGGTTGACGTCGGGATGGAGCTTCCGTGCGAGCTTGCGGTACGCCTTCTTGATCGCCTCGTCGGCCGCATCTCGGGCAACGCCGAGCACCTGGTAGAGATCTTCGCGCTTCTCGGACATCTACCGGAGCCTGCGGCTTCGCCGCGGAATCGCCACCTTCGTCCTACCTCGGCCCGCTGCACGCACTAGAGCTTCTCCGGGGCGGCGATCAGCTCGCGGATGATGTCGAGGCTGCGAGCGCAGTAGAGGCCGTCTTCGACCCGCTCGTCGTAGCTCCACTTGAGGGTCACCGTTCGGCGGCCGCGGTCGTCCGGCTTGACGCGCCCCACGACGCAGAAGATCGGGATGCTCCCGTATTCCCAGAGGTGGTGATAGCCGGCCTCGAGACCGACCGATCCGAGGTTCGCGACGAACGCCGATGCGTAGAGGGGGTCGCCGTCGATGACTGCCCGCGGCAGCACGCCGAGTGAGTCGGCAGCGCGTACCAAGGCGACCAAGGCTCTAACCAGCGGCGGAGGCAAGCGGAGCAGCAGGTCGATCTCGCGGTCCGACGACGTCTTGCGGCCGCTCCGCCCCTCGGAGAGCCCGGCGTGGACGCCGTCGACCATCTCGTCGAGGGATTCCGCGGGGTCGAAGCGGCGCTTCACGGTGAGGATCGGCGCCGCGTCGTCGAAGGCGCGCTTGGCGCTGAACGTGATCCAGATGCCGTCGCGCTGCCAGATGCGGCCGCCTGCTGTGAAGCGGTTGAGCCGCGGCCGCTCGTCGAACATGCGAACGAGCGCCCGCAGCAGGAGGTGGAAGAGCGTCACCGGGCGATCCGCCGGGCGCGTCCGGTTCTTCTCCTCGACGAAGGCCAGCGCACGCTCCACGTCGAGGTCGGAGGCGAAGTAGACCAGGGACTCGTTGCGACGCGTCGAGACGAAGGGCATGAAGCGCCGGATCGCCGGGAGGTCGCGGACGAGGCTGGCGTCGGAGCGTCGGCCGAACACGAGGGTAGGGTTACCGCAAAGCTGGCGCGGACGGTACCGCCGGCGGCGGAGGCCTCCGCAGGCACCACACGTGCGCGCCGAGCACGTCGAGCTCGGCCACGACGCCGAATCCCGCACGCCCGTAGAAGGGGAGATTTTCCGAACGGTCGGTCTCCAGATAGGCCGGAAGGCCTTCGGCATCGACACGGGAGAGCCACGACCCGAGGACCGCCGAACCGATGCCGCGGTCCTGGAGCGCGGGCTCGACTCCGAGAACGCTTAGGTAGGCGTGGGGCTCCTGCGGATGCTGGCGCTGGAGACGCTCGAAGACATCCCGCCAGCGCGATGCGACACGAAGCCCCTGGACGAACAAGACGCGGAGCTGGACACCGAGCGGCGGCGCCGGGAAAGGAAATCCGAAAGGCGGAGCCGCCACCCCCACACCGGCGAGGACGCCCGCGTAGCGGGCGCCGAGGACGATGCCGCGGGTTTCCGCCACGCACAGCAGTGCGCGCATGCCGGCTGCGTTGCAGCGCTCTCGTCGTGCGGAGGACGTTTGCGCTCCGATCACCGCCCGGTTGATCGGATTGTCACAGAACGCACGGGCCAGGAGCCAGGCGGCCTCGACTCGCGACGCGGCGCCCAGCGGGCCGATCGCGGGCCGCGCCGCAACGCGGCGCGGCCCCGGATCTGCTGCTTCGCCTACGACGGCGTCACCGCCTCTGCCGCCTTGGCCGCGGCATCCTTGACCGCCGTCGCTCCGGACTTCGCCGAGGCCGACACTCGCCGCGATCGCTTCTTCGCCGCCCGCACGACCTTCTTGCGAACACCCGCCGGAGCAATCGCCTTCTCGAGCTGCGCGAGGAGCTTGATCGCCTGCTTCTGCGCGTCGCCCGCGAGCTTTCGCCAGCCCTGCTCACCACCGGCTTCGAGACGGCCGAGTTCGTGGCTCGCCTTTCGCAGCAGACGCGCTGCGCGGCGCCGGGCCTCGGTCTGCGCGCGCTCGATCTCCTTCTCGAGTGCGGCGAGTCGCTTCTGCACCTGCTTCGAGTAGGCCTGCAGGGTCGGCGGAAGCTCGAAGCCTGCCCCTCCGATCGCGCGACGCGCGGACTTCTTCGCCGCCTTGCTCCGGCTGCCCTTCTTGACGGATGCCATCGTTGAACTCCCTCTGTTCCCCGCTCACGATCGCCGGAAGCCTGGCGTCCGGCGTGGCGCGGAGATGTGTTCCGCGTGATCACCCAAGCATACTGATCGCCAGCACATTGCGAGAGGAGAATCGGCGAAGCAGGCGCAGGAAGAGATCGCCGCCGGGCGCTCCGGGGCGTGGCGTCCGTGCACACTTCGGCTGTTCCGGGCGGGCCGATCGAGCCCCGCCCGGCCGGCGACCCGGCCGGGTCGACGACCGGCCGGGTGGGGCACACGGTTCACGGTCTCCCCTCGCCCGGGGCGAAGAGTCGCTCGAGCTCGAACAGGTCGGTGATCACGTGGTCGACCTCGTGGTCCTGCTGCGGCGAAGGCGCGAGCCAGACCGCCCGCATCCCGACCCGCGCGGCCCCGAGGAGGTTCGCCCGGGTGTCGTCCACCAAAACGCAGCTCCCCGCCTCGACTCCCAGCCTCGCCGTCACGGCGCCGTAGGCATGGGGATCGGGCTTGGGCCGGAGGGCCAGGTCCTCGATGCTCAGCACCGCCTCGAAGGAGTCCTCCAGGGCGAGCAGACGCAAGACCTGCTGCGCATGCCGGCGCGGGGCGTTGGTGAAGACGGCCTTCCGCCCGGGAAGCCGCTCCAGCAAGGCCCGGAGGGCCGGAGCGGGGGCGAGTAGGTCCGAGAGATCGACCCGATGGACGATCTCCAGATACTCGTCGGCATCCACGTCGAAGCGGACTTCGAGCCCGCGGAGAGTGGTCCCGTGCGCGTCCCGGAGCGCGCGCCGCAGGCCGTCGACCTCGCCCTCCGGGATTCCGATCTTCTCGCGCAGGTAGGCGTTGATCCGCACATCGACGCGCGAGAGCACACCGTTGCCGCGGGGATAGAGCGTCTCGTCGAGGTCCAGGAGGAGCACTTCCATGCTGAGCCCGAGAGTAGCGGGGGGCTTCGCGACCCTGGGACTGGCCACCCGGAGGCAGCAACGCTACGTCACGGTGCGTACATGGGCGGCTACCGCGAGCTCGACGCCAGCGCGATCATCGACACGATCGCGGTTCTCGAGCGGCGCGTCGGCGAGCGGTTTCCCCGCTCGGGACTACGCCGCCTCACCGGCGAGCTGCTCGCCGTCGCCCAGCTCACCGTCAGGCGGATCGAGGACCTGCGGCGCCCGAACCGGCCGCTGCGGGCCGCGGTCGCGGGCCTCATCGTGCTCATCGGTTCGATCGCCGGGATCGCGCTGGCGAGCCTCCGCTGGCCCGATCGGCTCCAGGGGCTCCAGGAGTTCGTCCAGACCCTCGAATCGGCCATCAACGACGTCGTGTTCGTCGGAATCGCAGTCGCGTTTCTCGTGACGCTCGAGGGGCGCATCCAGCGGCGGCGCGCGCTGCGCGCGATCCACGAGCTGCGAAGCATCGCGCACGTGGTCGACATGCATCAGCTCACGAAGGATCCCGAGCAGTTCTCGAGCGAACGCACGGATACGGCCTCGTCTCCGGAGCGGCGGATGACCCGCTTCGAGCTCTCCCGTTATCTCGATTACTGCAGCGAGCTGCTCTCGCTCACGAGCAAGGTGGCGGCGCTCTGGGCACAGCGGTTCGACGACTCCGTCGTGCTCGCAGCCGTGAACGAGGTCGAAGCGCTCAGCACGGCGCTCTCGGGAAAGATCTGGCAGAAGATCCGGATCCTTGGAATGGATCGCCCCTCTTGAACGGCCCGTCACTTCGCCGCGAAGAGCCGCCAGAAGAGCTGCGCGCTGATCACGAGCCCGATGGCGATCACGAGGCGCCGAACGGTCACCGGACCGAGCCAGTGGGCCATCGCGGCGCCGCTGAAGCCGCCGGCGATCGCGCCGAAGAGCATGAAGCCGGCGAAGGACCAATCGACGCGTCCTGCCACGGCGAACGTGATCGCCGCGAGGCCGTTGATGCAGACCGCCGCCAGGTTCTTGAGGCCGTTCATCCGGTGGATGTCTCGCACCCCCACGAGGCCGAGGCTGGCGAGCATGAGGATCCCGATACCCGCACCGAAGAAGCCGCCGTAGAGCGCGACGGGGAACTGGAAGCCGGCGACGGCCGCGAGGTGAAGCGCCGTGCGGCCGCCATCCTCGCCGGTCGCGAAGCGCGACCAGCGCCGAAGCGGCTCCTGGGCCATGAAGAGGCACGTTGCGCCGAGGACGAGGAGCGGAGCCAGCGTAGCGAAGGCGTCGTCCCCGACGCGGTCGGCGGCCAGCGCCCCGAGCGTCCCGCCGACGAGACTCGGCACCGCCATGGCGAGGAGCAGCCTCCCCTCGCCGCGGATCTCCCTCCGGTATCCCCAAAAGGCGCTGAGCGATCCCGGAACCAGCGCCATCGTACTCGTCGCGTTCGCGGTGACGGCGGGCAGCCCCGCAGCCAGCAGCGCCGGGAACGTGATGAGGGTGCCGCCTCCGGCGATGGCGTTCACTGCGCCAGCCAGGAAGGCTGCCCCGAACAGCGCTGCGTCGGCCCACACGGTCGTTCCCCTACTCCGGGGGCGGTGCCGCCCGCGGATCTTCTCGAGCGCGCACATCTGTAGCAGGGACCCTTGCCGGGATCCCAGCGGGCGGGCTGGCCCAACCCCGCCGCGGGCGTCATGCTGGAGGCAACCGCGTAGGAGGTTCCCATGTCGGAGCATCGTGCCACGGTGATCTGGAATCGCGGCCCGGCCGCGTTCACCTACGAGACCTATTCGCGCGACCACGTCTGGCGCTTCGACGGCGGCGTCGAGGTGCCCGCGTCGTCGGCGCCGGCGTACCTCGGCAACCCCGACCGGGTCGACCCGGAGGCCGCCCTCGCGGCCGCCCTCTCGAGCTGCCACATGCTGACCTTCCTCGCCGTCGTCGCCCGCAAGCGCATGACCATCGATTCGTACACCGACGAGGCGTCCGGGTTCCTCGAGAAGAACGCCGAGGGCAAGCTCGCCGTGACGCGCGTCGTGCTGCGCCCGAAGGTCGTCTTCGCCCCGGACCAGCCGGTTTCGCGGCAGGAGCTCGAGCGCCTCCACCACACCGCCCACGAGAACTGCTTCATCGCAAACTCCGTGAAGACGCAGGTCACGGTCGAGCCGGAGTAGATGACGGAGCCGCTGCGAGAGGTGGCCCAGGCGTTCGAGATCCCGGGGCGCTGGGTTTCGTCGACGCGCTTCGGGAGCGGCCACATCAACGAGACCTTCCTCGCGGTCTTCGAACACGGCGGCGAGACGACCCGCTGGGTCCAGCAGCGGATCAACCGCAAGGTGTTCTCCGAGCCCGAGAAGCTGATGGAGAACGTGGTGCGGGTGACCGAGCACCAGCACCGGGCCCTTCGCCGCTCCGGCGTCGCCGACCCGGAGAGACGGGCGCTGCGGCTCGTCTCAGCACGTCGCGGCGGATTCTCTTGGCGAGACGCCGCCGGCGAGACCTGGCGAACGTGGCACTTCATCGAAGGCGCGACGAGCCACGACGTGATCCGCTCGCAGGACGACGCCCGCGCGGCGGCGGCGGCCTTCGGCCTCTTCCAGGAGCAGCTCGCCGACCTGTCCGGGCCCCGGCTCCACGAGACGATCCCGCGCTTTCATGACGCGCGGGCAAGGCTCGAGGCGCTCGTCGATGCTGCGCGCGACGACTCCCACGGGCGCCTCGGCGCGTGCCGCGAAGAATTCGCGTTCGTCCTCGCGCGCGAGCCCATGGTGGGGCGCCTCCTCGACCTCCACGCGAAGGGCATCCTGCCGGAACGCATCACCCACAACGACACCAAGCTGAACAACGTGCTGCTCGACGACCGCACTGGCGAGGCGCTGTGCGTGATCGATCTCGACACGGTGATGCCAGGTCTCGTGCTCCATGACTTCGGCGACCTCGTCCGCACCGCAGTCAGTCCGACGGCCGAGGACGAGCGCGACCTATCGAAGATCGAGCTGCGTCCCCCGATGTTCGCCGCGCTCGCCGAGGGCTACCTGGGCGCCGCCCGCTTCCTCACGCCGGCCGAGACGGCCGAGCTCGCCTTCTCGGGCCTGCTCGTCACGCTCGTGATCGGTATCCGCTTCCTCACCGACCACCTGCGCGGAGACGGCTACTTCCGGATCCACCGCGAGGGGCACAACCTCGACCGCTGCCGCGCGCAGCTTCGACTCGTCGAGAGCATGGAGCGCCAGCGCGAGACGATGGAGGAGATCGTCGCCGAGACCGCCAGCGGGCGCGTCAGCCGTCGGCCATCCGGTCCTTGAAGATCTCGCCGTCACGCATCACGAGGCGGACGTTGCGCGAGTCCTGGAGCACCGAGACGTCGTCGAGGGGCTGACCCTCCACGACGATCAGGTCGGCGCGCTTCCCCTCTTCGATCGTTCCGATCTCGTCCGCCATCCCAAAGAGCCGGGCGTTGGTCCTCGTCGCCGAGAGGATCGCTCCGTGAGCCCCCAGTACCTGCGCCTTCAGGCCCAGTTCCATGGCCTTGAACGGCTGCATGGCGCCCAGCACGTCGGAGCCCGAACCGATCTCGAGGCCGGCAGCCTCCGCGACCTTCAGCGACTCGATCCCTCCCGCCTTCGCCTTGTCGATCTTGTCGATCATCTTGCGCGGGATCCCCTGCGCGGCCCCGTGCGCGCTGATCAGCGTGTAGGTGGTGAGCGTCGGGACGAACCAGCCGCCTGCCCGTCGGATGGCAGCAGCCGACTCCTCATCGAGGAAGTTCCCGTGCTCGATGCTGCGAACTCCCGCTCGCAGCGCGTTCAGGATCCCTTTCGGTGTGTAGACATGGGCGAGCGCGATCCTGCCGACGGTCGTCGCCTCATGACACGCAGCCGCCATCTCGTCGATGGTGAACTGCGTGTGCTCGAGCTCGTCGGTTGGCGACATGCAGCCGCCGCCGGCCATGAGCTTGATGCCGTGGGCTCCCATTCGGAGCATCTCACGAGCGGCCCGGCGCATCT
Organism: uncultured delta proteobacterium; assembly: GCA_963710635.1. Classification (GTDB taxonomy): domain Bacteria; phylum Myxococcota_A; class UBA9160; order UBA9160; family UBA9160; genus MYXO. The sequence goes on from CAVQAY010000004.1 coordinate 3,027,916, forward strand.
CGTCGGGCGAGTCGCAGATGCGCGGCGTCGCGACGAGGCCTCGAATCCCCTCGGCAGGACTATGCTCGTGGTGAGGCTCCCGCCAATCGCCGTGGCCTCCCGTCTGGGACAGGCAAGCACCCGTGAACAGGATTCGTGGCCCCTTCACCAGACCGCGCTCGGTCGCCTGCGCGAAGCCCCAGTCGATTCCGAACGCGTCGCGGATCGTGGTGAAGCCGGCCTGGAGCGTCTGCTCGAGGACGTCCTTGATACGGAGCGCCACCGTCGCCGGAGACTCCCGGTGCATCTTGCCGAAATCCGTCTCGATGATCGCGGCGTGGACGTGCGCATCGGTGAGGCCAGCGAGCAGCGTACGGCCCGCGCAGTCGATCTGGCGCGCGTCGCGCGGGATGCCCGGCTCGCTGCCCCTCGCCACCCGGGCGATCCGCCCGGCCTCGACGACCACGGTCGACCGGGGAGCCGGATCCGCACCGGTGCAGTCGAGGAGCGTGCAGTTCCGGAGAACGGTGGCGGCCACGAACCCTCCTCGTCCGATCGCGGCTCAGTACTCGACCGTCGCCTCGAGCGTTCCGGCCGCGGTCCGGGTCACGACGAAGCGGGTGAAGCACGCCATGCAGTAGACACGGTCACCCGGCCGCAGCTCCCGCGGCGACCGGATCACCACCTTGCACACCGGGCAGAGCACCTCGTTCGGCGCCAGCACGTCGGCCGGCCCCTTCCACTTGCGGTAGTACTTCCGGTACTTCTCGGGAACCTCGTCGAAGCCGGTGTCTTCGAGCACGTACCGCTTTCGCGGCGCGGTGTCGGCGGCCTCGGGAGCCGCCGGTGCGTGCTTGGCGGAGGTCATGCGAAGCCCAGCCGATGGACTGCAGCGAGGTAGCTGCGGCCGAGGTCGGGCCTCTCGGAAGGCGGCGTCCCGAGCTGGACAAGGGTCTCCTCGCAGCTCGACAGCACCAGCGGATCGAGCTCGCTCCGCACGGCTGTGAGTCTCTCGCGCGCCGCGGGGGAGTTCCGGAGCCGCCGGCCGAGCTCGTTCTCACCGAAGCCGATGTGACGCCGTTCGTCCTTGACGATGCCCTGCAGCACGTCGCGGGTCACCGGGTCGGCCGTCGCCGCATGAGCCTGGAAGACCGTGAACTCGAACGACTCGAGGATGACGTTCTGGGCGAAGATCGCTGCGTCCCAGTCCTTGCCTTGCACCAGCTCGAGCAAACGCCGCTTGAAGGTGACGAGGCTCCGCGGCGCCCGGCGCTCGATCTCCTGCTCCGGGTTCGCCACGCCGAGGTCTTGCAGGCGACGCAGGAGAACCTCGAGGTGCCGCCCCTCGTCCGCCACCTGCGTCGCGAGGAAGATCTTGGTGAGCCGGTTCGGAGCAATCCCGATCAGTCCACTCGACGCCTCGAGGGCCGCAGTCTCCCCGATGCAGTAATGACACAGGACGGTGATGAGCCGATCGCGCTCCGACTCGGAGAGCTGCGCCTCGACCGTCTCGGGCCTGCGTCCGAAGCGCGTCGCCGACAGGTAGCCCTCGACGGCATGGAACCAGAAGTCGAAGGAGTGGACTTCCTCTCGGAAGCGGTCCGGCTCGAGTGCGTGGAGATCGGCAGTCGGCTCCGTCATCGGACCGTTTCAGGGCCGGACCGGCGTCTGGTACTCGAGGCCGATGCGTCCGAGCCTGAGCTTGAACTCCCGCAGCACCGTGTTCGCGAGCACCTGCTCCATGTCCTTGGGATCGGCCTGGACGAGGTCGAGCCCCTGCCACTTCGCCTCGCCGCGCGCGGCGGACTCCTGCGACATGCGACGCCTTTCCCCTTCGGTCGGCGCATCCCGGAACAGATCCGCGAAGGTGGCGAGCATGTGATACGACATGTCGCGCTGCATGCGCTCGATCTCGGGCTTCTTGTCCGGATGCTCCTGGATGAGCGATCCAATCCGGTTCTCGCCGAAGCCGACGTGGCGCCGCTCGTCGGCGATGGTGCCCGAGAGGGTGTGGGCGAACTTCGGGTTCGATCCCTGGCTCATCGCGTGCATCATCTCGAAGACCGTGAACGCCATGCCCTCGAGGACGATGTTCTGGCCGACGACGCCTGCGACGAAGTCCTTCTTGTCGACCTTCTCGAGGAGCACGTCGGCGAACCGCACGAGGTGCGGATTTGCGTGCTCGCGGATCACGTCCTCGAGGGTCGCCTTCTGGACGCCCAGGTCGAAGAGACGCTGGGTGAAGATCTCGACGTGCCGCGCCTCGTCGAGGGTCTGCGTCGCGAGGTAGCGCTTGGTGGGCTCGTCGGGCGCCGAGTTGATGAGGCCCGACGAGGCGGCGAGCGCGCAGCGTTCGCCGACGACGACCTGCACCGTGGCGCGGATGGCCTGCTCCCTCAGCCGCGGGTCTTCGAGGACGGCCGCCGGCTCGGTCTCTCCCGGAGCGTGGCCGTACTCGGTGTCTTCGAGATACCCCTGCGGGCAGGATTCGAGCCAGTACTGCACCGAATAGGCGGACAGGAAATCGGCCATGGACTCCTCGCGTGAGATGACGACCGGCCAAGGCGCACAGCAGAGTACCCGGATCCTGGTACAAAAGGAATCGCCCCGAGATGCGTCAAGAAGACACACCTCGGGGCGAAGCGAACCCCGCGCCAGCCGCGGGTCGGATCAGAATTCGTACGAAAGGTTCGTCGTCACCCGCTGGTTCTCGATGAACTTCGTCGAGGTCATCGGAGCCTCCCACGCGGCCGACAGCGAGATGTTTCCGGGGAGCGGTATCCGAACGCCGATGGCCCCGGTGATCACCGTGTTGCTCGCCACGTCCCCCGATCCGAGGTTCGTGACATCGAGCCCCTCGAAGCCGCCCGTTCCGAGCAGCGTCTGCGCGGCGTTGAGGCTCACCCGGTCGACGCCGAGGGCGCCGGCCGTGGTCTGATCGACACGGATCGGGAGGTTTCCGTTGCCGTCGTGGACGTAGGAATAGCCGTTCAACTCGACGAACGGGGTCAGCCACGACGTCACGCGATAGTCGGCGTGGACGTTGTACCAGATCATCGAGCTGCTCTCGGCGTTGTTGAAGGGGATGTAGACGCCGATGTCACCGAGCAGGTGGACGTCCCCGAAGCCCTTTCCGACCGAGAGGCTCGGGAGAACGGCGCCGTCGCCGTTGCCCTGGTAGATGCGACGCGTTCCGGTCGGGAACTCGAAGCGCAGGACCGGAGACAAGATGAACTGCTCCTCCGGCATCACCACGGCTGCGTACTTGAAGCCGCCGGCCAGGTCGACCAATCCCGACGTGTCGGGAAGGATCGGGTTGTCGGGGCTCGCCCACATGAAGCCGTCCTTCGTCGCGATGAAGGAGAGCCGGTCGGTGATGGCCACCCGCGCCGCCAAGGCGACGACCCCGACGTCGCCTCCGCGGAACGCCGAATTGGCGGGGAACTCGTGCCACACGCCCCAGAGGTAGAGGCCCGTCGTCGTGAAGGGATCCTCGAACAGGTACGGCGCCGTTCCGGGCATCACGAACCCATCGAAACGCTGAGGCCGGTCGCAGGAAAAATCAGGGAACCAGGTGGGACACGCCGACGTGTCGTCCGCCACCGCAGGCGCGGGAGCCAAGGAAAGTGCGAGCGCTGCCGCCACCGCGGCGCGCCGAGTCGAAGCCACGAGCATGGGTAACACCTCCGGGCCGGAGGACAGCAAGAGATGTGCCAGATCGAGCATGACGCTGCGCGTCTTTCGGCGCCCGGAGTGCGCCGCAGTGCCACAGCTTCCTCGAAGATCGTGACAGGAAGCAGCAGCCCGGTGTCGGCCTGCCTACTCGACGAGGCGGAGCGCTGGCCCGGACGACTGCGCCGGTGACAGCACGGTTCGTTTCAGCCGCGGAAGGACCCGCTCGACGGTCTCGAGGTAGAGCCGCTGTTCGAGCAGCGCCGGTGACTGCCGGTGCTCGGCGGCGAGCTTCGCGAAGGCGGATGCAGCGCCCTCCGCGGCCTCGACGCGCTGCGCGCGATGGGAGAGCGCCTCACTCATCCGTTTCTCCGACTCGCCACGTGCCACGGGCAGGACGCTGTTGGCGTAGGCCTGCGCCTCCGAGACCGTCCGCTCGCGGTCGGCCTTCGCGTTCTGCACCGCCTGGAACGATGCGATGACGTCGGCAGGCGGCTCGACCGACTCGAGATTGATCCCGAGGATCTGGACGCCGAGGCCGTGGGCATCGAGGAGCGCCTGCGCCCTCGCGGTGACGCGTTCAGCGAGCCGAAGCCTCCCGGAGGTGAGCAGGTCGTCGACGGGGAGCGAGCTCGTCGCCTCGGTCATCGCCGAGCCTACGACGTCGCGCAAGAGCGCGCGCGGGCGTTCGCTCGCGAGCAGCCACCGCGCCGGGTCGGCGATGCGGTAGTTCACGCGCGCCCGGATCTCGACGATGTTGGTGTCTCCCGTGAGCCAGCGTCCGAGGGCGAGGCTCCACGGCGGCGACTCGTCGTCGCCGGGCGCCGCGTAGCCGATGGTGACGGTGAAGGTGCGAGTCACCTCCACCCGCTCCACGGACCCGACCGGCGCCGGCCACCACCAGTGGACACCCGGCGTCACTGCCGGGTCGGTCACCGCACCGAAGAGGCGGGTCACACCGAGGCTCGTCGCGGGAACGGTGAAGATCCCCGACGCGAGCCATGCTGCGATCCCGACGAGAGCCACCCCCGCCGCCCCCGCAGGCCGCAGGAGCCGGCCCAGGTGCCAATCCGCCGGAGGCCTCACCGGCGTTCCTTCGCGCCGGGTGGGCCCTCGACGAGGCTGCGCATCAGCGGAGAGTCGGCCGGAATCACGAGAGTCGTCTTGTCGTCGATGATCTTGTCGTACGACTCGAGCGTACGGACGAAGCGGAAGAACTCCGGGTCCTGCTTCAGCGCGTCGGCGTAGATTCGTGCCGCCTGCGCTTCGGCCTCGCCCCGGACCTCGGCCGCCTTGCGGTCGGCCTCGGCCAGGAGCGCTGCGCGCGCGCGGTCGGCCTCGGCGCGGATCTTGAGGGCAGCCTCTTCCCCTTCGGAGCGGAACTGCCGCGCAATGCGCTCGCGCTCGGCGCGCATGCGCTGGAACACCGCGGCTTCGTTCTGCTGCGGAAAGGCGAGCCGCTCGAGGCGGAGCGAGACGACGTCGATACCGTACTCGCGAACGGCGGTCTCGCGGACCCTCTTCTCGACGCCCTCGGCGATCCGGGCGAGCTGCATCTTCTCCGGGTCGACGGAGACGAGGGCGTCGAACGGCACCGAGCCGAGTGCGGCGCCGAGCTCCGAGCTCGTCACCGCAGAAAGCCGCGCTTCGGCCACGTCCCGAACGAGGACGGTCTGGAGGAAGCGCAGCGGATCCACGACGCGCCAGGCGAGAAATGGCCGCGCGACGACGTTCTTCTTGTCGAGGGTCAGATACTCCGAGACCGGCGGCTCGGTGAGGAGCAGGCGCGCATCCATGCGGACGACCTGGTCGATGACCGGAATCCGGAGATGGAGTCCGGGCTCGGTGTAGGTCGCCACCGGCCTTCCGAAGCGCGTGACGACGGCGTACTGGCCTGCATCGACGACGAACGGTGTCGCCACCGCGAGGCCGAGCCCAGCGACGACGACGAGACCCCTTGCAGCACGTCCAACGTTCATGGCTTCCTCCCGGGAGCGACCGGAGCGGGCTGCGGCGGGAAGACGACCGGCGAATCGCCTTCCCGCAGCCAGATCTCGGTGGCGGGCCCCGTGCCCGGTGCGGGGCGGATGATCTTGCGCGCGCCGGTGAGGGCGCGCTCCGCCGTCTCCAGGAAGAGACGGTCTTCGAGCGCGGCCGGCGCACGGCGGTGCTCGCCCGCCAGGGCTTCGAAGGCCGACGCTGCCCCGCGCGCCCCGGCCACCCGTGCCGCAGCTTGGCCCTCCGCCTGTGCCACCGCGCGCGCCGCGTGGCCCCGTGCCACCGTCACCTCACCGACCTCGTACTCGTGGGCCCGGTGGATCGTCGTCAGCCGATCCTCGTGGGCGCTCGCGACGTCGCGGAACGCATCGTGGACCGTCGCGGGCGCATGTACGTCGAGAAGCCGTAGCCCGACCACCTCGATGCCGAGACCGAGGCCCGCCACGTCGTGGCGAACGGCCTCGACGAGCTTCGTCTCGACCTCTGCGCGGGCGTCGGTATAGACCGCGTCGATCGACGAGCCGGCCATGGCCTCGACGAGACGCGCGCGCACCACCGCGGCGAGCAGCGCGTCTGGCTTCTCGACGCCGAGGCGGAATGCGACGGGGTCCGATACCCGCCACTGCGCTTCCGCGTGCAGGTCGATCACGTTCTCGTCTCCGGTCACGTACATCGACTCGTCGACCAGCGGAGACCGGCCGAGCGCGCGGCCCACCGTCCGATAGCCGATGGGCTGCGTCCGGATCTCGTCGGTTCGCACCAGCTCGACGCGATCGACACCGGGAAGCGCCAGCACCGCGCCCGGAGGATGCGGCGCTCCCAGAAGCCGCCCGAAGCGCTGCTGGAGTGCGACGGCGCCGGGAGGAACGCTGACGAGCCCCGAGAGGACGATCGACGCGACCCACAGGGCGAGGAGGACTTGGGTCACGCGGCTCGCCAGGATCGGCCGAAGCCGCAGCCCGCGGAGCCATCCGATCGTGGCGACCGCGTTGTCGCGAAGCTCGCCGAGCCCCGGCCGGAGCCCCGTGCGCCGGAGCGACGCAGCCAGCAAGGCGACGAGCACCAGCGCGCCGGCCGTCTTCAGCAGACCGAAGGCTGCACCGTCTCCGCCCGACCCGAACCGGACCTGCTGCGCGAGGTCCGGGAGCAGCAGGTCGACTGCAAGGCCCGCAGCGATCGCGACCCCGATGATCGTTCCGAGGTAGATCCGGAGGAACGGGCGACCGAGGACCCGGCTCACCGCACCGATGGTGGCTGCGTTGGTGGCAGGGCCCACCAACAGGAAGACCAGCGCAGCGCCCACCGATGCGCCCTTGGCGACGAAGAGTGCGGCGAGGGGTGTCGACGCGCTGGCACAGACGTAGAGCGGGACTCCGACGGCGACCATCGCGAGCATCGGCACGATCGTGCCGGGGAGAAGGCGCGCGAAGAAGTCTCCGGGAAGGAGGGTCGAGAGCACTCCCGCCAGCAGGAAGGCGAAGGCCAGCCAGAAGCCGAGGTCGTCGAAGAGATCGACGAAGGCGTAGCGCGCGGCGACCCGCAAGCGAGCCGCCGGAGACGGCGAAACGGACCCACTGCCCCCTGCAGGGCTGGCGACCTCGCCGGGCGCGTCGTCGCCACAGTCGTCGCAGGCGGCGGCCGCCGGGCCAGGCTCCGGCTCCTGCCCCGTGCCCGGGCTGCGCAGAGAAATTGCCGCCGCCACCAGACCCGTCACCACCGCGACCACCGGACGGACGACGGCCAGCACCGGTCCGAAGAACGCATAGGTGACGGCGATCGAATCGACACCGGTCTCGGGGGTCGTGATCAGGAACGACAGCGTCGCCTCGCGGCTCGCACCCTTCTTCCGCAGGGCCATGGCGGCGGGGAGAACGCCACACGAGCACAGGGGCAAGGGCGCCCCGAACAGCGCCGCGGCCGTCGCCGAGCGGAGGTTCCGGCCTCCCAGGTGGCGCGCGATGCGCTCGGGATCGATCACAGACGTGCAGCAGCCCGGCGATGGCGAAGCCGAGCAGGACGAAGATGCCGCCGTCGTGGAGCACCGCGAACGTCTGCAGCAGGACCGTGGTGAGGAATTCGAGCAGGAACACGGCCGCCCGGGCCCTCGCGGCTTGCAGGATGCAGCGCGGAGGGCAGTCCACCACACGCGGTCCGGCCAGTCAAGCACTTGACTGGGCCGGGCGGACCACCCCACCATCGGGGCTCCACCCTGACGAGGTGCAATCCCGTGTCCCCCCTCGCTCAGGCGCTCCTCGCAACTCTCGTCGTGAGCCTCATCTCGTTCGTGGGGGTCGTCTTCGCGTTCTCGCGGCGCTGGACCGAGCGCTCCGAGATGCTCCTGCTCAGCTTCGCTGCCGGAGTCCTGCTCTCGACGGTCTTCCTCAACCTGTTTCCGGAAGCCATCGAGCGCACAGAAGACACCCGCTGGATCTTCACCGCGGCGCTCGCGGCGATGATCGCGTTCTTCTTCCTCGAGCGTTTCCTCCACGGGTTCCACGTCCACGAGGAGAGCCGCGCCGTCGCGTCGCGCTACATGATCCTGATCGGAGACGCGGTGCACAACTTCGTCGACGGCGTCGTGATCGGGGCGAGCTTCCTGGCGAGCCCTGCCATTGGCCTCGCCACCACGGTGGCGGTGATCGCCCACGAGATCCCGCAGGAGATCGCAGACTACGGAATCCTGGTGCGCGGCAAGCTCTCGCCGAAGAAGGCGCTCGTCGTGAATTTCGCCTCGGGCCTGACGGCCGTGCTCGGAACCCTCGCCTGCTTCGCGTTCCGCGGCACCGTCGAGCCGAAGCTCGGCTGGTTCCTGATGGCGACCGGGGGGATGTTCATCTACGTCGCGGCATCGGACCTGATCCCCGAGCTCCACTCCCACGAGCACCGGGACCAAGGGATCTACACGGTGACGTTCCTCCTGGGCATCGCGCTGATGACCGGTCTCACCGCCTGGATGGGACACGGTCACTAGCCCGCACCGGATTCGCGCGCCCGATCCCGGATTCCGTGCGCTGGCGCACGGAACCGCCGGCCGCGCTGGTGACGCGCCTCACGCAGGATCTCGCCCGGAGTCCGATGCGGAGGGGAGGAGGGACTACGAGGAGTCCCTTCATGCGAACCCGGCTTCGAAAGATTGCACTCGCCACGATCACCGTCGCGGCGCTCTCCCTCCAGGGCTGCACCGTCGGCTGCTTCACCATCGAGATTCCCGACTTCGCTTCGAAGGCGGTCTCCGGAGTGTGGCTCTGGCGCCTCTCTCCCGTGACCGGCGTCTACGAGCGTGACACCCAGTTCGTGTTCGGGACGCCTGCACCGGGCGAGGGCGGCGAGCGCCTCGACTATCAGGCGGCCCCCACCGACGGGTCGCCTCCGCTCTCGCTCACGGCGTACGTCCTGCGGGATTCGTCGAATCCGGACGAGGTGCGGCTGCAGCTGCTCTTCTCGCGCGCGGACGATCCGGCCTACTACCGGGCGAGTACGTACAACGGCGCCGGCGACTCGCCGCTCTCGAGCGAGATCGTCCCGATGTGACGCAGCGGCTACGGCGTGGCGCCGGGAAGCGCGGGGGCGACGCCGGCCCCCCGGTCGATCTCCGTGCTCAGGTAATCATCGATCACCATCTCGTGCAGCGCCTTCGCAGCGACGAAGCCGTTCACGTTCTGCGGGAGCACCGCGAGGTGCGCCGTGCAGTAGGAGCCGCATCCGGTGCCCGAGATGGCGTTCGACGAGAACGAGAAGTTGGAATATCCCGAGGCACCGGCGTAGGACTGGGAGACCGGAAAGTGAGCGACTCCGTTCCGGAGGCCTGTCACCCACATCGCGCTCCCGCCACCGCCGAAGGTCCGTGCGCCGAGATCGACGTCGATGCTGAAGCCGTACTGGCCTCCGGTGAGGGGCACTCCAGCCTGGGCGTAGTGGATCTTGCCCTGGGGGATGCTGCGGAGCTGATCGAAGGTGGTGGGCCCATCGGGGAAGCCGCGCAGCCCTCCCAGCAGGCGCTCCTCCTGGCTGAGCAGGCCGTCCTGCGCGGCGAGCTCCGTCGCCTCGTCGACCCGGTCGAGCCGCATGAGGCGCTTCCACGCTTCACGCGCGTCCTTGCGGTCGCCGCGCGGATCTTCCGCCAGGGCGCCGCTCGGGCTCACGCCCTCGTCGCGCGCGTCGATGGCCGCACGCTCGACGATGCCGCCGTCACCGACCACTCCGCGGAGCATCCGGTCGATCGTGTCGTCGCCAAGACGAAAGGCGGGAGTCGGCGGCGCCTCGACGCCGTCGATCCGGACGCCAAACCCTGGACGCGCCACGTGCGTACACGATCCGGCGTTGCAGACGTCGATCGACCCGGGCTCCGAGTCCGCTGCATTCTCGGGCCCCTCGCCGAGGAGGACGACCAGCGACGAGCGAGAGGCGGGGTTCGCCATCCCGGCGACGATGGTCCCCCGGATCCCGATGTTCCCCGCCGGAAGCGTCAGGGTGACGTTGCTCGGCTGCTCCTTCGCGATCTTCCCGGTGACGAAGCGGAAGACACCCTTGGCGACGTGGGCGCCGAGCTTCCCGGCGTTGGTCGCGGGATCGTAGACGAACTCGTCGACCTCGACCTCGCTGTCGGGTCCGATGGTGAAGGTGGTCTCGTCGAGGAGCAGGATCTGCATGCCAGAGCGATCGCCGCTCTGGATCCGGTCCTGCAGGAAGATCGCTTCGCCGCTCGCGACGGTGCGGCCCACTGCCTGCGCGCGCGCGAGCATCACCTCGCCACGAACGGCGGCAGAGACGCCGGCCTGCGCGGCTGCCTGGGCGGCCGCTGCCGGCAGGAACGCGGAGATCGCGAGAGTGCGGACGAGGATCGAGGTTCGCATGGGGGGCCCTCCTACGCGGATGCGTGCGAACAGGATCGTCGCCCCGCAGCCACGGGTTGAGGGCCCGTTCGGCCACCGGCAAGTTGCCGGCAGGAGAGTTCGGAGCAGACGATCGCCTTGCGGCTACGCCGCGTCCTTGACGACGCAGATCGCGGAGAAACCCCCGCCGGGCGTCCGCAGGTTCGTGACCTGTCCCTGGTAGACGCGGGCGCCGAGGAGGAGCACCTCGCTCCGGTAGGCGTAGGCACGGACATCGAACTTCATCCGCTGCACCCCCGCGTCGGTATCCACGGCGACCGCGGCCGGCTCGATCCGGCGCTGGGCGAGATACCCACCTTCCGCGAAGATCTCGTCGAGCTTCTTGCGGGAGATCTTGTCACCGCGGTAGACACCGCGACTCGCGAAGCTCGCGGCGGGCTTGAACACCCACTCGCGGCGCTCGCTCCATGCGCGCTCGATGCCGAGCGCCGCCAGCGTGCGGGTCTCCGGGATCACGCGGCCGAGGAACGCGGCGTCGTCCGGCGACACCCCGAGCCTGCCGAGCGCTTCCGGGTCCGAGAACACGGTGAGGCGGTGTTTGTGGGCGAGCAGGTGGTGCTCGCGCGGCGAGGGCGTGACGACGACCTCGTCGGCCAGAACCGCGGCCCGCAGCGCAGCCGACCCCTGGCCTCGAGCAGGAAATCGGTGTCGCGCAGATAGACGAGATCGATGGCGTCGTCTCCAAGACGCAGGCCGCCACCGGCAGCGCGCGAGAGGTCCGCAGTGTCGCAGATCCGCGCCTCGATCCCCGCTCGTTCGAACAGGAGCGCGAACAGGTCGAACTCCTCGCGCAGGAACTGCTGGTCCGGCCTCTCGTCGGCGATGGCGACGCGCCGCAGCACGGCGTCCGGGCCCCGCACGGCCTCGAACTCGCTGCGGAAGGTTCCGATGATGCGCGCCTCCATGGTCGCAACCGGGAGCAGATCGGCGCAGAAGCATCTCAGCCGCTCGGGCTTGCACAGGGCGGCCGTGTGCAGGCCGCTCAGGAGGGCGCCGCCGGCGTTGGTGTTGATCTCGATCAGCTCGGGCCCGCTTCGGTCAGGTGGAAGTCGTAGCCCATGAACACGCCGGCGTTGCCGGCGTCGTGCCGCGCGGTCTCCGGAGCTCCCGCGTCGACCCGCGCTGGAACGCGCGGCTCCGCGAGAGGGCGAAGAGCAGGGCCACCGTGCGCTGGATCGCGGCGTAGCTGGCGCTCTCGAGGGCGATCAGCGAGCGCGCATACGGGATCGCCGTTGCGGCGCGTGCGGTCGCTGCGAGATCGGACACGCCGGGAGCTTACCCGGCGACTGGGCGCGCCCCCACCCTCCGGCGTTCCCGGGCCGGGAGCGACTCAGCCGCCCCGCTTGCCGCCCTCTGCGGGCCAGGCGTGGAGCTCGAGCGCGGCGCGCAAGGCCTCGATCCGCACCGGCTTCGAGACGTGATCGTCCATCCCCGCCTCGAGGCAGCGCTCGCGGTCGCCCTTCATGCGCATTGGCAGTGAGCGCCACGATCGGAATGCGGCGACCCTCGTCCTTCTCGCCGGCGGATCTCCCGCGTGGCCTCGTAGCCGTCCATCTCGGGCATCTGGCAGTCCATCAGCACCACGTCGTAGGACGCCTGCTCGAGCGAGGCGAGCGACCTCGCGACCGTTGGAGACGGCATCCGCCCGGCATCCGAGCTTGTGGAGCAGCGCCAGCGCCAGCCGCTGGTTGACGGCGTTGTCCTCGGCGACGAGCACGCGCAGCCCGAGGGACGCGGCCGAGTGCGGTCGCGCGGACCGCGCTTCGGCGCAGTCGCCCTTTGCGAGGGGCAGGGGCACGGTGACCCAGAACGTGCTCCCGGACCCGAGGCGGCTGCGCAGCCCGATGTCGCCGCCCATCAGCTCGGCGAGGCGCTTCGAGATCGCGAGGCCGAGCCCGGTGCCGCCGAACCGCCGCGTCGTCGACGCGTCGACCTGGGTGAACTCCTGGAAGAGCCTCGGCTGCACGTCCTCGGCGATCCCCGGGCCGGTGTCGCGCACCTCGAAGCGGATCCTCGGGGGATCCCCGGCGCCCGGCTCGTTCGAGACGTGGATCTCCACCACGCCGTTCGTCGTGAACTTCACCGCGTTGCCCGCGAGGTTGAGGAGCACCTGCCGCAGCCGCACCGGGTCGCCGAGAACGTGAGCCGGAACGTCGGCATCGATCTGGCAGCGGAGGCTGTTGCCCTGGGAGGACGCCCGCGCACAGAGCAGATCGACGACCTCCTCCATCATCGCCGGCAGGTCGAACGGAACGGTCTCGACGACGAGCTTCCCCGCCTCGATCTTCGAGAAGTCGAGGATGTCGTTGATGAGCGCGAGCAGGACCTCGCCGGAGGAGCGGATGGTCTCGGCGTACTCGCGCTGGCTCGGCTCGAGCGGGCCGTCGAGCAGCAGCCCGGTCATTCCGATCACCGCGTTCATCGGCGTGCGGATCTCGTGGCTCATGGTCGCGAGGAACGTGCTCTTGGCGAGGCTCGCGGCCTCGGCCTCTTCCCGGGCCTTCTGCATCACCTCCTCGCTCTTCTTGCGGTCGGTGATGTTGCGGATGGTGACGAGGCAGTTTCCCGTCGAGCACCAGATGAAGCGGGCTTCGTAGTGTACGGTGCCGCCGCGGAGCGACAGCGCGTACTCCGCATGCTTCAACTCGCCGCTGCGCTGCGCCTCCTCCATGATCTCCCGCACTTGCGGCATGACGTCGGCCGGAACCACCTCCGACAGATCGCGCCCGATCACCTTCGCGGGAGGAAGGAACAGATCTTCGGGCCGCGATGCGCGGTAATCGACGCACCGGCCCTGCGGCGTCACCTCGAGGATGACGTCCGGCATCGCGGCGAGGATCGCGCGGCTTCGCTCCTGCGCGATACGGAGTCTCTGCACGGCGAAGCGGCTCGTGCGTGCACTGTCGCGCAGGGCCCGCGCCTGCTCCTTCTGCGCGGTGACGTCGCTCGTGACGCCGGCGATCCGAACGGGCTCGCGTCGCTCCCCATCTTCGCCGGGTACCGGCGCCAGCGACGACCGAAGCCACCGGATGCTTCCATCGCCGTCCGCGATGCGGAACTCGATCTCGGCCGGCTCCTTCACCGGCGTCGCACAGAAGGCGACGAGCCGGTCGCGATCTTCGGGAACGATCGCGCCGAGCCACGCTCTCGGGTCGGCCAGATACGTCCTCGACCGGGCGTCCGAAGACGCGCTCGAAGGCGGGGCTCACGTAGAGGAAGCGGGGATGCCTGCCTCCTTCGGCGAGCCAGATCACGTCCTCGAGAGCCGAGCGAGCTGCCCGAACCACTCCCCGATCCCGTCGGGTCCGTCCTCGGCGGGCCTGCTCCTGGTGCCTCGGTCGGCGCCCGCTGCGAGCGAGCCGTCCGGTGCAAAACCGACGCGCGCGGCGAGGCGCTTCGCAGGCGGTCCGATCGCGTGCGAAGCCACGCTTCGAGTCGTCGTAGGAACGTACGCCACCCCTTGGCCAAACCCGCCTCCGGCGCGGATCGGCGATCCGGCTGGCTGTGTGCCACGGGGTGAATCGGAGGAGCCTGGAACGCTCTTGAGGAGGGAGCGTGCTCCTCGCAGCTCATCCGGCAATTCGCGCATGCGGTGGGTGTTCCCGTTCGTCCTGCGTCAGGGAGAACCCTCACCGGCAGTGGGAGCTTCGACCACCTGGACCGGCTCGGCGAGGTCCTCCGCGAGGACGAGCCGCAGTGCACGCAGACGCTCGAGCTCCTCCTGCTGGGCGCGCAGCCGGTCCTTCTTCGCGCCGAGCTCGCCGCGCAGCGCGACGTAGAGCCGGTCTTGCGCAGCCACCTTCCGGCGCTGCCGCTCGGCGTCGACGCGCGCCGCCACGAGCTGCTCTTCGAGCGCGAGAGCGCGCCCTTCGGCTTCCTCCGCGCGGCGCACGAGGCTCTCGTCACGGGGCGCCTCGGGAGCCGCAGGCACGGGCGCCGGCGGAGGAGGCGGCGCGGGCGCCTTCGGCCGGGGCGCCTCGCGGAGCCGCGCAACCTCGGCCTCGGCGCGCTGCAGCTCTCCGCGCATGCCGCGCGCGTCGGCCTGCGCGAGGCGAAGCTTCTCTTCGAGGTCGTGGATGCGCGACGACTCCAGACGCTCGTCATCGCGCGCCTGGCTCGCGCGCTTCTTCGTCTTCTCGAGCCGACGGCGAAGCTCGGCCAGCTCCTCGTCGCGGCGGCGGTCTGCATCGCTGCGCTTCTCGACCCGCCCGCGCGCGGCCCCCAGCTCCGTGCGAAGGGCCTCCACCTCGCGGCTCGCATCGGCCAGTGCCCGTGCGCGCGCGGCGCCAAACGCGAAGCCAGCGACGGCCCCGGCCGCGGCGATGCACGCCACGATCCATGACAGCATCACAAATGCTCCAGGACGGCCTCGGCACTGCTCACTTCGAACTTTCCGGGCGCCTCGACCGCCAGCATCCTCACCACCCCATCGTCGACGATCGCAGCGTAGCGCTGGGAACGCTTCCCCATTCCGTACCCGGACGCGTCGAACCCGAGGCCCATCGCTTCGGTGAAGGCGCCG